>NZ_CP150341.1:3165000-3707500 GCF_051475585.1 Sorangium sp. So ce426 | reverse complement strand
CGGGACGATCGAGATCGAGCCAGTGGCGCTCGGTGGCGACGCGCAGCTCTTCGTCGGTCACCGGGCCGGCGTTCGCCGCCTCCTCTTTCAGGCGGTGGAGCATGCGACGGGCGAGCACCAGGCTGATCTCGCGCCGCACGTCGGGGTCCTGTTCGAGGCCGCGGGCTCGTGCCTCGGCGGCCCAGAGCGCGTCGTGGACCGCAGCGTCCCGGGCCTGCGCAGGCGGGATCTGCTGCGCCGCCGCGATGCGCGCCACCGAGTCGACGGCGACGTCGCTCGCGCCCACGCGGGCCGCCACGTCGGGCGGCAGCGGCGCCGCCCCCCTCGCGGACGTCGATAGAACAGCCCAGGCCGCGCACGCGCACAGACATGCGACGGCCGCGATCGCTCGGCGCCCAGGGCTCACGCGTTACCCCCGCGGGGACGAAGGATCTCCGTGGACGCCTTGAGCGAGAGGCCGCCGATCACGAGGAGGTAGATCGCCTTGAAATCCTGGCGATCACCGAGCGCGTAAACCCCGAAGGCAAAGGAGAACGCTGCGGCGACGAGGAGCAGAACCGCGAACACATCGACTGCGCGGGACACGCCCATGAGTGTAACGCGATTTGGTGAGGAACCGGCGGGGATGCGGGGACACCAGGGAGCGGCGGCGGCCGGGAGGCCACGGCCGCGCCGCCGCTCACCGCAGCGTCATCGCGACCGCCCCCAGGACCGCAACGACGATCAGGACCACCAGGTGCCGAACGGCTCGGTGGGGGAGCCGCCGTCCGCCGCCCGTGTGCCGGCGGCCACGAGCCACCGCGACGCCGGACGCCGCCGTGATCAGCGCGACGGCGCAGGCCACCGCGACGGCCTGGGCCAGGAGGGCGCGCTCCGGGTCCCGGATGCGCCAGGCGAGCACGAGGATCGCGAGGCTCACGAGCGCTCCGAACGCGACGATCGCCGTCGCGAGCGGAGGGAGGTGGGCTCGGGCCTGCAGGAGCGGGGCGTCTGGCTCCGGCTCCGGCTGGCGCCGCACGTCCCAGCGATCGCGCCAGGAAAGCGCGAAGATGCCCCAGGCGATCGCGCCGATCGCCGCGCGGACCGGGTCGAGGCGCGAGGGCTGAAGGGAAGGAGAAGCCAGCAGCCAGGTCAGCGTGACCAGCGCGAGGAAGACGGAGATGCCGAGGTGCCGGGCGACCCGGCGGTGCGTGGCGGCGAGCAGCGGCGCAGCGACCCCGCACAGGAAGGCGAGCGTGGCGGCGATGCTGGCGACCACGGGCGCGCCACGACCGAAACCCGCGGGCGCGACCGTGATCATCCAGGCGACGACCGCGGCGAGCAACGCCTGCGGGGCGCGCCCGCCGCCCGGGCCCAGGTCGAAGCGCGCCGCCCCCGGCAGCGGCGCCTCCGGGGGGTCCGAGCCTGACGCCCCGTCGACCCCGCGCGTCAACGCGCCGCCGCGTCCGACGGAGGCCGCCGCGGTGGACTCCTCTTCGCGCGGAGCGCCGATCGAGATGGCGCCGGGGGCATCCGTGCTCATGAGCGAGCGCTAGGCCAGGTTTCTCAGGAGGTTGCCCACGGGCAGCACGTCCGGCGCTGGCGCACCCACGCCCGCCTCGTCGCCCGCGCTCCCCTCTTCCCGGGCGACCTCGAGCCCGAGCCGCTTCCAGAGGCCCGTGTCGAAGAGGTGGCTCGGGCGCACGTTGCCGAGGGCTGCGAGCATGTTCTGCCGCGTCCCGGGGTGGCGCGCGTCGAGATCCGCGAGGAGCTGGCTCACCGCCTTGCGCTGGAGGTTGTCCTGGGACCCGCACAGGTCGCAGGGGATGATCGGGAACCGCTCCTCCGCGGCGAACGCGGCGAGCTCGGCCTCGGCGCAGTAGATCAGCGGACGGATCACGATGTTGTGGCCGTCGTCGGAGATGAGCTTCGGCGGCATCGATTTCAGCTGCCCCGCGAAGATCAGGTTCAGGAGCAGCGTCGTCACGGCGTCGTCACGGTGGTGGCCGAGGGCGATCTTCGAGCAGCCGAGCTCGCGGGCGATGCGGTACAGGATGCCCCGGCGCAGGCGGGAGCAGAGGGAGCAGTACGTCTTGTTCTCGGGGATCTTCTCGGTGACGATCGAGTAGGTGTCCTCGGAGATCATCCGGAACTCGTGGCCGCCCGCCGCCATGTAGTCGGTGAGGAGGTGTCCCGGGTAGCCAGGGTGCCCCTGGTCGATGTTGACCGCGATCACGCTGAACCGGACCGGCGCGCGCCGCGCGAGGTCGACGAGCAGCGCGTGCATCGCGTAGCTGTCCTTGCCCCCCGAGACAGCACAGAGGATCCGATCGCCGTCGGCGATCATGTCGAAGTCGGTGATGGCGCGCCCCATGGCGCGCGCGAGCTTGCGGCGGAGTTGCACGGTTTAGCCGGTGAAGCCTTCGATGAGGCGGAGGAAGGTAAGCACGCCGTGGCCCGTCCCGCCCTTGGAGAAGATGCCGTACGGCTTGTTCGCCATGGATGGGCCAGCGATATCCACGTGCACCCAGGGGACGTCCCCCACGAACTCGCGCAGGAACAAGGCCGCGGTGATGGCCCCTCCCCAGCGGTCGGCCGTGTGCTTGATGTCGGCCCAGTCGCTCTTGAGGCCGTCGCGGAGCTCCTCGATGAGCGGGAGCTGCCACATCGACTCGCCCGCGGCCTTCGCGGCGCTCCGCAGGCGCTCCGCGAGCTCCTCGCGGTTCGAGAAGAAGCCGGACACGGTCGGCCCGAGGGCCACGACGCACGCGCCCGTGAGGGTCGCGTTGTCGACGATGAGGTCCGGCTTCAGCGCGCGCGCATAGGCGAGGCAGTCGGCGAGGACCAGGCGCCCCTCTGCGTCGGTGTTGATGATCTCCACCGTCCTGCCGTCCAGAGAGCCGAAGATGTCGCCGGGCCGGTATGCGGCGCCGTCGGGCATGTTCTCTGCCGCGCCGATGACGCCGTGCACCTCGACGTTCGGCTTGGCGGCCGCGACGGCGGCCATCAGCGCGATCACGTTCGCGGCGCCGCCCATGTCGCCCTTCATTTCTTCCATGCCCGGAGCTGGCTTGATGCAGATCCCGCCGCTGTCGAAGGTGAGCCCCTTGCCCACGAAGACGAGCTTCCGCTTCGGCTTCCCGGGAGGAGCGTAGACCATGTGGACCAGCCGGGGATCCCTCGCGCTCCCCTGCCCCACCGCCATGATGAGCTTCATGCCCCGCTTGGTGAGCGCGGCCTTGTCGAGCACCGTCACCTTGAGCCCGTGCTGCTTGCCCACGGCCACCGCGACACGCGCGAGCGCCTCCGGATAAACCTCGTTCGGCGGCTCGTTGACGAGGTCGCGCGCGACGCAGATCGCCTCGCCGACCTGCTGGCCGAGCGCGACGGCATCGCGCGCCGCCTTGCCCACCTTGCCCTCGATGACCACGGTGCCGCGGGAGAGCTGGACCTTGGGCAGACGATCGCCCGTGAAGTAGCGGGTGAACCGGTAGGCCCCGAGCACGAGCCCCTCCGCGGCGGCCCGCTCCCCGCGCTCGACGCCGGGAGGCACCACGACCGCGACGCTCTCGGCGCGCACCCCGTTCGCGAAGCGCGCCCCCTTCGCGGCGAGCAGCCTGCACTCGACGTCGGTGACCTTGCCCGACCCGAGCCCGATCAACAGCACCCGGCCGGGCTTCAACGCGCCGTTCGTCGCGAAATCGATGCTCTGATCCCTCTTCCCCGTGAAGTCGTCACGCTTGACCTGGTGAGTCACCGACTCGCCCAGCGCGGCCACGAGCCTCGCCAGCACGCCCTCACCCGTCGAAGCGCCTTCGGGCACGCCGATGACGACGACGTCGACGGCGATGCTCAGCGGGTCGGACGAGGCGAGGTTCACTTTGATCGGCATGCGGTCTCCTGAGCCCGGGATGTGGAGGGTGTCCAGCGCGGCATCTAAACACGAAGGGCTAACCCCGTCGACGTGCACGATGCCCGCAGGCGGTCGGCCCGAGGTGCGGGCGGGAGCGCGCTCCCGCTCCCAGGCGCGCGGCCCCGCACGGTTCTGCGCGGCTCCCGCACGGGCTTCGCGCTCGGCGGCCCGCCGTCGGAGCGCCTCGCGCGACGCTGCCCTCCGGACTGCGGGTCCGGGCCGGCCCGGCCCGAGCGCCGGATCGAGGGGCGTCAGCGCGCCGACCGGTAGATCTGGATCACGTCGGCGAGGAGCTGCAGCGCCTCGGCGCGAGGGCGCTGGAACGCGTTGCGCCCCATGATCGACCCGAAGGAGCCGCCCGCGGCCATCTCGCGCACCTCCTCCAGGACGGCGTCGGTCGCCTTGGACTCGCCGCCAGAGAAGATCACCACGCGCTTGCCGCCGAACGTCGCCTGCACGACGTGCCGGGTCCGGTCGGCGAGCGTCTGGATGGGAATCTTGTATTTCTCGTACATCTTTCTCGCCTCCTCCTGCTCGATATGAGCGGTCGGCGGCTTGACCTTGATGATGTGTGCGCCGAGCTGGGCCGCAATCGTCGCCGCATAGGCGCAGACATCGATGGCCGTCTCGCCCTGCTTCGACAGTCCGGCGCCGCGCGGATAGCTCCAGACGATGACGAGCAGGCCCCTGCGCCTGGCCTCGAGGGCGATCTCGCGAAGGTCCTCGTACATCCTGTTTCTCGCGCCGGACCCGGGGTAGATGGTGTAGCCGACGCCGACGCAGCCGAGGCGGAGCGCGTCCTCGACGGAGCCGGTCACCGCCGACACGGGCTGCTCCACCTTCGCCAGCGTGTCGCTGTTGTTCAGCTTCAGGATCAGGGGCACCTGCCCCGCGAACCTGGCCGCGCCCGCCTCCAGCGATCCGAGCGGCGCCGCGTAGGCGTTGCACCCGGCGTCGATCGCGAGCTGAAAGTGGTAATCGGGGTCGTAGGCCTCGGGGTTCGGAGCGAACGATCGCACCGGACCGTGCTCGAAGCCCTGGTCCACCGGCAGGATCACCATCTTTCCGGTGCCCGCGAGCGCGCCATGGTTGAGCAGCCGGACGAGGTTCGTCAGCGTGCCTGGGTTCTCGGATGCGTACCAGGAGAGGATCTGCTCTACACGCGCGGTGAGCGCCATGAATCACTCCGTCGAAGGTGCTGCTGCGCCAGGAAGCGCGTGGCCCGCCCGGGGCGTGAACCCGCCCCGTCATGCCCGCGGCGCCGTGTCAGGGCGCTCGGGCGAGCGGGCTCGGGCCGCATCTTCAGGACTTGGACGAACGTATCGAGCCCAACGCGCGGGCGGTCCAGCGCCCCGAGGATGTTGTACGAAGCCATCGGATACGCAATTCTCGAAACTGCGCCGGACCGCCCTCGGGGCCACAGCGGCCGACGCGAGCACGAGCACGTGGCGGGGCGGTAACGTCCTCGCCGCCAACGCGGAGGGATCATGTCGGACCAACGGGATCTGAGCTGGAAGCCGCCGGAGGCGCCGTCACGCATCGGGATCACGCTCGAGACATACATCCTCGAAGGAATGCTCGGGTTCCCCTCGGCGACAGGGGTGTTCACCTCCCTCCTGAACCAGCTCGGCCTGGTGGCGAAGCTCGTGACATCCAAGGTCCGGCGGGCCGGCCTCGCCAACGTCCTCGGATACACGGGACAGACCAACGTCCAGGGCGAGGTCGTGCAGAAGCTCGACGAGGTCGCCAACGAGACGCTGCTCAGCGTGCTCGGAAGGCGCGGGCACTGCGCGGCCGTGGTGAGCGAGGAGCTCGGGGAAATGAGGCTCCTCTCCACGGACCCACGAGCGAAGTACATCGTCGTCGTGGACCCGCTCGACGGCTCGTCCAACATCGACGTGAACATCTCGATCGGCACGATCTTCGGTGTGCTCCGGAAGAGCGACGCCAAGATGGGCGCCGATCCATCGGACTTCCTTCGCCCCGGCCGCGATCTGGTCGCGGCCGGCTACGTGCTCTACGGCTCGTCGACGCTGCTCGTCATCACGACCGGCCTCGGCGGCGTGCACGGCTTCACCTACGACCCGACCGTGGGAGAGTTCTTTCTCTCTCACGAGAACATCCGGATCCCCGAGCGCGGCTCGACGTACTCCATCAACGAAGGCCACAGCGCGCGATGGCCGGAGGAGGTGCGCCGCTGGAACGCGTGGATCAAGGAGGACAGCAAGCACGAGGGTCGGCCGTACGGCGCGCGCTACGTGGGATCGCTGGTCGCGGACGCGCACCGGACGCTGCTCAAGGGCGGCATCTTCGCCTACCCCGCCGATCGCAGCGGCCAGGGCAAGCTGCGGCTGCTCTACGAGGCGAACCCGTTCGCGTTCATCTTCGAGGCCGCGGGCGGAAAGGCGAGCACGGGGGCCGAGCGCATCCTGGACAGGGTCCCGAGGTCGCTCCACGAGCGCGTGCCGCTCGTCCTCGGCTCGCCCCGCGACGTCGAAGATTTCGAGCAGTTCGTGCGCGGCGAGCGCTGAGGCTGCGAGAGAAGGGCGCCGCCCTCACCGGGACGAGCCGCGGCGCGGGGGGCGACCCGCGGGTCAGACCCCCTGCGCGTCGGCTCCCCAGATCACCTTGTGGAGCTGGACCTGCACCCGGACGCGGAGGCCATCGTCGAGCACCCACTGGACGAGCTCCTTCGGCGACAGCTTGCCCCACACGCACGAGGCGAGCAGCGTCACGCCGCGCGCGTCGAGGCGCCGCTCGCGGATGGTGTCCCGCATCCACGCATAGTCCGCCCGATCGGCGAGCACGAACTTGATCTCGTCGCGCGGCGTGAGGTGATCCAGGTTCGACCAGCGGTTCCGGTGGGATTCCCCCGAGCCGGGCGCCTTCAGGTCCATGATCTTGTGCACGCGCGGATCGACGCGCGAGACGTCTGCCTCGCCGCTGGTCTCGACGAGGACCGTCCGGCCCGCGTCGCAGAGCTCCGCGAGGAGCGGGAACGACCCGGGCTGAAGGAGAGGCTCGCCCCCCGTGAGCTCGACGAGCGGCGTGCCGAGGGCGAGCGCGCGCTCGAGGACCTCGCCGCGGCGGAGCCGCTTGCCGCCGTAGAAGGCCTGCGTCGTGTCGCACCAGGCGCAGCGCAGGTTGCACCCGGTGAGCCGGACGAAGGTGCACGGCAGCCCGGCGAACGTCGATTCACCCTGCACGCTGGCGTAGATTTCGTGGACGACGAGGGTGTCTTCTTTCAAGGAAGCGACGCCTCCGAGGCGCCTCGGTCCGCCTCGGCGGCGCCACGCCGCCGGCGACCCGAGGTGGGGGCGGGAGCTTTGGCCGCGCCGAGCGCGCAACGCAAGCGGCGCGGGGCGCTCAGCTGGAGATGACGCTGACCTCGCCCGCCGCCACCGCCCGGAGGATGCCGTCGGCGCCGCGGACCAGCAGGTGCCCCTCCGGATCGATCCCCGCCGCGACGCCGACCACGCCGCCGACCTCGACGCGGCGGCCGCGCAGCCAGTCCATCCGGGCGAGATCCTCCGCGAAGGGCGCGAGCTCGCCCGCCTCGAACCTCGCCGCCGCGTCGCCGATCGCCTGGAGCAGCTCCGCGGCGAGGCGCTCGCGCGGGACGTCGTCGATCCCGAGCATCGCGAGCGACGTGGCCCGCGCCGACAGATCCGGCGGGAAGCTCGACGCATGGACGTTGAGCCCGACGCCGACGATCACGCTGCTCACCGACTCGCCGCGCAGCTGGGCCTCGACGAGGATCCCCGCCAGCTTGCGGCCCCCGGCGAGCACGTCGTTGGGCCACTTGAGCCGCACCTCGACGGCGGAGCCGCCGCCCGACGCGCCGCGGGACGGAAGAGGCGCGAGCCGCCGCTCGATGACGGACGCGACGGCGAGCCCCATGACGAGCGCGATGGGAGCCACGCGGCTCGCCGGCAGGCTCGGGCGCAACACAGCCGACAGGTAGAGGTTCTCGCCGGGCGGGGAGTGCCAGGAGCGCCCGCCGCGCCCCCGACCCTGGGTCTGCGCGTCGGCCAGGAACGCAGCCCCGTGCGGCGCGCCGGCTGCGGCCGCGCTCCGCGCGTCGTCGTTCGTCGACGCGGTCTCGGCCGCCACGGCGAGCGGCCGCCCGAACGACGCGCCCAGCCGCGAGAGCTCGCGCTCTATCGCCGCCCCGTCGAGCCGCCTCACAGCGAGAGATCCAGCGCGATGTCGGCAGCGCGCGCCGAATGCGTCAGCGCCCCGACGCTGATGACGTCGATGCCCGCCGCGACGAGCTCGGGGATGCGCTCCAGGGTGATGCCGCCGGAGACCTCGAGGAGAGGCCGGCCGTGCTGCGCCGACCGCACGCGCGCGGACGCGGCCTTGACGTCGGCCAGCGTGAAGTTGTCGAGCATGATGATGTCGGCGCCGGCGGCCAGCGCCTGATCGAGCTCCTGCAGCGAGGCCACCTCGACCTCGACCTTCGTCGTGTGCGGGGCGCGCGCCCGCGCGCGGGCGATGGCGGTCGCGATGCCGCCCGCCGCGACGATGTGGTTGTCCTTGATGAGCACGGCGCTCCCGAGGCTGTCGCGGTGGTTGTGCGCGCCGCCCACGCGCACCGCGTAGCGCTCCAGCCCGCGGAGACCGGGCGTCGTCTTGCGGGTGTCGGTGATGCGCACGCTCGACCCAGCCGGGATCGCCTCGGCGTAGCGGCGCGCCTCGGAGGCGACGCCGCTCATCCGCTGCGCGAGGTTGAGCGCGGTGCGCTCCGCGCTGAGGAGCGAGCGCGCGCGGCCACGCACCGTCCACAGCACCGCGCCGGCGCCGACGGCGGTGCCGTCCGCGACGAGCACCTCGCCCTCCACCTGCCGATCCAGGCGCTGAAAGACGCGCAGGAACACGTCGCCCCCGCACGCGACGAGCGGCTTGCGCGCGACCGCCTTCGCGGTCGCGCGCGCGGAGGCCTCGACACAGGCCTCGGTGGTGAGATCGCCTCCCGCGAGGTCTTCTTCCAGAGAGCGATCGATCAGGGCATCGAGCAACGGCGCAGCCAGCACGGGCATCTCCTCGGCGCCGCTCCCACGCGGCGCTCCCAGGTATACTCGGTCCCGCACGCGCGCATCAGCGCTGTCGCGCCCACACGAGCCGCGACGACGCGACGCGTCATCGCGCATCCCTGGGGTGGCACGTGCGCCCTGGAGCGTGCGACCTCAGCCGTATGGGCGCCCTGGACGGGACGCGGGCGGACATGGAGGGGGCTCGCTGCGCCGAAAAGCAGGGCGGATCGCGATCATCGCGACGCTGTGTCGCACAAATGGGGCTGACGTTCGTCTACCAGCCTGTGAGACTCTCCGAGCAACTCCAGCGCCCTCAACGGAGATCGATGCGTCCGCAGGCAGGCCAGGTCATCAACAACAAGTACCGACTCGTGCGCCTCATCGGCGATGGCGGCATGGGGAGCGTCTACGAAGCCCGCCACGAGGTGCTGGGGACGACGGTCGCCCTCAAGTTTCTCCACCCCGAGCTGTCCCGCCGCTCCGGCCTGGTGCAGCGCTTCCTCCAGGAGGCGCGCGTCTCCGCGCAGATCCAGAGCGCGCACGTGGTTCGCGTCAGCGACGTCGACCAGACGGCGTCCGGCCTGGCGTTCATCGTGATGGAGTACCTGGAGGGGAAGACGCTCCAGACCCTGTACGAGGAGCTCTACCGGGCAGGCATCCGTCTCGGGTACCCCGACGCGCTCGAGTACACGATGCAGATGCTGGAGGGCGTCGAGGCCGCCCATCGCGCGGGCGTCGTCCACCGGGACCTCAAGCCGGACAACGTGATCATCACGAAGTCCGCCAAGGGAGAGCCGCTCATCAAGCTGCTCGACTTCGGCATCGCCAAGCTGAAGGTCACGGGGGAGCTCGATCGCGGGTTGACGCGCCCCGGCGTGATCATGGGCACCCCCGAGTACATGGCGCCGGAGCAGGCCTACTCCGCGGACTCCGTGGACGCGCGCGCCGACATCTTCTCGCTGGGCGTCATCGTCTTCGAGATGCTGGCCGGTCGCCGGCCGGTCGGCGGCGATGAGCCCCAGCAGATCGCGGGAGCGTACCTTTCGGGCCAGATCTCGCGGCTCTCCGACCTGGCGCCGGAGCTCGCGCCCGGCCTCTGCGCGGCCGTCCACCGCGCCATGGCGGCCTCGCCGCCGGATCGCTTCGCGACCACCGCCGAGTTCCGCAGCGCCCTGGAGCCGTTCGCCCGAGCCGCCCGCGCCCCGTCGGCGCTCACCCCCGCGCCGTCCGAGGTCAGCCTGGCGCGGTCGTCCGGGGCCGCCCTGGCGGCAGCCCTCGCGGCGCCCGGGATGCTCACGCCTTCCGCGGCGGCGCCCGCGACCAACGCGATGGGGGACGGTCGCGCCAGCTCCGTTCCCAAGACGATTCCGCCGGAGGACGGCGGCGCGCAGCACGCGTCCAGCGGCCCCCCGGGCGGCCTCGGGCCCTCGACCCCCATGGGCGGCTTTTCCTCGGATGCCCGAGGGCCCTCGGCGTCAGCGCCAGGGTTCACGCCGAGGCCGGAGCCCTCCTCGGGCCCGTATTTCGCCCAAGGGGGCTATCCCCAGCAAGGTGGGTATCCCCAGATCGCGCAGCCGGCGACCGTGAGCGCTGCCCCCTACGCTCTCCCCCAGGGGGTGCCCGCCACGAGCCACGAGCCGGGACCCTTCGATGTGGCGCCGCGCCCGGGAGGGACGGCGGTCGGAGGCGCGCCGTTCATGGACAGGAGCGCGGCCCCGGGCGGCGGATTCAACGGCGGCCCAGCGCCCGGGTATGGCGGCGCATATGGCGGCGGCGCGCAGGGCTACATCCCTGGGACGGCGCCGATGGATCCGCTGCCGAGGATCTCGCAGAGCGCCTCGGCGCACGGCGCGCAGCGGCCCGCGCGAGGCGGGACGTCGCTGTTCGCCATCCTGCTGCTCGCCACGGGGATCACGGGGGCCGTCGTCGGTGGTCTGTACATCGCCAACGAGCTGGGCCGGAAGGAGCAGGCCGACGCGGGGCCGGCCCTGCTGCCGACCCTCCAGCCGGCCAACACGGTGCCTTCGGATCCCAGCCCGCCCGCGACGACGCCCCCCGCCGTGACGCCCCCGGCGGTGACGCCACCTCCCGTCGAGCCGCCCGTGGTCGCCAAGCCGCAGCCCCGGCCGACCACGACGGCAAAGCCGCCGGCGACGCCGAGCACGACGGCGCCGACCACGACGGCGCCGACCACACGCCCCAGCGGGACGACGATCATCCCCCAGCTTCCCTGGGTCATCCCGTCGACGCTGCCGCCATTCCCGTTCCCCGCGCCGACCAGCGCGCAGCCGCCGGCCAACCCCCAGCCGAACACGACGAGCCCGCCGACGACGCCGACGACGAGCCCCCCCGACACGCCGCCGGACAGGCCTCGACGGCGCGTGATCATCGTACCCAACAACTGACGCGCCGGGCGCGTACGGTAGGTAGGATGCGATCTCGATGAGCAACCAGAATAGCGGTCCGCCGCCGGGATGGCCTGCGCCCCCGAGCGGCATGTACGGCCCTGGCAAGACCGTGCCCGGCGAGCCTCCGCTCGCAGGGCCCAACTCGCCGCAGGGCGCCTTCCCCGTGCCGCCCGGCACCGCGCCGCACGATCCGAACGCCGCTGGCGCAGCCGTCCCGCGGACCCTCGTCGAAGGCGGGACCAACAGCGCGCCTCCCGGGGGCCCGTACGGCGCTCCCGCTGGCCCGTACGGCGCGCCGCCAGCGGGTGCACCGGGCCCGTACGGGCCCGGTGCGACAGCGAATTACGGCGGACCACCTGGAGCAGGAGGCGCTTACGGGCAGCCGCCCCAGCCTCCCAGCCCGTACGGCGGCTCGCCGTTCGGGGCCCCAGGTGGCCCCGGGGCCGCCGGAGCGCCGGGGTTTCACGCCGGAGGCGCTCCCCAGCTGCCGGGCAGCGGCGCGCTGTACCCGGCGCCGATCCCCGCGCGTCCTCGCGCGAAGAGCTCCGGCGCGACGCTCGCGCTGATCGGCATCGGCGCGTTCGTGGTCATCGGCGGGCTGACGACCGCCTTCTTCGTGATGCGCAGCCGAGGATCGTCCGAAGATGCCGCAGCGTTGACGCCCATCGAGGCGCCCCCGGCGCCTGCGTCGGTCGCCGGCGATCCTGCGCCTCCCCCGCCGACGGCCGCCACACCCGCGGCGACCGCGCCGGAGCCGCCCGCGCCTGCCCCCGTGGCAGCCCCGAAGCCGACGGCGCAAGCACAACCCAAGCCGACGGCGACGGCCCCTGCGCCTACCGCCACGGGGACGACCCCCGCGCCTACCGCCACGGGGACGACCCCCGCGCCCACGGCCACGTCGACGACCCCCGCGCCTACCGCCACAGGGACGACCCCTGCGCCGACCCCTTCTACGTCCTCGACGGGCCGTCGAAGGATCGTCCTGCCAGGCAGCCGCTGAGCCCTCCTGCACCGCGCCCTGTGCTGCTGGCAGCGGCGCGGCGGGTCCGTTCCATGCCTAGGTTCCCCCAGCCCGCTTGACAGGGCGGTCACGGTGATCAGGTTCCGATGCCATGAGCAAATCCGGGATCGCCGCAGTGCTTTCGTTCCTTATTCCGGGCGTTGGGCAGCTCTACAACGGCGCGTTCCTGCGCTGCATTTTCTGGCTGATCATCACCCCCGGCCTGTGGATCGGCTCGGGCGGCTGGCTCGGCTGGATCTGCCACCTGATCTCCGCCTACACCGCGTACCAGTACGCGAAGCGCGCCGGCGGCTGAGCCGCGCTCCCCGGGACGGCGCGCCGGTTCGCGCGGCGCGCCCGCTCACGTAGCCTTCGCGAAGATCCGCTTCAGCACCTCGCCCGTCGCCGTCGGCTGACGCGCCACCTCGCGCGGGGTGCCCTCCGCCACGATGCGCCCGCCGCCGGCGCCGCCCTCCGGGCCGAGCTCCACCACGTGATCCGCGCACGCGATGACCGCCGGGTGGTGCTCGATGATCACCAGCGTGTCGCCGCGCTCGACGAGGCGATCGAGCACGCGGACCAGGCGCGTCACGTCCGCCAGATGCAAGCCGGTCGTGGGCTCGTCGAGCACATAGAGCGTGGGCTTCGGCCGCGCGCCGGCCGTCAGCTCCGCCGCGAGCTTGAGCCGCTGCGCTTCGCCGCCCGAGAGCGTGTGCGACCCCTGGCCGATGTGGAGATAACCGACGCCGAGATCGCACATCGTCGAGAGCGGGGCGCGGATCTTCGGGTGGGCCGCGAAGACCTCGACAGCCTCCTCCGCGGTGAGGTCCAGGAGCTCGCCGACGGACAGACCGAGGTAGCGCACGTCGAGCGTCGCCGGCTCGAAGCGCGCGCCGCCGCACGCCTCGCAAGGCGTGGTCACGTCCGGCAAGAACGACATCTCGTGCGCGATGACGCCCTGACCCTCGCACGCGGGGCACCGCCCGCCGGAGGCCGTGTTGAAGGAGAACCGCGCAGGGCCGTAGCCGCGCACCTGCGCGTCGGGGCAGGCGGCGTAGAGCTTGCGGACCTCGTCCCAGACGCCCAGGAACGTCGCGGGGATCGAGCGCGGCGTCCGCCCGATGGGCGACTGATCGACGGCCACCGCCCGCAGGATGCTCTTCGGCAGCCGCAGCGCCTTGTGCGGGCCCGGCTCGGGCGCCTCCAGCTCCAGCGCGCGGCGCGCGGCGGGGTAGAGCACCTTCTGGATCAGCGTGCTCTTCCCCGAGCCGGACACGCCGGCGACCACCGTCATCCGGCCCGCGGGGATCCGGAGCGTGTCCCCCTGGAGGTTGTGCGCGCGGGCGCCGAGGAGCTCGATGTGCTCGCGCGCGGGGGGGCGCGCCGGGCGCGCGCTGAGCAGCGCATCCTCGCCGGCGAGCGCCCGGGCGGTCGGCGAGTCGGGGTTCGCGAGCACCGCGCGCGACGGCCCCGCCGCGACGATCCGGCCGCCTTTGCGCCCGCCCGAGGGGCCGAGGTCGATCAGGTGATCCGCCGCGCGGATCGTGTCGGCGTCGTGCTCCACCATGAGAACGGTGCTGCCCATCCCGGCGAGCCGCCGGAGGTTGCCGAGCAGCCGGTCGGTGTCGCGCGGGTGCAGGCCGATGGTCGGCTCGTCGAGGACGTACAGCGCCCCGGTGAGGCCGCTGCCGAGCTGCGCCGCGAGCCGCAGGCGCTGCATCTCGCCGCCCGAGAGGGTGGCCGCGCGCCGATCGAGCGTGAGGTAGCCGAGGCCCACCTCGCAGACGAAGTCGAGCCGGCGGCAGAGCTCCTTGTGCGGCGCCTCGGCGATCAGCGCGCGGTCGCCCGTGAACCGTAGCCCCCTCGCCCACGCGGCCGCGGCCGCGACCGACCGGCCGGACGCCTGGTGGTAGCGCTCTCCCGCGAGCCGGACCGCCCGCGGGATCGGCGCGAGGCGCGAGCCGCCGCAGGCCTCGCACGGGTCGGGCGTCGCGAGCGCGTCGTCGTCGAAGTCCGAGGCGCCCGTCCCCTCGCAGGACGCACACCGGCCCTGCTTCGTGTTGAAGGAGAACCAGCGGGGATCGAGCTCCGGGACACCGACGCCGCAGCGCGGGCAGGTGCGCGTGGTCGAGAGCAGCTGCTCGCCGCCGCGGCCGCCGGCGAGCTTGACCGCCCCCCGCCCGAACGCGAGGGCGCGATCGAAGAGGGCGCGATCCAGGCCGTCCATGCGCCCCTCGTACATCACGAGGTCGATCGAGTGCTCGCGGCGCTTGTCGAGGCGAGGAGGACTGTCGGTCGCGCACGGCTCGCCGTCGGCGAGCGCGCGGGTGATGCCGGCCCGGGCGGCGGCGGTGAACACGTCGAGGTACGTCCCCTTGCGCGCCACGACGGCGGGGGCGAGGAGCGTCCGCGCGCCGCGCGTCGAGACGAGCGAGCGGTAGACGTCGTCCGGCGAGCGCGCCTCGATCGGCACGTCGCAGTCCGGGCAGCGCGCCTCGCCGACCTTGGCGTAGAGCAGCCGCAGGTAGTGCGCGATCTCGGTCACGGTCGCGACGGTCGAGTTGGCGCCGGAGCGCGTGGTGCGCTGCTCGAGCGCGATCGAGGGGGGGACGCCGGTGACGCGATCGACGTCCGGCCGCGGCAGCGTGGGGAGGAACTGGCGCGCGTAGGGGGTCAGCGTCTCGAGGAAGCGCCGCTGGCCCTCGGCGAAGACCACGTCGAACGCGAGCGTGCTCTTGCCAGAGCCGCTCGGGCCGGTGACGACGACGATCTCGCCGTGCGGGATCACGGTCGAGACCTCGGCGAGGTTGTGCTCGCGGGCGCCCTCGACCTCGATCCGACCCCGGTCGAGCGACGCGCGCGCGGCGGCGCCGCCGCGCTTGCCGGGCTTCGGGGCGGCGGGGGCCGCCGCCGCAGCGCGCCGCGGGCGCCGAGCGCCGCCGTCGCCCCGCTGCGCGAACCACTCGGCCAGCGAGACGCCGGTCCGCGTCGCCGTCCGGGCCACCTCCTCGGGCGTCCCCTCGGCGACGACGCTCCCGCCCTCGCTGCCCGCGCCCGGGCCGAGATCGACGACCCAGTCCGCCGCGGCGATGACGTCGAGGTCGTGATCGACGACGATCACGGAGGCGCCCTCGGTCACGAGCACGGAGAGCGCGGCGTTGAGGTGCGTCACCTCCTCGGGGTGAAGGCCGGCGCTCGGCTCGTCGAGCAGGAAGAGCGCGCCCGCGCAGGGCTCGCCGAGCGCGCGCGCGATCTTCAGCCGCTGCGCCTCACCGCCGGAGAGCGTCGAGAGCGGCTGCCCGAGCGTGAGGTAACCGAGGCCGAGCTGCTTGAGCGGCGCGAGCGCCCGCCGGATCGCGGGCTGCCCAACGAAGACCTCGAACGCCTCGTCGATCGAGAGGTCGAGCACGTCGGCGACCGAGCGGCCGTCGAGCTTCACCTCGAGCACCTCGTCGCGGAACCGCTTGCCCTTGCAGGTGGGGCAGGTCAGCGACACGTCGGCGAGGAACTGCATCTCGATCGTCTCGCTCCCCTCGCCCGCGCACGCCTCGCAGCGCCCGAGCGCGACGTTGAACGAGAAGTGGCCCGGCCCGAGATCCCGCGCCGACGCCTCAGGCTGCTCGGCGAAGAGCGCGCGGATGCGGTTCCATGCGCCGGTGTAGGTCGCAGGGTTGCCCCGCGAGGTGCGCCCCAGCGGCGCCTGGTCGACGAGCGTGACGGTGCGGATGTCGGCCGTGCCCTCGATGCGCCTGTACAGGCCGGGCGCCTCGACGTCCTTGTAGCCGCGCGCCCTCGCGATGTGCCGGTAGAGCACGTCGTTCACCAGCGTGCTCTTGCCCGAGCCGCTCGGCCCCGTGATCGCCACGACGACGCCGAGCGGCACGTCGACCGTGACGTCGCGGAGGTTGTTCTCGCGCGCGCCGTGGATCGCGATCTTCCCGCTCGGCGCCCGGCGCTCCGCGCGCGCCGGCGCCAGCGGGCCGCGCGCGGCGAGCCCGTCGGGCGGGCCGTCGAAGGTGACGCGCCCGCCCTGCTTGCCCGCGCCGGGGCCCAGCTCGACGACGCGATCGCTCGCCCGGATGACGAGGGGCTCGTGCTCGATGACGAGCACGGCGTTGCCGCGATCGGCGAGCTCGCGCATGGCCGCGATGAGCGGCGGGATGTCCGTCGGGTGCAGGCCGACCGTCGGCTCGTCGAGCACGAAGAGCGCGCCCGTCAGCGACGTGCCGAGCGCCGCGGTGAGCGCGACGCGCTGCGCCTCGCCGCCCGAGAGCGTGCGCGCCTGGCGGGCGAGCGAGAGGTAGCCCAGCCCGACCCGCTCGAGGTACCCGAGCCGCGCGATGAGCTCGCGGCGCGCCATCTCCCCCTGGCCCGTCTGGGGGCGCTCGGCCTCGAGGCGCGCGCGGGCGTCGCGGAGCTCGAGCTCGTGCCACGCGGCGAGATCCAGGCCGCCGACGCGGTAGAGGAGCGACTCGGGGGCGAGCCGCTTGCCGTTGCACGCGCCGCACACGTCGTAGGTGCGGTAACGCGCGAGCAGCACGCGGACGTGCATCTTGTAGGTGCGCGTCTCGAGCCAGCGGAACCAGGCCTTCACGCCGGGGTACTTCCCCTGGGTCCACGAGCCCTCGCCCTCGAGCACGAGCGCGCGCTGCGCGTCGGAGAGGTCGCGCCACGGCTTGTCGGTGCGGATGCCTTTCCGCTCGCAGAACGCGCGGAGCAGCTTCCGCTCCCACGTCGTCGAGCGGCCGTTCCAGGGCCGGATCGCGCCGCCTGCGATCGACTTCGAGGGGTCCGGGATCACCTTGTCGTAGTCGATGCCGAGGGTGCGGCCGAAGCCGCGGCACGAGGGGCACGCGCCGGTGGGGGACTGGTACGAGAACAGCCCGGGGCGCGGCGGGTCGAAGGCGCGCGCGCACGAGGGGCAGGCGAGCCCGCGCACGAGCCGGAGCCGCGTGGGCCCCGCCCCCTGGCCGCCCTGCTCGTCGGCCTTGCGCTGCAGGTGGAGCGAGGCGTCGCCCCCGCTGCCCTTCCACGCCTCCTCGATGGCGGCGCCGAGGCGCCGGCGCTCCCGGGGGGCGACCCGGACGCGATCGACGATGACCTCGACCTTGTCCGCGCCGCTCATCGCCTCGGACGGCGCCACGGTGTCGATGTCGCGCGCCTCGCCGCGGACGAGGAGGCGCCGGTAGCCGGCGGCGAGCAGCGACTCGCGCACGTCGAGGAACCGCTCGGTCCCGGCGACCGCGATCGGGTACGTGACGAGCGCGGTCGCCCCCTCGTGCGCGCTCGCGGCGAGGTCGGCCGCGCGCGCCGGGTCGGTCCGCGCGGCCGGCGCCTCGCAGGACGGGCAGACAGGCACCGCCTCGCGCGCGAAGAGCGCGCAGAAATACGGCTCGAGGTCGGCCATCGTGGCGACGGTCGATCGCGAGCTCTTGACCGGCGCGCGTCGGTCGACGGCGACGCCGGCCGCCACCGGCTCGAGCGCGTCGATCGGCGGCCGCTCGAGCCGCTCGAGGAACTGGCGAGCGTAGGGGCTGAAGCTCTCGACGAACCGGCGCTGTCCCTCGGAATAGAGCGTGTCGAGCGCGAGCGACGATTTGCCAGCGCCCGAGACGCCGGCGATGGCCACGAGCTCGCCGGACCGGAAGTCGAGGTCGATGCCCTGGAGGTTGTGCGTGCGGGCGCCGCGGAGACAGATCGAGTGCATAGGACGCGCGGTAGGGTGAACCCGCGGGGACGCCGTCCGGAGTGGACACGGCCGCGTGAAAACCGCGAGTGTTTAGCCCTCTTTCAGCCCATCGTCGCGAACGATCGTACGTGGGCGGCGTGCCGACCCAGCGTGCTGCGGCATTGCGTTCCGCGTCGTCGAATTATCACGGTCCGTGGCGACGGGTGCGCACGACGCTCGGGCGACCCGACAAGCCGAGCGCGGGGGGCGCGCCCGGCAGGCGCGGCGTCTGGCCCGAGCGGCCCCATCGTGCCCTCCCGAACGGGACGATCGAGCCGAGGCGCACCGAGAAGAAGCCGTCCTCGAACGTGATCGAGTGGACCTCGCTCCACAGGGGCGTCGAAGGGTCGCGCTCGTCGTAAGGGGCGAACACGACATCGAGCTCCTCGTCACGGCAAGCTCCCGTCGGCTCCGATGAGCCCTCCTCGCATCCGCACCTTGGGTGAGGTCGACGTCCCCTGGTTCTGCGTCGGCTGCCCGAGCGTGAACACCATGCGGTAGCGCGAGCTCCTCGCGACCTCGCCAGCGGTCACCGTCTCGGTCACCCCGACGCGCCTGGGAGTCTGCCCGCTGCCGCCGTGCCCGCCGCCACCGTGCCCATCGCCGCCCTGCCCGCCGCCGCCCTGCCCGCCGCCGCTCCACCCCCCATCGCCGTCCACGGTGCCGCCGTCCGCGGCGACGCCGCAGCTGCAGCTGCACCCGGGGAAGAGCGCAGAGCTCACCACGATCGCCCCGAGCCAGGCCGAAAAGCGCAGTCCGCGATTCACTGAGTCCTCCAGACCGACGGCAGGTCGAGCGAAAGGACCATTGGATGAGCGGCGGCGATCGGCGTCAAGCGAGGACGCCGGCGCCGCAGCGGGACGCGCCGCGCGAGCGGCGCGCAGCAGCGGCGCCGTGCGGGCGCGGCCCCGTGAAGCGGTGTGGACAGGCGGCGGCGCGCGCGCTATGCGGCCGCGTGAGCCGCGCTGGCAAAGAGAAGGAGCGAGAGGGGGAGAAGCTCATCGTGCGCAACAAGCGCGCGACGTTCGACTACACCCTCGACGATCGGTTCGAGGCAGGGTTGGTGCTGCTCGGCAGCGAGGTGAAGATGCTCCGCGACGGCGCGGCCGAGCTCACCGACAGCTGGTGCGCCATCGAGAACGGGGAGGCGTTCCTGAAGGGGGTCAACATCCCCGTGATGCCCGGCGCCGCCTTCGGGCACGAGGCGAAGCGCCCGCGCAAGCTGCTGCTGCACGAGAGCGAGATCGAGGCGATCCGCAAGAGCGTGGAGCGGGAGGGCATGACCGTGATCGCGACCCGCCTCTACTTCAAGAACGGGCGCGTGAAGGCCGAGATCGCCCTCGCGAAGGGGAAGAAGACCGTCGACAAGCGCGAGAGCCTGAAAGAGAAGGACGCCACCCGCGAAGCCCGCGCGGCGATGGAGCGGGCCCGCGGCGGCGCCGCCCGCGCGCGGAGCGCCGGGCTGCGGAGGCCGGAATGACGTCGCACCTCACCTGGTCCAAGGGCGGCGAGGCAGAGCTCGTCGAGATCGACGGAGATCGCGTGCGGCTCCACTCGACCGCCTCCTCGGCGCCCGGAGCGCGCGTGGAGGGCTCGCTGCAAGCGACGGGGACGGCGATCCGGGTGAAGGTCGCCCGGTGCCGCCTGCGCACACCCACCGAGCCCAGCGACGCGGCGCCCGGTGAGCGCACCTACGAGCTCGAAGGCCGGCTCATCGATGCGACGCGCGAGGTCCGCGCCGAGCTGGCGCGGCTCGTCGTCGGCGAACGCACGGGCTGAGCCACGACGATCCGTCCAGCAGCGAACGCCCAGGCTGTTCTGCAGCGGCAGCGCGGCGCGGCTCGTCCGGCGGCGGGTGTTGCGATGGCTCAGCGCGACCCATACGCTGGCTTTCTATGAAAATTACGTCGCGCCCTCGTGTAATTCTGCGCCGCTGCTCGACGTATGACGTTGCGAAGATCCGCGGCATCGTGCGCAGCGGTCTCGAAGAGCTCTCGCTGCGCCCGCACGGCCGGACGCTCATCAAGCCCAACGTCGTCGCGTCGGGCGCGCACTTTCCGCACGCGTACACGCGGCCCGAGTTCGTCGAGGGGGTGATCGGCGCGCTCAAGGATCGCGACGACGGGCGCGTGCGAGAGCTCGCCGTCGGGGAGCGGTGCGGCATCACGCTCCCGACCCGCATGACGTACGAGAGCGCCGGCTATTACCCGATGTTCCGCCGGACCGGGGTCAAGCACTACCACTTCGAGGAAGAGCAGCAGGTCGAGATCCCGCTCACGCACGAGGGCCGCCTGCGCGACTACGTGTTCACGCCGGAGCCCGTCGCGAAGGCCGACTTCTTCGTGAACTGCCCCAAGTTCAAGTCGCACCCCTGGACCACCGTGACCTTCTCGATGAAGAACTACATCGGGATCCAGGACGATCGGCACAGGCTCATCGATCACGATCACCGGCTGAACGAGAAGGTCGCCGATCTCCAGTACATCGTGCAGCCGCAGTTCATCGCGATCGACGCCATCACCGCGGGCGAGGGGCGGATGCTCACGCCCTCGCCGTTCGACCTGGGCCTCATCATCATGGGGAACAACCAGGTCGCGTTCGACTCGGTCTGCTGCCAGATCATCGGCGTCGATCCGAGGAGCGTCGAGCACATCCGCCTGGCGTCGGAGCGCGGCTTCGGCCCGATGGACCTCGGCGAGATCGAGATCACGGGGGACGTGACGCTCGAGGAGGCGAAGCACAAGGCCAAGGGGTTCAAGGTGGGCCTCGTCCGCGTCGAGAAGTACTTCGAGGGCACGAACATCACGGCCTACGCGGGCTCGCCGCCCGAGCCCGAGCGCACCGACTACTGCTGGGGCGGCTGTCCAGGGGCCATCGAGGAGGCGATCGAGATCCTGCGCGAGTACGACAAGGAGTGCGACGCGAAGATGCCGCGGATGCACGTCGTGTTCGGCGCCTACGAGGGCCCCATCGACGCAAAGCCGGGCGAGAAGGTGATCTTCATCGGCGACTGCGCGACGTACAAAGGGAAGATCGGCGATCAGCTGGTCAGCATCGAGAGCCTGTACCGGGAGCGGAGCGCGCGGGACCCCTACACCGCGAAGCACGATGACGTCCTCGCGAAGATGGTGAAGGTGACGACCAAGCTCGCGATGGCCCGGAACGAGACCACCCTCCGGCTCGAGGGCTGCCCCGTGAGCGTGGCGGAGCAGGTGCTCACGCTGGTCACGCTGGGCAAGACGAAGAACCCGTACTTCGCCCCCGACCAGCTGCTCGACTTCAACAAGGCGTACGTCGCCTGGCGCGGGGCTTCGCTCGCGAAGCGGATCGCCGGCAAGCCCTACCAGGTCCACGGTGCCTGCCCGCGCGGCGACGCGGCGCCCGAGCTCCCGTCCGAGCCGCCTAGCTCGCAGGCCGCAGAGTGAGATCGAAGAGGACGTCGAGCTCGTCCCGCACCTTGAAGGCGCCGAGCGGCCCCTTGACCTCGCGCACGCCGAGCGCGGCCATCGACAGCTGACAGGTGCCCGTCACCCCGATCGCGCCGTCGCCGCGATCGCGCGAGGAGAGCCGCGCCACCAGCGAGGCGCTCCCCGAGGCGACCTGGACGCGCACCTCGGCGCGGTCACGCGTGGCCCCCGAGGCGCGCACCGCCACGATCTCGGTCCCCGCGAGCACCTCGCCGCGCAGGCGCCGCTCGATGTCGCCGCGATCTGCCGCGGAGAGCACGTCGGGATCGACGCGATCGCCGCGCAGGACACCCGCGACGGAGAGCTTGGCCACGGGGACCTCGAGCTCGGCGGTCCATGACTCGCCGTCGAGCCGCGCCCGACCGCGCAGCTCGGACGCCGTGATCTCGAGGTCGTGCGCCAGGCGCGCGAGCATCCCTACGGCTCGGGTGTGGATCGTCAGGCGGGACGCGTTCGGATCGAGGTGCAGCTCGCTCATCGGATGGAGCTCCTTTTCATCATCATGCAAGGGCGCGCCGGTCAGCGACGCTTGGAGCGGCGGGGGCCGTCGGGCACGAGCACGTAACGGCTCGACGACGGCTCGGGCTGCCGGAGGAGCTCGGCTCGGAGCAGCGCCTCCGCGAGCCGCGCCTCGATGACCTCGTCCGTGACGCCTGGCTCGAGGGTCACCACCGCGGCCTGGATGTCGCGCGCCAGGGCGTCGAACTCCGCGCTGTCGAAGGCGTAGATGTCGTCGGGGAACAGGAGCGCGAGCGGCTTCCGCTCCACGGCCGTGTTCGTCAGCGCCGCCAGGTCGCTCTCGACGATGAGCATGACGCGAGCCCGCAGGCACATCCCCCTGCAGCGCGTCGCCAGCGCCTCGGACGAGCCGACGAGCAGGACCGATCGAGGCGCGTTGACCGCCTTGGTGGCCTCGTCGTCCCCGTGCTCCTGAGTCATTCCCCGAAGAGTACGTGAACGAGCGGATGAAGCCATCCCTCTTGCGCCGCTCACGCCATCGTCGTGAACGTCAAGCAGCCGGTCGGGGCAAGGCGAGCCGAGCCGCCGCGGTCCGGCCCGGCCCACACACGATTCCCTCACTATTCCCTCACTATTCCCTGCAGCGAGCCGCCGCGGCGAGCGCGAGCACGAGGGCGCTCGACGCGAGCAGGGCGGCGCTCGCGGGCTGCCCGAGCCCGAGCGGCGAAGGGCCGCCGAGGAGGTTGACGGCGTTGCCCCGGGGCAACAGTGCGCCGATCACCCCGGCAGAGCCACCGAGCAGGAGATCGGCCGCGAGCGGCACGAAGCGGCCGAGGCCGCGCCGGAAAAAGGTCGCACCGAGCGAGAACCAGCCAGCGTAGGCGGCTCCGGTGAGCGCGCCGATCCACCCGCTGACGAGCATGTCTCGGACGAACGGCGCAGCGCCGGGACGATGAGCGACGGCGACGACGACGACGGCGAGCAGCGCTCCCACGAGGGCGGAAGCGAGGGCCGTGGCCAGGGCGATGCCGAGCGCGACATGGTGGGACGAGGCGCCGAAGCGGGCCGCCGGCCAGGCCGCGTCGCGCAGCGTGGTGCGATCGGCGGCGTCGGCGGCGAGGGCGAAGATCGTGAGCGGCGTGGCGAGGCGGAACGTGGAGAGCAGCGCCCGGTCCACGGCCCCGGAAGACCCGAACGCGATCTCGATGACCGCGGCCGCGAGCGCGAGCGCGGCGCCGAGCCCGAACGAAAGCAGCGGACGCCGCGCGCGGAGGCGGCTCAGGGTCATCTCCATCCCGAGGCGGACGCCCGTCAGCGCGCGCCCGCCCGGCTCGGCCTCCCCTTCCGCGGGAGGAACCGGCCGCGCTGCGGCGCTCGATGCGCTCTCACCCACCATCGTGGCGTCCTGTCTCCGTGGCGTGCGGTGAACCGTCGGCCCCCGGCGGGTCGGCCCCCATACGTCCGCCGGCAGCGGCATCGCCGTGCGCCGGCAGCGGCACACCAGCGGGCGCTGCCGGGCCGAGCGGCGCCGGCGCGTCGAACGCCGCCACCGCAAACGGCCCCTCGGGCGCGCCCGGCAGCGGGGCAGCGCCCTCGATCGCGGGTGCGCCGAAGGGCCGGCTCGAGCGAGCGGCGGCGAGGTGCAGCGCGGTCGCCGCCCGCACGTCGTGCATCGACGGGGGCGGCGAGGAGATCGCGAGGAGCGTGACGTCCTCCCTCGCGGCCGCATCCAGGATCGCGAGCGCTGCCGCCTCCCTGTCCGCGGCCCGGATCCGCAGCGTCGACGACGCCTCCGCCGGCCCCTGCTCCCACGCGCCCGCGCGCACGGCGGGAGCGCTCGCGAGCGCCGCGGCGAGCGCGCGAGCGCCGGGCGCGCCGGGCGCCCGCTCGTGCACGAGCACGTGGATCTCGACCTCGGGCCGCCCCGCGCCCGGCGGGTCCGCGCCCGGGGCAGCGGCGAGGCGCTCGCCGGCGCCGGGCTCCGTCCGCGCGATGACGCCGCGATCGAGCACGTGGATGCGGTCGGCGAGGGCGCTCGCGTCGACGGTCGAGGACGTGACGAGCACGACGCAGGCGGAAGCTGCAGCGAGGGCGCGCAGGCGCTCTCGGACCGGCTCCGGAGACGGCACGGCGACGTCGGCGAACGGCTCGACGAGGCAGAGCAGGAGCGGCCGCGGCACCCCGAGGGCGAGCGACAGCTCGACCGCCCTGGCCTCGGAGAAGCTCAGCGAGGCCGCGCGGCGGGTGAGGAGCGGCGCGAGGCCGAGCGGCTCGAGGAGCGCCGCGGCGCCGCTCGCGGGCGCGCCGCGGGCCCGGAGCGCGACCGACATGCACGACGCCACCGACGCGCCGTCGGGCAGCTCCGGGGCGGCGGCCAGGACGCCGATCCGCGCCCGCGTCGCCGCGCTCCGGCGCGGGTCGCGCCCCGCCACGAGGGCGCGGCCGGCGAGGGGGGCCGCGCGCCCTGCGAGCACCTCCGCGAGGGCGAGCGTCCCGTCCTCCGGGGCGCCGAGCACCGCGTGCACGCCCGGGCCGAGCGCCAAGGACAGGCCCGAGAGGCCCCCTCGAGGGCGCCCCTCTTCGCCGGCGCCGTCGCGCGCGCGCACGCCCTCGAGCACCACGACAGGAGCGCCCGGGCTCATCCTGAAGGGCCTCCCGCCGAGCGGGCCGCGAAGGAGAGGAACGCGCCGAGCGCTCCCGGGATCGACCACCTCGAGTCGCCGGCGAGATCGGCGAGCCCCCAGGGGACGAGGGTCAGCACCAGGAACAGGGCGCGCCCTCGCGCCCCGGCGACGCGGCCGCTCGCCGAGGCGAGGCCGCCGAGCGTCACACCGGAGACGACGCCGAACAGGGCGAGCGCGGCGCCGTACGCGAGGTGCCGGAGGCCGAGCAGCAGCGAGCCGGAGAGGAGCGCCGCGAGCACCGAGAGCGCGGCCAGCGGGAGCGCGACGACGCGCCCGACCTCGAGCATCGCGGCGAGGCTGCGCACGCCGTGGAGCGAGGCCCGCGAGATCCCCCGCGCGGCGGCGAGCGCCTCGATGCCGTCGCGGCGGTCGGCCCCGGGGCGATCGTGCGCCGCGGCGAGGGCGATCGGGCCGGCGGCCGCCCACGCGAGCCCGCGCGCCGCGGAGCCGAGCAGCGCCTCCAGCGAGGTCGTCCCGTCGTCCAGCCGGAGCACGAGCGCCATGACGCCGCACCCCAGCGAGACGAGCGCCGCCATGGTGAGGCCGAGCCGCCCGCCGCGCGCGCCGCGGAGCCGCGCGCAGCCGAGCGCGACGGCCGCGCGCAGCGAGCGGCGCGCGGCCGCGCGCCGCCGCGCGGGATCGTCCGGACGCTTGCTCGTCGCGTCGCGCGGTTCGGGGTCGTGCGGGCGGGTCATCGGAGGGAGCGTGCGGACGGCGCAGCGGCGACGCGCGCTGCTAGCGCTGCCCTTCCAGGCGCCCGGGCGCAAGGCGAATGTGCCACGGGCCGGAGCGCGCCGCCGGAATGTGGTGCCGCCGCGCGCCAGCGCCACCCGTCGCGACGCCGAGGGGCCTCAGTCGTACGAGAGCCCGCGGCGGCCCTTGTGCTTGCGCTTGCGCTCCTTGTCGGCGACGCCGATCTTGCCCCACTCGTAGGTGATTCGACGGCGGAAGGCGCCCAGCGCGTCGCCGCCGTACAGGAAGAGCTCGCGCGGCGAGTCCGCCTCGCCGATCGTGGGCTCCCAGAGATCCGACGGGACGAACGTGAGCAGCGCCGGCGCGCTCATGCGCATCCGGGCGATGAGGAGCCCGCACGTCGTCCCGTCGCCCGGGCGCGACCGCTTCGCGCGCTTGGCGCGGCTACGCGGCACCCCGTTCACCCCGGCCGGCCGCGCGCAGCCGCCGCCGAGCACGAGCTCCTCGTTGCCCCGCGGGTGCCAGGTCCACATGCGCTCCACGCTGAACGCCCCCTCGGCCGACCCCGCCCGGGGCGCGTTGCGCACCTCCTCCGGCGCGAGCGCCGCGAGCTGCGCCGCGGCGCGCGCGTCGACGAGCGGCTCCAGCCGGAGCGGGCGATCGCGCGTCACCTCGAGCACCACCTCGAAGCTGTTCACCTCGCCGGCACAGCAGCGGACGCCGACCTCGGGGCGGCGCGTGTCCGGCTTGGCGCCGCGCCCGTGGGCGCATCGCCCCACGAGCTCGCCCGTCGGGCCGTTGCCTCCGCGCAGGGTGACGAGCCCCGGCTTGCCGCTGCCCCGCTGCCACTGGCTCGAGGTCCAGGTCCATACGCCGCCATGGAGATCGTGCACCCCGAATGCGCTCACGCACCCGGCGTTCACCCCGTTGGGCGTCAGGACCCGGCTCTGCCCGGTCGCGCAGAGCGGCGCCTTGTACGTGTCGCCGTACTCGTACGTTGTGTTGTCCGGCCCCTTGCAGGCCCGCTCGATCTCGAGCTCCGTGCAGAGGCGCTTGCCCTGCGCCTCGCACAGCGCGCGCGCCTCGTCCTGCGCGATGTTCGTGGTCGGGATCGCGCCGACCTCGTTGGGGTACGAGAAGATGTCGATGTAGAAGCCGTGCATCACGACCTGCGCGCCCGCCATCTCCTCGTCGGCGATGCGCGGCAGCCGGTCCGGCGGCGTGCCCGCGATGAGCACGCCCTTCGGGATCCACGCCATGCCGGGGCGCGGCTCCGGCTCGGTCTGGCTCACGTCCCAGGGCGGGGCGGCGTCGAGATCGGCGTCCGTGCCCGACGGGGCGCCGCCGCGATCGCAGCCGGGAGAGGCCGCGAGGAGGCCGGCGAGCGAGGCGGCGGCGGCGAGGGCCTTCCCCCCCGGCGCGCGGACGGAGCGATGCTCGCCGAGGCCCACGGGCTCACTCGGCGTCGCGCTCGCGGAGGTTCAGCTCCTTCATCTTGAGCTGGAGCCCCTTGCGCGAGATCTTGAGGAGCCGCGCGGCGTGGGTGACGTTGCCGTGCGTCTGCTTGAGGGCGCGCTCGATGAGGTCGCGCTCGAGCTTGCTCATCGCCGCCTTCACCTGCTCCTTGAGGCCGTCGGGCGTCGACGGCGCGGCGGAGGTGTCCGCGGCGGCGGCCGCGAGCGGCAGCGACGCGCCGGGCAGAGGCGTGGCGCCGCCGCGGATCTCCTCCGGCAGGTCGTCGAGGCGGATGCGCGCGCCGTCGGCGAAGAGCAACGCCCGCTCGACGACGTTCTCGAGCTCGCGGATGTTCCCCGGCCAGGCGTGCGAGGCCAGGCGCTCGAGCGCCTCGGGCTCGATGCTCTCGATGCTCTTCTTGAGGCGCGCGTTGAACTTCGCGACGAAGTGGGTGCAGAGGTGGGGGATGTCGCTCCTCCGGTCGCGCAGCGCGGGGAGCGCGATCGGGACGACGTTGAGCCGGTAGAAGAGGTCTTCCCGGAACGTGCCCGCCGCGATCTCCCGCTTGAGGTCGCGGTTCGTGGCGGCGACGAGCCGGACGTCGACGTGGATGGTCTTGATGCCCCCGACCCGCTCGAACTCGCTCTCCTGCAGGACGCGCAGGAGCTTCACCTGCATCTCGTTCGGGATCTCGCCGATCTCGTCGAGGAAGAGCGTGCCGCCGGAGGCGAGCTCGAAGCGCCCCGGCTTGGAGCCGACCGCGCCGGTGAAGGCCCCGCGCTCGTAGCCGAAGAGCTCCGACTCCATGAGGTCCTTCGGGATGGCCGCGCAGTTGACCTTGATGAACGGCCGGTCGCGACGGCCGGAGTTCTCGTGCAGCGCCCGCGCGACGAGCTCCTTCCCGGTGCCGCTCTCGCCGCTGATGAGCACCGTGGTCGGCGTGTCGGCGACCCGCTCGAGGATCGCGTAGAGCTCCTGGATGGGCGGGCTCTCGCCGATGATGCCGAACCGGTCGGAGCCCCCCCGGGGCTGCGCCGCGGAGACGTCCCGCGTCGCGTCCGCGCTCGCGAGATCGCGGGTGCGGAGGGCCTTCTTCACGACGACGCGCACCTCGTTCTGATCGAACGGCTTCGTGATGTAGTCGAACGCGCCCGTCTTGAGCGCCTCGACGGCGTTGTCGACGGTCCCGTGCGCCGTGAGCAGCACCACAGGCCGCGACGGGTCGTCGCGGAGCGCGGCGCGGAGCAGGTCCATGCCGTCGACCTTGGGCATCCGGAGATCGGTGATGACCAGATCGATGTGGTGCTCCTTCAGGAACGCGAGCCCCTCCTCGCCGTCTTCCGCGGTGTGGACCTCGTAGCCATCCCGGCCGAGCTGGGCGCTGAGGACCCGCCGGAGGTTCGCCTCGTCATCCACGACGAGGATCTGCTTCTTTTCGGGGAGCATCACCGGGCGAGACTAGCAGAACCGGAAACCAAGCAAGCGCCGGGACCGTCCCTCGACGATCCTGCCGGCCGGTCGGCCACCCACGCGCCGCGCGGGCGCGCCGGCGGCGTTCCCCGCCCCGCTCCCGCGGCCGCCGCCTCGCTCTGGACTCCCATGCCGTCCCCCGGCCGTCGCTTCGCTCGGGGCTCCTGTCCCGCTCCCCTGGCCGCCCCTTCGCTCGGCGCTCGCCACGCCGGTCGGCAGGCCGAACGCATTGCCTCGAGGTCCGCAACTATTCCTTTTTCTCGCTGCCGGCGAAGCGGATCAGTATGCTGCGGCCACTTCTCGGAGGGCGGCTCGGATGCGTGTGCTTCGGACTTGGCTGGTCGGTCTCGGCGCGGGGATATTCCTCGCCGCGGGGTTGGCCTTAGCAGGAGATCCGGCCATCGAATACCCCGAGTGCTACCGCACGGCGACCCCCGCCGACCTGGAAGGCGCCAAGGGGGCGCACAAGGCCGCCACCCAGTTTTACGAGCGCGCTGACTACGATCGCGCCATCCAGTACTGGAAGGACGCTTACCAGCTCGACTGCTCGGCGCACGGCGTGCTGATCAACATCGCCAACGCCTACGAGAAGAAGGGCGAGCGGGCCGAGGCGGTCACGGCGCTGGAGACCTACCTGGCCCGCACGCCGGACGCGAGCGACGCGCAGACGATCCAGGACAAGATCCAGAACCTCAAGAACGCCCTCCGGCCGGCGCCGAGCGCCAGCGCGAGCGCGTCCGCGTCCGCGCCGGCGGTGCTCCCGACGGCCCCCACCGCCTCGGCGGTCCCGGATCGCCCCAGGGAGGAGCCTCCGCCGCAGCCTCCTTACGGCTATTCGCCGTGGGTCGCGACGGGCGCCGGGGTCGTCACGCTGCTGGTCGGCGGGATTCTCACCTCGAGCGGCTTCGCGGACATCAGCGCCGCCGAGGATCGTTGCCCGTCGCGCAAGGGCTGTACGGAGGAGGTGGCCGAGAAGGGCAATCAGGGGCGCACGCACGCGACGGTCGGCGGCGTGCTGCTCGGGTTGGGCGCCGCCGGCGTCGCCGGTGGCCTCATCTGGGAGCTCGGGTTCAACCAGCCCTGGCCGAGCAAGCTCCAGCTGACGCCGGTCGCTGGACCGGGCGCGGCCGGGCTCGGCATGACCGGCCGCTTCTAGGGCTGGCGACCTGGCGCCGGGCGCGACGGCGACGGGGTCGGGCGCCCCGGCCGCGCGGGACGGCGGGGAGGCAGAGGCTGGCAAGCGAGCGCCTCCTCGCGAGCGAGCGCTCACCGGCGCATCGTCTACTCTCCTGTCGTGCATCTCAGCTCCTACGCCCGCTCGCCCCTGACACGGCGCCGTCTGCGCAGGATCGCGCTCCCCTGCGCGCTGCTCGCCGCGCTGACGGGCACGATGACGGCGGTGCTCGCCGATGGCGACGCCGCTGCGCCCGCGATCTCGCGGGTCGGCCGTCTCCTCGTGCCAACGGCCGTCGCGGCGCTCGCCGATCCCTCCGCGCCACCCAGCGTCGCGATCCTCGCGACGCCTCCGGGGGCGGCCCGGACCACGCTCCACATCGCGCCGATCGGCGGAGCCAAGGCCGGTCCCGCGCTCGCCGCGCTCCGGCACCTGAGCGACGCCGTGGTCCGCGCCCGCGTCGTCCCGCGAACGCGGCTCGTTGTCGCGACCGCCGAGACGAGCCCGTCCAGCGACCGCTCGTTCAACGCGAGCCTCTTCCGGATCCAGCCGGGCGCAGAGCCCGTCGCGCTCTGCGACGGCGTGGTCCACGCGAGCCGCCCGCTCGTCACCGCCGAGGGGCGCGTCTTCGTCTCGCGCGGCGTCGCCGGCCCGGAGCGGCAGCCCAACAACAACCCCACCCAGATCCGGGTCGACGCGCTCACCATCGACGAGGTCGACCTCGCCACCGGCGCGATCCGCACCGTGCACCGGCACACCGGCCACCTCGCCTTCCTCGCCGGCGCGTGGAACGGCGAGCTCGTCCTCTACCGCGTCTCCCCGGCGTCGGCCGACATCGTCCTCGTGGACCCCGACTCCGGCGCGACGCGGGTGATCGCCCCGTCGATCCCGCCGTTCGCGCGCGATTTCTCGATCGACGCCGCGGCGGGCGCGCTCGTGTTCCAGGAGCGGCACGAGACCGACCCGGGCCTGTGGGTCATCGATCGGATCGATCTCGCCCGGGGCAAGCGCACCCGGCTCGGGGCGAGCGCGAGCCACGGCCTCGCCCCGTACGCCTGGCCGGGCGGCGGGCTCGCGTACACGCCCGAGCGCGCCACCGGCTTGTCCGTCGTCGGCGCGCGCGCCGCGATCCGCAGCCCGCTCGGGCCCGGCATCGACGCCATCCAGGCCGTCTCGCAGGACGCGGCGTGGGTGGCGGCGCTGCACACGAACCCGTCCGCGTTCGCCGTCCCCTTCGCGATCCGGGTGGAGAGCGGCGAGGTCGCCACGATCCCTGCGCCACCCGGAGCGCGCATCGCGGTCGCCGGCTTCACCGTCGCGAAGGAGGAGCCGTGACGGGCCGCCTTCTCCTGATCCCGGCGGCGCTCTCCGCGGCCGCGCTGCTCGCGCCGGCCGCGCGCGCCGCGTACTGCCCCTGCTTCACGGCGTCGAGCGCGTACAACGATCGCGGCTGCGCGATCGAGGCCGTGCCCGGGATCAACCCCTCCGTCGCGGAGTGGAACGCCATCTTCGATCGCGTCTCGCGGGGCCCCGAGGCCTGGGGCGACGCCGGTCCGCCGGCCTTCAACCTCGGTCAGGGCTGCGATCTGCCCGAGGCGCGGCGCAACGTTCCCGCCACGTTCCCCTGCGAGCTGCTCAAGGCGATCGCCATGCAGGAGTCGGGGTGGCAGCAGTTCTGCGCGCCGGACCGGCCCATGGATCAGGTGGGGGAGAGCTCGCGGACGATCATCTCCTTCGACTGCGGCTACGGCGCCTCGCAGATCACGAGCGGCATGCGGCGCGGCGACAGCCCGGATTTCGATCCTCGCCGCGTGGCCGCGGAGCCGACCTACAACGCGGCCACCGGCACCCAGATCCTGGCCGCGAAGTGGAGGGCCACGCGCTGCGTCGGCGACCGGCAACCCGCGTTCATCGAGCACTGGTACAGCGCCGTGTGGGCCTACAACGGGCTGGCGTACGTCAACAACCCGAACAACCCCAACTACGATGCGGGCCGCGGCGTCTACGACCCGGCGATCGGCGGCGCCGTTCCGTACCAGGAGCGGGTGTTCGGCTGGATGGAGCACACCGGGGGGCGCTGGGAGAGGACCGAGGTCGCCTACCCTGACCTGGGCGAGATCGGCGGCACAGGCGCGCCGCCCGCGCTCTCCGATCCCCGCTGCGCGTCGCCGACCGACTGCACGCGCAAACGTCCCCTCCATCTCACGCGCTGCGCGGACGACGGCGGCGAGACGGGCAGCGGCGGCGAGACGGGCAGTGGCGGCGAGACGGGCGGCGGCGCAGGCAGCGGCGGCAGCGCAGGCGGCGGCGGCGGTGAAGGCGGGAGCGGCGGCGCAGGCAGCGGCGGCGATGAAGGCGGCGGCACGGGCGGCCGCGGCGGCGCAGGCGGGAGCGGCGACGATGCCGGTGACGCCGGCGGCGCGCCGATCGCGACCACAGGCCACGGAGGCGCTGGAGCCCCGCTGGGCAACGACGACGACCACGACGGCGAGACGACGGTCGGCATCTACGGCCGATGCTCCTGCGACGCGCCCGGGAACGGCGCGGCCGCGGGCGTGGCGTCCTGGCTCTCGCTCGGCGCCGGGGCGCTCGCGGTCGCATGGCGCCGGAGGCTTCCGAGGCGACGCCGCGCCGACTAACCTCGACATCCATGCCGCCTTCGCTGGGATCCGAGCACATCGCGGCGTGGGCTGCCCGGCGCGGCCTCGCCTTCACCGCGCGCCCCGACGAGACCTGGTTCCGCCGCTGGGAGCCCTACGACACGATCGCGCCGCCCTCCGCGTACCTCTCCGCGTGCACGTGGACGGCGAACCCCGGGCACGCGGTGATCGCCGAGCCCTGGTATGCCGAGGGCGAAGCCGAGCCCCTCGAGCGGACGCTGCTCGGCTTCGCGGCGCACCCGGCGCTCCAGCGCCGCGCCTCGATGCGCGTCGGCGAGCATTTCCTGACGCGCGTCGCCTTCATCGAGAGCGCTCCCCCACCCCGGGTCACCCTCGACGATGCGCTCTGGGACGCCCACGTGACGACCTTCGCCGCCTCCCAGCGCGAGGCCGCAGGCGCGTTCCACCCGCGGCTGCGCAAGCTCCTCGCCCGCCGCGGTTTCCAGGGGCACCTCGAGCTCCGCCCTGGCGGCCTCGTGGTCCACTGCGCCGGCCTGCAGCCCATCCCGGAGCACTACGAGCGGCTGCTCGGCGTCGTACGCGAGCTCGTCAGCGCGGCGATCCCGCACGCCTGAGCGCGAACGAACGCGGCGATCGCGACGCCCGCGAGCCCCCGCGGGGGCGGGGCCGGCCAGGCCCGCCGACCAGCCCCGCCGACCAGCCCTGTCGACGCGTCCGCCGCGCCGTTCTAGGCTCAGAGGCCATGGCCAAGGTCCTGGTCGTCGAGGATGAGCCGGCCATCGCCGAGTCGATCGCCTACTTCCTGCGCCGCGACGGGTTCGCGGCCACCGTCGCCACCACGCTCGCGGCCGCGGAGCGGGAGATCGACAAGGCCGACCTCATCATCCTCGATCTCATGCTCCCCGACGGCAGCGGCTTCGACCTGATCGGGCAGGCCCGGCGGAGCGCGGCGCGCGCCGCGATCATCGTCCTGTCGAGCCGCGACAGCGAGGCCGACCGCGTCGCCGCGCTCGAGACCGGCGCCGACGACTACGTGACCAAGCCGTTCTCCCCCCGGGAGATCGTGGCGCGGGTGCGGGCCGTCCTGCGCCGCGCCGCGCGGCCCTCGCCGTTGGCCGGCGCGCCGGCGCCGCTGCCGCTCGTGGTCGACGAAGCCACGCGGCGCGCGTACGTGAGCGGCCAGAAGGTCGACCTCACCCGCGTCGAGTTCGATCTGCTCGCCTGCATGCTGGCGGCGCCGGGAAGGGTCTTCACGCGCGCGCAGCTCATCGATCGCGTCTGGGGCGACGGGTTCGCGATCACCGACCGGACCATCGACTCGCACGTGAAGGGGCTCCGGAAGAAGGTCGTCGAGGCCGGCGGCGACGCCGACCTCATCGAGACGGTGCGCGGCGTCGGCTACCGCGTCGCGGACAAGCCGGGCCCCGCGGAAGGCGGCGGTTGACGCGTGCTGCGCCTCGTCGTCACCGCGGCGGCGGCGGTCTCGCTCATCCTGCTCGTCGCGCTGTTCGCCTCCCGCCTCGTCCGCGCCCGCACGGCGGGGATGAGCATCCGGATGCAGATCTTCATCGCGCTCGGCGGCATCGTCGGCGCGTTCGCGTTCGGGCTCGGGCTGCTCGTCATCGATCGCATCGAGGCGCGCGCGACGCTGCTCGCCGAGGGCAGCGCGCGCGACGAGGCGGCCGCGTTCGCCGCCGTGGCCGCGATGGAGATGGAGGTGCGCGGCGTCGATCTCGCGGCGGTGCGCGCGCTCGACGGCGAGGCCGAGGGCCCGACCGCCCAGAGCATCGCGCTGCTCGATCCCGAGGGCCGCGTGCTCCGGGCGCGCGGCGCCTCGCCGGGCGAGCCAGGGACCGTCTTCGTGACCGCGCCCATCCAGGTCCGCGGCCAGCGCGTCGGCAGCGTGCAGGTCGTGAAGCCGACCATCGTGGTGCAGCGGATGGTCGCCGACTTCGCCCCGCCGATCCTCGTGCTCAGCACGGTGCTCGGCGCCGCGGCGGCGATCTCGTCGTTCCTGATCGGCCGCACCATCGCGACGCCGATCGAGGCGCTCACCGAGTTCGCGGTGCGCGTGAGCGAGGGCGAGGTGCGCGCGGCGACGCCGCCGGCGCAGGGCCGCGAGGTCCAGCGGCTGACGCGCGCCATCGACTCGATGCGGCGCCAGATCGAGGGCCGCCCCTTCGTCGAGACGTTCGCCGCGGATCTCTCGCACGAGCTCAAGAACCCCGTCGCCGCGATCCGCGCGAGCGCCGAGGTGCTCTCCGAGGGCGCGCTCGACGACGCCGAGGAGGCCGCCCGCTTCGTCGCGCGCATCCGCGAGGCGACCACGCGCATCGAGGCGCTCCTCGGGGAGCTGCTGTCGCTCGCGCGCCTCGAGGCGCGCGGCGTGGAGCACGCCGCCGTGGTCGACCTTGTCGCGATCGCAGAGGCCGCCGCGGCGCGGGCGCGAGAGCGCGGCAGCCGCGTCGAGCTCGACGCGCCGAGCTCGGCGACGGTGCGCGGCGACGAGCAGTGGCTGTCGCGCGCCCTCGACAACCTGCTCGACAACGCGCGCACGCACGGCGACGCCGCGGCCCCCGTCCAGATCGCCGTGTCTCGCGTGGGCGGACAGGTCGCGATCTCGATCCGCAACCGCGGCGAGATCGGGCGGCACGTCGCGGGCCGCCTCTTCCGCCGCTTCGTGACGACCCGCGCCGACCGGGGCGGCACCGGCCTGGGCCTCGCGATCGTCAAGGCGATCGCCGAGGCCCACAGCGGCTCGGCCGAGTGCACCCACCGCGGGCCGCCCGAGGTCGAGTTCAAGCTCTCGCTGCCGGGGGCCTGATCCTGTGAAAGGGTGAGCTCTCTCGCCACGCCGCCCCTCCCCGGCGGCCCTCTTGGTTTCCGGGAGGTTTCCTCGGTTTGACAGCGCGCCGGATCGGTGGTGCGAAGGCGCCGCGGTGGTCGTCGGGCGAGCGGGCTGGAGCGCTCGCGCACCCGTCAGCGGACAGAGCGCCTTGAGCTCTCCCGCGCCATCCTCCACAGAACCTCCACAATCGCATCACCGTCGGCCCCCCCGCCGCGCCCATGCTCGGCGCAGAGTCTCTCGTCGTCCCCACCCAGGAAAGCCCATGACGTCCAGCAATCTCCCCAAGCACGTCGCGATCATCCTCGATGGCAATGGCCGCTGGGCGGCGGCGCGGGGGCTCCCCCGCATGCAGGGGCACCAGCACGGGGCGAAGGCCGTGCGCCTCTCGGTGCGCGCCTGCCGCGACCGCGGCATCCCGTACCTCACGCTCTACGCGTTCAGCGTGGCGAACTGGTCGAGGCCCAAGGACGAGATCGACGCGCTGATGCGCATCTGCCAGGAGTTCGCCGAGGGGGAGCACGACGAGCTGATCCGTCGAGGGATCGCGGTTCAGGTGGTCGGCGATCTCGAGGACATCCCGACGCCGACGCGGCGCGCGATGGAGAAGCTCGTGGAGGACACCGCCGGGGGCACCGAGATGACCCTGGCGCTCGCGCTGAGCTACGGCGGTCGCCGCGACATGGCGAACGCGATGCGCGCGCTCGCGGTCCGCGCGCGGGCCGGGCTGGTCATCCCGGAGGAGATCAACGAGAAGTCGCTCCGGAACTTCCTGACGACCAGCTCGATGCCGGATCCCGATCTCATCATCCGCACCGGCGGAGAGAAGCGCCTCAGCGACTTCCTGCTCTTCGAGGCCGCGTACGCGGAGCTGTTCTTCACCGACACGCTCTGGCCCGATTTCACCGAGGCGACCTTCGACGAGGCGGTCGCGACCTACAGCCGGCGACAGCGGCGTTACGGCCGGACCGGCGAGCAGGTCCGCCGCCTGGCCGCGTCGACCTGAGCGGACGTCGCCGGGCGCTCCCCGCGCCCACGGCGCTGGCGACGCTCGTAACGCTCGTAACGCTCGATTCCGCGTCCGCGATGCAGTACGAGAGATGCGCTTGTCGTCCAAGCGCCCGTAGCTCAGCTGGATAGAGCAGCGGCCTTCTAAGCCGCGGGTCGCAGGTTCGAATCCTGCCGGGCGTGCCGAACGTCCTCGGTGCGTCGCTTGACGGTCCTGCCCAGCGCGGACCACCATGTCCCTGACGCCATGGATAAGAGGGTCGTGCTCGTGCTGGGCGGTCTGGTGCTGGGCGCGGCCGTCGCGCTCGCGGCGGGGCGAGTGCGCGCCCAGGGGCTCACGCCGAGCGTCCCCGCGCCGCGGTGGGAGCAGGACTGCGAGCAGGCGCACGGCGTGGACGAGGCGCGTGCCATCGCGAAGGCGCGGGGCGAGGGTGGCTGGGAGCTCGTGGCGCTCGACGCCGGCGTGATGTGCTTCAAGCGGCCGGTCCCGGCGCCTCCGAAGCCGGCCGATCCCTGGCCGGGTTACTGACGCACCGCCGCTCCCCTGCCCGCCGTTCGAGGCGGAGGAGCGCCCGTGGCGGCGCAGCGACGGCCCTTCTCGGCCCGCGCGCTGCGTGTCAGCGTTCGGCATGATCGAACTCGGCGATCGGCGCTATGCGCTGCCCGCGCGCAAGACGGTGGTGTTCTGCGTCGACGGGTGCGCGCCGGAGTACCTCGACCAGGCGCTCGCGGACGGGCTGATGCCGCGGCTCGCGGGCACGCTCGCCGCCGGCGGCCTGTACGTGCGCGGCCGAGGCCAGGTCCCGAGCTTCACGAACCCGAACAACGTGTCGATCGTCACCGGCCAGCCGGCGCGCGTGCACGGCATCTCGGGCAACTATTACCTCGACGCCGCCACGGGGGAGGAGGTGCCGATGAACGATCCACGCTTTCTGCGCGTCCCGACGCTCTTCGAGAAGATGGAGCAGGCGGGCGTCAGGACCCTCTGCGTCACGGCCAAGGACAAGCTCCGCGCGCTCCTCGGCGCCTGCCGCGAGGGGGGTCCTCGCCCGATCTCGCTGTCAGCCGAGAAGGCGCACGAGCAGGCCATCCCGGAGCACGGGATCGGCTCGATCACCGCCGCGGTCGGCCGCGAGAACCCGTCGATCTACGACTGGGACATCTCCCACTACGCCATGGAGATGGGCCTCGCGCTGCACGAGCGGCTCTCGGCCACGCTGCTCTACGTGTCGCTGACCGACTACGTGCAGCACAAGGAGCCGCCGCGCGGGCCGATGTCCGATCGGTTCTACGCCCGCTTCGACGCCCTCTTCGGCGAGTACCTCGACGCCGGCTTCGTCTGCGGCATCACCGCGGATCACGGCATGAACGACAAGACCTCGCAGGACGGCTCGCCGAACGTGCGCTACCTGGACGACGCGCTGCGCGAGGCCGGCCTCTCGGGCTTCCGCGTGCTCCTGCCGATCACCGACCCGTACGTCGTGCACCACGGCGCGCTCGGGTCGTACGCGACCGTGTACCTCGGCGCGCCGGACGACGGCGCGCGCGCCGCGCAGGTCCTCGGGCGGCTCCCGGGCGTGGAGGTCGTCCTGACCCGGGAGGAGGCAGCGCGGCGCTTCGCGCTGCCGCCGGATCGGATCGGCGACCTCGTGATCCTCGGCGATCGGAGCACGGTGCTCGGCAAGAGCGCGGCCTACCACGACCTCTCCGCCGTGCAGCGCGGGCTCAGGTCCCACGGCGGCCTGCACGAGGCGGAGGTGCCGATCCTCGCGAGCCACCCGCTCCGGCCCGGAGAGCGCGCCTGGCTCCTCGGCGCGGAAGCCGCCGAGGCGGACGCGGACGCCGCGCGCGGCCGGCCGAGCGCGCTGTCGAACGCGGACGTCTTCGATCTGGTGCTCAACCGACTCTCGACCGCCATGGCCTAGCGCCGACGATCGAGCGCCTGAAGGGGGGACAGCGATGGGCTCGATGCTCTCAATCGATCGACCAGCGTTCCATTTTCCGTGCCTGATCGGGGGAAGGCCGGTGAACCGGGACGAGGTCATCCTCGTGCGCTACCCGTTCACGGGCGAGGTGATCGGCAGCGTGCCGAGGCTCGACGAGGGGGCGGTGCTGGAGGCGCTCGCGAGCGCGTCCTCCGGCCCGCCGCGGCTCTCTCGCCACGAGCGCAGCGAGATCCTGCTCCGCGCCGCGGCGCACATCGAGGCGCAGGCGGGGGCGGTGGCGCGGCTCATCACGTGGGAGAGCGGGCTCTGCCTCAAGGACACGGCCTACGAGGTGCGGCGCGCGATCGACGTGCTCCGCTTCTCCGCGTACGAGGCGCTCCGCGACGACGGCCAGTGCCTCGCGTTCGACATCTCGGCGAACGGCAAGCCCCGGCGGGGGTACACGCTGCGCGAGCCGCTCCGCCTGGTGACGGCGATCACCCCGTTCAACCACCCGCTCAACCAGGTCGCCCACAAGGTCGCGCCGAGCGTCGCGAGCGGCAGCTCCATGGTGCTCAAGCCGTCGGAGAAGACGCCCCTCTCCGCGATCTACCTCGCGTCGGTGCTGCACGAGTCGGGGCTGCCGCCGGGCATGCTCAGCGTCGTGACCGGCGATCCGGCGGAGATCGGGCGCGCGCTCGTGACCCACCCCGCCGTGGAGCTCGTGAGCTTCACCGGCGGGGTCGAGATCGGCAAGCGCATCGCCGGCCTGCTCGGCTACCGGCGCGCGGTGCTCGAGCTCGGCGGCAACGACCCGCTCATCGTGCTCGACGACGCGGATCTCGACGAGGCCGTGCGGCTCGCGGCGTACGGCTGTTACAGGAACTCGGGGCAGCGCTGCACGGCGGTGAAGCGGCTCATCGTGAGCGAGCGCGTCGCCGACGAGCTCGCCGGGCGCCTCGCCGCCGCGTCGGCGCAGATCAAGGTGGGCGATCCGCTCGATCCGGCGACCGACATGGGGACGGTGATCTCCGAGGCCGCGGCGCGGCAGCTCGAGGCGGCGGCCGAGGACACGATCGCGCGCGGCGCCCGGCTGCTGTTCGGGAACGAGCGCCGCGGGGCCCTGTACGGCCCCACCGTGATGGATCATGTCCCCCGGGACGCCCCGTCCGTGCAGCACGAGACCTTCGGCCCGCACGCGCCCATCCTGCGGGTGAGGGACATCGACGAGGCGATCGCGGTGGCGAACGGGACGAGCTACGGCCTCTCCGCCGGCGTCTGCACGAACGACCTGGGGCGCGTCCACAGGCTCGTGCGGGAGCTCCGCTGCGGCACGGTGAACGTGCGCGAGGTGCCGGGGTACCGGTCCGAGCTGTCGCCGTTCGGGGGGATCAAGGACAGCGGCATCGGGATCAAGGAGGGCGTCGTCGAGGCGATGAAGGCGATGACCAACGTGAAGCTCTACACGGTCCCCTGGGAGTGAGGGGGCGCCGGCGCTTCCCCGTACCGCCTCGGCGCGCGCCGTTGTAAGCGGATCGGCATGAGCGGAGAGCCCCTATCGGAGCGAGAGTTCGACGACGTGGCCGATCGGTCGCTGCGCGCGCTGGATCGAGCGATCAACGAGATCCCCGACGGCGTCGAGGCCGACCTGCAGAGCGGCATCCTCACCCTGGAGTTCGAGGACGGCATCAAGTACGTCGTCAACAGCCACCGCGCGGCGCGGCAGATCTGGATGGCCGCCGAGCGGGCCGCGTGGCACTTCGACTACCGGCCGTCCGAGGACCGCTGGGTGGCCCAGAAGTCGGGCGACGAGCTCTGGAGCACGCTCGAGGCCGTGCTGTCCCGGAAGCTCGGCCGCGCCGTGAAGCTCGCTCGCTGAGCCCGCGGTCCCGGGGCGAGGCGCATCACAGGGCGAAGCGGATGCCGAGCCCTCCGACGAGGCCCGTCACGGAGGCGCCGACCCGGAGGTCGAACGCGACGCGGTCCCACGGGCGAAGCGCGAGCCCGATCTCGGGCAGGACGAGCCACGGATAGACGAGCGGACGCAGGCCTTGAGGCCGCCCCTTGGGACGGGTGAACCAGCTCGGCTCGACATAGCCGGGGTAGTGATCCGCGTCGTAGTCGAGCTGGTTACAGTACCGGAAGCTCCCGACCGGGTTGTTGGGCCCGCGGCATTTCACATAGCGGTACGGGTCCCCCGGCACGAAGGAGCCCGGGTCGCCGGGCACCGCGTCGCCGGGATATGCCTGGGTCCGGTAGAGATCGCCCATGAACGTCCAGCCCACGCCAAGGCCGGCCCCGACGCGGAAGGCGAACAGCTCGTCCCGATCGAGCGGGATGTTCCAGACCAGGCGGACCCCCGCCTGGAGCGCCTGGAGATCGCTCTCGACGATCTCGTAGTCGGTGTCCGGGTGTCCCTTCGGCTTGAACGGCGTCTCGTCCATCCAGAAGCGCGCGTAGGCGACCGAGAAGACGAGATCGAACCGCCGCCCGAGCCGCGTGGACAGCGAGATGTCGCCGCCGGGGACGAGGACGTCCCGCCCCCCTTCCCCGAGGAGCCCGAACATGAGCTGAGGGATGAAGAAGCCCTGGAAGCCTGCGCCGAGCCACACGTCGCGCTGCTTGCGCGGACTGGGCGGCGTGGGCTCGGGCATCTCGACGGCGGGCTTCGGCTTCTCGTCGGGGCCCGTCGCGACGCGCGGCGTGTCCTCGGCCGGCTTCTCGGCGGCGCGAGGCGGCTTCTTCGCGACCGGCTTCTCGGCGGCGCGAGGCGGCTTCTTCTCCGGCGGCTTCTTCGCGACCGGCTTCTTCGGTGGCTTCTTCTCCGGCGGCTTCTTCGCGACCGGCTTCTTCGGTGGCTTCTTCTCCGGCGGCTTCTTCGCGACCGGCTTCTTCGGTGGCTTCTTCTCCGGCGGCTTCTTCGCGACCGGCTTCTTCGGTGGCTTCTTCTCCGGCGGCTTCTCCGCGCTCGGCTTCTCCGCGCTCGGCTTCTCCGCGGCCGGCTTCTCCGGTGGCTTCTTCGCGACCGGCTTCTCCGGCGGCTTCTTCCCCCCGGGCTTCGGCTTGAGGCGCAGCTTGATCTCGCGCCGCTGCTTCTCCTTCAGCGTGATCTTCTGCGACGTCTCCTCGTGGCCCTCGGCCCTCGCGACGATCACCAGCACCTCGCCCGGATCGAACCGGTGCGGCGCCGACGGCTCGCTGATCACCTCCCCGTCGATCTCGACCACCAGCCCCTCGTACGGCTCCGCCGGCGTGACGACGAGCGTCGGGATGCGCGCATCGAGCTGAGCTGCCTTCTTCTTGGCCGATGTGATGGCCGCGACATCCCGCGCGTTGTAGCCGGGCGCCTTCTTCTCGCTCGCGACCTTGTGATAGATGTCGCTGGCCTTCAGCAGCTCGCCCTGCTTGACGTAGCAGTCGGCGAGCGGAACCGCCGAGCTCGGGCGATGCCGCTGGCTCTCGGCGGACTCGAGCAGCGGGATCGCCCGCTTGCAGAAGCCGCCTCTGGCTGCGTTCATGCCCTGGTTCGCCTCCTTGTCGCCGGGTCCGGCGAACACCGGAGGGGCGAGCAGCACAGCCAGGAGGCCGAAGAGAGAAGCGATCGGAAGGCGCAAGAGGCGCTCAGTCTACCATCGCCCCCACGGGGCGCGCGGGACGGACCGGGCGCCGCGACGCTGCGACCGCGGATGTCGCGAACGGCGCGGCCGGAGGTAAGGAGCAGCGCCAGGGATCGCCCACATTGGCCCCTGCGTTCCCTGGCGGCTGGCTCGACGGAGCGAGCGGGGCCTGGACCGCCCACCGTCCGGGCAGATACCGCAGACCCCGGCGAAAGCGCGGGATCTCGTCAGGATCCAAGAGCGCTCCCCGGCGCGCCGAGCGCCGCAGACGAAAAGCTCGACGGATTCCGCTTTACACCTTCGACGCTGGCCGAGAGCCCCTGTAAGCTCCCCCGGAATGGCTTCCGGCGCAGGTATCGAAGGACCGCACGGGCTGGGCGAGAGCACCAGCGCAGAGGGATCGGGCGGCGGTGTTTTGTCCGGGCCCGTGCGACGCACATTGAAGGCAGGCGAGATCCCGAACACGCTGATCGAGTGCACGCACTCGGTCGAGTGCGCGGGCTGTCCGCTCATCGCGGGGGATTACGCGGAGCAGCTCGGCACCAAGCGTGCTCGGGTCGTGTCCGCAGCCGCGCACTACCCATCGCTCGGGCTGCTCCAGACGAGCTCGGTCATCCCGGCCGATCCGATCACCGGCTACCGCGGTCGAGCGAAGCTCATCGTCGCCCCCTCCGGCGCGATCGGGCTGTACGGCCGCACGGGACATCACGAGGTCGTCGACATCCCGGGCTGCCGGGTGCTCACCCCGGCCCTCGCCGCGGTCACCTCGCGGCTGCGCGAGCTGATCGCGTCGCCGCCGCCGGAGGTCCGGCCGCTGCTCCTCCCGTACGACCCGGCGAGGGGCGGCGTGCTCCGCGCCCTCGATCTGCGCGAGGTCCACCTCGCGCCCGGGACGCCGCTCTTCGCGGAGGTGGGAGCGACGGAGGACAACCCGGCGTTCGTGCTGGTCACGTTCGTCCTGCAGCGCGAGCGCGCGTGCACGCGCGAAGAGCTGCGGGAGGCCGGCCGCGCCATCCGCCCGATGCTCCCGCGCGTCATCGGCGTCGCGGCGAACTTCCACGACGCGGAGGCGCCGCAGATCCTCGGGCCCGAGACGATCGTGCTCGACGGCACCGCGCACGCGGAGGACCGGATCGGGCAGACCTACCACATCGCCGCGTTCGGCTCGTTCGTGCAGGCGCACCGCGCGCAGGCCGCGCGCGTGCACGCCCTCCTGCTCCGCGAGATCGCGTCGCTCGAGAACGACGGGCCCGTCATCGAGGGAGAGGCCGCGCTCGGCCCCGCCTCCCGGCGCAAGGAGCCGCCGCGCATCCTCGATCTGTACGGCGGCTCGGGCGCGATCTCGCTCGCCCTCGCGCAGGGCGGCAACCGGGTCCTCATGGTCGAGTCGTTCGCGCCCGCGGCGGCGAACGCCCGCGCAGCGGCCGAGGCCCAGGGCCTCAGCCAGCGCGTGGAGGTGCGCACCGGCGACGTCGCGGAGATCGTCGGCTCCCTCGTCAACAGCTCGGAGAAGTTCGACGGCATCGTGGTCAACCCGCCGCGCCGCGGCGTCTCCCCGACGGCGCGCGAGGCGATCGCGCGCCTCGGCGCGCCGCTGCTCGTCTACGTCTCGTGTGATCCCGACACGCTCGCGCGCGACCTCGATCACTTCTGCCGCCTCGGCTACTCGTCGACGGAGCTCACGCCGCTCGACATGATCCCGCTCACGGAGGAGATCGAGACGATCGCCGCCCTCCGCCGGACACCCCCGCCCGCGCCGAAGGTCATCTACGACGACGACGGCGTGCTGGTCGTCGAGAAGGGCCCCCACGAGCCGGTGGCCATGCAGCCGGAGTACCTCGGCTCGCTGCTCGCCCGGTGCGCCCGCATCCCGGGCAGCACGACGACGCCCATCATCGTGCACCCGCTGGATCCGGGCACGAGCGGCCTGGTCATGCTCGCCCGGAGCGAGGAGGCGGCCGCGCGCTGGGGCGAGGCGCTCGCGAAGACGGGGCGCCTCATCTACCTCGCCGCGGCCAAGGGCGTCACGCCGGGCAAGGGCGCGATCACCCGCGATCTCCGCGAAGGGACGCGCACGTACACGGCGCGCACGCGGTACCGCCGCCTCGCGGTCGCGTCGGGCCACTCGATCCTCCGCGTCATCCCGGACGGCGGGCGCACGCACCAGATCCGGCGGCACCTCGCCGCGATCGGGCACCCGATCCTCGGCGACGAGCGCTACGGTCACGTGCCCACGAACCGGTACTTCGAGGAGAAGCACGGGCTCGATCGCTCGTTCGTGCACCTCGTGCGCATCGAGATCGAGCACCCCCGCACCGGGGTGAAGATGATCATCGAGTCGACGCTGCCCGGCGATCTGCGCTCCGCGCTGGAGCGCTCGACCGGCCCCTCGGTCCTGCGCTTCCTCGAGCAGAAGCACGCCCTCGGCGAGCAGCGCGCCGTGCCCGTCCTGACGACCGCGAGCGACGAGCCCGCGCCGAGCAGCAGGATGATCCCGCTCCGCCCCGAGGACGCGGAGTCCGCGCCTCCTCCCTCCATCCGCAGCCCCGGGCCCATCTCGATCCGCGTCCCGGATCTGGACGAGTCGCCCCGGACCATCCGGCACCCCATCATCTCGACCGGCGACGAGGACTGAGCGGCCCGCGCGCGCCGTGTGGATCGGCCACCCCGGCGAGGCGGGTCCGCTCCTGTGCCCGACCCGCCCACCTTGGTGCGATGCGCTGCGAGCGGATCTGGTAGGCTTACCGGCCGCATGTCCACGTTTCCAGAAGACCGCCCTCGCATCCTCGTCGTGGACGACGAGAAGGTGATCCGCGACATGCTGGCCGACTTCCTCGGCATGGAGGGCTACTACGTCCGCACTGCGGAGGACGGCTCCAGCGCGCTGAACGAGCTCACGAAGGGTCACTACGATCTCGTGATCAGCGATCTCAAGATGCCGCGGATGGGCGGCATCGCGCTGCTGGACGAGATCGGCAAGACGGCGCCGAACGCGCTCACGGTCATCATGACAGGCTTCGGCACCGTCGAGACCGCGATCGACGCGATGAAGCGCGGCGCCTACGACTACGTGCTCAAGCCGTTCAAGCTGGACGAGGTGGTGCACGTCGTCCAGCGCGGGATCGAGAAGCAACGGATGGCCGCCGAGAACATCCGGCTGCGCGAGGCGGTGTCGCTCTACAAGGTGAGCGAGGCCATCGCGGCGAGCCTCTCGCTCGACCAGGTGCTGGAGACCGTCGCGGACAGCTGCCTCCACGAGGTGTGCGGCGATCTCATCTCGACCTGGCTCGACGACGGCGAGGGCGGCTTCTTCGAGCGCCAGCACCTCCGCGGCCCGTCCATGCCGGCGGGCGCCGACCTCGGGCGGCTCGACCCCGCGCTCGTGCTCGAGCACTTCCGCCCCGACGCGCAGCTGCTCGAGCAGGGCATGAAGGGGCTCAGGTTCTTCGCGGCGGAGCCGGCGCTCCCGCTCCAGTCGCTCGTCGCCGTGCCGCTCCGCATCCAGAAGCGGCTGATGGGCTTCCTCGCCGTCGCGTCGTTCACGCGGACGAGGCGCTTCGACGAGGGGCAGCGCAAGCTGCTCAGCATCATCGGCTCGCGCGCCGCCGCGGCGATCGAGAACGCGCGCCTTTACCAGGATCTCCAGGCGACGTTCCAGCAGACGATCGAGGGCCTCGCCAAGGCGATCGACAAGATGGACCGCTACACGTCGGGCCACTCGGATCGGGTCGCCGTCTACGCCGTGCTGCTGGCGCAGCGGCTCGGCCTCGGCCCGCACGAGATCGAGATCGTCCGGCAGAGCGCGCTCATGCACGACATCGGCAAGATCGGGTGCGTGCTCAACCTGAACAAACCGGGCAAGCTCACGAACGACGAGTACGAGGTGTTCAAGCGGCACCCCGCCTACGGGCGCGACATCCTCGACCCGATCAAGTTCCTGCATCCGCTCATCCCCGGCGTGCACCTGCACCACGAGCGCTGGGACGGGCGCGGCTACCCGCTCCGGATGCGGGGCAACGAGATCCCGATCATCGCGCGCATCATCTCCGTGGCCGACACGTACGACGCCATGACGAGCGACCGCTCGTACCGCCGCGCGCTCCCCCACGAGGTCGCGGTGACCGAGATCGAGCGGTGCTCGGGCTCGCAGTTCGACCCCGAGGTCGCGGCCACCTTCACGACGCACATCGAGGCCTACCGCGAGGAGCGGCGGGCGCGGGGCGAGAAGGTCCCGGAGTAGCCAGCCATGCCGACCACCTCGCTCCGCGACCTCCTCCAGCCCGCGACCGGCCAGGCGACGGCCGTCGAGGCGCCCCGGCCGAGGCGCGCGCGCGCCGTGTGGATCGGCCGGCGCCGCTATGCCCCGATCCACGATCTGCAGAAGCAGCTCGTCGAGGCGCGCGCGCAGGGGCGGATCGGCGACACGATCCTGCTCCTGGAGCACGATCCCGTGATCACGCTCGGCCCGCGAGCGAACCCCGAGAACGTGCTCCTCGACGCCCGCGCGCTGGACGAGCGCGACATCGACCTCGTCGCGACGGGGCGCGGGGGCGACGTCACCTACCACGGCCCCGGCCAGCTCGTGTGCTACCCGCTGCTCGATCTCAGGCCGGACCGCTGCGACGTGCGCAGGTACGTGCGCTCGCTCGCGGAGGTGATGATCCTGCTCGCGCGCGAGCACCACGTCGAGGGCGGCGTGGTCGACGGCATGATCGGCGTCTGGGTCGATCGCGCCGCCCCGGAGGCGTGGGGCGGCGCCGAGTGGGCGCGCGAGATCGCGAAGCTCGGCGCGATCGGCGTGCGCCTGTCGCGATGGCTCACGATGCACGGCTTCGCGTTCAACATCGCGGTGGACCTCAAGGCGTTCGAGCTGATCGTGCCCTGCGGCATCCGAGAGCACGGCGTGACGTCGCTCCACCAGCTCACCGGGCGGAAGCTCACCGTCGCCGAGGTCGCCCTCGCCAGCGCGCCGCAGCTCGCCCGCGGGCTCGAGCTCGACGTCGCCTGCGTCGAGGATCTGTCGGCGGTCACGGATCTCGCGGGCGCGCTCCTCGCCCCGGACGCCCCCGCCGCCGAGGGCCGGAGCGCGCCCTAGCCGCGCGCGCCGGCCTCCGGGGCGAGGAGCGCGCTCGCACGTCGCGCGCGCGCTCCGCGGGTGACGCCGCCTCGCGGGACGTGGAACACGCTGCGTCGCGGAGGCAGTGTCGCTCGGCCGTGCCGTGGGCTAAAAGCCGTCCCGTGTGCGCGCAGCCCACCCCACGGCCTCGTGAGCGCGACGGGGGCTCCCCGCTCCACCGCGACGCCTCGACCGCGCGGCCGCCCTGGCGGCGCCCCCTCGCCCTGGCGCTCGCGGCGGCCGCCGTGGCCGTGCCCGCGCTCGCTCTCCTCGGCCCTGTCGCGGCGATCCGCGTGGGCACGCGCACCGCCGCCGCGTGCCTCGCCTCGATCGAGGCGCCGCGCGGCCCGGCGCTGCCCGACTGCAGGCCCGAGATCCGCTGGTTCGCGCTGCCGTCGCGGCTGCCCTGGACCTACAGGGCGGCGAGCGCGCTGGCCGAGGAGCTCGGCGTGCGCGCGGCGGTCGCCGACTACACCGACGCCGCGGTCGGCCGGCCGGACGGCGCGGCGCTCGCCGGCGCGACCGAGGCGGTGGCGACGGCCCAGGCCACGGTCGCCGCCGGGACCGGGCGCGTCACGTTCGATGAGCTCGGGCCCGCCCGCGGCGCGCCGAGCCTAGGCCGCGAGGCGGCGAGGCTCGGCGATCGCCGCACGCTCCTCTCGCAGCCGGACCGCTGGACCGACTGGCACGTGCGCGTGCACACCCTCAGAGCGGCGCTCACCGAGGGCGACCCGCAGCGCGCGCTCGCGATCGCCAAGGGGTACGCGGCGATGGAGCCCCGCGACGAGGATCTGCGCACGACCACCGGCGCGATCCTCTGCCTCGGCGCGGACGCCGAGGCGAAGCGCGGCATCGAGCTCCTGACGCTCAACCAGGACGACCGGGCGTCGAGGCGCTACGCCGGCATGGCGCGCAACTGGGGCGAGGTCCGCGCCGTCCTCGTCGCCTGCGCCGCCCGGGCCGGCGTGGAGCCTCCGCCGATGCCGGAAGCCCCCGAGGCCGGCGTGGCCGACGCCGTGGAGGCGCGGCTCGCGCAGCGCGCCCGCCTCGCCGCCGCCCGGAAGGACGCCGTCGAGGCGACGCGGCGCGCGACGCGCGCGATCCGCGACCTGCTCGGCACCTCGGCCGCGCTCGATCCCGAGGCCCGCGGCGATCTGCTCGCCGTCGTGCTGGCGGAGGACGAGGCGCTCGACGCGGCCGAGGCCGCCGCGCTCGCGCGGCCGGAACCGGAACCGGAAGAAGACGATGGGGGCGAGCCCGCGGCAGGAGAGGCAGGCCTCGACGGCGCCCCGGCGCGCGTGGAGCCCCGCGCGGCGACGGCACTGCCCGCGGGCTCGCTGCGCGCGCTCGACTGGCTCCCGGAGCGCGGGCTCGCGAGGCCCGCGATCGCCGGGTCGTTGCGCGCGCGCGCCGCCGCGCGCGCCGCCGAGCTGGCCGCCGCCCCCCAGCTCTCGCCGTCCCAGGCCGACGCGCTGCGCGCGGCCGCGGGCGCGCTCGCGCTGCGCGCCGCCCGCGAGCTCGCGCTCGAAGGCGACGCGCCCCGGGCGGTCGACGCGCTGGATCGCCTTGGCCCGCTCGCCCCGGAGCTCGCGCCGGAGGCGGCCCGGGCGCTCGCGCGATCGAGCGTGTGGGCCCTCGTCGGCGAGCGCGATCGCGCGCTCGATCTCGTGGAGCGCGTCGACCTCGCCGCCGCGCCGCCAGCGCTCCGCGCGGCCGTGCTCCTGCAGCGCGCCGAGCTCCTCGCCTCGCGCGGGCGCCGGCGCGACGCCGCGCGCGCGGCCGTGCTCGCCGACGAGGAGGCCGCCGCCGCGCGCGCGGTGGACCCCGCCGGCGAGGCGATGCTTGCCCGCGCGGAGCTCGCCCTGCTCGACGCGCGATCGCGGTGGACCCGGCTCTCCCTCGCGCTCCCTCCGGGCGACTCGCCGCTCCGCCAGGGCAGCCCGCCCGCCCAGCTGCCCGCGGACCACGCCGCCGCCTGGCCGTGGGTCGGCTTCGCGAGCCTCGACGCGCCCTGGGCGCGCGACGGCCAGCCGGCGCTCTCGCGCGCGCTCTCCACCTGGAGCGCCGCGCGCGACGCGCCGCCGCCCGCGCGCCGCGCGCTCCGCTACGCCGCCCTCCGCCGGCGCGGCGACGCGCCGCCCGCGCTCGTCCCGTACGCCGCGCTGTCGGCCCAGCTGCTCGGCGACGGCGAGGGCGATCCCGAGGTGTGGCTCGACGCCTTCCTCGCGCTCGACGCCTCGCGCTTCTCGCTCCGGCGCTACGCCTTCGCCCGCGCCGAGGCGGCGCGATGGCGTGGAGATGAAGGCAGCGCGGCCGCATGGCAACGCCGGTACGACGCCCTGCGCGCCGTGGCCTCCGACCCGGACCGCGCCGAGATCGCGCGCTACCTCGGAATCTGACGCTGACGGACGCTGACGGACGCTGACGGACGCTGACGGACGCTGACGGACCCTGACGGGCGCCGACCGACGCCGACCCGCGCGGCGGGCCCGCGAAAAACCTGGAGATCCCGCGGCCGCACACCTGGCGGCGGAGGGGCTTCATTCCTACGCTACGGCCTGGCTCGCGGAGATCTGCTCGCGGGGGAGTCCTCATGTGTCCTCATTGCGGAAAGAACGCGCCCGTCATCCACCGCGGGCTCGCCGCGTACTGCACCGCGTGCGGTCGGGAGCGCCTGCCGTTCGCGGGCAAATCGGTCAGCCTGGCGGGGCAGCCGTCCAGGGTCGGCGGCGCGGTCGCCGGCGTGCTCGGCTGGCTGGTCCTCATCGGCGGGACCGCGCTGGCGCTCCTCCTCGGCCTGGGCGCGGCCGCGCTGTTCCCGGGGTCGATCGCCGGCCTCGCCATCGGCCTGCCGATCGGCTTCGTCGCCCTCGCCGTCGGCCTGCTCCTCCTGCTGGGCGGGCGGAAGCTCTCCCGCTCCGGGGCGAAGGCCTCGCGCGACGCCCAGGTTCAGGCGATCTTCTCGCTCGCGTCGCACCGCCGCCGCCCGCTCACGGCGCAGGAGGTCGGCGTCGCGCTCGACCTGCCGGCCCCGGAGGCGGACGCCCTGCTCACCGAGCTCGCCAAGGAGCGCCCCGGCGACGTGGGCGTCGAGATCGGCGAGCGCGGCGAGATCCTCTACACCTTCCCCGGGATCTCGGGGGCGGCCGCCGTCCGCTTTCCCCGGCCGTCGCTCCGCATCGATCCGGGCGAGGGCGCGGCCGACCCCGCGGCGCGCATCTACGCCGACGAGATCGAGGACGAGGGCGCGGAGGCGTCGCGCGCCCCCCGTCGCCGCGAGCAGCTCCGCTGAACATGTCCTGCGGCGCGCGTGCTAGCCTCGGCCGCGCGCGCCCATCGAGCGCCCGGCGCGCGCCGTCGTCGCCCTCGATCCATGGTTCGCCGCGGGGGCGCTCCGGGCTGCTCGCCGCAACCGACCATGAGATGCCCCCCTGTCGCCCTGCTGACCTCCGCCGCGCTCGCGCTCCTCGCGCTCCTGGCCCCCTCGCGGGCCGACGCCTTTGAACGGCAATGGCATGCCGGCGCCGGCGTCGGCTACGCGCTCCTCGCGGACGGCGGGACGTACCCGGGGATCGGTGGCAGCCTGCACCTCGCCTACGGGCTCACGGACGCCTTCAACGCGGTCGCCGAGGTCAACACCGCGTCCCACCCGGGGGGCGATCTCATGCTCCTCGGCGCATCCGCCGGCGCCACGTACGTCATCGATATCCTGCAGTGGGTCCCCTACGTCGGCCTCATGACCGGCGCATACGACAGTGTGCGCCTCGCGCCCTGCGGCTCGTCTGGCCAGCCGGGCTGCCACCGGGGGCAGTTCGGGGTCTCCATCCCGTTCGGCATCGACTACGCGTTCAATCGCGAGTTCGCCGCCGGCTTCGCTGGCAAGTACACCCTGCTCCTCCCTGGCGCGGGCGACGGTCCGGGGAGCTATTTCACGGCGTTCGCCCGCGCGGAGTTCCTCTGGGGATACTAGAGCGGGGTGCAGGCTCGTAGGATACGGGCCCAGCCGCGAGGCAGGCGAGCGAGGCGCACGAAAGTACGCCGCAGCGAGCCGAACGACGCGGAGGATCCCGTGGCGCACGACGAGGCGCCCCGCTCTGGGCCGTGTGCGCCTGGAGAGAGGAGGAGCGGACCGTGGAACAGCTCTGGCAGCGCATTTCCGAGGGCCGGCACACGGCCTTGCTGAACATCGTCCCCGGGGATCCGCCGGCGCGGCTCGGGCTGCGGATCGTGCGGGTGCGCTGCGACGTCCCCGAGATGACGCTCGGACCGCTGCGCGACGCGCGGACCCAGATCGAGCGCCTCGCCGGCGGGGCGCAGGCGACGATCGATCAGGCGCGCGGCCGCGCCGCCTCGGGGCTCCGGCGCCGCCTCCTCGGCGACGTGCACGAGCTGATGGTGGACGCCGAGTTCATCGAGACCGCGAACCGCCTCGCGCAGCAGGCGGATCGCACGTGGGCCATCGTGTTCGACGCGGTCGAGCACGCCGATCCTGCCACGCTCGACGTGCTGCGCCGGGTGGTGTCCCGCCCCGACGCGCTCCGCGTCGCGCTCGTCCTCTCCTTCCGCCTGCACGCGCCGACCGGCCCCGCGGGCGGCCTGGTCGACGCGATGCGCGCCGCCTGCGGAGCCGACGCGCTCCTCCGGCCGGCCGACGGCGCGATCACGCTGACGAGCGCGACAACGCCCCCGCAGCCGCAGCCGCAGCCGCAGCCGCAGGTCGCGGTGCGCGAGCTGCCCGGCGAGGTGCTCCGGGTGCTCCGCGCCGGCGCGATCGTCGGCTCGGGGTTCGAGAGCGAGCTCGTCGCCGCGCTCCTCCGCGTCGACGCGCTCGACGTGCTCGATGCGCTGCAGCGCGCCGCGGACGCGGGTGTTCCTGTCGAGGACCGCGGCGACGGGCGCTTCCATCTCCCGCAGGAGACCGTCGATACGCTCCGCGGATCGATCCTCCCGTCGCTCGCCCGCGTGTGGCACCGGCGGCTCGCGACGCTGCTCAGCGAGGAGGGGACCGCGCCGGACGCCGCGGCCGCGCGCGAGCCGCGCGCCGCTCCGGGCGTCGCCGCGGCCGATCACCAGGCGGCCCATGCCGCGGCGCCGCCGGCCCACGCCGCGGCGCCGCCGACCCAGAGCGCGGCCATCCTCACGTCGACCGTCGAGCGGCACGTCGTCGGCGGAGCGAACCTCGGCGTGCCTCGCGGCGACGACCCGGCCACGAGGGCCGCCGCGCAGGCGAAGGCCGGGGCGCCGCCGCTCTCGACGGCGCCGCCGTCCGCGTCGTTGCCCGCCATGGCGACGCCGCGCACGGTGGCCGCCGCGCCCGCACCCCCACCGCCGGGCCTGTCGCCGGCGACGGCGTCACCAGCGGCCGCTTCGCCCGGCGTGCCCGTCGCCGGCGGGCCGACCCCCGAGGCCGGCGGCGCGGCGACCGCCGATGAGTGGGAGAAGACCGCCGACCCCACGCTCTCGGTGGCGCGCGGCGGGGTGCCGCGGGCGGCCGAGACGCTGAGGCCGCCGCCAGCCGTGGCCCCTGCCGGCGGTGCGTCCATGAGCAACACGCGCCGCGCGCCGCCGCGCGTCACCCAGGACAGGCCCGCGCCGATGGCCCCCGCAGGGCCCGGCAATCCCGCGTGGCCCTACGCCGATCTGTTCCACCGCAACCCCGAGAGCCGCCGCGTCTCGGAGCCGCCCGAGTCCCTCATGTTCGACGCCCCGCCCGACTCGCTCGACGCGCCCATCCCGGGGCCGATGCGGGTGCCCCGCGATCTCGCGTCCCTCGGCGGCGCCTTCCCGGACGAGCCGAGCCGCTCGGCCCGCGGGGCCTCGCTGCGCGTCCCTGCCGCGCTGTCCGAGCGATCGTCTTCCGGATCCCGCCACGCCTTCTCCTGGCCGGCGGCGGCCGACTCCGTCGCCGGGCGCGCCGCGGCCGAGTCCCTGCGCGCCGCGGCGCCGCTCGGCGTGTCCATGTACCCGGCGCCCGCGGCGCCCGATCGCGCCGAGGCAGCGGGCGCCGCGAGCGCGGCGGCGCACGGCGCTGGACGCCACCTCCACGACGTGCGCGCGGCGGCGCACCTGACCGAGGCGGGCGAGCACGAGGAAGCGGCGCGGCGCTACTGCGCGGCCGCGGTCGAGGCGGCGGACATGGGAGCGTACGCCCAGGCGCTGAGCTACGGGCGGAAGGCGCTCTCGCTGCTCGACGGCATGCCGGCCACGCCCGCGCGCCGCCGGCTCCGCATCGGCGCGCTCGCGGGCATCGCCCGGGTGCAATGGCAGGCGGCCGGCCCGGACCCCGCCAGCACGCTCGCCGACGCGCTCGAGGTGCTCGACGCCGCGCGCGCGCTCCTCGCGCAGGGCGACCCACCGGAGCTGCACGCCGACGTCGCCGTGCTCATCGCTGGCGTCTGTTACGACATGGGCGACGCGCGCTCGCTGGAGCGCGCGCTGGAGGAGCTCGCGACCGCGAGCCGCCAGCTGCTCGACGCCGGGGACGCGCTCGGCGCGGCCCGGCTGCTCAACGATCAGGCGGCGGTCCACGTGCGCATGGGCGATCCCGTCCGCGCGACGCACCTTCTGATCGAGTCGCGCCGGACCTTCGAGGAGCGGGCCCGGGTCGATCCGTCGGCGCGCGTCGAGCTCGCCGAGACCGACCACCTCTTCGCGCGGATCCCGCTCCACGTCCCCGCCCGCCCCGGGCGCGAGTCCGACGCGCTGTCGATGGGCCTCGACCACGCGCTCGCCGCGGAGCGCGCCTACAAGCAGCTCGGCGACACCCGGGAGCTCGCCCGGGTGTGGGAGACGATCGGCCGGCTGGAGCTCCGCAACGGCCGCCTCGACCGCGCGACGCAGCGCCTGACCGCGGCGATCGAGGCCGAGGAGGCGCTCGGCGACCTGCTCGGCCTGGCCCGCTCGACGGCCGCGCTCGCGGAGGTGCTCTCGGCGAAGGGGTTGCACCGGGAGGCGCTGGCGGTGCTGGCCGAGTCGATGGTGATGAACCTCGAGAAGGGCTCGCCGCTCGGGCTCGCGTACAACCGCCGCGCCCTGAACGCGCTCGTCCCGAACATCTCGCTCCAGGGCGAGGAGGCCGAGGAGCTGCGGAAGCTCGCGGCGCAGCTGGCGGCGGCGGAAGCGGCCCTCGGCCGCGCGAAGCTCCCCGGCGAGCTCGACTGAGGCGGGCCCGCGCCGCGCGGCCTCTTGACCTTGCCCGCGCCGCGCGGCCTTTGACCTTGCCGGCGCGCGCCCGCTCCGGCGAAATGCGCCGCATGTCGTCCTCCTCGACGCGGCGCGTGCGCCATGGCGCCGCGCGGCGCTCCTTGCTCGGCTTGCTCGGCTCCCTCGCCCTCTCCGCGGCGTGCGCGCCGGCCCCGCCGGTCCCTCCGGCGGCTGCGCCTCGGCCTGCCGCGTCCGCGCCTCTGGCGCCGCCTTCGCCCGCCGGACCGCCGCGGCCTGCTGCGCCCGCGCCGGAGCGGCCCGGGTACGCGGGGCACGGCGCGGCGAGCGTCTCTCCGGAGATCCTGGCGCGCTACGCGCCGCCTCCGCTCCCGGACGACGTCTCGCGCCGGATCCAGGCCATGCTCGACGTGCGCGCGCCTTCCGGAGGCGTCCTCGGGCCGGATGGCAAGGCGCTCTACTTCACCTGGACGATCACGGGGACGAGGCAGGTCTTCCGGCTCGACGGGCCGCAGCGCTTCCCGCTGCAGCTGACGGGCGGCGAGGATCCGACCGTCGTGGCGGACGTCACGCCGGACGGCGCGCGCCTCGTCCTCTCGCGCGACCGCAAGGGCGAGGAGAACCCCGGGCTCTACCTGCAGGACGTGAAGGGCGGCCCGCTCGTCGCCATCCAGCACATGCCCGGCGTGCAGACGCAGCTCCAGTTCGTCTCCGACGACGGGCGGCACGTTTACTATCGGGCCAACGACGTCAAGAAGGACGCGTACGTCATCTACAGGTACGACATCGCGTCGAGGCAGCGAGAGGTCGTGTTCGATCGCGAGGGCATCTGGCGCGCCGTGGACGCCGCGGGCGACGGCCGCCTGCTGCTCGCGAAGGACGTGGGCTCCAACATGAGCGAGCTCTTCGAGTGGGCGCCTTCCGCGAAGGCCGCTCCGGGCGCCGACCCGCTGACTCCCCTCTTCGGGCAGGGCGAGCGCGAGGACTACAGGGCCCTTTACGGCGCGGCCCCCGGCGAGGTCCTCGTGCTCACGCCGCGCCTCGGGGAGCACCGCCGGCTCTACAGCTGGAAGGCGGGGAAGCTCACGCCGATCTCGCCGGAGATCCCGTTCGACGTCAGCGCGTTCTCCGTCGATCGGGCGAAGAAGAGGATCCTCTACACGGTGAACGAGCGGGGCTACACGCGGCTCCGCGCGCTCGACGCGAGGTCGCACCGCGAGATCAAGCTGCCCGCGCTCCCGGCGGCGGATCACGTGACCCCTGTCTCGACGACGCGGGACGGCCGGTTCACGACGCTGCTCCTGGAGACCTCGACGTCGCCGGCGACGGCGCATGTCCTCGACTGGACGACTGGCAAGCTTTCGCAGTGGCACGCTCCGAGCATGCCCGAGGTGGCGCCGGGCGCGTTCTCGGCGGCCGCGCTGGAGTCCTATCCAGCGCGCGACGGGGCGCAGATCCCGATGTTCGTGCGCCGCCCTGCGCGGTGCGAGCGGCCGTGTCCCGTGATCGTCCATTTCCACGGCGGCCCGGAGGTGCAGACCAGGGCTGGGTTCAGCGCGCGGGCGCAGATCTTCGTGGACGCCGGGTTCGTGTTCGTCGAGCCAAACGTCCGCGGGAGCGACGGTTACGGCAAGACATGGCTGCACGCCGACGACGGCGCGAAGCGGCTCGACGTCATCACGGACATCGAGGACGCCGCGAAGTTCGTCAAGGCGAGCTTCGGCCACGAGGGCCGGCCGCCGAAGGTCGGCATCTTCGGCGGCAGCTACGGCGGCTATTCTTCGCTGATCGGCATGACCATGTTCGCCGGCGCGTACGACGCGGGCGCCGCCGTCGTCGGCATGAGCAACCTCGTGACGTTCCTCCAGAACACGGCGCCTTACCGGCGCATCCTCCGGATCTCCGAGTACGGTGATCCCGAGAAGGATCGGGACGCCTTGCTCAAGCTCTCGCCGATCACGTACCTCGATCGGGTGAAGGCGCCGCTGCTGATCGTGCAGGGCGTGTCCGATCCGCGGGTCCCTGCGGGTGAGTCGGTGCAGATCCAGCAGGCGCTGGAGGCAAGGAAGATCCCGTCCGAGCTCATCCTGTTCGCCGACGAGGGGCACGGCGCGCAGAAGCGGGACAACCAGGTGCTCCAGTACGGGCACCTCGTGCGTTTCTTCCGGGCGCACCTCGGGGGCGGGGACGGCAGGTAAGGAAAGAAATGAACCGCCATGGCGCCGAGGACGCCAAGATTCTTTCTCTCCTTGGCGTCCGTGGTGTCATGGCGGTTCTAAATTCCGCTCTCTCCTGGCGGTTTCAACCCGTCGAGCTCCGGCGTGAGCAGCGGAATCATCACGCGTGCTCGTGCTCGTGCTCGTGCGCGTGCGCGTGCGCGTGCGCGCTGGCCGGCAGGCGTCGCGCGGCGGTGGCCACCTCGGCGGCGCGGGGGGCGCGCGGCAGATCGCCGAAGATCTCGGGCATCAACGACGTCTTGCCGTGGAGCCGGAGCACACACTCCACGAGGAGCTTCGCCGCGCGGTAGGTGTTGAGCCACTCGTCGCGCGCGGCCTTCATCTCCGGGGTGATGGCGCGGCGCGCGAGCCGGGTCTTGCGCACGCTCCGGATGAGCGGCTCGAGGGTGTCCCGGGAGCGCTCGAGGTCGGCCGTCCACGCCTCGCGCTCGGGCAGCTGCCCCTCGTGCTGCTCGATCACCTCGATCGCGTGCGTCAGCGCCGCGGCGAGCGCCGCGGGGCGGCGGCGCAGCACGGTGGCGAGCGTCTGGCCCTGGAGGAGCTCGCGGGCCAGCGCGACCCCGTTGGGCCGCGAGGCGGCGTGCTCCACGAGGCGGCGCAGCAGGCCGCGGCCCGCCGCGACCGGATTGGCCCTGCCGCCCCTCGATCCGCGGACCGCGCCGGGAGGCACGGGAGCGGCCGTCGCGTCCAGCTTCGCCTTGCGCAGGGCTTCGGCCGCGGCGTCGAGGCGCGCCGTGACGGTGCGCAGCGCCTTCCCGAACCCCGCGTCGACCGGCACGACGAGCTTCTGTATCTGCGACGCGGTGAAGCGGCCGTACGTCTCGATGTCACGCTGGTAGATGTAGGGATCGGGCATGGGAGCGACTCCACCGCGCGCGTGCGCGTTCAGGGCGGGCGCCATCATACCTGTCGCCGGCGCCGACGAAAGGAGTCGAGCTCGCGAGAGCGGGAACGGGGGCGCAGCCGACGACAGCCTGCCGCCGACGTCGCGACCTGACCAGACCCTCGTCTCCAGCCTGCCGCCGACGTCGCGACCTGACCAGACCCTCGTCTCCAGCCTGCCGCCGACGTCGCGACCTGACCAGACCCTCGTCTCCAGCCTGCCGCCGACGTCGCGACCTGGCTGAGCCCTCCTCTCGCACCCGCCTCAGAGGTCTCGACCTACCCCAGGGCACGCGCCACGACGTAACCCCCAGGTCTGGATCTGGGCGTTCCTTCAAAATTCTACCGATCCCTGGATCGTACCCCCCTCACGCCCACGGTGATGAGCGCGCTCCACGGTCGCGACGTTCCGGATCCCCCGCACAGGTCCGCCTCACGCGCCCTCTGGATCCCCACGGCCAGGGATCCTGACGTGAAAGGCGGTCCGCGCGCAGCGCCCTGGCTCGGCGCCGTCGAGCCGAGGCGCTCATTCGCAGTTCGCGTTCGGGCAAGGAGTGCACGCAGCGGGCGAGCAATGGCCGTCGACCTCGATATTCCTCGCGCAGAGCGCGTCCAGCACGCTGCCGAACGAGCTCTCGCCGGGGTTCCCCGAGAGAGAGACCCGCGCGCAGGATTGGAACACGACGTCGTTCAGAGGAGACGCGTCCTCGATCAGGTTGTCCGACAGATCCAGTCTGACGATGCGCTGTACGCCCAGGAGGGGTGTGAGGTCGGTGATGGCGTCGGAGCGCGCCTCGATCCACGTGAGACCCGTGAGCCCCGTGACCCAGCTCAGATCCGCGCCGCTCGATCCGATCTCGCTGATCTGCACCACCACCAGCTGCGGGTGGCTGGCGAGCGGGGACGTGTCCGTCAGCGGATTGCGATCGAGCCCCAGGTTCTTCAGCTTGGGCACGTTCGCGGGATCGAGCCCCGCGATCGACGCGATGTGATTGCCGTCGAGCTGAAGGTTCTCGAGGGCTGGAAGCTCCGCTCCGAGGCGCGCGTCCTCGACCTCCGCATCCGCCAGGATCAGCGCCCTCAGGGAGCCGTGGCGCGGCAGCGTCCCGAGGCTCCTCACGTCGGTGTTCGTGAAGTGCGCGACGTTCAGGGCCGGAAACTTGGAGAGGCTCGAGAGCTCGGCGATGTGCGTGCGATCGACCGCGAGTTGGTAGAGGGCCTGCACGCCGTCCAGCCCTTCGAGCGCCTCGAGCGGATTGCCCGACAACATCAGGTGCTGAAGCTCCGGAAGGTCATTGAGGTCGCTCGTCGACGAGATGAGATTGTCCTTCGCGGACAGCGTGGAGAGCGCCGGGTGCCCGGAGAGCGCACCCAGCGAGACGATCCGATTCTCGTCCAGGTACAAGGAAGTGATCCGCGGCAGGCGCGCGAGGACCGAGATGTCCTCGATCTCGTTACCTCGGAGGGACAGCTGCTCGGCCGACGTGGCGCACTCGAGGCCGCTCAGGTCCTCGATGCCGAGTCTGCTGAGGAGGAGCGATCGAGGAACGGCGACCGCCGCCCCCGGAATCGGCTCGTCGGCGCCGAGGCCAAGCATCTGTCGGAGGCCCGCGGCGAGCGCCGGATCCGGCACCTCCAGAATACCGCTGCAGCCCTCCGGAGCGGGCCTGGCGTCGACGCTCGCGCCCGGAGCGCCGCCCGTGTCCGACGCGCTCCCATCGTCGTCGAGGGGGGCGCAGCCGAAGAGGGAAAGGTACGTGGCCAACACGAAGCAGCTTGGCGTTCGGATGAGCATGAGGCGGCTCCAGCAAACCCGATGCCGCCGAGCACGGCCAATTCTGGCGCATCCCGCTCATCCCCCCGCCTGATGGGCCAGGCTGCGCCACATCCCTCGCGCCGCGTCGCAGCCGGCTCGCTCGACGGGCGCGTTCGTCAGCGGCGCGCGCCTTCTGGCGCGCCGACCACGGCGATCGCTCCGTTCTAGCGTTTCATCTAGGATTTTATCCCGTAGGATATGCAGCGCACGGACGGGACCCGTCGGCTGCCCTCGCTCCCGCCCGTGAACCCCGGAGTTTCCGCGGTCGGCGCCGGCCGAGACCACCTTGGCATCCGCCCTGCAATACCCCCCTGCGTCCACGCCAGAGTAGCTCAGCGGTTAGAGCGCGAAAACAACTCCGGACGGTGTTCTCCGGCGCGATGAGCGCCGGCAGTGAGATCCGGGGTTACTTCCCTTCTAAGGACGAGGCAGCGGGTTCGACTCCCGCCTCTGGCACCAGGGTGCAGCGCGGCAGTGAGCGTCACGGTTCCTTCGTTTTGACACGACCAACCCCGTGACCACCATCCTCCGCGCTGCGCCCGCTTTCTCGAGCGGGGCGCACCTTCAACCCGGCGCCCCGCTCTCGACCCCTCGCCGCGCGTGCGTCGAGGATGGAGGTGTCATCATGGCGTTCTTTCAGCATCTCAAGCGTCAGGACAAGCGCAGCGCCGACGCGCACCTGAACTGGATGGGCGGCCGCTCCTACGACATCGCCGATCCGCTGAAGCGCCTGCGCCTCGCGGCCTCGTCGTGCTTCTTCGGCGAGCCCATGTACTACCACCTCGATCCCGCGGATCCGCGCCCGGCGAAGGCCGTGAGCGCGGCGAAGGCGAAGACGTCGGCGAAGGCGGCGAGGAAGGCGGCCGCCCGCGCGCGCCTCTCGGACGCCGAGGTGCGGCGCCTGCGCGAGACGCTCGGCGCCGTGGACCCGGCCGAGTGGCGCAAGCTCTCGCCGGCGGCGCTGATCGAGAAGGCCATCGACGAGGCGCTCGCGGCCGACCCGGAGGCGACGCTCGCCGAGGCGGCGCGGCTGCGCGAGGAGGAGCACATGCGCACGACGCCCCAGGTCATCCTGGTGCGCGCGGCGAACGCCGCCTCCGTGCGCGGGACGGGCCTCGTGCGCCGCTACGCGCCGTCCATCCTGAAGCGGGCGGACGAGCCGGCGGTCGCCCTCGCGTACCAGCTCTACCGCTTTGGCAAGCCGGTGCCGAACGCGCTGAAGCGCGCGCTGCGCGACGCCCTCGAGCGCTTCGATGATCACGCCCTCGCGAAGTACCGGCTCGAGGGCAAGGGGAGCAAGACCGTGGACGTCATGAACCTCGTGCACCCGAAGAGCCCCAGCGTGGACCGCCTCGCGAAGGGCGCCCTCCGCGCGACGGGCCGCACCTGGGAGGCGATCGTCTCGGCGCGCGGCTCGAACCGGTGCGCGTGGCGCAAGGCGCTGCCGGTCATGGGCCACATGGCCCTGCTGCGCAACCTGCGCAACCTGATCGAGGCGGGCGTGCCGTTCGACCAGTTCTTGCCGAAGCTCGTCGAGACGGCCGCGGAGGGCAAGCAGCTGCCGTTCCGGTACTACAGCGCTTACCGCGCCGTGAAGGGCTGCGCGCCGGGCGCCGTGCTCGACGCGGTGGAGAAGTGCCTGAACCGATCGCTCGGCCAGGTGCCGTACTTCCCCGGCCGCGTGATGGTGCTCTGCGACAACAGCGGCTCCGCGCAGGGCACGACCACGAGCAGCCTCGGGACGATGCAGATCTCCACGATCGCGAACCTCACGGGGGTCGTGGCCGGGATGCGCGCGAGCGACGGGCACCTCGGCGTGTTCGGCGACCGGCTGGAGACCTTCGCTGTGCGCAAGCAGGAGAGCGTGTTCTCGCAGCTCGAGAAGGCGGAGCACCTCGCCCGCACGATCGGGACGGCGACCGAGAACGGCGTGTGGCTCTTCTGGGATCGCGCGATCCGCGAGCGGCAGCGCTGGGACTCGGTGTTCGTGATGAGCGACATGCAGGCCGGCCACGGCGGCCTGTACGGTACGCGGCCGAAGGACTACGCGGACTTCGCCTGGAACGGGCACTACATCGACGTGGCGAAGCTCGTGGCGACGTACCGCGCCCGGGTGAACCGCGACGTGCGCGTGTTTTTGGTCCAGGTCGCCGGGTACCAGGACACGCTGGTGCCCGAGTTCTACGACCGCACCTACATCCTCGGCGGCTGGGGTGAGGGGCTGCTGCGCTTCGCCGCGGCGATGGCGCAGGACTAGCGTCCCGTCCCTGGAGAGCGCGAACCCAAGGAGCGCAGCAGCGGGTGCCGAGTCCGCTGCTGCGCCAAGGACGGCCGATGGATCTGGGCGTCGGGCGACGACGCGGAGCGCAGGGTCACAGCGGCTGACGGCACGACGCATCGCGGGCGCGCCTTCGCGCTCCTCGATGTGGTGAGCCTCGTGGCCTCGCTGTCGCCGGCGAGCGCCGCCTCGGGCTCGCGGGGGGGCCCGCCCTTCCCCTCCGGGCCTGCGCCAGCCCGAGACGATCCTCGATCCGGCAGGCGCCGATCAGAAGCTCAAGGCGTTCGGCGCCCGCGTCGCGCGCGACGTGCGGCGGTGAAGGTCGGCGCGGGCTGCGCCGTCACTCGCACGCGTAGCCCACTCCGCTGCAGTCGTTCGGGCACTCGTCGCAGTAGACGCAGGAATACATGGCATGGGCCAGCGCGGCGCCCGCCGGGAACGTCTCCGCGCATTCGGCCACGCATTCAGGATCCAGCCCGCACGTGACCGTAGTGCACTCCAGGTAGAGGACGCATGAGTCGCTGCCCCCGCAGGCGTCGAGAGCAGCTGAGCAGTTGCCTGCGAACGCGCATTGGACACACCCGCTGGCATAATCTCCGCAGACGTTCGTGTTGTCGCAGACGAGCTCCTCCTCCAGGGCGAAGGCGTCTGTCGCGTGGCTCTCGCTGCCACACCCCGCCTCGCCCGGCGCGCAGTCGCTCGCTTCGCCTGGTGAGGCGACCGTGCACGACGCCGCGGACACGGCAGCTCCCGCGGCGACGCAGAACAACATGAGCGAAGACGCAATCCTGAAGCGCAAAGCGAGCTTTTTCGATGTCATTGATTTTCCTCCAGCAGACGTGGTGGCAAGGCGGGCTCTAGACCCAATACATCGTTGAAGACAAGCCTGTCACCGCCCCCCCGCAGCGTTAACCTAATCAGCGGAGCCGATCAAGCGGCAGCTGCTCTGACGCAGCGGCGTGACATGTCACGTGACATCGGAGAGGCGTGACATGTCACGTGACATGGGAGAGGCGTGACATGTCACGTGACATGGGAGAGGCGTGACATGTCACGTGACATGGGACATCGGAGGCCCGACTCCGCACGCCGGCGGTGAAGTGAAAGCGGCTACGCTGTACGGCGTGTCATCGGAGCCGGCGCGGCGCGCGCAGGGGCCGTATCAGGGACACGTCAGGTCGTCCGCAGCGCAGGCCTCGCTCGGCGGAGCGATGTCCGCGCGCCCGTTCGCCGGCTGCGAGCTCCGGATATAGAAGTCGCTCTGGACGAAGCGATCGACCCGCGTGAACACGATATCCACGCTCGGGGAGCTCCGCCCCTCGTGCCAGGCGCTCTGCGCGCCGCCCATGGACTGACCCTTGTCCACCACCCGCGCAGGGCCGCCCTGGAGGTGGATGCCTCCACAGGTGCCGACGGCAACGTCGCTCGGTCCGATGAGCTCAGCGCGCGCATGGAGCGACGCCGTGCACCCCTGACGGAGCGATCACGACGCCACAACGCAACACGCCGCGAGCAGCCTCACCGACCGGGTCGGGGGCCGCTCACGGCGAGCGCATCACGACGGTGGCAGAGGTTCGCTCAGGCTTTGCCGCCGAGCCCGAAGCCATCGTGCAGCGCACGGACGGCGAGCTCGGCATACTTCGTCGAGACGAGGCACGAGATCTTGATCTCGCTCGTGGAGATCGCCTGGATGTTGATCCCCTCCGCCGCGAGCAGCTGGAACATCCGCGCCGCCACGCCCGCGTGCGTCCGCATCCCGAGGCCGACGATCGACACCTTCACGATGTCCTCCTCGTAACGGATGCTCATCGCGCGCACGCCGCTGGAGACCTTCTCCATCACGAGCTTCGCCCGCGGGAGATCCGCCTTGCCAACGGTGAACGTGACGTCCGCCTTTACCTCGCCGGACGTGCCGCGCGTCTCCAGGCCGTAGCTCGGCGCGTTCTGGATGATCATGTCGACGCTGATGTTCTCCTCGGCCAGCGCGCCGAAGATCTGCGCCACGACGCCCGGCTTGTCGTCGACGCCGACGAGCATCACCCGCGCCTCGTTCCGGTCGAGCGCCACGCCCGTCACCGTCACGCTCTCGAGGGACTGCTCCTCGCTGACGACCCACGTGCCCGGCACGTCCGAGAACGATGACCGCACATGCACCGGGACACCGTACTTCATCGCAACCTCCACGCTCCGTATCTGAAGGACCTTCGCTCCCAGCGAGGCGAGCTCCAGCATCTCTTCGTAGCTGATCCGCTCGATCTTCCGCGCCGTCTTGCAGATGTTCGGGTCCGTCGTGTAAACGCCGTCGACGTCCGTGTAGATCTCGCACTCGGCGCCCACCGCCGCCGCGATCGCCACGGCGCTCGTGTCGCTGCCGCCCCGGCCGAGCGTCGTGATGTTGCCCGCGTCGTCCACGCCCTGGAACCCGGCGACCACCGCGATCTTCCCCCCGGCCAGCGCCTCGTGCAGCCGCTGGGCGTCGATCGCCTTGATCCGCGCCTTCGTATAGGCGCTGTCCGTCAGGATCTTCAGCTGGTGGCCGAGGAAGCTCCGCGCCTTGCCCCCCTGCGCCTGGATCGCGATCGCCATCAGCGCAGCCGAGACCTGCTCGCCGGTCGCCGCGAGCGCGTCCATTTCCCGCGCGTCGGGCACGGGCGCGATGTCCGACGCCAGCTTGAGCAGCCGGTTCGTCTCGCCGGACATCGCGCTGACGATGACCACGACGTCGTGACCGGCCTGCTGTGTGGCGAGCGCCCGCGCGGCCGCCCGCTGGATGCGCTCGATGGACCCGACGGACGTGCCGCCGAACTTCTGGACGATGAGGCTCACGCGAGGTGTGGCCAACTAGTCCAACACAGCCGCTCGGGTCAAGGAGAAATTCGGCAACGGCGCGCGCCGGACGAGCCCGTCCCGCGCACGACACGCCGCGGAGGAACCGCTGCGACCCCGCCAAACCGGGGATAGCCCGGACAACCGTGCCCGGTGCGCCCCCGATCGCCGGGAATAAACCCCAGGTTCAGCCGCTTCGGGTCGGCGCTGTTGACAGAGATCCACCCGCCGCTACGATGGCGCCGCCATTCGCCTGGGTAATGGGTGATCCAGGGTGCCACAACGGCGCGCCCGCCGGTCAGTGCGGGGGGGATCGCCAGGGGCGAACGACGGAGCAGGGCGCTCCGCTTCTCAAGGAACCATCTAAGGAGGTCATTTTGGCTAGCGATGTGATGATCGAGGCGAGCTCGCTGACCAAGCGCTATGGGTCGCTGCGCGCGCTCGACAAGGTGAGCTTCGAGGTCCATCGCGGCGAGGTCGTCGGCTTCCTGGGACCGAACGGGGCCGGCAAGTCGACGACGATGCGCATCCTCACCTGCTTCCTCTCGGCGTCGGCCGGGACGGCGCGGGTCCACGGGTACGACGTCTTCGACGACCCGCTCGATGTCCGGCGCAAGCTCGGGTACCTGCCCCAGCGCGCCCCGCTCTACGGCGAGATGAACGTCTGGGAATACCTCTCGTTCGTCGCCGACATGCGCGGCCTCGATCACTCGCTCTTCAAGAAGCGGATGAAGGGGATCGTCGAGGTGTGCGGCCTCGCCCAGGTGCTCGGCAAGGACATCGGCACGCTCTCCCACGGCTATCGCCAGCGCGTCGGCCTCGGCCAGGCGCTCGTCCACGACCCCCCGATCCTCATCCTCGACGAGCCGACGAGCGATCTCGACCCGAACGAGAAGGCGGAGGTCATCCGCTACATCAAGGAGATCGGCAAGGAGCGGACGATCCTCCTCTCCACCCACAACCTGTCCGAGGTCGAGGCCGCCTGTGCCCGCGCCATCGTCGTCTCCAAGGGGCGCGTCGTCGCCGACGGCCCGCTCGACGACATCCGCGCCAAGAGCGGCAAGGTCCGGTACGTCATCACCGTCCACGAGAAGAAGGTCTTCGAGGGCGGCGACGGTTACCGGTCGGGCGCGCGCAAGCCCCCGACGGCCCAGGAGGTCCAGGAGGCGCTCTCCGGTCTGCCCGGCGTCACCAGCGTCACCGAGCTGCCGACCGGCGACAGCGCCCACAGCTTCCAGCTGCTCGGCGCGCTCGGCGGCGACATCCGGCCCGAGCTCTTCCAGCTCGTCGTGCAGAAGGGCTGGCTCCTCCTCGAGATGCGGCGCGACTCGCAGAGCCTCGAGGACGTGTTCAAGGCGCTCACGCGCGGCGACGAGCGCAAGGACCGCGGCCGCAAGCTGATCACCGACGACCTCGACGACGAGGACGAGGCGGGCGCGCCGGCCGACGACGAGGACGACGAGGACGACGAGGACGAGGACGACGACAGCGCCGGCGACGAAGCCAAGGACGGCGGCGACGGCGACGAGGACGAAGGCGCGAAGGAAGAAGCGCCCGCCAAGAAGAAGGGCTGAACGGTATGAGCACCACCCTGACCATCGCGAAGCGGGAGTTCCGCTCCAACTTCGATTCCCCCCTGGCCTATGTCGTGATCTGCTTCGGGCTGATCGCGCTCGGCGTCATCTTCTTCCTGATGAACGGCGGCTTCTGGCAGGCGGACCGCGCCTCGCTCGTGCAGCTGTTCAGCTGGGCGCCGATAGGGCTCTCCTTCCTCATCATCCCCGTCATCACGATGCGGCTCATCGCCGAGGAGAAGCGGAGCGGCACGCTGGAGATGCTGATCACCCTGCCCGTGCAGGATCACGAGGTCGTCCTCGGCAAGTTCCTCGGCGCGTGGGGGCTCGTCCTCGTGCTCGTCTTCTCGACGATCCTCTACCCGCTGATGATGTTCGTGTGGCCCTGGCACCTCGGCGCGCTCGACAGCGGGCCGGTGCTCTCGGGGTACATCGGCCTCGTGCTCTACAGCGCGGCGGCGGTGTCCATCGGCCTCCTCATCTCGTCGCTGACCGACAGCCAGGTGATCGCGTTCTTCATCACCTTCCTGGTGCTCGGCTTCCTGCACGGCGTGGACAACCTCGCCGACTACGCCCCGTCGCTCTTCCGCGACGTCCTCTCCTTCATCAGCTTCGACACCCGCCTCACGCCGTTCGCGCGCGGCATGGTGTCCACCCGAGACATCGTCTTCTTCCTCTCGATCACAGCGGGCTGCCTCATGGCCTCGTTCAGGGCGCTCGAGCGCAGGAAGTGGGCGTAAGGACCAACCATGGAACGGAAAGCCAAAGCCGCGACGCAGACAGGCGTCTACCTGGCCATCGTCGCCGCCATCCTCGTGGCGGCCAACATCATCTCGTACGGCGCCTACAAGCGCTTCGACATGACGAAGGCCGAGAGGTTCACCCTCTCGAAGGGCTCGGCCCACCTCGTCCGCGAGGGGCTCAAGCAGGATCTCCAGATCGACGTCTACGTCACCCGGGGGCTCCCGAAGCACGAGGCGTTCATCCAGGACCTCACCGACCTCATGAACGAGTACGAGCAGGCCTCGAACGGCAAGCTCCACTACGCGATCATCGAGGCGAAGACGGACGAGCAGCGCGCCGCCGCCAAGGAGGCGGGCCTGCAGGAGGCCGCCTTCGGCGAGGGGAGCGAGACCGGCCAGGATCAGGCCACGATCACCCGCGGGTTCATGGGCATCGCCTTCAAGTACGGCAGCGAGAAGGAGGCGATCCCGATGCTCTCGCCGGACCAGGCGCAGGGCCTCGAGTTCTGGATCACGAACACCATCCGCGAGATCCGCGACAAGGCGGACGCCATCGACACCAAGATCGGCGTCGTGACCGGCAAGGATGAGATCAAGCTGACGGACGCGAACCTCGTCGCGTCGCAGGGCGGCCGGGGCGGCGGCCCGTCGATGCGCGCGCTGCTCGAGCACCACTTCCCGTTCTACAAGTTCGAGGACGTCGATCTGAAGGGCGGCGACAGCGAGATCAACAAGGAGCTCGCCGGCCTCGTGATCACGCAGCCGGGCAAGGAGTTCACCGAGAAGGAGCTGCGCCGCATCGACCAGTTCATGATGCTGGGCAACAAGGCGCTCGCCGTGTTCGCCGGCGCGGTGAACCTCAAGGCGTCCGACCCGGCGATGAAGGCGTCGCTCAACACCTGGGGCCTCGAGAAGCTGCTCGACGGCTACGGCGTCGAGATGAAGAAGGAGGCGATCCTCGACTGGAGCCGCTCGATGGCCATCCCGGTGCAGACGCAGTCGGGCCAGATGATGTGGTTCCGCGCGCCGGGCATCCTCCAGCTCCAGGAGGACAGCCGCTTCGACGAGAAGGAGCAGATCCTCGACTCGTCGTTCCCCGGCTTCTTCCGCCTCCCCGAGCTCTCCTTCCCCTTCCCGTCGACCCTCGTGCCGCACCCGGAGAAGCAGCCCGAGGCGACGATGAAGGTCGTGGCGCGCTCGACGCCGAAGACGACGGTCGACGTGTCCGAGGCCATCGACATGAAGTTCTCGGCGGACTGGAAGCCGAAGGGCGAGTACGCGCAGCGCGCGATCGCGGTGACGGTCGAGGGCAAGCTCAAGAGCGCCTTCGGCGGCCAGGAGGGGCTCGGCATCAGCGCGCCCGCGGAGAGCGCGGACAAGGGCCGGATCCTCGTGCTCTCGGCGTCGCAGTTCCTCGCGAACCCGTTCGCCCGCTCCGGCAACCCGCCCCCCATGCCGCCGCAGATGGCGATGATGGGCGGGATGGGCGGCGACGAGGATCTCCTGATGCTCTCGCAGCCGTACGCGCAGAAGTACCTGACCGCCACCATCCTGGCGTTCAAGAACACCCTCGACTGGATGGCGGGGGACAGCACGCTGCTCGCCGCGACCGCGAAGATGTTCGGCGAGACGAACCTGACCTACGCGGGCATCGAGAAGCCGAAGCAGGAGGCCACGGACGACGAGGCCACCCTGGCGAAGAAGGCCGAGGAGTACCGGGCGGAGCGCAAGACGGTGCAGCAGCGCGTGCAGTGGACGCTGACGCTCCTGCCGGCGGCGCTCTTCGCCGTGTTCGGCCTCATCCGGTGGCGGCGTCGCGAGAGCGCCCGCGAGAACATCACGCTCGACTGAGCCAGAGCCCCATCGGGTGAAAGAGCCATGAAGACCGAGCACAGAATCTACATCGCCCTCGCCGTCCTCGCGCTCCTCGGCCTCGGCGTGTACTTCACGCAGAAGAAGCAGAAGGACGAGCTCGCCGCGCACTCGGCGACCGCCGCCACGGCGGATCTGCCGAAGGTGGGCGTCTCGAAGGACGACGTCGAGAAGGTCACGAAGATCGCGATCAAGAACGCCGACAAGTCCGACGTGACGCTCGAGAAGAAGGGCGACACGTGGGAGGTCACGAAGCCCGTCAATGCCAAGGCGAACGCGGCGAACGTGCGGAGCCTCCTCGACAACCTGAAGGAGCTCAAGCTGAAGGAGGTCATCGACCGGACGAGCGGCACGTACGGTCAGTACGAGCTCACCGACGAGAAGGCGCTCCACGTCGTCGCGTACAAGGGCGAGGAGAAGGCGCTCGACCTGTACTTCGGCAAGAGCGGCTCGCGCGGGCAGATGGCGCGCGTCGACGGGCAGGACGGCGTCTACGTCGCGGGCGGCTACTCGAGCTACCTCTACACGCGGGAGCCGAAGAACTGGCGCGAGACGTCGATCCTCAAGTTCGAGGACGAGAACGCTATCCAGGTCTCGGTCGAGAACAAGAACGGCCTGTTCAGCTTCTCGAAGAACGGCGACAAGTGGGCCGGCACGTTCGCTCAGCGCGACAAGGGCGGCAAGCTGGGCGCGGCCTCCGCGAAGTGGGAGAAGTTCGACGAGGCCAAGGTGAAGGACCTGCTGCGCGCCTTCAAGAACCTCGGCGCGGAGGACTTTGGCGACGAGAAGTCGGACACCGGGCTCGACGCGGCGGCCTCGAACGGCGGCATCATCACGATCAAGCTGAAGGACAACGCGGGCGACTTCACCGTCAACGTGGGCAAGATCGCGAAGGGGTCGAGCCGCTACGCCACGAAGGAAGGCGGCGACGGCACGATCTACGTCCTGTCGTCGTGGTCGGCCGACTGGGCCCTCGCAGAGGCGAAGAGGTTCGAGAAGACCGAGAAGAAGGACGACAAGAAGGGCGAAGACGCCCATGACGACGAGGCGGCGGGCCACATGGGCCTGGACGGCGTCGAGTAGCCGGCGACGTCGCGCATGAGAGCGGGAGGCGCTGGGAGACCGGCGCCTCCTTGCATTTTGTGCGCCCGCCTCCCGAAGCCGCGTCGGCGTCGCTGCGGCCCAACCAGACAACCTCAACCCGGGTCGGCGCCGGAAACCTCAACCCGGGTCGGCGACGGAAACCTCAACCCGGGTCGGCGCCGGAAACCTCAACCCGGGTCGGCGACGGAAACCTCAACCCGGGTCGGCGCCGGAAACCTCAACCCGGGTCGGCGACGGCAACCTCAACCTGGGTCGGCCGGCAACCTCAACCTGGGTCGGCCGGCAACCTCAACCTGGGTCGGCCGGCAACCTCAACCCGGGTCGGTGCTATCGGCCCGTGTGGCTCCCGCGCCACGCGAACCTCGATTCGCACTCAGAGGCCGATGTGACGAATATTCGACGCACTCTGCGCACGATTTTTCGTCACCTATGACCACCGCGCCCGGTCGCATCAGAGGCGTTCACGGCGGAATCAAGCCCAAACCCTGGATTCCCGTGTTTTCTGTTTGCCCTGGCTCGATTTTCGCTTATGGCTGCGCTCACTCAGGCCCCCGCTGTCCTTATCGGACGGATCACGACATCCGGCCGACCTGAGCCGCCAGAGACCCTATGCGCACGTTCGTCGAAGTCCTCCAGCAGAATTCGGTGCACGCCGACCGCGCAGTCACGTTCGTTCGCAGCTCCGGGGAGGAGCGAGCGATCAGCTACGCCGAGCTCTGGCTCGAGGCGAGGCGCCGGGCCTACGCGCTTCGCAAGCTCGGGCTCCGCAAGGGCGACCGCGTCGCGCTGATCCTGACGGAGGCCGACGAGTTCGTCCTGACCTTCGTGGGCGCGCTGACGGCAGGCATCGTCGCCGTCCCGATGTACCCGCCGCAGTCGCTGGCCAAGCTCGAGGCGTACGGCGAGACGGTGCAGCACATCCTCGAGGCGTCGGGCGCCAGCGTGCTCGTCACGAACGAGCAGCTCAAGGAGATGATCGACGCCTACCTCGCGGCGAACGGAGAGAGCCGTGAGGCCCTGCCAGGCCTGCGCGTGGTCCTCGAGCGCGACCTGCGCGCGGTCGATGGGTCAGACGCATCCGACGCATCACACGCGGCCGAGCCCTGGCGCGTGTCCCTCGACGACCTCGCGTTCCTGCAGTTCACGTCGGGGAGCACCTCGCGGCCGAAGGGCGTGATGGTGACCCACCGCAACCTGACGGTGAACAGCCACGCCATCATGTTCGACGGGCTGCGCTCCACGCCGGAAGATCGCGGCGTCAGCTGGCTGCCCCTCTACCACGACATGGGGCTCATCGGCTTCGTCATCGCGCCGCTCTACGCGCTCGTGCCGGTGATGTTCCTGCCGACGACGGCGTTCATCCGCCGCCCGTCGCTCTGGCTCGACGCGATCCACAGGTTCCGCGGCACGATCACCTTCGCCCCGAACTTCGCCTTCGCCCTCGCCACGCGCGCCGTCACCGACGCGCAGGCGGGCAGCTGGGACCTCTCCTGCGTGCGCGCGCTCGGGTGCGGCGCCGAGCCGATCCAGGCCGACGTGCTCCGCGCGTTCCTCCGCCGCTTCAGCGAGCGGGGGCTCCGCCCGGAGAGCATCCTCCCCTCGTACGGCATGGCCGAGGCCACGCTGGCGATCACGTTCAGCGACCTCAAGGCCCCGCTCACCACCGATCGCGTGGACGCGAAGGCGATGCAGGCCGGCAAGGCGTGGCCCGCGAACGGCGGCGCCTCGCTGGAGCTCGTCTCCTGCGGTCGCCCCCTCCCCTGCCACGAGCTCATCATCGCGGGCCCCGACGGATCGCCGCTCGGCCCGCGTGAGGTCGGGGAGATCTGGGTGCGCGGCCCGAGCGTCGCCGCCGGCTACTTCAACGAGCCAGAGGCGACGGAGGCCGCGTTCGGAGGGGGCTGGCTGCGGACAGGCGATCTCGGCTATACCGTGGCCGGCGAGGTGTACCTCTGCGGCCGCTCCAAGGACCTCATCATCCTGGGCGGCAAGAACTACTTCCCCCAGGACATCGAGCGCATCGCGTCCTCCGTCGAGGGGGTGCGCGACGGCCACTGCGTCGCGTTCTCGTGCCTCACCGCCGAGGGGGCCGAGCGCGCGATCGTCGTCGCCGAGGCCAAGCGGAGCGTCGCCGGCGTCGCGCAGGCGATCACCCAGGCCGTGCGCGCCCAGCTCGGCGTGCAGCTGTCCGAGGTCGCGCTGATCAAGCGGGGGACGCTGGCGAAGACGTCGAGCGGCAAGGTGCGGCGCCGCGAGATGAAGCGGCGCTTCGAGGCCGGCGAGCTCGAGGTCGCCTCGGACATTGACGAGGGCGCGACGCCCTCTCCCCATGGCGACGTGGTCCGCGCGGGCGGCCCTGTGTCGCGAACCGAAGGGGGCCGCGCGGGCGGCGCCCCGGCACGTGTCGAAGGAGTCATCGATGGGATCCAGTAAGGCCGAGGTCGAGGTCAGCTACGACGTCTCGAACGAGTTCTTCAGGCTCTGGCTCGACGAGCGCATGAACTACACCTGCGCCGTCTACGAGTCCCCCGAGCAGTCGCTCGAGGCCGCGCAGCTGAACAAGCTCCGGATCCTGTCGGACTTCGCCAAGGCGGGGCCCGGGAGGAAGGTGCTCGACATCGGCTGCGGCTGGGGCGCGGCGCTCGAGTACGTGGCCACGGCGCGCGGCGTGACGCGCGCCGTCGGCGTCACCCTGTCCACCGCGCAGGCCGCCGAGGTGAACGCCCGGAAGATCCCCGGCGTCGAGGTGGTCGGCGGCGACTTCCGGACCTTCGCGACGGCCGAGCGGTTCGACAGCCTCATCTCGATCTGCATGATCGATCACCTGTGCTCGCCGGAGGAGGCGCGCCAGGGCAAGGCGATCGACATCTATCGGGCTTACTTCAAGAAGGCCTGGGAGCTCACGAACAAGGGCGCCTGGTTCGGCCTCCAGACCATCCTCCGCAACCGGACGCCGCGGATGACGCCCTGGGGCGGGCTCCCCGCCGGCACGAGGAAAGATCTGGAGGACATCTACTTCGTCACGAAGGAGATCTTCCCCGGCGGCCTGAACCCTCGGCTCGAGGACATCATCCAGGCGGCGAACCCCTACTGGGAGGTGATGCAGGTGAACACGCGGCGCGAGCACTACCAGCGCACCACCGCGGAGTGGCTCCGCCGGCTCAGGCTGAACGAGAAGACCATCCGGTCGACGTGGGGGGACAAGGTCTTCGACGACTACGATCGTTACCTGTCGACGTGCGTGAACGCGTTCGACAAGCACTACAGCTCCCTCGCTCAATACGAGCTTCGCAGGATCGACTGAACCATGACGGACAAGACCAATCTGCTCGAGATTTTCAAGACGGTTGCCGCCCGGGTGGACAAGCGCGAGTTCCCGAACGTCACCGCGGCTTCTGTGATCACGGAGCTCGGCATCGACTCGCTCTCGATGATGCAGATCGTCGGAGAGATGGAGACCGAGCTCGGCGTCATGATTCCGGACGAGGATCTGGTCGAGCTCATCACCGTGGGCGACCTCTGCAAGAAGGTCGGAGAGCGGCTGGAGGCGACCGTATGAGCCGGCTGGAGGAGAAGATCTTCCAGGAGTACATGACGTTCTTCGAGAAGGCGGAGCGCGAGCGCCGCTGGAACGTCTTCCAGGACATCCCCTGGGAGCGCGTGAACAAGGACGCGAGCGAGGAGCTCGCCCTGTGCGCGGAGACCTTCTGCTCGGTCGAGATGTACCTGCCCGACTACGTGTCGAACGGCATCAACCTCGTGCGGAAGTACTTCGGCCAGGCGTGGTTCCAGGCCAACTGGGCGTATGAAGAGTCGAAGCACTCGCTCACGCTGATGCAGTACCTCCTGCGCTCGGGCAAGCGCACGGAGGAGCAGCTCAGCGATCTGCAGCACCAGATCTTCGCGAAGAAGTGGGACCTCCCGTTCCACACGCCGCGGCAGATGACGTTCTACGGCTGCGTGCAGGAGATGGCGACGTTCGTCATCTACGTGAAGCACCGGGAGCGGGCCGCGACGGAGGGCGACGAGTGCCTGCGGACGATCTACGACTACATCGCCCGCGACGAGATCGCCCACTGCCGCTTCTACCAGAGCGTCGTCAAGGTGCTGCTCGAGGAGGACCGGCCGGGCACGCTCGCGGACATGGCGCACGTGTTCGCGAACTTCGAGATGCCGGGCGTCGGGATCGTCCCCGACTACGACTCGCGCATCCTGAAGATGCGCGAGGCCGGCGTCGACCGGAACGTGTTCATCCAGAAGGTCTACATGCCGATCCTCAAGTACCTCGGCGTGGGCCGGCACGAGATGCTCGCCGCCCAGCGCGCCGCGCTCGAGCTTCGCCGCGGCGGTGAGCGCCGTGACCCCTCGCTCGAGGGGCTCGCAAGCGCTCCCAACCTGGACAACACTGCGCCCCAGGCGCTGTCCGCCTGAACCTTCCACCTCCCCCCAACGAGCAAGAGCAGTCCGATGCGAAGGCGCGTCGTCGTGACCGGGATCGGCGCCGTTTGCCCGCTGGGCAACGACGTCGCCACCACCTGGCAAAACCTCCTCGCCGGCCGATCCGGCGTGGACTACATCCGCGATTTCCCCGTCGACAGGCTCCGCAGCGACATCGCGGCCAGCGTGAAGGGGTTCGATGTCGCGAGGTACCTGTCGCCCAAGGAGGCGGAGATCTATGGCCGCGTGACCCACTTCAGCCTCGCGGCCGCGGTGGAGGCGCTGCGCGAGGCCGGCATCGCGCCGATCGAGCGCGCCTCCGCCGCGGAGGACGAGGCGGCGGAGCGCGCGGGCGCGCGGGCCCAGGGCGCGCCGCCGCTCGCGGCCGCGGCGCCGGCGAGCGGCTTCGACCGGACCCGCGTCGGGTGCCTGATGTCCACGGGCATGGGGTCGGTCGAGATCTTCGAAGAGCAGGTCGGCAGGAGCGCGGCGCGCGGCCCGCGGGCCGTGTCGCCCTACTTCATCCCGGGGGTCATGCCGAACGGCGCCGCGGCGCTCATCTCCATGCGATACGGGCTCATGGGGCCTTCGTACAACCTCGCGAGCGCGTGCGCGACGGGCACGCACTCGATCGCGACCTCGGCCCTGATGATCGAGGCGGGCGAGGCCGACGTGATGGTCGCGGGGGGCGCCGAGGCCGCGACGCGGCTCAACACCGTCGCGGGGTTCGGCAACGCGAAGGCGCTCGCCAGGGCCGTCGACGGCGACCCGGCGCGCGCGAGCCGCCCGTTCGACCGGCGCCGCCAGGGCTTCGTGATGGGCGAGGGAGCAGGCGCGCTCGTGCTCGAGGAGGAGCAGCACGCGCTCGCGCGCGGCGCGAAGCCGCTCGCCGTCGTGGCCGGCTTCGGGATGACCACGGACGCGGAGCACCTCACGCGGCCGCACTCGGGGGGGCTCGGGCTCGCGCTCGCGCTTCAGCGCGCCCTCGCCAGGGCGGGCACGGCGCCGGAGGCGATCGGCTACATCAACCCGCACGCGACCTCGACGCCGCAGGGCGACGCCGCCGAGGTGCTCGCGCTGCGGCGCGTCTTCGGCGAGCGCCTCGCGCGCATCCCGATCTCGGCGACCAAGTCGATGATCGGGCACCTGCTCGGCGGCGCCGGCGCCGTCGAGACGATCGCGGTCGTGTGCTCGCTGCGCGACCAGCTGCTGCACCCGTCGATCAACGTGGATGAGCTCGATCCGGAGTGCTCCCTGGACGTCGTGAGGGAGCGGCGGGCGGTCGATCTGCGTCACGCGGTGAAGTGCTCGGCGGGCTTCGGCGGGCACAACTGCGCGCTTGTGCTGGAGCGGGCGTAGCGCCGGCGACCGCGCCACGGCTGGCGGCCCCCCGCGCCCGGCTCTACGTAGGGCCCATGGCAGCCCACAAGAACAGGCTCGCGAGCGAGTCGTCGCCGTACCTCCTGCAGCACGCGCACAACCCGGTCGCGTGGTACCCGTGGGGCGCCGAGGCGCTCGATCTCGCGCGCCGAGAGGACAAGCCGATCCTCCTGTCCATCGGCTACGCCGCCTGCCACTGGTGCCACGTGATGGAGCGCGAGTCGTTCGAGGACGAGGCGATCGCCCGGCACATGAACGACCTCTTCGTGAACATCAAGGTCGACCGGGAAGAGCGGCCCGATCTCGACCACATCTACCAGCTCGTCGTGCAGCTCATGGGCCGGAGCGGCGGCTGGCCGCTGACGGTGTTCCTCACCCCGGATCAGCGCCCCTTCTTCGCGGGCACGTACTTCCCGCCGAAGGACGCGCTCGGCATGCCCGGCTTCCCGAAGGTGCTCGACAAGATCGCCGACGCCTTCAGGAACCGGCGCGACGACGTCGAGCAGCAGGCGCAGGAGATCACCCATGCCATCGAGCGCGCGCAGCGCGCGCCGGCGCGCGCTGCAGGCGTCGTCGCGCCCGCGCCGTCCGATCTGCTCCGGCGCGCGTCGCGGCAGCTGCTCGCGCGCCTCGATCCCCGCCACGGCGGCATCGGATCGCGGCCGAAGTTCCCGAACACCATGGCGCTCGACGTGCTGCTCCGCCGCGGCGTGCTGGAGGGCGATCGCGTCGCGGCGGAGGGCGTCGAGCTCACGCTGGACAGGATGCGGGACGGCGGCATCTGGGATCACCTGCGCGGCGGCTTCCACCGCTACTCGACGGACGAGCGCTGGCTCGTGCCCCACTTCGAGAAGATGCTCTACGACAACGCGCTCCTCCTGCGCCTCTACGCCGACGGGTTCCGCGCGTTCAAGAAGCCGATCTACGCCGAGACGGCGCGCGAGATCGTCGGCTACCTGTTCGCCGAGATGCGCGCCCCGGAGGGCGGCTTCTACGCGTCGCAGGACGCCGACTCGGAGGGGCGCGAGGGCAAGTTCTTCGTGTGGACGCTCGAGCAGCTCCGCGACGCCGTCGGCGAGGATCAGCTCGCGTACGACGTGGCCCGCCTCGTCTTCGGCATCAGCGAGGAGGGCAACTTCGAGGACAGCGGCGCGACGGTGCTCTCGCAGCACCGCACGCTCGATCAGGCCGCGGCGGTCATCGACGACGGCACGGGAGGCGGCCCCTCGACCCACCTCGATCGGTGCCGCGACGCGCTCGCGCGCGCCAGGGTCGCGATGCTCGCGGCGCGCGACGCGAGGCCTCGGCCGGCGCGCGACGACAAGGTGCTCGCGAGCTGGAACGGGCTGCTCATCGGGGCGCTCGCCGACGCCGGGCGCGCGCTGGACGAGCCCGCCTGGGTCGACGCCGCGGCGCGCGCCTTCGCGCTGCTCGAGCGGAAGCTCCTCCGCGGCGGCCGCGTCGGCCGCTATCTCAAGGACGGCGCGCCTCCCGGCGCGAAGAGCGAGCAAGGCGGCTCCGGGGCGGCCGTGCGCGACGTCCGGCCAGGGTTCCTCGACGATCAAGCGTACCTCGGGAACGCGGCCCTCGACCTCTACGAGGCCACCTCCGACCCGCGCTACGTCGACGTCGCGCGCGCGATCGCCGACGCGATGATCGCGCACCACTGGGACGAGGCCACGCCCGGCTTCTTCTTCACGCCGGACGACGGCGACGCGCTGATCGCGCGCACGCAGGACATCTACGATCAGGCCGCGCCCTCGGCCGCCTCGATGGCGGCGCTCCTCTGCCTGCGCCTCTCCGAGATCGCCGACGAGCGTTACCTCTCACCGGCAGAGCGGCAGCTGGACGCCCTCGCGCCGACGGCGCTCGAGAACGCCTTCGGTCTCGGCCAGACCGTGTGCGTGCTCGACCGCCTGACACGCGGTGCAGTGACGGTCGTGGTGGTCGGCGAGGCGGGCTCGGCGTCGGCGGCCGAGCTCACGCGCGAGGCGTTCAAGGCGTACCTGCCGAACCGGGCGGTCGTGCTCGTGGATCCGGCTCGGCCGGAGAGCGCCGCGGCGGTCAAGGTCGTCGCCGAGGGCAAGCCCGCGCGCCCTGATGGGGCGGTCGCCTACGCATGTCGCGGGCGGACGTGCTCGGCGCCGGTCACGACGGCGGCCGACCTCAAGGCGCTGCTGGCGTGACGCGGCACGCGCCGAGCTCGCACGGGCCGCGATCCGGGGCGCCTCCGCAGGTACAGCCGGACACCGGGCCCGGCGCGTGGGTCTGCGCGCATCCACGTCCGACGCCTTCGGCGCGGGCGTCGCTCGGAGCGCAGACCTCCACGTCGAGCCTCGAGTCGTCGTCGAAGTCCGTGACGAAGGTGCAGCTGCAGCGGTAGGGCGTGCCCTGCTCAGGGCGGCACGCCGGCGAGAGCACCACGCACAGCAGGGCTCCCGCGCGCGCCGCCCGGATGAGCCACCTACGGCGTGACGGTACCGCCACCCTTGTCGCCGCCAGCCTTGTTCCCGCCCGTGTTGCTCTCGCGGATGTGGAACTCGACGCGCCGGTTCTTCTGGCGCCCGGCCTCGGTGTTGTTGTCGTCGATCGGCCGCTTCGGACCGAAGCCCGCCGCCGTGAGCCGGGCGGGATCGATGCCGCCCCGCTCGATCAGGTACGTCCTGACCGAGTGAGCGCGATCGTTCGAGAGCTTCTCGTTGAGCTGGTCCGAGCCCCGGTTGTCGGTGTGGCCCTCGATCGCGACGAGCGTGATCTCGGGGTTCACCTTCAAGAGCCGGACGACCTCGTCGAGGATGCTGTAGCTGTTCGGCAAGATCCTCGCGCTGCCGGTCGCGAACTGCACCTGCTTCAGGATCTGGATCTCGCTCGACCCCGTGATGCGGCGGATGAACTGCGGGCAGCCGTTCTTCGTCGGCTCGGGGCTCGGCTGGCCCGGCTCCTTGGGGCAGGCGTCCTTCGCGTCCGGGATGCTGTCCTCGTCGGCGTCGTCCTCCGGGCAGCCGTCGGCGTCGTTGATCTTGTCGAAGTCCTCGGGCTGATCCGGGCACTTGTCGCTGGTGTCCGGGATGCCGTCGCCGTCGCGATCGGGCAGCGCCGGGCAGCCGTCGTCGCGGTTCGGCGGCTTGCCGTCCTCGGGATCGGTCGGGCAGAGATCGATGTCGTCGGGGAGCCCGTCCTTGTCCGTGTCCGCGGCGCGCGGCGGGACCGCCTGGAAGCGCCTGCCAGGAGACATGGGCTCGACGTCCTTGATGCCGAACGAGTAGCCGATGACCCCGACCATCCGGAAATCCGGCGCGTAGCCGCCCGACAGCCGCGTTCCGGCGCCGACCCCGAGCCACCCCTTCTTCCGCTGATCGAGCGCGAGCCGCCCCTCGGCCATCCACTCCAGCGGCGTGTTGTCGCCGGTGAACGTCGTGCCGCGGCCGAGGCCCGTCGATCCGAAGATCTGCGCGCCGAGCCGCAGCGCCCCGTTCCGCAGCGGGAGGAAGCCGCCGACCCCCCACCTCCACTCGTTCGTCACGGCGAAGTCGTTGAGCGATGAGTACGGACGGAAGTGCACCCCGGTGTTCAGGACGAAGAACATCGACTTGAGATCGATCTCCCCCGAGAGCCCGATCATCGCGCTCGCGGCGTTGTCGCCCGAGAACGAGAGCTTGCTGCCGGTCGGCACCCACGCCGTCACGTTGGCGCCCAGCTTGAAGAAGCGATCCTCGGTGCGGTACAGGATCGCCCGCCCGTCGAGCCGGATGTCCATGAGCGCGGCGGTCGACGGGCTCGCCGCGTCCTCTGCGCCGGCGACGCTCGGGTCGTTCGTCGGGTTGCTCGTCTGGAGGGCGATGATCGGCAGCCCCACCTGGAACGAGAAGCGGTCGAGCAGCTCGACGCCCCCGTTGAAGTAGCCGATGAGCTGCGAGGACACCGGCGAGCCGTGTTCCCTGCTGAACCGCCCCGCGGCCTGCTCGTCATTCAGCATGTTCTCGACCCGGAAGGGATTGAGGCCGAGCCCGAGCCCGAACTGCCCGAAGAAGCGCGTCTCCGGCGCCACCTGCGGTCGCCAGAGCGCGATCGAGTCGTCGGGAGCGCCGGCCATGTAGAGCCGGTCCAGGTAGAACGTTCTCGTCTGCGCGCTCACAGGGAGCGCGCTCAAGAACAAGGCTCCCGCCGCAGCAGCCGCCAGCGCGCGTCGCTTGACGCCCCGTGCGGGCGCGTGCTGCTTTTCCCCCTCATGTCCTCCGGTGCGCGTCAAATTCCCTCCTGTGACCCGCTCTTGAACGACCGTTGCGGTCGATCGGAGGCTACACGCTAACCCAGGCCTCTAGAAAGGTGAGAGAGAACGGCGAACGTGGGCAAGGCGCGTCATCTCCCGTCACCGCGCGTAACCGCCCGTGACCGCGCGTAACCGCGTCGTCTGGTGTTGACCTGGGCCAAATGCCGTGCTTTCTTGCGCGCCCGCTTGACGTGCGGCCAGGATGCCGCCGTTCGCGGTCCAGACCGAGGGACCACCAGCCATGAAGCGCACCTACCAGCCCCATAACACCCGCCGCGCCCGGACCCACGGCTTCCGTGCGCGTATGGCGACCGCCGGCGGTCGCAAGGTCATCAACAACCGCCGCCGCAAGGGCCGCGCCCGGCTCGCGCCCACCATCTACAAGAAGTAACGCGGCGGTGATGGCGCCAGCGCAACCGCGCTCGTCGGCGTCCTCCTCCTCGTTCCCGCGCGAGCGCCGCATTCGCAGGCGGGCAGAATTCGTCTGCATCCAGAACGGTGGTCATCGCGTCAGCACCCGCCACCTGCTGATCCTCGTCGCGGCCCCCACCGAGGGCGCTGCTCGCGGCGGGGCCCTCCGCGGCACGAAGAGCGCTGCCGCGCCTGTCCCATCCGGGGCGCCTCGCCTGGGCCTCGTCGCCTCGCGCAAGGTGGGCGGCGCTGTGGCGCGCAACCGCGCGAAGCGCCTGCTCAGGGAGGCGTTCCGGAGATTCCCGGAGCTCTTCCCGGAGCGCGTCGACATCGTGGTGATCCTCCGCACCGGCGCCGGCTCGCTCGGCCTCGATGACGTCCTCGCGGAGCTTCGTGGCGTGGTTCCGGTGCTCCGCCGCCGGGCAAAGGAGGCGCTCACTGCCGCGTCGCGCGCGCGAACGGAGGTCGTGGCCGAGCGCCGCGCAAGCGATCCACCGGCGCCCGCGCCAGACCCGACTGACCCGACCAACCCGACCGACCCAGCCGGCAGCTAGAAGATGGCGCGGCATACCTTGCGCCCTGGTGCGCTGGGCCCCAAGCTCCTCGCTCTCTCACGGCTCACCGCATGCTGGCGACGCTCCTCCTCGCGCTGATCCGCGCCTACCAGATGACGCTCTCCAGGCTCATCGTGGCGTTGATGGGCCCGGTCTGTCGGTTCGAGCCCTCCTGCTCGCGCTACGCCGCCGCCTGCATCGTGGACCACGGGGCGCTCCGGGGGAGCTTGCTTTCGCTCAAGCGACTGTGTAGGTGTCACCCGTTTCATCCAGGCGGGTTCGACCCTCCGCCACCTCGTCTTCGCCGTGCCGCGGCTGCCCGGATGCCGCGTCAACGGGACGCTGACCCGCGGGATACGACACGCTGTTCGTCTACTGGCGCGGAGCTCGCCTCGCGCGCCTCATCCCCCTGTCGAGCGGGCTTCAGCGGCCGGGTCACCCTCATGGACTAATCCCGCTCGGCCATCGACAAGGCCCCCTGCGGCACGGCGCCCGACACGCCGCGGAGCGAAGCCCGCACGAAGCGACCCTGGGCAGCCTCGTGAGGCGTCACGAGACGCCCGTAGCGAAGGGCGCGGCTCGAGATCCTGGGATCGACGAAGGACTTCATGGAACGCAGCAATATCGCCAAATGGCTGTTCCTCGGCCTCGCCATCATCCTGTTCTTCCAGTTCGGCAAGCCGCTCCTCTTCGGTGAGGGCGCGCCGCAGCTGCAGCCGCTCGACGTCAACGACAGCACGGCCCCCGCCGAGCGCGCTCCCCCGGAGATGTGCGTCATCGACGGAGACCGCTTCAAGGCTGAGCTATCGACGCACGGCGGGTCGCTCCGGCACCTCTGGATGACGGACCCGAAGTACACGACGGGGAACGGCGAGCGCAGGCCGATGGACCTGGTCACGACCTCGCTCGAGTCGCGGATGCCTCTCAGGACGGACCTGCACCTGCCTGGCGGCAGCGCGCAGCAGGTGCCGTTCGACGACCTCGACTGGAAGCTCTCGGCGCAGGACGGCAAGAGCTGCACGTTCACCTACGCCGACAGCGCGACGAGGCTCACCAAGGTCGTCGCGGCCACGGGGCGTCCCTTCGAGCTCTCGGTGCAGATGACGGTCGAGAACCTCGCGCAGGAGCCGCGCAAGCACCGGCTCGCCGTCGAGCAGACCGCGTGGCGGACCCAGAAGGAGACGGAGGGCCATCTCGGCCTGATCTCGGAGTGGATCACCGAGACGGTCGCCGCGACCGACCAGAAGACCGAGCGCCAGCTCCCCGACGCCTTCGAGCCGGGCGACTTCAAGGACCCGGAGTTCACCGCCGAGCGCTGGCGGCGCACCCCGGGCAACGCGCGGTTCGCCGCCGTCTCGAGCAGCTACTTCAGCAAGATCGCGATCCCGCTGGAAGGGCCAGGGCAGCCCACGGCCGAGACGCAGATCGAGGACGTCTGGGATACCTCGAAGTTCCAGGACAAAAGCAAGGACCCGAGCTACGGGCACATCTATCGCGCGCGGCTCGCCTATCCGGAGCACGAGCTCGCGCCCGGCGGCGCGGTGACCTACAAGCTCCTGTCCTTCACCGGGCCGAAGGAGCGCGAGCTGCTCGCCGCCGTGGATCACGGGGCGAGCGAGGTCATCAACCTCGGCTGGTTCTCGCCGATCGCGAAGCTCCTCGTCTCGTACCTCTATGTCCTCTACGGCGCCGTGGGCAGCTGGGGCTGGGCCATCGTCCTGCTCACCATCACGGTCCGGCTCCTGCTCTTCCCGCTGAGCATCCAGCAGATCAAGAGCGCCGCGGCGATGCGCAAGCTCAAGCCGGAGATGGATGAGATCAACGCGAGGTACAAGGACGACGCCGCCCAGCGCGGCCTCGCGATGCAGGAGCTCTGGCGCAAGAACAAGGTCGCGAACCCGGTCGTGGGCTGCTTCCCGATGCTGCTCCAGATGCCGGTATGGTTCGCCCTCTACACCGCGCTCCAGACCGCGGTGGAGCTCTACCACACCCCGTTCGGCCCCGTGATTCCGGACCTGTCGGCCCCGGGAAAGTACTTCATCATTCCCATCGTCCTCGGCGGCTCGAGCTTCATCCAGCAGAAGCTCATGCCCCCGCAGGGCGACCCGGCGCAGCAGAAGATGATGCTGTACCTGATGCCCGGCATCTTCACCGCGATGATGCTCTTCCTCCCGGCCGGCCTCGGCGTTTACATGTTGACGAACACCTGGCTCGGCATCGGGCAGCAGGTGCTCGTCGAGCGCTACCTGAAGGCGAAGAACGAACGGGCCGGCGGCATCCAGGTGCGAGAGGTCGCGAGCGCGGAGCCCCAATCCGCGATGAAGAAGACTCCGGGCGACGACGACAAGTCGGCCCCTGCTCTCGGAAAGGGAAAAGCACGTGTCCGTGGATAGTGAAGTTGCCGAAAGGGGAATCGACGCGGCGGACGTCGATGTCGATGCCGAGGCGCAGGGCGCTGGCGACGCGGCCGAGTTCGAGGAGGACGGGCGCGCCGACATCGCGCTCGACTTCGTCATCGATGTGCTGGCGGCGATGGGCATGGACTGCACCGTCGACCTCCTCGAGAACGAGGAGGAGGATCCGCCCGAGGAGATCCGGCTCGAGATCGAGGGGAAGGACGCGGGCCGCGTGATCGGCAAGAAGGGGCAGACGCTCTCGGCGCTGCAGTTCCTCGCCAACCGCGTGATCAACCGGCCGGGCAAGAAGCGGCGTCATGTGATCATCGACGCCGAGGGCTACCGGCAGCGGCGCGAGGACACGCTCTCTTCCATGGCGCGCAGGCTGGGCAAGCAGGCGGTCGAGGAGGGCAAGATCATCACCTTCGAGCCGATGAACCCGCAGGACCGCCGCGTCGTCCACCTGGCGCTGGCGAAGTTCCCGGGCGTCGTCACCAAGAGCGACGGCGAGGGAGAGGCCCGCCGCGTGCAGATCATCCCCGTCCGCCGCTGAGGCTGAAGGCCCGGCACGAAGCGCGCCCCCAACGCGCACCCAACGCACGCCCAACGCACGCCCAACGCACACCTGACGCCCACCAGGCGCGCGCATCAAGAGCGACTGCGCCGCTGCCGGCGTTGACACCGGATCGCCCGCATGCATAATGCCGCACCTCTCCGGTACCCCCCGGGGAGGTGCGCGGGCACGCGCTCGCGCCCATGTTCTCCCGGAACCGCAACCGGGTTCCATCTGCGTTCATCGCGTGAAGCACGAGGGCCGCGCGCGGCCCCCGCTCCGCCGGACGCAGTCCCCGAACGGCGGCGGCCCAGCCCCCTTGAGCACGGGCACGGGACCGCGAAGACGGATCCCCGACCCTTTGAAGGATTGACCGACCATGCAGACCTCGAACATCCTCGCGAAGATCGAAGCTCCCCTGTTCCGCGAGGGGATCCCGGATTTCCGGGTCGGCGATACGGTGCGCGTCCACTACCGGATCGTCGAGGGCGAGAAGGAGCGCATCCAGGTGTTCCAGGGTGTCGTTCTGAAGCGCCACCGCGCCGGGGTCCGGAGCACCTTCACCGTGCGCAAGGTGAGCTTCACGGTCGGCGTCGAGCGCATGTTCCTCCTCCACAGCCCCCGCATCGACAAGGTCGAGATCGTCTCGCGCGGCGTGGTCCGCCGTTCGCGGCTCTTCTACCTGCGCAACCTGGCAGGCAAGGCCGCTCGCGTCCGCGACGCAAAGGATTGATCCCGCCGGCCGGCACCCCGGCCGCGAGCAGAGCGCTCCCGCAGAGCAGATTGCCAGGGGGACAGCCGGCTCCCTGGTTCGATCGCGCGCGCAAGCATCCATGGCACGGCGCGGAAGCAGCTGTGCGCTGGGCGGCGACGCGTGCATGCGCGCGCACGCACCGCGTTGCCGGCCTGTAGCAAGGGTTCTCGCATACTTCTTCCTTGATCCTCGGCCGAGCGGCCACGGTATGCTCGCGGCGGCGGTGCCCCAGCGCCGCGAAACCCGAGAAGGATCACCATGCTCTGTCCGCGTTGCGGTGCGCCCGCGACCCCCGCCGATAAATTCTGCGCTGTGTGCGCCTCGCCGCTCACCCCGTCGGGGCCTGGAGCGTTCGGGGCTCCTCCGCCGCCGCCGCCTCCTCCTCCGCCGTTTCCTGCTCCGGGCTTCGGTGCGCCCCCCGAGCCTCCCCCGAACTATGGCTCGCCGAGCGGCGGTTTTGGTCCGCCCCCGCCGGCGCCTTTCGGGGCTCCTCCAGGCCCGCCTCCCGGGTTCCCGCCGGCGCCCGAGGGCAACCCGGCTGGCTTCGGTCCGCCTCCGCCCTTCGGGCCGCAGCCTGGTGGCTTCGGTGCGCCCCAGCCGCCGCCTCCGGTGCCGCTGAAGCCGCCGCCGTTCCCGCCGGAGCCGCCGATCTACGGCGCGCCGGGCGGAGGCTACGGCTCGGCCCCGAGCTTCCCGGAGCAGCAGGGCAGCTATCCCGGCCCTCCGCCCCCGCGGCCCGGCTTCGGCCCGCCCCAGCAGCCCGGCTTCGGTCCGCCGCCGCAGCCGCAGGGCGCGCGCTGCGTGCAGGGGCACGCGATCCCGGCGGGCGGCTCGTTCTGCATGGAAGGAGGCCACCCGATCGCCCTCGACGGCATCCAGATGAGCGGCGATCCCTTCAACCAGACGGCCTATGCGCCCAACCAGCAAGGGGCATCCGCGCCGCCGCCGATACCGCAGGCGAGCGGCAGCGGCGCCTACGGCGAGCCGCCGCAGCCACAGCAGAACCTCGCCCCGCCGGGCCCGCCGCCCGCGTACATCCCGCCTCCTCCCGCGGTGCGTCCGGCGACGCCGGCGCCGCCGAGGGCCGCGGGGCAGGAGAGCCGCCGCACCCTCGCCGGCTTCCTCGTCAGCTTCCAGGACGACGCGCTCGGCAGGTTCTGGCCGCTCTGGCAAGGCAAGAACATCGTCGGCCGCGCCGAGACAGGGCAGAAGGTCGACATCGAGATAGCGCACGGGACGACCTCGACCCACCACGCGACGCTCGAAATCGACGGCGGTCGGATCGTCCTCGCCGACCTCGGCTCCACCAACGGGACATTCCACAACGAGGAGGCGATCGGCTTCCAGGGCCGACGCGAGCTGCGCGATGGCGACAAGATCCGCTTCGGCGGGTTCAGCGTCATCCTGCTCAGCGTGGCCGCGCGGGCCTGACGGGCCCATCGCACGAGGAGAGGCGTTGCCGAGCCTGGCCCCCTTCCCCCGCGACGTTCGACCGGCACCTGGCGCCCCTGCCAGGCTGCGTGAAAACCAACCGGATAGCCGCCGCCAGCGCGCGGCGGCCGCCCCGCTCGCGCAGGGAGCGCTCCTCGGCTCCCTCGCGCCCGCTGGAGATCCCCACGCATGACTCCCTCTCATGACGCGACTCGCCCGATCCACTCCATGAGCGCCTCCGCCCGTCGCGGCAGGCGCGAGGGCAAGGCCCTGCGCTGCGCGAGGCTCCTCGCGCTCGCGGCCGCTGTCCTCGCGCTCCTCGCCGGACAGCGCCGCGCCGAGGCCGCGCCCGAGGCGCACGTGCTCCGCATCGACCCGCGCGCGAGCACCGTGGACGGCTCGCCCGTGCTCACGACCGTGCTCGAGGTCGTGCAGAACAAGCGCCTCAGCGACCTCACCCGCAACTGCGCCGCGCTCACCGGCAACGCGAACCTCGACTGCGTCGCCGACGCGATCGAGCAGCCGTCGGCGCTCTACTCGTCGTTCGACTTCCCGGACAAGAACGCGATCCTCTCCGTCACGGTCGACGGCACGGATCTTCCGGCGAAGTTCGAGTCGAAGGCGCGGTGGGGCGACAGCGCCGGTCAGCCGGGCGTCGGGACGGCGTGGCTCATCCTCATCGACGCCGCGTCGAGCATGGGCAACCGCTTCGACGAGGCGAAGGCGGTCGCGAGCGCGTTCGTCAACGCGATGCAGCCGAACGACATCGTCGACGTGATGTTCTTCAACGATCGCGGCGTCGTCGAGGACTCGAAGTGGGTGAGCAACAAGCAGGCGGCCGCGCAGGCGATCGCCGGCGTCGCGCGCACCTACCCGACGCAGGGCCGCACGCGCCCGCTCTTCACGATCATCAAGAACGCCGCCACCGACGCGTTCAAGGAGCTCGGCAACGCAGGTCAGGGCGTCCAGGTGCCGATGCACCAGGCGATGGTGGTCCTCTCGAACGGCTCCGCCGGCGCGGATCCCAGCTCGACCGCCGCCGCGTCGAACCTCCTCCGCGAGTACCTGACGAAGGGGCGGTTCCCCGAGAACAACGACGTCCTGCCGAAGACGCCGGTGCCCGTCATCTCGATCTGGTTCCCGAGCCAGCTCGTCGAGGAGTTCACGGCGAACGCCCGCGAGTTCATGGAGGGGATGGCGAACACCGAGATCGGCGGCTTCTTCAGCGTGGTGCGCGACGGCCAGCAGCGGCGCGCGGCCAACATCGTCAACGCGATCCGCACCCGCTTCAACAAGATGCACATCGTGAAGTGGCGGGTCTCGTGCGTCGCGCCGAGCATCACGCAGACGTTCAAGCTCGCCTTCATCAACACGGATCCGCCGATCGCCGGCGACGCCACCTTCCAGAACGTCCCCGTCGGCATCGATCCGACCGCGTGGCCGCTCGACGTCGACCGCGACGCGACCGACCGCGCGGCGAAGAAGACGCCGATCTATCCCGGCGGCACGGTCAAGATCTTCGGCAACTTCTGCTGGGGTGGCAACGCGCAGCGGGCCGAGATCTACATGGTCCCGAAGAACCAGGCCGCGCCGCAGTCGCTGCAGGGCGGGAACCTCGAGGACGCGAAGAAGGCCCAGCGGACGCTGATCGAGGGCGGGATGCGCGGCAAGGCGATCTCGGCCGGCGACAGCGTCGTCGAGTTCGAGCTCCCGGACACCGACAAGTTCCTCGTCGGCAAGGGCGACCAGACGACGGCGCGCCTCATCATCTACGACAACCAGGCGCGGCGGACGAGCGCGGTCACGGCCGACAAGATCCTCACGCTGAAGGCGAAGGAGGCGCCGCTGCCGTACCTGCTCATCGGCGGCGTGACCTTCGGCGGCGTCGTCATCGTGCTGCTCCTCGTCTCCATCTTCCGCGGCGGCGGGAAGCGGCGCGGCGGCACGGTGGCGGCCGCGCCCCCGAGGCCCATCGTGGCCGGGAGCGGGCCGCCTCCGCCCTACGCGCCCGCGCCGCCGCCTCCGGGCGACTTCGGCTATGGCGGCGGGCCGATGATGGGCCCCCCCATGGGCGGGGCCAGCCGGGCGACGCTCTCGGGCCCGGCGGGCATCTTCACCGTGCACCCCGGCGCCGAGGTGCGCGCCGGGCGCGACGGCGCCTCGTGCCTGATCGCGCTGTCGGAGCCGCGCGTCTCCGGCACCCATGCGAGCGTGAAGCTCGAGGCCGGCCAGCTGTTCGTGCGGGACGAGAACTCCAACAACGGGACCTACGTGAACGGCCAGCGCATCGCCGCGGCCGTGTGGACGCTCGTGCCGCCCGGCGCGTCGTTGCGGTTCGGCCCCGTCGAGTTCAGCGTCCGTTTGGAGTAGCGTGTCCGGGGCCCGTTCTCGCGCCCCGAGCGACGCCCCCCCATGATGCCCCCGACCGAGTCCTCCCCGCACCTCAAGATCGAGTTCGCCCAGGCCAGCGATGCTGGCCGGGACCCGAACAAGCAGGTCAACGAGGATGCCTGCGGCTACGCCGAGACCAAGTTCGGTTACCTGTGCGTCCTGTGCGACGGCATGGGCGGACACTATGGCGGCAGCGAGGCGAGCCGCACCGCCATCCAGACCATCTTCGAGATGATCGAGCGCACGCCCGCCACCGTGGATCCGAGCGGGGCGCTCAAGGCCGCGATCGAGGAAGCGGGGCGCCGCGTCTACCAGCTGGGCGGGCCGCCGGAGAACCGCGTCCGGCCCGGCTCGACCGTCGTCGCGATGGTCCTCCACGAGCGCGGCGTCGATGTCGCGCACGTCGGCGACAGCCGCGCGTACGTGATCCGGAGCCACCAGATCTACCCCCTCACGCGCGACCACTCGATGGTGCAGGGGATGATCGACGCGGGCATGCTCACGGAGGCGCAGGCGATCGGCCACCCCGACGCGAACAAGATCACGCGCGCGCTCGGGATGAGGCCAGAGGTGGAGGTCGAGGTTCGACCCGAGCCGATGGAGCTCTACCCGGGAGACGTGCTGATCCAGTCGAGCGACGGGCTCACCGATCTCGTGCTCCCCGGCGACATCCTCGGGTGCACGCGGCAAGCGCTCGCGTCGGGCTCGGTCGATCACGCGTGCCGGATGCTCGTGCAGCTCGCGAACCACCGCGGCGGTCACGACAACATCACCGTGCAGATGGTCCGGGTGCTCGAGACGGGCAGCCGCTCGCTGACCATCGCGCACGGGCCGCCAGGGGCGGCGGGCCCGGGCGACGGCGTCCATCCTGCGCGCGCTTCGCGCCCTCAGGAGACCGTCGCGATGCCCCGGTCCGATGCGGCGGCGATCGGCCAGCAGCACGCCACGAGCACGCCGCTCCCCCACGGCCATGGCGCCCCTGCGGCCGCGAGCGGCGCGGCGGCGGGCATGGCGGCCGCAGGAAACGCGCCGGCGCCGTACCCGGCGTCCATCAACAACGCGATCACCGTGGTCCCGACGGGCTCCCCCGACACGCCGCGCCCTGCGTCCACCAGCGACGCCGTCACCGTGGTCCCGGCAGGCTCCACCGGCGCGCCGGGGCTGCGTCCAGCGTCCCCCCGCTCCGCGGCGACCGCGGCCTCGGCGGGCTCCGACGACGTGCCGGCCGTCGCGCCGACAGCCACCGACGACGTGCCGGCCGTCGCGCCGACAGCCACCGACAACGTCCCGGTCATCGCGCCGACAGCCACCGACAACGTCCCGGCCGTCGGGCCGGGTGCTGCCCATGGCGCGCCGGCGCTTCGCCCCACCACCGTCGACAGCGCGCCGGCCGTGAGCCCCACGGCCACCGACGAGCTGCCTCCCGTGGCTCCGGCCGCTGCCCCCAGCGCGAAGGCCGTGAGCCCCACGGCGGCCGACGGCAGGTCGGCCATGACGCCCACGCCGATGGACTCCGCGCTGGCGCTGCCTCCAACCGTGCCAGGCGCCCATCCCCCGGTGGCTTACCCGAACGCGCCCGACGCGCCCGCCGTGCTGTCTCCCCTTCCCCTGAGCGCTCCCGCGCCGCCTCCCATGGGCCGCGCCGCGGCCCCTCAGCCTGGTTCGTTCGGAGCGCCGCCTCACCCAGGCGCCGCTTACGGCGCTCCGCCCCACCCCGCCGTCCCCTACGGCGCACCACACCCTCCTGGCGCCGCCTACGGCGCGCCGCCCCCTCCTGGCGTCCCCTACGGCACGCCGCACCATCCTGGCGCCGCGTACGGTGCGCCGCCTCACGTCGGCGCCGCCTATGGTGCGCCTCTTCACGCGACCGAGCAGGATGTTCCGCCGCCTTCGGTGGCCTTCCCGGGGCACAACCCAGCAGCGCCCGGTGGTCCCCCGGTCGCCGCCGCCCCGCCCCCCCACCTCGCGCCCGCGCCGCTGCACGCTCAGGCGTACGCCGCGACCGGCCCGCGCCCCGCGCCAGCACCGAGCTTCTCCGGCCCCGTCTCGTCCTCCGGGGCACCGAGCGTGCCGAGCACCGTGCGCGCCCCGCGCGGCGTCTACATCGCCCTCATCGCCTCGGCCTCGGCCGTGATCCTCGTGCTGTTCGTCTTCCTGCTCTGGAAGCTCCTCGGCAGCTGAGGCGGAGCGGAAAGACGCGGAAAGACGCGGAAAGACGCGGAAAGACGCGGAAAGACGCGGAAAGACGCGGAAAGACGCGGAAAGGCCGCCCCCACCCACCGCCCCGCACGGACGAGCGGAAACCTCGACGGACACGATCACGACGACCGAGCTCGGCGCGCTCGACGCGCTCGACTCAGACGACCACCGCACAACGGCCCCGCTCGTGGAATGCGATTGAAGAAAGATCGGATTCCGGATTAGCCTAACTTTCCGGAGGTCCCTCCATGCCTGGCGACCAAGAGCTCGAGCACGGCGACGACATGCATGGCGCGCCTGAGGATCTGGAAGAAGAGGTGCCGGAGTCGACCCGTACACCCTCTCTCGAGGAGGCCCGCGCCGGCTTCATGCTGCTCGATCTGTGACCCGCTGAACCCCCTGTTCCCGGAAGTCACGACGCTCCGCGCCGACACGCCGTTCGTCGATCGGGCGAGAGCCTCCCGCCGAACGGCGCCCATCGCCGCGCGCGTGCGGAAGCGCGCTCCTCTCCCGCGAGCGGCGCCGCGACAGCGTGGCGCGCGGCGGCGCACGGGACGCGCCTCTTCCCTTGCCCTCCCCGACGGCCTGTGGTGAAACGCGGCCCGCATGATCCCGGGGCTAGGCAAACAAAGCATCACGATCGGCAGCGCCCCCACCTGCGATGTGGTGCTCGTCGCTCCCGGCGTCCTGCCCGAGCACGCGCGCATCGTCAACCAGGGGGGTGGCAAGCTGCTCTTCTCCTGCGGGCAAGGGCCGGCGTCGGCGAACGGGCGGCCCCTCTCGCCGGGAGAGCAGGTCCCGTTCGACTTCCGCACCCAGTTCGTTGTCGCGCAGACGCCGGTCCCGCTGAACCATCCGGCCATCACGCTGATGCTGGCGTCGCCCGGGAGCCTCGCGCCCGCGCCCGGCCAGGTCGTGATCGGACGAGACCCCGGGCGCGCCTCCCTGGTGCTCCAGCACCCGAGCGTCTCGAGCCAGCACGCGACCGTCACGCTCGATCGCATGATGGTCATCGACCACAACTCGACGAGCGGCACGTACGTGGGCGCGCAGCGCATCGCCGCTGGCTCGCCGACGCCCATCGATCCGCAAGGCGCCATCGCGTTCGGGCCCGTCCCCGTCCAGATCAGCCTGCTCGTCCAGCTCGCGCAGGCCGCCCGGCAGTCCGCGCTGCCGGCCGCCTCCGGCGCCCCGCCCGCGGCGAGCGTCCTGCCGCCGCAGCCTGCCGCTTCCGGCTACGCGCCGCAGCCTGCCGCTTCCGGCTACGCGCCGCAGCAGCAGCCCGGCGCCGGCGGTTACGCGCCGCCAGGCGTCGCCGGCGGTTACGCGCCGCCGCAGCAGCCCGCGCACGCGGCGTCCTCGGTGCCCGCCGCCGGCGCGCCCGGGAGGAAGAACAAGACGGTCCTCGGCCAGCTCGACTTCTCCGGCGGGGGATCGAACGTCAAGAAGATCGGCCGCACGCCCGACAACGACATCGTGCTCGCCCACCCCCAGGTGTCGAGCCACCACGCGCTCCTGCACTCGATCAACGGGCAGCTCTACGTCGAGGATCGCGGCAGCGCGAACGGGACCTACGTCCGCGGCAACCGCATCGCGCCCGGCCAGAAGATCGCCGTGCAGAGCGGCGAGAAGATCTACATCGGGCCCATGCCCCTCCAGATCGAGATGGGGGGCGCGGGCGCCGTCGAGGTCATCCAGGAGGAGTACTCCGCCGATCGGTGGGCAGGGCGCCCGCTCTACGAGATCGAGGCGTGGAGCCTCGCCCTCCAGGTCCCCGACCGGGACAACCCGAACGAGCAGAAGACCCTGCTCGACAACGTGTCGTTCAAGGCGCTGCCGGGCGACATGATCGCGCTCATGGGGCCGTCGGGCGCCGGCAAGACGACGCTCCTGCTCACGCTGAACGGCTACCTGCCGCCGACGAGCGGCGTCGTCCGCATCAACGGCGAGGACCTCTACAACATCTACGACACGCTCCGCGGCTCCATCGGCTACGTGCCGCAGGACGATCTCGTCCACCCGGAGCTCACCGTCTTCGAGGCCGTCCGCTACAGCGCGAAGTTCCGCCTCCCGCCCGACTACACCGAGGCCGAGATCGACGCCCGCGTCGAGCAGACGATCAAGGATCTCGGCCTCGAGGGCGTCAAGAACCTCCAGATCGGCAAGCCCGAGAACAAGATCCTCTCGGGCGGGCAGCGCAAGCGCGTCAACATCGCGCTCGAGCTCGTCACCGATCCGGTCATCCTCTTCCTCGACGAGCCGACCTCGGGCCTCGCCGCCGACGACACGACCGCGCTGATCAGCCTGCTGCATGACCTCACGAAGGCCACCGGCAAGACGATCATCATGACGATCCACCAGCCGGCGAAGGACGAGTTCGAGAAGTTCAGCCACGCGCTCATCCTGGGCTACGGCGGCATCCCGATGTTCTTCGGGCCGACCCGGCCCGACGCGTACCGCTTCTTCGGCAGCTGGAAGGAGCGGCACGGCCAGCAGAACGACGTCGACAACCCGCGCGACATGTTCGAGATGCTCGCGCTCCGCGAGCGGCCCATCTTCGATCAGCTCCGCGCGCGGAACCCGAACGCGTCGCGCGGCGACGCCAGGAAGCTCGCCGCCATCGAGTGGCGCAAGGAGTTCTTCAGCGACGGCAACCCGACGTACCGCCGGATGTACTCCGGCCGGCGCGAGATCGGCACCGGCCAGGGGCAGCGCGGCATCCCGGCCGGGCGCGCCACGACCAAGGGGCAGCTCGGCCTGCTCCTGTCGCGCTACTTCAAGGTGAAGAAGCGCGACATCGGCGGCACCCTGATCATGCTCCTCCAGGCCCCGATCATCGGCATCCTGCTCGCGATCGTCTTCGGCGGGCAGGAGAAGGCGATCCCGGCGTGGTGCCTCGGCGCGCTCCAGGAGCTCGGCCGCCGCGCCGGCGGCGCGGACCAGAGCACCGACGTCATCAAGGGCATGGAGGTCACCACCGACCACACCGCGGCGATCTTCTTCCTCGTCGTCGCCGCGGTCTGGTTCGGGACCTCGAACGCGGCCCGCGAGATCGTCAGCGAGCGGGCCATCTACCTCCGCGAGCGCATGGTCAACCTGGGGCTCGTCAACTACGTGCTCTCCAAGTACCTGCTGCTCGCCGGCTTCTGCCTCGTCCAGTGCACCGTCCTGCTCGCGATCGTGTTCTTCGCCCTCGGCTTCCACGGCGGCATGCAGGCGTTCGGCATGCAGCTCGCCGCGCTGACCGCCACCTCGCTCAGCGCCGTCGCGATGGGGCTCCTCCTCTCCACGGTGGTCGCCTCGTCCGAGGCGGCCATGGCGCTCACGCCGATCGCGCTCATCCCCCAGGTCGTGCTCGGGGGGCTCATGGTGCCGATGACGACCGTGCCGCACCTCCGGCCGCTCATGTACATCATCCCGGCGCGCTGGGGCTTCGAGGGCGCGATCGCGCCGGAGCGGCTCGCGACCGCGGAGGATCCAGCGTGGGTCATCGATCTGCACCGCACCGACACGAGCGCCGCGGACTTCATCGAGGGCGGCAAGTTCAAGTGCGCCATCGCGCAGATGGCGGCCGACAACTACGCGGGCGCGTGGGGCTTCACCACGTACGATCAGACCTGGATGCCCTATGCGGTGCTCGCCGGGATGACGTTCATCATCCTCGTCACGCTCTGCGCGGTGCTGAAGCGGCGCGACCCGGTGTGACGTCGTGACAACGCAGGAGCCCGCCGCTTCCCTCCGCATCGATGACCGGCGCGCGCGCCGGCGCCCGCGCGCGCGAAGCCACCGCAGGCCGGCCGCCGCGGCGCTCCTCTCGCTGCTCGCCGCCCTCTCCCCCGGCCTGGCGCAGGCGCAGCAGCAAGGCCAGGAGGGGCAGGCGGCGCCGCAGGCGCCCGAGGGCGGGGCGGCCGTGCCCCGAGGCGCGGGCGGCGCGATCGTCACGCCGCCTGCCTCCACGGCCGCGCCGGCGGGGAAGGCGACGCCGCCGCGGGCGCTCAACTACACGCCCCCGGAGTACCCGCCGGAGGCCGAGAAGCAGGGGCGCGAAGCGTCGGTCACCCTGCAGCTCGACATCGACCGCGACGGGCGCGTGAAGCACGCCGTCGTCGTCGAGAGCGCGGGGCACGGGTTCGATGAGTCGGCGCTGGCCGCGGCCCAGAAGCTCGAGTTCGAGCCCGCCCGCCGCGCGGACGGGACCCCCGCCCCGGCCCGCATCCTGTACCGCTACTCGTTCACCCTGAAGACGGCCTCGCCGCCGCCGGCCGCCGGCGAGCCCGCGAGGCCCGCCGAGAGCCTCCGCGGCGCCGTGCTCGCCAGCGGGGGCGACGTCCCGCTCGCCGGCGCCACCGTCTCGGTCGCGCGCGTCGCGGGCGCGGGCGCAGCGACGCCCGCCGCGCCGCCGGAGCTCACGACCGACGAGGGCGGCGCCTTCGCCTTCGCCGCGCTGCCGCCGGGGCGCTACCAGGTCACCATCGCGGCGCCCGGCTTCGAGCCGCTCTCCGTCGAGGAGGCGCTCGCCCCCGGGGAGCAGCTCGAGGTGAAGTACCGGCTCCTGCCGCAAGGAGACGGCCTCGAGGTCACGGTCCGCGGCAAGCGGCCGCCGCGCGAGGTGACGAAGCGCACGATCGAGCAGCGCGAGATCAACCGCATCCCCGGCACGAACGGCGACGCCCTGCGCTCGCTGCAGAACCTGCCGGGCGTCGCCCGCCCGCCCAGCATCGCGGGGCTGCTCATCGTCCGCGGCTCCGGCCCGCAGGACACGCAGACCTTCGTCGACGGCACGCAGGTGCCGCTCATCTACCACTTCGGCGGCCTCTCCTCGGTCGTGCCGACCGAGATGCTGGATCGGATCGACTTCTACCCCGGCAACTTCAGCGCCAAGTACGGCCGGGTGCAGGGCGGCATCGTCGACGTCGCCCTCCGCTCGCCCAAGGAGGACGGCAAGCTCCACGGCCTCGCGCAGATGGACCTCATCGACGCGCGCGTCCTGCTCGAGGGCCCCGTGCCGTTCCTCGAGAACACCCGCTTCATGGTGGCAGGACGGCGGAGCTACATCGGCGAGTCGTTCGGCCCCGTGCTCGAGGCCGCGGGCGCAGGCGTCACGCAGGCGCCGGTCTATTACGACTACCAGGTCCTCCTCGAGACCGAGCCCACGCCCTCCGCGCGGCTCCGCCTCACGTTCTTCGGCTCCGACGACGCCCTCGAGCTGCTGCTCAGCGACCCGGCGCCCAACGAGCCGGCCCTCTCCGGCAACGTCGGGCTGCACACGGCGTTTCAGCGGCTCCAGCTGCGCTACGATCACGAGCTCACCGACAAGGACCGGCTCGACGGCGTGCTCGCGATCGCGCGCGACGACGCCGATTTCGGGATCGGGCCGATCTACTTCCAGCTCGATCTCAAGACGATCTCCGGCCGCCTCGAGTACGCGCGGCGCATCTCGAAGGGCACGGTCTTCAACGCGGGGCTCGACGTCTTCGCCGGCCTCTACGCCGTGAACCTCCGCGCCCCCGGGCCGAACCGCCCCGGCGAGCCGCCGAACCAGCCGTTCTCGACGCGCACCCTCCAGGAGGTCTCGCGCGACGGCGAGTTCTTCTACCCCGCGGCGTACGCCGAGCTCGAGCTCGCCCCGACCCCCCGGGCGAAGATCGTCCCGGGCCTGCGCCTCGACTACCAGGACCTGAACAAGCAGGCCACCGTGAGCCCGCGCGTGAACGGGCGCTTCGACGTCGTCCCCGGGTTCCCGCGGACCACGGTGAAGGGCGGCCTCGGGGTGTTCCATCAGCCGCCGCAGTTCCAGGAGGTGATCCCGCCGCTCGGCAACCCCGGCCTGAAGTCGACCCGAGCGCTGCACTACGCGGCCGGCGTCGAGCAGGAGCTGACCCGGCACATCGAGGCGTCGGCCGAGGGGTTCTACAAGCAGCTCGACGAGCTCGTCGTCGGCGTGAACCGGCCCGGGTCGATCCAGCTCGACTACCAGAACGTCGGATCGGGCAGGGTCATCGGCGGCGAGTTCCTGCTCAAGTACAAGCCCGACGATCGCTTCTTCGGCTGGGCCGCGTACACGCTGTCCCGCAGCACGCGGGTGCCGGAGCCCGGCGAGCCGGAGCGGCTCGTCCCGTTCGATCAGACCCACATCCTGACGGTGCTCGGCAGCTACCGCCTGGGCGACGGCTGGGAGTTCGGCGCCCGGTTCCGCCTCGTCTCCGGCAACCTGGTCACGCCCAACGTGTGCAACGTCAACGAGCAGAGCTGCGACCCGTACCGCACCAACGCGCTCTTCTACGCGCCCACCGGGACGTATACGCCCATCCCGTTCTCCGGCCCGAGCAGCGAGCGGCTCCCGCCGTTCCACCAGCTCGATCTGCGCCTGGACAAGACGTGGAAGTTCAAGACCTGGCGGCTCTCGGCCTACCTCGACGTGCAGAACGTCTACAACAACGCGAACAGCGAGGCGATTCAGTACAATTACAACTACACAGCCCGACAGTACGTCACCGGGCTGCCCATCCTGCCGAGCTTCGGGATGCGAGGAGAGTTCTGAGATGCGCGGGGCGCAGGCGATGAACGGCGCGGCGAAGCGCGAGCGTCCCGAGCGCGGCGGGCGCCGGTGGCGGCGCGCGGTGCTGGGGACGCTCGCGCTCGCGGCGATCGCGTCGCCGGCGATCGCGTCGGGGTGCGTCGCGGGCTTCGATCCGCCGAGCCTCGTGAGCGGGCTCCGCGTCTTCGCGGTGGTCGCCGACAAACCGTACGCCAACCCCGGCGACCAGGTCACCTTCCGGATCCACTACCAGGACGGGCTGGGCGGCCCCGAGGACGGGTCGCGCCCCGTCTCGGTCTACTGGTTCGGCGGGTGCGAGAACCCCGTCGGGGACGACTACTACGGCTGCTACGCGCAGCTCGAGGGCATCGCCTCCGAGATCGAGGCGTGGGTGGAGCGAGGCGATCCGACGGTCCCGCTGCCCGACCTCAACGGCGTGCGCCCCGGCTTCGGGGACACGTACACGATCACGATCAGCGACGACATCCTCACCGGCCGCAAGCCACCCGCCACCGGGGGTCCGGCCTCCGGGAGCGCGTTCGTCTTCTTCGTCGCCTGCACCGGGGAGCTCGGTCTCGTGGAGGACCAGGGCACCGGCCGCGCCGGGACGTTCCCCGCCGCCTGCTTCAGCGGCGGGCGCCGGCTCGGCCCGGACAGCTTCGTGCCCGGCTACACGCAGATCTACGCCTTCGAGGGGGGTCGCGAGAACGCGAACCCGGAGCTGCAGGGGCTCACGCTCGACGGCGAGCCCCTGCCGGAGGACTTCGCCGGCATCCCCACCGTCCAGCGCTGCCGCGTGAGCGCGGAGGCGCGGCGCGAGGCCGGCTGCAGCGCGGAGGATCCGTTCGTCGAGTGCGACGCCTACGAGCTCGACGCGATCGTCGACCCCGACACGGTGGCGGAGGTCGATCCCAGCGCGCAGCACCAGGCGCTGAAGGAGATCGTCTGGGTCGACTACTTCGCCGATCTGGGCGATCTCGACGGGAGCATCAAGCTCGTGAGCGACGCGAACGAGGGGTACGTCGGCGATCACGCCGTGAGGTGGATCCCGCCCGCCGAGCCGGGCGTCGCCACGATCACCGCGGTCCTGCGCGACGCGCGCGGCGGCTCGTCCGTGGTGCAGCGCCTCATCCGCGTCACCGAGTGAGGGATCGACCGGATCCTCTTCTTCCGGCGCGCCGCCGCCGGTCGAGACGCCGCTCGACGCCTCGGCGGGCTTCTTCCGGGCGCTCCGGCTCAAGAGCCGCCGCGTCGCGATGGGCGCGAGCCGGGGGCGTGTCGGTCTTTCGTCTTCCGTATCCTGTCTGCGTCTCCCTGCCGGGCACGCTCAGCGTGCGTCACATGCCCACAGGTTCCAGGAGTACTCGGGCGACACCACCTGGTGCTCGCTGCGCCTCACGAACGCAGGATGCTCTTCCAGCAGGCGCTCTTCGGTCGGGCAGCAGAGGACCACCAGGACCTGCCGACCCGTCTTGACGCGGAACTGGTGCAGCTTGTCCAGGACGCCGCGAAAAAGGGAACCGCTGAACGGACGGAACATATAGATCAGCAAATTGCTGTCAGGAAACTCGAAATCAAGCGCGTTGGCGTGGCTCACCCGGATGGACCTGCACTTTGTCGCCCTGTCCCCCGCGCGACTCTCCAGATACTGGCCGATATTTCTGTTCGCGATCTCGCAATGGGCCGGGGACACTTCGACCCCGATGATCTCCTTGAAGGGGAACCACGACGCGATAAGGACCGCACGTCCCCAGCCACAACCCAGGTCGATGAACGAGAACTCGCCGGGGTTCAGCTCCTTCGTGACGGTTGAAAGGATGTGCCGCATCACTGGCTCTGGTATGGGCACGTACCTGATCGCGTTCGTCAGGACGTTCTCATCGGTGATGCCCGCGTCCCTCGCCTCCACCGAGCCAGATGTCGTAACTCCATATCTCCGGTCGAAGTCGTCCGTCGCGCCATTTGCCAGGAGATATGCCGTTACGTCTTTGATCGTCTTCCACGCACCGAACATCTTGTAGTTGTTGACGGCGATCTGGAGCTTCGCTCTGGTGTCCGGATTGAAGTTCATGGGATATCCTAAATACCTCTGTGGCGCCGGTCGGAGGTGCGCACCGGTCGAATTGGCCCAGAATGATTCACGGGGAGATGCCTTCGGGGGTTCCTCCCCAGTCACGGCTCAGCCCCACGCACGAAGGCGCTCTTCAATGAGGGGAGGCGGAACATTTGAAATTGAGAATCATTTTCATGAAGGGATGCTGCCACACCGCCGAGGAAATGGGAAGCCCGTCATCCGCAGGCGCTCCCCGCTCAACCCCTGCCCGCGTCTCCGCGTTCCGCTTCAGCGTCCGCACGGCCCTTCGATGAGCGACATCTTCAGCCGCAGCCCGCTTCGATCTGCGCGAGCTGGTCGATGAGCTGCGCGGGGTCGCGCGCGGCACACAGCGCATCGGCGGCCCCGAGCCTGGCGAGCCTGGCCGCCTGGGCGAGCAGCTCGAGGTGCGCGCGGCCCCCCTCGGCGCAGACGAGGACAACGAACAACCGGAGCGGCGCCCCGCCCGGCGTCGGCACCGCGAGCGGCTCGGCCAGCGTCGCGAGCGCGGCCGAAAGGCTCGCGCCGGGGACGATCGCGTGCGGGACCGCGACGCCGTTGCCGAGCGCCGTGGACGACTCGCGCTCGCGCCGCAGGATCTCCTGGGCGAGCGCGCTCGCCGAGATCGGGCCGCCGGGGGGCGCGAGCCGGGACGCCGCGACGTCGATGACGTCCTCGATGTCCGCGCACGAGAGGTGCAGCACGACGCGCTCGGGCGTGAGCAGCTCGCAGAGCCGCCGCGGGGGCCGCCCCCCGAAGGCCGCGCTCGCCGGGAACTCGGCGTCGATGAACGCCTTGATGCGCGCGAGCTGCGGGCCGCTGAGGTTGCGCCGCGCGAGCTCCACGCAGAGCGCCTTCGCCGACGGGACGCGGTCGAGGTAGCGGGAGACGAGCGGCTCGACCTGGTGGCCGAGCTCGAGGAGCACCGCCGGCGGGAGCTCGAGCGCGCCCGCGATCGCCGTGAGCCGGTCGGGCGTGGGGATGGCGTCGTGCCCATGCTCGACGCGGCTCAGGTAGGCGCTGGAGACGCCGATGCGTTGCGCGAGCGTGCGGAGGCTCAGGCCGGCCTCGACGCGGAGGAGCCGCAGCGCGGCACCGAACTCGGCGAGCGAACGCGCGCGCGCGGCGCTCTCGGCGTCGGAGGTAGCCGGCATGGGATCAGGAACGATCGGGCTCGACCGCGAGGGCGGCCGGGAGGACCTTCGGGACGGGCGCCGTGGCCGGGGCGGACACGGCGGCGGGCTCGTGGTGCCGCACGACGAGCAGCGAGGTCGGGCACCCCTGGATGATGTGCTCGGCGCGGATGCCGAACCGGCGCTGCGCGAGGCCCCACTCGGGACCGACGCCGACGAGGACGAGATCGTAGCCGCGCTTCGCCTCCTCGAGGGCCGCGTCCGCCGGGGAGTCGTGCTCCACCACCTTGAGAAGCACCTTGGACTTCTGCAGCGCGCCGCCCTCCTCGCCCTCGAACACCTCGTCGACCGTCCGCTGCGCGCCGAGCGTGTCGTCGGACCTGCGCTCCGGCTTGACCACGTGGAGGATGGTGACGTCGGCGCCGACCTGCTGCGCGAGCCGGCGGGCGAGCGAGAGCGCCGCCCTGTCGTGCAACGTGCCGTGGAAGGGCACGAGCAGCTTGCGGACCGCGGCGAGCCCGCGATCGATGAGCACGCCGACGTCCGTGTGGGCGCCGCGCATGACCTCGTAGACGGTGCCGCCGAGCACGGTCTGGCTGAGGAGCGGCTTGTGCCAGCCGACCAGCACGAGGTCGGCCTGCTTCACGTCGGCGACGTTGCAGATGTCGTGGCTCGGCTTGGGCGAGACGAAGGAGAGCGGCCGGACCTCGGCGCCCAGCTCCTTGGCCCGCGACAGGAGCGGCGCGAGCGCGGCCGCCCCGTGCTGCTCGGGCCCCTGGTCGAGGTAGAACGAGCCGCGATCGGTCGGCGGGATGAGGCGCAGCGCGTAGAGGCGCCTCGCGTCGGGGCCCGTGCCGGCGAGGGCGCTCGCGAGCGTCACCATGCCGGGGCCGGAGCGCTCGTAGGAGACGCACATGAGCACGGTGAACACCTCGGCTGCCGTGGGCAGAGGCGTCCGCTCCGGCACGTCGGCGAGCTCCTTGGCGAGCTCCTCCGGCGGGTAGATCCAGCGCAGGAGCGGCGTGGTCATGAAGGTGGTGACCAGCGCCATGAGCACCATCATCGTGAACAGCTTGGGCGAGATGATGCCCAGATCGAGCCCGAGGTTCAGGACGATGAGCTCCATCAGGCCGCGGGTGTTCATGAGGATGCCGAGCGCGCTGGCCTCCCGCCAGCTCTGGCCGGTGAAGCGGGCGGCCACGGCGCTGCCGCCGAACTTGCCGAGGCAGGCGACAAGGATGATGAGGCCGCACATCATCCAGCCGTCGGCCGAGTTGAGCAGCCCGATGTGCGTGCGCAGGCCGCTGTAGGCGAAGAACAGCGGGAGCAGGAAGACCACCGCGAAGTCCTCGAGCTTCTCGGCGAGGCTCTGCGCGAAGCCGGTGCCCTTCGGCATGATCGCGCCGAGCATGAAGGCCCCGAACAGCGGGTGGATGCCGATCATCTCGGTCATCCAGCTCGACACGATGAGCAGGAGGAGCGTGACGGCGACGAGGTCCTGCGAGAGCCCTTCCTTGCTGGAGCCGCGCTCGCCGAGCCGGACGAGGAAGGGCCGGACCACGAGCAGCATGCCGGCGATGTAGGCGACGGCGAAGACGGTGGTCCAGACGGCGCCCACGAGCCCCGTGGCGCGCGCGATCGAGACGACGAACGCGAGGATGCACCAGGCGGTCACGTCGTCGACGGCGGCGCACGTGATGGTGAGCGCGCCGACCTTCGTGCGCAGCAGGCGCCGCTCCGTGAGGATGCGCGCGAGCACCGGGAACGCCGTGATGCTCATGGCCACGCCCATGAACAGCGTGAACGACGAGAACGGGACGGAGCTGTCGGAGAGCCGGGGATACAGGTAGAGCGCGAGGAGCCCGCCCAGCGCGAACGGCACGACGATGCTCGTGTGGCTGATGATGACCGAGGCGTGGCCGCGCCCGCGCAACAGCTTCGGGTCGAGCTCCAGCCCGATGAGGAACATGAAGACGATGAGGCCGACCTCGCTCACCAGCTTCAGGAGCGGCAGCGACTCGTTTGCGAACAGGAGCGCCGACGCATCGGGGAAGAGCCAGCCGAACAGCGACGGGCCGAGCAGGATGCCCGCCGTCACCTCGGCGATGACCATCGGCTGCTCCATCCGGCGGGCCACCAGGCCCACGAGCCGCGCGCAGGCGATGATCAAGAACGCCTGGATGAGGAAGCGGCTCAGCGGGTTGTGGATCAGGATCTCCATGCGGAGCGCTCCCTCCTGGTGGTAAGTGTTAAGTTATCGCTTACCAACGGGCTGTCTCGACTGTCAAGAAAAGGATGCGCAGCGTCAAACGGCCGAGCTCGCCCGTTGATCGCGGCGCATCCGGCGTGCGCCTGCGCGGCATCCTGTGCGTATTCCTGGGTGTTCTGGCCACCCGTTGTGACTCCGGCCGAGCTGCCCCTCGGCGCGGACGTCGAGATCACACGGAAGCGCCCAGGAGCTCGAGGATCCAGAGCACCAGCATGTGCCCTGGATAGAAGATCTGCAGGGCATGCCTGTGCAAAAGACGATGGTCGTTCTTGAGGCGCCGCCCCGCCTGCAGGAGAACCCAAGGCAGGAAAGTGGCAGCGAGGAAATACAGAACGGTGGCTTGCACCGCCCCGCCAGCGCCATCTTCTCGGATCCTCGCCTCGAGAGGATAAAGGTTGATCGAGGCCAGCAGGACGAAAAGGAGCGGCCAGGCGCCGCGCTCGCCCTTCAGCGCCAGCACGAGGACGGCGGGCAGGCAGACGCCTGCGAGGCCGAATTCAAGCGTCGTGGGCATCCACACCGTGAGGGGAACAAGGGCGACGATCACGTTGCGCCAGACGGGCGCGAGGCGCGATAGAAAGGTGGCGACGGCGCACCCGGCGGCCAGCGTGAAGACGACATTCACCATGTCATCCTGGTGCCGCGCGACCTGCGAGATCGGCTCCGTGAACGCGGCGAGGAGGAGCAGGCTCCCCGCCTGGCGAAGCCCGTCGCCGCCCGCGCGGATGACCGCGACGGCGGAGGCATAACAGAACAGCGGGAAGGAAGCGCGGCCGATCAGGAACATGACCGTGCTTCCATAATCGAGCAGCAACGTGTTCACATGGTCGACGACCATGCAGAGCGCCGCACAGATCTTGACGAAGTCCAGCGCACGACCGTCGAGGCGCGGCAGACACAACGAAGAGGGCGGTCGCGCTGTCTTCATGTCGCTTCTCCCTGCGCCGGCGACCGCTCCTCGGGCGCCGTCCTCATGCCTGAGCGCGCAGCAGGGACTCCTGTGAGACGACATCCCCGACCGCCACCAGGATCTGGCGGTCTCCCTCGAACGGGCTCCTGGCGTGAGCCACGGCCAGGTTGTCCAGGAGCGCGATATCCCCGAGCCGCCATGTGAAGCGGACCGCGGTCTTCACGGTCACCTTCAGGACCTCGGCGATCATCTCGTCCGGAATAGGGCTGCCGTCGCCGAAGCAGACGTTCCGAGGCAGGTCCCCTGGCGCGAGGACCGCTCGAAGCGCCGAGGCGGTCCTTGCATCGAGGCAGGACACGTGGTGCAGGAGCACCTGATTGCAGAAGCTCCGCTCTCCGGTCGATGGGTGACGTATCGCCGCAGGCGCGCGCGTCGCGATGCCCAGCGTCCCGTCCTTCTTCCACTTCCACTCGACCCCTTGCTCCCTGCATTGCTGTTCGACAGCGGCGCGATCCTCGGTGCGGAAGAAATCCTGCCAGCGCACATCGACGCCCCGGATGAAATTGCGCACGTACAGGAGGCCCTTCCGCTCGAAGAGACGCACGAGGTCGGGATCGAGGGCGCGGTAGACCTTCCGGCTGTCGACGATGGGGGTCTCCCCTCCGGTGAAATCGGCGCGCCCACAGAAGAAGAGCTGCCGCGAGGGCAGCCTCGGGGTGTGCGCGCCCTCGTGATGAAACAGGATCGCTCGGTCCTTCGGGTACACGGTCGCATCGTAGACGAACTCGGCGCTACGGCGCTTCACGAGATCGCCGTAGCGGGGCTCGAGGGCCCCGCAGAGCGCGCCCGCCGCACGCTGGAAGGCCGCCTCGTCGGGTACGCGGAAGCCCCTCAACAGGACGGCCCCATGCTCCACGAGCGCGCTGTCGACGCTCGCCCGGTGGAGCGCGAGCCAATCGACGAGATCCCCCCCGTCGCGCTCCGGCTGCACGAGGTAGGGAAGCGAAACCCCTGGGCCCGGCGCCACGTGGTTTACCGGGCTCAACGTCCATTCAGGCAATGATGAAACATTCATCGACGCTCATTCTCCCGTAGATTGACTCCGCCCTAGCCGCTCACCGAGCGACGGACCCCGTCGCGCAGGCGGTCATCGAGGATGATGCTCGCGTGATCACCCTCCAGCACCACCGACGAAGCCAGACGCAGCTTCGACTCGAGATCACGCACGTTCACCCCGCTCCCGCGCCGCTCGAGCGACGCGCTCGCCCACCAGACGTGCACATCGGAGGAGATCGGCCTCAGGTGATATCCATCCATCAGCAGCTGCGTATTGGCGGAGTCGAACAGCTCGCGCTCCTCGATGAGATCGAGCTTCTTCTCCGCCAGATCGCGCTCGATGAAAGAGCGGAGTATACGCCCGCGGGTCCCCTGGCCCGCGACCTCCCAGAGACGCTCCCACTTCGCCCGCAGGAGCGATCGCTCGATCCAGCCGGACAGGATCTGCTGATGCTCGGAGCCCACGAGGTCCTCCGGAGCGCCGCTCGTCCGGTCGTCCTCATCCAGAAGACCCGTGGGGTCGACCAGGCCGACGAACCCAACGTCGAGGCCTCTCCGCTCGCACACCCGCGCCACCTCGATCGCGATCACCCCACCGAGCGAGTACCCGAGCAGGTTGACGGCGCCGCCGCGCCGGCTCCTCTCGATCTCATCGACGTAGTGCTCCGCCATCGAGCCGATGGAGTCGTCGACCCACCCCTCGAGATAGAACGATCTCGACTGGACTCCGTAGATGGGCCGCTCGCCTTGCAGCTGCAGCGCCAGGGGCCTGTAGTGGAGCACGTGCCCGCCGCCGGCATGCAAGCAGTACAGCGGGCTCCGGCTCCCGCCACCTCCCATGGCGACCAGCGTGTTCAGCGTGTCTGACCGTTGCTGCCCGGCGAGCGCCTCCGCCAGCTCGGCGACGGTCTGGGACTGGAACGCCAGCGCAAGAGGCACATGACGCTTCAGCGCGCGACCTAGCGCCTGGGTCATGCGCACGGCCGACAGGGAGTGGCCCCCCAGCTCGAAGAAGTTATCATGGATACCCACGCGCGGGACGCCCAGCACGTCGGACCAGATCTCCGCCACCTTCTGCTCGATGTCGTTCCTCGGTCCGACATAGCTCCTCTGAAGCTGCCCCCCCTCGGGCGCCGGCAGCGCCCTGCGATCCACCTTGCCGTTCGCCGACAATGGAAGCGAGCCGAGCAGCATCACCATCGAAGGCACCATGTAGTCCGGAAGCACCGACTTCAGGCCCGCGCGGAGCTCGTCACGGAAGCTCCCCTGCTCCTCGACCCCCGCGGCGTCCAGCCCTTCCCGCGCCGGAACCACGTACGCTACGAGCCGCCTGTCTCCCGGCGCGTCCTCCCGCGCGACCACCACCGCCGCGGTCACCCCCGGCTGCGCCAGCAGCCGCGCCTCGATCTCGCCGAGCTCGATCCTGTAGCCACGAACCTTGACCTGGTGGTCGAGGCGGCCGACGTACTCGATGACTCCATCAGGGCGATATCTCGCCAGATCGCCGGTTCGGTACAGCCGCTCTCCAGGCGCGTCCGCGAACGGGCTCGGCACGTACGCCTCGGCCGTCTTCGCCGGGTCACGGACGTATCCGCGCCCCACACCGACGCCGCCGACGCAGAGCTCTCCCGTCACGCCCGTCGCCACGAGGTCGAGGTTCTGATCGACGATATAGAGCTGGGTGTTGTCCACGGGCAGGCCGATGGGGACGTAGCCACCCCGCGCGGCGGGCAACTGACGCACGTCGCGCACGGTGTACAGGGAGACATCGTCCGAGCACTCGGCGGGACCGTAGGCGTTGATCAAAGGGACCTGCGGATAGTGCGCCAGCCACCGCTGCGCGACGTCCGCGGGCAGCGCCTCGCCCGTCGGCAGCAGCCAGCGCAGCCGCAGCCGGTCCGCCGGCGGCAGCCTCCCGCTCGCCAGCGCGCTCGACACCAGGCTGGGGACGCTCTCGAGGACCGTGATCCCCCGCTCTGCGGCGTGGTCGAACAGCGCGATCGGATCATGCGCGATCTCGTCGGTAACGATGTCGACCACGGCACCGCAGAGAGGCGCGGTCAGGAGCTGCCACACCGAGATGTCAAAGCATTGAGAGGCCGTCTGCGCGATGACGTCGCCCTCCGTCAGCCCCAGGTAGGGCACCTTGCTCAGCTGGTTGTTCAGCATGCCTCGCTGCTCGACCATCACGCCCTTCGGCGTTCCGGTCGAGCCCGATGTGTAGATGACGTACGAGAGGTTCCTCGGACCGCCATGGATCCCCGGATTCGTCTCCGGGACCTCGCGTCGCGAGAGCGACTCCACGAAGAGGAGCTCCGCCCGCTCGCCCTCCGGAACCGGCTGCAAGACCCCCTGGAGGAACGGCCGGAGCGACTCCCGGCTGATGATCACGCGCGGCCGGCTCAGCTTCACGATCTCCGCGACGCGCTGCGCTGGGTGCCGCGGGTCCAGCGGGAGATACCCCGCTCCGGCCTTGAACGTCCCGAGCACCATGCCGAGGAGCTCCAGCCCACGCTCGTCCAGGACCGCGACAACGTCATCCAGCCCGACCCCCAGCTCGATCAACGCGTGCCCGACGCGGTTGCTGCGCGCGTTCAGCTCGGCATAGCTCCACGACCGCTGGCCGCACGTCGCCACGATCCGCTCAGGAAACGACCTCACCTGGCGCTCGAAGAGCTCGACGTAGCTCGTCGTCGCCGATCGGTCGGCCCGCGTGCGGTTGATGTTCTCCAGCATCTCCCGCTCCTGCTCGTCGAGGATCGAGATGCTCCCCAGCCGCTTGTCTTCTCCGTGGATCAGCTCCTCGAGCGCCACGCGGAAGTGCCGCAGCAGCATCTCGGCCTCGTCCCTGCCGAAGATCTGGCTGTTGTACGAGAGGTGGAGGCCGAGGCGCTTCCCCGGATACAAGACCACCGTCATCGGGTAGTTGGTGTGCGTCCTGTTGCTGAGGTTCTCCGCTCCGAAGAGCGCCCCCTTCTCGACCACGGCCTCGTCGAACGGCGCGTTCTCGAACACGAACAGGCTGTGAAACAACGACTTTCCACGGACCTCGCTGCACTGACGGATCTCGGTCAACGCCAGGTGCTCGTACTGTCGAATCTGTACGTTCTTCTCGAATATCTCGCGGATCCAGGCGGACGCTCGCTTCGTCCTGTCCACACCGACGCGAAGCGGAATGCTCTGGATGAACAGGCCGAGGATGGACTCGGCGTCCTTGATCTCCACCGGGCGCCCGGCGACCGTCACCCCGAAGACGACGTCATCCAGGCCTGAATGGCGCGCGAGCACGAGCGCCCACGCTGCCTGGGTGATGGTGTTCGGCGTGAGCTCGAGGCGCTTCGCCAGCGCATCGAGCCGACCCGTCGCATCCTCCGACAAATACTCGTAGACGTCATCCACACGATGGTTCGCGAGACCACCGTCGTCCGAGATGGCCGCGGAGCCGATCGGCGTGGGAAACCGGAACCCCTCCAGATCCCTTCTCCAGAACGCGCGCGCCTCGTCGACGCTCTGCCGCGAAAGCCAGGCGACATAGGTCTTGAACGGCGGCACGCCCGGCAGCTCCGGCTCTCGACCGAGGACGAGCGCATGATAATAAGCGAAGAAGTCGCGCAGCACGAGCGAGCCGCACCATGCATCCATCAGGATGTGATGGTAACTGCTCATGAAATAGCTCTCCTCGGCGCTGCATCGGATCAGGCGGGTCGTGAACGACCTGGGCTTCGACAGATCAAAACCTCGTCTCAGCTCTTCCTTCTGCAGGGCGTCGAGCGCCGCCCGCTGCGCCTCCTCCCCGATATCCGTCCAGTCCATGCACTCACAGACGGATCCCGGGTCCTCGTGGACGACCTGGATCGGACCCACGTCGTCGTGGAACAGGAACGCCGTGCGCAAGATCGGGTGCCTCTGGACGACGCGCCTCCACGCCTCCTGAAAGGCCGCTGTGTCGACAGGCTGCTTCACCCGGTACACGTTCTGCATGTGGTAGATGCCGGACCCGGCGCTCAGGATCGAGTGCATCCAGAGCCCCTGCTGCATCGGGGTCATCGGGTAGATGTCCTCTACGTCGCGGTAATCCAGCGCCAGCGAGTCGATGACCTCTTGTGACATCCGCAACAGCGGGAAGTCCGACGGTGTGGCGCTCCCGACGTCGCCCCTCGAGCAATGCGCTATCACAGCACGCAGGTGGCGCAGGTACGCGTCCAGGAGCGCTCTCGCCTGCGTCTCGTCATGGATCTCCGCGCTGTAGCCGAGGTCGACCTTGAGGCGCCCACCATGGATCAGCGCGTCGACGTCCAGCCACGCGCGCCGGGCGCCGTCGGGCCCGCGCGATGCGCCCGGCGACTCGCTCGCGACCTTGAACAGCCCGCCGTCCGTGAACAGCTGATCGAATTGCCCAAGGTAGTTGAAGGTGATCTGGGGACGGGCGCCCTCCAGCAACGCCTTCCCCTGATCGTTCAGGTAACGGCACACACCGTAGCCCAACCCCTTGTTCGGGATGGCCCTGAGCTGTTCCTTGACCGACTTGATCGACGCGCCAAGATCTCGCCTGTCCGGGGTCAATCTCACCGGGTACAGCGTCGTGAACCAACCGACTGTGCGCGTGACGTCCACGCCCTCGAAGAGGTCCTCCCTGCCGTGCCCTTCCAGCTCGACGAGCGCGCTCTCCCCCTCGGACCATTCGCACAGGGCATGCGCCAGCGCAGTCAGCAGCAGATCGTTGATGTGCGTGCGATAGGCCCTCGGAGCCCTGGACAGCAGCTGAGCTGTCTCGGATTCGGAGAGCTCGGCGCTCATCGACCTCGCCGATGCCACGGTGTTCTTTCCGTGCGGGTTCGCCGCTGGTAGGCTGCGCGCGGGGGCGCAGGCGACGCTCCTCCAGTAGTCGAGCTCTCGCCGGATGGTCTCGCTCTGGGCGTACTCCCGAAGCGCCTCTGACCACTGCTTGAACGAGCTGGTCTTCGAGGGCAAGACGAGCGGCGCGCCGCCCTTCACCTGACGGTACGCCACCAGGAGATCCTCGAGGAGGATGCGCCACGACACCCCGTCGACCACCAGGTGGTGAATCACCAGGAGAAGCCGCCCCGGCCGTTCGCCTCCGAGGTCCATGTAGACGGCCCGCAGGAGAGGACCTGACTCCAGGTTCAGGCTGCGCTGCGCGTCACCCGCGACGCGCGCAATCGCTCCGTGGATGTCCGTCTCCCGGCTCAGATCGACGCGTCGCGCCGCGCTGGGCGTCGCGCCTTCGTGGTATCGCTGCCTCCGTTGCTCTCCGTCCTCCTGGAAGCGGAGCCTCAACGCGTCATGATGCCGCACGACGGCCTGAAGCGCCCTCTCGAGCGCAACCATGTCCAGCCGCTCGGTCAGCTCGAACAGAGCGCACTGGTTCCAGTGGTTCGCGTCCGGAAACCGCTGCTCGAAGAACCACCGCTGGACGGGCGTGAGCGGCACATCCCCCTTCACGAGCTCGGCCGCGGGCTCCCGAGCTGTCACGATGCGCGCCGCGACGCTCGCCATCTCCGCGATCGTCGGGTGGGCGAACATCTGCTTCGGCGTGAGCTTGATGCCGACCTTCCTCGCGCGCGCGACCACCTGCAGCGTGAGGATCGAGTCTCCACCCAGCTTGAAGAAGCTGTCGTGAATTCCGACGCGCTCGACGTTCAACACGTCACGCCAGATCTGGACGAGCTTCTCCTCCACCTCTGTCCGCGGCAGGGCGCCCTCTGCCTTCACCGTCCTCCCCGGCTCCGGAAGCGCCCTGCGGTCGAGCTTGCCGTTCGCCGTCAGCGGGAAGGTCTCGAGCCAGACGAAGTCGGTCGGGACCATGTATTCCGGGAGGCGCCGCCGAAGCCCCGCCTGGATCGCGTCCCCGTCGCGGTATCCATTCTTGCCGATCACGTACGCCACGAGCCGCGCGTTGCCGGCTTGACCCTCGTGCACGAGGACGTGGGCGTCGGCGACGTCGTTCATGCCCATGAGCTCCGCGCGCACCTCGCCCAGCTCGATGCGATAACCACGCACCTTCACCTGCTCGTCGATGCGGCCCAGGAACTCGATGCTCCCGTCTTCCAGATACCGTGCCCGGTCTCCGGTCCGATACAACCTCTCTCCACCGCCGCCATACGGGTCCGGGACGAACCGCTCCGCCGTCAGCTCCGGGCGGTTCAGGTACCCTCGCGCGAGCCCCGCCCCGCCGATGTAGATCTCTCCGATGACCCCGGCAGGCACCAGCGCGAGCTCTCTGTCGAGCACATAGACCCGGCTGTTCGCCAGCGGTCGGCCCAGCGGCAGCGTCGCGCTCTGCGCCGCGCCCTCCGGCCTGTGCTCATGCGTCAGCACCCCGACCGTCGTCTCGGTTGGACCATAGTGGTTGATGAGCCGGCAGCTCCCGTGATGTTGGACCTTCGCCACGAGCTCCCACGAGGTCGCCTCTCCACCCAGGATCAACGCCTGCCTTGGCAATACACGCTCCGGCTGCGCCGCCTGCATCAGCCCCTTCAGATGGCTCGGCACGATCTTCAGCACATCCACCTTGTGCTCGTGCATGTACTCCGCCATCGCGTCCGGATCGAAGATCCGCTCTTCCGAGAGCAGGTGCAGCGCGCGGCCGGAGCACAGCGCCCCGAACAGCACCGTGTTGCCCAGATCCGCGGCGACGGTCGAGACCATCGCCATGGCGGCCTCCTCCGCGAGCCCCAGCCGTTCGAGCAACGCCTGCACGTAGCTCGCCACGCCTCGGTGCGTCACGACGACGCCCTTCGGACGCCCCGTCGAGCCCGACGTGTAGATCACGTAGGCCGCGCCGTCCGGGGACACCGGGGGGCTCTGCGTCGCCTCCGGCGCCCCAGCGACGTCCGGCGCGTCCGGCGCGACGACCTCCACATCCAGCCCTGCGAGCGCCTCTCGACCGGCCGCGTCCGCGAGGACGACCCGCGCTCCGCTGTCCTCGATCATGTCGCGGAGGCGCGCCTGCGGGAGCTTCAGGTCCATCGGCACATACGCCGCGCCGCTCTTCAGCACCCCGACCAGGCCGACCACCAGCGCCGCGCTCCGCGGCAGCAAGACGCCGACACGCGACTCGGGCCCGATACCCCTGGCTCGCAGCCAGCGCGACAACCTGCTGGCTCGCCGATCCAGCTCGCCGTAGGTCAGCGATTCCCGCTCGAACTGGACAGCCAGCGCCAGAGGTCGCCGCTCCGCCTCCCGCGCGATCCGCTCATGGACGCGGGACCATTCGAGCGCGGCGATCGGCGCGCTTCGCACGCTGGCATCAGCGCCGTCCGCGCTCCGCGCTCGTCCGATGGTGACCAGCGGAGCGTCGGCCCGGCTCATCAGCTCTGTCGTCAGACGCTCGAAGAGCCGCAGCATCGACCGCGCGGCCTCGTGCGTCACGCGGTCGCAGTGGTACGAAACCGCGACCTCGATCCGCTCCCCGGGCAGCACCACCAAGGACAGCGGATAGTTGTTCCTGCCTCGGAATGTGATGACATCTCCGTCCAACGACTCTTCCGGGCGACAGACCGACACGCGCACGTCCACGCCTTGCAGGCCGCCGACGACGTTGTCCACCGGGTAGTTCTCGAACACCACGATCGACTCGAACAGCGGATTGTCGCGGCCGAACGCGCCGAGCGCGTTGATCCTGGGCAGGGTCGAGTGCTCGAACTGCCGGAGCTCGCCGCTCTGCGCCTGGAGCCGGCGCACCCAGGCAGCGGCCTGCTCCCTCGGATCGATCCGCACCCTGACGGGCAAGGTGTTGATGAACATCCCGACCATGCCGTCCACACCGACGATCTCCGGGGGTCGCCCTGACACGGCCGCGCCAAAAACGACGTCGTTGCTCCCCGTGTACGCCTTGATGACGAGCGCCCAGACCGCTTGAAAGTACGTGCTCAGCGTCACTTTCCACTCGCGGCTCACGCTCCGCAGCCGTTCAGACACGGCGCGATCGAGGAGCGCTCGCTGTTCGGCGTAGCGAGGCTCGACGTCGTGCCGCGGGCTCCGGCGCCCGGGGAACTCCACGGGACTGTCGTATCCGGCGAGGACGGCGCGCCAGTACCTGACCGCCGCCTCTTGATCTCGCTCCTTCAGCCAGTGAACGTACCTTCGGTACGGAGGTACGTTCGGAAGCGACGCGACCGTCCCCGCAGCTTCCGCCCGGTACTGGGCGAGCACCTCGGCGAGGACGTTGGCCACGCTCCATCCATCCATCGTGATGTGGTGGTGCTCCCATACGAAATAGAAGTCCTCCGGACCGACATCGATCAACGTCAGCCGCAGGTCCGCGGCGCGCGCAACGTCGAACCCTCGCGCGCGTTCTTCGCGCAGAAACGAGGTCAGCCTGCCCTGGATTTCATCCGCGCCGACGCGCCACGAGAGGGTGCGGAGCGTCGGCTGCGACTCCCGGTAGACGATCTGGATCGGCTCCTTCGTCTTCTGCCACTCGATGTCGCTCCTCAGCGCTTCGTGCCGCCGCACCACCTTGGCCCAGGCGCGCACGAACGCGTCCTTGTCCAGGCGCCCCTGCAGCCGAACACAAAGCTGAATCAGATAGGGATCCCCGCCGGCGGGCGCCTCCAATGAATGAAAGAGGAGCCCCTGCTGCAAGGCAGTGAGCGGATAGATCGCTTCTACGTTCTTCTTGTTACGCATGGACCAACCTGCACGTAAGTAATTAGGGCGATGCCGCGATGCCGCGATGCCACCGATGCCGCGGGGCTCAGTCGTCAAAGAGCGAGTTCAGCTCGTCCTGAGCGAGGGCGACCTCCGGGAAGTCCGAGGGAGTGACGCCTCCGGCGTCCTCACTCACGCAATGCCGGATCAGCTCTTGCAGCCAGTGAATGTATCGCTCCGCCAGGAGCTCGATCTGCCTCGTGTCGTGGATGGCCGCGCTGAAGGTCCATTCCAGCAAGAGGCGCCCGCCCGCCACCATGCCGTTGACCTCCAGCCATCGGTCACGGGCATTTCCTCCGCCCCTCGACGTCCCCGTGGACTCCGAGGCCGGTCGAAACATCCCGCCCGCTCCGAGCACCTGATCGAACTGTCCGAGGTAGTTGAAGCTGACCCGCGGCTCGGGACCGGTGGCCAGATCGCTCCCTTTCTCGCTCAGGTAACGCAGCACCCCATACCCGATGCCCTTGTTCGGCACCTGCCGCAGCTGTTCCTTGATGCTCTTGATCGAGGCGTCCAGGCCGCCTCGATCCGGCGTCAGCCGGACCGGATATACCGAGGTGAACCACCCCACGGTCCGCGTGACGTCCAGGCCCTCGAACAGATCCTCCCTCCCGTGCCCTTCGAGCTCGATGAGCACGCTCTCCTCGGCGGACCACTCGCACAGCGTGTACGCCAGCGCGGTCAGCAAGAGGTCGTTCACCTGCGTCCGGTACGCGTGAGGGGCCTGGGTCAAGAGCCGCGCCGTCTCGGCGGCGTCGAGCTCCACGGTCGTCGTGCGAGCCAGGGCCACCAGGTTCTCCCCTCTCGGGTTCATCGCCGGCAGCTCGGCCGGCGCCTGTCCCACCACGCCTCGCCAGTACTCCAGCTCCCGATCGAAGCCGCCGCGCTCCGCGTGCTCCTCCAGCACCCGGGACCAGCGCCGGAACGAGCTGCTCTTGACCGGCAGACGAGCGGGCACGCCGGACAGGAGCCCCTCGTACACCACCTGGAGGTCCTCCAGCAGGATTCTCCATGAAACGCCGTCGACGATCATGTGGTGAATCACCAGGAGCAGGCGTCCCGGGCGCGCAGCTCCGAGATCCATGTACACGGCCCGCAACAGCGGCCCTTCCTCCAGATGGAGGCTGCGCTGCGCTTCATTCGCCGTGCGCGTGATCGCCGCGGCGACGTCCGGCTCGCCGCTCAGGTCCACGCGCCAGCACGTCTCCGGCTGGTTCGATTCGCTGTACCACTGCTTCCAGCGGCCTCCTTCCAGTCGATACCGAAGCCGCAGCGCGTCGTGGTGCTCGACGATCTGGTCGAGCGCTCTTTTCAGCAGGTCGACGTCGAAGCGCCCGTGGATCTCCAGCAGCACCGACTGGTTCCAGTGGTGCATCTCGGCCAGCTGCTGCTCGAAGAACCAGCCTTGGATGGGCGTGAGGCCGACCTCTCCCGACGCGTGATCCTGCTCGACGCTCGCCGGCGCCATCGCCCCCGCTACCGCGGCCAGCGCCTCGAGCGTCTGGTGCTGGAACAGATCCTTCGGCGTGATGCGGATACCGATGTTCCGCGCCTTGCCCACCACCATGAGGGCCACGATCGAGTCGCCGCCGAGCTCGAAGAAGTTGTCGTGGAGGCCAACCCTCTCGATGTGGAGAGCCTCTCGCCAGATCGCCGCGAGCGCCGCCTCGATCTCGCCACGAGCTTCGATATAAGGCTTCTGCACATGGGTCAGATCGGGCGCCGGCAGCGCCTTGCGATCGACCTTGCCGTTCGGTGTCCGCGGGAGCCTCTCCAGCAGGACAAAGAAGCTCGGCACCATGTACTCCGGCACCGCCGCCTTCAGCTGCGCGCGGAGCGCCTCGCGGAGGCGCGCCTCGTCTTCCGTCCCCGGAGACGCGAGGCTCGGCTGCTTCGGGACGACGTACGCCACGAGCCGCTTCTCCGCGGGCGTGTCCTCCCGGAGGACGACCACCGCATCCTCGACCTCATCCGCCTGAAGCAGCCGGGCTTCGATCTCTCCGGGCTCGACGCGGTAGCCTCGGATCTTGACCTGATGATCCTTCCGGCCAACGTACTCGATCACGCCGTCTGGCCTGTAGCGCGCCAGATCCCCGGTTCGGTACATCCGCTGTCCGGGGGTGTCGCTGAAGGGGTTTGCGACGTACGACTCCGCGGTCCGCGCCGCGTCCTGCAGGTAGCCGCGTCCGACGCCGACGCCCGCCACGCAGAGCTCGCCCGTCACGCCCGCCGGCACCAGATCGAGGTGCTGATCGACGATGTACAGCTCGGTGCCGTCCACGGGGAAGCCGACGGCCACATACGGCGTCTTCTCCTCCGGAGCGCCACGCAGGGTATACAGCGCGACGTCATCCGAGCATTCCGCCGGACCGTAGGCGTTGACCAGCGGCACCCCTCGGTACTGGTCGAACCACATCTCGGCCACCTCGACCGGAAGGGCCTCTCCCGTCGGGAGCAGCCAGCGGAGCGGGAGCCGCGCCGCGCTCGGCAGAGATCCGCTGGACAGCGCGCTCCGGATCAGACCCGGGACGCTCTCCAGCACCGTGATTCCGCGCCGGGTCACGTAGTCGAACAACGCCACGCCGTCATGCGCAACGTCGTCAGGCACGATCTCGACGCGCGCGCCGCAGAGCGGCCCCGTGAGGAACTGCCATACAGAGATGTCGAAGCACTGTGACGCCGTCTGCGCGATCACGTCTCGCTCCCCCAGGTCGAGGTACGGGACCTTGCTCAGCTGGTTGTTCAACATGCCGCGCTGCTCCACCATGACGCCCTTGGGCCTCCCGGTGGACCCAGAGGTGTAGATGACATAGGCGAGGTTCGCCGGTCCGCTGTAGATTCCCGGGTCATGCTCGGGCAGCGCCATCCGGCGCATCGACTCCAGGAACATCACCTTGGGGAGGTCGTCCCCTGAGGCGGACGACAATGCTTCTTGCAAGAGGAGCCGGAAGGATTCGGTCGCCAGCACCACGCGCGGGCGGCCGGACTCCAGGATCTGGCGGACGCGCTGAGCTGGATGGCGTGGGTCCAGCGGAAGGTACCCGGCCCCTGCCTTGAGCGTCCCGAGGATCATGCTGAGCAGATCGACGCTCCGGTCGTCCAGGATCGCCACCACGTCGTCCAGGCCCACCCCCTCGCCGATCAGCGCGTGCGCGACGCGGTTGCTGGCGATGTTCAGCTCGGAGAACGTCAGCGCTCGCGCGCCGTCCGCAGCGGCCACCCGGTCAGGGTGCCGAGCGACCCGCTCCTCGAACAGGCTCGCGTAGGACGTCCACGCGCGACGCTCCTGGCGAGCAGCAGCGCCGTCGCGCGTCGCTCTCCCCTTCCGGATCAGCGCCGTACGCTCCGCGTCGCTCAGCAGCGGAAGCCGGCCGATCCTCTCCTCTGGAACGGAGGTGATCGACTCGAGCAGCACCCTCCAGTGCTCCGCCATCCGCTCGATCGTCCCGCGCTCGAACAGGTCCGTGCTGTATGTGAACGACGCGTACAGCCTGTCCCCCTCTTCCGCCGTGTCCAGGGACATGTCGAATTGCGTCGTGCCGCCCTTGAGCTCGAGCGCCTCCATCCTGAGCTCATCCAGCTCACCGAGGGCCTCGTACGATCGCCGCTCGTGATTGTGCATCACCTGGAACAGAGGTGTGCGGCTCAAGCTCCTCTCCGGGTTGAGCGCCTCGACGAGCTTCTCGAACGGCACGTCCTGATGCGCCTGCGCTCCGAGCACGGCGTCCTTCACCCTCTCCAGCGCGTCTTCAAAGCTCAGGCCTGCGTCGAGGTGGGTTCGAAGCACATGCGTATTGACGAAGACCCCGATCAGCGGCTCCACCTCCAGGTGGTTGCGGTTCGCGTTCGGCACGCCGACGCGGATCTCCTCCTCCGCTGAGTACCGATGGAGGAGCACCTTGAACGCCGCGAGGAGCACCATGAACAGCGTGGCGCCCCGCTCCTGCGCCAGCGCCCTCAGCCGTCCGGAGAGCTCGGTGGAGAGCTCGAAGCTGTGCTTCGCGCCGCGGTAGCTCTGCGCCGAGGGCCTCGGGTGATCCGCCGGCAGCGAGAGCACCGGGTGCTCGGTCCCGAGCCGCTCCTTCCAGTACGCGAGCTGCCCTGCGAGCTCCCCTGACTCGAACCGTCGACGCTGCCATGACGCGTAGTCGACATACTGTACCGGCAAGCTCGACAACGCCGGCGACCGGCCCTCGCTGTACGCACGATACAGCGTGACGAAATCCTTGACCAGGATGCTCATCGACCAGCCGTCGGACACGATATGGTGCATCGTCACGAGCAGCACATGCTCGCTGTCCGAGAGCTCCAGCAACGTCACCCGAAGCAGCTCGTCTCGCTCGAGGTCGAACGGCCGAGAGGCCTCCTCTTCGGCCAGCTCGCGCGCGCGCCGCTCGCGCTCTGCGCCCGGGAGCCCGCGGAGGTCCACCCTGGGGATGGCCAGCCGAGCGGCATCGCGGATCACCTGGTAGCCCTGTCCGTCCTCCTGCCCGAACGTCGTGCGCAGCGCCTCGTGACGCTCGACCAGCGCAGCGAAGGTGTCCGCCAGGGCCTCCGGGTTCACCCCTCCCACGAGCTTCACGGCGAACGGCACGTTGTACGCCGCGCTCTCCGGCTCCAGTTGCCACAGGAACCACAGTCGCTGCTGTGCATAAGAGAGCGGCTGGCGCTGCCCTCGGTCCACACGAACGAGGGTCGAGCGAGGGCCCTTCGCGCCGAGAGCGACAGCCTCCTCGACGCGCCCGGCGAACTCGACCAGAGTCCGTCCCTCGAACAGCGCCCGCAGCGGCAGCTCCACCTCGAGGGCGCTCCTGACCCGCGAGATCACCTGAGTCGCCAGCAGCGAATGCCCTCCCAGCTCGAAGAAGTCATCGTGGATGCCCGCGCTCTCCACGCCGAGCACCTCGGACCAGATCTCGGCCAGCTTCCGTTCGAGCTCGCTCCTCGGCGCGACGTAGCTCCTCTGCACCTGGTCCCCTTGAGGCAGGGGCAACGCCGCGCGATCCACCTTCCCGTTCGAGGTCAGCGGTAGCTCATCCAGGAGCACATACGCGGCCGGCACCATGTACTCCGGGAGCGCCGCGAGGAGCGCCGCGCGGAGCCTGTCACGGAAGCCCCGGGCCTCCTCGGCCGCCGCGGACGAGAGGCCAGCCTGCGCCGGGACCACGTACGCCACGAGCCGCTTCTCTCCCCCGTCGCCCTCACGCCCGAGGACAACGGCTCGCTTCACCCCGCTCTGCTCGGCGAGCCGCGCCTCGATCTCCCCGAGCTCGATCCTGTACCCGCGAATCTTGACCTGATGATCGATTCGCCCGATGTACTCGACGGCGCCATCCGCTCGGTACTTCGCCAGATCTCCTGTCCGGTACAGGCGCTCGCCGGGCGCCTCGCAGAACGGGTTCGGCACGAAGCGCTCCGCCGTGAGCTCCGGCCGGTTCAGGTATCCACGCGCCAACCCGGCTCCTCCGACATAGAGCTCACCCACGACGCCGGCCGGGACTGGCTTGAGCTCCGCGTCGAGCAGGTACCAGGTGAGGTCCCCGATCGGCCGGCCGATCGGGCTCACGGAGGCGCCCCGCGCGTCCTGCGCGGTCAAGGGTCGATAGGTCACATGGACCGTCGTCTCCGTGATGCCGTACATGTTGACGAGCTGCGGTGACCGGTCCCCGAAGCGCGCGAACCACGGGCCCAGGCTGCCCACCTCCAGCGCTTCACCGCCGAACACGACGTAGCGCAGCGGCGGTCTCGGCGCGGCGTCCCCCCGCAGCTCCGCCACGTGCATGAGCTGGCGGAACGCCGATGGCGTCTGGTTCAGCACGGTCACGCCTTCCCGACACAAGAGCTGATAGAACTCGTCTGCCGAGCGACTCGTGTAATAGGGGACGACGACCAGCTTCCCGCCGTGGAGCAGCGCCCCGAAGATCTCCCACACCGAAAAGTCGAAGGCGTACGAATGAAACAGCGTCCACACGTCGGAGGCGTTGAAGCGGAACGACGCCTCCGTCACCTCGAACAACCGCAGCACGTTGTGGTGGGAGAGCAGCGCCCCCTTCGGCCTGCCGGTGGAGCCCGACGTGTAGATGCAATAGGCGAGGTTCTCCGGGTGGGTCGAGGTCTCCAGATCCTCTCCGCTGTAGCCCTCGATCTCGCGGACGTCGCGGTCCAGGCACCAGACCGCGCTGTCCCCCTCCGGGAGCCTCCCGAGGAGCGCGGCCTGCGTCAGGACCACCCGGGGTCGCGCGTCGCTCACCATGTACGCGAGCCGCTCAGGCGGATAATCCGGATCGAGCGGCAGATACGCGCCGCCAGCCTTCAGGATCGCCAGCAGGCCGATGACCATCTCGATCGAGCGCTCCACGCAGATGCCCACGAGGACATCCGGCCCCACCCCGAGCTCTCGCAGCTTGCTCGCCAGCCGGTTTGCTCGCGCGTTCAGCTCGGCGTACGTCAGGGCGTCGCCGTCGCACGACACCGCCGTAGCTGCCGGAGTGCGCCCAGCCTGCTCCTCGATCAGCTGGTGCAGGCAGCGCTGGGCTGACATGGGTCGGAGCTCCGCGTCCGCGGCGCCCTTCGCCAGCATGGCTCGGGGCTCTGCCGGGACCTCGTTCCGCGCCCCGTTCCACATCTCGAGCACGTCCGAGCGCTCCGACGCGTCGAGCAGGGGCAGCCGACCGACGCGCGCGTCCGGGTTCGACACGATGGCCCCGAGCAGGTTCATCCAGTGCCGCGCCATCCGGTCGATCGTCGCGCCGTCGAACAGGTCGGTGCTGTACGTCAGCGACGCGTGCAGCCCAGACTCGTCCTCTTCTGTCGCGAGCGTCAGATCGAACTGGGTCGTCCCGCCGCCGAGATCCACGTCCTCGATCCGAAGGCCTGCCGGCGTGTCCAGCGGCGTCCGTCTCGCTCGCTGATGATTGAACATCACCTGGAACAGCGGGTTGTGGCTCATGCTCCGCTGCGGGTTCAGCGCCTCGACCAGGTGCTCGAACGGGAGATCCTGGTTCATCTGAGCCTCGAGCGCCGCCGCCCTCACGGCGTCCAGCATCTCCCCGAAGCTCATGCTCCACCGGACATCCGATCGCAGCACCTGCGTGTTGACGAAGAGGCCGACGACCCGCTCCACCTCCACCGCGGCACGGTTCGCGATGGGCACCCCCACCCGAATCTCGTTCTGTCCGGAGTAACGATACAAGAGCACCTTGAACGCAGCCAGCAGCACCACGAACAAGGTCGCTTGCTTCGCGTGCGCGAGGTCCCTCAAGCGGCGCAGCAAGACCGGGTCGACCTCGAACCGACAAGTCGCACCTCGATGGCTCTGGAAGGCCGGTCGCGGGCGATCCGACGGCAGCTCCAGCATCGGATGCTGCGTTCCGAGCTGTGCTTCCCAGTACGCGAGCTGACGCCGGAGCTCTCCCGATTCCAACCACGCTCGCTGCCACACGGCGTAGTCTGCGACCTGGATCGGAAGGCTCGGCAGCTCCGGCTCGACCCCCTCGCTCACGGACCTGTACAGGCGCGCAAACTCCTCCACGAGCACGTTCATCGACCACGCGTCCGACACGATGTGGTGCATCGTCACCACGAGCACGTGCTCCTGATCCGCGAGCCTCAGCACCTTGACGCGCAGGAGGGAGCCGGCGGGGAGATCGAACGGGCGACCGATCTCCTCCTTCGCCTGCTCGCGAGCTCGGTTCTCTCGGTCGCTCTCCGCGACGCCGCGAAGATCCACGACCACCACCTCGACGTTGCCGGCGTCGACGACCTCCTGGTAGCCCTGCCCCGCCTCTTGCTCGAACCTCGTACGGAGCGCCTCGTGCCGCGCGACCAGGGTAGAGAACGTCCTTGTCAGCGCGTCCAGCTTCCAGTCTCCCCGGAGCCGCACGACCCTCGCGATGTTGTACGCCGCGCTCTCCGGCGAAAGCTGCCAGAGGAACCACAGCCGCTGCTGCGCGTAGGAGAGCGGCAACCGTCGATCACGGCCCACGGGGCGGAGCGGCGGCCTCCGGCTCTTCACGCCCTCTCGCTGCGCCTGCTCGACCCGAGCGGCGAGCTCGACGACCGTCCTCGCCTCGAACAGGGCCCGCAGCGGCAACTCCACGTCGAGCTGCTTTCGCACGCGCGACACCACCTGGGCGACCAGGAGCGAGTGGCCCCCGAGCTCGAAGAAGCTGTCGCGGACGCCGATGCGCTCGACGCCGAGCACCTCGGACCAGATCTCGAGGAGGCGCTTTTCCAGCTCGCTCCTCGGCGCAACGTAGTCCTTCTGCACCTGGCTCTCCCTGGGCAGAGGCAGCGCGTTGCGGTTCACCTTGCCGTTCGCCGTCAGCGGGAGCTCCGCCAGCAGCACATAAACGGACGGCACCATGTACTCGGGCAGCGCCGCCTTCAGCGCCTGGTGGAGCTCCTCGCGGAAGCGCCGCGGCGCTTCGCCGGTCTCCGACTCCAGGCCGGCCAGCGCCGGCACCACATACGCGACAAGCCGCTTCGTTCCGGGTGCGTCCTCGCGCGCGACCGCCACGGCCGCGCGCACCCCGTCCTGCTCCAGGAGCCGTGCCTCGATCTCTCCGAGCTCGATGCGGTGCCCTCGGATCTTGACCTGATGGTCGCACCTGCCGATGTACTCGATGCACCCGTCCGGGCGATACCTCACGAGGTCCCCTGTCCGGTACAACCTCTCGCCGGCCACCCCGCCGAACGGGTTCGGAACGAAGCGCACGGCCGTCAGCTCAGGGTGATGGAGATAGCCTCGAGCCAGCCCATCTCCGCCGATGTAGAGCTCTCCCACCACGCCCACGGGCGCCGGACTCATCCTCTCGTCCAGCACGAACATCGTCGTGTTCCCGATAGGACGCCCGAGGAGCGGCTCGGGGCGATCGCTGTCGAGCGCGTGGCGCGACGACCAGATCGTCGTCTCCGTGGGGCCGTACAGGTTCCAGACGCGGCCCGCGTGCTGGATCAACCTGCCCGCCAGATCCGCCGGCAGAGCCTCTCCTCCGCACAGCACCTTGCATCTCGGCATCGCGCCGAACCCCGGCGATTGGCTCAACATCCGCCACGTCGCGGGCGTCGCCTGCATGACCGTGATGCCCTCCCTCCCCACGTGCTCCAGGAGCGCCTCGGCGTCCGATGCCGCCTCTCGCCCGACCAGAACCACGCGCGCTCCCACGAGGAGCGGCAGGTACAGCTCCAGCCCCGCGATGTCGAACGACAGCGAGGTCAGACCCAGGACCCGATCGCTGGCATCGAGACCGGGGCTCTCCCTTATCGTGCTCAGGAAGTTGACGACGGAGCGGTGGCAGACGACGACCCCCTTCGGCCTGCCGGTGGAGCCTGAAGTATAGATGCAGTACGCCAGATCTTCCGGGTGTGTCAGGCTCGGCAGGTCGCCCGTCCCGAGGCCATCCGCCTCGATCCAGTCACGGTCGAGGCACCACACCACGCCCTGCGTGCTGGGCGCCCTCTCCAGCAATCGCTCCTGCGTCAAGAGCACCGTCGGCTGCGCGTCGCGCACCATGTAGGCGAGGCGCTCCGCCGGATACTCTGGATCCAGCGGCACATAACCGCCGCCCGCCTTCAAGATCCCGAGAAGCCCGATCATCATCTCGAGGGACCGCTCAACGAACATGCCGACCAGCACGCCCGGCCCGACGCCGAGCGCGCGCAGCCTCCGCGCCACCTGATTGGCCCTCGCGTTCAGCGCCGCGTAGCTCAGGAGCTCGCCCTCGTACGACGCCGCGATGGCCTCCGGCGTGCGCCTCACCTGCTGCTCGATCAGCTCGTGCAGGCAACGATCCGCTGGATACTCCATTCGCGTCGCGTTGGTCCCCTCGAGGACCTTCCGCTCGACCTCGCTGGCGATCGAGATGTCTTCAACGCGCTTGTCGGAGCCGTCCGCCAGCTGCTCCAGCGCCCCCTGCAGGTGCCGGAGGAGCGCCTCCGCTTCCTCCCCGCCGAGGATCTCACGATGATACGAGAGCCGGATCCGGAAGCGACTGCCCGGGAACACCTCGATCGTCACCGGGTAATTGGTGTGGGTCCGGCTTCTGACGCTCTCCAGCGCGAAGGCAGCCGCCCCCTCGGCGGCCTCCGCGTCGATCGGCGCGTTCTCGAAGACGAGGAGACTGTGAAACAGAGATGTCCCACGCACCGCGCTGCACAACCGGATATCCGTGAGCGGCAGGTACTCGAACGGACGGATCTGCGCGTTCTTCTGAAAGACTTCACGAATCCAGGATGAAATGTCCTTCCTCCGGTCCACCCGGACACGGAGAGGGATACTGTGAATGAATAGCCCGACGATGGCTTCCACCCCGTCCAGATCCGCCGGGCGTCCGGCGACCGTCACGCCGAACACGACGTCATCCAGACCGGAGTGGCGGGAGAGCACCAGCGCCCAGGCGGCCTGAACGAGGGTGTTCGGCGTCAGCCCCCAGCGCTTCGACGACGCCAGGATCCGCGCCGTCGACTCTTCAGTCAAGTGGACGTGACAGTCGCCGACCTGTCGATTCGACAGCTCGCCTTCGTCCGACACGGTGGTGAAGGGGAGCGGCGTGGGGTACTGCAGACCCTCCAGCTCCTGTCTCCAGAACGCGCGCGCTTCGTCGGCGTCCCTTCGCATCAGCCATTCCACGTACGCCCTGAAGCGCGGCACGGACGGCAGCTTCGGCTCTCGTCCCTCGACGATGGCCTGATAACAGGCGGCGAAATCACGCAGCACGAGCGAGCTGCACCACGCATCCACCAGGATGTGATGGTAGCTGCTCGTGATGTACATCTCGCTCTCGCTCACGTGGATGAGCCGCATCCTGAACAGCTGTGGCTTCGACAGGTCGAAGCCCAGCCTCAGCTCGTCCTCGAGGATCCTGTCGAGCGCCTCGGCCCGCTCTTCGTCCCCGAGCGTCCTCCAGTCCAAGCACTCGGACCACGCGCTCACGTCTCCGTACACGATCTGAACCGATCCGATGCCTTCATGAAGAACGAACGCCGTGCGCAGGATCGGATGCCGCTGCACGACGCGGCTCCAGGCCTCGACGAACGCGCTCGGGTCGAGCGGCCTCTTGACCCGATAGACGTTCTGCATGTGGTAGACGCCGGACCCGGCGCTCAGCAGGGAGTGCATCATCAGGCCCTGCTGCATGGGCGTCATCGGGTAGATGTCCTCCACGTTCCGGAGATCGATCCCGATGGAATCGATGGCGGCCTGAGGCGCGCGCAGCAGCGGGAAATCCGATGACGTCGCTCCTCCGAGCTGGACCGTGGCGCAGTGCTCCAGGATCGTCTGCAAATGATGAAGCCAGAGATCCGCGAGGGACTTCACATGCGCGTCCTCATGAATCGCCGAGCTATAGACGAAGTCGATCCTGAGCTGCCCATCATGGATCAAGGCCTCGACGGCCAGCCAGGTGCGCCGCGCGCTCTCGGGGTCCCGGGGCCGAGCAGCGGGCTCCTTCGCTATACGGAACAGCGCATCGCCCTCGAAGAGGTGTTCGAACCGTCCGAGGTAGTTGAACGTGACCTGCGGGTTGGCGCCTTCCGCGAGCGTCCTCCCGCCGGCGCTCAGGAAGCGCAGCACCCCGTAGCCGAATCCCTTGTTCGGAACGCTCCTCAGCTGCTCCTTGATGCCCTTGATGGATCGGCCGAGATCGCCGCTCTCTGGCGTCAACCGGACGGGATACAGGGTCGTGAACCAGCCGACGGTGCGGGTGACGTCGATCCCCTCGAAGAGATCCTCTCTGCCGTGGCCCTCCAGCTCGATGAGCACGCTGTCTCGTCGACCCCACTCGCAGAGCGCGTGCGACAGCGCTGTGAGCAGCAGGTCATTGACCTGGGTGCGATAGGCGCGTGTGGCCTCCGAGAGCAGCCGATGCGTGTCGGATTCATCCAGCTCGACGCTGACCACCCTCGCCGAGCCCACGCTGTTTATCCCCCGTGGGTTCGCGGCTGGCAGGCTCGGCTCCGTCCCTTGGACCACGCGCTGCCAGTACGCCAGCTCCTCTCCGATCGTCTCACGCCGGGCGTGCCTGGCCACCGCCTGCGACCACTGCTTGAACGAGCTGGTCTTCTCGGGCAGCACCACCTCATCGCCGGCCTTCAGCTGCTGGTACGCCGTTCGCAGATCTTCCAGGAGGACTCGCCAGGACACGCCGTCGACCACCAGGTGATGGATGGTCAGCAGCAGTCGGCCCGGCTGCCCTCCGAGATCCATGTACACGGCTCGCAGCAGCGGCCCCTTCGCCAGATCGAGGCTGCGCTGCGCGGCCTCCACCGCGCGTCCGATCGCCGCCGCGACATCGGTTTCGGCGCTCAGATCGACACGACGAGCGAAGACCGGCTGTGCCCCCGTGCCATAGCGCTGCTTCCACTGGCCTCCCTCCCTGCGGTAGCGCAGCCTGAGCGCGTCGTGGTGAACGGCGAGCCGCTGGAGCGCGCTCTCCAAGAGCGCGACATCCAGATCACCCCGCACTTCCAGCAGCAGCGACTGGTTCCAGTGATGCGGCGCCGGGATCTCCTGCTCGAAGAACCACCTCTGGATAGGCGTCAGCTCCACGTCCCCTGCCGCGCTCTCGCCCGAGCCCTCGCGCGCGGCGCGCGCGGTGACGAGAGGCGTCGCGACCCTCGCCGCCTCGGCGACCGTCTGATGTTCAAACAGCTGCTTCGGTGTGAGCTTGATCCCGACCTTCCTCGCGCGAGAGACGGCCTGGAGCGCCAGGATGGAGTCCCCCCCGAGCTTGAAGAAGCTGTCGTGGATGCCGACGCGCTCGACCTTCAGGAGCTCACGCCAGATCTGGACGAGCTTCTCCTCCAGCTCGTTCCGCGGCAGCACGACCTGCGTCTCCACGTTCCCCGGGGCGGGCAGCGCCCGCTGGTCCAGCTTGCCGTTCGCCGTCAGCGGGAAGCTCTCCAGCCAGACGTATTCGGCAGGCACCATGTGCTCCGGCAGCCGCGCTTCAAGCGCCGCCCGAAGCGCGTCGCTGTCCCGATATCCATCCTTCCCGATGACGTACGCCACGAGCCGCGCGTTCCCCGCCTGACCTTCGCGCACGAGCACATGCGCGTCCGCCACCGCGGACGACGCCGAGAGCAGCGCCGCGCGCACCTCCCCGAGCTCGACGCGGTAGCCGCGCACCTTCACCTGATTGTCGGCGCGCCCCAGGAACTCGATGCTCCCATCCTCGAGCGTGCGCGCTCGGTCCCCCGTCCGGTACAGCCTCTCTCCACGGCTGCCGTACGGGTTCGGCACGAAGCGCTCCGCCGTCAGCTCCGCGCGGTTCAGGTACCCGCGCGCCAGGCCGGCGCCCCCGATGTAGATCTCTCCTATCACGCCCACCGGCACCGGCTGCATGTCGCCGCTGAGCACGTAGACCTGGCTGTTCGCCAGCGGGCGGCCCAGCGGCAGCGTCACGCTCTCCGCCGCTCGCTCCGCCCGGTGCTCGTGCGTCAGCACCCCCACCGTCGTCTCCGTCGGACCGTAGTGATTGACGATACGGCAGCCGCCGCTCTGCTGGATCTTCTCCACCAGCTCCCACGGCGTCGCTTCTCCTCCCAGCACCAGCGTGTGCCGCGGCAGCACGCGCTCCGGCCGCGCCGCGTGCATCAACCCCTTCAGATGGCTCGGCACGATCTTGAGCACATCCACCCCGTGCTCATGCATGTACGCCGCCATCGCGTCCGGATCGAACACCCGCTCTTCCGACAGCAGGTGAAGCGGGCGGCCCGAGCACAGCGCGCCGAACAGCACCGTATTGCCCAGATCTGCCCCCACCGTCGACACCATCGCCATGCTGGCCGCTTCGGGCAGCGACAGCCGCTCCAGCAGCGCCTGCACGTAGCTCACGACCCCTCGGTGCGTCACCACGACGCCCTTCGGCCGCCCCGTCGACCCCGACGTGTAGATCACGTACGCCGCCTCATCGGGCGACACCTCCGCGCTGAGCGCCTCCTCCGGCCCCTGGGCGACCTCCGCCGCGTCCGGCGACACGACCTCCACGTCCCGCCCCGCGAGCGCCCGCCGGACGCTCTCCTCGCCCAGCACCACGCGCGCTCCGCTGTCCTCCACCATCTCGCGCAGCCGTGCCTCGGGCAGCGTCGGCTCCATCGGCACGTACGCCGCTCCGCTCTTCAGCACCCCGTACAGCCCCACGATCAGCGACGCGCCGCGCGGCAGACACACCCCGACACGCGCCTCGCGCCCTATCCCCCGGGCGCGCAGCCAGTTGCCAAGCCGGTTCGCGCTCCGCTCCAGCTCCCCATAGCTCAGAGCCCGCCCCTCGACCCGCAGCGCCACCGCTCCAGGGCGCAGCGCCGCCGCGCGACCGATCAGCTCATGAACGCCCTTTTCTTCCCCAGCAAACGGCCCGGCGCTCCAGCGCCCGACCGCCTGCTCCTGCTCCGCGGCGTCCATCCAGCGCAGCACGCCGATCGGGCGAGTCGGCTTCGCCACGGCGTCGGCGAGCAGCACCCTCAGCGTCTCGCCCATCCGCGCGATCGTCTGCGCCCGGAACAGGTCCGTCCGGTAAACGAAGCGGCACGAAAGCCCCCGCGGCGTCTCCGTCACGTGCAACGTCAGGCCAAACCTTGCGACATGCTGCTCAGGCCGCTCCCAGCTCACCTCGAGCCCGCGGATCGCGCGGCTGAGCTCGTCGGCCTCTCGATGCCACGAGAACAGGACGTCGAACAGCGGTGAGTTGTCGTTCCGTCGCTCTGGCTGCAGCGCCTCGACGAGCCGCTCGAACGGCAAGTCCTGGTTGGACTGAGCGCCGGCGACCGTCTGACGGACCCGCTCGATGTGCTCGGAGAAGCTCCTCGAGCTGTCAACGAGGGTCCGCAGCACCTGCGCGTTGACGAAGAAGCCGACCACCCCTTCTATCTCCGCCCGATGACGGTTCGCCACCGGTACGCCGACGCGAACGTCCTTCTGCCCAGCGTAACGGGACAAGAAGAGGCTGAACCCGGCCAGCACCGTCATGAACAACGTGGCGTTGTGCTGCTTCGCGAGCGCGGCGAGCGCCTCGGTCAGCTCGCCCCCGAGCTCGAACCAGTGATCCGCGCCTCGATGCCCCGCGATCACCGGCGGCTTCCCGTCGGCCGGCAGCGCGAGCGCGTACTCCTCTGCCCCGAGCTCCGTCCTCCAATAGCTCAGCTGCTTCTCCATTGTCGGCCCGGCCGACAAGCGCCGCTGCCATAGGGCGTAATCGGCATACTGGATCGGCAAGCTGGGCAGCGAAGGACGGCGGCCGCTCTGTATCGCGTCATAGAGCTCCATGAACTCCGCGATCAGGATATTGTTGGACCACTCGTCGGTGATGATGTGATGCATCGTCAGCAGCAGACGATGCTCTCGCCGGGACAGCCGCACGAGCTTCGCTCGCAGGAGCGGGCCCTGCTGCAGCACGAAGGGGAGGCGGGCCTCCTCGTTCGCCAGGTCGCGCGCCCGCGAGGCGCGCTCTGCCTCCGAGAGCTCCGACAGATCGACCTGAGCGAGCGCGACCGGCGCTGTCGGGGAGACCACCTGGACGGGATGCCCGTCCTCCTCCGCGAAGGTCGTGCGCAGCGCCTCGTGCCTCTCGACCAGCTTGCCGATCGCGCCCTCGAGGGCCGCGACGTCGAGCTCACCGCGCAGGGTGAGCACGCTCGGCATGTTGTACAGCGGGGTGCCTGGCTGCAGCTGATCGATGATCCAGAGACGCTGCTGCGCGAACGAGAGGGGCACGCGGGCGGGCCGCTTGTTCACCACGATCGGGAGCCGCGCCGCGTCTATCCCTTGATCGGTCAGCCACTCGACGAACAGCCTCTGCTTGTCCTCCGGCAGCGACGACAGGCGTTCAGCGACCTTCCTCAGCTGCGTCGACTCGGCGTTATCGATGTGGCTCATTCTGAAGTCCCCAGCTCGTCCAGCTTCTTGAACATCGCAGCGACGTCGATGTCTGTGACGGATTGGCTCGCATCTCGGCTCACGACACGAGCGAGCTCCTCCACCGACCCAGCCTCGAACAAAGTACGAAGTGACAGGTCCACGGCCAGGTCGCCCCTGATCCGTGAGGCCATCCGGGTCAGCAACAACGAGTGCCCGCCGAGATCGAAGAACCTGTCGTGAACCCCCACGCGCTCGACCCCGAGCACGTCGGACCAGATCTCCGCCAGCTTTCGCTCGATCTCGTTCCTGGGTGCGACATAGCCTGTCTGTACATGGCTCCTCTCGGGCACCGGGAGCGCCTTGCGGTTCACCTTCCCGTTCGCGGTCAGCGGCAAGCCGTCGAGCAGCACGTACACGGCGGGCACCATGTACTCGGGCAGCACCGCCTTCACGCCGGCGCGGAGCTCGTCGCGGAACCGCCCTGTCTCCTCGCTCCCCGCCGACGTGAGCCCAGCCTGCGCCGGAACGACGTACGCGACGAGCCGCCGTTCGCCGGGCACGTCCTCCCGTGCGACGACCACCGCCTCCCTGACCCTCTGCTCGCGGAGCAGGCTCGCCTCGATCTCGCCGAGCTCGATCCGGTGCCCACGGACCTTCACCTGATGGTCGCTTCGGCCGAGGTACTCGATGTCACCTCCTGCGCGGTACCTCGCCAGATCCCCTGTCCGGTACAGCCTCTCCCCGGACGCGCCGCCGAACGGGCTCGGCACGAAGCGCTCCGCCGTCAGCTCGGGGCGACGATGGTATCCACGTGCCAGCCCATCACCGCCGATGTAGAGATCCCCGGCGACCCCTATCGGGACAGGGTTCAGCGCCTCGTCGAGGACGTAGATCGCCGTGTTGCCGATCGGGCGCCCGAGCAGCGGCTCCGCGCTGTTCACGCCGAGCGCGTGGCGGGACGACCACACCGTGGTCTCCGTCGGACCGTAGAGGTTCCAGACCTCTTCGAAGCGCTGGACGAGCTCTCGCGCAAGATCCTCCGGCAACGCCTCCCCACCGCAGAGCACCTTGCACCTCGGCATGGCGCCGAAGGCCCGCGACCGGGTCAGCATCCGCCACGTCGCCGGCGTCGCCTGCACGATCGTGATCTCTTCGCTCGCCACCCTCTCGATCAGCGCCTCTGCGTCCGACGCCGCCGCGCGCTCCACCAGCACCACGCGCGCCCCCACGACCAGCGGCAGGTACAGCTCCAGCCCTGCGATGTCGAACGACAGCGACGTCAAGCCCAGGACCCGGTCCTCCGGCCCCACCCCGGGGCGCTCCTTCATCGTGCTCAGGAAGTTGACGAGGCTGCGGTGGCAGATCGTCACCCCCTTCGGCTTGCCGGTCGATCCTGAGGTGTAGATGCAGTACACGAGGTTCTGCGGAGCCGTGATGCTCGGCAGGTCCTCGGTGTCATAACCCTCCACCTCACCCCAGTCCCGGTCCAGGCACCACACCGCGGCGCTCGTGCTCGGCGCCCTCGCCAGCAGCCGCTCCTGCGTCAGCAGCACCTTTGGCTCCGCGTCCTCCACCATGGTGGAGAGCCGCTCCGCCGGGTACTCCGGATCCAGCGGGACGTACCCCCCACCCGCCTTCAGGATCCCGAGGAGCCCGACCATCATCTCCAGAGATCGCTCCACATGGATGCCGACCAGGGAGTCCGCTCCGACCCCGAGCTCGCGCAGCTTCCTCGCCAGCTGATTGGCTCGCGCATTCAACGCTGCGTAGCTCAAGGCCCGTCCTCCGTACGACACCGCGACCGCCTCCGGCGTGCGGGCGACCTGCTCCTCGATCAGCTCGTGAAGGCAGCGCTCTCTCGGATACGAATGCTGCGTCTGGTTCCACGTCACGAGCGCCTCCGAGCGCTCCGACTCGCCGAGCAGGGCGAGCTCTCCGACGCGCGCGCCGGGGTTCGACAAGACCGCGTCGAGCAGGTTCCTCCAGTGCGACACGAGCCGCTCGATCCCCCCCCGCTCGAAGAGGTCCTTGCTGTAGGTCACGCTCGCGCGCAACGAACGCTCCTGCTCCTCCGTCTCGATCGAGAGATCGAACTGCGTCGCCTCGGGCTCCTGCTCGAGCTTCTTGACCGTGAGCTCCGGCATCTGCCCCAGCGCCTGATGCTCCCGCTTGATGTGGTTGTAGAGCACCTGGAACAAAGGGTTGTGGCTGAGGCTGCGCGGCGGGTTGAGCGCCTCGACGAGCTGCTCGAAAGGCAAGCTCTGGTTCGCCTGCGCTCCACGCACAGCGTCCCTCACCTGCAGCAGCAAGTCCTCGAACGTCGTCCTGCCGTTCACCCTCGTGCACAGGACGTGCGTGTTCACGAAGAACCCGATGAGCGGCTCCACCTGCGGATGACTGCGGTTCGCGTGCGGGACCCCGACGCGGATCAGCTCTTGCCCCGAGTACCGGTGCAGCAGCACCTTGAAGGCCGCCAGCAGGACCATGAACAAGGTCGCGCTCTTCTCTCGCGCGAGCGCTCTCAGGCGGTCGAGCAGCTCGGCGCCGAGCTCGACGTGGAGCGTCGCCCCTCGGTAGCTCTGCACGGCCGGGCGCGGATGCGCGGCGGCCAGCTCGAGCACCGTATGCTCCGGCCCCAGATGATCCTTCCAGTACTGGAGCTGCCGCTCGAACTCGGCAGACTCGAGCCACCGCTGCTGCCAGACGGCGTAGTCCGCGTACTGTATCGGGAGGCTCGGCAGCTCGACCGCCTTCGCCTCGCGATGCGCGCCATAGAGCTTCACGAGCTCTTCCACGAGGATGTTCATCGACCATCCGTCCGACACGATGTGGTGCATCGTCACGAGCAGAACGTGCTCCTCGGCCGAGAGCTTCAGCAACGCCACCCGCACCGGCCAGCCCCGCTGCAGATCGAACGGGCGGCGCGCCTCCTCTTCCGCCAGAGCCCGCGCTCGCGTCTCGCGCTCGACGCCGGAGAGCCCGCTCAGATCGAGAAGGGGGATCTCGACCGCATGGGCGTCGAGGACGACCTGATACACCTGCCCTTCTTCTTGCTCGAACCTGGTTCGCAGCGTCTCATGCCGGGACACGAGCGCCGTGAACGCGCTCTGAAGCGCCTCGATCTCGAGGTCGCCCAGCAGCTTGACGGCGATCGGCACATTGTAGGCCGCGCTCTCCGGCGACAGCTGCCACAAGAACCAGAGACGCCGCTGCCCGAACGAGGTGGGCAGCCGCCCGCCTCGCGCGACGGCCTCGATGTCGCCTCCTCCACGCCCGCCGTCGCCGGCTTCGTCCGTGTCGAGCGACGCCGATAGCTCGGCGATGCTGTGACGGTCGAACAGGTCCTGTATATCGAGCATGACGCCCGATTTCCTGGCCAGCGCGATCATCTGAAACCCGAGCAGCGAGTCCCCCCCGAGCTTGAAGAAGCTGTCGTGGATGCCGACGCGCTCGACCTTCAGGAGCTCACGCCAGATCTGGACGAGCTTCTCCTCCAGCTCGTTCCGCGGCAGCACGACCTGCGTCTCCACGTGCCCCGGGGCGGGCAGCGCCCGCTGGTCCAGCTTGCCGTTCGCCGTCAGCGGGAAGCTCTCCAGCCAGACGTACTCGGCAGGCACCATGTGCTCCGGCAGCCGCGCTTCAAGCGTCGCCCGAAGCGCGTCGCTGTCCCGATAGCCATCCTTCCCGATGACGTACGCCACGAGCCGCGCGTTCCCCGCCTGACCTTCGCGCACGAGCACATGCGCGTCCGCCACCGCGGACGACGCCGAGAGCAGCGCCGCGCGCACCTCCCCGAGCTCGACGCGGTAGCCGCGCACCTTCACCTGGTTGTCGGCGCGCCCCAGGAACTCGATGCTCCCATCCTCGAGCGTGCGCGCTCGGTCCCCCGTCCGGTACAGCCTCTCTCCACGGCTGCCGTACGGGTTCGGCACGAAGCGCTCCGCCGTCAGCTCCGCGCGGTTCAGGTACCCGCGCGCCAGGCCGGCGCCGCCGACGTAGATCTCTCCTATCACGCCCACCGGCACCGGCTGCATGTCGCCGCTGAGCACGTAGACCTGGCTGTTCGCCAGCGGGCGGCCCAGCGGCAGCGTCACGCTCTCCGCCGCTCGCTCCGCCCGGTGCTCGTGCGTCAGCACCCCCACCGTCGTCTCCGTCGGACCGTAGTGATTGACGATACGGCAGCCGCCGCTCTGCTGGATCTTCTCCACCAGCTCCCACGGCGTCGCTTCTCCGCCCAGCACCAGCGTGTGCCGCGGCAGCACGCGCTCCGGCCGCGCCGCGTGCATCAACCCCTTCAGATGGCTCGGTACGATCTTGAGCACATCCACCCCGTGCTCATGCATGTACGCCGCCATCGCGTCCGGATCGAACACCCGCTCTTCCGACAGCAGGTGAAGCGGGCGGCCCGAGCACAGCGCGCCGAACAGCACCGTATTGCCCAGATCTGCCCCCACCGTCGACACCATCGCCATGCTGGCCGCTTCGGGCAGCGACAGCCGCTCCAGCAGCGCCTGCACGTAGCTCCCGACCCCTCGGTGCGTCACCACGACGCCCTTCGGCCGCCCCGTCGACCCCGACGTGTAGATCACGTACGCCGCCTCATCGGGCGACACCTCCGCGCTGAGCGCCTCCTCCGGCCCCTGGGCGACCTCCGCCGCGTCCGGCGACACGACCTCCACGTCCCGCCCCGCGAGCGCCCGCCGGACGCTCTCCTCGCCCAGCACCACGCGCGCCCCGCTGTCCTCCACCATCTCGCGCAGCCGTGCCTCGGGCAGCGTCGGCTCCATCGGCACGTACGCCGCTCCGCTCTTCAGCACCCCGTACAGCCCCACGATCAGCGACGCGCCGCGCGGAAGACACACTCCGACACGCGCCTCGCGCCCTATCCCCCGGGCGCGCAGCCAGTTGCCAAGCCGGTTCGCGCTCCGCTCCAGCTCCCCGTAGCTCAGCGCCCGCCCCTCGACCCGCAGCGCCACCGCTCCAGGGCGCAGCGCCGCCGCGCGACCGATCAGCTCATGAACGCCCTTTTCTTCCCCGGCAAACGGCCCGGCGCTCCAGCGCCCGACCGCCTGCTCCTGCTCCGCGGCGTCCATCCAGCGCAGCACGCCGATCGGGCGAGTCGGCTTCTCCACGACGTCGGCGAGCAGCACCTTGAGCCGCTGGATCATCCGCTGGATCGTCTGCTCCTTGAAGAGATCCGTCCGGTAGATGAACTGGCCGACGAGCCCGCGAGGCGTCTCCGTCATGTGCAACGTCAGATCGAACTTCGCGAGGCTCTCGACCGACGGCTCATGCATCAGCTCCAGATTGTGGTCGATCTGAAGATGCCCCGCGACCTCCCGATGCCAGGACAGCATGACCTGGAAGAGCGGATCGTGAGAGAGCCGGCGTTGCGGCTGCAAGGCTTCGACCAGCTGCTCGAAGGGCACGTCCTGGTTGCTCTGGGCCTCGGCGACCATGCTGCGGATCGAGGCCAGATAGTCATCGAAGCACGATGAGCCGACCACCGTGCTTCGAAGCACCTGCGTGTTGACGAAGAACCCGACGAGCCCCTCGGTCTCCGACCGATTGCGGTTCGCGGTGGGTACGCCCACCCGGATGTCGCTCTGCCCCGAGGTCCGATGCAGGAGCACGTGAAACGCAGCGAGCACCGTCATGAAGACGGTCGCGCCGCGCTGCTTGCTGAAGCTGAAGAGTCGTCCGGTGAGCGCGCTCCCAACGTCGAACGTGATGTTTGCGCCCCGGTGGCTCGGTATCGCTGGACGGGGAAAGTCCGTCGGCAGGAGCAAGGCGTACTCGTCGGTGCCGAGCTGCTTCTTCCAGTAGTCGAGCTGCTTGCCCAGCACGGCGCCCTCCAGCCAGCGCCGTTGCCACAACGCGTAGTCGGCGTACTGAATCGAGAGCTCCGGCAGCTCGGCGTCCTTCCCGCGCACGAAGGCCCGATATGCATGGGCGAGCTCGGACGCCAGCACCCCGTTCGACCATTCGTCGGACACGATATGATGCATCGTGACGACCAGCCAGTGCTCGCCGGGCGACAAGCAGAGGAGCTTCGTCCTGAACAGCGGGCCCCGCTGCAGGTCGAACGGGACCGCCGCCGCCTCGTCCGCCAGCGCGCGCGCTCGCGAGAGCCGCTCCTCCGCCGGCAATCCGGAGAGGTCGATCCGGGGCACGTCGATCGAAGCGCCCGCCGCGATGACCTGCGCCGGCTCCCCGTCCACCTCGTCGAAGGTCGTCCTCAGCACGTCGTGACGCTCGACGACGGCGCCGATGGCTCGGGTCAGCGTCGCCACGTCGAGCTCGCCACGCAGCACGAGCACGGAGGAGAGATTGTAGAGCGCGGTGCCTGGTCTCCACCGATCGATCAGCCACAGGCGCCGCTGGGCATACGAGAGCGGAAGGATCGCAGGCCTGCCCGCGGCGACGATCGGCAGCTTGGTGATCTCGATGCCCCTCTCCTCGAGGCGCATCAGAAACAGATCCTGCTTATCGGGCGCGAGAGACGAAAGGCGCAGGGCGATCTCTCTCATCTGTCGGGTCTTGCTGCTCGCGACTTCGGTCATTGGGCCTGCTCCAGCTCCTCCAAGAGCTCCGACATCACAGCCATCTCCGCGGCTGCATCGGAGTCGTCATATTCCCGCTCCATGATCTCGGCGAACGACGCGATCGATGTCGCCTTGAACAGCGTGCTCAAGGGGAGCTCGATGGCGAGGCGCTGGCGAACACGCGACGCGATCTGGACGGCCAGGAGCGAGTGGCCCCCCAGCTCGAAGAAGTCGTCGTGGACACCGACGCGCTCGACCCCGAGCACCTCGGACCAGATCTCCGAGAGCCTTCGCTCCAGATCGTTCCTCGGCGCCACGTAGCGCTTCTGCGTGTCCTGCGTGTCAGGCGCGGGCAGCGCCTTGCGGTTCACCTTCCCATTCGCGTTCAGCGGAAGCTGATCCAGGAGCACGTACACCGGCGGAACCATGTACTCCGGCAACACGCCTTTCAGCCATGTGCGCAGCTGCTCCCGGAACGCGTGCGCCTCCGGCTCCGCGGTCTCCGCGCGGACGAGATACCCCACGAGCCGCTTCTCCCCGGGCGCGTCCTCGCGCACCAGCACAGCGGCTTGTCGGACTCCGTCGTGCTCGACGAGCCGCGCCTCGATCTCGCCGAGCTCGATCCGATGACCGCGGATCTTCACCTGCTGATCGACGCGGCCCACGTACTCGAGGAGGCCGTCTGGGCGATAGCGCGCGAGATCGCCGGTCCGGTACAGCCGCTCTCCTGCGTCCTCCGCGTACGGATCGGGCACGAAGACCTCGGCGGTCTGCGCGGGATCTCCGAGATAGCCACGACCGACCCCGACGCCGGCGACGCACAGCTCCCCCGTCACGCCGACAGGGACCGGTCGCAGCGCGGCGTCCACCACGTAAAGGCGGGTGTTGTCCGTCGGGCGACCGATCGGCAAGCGGAGCGCGTCGGCCGGCGGAGGTCCGTCGATTCGATGCAGCGCGACGTCATCGGCGCACTCCGCGGGTCCGTAGGCGTTCACCAGGGGGATATCCGGGTACCGCTCGAACCAGAGGCGAGCCAGCTCCGGGGGCATCGCCTCACCGGTCGGAAGCATCCAGCGCAGCCGGGGCAAGGCCACGGGCGGCTGCAGGAGCATGCCCTCGATCAGCGACGGCACGCTCTCGAGCACGGTGATCCCCGTCTTCTGCACATGCTCCAGGAGCGCGACGGGATCGCGCGCGATGTCGTCCGGCACGATCTCCACGCGTCCCCCGAACAGGAGCGCCGCCAGGAACTGCCAGACCGAGATGTCGAAGCTCTGCGAGGCGGTCTGCGCGATGACGTCGTCCTCGGACAGATCGAGGAACGGGATCTTGCTCAGCTGGTTGTTGAGCATGCCCTGGCTCGTCACCATCGCGCCCTTCGGAGCTCCCGTGGAACCGGAGGTGAAGATCACGTAGGCGAGCTGATCTCGAGGGACAGCGCCCGCCGCCGCCGCTCGCTCGGGGAGGTCCGCCGACGAGACGGATTCCAGGCGGAGGATCGACGGTCGTGGCGGCGACAGACGCGCTACCGTCGCCTCGATCGCCGCGGCGTGCGGCGCGTCGCTGAGGACCACCGAGGCTCCGGCGAGCCTCAGGATCTGTGCTGTCCGTTCGGCAGGATGCTTGTCGTCCAGCGCCAGATACGCTGCGCCTGCCTTGAAGACCCCGAGGATCATGCAGAGCATCTCGAGCCCGCGCCCGGCGAGCACCGCGACGAGCTCGCCGGGCTCGACCCCGGCTCGCCTGAGCGCATTCCCGATGCGGCTGGCGCGCCTGTCGAGCTCGCCGTAGCTCAGCGCCTCGCCCTCGCAGGCCGCCGCTGTCCGGTCCGGAGACCGCGCGACCTGCTCCTCGAAGAGACCGATGAAGCCGCGCTCGAGGCGGTGGTCACGCCGCGTGTCGTTCCACGCCTTCAGGAGGCGCGCCTCCTCGGGCGCGGCGGTCGGCAGCTTGCCCAGCTCCGCGTCCGGGCTCCGCGCCATGGTCATCAGCAAGCGCTGAAAGTGCGCCAGCATGCGGGCGACGTCATCCGCGTCGAAGATCCTCTGGTCGTACGAGATCTGCAGGCGCAGCCGTCGACCCGGGACGACGACGACGGTGATCGGGTAGTTCGTGTGCGTCCGGTTGCCGCTGAAGTCGGTCCTCCGCTCGATCAGGGAATGGTCCAGCGGCGCGTTCTCGAAGACGAACAGGCTCTGAAAGAGCGCATGCCCGTAGGGCACGACGCTGCACGCCTGGATACCCAGGAGCGGCAGATGCTCGTACTGTCGCATCGCGACGTTCTGGTCCTGCAAGCGCCTGAGCCAATCCGCCACCGGGACCTTGTCGGAGAGCGGCGGCACCCGGACCCTGAGCGGGATCGTGTTGATGAACAACCCGATCGTGTCCTGGATGTTGGCTATCTCGGCCGGGCGTCCTGCGACCGTCACGCCGAACAATACGTCGCGGAGACCGCTATACTGGGAGAGCAGCATCGCCCAGGCGCCTTGCGCGAACGAGTTCACCGTCAGCTGACGCTTGCGCGAGAGCGCGCGGAGAAGCGCGGTCTCCTCCTCGGTGAGGTCCACGAAGCGATCGGCGATCTGTGAGAAGCCCTGTCCGTCCCGTACCGGCCTGTCGATCGCGAGGGGCGTCGCCGCTTCGAAGCCCTCCAGCGCCTCGCGCCAGTACCGCCGCGCCGCGCCGACGTCCTGGCGCTGCAGCCAGGCGATGAAATCCCGGAACCGCGGGGGGCGGGGCAGGGCCGCGCGGCGCCCCTCCAGCGACGCCTGATACAGCGTGAAGAAGTTCATGAACAGGAGCGAGCGGCACCAATCGTCGATCAGGATATGGTGGTAGCTGTTCACGAAGTTGTAGGTCGTCTCCCCGGTGCGAATCAGCCGGATGCAGAGGAGCGGCGCCCTGCTCAGGTCGAACCCTCGCCGGCGCTCCTCCTGCAAGAGCTCGTGCAAGCGTCGCTCCTGCTCCTCGCCGCTCAGCTCGCGCCAGTCCAGATACAGGACGGGCGAAGTGACAGCGCGATGGATGATCTGCAGCATCTTGCCTTCGAACTGCCAGACAAAGGAGGCGCGCAGCGCCGGATGGCGCTCGATCACACGCTCCCAGGCGGCGATGAACGCCTCGGGGTCGATGCCGCTGCTCAGCCGGTAATGATCCTGCATCAGGTAGATGCCAGAACCAGGCTCGAGCAACGTGTGCAGCAGGAGCCCCTGCTGCATGGGGCTCAGCGGGAAGATATCCTCGACATCCCGGGCCGGCACCGGCAGGGCGTCGAGCTCTTGCTGCGTCAGCCCCGCGAGCGGAAAATCAGACGGCGTGAGCCGGTCCGCGACGCTCCGCTCGCCGTGCGAGCTCGGGTCACCACCTGCGGTGTCAGGCAGAGCCGTCGAGGGCTCGCCGACGCGCGCCGCCGAGGCCAGCGACTCCAGCGTCTGGTGCTGAAAAACATCCTGCGGAGTAAGCTGGATACCGGCGCTCCTCGCCTTCCCCACCACCTGGAGGGCGATGATCGAGTCGCCTCCCAGCTCGAAGAAATTGTCATGAACGCCGATTCGCTCGACGCGCAGCACCTGACCCCAGATCTCCGAGAGGCTTCGCTCCAGCGCGCTCCTCGGCGCGACGTAGTCCCGCTGCGCCTGGCTCGCGTCCGGCGCGGGCAGCCGCTTCCGGTCGAGCTTGCCGTTCGCCGTCAGCGGCAGCGCCTCGAGCAGCACGATCACCGGCGGGACCATGTACTCCGGCAACACCGCCCTCAGCGCGGCGCGGAGCTGCTCGCGAAACCGGTCCTGCTCCGCGCTCCCCGCCGACTCGAACCCGGGCTCCGCCGCGACCACGTAGGCCACGAGCCGCTTCTGACCAGGCACGTCCTCACGCGCCACGACCCCCGCCGCCGCGACCCCCGCCTGGTCCAGGAGCCGCGCCTCGATCTCTCCGAGCTCGATCCGGTACCCGCGGATCTTCACCTGGTGATCGCTCCTGCCGACGTACTCGATCACGCCGTCCGCCCGGTACCGCGCCAGGTCTCCTGTACGATACAACCTGTCGCCGGGTCCCCTGCCGAACGGGCTCGGCACGAAGCGATCCGCCGTCAGCTCCGGGCGATTCAAGTACCCACGCGCCAGCCCGTCCCCTCCGATGTACAGGTCCCCGATCACGCCGACGGGCGCTGGATTCATCACCTCATCCAGGACGAACATCTCTGTATTGCCGATCGGCCGGCCCAGCAGCGGCTCCGGACGCTCCAGGTCGAGCATGTGGCGCGACGACCAGATGGTCGTCTCCGTCGGGCCGTACACATTCCAGACACGCCCCGCCTTTCGCACGAGCGTATCGGCGAGATCCGCCGGCAGCGCCTCTCCGCCGCACAGCACCTTGCACGGGGGCAATGCGCCGAACCTCGGCGCCTGGCTCAGCATCCGCCATGTCGCCGGCGTCGCCTGCACGACCGTGACCGCGTCGCGCTCCATCCGCTCGAGGAGCGCTTCCGCGTCCGACGCCACCGCTCTATCCACGAGCACGACCCTCGCGCCCACGATGAGCGGCAGGTACAGCTCCAGCCCGGCGATATCGAACGACAGCGAGGTCAAGCCGAGGCACCGGTCGTCCGGCTGCATGCCAGGGCTCTCCTTCATCGTGCTCAGGAAATTGACCAACGCACGATGGCAGATCGTCACTCCCTTCGGCTTGCCCGTCGAGCCTGACGTGTAGATGCAGTACGCCAGGTGCCCCGGATCCGCGAGGTTCGTCAGGTCGCCGGCGTCGTACGCGTCCACCTCGCCCCAGTCCCGATCCAGGCACCAGACCCGAGCCTCGGTGCGTGGCCCTCTCCCGGCCAATCGGTCCTGAGTCAGCAGGACTTTCGGCCGCGCGTCCTCGACCATGTACGAAATCCGGTCCGCCGGGTACTCAGGGTCGAGCGGCACGTACGCCCCGCCTGCCTTCAAGATCCCGAGCAGGCCCACCACCATCTCCAGCGAGCGCTCGACGTGGACGCCCACCATCACGTCGGGCCCGACCCCGAGCTCTCTCAGCCTTCTCGCCAGCCGATTGGCTCGCGCGTTCAGCTCCGCGTAGGTCAACGCTCTGTCCTCGTGCGACACCGCGATCGCGTGCGGCGTGCGCCCCACCTGCGCCTCGATGAGCTCATGGAGGCAACGCTCTCCAGGGTACGCGCGCTGCGTCTCGTTCCACTTCACGAGCGCGTTCGAGCGCTCCACCGCATCGAGCAGCGGGAGCTGCCCTACAGGCACGCTGGGGCCCGAGACGATCCCCTGAAGGAGGTTTCGGAAGTGGCGCGCCATCCGCTCGATGGTCGACCCATCGAACAGATCCGTGCTGTACGTCAGCGCGACGTTCAGGCCGCGTCCTTCCTCCGTTGTGTCGAGCGACAGATCGAACTGCGTCGAGGAGCTGGGGCGCGCCAGCTTCTCGACCCGAAGCCCGGAGATGCTCTCGAATCCCCCGTGCTCGTGCTTCTGGTGGTTGTACAGGACCTGAAACAGCGGGTTGTGGCTCAGGCTGCGCTCCGGGTTCAGTACGTCCACCAGCCGCTCGAACGGGACGTCCTGGTTCGCCTGCGCGCCGAGCGTCGCCTCCTTCCCCCGCTCGAGCAGCTCCTCGAAGCTCGCCGCTCGGTCAACCCGCATCTGAAATACATGGGTGTTGACGAAGAGCCCGATCAACGGCTCGACCTCGACGCGATTCCGGTTGGCGCTGGGCACACCGACGCGGACCTCCTTCTGCCCGGAGTAGCGGCACAGCAGCACGCTGAAGGCGGAGAGCAGCACCATGAACAGCGTTGCCCCCCGCTCCTGCGCGAGGTCTTTGAGCCGAGCGCACAGCGCCTCGTCGATCTCGCAACGGAACGTGGCGCCTCGGTAGCTCTGAATCGCGGGCCGCGGGCGGTCCGTCGGCAGCGCGAGCAGCGGGTGCTCCTCCCCGAGCTGTCCCTTCCAGTACACGAGCTGCCGCTCGAGCTCCCCCGATTCCAACCACCGCCGTTGCCAGATCGCGTAATCCACATACTGGATCGGAAGGCTCGGCAGGTCCGGCTCGACGTTCTTGCTGTACGCGCCGTACAGGCGCGAGAACTCCGCCAGCAGCACGTTCATCGACCAGCCGTCTGAAGCGATGTGGTGTACCGTGACGACGAGCACGTGCTGCCGCTCCGCGAGCCGGAGCACCTTGACTCGCAACAGGGAGTCACACGTCAAATCGAACGGCTTCTCGCCGTCCTCTTCTACGAGCCGTCGCGCTCGCTCCTCACGCTCGCCCTCCGGGAGAGCGCTCAGGTCGACCACGGGGATCTGGACGAAGGACGCCTCGCCGATCACCTGGTAGCCCTGTCCCTCCTCCTCCTCGAACCTGGTGCGCAGCGCCTCGTGCCGCGCCACAAGCGCCGTGAACGTACTCTCCAGCGCCTCGAGGTTCAGCGCGCCCGTCAGCCTGACGGCCGCCGGGATGTTGTACGCGCCGCTCAGCGGCGACAGCCGCCACAGGAACCACAGGCGCTGCTGCGCGTACGACATCGGCAGACGCTGCCCGCGATCCACGAGCGCCAGCGGCGGTTGCCTGCTCGTCGCTCCTCCCGAGGTCGCCTGCTCGAACCGCGCGACGAAGGCAGCGAGCGTCCTCGCCTCGAACAAGGCGCGCACCGGCAGCTCGACGTTGAAGCGCTTCTTGACCCTCGAGGTCACCTGCGTGGCGAGCAAGGAATGACCTCCCAGCTCGAAGAAGTCGTCGGACATGCCGACTCGCTCGACACCGAGCATCTCCGCCCAGAGCTCCGCCAGAGCGCGCTCGATCTCGCGCTCCGGCGCGATGAAGCTCCTCTGTCCCACGCTCGCGCTCGGGGCCGGAAGCGCCTTCCGATCGAGCTTGCCGTTCGCGGTCAGCGGCAGCTTGTCCAGGATGACGTATTGATGAGGAACCATGTACTCCGGCAGCTCGACCCGGAGCCGATCACGGAGCTGCGCCTCCAGCGGCCCCCGGCCCTCGGTCGACTCGACAAGGCCAGGACCGGGCACGACGTACGCCACGAGCCGCTTTATCCCGGGTGCGTCCTCCCGCGCGAGCACCGCCGCCTCCTCGACGGCCTCATGCGCGGCCAGCCGCGCCTCGATTTCGCCGAGCTCGATGCGGTAGCCGCGGATCTTCACCTGATGGTCGCACCTGCCTACGTACTCGATCACGCCGTCCTCTCGGTACCGCGCCAGATCGCCGGTTCGATAAAGCCGCTCTCCCGCCGCGCTGCCGAGCGGATTCGGCACGAAGCGCTCCGCCGTGAGGTCCGGGCGGTTCAGATAGCCGCGGGCGAGCCCGTCTCCTCCGATGTAGAGCTCTCCGACCACGCCGACCGGCACCGGGCCCATCACCTCGTTCAGCAAGAAGATCGTCGTGTTTCCGACGGGCCGTCCGACGAGCGGCTCTGCGTCCTCCCCGTCGAGCTCGTGACGCGACGACCAGATCGTCGTCTCCGTCGGACCGTACAGGTTCCAGATGCGATCCGCCTTTCGCGTGAGCTCCTTCGCCAGATCCGGTGGCAAGGCTTCCCCTCCGCACAGCACCTTGCACCTCGGCATCGCCGCGAATCCAGGTGACTGGCTCAGCATCCGCCACGTCGCCGGCGTCGCCTGCATGACCGTGACGGCCTGCCGCTGCACGCGATCGAGCAGCGCTTCGGCGTCCGACGCGACAGCGCGCCCCACCAGCGCGATCCGCGCGCCCACGAGGAGCGGCAGGTAAAGCTCCAGCCCCGCGATGTCGAACGACAGCGAGGTCAGCCCGAGGACGCAGTCGCTCGAGCCGATACCGGGGCTCTCCTTCATCGTGCTCAGGAAGTTGACGACCCCGCGGTGACATACGGCCACGCCCTTCGGCTTGCCCGTCGAGCCCGACGTGTAGATGCAATAGGCCAGGTTCTCCGGGTGCGTGACGCTCGCGAGGTTCTCCGCGCCGTAGCCCGCCACCTCGCGAAAGTCCCGGTCGACGCACCACGCAAGCGCTCCAGAGGTCGGCACCTCTCCGAGGAGTCGCTCCTGCGTCAGAACCACCTTCGGTCGCGCCTCCTTCACCATGTACGCGAGCCGGTCCGCCGGGTACTCGGGGTCCAGCGGCACATACGCTCCGCCCGCCTTCAAGATCCCGAGCAGGCCGACCACGAGGTCGAGCGACCGCTCCATGTGGATGCCCACCAGCGAGTCCGGGCCCACGCCGAGCTCGCGCAGCTTTCTCGCCAGCTGATTTGCTCGCGCGTTCAGCTCCGCATAGCTCAAGACGTCGTCTTCGTACGACACCGCCACCGCCCTCGGGCTGCGCCCGGCCTGCTCCTCGATGAGCTCGTGAAGGCAGCGGTCCCTCGGGTACTCCAGCCGTGTCGCGTTCCACGTCACGAGGACGTCCGAGCGCTCCGATTCGCCCAGCATCGAGAGCTGCCCGACGCGCGCGCCAGGGTCCTCCCCGATCGCCTGGAGCAGGTGCATCCAGCGTTGCACCATCCGCGCGACCTCGTCGTGGTGGAATAGATCCGTGCTGTACGTCACGGTTCCCTTCAGTCGATCGCCCTCTTCCGACGTGTCGAGCGAGAGGTCGAACTGCGTCGCCGTATCGGGGCGCTCCAGCCTCTCGATGCGAAGCCCGGCGAGCTCCCCCAGCGCGGCGTCGTCGAGCCTCTGGTGATTGAACATCACCTGGAACAAAGGGTTATGGCTCAGGCTGCGCTCCGGATTCAACGCTTCCACCAGCTTCTCGAAGGGCACGTCCTGATGCGCCTCCGCGCCCAGCCAGGCCTCCTTCACCTGCTCCAAGAGGAGGTCGAAGCGCACGCCGCCATGCACATGGGTCCGGAGCACGTGGGTGTTGACGAAGAACCCGATGAGCCGCTCCGTCTCCAGGCGGCTCCGGTTGGCGCTCGGGACGCCGACGCGAACCTCGGTCTGCCCGGAGTGCCGCGCGAGCAGCACCTTGAACGCCGAGAGCAACACCATGAAGAGCGTCGCGTTCCGCGCGAGCGCGAGCTCCCTGAGGCGAGCGGCCACCCTCGCGTCGATCTCGAAGCGGATCGTCGCGCCCCGATGGCTCAGCGCGGGAGGCCGGGGGCGAGGCGAGAGCTCCAGCACCGGATGCTCGTCGCCGAGCTGCCTCTTCCAGTAGGCGAGCTGGCGTTCGAGCTCTCCGGACTCCAGCCATGTTCGCTGCCAGACGGCATAATCGGCGTACTGGACCGACAGGCTCGGCAGCTCCGGCTCACGGCGGCTCTGGTACGCGCCGTACAGGTCCACGAACTCCCGTGCCAGCACGTTCATCGACCATCCGTCGGACACGATGTGGTGAACGACCGTGAGGAGCACGTGCTCGCGCTCCGTCAGCCGCAGCAGCTTCACCCGCACGAGCGGCCCCCGCTCCAGATCGAAGCCGTCCTCGAGCTCTCGCGTCAGGAGCGCGCGCGCGAGCGCCGCCCGCTCGCCCGCCGGCTCGTGCTGGAGATCCACCACGGGGACGTCGAGCTCCGTGGCGTCGCCGATCACGCGGTAGGCTCGCCCTTCGTCTTGCCGGAACGTCGTCCTCAACGTCTCATGGCGAGCGACGATGGTTTGAAACGCCCGCTTGACGAAGTGGACGTCGAGCTCCCCGGAGAGCCTCAGCGCCCCGGCGACGGTGTATGCGGTGCTCTTGGGATCGAGCTGCCATAAAAACCAGAGGCGCCGCTCCCCGTGGGACAGCGGCATCCGGCCGTCGCGCTCCACGCGCGGGATCGGCTCGGGTCCGCTCTGCCGTCCCTCTGCCCGATATCGCTCGATGACCCGCGCGAGCGCCTTGAGCGACGGCGCCTCGAACAACGCCCGCAGCGCCACCTGGACGCCGAACGCCTCGTTGATGCGCGCGAGCATCTGCGCGGCAGACAGGGAGTTGCCTCCCAGCGAGAAGAGCGTGTCGTCGCTCCGGACGACCGGCGCCTTGAGGACGTCGCGCCAGATGTCCGACAGGCGCCGCTCCGTCTCGGACTGCACGTCGGCTGTCCCGGCGACGACCTCGCCCGCGCCGCCGGTCATTCCCCGCACGCTCCCGCGCTCGTACACCGCGAACGCGTCCAGCGAGCTCTTCTCCCACCCTGCGCGGCACGCCGCTCGCCGGAGCTTGCCGCTCGACGTGATCGGCAAGCTCCCTGGGTTCAACAGCAGGACGACGCTGACCGCCTCGCCGTGCTCCTGCGCCACCGCCTCGTTGATGGCGCGGCACACCGCCTCCGGCTGGATCAGCTTCTGAGCACGGCGGCTCACCTCGGCTGCGACGCCGATTCCCTCTTGCCCGTCGACCTCGACGGAGAACGCGGCGACCCGCCCTGCGCGCACCACCTCCACCTGATCCTCGACGGTCCTCTCGAGGTCCTGAGGGTAGAGGTTGTGTCCGCGCACGATGATGAGGTCCTTCAACCGACCCGTGATGAAGAGGCTGCCCTCGTGCTGGAAGCCGAGATCTCCGGTGCGCAGGTAGACGCGGCCCTCCCTGCTCGTGAAGGTCCGCTGCGTGGCGTCGGCGTTCTGCCAGTAGCCGTGCGCCACGCTCGGGCCGGATACCTGGATCTCACCGATGCGCCCGGGCTCGAGGGCGCGGCCTGTGTCAGGCTCGACGATGACGATCTCGTGCAGCGACTGCGCCTTGCCGCAGGCGACGATTTCGCGCTCGCCGTCCGCCGGGATCGCGACGTCCTTCGCGAGCCCACGCGCGTCGAACGACGTCGACGTCACGCCGTCGCCGCGCCGTACCCCCGCGACGATGAGCGTCGCCTCCGCCAGTCCGTAACACGGGTACAGCGCCCGCGCGTCGAACCCCACGCCCGCGAACCTCTCGGAGAACGCCCGCAGCGTGCTGGCTCGCACCGGCTCGGCCCCCGAGAACGCGAGCCGCCATGACCGCAAATCCAGCCCATCGAGCATGCCGGGCTTTATCCGCTCGACGCACAGCCGGTACGCGAAGTCCGGCCCGCCGCTGACGCTGCCGCCGTACGTCGAGATCGCCTGCAACCAGCGGATGGGCCGCTCGATGAAGCGTTGCGGCGCCATCAGCACCATCGACAGCCCGCTGAACAGCGGTTGCAGCAGCGTGCCGATCAGGCCCATGTCGTGGAACAGCGGCAGCCAGCTCACGACGACGTCGCTGTCGTCCATCATGAACGCCTCGCGGATCGAGCGCTCGTTGGCGATCAGGTTGTCGTGCCCCACCATGACGCCCTTCGGCGCGGAGGTGGATCCGGACGTGTACTGCAGGAAGGCGATGCTCCCCTTGCGCAAGGACGGCATGCGCCACGCCGTTGCGTCGGACGTCGGGATGTCATCCGTCGAGACGAGCTCGATCGACGACGCGCGGGGCACGTGCTGACCCAGCGACCGCAGGGGCTCCAGCAGGCCACGCTCGGTCAGGATGAAGCGCGGCGCGGCGTCGCGGATGACCGCCATCAGCCGGGCGAGCTGCTGCTGCTGCATCGACTCCGGCGGGTACGCCGGCACCGCGATCATCCCCGCATAGAGGCAGCCGAGGAACGCCGTGACGTAGTCCGCGCTGCTCGGATACAGGAGCAGCGCGCGTTCCCCGGCCGGCGCCAGCGACTGAAGACGAGCCGCGATGGCGCAGGCCCGCTCGTGGAGCTCCCTGTAGGTGAGCACCTCGCTCGCGCTCTCCCCGTCGGTGAGGAAGCGCAGCGCGACCCGCTCCGGGTGGACGCTCGCCCGCTCGGCGAGCAGCTCGACGAAATTTTCAGCACGCGTACAAGCATCCATAGACATTTTCCCCGGCGCCACGTCTTCTCTCAACCCCGGTCTTCCGAGTACCCCTGGGCCATCGCTGCGATCACCCTGCGCGCCCCCTTGAACGGGTTGCGCGCGTGCGCGGCGAGCATGTTGTCGAGCATCATGATATCCCCCGTCTCCCACGGGAAGGCGACCTGCAGCTCACCCAGCACACCGCGGACCTCGTCCAGAATGGAGTCTTCGATCGGCTCTCCATCTCCGTAATACACGTTGCGTGGGAGCTCGTCCTCGCCGACGGCGTCGAGGAGCGCCTCACGCACCTCGGGCTCCAGACCGGAGATATGAAACAGGTGGGCTTGATTGAACCACACCATGTCTCCGGTCCCAGGATGGCGAGCGACGGCCTGGCATATCTGTCGTGTCCGAAGCTCGCCGTCGTCCTTCCACTCACAGGCGATCCCATGACGGCGGCAGAACTCGTCCACCGCATCGCGGCTGTCCGTGTTGAACACCTGCGGCCAGGGCACATCGAGGCCGTTGCCGAAGTTCCGCACGTACATGAGCCCATGCTCCACGAAGCGCTCGCGAATGCGTCGATCCACGCGCCGGTACACCTCGCGGCTGTCCGCGATGGGCGTCTCTCCGCCTTCACCGGGCGCCACGGCACAATAGAACCAGATCTTCAGCGGCCACTCACGGCTATACGACTGCTCATTGTGCAGTGGGATGTGCTGGTGTGCAGGGTACTCCGTCGACGAGTAGACGCCCTCCGTGATCTTCGTGCGCGGCGTCGATCCGAACTCATAGCCAAGCAGCGGATGCCCGAAGGCCGCGCAGAACTCGCGGAAGCCAGCGACGTCATCGACCTGGAAGCCTCGGAAGAGGATACCCCCGTGCTCGGCCAAGCTCCGCTCGACCTGCTCCCGAAGCGCCGGGAAGACCTTCATGATGCCCTCACCGCCGCGAGCCGGCGACACCACGAGCGGCAGTCGACCATACGGTGTCGACGACCGGTTCCTGAGCGACTCGCCGGTGAGATCTTCCGCCTGAACCGTGTTCATCACAAGCTCCTCGCGCGACCGCCGCGCATCAAGAACACTCCGCGCAGCCCCGCGAGCAACGCGCTCCAGCGCCTGCGCACACCACGACCACCGCGCGACGAGCACGAGCGCGCGCGATCCATCGAGATACCTAACAGACGCGGAGATTCGGTCTCGTCTCCGCGCCGTTCAAGAGCCTCGTTCAAGCCGATCTGGGCCGCGGGTCCGACGCGTGCAGCCGGCGGACCCACGAGCCGCTCGCCGCACTACTGCTGCGCTCGATCCATGTGCTTGCGCAGGCTGAGAGGTCGCATGTCCGTCCAGTGCTCCTTGACGTACTCCAGGCACTCCTGCTTCTTCCCGGTCTTGCCCACCTCCGTCCAACCCTTCGGAACGTCGAGGTAATCTGGCCAGATCGAGTACTGCTCCTCGTGATTGACGACCACCTTGAAAATCGTATCTTCGCTATCCCAGCTCATCGCCATCCCTCTTCTTAGGTGTCGCGTCAGGCGCTCATGAAGGCTCGCGCCCGTTCGCCGGCGTGCAGCGTGTCTCCGTCGGCGCGCGGGACGAGCCTGCCGAACTCCAGCTTGATGCAGCGGTCAGCCAGGTGAAAGTAGCGATCGTCGTGGGTGATCGCGATCACGGTCTTTCCCCTGGCTTTCAGCTCGGGCAAAAGTCGTTTGTAGAATACCTCCTTGTAGGCCGGGTCCTGATCGGCCGCCCATTCGTCGAACACATAGAAGGGACGGTCCTCCAGGTAGGAGATCAGGAGCGCCAGACGCTTCCGTTGGCCCTGCGACAGCTTCGTCGTGGAGACGACGCCATCGACGACCTTCACCTTGTGGTCGAGCTCCAGCTCGACGAGGAGCGCTCGGGCACGCTCGTCGAGCTGAGCCCGCTCCAGGCCGATCAGGCTCTCGAACAGGTAGAAGTCCGAGAAGACCGCGGAGAAGTGCTGCCGGTACGCGTCGCGCGTCTCCTCGGTGACCGGCTCACCGTTCAACAGGATCTCCCCGCCCTCCGGGGCATAGAGGCCGACGAGGAGCTTCGCGAGCGTCGTCTTGCCGCTCCCGTTGCCGCCGATGAGGAAGACAATCTCCCCGGGGCGGAGCTCGATGTCGATCGGCCCCAGCAAGAACGACCGGTCCTCCCTCTCCACGTAGTAGCTGTGCGTGACCCGGCGCAGGCACAATCTCTCGACCGGACGCGGCGGAGGGGCGTGCGCCGGCGTCTTCCCGTCAGGCAGGCTTCCGGTGAGCTGATGAACGCGCTCGAGCGCGATGTGAGCCCTGCTGAGGTTCGGGATCGCCTGGAGCACGGCCTCCATGGGCAGCATCATGTACAGGAACACCAGGGCATAGCCGGACATCACGTGGGCATCGACCGCGAAGAGGCGGCCAAGGATGAATAGAACCGCGCCGATGAAGACGAAGAACAGAGAGCTGCCCCAGCTCTCCGCGGCGACGTAGATCGTCATCCCTCTGGCGCGCTGCGCGCGCACCCGCTCGATGCTGTCGTTCAGCAGCTCGGAGAGGAAGGCCTGCTTTCGCGGCCTGTGGAGCTTGAGCTCCTTGGCCCCGTCGAACAGGGCCCGGAAGTGATGAAAGAGCTCGTCCTCGTGCTTGCGTGAGGCGCGCAGATGGCCGATGGCCCTCGTGTGCGCGAGGTGGTACCCGAGCGAGCCCAGGAACACCATGGTCGCCGCGAAGAGGAACACCTGCCATGAGAGGACGCACAGATAGACCAGAGAGCCCAGCACGACGGCGCCATGCATGACCAGGTTGGGGATGGTCACGAAGAACTGAGAGAGGGTCCCGATGTCCTCCGTGAGGATCGCCAGGATGCGCGCTGCCCCCTGGACCTCGAGATCCCGGAAGGGGGCGTCGGCGACCTGGCGGCTGACGTACGCGCGCATCCGGGCGAGCGTCCCCTGGCTCAGGTGCACGAACAGGGATTGAGAAAGCCAGCGCAAGATCAGCACGAGCAGGCTGAGCCAGGCGAACCTCGACCCCAGCGCAGGCATCGCGCCGGCGTTTGCGGCCAGCGCTTCATTGATGACGGCGACCACCGCTGCGCCGCAGAAGCCGCTGGCCAGGCTGGTGATCAAGGCCGCCAGGATCAGCCAGCGCGACGACTGAAACAGGAAGGCAAACAGCGCCGCGCCTCGCCACATGTCCCGTCGTCTCGGCGTTGTTCCGCCGGGCTTCGCCTGTGCTTCCAACGCCATCTCCATGCGCTCGCTGCGCCGGGTCGTGACCACGCCTACACGAACCGGCATTCCCTTCGACCACGGCGAGGTGTCGCCTCGGACGCGGCGCAGCATGTGCGCCGGCATGCTCTATTACACAAGCCGAATGAACTTGAATATTACTTTCAACTTCAACTCAGCGGCGTGTATCACATTCTCTGGACGCTTGTCAAGTTTTTGGTGACGCGCTGCATGTCTCGTGGGTGTACCGCGGTGGTCTGGCCCACGCGCTGCCCGGCCTGGCGCCGTGCTGGCCGGGCTTGACGGCGGCCGCGAGGGTTCGTCGGTCGCCGGGCCAACGAGGGTGGGTGCGTCGCGGCGCGGGCCACGAGGGTGGGCGCGTCGCGGCGCGGGCTACGGGGTGGGTGCGTCGCGGCGCGGGCCGGTCCTGCGGCGCGCCTGTCGGGTAACCGCTGCGCGAACGACGTCTCGCGCCGAGGCCACCGCGTGCGCGCGGCAGCGGCGTAGGTCGCGCCGGCGGCCGCGCCACGGCCGCCCCGCCCGCCCGCGCGCGCGGCAGCGGCTACCAGTCGGTCGGCGTGTAGTCTTTGAAGAACTGCCCGTACGCGTGCTGGCCGCTGAGCAGCCCGGAGAAGATGGGGTCGCAGATGCGGGCGGCGCCGTCGACGATGTCGAGCGGCGGGTGGAAGCCGTGCTCTTCCAGCTTGCGGGCGGCGAGCGCCGCGGGGTCCTCGTCGGTGACCCACCCGGTATCGACGCTGTTCATGAAGATGCCGTCCTTCGCGTAGTCGGGCGCGGACGTGCGCGTCATCATGTTGAGCGCGGCTTTCGCCATGTTGGTGTGAGGGTGCCTGTCCGTCTTGTAACGGCGGTAGAACTGCCCCTCCATCGCCGAGACGTTGACGATGTGCCTGTCGAACGTGGGCCGTCGCATCATGAGCGGCTTCAGCCGGGAGTTCAGGACGAAGGGGGCGACCGCGTTGACGAGCTGCACCTCGAGCATCTCGACGGTCGGGACCTCGGCGAGGGTGAGCCGCCAGCTGTTCAGCGTCCGGAGATCGACCTGCTGGAGATCGGCGTCGTAACGCCCCTGGGGGAAGAGCAGCTCGTCGATGCGCTCATCGCCCGGAGCCGGGATCTGGGAGAGCAACGCGGGCTCGCGCAGGCCCGCGGTGGGGTCGGCGCCGGCGACGAGGGGGAGCGTGCCGCACGCGCGGAGCGCGTCGTACTCGCGGAGCGGGGGTTGAGCGCCCTGCGGGAGGGAGCGGACGGGCGCGGTCTCGCCCTCGATGAGGTGGCCGTAGAAGCCCGGCGGTCGCCGCACGGTCTGGCAGGCGTTGTTGATGATGAAATCGAGCCGGTCGAGCGTGTGGAGGAGGTGGCGCGTGAAGAGCTCGACGCTCGGCGTGTGCCGGAGATCGAGGCCGTAGATCGCGACCCGTGATCCCCAGGCGTCGAAGTCGCGCTCTGCCGAGAAGCGGCGCGCGGCGTCGTGCGGGAAGCGGGTCGTGACGATGACCCGCGCGCCGGCGCGGAGGAGCATGATGGCCGCCTGATAACCGATCTTGACGCGCGCGCCCGTGACGAGCGCGACGCGGCCGTCGAGCGGCGCGGTCTGGCTGCGTTTGCGGTAGTTGAAGTCGCCGCACGCGGCGCACATCGCGTCGTAGAAGAAGTGGACTTTGCGGAACTCGGCCTTGCAGACGTAACACTTGCGCGGCCGCGCGAGCTCCGGAGCGCCCGGCTCGGCCGGCGGCCCGGGCTCCTCGGCGGCCTCGGGCGGCGACGCGGGCTCCTCGGCGGGGTCGGCCCACGACAGCGGGGGCGCGGCCGGAGCGAGCGCGTCCGGCGTGCGGAACACCGGCTCTCGACGGGCGACGCGGATGCCGACCGCATCGAGCAGGGCGGCGTCGGCGGACTTCTGCGCGTGCCGGTCGCGCTTGCGGAACGCCCGGGCGAGCTCTCGCTGCTCGGCGCGCTCGGGACGCGAGACGCGGCCGGCGGCCAGGAGGAGCCGGCGGCGGTCCTCGGCGCTGATGGAGGCGAGCTGCGCGCGATCGAGGGCCAAGGCCTCCAGCACCTTGAGGCAAGCGTCGAGATCGGCGGCAGTGAACGGCCGGCCTGCGCCGGCGGCTTCGCGGTCGGGACTCATCGAAGCGTGCGTGCATAGCACGCGGAAGACCGCGCGCGAACCGCGGCGGCGCCTCGGGTCCTGCCGGCACGCTTCGAACCGCGCCGCATCGCGCCGCTCCGCTCTGCTCTGCTCCGCGCCCAGAGCCCCGCGGACGAGCCGCGCAAGCCGCGTCCTGTTCGCCGGCTGACGATTGTACACTACGCCCGCACATCCCCCTGAGCCCTCGGAAACTTCAGCAGAGGATCTTATGCTCGAGTCGCCACACAGTCTGTTCGCGACGGAATTCATGCCCCATGGCCATTGCTACTTCTGGCAGCCGGGCATGGTCTGGCTGCAGGTCGTCACCAACCTGGCGATCGGCTTCGCCTATCTCTCGATCTCCCTGACCCTCGCCCATCTGGTCCGGCGCATCCGGGACATCCCCTTCCAGTGGGTGTACCTCGCGTTCGGCACCTTCATCGTTGCCTGTGGGTTCACGCACTTCATGGATGTGTGGGTCATCTGGCAGCCGTTGTACTGGCTGGATGGGGCCCTCCGGGCCATCACGGCGATCGCCTCCGTCGGCACCGCCATCCTGCTCTTTCCGCTGCTCCCCAAGGTGGTCGCGCTGGCGGGCGCGGCGCGCGTCACGCGCGAGCACGAGCTCCGCACGGAGGAGCTGAACCGCCAGCTCTCGGCGCTCTACGAGAACACGCGGGAGACGCTCGCGGAGGCCATCCCGCAGCTCGTATGGACCGCGACGCCGGACGGGGAGTTCGACTACTTCAACCGGCGCTTCACGGAGTACGTCGGCGAGCGTCTGCCCAGCGGCGCGGCCTGGACGGCCGCCATCCACCCCGAGGACGCGGATCGGGTCGTGGCGCGCTGGAAGGAGAGCTTCGCCAGCGGAGACGCCTACGAGATCGAGTACCGGATCCGGCGCAGCGACGGGGTCTACCGCTGGTTCCTCGTGCGCGGGTTGCCCCTGCACGACACGACCCGGCGGATCGTGAAGTGGTTCGGCACCTGCACCGACATCCAGGAGCAGAAGATCGCGGCCGAGGAGCGCGAGGTGATGCTCCAGCAGGCGCGAGAGGCGGTGAGGGCGCGAGAGATCTTCCTCGCCGTCGCGGCCCATGAGCTCAAGACGCCGATCACGCCGCTGCGCGCCGAGGTGGAGAGCGTGCTGCGCGCGGCGCGCGCCGCGCGCGCAGACCGCCTCACGCCCGAGCGCCTTGTCATCAAGCTATCGGTCGTGGAGCGGCAGATCGATCGCCTGGAACGGCTCGTCTCCGACCTGCTCGACGTCTCGCGCATCGCCGCTGGACGGATCGAGCTTCAGATACAGGAGGTCGACCTCGCGGAGGTCGTGTGCGAGGTGGTCGATCAGCACAAATACGACCTCGCCAGGAACTCGATGTCGCTCCAGCTCGCCGCCGACGCCACGGGAGGCTGGGATCGCAGGCGCCTCGACCAGGTGGTGAACAACCTCCTCACCAATGCGCTCAAGTACGGCCGCGGGCGTCCGATCACGATCACCGTGTGGTCAAGCGATGTCCGCGCGTGGCTCACGATCACGGACCAGGGCATCGGCATCGCGCCCGAGCAGCAGGCCATCATCTTCAACCAGTTCGAGCGCGCGGTCTCGGAGCGGCACTACGGCGGGCTCGGGCTCGGGCTGTGGATCGTGCGGCAGGTCGTCGGGGCCATGGGTGGGACGGTGTCCGTCGCGAGTGAACCTGACGTCGGGTCGACCTTTACCGTGGAGTTGCCTCGACAACGTGGGAACCTCGATGACACCGAGACCAAATCTCCTTAAGCTGACACGATGAAGCACATCCTGTTGGTGGAGGACAACGAGGATATTCAGATCTCGCTCCGCGATGCGCTGGAGGAAGACGGTGCTTACAGCGTCATGACGGCTGGAAACGGCGCGGAGGCGCTCGCGCTGCTCGAGCGCGGCGAGCGGCCGAATATGATGCTCGTCGACCTGTTGATGCCCGTCATGGACGGTGTGGAGTTGATCGACCGGATGCGGCGCGACGCGCGGTTCGCGGGCATCCCGGTCGTGGTCCTGTCGGCCGCGTCGATCACGTCCCCGCCGCCCGGAACACCGTTGCTCAGGAAGCCGATCCGCTACGAGGCGCTCCTTGGAGCGGTCCAGAAGGCGTGCGGGTGTTGACAGCGGTGCGCTCGCGCACAGAGGACGCTACTTGCCGGCGGGCGCGTAGGGGCAGGGAGCGCCGCCTTCTCCGGTCTCGGCGAGGGCGCCCGTCGAAGGATCGAGGGTGAGCGTGGTCGGGAACGGGTGAGCGCCCGGCCCCTGCGACCCTTCGGAGACCGAGAGCAGGAGCGTCCTGTCGGCGCGCTTGAACGCCCCCTTGCGATGGACGATGCCCGACCAGACACACGCCACGTTCGGCGGGCAGGGAGAGACGCGATCCTCGGCGACGAAGCTGCCGTCTTTCGCGAGGGAGAGCCGGCGCTCGTACTTGCGCGGACCGCACGCGGCGGAGCTCCACGTGCCGAACAGCGCTTCCTCGCCGGGCGCGGTGGTCGCGCTCCGCGCCGTCGTGGCCGGCGCCTGGGGCGTCGCGGTGACCGTGGCAGAAGCCTGCGGCGCGGGCGCGCCCGGCGCCGCGGTGGACAGCGGCTCCTGAGGCTCCACGGGTGATGACGGCTCGGGCGCCGGCTCGCGCGGGCCGTTGACGGTGCACGCAGCGAGCGGCGCCAGCAGCGCGGCGAGGGGGAGGATGAACGTTCGCATCACACCCGCTCATCCCATGGCGGCTCAACCCGCGCAACGCGTGCACCGCCGGAGGCCGCGGCGATGCGCCCGCCCCGCGAGCGACGACACGACGGGGAGCGCCGCGCGGAAGGCCGCGATCGGCGTGCGCTACCCCAGCAGCGCGAGCAGATCCTCCCGCGTCAGCGAGGCCGCCCTGTCCGCCTCGCCCAGCGCGGCGCCCGCGATCGCGCGCTTCCGCTCCTGCAGCGCGAGGATCCCCTCCTCCACCGTGTCCTTGGCGACGAGCCGGTGGACCATCACAGGCCGGTGCTGTCCGATGCGGTGGGCCCGATCGGCCGCCTGATCTTCGACCGCCGGGTTCCACCAGGGATCGAGCAGGAAGACGTGATCCGCCGCGGTCAGGTTCAGGCCGGTGCCGCCCGCCTTGAGCGAGATGAGCATCACCGGCGGGCCGCCCGGCGACTGGAACTCGTTGACCACCCCGGCGCGATCGCGCGTCCCGCCGTCGAGGCGGCTCCACGGGATCCCCGCCGCGTTGAGGTGCGGCTCGACGAGGTCGAGCAGCGAGGTCCACTGCGAGAACACGAGCGCCTTGTGGCCGTCCGCGACGCACTCCTCGAGCGCCTCGATCAGCCGCGTCACCTTGGAGGAGGGCGCGCTCCGCGCCGCCGGCGCCGCGCCGCCGGCGCTCGATCCAGGGATCAGCGCCGGATGGCAGGCCGCCTGGCGCAGGCGGAGCAGCGCCTCCAGCGCCGCCATGACGCTCGCCCCCTCCGCGAGCTTCTCCACCACGTCCTTGCGGGTGGCCGCGCGCACCGCGTCGTAGAGCTCGCGCTCTGCCTCCTCGAGCTCGCAGTAGAGCACCATCTCCGATCGCGGCGGCAGCTCCGGCGCGACCTCGCCCTTCAGCCGCCGCAGCACGAAGGGGCGGATCTTCTGCCGCAGCTCGGCCGCGGCGCCCTGCACGCCCTCGGCGATCGGCCGGCCGTAGCGCTCCTGAAAGGCGCTCCGCCCGCCGAGGAGGCCGCGGTTCGTGAAGTGGAGCAGGCTCCAGAGCTCCTCGAGCCGGTTCTCGACCGGCGTGCCGCTCAGCGCCACGCGCAGCTCGGCGCGGAGCGCGAACGCCGCCCGCGCCGCCTGGCTGTCCGGGTTCTTGATCGCCTGCGCCTCGTCGAGCACCACGGCCTCCCAGGCCTGCGCCGCGAGCAGCTCGGCGTCGTTGCGGAGCACGGCGTAGGTCGTCAGCGTGACGTCGGCCGCAGGATCGAGGGCGCGCCGCGTGCCGTGGTAGATTGCGAACCGGAGGCCCGGGCGGAAGCGCCGGATCTCGTCGGCCCAGTTGTGGACGACGCTGCGCGGGCACACGACGAGCGTCCGCCCGCGCAGCGAGCAGAGCGTCTGCAGCGTCTTGCCGAGCCCCATGTCGTCGGCGAGCACCGCGCCGAGGCCGGCGTCGCGCAGGAACGACAGCCAGTCGACGCCGCGCCGCTGGTAGGGGCGCAGCGTCGCGGTCAGGTCGGAGGGCAGCGGCGCCTCCGGGAGCGACGCGAAGCCGTCAAGCAGCGGCATGAGCTTGTCGAAGCCCGACGGGCGCGGGTACTCGATCTCGTCGCACAGCGCGGCCAGCGCCGGGAGCGCCGCGGGCGGCACCTCCTTGTCTTCGCGCCGCGCCGCGAGCAGATCGGCGACGCGCGCGCCGTACTTGTCGAGCCACTCCGAGGGCAGCGGCGCCCACCCGCCGCCGAGGAGCGGCACGAGCGGCAGGCCGTCCTGCCACGCGCGGATCACGGCCGTCGCGTCCGCGCGCTTCGGGGGCGCGCCGGCGCCGTCGCCTTCGTCGCCCGCGCCGTCGTCGCGCCCCGCCGAGAGCTCGAACTCGACGTCGAAGGCCCGATCCTGGATGACGAAGCGCGGCACGAGCGCGGCCTTGCCGAAGATCTCGCCGCGCGCGTCGGCGAAGGCGCGGGCGTCCCACGACTCGAGGCGCGAGGCGAAGCGGATCGCCTCGACGCCGTCGAAGTCGACCCGGCGGCCCGGGATGAGGTGGAGCTCGTCGCGCAGCCGGATCAGCAACATGCGCTCCGCGGGCTCGTCGCGGACGGGCACGGCGCCGGACAGGTGCACGAGCCGGCCGTTCTCGATGCGCGCCTCCGGCGGATCGCCGTACACGAGGCTGGGCACGACGGAGAGCGTGTGCTCCTTCTGGCTGAGCTCCAGGAGGATCCGCGGCCGGGACGCGCCGCCCGCGCGCGGCAAGCGCTGGCTCTGGATCGTGACCGGGACGCGCTTGGTCAGCTCCGGCAGGACGTCGGTCACCAGCTTGCCGAGGTCCCCCCGCGGGAACACCCGACGGAGCGGCAGCCGCTCGAGCTTCGGCCCCGTGAGGTCCATCTCCCGGAGCAGGTGCAGCGTGCCGCCGCACCGCACGACGCCCGACGCGATCACCTCGTCGACGCGCGGGTCCCGCTCCACGACGAGCGCCGCGCCATCGTCGTGATCGCGCACCGCCGCGCGAGGGCCGATCGCCTCGCTGGAGACGCGCACGGGCGCGCCGTCGAGCTCCACGTCGGCGACGCCCGAAAGCGCCGCGAAGAGCTCGGGCTGGCGATCCGAGGGGAAGTAGCCGTGCTGCTTCGTGCCCACGAGGCGGTCGATCGCCAGGTCCTCGTGCGTCGGGTAGAGCTCGGGCAGCCTCGGCCCCGGCCGCTCCGGGCTCGCTGGGGCCCGCACGGCGCGGCCAGCGAGGCTGGCGAGCGAGATCCGGAGCGGCTCCTCGGCGCCGCTCGCGTGCACGATCATCCGCTCGAGCGCGAGCACGAGCCCCTTGCGCCGGAGCCGGTACCGCAGCCGCGCCGGCGGCGTAGCCGCGGCGGTCGCGCCGCCTTGCGCGGCCGGCTGCCCTTGCGCCGCCGGCTGGCCCTGCGCCGCCGGCTGGCCCTGCGCGGCCGGCTGGCCCTGCGCGACCGGTTGCGAGAGCGACAGCGTCGCCGCGACAGCGTGCGCGCAGGGGTCGATTTTTCCACCGCAGTCGCACGTCCACTCGGCGTCCGCTGGGTAGAGGGTGACGGTTGGTGCAACGGGCTGCCCGGCCGCCTTGACGCGGACCACGATGGCATCGCCGCGATCCTCCCGTCCGAAGGCAGCGCCCTCACGGGCGAGCTTGACGCCCTGGGACCAGAGGCCTGGAAGACAGGCTTTCCTGATGGCTTCGAGAAGACCCTGCACTGAGACTCCAGACACCGACGGCTGGCCGCGGGAGCTCGCGCGCTCTCCCGGGACCAGCGCGACTTCTTGGGATGTTCACAGAAAGACGAAGATGACGGAAAGGGGTTCAGCCGTCTTCTTCGTCTTCTTCCGCTTCTTCTGCTGCCTCGCCTTCCAGGTTCCGGGAGCTTGCCCGGCATGAGCGGGGCGCTGCTGTAGCAGGTATCCGCGCGGCATCACGTCGCGAGCTTCACCGACGCGTCAGGTGCTCACGGTAGCGCGTCGTGAGCTCCATCCAGCGCAACGTGAGGATCGGCTCGCGCTCGAGCCGATCCTGCCAGCTGCGATCGACGGCCTTCCACAGGTCGCGGTCGGCGATGCCGTGGCGCAGGAGCGCCTGGTCGAACGACGAGGCCGCCCCGATCGACGACTCGGCGCAGAGGACCGCGTACTGCTGAAGGCTGAGCGAGGGCAGCGCGCTCCGCGCGCCCGGAAGGTCGCTCCGCGCGGCGGGCGCAGGGGCCGCACCGCTCGGCGTCGCCAGCGCCGGCGCGGCAGGCGCGGCGCCGCTCGCGTCGAGCTCGCCGGGAGATCGCCGGAGGGTGACCCCCGACCGCGCGTTGCCGCCATCGAGCTCCAGCGGCTCGGCCTCCGGCGGGAGCTTGATCGAGGGCAGCGGCAGGGCCCGCGGCACCTCGACGGTCTCGTCGGCCTCGCCCTCCGAGGGGGGGCGTTTTCCGCTCGACGTGGGGACGATCACGGACTGCGGCGGCGAGGCCGCGCGCCGCGGCGGCGCGGAGGAGGCGCTCCCCCGGCCGCCTCGCCGTGAGCCGGCGCGCTCGCCGTCGGGCGCCGCGAACGACAGCACCGGACCGGCGTCGGTGATGTCCATCTGCAGGATGATCTCACCCGTCCTTCCGCGGACGACGAGCCGATCGCCCGCCGGCGTCACCTCCATCTCGTAGCGCCGCCCGGAGGAGAGCGAGACGGTCGCCGAGGGGACCGGCGCGCCGCTCGCCGCCCCCCGCGAGCCCATCTCATCCTGAGGACGGAGCCCGGCCTGATGCAGCCCGCGCTCGCTATCGGGTGGATCCCCACTCATCAGGATCGAAGCCTAACGCAGCAAGCGCACGCCCCGCGAGCGCTTTCGACGCGTGCGTCGCAGGCGTCGCCTGTGACGCGTGCGACGCGTGCGACGCGTGCGACGCGTGCGACGCGTGCGACGCGTGCGACGCGTGCGACGCGTGATTCAAGCGTCTGAGCCCGGTCCCAGCACGCCGCCTGGGGCCACGCGGCTCGCTTTCCTGCGATCGGGCGCGGCGCATCCGAGCCCGACCGACCCCCTCCGACGCGGTGCGCCCGGTCGCCTTGGCTCGCGCCTGAGCGCCGCGGCCTGCGCTCGGTCGCGCAGGGTTGCGCAGGAGCGCGCTCGGTCACCCAGGAGTTGGGTCGAGGGTGCACCCCGACACCGAGCGCTTACGTGGCCCAGCGTGTCTTCATTTCACGAGGTGCCTCGCTGCTATCAAGCCCGGGCTCCGCCGACAAAAATCGCCGCCGTTGGCGTTTTCTTGGAATTTCTCGGCGCTGATCGCAATGCGTCGAGAGAGGGTCATTCCTGGCGCAACCCCGCCCATCTTCGCTTGAAACGGGCGCGTCTGTAGTAAAGCGGGCTGCGAACTCTTCCCGACAGGAGGTCTATGAAGACTACCTCTCTCGCCCTTGCGCTGCTGTTCACCGCGTGCACCCCAATCTACACCGAAATAACTTACGAGACATGCGACACCGAGTGTGAGAACGTGCTCAACCAGGACGCATGTCTAGCGGAATGCGGGACGTGCGTGGATCAATGTGAAAGAGAGCCCTACGGGCCCGAACGCTGGGATTGCATAGCGGAATGTCGAATGTGCGCGAAAGTGTGTAGAAACCAGCCTGACCGCGACGCGTGCACCTTGGCATGCGACGACACGTGCAGCGGCGACCAGTGTGGCGAGCCGGCTCCGGAGGGCTTCTATGGCCCGGCGCTGCTCTGGGTCGGCAGAACCGTGGACGAGCCGAACTGCCCCGGCAGCGCCCCGACCAGGGTGTACAGGGGGTACGAGACCGCTGACTTCCCCTTCGGGTGCAGCCCATGTCGGTGCGGCGAGCCAGCCTGCGCCTTGCCCGCCGATCTCAGGACGGCCGCCTCGCTGAAGTGCGATGGCTCGCCGGTCTCGGTGCATGAGCCCCGGGACATGCTGAACGGCACCTGCGTCGTGCCCAGCGGCGCCCTGGCGAACGATCATCAATCGATCGTCCTCGGCGCGACCCGGGTGACGCCTTGCGAGGCCAGCGTCGAGCCCCCCCCGGTGCCACAGTTCAACTTGCGGTGGTATCGCTCCGGCGTGGCGTGCGGAGGCACCCCCAAGGAACCCACGTGCGCGCCTCCGTCGACGACGTGCGAGTCACCCGATCAGGAAGACGCCTTCGCTCGGTGCATCATGTACCTCGGCGAGGGCGAGGTGACCTGCCCGGAAGATTATCCGGAGGACGTCGTCCTCTACGACGGCATGAGGGACGAACGCCACTGCACGCCGTGCGAGTGCGGTCCTCCGACAGGCAGCGAGTGTTCCCTGGCGCTCCTTTCCTTCCGGGACGGCGCGTGCGGCGAGCTGATCACCGCCGGTACCGCTTCGAGCGATGCCCCGGGCTGCGTCGCCGCCAAGCCCGGGGAAACGCCCAAGAGCATGATGGCTGTCTGGCAGGTCAACCAGCCCGGAAGCTGCGAGCCGAGCGGCGGAGAGCTGCGAGGCGAGATCGTCCGCACCGGTCCGAGCACGTTTTGCTGCCAAACACGTCCAGGCGAGAACGGGTGACGGCCACGCGCCGCGATGGGCGGCGCAGCGCCGCCCGAGCCACACGATTCGGGCTTCTCCTGAACCACGGTCGGGCTTGACCAGAACCTGTGATGTCGGGCAAAGGCGCCAAGTAGATGGATCCGTGGGCATGACGGAAAAATCTCTCGGTAGGGAGAAATCGACGAGCCAAAATGCAATGCGACCCGCGCGCTCGAGAGCGCACACAAAAGCCTTTACGTGCGCTCCAAAGTCAGTATCTACAGGATCACGACGTGGGAGCGGCGACGTCGAGCCGGCCTCCGTCACGCGGCAGAGGTGCACTGTCCTACGGGCGCCGGAGACGTTGAAGAGGGGGGCCACATGGCGGGGTGTTGCGGCCGGACGGGAGACAGCGGCGTGCATCGGGTCGAGGTGTCCACTCCGCTCCGTACCGCACCGATCCCGCCCTAGCCGGGACGCCGATGCGACGCGCCGGTTGTGCCGCCGTGCTCGTTGTCTTGATGGCGACGACCCCGGTGCACGCGGATACGCCTCGGTCTGAATCGGGACGGGAGACTCAGGAGGACGACCACATGTTCCGCGGCGAGATCTCCGCGTCACCGCTGCTCGCGGTGGGCCTCCTGCCCGCGCTCGGCGGAGGGGCATCTTTCGCCACGGCGTTCCGCTGGCCCAGCCTGTCGATCGGCGTCGAGGCGCGGATGTTCACCTCCCTGGCGGACACCTTCGCGGACGGCGTCCTTGTCCATGCGAGCCTCGCGATGCCGACGCTCGACATCTGCGGTCATCGCGGGGTGCTGTCGGTGTGCGCCGTCTTCGACGCCGGCGAGCTGCGGATCACGAGCGACCCCGGCGTCAGCATTCGAGCGCGCCAGCCGTGGGTCAGCTCGGTCGGCCTGCGGGTCGCGGGCGACTGGCGCTTCTCCGAGCAGCTGTTCCTGCGCGGGTTCGGCGAGCTGCACACGAACCACAGCCGTCCGTCCCTCTGGGTGAACAACAGAGAGGTATGGCGGGTCCCTCCGCTCTCCGGCGTGGTCGGCGTGGGGCTCGTGCTCCCCGTGGATGCCTTCTGAGCGGTCACCCTGGCCGCTCCCTGGACGGGAACGCGGCCGATGACACCTGGCCTGAACAAGCGGTCACCACGCCGCGATGAGCACCATGTCAGCAGCATCAGCAAGAGACACCGGGGCTGACGCGGCAACGCGGGACCGACCCGGCTCCGCGCGCCGGCGATCCCTGGCCGGACTTCGGGCGGGCGGAACCAGCGTCCGAGCGCCGTTGTGGCTCGTCGCCGCGGCCACGGCCCTGCTGTCGCCCTGGCGCGCCGGCGCCGCGCCGCCCCGCGCCGCGGTGCAGCTCGAGTACCGGCGCGCGCCGGGGGCCGAGCGCTGCCCGGGCGAGGGGCTCCTGCGCGAGGAGATGGCCAGGCAGCTCGGCTATGACCCGGTGGAGCCCGAGGCGGCCGCGCAGGCCAAAGCCCTTGTCTTCCGCGGTCCAGGGAGGGAGATACACGCCACCATGGATCTCTACGACGCGGATGGATCCATCGCATGGTCCCGGCACCTGGTCGTCTATCACGACGACTGCAAAGAGCTTGTCATGAACATGGCGCTCTCGCTCCGCGTCGCGCTCGATCCGAGCCTCCACGTGCCGCCCGCCCCGCCCGCCCCTCCCCCCCCGCCCGCCCCTCCCCCCCCGCCGCCCTCCCCTGCCCCGCCCCCGCCCGACGCCCTTGCCGCCGCGCCCGCGCGGCGGGCGTGGCCCGACGTCAGGGTCGGCCTTGCGGGGTCCGCTGTGTTCGGAACCCTGCAGGAGACGACCGCCGGGACGGCGCTCCACGTCGCGCTCCGTTATCCATCCTTCACCCTCGGCGTGGAAGGCCACGTTCAATTGCCGGTCACGGTTCAGCTCGACGAGGCGACGAGCATCTCGACCTGGCTCGCGGCGGCGAACGTGATGCCGTGTTCGCAGCGCCGTCACCTCTTCGCTTGTGCCGTCGCGTCGGTCGGGATCGTGACCACCTCCAGCACCGGCGCCAGGATCATCGACACCTCGTCGCTCTGGCTCGCCACAGGGCCGCGCGCGGGCGTCGAGATCCCGATCACCGATCGGCTCGCCATCCAGTTCTATGGCGACATCGTGCTGCGCCTCTCGGAGTTCCGCGTCGAGAGCCAGGAAGGTGTGCTCTGGACCCCGCCGGCCTACGGCGGGCTCGTGGGCTTCCGTCTCGACGTGCATCTCGATCCGCGGAGCGAGGCGCCCGCGCGTCGCGCTGCCCTCCCTCGGGGTGCCGAGGCAGCGCATTGACAAGCTTCGCGACGACGCCGTCGCCACGCTCGAGGGGGGAACAGAGATGGGGTCACCGTCACGCAAAAACACATCCGCAGAGCCTTCCCACGCCCGCATGGCGGAGATCGCCGACGAGCACCTCTCGTTCATCGCCCGCTACCTCGCCCGCCTCGGGGTCCGCGCGCAGGACATCGAGGACGTCGCCCAGGAGGTCCTCGCCGGCGCCTACCGTGCGCTGCCGCGGTTCGATCCCAGCCGGGGCACCGTGCGGTCGTGGCTCATGGGCATCGCGACCCACCAGGCGTCGAACCATTTCCGACGGGCCCACCGCCGCCACGAGCGCCTCCGGCCGTTCGACGATCTCGCGGCGCTGCCTGACGTCACCCCCGACTCCGAGCAGCACGCCATCGCGAGGGACCGGCGCTGCGTGCTCGACAAGCTGCTCCAGGAGATGCCCATGGAGCGCCGCTGCGTGTTCATCGCCCATGAGCTCGAGGAGATCGACATGGCCGAGATCGCCCAGCAGCTGTCGATCCCCCTGAGCACCGCGTGGAGCCGGCACCGGCTCGCCTGGGTCGACATCGAGGCGGCGATGCGTCGTTGGCAGGCGCGGCAGCGCGGCCGCGGGCTCGCGCTCATCCCCTTCAGCGCCGGCGCGCTCGTCCAGGAGGCGCGCACGGGAGGCGAGGGCGCGCCGACGTGGCTCACGCGGCTGTACCGCAGCGTCCGCGGGGCGTTCTCTCCGGGGCCATGGAAGCTCCCGATCGAGGGCGGCGCGCCGACGCGGGCAGGCTCGCTCCATCTCGCCGCGAGCATCGCAGTCCCGCTGGCGAGCGCCGCCGCCGTCATCGCGCTCACGCTCGGCGCGCTGCGCGCCGCCTCGACGCCGGCCGCCGCCGGAACGCGCGCCGCGACCGGGCTCGCCATGGCGGCCATGCGGACGCCGCCGCCCCCGCCCGCGCCGCCGCCGCCGTCCCCCGCCGCGCCACCGCTGCCTTCCCCGGCCGCGCTGCCGCGGTCCCCGGCCGTGCTGCCGCCGCCGCCCGGCGCAGCTGCAGCGGCGGACGATCCGCAGGGCGGCCGGATCGCGGCCGCCGGGAACCCGCGAGCGACCGGCGCGGCGCCGCCCGCGCAGAAGGCCGCGCCCCGTCCGTCGGGCGGAGCGACCTTGCCCTCCGCGGGACCGTCTGGGGCGTCGAACGATCAGGAGATCGCCGCCGAGCGCACCCTCATCGACGGCGCGATCACGGCGCTGTCGCGCGGTCGTTATGCGGAGGCGAAGCGCCGGCTGATCGAGCACCGGATGAGGTTCCCGGCTGGCCGCCTCACCGCCGAGAGGAACGCGGCGCTGCGCGCGCTCCGCGCGAGGACGGCAGCCGCCGGGCCCCGCCCGCTGCTCTAGAGCACTGCTCGGATGACAAGGCGTTGAACCGCCGAGGACACCAAGAGAGTGGAGCGCTGGCTCCTATCGACCTCTCGTCCGCCTCTCCTCTCCGAGCCGCCGCAGCACGCGCAGCCGAGAGCTCGGTCGAGGGCGATTCCCCCGTTCAGTTCCCGACGACTTCAGTGCTGCTCTCCTGCACAGGATACCTTCACCAGCCCAGCCGCCGCAGAGCCCTGCTCTTCCCGTCCTTGGCGCCTGGGGGCGAGACGCGGGGGATCGCGCGCGCACAGAAGATCATTTTTCAGAGCTGATGGCTTTTTTTTGAGATGGGAGATCAGCTCCTCCTAATTAAGCGAGCATGGGACAACCGCATCGCACTCTCGCACCGTCGATGCCGCTGGATAGACAGCGGGCCTTCGTCCGGCTCTTTCGGGGGAAGACCTACGACTCCGTATGGAATTGGCTTAGGCGGCTCGGGGTCCCACGCCGTGATCGGCGAGACATCCTCCAGGATGTGTTCCTCGCCGGATACCAGAGCTTCCCGTCCTACGACCCGCTCCGCGCCCGACCGGAGCGGTGGCTCAACAGGATCACGGTCCACGTGGCCGCCCACTACCGCGACCGCGCGCACCACCGGCGCGAAGAGCTGTCCTCCGGCCACGCCCCGCGCCGCGTCGCCGACGAGCGCCCGAACGCCGAGGAGCAGATCGACGCAGAGCAGACGCGCTCCCTCATCCTCTCGCGGCTCAGGTCGCTGCAGGCCGAGGAGCAGCAGATCCTCATCGCGCACGACCTCGAGGGCGTGCCGATGGCGACGGTCGCCGAACAACACGGGATCCCGCTGTCGACGGCGTACAAGTGGCGCACGCGCGCGCTCGCGTCCCTGCGCGCGCTGCTCGAGGAGCCCCGCGCAGAGCGAAGGCAGCAACGACCGCCGCGACCGACGACCGCGAGCGACGTCACCGAGGCGGCGCGCTCGGCGAGCGCCGCACGCTCGGCGAACACCCCACGCCGGACGGCGCTGGCAGAGCGACCCGCCCGCTCGCCCACGGCGGGCACGAAGCGGCCGGCGGCGCCCTGCCGCACGCAGCCGAAGGGCGCCCCGTTCCTGCGGCGACCGGGCGGGGAGCGGGCGCACTCGCCAGCGCGCATATGACCCGGCGGAGACCGCCGGCGCGGTCGGGCCAGCGCTCGCGCGAGCGCCAGCGTGAAGCCCGGATCCGGCGCCCCCCCATGGCCCGATAGCCCGCCCGCGCCAGCGAGACAAATCTTCAGGCCGATCGCAAGACGTACGGGATACGGGATACGGGATACGGGAGTACAGGGCGCCGTGCGACGACCAGAAAGCGCCTCCGGCCCACGCGCGGGTAGTCGGGGCGTATGTCGTCGCGCTATGCTGGAGCCTCAACGATGTACTACTCGACCGACGACCTTCGTATTGCAGGGCTCAGGCCCTTGATCCCCCCCGCGATCCTTATCGAAGAGATCCCCGTCAGCCCCGCGGCCTCCGAGACCGTGGCCTTCACGCGCAAGGCCGCCGAGCGCGTGATCTCGGGCGACGACGACCGGATCATCGTGGTGGTGGGCCCCTGCTCCATCCACGACCCCAAGGCCGCCCTGGAGTACGCCGCGCAGCTCCGGGAGGCGCGCGACCGGCTGAGCGACGATCTGCTCGTGATCATGCGCGTGTACTTCGAGAAGCCGCGCACCACGGTCGGCTGGAAGGGGCTGATCAACGATCCCGACCTCGACGGGAGCTTCTCGATCAACAAGGGGCTCCGCGTCGCCCGCGGGCTGCTCCGCGACATCGCCGAGCTCGGCCTCGCGAGCGCGAGCGAGTTCCTGGACACGATCTCGCCGCAGTTCATCGCCGATTTCATCTCCTGGGGCGCGATCGGCGCGCGCACGACCGAGAGCCAGATCCACCGCGAGCTCGCCTCCGGGCTCTCGTGCCCCGTGGGCTTCAAGAACAGCACCGAGGGCGACGTCCAGATCGCCGTCGACGCCGTGCGGGCCGCGCGCGAGGCGCACCATTTCCTCTCCGTGACGAAGCAGGGGATCTCGGCGATCGTGGCGACGCGCGGCAACGCGTCGTGTCACGTGATCCTGCGCGGCTCGCAGCGCGGGCCCAACTACGCGGCCGAGCACGTCCGCGAGGCGGCCGACCGCCTGACCAAGGCGGGCCTGCCGCGCCGGCTGATGGTCGACTGCAGCCACGGCAACAGCCAGAAGGATCCTGCGCGCCAGAGGATCGTGGCCGAGAGCCTGGCCGACCAGCTGCGCTCGGGCTCGCGGGACATCCTCGGCGTGATGATCGAGAGCCACCTCGTGGGAGGCCGACAGGATCTCGCGCCGGGCAAGCCCCCCACCTACGGCCAGAGCATCACCGACGCCTGCCTCGGCTGGAGCGACACCGTTCCGGTGCTCGAGCTGCTCGCGCAGGCGGTGCGGGACCGGCGCGCCAGCAAGGCGGCGTGAGCCCTCCGCGCAGCGCCCGCGGCCGTGCGTGACGCCTGCCGCCGTGCGTGACGCCTGCCGCCGTGCGTGACGCCTGCCGCCGTGCGTGACGCCTGCCGCCGTGCGTGACGGCGCGGCTGGCGGCGCGACCACCGCTGCGCGCGGCCGTTCCCTTCAGAAAATTTCACCATGAGCACAATCCGCGGCCCGCGGCACGCTGCAGCCACGGCCGCCTGGGTTTCATGCGCCGCGGGTCCGGCGCCGCTGCCGTCCGGGCGAGCGACACGCTATGCCTGCACCCGGGAACGCCGCGGAGGGAGCCGCCATTCTCTCGGAAATCCTCATCATCCTGGCCCTCGTGCTCGTGAATGGCGTCTTCTCGGGCGCCGAGATCGCGATCGTCACGGTCCGCAAGACGCGGCTCGACCAGCTCGTCCAGTCGGGGAGCCGCCGGGCGTGGGCGGTGAAGCGCTTGCGGGGCAACCCGGAGCGCTTCCTCGCCACCGTGCAGATCGGCATCACCGTCGTCGGCGCGACCGCGAGCGCCTTCGGCGGGTCGACCCTCGCGAAGGACCTCGCGCCGGTCCTCCGCGCTGTGCCGTGGGTCGGGGACGCGGCGGACGAGCTCGCGTTCGCCGCGGTGGTCGCGCTCGTCTCCTTCCTGTCGCTCGTCCTCGGCGAGCTCGTCCCGAAGTCGCTCGCGCTCCGCGCCTCCGAGCGGTACGCGATGCTCGTCGGCCCGCCGCTCCGCGGGCTCTCGTCGCTCGCCCGCCCGCTCGTCTGGCTGCTCACGGAGAGCTCCAACCTGGTGCTGAGGCTCTTCGGCGACCGCACGAACTTCGTCGAGGCGCGCCTCTCCCCCGAGGAGATCCAGCAGATCGTCGACGAGGCCGCCGAGGCGGGCTCGGTCGACAAGCGCGCCGGCGAGATCGCGTCCCGCGCCATCGATTTCGCCTGGCTCACCGCGCTCCAGGTGATGCTCCCCCGCGGCCGCGTCGTGGCGCTCCCGCGCGACGCGGCCGCCCCGGAGGTGCAGCGCGCCGTGCTGGAGCACGGCCACACGCGGATGCCGGTCTACGAGGGGTCGAACGACAACGTGATCGGCTACGTCACGATGCCCGAGGTGCTCGCGCTCCTGTGGGGCGACGGGCAGTTCTCGCTGGAGAGCATCCTGCGCCCGGCGTACTTCGTCGTCGGGTCGATGCCGGCCGTCGATCTCCTCGCCGAGCTGAAGCGGCGCCGGCTCCAGCTCGCCGTCGTCGTGGACGAGCAGGGCGGCATGATCGGCATCATCACGATGGAGGACCTCGTCGAGGAGCTCGTCGGCGAGATCTTCGCCGAGAACGAGGCGCACCCGCCCCACGCAGAGACGATCCGGCGCGAGCCGGACGGGTCGGCGCTCGTGCCCGGCGACATGCCGGTCCACGAGGTCAGCCGGCAGCTCGCGATCACGCTGCCGGACGACGTCCGCTGGTCGACGGTCGCGGGGCTCTGCCTGGGGCTCGCCCGGCGCATCCCCGCGCCCGGCGACGTCGTGACGACCCCGGACGGGGCGGAGCTCCACATCGTCGACGCGAGCCCGCGGCAGATCCGCACGGTGCGGGTCCGCATCCCGCCCGCGCATGCGAGCGAGCCCGAGGACGAGGAGCGGCGCGGCGAGGGCTGAGCCGGCGCGACGCGTCAGGACGCCGGGACGGACGCGCCCGGGGGCCTCCGCTGGAAGCGGTCGACCACCACGCAGCGCCGGGCGAGGAGGACGAAGACGACGGCCGCGATCAGGAGGAGCGCCGCGAAGAGAAGAGGTATTGAAGCGCGCCCATGAGCACGTTGAGCGCGGCGACGCCGGCGGTGATCGGGTTGCCCGTGATCGCCGTGCCGGCCGAGCGCCGCGCGGTGCACGCCGCGCACGGGTGGTAATTGGCCTTCGCCGCGTGCTCGTGGATCAACATGGTGTTGATCATGAAGAACGTTGAGATGTTCTTCATCCCACCCTGTGGTCAAGGTGTGCGACGGTGGCAAAACGGCGCGCGCGCCGGCGCAGGCGACGATCGACGATCTGCGCGCGGGATTCAGGCTGCAAGGATTGACATCCTGGAAGGCCATCGTCGTATCCTCCCGGTAGCTCCGCGTTACGACCCCCGTCGTCGGCGACTCTGCCGAGGGAAGGTTCATGGAAAAGCTCAAATCGCGCTTCAGGCTCGCGCCGACGTATACCCTGCTCTGGCTCGCTGCGGCGGCGCTCGCCGCCGTGGCATCGTGTTCGGACGGCGGCCCCAGCACGAGCGCGTGCGTCGCGCCGGAGACGGAGTGCGACGGCATCTGTATCAACACGGGCACGAGCACGAGCCACTGCGGCGCGTGCGGCGTGGCGTGCGGCAGCGACCAGACCTGCCGCGACGGCGCGTGCGTGGACGTGGCCGCGTGCGACGACGGCCTCGCGTCGTGCGGCGACAGCTGCGTCGACACCCAGAGCGACGAGGCGAACTGCGGCCGCTGTAACAACGCCTGCGAGGAGGGGCAGACCTGCGAGGCCGGCGAGTGCCAGGACGAGGGCGGCTGCCCCGGCGGGCGCACCGACTGCGGCGGCACGTGCGTCGACGTCGCGTCCGACCCGAGCAACTGCGGCGAGTGCGGCGCCGCGTGCGTGGACGGCCAGACCTGCGAGTCCGGCGAGTGCCAGGACGGCGAGTGCTCGGAGGGGCTCACCGACTGCGACGGCGCCTGCGTCAACCTCCAGAACGACGCCGGGCATTGCGGCGCGTGCGGCACCGCGTGCACGGACGACCAGACGTGCGTCGCCGGCGAATGCGAGGACGGCTGCGGCTCCGGGCTCACGGCCTGCAACGGCGTCGAGGTCTGCGTCGACCTCCAGACCAACGCCGATCACTGCGGCGAGTGCGGCGCCGCGTGCAACGACTCGCAGGTCTGCCAGTCCGGGGCGTGCGCGTGCACGGTGAGCCCGGGCAACGATCTCGGCAGCGCCGTGCCGCAGATCGTCAACGGCACGACCGCGGGCCAGGCGAACACGTATTCCCCGACGTGCTCCGCCACGAGCGCGGGCGAGCGCATCTACTCGTTCACCGCCGCGACCGCGGGCGTCTACTCGTTCGACAGCACGAACTCCGGCTACAGCGTCGTCCTCGCCCTCCTCGACGCGACGGGGTGCTCCGAGATCGCGTGCAGCGCCGACCCGAGCGCGGTCATCACGGCCGACCTGGCCACGGGCCAGACCGTCTACATCGTGGTCGACGGCGCGGAGGGCGAGGCGGGCACCTTCGAGCTGAGCGTGACGCGGGCGAGCGCGCCGAGCTGCCCTGCGGGCACCCTCGCCTCGTCGGTGCCGCAGACGATCACCGGCAGCACGATCGGCCGACCCAACAGCGTGCGGCCGACCGTGACGACGGCCTGCCGCGACTCGAGCAGCCCCGACGCGGGATACGCGTTCACGGCGCCGGTCGCCGGCGACTACACCTTCGATACGTTCGGATCGGCGTTCGACACGATGCTCCACGTGCACGACGCGACCTGCAGGGGGGCTCAGCTCGCGTGCAACGACGACACGACCGTCGAGCAGTCGGAGGTCACGGTGACGCTCGCGGCGGGTCAGACCGTCGTGGTCGTGGTGGACGGCTCGACCGACACCAGCGACGGCGCGTTCACGCTCAACGTGAAGCGGGCCGTCCCGCCGCCGGTATGCGACGGCTCGGGCACCTGCGGCGACGGCAGCTCGGGGTGCATCCAGTGCGCGTTCGACACCAGCTGCGAGGACGAGCTCTCGGCGTGCACGGAGAGCACCGCGTGCATGGAGTACGTGAGCTGCTTCCGCACGTGCGACACGGATGCCTGCAAGGCGGCCTGCAGGACGGCAGACTCGGCCAGCGCGGCCCTCTACGACGCGATGCTCCAGTGCGCCCTCTGCGACGTGTGCCGGAACGATTGCAGCGGCTCGTCGGAGGTCGTGTGTCGCTGAGCGAGCGGGTGAAATAGAAACGCTGCGTCACCCGTGTTACGAACGGGATGATGCAGCGCATCCTCCACGGCCACTTCTGGACGGTCGCTCCCTGGCTCAAGCATCAGATTCACGCCCCGCGGCTCGCTCCGTCTTCCCCCTTCTCGGTCCACGTCGATGAGACTCCTGCCGGGCCCGTCCGGCTGCTCGGCAGGATCCGCCACCGAGAAGACGCGGGCTCGCTCCTCGTCGTCGTCCACGGGCTCGGCGGTACGAGCGAGAGTTATTATGTGGTCGAGGCCGCCCAGAGGGCCGAGCGCGCGGGGCTCGCCTGCCTGCGCATCAACCTGCGCGGCGCCGGGGGCGACGGAGACGACATCTACCACGCTGGCCTGTTCTCCGATCTCCACGCCGCCATCACCTCCCCCGAGCTCGACCGGTACGAGCGCGTGCTCGTCCTCGGCTACTCGCTGGGCGGGCATATCGCCCTCCGTTACGCGGCGTCGGGCGCGCTCGACGGGCGCGTCCACGCCGTGGCGGCCGTCTGCCCGCCGCTCGACCTGGAGCGGGCCGTCGCCGCCATCGATCAGCCCGAGCGGTGGGTTTACCGCAGGCACGTGATGTCCGGGCTGAAGGAGATGTACACCGCCGTCGCCTCGCGCCGCGCCGTGCCCGTGCCCCTCCAGGAGGCGCTCGCCATTCGCACGATCCGCGAGTGGGACCGGCGCATCATGACGCGACGCTTCGGCTACCAGAGCGCGGAGGCCTACTACGCGAGCGAGAGCGCCGCGCCGCGCCTCCGCGACATCGCCGTCCCGTCGCTGATCGTCGCGGCGGAGGCCGACCCGATGGTGCCGCTCGACACGGTGCGGCCGGCGATCGAGGCCCACCCGCGCTCGCCGCTGCTCGACGTGCAGTGGCTCCGGCACGGCGGGCACGTGGGCTTCCCGCGGACGCTGAGCCTCGGGTTCGGGGCGGCGCCGGGCCTCGAGTCCCAGGTCATCCACTGGCTCACGAGGCATTGACCCGCGGGCGCAGGCCCGCCCGTGCCCGCGGCGCTCTGGCCCGGGCTCCCCGGGGCGCAGGAGCGCGATCGGATCACCGCGCGGCCGCGGCGCGGCGGCGTCACCCGCGCGGCGCGGCGGGCGTCAGCGCATAGACGTCGACGTCCACGCCCGGGCTATAGAGCACGTGCGGCGCCCCCGCCGGGGCGGGCAGGCCGGCCGCGGCGACGACGCTCTCCTCGACGTGGGTCACCTCGGCCCGGTGGAGCGGATAGGGCGCGTGGTGCACCTGCCCGATCCTGAGCGCGCCGCCGCTCGCGGCGAACAGCAGGTAACGCTCGGCCAGGAAGTGCTCGAAGGTCCCCGGCGCCGCGGCGCCGCCGTCGATCGCCGCGCCGACGCGATAGCGCGCCTCGAAGCGCGCAGGCACGGGGCCCGGCCAGCGCCGCTCGCTGCGGTAACGGACCTCCCCGTCCCTCGACTCGAGATCCATCGAGGCGTGGTGATAGGGCAGGTGCCAGCCGACCCGGGCCGCGACGACCGCGATCGCCTTGGCCGCGTCCAGGCTGAAGAACCAGACGCCCGGCGCGCGCCCCTCGTGGTGGACGTAGGTGCGGACGTTGAGCTCGTGGAAGTTCGAGATCCCGGGCACGCTCGGCGACCACCAGGGGCTGACGTCGCGCATGGTGAAGGCGACGACGCCGACGTACGCCCTGCCCTCGAAGGTGTCGAGTTCGAGCGCGGGCGGCACGACGGCGCGCAGCGCGGCGATCGGCGTCTCCCAGTGCAGGAAGAGCAGCTCTCTCCAGCGCTGGAAGCCCGCCGGGCGGCCAGGGGGGCGGAGCGTGGGGGCGATTCGATCCACGGCGACCTCAGCATAGGACGGCGCGGTCAAAAGATCTCCTCTCGCGGCGGGCAATGGCATGGGGATATCCTGCGCGCGGGCCGAACGGGCACGGAGCGGAGGCAGGATGAAGAAGCTCATCAATGCGCCGGACGATCTCGTCGATGAGGCGCTCGAGGGGATGGCGCTCGCGCACGCCGAGCTCCTCCGGGTGAACGCCGCGCCGCGCTTCGTCACGCGCGCGGAGGCGAAGGACAAGGGCAAGGTCGCGCTGCTCTCCGGCGGCGGCAGCGGGCACGAGCCGCTGCACGCCGGGTTCGTCGGGCGCGGCATGCTCGACGCCGCCTGCCCCGGCGCCGTGTTCACGAGCCCGACGCCCGACCAGATCTTCGAAGCCACGCGGGCAGTCGACGGCGACGCCGGCGTGCTCCACATCATCAAGAACTACACCGGTGACGTGATGAACTTCGAGATGGCCGCCGAGCTCGCGCGCGAGGCGGGAATCCCGGTGGAGGGCGTGCTCGTGAACGACGACGTGGCGGTCGAGGACAGCCTGTACACGGCCGGACGGCGCGGCGTGGGGACGACCGTCCTCGTCGAGAAGATCTGCGGCGGCGCCGCCGAGGCGGGCCGCCCGCTCGAGGAGGTGGCGGCGCTCGGCCGGCGGGTCAACGCGCATGGCCGCAGCATGGGGGTCGCGCTCTCCGCCTGCACGGTGCCGCACGCCGGCAAGCCGTCGTTCGAGCTCGGCCCGGGCGAGATGGAGGTCGGCATCGGCATCCACGGCGAGCCCGGCCGGCGGCGGGCCAAGCTGGAGCCGGCCGACCGGGTGGCCGAGATCCTGATGCAGCCGATCCTCGACGACCTGCCGTTCGAGCCGGGCGACGACGTGCTGCTGTTCGTCAACGGCATGGGCGGGACGCCGCTCCTCGAGCTCTACGTCGTGTACCGCAAGGCGCGCGCGATCGCGCAGGGGCGCGGCCTCAAGGTCGCGCGCAGCCTCGTGGGGTCGTACATCACGTCGCTCGAGATGGCCGGCGCGTCGGCGACCCTGCTCAAGCTCGACGACGAGATGCTCCGCTGGTGGGACGCGCCGGTGCACACGCCGGCGCTGCGCTGGGGGACCTGAGCCATGGACGCCTTGAACGGCGCGCACATCGCGGCGTGGATCGAGCGCGCGGCCGACGTCATGGAGCGCGAGAAGGCGCTCCTGACCGAGCTCGACGCGGCGATCGGCGACAGCGACCACGGCGTCAACATGGCGCGCGGCTTCACGGCGGCGCGCGCCCGGCTCGGCGACCTCGATCACGGCGACGTCGGCGCGCTGCTGAAGGGCGTCGGGATGATCTTGCTGTCGACCGTCGGCGGGGCGAGCGGCCCGCTCTACGGCACGCTGTTCCGCGACGCGGGCCAGCGGGCGGCCGGCGCCGCGGCGCTCGATCTCGCGGCCCTGGCCGGGTGCCTCGAGGCGGGCCTCGACGGCGTGAAGCGGCGAGGCAAGGCGTCGCCCGGCGACAAGACGATGGTCGACGCGCTCTCCCCCGCGGTCGACGCGCTCAAGGCCGCGCTGAGCGCGCCGGCGCCCACGGGCGACCCGGCGCGCTCCCCGCTCATGGACGGGCTCGCCCGCGCCGCCGAGGCGGCGCAGGCCGGCGCGCTCGCGACCGTGCCGCTCATCGCTCGCAAGGGCCGGGCGAGCTACCTCGGTGAGCGCAGCGCTGGGCACCAGGACCCCGGCGCCACGTCGTGTTCGCTCTTGCTGCGGAGCCTGGCCGCGACGGCAGGCGTATGAGCGGAGCGGCGGGCCGCGTCGGGCTCGTCCTGGTCTCGCACAGCCGGCAGCTGGCCGAGGCCACCGAGGCGCTGGCCCGCCAGATGACCGGCGAGGCGGTCGCCATCGCATGCGCGGCGGGCGCGGGCGACGGCGGCGCGGAGCTCGGCACCGACGCGACCGCGATCGCCGCGGCGATCGAGCGCGTCTGCGGGCCGGCCGGCGCAGTCGTGCTGATGGACATCGGCGGCGCGATCCTGAGCGCCGAGACGGCGCTCGAGCTCATCGATCCGGCCATCGCCGCGCGCACGCGCCTCACCGGCGGGCCGATCGTGGAAGGGGCGATCGCGGCCGCCGTGCGGGCTGCGGCGGGTGGCAAGCTCGATCAGGTCGCCGCGGAGGCGCGGCAGGCGCTCGTTCCGAAGGCCGAGCAGCTCGGCGAGGCGGAGCGCCCCGCGTCGGCGGCGGTGGCCGCGACCGACGCGGGCGCGCCGGCCGCGACGGTCGAGCTCGCGATCGCCGATCCGGGCGGCCTGCACGCCCGCCCCGCCGCGCGGCTCATCACGCGCGCGGTGACCTTCGACGCGGCGATCACCCTGGAGAACGTGACGGCCGCGCGCGGTCCGGTGCCGGCCTCGAGCCTGATCGCGCTCGCGTCCCTCGGGGCGCGCCGGGGCGACGTGCTGCGCTTGCGCGCGACCGGGCGGCAGGCGGCCGAGGCGGTCGAGGCGCTCGCCGCGCTCCTGCAGCGCGACGCGCCACCGGCCGCGCCCACGGCGCCCCTCGCGTCGTGCCACGCCATCCCCGTCGCGCCCGGCGTCGCCCTCGGCCCCATGGTCCGGCTCGTGCGGTCGACGCCGGAGGTCCCCGAGACCACGGTCGACGATCCTGCGGCCGAGTCCGAGCGGCTGCGGCGGGCGCTCGATCTGGCAGCGCAGGACCTCGGCAGCGCGCTGCGCGGCACCGACATCCTCGACGCCCACCAGGCGCTGCTCTGCGACCCGGCGCTCGTCGACGAGGCGATCTCGCGCATCGAGCGGGAGCGCTGCAACGCCGCCTGGGCCTTCCGCCAGGCGATCGACGCCGCGGCCGCGATCTACCGGCAGCTCGACGACCCGTACCTGCGGGCGCGCGAGGCCGACGTTCACGACGTGGGCGACGCCGTGGTGCGCGCCCTGCTCGGCGGCGCCGCGGCGGTGCTGCCCGACGGGCCGCCGGCCGTCGTCGTGGCCGAGGACCTCACGCCGTCGGAGGCCGCGCGGCTCGATGCGGGGCGGGTGCTCGGCGTCATCGACCGGCGCGGCGGTCCCACCTCGCACGCGGCCATCCTGCTGCGGAGCGCCGGCATCCCCGCGGTCGCCGGGGCCGCGGCGCTGGTGCCTGACGCTGGAGGCGCGCGCGCCGGCCTCGACGGCGCGACAGGCGAGGTGTGGCTCGACCCGGATCCCGAGACAACGATCGAGCTCCAGCGGCGGCAGGCGGCCCTCCGCGCGTCACGGCGGCCGCCAGGCGCCCGGGACGGCCGGTTGCGCCTCGCCTGCGGCCGCGAGGTCGAGCTCTGGGCGAACGTGGCTGGCCCCGCGGACGCGCGCGCCGCGCGCGAGGCGGGCGCCCTCGGGATCGGGCTCCTGCGCACCGAGATGCTGTTCCTGGACCGCGTGGACGAGCCTGGCGAGGACGAGCAGGCGGAGCTGCTCGCGGAGATCTTCGCGGCGTTCGCCGGCGCTCCGATCGTGGTCCGCACGCTCGACGCCGGCGGGGACAAGGCGCTGCCGTACCTCGAGCTCGACGCCGAGACGAACCCCAGCCTGGGCGTCCGCGGCGTCCGCCTCTCCCTCGCGCGGCCGGCGCTGCTCGAGGCGCAGCTCCGCGCGATCCTGGTCGCGGGGCGCGGCCATGACATCCGGGTGCTGGTCCCGATGGTCTCGATCGCCGCGGAGGTGAGCGCCGTGCGCGCCGCGCTGGAGCGCGCGCACGAGGCGCTCGCGGCGACGGGCGCGGCGCACCGCTGGCCCGTGGCCACGGGCATCATGGTCGAGGTGCCGTCGGCGGCGCTCATGGCGGAGCGCCTCGCGCGCCAGGCGGACTTCTTCAGCATCGGGACCAACGATCTGACGCAGCACACGCTGGCGGCCGAGCGTGGTCACCCGCGGCTGCACGCGCTCGCGGATCCGGCGCACCCGGCCGTGCTGCGGCTCGTGCGCGGGGTGGTGGAGGCGGGGCACGCCGCGAAGCGGCCGGTCTCGGTGTGCGGCGAGGCCGCCGGCGATCCCGGCGTCGCGCCGCTCCTCGTCGGGCTCGGGATCACGCGCCTCAGCATGGGCGCCTCCGCGTTCGACGCGGTGGAGGACGCGCTCGCCGGCGCCTCGTTCGCCGATCTCGCCGCCATCGCCGAGGCGGCGCTCGCGGTCGACGACGCGGCGGCGGCCCGCGCAGCCCGCGCGGCGGCGCGGCGTCCGGGCTGACGTCGGTGCCGTGACGGAGCGGCCGGACGCCTGGCCAGGGACCGCCAGACGTCTGGCCAGTCCGGCGCCCGACCTCCCGAGCGATCCGGCCCGCGACCGCCGATCGCCGCTCGCTACAGCGCCCCCGCCGGCGCGGCGCCCTCGTGCGCGGAGCGCGCGGTGGTGTCGCCCGAGGGCTGATTTGCCCGCGCCGGGCGTCCCAGCAGGCACGCGCCCTCGCCGGGCAGCTCCGTCGCCGCGTCGCACGCCGCGAGCTCCCAGCCGGTCGCCTGTTCGGCGTCGGTCCCGGTGAGGTCGGCACCTCGGAGGTTGGCGGCGGTCAGATCGGCGGCCGCGAAGGTCGACTCCATCAGCGCGGCGCCCGAGAGGTCCGCCCCGGCGAGGCGCGTGTTCCGGAAGCTGCTCTGGCCGAGATCGGCTCGGGAGAGATCGAGCCCCGACAGATCCAGCCCCTCGAAGCTGCGGTGACCGCTCCGCGCGAGGAGGCGTACCGCGGTGGACCGTTGCGCGGCGTCGCCCGAGGCGAGCGTGGCGCGCAGCCGGAAGACCGCGAGGCGCGACGGATCGAGGCCGTAGACGAGCGTCGCGGCGAACGCGGCGAGCACGAGGCGGGCGCCCAGGGAGCGCGCGGCGTTGCGTTCGGCGCCGACAAGAGGCAGCGCGAAGGTCAAGAGCGCCGCGCCCAGCGCGCTGCCGGCGTGCGCTGCCAGGAGGAGGCCGCGCGGAGGGATCTTCGTCAGGGCGACGGCGGCCGCGAGGACGAGGAGCAATGCGCCGCCGGCGAGCGCGAGGCGCAGCTCGGTCGACCGCGCGAGCTCGGGCGCGCCCGGCGCCCTCCGAGGGCCACCGGACACGGCAGCGCGGCGGACCGCCGGAGGCTCGCGCTCACCGGCAGCGCGGCGCGGGGCGCTGATCGCCACGCCCTGGCGGGGAACGTCGTTCGCGGGGGGCATCCGCTGCGACTCGGGTATCCGCTGCGACTCGGGTGGCGCCGAGATCCGCTGCGACGACCACGCCGCCTCCATCCGCCGCGAGTCCGGCGCCGCCTCCATCCTCCGCGAGTCTGGCGCCGCCTCCAGCCGCCGCGAGTCCGGCGCCGCCTCCAGCCGCCGCGAGTCCGGCGCCGCGGGGCGACGGCTCCGCGCTGCGCTCTCGGGGACCGCGTCGGCGCTCGCGAGGGCGTCGCGCAGCGGCGAAGGGAACGAGGCGATGTCGTCGAACGACGCGCCCGCGCTCGCCAGCGCCAGGATGGCCTCCTCGTCGAAGCCAGAGCGCGCGCACGCCGACGGATCGACGCGCGCGCCCACGAGCGAGCCCGCCGAGGAGAACGAGCGCGGGAGCTTGGCCCCGCGCAGATCCGCGGCCGCGAGCAGCGCCCCGCCGAGCAGCGCCCCCGAGAGATCGGCCCAGCGCAGGTCGGCCCCGGTGAGGTCGGCGTTGACGAGCGACGCGGCGTCGAGCCGCGCCCCCCCGAGGTTCGCGCCGGTGAGCTTGGCGCCGTCGAGGCGCGCGCCCGCGAGGTTCGCGCCCTGGAGGTCGGCGCAGCGCAGGTGCGCGGCCGCGAGGTCCGCGCCCGGGAGCTCGATGGCGGTGCTCTCGCCGCCGCGGCGCGACGAGAGGGCACCGAAGAGCGTGTGGAGAGCTGCGGTGTCCATGGCGGCGCCGCCTACTCGTCCGGGTCGATGGTGCCGATCGTGCTCGCGAACACCACCTGCCCGTCCTTCATGTAGCCGTCCAGCGCGAACCACGCGTGCGTATTGTCCCCGTCGAGGTCGCCTCGCGCATAGGCGGCCCACCTGCGATCCACCGGCACGTCCTCCGGGAAATGGTTGACGGAGACAGGCATGGGAGAGCCACCGAGTCGATATCGATACTGGTACGACTGAGGGTGGCTGACCGCGAACGCAAGGCACTTCCAGCCAACGGTCGGACTCCCGGTGTTGTAGTCCACCCCCGGGCTGGGATCGGGCTGATATTTCTGCCCCTGGACACGATAGAACGCGTTGGGCACGGTGACCGCATCGCTGCACAGCGGCTGGACCGGCGCGGTGCCCGACATCGCCTGGAGGCGCTCGGCCGAACCGACGACGGCCCTGGCGATGCCGCCGACCGTCTGCTTGGCCTCGGCCGATTTGGCGAGCACGAGGTACCTGGACACCCCCTGGGTCCCCAGGGCGGCCAGGATCGCCACGACCCCGCCCGCGACCATCACCTCGACGAGCGAGAAACCTCGTTGACCTCGCCCTCGCGCCGCCCACTCCACGCCAGGTCGAAAATTTCTTGCCACGATACAACTATATACCGGGGCTGTTCATCGATAAACAAGCACAACCCAGGGCGCTCCGGGCCATGGAGCGCTGTTTGGTCGGGGGTTGTGGGGATTGTGGTCGAGCGGCCGGCGCGACGCCCACGTAGGCCACGGAAGAAGCGATGGGGCGGCGCGGTGAGCGAGGGTGGGCGGTGAGCTCAGGCGCGGGGGCCAGCGGTCTTGGGCGGCGGATCCCCCGCGAGGAACGCTTCGAGCGCGTCGGCGATGCGCTCGCCGGTCTTGCCGTCCCATCCCTCGGGCACGGAGCCTCGCTTGGCGCGGCCGTCGAGGATGGCGTCGACCTCGCGCGCGATGAGCGCGGCGTCGAGCCCGACGACGATGTTCGTGCCCTGCGTCACGGTGATGGGCCGCTCGGTGCCCTGACGCATCGTGAGGCACGGGATCCCGAGCGCGGTCGTCTCTTCCTGGATGCCGCCGGAGTCGGTGGCGACGAGCAGCGCATTGCCCATCACGGTCACGAAATCGTCGTATCCGAGCGGCTCCATGATCCGGAGCCCCTTCGTCTCGCGGAGGCGCGCCGACAGCCCGAAGGACTCGGCGCGGGCGACGGTGCGCGGGTGGACGGGGAACACGGTCGGCAGGCGCTGCGCGATCGCCTCGAGCGCGTCGAGCGTCTCGGCGAGCCGCTCGGCGCTGTCGACGTTGGCCGGGCGGTGGAGCGTCGCGATCGCGTACTTCTTCGGCTCGAGCCCGAAGCGCGAGAGCGCGTCCGTCTGGCGCTTGAGGGCGTAGTGGACCGAGTCGATCATCACGTTGCCGACGAACCGGATTCGCTCGGGCGGGATGCCCTCCGCGAGCAGGTTGGGGTGGGCGTCGTGAGAGGGGGTGAGCAGGAGATCGGAGAGCTGGTCGGTGAGGACGCGGTTGATCTCCTCGGGCATCGTCCAGTCGCGCGAGCGCAGCCCGGACTCCACGTGGACGACGGGAATTCCGAGCTTGGACGCCGCGAGCGCGCCTGCGAGCGTGCTGGTGACGTCCCCGACGACGACAACGACCTTGGGCCGGTGCTCGATCATGTCGGCCTCGGCGCCGACGAGGACCGCCGCCGTTTGCTGGGCGTGCGAGCCGCCGCCTGCCTTGAGCGTGTGATCCGGCGTCGGCAGGCCGAGATCCCGGAAGAACACATCGCTCATCGTCGTGTCGAAGTGCTGCCCCGTGTGGAGCAGCCGCATCGGCAGGCGGCGCGCCTTGAGGGCGCGGCAGATGGGGGCGAGCTTCATGAAGTTCGGGCGCGTCGCGGCGACGAGGTAGATCATCTCGACCGAGGATGATGCCGTGGTACCCGGCGCAGCACCAGCGTTTTGACGGAGCCGCGGGCGCGGCCGGCGCGCGATATCGTCGCTGCCGTCGCTGTTACCGCTGTCACCGCTGTCACCGCTGTCACCGCTGTCACCGCTGTCACCCACGATTCCACGACACCTACGCGCCGCGGTTCGCCATCGCGCTCGCGACGCCGCCCACGTCGGACGGGTCGGACCTGCGCTCGCGCTCCGCCGAGCGCCGCGCCCGGCGTGTGCGCCACCACCGCTCGGCGGTCATCACGGGCAAGATCGACATCGCCACCAGCGTCGACTTCACCCACGCGTCGAGCGAGAGCGGCGCCGAGCCGAACAGCGTGTGCATGAACGGCGCATAGACGAAGCAGAGCTGCAGCGCGAGCAGCGCGCCGATCCCGACGTAGACCCAGGGATTCGAGAAGAGCCCGATCTTCAGCATCGAATCGCGCAGCGACCGGCAGTTGAGCACGTAGAAGATCTGGAACAGCACGACCGTCGTGACCGCCGCGGTCTGGGCCTCGCGGTAGGCGAGCTCCGAGACGACGCCGCCGCGCACCTCCGTGATGTACTCGTAAAAGAACAGCCCGATCGCCCCGGCCGTCATGAGGACCGCGACGATCGCCGTACGCACGAGCACGAACCGGCTCAGGATCGGCTCGCCCGGATCCCGGGGTGGGCGGCTCATCACGTCCTTCTCCATCGCCTCGAACGCGAGCGGCAGGGAGAGCGCCACCGTGGCGACCAGGTTGACCCAGAGGATCTGGACGGCCGTGATCGGCATGAGCGGCGCGCCCCCGACGATCGGGAAGGTCATCACCGCCACGAGCAGGATCAGCGCCTCGCCCAGGTTCGTCGGCAGCACGAACGCGAGCGCCTTGACCAGGTTGTCATAGACGCGGCGCCCTTCCTCGACCGCCGCCCGGATGCTCGCGAAGTTGTCGTCCGTCAGCACGACGTCGGCGGACTCCTTCGACACCGCGGTCCCCGTGATCCCCATGGCCACGCCGATGTCCGCCTGCTTGAGCGCCGGCGCGTCGTTCACGCCGTCGCCGGTCATCGCGACGACCTTCCCCTCGGCCTGCAGCGCCTTCACCAGGCGGAGCTTGTGCTCCGGCGCGACGCGCGCGAACACGTGCGTGGACGTCGCCGCCGCGCGCAGCTCGGCCTCCGAGAGCCGCGAGAGCTCCGTGCCGTTCATCGCGCGCGCACCGTCGGGCACGAGCCCGAGCTGCCCGCCGATCGCCCGCGCGGTCGCCAGGTGGTCGCCCGTGATCATCTTCACGGTGATCCCGGCCGCGTGGCACGCCTTGATCGCGTCGATCGCCTCGGGCCGCGGCGGGTCGATCATCCCCTCCAGGCCGAGGAGCTCGAACCCCTCCGGGAGGTGCTCCTCGTCGAGCGAGGCCACGTCGCGGCCCGCCGGCCGCGAGGCCACGGCGAGCACGCGCATGCCCTGCGCCGCCATCTGCTCGACCTGCGCCATCACCTGGGCCCGCCCCGCCTCGCCGATCGCGGCGCGGCCGAGCACCGCCTCGGGCGCCCCCTTCATGAAGATCACCCGGTCTCCGCCGGGGGCCTCGTGGAGCGTCGCCATGAGCTGCCGCTCCGACGAGAACGGGACGACATCGACGCGCCGGTGCTCCCGCCGCGTCCCCTCGACGTCCACGCCGAGCTTCTGGGCCGCGACGACGAGCGCCCCCTCGGTCGGGTCGCCCTCGATGCCGCAGGCGTCCCCCTCGCGCTTCATGCGGGCGTCGTTGCAGAGCAGGCCCGCGCGGAGCAGCGCGCGCACCGCCTCGGGCACCTCGCCGACAGGCGCGCCGTCGCGGCGGAGCTCGCCTTCGGGCGCGTAGCCGACGCCGGTCACCTCGAGCGCGGCGCCGGCCTGCTCGAGCGCCGCCTCCCCTTGCGCGCCGGCGGCGGGCGTCCACAGGGCCCGGACCGTCATCTCGTTCCGCGTCAGCGTCCCGGTCTTGTCCGAGCAGATGACGCCCGTGCTGCCCAGCGTCTCGACCGCGGGCAGCTTCCGGATCACCGCGCGGCGCCGCGCCATCCGCTGCACGCCGATGGCGAGCGAGATGGTGATGATCGCGGGCAGCCCCTCCGGGATCGCGGCGACCGCGAGCGAGATGCCCGCGAGCATCGCGTCGACCGGCGGGTAGCCCCGGAGGAGCGCGACCCCGACGATGAGCAGCGCGACCCCGACGATCGCGATGGTCAGCACGCGGCCGACCTTGGCCATCGAGCGCGTGAGCGGCGTCTCGATCTCGGTCGCCTCGTGGAGCATCGAGGAGATGCGGCCGAGCTCTGTCGCGGCGCCCGTGGCGACGACCACCGCGGTGCCCGCGCCGCTGGTCACGAGCGTCCCGCCGAAGGCGAGGTTCTTGCGATCGCCGACGCCGGCGTCCTCGGGGACCGCCGCGACGTGTTTGTCCGACGGCACCGACTCCCCGGTGAGCGCCGACTCGTCCACGTGGAGGTTCTTCACCGAGAGCAGCCGGGCGTCAGCCGGGACCTTGTCGCCGGCGTCGAGCACCACCACGTCGCCGGGGACCACGTCGGCGGCGGGGATCAGGCTCCGCTGGCCGCCGCGCACGACCGTGGCCGTCTGGGGCACCATGTCGACGAGCGCCTCGATCGCCTTGCCCGCGCGGAGCTCCTGGACGAAGCCGATCGCCGTGTTGAGCACCACGACCGCCAGCACGACCGCGCCGTCGATCGCCTCGCCCATGGCCATCGCGAGGGCCGCCGACGCGAGCAGCACGTAGATGAGCGGGTCGTTGATCTGACGGAAGAGCAGCTTGAGCGGGCCGTCTCCCTTCGCGCGCTGGATCACGTTGGGCCCGACGTCCTTGAGCCGCCGGGCGGCCTCGTCGTCCGCGAGGCCGGCCTCGGCACTCTCGATCCTGGAGAGCACATCGGGGGCAGACAGGCTGTGCCAGGCGATCGCGGCCGATGGGGGGAGGACGCGTTGGGACATGGAGTCATCTCCTGCGGCGGCAGCCGCGCCGTGCGCGCTGAACCGACCGGCTGTCGCTGCTCATCACGTGGTCTTCACGTGCTGGCGCGTGGTTTCCCCCGTCGTTCGGCACGTCTCATGCCAGACCGCGCCACAGCGGAACCGGGCTGTTCAGCACCCTGGGCGGCTCGCGCACAGGTGTTCGGCGGGACCTTTTCACCCCGGCGGGGAATTTTGCCCCGCGACGCTCGCCCCGCCCGTCCGGCGACACGTCAGAGAGGGGTGCGGGCTCGCGGCGCTCGGGGCCCAGCCTAGCCGCGCGCGTACGCGAAGGTGCCGTCGATGTTGAACAGCCGCGTCGCCTGGACGAGCTCGGCCACGGTCACGCCGAAGCGCCGCACGAGCCGGTCGGCGACGTCGCGCCGGAGGATGTCCCTGCGAAAGACGTGCAGCGTGCGGGGGGCGAAATACCCCTCGAGCTCCGCGAACGTGAGGCGCTGGTAGTCGGCGGTGCCGGGGACGGGCCGCCGCGACACGACATCGTAAAAGAAGAAGATGCCGCCCGGCCGGAGCAGACGGAGCGCCTTGTCCATGAGGCCTCGCTTGAGCTCGGCGTTGGTCACCGACGACAGGACCGCGAACATCATCACCACATCGAACGGGCCCCCGACGTCGGCCGTCAGGAAGTCGCCCGCGACGAAGCGGACGCCGGCGAAGCGCGAGCGCGCGAGCTCGGTGCGCTGCGCGACGAGATCGATGCCTGTGAGGCGCGCCGGATCCGCGCCGAGCTCGACCAGCCAGGCCAGGTTGGACCCCGACCCGCAGCCCACGTCGAGCACCGACATCTCGCGCAGCGCCTCGGGCGTGCGCACGCCGCACGCGACGAGCGCCTCGCGCACGCGGCGCTGCCGCTGCCGCGCGACGAGGTACGGGTGGGCGTTGAGCAGGCTCGCCCAGGGGTTCCCGGGCAGGAAGCGCTCGGTGTAGTGCCGCTTGATCGCCTCGAGATCCCGCTCGAAGCCGCCCTCTTCAGCCATCGGTCCGCCTCCCTCCCCCGCGCGCCCCGCCGGCCCGCTCCATCAAGGCTGCCCCACGGCCCACGCCGGCAGGCGCTGGACCCCCCAGCGCACTGCCTTGAGCAGCCCGAGCGCCACCGTTTGCTCCACCGTGAGCCGGCGATGCGGCTTCCGCCGCGCGAGGTACGCGTCGAGGTAGCGCAGGAACTCGGGGTCCGGCTCCATGCCGCCCACCTCGCGCCGGATGCGCCGGTACTTGCGCGTCTTCCAGATGAAGTTCTCCCAGCTGTCGAAGTAGTCGTGCCGCATCAGGAGGTCGGGCACGTAGACGACCCGCAGATCAGGGAAGTCCTTCGCGATCCGGTAGACGAGGTAGACCCCCTCGGCGCCGTAGAACTGATCGGGAAAGCCCCCGGTCGAGAGGTAGACGCCGCGCCGGATCGCCATGTGCCCCTCGGTCGCGAGGACGTCGTCGACGACGTCGTCGCCGCGGTCGTAGTGCCCCGCGAGCGTGCAGAAATAGGGGTGGTCCTTGGGGATGATCCGGCCGCGCATGGCCGCGATGCGGGGGTCCTGGAAGACGCGGCAGACGACCTCGACGAACGTCGGCGCGATCAGCCCGTCGTCGTCGATGAAGGCGACGTACTCGCCCCGCGCCCAGGCGATGGCGGCGTTGCGCGCGGCGTTCAGCGGGATGCCGTCGGTGAGGCGCAGCTCGACGTCGACGAGCGGGGCCGAGCGCGGCCGCAGGTGCTCGATGCCGCCGCTGTCCGCGAGCAGGATCTCGAACGGCACGTCGAGCGCAGCCGTCTGGCCGCGCGCGTGCTGGAGGCACTCGATCAGGTAGTCCTTCGCCTTGTAGGAGATGACGATCAGCGTGAGCTTCGGCGACGGGACCTCGCGCCGCACGATGAGGTCCTTCACCTCGGGCGCGTATTTCGCGCGCCACGCCGCCTGAAGGGCGCGCTCGGCCTCGGGGAGCCCCGCTCGATCCTGGAGAAGATGGTCAGGCATGGCGGGCTCGCATGCCACGGGGGCCGCCGCGCAGGCAAGGATGTCGAGCGGGCGCCGCCGCGCAGGCAAGGATGTCGAGCGGGCGCCGCCCGGAGAGCGGCGCCGGCGCGCGCGCTCGGCGCGGAGAGCGCCGCGTCAGGCGCGCGCGCTCGGCGCGGAGAGCGCGGCGTCAGCCCCTCGGGCCCGCCGCGACGTCCTCGAAGAGGCGGGCCAGCGCCCCGGCGCTGGCGCGCGCGCTCAGCGCGGAGAGCGCCGCGTGATCGGGCTCGACGAGCGGCCGACCGGCCGCGCGCGCGTCGAGCGCGTCCTCGATGCGGCGCTCGATCGCGGCGGCGTCGCCGGCCGCGTGCGTCCAGCCGAGGCGGGTCGCCTCGAGGATGCGCTCGACCTCGGGGGACGCGAAGGCCGCGAGCACGGGCGCGCGCGCGAGGAGGTAGTCGTAGAGCTTGCCAGGCAGGAAGTACGGCTCCTCGCCGCAGCCGGCGAGCAGCGCGAGATCGGCGCCCGCGACGAGGCCGAGCCCCTCGGCGTACGGCAGCACCGTGCGGTACTCGAAGAGCCGCGACACGCCGAGCTCCTCGGCGAGGCGGAGGTCGCTCCCCGCGACCCGCCCCAGGTTGAGCAGCCGGATCGCGCCCGGGCCGAGCGATCTCCGGCGCGCGACGGCCGCGAGCGCGCGGACGAACGGCGCGAGCGTGCGCTCGCTGTAGCAGTTGCCGAAGTGCACGAGCGTCACCGCCTCGCCGCGCTGCGGGGCGGCCGCCGCGTCCGGATCGAAGCCCGTCCGGATGCACGCGACGCGGCGCGCGATACCCCGCTCGACGTAGGCGTCGCGGGTCATCTCGGACGTCACCGTGAAGGCCGCGGCGGCGCCCACAACGGCCCGCTCGACGAGCGCCGCTGCCGCGCGGCTCCACGCGGGCCGCGTCGCCATCACCGGGCCGAACGACCACGGATCGCGGAAGTCGACGACGACCGGCCGGCCGATGGCCCTGCCGGCCAGCACGCCCGCGAGCACGGCCTCCCACGGCGGCCCGCTCGCGAAGATCACCTCGGCGCCGACCTCGCGAGCGAGGCGCGCGATGCGGGCCGCGAGGGTCGGGACGCGGCCTGCATCCGGGCCGATCACCGGGACGTAGCGGATCTCGGCGGCGACGCGCGCGAAGCCCTTGCGCCGCGCGACCGGCACCGGCGCCTCGGTCGGCGCCTCCAGGGTGCCGTCGGAGCCGAGCGCGCGGCGCGGCATGCGCGCGAGCTCGGCGTCCGTGAGGTAGTCGCGGCGCACATCGCACGCGGGCAGGTCGGCGTCGGTGAACGATGGATCCACCCGCTCGCCGGGAGGCGGCTTGGCCGCGAGCACCGTCGTCTCCCAGCCGTGCTCCGGCAGAAATTTCGCGAAGCGGTACGCGCGCTTACCGCCGATGCTGAACCGCGGGGGGAAGTAGTAGCTCACGAGGAGCGCGCGCTTCATCGCGGGACCTATATCATGGGCTAGCCGGGCGCCGCGCGCGCGCGCCTCGGGAGGCCGCTCCCGCCCGCGCATGTGCTACCGAGCCGCCATGCAGGACGAGCAGCCCGCCCCGGTCGAGCCGAGCGCGCCCTCGCGGGCCCCGGAGGTCGCGCGGGCTGCCAAGGCAGCGCCGGGCCCCGGCGAGGCGCAGGGCACGTCGCTGGCCGACCGGATCGGGATGATCGTCGGCGGGCAGGTCGTCAACACGCTGATCGTCCTCGTGCAGGGCATCGTCGTGGTGCGGCTGCTCGGCAAGGCCGAGTACGGCGTGCTCGCGTTCGCGACGATGCTGTTCGTGACGGGGCGCGATTTCGCGCTGCTCTACCTCCCGGAGTCGTTCCTCTATTTCGCGCCCAAGGTGACCCGCGCCGAGCTCCGCGGGCTGGTGCGGCAGAGCATGCTGCTCCTGGTCGGCCTCGGGGCGCTGTCCGCGCTGGCCTTCTCGGTGTTCGCGCTGGTCCCCAGCGTCTTCCTCGACGGCCGCGAGGGCGTCACGCAGCTCCTCCTGCTCATCGGCCTCATGAGCGTGATCGCCTACCCGGCGAGCGTGTTCAGCCCGCTCTTCATCGCCACGAACAACCACCGCAAGTCGGCGGGGCTCGCGCTGGTCGTCACGCTCTCGAACGCCGCAAGCGCGATCGTCCCCGCGGCGCTCGGGTGCTCGATCGCCTGGATCGTGGCCGCGCAGTGCGCCGCGCAGGCCCTCCGGCTCTGGCTCTCGTACCGGCTCTACGCGCGGCTGTTCCAGGACATCGCCCCGGCCCCGTTCCCTGGCGGCGTCCGGGCGCAGCTCGCCTACGCGCTCCCGCTCTCGGTCACGCGCTTCGCCGGCCTCTTCAACCAGAAGCTCGACAAGTTCGTCATCGGCCTCTTCTTCAGCGCGGGCCTGTACGCCGAGTTCGCCGTCGGCTCGCAGGAGCTCCCGCTCGTCGGCGTCCTCGCCTACTCCGTCGCCTCGACGATGCTCCCCGACCTCGTCGCCCGCGTCGAGGGCGGCCGGACGCCGGCGGAGGGCGCGAGGGCGGCGATCGACCTGTGGCACTCGGGCGTCCGCAAGACGACGCTGATCATGCTCCCGATCGCGGTGTTCCTCCTCCTCTTCGCCGAGCCGCTCATGCGCGCCATCTACGGCGACGCCTACGCCGGCGCCGCCGTCCCGTTTCGCATCTACTCCGCGCTCCTGCCGCTGCGCGTGACGGCGTACGCGATCCCGCTGATGGCGTTCGGGAAGACGCCGATGATCCTGCGGATCCAGGTGCTCTCGATGGTGTTCAACGCCGCGGCGAACCTGGTCCTCCTGCCGACGGTCGGCATGGTCGGCGCGCCGCTCTCGGCGGTGCTGACCCAGGTGCTCGTGATCGCCTTGACGGTGGCCTGCATCGCGCGCTTCTCCGGCGTCGGCCTCCGCGGCGTCTTCCCGTGGGGCCATTACGGGCGCGTCGCGGCCACCGCGATCGTGGCCGCGGCGCCGCTCGCCGCGCTCCTGCTCACGGGCGCGACCGACAGGCGCCCCGCGCTCTGCCTCGCGCTCTGCGCCCCGCTCTACGCGGGACTCTACCTCGCGGCCGCGCGGGTCACCGGCGCGCTCGCCCCCGAGGACCGGGCGTTCGTGGCGCGCTGGCTGCGCCTCGAACCGCTGCGGAGTCGCCACGGCTGACGCATCCGCGCGCGTCGCACCGTCGCTGTCTCGGGCGGCGAACGAGGGCTGCCGGCGTGAAATCCGCGCAGGCTGCTTCAACGCGCCCTCGCCTGGAAGGCGGAAAAGATTGACAGTCGTCCGGTCGTCTCTCACGCGTCCCGCGCGGCGCCCGCCTTCGGGTGGATTTCCCGCCGATCGGTGTTCTAGGCTTACTTGCCGGCCTCATCGGCGCCTTGTGCGATGGAGACGACCATGAGCGAAGACCAGGAAGCAGGGCTCGTCCTCCGGGTCATCTCGGGCCCCCTGGCCGGGCAGACGGCGCGTATCCCTGGCGACCGTCCGCTGCTCGTCGGCCGCGCGCCTGAGTCGGATCTCTCGATCACGAGCGACGGTGAGCTCTCTGCCCTGCATTTCTCGGTGGAGCAGATCGACGGCAGCTACCTCCTCCGCGACCTGGGGAGCCGCAACGGGACGCAGGTCAACCGGGAGCGGGCGCGCGAGGTGTCGCTCCGGGACGGCGACGAGATCCGCGCGGGGGGGACCGTCTTCGCGGTGGTGCGCCGCGAGGTGAACCGCCGCTACGCGCCGACCGAGCCCGCGCCGCCCTCGCGCCGCGCGCGCAGGCCCGCGGCGCTCGCGACCGGGGCGCCGTTCGCCGCGTCGGCGCGGGCGCGGCTCCGGCAGGAGCGCTCGCCCCTCTTCGCGGTGGTCGACGCCGCCCGCGACCCGCGCATCCGGCTGCTGCTCGGCGAGGCGGGCGAGCAGACCGCCTCGCTCTACACCGGCTTCCAGGGCGAGATCCTCGCGGACGTCGGCCCCACGCTCGTGCACCTCCCGCACGGATCCAGGCTGCTCGACGCGCTGGTCGACGGAGGCTGGGGCGACTGCTGGGGCGTCTTCCTGACGAGCGACCGCCCGTTCGGCGACGTGCGGAAGCACCTCCGCCGATTCCTCCTCGTCGAGAACGGGACGGGCAAGCAGCAGTATTTCCGGTTCTACGACCCGCGCGTGCTCCGCGGCTTCCTGCCCACGTGCGGTCCTCGAAAGCTCGAGGCGCTGTTCGAGGAGGTCGAGGCCTTCGCCATGGAGGCCGAGGATCCGGGGAAGCTGCTCCGCTTCACCGCCCGGGGCGGCAAGGCGCTGCGCGAGGAGTCGGCGCTGGAACGCGAAGGCTGAAGGCGCGCGCCGGCCCCGCGGGCCGGCGTGGGCCGGCGTGGATCAGCGCGGCGGCGCGCCCGCGGCGCTGCCTGGGTCCTGGGCGGGCAGGTCCCAGGCGACGAGGCGCAGGAGCTCTGCCACGCTGAAGGCCTGCGCGAAGCTGCCACCAGGGTGGTGCGGCGGCTCGCCGGAGGCGACCTCGGGCACCTGGCCGAGCGCGATCTCGTTCGCGGCCGCGGAGGCCGCGAGCCGGTGCAGCAGCGGGATCACGTGCTCGCCGAGCGTGGAGAAGCGCCGGGCGGCGCGCGCGTAGAACCCGAGCAGGAACGGCCAGGCCGTACCCTGGTGGTAGGCGCTGTCGCGCGCCTCGGGGCCTCCCTGGTACCGGGGCGCGTAGGCCGGATCGGACGGTGAGAGCGTGCGCACGCCGGCGGGGGTCACGAGCTCCAGGCGGACCCGCTCGAGCAGCGACGCGGCCCGCTCCGGCGTGAAGCAGGCGGGATCGACGGCGACGGCGATCAGCGCGTTGGGGCGGATCGACGCGTCGCGGAACGCGCCCTCCCCGTCCGCGCGCTCCGAGATGACGTCGTACGGGTAGCCGGTCTCCTCGCACCAGAAGCGGGCGGCGAAGCCCCGGCGCGCCGCGCTCGCGGCCGCCTCCGCCCGCCCCGCGAGGCGGGCGTCGCCGGCGGCCCGCGCGAGGCGCGCGAGCGTCTCCGACCCCCTCGCCCACAGCGCCGTGAGCTCGACCGGGCAACCGGCGCGCGGGGTCACCGCGCGGCCCGCCACGCGCGCGTCCATCCACGTGAGCCCGTCGACGGCGCCCTCGCCGAGGCGCCCGGCGGCGAAGAGGCCGTCGGCGGTGACGTGGATCCCGTTCCGGGTCCCGCGCACGGCGGCCTCGAAGGCGTCGCGGAGCGCGCCGAGCAGCTCGCCCGCCACGAACGGGTGCGTGTCGCCGACCGCGTCCGCGAGCAGGCGAGCCGCCTCGAACAGCCAGAGGGTCGCGTCGGCCGCGTGGAAGTCCGCCGGCTCGCCCGCGTCGGGGAGCCGGTTCGGCACGAGGCCGTCCTGCATCGCGTCGATCATCGCGCGGAGGACGCGGATCGCCGCCTCGGTCTTGCGCGGCACGAGGTAGAGGCCGGGCAGGGAGATGAGCGCGTCGCGGCCCCACACCTCGAACCAGGGGTAGCCCGCGATGACGCTGGGCCGCGCCGCCGCGTCGGCGCGGAACGCCTCGGCCGCGATGGAGAGCTTCCGCTCCAGGAGCGGGCGCCGGGGCCCCGGGTCCTCGGCGCGGATCGCCGCGCTCGCCGCCGCGAGGAGGTTCTCCGGCTCGTCGTCGGGCAGCGCGCCCACCGCCACGAGCAGGTGCACCGGCTCGGCGCCGATCACCGTCTCGAAATGGCCCGGCGTCCAGAGATCCTCGAGGAAGTCGAGGCCCCGATCCTGCTCGCCGAGGTACTCGAAGCGTCGCCACCAGTCCTGCGAGCCGACGAACGTGCCCTGGTAGCGGAAGCAGATCCGCGGCAGCGCGCGGTTCGGCTGCACCCGGACCTCGCCCATCACGGGGCGGTCGCGCCCCGAGCCGGGCTCGCCGCGCGCCGCCCCTGCGCGCAGCTCGACCTTCTGCGAGATCCCGCCGTTCTCGCGGAGCAGCTGGTGGATATGGCGGGCGGCGAGGAGCGGGCGCAGCGTCAGCATCACCGGATCCGCCCCGCTCCAGGCATAACGGAGGACGGCGGCGTTCTCGCCGCGCACGAGGCCGAGCGTCACCTCGAGCTCGCCTCCCGGGACGGCGTACGCCCAGCGCGGGAGCGGATCCTGATCGAAGCGCTCGAGGTAGAACGAGCTGCTCTCCGGATCGATGCCCGGGAACTGGTGCTTGGCGAGGTCCCACCGCGGCCACGAGGCGCGGCGCTCGGACGGCGCGCCCTGCTGCCGGACCGGGCGGACGCAGACGTCGACGTGCGAGAGCATGACGTGCCGGCGCCGCGGAGGGTCCAGGGCCGCGACGAGCAGGCCGTGGTAACGGCGGGTGTGCATGCCGGCGATCGTCGAGCTCGCGTAGGCCCCCGCGCCGTTCGTGTGCAGCCACTCCTTCCGCGCGATCGAGAACTGGCCCCGCACCTCGACGTGCGGCCACGGCGAGGCGTGCTCGAGCGCGGCGCCCTGGCCGCGGTGCGCCGCGGGCGTGGACGACAGCGCGTCGTGGGTCGGAAAATTCCGCCGGGATCCGTCCGAGCTCATCGACCGCCGGTTGCCTTCCTGAGCGAGTCCTCGGCTGCGGCGCGCATCACCTCGACCGGCGCCGGGAGGCCGGTCCAGAGCGTGAAGGACTGCGCCGCCTGGCCGACCAGCATCCCGAGCCCGCCTTCGGCGCGGAGCCCTCGCTCGCGCGCCGTCCGGAGGAAGGGCGTCACCGGGGGGTTGTAGACGAGATCGTAGAGGCACACGCCCGGCGAGAGCGCGTCCCACGGGATGATGCCCGTGACCTCCTCCCCGGGCGGCCCCCCGAGCATGCCGGCGCTCGTGGCCTGGATGATCAGGTCGGCGGCGACGGTGAACTCGCTCCAGTTGAGCCGCAGCGCCACGGAGGACTTGCTGCTGATCGACCTGTCGGTCGGGATCGGCCAGGGCGCGGTGAGCGCGCCGAGCTCGGACGCGCGCTGCCCCGCGGGCGACTCGAGCATCGCCTCGGTGCTGGTCCACGAGCGGGTGGTCACGCTGATGAGGTGATAGCCGAGCAGCTTGCACGCGGCGATCGCCGCGAACGCCGCGCCGCCCGCGCCGATGATCACCGCGCGCTGGCGAGGGATCGAGCGCGCGCCGTACGGCCCCTCCGGATCGTCCCCGCGGGGCGGGGCGGATCCCAGGAGCAGCGCGAGCTCGTCGCGGAGCGCGACCACGTCGGTGTTGTACGCGGTCACGCGCCGCGCCTCCGACGCGCAGAGGACGTTCGCGGCGCCGACGTCGGCCGCGCTCGCGTCCACGTCGTCGACCATCGACATGATCGCGCGCTTGTGCGGGATCGTGACGTTCGCGCCGGAGATAAGGCCGCTCCGGATGTCGCTGACGAAGCGCGCGAGCTCCGCGCCGGTGGGCACGTCGAACGCGCTGTAGATGTGCGGCAGGTGGTGCGCCCGAAACGCGGCCGAGTGCATCGCCGGCGAGACCGAGTGGCCCACCGGGTGCCCCACGAGACCGAACATTCGCCGCTCAGCGTTCGACATGGTGCCTCTCCTCAGGGCCGGCCTCCGCGCCGCCCTGCCCCACCGAGACCTGGCCGGCGGCGCCCGCGCGACCGAGGGTCGGGGCGTGCTCCTCGGCCGCGAAGCCGAGCCCGAGCTGCTCGCACGCGGGCGCGCCGGGCTGCGTCCTCTTGCGCCTCGGCGCGCGGCCGGACGCGGCGCGCGGGCCGCCGCCCTGGCGCGCAGGCGGCGCGGGCGCCGCCGCGGCCGCCGCGGCCGACGCTGCCGGCGCGGGCGCGTGGCCCTCGACGAGCGGCTCGTCCGGACCTGCGGTGACGACGACCCGCGCGAGCAGCGCGCCGTGGTGCACGCGCACCGCGATCGGATCGCCCGGCGCGACCTCGCGGTGATCGCGCACCGCGCGCCCCGACGCGTCCGTCGCGATGGCGTAGCCGCGCGCGAGCACGCGGAGCGGCGACATCGCCTCGAGCCGGGCCACGTCGCCCGCGAAGCCCTCCCGCAGGAGGGCGACGTGGCGGTGCGCGGCGGCGGCGAGGCGCACCGACAGCGGCCTGAGCGCCCCGCGGGCGCCCGCGAGCACCGCGCGCGGGTGGCGCGCGGCGAGCCTCCGATCGAGGCGCTGGAGCGCGGCGCCGTCCTCGACGAGGATGCGTTCCATGCGGCGCCGGAGCCTCGCCATGGCGTCGTCGATGCGCTGCTGGGGCTCCGCCAGGATCTGCGCGGGCGAGCCGAGCCGGGCGCGCTGCCGGTCGAGATCGGCCCGAGCGCCCCGGAGCCGGTGGGCGATCGCGCGGCGCATGCGGGCCTCGAGGTGCTCCAGCGCCGCGCGCCGCGCGGCCGCGTCCGCGACGAGCATCTCTGCTGCCTGCGAGGGCGTGGCGGCGCGCGCGTCGGCGGCGAGGTCGGTCAGCGCGACGTCGATCTCGTGCCCCACGGCGCTCACGATCGGCACGCGCGCGGCCGCGACCTTCCGGACGACGATCTCCTCGTTGAACGCGCTGAGGTCGTCGGCCGAGCCGCCCCCGCGCCCCACGATGATCACCTCGATGCCCGGGAACTCCTCGAGCAGCGCGATCGCGCGCACGATCCGCTGCCCTGCGCCGGCGCCCTGCACCGGCGTGCGCGCCAGGATCAGCCGCGCGCCGCCGCGGCGGAACGCGACGGTCACGATGTCGTGGATCGCCGCGCCGTCGCCGCTCGTGACGACGCCGATGATCCGTGGATCGACGGGCAGCTTGCGCTTGCGCTCCGGCGCGAAGAGCCCCTCGGCGGCGAGCTTCTCCTTGAGGCGGAAGAGCGCCTCCAGGAGCGCGCCGCGGCCGGCGAGGCGCGCGTCGTCCGCGGAGAACTGGAGCCGGCCCCGAGGCACGTAGACCGTGGCGCGGCCGGTGAGCACGACGCGCGCGCCGTCGGCGAGCAGCTTCCGCGCGCGCGGCGCCGCGGTCCTGTACATCACGCAGTCGATGGCCGCCTCTTCGCTCTCGTCCTTGAGCGTGAAGTAGGCGTGGCCGCTGCCCACGACGCGCAGGCCCGAGATCTCGCCCTCGACGCGTACGTCCGCGGTCGACCCCTCGAGGATCCGCTTCAGCCGGCGATCCAGCTCCGCGACCGAGACCACCTCCGGCTCGGCGCCCCGCTGGCGGCGCGAGGGCGGCGGGCCCGTGAGCTCGCGAGGCTCGGCGACGGGAAGGGCCGCGAACGAGAGCTCGGGCGGGATATCGCGGCGCTGCACAGGGCAGACGTACCCTTTTGCTCGGCCTGTGGAAAGACTCTCGCGGGCCTGATCCCGCGTCAGGCGAGCCCGCCGTCGGGCGCGCGGCGAGGCTCGGCGCGGAGCGGCGGAGCGACGGGCCGCTCGCGGAGGCGATTTCGTGTGAGAGGGCCGGCTCGTGATCCGCAAGGTCCTCCTCCCCGACCGCGGTGAGATCGCCGCGCGAGTCCTCCGATCGCTGCATGAGGCCGGCCTCCAGGGCATCGTTGTCTGCAGCGACGCAGGCGGCGATCACCTCCATGTCCGCCTCGCGAGCGCGTCGTACGCCATCGGCCCCGCGCCTGCGGTCGAGAGCTACCTCCGCTTCGACCGGATCTGCCGCGTCACCAGGCGTTCCGGGGCAGGCGCCATCCATCTCGGGCACGGAAAACCGCGAGTTCGAGGAAGCATGCGAGCGGACCTCGTCGCCGAAGGGGGATCGCAACGCCGCGTGACACGTCGCAGCGCACGCCATCCGCGACCCGCCAGGGACGTCCTCGCAGGTCGTAACCGGTCGTAACCGGTCGTAACCGGTCGTAACCGAGCGGGTCATCGACAACGCGCAGCACCCTACGCAGCGCGTTGTCCCAAAGTCCCCTCGCTCCGGCCTCGGTCAATGCTATTCTACCGCCAACTTTCGGCCGGGGTGGAGGTGCGATGGGACGCGAGGCGAAGGGCCAGAAGGACCCGCTTGGGTCCGTCGCGATGCTCCCGTCGATCGAGGTCCGAGCCCACGAGCCTCCCTCTGCGACAGGCAGGCCGGCGACGCAGCGCGCGGGCGAGCGGGCGAGCGACGCCGCCGTGACGCCTTTCCCCCGGGCCCGGTGGTTCGACGCGACCGCTCCCGACGTGAGGCCGGCGGGGGGCACGGACACCCGGCGGCGCTGGGCGATCCCGCTCTTCCTGGCCGCGCTCGTGCTGGTCGTGACCGCGCGCGGCCTGATATTCCGTGCGCTGTTGCCGGTCGCCCTCGTGACGGCGGCGGTCGCGCTGCTCGCGCGGGGACGGCGGCAGCTCGTGCCCCCTCCGCAGGTGAGCCGGCGCGGGCTGAGCCTCGAGGGCGATCAGCTGCTCCTTCGAAGCCAGAGCAGCGCCGCGCAGCACGTGCTGCTCACCACCCGCGAGCGGTTCGGCGTCACGCTCCTCGCGACGCCGCGCCGGGATCGCATCGTCGCCCTGCTCAGCTCCAGCGCCGGGATGTCCTCCATCGGGGCCGGCTTCGACGGCCCCTCGCGGCGCACCTTCGCCGCGCTGCTCGACCACGCGTCCGTCGTGGGCTCCGACGAGGTCGGGCTCGAGGCGATCGGCCCGGACGGCGAGCCGATCTCGCTCAGCCCCGCGGCGCTCGCCGCGCTCCTCGAGGAGCTCACGCTGCGCTCTCCTGGGTGCCTCGAGCGCTTCCTCCTGACCGACGCGCGCGGCGCCGCCCTCGGCCTCGACAGCCGCGAGCTGCGCGCCGGCGGCCGCGTCTTCGATCTGACGGCGCCGCTCGAGTGGCGCGCGTTCGTGTTCCAGGAGGCGCTCGGGCAGGCGATCGCGGTGTACCAGGGAACGTGGGTGCGCCAGGGTACCAGCGAGATCTCCCTCGTCTGTCTGCTGCCCGCGATGACGCCGCCGCTCGACGGGCTGGGGACATCGCTCGGCCCGCTCGATCGCGGCGCGCTCCGTGACCTCCGGCTGATGCAAGGCATACCGGAGAGCCCGCCGCCCGCCGATCAGCGCGTCGCCATCGATCGCCTGCTGATGGTCCCGATCCGATCCGCGCTGGACAAGGCGCCCCGGCCCGCCGCGCAGGCGCCGCGCGCGCGCGCATGACGCATCCACCGTGAAGAACCCAGCGCCAGGGTTGTCCTGATGGGCCGACGAGACGGCGCGCCAGGGCTGCCCTGACGGAGCGAAGAGACAGCGCGCGGGCGTCGTGCTTCGCTTGACTCCCGCGCGCGGGCACGGGTAAACCGCGCTCGGTATCCAGGCGATTTCGAGTCACCACGTCCCACACGACATCCGGAGGCGATCCATGGCCGTCGATATCCAGAAACTGTTCAACGAGGAGCTGCCCGCTGCGCTTGTGAAGCATTCGGACGCGGCCAAGCAGATCGGCGGGAAGTACCAGATCAACGTGACGGGCGAGGGCGGCGGCGAGTGGCTGATCGACCTGTCCGACAGCGGGCCCAAGCTCTCCTCGGGCAACCCTGGCAACGCGGATGTCACGATCTCGCTCAGCAGCGAGGATTTCCAGAAGCTGCACGAGAACCCGCAGGCGAACTCGATGCAGCTCTTCTTCGCGGGCAAGCTGAAGGTCACGGGCAACCAGATGCTCGCGATGAAGCTCCCGAAGCTGTTCCAGCTCAACGCGGGCTGATCCGGGCGCCGGCCGAGATAGGGCGAGCCCACCTGCGCCGCCGTGCGCCCTCTCATCGACACGCGCGTCCTCGATCTTTCGAGGCTGTTGCCAGGCCCCTTCGCGACCCTCGTGCTCGCGGATCTCGGCGCGACGGTGGACAAGGTCGAGGACGTCGCCGGCGGGGACTTCCTGCGCCAGCTCCCCCCGCAGATCGCCGGAGAATCCGCGGCGTTCCAGCTCTTGAACCGCGGCAAGCGCAGCGCCCTGCTCGACCTGAAGGCGCCCGAGGGGCGCGACGCCTTCCGCCGGCTCGTCGCCGGCTACGACGTGCTCTTCGACCAGTTCCGCCCGGGGGTGCTCGATCGGCTCGGGCTCGGTCACGCGGCGCTGCGCGCGGACAACCCGCGGCTCATCGTCTGCGCGCTGACCGGCTACGGCCAGACGGGCGCCCTGGCGGCGCGCGCGGGGCACGATCTGAACTACATCGCGCGCGCGGGGGTCCTCGGCGCGCAGGGGCCCGCCGAGGGGCCGCCGCAGGTGCCGGGCTTCCAGGTCGCCGACATGAGCGGCGGGATGTGGTGCGTGATCGCCATCCTCGCCGCGCTGCGCGAGCGCGAGCGGACCGGGCAGGGCGCGGTGCTCGACATCGCCATGACCGACGGCGTGCTCGGCTTCGCCCTTCCCACGCTCGCCGCCGCGCTCGCGAGCGGGGGAGAAGCGGTCGGGGAGACGGCGCGCGCGGGCGCCGCGCCGCTCACCGGCGGGCTCGCGCCGTACAACACCTACCTCTCGAAGGACGGGCACGCGATGGCCCTCGCCGCGCTGGAGCCGAAGTTCTGGGCCTCGTTCTGCGAGGGCGCCGGGCTCGATCCCGACCCGAGCGCGCTCGTCCCCGGGCCGCACCAGGCCGAGCTCAAGCGCAAGCTGGCCGCCGTCGTTCGGGAGAGGACGCGCGCCGAGTGGGAGACCTTCGCCGCCGAGCGCGACTGCTGCCTCGAGCCGGTCCTCGATCCGCGGAGCGCCGCGGCGGATCCCCACCTCGCCTCGCGCGATCTCCTGTTCGAGATCGCCTCGCCGCGCGGACGGATCCCCCAGCTGAGGACGCCGGTCACGCCGGCGGGCGCCGCGTTCGCGCCGGCGCCTCGAGCCGGCGAGCACACGCGCGCCGTGCTCCGCGACGCGGGCTTCTCGGAAGAGGACATCGACGCGCTGATCCGCGCTGGCGCGGCGCGGGAGGAGCGCTGACGGCCGTCGCTCGCGAGCGCGCCGCGCGCCGAGCGCCACGCCGAAGACGCGCGCGGCGCGCCGGCAGCGGCGACCGAGCCCGTGCTTCGCGTCAGATCTTCTTCAGCTCGTCGACGAACTCCCAGTCGGCGATGAGGTGCTTCTTGAGCATCAGCGACAGGAGCGCGGCGAACATCGCCTCCCAGCGCACGTTGTTGCCGAGGATCTCGCTCGCGTCGGCGCCGTGCGACACCGCGCGCAGCGCGGAGACCAGATCGCGCGCGGTGAGGCCCGAGTCGTCCGCCGTAGGAGGAGGAGGCGGCTCGGACTGCGCGGTGGCGCGGGGGGACGGGGCTTCTTTTCGCTGCTGCTGCGGCTGCTGCTGGGATTTGGACCCGCGCGCGGGGAGCGTGATCGTCGTCCCGTCGAGCAGGGTGAGCGAGACCATCCGCCGGCGACCGCGGCCTTGCGGCGCGGGGATGTTGCGCACCTCGCGCTCGCTCGGGGGCTCGTCGCCGTAGTCGGGCACGCTCTCCGGGACGGGGCGCGCCGCAGCGCTGGCGCGTCCGAGCACCGCGCCGAGGAGGACCGCGGCTGGCGTGCTCGACGTCGGCGCCCCGTCCAGGCTCGGCGCCCCGTCGCCGGCGGAGGCCGAGACGGGCCCCGGCGCGGAGCTCGGGCGCATCGTCTTCCGGCGCTCCGGCTGCGCTGCCTGCGCCTGCGCCTGCGCCTGCGTGGACTGCGCCTGGGCCGCCTGCGTGAACTGCGCCTGCGCTGGCTGCGCAGACTGCGCAGACTGCGCGGATCGTGCCGCCTGCGCCGCCGCGAGCAGCTCGGGCGTCGGCGCGACCTTCAACGTCGGCCGCGAGCGCTCGTCCGGCCGGCCGCGGATCTGCCGCTCCTCCGGGGAGCTGCGGACTTCCCTGGCCGCGGGGCGAGGCGCTTCCCACGCCAGCTCGTCCTCCATGACGCCCACGTCGGAGGGGTCGACGTCGGAGGTCTCGATCGCCGGCCCCGCGTCCTCCATCAGCCGCGCCCCGGATCGCGAGACGGGCCTGGTGAGCAGCAAGGGCTCCGGCGTCGATGGCGTCAGCGGCGTGTCCTCCGCGTGGCGCGCGGTCTCGGGCGCTCCGGAGAGCTCGGACGAAGGCGGCGGGTCGGCGGGGCGCGCCCGCGACTGCGGCTCGCTCGCCTGGGCCTGCTTCGCGGGCGCGGGCGGCGGCGCCGAGCGGGCGCGCGCTCCGTAATAGACGCGGATGGCGTTCCGGATGTCGCTCGGCGGAGCGATCATCGCGCGCACGGGCAGGCCGGAGAACGCCATGCACTCCTTCATGCCGTCCTCGTTCGTCGGATCGTCCATCGCGACGTACAGCGTCTCGCCCTGGTTGCGGACGTGGCGAACGTAGATCGGGACGAGGCAGTAGCGCTCGGCCACGTCGTGCGGGACGAGGTTGAGCAGCTGCCGCGAGAACTCGATGTGCAGGAGCGACACCCAGGGGACGGCGAGCTGGTGCGACAGGATCTGCGTCAGCTGGGTTTCGTTGATGAGCCCTTGCTCGACAAGGAGCGTCCCCAGCCGCCGGCCATCCGTGCGCTGCTGCTCCAGGGTCCTCTCGAGGGCGTCCTGGGTGATCATCCGCGCGTCGACCAGGAGCTGACCGAGACGTAGGCGAGGCGTAACCATCGCGCCCGAGGTTACCCCAAGAAGGATCCAGGACCTAACAGACGGCTGGACGAGCCTCCCCGCCCCCTCCAGACGGCGCCCCCGCGGGCCGAGGGAGACCTCGACTCCAATCGTTATCCCGAACGTGGTAAGGTCCCGCGCGTGTCCACAGTGGTCTGCCCGCAATGCGCGAATCCGTGCGAGCAGGCGCACAAATTCTGCCCGGTGTGCGGCTTCCCGATCTCGGAGTTCAACCGGACGTCCGACGATCCGCTGATCGGGACGACGCTCCCTGGCAACTACGTGATCCTGGAGCTCGTCGGGGTGGGCGGCATGGGCCGCGTGTACAGGGCCGAGCAGAAGGCCCTGGGGCGCACCGTGGCCGTCAAGATCATCCATCCCCACCTGCTCGGCGACGAGAGCGCGTCGGTCCGGTTCATCACCGAGGCGCGCGCCGCGAGCCGCCTCAACCACCCGAACTCGGTCGGGGTCATCGACTTCGGTAAGAACGGCGGGCAGCTCTACCTCGTCATGGAGTTCCTGCGCGGGCGCGACCTCGCCCGCGTCGTCTACGAGGACGGCCCGCTCCCGTTCCGCCGCATCGTCGACATCCTCTGTCAGGTGCTCGCGGCGCTCGCCGAGGCGCACCACCTCGGCATCATCCACCGCGATCTCAAGCCCGAGAACATCGTGCTCGAGCCGATGCGCTCGGGCGGCGACTTCGTGAAGGTCGTCGACTTCGGCCTCGCGAAGCTGAAGGGGGAGGTCGCGACGACGAACATCACGAGCCCCGGCATCGTCTGCGGGACCCCGGACTACATGGCCCCGGAGCAGGGGCGCGGCGATCCGATCGACGCGCGGAGCGACCTCTACGCGTGCGGCGTCATCCTGTTCCAGCTCCTGACCGGCCGGCTCCCGTTCGAGGCGGAATCGCCGACGCAGGTGGTGCTGATGCACCTCTCGTTGCCGCCGCCCGATCCCGCCCTGCTCGCGCCGGAGCGCGAGATCCCCGAGCCGCTCGTCGAGGTCACGCTGCGGGCGCTCGAGAAGGACGCCGCGCGGCGCTACCAGTCGGCGGACGAGTTCGCGGCGGCGCTGCGCGCGGCGCTCGGGACGTTCGACACCCCCTCGGGGCGCTTCTCGTTCTCCGACGCGACGGTCATCTGCGGCTCGTGCCGGGCCATCGTGCCGCGCGGCCAGAAGTTCTGCGGCGAGTGCGGCGCCAGGATCGCGCAGGCCCACTCGCCCGCCCCTGCGCCGCGCGCGGCGCCCCAGGCCGCCCGGCGCGATCGCGCCCCCTCGGCCCCCACGCTCCCGCTCCCGTTCGCGGCGCGCGAGGACGACCTCGCGTGGCTCGACACCTGCCTCGCCGACGTCGAGGGCTCGGTCGTCGCCGCGCGCATCGTCGGCGAGCACGGCGTCGGCAAGACCCGGCTCCTCCGCGAGTTCCTCGACGTCGCCGCGAGCCGGGGCGACATCGTCATCCAGACCGGCCCGGACCCATGGGGCGCGGAGGTCGGTTACTACGCGCTCCGCTGGGCGATCGCCGGGCTCGCCGAGCTCCCGCCCGACGGCGGCAACGCGTCGAACTGGAGCGGCGCGACGCCAGAGGCGCGGCGCGGGCTGCTCGAGATCTTCGGCAAGGGCGATCGCGGGACCGACGTGCGCAGGCACGCCTGGAACAAGCCGACGGCGGGGGGCCTCTCGCCCGACGATCGCCGCTTCATCGCCGCGGAGGCCCTGCGCTGGGCGCTCTCTCGCGCGCAGCAGACCGCCTTCCCGCACCGGGTCCTGCTCGCGATCGACGACCTGCACGCCGTCGACGGCGCGAGCCGGAACGCGTTCGCCGACGTGATCGCGGAGCCGCCGCTCGCGGCGCTGCTCATCGTCGCCAGCCACACGCCGGGCTTCGAGCCCGAGTGGGGCGGCGCCGTGCGCGCGCTCGGCGGCCTCCCGAAGGACATCGCGCTCTCGCTCCTCCGCAGCAGCGTGGGCCTGGACCACCGCGCCGCCCGCAAGACGCCGCCGAGCATGGGCGGCCTGCGGCTGTCGCCGCGGCGCGACCCGCCGGACGGCGCCGCCGATCAAACCCCGCTGGCCCTGCCGCCGAGCGCGGCGAGCCCGGCCGTCCTCGGCGGCGAGGCCGCGACGGTGCCGCCGCTCTACATCGACCAGCTGGTCCGCTACACGCTCGAGGGGGGCAGCGATCCGCCCGCGCGGATGGCCGATCTCGTCGCCGCGCGGATCGAGCGGCTGCCGCAGGACGCGCGCCGCACGCTGCAGGCGCTCGCCGTCATCGGCGACGCGGCGGACCGGGCCACGCTGCAGCGCCTGCTCCCGGACATCCGCGCCTTCGACGACCTGCTCGGCAAGCTCGCGTCGGCGGGCATGATCGAGGAGCACTCGAGCGGCATCCGCACGGCGCACCCGCTGCTCCGCGACGTGACGCTCGCGACGATCCCGGCCGGCGTCCGGCGCGATCTGCACGCCAAGGCGACGTTCGACAGCGCGGGCGACCCGCTCGCGCTGCCGCTCGAGGTGCAGGCGATCCACGCCTACCACGCGCAGAACGCGTTCGTCGCGCTGATGCTCCTCGAGCAGGCGGCGGACCGCTCCGCCGCGCGCGGGGACAGCGCCGGCAGCGTGCTCGCGCTGCGCCGCGGCCTCGATCTGGCGCGGCGGGAGATCTTCCGGGGCGAGCTCGACGATCCGGTGCGCGCCGTCCTCATCTTCAGCCGGAAGCTCGGCGAGGCGCTCGCGCGCGCCGGTGATCTGACCGACGCCGACGGCGTGCTGCGCGAGGCGCTCGACCTCGCCGGCCCAGGCGGGCCTGATCGCGCGCTCGTCCTGGGCGCGCTGGCGCACGTGGCGCACCAGCGCGAGCGCACGGGCGAGGCGTCGATGTACCTCCGCGAGGCGATGGACCTCGCCCGGCAGGGCGCCGACAGCGACGTGGTGCAGTCGCTCGACAAGATGCGGCGCGAGTGGATGTCGCGCTGAGCGAGAGACGGTGAACGACGAGGAACGATCGCGAGGGCCCGGATCGCCGGCGAACGCAGCGGCATCGCCGCCGCGCGCGCCGTTCATCGCGCGGTGGGACCTCGACAAGACCTACCTCCGGACCGACTTCGACACGCTGCGCGACCTCGTGCGGACCGCGATCGAGCGGCCGGATCAGAAGCGCACCGTGCCGGGCGCGGGGTCGCTCCTGCGCGAGCTCGGCCGCGCGGGCGTCGAGACCCACATCCTCTCGGGCAGCCCGGAGCAGCTCCGCTCCCGCATCGAGCAGAAGCTGCGGCTCGACGGCGCGCGCTGGGCGTCGCTCACGCTGAAGCCCAACCTGCAGAACATCCTCCGGCTGCGCTTCCGCGCGCTGCGCGGGCAGCTCGGCTACAAGCTGCCCGCGCTGCTCCAGCGGCGCTGCGAGCTCGCGGATCAGCGCGACCCGAGCGGCGCGCTCATCCGCGAGGTGCTGCTCGGTGACGACGCGGAGGCCGACGCGTTCGTCTACTCGCTGTACGCGGACGTCTGCGAGGGCCGGGTCACCCCGCTGGAGCTCGGCGAGGTGATGCGGCTCGGGCACGCGTACGACGACACCATCGTCGATGCGATCCGGTTCGCGAGCTACGTCGAGAAGGGCCCCGTCGTCGAGCGCATCCTGATCCACCTCGACCGCCAGTCCTCGCCCTCGGATTTCCGGATCTTCGGCGACCGGGTCGTCCCCTTCTACAACTACCTGCAGGCGGCGTTCGTCCTCCACGAGGACGGCCGGATCGCGGCGCACGCCGTGCTCCGCGTCGCGCAGTCGCTGGTCGTCGCCCACAACTTCGACAGCGTCGCGCTCGCGCGGAGCTACGTCGATCTGTCGCGCCGCGGGCACGTCTCCGGCAAGGGCATCGCGTCCCTCGCGGCCGCTTACGGCGAGCTCGCGCAGCGCAGGGCCGCGGGCGCGAGCGATCTCGGCGCGATGGTCGCGGAGCTCACGCGGCTCTGCAGCGATCTGCGCCCCGCCGTGAGCCGGCCGCACGCGGACATCGACTACCGCGCGCTCGCCGCCGGCCACAACCGCCGCTCGAAGCGCGGCCGCTGACAGCGGGCGTGCGAGGCGGCTGCGCCGGCGCGGCGCCGCCGCGGCGACGCCCTCGCGCTCACAGCCAGGCGTTGTTGAGGATCTCGCCGACGCCGCCGGCGCCCGGGACGATGTACTGGATGCTGTTCAGGCCGCGCTCCTCGTCCCAGTGCGTGCCCGGCTCGGTCTTGAGCACGCGCGCCGGCGAGAGGCCGCGATCGAGCCGGAGCGCGTAGATGATGGCGTCCGGGTGCGCCTCGGTGACGCGGCGGATGTACTCGGGCGTCACGATGAGGTGCATGGCGATGCACTTGGCCGGCCGCCCCTCGAGCGCGGTCTTGTAGTACGTCATGGCGCTGACCATGGACGAGCCGGTGGCGCCCATCGGGTCGGGGAAGAGCACGTGGCGCCCCTCGACGTCGCGGCCGATCTTGGCGTCGTGCCAGGTCGCGCCGACGACCTCGCCCTGCTCGTTCGTCTGCCGGCTCATGAACAGGTGATCCTGCCGGACCAGCGCGGGATCGAGGACCTCGTTCAAGAGCTCGTAGACGACCTGGGAGGGCATCGTCCCGGCGCGCGCGATGCCCACGGTGACGGCCTTGGTCGCGCGCGACAGCGCGGCGCCGCGATACACGGCCTCCGGGTGGGAGGAGATCATCCGGGTCGGGATGTCGACGCGCGCACGCCCCAGCTCGGCGGCGAGGACGGCGCGCGCCAGGTTCTGGTAGAGAACCCCGACGAGACGCCCGACGTCGGGCTGGACCGTCTCCGGGGAGCAGGCTCGAGCCAGCAGAGTCCATGCGAGCGGGTCATCGAGCAGGTGCACGCACGGACCGTACCGGTGGGCGATTTCGGGGGGCCGGAATCGACTCTCAGCGTACGCAACGTCGACCATCGTTTTTCTGTTACACTACCTGGCCCGGCGCGGGGTATTCCTCCGGGTGCGCGCCGGTGCTCTCCCCGGGAGCGGAGTGGTTTCGAAGCGATGAGGGCGCCCGCCCAGCGGGCTGTCCCGGTGGACTTGCAAAGGAAGGGATGTTCGGTGGATAGCGACCTTGCCGAGTCGGTTACGGCGCTCAAGGATGCCTTTGTCCGAAGAGGCATCCCTGCGAGGTTCGGAAAGGCGGCTCCAGCGGCGGTGGAAGAGCTGCGCAAGACGCTGCGGGTGCCCGCGAGGTACCGCGCTTTCCTGCAGGAGGCCGACCCGCTCGACGTCGAGACGGTGACCCCGGTCGAGCGTGTACGCCTCATCCCCTCCGAGAAGCTCGCGGCCGAGCAGCAGGCGAACGGCGGCGACAGCTCCCTCGCAGGCTGGCGCAAGAGCTGGATCCTCATCGCTCGCAGCGCCCTGCTGGGAGATCCCTATTTCCTCGACATCTCGAAGCTCGACGCCGAGGGGGACTGCCCCGTGTTCACCTGCATGACGGGGACCGAGTCGCTCAAGCCGGAGCTCTGCGCGTCGAGCTTCCAGCAGTTCCTGCGCATCCTCGCTACCTCGATGGAGGTCGCGTCCGGCTTCGGAGAGAGCGGCCTCGACGACGACGACGAGGCCATCTTCCGCGAGGCGCTCGCGCCGAAGATCAAGACCATCGACTCCGCGGCGCTCCGCGCGGGCCACTGGACCTGACGTAACCTCCACGGCGCGCTGCTCGCCGGGCGCGCCGCGGATCGAGCTGACCGCGCCATGGCCAGGTGCCTCGTATGCAACGCCGAGAACCCCGGCTCCGCCCGGTTCTGTGTGGCGTGCGGCGCGTCGCTGACCGCGAAGGAGGCGGGCGCCGGCGCGGCGGCCTCGGCGCCTCCCGCGCCCGGCCCGCGGGCGACCGTCCCAGGGCAGCCGCTGCTGGGCGCGCTGGCGCCCGAGGATCCAGCGCACAGGGCCAGCCTCTCGGCCCTCGCGGCCGGCGGCGCGAACGGGCCCGCGGCGAACGTCCACGCGCCTCACGTCGTCCCCGCGCCGCTGGCGGGCTCGCTGCCGCGGCGCGCGCCGGGCGGCCACCTGCCGGCGGGGACGCTCGTCGATCAGAAGTACGTGGTCGAGCGGGTGCTCGGCGAGGGCGGCATGGGCGTCGTCTACCTCGCTCGGGACGTCCACACCGGCCTGCACGTGGTGCTGAAGGCGGTGCGCCAGGAGCTCGGGCACCGGCCGGACGTGCGCGCGCGGACGCTCGCCGAGGGCCGCGCGCTCGCGCAGATCGATCACCCGAACGTCGTCCACCTGAAGGCGGTGGTGGCGGAGCGAGACGACCTCTGGCTCGTCATGCAGTACATCGACGGCGAGAGCCTCGAGCAGACGCTCGCCAGGTACGCCGAGGAGCGCCGGCGGATGCCCCTGCCCGAGGCGCTCTCGATCTTCCGGCAGATCGCCTCCGGCATCGCGGCCGCGCACCGCGAGGGGGTGATCCACCGCGATCTCAAGCCGGCGAACGTGCTCCTCCGCGGCAAGGACGGCGTCGCGAAGGTCACCGACTTCGGCATCGCCAAGGCCGAGGCGGACGCGCTCGCGGGGCGCGGGCTGACCAAGGGGATCATCGGCTCGCTCTATTACATGTCGCCGGAGCAGGTCCTCGGGCGCCGCGATCTCGACAAGCGGGTGGACATCTACGCGCTGGGCGTCGTGCTCTACGAGATGCTGGTGGGGCAGGTGCCGTTCGACGCCGAGAGCGACATCGAGATCATGCGGCAGCACGCGGAGGCGCCGCTCCCCCTGGTCAGCGCCGTGCGTCACGACGTCCCTCCGGAGCTCGACGCCTTCCTCCGGAAGGCGTGCGCCAAGGAACGGGCGGATCGCTTCGCCAGCTGCGAGGAGCTGCTCGCCGCGCTCGACGCGATCGCCCACCCTGCGCCTGCCGCGGCCGCCGCGCCGCTCGGCGCGTCGAGCCGCCCGCCGCCGCCCGCGGCCACGACGGTCGACGAGGTCCGCGAGCGGCTGCGGTCGCCGTCGGGCGCTGCGCTGGCCAGCGGGCCTGCGGGGTCGCAGCGCGCGCGCGGCTCATGGCTCGCGATCGGCGCCGGGGCCCTCGTGATGTTCGGCGGGGCCGCCGCGCTGCTCGGGCTGGGCGTGCTCGACAGGCCGCGCGAGGGTCGCCGGCGGGCCGCCTCGTCGAGGGAGCAGCGCCCGGCGGCCAGCGCGAGCAGCACCACCCCGGCGACGAGCGCGGAGCAGCCGCAGCCGTCGCCGCTCGCCAGCCTGACCGGGCTGTGGGTCGGCAACGGGCGCGAGCTCGAGGCCGTCCTTGCCGGCGAGTCGCTCGAGTTCCGGGTCCGCCGCCCGGAGCAGTTCGCGCCGCAGGACTATGCCGAGGGCGAGGCCCGCTTCTCGCTGCGCGAGATCCCCGGCGAGACCGGGGTGTTCGCCGTCGAGGACCGGCTCCGCTTCATCGCCCCCGAGTCGCGCAAGTTCGATCCGGCCCGCTCCAGGGGCACCTGCCAGGACGTCCGCAGCGCGGTGGAGGGCCACCCCCTGCGCGCGAGCTTCGACGGGGCCCGCCTGAGCGTCGAGTTCGCGAAGATCGAGCCCTCGACGAGCAATTTCGTGGTGGAGCGCGGCAAGGTCGTCAGCTGCGTCGGCCTCAGCGCCCTCCCCGCCACGCGCGTCGTGAGCACGCTGTCGAGGATGTGAGCATCGGCGCGCTGGCGCTGAAGCCCGCCCGGCAACGCGCGTCGCCGAGCGGGCTCAAAGTCCACCCACGGCGGGCACCGGCTGCGGCTTCCCGGCGTGGATGACCGCGCAGCGGACGGTCGTCGACGAGGTCGGCGCGCTCGCCCGCCCGCCGCCCAGCACGAGCGTGCCGAAGATGCTGCGCGCCGCCGCATCGACCTCCGCGGCGCCGCGCGGCGGCACCGGGTTCCCGCTCGCGTCGAACACCGTCACCGCCTGCACGACGCCGCGGGCGATCTCGCCGTCCGGGAAGGACATCATCACCGTGGCGCGGACGTAGGCCGAGGCCCCCTCGACGATCCCGAAGCTGTACGGCTTCTTCGCGAAGGCGCCGCAGAAGCCGCTCGTGCCCATGCCGCCGTCGGGCCCGTAGTTCGCCGACGCCCACTGCCCCACGTTGACCGTGAGCCCGCTCTCCCCCGAGCCCTGCGCGTACTGGACGCACTGCGCGAGCGCGGGATCCCACATCGCGCCCGTTGGGCAGCGCCCGACCTTCGCGCACGCCTGGCCGGTCCAGACCTCGTCGCGCGCGCAGGTCTGCGAGAGCGGGACACACGCGGCGGTCGGACCGTCGACGATGAGCTCCTGGCCAGGCGGGCACCCGAGCTTCTGCCCGGCGCCGACCGCGACGCCGATGTTGGTCGCCACCTGCTCGCGCGGCACGCAGTAGCCCGTGCTCTGGTCGATCTCGTCGCCGGGCCGGCAGCGATCGGGAGCGCACCCGCCGGCCTCGTAGTGGCGACCCACGCCGCAGTAGGCGTTCGCCGCCTGGGGTGTGAGGCACTGGCCCGCGACCGAGAGGTAGCCCTTCAGGCACCGGCAGCGGTTCTGCTTCGTGTCGAAGCCGGCGCCGTCGCTGCACGACGAGATCGAGCAGCGGCAGCTGCTGCCCTGGCAGATCTTGAGGAAGCAGGAGTTCTCCGGGCAACCGACGAGCACGGCAGGCGCCAGCGCGAGGAGCACGACCGAGAGCGCGGTGGAGGCGAGACCAAACGAGCCGGACCGCATCGGGCGACCCTACTCGATCCGCTCAGACCGGGGAACTCGGGGAGCGACGCGCGGCGGCCGCCGCGATGCGCTGCCGCGCCCGCGGCGGTCGCAGCGGCGCGGCCGACGTACCGGCGGCCGGGGTGGTGTGGTAGGGGGTGTCGCCGTCCACGCGGAGATTCCACCGCGCCGGGCCCTATCAAGCCATGCTGCCCATCTACATCGAAGGTTCGCCTCAGTTCGAGTCCACCCTGTCAGCCCTGCGCACCCGCGGCACGGGCGACCTCGCGAACGTCACGCCGGCCGTGACCGAGATCATCGACAACGTGCGGCGCGGGGGGACGTCCGCCGTGCTCGGGTACATCGAGAAGTTCGAGCGGAGGACGTCGAAGGCGCTCGTCCGCCACGCAGGCCCCGAGGCGGAGGGCGGCTTCGGCGGAGCCGAGGCGCTCGCGAGGCTCTCGCCGGAGGTCCGCGCCGCGCTCGAGACCGCGGCAGCGAGGATCGCGCGTTACCATGAGCGGCAGCGCGACGCGGGCGACCTCGGCCCCGCGAACGTGACGGCGAACGGGCCCGCGCTGCAGGCCGGCTTCAGCTACGAGGAGGAGGGCGTCCTGCTGGGCATGCGCGTGCGCCCGCTGCGCCGGGTCGGCGTCTACGCGCCGGGCGGCAAGGCCCGCTACCCCTCCAGCGTGCTCATGTCGGCCATCCCCGCGCGCATCGCCGGCGTGCGGGAGATCGTCCTCGCGAGCCCGTCGGCCGACGACGCCACGCTCGCCGCGGCGCACCTCTCCGGCGTGACGACCCTGCTCGACTCGGGCGGCGCGCAGGCGATCGCGGCCATGGCTTACGGGCTCCCGGAGCTCGCGCCGGTCGACAAGATCGTGGGGCCCGGCAACGCCTACGTCGCCTGCGCGAAGAAGCTGGTCTTCGGGGATGTGTCGATCGACGGCATCACCGGGCCGAGCGAGATCCTCGCGCTCGCCGACGAGTCCGCGGATCCCCGGCTCGTCGCCGCCGATCTGCTCTCGCAGGCCGAGCACGACGAGGCGTCCTACGCGCTGCTCGCGACGACCTCCGCGAAGCTGGCGGAGGCGGTCGCGCGCGAGCTCGACGCGGCGCTCCCCGAGCTCACGCGTCGCGCGATCGTGCAGGCGTCGCTCTCGACGCACGCGGCGGCGCTGGTCGTCGGCTCGCGCGCTCGCCTCGCCGAGATCGCCGATCAGCTCGCGGTCGAGCACGTGGCCTTCCACGTCGCCGACGCCGAGGGGCTGTTCTCGGAGATCGGCACGCTCGGCGCCGCGCTGCTCGGCGACCTAACCCCGGTCGCCGCGGGCGACTACCTCGCGGGGCCCTCCCACGTCCTCCCGACCGGCGGCTCGGCCCGCTTCGGCGCGCCGCTCGGGGTCTACGACTTCGTGACGCGCGCGAGCCTCATCCGGTACTCGGGCGCGGCGCTCCGGACGCAAGGCCCGATCATCGAGAAGCTGGCCCTGGCCGAGGGCCTGCAGGCGCACGCCCGCGCCGTGTCGCTCCGCCTCGCGAGCAAGGCGACCGACCCCGCGAAGCGCGGCGCGTCGCAGTCCTGACACCGCGCTGCCGCCCGGCGCGCCGCGCCCTCGGGAGCGCGGCGCACGAGGGCGCGCTGTCGACCGCGCTCCCCTGACCTATCGTTCTCGGCTCAGCCGAGCGCTGCGCGCGCCGCCGCGATCGGCCGCCTTGCGCGGCCTCGCGGCGCCGTGCGCCCCCGCCAGGCTCACTCGGCGCGGAGGTAGCCCGCGTTGATCATCTTCAACACGGACTGCGCGGTCTCCAGATCCGTCGCGGGGCTCTTGTTGAGGACCATCGCGAGGTGCCCGTGGTTGTAGACGACCTGGAGGACGTCGAGATCGACGGGCGAGAGATCGCGGAGCTGCGGCTTGAGCGGCTGGGGGATGAGCAGGCGCGCCGACAGGTCCGGGAGCTGGTGGCGGATGTTGTTCAGCTCGTCGATCTGCCGGAGCCCCTCCATGAGGAGCTCCTGCACCGTCGCGCTGATCTCGCCGGTCATGACCCGCTCCTCGGCCGCCTCGAGGTCGAACGTCCCGCCGGCCCAGGTGAGGATCCGGTAGACGCTCTTCAGCGGCGGGACGTCGGTCAGATCGTTGATGGTCGCAAAGGTCACGATGCCCTTGCGCAGGTAGATCTTGCCGACGTCGTCGTCGGAGCGGACCACGAGGACGCCGCTCTTCTTCGATGTGCCGAAGAGCTGCAGCAGATCCGGGAGCGGGATCTCGTCGATCGACCCGGACATCGACCGGGTCTGACCGCTCCTCAGCGATGGCTCGTCCATCCGTTTCCGCGCCGGCGGCGCGCCCGGGTCGGTGGAGACGACCTTGAGGATGCTGGTGCCGATGAGCACCCGATCGCCTTCCTTCAGGGTCGTCTTCTTGATCTTCTCGCCGTTGACGAACGTCCCGTTCGTCGAGCCGAGATCCTCGATCACAATCGACTGTTCGGTGCAGGCAATCCGGGCATGGCGCCGGGAGACCATGTCCTCGACGAGGACCATGTCGAGGTCGCTGGAGCGACCCACGACGATCTCCTGCTGCTCCCCGAGGGGGAATTCGCCGCCTTGGTACTTCCCGGAGATGAAGCGCAACGCTAGTTGCCGCGTTGCCGACACCTTGGGAGCGTGGTTATCCATCGCAGGGAGTAAAAACCTTCGTGCGCTTACGAGAGCGCCAGCAGGGGGCAAAGCTTAGTTTCACCGAGCAAAGGTGGTCAAGAGATCCGGTCCGTTCTTTCAAATGAGTCGGCTCGTCCGATCCTGACGCAACGCGCCGGCCCCCCTCCCTCGGCCGCCACAGGGGCGCGCCGCGGGGGTAGGGGCCAACGTACTCGGCGCACGCGAGTGTATCCAATTTGAGGGAAAGAGGGCGATTGGCTCCGTCGAAACGGTCGGCACCGCCGGTTTCCGGGGCCCCCGGGCCCCGGGCGGCGCGCCGGGCCGCCTCAGCGAGGAATCCTGCGGTCGCTCGGCTCATTGCCCTTGCTTTCGAGCCCGGCATGTTGAACGGCCTCGGCGTGAGCTCCGAAGCGACGCGACCCACCCTCTCCGCAGGCGATCCGCTGGGCACGCACCGCGTGCTCGATCCACCGGGGGCCATGCCGCAGCCGGCAGAGCGGCTGGACGCCGACGCCTCGCGCCACTTCGAGACCGAGATCGTCGTCGATGTGCAGACGCTGAACATCGACGCCGCGAGCTTCCGCCAGATGGAGGAGGCCTCCGGCGGCAGCCCGGACGGCGTGGCCCGGCTCGTCCTCGAGACGGTGGCGCGCCGGGGCAAGCAGCACAACCCGGTCACCGGCTCGGGCGGCATGCTGCTCGGCGTCGTGCGTCGGGTCGGCGCGCTCGCCGAGCACCGCGGCGTCGCCGTCGGCGATCGCGTCGCGACGCTCGCGTCGCTCTCGCTCACGCCGCTCTCGCTCCGCCGGATCATCGCCGTGCGGCCCGCGTCCGCGCAGATCGACGTCGAGGGCACCGCGATCCTCTTCGGATCGGCGCCGCTCGCCCGGATGCCGACCGACATGCCCGAGCGGCTCGCCCTCGCGCTGCTCGACGTCGCGGGCGCCGCGCCTCAGGTGGCGCGCCTCGCCGGCCCGCGCGACAGCGTCGTGGTGCTCGGCGCGGGCGGGAAATCGGGCCTCCTGTGCGCGGCCGAGGCGCGGCGCTGCGTCGGCCGCGCCGGGCGCGTCATCGGGATCGAGGCGTCGCCGGGGCTCGCCGCCGATCTGCGCTCGCTCGCGATCTGCGACCACGTCGCCGTCCTCGACGCGCGCGACCCCCTCGCCGTGCGCGACGCCGTGCTGCCGTTCACCGGCGACGCGGGCGCCGACCTCACGCTCTCGTGCGTGAACGTCCCAGGCGTGGAGCTCAGCGCGATCGTCGCCACGCGCGATCGCGGCAAGACGTACTTCTTCGCGATGAGCACGAGCTTCACCGCCGCCGCCCTGGGGGCCGAGGGGATCGGCAAGGACGTGGATCTCTACATCGGCAACGGCTACGCCCACGGACACGCCGAGCACACGCTCGCGCTCGTGCGCGAGCATCCCGCGCTCGAGCGGCTCATGACCTCGCGCTACGGCTGAGCGCCCCGCTCGACGCGACGCGCGCGGCGCGCATGCGCCCAGACGCCGCGGGCGCTTCTGGGACGCGCCCAGGCGCCGCGGGCGCCTCCGGGGCCACCGGCTTCAGCCGGGCCGCTCCTGAGGGGCCGCCTCGGCGGGCGAAAGCGCCGCGGGCGACGGCTGCGGCGCGCTCAGCTTGTCGACGGCGGCGGGGAGGATCACGGCGAAGGTGCTCCCCTTCCCCTCGTACGACCGGACCTCGATGCGGCCGCCGGCGCTCTGCGCGATGCGCTGGCTGATGGACAGGCCGAGCCCGGTCCCCTTGTCCTTCGTCGTGAAGAACGGCAGGAAGATGTTCGCGAGCACCTTCTGGGAGATCCCGGGGCCGTTGTCGGTGACGTTGAGCTCGACGAACGGCTCGTCCGAGCCCGAGCCGGGCCGCGTGCCGCGGCCGAAGCGGACGCGCGTCGAGATCACCACCTTGCCCCGGCCCTTCATGGCCTGAACGGCGTTGCGGAACAGGTTCATCAGCACCTGCCGCAGCTGCTCTGGATCGATGGCGACGCGGGGGAGATCGGGATCGAGCGTGACCTCGACCTCGAGCTGGTCGTTCCTGCGCTCGATCGAGAGCACCTGCAGAGTGCGGCGCACGATCGCGTTCACGTCGGTCGGGACGACCGAGCCCTGCGCCGGCCGCGCGAGATCGAGCACCGAGCCCACGACGCGATCGAGCCGATCGACCTCCTCGAGGATGATCCCGAGGAACTCGCGCGACGCCGCGTCGATCTGCGCTTCCGGCACGGGATCGGCGAGCAGCTGCGCCGCCCCCTTGATCGCGCCGAGCGGGTTCCTGATCTCGTGCGCGAGCCCGGCCGCCATCTGGCCGAGGAGCGCGAGCCGGTCGCGCTCCTTCATCTGCGCGTAGAGGCGCGAGTTCTCCAGGACGACGCCGATCTGCGCGGCGAGCGTCTCGAGCAGGGTCAGCTCCTCGGGCGAGAACGCGTCGCGCACGCGCGTGTCCGCCACGACCAGGAGCCCGATCGGCTCGCCCTGCTCGTCGCGCGCGCACAGCACCACGCCCGAGCAGAGGCTGCCGAGCACCTCGGCCGCCGCGAGCACCGCGTCCTCGGGGACCTGGGGCCGCACCTCCGTCCGCCGCGCGAAGTTGCCGTCGTCGTCCGCGTCGCTCTGGCTGCGGCGCGCCCGCCGCTCGCGCGCCTCCCGCTCCAGCTCCTCCATCGCGAGCGGCCCGCGGTCGAGGCGATCGAGCAGCGCCCTCGCGGTCGCCACCTCGATCCGCTCGGGGACCCGCGGCCCGAGCGAGGCGAGCCGGTCGAAGCCCGTCCCGTCCTGATCGCGCAGGTAGAGCGCCGCCGCCGTGACCCGGCGCGACTGCTCGAGCGCGCTCATCACGATCGAGCCCATCTCGTCCACCTCGAGCGTGTGCACGAGGCGCCGCCGGGCCTCCGCGAGCGAGCGGTCGAGGTCGAACCGCTCCCGCAGGAAGAGGCGCTGGAGCTGCTCCTCGACGCGCTCCCGCAGCGGGTCGAACAGCACCAGGATGACGATCGCGGCGAGCACCGCGTTCAGGTACATCGTGTTGAAGCCGCCGATGAACGTGAGCAGGAGATAGAAGATCAGCGCGATCAGGAACGCGACCGCCGTGGCGACGAGCAGGCGCGCGAGCATCTCGTAGGCGTCGAGCAGGCGCTCGTGACGGAGGGCCTGGGCGAGGACGAACAGGAACACGATCGAGAGCGCCGCGCCCACGGGCGGCGGCTCCGCGCCGAGGAACCAGGCGAAGTCGGCGACGCTGGCGAGCCCGGCGAGCGCGCCGATCACCACGAGGAACCGCACGCGGCGCTGCGTCGCGCGCGAGGAGCTCTGCTTGCCGCGCTGGCCCAGCGTGTACAGCCCCGCGGTGAGCAGCGCGAAGACGTAGAGGAAAATGCAGCCGCGCGTGAGCCAGTCGAGCCACGAGCCCGGCTCCCGGCTCACCAGCACGAGGACGAACAGCGGGATGACGAGCACCCCCGCGAACCGGAGCAGCCGCGAGCGCCGATCCGGGTCATGGGGGATCATCGCCTCGAAGAGCTGCAGCGCGAACTGCGGGAGAAGCACGGCGAGGATCGCCGTGAAGCGCTCCCAGATCGAGGCCTGGAAGAAGCCGAAGAGCGACTGCGAGAGGTACCAGAGCCCGACGTCGGCGGCGAACGCGGCGAAGAAGAGGTGGACGCGGCGGACGCGACCTCGCAGCAGCGTCGACGCCGCGATGGCGAGGGCAAGGGCCCCGCAGACAAGGGTCGTCCGTGTGCGGAGATCGATCCCGAGCGGCGCCACGCGCGAAGGCTACCGCGGCGAGCCGCGCGGCGACCGCAAAACGCGCCGGGGAGCGGGGCCGGGCGGCGCCGGGGCGCGGGCGCGCTCAGGCCGCCCGGGCGCGCGGCTCAGCGCGTCCCGTCGCTCTCGGAGGGAGCGGCGTCGCGTCTGTCCGCGCTGCTGGGGCTCCACGGGAGCGGGTCCGGGTTGCAGCGCTCCTGCGATCGCACCTCGATCGTCGTGGGCGCGCCGTCACCGCTGGACGGCGGCGCGACGTCGCGCGGCGGGAGCGACGCAGGCGAGACGAAGTCGGTGACGGGTACGACGACATCGCCGTCGGTGCCATCGCTCGATCCGGACGCTTCTTCGGAGATCATCGGGTCGAGATCGCTCCACGCTTCGACGCTCTGCTCCTCGTGCTCTGGGGACGCGATCGCGCAGCCCGCCAGCAGCAGAGGCGCCGCGAAGCCCCCCGACAGCCAACTCCTCCAGCAACCTCGCATCACTTCAATCCTCCGAAGTCCCGCCAAAGCCATACTGTTTGACAAGCTGGGAAAGCCGCGGGCGTTTCATGCCCAGGAGCACGGCGGCGCGCGTGATGTTCCCACGACTCTCGTCGAGCGCCCTAGCAACGCACTCGCGCTCGATCTCGCGCTTCATGTCGCTGAGGCTGACCCCTCCGCGGACATGAGCGTACGCGAGCTCCAGCGGCGTGCGATCCACGGGCGTCGATGGGGAATGTGCCACCAGCGTCGCCTGATCGGGCGCCGACGCGCGTGGCCCGCTGGACGGCTCTCTGGGCGCGTCTCTGGACGGCTCTTTCGACGATTCTCTCGACGATTCTTTCGACGATTCTCTCGACGATTCTTTCGACGATTCTTTCGACGATTCGAAAGCAGGGTGCATGCCAGCCCTCGGTGTCATCGGAGCGCTCACCTGCTCCGCGGCGTCGAGCTCCCGCAGCCCTTCGACGTTCGTCGTGAAATCCTCGAGATCGATCACCTCGCCGTCCGCGAAGATCGCCGCGGCGCGCAGGGCGTTCTCGAGCTCGCGCACGTTCCCCGGCCAGGCGTGCCGCGACAGCGCCTCGATGGCCCGGCTGGACAGGCGCTTCGGCGCCACGCCACGCTCGCCGCCGATCCTCTCCAGGATCGCGGCCGCGATCGCGGGCAGATCCCGCGGCCGATGGCGCAGCGCGGGGACCTCCAGGACGACCTGCCGGAGCCGGTAATAGAGATCTTCCCGGAACTCGCCCCGGGCGACCATCGCACGCAGGTCGCGGTGGGTCGCGCAGAGGATCCGCACGTTCGCGCGCAGCGGCGTGACACCCCCGACCCGCTCGAAGGTCTTGTCCTGCAGGACGCGGAGCAGCGCGACCTGCGTGCGCGGCGAGATGTCCCCGATCTCGTCAAGGAAGAGCGTCCCCCCCTCGGCGAGCTCGAAGCGCCCGCGGCGGCGCGACGCCGCGCCGGTGAACGACCCCTTCTCGTGGCCGAACAGCTCCGAGAGCAGCAGCGTCTCGACCAGGGCGGCGCAGTTGACCTTGATCAGCGGGCCCGCGCGCCGCGCGCTCACCTCGTGGATCGCCTCGGCGACGAGCTCCTTCCCGGTGCCGCTCTCGCCGTGGATCAACACGGTCGCGTCGCTCGCGCCGACCTTCTCGATCTGGTGGATGAGGCTGAGCAGCGCCGGCGTCGTCCCGACCATCCGCTTGATCGCGGGGCCCGCGCTCGCCGGCCTCGGGGCGCGAGCCGCTCCCCTTCCGCACCCGGCGCACGCGCTGGAGCCGCAGAGCTCGCAGCCCCTCGGCTCCGCCTCGGCCGCGCTGCGCGCGCACGCCTCCAGCCGGGCGAGCTCGGCGAAGCTCCGGCGCGCGAGGAACTTGCGCGCGATCTCGGGCGGGAGCGACTCGGCGATGCGATCGCGGAGGTCGATCGCCGCCTCCAGGTGCGAGCGCGCCGCCGTGGGCTCGTCCTCGGGGGCGCGCGACGCGCGGTCCCCGGCGGACGACGCGTGGTGAAGGAGCACGTGCGCCTCCAGGGCGCACTCGTGGCTGTGGGCCTGGCGCGACAGCGCGAGCGCCTCCGCGGCGATCTGCCCGAACGGCGCGCCGGCGGCGCGCGAGCACATCGCCTCGAGGAGGGCGATCTCGGCGCGGTGCCGGTCGGAGGTCGCCTCGGCGCGCGCCCGCTGGATCATCTGACCGGCCTGCAGGAGGTCGCCGTCGTGCAGCGCGATGCGCGCGGCGATCGCGTAGCACTCGCCGAGCTTCGAGCCGGCGCCGCAGGCGAAGGCGGCCGTGAGCTCGGACCAGGCGTCCACCGTGCGGCGGCACTCGAGGTGGATCTGCGCCGCCACGTAGGCGACGTGCGTGATCCGGACGCCAGGGATGACGTGGCCGCAAGCCTTCCGCGCGAACGCGAGCGCCTGCTCGGCCTCCTCGATGAGCCCGAGCTGCAGCCGGATCTCGGCGAGGTTCGTGATGAGGTTCACGAGCGCGACCTTGTCGCCGATCCTCCGGAAGATCTCGATCGCGCGCTCGAAGAGGCGCAAGGCCTCCGGGTACTCGTGCTTCAGGTGGGCGATGACCGCGAGGTTCGTGAGCGCATAGCCGGTCGCCGCGCGCTCGCCGCGCCGCTCGCCCTCCTCGAGCACGCCGGCGAGCATCGTGCGCGCCTCGTCGAGGCGGCCGCTGGAGAGCAGCGCGATGGCGCGGTTCAGCCGGGCGCGCAGCTCGCTCACGTGCTCGCCCGCGCACGCCGCCTCCCACGCGTCGGCCGCGAAGTGCAGCTCCGCCTCGGCCCAGGCCTGCTGCGCGAGGAGCAGCTTGCCGAGGATGTTGCGCGCCTGGAGGCGCGTCGCGATCTCCCCAGCGCCGGCGAGCCCCTCCTCGGCGCGCGCCTTGGCCGCCGCGAGGTCGCCCGTCTTGCAGCAGAGCTCCGCCATCTCCACGGCGCCGCGCGCCCGCTCCTCGGGCGTGGCCGCGAGCGAGAGCGCCCGCGAGAGCACCATCGCGGCGGTCGTGAGGTCGCCGCGCGCGCTCGTCGCGCGGCCGCGCACGAGCAGCGCGGCGAACGTCTCCCGCTCGCGCTGGGCCGCGGAGGAGAAGTCGATGGCGAACTCGATGTCGCCGAGCCGGAGCGCGAGCGTCGCCGCGCGCAGCAGCCGCTCGCCCGGCGCGGCGCTCCCGCCGGAGAGCGCCCGCATCGTCCGGGCCCAGCGCTGCCAGAAATCGGCGCGCGCCGACGGCTCGCCGACCGAGGAGATCGCGAGCATCGCCGCGGCCTCGGCGCGATCGTCCTGGCCCAGCGAGGCGAGGAGCTCGCTCGCGCGCGAGAGGCTCCACGGGTCGGACGACTGCTCCTCGAGCGCCTCCGCGATCGCGAGCACATCCTCGCGATCGACGCCGGCCGGGTCGACGATCGCGCGCCGCGCGGCGACCCACCCTCGATCGTCGACCTCGATCAGACCGAGGGCGGCGAGCTCCTGGGCGACCCCCTGGCACGCCGCGTCCCCGGGCCCGGGCTCCGCGCGCCGCGCCGCGAGCTTTCGGAGCTGCGCGGACGGCCAGGGCCGCTGGCTCAGCGCGAGCCGGTCGAGCAGGCGCGCGGCCTCGCGGCTCGGCGGCTGCCGCGCGGGGCGCTGCTCGGGCGGCGCGGCCAGCACGGCGGAGCAAAAGCCCTCCAGCGCGTCGAGCCGCTCGATCTTCGCGACGACCCGGCGCTCCGCGTCCGCCGCGAACGCCTCCCAGAAGCGGTGCAGATCGTCCGGCGACGCGATGCCGTCGATCGTGAGCGCGCTCGTCCAGGGCCGCATCGCGCCGTCGCTGCACACGATGACCAGCGCGGAGCACGACCCCTCCGCGATGAGGCGCGTGACCTCCTCCAGCACCAGGCTCCCCCAGCTGGTGGCCTCTCCCTCGGCGACCAGCAGGATCGCGCCTTGCGCGGCGGCGCTGATGCCCTGCGCGACCGCCGCCGGATCGGCAGAGGTGACAGCGCAGCGAAGCGCGAGATCGCGCCATGGATCCCGATCCGCGGCGTGCGCGGCCGAGATCAGCGAGCGTCCCACACCTCGAGCGCGGCGCGCGAGGTGGGAACAAACGGCGTCCAGGACCGACCGCTGTCCATGGACGTGGAGCACCCCACGCGACGCGGCATCACGGACGCGCTCATCGAGCGCCCGGAACCCCCCGGAGTCGCTCGTGATGACGGAAGAAACGCAGGCTGCGGCAACGGATCCCAAGGCAACAAAAGCGTACCTCTCCGCCGGACCGCGCATCAATGGATCCCGCCGTCGAATATAATGAGGCGCCTACCTCACCATAAGAAAATTACAGTCTTATTGCGGTGTTCCGTCCAGGACCCGCTGGATGGCGTCGAACGCATCCGCGGGAGCTTCGCCCAGGACGCGGGCCAGCGGGAGCTGCGTCGCCGCGGCGGCGACGTAGAGCGGTACGAGGTGCGGCGCGAGCCGACGGAGCGCTTCGAGGTGCCGCGCGACGCCGGCCGCGTCGCCGCGGCGCACCGGCCCCGTCAGCGCGTCGGGCACGCCGAGGACCTCCACGTTGTCCGCGACCGTGCGGAGCAGCGGGCCGAGCATCTCGGCCGCCGTCCTCCGATCGATGCCCGCGCGCTCGAGCAGGTCGACGCCGGCGGCGGCGAGCGCGGCAGCGCCGTTGGCGACCAGGCCCGCCGCCGCGTGGTAGGCGACGCGGTCGAGGCCGGAGAACGTGCGCGGCGTCATGCCGAGGCACACCCCGAGCGAGCGAGCGGCGCGCACGGCGGTCGGATCGCCGTCGATGTGGAGCTGGCCACGCTCCAGGAAGGGCGCGAACGAGGGCGAGGCGAACGAGATCATCGGGTGCATCTGCGCGACCGAGACGCGGCCGCCTCGCGCCCCCGCGAGCGCCTCCGGGCCGAGCGCGCCGGCGCAGTGCACCACCGCGACGTCCCTGTGGCCGACGAGCCCGCGGTCGCGCAGCGCCTCGGCGCACGGCGCGATATCCCGATCGCGCACGGCGAGGATCACGAAGTTCGCCTCGATGCGCTCCGACGGCAGGCCGTCCCGCGCCGGCCGGAGGGTCACCCGTAGCCCCGCGTCGCGGATCGCGCGCGCGAGCCCGCGGCCCACCTTGCCGCCGCCATAGATGAACACCTCCAGGAGGGCGTTGTCCTCCGGGTGCACCGGCGACGGGCGCGTGCTGTCCATCTCGCTCATGGATCGCTCCTGTAAAGGCGGTGCGCGAGCACGTAGTCCAGCACGGCGCGCGGCACGCGCTGGTGGACGGCCTCGAGATCGCCCGCCGCGAGCGCGCGGCGGATGTCGCTGCTCGAGATCCGAGGCAGCTCCACGTCCGCGGGGCGCAGGTGAGGACGAGCATCGGCCGGCCCCGCGTCGAGGCGCTCCGCGGCGGGCGCGACGACGCCGGAGCGGCCGAGGACGATCGGCGGGGCGAGCTGCTCGATGCGGTCGAAGCGGTGCCACCTCGGCAGATCGGAGAGCACGTCGGCGCCCACGAGCAGGCGCATCGCCCAGCCCGGGTGCGCCGCCGCGAGGTGCTCCAGCGTGCGCAGCGTGAGGCTCTCGCCGCCGAGATCGCGCTCGACGGGCGACACCGACACGCCCGGGAGCCACCCGAGCGCGAGGTGGCACATGGCCAGGCGATGCTCGAACGGCACGAGCTCCTTCGAGAAGGGGTGGCGGTAGACAGGGACGACGAGCACCTCGTCGATCGGCGCGACGGAGATCGCGTAGGTGGCCGCGAGGACATGCGCGACGTGGGGCGGGTTGAAGCTGCCCCCGAAGATGGCGACGCGGCGCGCCTCGGGCGCGCGCGCGGCCGGGGCGCGGGCGGGCGCGTCAACCGTGCGAGCCACCTTGAACCCTCAGCCTGGGGCCGGCGGCGGACGGGCCCACGAGCTCGCGCGCCGTCACCGCGCCGCTCGCGTTCATCACCTCGATCCGCACGCCGCCCTGCCCGTCGTCGAGGAGCGCCGTGCCGCCGTCGGAGCCGATCGGCCCGGGAGAGAAGAACGTCCGCGAGCCGACCTTCTTGATGAGCGGCTCCGGGCTCTTGCCGAAGACGAGGAGCGACGCCGCCACGATGTCCTCCTCGTCGAGCGCGGCCTTGTCGAACACGAAGAGCGCGACGCGCCCGTCCAGGATCTCGATGGTGCGCCGGCCCGACGGCAGGCTCATCAGCACCCGGAGGCGCAGCCGAGCGCGCTCGGACGCCACGAAGGCGTCGATCTGGTCCGGGGTCGCGGCGGCGCACCGAGCGGCCCGATCGAACAGCGCGCCTTCGGTGGGGTCCGCGCCGACCAGGCGCTGCGCCCAGCCCACGACGACCCTGTCGAGCGCGTCGTCCTCGGCGACGTAGATGACCCGCTCGGCGTGGCCTTCGTCGAGCAGGTGCTGCGCGCCGCGAGCGAGCGCGGGCAGATCACCCTGAGCAGGGCCGAGGACGCCGAGGCGCATCGGACACAGCATAGATCACCGCGCCAAGGTGAGGGCACCTTCTCCACTCCGCCCGCTCCGCGCACTACCCGCGCCTCGGCTGCCTCCCGCTGCCGCCCGTTGCCTCCGATTGCCTCCCATGATTCCCGCGCCTCCCGCGCCTCCCGCGCCTCCCGCGCCTCCCGCGCCTCCCGCGCCTCCCGCGCCTCCCGCGCCTCCCGTGATTGCGCGCCTCCGCGCGTCGGGCTCCTGCCGCCGGCGATCGTCTGTCTTTCCCTGCTCCGGCCTCTCTCCGTCTCTCTCCTCCATGCTCGCTCCCGCGCCCTCCTCTGCCGGCGCGGCGCGCGTCTGCTAGCGTCCGCCCATGTTTCGGCGAGCTCGCGCGCTCCAGCATCCAGTCACCATCACCCTCGACGGGGCGGACGTCCCGGCGGAGCGGGGCGAGCCCCTGGCCGTGGCGCTGATCGCCTCCGGGCGCGTGACGCTCGCGCGGAGCCCGAAGCTGCACCGTCCCAGGGCGCCTACCTGCCTGCGCGGAGGCTGCGACGGCTGCCTCGCGCGGGTCGACGGGGTGCCCAACGTGATGACCTGCCTGCGACCGGCGGCCGGTGGAGAGCGCATCGAGGTGCAGAACGTCGTGGGCTCGCGGCAGGCCGACCTGCTCCAGGTGACCGACTGGTTCTTCCCCCAGGGGATCGACCACCACCACCTGATGGCCGGCGTCCCCGGCCTGTCCGGGGTCATGCAGTCGATCGCGCGCAAGCTGGCGGGGCTCGGGCAGCTGCCGAGCGCGGCCCTCCCCCCCGAGCGCGCCGCGCGGCTCGACGTGGACGCGGCCGTGATCGGCGCCGGGCCCGCGGGCGTTTTGGCCGCGTCGGCGCTCTCGGCGCGCGGCCTCCGCGTGGCGCTGGTCGACGACGGGCTCGCCCCCGGCGGGTCGCTGGCCGGCGCGCCGCGCCGCGCGGCGGAGCTCCTCGCGCGATACCCGCTCGACGGCGTCCGCGTGCTCCGCCGTCACGTGGCCGCCGGCGTTTACCTCGGCGAGCTCCTGGTCGCCGGCGACGCGGGCGCGACCGTGATCAGGGCGCCCGCCAAGGTCTTCGCCACCGGGGCGCACGACGGCGTCGCGGCGTTCCCGAACAACGATCTGCCCGGGGTCTTCTCGGCGCGCGCTTTCTGCCGGCTCCTCGCGTGCGGCGTCGAGCCGACCGGCCCCGTCGCGCTCGCGGGCGAGGGCCTCTGGGCCGACGAGCTCGCGAGCGCCCTCGGCGACCGCATCGCGGTCCGGATCCCGCTCGCCGCGCTCGCCGCGGTGAACGGGATCTCGCAGGTGAAGAGCGTGACGGTGCGCGACGCGCCCTTCGCCCCCGACAGCCCGACGAGCGACGTCCGGATCGTGGCCGTCGCGGTGGACGCGCCGGCCGCGCCCGCGTTCGAGGTCGCCGCGCAGGCGGGCGCGCGCGTCGAGATCGACCCGCGCGCGGGGTACGCGGTGCAGGTGGACGCGCGCGGCAAGGCCGGCGACAGCCTGTGGGCGATCGGCGAGTGCACCGGCGCCCCGCTCGATCTCGCCGGCATCGCGCGGGCGGCGACGACCCTCGCCGACGACGTGCTCGCGGCGCGCGGCGCGCCCGCGTGAGCCTGCGGGCGCGCGCGTCGAGATCGACCCGCGCGGCGGCTCAGCCCTCGATGATCAGATCGAAGAGGCCGAGCCCGCCCGCGAGGAACACGACGTCGAACACGCCCATGAGCGCAACGTAGTCGGTGAGCTCGCCGATCGACGCGCCGCCGAAGAGCTCCCGCGTCCCCGCGACCGCGGCGAGCAGCGTGGGCGCGAGCAGCGGGAAGAGCACGCTCGCGAGCACGAGGTCGCGGGCGCGGGTGCGCACGGTCATGGCCCCGAAGAGGGTGCCGCTCGCGGCGATGCCCGGCGTCGCCGCGAGGCAGAAGAGCGCGAGCCCCGGGCCCGTCTTCACGAGATCCACCGCGAAGAGGAGCGCCGCGACCGGGATGATGATCACCTCGACCGCGATCACGAACGCGCAGAGCCCGAGCGCCTTGCCGGCGAAGAGCGCGCTCCTCGCGATGGGCAGCACGAGCAGGCCCGAGAGCGCGCCGTCCTCGCGCTCGCGCTGCCACGTGCGGCTCAGCGCGAGCACCGACGCGAACGCCACGCTCACCCAGATGACGCCGGGCGCGACCCGCTCGGCCGCGTCCTGGCCCGCGTAGAACGCGAGCGACGCGATCACGGCGACGAGCACCGCGAAGAACCCGCTCGTGGTGACGATCTCGCCTGTGGCGAGCTCGATCGCGAGGTCCTTCCGCGCGACGAGCGCCGCCTGGCGCGCCCAGCCGGGCCGGCGCCGGGGGAGCGACGCGCGGACCGAGGGCGCCGTGCTCTCCGAGATCACGGCGCGGAGGTGAGGCTCAGGTACGTCTGGTCCTTGAGCCCCCGCTCGTAGTCGGCGAGGAGCCGCATGCCCTCGGTCGGCTTGAGGAGGTCCTGCTTGATCGCGCCGTCCACCTGGGCCTTCACCTTCCCCACGAGATCGCGGTTGTCGTACTGGGTCAGCGCCAGCACCTCGTGGATCTTGTTCCCGGCGATCGTCTCCTCGATGTAGTACCCGCTCTCCTCGTCCTCATCGAGGAAGACGTGCACCTCGTTGACCCGGCCGAAGAGGTTGTGGATGTCGCCCATGATGTCCTGGTACGCGCCGGTCAGGAAGATGCCGACGTAGTACGGCTGGTCGCCCGAGATCGGGTGCAGCGGGAGCGTGTCCTTCACGTCGTTGAGATCGATGAACTTGCTCACCTTGCCGTCGGAGTCGCAGGTGATGTCGACGAGCGTGCTGTCGGCCGCGGGGCGCTCGTTCAGCCGGTGGATCGGCACGATCGGGAAGAGCGCGCCGAGCGCCCAGTGATCGAGCAGCGACTGGAACACCGAGAAGTTGCAGATGTACTGGTCGGCGAGCTGCTTGCGGAGCTCGCCGAGATCGTCCGGCACCTCCTCCGGCTCGAGCGACGACGCGATCTTCTGCATGCCCTCGGCGATCTCCCAGAAGAGGATCTCGACCCGGGCCTTCACGTCGAGGTTGAGGAGGCCGAGCTCGAACATCTTCTGCGCCTCCTCCTTGATCTGGAGGAGGTCGTGCCACGACTCGCCGAGGTTCGGCCCGGAGATGTTGTCCTTGATGTAGAGGAGGTTCTGGATGAGCTTGTGCTCCTCGGTCTGGATGTCGATCGGCGACATCGGCGTCTTCTCGATCGAGCCGAACGCCTGGACGACCAGCACCGAGTGGTGCGCGACGATCGCTCGCCCGGACTCGGAGACGATGTTGGGGTGAGGCACCCGCTCCTCGTCGCAGATGTCGGCGATGTTGTGCACGATGTCGCGCGCGTACTCCTCGACCGAGTAGTTCATCGAGGAGTGGAACGTCGAGCGCGAGCCGTCGTAGTCGATGGCGAGCCCGCCGCCGACGTCGATGTACTCGATGCGCTGCCCCATCTTGCGGAGCTTCGCGTAGTAGCGCGTCGCCTCGCGCACGGCGCGCTTGATGATCAGGATGTCCGGCACCTGCGAGCCGATATGGAAGTGGAGGAGCTTGAACGAGGAGCTCATGCCCGCCTCGTCCATGATCCTGATCGCCGCGAGGATCTCGGCGGTGGAGAGCCCGAACTTCGCGTTCTCTCCGCCCGACGTCTTCCACTTGCCCGCGCCCTCGGTGAGCAGCCGCACCCGGAGCCCGATCATCGGCTCGACGTTCATCTCCTTGGCGACGCGGGTGATCATCCGCACCTCGGAGAGCTTCTCCGCGATGAGGATCACCTTCTTGCCGAGCTTGCGCCCGATCAGCGCCGTGCGGATGAAGTTGTCGTCCTTGTAGCCGTTGCAGACGATCAGCGACTCGGGGTCGGTATGGACCGACAGGCCGGCGAACACCTCGGGCTTGGAGCCGACCTCGACGCCGTAGTGGTAGGTCTTCCCCGCGTCGAGGATCTCCTCCACGACCTCCCGGAGCTGGTTCACCTTGATCGGGAACACGCCGCGGTACGTCCCGCGGAACTTGCTCTCGGCGATCGCCCTGTTGAAGGCCTCGTTGAGCGCCCGCACCCGGTGATGGAGCAGATCCTGAAAGCGGATGAGCAGCGGCGTGCGGAGCCCTTGCTCGAGCGCCGCGTCGACGACGTCGCGGATCGCGATCTTGCTGCCGCGCTCCTGGAGCGGCGCGACCGTGAGGTTGCCGTCCGGGCTCACGTCGAAGTAGCCACGACCCCAGCGGTCGATCATGTAGAGCGACTTGGCGTCTTCGGTCGTCCAGACGTCGTTCTCGGTCTCGTGCGCGCTGCTCACGGTCGTTCTCCTTGGCGGGGGCCGCGGCCGGCGGCGCCAACACCTTCTCTGGGAGGGCCCCCAGGAGGGGGCTTCTGGCTCATCAGGGGGACGTCAGATCGTCGGTCCGACGCAGGACGGCGGGAGGCCGCGCGCTGGCGACGCGGCTCATTACGATAGGAACGCCTGACCTTCAAGGGCAGGCAGCCCGGTCACAACCGGCGGGAGGGGGCTCCGAGCAGCGCGCGCTCAGGCCTGGGCCTTCGAGGCCGCCTTCGCCCGCTTCGAGGCCGACTGGTAGAGATCGTAGAGGCGCGGGACCGGGTACGCCTCGAGGCGCTTCCTGTACCCCTGGTCCTTCGACCGGTTCAGGACGGTCAACGTCTCGTCGATGAGCTTCGCCCGCGTCCCGAACTTCTCCTTTACAACGCTGAACGTCGCGTGGAGGCGGAGGAGCTTGGCGTTCGAGACGTGATCCAGGCCCTTCGTGCCGCCCCGATCGGAGCTGACGCGCCCGAGCCAGAGGTCCTCGGTCGCGAACCCTTTCACGGCCTCGACGAGCTTCGCCTTGTCGCCGAAGCGCTCCTTCACGATCGCAAGCGGATTTTTGCTGGCCATTGCTGAGACTCCCACGGGCAGGCGAGGCCTGCGCCGGACATGCGCGAGATGACTCGCGCGGCTTTGAAGAGGGGCGCGATCTAGCAGAGCAGGGCGGGGCGCCGCAAGGCCGCGCTGCGGAGGGGCGGCGCCGGCGGCGGTCGAGATCCCGCGTCGCCCGAGCGTCGCCGCTGTGCTGGGCCGCGGATCGTGGTACACGGCGCGCCGATGCTCAACCTGGGGAGCTGGCTCGTGGCGCACGTCGACCGGCTCCGGCCGCTGAAGCCGCCCCTCTCGGACGTCAGCTCCCGCCTCGCCGCGCCCTCGTCGGCCCTGGGGAGCACCGTCCTCAAGGCCCTGTTCCCGGTCGTCGCGTTCATCGCGCTCGCGCCCGTCCTCTGGCTCTTCTTCCGGCGCACCTGGCGGGAGCTCGACGTCGAGGCCCACGAGCACCAGCGGCGCACCCTCGCCGCCGGCGGCTACGACCGCCGCCCCGCGGTCCTGTTCACCATCACCGCGGTCGTGCTCATGCTGCAGCAGTACTACGGCGGCCGCGCCGTCTACGACGAGCACATCCGGCCGTGGCTGCGCGAGATCGAGCTCGCCCAGTCGCTCTCGCCGGCCGGGACGCTGCTGCCCATCTCGATCCGCCGCTACGACGAGCTCTACGGCTACGTCTGGTGGTCGTTCACCCGTGTCTTCGGCTACGTCGCCATCCCCATGGTCGCGTGGAAGGTCTGCTTCCCGAAGGACAGCCTGCTCGACATGGGGCTGCGCGTCCGGGGGCTCGCGAAGCACGCGTGGATCTACCTGCTCTGCCTCGCCGTCGTCGTCCCGGCGGTGTTCGTCGTCGCGAGCGCGCCCGATTTCGGGACCTACTACCCGTTCTACAAGCAGTCCTCCCGCTCCTGGTTCGACCTCATCGCCTGGGAGACGATGTATTTCGCCCAGTTCTTCGCGCTGGAGATCTTCTTCCGGGGCTTCTGGCTCGCCGGCCTGCGGCACACGCTGGGCTCCGGCGCGATCTTCGCGATGATCGTCCCCTACTGCATGATCCACTTCGGCAAGCCGTACCTGGAGGCGGCCGGCGCCGTGGTCGCCGGGATCGCGCTCGGCTCGCTCGCGATGCGCACGAAGAGCATCTACTCGGGCTTCCTGGTCCACGTCACGATCGCGCTGCTCATGGACCTCGTCGCGCTGTCGAACCGCGGCGCGCTGCCGCGATCGTTCTGGGGGACGTGACGTCTTCTGATGTCTTCGCGGCCGGCCCGCCGGCCCTCGCGCCGCGGGCTCAGCCGAGCGTGCGGGTCAGCTTGCGCATGATCTCCGCCCGGCTTCGGTCACGGATCCCGCGCCGGTAGAGCGCCTCCAGCCCGCCGGCGGCCGCGCGCACCGCCTCGCGGTGCTCGCCGTCCCAGGGGAGCACCGCGAGCCTCCGCCAGAGGATCTTCTCGAGGAGCCGGGGCTTGCGCCTGGCCAGCGCGCCGCTCGCGAGCTCGATGACCCGAGCCGAGGTCGGGTCGGCGCGCATCGCGCGCACGAAGAACCCCACGGCCGCTGTCACGCGGCGGCCGCCGTGCATCGCCTGTACGCCGGCGTCGCACAGGGCCTCGGCCCGCTCGCGCGGGGTCGCGGCGCGCCGCGCGCGCTCCCGCGCGGCCTGCACCTCGGCGCTCAGCGCGTCCCGGCGCCGCCGGGCAGGGCGCATCTTGACGACGAGGAACAGGATGAAGAGGGCCGCAACCCCCGCGAGCACATGCCGCCAGCCGATCTCCATGGCGCCCGCCTTACTACAGCGCCCGGGACGTGCTCACCAGACCGAGCTTCCACGACGGGGGGCGGCGCGCCCGATCGCCTCACGACGGCGTCCTCGGGATGAAGGCGCGTGCCCGGAGCGTTGCGCTCCAATCCAGAATCCAGCTTCAGCTTCCTCCGATTCCACCGGCACGATTTCCGCCGATACGGTGCGGTTTGCGCGAGCGGACGATCGCAACCTATGCTGAACCGAGAGATGCCTGCCCCGTCGACCTCCGGGCCTTCCCTTCGCGTGCCCCTGCGCGCCCTCGCCGCCTCGCTCGGGCTCGCCGTCCTCGCGCTGCACCCGGGCAGCGCGCTCGCCGACATCTTCACGTACACCGACGCGGATGGAACGGTGCACTTCGCGAACCGCCCCAGCGGCGACGCGCGGTTCAAGCTGTACATCAAGGGCGACGGGCGCCGCTCTTCGACGACGCGCGCGGGGGTGACGCCCGTCGCGCCGAGCGACAAATCGCTCGAGCGCTTCAGCCGCTACGACGCGTGGATCCGTCAGGCCGCCGCGCTCTATCAGATCCCTGAGGAGCTCGTCCGCGCGGTGATCAAGTGCGAGAGCGACTATGATCCACGGGCCGTCTCGCCCGTCGGCGCGCAGGGGCTGATGCAGCTGATGCCGGAGACGGCGCTCCGCATGCAGGTGCGCGACGCGTTCGACGCGCGAGAGAACATCTTCGGTGGAACGCGGTACCTGCGCATCCTGGCCAACCTCTTCAACGGAGATCTCGATCTCACCATCGCCGGCTACAACGCCGGTGAAGGGGCGGTCATGAGGCACGGCGGCATCCCGCCGTACCAAGAGACCCAGACCTACGTGACGCGCGTCCGGACCTACTACGCGCGCTACCGCACCACCCGGGACACCACGGTCGCGTCGATCGAACCCTGACCGGCTCGCGCGCCCGCCAATCGTGCCCGCGCGCACACCAACAGCGAGCGCGCTCGCCAACCCCCCGCCCGCCCGCCAGAGGCGCCGCTCGGCGACAAGCGGCGCACATCGCCCCCGGCGGGGTACCGCGATGCTACGCTCCCAGGAACCGCTGCCGCAGCCTCTCCCGGGCAGGCCCCGAGACGCGCAGGCGCAGGCACGCGGCCATCCCTCGACGCTCTCTTTGCTCCGCGCGAGCAAGGGTCCACGACATGACGACCACCTCGAGCCTCATCGAACTCAGCAAGCGAAGCCACGACATCGCGCCCCTCAAGCCGCCGGTGGACCCGGCGTCCCTCCAGCACGCGAACCTGCTCGAGCTGCCCGATTTCCGGAGGATCCCGGCTTACGCCGACGTGACCGACGAGCAGTTCATGGACCACCGGTGGCAGGCGAAGAAGTCGATCACCCGCCCCGACAAGCTGCTCGACACGCTGCGCGGGATGGTGTCGGACGACTTCATCCGGGACGCGACCGAGGGCTTCGCGCGCGCGCCGATGAGCGTCCGGGTCTCGCCGTACATGCTCTCTCTGATCGACTGGAACGATCCGTACGGCGATCCGCTCCGCACGCAGTTCATCCCGCTGGCCTCGCGCTTCCTGCCGGATCACCCGAAACTCGGGCTCGACTCGCTGCACGAGCGCGCGGACGCGCCCGTCCCCGGGCTGACGCACCGGTACGCCGACAAGGCGCTCTTCCTGCCGCTCGACACGTGCCCCGTGTACTGCCGCTTCTGTACGCGCAGCTACGCGGTGGGCATCGACACGGAGGAGGTCGAGAAGACCCACTTCAAGGTCGACGAGGAGCGCTGGAAGCGAGCGTACGCGTACATCGCGTCGCGCCCCGAGCTGGAGGACATCGTCGTTTCCGGCGGCGACGCGTACAACCTGCGGCCAGAGCAGCTCGGCGCGATCGGCGAGGCGCTCCTCAGGATGCCGAACATCCAGCGCATCCGGCTCGCCACGAAGGGCCCGGCCGTGATGCCGCAGAAGATCCTGACCGACGACGAGTGGATCGACGCGGTGACGCGCACGGTCGAGCTCGGCCGGAAGCTGCACAAGGAGGTCGTGATCCACACGCACTTCAACCACCCGAACGAGATCACGGGCGTCACCCGCGACGCGATGAACAAGCTCTTCGAGCGGGGGATCACGGTCAGGAACCAGTCCGTGCTCCAGCGCGGGGTGAACGACACGCCCGAGACGATGAAGCTGCTCGTGAAGCGCCTGGGGCACGTGCACGTGCACCCCTATTACGTCTACATCCACGACCTCGTCCGCGGCGTGGAGGACCTCCGGACCACGCTGGCGACCGGGCTCGCGATCGAGAAGCACGTGCGCGGCTCGACCGCCGGGTTCAACACGCCGACGTTCGTCGTCGACGCGCCCGGCGGCGGAGGCAAGCGCGACGCGCACTCGTTCGAGCACTACGACCGCACGACCGGGATCTCGGTGTTCGAGGCGCCGAGCGTCAAGCCGGGGCAGCGGTACACGTACTTCGATCCGATCGATCAGCTCCCGGCCGAGGGGCGCGCCCGCTGGGCGGACCCGGCGGAGCACCAGAAGATGATCGACGAGGCGCTCCAGGCCTCGCGCTGAGGCGGGCCAGCTCCGAGGGTCAGGGATCCCACCCGGGATCGCTGGACTGCGGAGCTAGGCCTCGGCCGGCGGCTCCTCGTAGCGGGCGAGCGCGCCGGCGAGCTCGCGCTTCACGCGGTCCACGAGGTCGGGCGGCTCGACGACGCGCGCGGTCTCGCCGAAGCCGAGGACCCACGTCGCGAGCTCCGTCATGTCGCCGATGAGCATCGTGAGCCGCACGCCGCCGCCGGACAGCGGCGTGATCTCCTGAGACGGATGCACCTTGCGCGTCCGCACGAACTCGGTGACGCGCTCGTCGAAGTCGATCACGACGCGCCGGGGCTCGCCCCCGCGCCAGATGCCGAACTGGCCCTGGAAGTAGTCGTCGATGGAGAAATCCGGGGGCAGCTCGAACCGCTCGGTGACCGCGCACTCCGTGTCGCGCATGCGATCGAGCAGGAACGTGCGCACCTCGCCGCGCCCCACGTGGAGGCCCACGCAGTAGATCGCGTCCTTGTAGAGGACGAGCGCGTACGGGTGGATGAGCACCCGCTCCTCGCGCCCGTCCCGCGAGCGGCGGTAGCGGCACCGCAGGGGGCGCAGGTCGGCGACGGACTGGAACAGGTCGTCGAGCTCCTCGGTGCGCGCGGCGTAGTCCTTCGGCGCGAACGGGAGATAGAGGAAGCGCTCCTCCAGCCGCGCGTCGGCGACGCCGGCGTTCGGGCCGCGCCCGGGCCTGCGCGCGACGCCGAGGAGGCGCTGCGCGGCGAGGTCGATCTCCTCGAACAGGGTCGAGCCGCGCATCGGCTCGAACAGCCGGCGGGCGGCGAGCAGGGCGTACGCCTGCGTCCGCCGCACCTCGACGCGCCGGGGCGCCTCGCTCGGAGACAGCCGCCAGAGGCGAGGGCCCCCGGGGCGCGTGGCGACCGACACGAGATCGAGCTCGCGCTTGACCTCGACAAGGTAGCGCCGGAGCGAGCGCGGCGTGACGTTGAGCTCGCGCGCGAGATCGTAGATCGTCAGGCCGGAAGGGTGCTTCTGCAGCAGGCTGCGCAGCGAGTCGAGCCGCCGGTGCTGGGTGAACGGGCCGCGCGGCCGGCCGCGCTGCGCGCCGCCCCGCGCGTCGTCATCGTCCTCGTCGTCGTCGTCCGGCGGAGGAGGCCTCTTCGAGGCGGCCACTGGAGCACCCGCGTCCGCCCGCGGAGGGCCCGCTGGAGGGCGCACGCTCGGCGAGGACGGGGCGGCTGGAGGGCGCACGCTCGGGGCCGCCGTGCTCGACCTGACGTCGAGGGCCGCGTCCCCGGTGAGCCGCGGCGCCGCGCCCGCGCGCGGCTTCGAGGGCGGCGTCGCGCCGCTCGAGAACGGGTCGGCGGTGTGGCCGACGCGCGGGCGCGGAGAAGCCGCTGCCCCGCTCGATTTGCCGGCCCCCCGCGCGCGAGTGGACGCGGTGGCAGGCGCATGGGCACCCCCAGGGCCTGTGCGAACAGCGCGCGCCATCAGCTCAGCGCTGTATCGCATCACCCCCTCCCGTCCAAGATGTTTGTCCCGCGCCCTGCCGACCGAGCAGCGATCGCCGACCGGGCGCGCGGCGGCGGCGCTCGCGGCGCGCCAGGAAGCGGCGCTCAGCGCTCGCCACGGCGCCGTGAGCTCGCGAAAATGTCGTTGGGTTACGGGAATTTCGCCGCGGCGAGCCGCGGGGACGCAGCGGCGAGCGGCGCGGACTGGAGCGGAGCCGCCGCGCCGCCGGCGGGCGGCTCACCAGGGACGATCGCGCATCGTCTTCTTGTACTGCTCCTTGTAGAGGTCGTGGCACTGCTTGCAGCTCGCCTTCGCGCCGTCGACGTCGCCGGCCTTCGCCTTGGTGATGCCGGCCTTCGTGATCGCCACCCAGCTGCCCATGCCGGGCGGCGGCTTGCTGGCCACGTACTGCAGCGCCGTCGCGATCTTCGCGGCGTCGCCGCTCGAGGTCGCGGAGGCCATCGTGCTCTTCATCCAGGCCTGCATCGGGCACATCTTCTGGCCCTTCGCGCCGCACTCGAACTTCTTCTCGCCCGCCTGCGCGGCGCCGGTCGACGCCGGCCCCGCGGCCGCGGCGGCAGACGCAGCGGCCGTCGCCTTCGGCGCGGCCGTCTCCGCCGGCACGGCGGTCGCCGCGGCCGTCTCCGCCGGCGCGGCCGACGCAGCGGCCGTCGGCTCGGCGGTCGCCGCGGCCGGCACCGCCGCCGTCTCCGCCGGCGCGGCCGTCGTCGCCGCAGGGGCGGCGCTCTCGGTCGGCTTGCCCTCGGCCACCGCCCCCGGGGTCGCGTCGCTCCCCTTGCTATCGCAGCCGAGCGTGGCGAAAGACAGGCTCGCGAGCAACAGCGCGAGCGGCGTGATCGTTCTCCTCATGCAGTCTCCTTGGGTGATGATCGGAAGCGCTCCTGACGAGCGCGAGGCCGAGGGATGCGTGCCGCGGTCCTCTGTGCGCCGCGCAGTGTAATCGGGTCGCCGTCCGTCCGCTGCGGTCGCGCGCGTCGGTCGGGGCGCCATGCGCGGCGCTTCACTCGCGCGTGCCGGGCGTCGAGGCAAACGTCGACCACTGGAAGTTGTCGAGGAGGGCCACGGAATCGTTCCAGGGATCACCGGTGTCCCAAAGTACGAAGCGCAGCTCCATGATCTCACCCGGGGTGACATTGCCGTTCATGACCAGCCATCCGGTCCCGCCGCCCGCGCGCTCGCTCGATCCGCACCAGCCAGGGTCACCGCTGACGTGGGCGGGCGGCCTCGTGGCATCGAACCCCGTCCCGCGGAGCTGGGTGATGCTCGTGCAGGTGGTCGTCGTGCCGGGGGTGGCGCCGTCGGCGCACCCGGTCGGCCCGTTCACGCACTGGGTGAAGAGCCCGGTGCCGCCGAACGCGAGGTTCGCTCCCAGCGGGTAGACCGGCGCCCCGGCGGGCGGCGGATCATAGAAGGCGAGGTTCCCGTCCGCCGGGTTCGCCGCCTCGCCTGGAAAGGGCTCGAACGTCGAGTCGAGGAGCGCCAGAAAGAAGTCGTTGAACCGGCTGCACACCCACTCCGGATACTCGGACGAGAGGAAGAACGTCGAGACGCTGAACGCGCTCGCGTTCGTCGGCACGCGGACGCGCAGCTTCAGCATCACGGGATCGTGGGCCATCGCGCCGCCCTGCGGGTCAGGGCACCCGGGCGCGTTCGGGAGGTTGTCGCCGTTCGCCTCGAGCCAGTCCGCGGGCACCCTGCTCGACGTCCCCATGTCCTGGCCGCCCTGGAACGGGGCGAAGCTCGGCCTCGTGTTGTTCGGCGCCGCCTCGGCCGCGGCGACGCCGGTCGAGAGCACCGCGAGCCGCGCGCCCCGGAGCGGCGTGATGCCGGAGCCGAAGCCCTGGCGGATCGATCGCTGGGCCGCGGCCGGCGCGCTTGCGCCGTCGGCGCGGTGGAAGCTCGCGGAGAGGACACCCCACGTGCGCTGCGAGCGCGACGGCGGGCTCGCCGTCGTTGTGACGCAGAGATCGATCGCCTTCGCGTAATCGAGCGCGGTCGGCGAGTCGCTCGCGAGCCCGGCGTCGCAAGGCGCGATGTTGTCTACCGCGCCGTCGCAGTCGTCGTCGATCCCGTTGCCCGCCACCTCGAACGCGCCGCGGTTCACCAGGGCCGGGGTGCCGCACCCGTCCGACGGGGAGTCGCAGCAATCGCCGTCGCAGATCGTCCACCCGTCGCCGTCCTGATCGGGTGGGTTGTCGACGGCGCCGTCGCAGTCGTTGTCGACGCCGTCGGCGCACACGTCGAGCGCCGGCAGCACCTGGTGGAGGCATGGCCCCCACGAGAGGCCGCTCGGCCTGCAGGTGGAGACCCCCGGGGCGCAGGGAGCGACCCCCTCGGTGCCCGGCGATCCCTCGTAACACACCCTCGTGTCGCCCGGCGCGCACGAGCAGCGCCCGCGCTCCGCTTCGTCGTGCTCGCACCCGTCCGCCGGGTCGCGGTTGCAGTCGAGGAACCCGTCCTCGCAGGCGGTGAGCGCGCACGCGCCCGAGACGCAGGCGATCCCGGCGTGCGAGAGCTCTGGACAGGCGCGACCGCAGGCGCCGCAGCTCAGCGCGTCCGTCTGGAGATCGCGACAGACACCATCGCAGCACGCCGCGCCGCTCTCACACGGGTGCGCCGCCGAGCAGCCCTGAACGCACTCGCCCTCTCCGGTGCACAGCGCGCCCAGGGGACAATCGTCGTCGACGATGCAGGCAACACAGGCGTGCTTCGCGGGATCGCAGGTGAGCGGAGCTGCGCAGTCGGACTCGGCTTCACAGCCCGAAAGGCAGCGCTTCGCCTCGGGATCGCAGTACTGACCGGGCGGGCACGCCAGAGGGCCAGGCAGACAGGCCACGCAGTCGCCCGTCTCCCGGTCGCACAGCGGGGCGCTCGGGTCCGCGGCGCAGTCGGCCGGACAGCCGGAAGCGCCCTCGCCTCCCGCGCCTCGCGGGATGTCGGGGCCTGCCGCGCCGGCGCAGGACGGCGCCACGCCGGACGCCAGCGCGAGCCCGACCACGGCGGCGAGCCCTCCGCTCCAGGCCAGCGGGCGGCGACGGACGGCGCGGGTTCTTGTCGACATCGGCAAGCGGCTCCCCTCCTCCTCGGCGCGACGCCCCCGAGGGGTGGCCGGCCGCAAGGATCGTAGACTACCCGGTCAGCGCCTGGAAACACGGCAGATCGGCGCGGATGAGGCGCCTCGCCCGAACGTCACGTCATCGACGCGCCCCACACGACCACGGCGCGCTTTGCGACGCGCGACACACTGCCGCGGCGCGCTCGGCTGCGCCGAGCGGAGGTGCGACCGGGGCGTCGCTCAACGCGTGTGCTCGTAGAGCGTGAAGGCGCCGTCGCGCTCGATCCGGCGAAACGAGGGGTGCGCCGCGGTGAACACCGGCTTATCCGGCCGCTCGTTCCGGAGGATCACGTAATCGTACGCGACGCCATGGACATCCGGCTTGAACCACTCACCGCGGTTCGACGGCGGCGCGGGGAGGCGACGCTTCAGCGTGAAGGGGAAACCCACGTTGTGCCAGCCGTCCGCGCTGAAGCCCCCGTGCATGATCTGCACCCACGACGAGAAGTGGTTGGTGCCCTCGATGATCAGCGATTCATCGGTCCGTGGGGGCAGGGTCAGGAAGAGGACCTCGGCGCCCGGCGGGATCCGCTCCACCATCCGGGCGAACGGCGCGACCCGCTCCTCGAAGCGCGCGTATTTCTCCGAGAGGTGGAGCGGCAGCACGAGCGCGGCCGCCACGGCGGGGGCCATCAGGAGGCGCGAGCGGCCCTGGAGCGGCGCCGTGATGGCCAGGAAGCCGAAGAAGCAGATGAACGGCGAGAAGCGCCCGCTCACGAACCACCAGTCGAAGGGGCGAGCCAGGTGCAGCGGCACGAGAAAATAGCAGATCGCCATCGCAGCGCAGAGGGCGAGAGAGCGATGGCGGTGCAGCCGATCGAGGAGCGAGCCAGCAGGCGCGGCTGGCTCGCGCGCGGGAAGGCTGCGGCCAGGGAGGAAGCGCCGGGCGACGCGCGCGACGCCAGAGAGGCCCAGCAGCGACGCCACCGCGAGGAGCACCCAGAAGAGCCGGGTGTCGAGATCGCCCGATACCGAGTCGAGCGTGTACTCGGGGAACGATCGGAGCATCTCGTGCCATGGCACCCAGACGCCCTGGAACCGCGGGCCGCTCCGCAGATCGACCATGGGGCTCTTGAAGGCGACGAGCTGCCACAGGACGAGCGCGACGGCGGGCGCGAAGAGCGGCAGCGCGACGGCGATCCGCGACCACCGGGGCAGGTGGCACAGCATCAGCACGGCGACGCAGACGTAATAGCCGAAGAGGATGAGCGGATGGCTGAGGCCGCAGCCGACGCTGAGCAGCGCGACGGCGGCCCCGCGCGAGGGGCTCGGCCGATCGAGGTAGACGTCGAGCGCGAGCACGCCGGCGAGCAGCAGCGCGACGCCGACGAGGAACGGCAGGAAGCCGCACGCCCAGGAGAGGGTGAAGGCCAGCGGGAAGGTGAGGACCGAGAGCCAGGGGCTGCGCCGCGTCTGGCGCGCCCAGCCGAGCGCCGCCGCGGGGATGGCGAGCACATAACCGGAGAGCACGACGCGATTCGCGTTCTCGAGGCCGACGCCATAGGCGATCACGTGCGTCAGGATGTGATAGGCGCCGTAGGGGGCCGGACGGAGGCTGAGCTCGTAGAAGTCCCTGAAGCGCGTCCACGGCTCATCGAAGCTGTGCCAGATATGGACGGCCGCGAGGTGGTTCGGCAGATCGAGCAGCGGAAGGAACCGCACCCGCCATATCGGCACGACGGCTGCGACGGCGAGGAGCACGAACGTCGCGACGAACGCCCTGTCGCGGGGCCAGCGATTCCCGCTCCCGATCGCGGGAGGCGCCTCCGCGCCGGGAGGTCGAGGCGGCGGGGCGGCGGACGCGCCGGCCCGGGGCGTGGGATCGCTGTCGGGCGGGCTCGAAACGGGCATTTCCATGAGAGGTGTGGCGCTCCCCTTCCCTCCGCTGCTGCGCGAGGAGCGGGTAGGCCGCGAGCGTTAGCACAGCGCGCCGCGCGGATTGCAGCGCCGCGTGTCTTCCTCTAGTTTCCCGGGCGTTTCGCCGGGTGGACACCGCACGAGGGACGACCACTGGCCAGCCGGAGCGGCTGGCCGGGCCGACCCCGGCCGGCTCTCAGGAGATGACGTTTGCGTGCACATGCCGGGGCACGTGCACGCAAACGTCGCTTGATCTCGGGGGGAGGATCGGCCAGCCGCTCCGGCTGGCGCTTACCGGCCCTCGATCGTCTGCGACTTGATATGGAACTCGACGCGGCGGTTGCGCTGCCGGCCTTCCGGCGTGTCGTTGGACAGGAGCGGCCGGCGGGAGCCATAGCCGATGGAGGTGAGCCGCTCCGACTGAACGCCCTTGTTGATCAGGTAGACCCTGACCGCGATGGCGCGGTTGTGCGCGAGCCGGTCGTTGTAGTCGATGGTGCCCTGGTTGTCGGTGTGCCCCTCGATGCTGAGCAGCTTGATCTCGGGGTTCGCCTTGAGCAGGCGCACGACCTCGTCGAGGATCGGATAGCTCTGCGGGAGGATCCTGGAGCTGTCGAACTCGAACTCGACCTGCTTCATGATCTCGATCTCGGCGGAGCCCGTGATCCTGCGGATGTAGAAGGGGCAGCCGTTCTTCTCCGGGTCTTCGACGACGACCTGCCCCGGCTCCTTCGGGCACTTGTCCTCGGCGTCGGGGATGCCGTCCTGGTCCGCGTCCTCCTCGGGGCAGCCGTCGCGATCGTCGATGCCGTCCTTGTCCTCGGGGTCGTCCGGGCACTTGTCGACGACGTCGGGGATGCCGTCGCCGTCGCGGTCGGGCATGTCCGGACATCCGTCGCTCGGCTTGGGCTGCTTGCCGTCCTCGGGGTCCTCCGGGCAGAGGTCGATGACGTCGGGGTAGCCGTCGCCGTCGGTGTCCTTCTCCGCCGTGATCACGTAGTTGAAGCCGGGCGAGCGGGCGTCGGAGTCGGCGATGCCGAACGAGCCGCCGACGAGGGCGACCCCCCGGAAATCGGGCGCGTAGCCGCCGCTCATGCGGGTGCCGACGCCGGCGCCGACGTAGACCGCCTTGTCCTTGGTGAGGAACATCTTGCTGTTGAGCTGCCACTCGATGGGCGAGGCATCGAGCTCGCCCGCGGTCTCCTTGAGGAGGCCGAACGAGCCGAAGATCTCGGCCCCCAGGCGGAGCTTGCCGTCGAGGAGCGGGACGTAGCCGCCGACGCCGTACGTGAGCTCGCTGCCCACGACGAGCTCGTTGAGCGCCACGCGCGGCCGGATGGCGACGCCGGTGTTCAGGGTGACGAAGAAATCCTTGAAGTCGTACTCGGCGCCGAGGCCGAACGAGCTGCTCACGCCCCTGTCGCCGGCGAACGAGTAGTTGTTGCCGATGGGCACGAAGACCGCGCCGGTGACGCCCAGCCGGAAGCGGCGCTCGTCGAGCTCCAGGGCGACGAAGCGCGCGTCGACCCGGAGGTCCATCGGGGTGGCGGTCTTCAGGTCGACGCTCTGGTTGAGGCCGAGCTCGCGGTGGTAGGTCTGGTTGCCGTCCTGGAACAGGACGATGGGGAACGCGACCTGGAGGGCGCCGCGGCCGAGGATCTCGACGCCCGCGTTCAGGTAGGTGATGAGCTGGGAGGTGACGGGCCCGTCGCCCTCGAGCCGGTCCTCGATGGCGAGGTTGTCAACGTAGTTGTCGTCGCGAAGCGGGTGGACCGACACCCCCAGCCCGAGCTGCCCGAAGAAGCGCGTCCGTTCCCCCATGTGCGGGCGCCAGACGCCGATCCCGTCGTCGGGGGCGCCGGCCATCCTGAGGCGATCGAGGTAGAAGGTCCGGTCCTGCGCGCGGGCGGCGGAGGGCGCCAGCGCGGCGAGGGCCGGTGCGGCCAGGGCCGCTGCGGTCAGCGCGCAGCGAAGGCGCGACGGGCGTCGCGGCGCACGGCCCGGCAGGTTTCGTCGATCCATCACGGTGAGCTGTCCTCCAAGCAACGCTCGAAAAACGAGGTTGACGCGGGCGTTCCGCCGCATGCGGGCCGGCGTCCGGGCGGGAGACTACTCGGGCCGGGGGAGGATGTCTCCTGGGTCGAACCAGGAGGTGCGAGGAGGGCGGCGGGAGGGCGCTGCTGTGTCCGGGGCGCGCGGGGTCGAGGCGGCGGGCTGGCGCGCGGGTGCTTCCGCGTCGTCGGTGCGGTGTGTAGCGTGGGCCGCGTGGCGACGGTGAAGAAGCGGCGAACGGGCTACGGCGCGGGCGCGCGGATGGCTCCGCTGGCAGTTGCGGCCGGGATGACCAGCTGCGGCCTGATGCTCGGGCTCGACGACTTCAAGGACGCTCCGCGGGCGGGTGCTGGGGGCGGCGGAGCCGGTGGCGGCAGCGGCAGCGCCTCGAGCTCCAGCGCAGGAGGATGCGCGCACGACGAGCGCGACTGCGTCGGCGATACGCCCCGACAGTGCGCGGATGGGGAGTGGGTTCAGCAGCGGCCTTGCAGTGGAGAGACGCCAGTCTGTGCAAAGGGCCGTTGTGTACCGTGCACCGAGGGCGAGCGAGGGTGCTCAGGTGAGAAGCCGAGGCGCTGCGAAGGGGGCGCATGGGTCGAGGAGGCGCCGTGCGCGACGCCGTTCCCGGGGTGCCGCGACGGGGTGTGCGTCCCCACGAGCTGCCAGGGCGGCGACGCGCCTGGCACGGGACTGAGCTGCGGGGCCGACGGGGACAACGATTGCTGCGCCGCTGACGTCGTGGCGGGAGGAACGTTCGACCGCAGCAATAACGAGAGCTACCCAGCCACCGTCAGCGACTTCAGGCTCGACAGATACGAGGTCACGGTAGGACGATTTCGGACGTTCGTGGAGGCGCTGAAGGGGACGCGCAGGGATCCCCCGGCGCTCGGAGCGGGGGAGCGCCCCGGCGTGGCCGGCAGCGGGTGGCGCTTCGAGTGGACGTCCTCGCTCACCGCAAACACCCAGGAGCTAAAAGCGCAGCTCGAATGCGACTACTACCCGACATGGACCGACGAGCCGGGGCCCAACGAACACCGGCCGATCCATTGCGTCACGTGGTATGAGGCCTTCGCGTTCTGCGTATGGGACGGGGGCTACCTGCCCACCGAGGCCGAGTGGAACTACGCCGCCGCTGGCGGCGCGGAGCAGCGGATGTATCCGTGGGGTGAGTCGAGAGAGCGCGGGTTCGCTGCCAACGAGTGCAGGGGGAACGGCTCCTCCAGCGGATGCGGCGTCGCCGCGTTCCTGCCTGTTGGCTCGTTCTCGCCGTCCGGCGATGCGAAGTGGGGCCACGCCGACATGCTAGGAAACGTCTCGGAGTGGACCCTGGATTGCAGCGGTGATTATCCGATGCCGTGCGAGGACTGCTCGAACCAGGGCTGCTCCGTCTCATCAGGATACGTGGTTCGCGGTGGGAATGCCATCGCCCCGCTGTACGATACAGTGTTCAGAAACAGGGAAGACCGCACAGTCAGGACCCAGGGCGTGCGCTGCGCCAGAAAGGCCCAGGCTGAGTGACAAGCTCGACCGATGAGGCGCCGATTTCGGATGTCAGCGTCGGCACCTCCCACGAGATCCGTGGACAGAGATTGACCCGGGGCGCTCCGCCGCACTCCGATTAGGCCGAGGACTGAGGTAGCTTGCAACGGCGATCGACGTCTCGCGCGTCAAACCACGAGGAGCGAGGAGCGCTGCGGAAGGTGGCGCGTGCGGCGCCCACGCCGGCTTCACCGATGCGCCACAGCGAAGCCGAACTCTCTATCATCTGAAGGTTGCGCAATCACGGCATCCTCAGTCATAGGACTTGCCACCACTGAGCGCCCGAAATAGAGGTAGACGACATTCTCCTCCGTCATGGCGACCGTAAAATCCGAGTAGCCGTCCCCATTGACATCTCCAGGCGACCCCAGACGCTGCCCTGTCCGGTCTTCAATAGCATTTCTGTAAATTGCGACATCCGGCTCGCCCAGGTTCGATTCACCATCACCCAGATACAGAAGCACCTTGGGCGACCGGTCGGCAACTGCAACATCATCGAACCCATCATTATTGACATCACCAACCGCCGCGACCGTCAAGCCAAACGAGTCGCTTCCCGTGAGGGTCACGCTCGGCGTCGTCTCTAGCCCCTGCGGCCCACCGAGGTAGACATACGCACGATTATCTCTATGAACTCCAATGATGACGTCGTCAAATCCATCGCCATTGACATCACCAGCGGCACCGAACGAGGTAACGAACCGGGATTGACCGGAGGGGTCTACGAGCTCTACCTTCGGCGCAGAATCGACCCCTCGGCCCGGGTTTCCTTGATAGACGCGCACGACGTCACGATCGATTGTGTGAAACACCACCATCACGTCGGAAAACCCGTCTCCGTTGACGTCACCCGCCGATGAAACGAGCGAGGTCGCGTTCTCCCGGTTCTCTACGCGCTCGCCGAGCTCGAGATCGATCGGCGCGTCGAGCCCCGACGAGCTCCCCAGATACAACGACGCAGTCAACCAAGAGCGCTCAGTTGTCCCGACGATAACATCAGCGAATCCGTCACCATTAACGTCGCCAGCAGGCGCCATATAGGGCCCGATATACCCCTCCACCGAATTACCATCGATATCAAAACGGCCCAAATCGAACCGATCCCTACTGCTGCCACGATACACGAACGCCTTATCTCTATAAGGCGCCGCAACCAGCACATCGGCATACCCGTCTCCATCGACGTCACCGGCGCACGACAAAGACATCCCGAAGCCATCGTTGGCCTCGATGGGACTGGAGACGATGCCATCGTTATCCAGATTGAATTGCGCACCAGAGGTTCCGTAGTAGAAATATATGGCGCCTCTGGTAGGACTGCGACCGTAGGCGCTGATGGCGACATCGTCATAGCCATCAGCATTGTAGTCGCACTTGGTCCGGCCAACATTGACCCACCGCTCGGGCGAAAAATCTGAGCAGCTCCCCTGCACGCAGGCGCGCACACGCCAGTAATATCGCCGCCCAACGGGCGGAAGCAGCGCTATCTCCAGATCCTCTGCCGGCTGGTGCTCCGTAAGCTCGGTGATGACCGAGACGGCCTCATTCGCGCCTAGATCGGTGCCATACTCCAATTCGTACTCGATGGGAGCGCCGAACGGCGACGTCGACGCCTCCCACACAAACCGGGGCCTACGCGAACCGGCCTTCCGTTGGGCCCCCAGATAGGCGTCGTTCCGCGGGAGCCGCAGGACGGGTACTGTCGGCGGTCCCCTCGATCCGTCGCCGCCGCCAGACGTCGCCTCCCCGCTACCATCGCCGCCAGACGCCACCCCCCCGCCGCTGCCAGCCACCGGATGGGTAGGCGTGTCGACGAACTCGTCGAGGCCGAGGATCTTGCTGCAGCCCGTGAGAAAGACGAGTGCGAACCATCCCACTTCAGGCCCGAAGACCACATTGGATCGACGAGTTCTCATGACATTAACAAAAAAAATCGTACCGAACACACCGATGTCAAGCGGCGGCCCTAGTTTGCCACGGGAGGGATCTCGACATTATTGATGGGCAGGAATCCAGCACCGGCGGGGTATGCGTAAGAAACACGATAATTTTGCTGAATTGCACCCCATCCCCAGACCGTGACGCCGAAGGGGAGTTCGCTCCGCATCTCGTGTCGACCGTTCACGCACCCATTCACCGACTGCCACTCCCCGGTCATCAAATCAACAACAGTATACTCGTAGCTACCGTCACCAACAGGAGTCCACCCCGTGAGCTTCCCAACACAATCCAGCTCAACATCGGCAAATTCACCATTCACCCTCGATCGGGTACGGACGACAACGAGGCTCGTCTCCGGGTAAGTCGGATCGGTAAAAAACGCGTAATAATCGAGATACTGAGACGGCGGGATTACATTGACCCACTCTGGGTCCCCAATACCCCCGAAGAGAGAACCACCCGTCATATACTGACCGACATAGAACGGATGGTTAGCATCCTGACTTTTGACAATAAAAGGCTCACCTGTCGCGAACTCATACACTTCGCCCAGCCGCAGCTCCTCAGGCGCATTCTCTGGCCTCGATGGCTCCCAAGTGAGCCGCGTGCCGTCAACCATGCCCACAATTCGGTACGGCGGCGACTCATCCTGCTCCGTTCGGTTCCGGTGTCGAACCGCGACGTACTCGCTCCCGGTAGCTCTGACGGGCGCGATTTGCTGCTGTCCAGAGTCGCAATCACGAACATCACTGCCCGCAGGCACGAGCATGCAAGCATGCGCCCCGAATAGGCCAACAGGCTTGGTCGATTGAATTGGACTCCCGGTCAGCTCAGCCCGCTGTGTAATCTGCAGGAATTCGCCAGCATTCAGCGTATACGTCTTCGCTTCACCCGCGCTCGCGGACTCAACGCCGTCCCCCGCCTCTACATTCACCTTGGGAAGGATAGTAACCGCAGTATCATCTTCATGAGCGACGATGGCCAACGAAGGATAGGCACCATTGTACGCTGGAGACTGCGACTCTGACTCCGAGTACCCATTTATAGCCACGTAGTTGCTATCCCACGCGCTCGTCGGAAGCAGAAGCGTAGCCGAGGTGAATGACGCCTTACCTCCACCGTACGGAAGGATCTGGTAGGCCACGACTGGGAAGTCGGTCGTGATGTGAAAGGCCTTTCCGCGACCGGTGATTGGCTCGCCCGGAAACTCTGGGACGCCGGTTTCCTCATCCAGCGCTCCGGGCGCTGGGCAGTCCTCAATACCGCCCCCAGCAGACAACCTCGACAGGAACAGGACAGCAACTTGCCCCGCGGCAAGCTCATTGGTGTCAGCATACTTCGTGTAGGAAACGCTCTTCGTCTGCTCGTTCCATTCGGGAATGTAGGCGAAGGTGTTAACTGGAAGCTGCTCGCCATCGCGCTCAACGTTGATGTGAACCGGCAAGTTCCACGTATTCGCGACAATTGCAGCGAAACATGCGCCCTGGGTGGTCGGCCGCAGCGCCGTCTTCAGCGCCCAGTAATCGCATCCGTACGAGCTCTTCGACTCCCGCGCCGCCGTGCACGGGTCCGGCACGCACTGCGCATTGAGGCACCCCTCTTCAGGCTTGCACTCCTCGATCGTCGCACCATTGCAGCTGATGACCTTCTTCAGATCGTTGGAGCACGTGTACTCGCACCGCCCCCCCTCCCCGAAGGTCCCCGTGCTCCCCGCCTCCCCACCGGCGCCGCCGGTGCCGCTGCCGCTGCCGTTGCCGCTGCCGCCGGTCCCGGTGGGGCCCGAGCCGGAGCCGGTGAGCCCATGACGGTACGAGTCCGTGCACGCGGCGAACGAGCCCGTCACACCGGCTGTCGCTGCAAGTAACCCCACAATCGCGTGTCGACGGTATCTAGCCATGTTCGCCATCTCTACAGGGCTCCTTCCCCCACAAGCATCCTGAAACTTCGCGCCTTCGAGCGTAACACGGTTCGCCCGCCATGGGGAGGCTCGCGAAAGCGTTCGCATTTTTTCGGGGGCGTCGCGAGAGCGGGTTGCATGTCCCAGGAATGCAATGGACGACCCCCATCGCGCCATCGCCCCCTGGCGTCCGGACGGACACAGAGCCGCTGTTCAGCCAGCCGTCCTCACGCCTCCCCTGCGGGTAGGTCGAGGTGGTGCATCAGATTTGGCCACCGCGACTTCCACGTACGTCGGCCCCACTCCGCTCAATGGTCGTCGTCGCCGTCCGACGCAGCCCCCGCCCGGCCGCTGCCGAAGACGCGGAAGAGCACGTACAGCGATGGGAACAGCAGCACGGATCCGACGCCGAGCACCCAGACAAGCAATCGCAACGTCCTCGGGTTCGCCGCCGCGCCCTCGAGCGTCACGTCGGGCACCACCAGGAACGGGTACTGCGAGGCCGCCCAGCCGAGCAGGATCAGCGTGACCTGCGCCGCCGCCGCGAAGCGCGCCAGACGGAAACGGCGGGTCCACAGCGCGAAGAACGCCGCGGTGGCCGCGAGGCCCGTCGTGACATGGAGCGGCCACGTGATCGGATGATCCGTCAGCCCCTCTCGAATGAGCGGGGCGCCCCGGAACGACGCCGCGAACGACGCCAGCGCGAGCGCGGCCACCACGCAGCCCGAGGCGAGCGCGCGCCGCCGGAAATCGTCGACCAGCGCAGGCTCCTTCGCCTCGTTCGTCAGGTACACCGCCGCGAGGAACGCGAACAGCGCCAGCGCGAACAGCCCCACCACGAACGGAAACAGCGAGAGCCACGGCGCGAAGAAGCCGCTCGTCACCACCCCCGACGCCACCCGGATCCGCCCGGACGCCACCGCGCCGACGATCATGCCGAGCAGCACCGGGGCGATCACGCTCGCGAGCGAGAAGACGAAGCCCCAGCGCTTCTGCCGCCGATCCCCCCGGGAGTCGTAGCTGCGGAAGCTGAACGCCGAGCCGCGAAACACGACGCCCACGAGGAACAGCGTCAGGGGGACGTGCAGCGCGATCGAGATCGCCGCGAACGCGGGAGGGAACGCGGTGAAGAGCAGCACAACGACCAGGATGAGCCACACGTGGTTGGCCTCCCAGATCGGGCCGATGACCCGCTCGATGAGGGCGCGCTGCTCCCGCTTCCGCGGGCCGGAGGCGAGCAGATCCCACACGCCGCCGCCGAAATCGGCGCCCCCGAGCAGCGCGTACAGCACGAGCGCCGCCATCATCACCCCGCCGATGAACCACTCAGTGCGCATCGGCCTCGCCTCCCCCGGACGCACGCGGCGCGCCGCCGCCGCCGCCGCCCGTCACCCCGAGCGGCGCCGCGCGGAGCTGGCGCACGAGCAGGTAGACCACCACCACGCCGAGAAAGACATAGAGCGCCGTGAACGTCCAGAAAGGCGCCGCGAGGTGCGGGAACGGGGTCACCGCGTCGCGCGTGCGCATCGCGCCCCGCACGATCCACGGCTGGCGACCGAGCTCCGTCACCAGCCAGCCCGCCTCCATCGCCACGATGCCGAGCGGGCTCGCCAGGATCGCCGCCCAGAGGAACCAGCGCTGATCCGGGATCCCCCTGCGGCGCCACGCGAGCACCGCCCCGACCACCGCGAGCAGCGCCATCGCGGAGCCCGCGCCCACCATCACCTGGAACGAGAGGTGCGTCGCCGTGACCGGCGGCCACTCGTCCCGCGGGACCGCATCCAGCCCGGGCACCACCGCGTCAGGATCCGCGTGCAGGAACACCGAGAGCCCCGCCGGGATCTCGATCGCGTAGTCGACCTCGCCCCGCTCCACGTCGGGCAGGCCGCCGACGAGGAGCGGCGCGCGGGCCGAGGTCTCGAAGTGCGCCTCCATCGCCGCGAGCTTGGCGGGCTGCCCCGTCCCGACCGCCACCGCCGCGTAGTGACCGACGAGCGGCTGCGCCAGCGCCGTCACCCCGGCGATCGCGAACGTCACCGCGAACGCCTTGCGGAACAGCGGGCTCGACGGGTGCCGCAGGAGCACCAGCGCGTGGATCCCCGTCATCACGAACGCCGTCGCCTGATAACACGCGAGGATGCCGTGCAGCGTCTCGTGCTTCCACGGCGGGCTGAACATCGCCGCGACCGGGTCGATGTTCGCCGGGCGCCCGTCGACCATCGTGAACCCGGCAGGGTCGTTCATGCAGGCGTTCACCAGGATCACGAAGAACGCGGACAGCGCGCCGCTCAGCGCGACAAGCGCGCCCGAGAGCAGGTGCAGCCTCGGCGAGAGCTTGCCGCGCCCGTAGAGGTAGATGCCGAGGAAGATCGCCTCCGTGAAGAACGCGAACCCCTCGAGCGAGAACGGGAGCCCGATCACCTCTCCGAACGTCCCCATGAAGCTCGGCCACAGGAGCCCGAGCTCGAACGAGAGCACCGTCCCCGACACGGCGCCCACAGCGAACAGGATCGCCGTCCCCTTCGCCATGCGCTTCGAGAACTCGAGGTAGTCTCGATCGCCCGTCCGGTGCCAGAGCGCGTCCGCGATGACCATGATCAGCGGCAGCGCCACCCCGGCGGCGGCGAAGATCATGTGAAATGCCAGCGACAGGCCCATCTGGGCCCGGGCATAGAGGAGGCTGTTCATGAGGCCCTCTGCGGCTCCCTTCTCCCGCGCGACCGCTCCCTGTGCCGTGCCGCTCTCCTGCGGGGACGGTCCGCGCGCTCCCGCCGACCATAGGGGGGCCCGCGCCAGGGACAAATAGGGGCGAACCCGGGTAAGCTCGACGCCGATGCAGACCCTTGTCGAGCTCGTCGCCAAGAAGCGCGACGGCGGGCGGCTGTCCGAGGACGAGATCGCGCGGATCGTCCGCGCCCTCAGCGACGGCGAGCTCGCCGATTACCAGATGGCCGCGCTGCTCATGGCGATCTTCTTCCGCGGCATGGACGACGCCGAGACGGTCGCGCTCACGCGCGCGATGCTCCACTCGGGCGACGTCCTCGATCTGTCCGGCGTGCCCGGACGGAAGGTCGACAAACACTCGACCGGCGGCGTCGGCGACAAGGTCTCGATCTGCCTCGCCCCCCTCGTCGCCGCCTGCGGCGTCCCCGTCCCGATGGTGTCCGGCCGCGGCCTCGGCCACACCGGAGGCACCCTCGACAAGCTCGAGGCGATCCCGGGGTTCGACGTCGCGCTCGACGCCGGCGCGTTCGCGCGCATCGTCCGCGAGGTGGGGACGTGCATGATCGGGCAGACCGCGCGGATCGCGCCCGCGGACAAGCGCATCTACGCGCTGCGCGACGTGACCGCCACGGTCGAGTCGATCCCGCTCATCGTCGCCAGCATCCTCTCGAAGAAGCTCGCGGAGGGCATCGACGCGCTCGTGCTCGACGTCAAGGTCGGGCGCGGCGCGTTCATGAAGACCCTCGGCGACGCCCGCGCCCTCGCGACCGCGCTCGTGCGCGTCGGGACCGCGGCCGGCAAGCGCGTCTCCGCGCTGCTCACCGACATGAGCGCCCCGCTCGGGCGCACCGTCGGCAACGCCATCGAGACCCGCGAGGCGATCGAGGTGCTGCACGGCCGCGGGCCGGGCGACCTGGTCGCGTGCACGCTCGCCCTCGGCGAGGAGATGCTGATCGCCGGCGGCGCGGCGGCGAGCGCGGCCGAGGCGCGGCCGAAGCTCGAGGCCGCCATCGCGAGCGGCGCGGCGGCCGAGGTCCTCGCGCGGATGATCGCCGCGCAGAAGGGCGATCCGGCCGTGGTGCAGGACGCCGGCCGGCTGCCCAGCGCCCCCGTCGTTGTCGAGGTCGCCGCCCAGGACGAGGGGTACGTCGCCGCCGTCGATCCGCTGGAGATCGGCCTGTCGGCGGTCGCGCTCGGCGCCGGGCGGACGCGCGCCGACCAGCGCGTGGACCCCGCCGTGGGGATCGAGCTCGCCGCGGTGCGCGGCGATCGCGTGGACCGCGGCGCGCCCCTCGCCCGCATCCACGCGCGCCGGGCGGACGACGCGCGGGCCGCGGCCGATCGCGTCCGCGCCGCCTTCCGGCTCGGCCCGGCGCCCGCCGAGGCGCCCGCGCTCGTGCTGGAGCGGATCGAGGCATAGCCGCGCGCGGGCGCGCGCGGCGGCTCGCCGGCGGCGCGGGGCCCCACTAAGCTGCCGGCATGCGGACCCCGAGGCGCGACCTCACCACGCTCGGCTACCGGCGGATCATCCAGCTCCTCGTCTACCTGGTCATCATCCCCGGCGTGCTCCTGTCGGGCGTCGGCTTCCTCCTGCTCGTCCTCGGCGAGGCCCAGTACAACCTCATCATGGGGATCATCGTCCTCACGTTCTGCGGGACGCTCGCGACCGGGGTCATCCTCGTGTGGGTCTTCCTCCGGCGCGAGCGCAACCTGTCCGAGCTCCAGGCCGATTTCGTGTCCAAGGTCTCGCACGAGCTGCGCACCCCGCTCACGTCGATCCGGATGTTCACCGAGACCCTCACGCTCCGGCGCGGCGACACGATCAGCGAGGATCGCTGCATCGAGGCGCTCACCAAAGAGAGCGCCCGCCTCCAGCAGCTCATCGATCGGCTGCTCGACTGGGGGCGGATGGAGAGCGGCCGGCGCGTCTACGAGCTCTCGGAGCACCACCTCGGGGAGATCGCCGACGAGGCGATCCACGCCTTCGAGCCGACCCGCGAGAAGCGCAGCGTCGACCTCGACGTCTCCATCGACGCGAACCTCCCGCCCGTGCTCTGCGATCGCAGCGCGCTCGTCGACGCGATCGTGAACCTCCTCTCGAACGCCTACAAGTACGGCGGCCAGCCGAGGAAGATCAGCGTCTCCGCCCACGTCCTCAACCGGTCGGCGCTGCTCACGGTCCGCGACAACGGCAAGGGCATCGCCCGCGCGGAGCACAAGCGGATCTTCGAGAAGTTCTACCGGGTCGACGATCTCCTGGCCCGGCAGCAGGAGGGCTCGGGGCTCGGGCTGTCGATCGTCAAGCATGTCATCCGGGCGCACGGCGGCAAGATCCTCGTCGACAGCGAGCCCGGGAAGGGCAGCACGTTCACCCTCGTGCTCCCGCTCCGGAGCGCGCCCAAGGCGAGCGCCGAGCGACGCCCGCGGAGCGCCGCGCACGCCGCGCCCGCGGTCGCCGCGGCGCACAACGACGCGTCGGATCACGGCGCCGACGCGAGCGCGCCGCCGTAGCGCGGCCGCCGCCGGTCAGGACATGAACATGCTAGAGGACGTCCTCAGCATGACCCGAACCCCTCAGACACCGGCGCGGACCGTCCTGCTCGTGGAGGACGACCCCAGCATCGCGATGGGTCTCGAGATGAACCTGACCGCCGAGGGCTACCGCGTCCTCGTGGCCGAGGACGGGGAGCGCGGGCTCGCGCTGGCCCGCGGCGGCGGGATCGATCTCATCATCATCGACGTCATGCTCCCCCGGCTGAACGGCTTCGAGCTGCTCCGCATGCTCCGGAACGAGCGGCGCACCCTGCCGGTGATCATGCTGTCCGCGCGCGGCGCCGAGATGGACAAGGTGATGGGCCTCGAGCTCGGCGCCGAGGACTACATCACGAAGCCGTTCAGCCTGGCCGAGCTGCTCGCGCGCGTGAAGGCCGTGCTCCGGCGCGACGCGATCGCGCGCGCCGACGGGGCGCAGCTGCGCGCCGGCGACATCGTGATCAACGCGGCGACGCGCGAGGTCCGCCGCGGCGACGCGCTGATCGAGCTCACGGCGACCGAGTTCGACGTGCTGCTCTGCCTCGCCGAGGCGGGCGGCAGGGTCCTGTCGAGGGAGCAGATCCAGGCCAAGGTCTGGGGCCCGACGCACCACGGGACCCCGCGCACCATCGACAATTTCATCCTCCAGCTCCGCAACAAGCTGGAAGAGAACGCAACGACGCCGCGCCACCTGCTGACGGTGCGCGGCGTCGGCTATCGCTTCGTCCCCTAGAGCGGCGGTCACCCGCTTCGGATACGGGCCCACCTCGACGTTTTCGGTGCTCAGTGCACAGGAGTGCGCTTGCGCGCCGAAAACGCCGATCTGGGCCCGTCTCCTGTGCGGGAGACCGTCGCTCTGTTCGGCGGTCGGAGGGCGAGCGCTCCGGGGGGCGCCCTGTCAGGGCGCCTGACAGAACTTGTTGATGTTGTCGACGAGGGGATCTTCCTGCTTGATCGCCTTCTCGATCGACGCCTGGGCGGCGTTGCTCTTCTCCGCGTCGTTGGCGTCCGCCGCGGTCGCGAGATCGCGCGCCGCCTTGGCGACGTCCTTCGCCATGGCCTGGTACTCGCCCGAGAACTTCTGCAGCTCCGGGGTGGTCAGCTTCACCTGCGCCGCGTCGGCCGCCACCTTGTCCATCGCGTCGGCCATCGCCTTCAGCTCGCTCGACCCGCCCTGGTCGGTGCCGGCCTTGGTGCCTTTCTCGATGCTCTGAACGCCCTTGTTGATGACCTCGATGAGCGCGTTGCACTCCGAGACCTTGTTCTGGCCGCAGCCGCCAGCGCCGGCGACGAGCCCGAGCGCCGCGACGAGCGCTGCGAGGGTGACCTGGGTGCGCATTCTGCTGTGTCTCCTCATGTGGTGAGCGAGGCCGGTCCGCCCATCCCTAAACGCCTAGGCATGAACCCACATTTTGCGGGTACGTTTCAACATGGAATCCGCGATCGACGTCCACGACCGCCGCGTGGGTCAGGACCGCACCCGCCAGTTCCCCTGGAAAGTTCGGCCGATGTCGTCGGCTGTGGGATCGGTGATGATGAGCTCCGGCCGGCCGCCTTGCGCGAACACGATCGTGTTCTGCCGGAAGACGCGGCCGAAGGCGATCGCCTCGTCCCGGTCCATGCCGTGGACGAGCCACGCCGGCTCGCGCCAGATGCCCTCCGGCTCCGCCTCGGAGCCGACGCACGGCTCCACCCGGTAACAGCCGAGGATCAGGAGATCGCGGAGGACGTGGTGGCGCTGATCGTTGACCCGGCGGGGGATGAGCATCGAGCGCGGGTTGTAGGCGGTGAGCACCGCGAACTTGCGGGTCAGGAGCTCGGGGAGCCCGGCCTGATCCTGGACGATCTCGCCGTCCAGCGAGACGCGCAGCGTCCCCGCCGGGGTGGGGAACTCGTAGATGGTCGAGAAATACGACCGGAGGAGCGTCTGATCCATCGTGCAGCGGTGGTGTGAGGGGGCCGCGGCGCTCGGCGCACCGGGTGCGTCGCCTTGCAGAGGGGCCCGTGGCGTGAGCGCCCGGGCCGCCGGGCGCGACGGCGCAGGGTTACCAGAGACGCGCGGCTCTGGCTACTCGCCGGCGCCGCTCGCGGCCAGACCACCGCCAGACCACGCCAGACCGGCGCGCGCTTCCCCTGCCCCGCCCGGTGCGCTAAGCGTTCCGCGCGATCGACCGGCCTGCCCGCGCGCACCGCGCCGGCGGCCCTGACCCCCTGCGCCCGATGCCACGATGATCGAGGTCGAGCACCTCTCCAAATCCTACGGCCCCCACCAGGCGGTGAGCGACCTCTCGTTCCAGGTGAGCCAGGGGGAGATCGTCGGGTTCCTCGGGCCGAACGGCGCGGGCAAGAGCACGACCCTCCGCATCCTCGCGGGGTTCCTCGGCGCGACGTCCGGCCGGGTGCGGATCGCCGGCCACGACATCGCGGAGGAGCCGATGCGCGCGCGGGCCTCGCTCGGGTACATGCCCGAGACCTCGCCGCTCTACCCGGAGATGCGCGTCTCGGAGTACCTCGCGTTCCGCGCCGAGCTGAAGCTCGTGCCGCGGCGCGCGCGCGGCGAGGCCGTGGCGCGCGCCCTCCGCGACGCGCACGTCGAGGACGTCGCGAGCGTCCTGATCGGCCACCTCTCGAAGGGCTACCGCCAGCGGGTCGGCCTCGCGGACGCGCTCGTCGGCGACCCGCCGCTGCTCATCCTGGACGAGCCGACGGCGGGCCTCGATCCGAACCAGATCCGCGAGGTGCGCGCGCTCGTGCGCCGGCTCGGCCGTGACCGCACGGTGCTGCTCTCGACGCACATCCTCTCCGAGGTCGAGGCGACGTGCACGCGGGCGCTCGTGATCGCCCGCGGGAGGCTCGTGGCGGAGGGCTCGATCGACGAGATCCGCGCGATGCGCCGGTCGTCCGGCGCCCGCGTCGTCGTGCGCGGCGCGGTGGACGCGGCGCTCGCGGTGGCGCGCGGCGCGGCGCAGGTCCGCTCGGCCGAGGCGGAGGACGCCGGCGAGGCGGCGCGGCTCACGGTCGAGTTCGACGCCGGCGCCGACGCGGGCGAGGCCGCCGAGCGCCTCGTCGCCGCGCTGGTCGCCGCGGGCCTCGGGGTGCGCGAGCTCGTCCCCTGGGCCCCTTCGCTGGAGCAGGTCTTCTCCGAGCTGACCGCGGCCGACGACGCCGGCGCGCGGGGCGGCGCCGGAGAGCCGGCCGAGCCCGGGGCGGAGGGCGGCGAGGCGCCTCGGCCGGCGGCCGGGGACCGGAACCAGAAGAAGAAGGGCAGCGCGGCCCGGCGCGGCGAGGGCGGCGCGGTGAAGGAGCGGCGGTGAGGGGCTTCTGGCCGATCTTCAAGCGGGAGCTCTTCTCGCTCTTCGTGACGCCGCTCGCGTGGGTGCTGATCACCACGTTCCTGCTGGTGCAGGGCGTGCACTTCTTCCTGATCGCGACGCAGTTCGCCGGCGAGGTGGAGCTCTCCGCCGACACGGGCCCGGTGCAGGTCTTCTTCGGCCAGACGATCCTGATCTACCTGCCGCTGCTCTTCGTCTGCCCGCTGCTCACGATGCGGCTCTTCGCGGAGGAGCGCAGGAGCGGCACGATCGAGGCGCTCCTGACGGCGCCGGTCGGCTCCGCCGGCGTGGTGCTGGCGAAGTACGCCGCGGCCCTCGTGACGTACGTCGCGATGTGGGCGCCGACGCTGCTCTACGTCGTCCTCATCGGCAGGACCGGCGAGCTCGACTGGCGGGTCGTGGGGTCGAGCTACCTCGCCGTCTTCGCGGTCGGCGCCGGCTACCTCGCGATCGGGACGATGACCAGCGCGCTCACGAAGAGCCAGCTCATGGCCGCGGTGCTCAGCACGATGGCGGTGATGGGCATGTTCATCCTCGGCATCGGCGAGTTCATCTTCCCGGACGGCCCGGCCCACGACCTCTGCGCCTACGTCTCGGTGTGGACGCAGATGAACGACTTCTCCCGGGGGATCGTCGATCTGCGCCGCCTCGTGTTCGACGCGACGGTGGTCGCGCTGCCGCTGTTCGTGACCGTGCGCGCGGTGGACGCGTGGAGGTGGGGCTGATGTCCGGAGAGCGGCCCGCGCAAGCCGGGGCTCCGCCGCCGGGCACCTCGCTCGGCGAGAAGCTCTCGACGAGCGTCGGGATCATCGCGGCGATGGTGCTCGCGGTGCTGGTCAACTTGCTCGTCGCCCGCCACTACAAGCGCTGGGACTGGACGCAGGGCGGCCTGTACACGCTGAGCGACGCGACCGTCTCGACGCTGCGCTCGATCGAGGAGCCGATCCGCGTCTACGTCCTGCTCTCGGAGGGCGACCCCCTGACGCTCTCGGTGCGGCACCTGCTCGACGCGTACCGGGCCGAGAACCCGCGGATCGAGGTCGAGGTGACCGATCCCGACCGGCGCCCGGCGGAGTTCCTGGCGGTGCAGCAGCGCTACGGCGTCGTCGCGGGCAAGACGGACGACGGGCGCATCGTCACGGACGCGGCGATCATCGTCGCGCGCGGCGATCGGCCCCATTTCCTGACGGCGAGCGACCTCGTCGAGGTCGAGGACGAGGACGACCTGCGGTCGCGCCCGCGGCTCGAGCAGGCGCTGACCGGCGCGATCCGGAGCGTCCTGCGCAGCGAGCGGCCGCTGATCTGCTTCGCGGCCGGGCACGGGGAGAAGTCGATCGAGGCCGGCGGCGCCGGCGGGCTCGCAGCGCTGAAGGACCGGCTCAACAAGAACAACTACGAGGTCGTGGCGCTCGGCGGCCGCCGCGGCGCGGACGGCCACGGCCACGGCGACGAAGACGAAGAGGAGGCTCTCGCCGCGCCGGCGGAGCCCGCGCCGGAGGTCGATCTCGACCGCTGCCGGGTGCTCGTCCTCGCCGGGCCGAGCCGGCCGGTGCCGGCCAGCGACGTGGCCCGCTACCGCGCGTTCATCGAGAGGGGCGGCAGCGCGCTGATCGCGCTCGGGCCCGTGCCGGACGAGAGCGATCAGCGGTACGTGGACCTCGGGCTCTCGGGCCTGCTCGCCGTGGCGGGGGTCGAGCTCCGGTCGGACTTCGTGTTCGAGCTCGACCCGAAGCTCCGGTCGACGCAGGGCTTCGGCGAGACCTTCGCGCCGATCGTCAGGCCGCACCCGATCACCGAAGGACTGATCAAGGCGGCCGATCTCGGGCTCGGCCCGGTGCTCACCGTGGCGAGCTCGCTCGCGCCCACGGCGAGCGGGCCGGTGGTCCCGGCGCCCCTGCTCGTGACGAGCGACAAGGCCTTCGGCATGGTCGATTTCTTCGGCTGGGCCCGGGATCCGTCCGAACCGAAGCCGCGCGACGGCGATCACCCGGGTCCGCTCACGGTCGCCTGCGCCTCGGAGCTGCCGAAGCCCGCGGGGTCCAGCGCCGCGCACGGGCCGCGCGTCGTGGTGGTCGGCTCGCCCGGCGTGCTCTACGGCGCGAACTGGCAGAGCCCCGAGCTCCGCGGGACAGCCGTGCTCGTCGAGAGCGCGCTGTCCTGGCTCGCGGCGAGCCCGCCCATGCTCGACATCCCGGACAAGCCGGCGTTCACGGCGGGCCTGCGGATCAGCGAGGACTCGCTCGCCGGGATCTTCCGCTACGTCATCGTGTACATGCCGCTCGCCGCGGCCCTCCTCGGCCTCGCCGTGTACCTGGCGCGGCGCGGCTCCGAGCGCCGCCCCGGCGACAAGGGGGGCCCCGGCGCGCCGGCCGGACGCGACGCGCGCGGCGCGCCGGCCGGGGCCGGGGCCGAGCGCGAAGGATCGCCGTGATGCGGCCGCTGCGCCGGCACGCGACGACGCTGCTCCTTGTCGCGCTCACCGCCGCGGCGGCCGTCGCGCTGCTCGTCCTCGACCGGGGCTCGGTGTCCACCGACGAGGCCGAGCGGCGCAAGAAGCACCTGATCGAAGCGTGGCGACCCGACGAGATCACCGAGCTCACCGTCACGATGGCCGCGCCCGGCGCGCCGCGGACCGCGCGGCTCACCCGCGGCGAGGTCGACGACGCCGGCCAGCGCCCCTGGAACGTCGAGATCGACGGGCAGCGCTACCCGGCCGACGAGCCCACGGTCGACCAGCTCCTCGGCACGCTGGAGTTCGCGACCGCGGAGCGGCGCGTCTCCGCGGAGGCGAGCGACCCGGCCGCCCTCGGCCTGGCCCCGCCCAGGCTCTCGATCGCGCTCGCGATGGGCCCGCGCCGCGAGCGCCTGCTGCTCGGCGGCGGCGCCCCGACGCCGCCCGGCGCGGTCTACGCCGAGGTCGCGGGCCGAGGCGTCTTCGTCATCACGAAGCAGCTCGCCTCGGCCCTCGAGGTGCCGCCGGATCGCTTCCGCTCGCGGAGCTTCGTCCCCTACGTCGCCGCGGAGCTCTCGGGCCTCACGCTCGAGGGCGACGGCGGATCGCGGCGGTTCTCGCGCGCCCCCTGGGGCGGCGGCCGCGGGGCCGGCTTCCGCTTCGCGGAGGGCTCGCCCGAGGGCAGCGGCGTCCGGGTCAGCGCGCCGGCGCTCGATCTCGTGCTCTCGGCGCTCGACCGCATGCAGGCCGAGGCGTTCCTCTCGGAGGAGGAAGCGCGGCAGGCCGCGTCCTCCGGCGGCCCCCGGGTCACGCTGACGCTGGAGCCGAGCGATCCCGCGGCGAAGCGCGGCGTGATCGACGTGGGCGGCGCCTGCCCGGGCAGGCCCGATCACGTCGTCGCGGCGCGGCGCGAGCCCGCGCGCGCGGCCGCCTGCGTGCCCGCGAGCGTGCTCGAGCCGCTCACCGAGGAGGCGTCGCGCTTCGTCGATCTCGCGCTCGTCGCCGCGCCGCTCGACGAGGTCGCCGAGGTGAAGCTCGCCGCCGGCGAGCGTTCGCTGGAGCTCGCGCGCGCCGGCAGCGAGTGGCACCTGCGGGCTCCCCAGGACCGGCCTGTCCCGACGGAGACGGGCCGCGCCCTGGTCCAGGCGATCCTCGACGTGCGCGCCGCGCGCCTCCTGCCCGGGGCGCGCGATCGCGCGGCGATCGGCCTCGCCTCGCCTCGGGCCACCCTCCGCGTCGTCTCGACGCCGCCGGGCGCGGTCGCCGAGGGCGAGCCGCAGGAGCGGATCGAGACGCTCGAGATCGGCGCCGAGCAGGCCGGCGTGGTGCACGTCCGGCGGCTCGAGGACGGCGCGATCGCCGAGATCCCGGCCGTGGCCGCCGGCGCGCTCCTTCCTTCCGAGGTGTCGCTACGCTCCATGAAGGTGTTCGATTTCACCCCCGATCGGGTCAGCGCGCTGCGGATCGAGCGCCCCGGCCTGGTCCAGCGGCTCCGCCGGACGGGCGAGGGCGCCTGGCGGCTCGTCGATCCGACAGGCGAGGGCCTCGCGGCCGACAGCGGGCTGGCCGACGAGCTCGCCGAGCTGCTCGCCGGCCTCCAGGCCGAGCGCTGGATCGCCGAGGAGGCTGGCCAGAGCCACGGGCTCGGCGCGCCCCGGCTCGTGGTCGAGGCCGAGCTCGACCCCGCGCCGGAGCCCGGCGGTGGAAGCACCGGCGCGGCGACGCGCGCGGCCCGGGTGGCGCTCGGCGCGCGCGCAGGCGCGGGCTCCTTCGCGCGCGCCGGGGACGGCGCTGCGGTGTTCGTCGCGCCGCCGGCGCTGGAGGCCGCGGCCGGTCGCCTGCTGCTCCGCCGCGACGTCTTCCTCGTCCCGCCTCACGAGATCGCGCGGGTGACGCTGGCCCCTCGGGAAGCGAAGCCGGTCGTGATCGAGCGCTCGCCGGAGGGCTTCACGATCGCGGGAGCGGCCGATCAGGCGACCGCCGCCGCGCTGGCCGCGAGCGTCCGGGACGCGCTGGCCGATCTTCGGGCCGAGGGCGCCGTCGCGCTGGGCGAGCCGGAGCGGCGCCATGGCCTCGGCCCGCCGCGCCTCCGGGTCACCGTCGAGCTTTCCCGGCCGCAGGCCGCCCCGGCGGAGGAAAGCGGCGCGGTCCCGTCGCGGGCGCCGGTGGGGTCGTTCACGTTCGCGATCGGCGCGGGCGACGCCTTCCGCGGCACGAACGTCGTCTACGCCCGGCGCGACGACGTGCGCGCGGTCTACGCCATCGCGCAGTCCCGGGTGCGACCGCTCCTCGAGGCGGCGGGCATCGCGGGCGACTGAGCGGTCCGCGGCCCGATCGAACGGACTATTTCGTTCTGATGGCTCACCTGTGCTAGGCGACGTGCTGGACATGGCGAAGGCGGACATGGCGAAGAGGCAGCGCCCGCTGACGGTCGACATCCCCCGTCCCGGCGATGAGCAGCCGGTCTGGTCGCGGGTCGGGGTGATCGCGCTGGTGGGGTTTGTCGTCGGCGTCGCGTGGCCCAAGCTCGCCGGCGTCCGCATCGGCCCGACCGTGCCTTCCGACGTCAAGGCGACGGCCGAGGCCACGGCGGCGCCGGCGTCCCCTCCCCCCGCGGCAGCGGCGCCCGGGACCGCGGAGCCCGAGGCCAAGCCTCCCGAGGCCGCCGCGAAGAACCAGCAGCAGATCGTGGTCGGCCCTGGCAGGATCACGCGCTGCTCCGACAAGAAGAACAAGAAGGTCGAGGACTGCGGAGAGCTCCAGTTCGATCCGATCGCGCTGCCCCGGCTGAAGGAGCTCGCCCAGTGTCCGGCGGCGCTCGGCGTGAACGGCAAGCTCCCGATCGGCTTCGAGCTCAACTTCGAGAAGAAGGAGGTCCAGGTCGTCAAGGGGAAGAAGACGAGCCTGCCGGCCTCGACCGTCAGCGGCATTCTCCAGTGCGCAGCGCGGGAGTTCTCGAACGTGTCGCTCGAGGAAGTCCCGCACAAGTACCGCCGGTACTCCCTCGTTTACACTGCCACCTTCTATCCCCCGGGCGCGCAGGCCGACGCCGGGAAGGCCGAGGCCGGCGGCGGCGAACAGGAGCAGGCCGCCGGCACGACCACGAGCGAGACCGCCGTGAGCGGCCTGGCCACGGTGAGCTGGGATACTGCGCTCGTCCGCGGCGCGCCCAAGGAGGGTGATGTGGTGATGCGGCTGGTGCGTGGCACTCGGGTCAAGCTCGTTGGCCGGCAGAACGATTGGTACAAGATCGAGCACCGCGGCAAGACGGGGTGGATGTACCGGGGCGCCATCGGCCTGTAGCCGGGGGCCGCGAGCGTCGGCCTGATGGGAGACACGCGGGCGGCTTCAGGCGCGGATCCCAGGGCCGCGCCCGAGCGATGGCGCGTCGGTTCGCGTAGAATGGTTGGGCCGATGACGCGCAAGTTTTCGCTCCCCCTGCTCCACCTGGCCCACGCCGACCGCGCGACGGCGCCTGCGTCGGCCACGCCCACGGTGGACGCGGTGCGTGAGCGCCTCGGCGGGCGCGCGTCGACCGAGCCCGGCGTGGGCGAGCTGGTCCTGCTGACCACCACCACGGGCAAGGCGCTCCCCGGGGTGGTCCTGTACAGGGGTGGCACCACCGTCGATGTGTGGATTGACACCACCACAACGGCATCATCCACCCGGGACGAAGCGCGAGGCCTGGACCTCGCGAGCGCCGCGACCCGCCGGGGCGTGGTTCACCGAGCGCGCCCTGCCGATCTCGCGCCGTTGCGCGTCGCTGCGCCGGAGTCGCTCCTCGCCATCGCGGCCGACGCGCGCGTCTTCGCGGCCCTGAGCGAGGGCCAGCGCATCCGGTTTCAGGACGGCGGCGATCTCGCCGAAGGCACGCTGGTGGAGAAGTGCCGCTTCGGCGGCCTGGTGCGGCGCGACGACGGCACCCTCCTCGGCATCGGCTTCCGCCGGCTCTGGCCGGCGCGGTCCGAAGGAGCCAAACGAGGCCAGCGGAACTGAGGGGGAACTGAGGGGGAACTGAGGGGGAACTGAGGGGGAACTGAGAGGGAGACGGTATCGCACACTGGCCAGCTCCCTGGGGTACGGCCGGCGGCGCACGTGCGGGCTTGTGCCTCCTCCGCGGACGCGATAAGAGAGCCACCGTCATCGTAGCTCGCGCGCTGCGCGTCCAGCTCGGAGGATACCCCTTGAAGCTCGCCCCCTCGTTCACGATCGCCCTCGCGCTCGCGCTCGCCATGCTTCCGGGCTGTGGTGCTTCGCTGTCCGGCCTGTGCGAGGACAAGTGCGATTGCACTGGCTCGTGCAGCGAAAGAGACGAGGTGGAGTGCGTGGACGCCCTCGAGGACGCCGAGAGATCCGCGGAGTACGACGGCTGCCAGGACCAGTTCGACGAGGCCATCTCCTGCATCGACGATGAGTTCGTGTGCGACGGCAGAGACGTCGCCATCGCCGGGTGCAACACGGTGATAGAGAACCTGCGCGAATGCGCCGGACTGCCCGTGTCCGGCGCCGTCGTGGCCCAGTTCTTCTGATCGACGGCCGGCGCCGGGCCTGTCGCGCGCGCCGCGTGGCTCCTCTGCGCCCCTCGCGACAGGGCACCTCGCGCGGGGCGCGCTCGCGGCGCTCGGGTAGGTGTCGCGGCAGGCCTCACGCGGCGCCTGCCGTCCCGTCTTCCTGCAAGCTGCTCCTGCGCGCGGAGGGCCTTTCCGGTCGCCAGGGTTCGATCGAAGCAGCGCCTGGCGCGCGCCGAGAGGGCGAGATCGCTTATTCGCCGAGGTGGGTGCGGACCTTCGTGAGCAGCGTATTGCTGTCGAAAGGCTTGATGAGGTAGTCGGTACACCCGTTCGCGAAGCCGATCTTGATGCTCGTCTGATCGCTCCTCGTCGTCATCATGATGATCGGCACGGTCTTCGTCGCGTCGAACGCGCGGAGCCACCTGCAGGCCTGGAAGCCGTCCATCGCCGGCATGACGACGTCCATCAAGATGAGATCGGGGCGCTCCGAAATCGCCTTCGCGATGGCCTCCTTGCCGTTGCGCGCGATGACGATGTCGTAGTCGTCCACGCCGAGCGTCAGCTGCTGTGACAGCAGCGAAGTCAGCGAGTCGTCGACGACGAGGATCTTCTTCTTTCGAGCGGTCTCGCTGGGCTGGCTACTTGGCGCGGACGGCCGGCTCCGCGGCGCCGAGTCGGAAGCGGAGGCCGTTTCCGGAGAGCTCTTTCGCGAGGAGTCGACACGACGATCGGCCATGAGGGAGCCTCCATGAGGAGGCGCCGTTCCCTGGGACGCCTCCGGAGTGTTCAGGTTGCAACGAGTGATCCCCCCGTCACCTTATCAGGATCGCTACCGCACCGGAACCAAGTTCCACTGTCACCCGATGTGGCCAAACCCGCGAAAGTACTCCTGAACAGACAGCTGCGCGCTCCCCCGCAGCGAGCCGCCGAGGCCAGCTGGCGAGAGGAGGAGTTACCCGCAGACCTGCGAACCCACGACAAGCGGCTGCGCCGTGCGGAACGGCTGCTCACGCTAGCGTGTGAGGACGGTACGGCGGCGTTTGCTCGCCGATCCAAGCAAGAGAACGGTAGTGCCCAGGGACGGAATCGAACCGCCCACACGAGGATTTTCAATCCTCTGCTCTACCAACTGAGCTACCTGGGCTTGCTGCGGGCCCCGCGCTTACGCCGGAAGCGTCGGTCACGGGCGGGCTACGTTACGCGGATGTGGTCGAATGTCAAGGAATTCTTCGGCGCGCTCCGCGGAGCGATCGAGCAGCCGGAAGGCGGCCGCGAGCCACGAGGCGCGCAGGTAGGCCGCGGCGGCGAGCGCCGCGAGCTGCGCGGCGAGCGCGGCCGCGACGCGCGGGCCGCTGCTGACCCCGGCGAGGTGCATGCCCAACGCCCCGCCGGCGAGCGCGACGGCCGCGAGGGCGCCCCGGGACGCACAGGCCCAGACGGCCGCTAGCGGAGCGCCGCGCAGCGCGTCGAGCCCTCTGGAGACGGCGGTGTAGAAGCCCCGCTGCTCACCGACCACGGCGACCCGCGCGAGATCGTGGAGCAGGGCGATGGCCGCGACCGGCACCAGCGCGACAACGGCGACGGCGATCGCCGCAAGGTCGCGGCCGCGCGGCAGGATCGGGAGCTCCGCGCAGAGCTTCGTCCCGGGGAGCAGGACGAGCGCCGCAGCGGCGACCTGCGCCGCGAGCGCGACGCCCCAGAGCAGCGCGAGCGGGCCCAGGGCGCGCGCCGCGCGGCCTCCCAGGTCCTGCGCGGAGAGCGGTCCCTTCTGGCTCAGCGCGGCGAGGAGCACCGCGAGCGGGAGCAGCCCGAGCGCGGCGGCCAGCAGGGTGCCCAGGCCGAGCTGCGTGGCGAGGGCAGCGGCGGCGTGCGCCGAGAGACGCGCGAGCTCGCTGAGCATCAGGCCGCCGGGCTCGAAGAGCATCGCGTCGCCGCGCGGGTATTCGCCGACGATCTGGGCCACGAAGACGGACAGCGGCGCCGCGACAACGAGCGAGGCGAGCGCCCGGTAGCCGAAGTACAGCGCGACCGCCGCTGGCCGCTCGTGCGCGGCGGGGCGCCCCGCCGCGCGCCCTGGCTCGGCCCCCGCGGCCCCCTGCGAGCCCGGATCGCTCGCGCCCCGCTCCGCCGGCGCGCTCATGGCCCGAGGAGCGTGAGCGCGAGCCCCACGGCGAAGCTCGCGCGCGAGAGCACGCCGGGCGCGAGGAGGTCGGGGCGCGATCGGCGCGCGTTGTTCGCAAGGTCCTCGTCGAGCAGCACCCGGTGGTCGGGGTCGATCACCACCGCGACGAGCGGAGAGGCGCCGGCGTAAGGGATCGCGGCGGTGCTCTCACGCGCATCCCACCGCGCCCGCTGCACGCTCCCGTCCTCGCCGTGCAGCGCGACGTCGACGGGGAGCACGAGCGAGCCGCGGCGCCGCACGACGGCGCGGCCGCGGTAGCCCGCCGCCTCGATCCCGGCCTCGCCCGGCGCGGGCGCCGCGGTGTCCGCGGGCCATGCGTCGAACGCCTCGACGGTGTAGTCGACCCACGCACGCTCGAAGAGCCCGGCTCGGAGCGCCTCGGCCGCCTCGTCGCCCACCTCCCGCCGCACCGCGTCGAGCAGCGCCTCGGGGCCGGGGTGCCGGAACCGGTTCTCGCGCGCGTAGCGGCCGACGGCTCGCCGCACGAGGTCCTCGCCGTACACGCCCTCGAGGGTCGCGAGGAGCACCGCGGGCCTCCCGTACACGAGCCCGAGGTAGTCCTTTCCGTCGACGAAGCCCGCGGCCGGCTGGGCGACGGCGCCGTTGTGGCCCGACGTGAGCGCGTCGGCGCGGTACTGCGCGCGGAGGTCGATCTCGAGGCCGAGCAGGCGCGCCCACGAGCCGTCGCCGTAGCGCGCGCGCAGCGCGCCCGCTTCCGCGTAGGTGGTGAGGCCCTCGTCGAGGAACGGGTAGCGGTGCTCGTTCGTCGCGACGAGGCCGTAGAACCACTGGTGCGCGAGCTCGTGCACCGTGACCGCCTCGACGAAGCGCACGCCCACGGCGGGCCAGAGCCAGCTGCCGCCGGTCGTGATGAGCGTCGGATACTCCATGCCGCCCGCCTCCTCGGCGCCCTCCGGCGGGTGCACGATCGTGAGCGTGCCGTACGGGTAGCGGCCGAACGCCGCGCCGAAGCGCTCGAGGCCGAACCGGACCAGGTCGATCTCCAGCGCCGCCTCGCGCTCGCTCCCCTCGGGGAAGAGGCACCGGATCGCGACGCCGTCGCCGGTCGTGGCGCGCAGCTCGCGGAAGCGGTCCCACGCGGCGAAGGCGAAGTCGTGCACGTCCTCCTGCACGAACCGGCGGATCGCTCGCCCGTCGGCCCGCCGCTCCTCCACGAGCCGGCCGGTCGCCCCGACCGCGAAGCGCTCCGGGACGTCGACCGTCACGTCGTACGCCCCGAAGTCGGCGTAGAACTCCGAGAGCCGGTGGTAAGGGAAGTGCGCCCAGCGCCCGTCGGGCTCGAGGCGCGCGATCTTCGGGAACCACTGCCCCACCATGTGGAAGCTCCCGTGGTGACCCGTCCTGAGCGCGAGCGACGGGAGGTCCGCGTCCCACGCGAGATCGATCGTGATCGCCTCGCCCGGCGGTACGGCCCGCGGCAGCTCCACCCGGATGTCGGTCTCGTCGTCGGGATCGCCGGGCGTCGTGGGCTTCCCGCGGGGCCACACGTCCGCGCCTTCCATCTCGCGAACCGCGAAGCGGGTCACCTGGATATGCCCGTAATCATAGAGCATTTCGCCACCGCGAAAGCCGTCGATGGACGAGCGGAGGAACACGGTGCGCGGGTCCTTGAAGCCGTTCAGGTAGAGGTGGACGAACAGCTCGCGCTGCGGCTCGCGCGACGCGTTCCGCCAGACCAGCGTGCCCTCGCCGTGCATCGTGTGCTGCGCCGGATCGAGGCTCGCGCGCAGCGTGTAGCTCGCGATCGGATCGGCGTGGGCCGCGAGCTCGGCGTCCGGCGGAGGCGCGGGCGCCGGAGCTGCCAGCGCCGGCGCGGCGCTCGCGCCGGAGGGAGCGGCCGGCGACCGCCGGGCCGGAGCGTCGGGCTCGATCGGCTGGACCGTCGAGAGGAGCGACGCGCCCATGCGGCCGGCGAGCAGCGCGAGGAGGAGACCGACAGCGGCCTGGAGAGCCGTGCGCACCGGTGCAACCTAGCGAGGTTGCGGCATCGCGGAAAGGCGGGTCTGGGGACGCGGCGGTCGCGGCGGTCCGCTCGGAGCGATGAGGCGACGCCGCGACGTCAGGGGAGGCCGGCGCCTAGACGCTGCAGACGATCCCCTCCTGCACGAGCTCGTACAGGAGCCGCAAGGCCTCGAGCGACTGCATGCCCGACACGTCGAGGATCTCGTCGATCGAGCTGTAGCCGTCGATGCACGAGAGCAGGAAGCCCGCGCGGTGATCGAGGTTCAGCGAGCGGAGCTGATCCGGCGACACCGCGAGCCGCAGCACCCGCGAGCCGTCTCCGAGGCGCGACTGGTACATCTGCCGGAGCGCCTCGACGCAGCTGTCCGCGTACTGCCGCGCCATCCAGTCCTTCGGGTTCTCCTCGAGCAGGCCCTCCGCGAGGATGAGGGCGCCGCCGAAATCGCCCTGATCGAAGCGGTGCTGCATCTGCTCCCGCGGCCCCTGGGCGCTCAGCTGGGGCTCGGTCGCGCGTGAATGAACCCCCTTGTCGACCTTCGCGACAGCCGCGGGCGCGCGCTCGGTCTCGGAGCGGCGCGGAGCGCGCGCCGCGCCCTGCGCCTCGCCCGAGACCCTGTACGAGGTCGAACCGGCGAGCGCCCCCGTCCCGCCACGGAACGCGGGCTCGTCGTCCTCCACGATCAGGCCGTAACGGAGCGTGCCGGGCGGCGGCGTGATCGGCGGCTCGTCCACCGGAGGGCCCGGCTCCTCGAACCCGAGATCGAGGCGGAAATCGATGCCCAGCGGCCCGCCGTCGTCCGGACGAGGGGCGCGCCCCTTCGCCGCCGGGGGGAGGTGGACGTCCCGCGCATCGACCGGCGGACCACCGAAGACGTCGATCTCGCCAAAGCTGCGCGGGTACGACGGGCCCGGCTCGCGCAGGAGATCGTCGTCGAGCTCCGACCCGAAGTCGCGCTCGGGGTCGAGCGATCCGAACCCCATCCGCCCGCCGGGCCGCGACGGGACCCCGGGCTCGTCGCACTCCAGGCCGAGCCTCGCCGCCTCTCGGCCGAGAGAGCCGTGTTTGGCCGAGAACGAGGAGCCGGGCGGCGGCTCCCAGGGGATCGTCCTGCGCGGCGGCGGGGCGGGCGGATACCCCTCCGGCGGAAAGGCCTCCGGAGGGCGCTGCCGCTGGGCGGTGATCTCGGAGCTCGAGTGAGAGCGGCGGGTCATCATCTTTGCCACGTAGTCGCTGACGGGGATCGGCGGCGGGAGCGTGATCTTGCCCTCGCCGTCCGGCTGCAGAGGCGTGCCGGCGGGCGGGGTTTCCATGCGGGGTGAGCCCTTCTCCTCGCGGGCGAGCGCAGCGAGCGCGAGGAGCTCCTCCGAGGCGACCGGTTGGGTGTCCTCGAGCTCGTCCACCTCGTCGAGCCCCCAGGAGGAGTCCAGGGTCTTGGAGTCAGGCGGCACCGACCGCATCGTCTTCCCTCATCGCGGCCACCCATCACCCCTGTGGCCTGGCTACGACGCCCTTGAACATCCGGTGGGTGCGCGAGAGCGCCTCCATCTGCTCCTTGACCGCGGCGGCGTCGCGCCGGCCGATGGCCTGACGCGAGCGATCCACGATCCCGCGCGCCTTGCCGATGGCGTCGCGGCCGAAGTCGCTGGACGCCACGATCTGCTCGACCTGCGGGAACATCCGCTCGATCTCGGCGATGAGCTTCTCGGCCTCCTGCCGGACGCCCTCGAACTGGTCGCTCGCGCGGCGATCGACGAGGTACTCCTTCGCCGCCTCCATCATCTCGCCGACCTCCTCCTTCGTGAGGCCGCTCGACGCGGTGACCTGGATCGACTGCTGCTGGCCCGTCTCCAGATCCTTCGCGCTCACCGAGACGATGCCGTCGCTGTTGATCTCGAACGTGACCTCGATCTCGACCTGCCCCTTCGGCGCGCGGCGCAGGCCGGTGAGGATGAACTCGCCGAGCAGCTCGTTGTCCGTCGCCTTCTGGTGCTCGCCTTGCATGACCAGGATCTTCACGGCGGTCTGGTTGTCGCGGCTCGTCGTGAAGATCTTCGACCGGCTCGTGGGCACCGTGGTGTTCTGCGGGATGAGCTCCTCGAAGTTCGACCCGAACGTCATGATGCCGAGCGCGTGCGGCGTGACGTCGAGCAGGATCATCTGCTTCGTCTCGTCCACGAGCGCGGCGCCCTGCACCGCCGCGCCGAGCGCGACCACCTCGTCGGGGTGCACCCCCTTGCAGGGCTCGCGCTCGAAGAAGTCGCGGACGGCCTCCTGCACCCTCGGCATGCGCGTCATGCCGCCGACGAGCACGACGTCCTCGATCTCGTCGCGGTCGAGCCGCGCGTCCTCGAGCGTCTGGCTGCAGATCTCGATGCACCGCTCGACCAGGTCCTCGCACAGCTCCTGCAGCGTGGCCCGCGAGAGCGTCCGCTGGAGGTGCAGCGCCTCGTTCCGCGCGCTCGAGATGATGAAAGGCAGGTTGATCTCGGTCTCCAGGACGCTGGACAGCTCGCACTTCGCCTTCTCGGCCGCGTCCTTGAGCCGCTGGAGCGCCATCCGGTCCTGCCGCAGATCGACGTCGTGCTGCTCCTTGAAGCCCTGCACCAGCCAGTCGATGACGCGCGCGTCGAAGTCCTCGCCGCCGAGGAACGTGTCCCCCGCCGTGGCGATGACCTTGAAGACCCCGCCCGCGCCGATCTCGAGCACGGAGATGTCGAACGTGCCGCCGCCGAGGTCGAAGACGGCGATCGTCTTCTCGACGTTCTTGCCGAACCCGTACGCGAGCGCCGCCGCCGTCGGCTCGTTGACGATGCGGATGACGTCGAGCCCCGCGATCTGGCCCGCGTCCTTCGTCGCCTGCCGCTGGTTGTCGTTGAAGTAGGCGGGGACCGTGATGACCGCCTTGGAGACCGGCTCGTTGAGGTAGTCCTCGGCGAACAGCTTCATCTCCTGGAGGACCATCGCGCTGATCTCGGGGACCGAGTACGTCTTGTCGCGCAGCTGGATGCGGACGTCGCCGTGCGGCCCCTCGACGATCTTGTACGAGGCGGTCAGGATCGCGTTCTTCACCTGCGGGGACGACCACTTCCGGCCGATCAGCCGCTTCGCGGCGTAGACCGTGTTCTCGGCGTTGGTGATCGCCTGCCGCTTCGCGATGTGCCCGCAGAGCCGCTTCCCGGCCTCGGTGATCGCGACCATGGACGGCGTCGTCTTGTACCCACCGCGATTCGGGATGACGGTCGGGACGCCCTCCTCGACGATGGCAACGCACGAGTTCGTGGTGCCAAGGTCAATGCCGATGACACGCTCCATCGATGCCGCTGCTCCTCTTGTGATCTTCGGCCCGAACGGCCGCTGAGGCCACGATGCTAGACCGTTTCGCGGAGCCGAGCGGGCCAATCGTGCGCCGGCCATGCGGAAGGCGCCGCCCCGGGCCTGCCCGAGGCCGGCGCGCCTTCTGTAAGGGCCGGCGCTAGACTTGCTTCCCCTGCTGTTTGGCCTGCTCGCGCGCCTGCGCGACGAGACCGCGCAGCCTACCATCGTTCCCTGCGAGCTCGGCGGCGCGATCGAGCTCGCCGGCCGCGCTCTTCGCGAGCCCCGCGGCCGCGTACGACAGCGCGAGCGTGATCCGGTACTCCACGGAGGTTGGCACGAGCTCCACCGCTCGCCGCGCAAACTCCACCGCCCGCCGCGAGCTCTCCCCGGCCAGGAGCGTCGCGTGCGCGACCCGCTCGTGCGCACCGGCGTCGTCCGGGCGGCCGTTGCACACCTTCACGTAGCTCAGCGCCGCCTCGACCCAGCGGCCGTTCTGTGCCTCGTACTCGGCCTGCTTGAGGTACCCGTCCGCCAGCGCCACCGCCGCGAGGCGCTCCACCTCGGCCGACGCGCTCTGGAGCTCGGCGTCCTCCGGAGCCAGCGACGCGGCGATCCGGTACGCGTTGGCCGCGCTCGCGAACTCGCTCCGCTCGAGCGCGGCCCGAGCCACGTCGGAGTACCGCGCGATCTGGCTCCGGAGCGCCTCGTTGCGGGCGTTCTCGTAACGCGCCTTGAGCGCCTCGACCGCCCGTATCGACTCCGGCGAACGCACGCCGGAAGGGGTCTTCGGCGGCGCCGCAGGGGCGCCTGCCGCCGCAGCTGGCGCGACGGCCGCTCCAGGCGCAGCGGTCGCCACGGCCGGCGGGGTGGCCGCCCGAGGCGCAGCGGTCACCGCGACCGGCGGGGTGGCCGTCCGAGGCGCAGCGGTCACCGCGGCCGGCGTTGCAGCCGCCCCGGACGCAGCGGCCGTCGATGCAGAGGGCGCCCCTGGCGGAGCGCGCCGCAAGCCTCCGGTGAGCTTGCGCGCGAACGTCTCACGCCGGTCCTTGGCGGTGGGGGCAGGCGCGACAGGCGAGGCCGGCGCTGCGCTCCGCGCCGGCGCGCCTCCGTTGTCGGGCGAGCGTCCTCCTGCGGGCGGCTGCGCCGGCGACGGCTGAACCGGCGCGGCGGCGCCGGAGGACACAGCGGGCGCGCCCTGCTCTGCGGGCGCGCGCTCGGAGGAATAACGCCCGGGCGACGCGCCCATGTCGCGCGGATCGGCGAACGCGGCGCGCACCGTGGCGTCGACGGCGGTCGTTATCGTGGCGATGTCGCGCGGCGTCTGCTCGATCAGCGCCGCCATCGTCCGGTTCTTGTGGGTCTGCTCGAGGTACGCGTCGTACTCGGCGCGCCGCTGCTTCGACGTCAGCGTGTCGTGCGCCAGCGTGATGCGCGTGAAGATGGCCTCGATCTTCGGCTTGTAGGAGCCGAGCTGCTTCCGGAAGTAGGTGTCCGGGTGGAACTCCGGCGCGAGCTGGTAGTAGGCGCTCTTGATCTGCTTCTTGTCCGCCTGATCCGCGACGCCGAGCAGCGCGTAATAGCTGAGATCCTCGAGGCGGTAGTAGAGGTCGAGGATCCGCCGCTTCCGGTCGGAGGCGAGCTCGACCGGCTCGTCGAGCTCGGCGGGATCGTAGAGCGGCAGGGACTCCACCTGCTGCAGCGCGTCCCGACCGAGCGGGGCGGCCTCGGACCCGGACGGCATCGTCTTCTCCGGATCCACCGCGGCCGCGCGCCGCGCGGCGTCCCGCGGCGGAGGCTGTCCGGAGGGCTCCCCGTCCAGGAGGATCGCGCCGAGGTCGCGCAAGCGGCGCAGCGCCTCGACGGTATCGCCGTGCGACATGCCCGTGATCAAGGACAGATCCCGATCCGTCAGGACGCCGTCGATGCGGGACAGGAGGAACGCCTCCGCGGGTTTCAGCGGGAGCGACTTGAGATCGTACCCGGGCTTCGGCCTTGGAACACGGAACGTCATCGGGTCGAGCGGCGGCCCCCTCCCGCTCGAGTCTAGCGACGAACGCGCGCCCGTCGCAATTGCAGACCACGGCGAGCGCGCCCTTCAGCGCGGCTTTTCCCCGGGGCCCGTCAGGGCCTCGGTGATCACCCGGTCCTGGATCGAGATCGCCCGCTCCAGCAGCCCGACCGCCCGCGCGCGGGCCTGCGTCGCCGCCTCGCGATCCCCCTTCGCTTCGAGCGCCTTCGCGCGGCGCTCCTCGACAACGCCCGCGACCTCGTAGAGGTGGCCCTGATAATGAGAAGGCGCCGGCGCCAGCCGGAGGCCCGCGTCGATGTCGCGCGCCGCGGCGTCGAACTCGCCGGCCTCGCTCCGGAGCTCCGCCAGCCGGGCGTACGTGTCCGCCGTCACCTCGGCGACCTCCGGCGGGGCCCCCGGCGGCCTCGGCGCGGCGATGATCCCCTCCAGGGCGCGGAGCGCAGCGGCGCGATCGCCCGCGCCGAGCGCGACGTCGGCGGCATGGTGCGCCGCGCGCGCCCTCGAGAGGAAGGCGAGGAGCGTGGGATCGACGACCTGGGCCGGGGCGCACGCGCACGCCGGATCGCCCGGGCCCCCGGCGGCGCGCGCCCGCTCGTCGCCCGGGGCGCACCCGAGGTGCGCCGCCGCGAAGAGCCCCAGGCAGACGGCGACGAGGCGCGGGCCCCGCATCAGCGCACCCCCCACGCCGCGTAGCGGTTCTGGCGCAGATCGGACGCGCGCGCGGCGGCGATGCGATCGATCCGCTCCGTCTGACCGCCCTCCCGCGGAAAGGGCGCGGCCGGATCGAAGAGCGCGGCCGTCGAGCGCGCCTCGATCAACAGGGGCCGCGCGGCGAGCGCCGCGGCAGGAGCAGCGGCCGCGGGCGCGCGCGCGACGGAGGCGCGCTCCTCCCTGAGCTGGCCGACGATCAGCGCCACGGCCGCCGCGGCCGCGGCGAGGGTCGAGAGCGCCGCCATCGTCACCGGCGCGATGCGCCGGGGGCCGCGCGCGGGCGCGGCGCGGAGGGCCTGGTCGATGAGCGCGCGCCCCGGGAGCTCCGGGAGCGCCGCCGGACGCCACGCGGCCCGGAGCGCGACAGCGAGCTCCGCGAGCTCGTCGCGCGCGTCAGGCGAGCCGAGCGCCCCCTCGCCGCCGGAGCCGCCACCCCGCCCCGGCCCGCCGCCGGAAGCGGCGCGGGGCCCCAGCGCCTCCCGCAGGCGCTCGGCGGCGCGCAGCTCGGCCTTGGTCGGCGGCGCGCCCTCGTCGCCGAGCGCGCGCGCGAGCAGCGCCTCGTGGTCCGCCCTGTCGAGCCCGGCCGGGCGGGCCGCCGCCCTGAGCGCGTCCGCGAGCGGGACCTCGCCGCGCTCGAGCGCCTCCGCGAGCGCGCGCGCCGCGCCCAGCTCGTCGTCGGACGCAGGCGCGACGGGCTCCGCGCCGGGCACGACGAGCGCGAGGCGCCGGCCGCGATCCGCGCCGGCGCGGCGCTGAAGGGGCCCGTCGCCGGTCGGCGGCGAGCGCGGATCCGAGGGCGGCCGCGGCTTCATCGCGCTCCTTCCTTGCGCTCCGCGCGGGGCGCGGCGAGCGCCTTCTTCAGCGCGGTCATGGCGCGGTGCAGGACGACATCGAACGTCGCCACGCTGACCCCGAGCGCGAGGGCCACCTCGTCGCGGGGCCGCTCGTCGAGCACCCGCAGCCGGATCGCCTCGGCGTAACGGGGGTTGAGGCGCCCGAGCGCGTCCTCGACGCGCGCCCGCGCGTCGGCGAGATCGCGCTTCTCGCAGAGCTCGGCCTCTCCGCGCGCGGTGAGGTCGGTCTCCGCGGCGTCGATCTCGCGCTGGAGATCCTCGGGCTCGAAGAGCGCCTCGCGGCGGCGCGCGCGGAGCATGTCGAGCGCGATGCGCAGCGCGATGACGCGGAGCCAGGGATAGATGCCGCAGCTCTGCCACTGGAACTGATAGAACCGCTCGATCACGCGCGCGTACGTCTCGGCCAGAGCGTCCTGCGCGGCCGCGTCGGAGCCGAGGCGGGGCAACAGCACCGCGCGGTACAGCGCTGGCCCGTGCTTGCGGAGCAGCTGCCCGAGCGCGAGGCGATCGCCCTGCGCCGCGCGGTCGCACAGCAGGCGCTCCGCCTCGAGATCGGGCCTCGCTGCTGCCACCGCCGTCACAGCGGCGACGATACCCGGACGCAGAACGGAGCGCACCGGTGTCCGCCTCGCGCCCCTCTCGGGCCGGCGCGCCCCGCGGGGAAGGAGCGCCTGCGCGCCGCCGGCGAGACGCCGCGCGCCCCCCGCGAGGAGGGCGCGCGGCGGCTCGCCAGCGGCAGGCGGAACCGACCGCGGGAGGGCCACGGCATTCACCCCTCGACAACGGCCCAAACCCGTGGACCTTACGGCCAGGAGCCGCCACATTGTGCCGGACTCCACGCCGAGCGTCCGGCGTGAAAGGAGCCCAGGTGACCCTCGATACAGCGTTCAGGTCCCCCCCACACCCCGGCGCCGGGCAGCGCTTCGGGGCCGCTCTGTGACGGCGGGGCCGTCCGGCGAACGGAGGCGCGCGCTGCACTGCGCGCGCTGCGGCGCCCTCAACGGCGGCGACTTCAGCCGCTGCATCCGCTGCGGCGCGCCGCTCCTCGCGCCTGTCGCCCACGCCGCGCCCACCCGAGGACGCATCGACGGGCGAAGCCTGCTCGCGACCAAGATCCTGGGCGGGCTCACGGCGTTCGTGTTCGTCGGCCAGCTGATGGCCGCGCACTCCCGCGATCTCGGCCTCCTCTCGGCGTGGGACACGTCGAGCTACCTCCGCTTCGGCGCGCTCCTCCTCGCGCCCGGCGTGCCCTTCGAGCCGTTCCGGCTGCTCTCCGCGGTCTTCGTCCACATGGGCGTCCTCCACTTCGGCATGAACATGGTGACGCTCGGCATGCTCGCCCGCGCCGCCGAGCCCGCCGTCGGCTCGGCGCGGTTCGCGATCGCGTACGTGCTCACGGGCCTGTTCGGCTTCGGCGCGAGCGCCGCGTGGAACGTCTTCGTGCAGCCCGAGGTCGTGTGCACCGCGGGCGCGAGCGGCGCCGTGTTCGGCGTGATAGGCCTCCTGCTCGGCTGGCTGCTCCGCCGCCGCGACCCGCGGTGGAAGGACCTCGCGCTCCAGGCCGTGTTCTACATCGTCCTCTTCGGCTTCGTCGTGAACGCGTCGAGCACGGGCGTCCGCATCAACAACGCCGCGCACATCGGGGGCCTCGTGAGCGGCGCGCTGCTCGGGCTGAGCTACGCGGGCCCCTCGCGCGGCCGGTACGAGGGCGTGATGAACGCCGGCGCGCTCGCCAGCGTGCTCGCCTGCCTCGCGGCGCTCGCGCTCGCCCAGCGCTCGCCGGTCTGGCGCGCCGTGGAGTCGCTCGACGGAAACGCGCGGCAGGAGGCGCCCGGGCCCGAGCTGCACGGCCAAGCCAAGGGGCGTCCCGAGGACGCGCTCGCGGCGCTCGGCCCTCGACCGGCGGGCTCGCTCGTGCCGGGGGCTCCTGACGCGACGCGACGCTGATTGCGGCGCACGGCTCGAACGTCTAAGCGCCATCCTCGCATTCACGTGGGGGCGGGCCAATCCGTCCGTTCCCTCTCAGGAGACGTCATGGTCCGAACCTCGTCGCACATCGCCTCGTGCGTGCTTGCCGCGTCTCTCCTCAGCGGCTGCCATGTCACCATCCAGAGCGGCAACACGCCGGCAGAGGCCTCGCCGCCGCCCCCGCCGCCCGCCAAGAAGGCCTCCCGGTCGCGCAAGCCGGCCAAGCCCGACCCGGAGCCCGAGCGGCGCAGGACCCCGAAGTGGCGCCTGCCCACGAACAACGCGCCGCGCATCGCCGCCCCGAACGCGTTCGGCAACGGGGAGGGCGGCGCCTTCCGGGGGCTCGCGTACGTGATCCCCGAGAACACCCAGAAGCTCCCGACCTTCGACGGGCTCGTGCCGTTCGCGGTGCTGTTCACGGACAAGTTCGAGGTGAAGTCGCAGGACTTCTCCGGCGGCTTCCCGGGCGCGCTCGCGCAGAACGAGTGGTTCGCGATCCGGTTCGAGGGCGAGTTCAAGGCGCCCCAGGAAGGCGTGTTCCAGCTCAGGCTCACCTCGGACGACGGCGCGGTCCTCTACATCGACGACAAGCGCGTGGTCGCGAACGACGGCGTCCACAGCGCGAAGACCGTGGACGGCGAGGCCCGCCTCACGGAGGGGACGCACCGGCTGCGGCTCGATTACTTCCAGGCGCAGCGGGGCCAGGTCGCGCTCATGCTCCAGATCGGCCAGAAGGACAAATTCGAGCCGCTCGTCGGCCTCCGCTGACGGCGCGCCGCGCCGGCCGCGCCTCCCGTGCCCCGCCCTGGCGGGCACGGGACGGGGGTGGCGCGCGCGCGCGCGGCTGGCTTTCATGCGCCCGCGCACGTCCCGGCGCTCTCGTTCGCCTTTTCGTGTATCGTCGCCGCCGCCCATGGCGTCGGTGAACCCACTGTCGCGCGAGCTCGTCTTCAAGATCGTCTATTACGGGCCCGGCCTGGGCGGCAAGACGACCACGCTGGAGTACTTGCACGCCACGGCGAAGCCCGAGTACCGCGGCAAGCTCGTCTCCCTCGCGACGCCGGTCGATCGAACGCTCTACTTCGACTTCTTGCCGGTCCGGCTCCCGCAGCTGCGCGGGATGAACGTGAGGCTCCAGCTCTTCACGGTGCCAGGGCAGGTCTACTTCAACGCGACCCGGAAGCTGGTGCTCACGGGCGCCGACGGCATCGTGTTCGTCAGCGATTCACAGGCCGTTCGCGCCGACGCCAACATGGAGAGCATGGAGAACCTGCGCGAGAACCTCGCCGAGCAGGGGCGGGCGCTGGAGCACGTCCCGCACATCTTCCAGCACAACAAGCGCGATTTGCCCGGTTTGCTGCCGCTCTCGGAGCTCGACGCGATGTTGAACCCGTCCCGCGTCTTCTCGCTGGCCACGTCGGCGAAGACGGGGCTTGGGCTCTACGAGGGGCTCGAGGAGATCAGCGCCGCGGTCCTGCGCGCCTTCGAGAGCCGCCTGCCCGACGCGATGGGGAGCGGGCTGGGCGGGTTCGACGCGATCGAGGGCGGGCTCGCCACCGCCCTGCGCGACGCGTCGCCGCCGCCGTCGGCGCCGCTCGACGCGGTGATCTCGCGGCTCGCGCCGCCCAGCAAGCCGTGGTCGACGATGCCGCCGGACTCGACGATCGCGACGATCGGCGATCCGAGCGAGGGCGCCGCCGCGCCCGGCGCGACCACGTCACCTGGCGGTGAGCTCGCGCCGCGCAGCGCCGGCGTCAGGGATCCGGTGAGCCGCGGGCTCCCTTCGTCGCTGCGGCTCGCCGCCCGGAGGCTGGCCGCGCCGGCGGACGCCCCGGCGACCGCGCGCGCGGACGGCCCGTCTGCGGGGACGAGGCACCTCGCCCAGCCGGGCCTCTCGTTCGTCGCGCTCTGGCCGACCGCCGAGCGGGAGGCGATCGCAGAGATCGAGGCGACGATCGCCGCGGAGCGGTATGCCGTCGCGCTCGAGCGCTGCGACGCGCTCGTCGCGGGGATCTTCGACAAAGCGGCGGAGCTCGCGGGCTCGAGCGGCGCGGCGCGCGATCCAGCGACGGTGCCGGCGCTGCTCGGCCTGGACGGGCGCCGCTACCTCGGCTTTCGCGCCGTGGTCCGCAGAGCGCGCGCCGGCGGCGAGATCACCGAGCGCGACGCGCTCAAGGCCCTCGCGTTCGTCATCGAGGCGCGGCTCGCAGAGAGCGCGATTTGACGCGAGCCACGCGGCGGGCGCGCGCCCGCCGCGCCGTCAGAGCCGATCGAGCGAGGCGACGCCGGAGTAGCGGCGCATCGACACGCTCATGAGGAGCGCGATCGCCACCATCACCGTGGTCACGCTCGATCCGCCGTACGAGAACAGGGGCAGCGTGACGCCGACGACGGGCAGCACGCCCGACGTCATGCCGAGGTTGATGACCGCGTGCCAGAAGATGATCGCCGCGCAGCCGACGCCGAGCACCGCGCCGAAGCGATCCTTCGCCATCGACGCGATGCGGATCCCCCACACGACGAGGAACGCATAGAGGCACACGAGGACGATGCACCCGACGAACCCCCACTCCTCGGCGAAGACAGGGAACGGGAAGTCCGTGAACTGATCCGGCAGGAAGAGGAACTGGTTCTGGGTGCCCCGCAGGTACCCGCTGCCGAACAGACCGCCGTTGCCGATCGCGACGCGCGAGTGGTGGGCGTGCCAGCCGCGGTGCAGGAGATCCTCCTCGGGGTGGAGGAACACGAGCACGCGCGCGCGCTGGTAGTCGAGCAGCACGTACTCCCAGATGATCGGGATCGCCACCGCGATGGACACGACGAACAGCGCCGCGCTCCTCCACCGCACGCGCGTGACCGCCGCGATCGTCAGGAAGACGAACACGAGGATGGTCGCCGTCCCCAGATCGGGCTGCTTGAGCACGAGGAGCGCGGGGACCGCCGTCAGCGCCGCCGGGATCGCGAGATCGCGGAGGGTGCGGCCCTCGTTGCGCGGATCGTCGTGCAGGAACTTCGCCAGCGCGATGACCAGGAACACCTTCATGAACTCGCTGGGCTGGAACCGGAACGCGCCGAACTCGATCCACCGGGCGGAGCCGCGCACGTCGCGCGCGAGCACGAAGACGAGCGCCAGCGAGAAGACGCCGAACGTGTAGAGCACGTAGCCGAGGCGCTCGAGGTGCCGGTAGTCGAGCGCGATCAGCACGCCGCCGATGATGCCGCCCATGAACAGCCAGTACACCTGGCTGATGTAGAGCTCCGCGCGCGCGCCGGAGTAGACGCTCGTCGCGCTGTAGAGGTTGACGACGCCGAGCACCGCGATGGCCACCGCGGCGATGAAGAGCGGCCAGTCGAAATGATCGCGATCGCGCGAAGAGAGAGAGTCACCCCGGATCATGGCGTGCGCCCCGACGCGGCGGGCGCGCGGCCCGCGCTGCTCTTGCCAGCGCGCGGCCCCTCGTTCGGGCCGCCGCGGCGCTCCTTCGCGAGCTCCTGGTACGCGCGGACGACCTCGAAGGCGACCGGCGCCGCGTGCTTGCCGCCCGTGCCGCCGTGCTCGACGAGCACGACCACGGCGACCTCGGGCGAGCGCGCCGGCGCGTAGCCGGCGAACCAGGCGTGCTCGCGGTTGAAGTACCAGACCCGCTCGGCCTCGACGCCGCGGGTGAGCCGGTGCGAGACCTGCGCCGTCCCCGTCTTGCCCGCCATCTCCACGCCCGCGACGCGCGCCTTGAACGCCGTGCCGCCCTCCTCGTTCACGCCGGCGACCATCGCCCGGTGCACGAGGGAGAGGTTCTCCGGCCGGATGTCGATCTGGCGGCGCACGCGCGGCGTGAACTCCTGGACGACCGTGCCGGCGCTCGTCTCGACGGCCCGCACGATCTGCGGCTGGTACAGCGTGCCGCCGTTCGCGAGCGCCGCGTACGCGAGCGCGAGCTGGAGCACCGAGACCGTCGTCGCGCCCTGGCCGATCGCCGCGTTCAGGCCGAACCCGAGGCGGAACTGGCCCTTGTTCCGGAGCGTCATCCACGCCCGGGTGGGCATCCTGCCCCCCGCCTCGGCGTTGATGCCGAGCCCCGTCCGCGCGCCGAGCCCGTAGCGCTGGCCCATCTCCGCGATGACGTCCATGCCGACGCCGTACTCCGCCGCGAGCCGGTAGAAGTAGACGTTGCACGACTCGGCGATCGCCTGCTGCATCGCGACCGGCCCGTGCACGTGCGTGCACCGGAAGGTGCGCTTGCCGAACGTCAGCGCGCCCCGGCACCGCGAGGACTGGCGGGGATCGATGAGCCCCTTCTCGAGCGCCGCCAGCGCGGTGAACGGCTTGAACGTCGAGCCGGGCGGGTACGCACCGGACAGCGTCTTGTCGAGCGCGGGCTTCAGCGGATCCGAGTAAAGTCGCCGGAACGCGTCGCGGATGACCTGCTTCCCCGAGCCGCCGGAGAGCGCGTTCGGGTTGTAGCCGGGCTTCGAGTACAGCCCGAGGATCCGCCCGGTGCGCACGTCGATGACCGCGACGCCGCCGGCGAGCTCGCCGCGCATCGCCTTGTCGATCGCCTTCTGGATGTCGGCGTCGAGGGTCAGCCGGAGATCGCGGCCGGGGATCGGGTCCACCCGCCGCGGCTCCTCGATGATCCCGTCGCCGCCCGTCCTGCGCCGCCCCTTGGCGTCGACGAGCACCTTCTCCCAGCCGCGCGTGCCGCGCAGGTAGCTCTCCCAGGCGCGCTCGATGCCGGTGACGCCGATGCGATCGCCCTCGATGTACCCGACGCTGCGGAGCGACGCGAGCCGCTCGGCGTCCACCTCGGCCATGTAGCCGAGGACGTGCGAGCCGACCTCCTCGTACGGGTAGTAGCGCACCGGGACGGGCACCACGTCGACCCCCGGCAGCTCGGCGTCGTGCGTCGCCAGCGTCGCCACGGCGTCGCGCGAGATGTCCTCCTTGAGCAGGATCTGCTGGTTCTTGCGCGGTCCCTCGTCGGCGCGGATCGAGGTGATCAGCGCCTCCAGCCGCGCGCGCTCCTCGATCCCGATGCCGAGGTACTCGACGAGCTTCGGCCAGATCGTCTCCATGTCGAGGCGCCGCGGGACGACGTAGACGTTGTACGATGGCCGGCTCGCCGCGAGCACCTTGCCGTTCTTGTCCCGGATGATCCCGCGCGTGGTCGCGAGCGTCACGCGCCGAACGATGTTCTCGCGAGCGATGGCCTGGTTCTCGTCGACCTCGAGGATCTGCAGGTAGAACAGGCGCCCGAGGAGCACCATGAATCCGACGACCATGCCGAGCGCGATCCACCGGAAGCGCCGGCGGAACTCGCTCACGTCGGAGCGCTGGACGAGCAGGCTCACCGCGGGCTCTCCCCTGGCCGCGGGACGTTGATCGTCGCCTGGTGCACGCGCTCGGCCATCCGGAAGACGAACGGCGCGAACAGCGCCGTCGAGACCGCGTGCGGCGCGACGAGCCGGGCGAGCGCGCGGGTGCGCGCGGCGTCGCCCCCGAAGATGGCGGTGAGGATCACGATGAGCACCCCCTCGACGAGGCCGAAGACGAAGGCCAGCGCGATCTTCGTGAGGAGCGTCTGCGCGGCGAGCCGCACGCCGGCCGCCCGCGAGACGACGAAGGTCGCGACGGTGATGAAGGTGAACAGGCCGACCGGCGCGCCGGTGAAGAGATCGAGCAGGTACCCGAGCAGGAACGCGAGCGCGGCGCCCCGCGCGATCGAGTACTCGTGCACCCCCATGAACACGACGAGCGGCAGGAGCAGGCTCGGCGTGGAGCCCGGGATGTTCAGCTTGCCGATGAGCCGGAACAGGTTCGACTGAAGGATCAGCAGGGCGGCCCCCATCGCCAGGAACGCGGAGTTTCTCATCGCGTCACCTCCGCTGCGCCTGGGGGGGCGTCTCCTCCGGGGGTGTCGTCGTCACGATGAGCACCTCCTCCAGCCGGGAGAAATCGACCGCCGGCGCGACGTACACCTGCTGGTAGATGCCGAAGTCGCGGCGGACGACCTGCGTCACGGTCCCGACCGGGATCCCCTTCGGGAAGCGCCGGCCGACGCCGCTCGTCACGAGCAGATCGCCGACCTCGATCTCGTCGGTGCGCTGCACGTACTCGACGCTGCAGGAGTACTTGCTCTCGTCGCCCGTGCCGCGGACGAAGCCGCGCGCGCCGGTGCGCTCGACCACCACGTCGACGCCGCTGCCCCCGTCGACGACGAGCCGCACGTCGACCGTGTCGCCGGCGCTCTTCAGCGTGGTGCCGACGACGCCGTCCGCGGAGAGGACCGGCAAGTTGGAGCCGATGTCCCGCGCCTCGCGATCGAGCGTGACGCGGACCACCCGGAAGAAATCGTTGGTGCTCTTGCCGACGACCTGGGCGCTCACCACGTCGGTCCGGAGGCTCTGGCGCAGGTCGAGCAGCCTGCGCAGGCGGCGGTTCTCTTCCTCGAGCGCCTCGAGCTTCCGCACCCGCTCCCGGAGGCGGGCGATCTGCGAGGCCTGCCTGGCGTTGTCTTCCTTGACGTCGACCAGGTAGATGTAGTCGCCCCAGAGGTTCGAGAGCCCGCGCGCCAGCGTCGCGGCCGCGTACTGGATCGGCGCCGCGATGCTGATGATGATCCGATCGGCCCCCGTGTTCTGCTTGGGGTCGCGCATGCTGGCGCGCAGGAACCAGAACGGCACCGCGAGCGCCAACAGCACGATCACGAAGTCGCGGTAGCGTTTGAGGTTCACCGTGGCTCCCGGACCCAGGTAGTACGAGGCGCCCCGCGAGGCCACCCCTCTCGACGCCGCGCGCGGCGCCCACCCCGGCGCGGGGCGGCTCGCCGCGCGCCGCAAACACCCCCGCCGGCGTGCTCACGGGCGGGACACGAAGACGACCCTCAGCTGATCGTGACCTCTTTCAAGAGCTCGAGGTGATCCAGCGCCTTGCCGCTGCCGAGCACCACGGCGCTGATCGGGTCGTCGCACACCATCACGGGCAACCCCGTCTCCTCGCGGAGGAGCACGTCGAGGTTCTTGAGGAGCGAGCCGCCGCCGGTGAGCACGATGCCCTTGTCGACGATGTCGGCCGCCAGCTCGGGCGGCGTGCGCTCCAGCGCGATGAGCACGGCGTCCACGATGGCGTTCGTCGGCTCGCTCAGCGAGTCGCGGATCTCGTCGGAGTTGACGACGACCGTCTTGGGGATGCCCGCGACCATGTCGCGCCCCTTGACCTCCATCGTGAGCTGCTGCTCGAGCGGGTACGCGTTGCCGATCGTGATCTTGATGCGCTCCGCGGTCTGCTCGCCGATGGCCATGTTGTACTTGCGCTTCATATAGGCCATGATCGACTCGTCCATCTTGTCGCCGCCGACGCGCACGCTCTGCGAGTAGACGATGCCGGCGAGGGAGATCACGGCGACCTCGGTCGTGCCGCCGCCGATGTCGACGACCATGTTGCCGCTCGGCTCGGTGATCGGCAGCCCGGCGCCGATCGCGGCCGCCATGGGCTCTTCGATGAGGTAGACCTCGCGCGCGCCGGCGCCCTCGGCGCTCTCCTTCACCGCCCGCTTCTCGACCTCGGTGATGCCGAACGGGACGCAGATGATGATGCGCGGCTTGACGAGCGTGCGGCGGTTGTGTGCGCGCGCGATGAAGTACCGGAGCATCGCCTCGGTGATCTCGAAGTCGGCGATGACGCCGTCGCGCAGCGGTCGCACCGCCTGGATGTTGCCGGGGGTGCGACCGAGCATCTCCTTCGCCTCGCGGCCGACGGCGAGCACCTTCTTGCCGCCGCGAGCATCGCGCTGGACGGCGACCACCGAGGGCTCGCAGGACACGATCCCCTTGCCCTTCACGTAGATGAGGGTGGTTGCGGTGCCGAGATCGATCGCGAGATCGTTCGAGAACAGGCCGTAGAGCCAGTCGAAGATCATCGCTTCGCCCTAGAAAGGAAAAAGGTTAAGCCGAGCACCGCGGAGGACGCAGCAGCCCGACCAGGCGCCCGCTTGCGCGGGCCCTGCGGCAGCGGCCAGCGGTGCAGCGTGGCCTAGCCCTTCGAGATCTTGCCTTCTTTGTGCTCGGTGTGCTTGCGCTCGGTCGGGCAGAACTTCTTGATGACGAACTTGTCCGTCATCGTCCGCTTGTTCTTCGTCGTGTGGTAGTTCGCGCGGCCGCAGTTGCCGCACGTCAGCTTGATGATGTCGCGCATCGGAGGTCTCCGAAGACAGGGCCGACCTGTTTCCACAGGCGGCCCTGGTTGAACCCAGGCACGGGCAGCACGGGAGCGCTAGCACCGCAACCGGCGGGGGGCACCAGAGGACGTGTGCCGGATCAGCGACGCCCGACCGCCCGTCTGGAGGGCGCTACCCTACGAGAAACGATGCAGTTGTCAACCGGGAGCGCTCATTCGTCGTCCCAGTCATCACCGCCGCGGCCGCGATCCCAGTTCTTGTTGTTGCTGCGCCGGCCACCACCACCGGCGCCACCACCGCCGCCGGGAGGACCGTCCCCGTCGTGACCGCCGCGCCGCCGGCGATCATCGAAGGTCTTGCGCGCAGGCGGCGGAGGAGCTCCGCCGCCGCCACCACCACTGCCGAAGCCGCCGCCGCCGCCGAAGCCACCGCCGCCGCCGCCGACGAAGCCGCCGCCACCACCGCCGAAGCCGCCGCCACCGCCGCCGAAGCCGCCCGGACGGTCCTCGCGCGCCGGCCGCTCACCCTTCGGGTGAGCGAGGTTGACGACGAGCCGCCGACCGCGCACGTCCACGCCGCGCAGGGCATCGATCGCGGCGCGCGCCGCCTCGGCGCTCGCCATCGTCACGAAGCCGAACCCGCGCTTGCGACCGTCAGGATCCATGGGGAGGTGGACCCGCACCACCGGACCGGCGCCGGTCGAGCCGATGAGCCCCTCGACTTCCTCGACGCTCGCGTCGTAGGGGAGATTGCCGACGTAGAGGGTGCGATCGGGCGCTGCAGCCGGCCCGCCGCCGCCCATACCGCCACCGCCGCCAGGGCCACCTGGCCCGCCGCCGGGGCCACCGCCGGGGCCCATCGGGCGCCCCTCGCGCCGCGGCGGCTCGGCCTGGAAGGGGCGGACCGAGATGGACTTGCCGCCCTGAAATGAACCGTCGAGCGACTCGCGCGCGGCGTTGGCTTCGCCGGTCGTCGAGAGTGTGACGAAGCCGAACCCGCGCGGACGACCCGTCGCGCGATCTTTCGGAAGACTGACCTCGACGACGTTGCCGCCGGTGGCCTCGAAGAGCTGCCGCAAAACGTCTTCGGTGATGGAGTCGGGCAAGCCCGCCACGAACAACTTACGCGAATCTTCAGCCATTGTAGAAAAACCTGGGGTTGGCCCCTGCGTTCCCTCTTATTTGGTCCACTCGCTCCGTGATCGATGTCGATGACGCGGAGCCTTTCGCGAGCGCGCCTCTCGATCGCCCCTCCCGCCCCTCCGTCGGCGGAAGGAGCGACCGAGCTCAATCGAGCGAAGGTCGGCGGGCCGACCCTCTGGTGCAAACTCCACCCCACGATATCTGGCGCCCCTGGCGCGTCAAGGGACCCGCCACGGGCGGGCGAGCCAAATGAAGGCCCGGAAGGAGCCGTCCGTGACCAGGCCGCACCCGGCCGCACCCCGCCGCGCCTTCGTCCCTCAGGCGAGCGCCGGTCCAGGCGACCAGGGACCCAGCAGCGCGCGCTCCGTCACAGGCGGGTTTCGCCAGGCCGGCGCTCGGGAAACCCGGCGCTCGGGAGGGCCGAGCGGCCCAGCGCCGCCCGGCGAATGAGCGCATCGCGCGGCGTGGATCTGCCCGAAACCCGAAACGACCGGTCCAAGGCGCCCAGGTGCGGGATCACCTCTCGGCCCGGGCGCGGGAGGCCCGAGGCGCCTCGGCCTCATCGTCCTCGTCGGACGGATCGTCGTCCGCGACGCGCGAAGCGCCGTCCAGCGGGCTCGCCCCGGCGCTCGACGGCTCGCCGCGCGCCGCCATGCGCAGGAAATAGAGCCCCACCGCGAACAGACCGAAGCATGCCCACTGCGCGGGCGTGAGACCGGCATAACGCGGATCGCCGCCGACGACCGTGCCCTCCCGCTCGCGCAGGAAATCGAGCGCGAACCGCACCGGAGCGTACGCGGTGCACATGATCCCGGTGTAGAAACCGAGCGGACGATGGGGGTTCCGGCGCCAGAGCACCGCGAACGCGATCGCGAGCGGGATCGCGAGCACACACTCATATAGGCCCAGATCGAACCGGCCGACATGTCCCGTCCCGAGCGGGTATTGGACCGCGAACCATGCGTCGGAGATACGGCCCGGATGATCGTGGACCGACGCGCAGCCCGCGCGCCCGAAGACCCACGCGAGCGGAAACGCGCTGTTGACGACCTCGCAGTAGGGCATGATCCGCTCGCGGCGATAGAAGCGCCACGCGAAGGCGCCGCTCAGCGCGCCGGTGAAGCCGCCGAAGCTCGACAGGCCGTCCCAGAGCGCGAAGAGGTAGAGAGGATCTCGGGCGACCCGCTGCGGGTGATAGAAGATCGCGTCGAGGACGTGCCCACCGATGAACCCGGCCGCCACGACCCAGAAGATGAACTCGCTCATCTTCTTCTCGTCGAGGCGCCGCTCGCGCGCGTGCCGCGTGGCGACCACGGCGCCGATGTAGACGCCGAGCGCCACCAGCGTGCCGAACGGCTTGATCGAGGGCGGCTTCGCCGGATCGATGAGCTGCCCCACGAGCGGGATGTGCTCCAGGAAAGCGAGCGGGATCTCGGGGAGCTCGATGTAAGGGATCAGAGGGCCTGACACGTCGCTCCCCTAGCGCAGCGACGAGGCGAAAGCCATCCGCCGTCGATGACGTCGGAGCGACAAGGCCGCGGCGGGGGCGCGCTCAGCGCGGCGGGGGCGCGCTGAGCGCGGCGGGGGCGCCGGGGACGCAGCGAGGCCGCCTTCGCCCGGTCGAGCGCCGCGCCGCCGCGCCGCGAGGCCACCGCGCCCGCGCTAAGTCCGCCGCGACGCCGCGCCGGCGTCGTCAAGAGTTCGCCAACCGCGGGGGACAGGCGTAAACCTGCCGCATGAGCCGCTCCCCCGTGCGCGTCGCCACGCTGACGCTCAGTGACACCCGCACCCTCGACGATGACGAGGGCGGACAGCTCCTCGGCGAGCTCCTGAAGCGCGCCGGCTTCTCCGTGACCTCCCACGCCGTTCTCCGCGAGGAGCCCGAGCTGCTGCGAGCGGCGATCGTTCAGATCGCGGACGCAGGCTCGGCCGACGCCGTCGTCACCACGGGCGGGACCGGGATCGCCCCGCGCGACAGGACCCTCGAGGCGCTCGCGCCGCTCTTCGAGAAGACGCTCGACGGCTTCGGCGAGGCGTTCCGGCGCCTGAGCTGGGACGCGATCGGGCCGAACGCCATCCTGTCGCGCGCCGCGGCGGGCGTCGCGCGAGGGCTCGTGGTGATCGCGCTGCCCGGCAGCCCGAAGGCGGTGGAGCTCGCCGTCACGCAGATCATCGGCCCCGTCCTCGCGCACGCGGTCACGCTCGCGTCCGGCAAGGGCGGCCACCACCACCGGCACCCGCAGCCCGCGCAGGGCGAGGAGCAGCGCGGATGATCCCCTTCGAAGAGGCGCTCGATCGGCTGCTCGCGACCGCTGCCCCGGTCGGCCCCGAGCGGGTGTCGCTCGACGACGCGGCTGGGCGCGTGCTCGCCGAGGACATCGCGGCCGCCGATGCGATGCCCGCCTTCGACTACAGCGCGATGGACGGCTACGCCATCGCCTCCGCCGACCTCGCGGGCAGCGGGCCCTTCAGGCTGCCCGTCCGCGGCGAGAGCGCCGCTGGCCGCCCGCTGCCGGCGCTCCAGCCGGGCACGGCGTGTCGGATCTTCACCGGCGCGCGGCTGCCGCCCGGCGCCGACACGATCGCGCCGCAGGAGGACGCCGCGCGCAGCGGCGACGAGATCACCCTGCAGGAAGCGCCGCGGGCGGGCGCCTGGGTGCGCCGCCGGGGCGCGGACCTCGCGGAGGGCGCCGTCCCTCTGCGCAGAGGAGCGCGGCTCACCCCGGGGAAGGTCGCGCTCGCGGCCGCGCTCGATCGCCCGAGCGTCCTCGTCGCGCGCCGCCCCGTGGTCACGGTGATGTGCTCCGGCGACGAGCTGCGCGCGCCCGGCTCGCCCGGCCCCGCGGGCACGATCCCGGAGTCGAACAGCTACTTCATCGCCGCGACCGCGCGCGCTGCGGGCGCCGCGGTCCGCATCGCGCCGTTCGTCCCCGACGACGCGGCGCGCGCCGCCGAGGCGGTGTCGACGGCGCTGCGCGGGTCCGATCTCGTGGTGACCGTCGGCGGCGTGAGCGTCGGCGACCACGACATCGTCCGCCCCGCGCTCGAGGCGGCCGGCGTGTCGCTCGATTTCTGGCGCGTCGCCATCAAGCCGGGCAAGCCGCTCGCGGTGGGGCGCGCCGAGCTCTCGCGGTGCGGCGTCGTCCACGTGCTCGGGCTGCCAGGCAATCCGGCCTCGGCCTCGCTCACGTTCGTCCTCTTCGGCGTGCCGCTGCTCCGCGCGCTCCAGGGCGACGCGGCGCCGCGGCCGCCCCGCGTGATCGTCCGCGCGGGCAGCGCGCTCAGGCGCCAGCCCGGTCGCGCCGAGTTCCTCCGCACCCGCCTCGACGCCTCGAGCGGCGAGCTCGTCGCCCGCATCGCCGCGAACCAGGCGTCGGGCGCCGTCACGAGCTTCGCCGAGGCCGACGCGCTCGTCCTCGTGCCCGCCGATCGGGAGCGCATCGACGAGGGTGATCGCCTCGAGGCCATCCGCCTCGCGGAGATCTGACCGCGCGCCGCGCAACGCCGCGCGCTCCCCACGGCGCGCGGCATTGCCTCCAGCGCGCGGAATTGCCACGCGGCCGGCGAATTTACGTCACGAGCCCGCGCCCGATCACACAGCGCTCGGGCGGAGGGCTCACCTTGACCCTCGCGCGGGGGCGCCGGAAGATGGCGGAGCGATGCTCATCCTCGGGATCAACGCCTACCACGGCGATGCGTCGGCCGCCCTGCTCGTCGACGGCCAGCTCGTCGCGGCGGCGGAGGAGGAGCGGTTCAGCAGGATCAAGCACTGCGCGGGCTTCCCGCGGCTGGCGGTCGAGTACTGCCTCGGCGCCGCGGGCGCGCGGGTCGAGGACATCGATCACATCGCGATCAGCCGCGACACGAGGGCGCACCTCGGCGACAAGCTCCTCTACGCGCTGACGCGGCGCTCACCGGCGGGGCTCCTCAAGGGCTCGCTCGGCGCGAGCGACCCGAAGGTGCACCTCGGCGCCGCGCTCGGCGTCGACCCGAAGCGCATCCGCGCCGCGTCGCACAACGTCGAGCACCACCGCGCGCACCTCGCCTCCGCGTTCTTCCCCTCGGGCTTCGACGAGGCGGCGGTCCTGTCCATTGACGCCTTCGGCGACTTCGTCAGCACGATGTGGGCGCGCGGCCGCGGCAACAAGCTGGAGATCCTCCGGCACGTCGGCTTCCCCCACTCGCTCGGGCTGTTCTACTCGGGCCTGACGCAGTACCTCGGGTTCCCCAAGTTCGGCGACGAGTACAAGGTCATGGGGCTGTCGGCGCACGGCCAGCCGGATCTGCTCGACAAGCTCCGGCAGGTGGTGCGCGTCAAGGACGGGGCGTTCGAGCTCGCGCTGGAGTACTTCCAGCACCACACGAAGGGCATCGCGATGACCTGGGAGGGCGAGCCCCGCTACGGCCCCATCCACTCCGAGCGCCTGATCGACCTGCTCGGCCCCGCCCGCAGCCCGAAGAGCCCGATGGAAGATCGCTTCATGGCGGTCGCCGCCTCGACGCAGGCGGCGTTCGAGGAGGTCTACTTCGAGCTGCTCGCGACGGCGAAGCACCTCACCGGCTCGCCGCGCCTCGCCCTCGCGGGCGGCTGCGCCTACAACAGCGTGGCCGCCGGGAAGATCCGCCCGAAGGGGCTGTTCGACGACGTCTTCATCCAGCCCGCGGCCGGCGACGCGGGCACGTCGTTCGGCGCGGCGCTCTACGTCCACCACCACAAGCTCGACAACCCGCGCGGCTTTCACCAGACGCACAGCTACTTCGGCCCGGCCTTCTCGCAGGAGACCATCGACGAGCTGCTCCGGAAGGAGCAGGTCGCGTTCGAGACCCTCCCCGACGAGGACCTGATCCCCCGCGTCGCCAGGGCGATCAGCGAGGGCAAGGTGGTCGGCTGGTTCCAGGGGCGGATGGAGTACGGCCCGCGCGCGCTCGGCAACCGCAGCATCCTCTGCGACCCGCGGCGGCCGGACATCAAGGACGCGATGAACGAGCGGATCAAGCGCCGCGAGATGTTCCGCCCCTTCGCGCCGGCGCTGCCCCTCGAGCGCGTCGGCGACTACTTCGAGCAGACCTCGCCGGACCCGTTCATGGTCAAGGTCTACAAGATCAAGCCCGAGCGCCGCGCCGAGATCCCCGCCGTGACGCACGTCGACGGCACGGGGCGCCTCCAGACGGTGACCGCCCAGGAGAACCCGCGCTACCACGCGCTCCTCAGCGAGTTCGGCCGGCAGACGGGCACGCCCGTCCTCCTGAACACCTCGTTCAACGCGAGCGAGCCGATCGTCTGCACCCCAAAGGAAGCGCTCGACTGCTTCCTCCGGACCAAGATGGACGTGCTCGTCCTCGAGCGGGCCTACCTCGAGCGCGCGCCGGCCCTCTAGGCAGACCGCGCGCGCTCCTGGCAGGCCGCGAAAAGCCCGCCGGAAGCGGCCGGGGAGGCTCGGCCGAAAGTTCGTGGTTGACGTGGAGCGAGGGGACGGCAAATGGGCGTCCCCGGCATGTGGAAGAACGGGACGCCGGGCGCCCTGCCCCACCTCGACGGAGCGCCGGAGCAACCGGTTCCGACGACCGGGGGTGCTCGGACGCCTTGCCTCGAGCATGATGCCGGCCCGCCGCGCTGCGTGCGCGCGGACCTGGTACCCCATGGGCCCACGGCGCTGCATGCGCTCACGGCCCCTCCTGCGTAAGGGTCCGCGCCGCGGCGGCCCAGGCGGTCAAAGAGGATGGATGCGAATCGGATGAAGCTCGTACTCGAAGACGGGACGACCATGACGGGCCGGTGCTTCGGCGCCCCGCGCGCGGTGAGCGGCGAGGTCGTCTTCAACACCGGCATGACGGGGTACGTCGAGACGCTCACGGATCCCTCGTACAGAGGCCAGATCCTGACGATCACGTACCCGCTCGTGGGCAGCTACGGCGTGCCCGCGCCGCGCAAAGCGGGCAGCGTCGACGGGCCCTACGAGGCCGACCGCATCCAGCTGCAGGGGCTCGTGGTCCAGAGCTACGTGGAGCGCTACAGCCACCACGCCGCGGTCCGCTCGCTCGGCGCCTGGCTCGCCAGCGAGGGCATCCCGGCGATCACGGGGATCGACACGCGGACGCTGACGCGGCGGCTCCGGGAGGTCGGGACGATGAAGGGCTGGCTGTTCCCGGCCGAGATGGACCTGGAGCGGGTGAAGCGCTCGGCCGAGGCCGTGGACATGCGCGAGGAGGTGTTCCGCCTCGTCTCGCCCCGCGAGCCCGTCACGTACGAGGGCGGCCCCCTGAAGGTGCTCCTCATCGACGCGGGCGCGAAGGACAACATCGTCCGCTCGCTCCTGCGGCGCGGGGTCACCGTCATCCGCGCCCCCTACCACGCGCCCATCGCCGAGCTCGCCGAGAGCGCCGACGGCATCCTCATCGGCAACGGCCCCGGCGACCCCAAGGACCTCGGCCCGCTGGTCGCCGCGGTGCGCGGCCTGCTCGGGACGTACACGAAGCCGATCTTCGGCATCTGCCTCGGCAACCAGATCCTCGCGCTGGCCGCCGGCGGCGACACCTTCAAGCTGCCGTACGGCCACCGCGGCGTGAACCAGCCGGTGCAGGACCTCCTGAGCCGCCGCTGTTACGTCACGAGCCAGAACCACGGGTACGCGGTGAAGCACGAGTCGCTGCCCGCCGAGTGGGAGCCCTGGTTCGTCAACATCAACGACGGCACCAACGAGGGCATCCGCTCGCGGCTCCGCCCCTTCTTCAGCGTCCAGTTCCACCCCGAGGCGACGCCCGGGCCCGAGGACGCGGGCTACCTGTTCGACGACTTCCTCCGCCTCTGCGGCGCGATGAAGGGGTCCTCCGATTCGCGACTCAAGACCGCGGGGGCCGCTGCCGCGGATCCCCGCGCCACCCCCACCGCAGGAAGGAGCTGAGCCATGTACGGCGCGTATCTCCCCAAGAAACCCAGGCGCGTCCTCGTGCTCGGCTCCGGCGCGCTCCAGATCGGCCAGGCCGGCGAGTTCGACTACTCGGGGTCGCAGGCGATCAAGGCCCTCAAGGAAGAGGGGATCGCCACCGTCCTCGTGAACCCGAACATCGCCACCATCCAGACGAGCGAGGGGCTCGCCGACCGCATCCACCTCTGCGCGGTCACCCCGGAGTTCGTCGAGCGGATCATCGTGAAGGAGGAGGTCGACGCGATCGCCCTCTCCTTCGGCGGGCAGACGGCGCTCAACTGCGGGCTCGAGCTCCACGACTCGGGCATCCTCGACAAGTACGGCGTGCGGGTGCTCGGCACCCCGATCAAGGCGATCCGCGACACCGAGGACCGGCGGCTCTTCATCGAGCGCCTCGACGAGATCGGCGTGAAGACCGCCCGCAGCCGCGCCTGCCGCTCGGCGGCCGAGGCCATGGCGGCGGCGCGCGAGATCGGGTTCCCCGTGATGCTCCGGGGCGGCTACGCGCTCGGCGGCAAGGGCAGCGGCATCGTCGAGAGCGAGCGCGACCTCGAGGACGCCGTGCGCCGCGGCTTCGCCGGCGGCGTGCCCCAGGTGCTCGTCGAGGAGTGCCTCCGCGGCTGGAAGGAGATCGAGTACGAGGTCGTCCGCGACGGGCGCGACAACTGCATCACCGTCTGCAACATGGAGAACCTCGACCCGATGGGGATCCATACCGGGGAGTCGATCGTCGTCGCCCCGTCGCAGACGCTGAACGACGAGGAGTACCAGCTCCTCCGCTCGGTCGCGCTGAAGACGATCCGCCACCTCGGCATCGTGGGCGAGTGCAACATCCAGTACGCGCTCGACCCGCACAGCGCCGATTACCGGGTCATCGAGGTGAACGCGCGCCTCTCCCGGTCGAGCGCCCTCGCCAGCAAGGCGACGGGCTACCCGCTCGCCTACGTCGCCGCGAAGATCGCCGTCGGCTACACCATGCCGGAGATCGCCAACGCGATCACCCGCAGGACGACGGCGTTCTTCGAGCCGGCGCTCGACTATCTCGTCTGCAAGGTCCCGCGCTGGGATCTCGGCAAGTTCCGCGGCGCGTCGATGCGGATCGGCAGCGAGATGAAGAGCGTCGGCGAGGTCATGGCCATCGGCAGGACGTTCCCCGAGGTCATCCAGAAGGCGCTCCGCATGCTCGACATCGGGGTGAAGGGGCTCGACCCCGACGCGTTCACCTTCAAGGACCTCCGCGACGAGCTGCAGAACGCGACGCCGCTCCGGATCTTCGCCGTGGCCCGCGCGCTCCAGGAGGGGATGTCGGTCGACGAGATCCACAACCTCACCAAGATCGACCGGTGGTTCTTGAACCAGATCGAGCCGATCGTCCGGATGCACCGGGATCTGAAGACGCTCAAGGTCGCCGTCCCCGCGCAGGCCGACAAGGCCGCGGCCGCGCAGGAGCCGGCGTTCGAGGAGGCGACCCTCCGGGAGGCGAAGCAGCTCGGCTTCAGCGACCGGATGATCGGCACGCTGACCGGCGCGCCGCGGGGCTCGATCCGGGAGGCCAGGAAGCGGCACGGCATCGTGCCGCACCTCGCGCAGATCGACACGCTCGCGGCCGAGTTCCCCGCCGAGACGAACTACCTCTATTCGAGCTACCACGCGTCGGCCACGGACGTCGCGCCGTCCTGGCGGAAGAAGATCATGGTGCTCGGCTCCGGCGCTTACCGCATCGGATCGAGCGTCGAGTTCGACTGGTGCTGCGTCAACGCGATCCGCGCGGCCTCGGAGCTCGGCTACGAGACCATGATGCTGAACTACAACCCGGAGACGGTCAGCACCGACTACGACACGTGCGACAAGCTGGTCTTCGACGAGATCAGCTTCGAGACGGTGCTCGACATCTACGAGCGGGAGCAGCCCTACGGCATCGTGGTCAGCATGGGCGGGCAGGTCCCGAACAACCTGGCGCTCCGGCTGCACGAGGCGGGGGCGCGCATCCTCGGCACGAGCCCGGGGAGCATCGACACCGCCGAGGACCGGAAGAAGTTCAGCGATCTGCTCGACCGGCTGGAGATCGACCAGCCGCGCTGGGCGCACGTCGTCGACGCGGGCCAGGCGGGCGAGATCGTGAACAAGCTCGGCGGCTTCCCCGTCCTCGTGCGCCCGAGCTACGTGCTGAGCGGCGCGGCCATGAGCGTGGCGCACGAGCCCAACGAGCTCGATCGCATCCTCGCCCGGGCCAAGGCCGTCTCCCCCGTTTACCCCGTCGTCGTGTCCAAGTTCGAGACCCACGCCCGCGAGGTGGAGATCGACGCGGTGGCCGATCGCGGGGAGATCATCCTCTGGGCGATCAGCGAGCACGTCGAGAACGCCGGTGTCCACAGCGGCGACGCGACGCTCGTCCTGCCCCCGCAGTCGCTCTACATCGCGACGATCCGCAGGATCAAGCAGATCGCCCAGCAGGTGGCGCGGTCGCTCTCGATCACCGGCCCGTTCAACATGCAGTTCTTGGCCAAGCACAACACGGTCAAGGTGATCGAGTGCAACCTGCGCGCGTCACGGAGCTTCCCCTTCGTGTCGAAGGTCACGGGGAACAACTTCGTCCGGGAGGCGATGCGCAGGATGCTCGGCGTGGCGCAGCCGGTCGAGAACCGCGGGCTCGACCTCGATTACGTCGGGGTGAAGGCGCCGATGTTCTCGTTCTCGCGCCTCGTGGGGGCCGATCCGATGCTCGGCGTCGAGATGGCGAGCACCGGCGAGGTCGGCTGCTTCGGCGACGACATGCACGAGGCGCTCCTGCACTCGCTGCTCGCGACCGGCTTCAGGTTCCCCAAGAAGGGCGTGCTGCTGTCGCTCGGGCCGCTCGAGGACAAGTACTGGTTCGCCGACGAGGCCCGCGTCATCGCCGAGCACCTGAAGCTCCCCATCTTCGCGACCCCGGGCACGGCCGAGGCGCTCCGGGCGCTCGGGCTCGCGTGCACGAGCCTCGCGAAGCAGCCCGACGAGGGGGAGACGGCGATGAGCGCCATCGAGCAGGGGAAGGTGGATCTCGTGATCAACATCCCCCGCGAGTACGATCAGCTCGGCCGTCCGGACGGCTACCTGATCCGGCGGCGCGCGGTCGACGCGAACATCCCGCTCCTCACGGACCTCCAGCTCGCGCGGGCGGTCATCGGGGCGATGCGCGCGAAGAGGATCGAGGATCTGCGGACCCTGTCCTACGACGAGTACCTCGCGCGGAGCCCGGTGGCGCTCCGGTGATCTGAGGCGCCGACGCGGCGAGGAGTGGCTCCGGGTGGCTCGGGAGGTTGTGCCGAGCCGCCCGGCCCCGCGGCGGATGCCCCCGCACGGGACCTGCCGGCTTCATGGGAGCGGGGGCGGGCTCACGAACCCAGACGGCGGGCTCGCCCTCAGTCGTTCGTGACGATGAACCAGCCGTTCACCATGCCGTTGCCGGTCGACGTGGTCGATCCCTGGATCGAGCTGGTCCCCTCATTGCGGACGCACATGCCGACATTCCATTCGCCCTCTGGCAGCACCGTCGTGGCAGAGACCGAGTAGGTCGTGCGGGTCGGCGTGAAGTAGTGGCTCGCGAAGGCGCCGCCGAAGAAGTTGACGAGCTCGCTGGTGCCGCGCCGCTGGTAACAGAGGCCGAGCGGGGCGACGAACGGAGCGCGGGACGGCTGCAGCCCGAGCGGCGCAGAGGCCGATCCGGTCACGCGCTGGCTGCCGGTAATGGTCACCAACCCCGTGGGGCCGACGAAGACATACGCGGCGCTGCCACCATCAAAAAGGGGAGCAACGTTGCCCGCAATCGCGATTGTCGCGACCACACCCGTCGGCCCCTGAGGCCCTCTCGGTCCCTCCGGTCCCGTCGGTCCCTCGGGTCCCGTCGGTCCCTCGGGTCCCGTCGGTCCCTCGGGTCCCGTCGGCCCCTCGGGTCCCGTCGGCCCCTCGAGTCCCATCGGTCCCTGGGGCCCCATTGGCCCCTCGGGCCCTGTCGGTCCCTCCGGCCCCGTCGGCCCCTCAGGCCCTGTCGGTCCCTCCGGCCCCGTCGGCCCCTCAGGCCCTGTCGGTCCCTCCGGCCCCTGGGGCCCTGTCGGACCCGTCGGTCCCATCGGCCCCGCGATTCCGCTCGAGTTGCCCACCCAGTTGCCGCTCTCGTCGATGACGACCCTGCCGCCGATCTTCACCAGCTTCGGCGTGATCTCACCAACAGCGTTGTTCGCGACCATCGCATACGGGATGCTCCCGATCGAAGCGCGAGGCTGCATCTCCTGATCGTCCCCGACCGTGATTCCGATGTAGCGAACCGAGCCGTCAAAGACCTTCGCGGATTGCTCCTCGGTGAAGTCGAGCACCGTGGAGAAAAAGCCTTCGTCGAACGAGAGCGCGATCACCTCGCTCCAGAGCGGCTCGTCGTCGTCCTCGGCGGCGTAGATGGCGAACGTCACCGAGAGGACGTCATTGACCGGCTCGCCGTTGGCCGTGAAGAGCCGCCCCTGATGCGAGATCTGCATCGGCACGGCGGCGGCCGCGCCGCGCACGAAGCCGACGGAGGCGGCGAGAAGAACACCCATCGCGAGGACACGCCGTCCCATCCCGTTCATGGCACGCTCCCGTTCGCCCCGACCAGACCGCCCTGCACGCGGTAGCTCGGTGAGGTCGTCTTTCCCTGATTCTGCGTCGGCTGACCGAGCGTGAAGACCATGCGATAGCTCGGACTCCTCACGACCTTCCCCGCGCTGACCATCTCGCCCGCGGCGATGCCCCGATCCCCCACCTCGGGACGCCCACCTGCGCCACCCCCGCCCGCCGAAGCCACAGGATCGCCTGCACCAGCCCCGCCGGCCCCCCCGAGCCCCTCACCCCCCGACCCGGCCCCAGCCACGGACACGTCGGGACTGCCACAGCTACAGCCCGGAGACACGGCGAGCGATGCAACAGTCAGGCCTAGCCACACCGGGAATTGCAGTCGCGCCATCAACGTGTTCCCCTCTGCTTCCGGGGCTTACGATCCGGACCAGGAAGGTACGCGCCCGGCCACCAAGGTTCAATCTAATCCCGAGCCATTGTGCGACATCGCCGCTTTACGTCGGGGTCGACAGGCGGCGCCACGGGCTCGAAAGCGCGCCGGCGCGCGCACGCCGCGATCGCAAGGAGATGTCCGAGGCGAGGTGAACGCCGAGAATCCTGTCCCCGCCGGCGGAATGCCCTCGCCCCACGCTCTCCTGCCCTCCGCGCGCCCGCGCGGTAGCAGCTCCGCCGATCGCTGCCTCAACGCGCCGCGCCGCCGGGCCCACCTTCAGCCGCGCCCGGTGCCCCCCGACCGGCGGGGCGTCCGCAGAGGGAACACGCCTTTCCACACCGGTTTCCGCCCACCCCCGCCACGTGCAGAGCGGCGATCACCCGCACAGGAGACGGGCCCAGATCGGCGTTTTCGGCGCGGAAGCGCACGCCGGTGCGCTGAGCACCGAAAACGCCGAGGTGGGCCCGTATCCGAAGCGGGTGACCGTCGCTCGCTCTAGAGATCGTCGCAGGCCGGGGCGGCTTCGCCAGGCCCCTCGCCCGCGACGCCCGGCTGGCCCTGCGCCCCGCCGCCGCTGTTCAGCTCCTCCGAGATCGCCCCGGGGTTGAACGTCATGAACCACCGGAGCGACCACCAGAGCAGGTTGAACCAGGCCGGCACAGGCAGCCTGCGCGTGGCCCCGACCTCGGCGAGCCCCGCCGCCGCGAAGACGACCGGCAAGATGGTGCCCAGATCCGCGCGGTAATCCATCGCCTCGCGCACATCGGCGTTGATCCCGGCAAAGGCGTGCGCGACCGCGCGGGCGACGCGCGTCGGACCAGGGTGCCCCTCGGGCCGCGGCGCCCCGAGCGGGTGGCCGTCGTCCTCGCGCGCCCCGTCGACCAGCCCGGCGAGCCGGGCGCGGAGCCGCTCCGGATCGAGCCCGCCCTCGGAGCGCTCGACGATCACCGAGCCCGTCAGCGGGCGGATCGAGACAACCTCGCAGGCGGGATCGGCCGCGAGCTGCTCCGCGATCCGCTCGCACACCCGACGATGGCCGGCCAGCGCCGGCGCGCGCAGGCGGACGCGCCGCTCCAGGGCGTGGACGACGAGGACCGCCAGCGACGTCATGACGACGGCTCGCCGTGGAGCTCCGAGGCGCCGTTGCTCTTGCGCGCAGCCCGCTCGCCGCGCGCCCCGCCCGCGGCCTTCTGGCGCACCCGCTCGGCGATCTCGGCGAAGAGATCCTCGACGTGCTCCCGCTGGCGCTCGAGCAAGCCGAGGCCCAGCCTGCCCAGGTGGAGCCCGAGCGCCGCGATCTCGACGACCACCGGGCGGAGGTGCTGCTTCTTGCCCATCAGGAGGACGGCCGTGCCGACCCCCAGGGCGAACGACGGTGGATGGAACTTCATGATGCCATGTCTCCCTTGCGCAGCCCCGCGACGCGCGCGGCGCGCACGCCTTGCTTGCGTCTCGCGGCCGCCCCCGCATCCTCGCCTGCGCCCTGGTCCGTTTCCGCTTCCGCTCTCGCGCCTGCTGCTTCCGCTTCTGCTGACGCGTCCGATTCCGCTCCTGACGCCGAGCCCGACTCCGATTCCGAGTCCGACTCCGATTTCGACTCCAATTCCGATTCCGATTTCGACTCCAATTCCGATTCCGATTCCGCGCGCCTGCCGTTGACGATCACGATCTCGCGGCCAGCGCTCGCGGAGCGCCCCAGAGGACCGCGGAGCAGCGCGGGCAGCGCGCCCACGGCCACGGCGAGCGCGAGCTCCCCGGCGCGGAGGCGCTGCGCCCCCAGCAGGCGGCCCAGGGACCTGGAGCCGAGCGCGAGCGCCTGGAGCGCGGACGTGGCCGCGAGCGCGCGGGCCACGTGCGGGCTGTCCCGGCGGAGCGCGGCCGCCGCGGCGCCCTCCCCGGCGCCGGCGCGGCAGGCCAGGATGTGGAGCAGCTGCGCGGTCACCAGCGCCGTGAACGCCCTCGTCCCCGCGGTGGCCCGGCCGCCGAGCGCGTACGCCGACAGCGACGCGCCGGACATCGCGGCCGCGTCCACGCCCAGCGCGCGGAGATCGGCCGCGCCGAGCAGCCGCGCCGCAGGGTCGCGCGGGGGGCGCCGCATGACGCCGGCCTCGGCCGGCTCGAGCGCGAGCGCGAGCGCCGGCGCCACGTCGGTGAGCAGGTTGATCCAGAGCAGCTGCAGCGGCGTGAGCGGCGAGGCCCCGCAGAGGGCGCCGACCAGCATCGTGAGGACCTCGCTCGCGTTCGTCGCGACGAAGTAGGCGATCGCCCGGCGGACGTTGTCGTGCAGCCGCCGCCCCTCGCTGACCGCCTCGGTGAGGCTCGGCAGATCGTCCTCGGCGAGGACCACGTCGGCCACGGCCCGCGCGATGTCCGTGCCGCGCTTGCCCATGGCCACGCCGACGTCGGCCGCCTTGAGCGCGGGCCCGTCGTTCACGCCGTCGCCCGTCATCGCCACGATCGCGCCGCCCTGCTGGAGCGCCCGCACGATGTCGAGCTTGGCCTCCGGGGTGACCCGGCTGTGCACGGCGTCCGGCGGGATGCCGAGCTCGACGCCGATCGCGCGCGCGGTCCGCTCCTGGTCGCCCGTGAGCATCAGGGCGCGGATGCCGGCGCCGGAGAGGGCCTCGAGCGCCTCCCGCACGCCGGGGCGCGGCGGGTCGCGGAGGCCGACGAGGCCGGCGAACTCGAGCGGAGCGTCGTTGTCCGGCCGGCCGTTCTGCCGCCACGCGAGCGCGAGCACGCGCAGCCCCCGCGAGGCCATCGCGTCGTTGTGCCGGAGCGCCTCGCCGCGCTCGTCGCCGGCCCCCTCGCGCCGAGGCGGCGCGTCGCAGCGCGCGACGACCTGCTCGGGGGCGCCCTTCACGAGCTCGATGTGCCCGAGCTCCGGGTGGTCGTGGACCGTCACCATGAACGCGCGCTCGGCCGAGCGGCGCGCCTCGCTCACGCGCCGCGCCGCGAGGCGCCGCGCCGACACGGGGTAGCCGGCGGCGAGCGCGAACTCCACGAGGGCGCGCTCGGTGCCGCTGCCCTGGACGACCTTGCCCGCCTCGCTCAGCTCGACGTCGGCGTTGAGGGCGGCGATGCGCGCGAGCGCGTGCACGCGCGGGGCGGCGGCGTCGACCTCGCGCCCGTCCTCGCCGATCAGCGCGATCGCGCGCCCAGGCCCCGCGCCGCCGCCCCGGCGCGCGGCGCGCTCCACCCGCAGCGCGCCCTCGCCGGGGAGGAAGATCTCGGCCACCTGCATCCGGTTCTCGGTGAGCGTGCCGGTCTTGTCGGCGCAGACGACGCTCACCGCGCCGAGCGTCTCGGCAGCGGCGAGGCGGCGGATCACGATGCCGGAGCCGCGCAGGCGGCGGCTCGCGAGCGCGAGCGCCGTGGTGCCCACGGTGGGGAACCCCTCGGGGATGGCGGCGACGCCGAGCGCGACGGCGCTCCGCACGAGCGCGCGGAGCGGCCTCCGGCGCGCGAGGCCGACGACCATCACCGCCGACGAGCTCGCGAGCGCGAAGGTCGCGAGGCGCCGGCCGATCCAGGCGAGCTCCTGCTCGAGCGGCGGGGTGCGCTCGGACTCGCGGGAGAGCGCGCGCTGGATGTCCCCGAGCGCGGTCCATCGGCCCGTCGCGACGACCACCGCCGCGCCCTCGCCCGAGGCGATCGTGGTGCCCGCGTACACCATGCCGCGGCGCTCGGCGAGCGGCGCGCCGCCGTCGACCCTCGCTGGGCACTTCTCGGCGGGCTCGCTCTCGCCGGTCAGCGTGCTCTCGTCGGCGGCGAGGCCGTGCGCGTCGACGACGCGCGCGTCCGCCGCGACCGGCTCGCCGGCGCGCAGCGCGAGCACGTCGCCCGGCACGATCTCCGACGCGGCGAGCCGCTGCTCGCGCCCGTCGCGCACGACGCGCGCCCACCCGACGCGGAGGTCGCCCCACGCGTGCAGGAGCTCCTCGGCGCGCGACTCCGTGTACGTGCCGATCGCGGCGTTCGCGCCGACGACGAGGAGGACGGCGCCTGCGTCGATCATGTCGCCGAGCGCGAGCGACAGGCCCGCCGCGCCGAGGAGCATCGCCGTGGGCACCGTGAAGATCTGCCCGGCGAGGATCTCGATCGACGAGCGGGTCGCGACGCCGGCGAGCTCGTTCGGGCCGACCGCGCGGAGGCGGCGGCGCGCCTCGGCGGCGGGGAGCCCCTCGCGCGGATCGACGCCGAGCGCGCGGGCGACCTCGCCCGCGTCCTCCGCGTGGGCGCAGACCGTCACGTCGACGCGGCGGGCGCGCTCGCCTCCGCCCTGCCCGGCCGGCGCGCCCTCACCCTGCCCGGCCGGCGCGACCTCACCCTGCCCGGCCGGCGCGCCCTCACCCTGCCCGGCCGGCGCGCCCTCACCCTGCCCGGCCGGCGCGACCTGGTTCCCCCAGGCCCGCGCATGCCACGCGCGGCGCTCGCCCTCGCCCGCCGCGCCCTCGCGGGGGCGCGCGCAGCGGCGCGCCGCGCGCACGAGCGCGCCCACGCCCTCGGCCATCGCCCGCACGGCGCGGCGCGCGGACGGCGGCGGCGGGGCGCCGGGCACGGCGTGGGCGCCGAGCACGAGCGCGGCCTCGTCAGCCGCGTCCTCCCCCACGCGCACGAGCACCCGCCCGGTGCGCGCGCTCGCCCGCGCGGACACGACGCCGGGGATCGCCGCGAGGTCGCGCTCGATGCGCGCGGCGCGCGCAGCGTCTCCGAAGAGGCCGGCCACCTCCGCGCGCACCCGCGCGATCCCGGCGGGCCCGTGCAGATCGCGCGCAGGCGTGCGATCTGCGCGAGCGCGCCGCCGCGCGCCGCCGCCGGCCCTGCGCCCGCCACGAAGATCGATCCAGCCCTTGCCCCGACGCTCCATGATCCTCCGCGCTGAGGCGGAGGCCTTTTCAAAGGTCGAGCCAGCGCCTGTGTGCGAGCGAGCCACATCGAGCCGCCGGGCCGGCGCAGCGGCGCGCCAGCGCCCTCGTCGCTGTCACACCAGCGCCCTCGTCGCTGTCACACCAGCGCCCTCGTCGCTGTCACGCCCGCGTCGCCACGGAGGCCAGGAGGCTCTGCAACGAGCCCGGATCGATCGGCTTGACGAAGTGCATATCGAACCCGGCCTCGCGGACCCGGCGCTGGTCCCGCTCCTGGCCATAACCCGTCAGCGCGATCATCAGCGAAGGGGCGACGTCCGCGCTCTCCTCCAGGGCTTTCAAGGTCCGCGCCACGCCGCAGCCATCCATCCCGCCGGGGAGGCCGATGTCGCACAGGATGACCTCCGGCCGGAACGAGCGGGCCGCTTCGACCCCCGCGGCGCCCGACAGGGCCACCTCGACCTGGTGGCCGTTCATCGCGAGGAGCGCCTGCAGCATCTCGGCGGCGTCCTCGTTGTCCTCGATGATCAGGACGCGCAGCGACCTCACGACGCCCGCCGACCTCGAGTCGGGGCCCGGCGGCGGCCCGGCGCGCTCCGTGGACGCCTCGGGCCCGCGCGCGAGCGGCAGGCGGAGGACGATCTCCGTCCCGCGGCCGACGCCCGCGCTCTCGGCCGACGCCGCGCCGCCGTGGAGCTCGACAAGACCCTTTACGAGCGCCAGCCCCAGCCCGAGCCCACCCCGGTTGCGGTCCAGGCTGCGCTCGGCCTGGCTGAACGGCTCGAACATGCGCGCCAGCGTCGCCGGCTCCACGCCGACGCCTGTATCGCGGACGCGGATCACGGCGGAGCCGTCCGGCGTCGCCGACAGCGCGACCGTCACCCGACCGCCGGCGTCGGTGAACTTGTTGGCGTTGTGGAGCACGTTGCTGACCGCCTGCGACAGGCGCGTGGGATCGCCGGAGACCCAGAGCGGCTCGATCGGCAGATCCAGCCGGAGCTCCAGGCCGCTCGCCTCCAGCGTGCTGCGGTAGTCCTCCGCGGTCTGCCGGAGCAGCCGGGGCAGGTCGCAGCGCTCCGCCCTCAGCTGGATCCTCCCGCGCGCCACGCGGGACACGTCGAGGAGGTCGTCCACCAGCCGGGCCATGTGCGCGACCTGCCGCTCGATCACGCCGCACGCCCGCAGGAGCGACGGCTCCTCGATCCCGGTGCTCCGCAGGATCTCCACCGCATTGCGGACGGGCCCGAGCGGATTGCGCAGCTCGTGCGCCAGCATCGCCAGGAAAGCATCTTTGCGCTGGTCCGCTTCCCTCAGCGTCGCCTCCCAGGCGACGCCGGCCCGCTTCCGCTCGGTGATGTCGTAGGCGATGGTGACCAGGAGCCGCCGGCCTGCCGCGTCCCTCCCCAGCCGAGCGGAGCTGAAGACCCACGTGCGCTCGGCGCCGCTCGCCGTGGTGAGGGTGAGCTCGTTCTCGCCCGAGGCCTCATCCATGTCGAACAGGGACGCCACACGGGCGTGGATGGCAGCGCTCCTCGCCCCGAACGCCCTGTCGAGCCACGCCGTGACCGTGGGGATCTGCTCGCGGGTATAGCCGCTGATGTCCGTCCACGCGCTGTTGACGCAGACGACGTGCCCGTCCTCGGCGTAGATCATGATGGGGAACGAGGTCGCCATGATGGCGCGGCGCAGCCCCTCCTCCCGCTCCCCCAGCTGGAGCTCGGCCTCCTTGCGCTCGGTGATGTCGATGATCGAGCCGACATAGCCGAGGAACTCGCCGCCCGGGCCGAGCCGCGGAGCGGCCGAGTCGATGCACCAGCGGTACACGCCGTCGCGGCGGCGCACGCGGAAATCCACCCTGTAGGCGTCGCGCCGCTCGCTGGCCCGCACGAACGCCTCGATGGCCACCGACCGGTCCTCCGGGTGCACCGCGTCGAGCCAGCCGATGCCCAGAGCCGCCGACTCGGTCTGGCCCGAGAAGTCCAGCCAGCCCCGGCTCACGTACGTGCAGCCGCCGTCGGCGCCCGTCATCCAGCTCATGACGGGCGCGAGATCGGCCACCTTGCGGAAGCGCGCCTCGCTGTCGCGCAGCGCTTCCTCGGCGCGCCGCTGGGCGGTGCTCTCGCGCCCGGTCTCCACGACGAGCCGCCGGCGCTCCGCCCCTTCCACGAGCCGCAGGCGGCTCTCGACGAGGATCTCCCGGCCGTCGCGGGTCGTGCGCCGGATCTCGCCGTCCCAGAGGCCGTCGCGCGTGAGCGCCGCCTCGATCTGCGCGAGCGGCGCCGGCAGGACAGCGCGCAGGAGCTCGTGGCTCGACCGCCCGAGGGCGTCGCGCGCCGGGAAGCCGTAGAGCTGCTCGGCCCCGGCGCCGAAATACACGATGGCGCTCGCGCCGCCGAGCTCCCACGCGAGGGCCGCCTCGCCGAGCCCATCCAGCAGGGCCGCCTTCAGCTGCAGCTCCCCCGCGGCCTGCCCCCTGCCGCCGCGGCCGTCTTCGGGCGGGGCCGCGTGCGGGACGGGCGAGGGGGCGCAGAGGCGGGGGCGCACCGCCTGATCAGCCAACCCGCAGCAACGCTCCGACCGCACCGTCAGCAGGCATCTCCGTCGAGCGCGCCGGCTCGAAACCCAGGCCAGATGTCCCCGATGAACACACCCAGCATTTGTCCGCCTCGAGCGCATGCTGCAAGCGGCGCGAGCGTGAATCGTCACGCGAGATCCCAGGAATACCAGGCGATCTGCGCGTGCCTGGCGAGCGCGAGCAGGCGGCGCGCTGGTCGAGCGTCGATCGCTGGCCGCGCCGCTAGCCGCGGCCGAACCGCTCCACGAACCGCCGGTGCGCCTCGAGATCGGGGCCCTCGCCGCCGACGAGCTCCCTCTCGCGGTAGCCCGTCGCCACCGACAGCACGTCGATCCGCCGCCCCTCGGCCCTGAACCGCACCCGCCACGACGTCACGGCGAGGCGCATCGCGTCCCCGTCGGCGCGGATCCGGCGGTAGGGGTGCGGCTGCGGGCCGAGCGCGAGCACCCGGTCGACGCGCTCCCGCAGCGCGAAGCCGTGCGCCTCCTCGATCCACGCGGCCTGCTCGGCGGCGCGCGCGCACCACGCGACCTCGAAGCCGGGCTCGGGGTCGACCGGCGCCGCCCCGCCCGGCTCCTCCGCGAGCGGCGTGAGCCAGCCGGTGCGCGCGTGCGGGTGGGCGTCCGCGTACGGCACGTAGGGCTTGAGATCGAGCACCGGCGTGCCGTCGATCATGTCCACGCCGCCGACGCGCAGGGTGAGCCCGTCCACCCCGAGGAGCCTCACCGCGCTGAGGCCGATGGGGTTCGGGCGGTGCGGCGAGCGCGTCGACAGCACGCCGCGCCGCTTGCCGGCGCTCCGCGGGGGCAGCACCTTCGGGCGCCACCCCTCGTTGAGGTGGAACCAGAAGACCACCCAGAGGTAGTCCCACCCCTCGATGTCCGAGAGCGCGTGCTCCAGCCCGAGGCCCGGCACGAGCTCGATGGTCCCCTCCGCGCTGCCCGCGGCATGGGGCTGCCGCGGCGCGCTCACCTTGTCGGAGAACGGCGTGCGCATGACGCCGATGGGCGTGAACGTGACGGGCTTCAGCATCGCGCCCCGGAGGCGTCGGGCACCTCGACGATCAGGACCGACGGCCCCTCGAGCTCCACCCAGCCGCGCTCGATCGGGGGCCGCCGCGCCGCGCCGCCGAACCTCGGCTCCTCGCTGAACGCGAGCGCCCGCGCCTCCGGGCGGCCGAGGTCGAGCGAGAGCGCGCCCCGGAGCGCGCAGAGCGCGATCACGGCGGCCCCGCCGCCGCGGCGCTCGATGCAGATCGCGTCCGGCGAGAGCGCGTCGGCCGAGAAGGCGCCGCGCGCGCGGCTCTGCAGCGCGGGGTGCGAGGCGCGGAGGCGGAGGAGCTCGCGGTACCACGCGAGCACGCCGGCGTGCTCGGGCCGCTGCCGCTCGGCGTGGTCGAGCTTCGAGCGCTGGAACGTCCGCGGATCCTGCGGATCGGGCACCTCCGCGCCCGCGAACGCCGCGAAGTACTGGAACTCGCGCCGGCGTCCCTCGGTCACCAGCCGGCCGAGCTCGGCCTCGTGATCGGTGAAGTACTGGAACGGCGTCCGCGCGTTCCACTCCTGGCCCATGAACAGCAGCGGCGTGTACGGCGTGAGCAGGAGCAGCGCCGACATCGTCCGGAAGGCCGCCGGGCTCACCTTGTCCCCGAGCCGATCGCCGGCGGCGCGGTTGCCGATCTGATCGTGGTTCTGGATGCAGTGGACGAAGCGCGGCGGCGGCACCGGATCCGCGGGCGTGCCCCGCGGCTTGCCCGCGTGCTTGGAGATCTGCCCCTCGTAGAGCCACCCTTTTCGGATCGTCGCCGCGATGTCCTCCGCGGTGCCCGTGTGATCCTCGAAGTAGCCGTCGCGATCCCCGGCGAACAGGACGCGCAGCTCGTGGTGGAAGTCGTCGGACCACACCGCGTCGAGGCCGTACCCGCCCTGCTCGACGGGCGTCACGAGGCGCGCGTCGTTCTGGCTGTCCTCGGCGATCACGAGGACGCGCCGCCCCTCGCCGGCCGCCCGCGCGCGCTCGCCGATCTCCCGGAGGATGTGGGGATCGGAGTCGTCGACGATCGCGTGGGTCGCGTCGAGGCGGAGGCCGTCGATGTGGAAGTCGCGGATCCACATCTCGACGTTCTCGAGGACGAGCGCGCGGACCTGCTCGGCGCCCTCGCCGTCGTAGTTCACCGCGTCGCCCCAGGGCGTCTTGTGCCGATCGGTGAAGTAGCGCATCGCGTACGCGCGGAGGTAGTTCCCGTCGGGGCCGAAGTGGTTGTAGACGCAGTCGAGGATCACGCCGATCCCCGCGGCGTGGGCCGCGTCGACGAGGCGGCGCAGGCCCGCCGGGCCGCCGTAGGCCGCGAGCGGCGCGAAGAGGTCGACCCCGTCGTACCCCCACCCGCGCTCGCCCGGGAAGCTCGCGACCGGCATGAGCTCGATCGCCGTGATGCCGAGCTCCCGGAGATCGGCGAGCCGCCCGATGAGCGCGTCGAACGTGCCCTCCGGGGTCGCCGCGCCGACGTGGACCTCGTAGAGGACGAGATCCTCGAGCGCGACGCCCCGCCACCCCGCGTCGGTCCACGCGAACGAGGGGTCAAAGACCGCCGACGGGCCGTGGACCCCGAGCGGCTGCGCGCGGGAGTACGGGTCCGGGAACGGCCCCTCGCCGTCGATCCGCACCTTGTAGAGCGCGCCGGCCCCGAGGCCCGGCGCCGTCGCCTCGAAGTAGCCGCCGCCGGTCGGGGCCGCAGGCAGCGCGCCCGTGACCTCCTGGCCGTCGGCCCCGTAGGTGACGATCTCGATCCGATCGTGGTCGGGCGCCCAGACGCGGAAGCGGACCGCGCCGCCCTCGAGCCACGCGCCCATCGTGCGCTTCGCCTTCATGTCACTGGCCTCGCTGCGCCGCCCGCAGGAGCAGGGCGACGGGGAAATCGGAGAGCACGCGGTCGAGCGGGAGCGACGCGCCGTCGCCCGGCTCGGGCGGCGCGCCCGAGCCGCGCGGCGGAGCGGCGGGCAGCGACGCCTCGAGCTCGGCGCCGGTGAAGAGATCCGTGTAGAGGCCGGGCTCCACGTCGACCGAGGTGCCGGCCCACGCCGCGCCGATCGGCGGGGAGCAGGCGCCGCCGAGCAGCCGCGCGCTGAACCGGGGCGCGACGACGACGATCGAGCGCCCGTCCGGCGCGCGGCGCGCGAAGGAGACGACGTGGGCCTCGCGCTCGCCGATCGCGGCGCGCGGCACGTAGTCCCCGTCGGCCCCGAAGAGCGCGGGGTGGCGCCGGCGCAGCTCGAGCGCGACGTGCGTGACGAACAGCTTGACGCGGCCGTCGCGCGCCTCGGCGCAGAGCTCGCGCGCGAGCGCGCGGCCCCCGCCGCGGGGCCGCGAGCGCGCGCGGATCTCCGCGAGCGCCCGCTCGCGCACGGCGTAATCGACCGAGCGGCGGTTGTCCGGATCGACGAGGCTGAAGTCCCACACCTCGTTGCCCTGGTAGATGTCGGGCACGCCCGGCGAGGTGAGCTTCAGGAGCGTCTGCGAGAGCGAGCCCCACATGCCGTGGTACGCGACCACGCGCGCGAGCGGCAGGAGCGCGCCCACGACCTCCGCGGACGAGAGCGCCTTGCGGACGAACGCCTCGACGGCGGCGTCGTACTCGGGCTGCGCGTCGATCCAGGACGTGTTGACCTTCGCCTCCTTCGTGGCCTTGCGCATGTAGTCCGCGAGGCGGTCGGCGTACGCCGAGAGCGCGTCGCCCTCGGGCGCGCGCGGGCCGCTGGCGGCGCCGAGCAGCGGCTCGATCGGCAGGCTGCCGAGCAGGGTCTGGTAGAAGAGGTACTCCTCGTTGCTGTCCGGCGCGAGGCGGCCCTCGATCTCGGCCTTGAGCGGCGCGGCGGCGGCGGCGGCGCGGTGGAGCGCCTCCTCCCAGGCCGACGGCAGCTCCGAGAGCACGCTGATGCGCGCCCGCACGTCCTCGCTCCGCTTCGTGTCGTGCGTCGACGTCGCGAGCATCGAGTACGGCCACGCCCTGTGCCGCTGCACGTTGCCGCGGTGGAACGCGAGGACGCTCGATCCGTAGCGCTCGGGCTCGCCCCCGACCTCGTTCAGCGACACGAGCCGGTTGTAGATGTAGAACGACGTGTCCTCGAGCCCCTTGGCCATCACCGGCCCGGTGAGCTGCTGGAACTTCATCACGAAGTCGCAGAAGAGGTGCCGGTCCTCCTCGGGGAAGAGATCCGTGCCGTCGAGCATGAGGACCGAGCGCACGAACGTGAAGATGGAGGCCTCCATCGTCGGGTTCTGCCGGCGCGCGAGCGCGACGGCGCGGCCGATGGCGACGCGGTCGTGATCGGAGATCGCCGGCGTCCGATCGTTGATGTAGGTGCGGTAGACCGGGAAGCACGCGATGACCTCGCGCAGCGCCTCGTTCAGCGAGCCCAGGGTGAAGTCGCGGAAGCGGCGGTCGCGCTCGGTGAGGCGGTTCAGGGCGTGGGTGAGCACGTTGAGCTCGCTCGCCAGGGCCGTCCGGAGGATCACCTTCTTCTTCTCGTAGACGAGCGCCTCGAACGGCATGTGCTCGCCGATGAACCGCTCGTAGATCGCGGTCATCGGCCCCTCGCTCGAGGCGTCGACGAAGAGCTCGCCCACGAGCGCGGTGAAGTCGTAGCCGCTCGTCCCGTGGACGGGCCAGGCCTCGGGCAGCGTCTCGCCGCGCGCGAGGATCTTCTCGACGACGACGTAGAGCGGCGTGCTCGGCGAGCCGCCCGCGCCGCGCTCCGAGAGGGCCGCGCGGAGGGCCGGCTCCAGCCGGGCGAAGCGCGCTTCGGGGCGGCGGCGCGGGTCGAGGAAGCTCTTCGGCTCGGGCTCGTCCGAGGCCTCGGCGAGGAAGCGGCGCCGGCAGCGCTCGATCAGGTAGCCCTGCTGGAGCTGCTCGAAGTAGCCGATCGGGTCCCAGAGGCCGTCGGGGTGGTCGATGCGCAGCCCCGTGACCTGGCCCCGCTCGCAGAGCTCGAAGACGAGGCGGTGCGCCTCGGCGAACACCGGCCGGTGCTCCATCCGGATCGCGGCGAGGTCGTTGATGTCGAAGAACCGGCGGTAGTTGATCTCCTCGGCGGCGGTGCGCCAGAAGCTGAGGCGGTAGGCCTGCTCCTCGAGCAGCGCCTCGATCGGGTCGAAGCTCAGCGGATCGCCCGGCTTGCCGTTGATGCGCAGGACGCCCTCGGCCACCGCCGCCGCGACGTCGGGCGAGTCCGCGACGAGCGACGCGAGCCGCCGCCTGAGGATCTCCTTCTCCCGGCGCCGCTCGATCACCTTGGCCCGCTGCGTCTCGGTCCGCGGCGGCATGTTGCGGAGCCCGGTCAGGATGCTCTGCAGCTCGAGGAGCGCGTCGTGCTCCTCGCCGAGCGCGGCGACGAGCCCGGGCACGAGCGGCCCGATGATCATGCCGTACGTCCGCGGGTTCACCGGGAAGACGTGATCGAAGTACCGCAGGACGAACGCGCCGCTGTCGAACTCGATCTTGAGCTCGCCGCGCTCGAGCACGCGCCCGAAGTGGTCGCCGAGCACGGGGAGCAGCACCTTGTGCTTGAGCTCCGTCTTGAGCGGCGCCCAGTCGATGTCGAAGAACGGCGCGTAGAGCGAGCTCGGGCCGTTCTGGAGGACGTCGTTCCACCAGGCGTTGTCGGAGGTGCCGACGCCCATGTGGTTGGGGACGAAGTCGAGCAGGAGGCCCATGCCGTGCGCCGCGAGCTCGCCGGTGAGCCGGTCGAGGTCGGCGCGCTCGCCGATCGCCGGGTTGAGCGCGTTGTGGTCGACGAGATCGTAGCCGTGCATGCTCTCCGGCCGCGCCTTGAAGAACGGCGACGAGTAGAGATCGCTGACGCCGAGGGCGTCGAGGTAGGCGACGACCTGGCGCGCCTGCTCGAAGGTAAAGTCCTTGTTGAGCTGCACGCGGTAGGTGGCGCGCGGCAGCCGAGGCGCCACGCCCTCGCACGCCGCGTCGGCGAGCCGCGCTGCCGTCGCCTGCAGGCCAGCGCCCTCCACATGGCCGCTCGTCTGCTGTTCGTCCGACGTTCCGGTCATCCCTCGGTTGCCTCCGGCGGCAGAATCTACTGCGAACGAAGCGATGAGCACCCGCGGATCTGCGCAGCTCGCGCGGCTCCTGTCGTTTCGGCGTGCGGCACGAAGGAACGGCCTGATGCGCCTACGGAGAACGCAGCAGCGATGAGGCTGGCGCCATGGATCACGCCGGGGTCACGCGCAGCTGCGGAGGAGCGGTGACGAGCTCAGCCGCTATCGGAGGCACGCCGAGCTCAGCCGTCGTCGAGCGTGCTTCGCACGTTCGACTCGACAGGAGCTCTCCTGCGAGGAGCGCGCTTGCTGCTCAAAGGCATCTGCGAACACGCGCCCCAGCATGACCAGAGAGCGTGTGCGCATCATTCCACCCGAACCGGACGACGCGAATGCGCGGCGCACCCCGCATGACGTTCGCATGACATTCATCGAGCGGCATGACGGGGCATGACGGGAGGCGAGGATCGAAGACGCGTGGGTCACGCTTGCTTTGTGAGGTGGCTCCGTAGTATATCCCACCGGCGTCCGTCAAATTCAGCATGGACGGCTGGTTATGCGCAAGATTGGCGTTGGAATCATCGGCTTCGGCACGATCGGCGAGCGGATCGCTCGCCTCCTCGCGCAGCGCCCCGATTTCCAGGTCGTCGCTGCGTGGGACCCATCCGCCGAGGCGACCCAGCGCATCGAGGCGTTCGACCGGGCTTGCCGGCGGAGGACCGCCGACGAGGTGGTCGCTGCTCCGGTTGAACTTATCTACATCGCCTCGCCGCCGGCGACCCACCTCGATCACCTGCGCCTCGCCGCGGGGGCGGGCAAGGCGATCCTGTGCGAGAAGCCGCTCGCGGTGGACGTCGAAGCGGCGGCGGCGACCGTGGATCGGCTCGAGCGGGCCGGCGTGCGCGCCGCCGTCAACTTCGGCTTCGCCGTCTCGCCGCCGGTGCAGGCGCTCTGGGACGCGCTGCGCGCCGGGCGCCTCGGCGAGGTGCGGCAGGCGCGCATCGACGCCTCGTTTCGCGCGTGGCCTCGACCGTGGCAGCCCGCCGGCGGCTGGCTCGCCGGCCGGCAGGAGGGCGGTTTCGTCCGCGAGGTGCTGTCGCATTTCGTGTTCCTGGCGCAGCGCCTGCTCGGGGCGCTGCGCGTCGAGCGCTCGCGCGTCGATTTCCCGGCGGACGGCATCGGGTCGGAGACAGCGATTCATGCCCGGCTGACCGCGGGGGCCATTCCCCTCGAGGTGAGCGCCTGCGTGGGTGGAGAAGAGGACGACTTCAACGCCTTCACCCTGATCGGCGAGCGTGGAGCGGGCCGCACCCACCACTGGTATAGCGCCGAGATCCAGGACGGCGCGGGCTGGGTCGATCTCTGCCCCGCGACGCCGGAGCAGGCCCTCGCGCGCAACCGGACGGCGCTGCTCGACCATCTCGCGGCGATGATGCAGGGCGGCTCGCACACCCTCGCCAGCTTGCGTGAGGCGCTCTCGGTCCAGCGCTGTATCGAGCGCCTCCTCGCTGGTGGGGCGACGGGCCTGTAATTCGAAGCCGTCGTTCGTCGTCCGTCGCGATCAGTTTCCAGCGGTCATCGTCAGTCTCCGTCAGTCACCTTCAAATACAGTCATTCGCCGCCCGTTCAGCCAGCGGAACGGAGCTCGCTCAGGTCGCCCCGTGGAATGGACTTCACGTTAGCTCACGAGAGTGGACTCCCATGGCTGAAAAACTCTTTACGAAGGTCACCTCGCTCCTGGGGACCCTTCGAGAAACGACCGTGCTCCCCCTCGAGTGTGATGGGGTCAAGCTCTTCGCCAAGATCGAGGGGCACAACCCGGTAGGGAGCTTGAAGGATCGCCCCGCGCTCTGGATCCTGCACCAGGCGATCAAGCGGGGTGAGATCCACGACAAGACCGTCCTCATCGAGTCCTCCTCGGGGAACTTCGCCGTCGCGCTCGCGTTCTACGCGCGCCAGCTCGGCCTCGAGTTCATCCCGGTGATCGATCCGAACACCACGGAGGCCTACGAGTCCCTGTTGCGAAGGCTCTGCCCGAGCGTCGTCAAGGTGACCGAGCCGGACGACATGGGCGGCTACTTGAAGGCGCGGCTCCAGAAGCTCCGGGAGCTGCGGGAGAGCATCCACGATTCGTACTGGACCAACCAGTACGGCAACATGGACGCTGTCGGGGCCCACTACCGCTTCACGGGCGAGGAGATCTGCTCGGCCTTCTCCGAGCTTCACTACGTCTTCGTGGGCGTGAGCACAGGAGCGACGATCGCCGGCATCTCCCGGCGGGTGAAGGAGGCGTTCCCGAACGCACGCATCATCGCCGTCGACGCGCAAGGCTCGGTCATCTTCGGGGGCGCTCCAGGGCCGCGGCACATCGCCGGCATCGGCGCCAGCGTCCGATCCAAGCTTGTCGACGAGGCGAAGATCGACGACGTCGTCCTCGTCTCGGAGGTCGAGACCGTGCGCGCCTGCCGCGAGCTCCTCACGCGGCACGGGCTGCTCGTCGGGGGCTCATCCGGCTCGTGCTACGCCGCGGTGAAGAAGCTCCTCCCGAGGATGCGCTCCACGAGCCGCCCCTCGGTGCTGTTCGTCTGCGCCGACCGCGGCATCTCGTACGCTGACACCATCTTCAATGACGCCTGGACGTCCAGGCTCGGCGCGTAGAGGACACGCCCCGGAGGATCCGGTCAGAGGGGCTCTCCTTTCGCGCCTCGTGACGAGCGAGGCAGAGCGGAGCCCGGGCGGCCGACCACCAGCTTTCAACCCATGTCTCTGACCGGCGATCGCGCTGCCTCGGAGGAGCGACGCCAGGCTCGGGGCCAGCGTGAGACAACGGAGATCGCATCAGAATGGATTTCTCGATCATTACGGGCAAGGTGATCCACGAGATCATCCACGCCGACATCCCGGCCTGCGTGGAGCGCGTCAAGAGCGCCTACCTGATGCACGAGGACGGGCAGACAGTGAACCCGGACAGCTATTTCCTGCGGTTCCCGGAGCAGCCGAAGAACCGCATCATCGCGCTGCCCGCGTTCCTCGGGGGAGACGTCGGCGTCTCGGGCATCAAGTGGATCGCGAGCTACCCCGACAACATTCGCCGGGGGATCCCGCGGGCCTCGGCGGCGCTGCTCCTGAACAGCTACGAGACGGGCTACCCCTTCGCCTGCCTCGAGAGCTCGATCATCTCCGCCGCCCGCACGGCCGGCTCGGCGGCGCTGGCGGCCGAGTGGATGAACGGCGGCAAGCGCGCGGTGAACAGGCTGAGCATCATCGGCAACGGCCTCATCGCGAGGTACATCTACGACTTCCTCCTCGCGCTCGGCTGGGAGATCGGGTCGGTGCTGCTGCACGATCTGAATCAGGCGGAGTCGCAGCGGTTCGCGACCCAGGTGTGCAAGCCGGGTCGCCACGGCGCGATCGACTGCGTCTCAAGCGCCGAGGCCGCGATCACGGGCAGCGATCTCGTCGTCCTCGCCACCGTCGCGGGCGAGCCCTACATCCTGGATCCGGCGCTGTTCGCGCACAACCCGCTGGTGCTCAACATCTCTCTCCGCGATCTCGCGCCGGAGATCCTGCTCGGGTCCTACAACATCGTGGATGACGTCGAGCACGTGATGAAGGCGAGCACGTCGCCGCACCTCGCGGAGAGGCTGAGCGGCGGCCGGAGCTTCGTGACAGGGACCCTCGCCCAGCTCATGCGCGGCGAGCGCCGGATCGGCCGCGACAAGCCGGCGATCTTCTCGCCCTTCGGGCTCGGGGTGCTCGACCTCGCGGTCGGCCGATGGGTCTACGACGTCGCGAGCGCGCGAGGCCAGCGCGTCGTGGTCGACGACTTTTTCTTCGAGATGGCGCGCTGAGGCAAATGAACCGCGCGCCTCGCGTGGCGCGTCCGTCCGGTGGCGACGGCGATCAGGAAGCTCGATGTCGCCGGCGTGAACATGCCGTCTGTAACAGAGGTAGCTTGTAGATGACGACGCTCGAACAAGAACCGCGGTACGCCACACTGATCGATCTGCTCGAGGCGCGGAGCGCCGAGACGTGCGGAACCAGCTTCCGCGACGACAGCGGGAAGATCGTGGCTCGCATGAGCTACGCCGACCTCGCCCGCCGCGCCCGCCAGGTCGCCTCCGCGCTCCGCCAGGTCGCGGAGCCCGGAGAGCGGGCGATCCTGCTGTACGAGCCTGGGCTCGAGTACATCGTCGCCTTCTTCGGCTGCGTCTACGCGGGGCTCGTCGCCGTGCCGGCGTACCCGCCGGATCCTGCGCGCATCGAGCGGACGCTGCCGCGGCTCTGCGCCATCCTGAAGGACGCGCGGGCCGGGCTGGTGCTCTCCACGGGCGCGATCACGTCGATGGCCGTGCACCTGTTCCAGCGCGCGCCGGAGCTCGGCGCGGCGCGCTGGGTCGCGACCGACGAGCTGCCGGCGGAGGGCGAGGGCGCCTTTCGGCCGCCGGCGGTCGGCCCGGCGTCGCTCGCTTTCCTCCAGTACACGTCGGGATCCACGGGCACCCCGAAGGGGGTGATGCTGAGCCACCGCAACCTGCTGCACAACCTGGAGAGCATCTCACGGTGCTTCGGCGCGCACCGGGGCAGCACAGGGGTGATATGGCTGCCGCCCTACCACGACATGGGGCTCATCGGCGGCATCCTCGAGCCGCTGTACCACGGGTTCAACGTGGCGCTGATGTCCCCGCTGACGTTCCTGCGGCGCCCGTTGCTGTGGCTGCAGGCCATCTCGGAGGAAGGAGCCACCATCAGCGGCGGACCGAACTTCGCCTTCGAGCTGTGTGTTCGCAAGAGCTCGCCCGAGGAGCGGCGCGCCCTCGATCTGCGCTCGTGGGAGGTCGCCTTCTGCGGCGCGGAGCCGGTGCGGGCGGAGACCCTCGATCGGTTCGCGGCGGCCTTCGGGCCGTGCGGCTTCAGGAAGACGGCCTTCTATCCCTGCTACGGGCTCGCGGAGGGGACGCTCATCGTCTCCGGCGGGGAAGCGGGCAGCGGCGCCATCGTCGGCGCCTCGAGCGCGGCGGCGCTGGAGCAGGGGCGCGCCGAGGAGGCGGCCGCCGGTGAGCCGGGGGCGCGGCTGCTCGTCGGCTGCGGCCGCTCGCTGCCGGACCAGGAGCTCGTCGTCGTGCACCCCGAGACGCTCACCGCCTGCCCCGCCGGGCACGTCGGCGAGATCTGGCTCCGTGGTCCCAGCGTGGCCCAGGGCTACTGGGGTCGCGCCGAGGAGACGAAGGGCACCTTCCGCGCGCGGCTCGCGACCGGCGAGCCGGGCGAGTTCCTCCGCACGGGCGACCTGGGCTTCCTGAAGGACGGGGAGCTCTTCGTCACGGGGCGGCGCAAGGACCTGATCATCCTCCGCGGCCGAAACCACTACCCGCAGGACATCGAGCTCACCGTCGAGCAGAGCCACCCGGCGATCCGGTCGGGGTGCTCGGCGGCGTTCCCGGTGGAGGTCGACGGCGAGGAGCGGCTCGCCCTCGCGCTGGAGATCGACGTCCGGAAGGAGCGAGACCTGCGCGCGCGCCTGTCGGCCTGCGAGGCGGCGATCGGGGCGATCCGGGAGCGGCTGGCCATGGAGCACGACCTGCAGCCGCACGCGGTGGCGCTCCTGCCGCCGGGCAGCATTCCCAAGACCTCCAGCGGCAAGATCCAGCGGCACGCGTGCCGCGCGGCGTTCCTCGGCGGAGAGCTCCAGACCGAGCTGCTCTGGCGCGCCGACGAGGTGAGGAGCGGCGCGCGCCTGGAAGCGGACGCGGACGCGGCCGCGGCGCCCGCGATCCAGCCGGCGCCGCCGCGCGCGGCGCCCCGAGGTGACGCGGCGACCGTGGAGGAGCTGCGCTCGTGGCTCTGCGGTTACCTCGCGAGGGCGCTCGGCGGGCCCGCGGGCGGGCTCGATCCGGAGGCGCCGATCACGCGCTACGGCCTGGATTCGCTGCGCGCTGTCGAGCTGTCCTCGAGCCTCGAGCAGGAGCTCGGCGCGCCGGTGCCGCTCGACGTGCTCCTGCGCGGTCCGAGCCCGGACGCGCTCGCGCGGCACGTGGCGGCGCAGCGCGCGGCGGCGTCGCGGCCGGCGGGAGGGCTGGCGCCGGCGCTGGCTCCCGCGCTCACGTCCCGCCGAGCGCCGGGCCCGCTGCCGCTCGCCCCCGTGCAGCAGCGCCTGTGGTTCCTGGCGCAGCTCGATCCCGACAACCCCGTCTACAACATCCCTGTCGCCGTCGATCTCTCCGGCGAGCTCGACGTGGCGGCGCTGCAGCGCGCGCTCGACGCGATCGCGCGCCGCCACGAGCCGCTGCGCGCGAGCATCGAGGAGCGAGACGGGAAGCCGGTCCAGGTGATCGCGGCGGAGGGGGCGCTGCCGCTCGAGATCGTGGACCTGACGGGCCTGCCCCTGTCCGCCCGGGAGGTCGAGGCGCAGCGGCGCTCGCGCGAGGAGGCGCGGCGCCCGTTCCAGCTCACGCGCGGCCCGCTCGCGCGCGCCACGCTCCTGCGCATCGAGCCGCGGCGGCACGTGCTGCTCGTCGTGGCCCACCACCTCGTGGCGGACGGCTGGTCCTTCGGGGTCCTCGCCAGGGAGCTTTCGGCGCTTTACGGGGCCTTCTCGCGAGGGCTCCCGCCCGGGCTCGCGGATCTGCCGCTGGGGTACGCCGACTACGTCCTCTGGAAGCACGAGCGCCTCGACGGCGGCGTCGCCGCGGATCAGCTCACGCGCTGGGGCGCGAGGCTGGCCGGCGCGCCGGAGCTGCTCGAGCTGCCGGCGGACCGCCCTCGACCCGCGGCGCAGACCTACCGGGGCGCGAGGTCGCCGGTGCGCTTCCCCCGCGCTCTCCGCGAGGCCCTGGAGGCGATCTGCCGGCAGGAGGGCGTCACCCCGTACATGGCGCTGCTCGCCGGCTTCGCGCTCTTGCTGGGGCGCTGCGCGGGCCAGGACGACGTGTGCGTCGGCTCCGCCGTCGCCGGCCGCCCGCCGGAGCTGAGCGGGCTGTTCGGCATGTTCACGAACACCGTCGTCCTGCGGGTCGATCTGTCCCGCGCCCGGACCTTCCGGGAGCTGCTCTCGCAGGTGCGCGACGTCGCGGTCGACGCCTACGCGGACCAGGACGTGCCCTTCGAGCGGGTCGTCGAGCACCTGCGGCCGGCGCGCAGCCAGAGCTTCTCGCCGCTGTTCCAGGCGATGTTGATCTTGCTCCCGGACCGGGAGGTCGATCTCCCGGCGCTGCCGGGGCTCGCGGCGCGCACGGTGGAGATCGATCCGGGCACCTCGATGGTGGACCTCACCCTCTCCCTGAGGAGCGGCGAGGACGGGTTCGAGGGGTACTTCGAGTACAGCGCCGACCTCTTCGACGGCGCGTCGATCGCCCGGATGGCCTCGCGCCTCGGCGCGCTGCTGCTGTCGGCGGCCTCGAGCCCCGATCGCCGCCTGTCCGAGGCCACCGTGATGGACGAGGACGAGCTGCGGCTCGTCACGTCGGGCTGGAACGCGACACGCGCGGCATGGACGACCGACGCGTGCATTCATGAGCAGTTCAGCGCTCAGGTCCGCAGGACGCCGGACGCGACAGCGTGCGTGTTCGAGGGCGAAGAGATCACGTACCGCGAGCTCGACGCGCGGGCGGACGCGCTCGCGGGCGAGCTGCGTTCGCTCGGCGTCGGGCCCGAGGTGATCGTGGGCCTGTGCGCGGAGCGGTCGATCGAGATGCTCGTGGGGCTGCTCGGCATCCTGAAGGCGGGCGGCGCTTACCTGCCGCTCGATCCCTCGTACCCCTCGGACCGCATCGGCTACATGCTCGACGACGCCGGCGCGCCGGTGGTCGTGACCGAAGAGCACCTCACGACGCGGCTCGCAGGCTCGAAGGCGCGCGCGGTGATGCTCGGCAGGGGCCAGGGCCGGCCGGAGACGGGCGCGCCGCCCGCGGCCGGCGCACGCCCGGCCAACGCCGCGTACGTCATCTACACGTCGGGCTCGACGGGGAAACCCAAGGGCGTCGTCGTGCCCCACCGGAGCGTCGCGAACTTCTTCAGCGCGATGGATCGAGCGCTCGGGCCCGTCGCTCCCGTCGCGCCGGGGGCGCGCTGGCTCGCGGTCACGAGCATCTCCTTCGATATCTCGGTGCTGGAGCTCCTGTGGACGCTCACACGCGGCCTGACGGTGATCCTCCAGGGCGAGCAGCGGCGCCGGGCGCCGCGGCGGCAGGCGAAGGGCCGCCCCGGCGCGCGCCGGCCGCTCGGCTTCAGCCTCTTCTACTTCGCCGATGACGCCGACCAGGGCGGCGGCGACCGGTATCGGCTCCTCTGGGAAGGAGCCAGGTTCGCGGACCGCCACGGCTTCATGGCCGTGTGGACGCCCGAGCGCCACTTCCACGCGTTCGGCGGTCTGTACCCCAATCCATCGGTCGTCGGCGCGGCGATCGCGGCCATGACGGAGCGGGTCGCGATCCGCGCCGGCAGCGTCGTCGTCCCGCTGCACCACCCGGTCAGGATCGCGGAGGAGTGGGCGCTCCTCGACAACATCTCGCGCGGCCGCGTCGGCGTCTCCTTCGCGTCAGGCTGGCACGCGCGCGACTTCGTGCTGGCCCCGGAGCGGTACGCGGACCGGAAGCGGATCATGCTGGAAGGCATCGACGCCGTCCGCAGGCTCTGGCGCGGCGAGCGGCTGACGTTCCCGGACGGCGCGGGGACACCGACGGAGATCCAGATCCGGCCGCAACCGGTGCAGCGCGAGCTGCCCGTCTGGCTGACGGCGGCGGGCAACCCGGAGACGTTCGAGGCCGCGGGCCGGGGCGGGATGAACATCCTCACGCACCTGCTCGGCCAGAGCATCGAGGATCTCGCGGAGCGGATCGCGATCTACCGCGAGGCCCGCCGCCGCGCGGGGCACGAGGGCGAGGGGCACGTCACGCTCATGCTGCACACCTTCGTCGAGCGGGACGCCGATCTGGTGCGCGCCCGGATCAGCGCGCCGTTCCGCAGCTACCTGCGCAGCTCGGCCGATCTGATGAGGGGGCTCGGCCGCAGCCTGGGCATCGATCTGGACGGCGCTGTCCGCGAGGAGGACCTGGACCTGCTCGTCTCCCACGCCTTCGAGCGGTACGTCGAGACGAGCGGCCTGTTCGGGACGCCGAGCGACTGCCTGGAGCGGGTCGCCCAGCTCAAGGAGATCGGGGTCGACGAGATCGGCTGCCTCATCGACTTCGGCGTCGAACCCGACGCCGTGCTCGCGAGCCTGCCGTACCTCGACGAGCTGAAGCGCCTGAGCGAGCGAGAGGACCGGCGGAGCCTGGAGGACACCTCGGCGCCGCGGCAGATCGAGCGGTATCAGGTGGATTACCTCCAGTGCACGCCGTCGCTGCTGCGCGGCATGATGCTGGAGCCCTCGGCGGCGGCCGCCCTGTCCAGCCTGCGCGCGCTGCTCCTCGGCGGTGAGCCGCTGCCTTTCGATCTCGTCGAGGAGATCCGCAAGACGTTCCCTGGCGCGCTGCTCAACATGTACGGCCCCACGGAGACGACGATCTGGTCCTCCACGCACCTCGTCGAGCGGGCGGCCGGGGCGGGGTGGGCGTCCATCGGGCGGCCCATCGACAACACAGCGCTTTACGTCTGCGATCGCCACCTCCAGCTGGTGCCTGTCGGCGTGCAGGGGGAGCTGTACATCGGCGGCGAGGGCGTCACGCGAGGTTACCTGTCACGCCCGGCGCTGACCGCGGAGCGGTTCCTGCCGGATCCTTTCTCCGGCGACGCGGGGGCGCGCATGTACCGGACGGGGGACCGGGTGCGATGGCTGCCGGACGGCACCGTCGAGTTCCTCGGCCGCACGGACCACCAGGTCAAGCTGCGGGGCTTCCGCATCGAACTCGGCGAGATCGAGGCGATGCTCGCGCAGCACGAGGCGGTCGCGGCCGCGGTTGTCTCGGTCCGCGAGGACACCCCCGGGGACCGGCGGCTCGTGGCCTATGTCGTGCCGGCGCCGGAGCGGTCCGTGGACGAGGCGGAGATCAAGCGCTTCGTGCGCGATCGGCTGCCGGACTACATGGTCCCGTCGGTCGTCGTGGCGCTGAGCGCGCTCCCGCTCACGGCAAACGGCAAGATCGATCGCAAGGCGCTCCCGCGGCCCTCGGGGGAGCACGCGATGGCCAGCTCGACCTTCGTCGCGCCGCGCACCGAGGTCGAGGGCCGCGTCGCGCAGATCTGGGCCGAGGCGCTCGGCGTGCCCGGGGTGGGCGTCGAGGACGACTTCTTCGCGCTCGGCGGGCACTCGCTCCTCGCGACCCAGGTGGTGGCCCGGCTGAGGAGCGCCTTCGGCGTCGATCTGCCGCTCGGGCTCATCTTCCAGTCGCCCACCGTGGCGGCGATCGCCCGGCACATCGAGGCGAGCGCCGGCGCCGCCGAGCTCCTGCCGCTCCGGCGCGTCGAGCGAGCCGGGCCGCTCCCCCTCTCGCTCGCGCAGGAGCGCATGTGGTTCCTGCACCAGCTGAGCCCCGAGAGCGTCGCGCAGAACGTGGCGTGGAGCGTGCGCTTCTCGTCGTCCATCGACCCGGCCGCCCTCGAGCGGAGCGTGACCGAGCTGACGAGGCGGCACGAGATCCTGCGCACGAGCTTCCCGAGCGTCGACGGGCGGCCGGTCCAGCGCATCGCCCCGCCGGCGAAGGTCCCTGTGCCGGTCACCGATCTGCGGGGCTTGCGGCCGGACGCGCGGATGGACGCGGCCCGCGAGCGGCACCTCCGGCTGGCGCTCGAGCCGTTCGATCTCGACGAGGGGCCGCTCCTGCGCGTCGAGCTGCTGCGCCTCCGCGACGCCGAGGACGTGCTTGTCGTGGCGCTCCACCACATCATCACCGACGGCTGGTCGCTCGGGGTGCTCGCCCGCGAGATCACGGCGCTCTACCAGGCGTTCTCCAGCGGCCGGCCCTCTCCCCTGCCCGAGCTGCCGATCCAGTACGCCGACTTCGCCGTGAGCCAGCGGCAGTGGCTGAGCGAGGAGTCGCTCGCGGCGCAGCTCTCCTACTGGAAACAGGCGCTCGCCGGCGTCCCCGCCGTGCTCGAGCTGCCGTCGGACCGCCCGCGGCCGCCGGTGCTGAGCTACCGCGGCGGGCGGCACGCGATCCGCGTCTCCGCCGCGATGACCGAGGCGCTCAAGGCGCTCAGCCGGCGCGAGGCGGTGACGCTGTTCATGACGCTCCTTGCGGCCTTCCAGGTCCTGCTCCACCGCTATTCGGGGCAGCAGGACATCGTCGTGGGCTCCCCCGTGGCCGGGCGGAGCAGGCAGGAGCTCGACGGGCTCATCGGCTTCTTCCTCAACACCGTCGCGCTGCGCGTGGACCTCTCCGGCGATCCGAGCTTCCTCGATCTGCTCGAGCGGGTGCACCGGACAGCGCTGGAAGCGTACGCGCATCAAGACTTGCCGTTCGACAAGCTGGTGGAGGAGCTGAACCCGGCGCGGAGCCGCGCCCACGCGCCTCTCTTCCAGGTCATGTTCATCCTGCAGGACCCCACCGGCGCCTCGCGGGCCGAGGCGCTGGAGACCGAGGAGGTCTTCACCGGAACGGCGATGTTCGACCTGACCCTGGCGCTGACGGAGGCAGACCAGCAGCTCGGGGGGCACATCGAGTACAACGCCGATCTCTTCGATCCGCCCACGATCGCCCGGATGGCGGCGCACCTCGAGCAGCTCCTCGAGGGGATCGTGCGCGACCCGACCCGCCCGATCTCGTCGCTGCCGCTCCTGCCCGCCGACGAGCGGCGGACCCTCCTCGACGACTGGACCCGCACCGAGATGCCGTTCCCCGAGGAGGAGTGCTTCACGACGCTCTTCGAGGCCCAGGTGGAGCGGACGCCGGGCGCGATCGCCGCGGTGGGCGAGGGTGGAGCAACGCTGAGCTACCGGGACCTCGACGAGCGCGCGGACGCCCTCGCCCGCGCGCTCGTGCGCCAAGGCGCGGGGCCGGACGAGGTGATCGCGCTGCTCGCGGAGCGCGGCCTCGACTTCCTCGGCGGGATGCTCGGCGTGTGGAAGGCCGGGAGCGCCTACCTGCCGCTCGATCCGTTCCACCCGCCTCACAGGATCGCCCAGGTGCTGGAGAGCAGCGGCGCGCGGCGCGTGCTCGTCTCAGGGCCGCTCGCGGCCGCGCTGCGGCGCGCTCTAGAGGGGATGGCGGCCGCGCCGCAGGTCATTCCCCTCGAGGAGGCGCTCACGCCGGGCGCCGAGATAGCGCGCGCTCCGCTGCCGCACGCTCGCCCGTCGAACCTCGCCTACGTCATCTACACGTCGGGCTCGACGGGAGCTCCCAAGGGGGCGATGGTCGAGCACCGCGGCATGCTCAACCACCTCTTCGCGAAGGTGCGGGATCTCGAGCTCACCGCGGAGGACTGCGTCGCGGAGACCGCGTCTCAGTGCTTCGACATCTCGGTCTGGCAGTTCCTCGTCGCGCTCCTCCTCGGGGGTCGCGTTCACATCCTGGGAGAGGAGGTCGTCCGGGATCCCGCCCGGCTGCTCGCCGCGATCGAGGAGCACGGCATCTCGATCGTGGAGCTGGTCCCTTCCATGCTTCGCGCGGTGCTGGCGGAGGCGCGGTCATCGGAGCGCGCGCCGCAGCTTTCGGGGCTCCGGTGGATGGTGGCCACCGGAGAGGCGCTGCCGCCGGAGCTGTGCGCGCAGTGGATCGAGGCCTATCCCGCGGTGCCGCTCCTCAACGCGTACGGTCCCACCGAGTGCTCCGACGACGTGACGCATCACCGCGTGCGGGAGGTGCCCACCGCGGCGCACGTCCCCATCGGGCGCTCGGTCGCGAACATGCGCCTCTACCTCCTCGATCGGCGGGGTCAGCCCGCGCCGATCGGGGTTCCTGGCGAGCTGTTCGTGGGCGGCGTCGGCGTGGGGCGCGGCTACCTGCGGGATCCCCGGCGCACGGCCGACGTGTTCCTGCCCGATCCGTTCTCGCCCCTGCCCGGGGCCCGCATGTACAAGACCGGCGACCTCGCGCGGTACCTGCCGAGCGGTGAGCTCCAGTTCCTCGGCCGGCTGGACCACCAGGTCAAGGTGAGGGGCTTCAGGATCGAGCTCGCCGAGATCGAGTCGGCGCTCAAGCGGCACCCGGGCGTGGCCGAGGCGGTCGTCGTGGCCAGGGAGGATCGGCCGGGGGACAAGCAGCTCGTGGCGTACGTGGTGCCGGCCGCGGGCTCGCCGCGCTCCGCCGCCCTGCTGAAGGAGCACGCAAGGGAGCTCCTTCCCGAGTACATGGTGCCGGCGTTCGTCGTGCTGCTCGACGCGCTGCCGCTCAACGCCAACGGCAAGGTCGATCGCAAGGCGCTCCCGGCGCCCGATCGGAGCGGCGCGGCCGAGAGCTTCGTCGCGCCGAGGGACGCGCTGGAGCGGGATCTCGCGGCGATCTGGGCCGCGGTGCTGGGCGCCGAGCGCGTGGGCGTCCGGGACGACTTCTTCGATCTCGGCGGCCACTCGCTCCTGGCCGTGCGGCTCATGGCGGAGATCCAGGCGCGCACCGGCCAGCGGCTGCCGCTCGCGGCGCTGTTCCAGGGGGGGACGGTGGAGCGCCTCGCCGCGCTCCTCCGCGATGAGCGGCGCCTCGATCCGAGCTCGCCGCTCGTGACGATCACGCCCGGCGCCGAGCGGCGGCCGTTCTTCTGCGTCCACCCCGTGGGGGGCAACGTCCTGTGTTACCGCGAGCTCGCGCGGCAGCTCGGCGCGGAGCAGCCGTTCTACGGGCTGCAGTCCCCGGGGCTGGACGGGGCCCAGGCGCCGCCGGCCAGCGTGGAGCAGATGGCGGCGCTCTACGTGAGCGCGGTGCGGTCGGTGCAGCCGTCGGGGCCTTACCTGCTCGGCGGCTGGTCGATGGGAGGCGTCGTCGCGTTCGAGATGGCGCGGCAGCTCGAGCGCAGCGAGCAGCGCGTGGAGGTGCTCGCGCTCATCGACGCGCAGGTCGAGGGCGTCCGGCCCGGGGCGCCGCCCACGGACACGGATCACCTCCTTCACGCCCTGTTCGACAACGATCTGGCCCGGGTCGCGGGTGGCAGCCCGCCCCCCGAGGAGGCGTTGCCGGCGCTGCGCCGTGTCTTCATGAGCAACATGAAGGCTCTCTATGGTTATGAGCCCGGACCGTACGGCGGGACGATCACGGTCTTTCAGGCCATCGACGGGCGGGCTTCATCGCCGGACGCGGTGGACGCCTGGCGGCGGCTGGCGCCCTCGGGCGTCGAGGTCGAGCGCGTGCGGGGCGACCACTATTCGATCCTGCAGGCGCCCGGCGTCGAGCCCATCGCCCGGAAGCTCCGCGCGCTCATCGAGCGGGCCCGGCGCGAGGCGCCCTGAGCGGGCCGGCGCCGGGCATCGACCGGCCCCATGCCGGCCCCGCGCGGGGCCGGCGCGCCTCTTCGCGGCGCTCGGGTGCAACGAAAGGAACGCCATCGGTGAGATTGACGACGACCATCTGCACATCCCTCGACGCCGTGGACGACGCGGAGCTCGACAACGTCACGGCGGAAGCGGACGTGTTCCTCGATCGCCGCTGGCTGCGGATGCTCGACACGCTGGATCTGGCGCCGCTCGTCCGGGGGGAGCTGTCCCTGCGTTATGTCCTGGTGCGCGAGGGGACCCGCCTCATCGCCGTTTGCCCGTTCCTCGTCACGCGCAGTCGCTCGATCTACTATCATTATTCGCTGGAGAAGTTCTTCTTCGTCTCCTGGCAGGACGAGCTCGTCAGGATGAACCCCGAGAGCGCGCGCTGGAGCCAGTGGGTCGTCCGGGCGGTCAACGCCTACCGGGCGTTCGCGCGGGCGGCCCGCTCGGGGATCGACGGGTGGGTGCTCGCCGCGAGCCCGCTCAGCTACCGTGGGGGCATCGCCGTGGCGCCCGTCGATCCGGCGGCGGTGCAGGAGGCGCACCGCGCGGTGCTCGACGCGCTCAAGGAGGAGGCGCAGAGAGAGCGGCTGCCGCTCTGCTTCTATGGCGTCGACGCCGAGCGCGCCGAGCTCAGGAGATCGCTTCGCGGGAGCGGGTTCGAGGAGGTCTTCCTCGTCTATGACAACCGGCTGGACACCGAGTTCAAGGCCTTCGACGACTACCTCGCGCGCTTCCGGAGCAAGGAGCGAAAGTCCTTCAGGCGCGACATGAGGATGGTCGGCGAGGCCGGTGTACGATTCACCGTGACGCCGGATTTCGGCTCCCTGGGCGGCGATCTCGAGCGCCTCTACGAGACGACGTACTCGAAATACGGTGAGGAGCACTTCCGTCACCCGGAATCGTTCTGGGCTCGGCTCGAGCGCCACCTCGGCCCGAGGGCGGAGGCGATCGTGGCGCGCAACGGCTCCACCGTCGTCGGCTTCGCCTCGATCCTCCACAAGGGGGACGACCTCTGGGTCTACCGCGTAGGCCGCACCGAGGATCAGGGGCTGGACGACTCGCCGCTGTATTTCAGCCTCGTCTTCTACGAGCCGATCAAGCGCGCCGTGGCGCTCGGCGCCAAGCGGATATGGCTCAGCGGCGGCACGTGGAAGACGAAGCGACGCCGCGGCGCGGTGGGTCACCCCCTGTACAGCTACATGTGGTTCCCCTCCTCGTGGTCACGAGCGCTCCTCATGCCCTACCTGTCCCTGTTCTCGCAGATAAGTCACGCCGAGATGACCAAGGTCGTCGCCCCGCCGAGCGCCCCGGAGACGGGATCCCCGGAGGCTGCGGGCGACGCGTGAGACACGCGCGGCGCCGCTCGCACCAGGCGCCATGCCACGGATGAGAAATCATGTCTGTCACGATGAGACTCGCCGCCGAAGCGCCTGCTTCAGACATTGAGGGCCAGGCGCGCCGCCCGTCCGAGCAGGACGTCGAAGGCGGCGCGTCGAGCCACCTGGTGCCGCTGGCCGGTGGACCGTTCGGGTTGTGGCCTGTCGCGTGTGTTCGCGGCGCGGGGTTCGCGGCGCAGACCATTCTGTCGCTCGCGGCCCCCGGGACCGCCGCCATGCTCGACAGGGTGCTCGACGCCGGAGGGGCCGCCCCGGCGAAGAGCGTGATCCACGCGGATCTGCAGCGCTCGTTCGAGGTGGAGACCGCGCGCGTCAGCGAGGCGCTGCGCGCGGCGGTGCAGGACGACCGGTTCCGCGAGGCGGTGGTCTGGCAGAACCGGCGCGCCCTGCACACGGGGCTCGACGGCATCCTGCGCAAGCCGCCCGGCCACCGGGACAAGAAGACGCGGCAGAGAGAGGCGCTCGTCGCCTCCTACCTGCAACGTTATTGCGTCAAGAACGACTCCATCGGCTTCTTCGGGCCCATCGGCTGGTGCCGGATCGGCCTCGGCCCCGAGGCGATCGCCGCCCGGCCCGGGCCAGGCCTGCTCGCCGCGCGGAGGGTCTACTTCGAGAGCTGGGCCATCGACGCGATCGCGTCGCGGTTGAGCGCGGACCCGGACCTCAGGCCGTTCGCGGCGCCCCGGCTGCTCCCCTACATCCGCGTCGATGGGGGCGCTCTGCAGGTGCCGACCGTCGGAGCGATGCCGCTCACGCCGGCGCAGGCTGCGGTCCTCGAGGGCTGCGACGGCGTGACCACCGCGAGGGCGCTCGCGCGGCGGCTCACCAGCGACCCGTCGCTCGGGCTCGGCGGTGAAGCGGAGGTGTTCGAGATCCTCGACAGGGCGTGCGCGATGGGCGTCATGGCCTGGGACTTCGAGGTCGCGCTCCAGCTGTCGCCGGAAGAGGCGCTGCGGCGCGCGCTCGCGGGGATCGAGGATCAGGCGCTCCGCGAGCGCGCGCTCCTGCCGCTCGACGAGCTCGAGCGGGCGCGCGACGAGGTCGCCGCCGCGGCCGGCGACTCCCGGGCGCTCGACGCCGCCATGACGCGCCTGGAGGACACGTTCCACCGGCTGACCGGCGCGGCCACGACGCGCTCCGATGGGGAGATGTACGCGGCGCGCACGCTCGTCTACGAGGATTGCAGGCGCGATCTCGACCTGGAGATCGGCGCTCCGCTGCTCCAGAAGCTCGCTCCGCCGCTGTCGCTCCTGCTGCTCAGCGGCCGCTGGGTGACCTACGAGGTCGCGCGCCGTTACCTCGGGGTGCTGCGGGACCTGTTCGAGCGGCTCTCGGCGCAGCAGGGCGGCGGCCCGGTCGAGCTCACGGTGTTCCACAAGGCCCTCGCCGAGATCGAGCCGTGGATGCGGGAGATGCGCGGCATGCCGGAGTGGGTCGGAGAGGTGCAGCGCGAGCTGCAGCGCCGCTGGGCCGAGATCCTCGGGGTGCCGTCCGGCGCGCGCTCCGTCGAGCGGGATCCGGCCGCGCTGCTGGCGGACGTGCGGCGCGCGTTCGACGTGCCGCGCCCGGGCTGGGCCAGGGCTCGTTATATGTGCCCCGATCTGATGATCGCGGCCAGGGACGTGGAGGCCCTACGCCGGGGGGAGTGCGAGCTCGTCATGGGCGAGATGCACCTGACGCACACGCTGACGGCGTCCTGCTTCGCCTTCCAGCACCCGTCGATGCGCGAGCTCATCGATCTCTGGGAGCTCGACAACCCGGCCCCGAGCGTCATCCCCGTGCTGCCGAAGGCGCAATGGTGCCAGCGCATCAACGAGATCGCCCTGGGCTCCGGGGACTTCCGCTATGCGTTCTCACCGGAGCCTTCTCCCGCGCCTGCGGCGCGGACGCTGCGCGTGGCGGATCTCGTCGTGGTGGACCAGGACGGGGCGCTGGAGGTCCACGCGCGGGGCGGCGGCTACCGCGGCGGCCTCCTCGATTTCATGGGCATGATGCTCTCGTCGATGGTCACCAACGCCCTCGACGTCCTGCCGGCCGAGGACCACACGCCGCGGCTCAAGATCGGCGATCTCGTGGTCGCGCGCGAGCGCTGGCGCTTCATCGCGTCGCAGGTGACCTTCGCGCGCGAGGAGGAGCCGCTCGCTCGCTGGCTCGCGGCGCGGCGCTGGCAGCGCGCGCACGGGCTGCCGCGGTTCATCTTCCTCAAGTCGCCCTTCGAGGCCAAGCCGTACTACGCGGACCTCGACAGCCCGATCTTCGTGGACACCCTCGCCAAGATCCTCCGGCGCGCCGGCGAGCTGGACGCGTCGGCGAAGGTGAGCGTCTCCGAGATGCTGCCGTGCATCGATGATCTCTGGCTGACGGACGCGGACGGCAAGCGGTATACCTGCGAGCTGCGGCTCGTCACCTTCGACGCCAAGGGACTCTAGGACCTTCGCCATGCCCACCATCCCTCGAATCGACGCCCTCCACACTGAAATGACCGCGTGGCGCCGTGACCTCCACGCCCACCCCGAGACCGCGTTCGAGGAGGCCCGCACCTCGGACTTCGTGGCGGAGAAGCTCTCGTCCTTCGGTGTGGAGGTCCACCGCGGCCTCGCGAAGACCGGCGTCGTGGGCACGCTGAGGGCCGGGTCGGGCCACCGCGCCATCGGGCTCCGGGCGGACATGGACGCGCTGCATGTCCACGAGGCGAATACGTTCGCCCATCGCTCGCGGAACGAAGGGAGGATGCACGCCTGCGGCCACGACGGGCACACGACGATGCTCCTCGGCGCCGCCAGGCACCTCGCCGAGACGAGGGCCTTTGACGGCACCGTCCACTTCATCTTCCAGCCCGCCGAGGAGAACGAGGGGGGCGGCCGCGTGATGGTCGAAGATGGCCTGTTCGAGAAGTTCCCGGTGGAGGCCGTCTTCGGCATGCACAACTGGCCTGGCATTCCCACCGGCCAGTTCGCCGTGATGCCCGGGATCATGATGGCGAGCTTCGATATCTTCGAGATCAAGATCACGGGCCGCGGCGCCCACGCGGGGATGCCTCACCACGGCGTCGATGCGATCGTCGCGGGGAGCGCGCTCGTGCAGGCGCTGCAGGCGATCGTGAGCCGCGGCGTGAGCCCGGTCGACGCGGCGGTGGTCAGCGTCACGCAGTTCCACGCCGGCGACACGTGGAACGTGCTCCCGGACGAGGTCACGCTGCGCGGCTCGGCGCGGGCGCTCAAGCCCGAGGTGCAGGCGCTCGTCGAGGGCGCCATACGCCGCGTCTGCGACGGCATCGCCGCCGCTCATGGCTGCAAGGTCACGGTGCGGTACGAGCGCCGCTACCCGCCCATCATCAACACACCGAAAGAGGTCGCCATGGCGATCGCGGCGATGACGCAGGTGATCGGCGGTGACAAGGTGCTCACCGACATTCAACCCACGATGGGCGCCGAGGACTTCGCGTTCATGCTGCGCGAGAGGCCCGGCGCCTACGTCTGGCTCGGCAACGGCGTCGCCGGCGAGAGCCGCATGCTGCACAACCCTGGTTACGACTTCAACGACGCGATCCTGCCCATCGGCGCGAGCTACTGGGTGACGCTCGTCGAGCAGACGCTGTCGAAGGGGGCCCTCGCCTCGCCGTGAGCGTCGACCCGACGGTGGTGCCTTCGCGCGTGGTCCCCGAGCGCCGCGCCGTCGTCCAGCACGAGCGCTCCGACATGACAGGTGCCGCCTTCGAGCGCCGGTCCGCCGCCACGCGCGATATCCAGGGCGCAACGAGCGGCGGCGACTCCACCCTCGACGGAGGCTGTCGAGCGATACAGGGATGGATACCTCGTCTCGGTAAACGCGCCCCCGGCCGTCTACTGGGTCACGTCGACGAGCTCCACCCTGGTGCGTGATTTCAGGGCCGACGGGCTCACCGCCATCAACGACATCGGGCTCGATCCCGCCCGGAGGGTGGTCGCGGCGCCGGCGTCCTCGCCGCGGCGCTCCCCGCGGTCGTCGGTCACGACGTGCTGCGCACGAAGGCCGCGACGTGCTGGGCCGTGGCTTCCGGGTGCTCGTGGTGCGGCCCGTGGCCGGCCCGCGGGTAGGTCAAGAGCTGCACCGTCGGCAGCTGCTGGTTGAGCGCGTACCAGTTCTCGACCGGAAAGATGATGTCGTGATCCCCGCCGACATGCAGGATCGGAAGGTGGGTGACCTTCAAGGCCTCCAGCACGGCATCGGCGGGGAAGAGCGGGCTGTGCGGCCTGTTGCCGAGGTAGGCAACGGCCCAGTCGACGGGGACGGGGACGCTGCGATCCTGCGTTCGCTGCGCGATGCGGCCGACCGAGCGCCGCGCGGCCTCCCGGCTCGCCGGGGACCGCGGCTCGAAGAACAGGATGATCTCCTCGTCCAGGCCGTACGAAGCAATCGCCGCCGTGTCGTAGAACAGCTGCTCTGCGGGCTTGACGTTCGGACCGGGCGGCGCGGTGCCGATCAGGACAGCGTGGCTGAGCCGCTCCGGAAACATGGCCACCGCGACCTGGGCAGCCAGCCCGCCGAGCGACCAGCCGCCGATCACCACGTCCTTCAGGTCCAGCGCCTCGATCAGGTCCATCGCGTCCCTGGCGAGCGAGGGAGGGGCGTAGCTCCTCTCGCCCGTCGAGAGGCCGAGGCCGCTGTAATCGAACGTGATCACCCGGAAGCCGTGGGCCGCCAGGGCGTCGAGGAAGGCGGGATCCCAGACATCCATGTTGCCGCGGAAGCGCGTGCACAGCACGATCGGCTTTCCCACTCCCACGGAGCGATAGGCGATTTTCCGGCCGCTCGACTCGACAAACTGGTTGGGCGCGGTGACGGCGCTCGAGATTGCATTCATGGCACGGCTCCTTGACATGGGTCCTCGGAGCGGACGATGTACCGCGACACGGCCGGCGCAGAGAACCCGACCAAGGTCGGGTGTCGAGGTCAGGCCCCGTTGCCTGGATCGCGCGGGCGGCGCGGCGGGCGCGGACCGCCCTCCGCCAGGCGAGCGCCTCACGGATCGCGCGAATCAGCTCCTCGGCGCGGAACGTCTCGGTGAGGAGCTCGAGGCCACGGACGCCTCCGTGATCACGGCGCCACCTCGATCGCGAACTGGAACGTCACCCCGAAGGTCTCGTTCTCGCTCGCCCACAGCTTGCCGCCGTGCCGCTCGATGATCGAGCGGCTGATCGACAGGCCCATGCCGAGGCCGCTCTCCTTGGTCGTGTAGAACGCGTCGAACAGGCGCGCCCTGTCCTTCGCGCCGCCGAACCCGACGCCGGCGTCCTCGACCGCCACGTGCACGAAGGACCCGCTCGATCGCCGCTCGACGAACGAGCGGATCACCACGCGGCGCCGCTCCGGCGGCACGTCCTTCGAGGCCTCGCCCGCGTTGAGCAGCAGGTTCAGGACCACCTGCTGCAGCAGCACGGGATCGCCCGGCACCTGCGGCAGATCGTGGAGCAGCGCCTGCTGGACGGAGATGCCGCGACGCCCCAGCTCGGTGGCCACGAGCGGGACGACCTCGCGGATGACCTCGTTGAGGCTGCACAGGTGATGACGGGGCGCCGATCGTGACAGCAGCGAGCGGATCCGCAGGAGCACCTGGCCTGCGCGCTCCCCGTCGCCGACGATCGCGGTGAGCGACGCGCGCACCTTCTCGAGGTCGGGCGGATCGGCGGCGAGCCAGTTGAGCGCGGCGTTCGCGTCCGCGACGATCGCCGCGAGCGGCTGGTTCACCTCGTGGGCGATCGAGGCCGCGAGCTCGCCGAGGGTCGTCACGCGCGTGACGTGCATGAGGGCCGCCTGCGCTTGCTGCAGCTCGTCGGCCGCGCGCCTGCTCGCCGTGATGTCCGTCGCGGCGCCGACGAGCTCGATCCTCCCGGAGGCGGCGACGCGCATCCCGCCGAGGACGCGGACCAGCTTCACCGACCCGTCGTCCATCACGAGGCGGTGCTCGTAGTCGAAGGTGGCGCCGTCGCGCAGCGCCTGCCGCACGATGTCCGCGACCCGCTCGCGGTCGCCCGGGTGGATGCGGCTGGACAGCTGCGCCAGCGTGGGTCGGGGCTTGCGCGGGAAGCCGACGATCTCGCAGGTGCCGTCGGACATGGTGAACTCCCGGCTCTCGATGTCATAACCGAAGCTCCCGGTGCGGCTGAGGCGCTCCGCCTCGGCGCGGTAGGCCTCGCTGCGCCGGAGCGCCTCCTCCGCCTGGCTGCGCTCGATCGCGATGCTCGTCACGTGCGCGCACCGCTCGAGCAGCTCGAGGTCGGCCTTCGTCGGCGTCCGCGGCTCCGTGGCGTAGATGCCGAACGCGCCGAGCGCCCGGCCGTCGGACGACAGCATGGGCACCGACCAGCAGGCGCGAAGGCCGTGAGCCAGCGCCTGCGCCCGGAAGAGAGCCCCGAGCGGATCCGTCTCGATGTCGGCGATGACCACCAGCTCCCGTCGCCACACCGCCGTGCCGCACGAGAACGCTTCGGGGCCGATCGCAGCGCCGTCGATGACCTCGGTGTAGCTCCGCGGCAAGGTCACCGCCGCGGCGTGCCGCAACGTCCGCTCGTCCTCGTCGAGCAGGAGGATCGACGCGTGCAGCCCGCTCGCAGCGCCTTCCACGAGACGGACGACGCCCTCGAGGATGGCGGACATGGGCTCGCCGCGGGCGATCATCTCCAGGAGGCGGTGCTCGCCGGCGATCCGCGCCTGAGTCCGCTTTTGCTCCTCGACGTCGCTGTCGAGGCCCCGCCGCTTCACCGGGTCGCCGCGGTCGTCGGGGTCCCCATCGGCACGCAGGATGGCTTCGGGAGGACGCAACGGGACGCTCATATCCGAGACGGACTATACCCCCCGGAGGCGCGGGAGAAGGCCCCTTCGGCGGCCCTGTGCAGGAGCGGGGCCTCGAGGCAGCCGACCTTGGTCGGGTAGCCTCCGCCGGCGATCCCGTCGATCGTGCTGGCCGATATCGTCGCGTGGATCTCGAAGCGGATCCCCTGATCGCTCGTCCGTAAGAGGACCGCGAGAGACCCGCCAAGGAGCCGATGTTCGGTTCCCGGTCAACCCCTCTGTGCGCCGCGGGTCCGCCGGCGGATCTCGCCGCCGGCGGCCGCTGGACTCGGGTGGCGAAGGATCGGTTACGCGCATCGGCGCTCAGAAGATCGCGCTCTTCTGTTTGCCTGCGTCGGTCGTCCGCTTCCGCGCGGGCGCTTTGCCGGTGCTCGCCGGCGCGCCGGGCGCACGAACGGTGCGCGCCGAGGCTGGCCGCGGCGCGAGCGCCGGAGACGTCGGGACGGGGCTCGCCGCGGCCGGCAGCGGCGCGGGCTCCGCAGGCTGCGGGGCGGGGGGCGGCGCCGTCGCGGGCCCGGCCGCGGGAGCCGTCGAGGTCGCGCCCGCCTGGGGTGCCGCGGGCGCCTGCGCCACGAGAGCGCCGCGGGCGGCGGAGAGCACCTCGCCGCTGATCACCCGCAGCTCGGCGGCGGCCTCCAGGCGCTGCGAGGACAGCGCTGTGGTGAGCAGAAGCCCCAGCCCGAGCGCCACGACGAGGCCAGCCGCCGCGAGGTGCAGCCCGGTCCGTCGAACCGGCGCGGCGGGCGCCGGCGCGCTCGGCGCGGCCGAAGGGCCGACCGCGGCCACGAAGGCGGAGATCATCGGCTCGATCGAGGGGAACCGCTCCGCCGGATCCAGCGCGAAGGCGCGGGCGAACCACGTCTCCAGCTCCGGCGGCGCGCCGGGGCACAGCGTCGACAGCGGGGGGCGCGCGCCCGCGAGGATAGAGGAGAGCACATCGGCGATGGTGCGGCCGGCGAACGGCTGCTGGCCGGTGAGCGCAACGTGCGCGACCACCGCGAGGGCCCACATGTCGAGCTGCGGGTCCGCGTGCCCGTCGCACGTGTGCTCCGGGCTGAGGTAGCCCGGCGTGCCCAGCACCACGCCCTCCGCGGTCTGTCGCGGGAAATCGGCCGCCAGATCCTGGCGGATCCACTTGGCGATCCCGAAATCGGCGACCTTGGCGCGCAGGCGCCCGTCGCGCCCCTCGCGGAGCAGGATGTTCGACGGCTTGATGTCGCGGTGCACGATCCCGAGGCCGTGCGCCACCGAGAGGGCCTCTCCGATCTGACGGAGGAGCGCGGCCAGCTCGGCCGCGGGCACCGGCCCTCGCGCGTGGATCAGCTGCCGGAGGGACCGGCCGCGCACGTACTCCATGACGAGGAACGGGCCCGCCTCGGGATCCTCACCGGCGTCGTGCACCGTGACGATGAAATCGGTCTTCCGCCCGAGCTGGGCCGCGACCTGCGCCTCGAAGCGGAAGCGCTCCATCGCGTCGATGGCCAGGTTGTGGCGCGGGAGCACGAGGAACTTGAGCGCGACCTCGAAGCGCCGGACGCTGTCGTGCGCGCACCACACCTCGCCCATCGCGCCCTGGCCGAGCGGATGCACGAGCCGGTACCGCCCGGCCACCACACGGCCCGGAAGGAGCGCGGAGCGCGCCTCGTCCCGCCCTGCGCCGGCCACCGCAGGAGGACCGAGCGGCGCAGGCTGCCCGCCCAGCGTGGTGGCGTCGCGCGCGGCGTCTCTCGCCGAGGAATCGGGCGGTCGCTCCAGGGAGGGCGGCTGCAGCACGCCGGTGATCTTCGTGCCGCCGCCGTTTCCCGGACCGGTCGATGCGTCCATGGGACAACGACCTGAGGAGAGAGGCGACGACATGACCTCAGCGTATCGCGAATGCGGATGCCTTTGAACGGCGAACGCCCCGCCCTCCTCGCGCACGTGCACGTGAAGGCCCACGCGGCAGCGTCGCGAGGCGCAGCGCTGCTGTACTTGTTGATGGTTGGCGCCGAGGGTACGGGCCACGGACGCCGCCCGCCGCACCGGAGCAGCAGCGCCCCCCTCATGCCCCCCGGTCCGCCGCCGATGTGCGCGTCCAGGCCGCGACACAACATCGGTTGCACCGCACGACACCGGTCGCGCGACACGGGTTCGCGTGGCCTGAACGTGATCGAACAGCGCTTCACGGGTGACATCAACGCATCGCCGTCTGAGAGAGAGCGCCGGGGCGACTACGCCCGCTGCGCCTTCACCCGCTTGACCTTCTTCTTCTCCTTGCGCTCCAGGAGCCGCAGCACGGCCACGGACCGGTCGACGAGCAGGTAGCGCTCTCCCCCTGCCCTCGCGGGCACCGTGCGCGCCGGCTCCCCGGCGGTGCGGGTGTCGACGAGCACCTCCCACCGCTCGCCGAACTCGATCGCGGGCAGCACGAACTCCAGCGGCGAGTGGTTCGCGTTGATGAGCACGAGCAGCGTGTCGCCGGAGATCGGCTCGGCGCGCGGACCGAGCGCCGACAGGGCGTCGCCCCCGAGCAGGTAGCCGATCGCCCGGGCGTTCGGGTGGGTCCAGTCCTCCGGCGTCATCTCGGCGCCGTCGGGGCGGAACCACACGATGTCCTTGAGCCCGCTCCCGTGCACGTAACCGCCCGAGAAGAACATCCGCCGGCGCAGCACGGGCTGGCTGCGGCGCAGGGCGATGAGGCGGCAGGTGAACTCGAAGAGCTGCTTCCGCCGCTCGTCGAGGTCCCAGTCGTGCCAGGAGAGCTCGTTGTCCTGGCAGTAAGCGTTGTTGTTGCCGAGCTGCGTCTTTCCGATCTCGTCGCCGGCGTTGATCATCGGCACCCCCTGCGAGAGGAGGAGCGTCGCGAGGAGGTTGCGCTTCTGTCGCTCGCGCAGCTCGACGACAGCGGGGTCGCTGGAGGGGCCCTCGACACCGTGGTTGTAGCTGTGGTTGTTGTTCGTGCCGTCCCGGTTGCACTCGCCGTTCGCCTCGTTGTGCTTCTCGTTGTACGAGACGAGATCGTTCAGCGTGAAGCCGTCGTGCGCCGTCACGAAATTGATGCTCGCGTAAGGGCGGCGCCCGCTGGACGCGTACAGATCGCTCGACCCGGTGAGCCGGTAGCCGAGGTCGGCCGCCAGCAGATCTCCCTTCCAGAAGCGGCGCACCGAGTCGCGGTAACGATCGTTCCACTCCGTCCAGAGGACCGGGAAGTTGCCGACCTGATAGCCGCCCTCGCCCACGTCCCACGGCTCCGAGATGAGCTTCGTGCGCGAGAGGACCGGATCCTGATGGATGATGTCGAAGAACGAGCTCAGGCGGTCGAAGTCATGGTGACCGCGGGCGAGGGCCGACGCGAGATCGAAGCGGAAGCCGTCGACGTGCATCTCGGTCACCCAGTACCGCAGGCTGTCCATCACCAGCTGGAGCGTCTGATAATGACGCGTGTTCACCGTGTTCCCGCAGCCCGTGAAGTCCATGTAGTAGCGCGGGTTGTGCGGCACGAGCCGGTAGTAGGTCCAGTTGTCGATCCCCTTCAGGGAGAGCGTCGGGCCGAGGTGGTTCCCCTCCGCCGTGTGGTTGTACACGACGTCGAGGATCACCTCGATGCCGGCGGCGTGGAGCGCCTTCACCATCGCCTTGAACTCGGTCACCTGCTGGCCGAGCCGCCCGCTCGACGCGTAGCGGCCCGCGGGCGCGAGGTACGCGAGCGTGTTGTAGCCCCAGTAGTTGACGAGGCCGCGCTCCCAGATCTCGCGCTCGCTCGCCATCTCGTGCACAGGGAGCAGCTCGATCGCCGTCACGCCGAGCTTCTTGAAGTGGGCGATCGCCGCCTCGGAGGCGAGCCCGGCGTAGGTGCCGCGCAGCTCCTTCGGGATGCCCGGGTGCCGCTGGGTGAAGCCCTTGACGTGGACCTCGTAGATGATCGTGTCCTGCCAGCGCGTCGCCGGCGGCCGGTCGCCGTCCCACGCGAAGCGGTGGTCGACGACGACGGACTTCGGCGCGCCCCAGGCGCTGTCGCGGTGGCAGATCTCCAGGTCGTCGAGCGGGGCCGGCGGGGGCGGCGGCGTGGAGTCCTTCCCGCGCGCCTCGGCGGCGCGGCGATCGCTCGCCGTCTTGCGCCCGCCCTCGCCCTTCTCGGGCGCCGCGCCGTCCCGGCCCGCCTCCTTGGGCCGGGCAGGGCCGCCCTCGCCGCGCTCGGGGTGCCCCCCGCGGTCGTAGGCGAAGAGCGGCGCCTTCCAGTTCGGCTCGCTGGAGAGCGCGTACGCGTAGGGATCGACGAGGAGCTTCGCCGGGTTGAAGCGCTGCCCGGAGCGCGGGTCGTAGGGCCCGTGCACCCGGTAGCCGTAGAGCTGGCCGGGCTTGAGCCCCGGCACGTAGCCATGGAAGACGTGGGCCGTCCGCTCGGGGAGCTCGATGCGCTCGCGCTCCACGACGTCGTCGACGGCCTCGAAGAGGCAGAGCTCGACCTTGGTGGCGGACTGGGAGAAGAGCGTGAAGTTGACCCCCTCGCCGTCAAAGACGGCGCCGAGCGGGGTGGGCGTGCCGGGCCATATGCGTCTGGTCATCTGAAAAACCTGTGAAGCCGCCCTATTCGCGAGATCGGCGCCGCTGTCGAGAAACAAGCGCGCGCGGCCTGATTTTTCGGTCCCCGCCCCCGGGATCGCCCGCCGTCCGGCCGCTCGGCGGGCCCGCCCTCGCGCCGCGCGCGATGTCGCGGCCCCCTCCCCCTCCTGCGCGAGCTCGGCGGCGGCCGCGGCCTCGGCGGCGGCGCGGCGGCGGTACCGCACGGGCGCAGAAGGAGCATCCAGGGCGGCGCGACCCGGGATAGACTTCGCCCCCGAACGCCTGGAGCCAAGCGAAAAACGCCCATGTCTTCCCCCTCTGCTGAAAATCAGTCCCAGAGCTCATCGTCGCCTTCCGGTCCCGGTTCCGGCGCGCGCCGCCGCATCGCGGGCGTGACGGTGCCGCTCTTCTCCCTGCGCAGCGATCGCTCGTGGGGCATCGGCGAGATCGGCGATCTCCCCGAGTTCGCCGCGTGGATGCGCGCCGCGGGCCTTCGCCTCGTGCAGCTCTTGCCGCTCGGCGAGGTGTCGGGGGGCGAGACGTCGCCGTACATGGCGCTCTCCGCGTTCGGGATCGATCCGATGTTCATCTCGCTGTCCGCCGTGCCCGAGCTCCCGGCGGAGCGCCTCGGCGAGGCGCTCGGCGACGACCTCGGGGCGCTCGATCGCGCGCGGAACAGCGCGCGCGTCGACTACGATCTCGTGCGCCGCGTGAAGGGGCGGGCGCTGCGCTTCGCCTTCGACGTGTTCGAGCGCGAGCACCACGCGAAGCAGACGCCGCGCGCGGCCGAGCTCGGCGAGTTCGTGAAGCGGCAGTCGGACTGGCTGCCCGACTACGCGCAGTTCCGCGCGTTCAAGGACGCCTTCGAGGGCAGGGCGTGGTGGGACTGGCCCGAGGCGATCCGCGAGCGCAGGCCGGAGGTGATCGAGGCGCTGCGGCGCGAGCGCGCGCGGGACATCCTCTATTACGAGTACGTCCAGTGGCTCGCGCACGCGCAGTGGGAGGCGGCGCGCGCGGATCTGCGGGGCAAGGGCGTGGAGATCATGGGGGATCTCCCGTTCATGGTGTCGCGCGACAGCGCCGACGTGTGGGCGCACCAGGGCGAGTTCCGGCACGACATGACGGTCGGCGCGCCGCCCGACCAGTTCGACACCGAGGGGCAGCGGTGGGGGCTCCCGCCGTATTTCTGGGCCCGGATGCGCGAGAACGACTTCGCGTGGCTCAGGCGGCGCTGCCGCTACACGGGGCTGCTCTACGACCGGTTCCGCATCGATCACCTGGTCGGCTTCTACCGGACGTACATCTTCCCGGAGCGAGGGCAAACGCCCCCGGGGGGCGAGCGGCCCAGGGCGACCTTCGATCCCGCGGAGGAGGCGGAGCAGCGCGACCACGGCGATCGGGTCGTGCGGGCGATGCTGGCGGGGGCGGCGGAGACCGGGGCGCAGCTCGTGGCGGAGGATCTCGGCGCGGTGCCGGGGTGGGTCCGGGAGTCGCTCTCGAAGCTCGGGGTGCCGGGCTACAAGGTGCTGATCTGGGAGAAGAACGACGTCGTGTTCCGCGATCCGGCGGAGTATCCGGCGCTCTCGGTGGCCTGCTTCGGGACGCATGACACCGACTCCGTGGTGGTGTGGTGGGAGTCGCGGGACGACCGGGAGCGCGCCGGGGTCCTCGAGCTGCCGCAGCTCGCGCCGCGCCGGCAAGAGCTCGGCCCGCAGTTCACGAAGGAGACCCACCGCGCGCTGCTCGACCTGATCCTCGGCTCGAAGAGCGAGCTCGTGCTGCTGCTCCTCCAGGACGTGCTGGCCACGCGCGATCGGATCAACGTCCCGGGGACCGTGGGGCCGCAGAACTGGTCGCTCCGGCTGCCGGCGCCGCCCGCTGCGCTCGATCGCGATCCCGAGGTGCGGGCCGCGCTCGATCGGGTGCGCGAGAGCATCGAGTCCAGCGGGCGCGGATAACGCTTCATCTCCCGCCGCCTCACGCCCCCTCGGGCCCACAGGCGATATAGTCTCACTGCAAATTCATCGACCCGCTGCAGGAGCGAGTCGGCCAGCGCGCTGACCGCGGAGGCGCCCACGCGCTGACTCGCTGCGTCGTCGCGGTATGCTTCGTGCTGTCACGAAGTATATGCCGACGAAACATTCCGGAAAACTGCCTTCTCTTAGTGTCGCCGTCGAGGAGGCCACCAGTGAACGAAATCAACGCCTCGGACACCACCTGGCTCCTGGTCTCGTCGGCAATGGTTCTGCTGATGACGCCAGCGCTGGCCCTGTTTTACGGGGGCATGGTCCGAACGAAGAACACGCTCAGCACATTCATGCACAGCTTTTTCGCCATGGGGATCGTGACCCTGGCGTGGGTGACGCTCGGGTACTCGTTGGCGTTCGCCGAATCCAAAGGCGGGTTCATTGGCGGCCTCGACCACGCGTTCCTGAACGGCGTTGGCACCGAGCCGCGCGCCGGGATGACGGTGCCTCACCTCCTGTTCATGGTGTTCCAGATGATGTTCGCCATCATCACACCGGCGCTGATCTCGGGCGCTTATGCCGAGCGCATCAAGTTCTCTTCGTATGTGGTGTTCACGCTGCTCTGGTCGCTCCTCGTCTACAGCCCGCTCTGCCACTGGGTCTGGAACCCTGGCGGGTGGCTCCTCGCGCGCGGCGCGCTCGACTTCGCCGGCGGCACCGTCGTTCACCTCTCCTCGGGCGCGAGCGCGCTCGTGATGGCGATCATGCTCGGCAAGCGCAAGGGCTACCCGACGCGCAAGATCGTGCCGCACAACCTCACCATGACGCTGCTCGGCGCCGGCCTCCTGTGGTTCGGCTGGTTCGGCTTCAACGGCGGCTCCTCGCTCGCGGCGAACGGGCTCGCCTCGGTGGCGTTCGTGAACACGCACATCGCCGCGGCGATCGCGGCGCTCGCGTGGGCGCTGATCGAGGCCGTGCGCTTCGGCAAGCCGTCGCTCCTCGGCGTGGCGTCCGGGCTCGTCGCGGGCCTCGTCGCCATCACCCCGGCGGCGGGCTTCGTCGGCCCGATGGCGTCTGTCGCGATCGGGCTCGCGGCGGGCGGGGTGTGTTACGGCGCCGTGATGCTGAAGGGCAAGCTGGGTTATGACGACAGCCTGGACGCGTTCGGCATCCACGGCGTGGGCGGGCTGCTCGGCGCGCTGCTCACCGGCGTGTTCGCCTCCACGGTGTGGAATTCGGCCGGTCAGGACGGCCTGCTGAAGGGCAACTCGGCGCTGCTCACCGAGCAGGTGATCGCGGCCGCGGTGGCGGCGGCTTACGCGGCGGTGGTCACCTTCGTGCTCGTGAAGGGGATCAGCGCGGTGATGGGCTTCCGGGTCGACGAGGAGATCGAGGACGAGGGCCTCGACGTCGCCCTCCACGGCGAAGAGGCCTACTCGCTCGGCGAGGGCGGCGCGCATGCCGTCGAGAGCGAACCCCCGGCCAGGCCGGCGCCGGCGCCTGTGCTCGCGCGCGAAGGCGCCTGATCCAGCGCAGCGGAGGCTAGCTCGCGGAGGCCGCCTGGCGGGTGCCAGGCGGCCTTCGTCGTTTTGTCCTCTTGGTAGCCCCCTGCCCTTGCCGGCAGGGAGCGGTCACCTGCACGTGAAGGCGGGCTCGCCGGTCTCCTCGCAGCCTTGCTCGCACGTGACCTTGGCGCACCCGCAGCGGCGCAGCCCTCCGCGGTCGCCGTCGGCGCGCCGGCCGCAGTCCTCGCTCAACGTGCGGCACTCGTCCTGACAGCGCTCCTTCTGGGCCGGCGACGGCGCGCAATCGACGACCGCCGCCCCGCCGGAGGAGCCCGCGCCGCTGCACAGCTCGACGGACGCGACCTGCTCCAGCAGCGGGATGATCCCCCCGATCATGCATTGAGCGTGCGGCTCGCAGACGTGGTCCCGCAGCACCGCCAGCACGCGGACGCGCTGCCCGGTCAGCGCGCGCCAGTCGGGGCCGAGCCATCGCTCGGCGTCCTCGCTCGGCAGCATCCTCCCGGCGATGAGGGGCTGCGAGCCCTTCGTCAGCGCCAGCGTACCGACCCAGCGCTCGCGCGCCGGCGCGTCGCCAGATGGCGCCCCCGCTGTCGGCGGAGACGCCGGCGGCGTGCCGGCGGGCGCGGCGCTCGCGGCGGGCGCCGGCGCAGCGGCCCGCGCCGGTGAGGCGACCCGCGCCGCCGGCGCCGTCGAGGAGGGAGCGCTCTCCGCGCAGCCCATCGCCCAGGCGCAGCACGCGCCGGCCAGCGCCCGGGGAAGCCATCGCCGCGATCCCGCCGAGACGGGGTGGAGCCGCGGGGAGCGCACCGGGATCGTGGAAGGCACAGGACATTTTTACCATACGCCGGCGTGCCTGCGCGCCAGGGCGCGGCGGTCCGGCGGAGCGGGCCGCCCGCCGGCCGCTGCTTGGCGCCCGCGGCGCGTCAGCTCGCGGCGCGCAGCCACTGCCGGGAGAGATCGAGCACGCGCGCGTTCTCGGGGATGTCGAGGAAGCTCGGGCGGTGCGCCGCGGGCAGCGCCTCTGCCCGCGCGAGAAGCCGCTCGCGCGCGCCGGCGATGACCGCGGACGCGCGCTCCCGGTCGCCCGCCGCGTGAAGCGCCTCCGCGTGGACGAGCTCGGCCAGCGTGCTCTTGTACCCCGGCGCGCTCCAGCGCTCGTGGGCCGACGCGACCTCCCGCGCCGTGGCGAGCGCGTCCGCGGCGCGGCCCGCGGCGAGCAGGATCGAGGACAGCAGCGCCTTCGCCCCCACCTGCTCCAGCGGGAACGACGCGAGGAGCTCGATCGCGGCCAGCGCCTCGCGCTCCGCGGCCTCGAGGTCTCCCTCGCGGCGGAGCAGGCTCGCGAGCGCCCAGCGCGCGAACCCTTGCTGCAGCGGGGTGCGCCGCTCGAGCCCCACCCCCAGCATCCTCCCCGTCTCGGCGCGCGCGCGGTCGAGCGCGCCGAGGTCGATCTGCACCTCGATGCACAGGAACGTCCGGAGCCACGAGACCGGCCCGAGCTCTTCCCCCGCGGGCATCGTCTCGCCGAGCTCGCGCTCCGCCCGCCGGAGATCGCCGAGCAGCAGGGCGTTCATCCCGATCGCCACCTGCCCGACGATCGAGCCGCGCCAGTACCCCGCCTGCACGAAGCTCGCGCGCGCCGCCTCGGCCATGCACAGGCCCGTCCACAGGTCCCCGTCCCGCCACGCCTCGTGGAACGCCAGCGCGGTCTGCAGCCACCCGCGCGCGACGGGGTCCCGCTCCGCGACCGGCTCGGTCACCTCGCGCACCCGCCTCGTCAGCGCGTCGGCGAGCCTGAACTCGCCCAGCTGCGCCGCGTAGTAGCTCCCGGCCGCGAGCGCGAACGCCGCCGAGGCGACCCCCTCCGGGGAGAGCTCGACCGCCTGCAGCGTGCGCACCGTCGTCATGAGCTCGTCGAGCCTGCCGAGGTGGATGTCCGCGGTCATCTTCGCGGGCACCGTCCTCACCCAGGGCATGCTCCCCGGCGTCAGGAGGCGCTGCGCCTCGTCGAGGTACAGGAAGGCCTGGTCCCATTCGCTGCGCCACGCGTGGACCTCCGAGAGCACGCCGAGCAAGCTGAGGTGCACCGCGTCCGGCGCGCCGCACTCGAGCCCTCGCCGGGCGCGCGCGATCGCCGCGTCCGGATCGCTCCCCCGGAGCGCCTGCTCGGCGGCGCGCAGGTAGAAGCTCCCGGCGCGCGGAAGGTCCAGCCCGCGCTCGAGGTGCTCGGCGAGCATCGCGGGATCGCTCGCGCCTCGCTCCTCCAGGAAGGCGGCCGCGAGCCGGTGCCCGAGGACGCGATCCGTCTCGGTGAGCATCTCGTAGGCCCCCTCCCGCAGGAGCGCGTGGCGGAACATGAACTCCTCGTCCCCCGGAAAGCGGCTCTCCTTGCGGCGGACGATCACCTCCCCGTCGACCAGCTCCGCGAGCACGTCGTGCGGCGAGACCCACGGCGCCGCGCTCCCGAGGAGGGCGCCGACGCCGCCGCGCCAGAGTAGCGAAACTTTTAGTACACGCAGAGGAGGCCGAAATTCCGGCCAAAACCGGCGATTTGCTCAGCCGGGCGGGCTGGAGCATGATCAACCTTTCGGACAGGTGAAACAAATGAAAGACGCAACCCCCAATGCCGCGATCCGGCGGACGCTCGGCTACCCGCGCGTCAGCACGAGGGAGCAGGAGATCGCAGGCGTCTCCCTGGACGCCCAGGCCGAGAGGATCGGCAACTACTGCCGGCTCCATTCGCTGCCGGCGCCGATCCTGTTCCCGGAGGTAGAGAGCGGCGGCGAGGAGAACGAGGTGAACCGGAAGAAGGTCGCCGCGCTCCTGGCGGACGTCCGCCGGGGCGACATGGTCGTCGTGACGGACATCGACCGCTTCGGGCGTGACGTGGTCTTCATTGTCAAAAACGTTCGGCAGATCATGCGCAAGGGCGCCGTGTTCGTCGCCATTGACAAGGGGTTCGATTCGCGCTCGCCGATGGCAGAGGACACGCTCGCCAACTGGGCGGTCGGGGCGGAGCAGGAGCGCCGTCGGATCAAGGAGCGGACCGAAGGGGGGCGGAAGCACCTGCGCGCACAAGGGCACTTCGTCGAAGGGCATCCGCCGTTCGGCTACGAACGCCAGCCGAAGCCCAAAGGGACGAAGACGCCGCTCCCCCTCCGCGTGGTTCCGGAGCACGCCGCGGTGGTGCGTCGCATGTTCGCGCTCTGCCTTGAAGGCCATAGCGTATTCCAGACCGCCAAGCGGCTCCGTCAGGAGTATGGCAGCATCAAGGCGTTCGGGCGCGCCTGGGTTGTTACCGCGCTGCGCAACCGAACCTACACGGGCCGTGTCGCAAAGACCAGCGTGCGGCCGAGCGCCACACGCGGCGTCGTGCAACTTCCGGCCGAGTGGATCGCTGCACATGAGGCGATCATCGACGATGAAACATTCAACAACGCCCAGCTTGCATTGAGAGGCCGTCGTCGCGGGAGGAAGCCCCAGGACACGTCCGCGACGGCGAACTACTTGCTGCGCGGCTTCTGCCGTTGCGCGGAATGCGGCGGCAGCGTCGCTGCCCGTCCGGTGGACCGCAGCGGCCGACACAAGGTGGGCTACTACGTCTGCCGTGGCCATGTGGAGCAGAAGGAGAAAGGCGTCCGATGCAAGCTCAGCGCATGGCTTCGCCAGCCGGACGCGGACGCCGCCGCAAGCGAGCAATTCTTGACGTTTGCTCGCTCGCTCCTCACTTCGCTGACGAGACCGCCGCGTCAGATCGAGAAGCCCGATTTCACCGCCCAGCGCCGCGAGATCAAGACCTCGCGGCAGCGAGTCGTGGAATTTGTCGCAAAGGGCCTCTTCACCGTCGACGACGTGAAGATGGAACTGAATCGCCTCGACGACGCGCTTGCAGCGATCGAGGCGAAGGAAGCCGAGTTCAAGGAGACAGCAGGCAACGATACCGTCGAGACTCGAAAGCACGCACACGCCTACGTCCAACAGATAGTCGACGAGTGGAATGTTTTGCCGGTAGACATCCAGCGAGCGCTGATCCGCTCGTTCTCCTCCAAAGTCGAGGCAACGAAGGACAAGCAGGTCAGGACCACATGGCGCGATCCATCGCAGATATCAGCGGCGCATGGAGCGCAGGAATTGCCAGCACTACGCCCTGCGCCGATTGTCGCAACCCTGCCCGCCCCCTCGCCCGTCGCATCGCCGTCTCCGGTCATCCCTGCGCTCCCCGCGACGACCTTGTCCGCGCGTGACCACCTCGGTTCGCCAGAAGGTGCCGTCGTTCGAGTGGGACGTTCACAGACTTGACCGCTCAGCGTTACTCGCGCTCTCTGCCGATGTCCGAATTCAGGTGTTTGACTCGCCCGGCTTATCCCCACATTGCGCCGCGCCGAGTGACGCCTACCGAAGAATGCGCACACGAGGCAACACCGAGTCGATGTCGCGGGATATTGCGGCCTTGCGCACCTCCACGAGGCGCGTCGGCGCCCCGATGGCATTGGCCCAGGAGTCTAGATCAAGCCTGTCGCTGATCACCGTGCCGAGCGTCATCCAGGCCGGCCTGTCGGAAACATCTTTGTGCACAAGAAAGACGAGTGTTCGGCTATATGCACGGGCGGCTCCAATCTCAAACGGCACCCACCACGAACCCCTCGTTCTTCGGGAGATGAGCGCTAGAAGGCATGTTGAATTCTGGAGGCCGCGCTCAACCGCATTGCACATCGCGGCCTCGTTCCCTTCCCGGGCCGCGGCCATAGAGTCATCATCGTCCACGTCGAGCCAGTAATCGAGCCCGAGTGCTTGCAGCTCCATAGCGACGAGCCTGGCCACTTCCTTGTCTTCCCACTTGTGTGAGATGAACACGCAGGTGCCGGCGGGCCGCCCATCCGCCTTAATGACACTGCGTTCGTGCAAACCACCGCGGAAGAACCTATTCTGACCGGCCATCAAATGCGCTTTTTGGTCACTAGACGCCGATAATGCTCGCCTAAGACAGTGAGCTTGCAGCTCTTGGACTCCATCGCCGCGTGCCACATGTGCGGCGCGTCCACCGGAACCACGACGTTCACGCGGTTGAGCTTCTGGAGCACGGCGAACTTCGCCGTATTGATCGGATTGGGCAGAGGCAGGTGCTCCGCCCCTGGCGCGCGCTCCGGCTCGAACGATGGATCCAGCGCGAACTCGGCGCCAGGGTTCGGGAAGAACTCAACGAGACGGCGCAACTCCGCCTGCGAGACTGGAGATGGCACCTTGCGAAGCCATACGAACTTCTTCACGTTGGTTTTGAATAAGGGGCGCTGATCCCACGACCCTAGCGACTGATCAATGTGAGCGTAGACGCTACCCGGCGTAATCTCTCCAACTAGGTTCGCCGCGGCTCCGCCTAACGCGTCCACCAGCAGCATGGTGAAGACCCCCGAGCCGTTGTCCTCGCTCGCATATTGGTCCTTTGCAGATGCAGTGAGGATCGTCACACCCTCGGCGAGCTGCACCACGTTTGCTCCCGTGTCTAAGTTGCCCGCCACACCAGAGTGGCAGCTATCGAGGATGATAACCCGGTTCTTTGCTGCGGAGCCGTTGACGAAGGTCATGACCTCGTTAAGGGGAAGACCGCCGTTGCCCATGCGCACATCAGAGGCCATCAAGTAGCCCCCGGTAGCTTCCACATGACCGTGCCCCGCGAAGTACAGCAACGCAACATCGCTGTCGTCCCGGAATAGCTGCTCGACTGCTGCCCGCAGTTCTTCCCGGCTCACCGTCGCCCCGGGTCCAGTCCCCGTCAGTAGCCGAACATCGAAATTTACTGAGCCATCCCCATTGCGTCCGAGAATGCTCGCCACGTTGTGCGCGTCGTTCACGCACCCGTGCAGCCGGTTCACGTGCTCGTAATAATCGATTCCGATTACCAGGGCCTTGCGCACTGTCCACCCCTACAGCGAATTGATGAAGTTGGTAATGTTGTCCCACGTCCAGCTCAGCACCTTCAAGCCTTCGGGCGTGGTTACCGGACGGTTGTCGGCCGTGCAGTAGATCCCGCGGATGGGCACGCCCTCCTCCTTCGCGCACTTAATCTCCCAGAGCGCACCCTCCGCATTGGCGGTGCTCTTGCTGACGAGCACGATCACGCCGTCGCAACCCTTTATCCGCGTGCGGCAGTTCGTCTTCCACTTCGCGTCCCAGGGTTCCTTCACGGACATGTCGATGAACTCGAAGGGGATCTTGGCGTTTCTCGCCTGTCCCACGAGCAGATCCCGATAGCTCTTGTCCTCGATCGCGAAGCTGATGAAGATGCGGTTCATCGTGGCCATTGAGCTCTCCTAGCGACAGATGAATCGTGCTCGCTCAAACTTTCAGGCACGACATAGGCTCGATAGTCGGGACACGCAGATGGGTCGTGCCGATCAGGCGCGCGTTGTACACGCGATGCACTCCCGCAGCGGCGCCGATTGCTGCGCCTCCCGCAGCTATATAAAGAGCTGCCTTTCCATCTCCGGTGAGCGCCCCGAGAAGCAGCCCAACGCTCGCACCAACGAGCGTGTGCTGGATCACCGTGCGCGTGGCCTCACCGTCCCAATGCAGATCGATACCTCGGGCGGCGAGGTCCTGCTGGAGCGCCTGAAGCGCGCTGGACGCGCGCGCGATGACGATGAAGCTTACTGTAGCAACCCCAGCGGCCAGGATACCGATGAGCACCCGACGGTCGACGACCTCAGCGAGGTCGAATACCCGTCCATCCTGAGGATACTCGCCACGGATCGCCCTGCCCACGACGTCGCTCCGCCAGGCGGCGTAGCGGTAGACGCGCCCGTCCAGCACTTGCGGTACAGGCAGATCAAAATTCCCATGGGGCTGCACAACGACGATGCGCTTCCCCATCCGCACCGCCGTCTCCATCTCGAATGTCGCGGTTTCGCGTTGGTGGAGCCCGGGCGTGTTCATCACCACGACCGCAGTTGCGACGGAGATCCGGTGGGTGATATTCCGCTCCACGTCCTCGGAGGTACCCTGGAGGGCCCGCTCCGGAGGCACGGAGTAGTGGGCGAGGCTAGGGTCGGCCACGCGCAGCAGCTCCTCCATCCGCCGCAAGACGTCGGCGTCATCCCAGGAATGGATTGCGAAAACATTGGCGCGCGCGTGCATGGATCCTCCAGTAGCAGGCGCACCGTAACCCGGGGACTCTGGGCGCGCAACGCAATTTTCTCGTGCGCTAGTACGGGTCCTCTGCCCGGGCGCACCGGTCGGCACTAGCCGCTGACCTGCCCAACGTCCCAGTTCAGAGGCGACGCGCAGCGTCGTCCGGTGGAACGGGCTGTTAGATAGATTGCCGGCCCCAACGAAAGCGAATAGAATCTCTGGCAATGCAGGGCTATCAACCGCAAAGACGGCATGCGAACCAGAGCGCACACAAGAATGCCGCAAAAAGACACAGAACTCTAAAGGTCGCCTGTCTATGCATCGCCGAAAGCATTTTTTTACGAGCGAGACCGTCGGAGCTCACAAGCGCCCGAACCCGCATCTCCAACTCTCGATCGAAGTGACCATCCCACGCCTCTGTCCGCAACAGCAGTGGAACCCCCGCATCGAATTCACTAACTGAAAGCAGTTTTCGAATTTGGCGCAGCACGCTCTCGGCCTCATCCCGCTTTGCCACATCGGCAACAACAATGTAGCCGCTCCGCAGACCGCGTCTTTCCCCTGGCCAGATTCGGTTACACGCTACGCGACGCCAGATGAGGGCCGTGCCCTCGCCGAGCGAAGAGGAGCGAGCGATGCCAGGAAGCAGGGAGCTGGTACAGCTGCGTGCAGAGCTGTCGAGGTATCGAGAGCAGAAGAGCCGTGGGAAATTCCCGAGCGAGCTGCGGGAGCGAGCCGAGGCGTACGCCAAGGCGCGCTCCCGCTCGGGGGCAACACCGACCGAGATCGCCACGGAGCTCGGTGTCCACAAGATGACTGCCGACCGATGGGTGGCTGACGGTGAGCGCGCACACGAGGGTGCGTTGCCAAGAGCCCCCAAGGCGGCCCAGCATGTTCCGTTCCTACCCGTCGTGGTGCGCCCGGAGCGCCGCGAGGCACCGCCTTTGCGGCTCAACGTCGCGTTTGCCGATGGGACGCGGATGCAGGTATGTGGGATAGGCGCGCGCGAGCTCGTGGAAGCGATCGAAGCGTTGCGGAGGGGACGGTGACCCCCGCGACGATAGCCGTGTATCTGGCGGTCGGTCCAGTGGACTTGCGTGGCGCTTTCGACCGGCTCGCCGCGATCACCCGGCAGGTGCTGTGCTTGGACCCGGCCAGCGGCGCGCTGTTCTTGTTCCTCAACAGGAGGCGTAACCGGCTCAAAGCCCTTTGGTGGGATCGCAATGGATACACGATCTTGTATAAGCGTCTCTCGAAGGGCGCATTTGCTCTGCCTTCGTTCACCGAGGCCGACGGCAGGTGTATCGAGCTGTCAGCACAGGACTTCGCGCAGCTGCTCGCCGGTCTGCCTGTAGAAGAGCTGGCAAGCCGCCGCCGGCTGGTCCACTGAGGCGTCTGCGCCGGCGCTCGTTCACCGCGCTGCCGGCGCCAGCGCGGCCCGATGGCGGCCGGCGCAGCCCGATGCGGAGATGGAGCAGGGCGCGCGCTGCATCGCGCCCGAAGACCTCGCGAGAGCGCGCCGCCGATGGCGCACCATGGCGGTCCTGCATTCCCGTCTTCGACGAGAAATTCTCATCAAAACCAGCGAATTTTTCTCTGCACAAGGTACTTGTCAAGAGCAAGCGCAGGGGGCATCCATGGCGCGCCTTGACCTCGACGACACGCCCCGGTGAGACCGCGCTGCCGCAGTCGACGGAGACAGAGCGCCTTGACGGCGCGGCGCTCGTGCTCGGCTATCTCCAGGCCAGGGGACAAGGACAGGGGAGCCCCGCCGGCCCCGCGTCGGTGGTCGACGCGCTGCTCCGGCGGGTGCAGGAGCTCGAGGCGAGGCTGGGTGAGCTTTCGACGGCGGAGCAGCAGGCCCAAGAGCTCGCTCGCACCGTCGCGTCGCTCAAGGCGTACAATCAACAGCTGCAGGAGACGATTCGGACCCTGGAGATCGGGTTCCGGCGCCACGTCTCCGAGCAGATCTCGCCTGACCAGCTGCGGCTTTCGCTGGCCGGGGAGCCAGATGCCTGTCCGCCTCCGACTTCGTCGCAGGTCGAGAGCGTCGACGCCGCGCCCGAAGTGGACCCGGGCGAGGCCAGCGGCCCGCCGCCGGGCTCCGCGGGACCACCGGAGCACGCGGGGACGGTAGAATCCTCCTCCGGCTCCGATCCCGGAGGTGGCAAGCCAGTCAAGCGCCACGAGCACGGGCGCCGCCGCATCGGTGTCATTCCGAGGGTGATCATCGAGTCGCTGCCGCAGGAGGTGCTGCTCAAAGGCCTCGAGCGCTTCGAGCGTGTGGGCGCCGAAGACAGCTCGAGCATCGGCTACCGGCGTGGCGGCCTCCTCGAGCTCGTCACGCGTCGCCTCAAGTACGTGGCCAAGGCGGAGGCACCGGCGGCGAGCAGCGCAGCTGAAGAGGAGCCGGCTCCTTCGCCAGCCGCCGGGCCGGCCTTGAATCACGAGCGCGGCGAGCCGCTCGTCGTGCGGGAGCACGAGCTCTCGGGGATCCCCGCGGACACGTCCTTCAAGCAAAGCCCCTTCGTCGACGGCGTCCTTGTACGCTACACGCCCGAGTCGGACGCTGCGGAGGACAGCGGACCGGTGAAGATCGCCTCGCTGCCGGAGCGCCCGATCGACAGGTGCCTTGCCGATCCGAGCCTCTTGGCCCATCTGTTCGTCCACAAGCTCGACTACCACACGCCCTACTACCGGCAAGAGGTGGAGTCGGATCGCCACGGCTTCCGCATCGGCCGCGGTAACATGACACGCTGGCAGTACGATTGTGGCGGCATCGCGATGCGCATCGCCGATGCCATCTGGAGCGACGCGCTCTCGAGGTCGTGGTTCGCCATGGATGCGACGGGCACCGCCATCCGGGCCAAGGACAAGCACCGCTATGGGCATGTCTTCGTCCTGGTCGCGCCGGGCGATGGGGTGCTGTTCCGCTATACACCGACGTACGACGGCCTCACCGTCGCGAAGCTCTTCGGCGGCTACCAGGGGACGCTCGTCGCCGATGCCTCGGCCAACCACAACGTGCTGTTCGGGCCGGGCAAGGCGCGTGAGGCCGGCTGCTGGAGCCATGCACGAAGGCGCTTCTTCAAGGCGTTCAAGGCCGGGGCGGGCAAGGAGGCGGCGTTCGCGCTCCAGACCCTCCAGGCGCTCTTCCACGTCGAGGAAGAATGCGCCCTGTGCAGCCCGGACGAGCGCCTCGAGATCCGGCAGCGCGAGTCCGCACCGATAATCGAGAAGCTCTTCGCCTGGGCCGAGGCGCAGCGGCAGGTCGTCCCGGAGCATTCGCCGTTGCGCGAGGGGCTGGTCTATCTGCACAACCAGAGGGAGGCGCTCTGCGAGTTCCTCTCCAACGGCGAGATCCCCATCCACAACAATGCCTCCGAGAGGGCTCTGCGCCGCGTCGTCAAGGGACGGCGCAACTGGCTCTTCCACGGCAGCGACGAGCACGCTGTCCGGTCTTGTGCCATCTCGTCGCTCATCGCGACCTGCCAGATGCACGGGCTCGACCCCGAGCTCTACTTGCAGGAGATCCTGACCGTGGCTCCGAGCTATCCGCTCAGTCGCATCCTCGACCTGAGTCCCAAGAACTGGGTCGCGACGCGACAACGCCTCATTGCCGAAGGGCGGCTCAAGTACCTGGACATGGCTCGGATCACCGGCTCGCGGCTCGCCTTCCGCGACCGCTGATCGCACCGCGTCGCCCGCTTCCGTCGCGCTCACAGCGCTCGTCGCGTCCGGAGCGGCCGAGACCGGCGCGCGTCCTTTCCGCGCCGAGGTGCGTCGGCTCGTCGAGCCGGTGCTGTCGTCGCTTCGCCCGGCCGCCGTCGACCTCGTCGTGGCGGGGCGCCTTCGGGTCGCATCGCTTCGGCGCTGCTTGTCCGCGCCTCGCGTCGGCCGCCGTCCGCCCACTTCCTCCGCGGACGGCTGGGCGGCGCTCTTGCGGCGTCGCACGTCGGCGGCCTCCGCCGCTCCCGAGCGCTCCTGCTGCCCGGCGGCGCGACGCGGGCGCCCCTTCGCGCGGGCGGGGACGTCCTCGCGGCCTTGCCACGCGACATGCGGCGCGGACAGCTTCAGCACCGCCGTCGTCAGGCTCGGGACTTCGACGCCTGCGTCCCCGCTCCGTCGCTCCGTCATCGCACCGCGACTCTACGTACGGGGCCGCCTTCCACAAGCACGCTTCGGAACGCGCTCGGCGGAGCGGCTACACAACAATAACTTTTCTCGGGCCGAGAATATCAATGGCCGCTTCAACCTCCCATTGAAGGCTGTGCGACCATGCGTGCCCCTCGATGACAGCACAAGACGCAAACCGCAGCAACGTACGAACCGAACCTTGCCAGTCACTGTCGCTTCTCGTGCGCAGGACGTAGCTTCCAGCCGTTGCAGTGAGGTTTCGCGCATCGCCGTATCGTTCGCGCTCCGTCCGTGGCGGCGGCTGAAATGCCATAAATCCGGCAATCGACACCAACGTGAGATAGGTCACGTGCAACAGCGAAAATGGATTCTCAGTGGCCTTCCGATCATCGTCAAATACACGAAAATACAGAACGTCCGGGTAAACCAGATCGCGCTCCGCCTGCCGAAATAGAACGTGATGTCTCAGCGCGCCGGCAGCGCACGCGGAGAATAGCACAATGGGGAGAGCAAGTGATTCGACACTCGTCGACCTTAGGGCTAGATACCCGCCGACAGACAGCAAGAGTAGGAGGCGAGAACCAGCTCTGTGCGCGGGACTGGGGACTCGTGCGACCCATCGGACCTGAGCCGCATCCATCCATGACTCTGCCTTCAGGAGCTCTGGCAAGACGACCCGACTGGACACGGCAGGCATGGCCCTTGCACCACACCGCGGCGCGGCACCCGCACGCCCGGCGTCGTCGGTCTCATGAGAGCTCATCAGTTCGCCAATACCCCCGGTTGTTGGAATTCAGTTCTATGTCAGGCTCCAAGACTTACGTCAGATCTTCGTCACCTAACCAAACTTCCCCGCCTCGCGCGCGAATATCGCGAATAGCGCGGAATGCAACCTGAGGGATGTCCGGGTCGGGATGCTTCAGAAGCGGCAAAAGCACTGCAGCAGACCGCAGTGTCCCGACACGACCTAGAATGCTGATGACCCAACAACGAGCATCTCTACCTGGGAGACTGGATCCGTCGAGCAATCCAAGCAACCATTCTTCCAGCTCCGGGATCGCCAATTCACTGATAGAGTGAAGGTCTAATAAGACATCCCACGAATCGGTTACCTGCTCAATTCGCTGCATGAGGATCGTGCGCGCCCCAACTGTACCGATCCGGCCCAGTGCCTCAACATACTGGCGCTCCATGAATCCATGCATGCTCTCGCGCGGCGATGCGCTTGCCCGCCAAGTCATCTCAAGCCATTCGAGTGCCTCGGGGGAAGGCAGCCGATGACAGCCCGAGATCAGATCACTCTCGGTATACGGCTCGCGCTCTCCGGCAAGAATTCTGTCGCGTAGAGCCCGTGCCTCGTCTATCTCACCGACCTCACCCAGGGCTAACGCGATGCTCGCCAGCAAACGTGTATCTTTCACGTTGGGCACAAAGGCCCTCACCAGCGGCACAAGCTCCACAATATTCTGTTGCCCCATGGCCCGGACAATCGAGTAGAAGGCGAAACGGTAGAGAACTCGCGGGCGATAGGTTTCACGAACAATAATCGACAATCGACCCTGAGCAGTCAACGCGCGAACGACGGCGTGCTGAATCCGATCGGGGTGCCCCTCTCCATCGGCGTGCGTCGATCGAAGCTTTCGCAGCTCGCGATCAATCACCTGTTCGACATCACGAAATGCGAATCGCCCCAATGCCGAGAGAGCCTCCGCGCGAATCAGGTCATTGGGGTGCTCTGCAAGTCGGAGGAACACGTCGAGCGGAACGCTCGCCTGCGAGTTGGCGAGCGCGTAGGCAAAGCTCCGCCTGACCGACATCGGCAGATTGCTATCCTCAACGTGGTCCGCGAATGACGAGGCGACACCTGCATCATCGATCGACGCCGCAAGGTCAATGTAAACTTGTTGGTTTGAGAAATCAGGCCCCGCAAGCGGGCGTTGAAGCCGCCGAACGGCACTGGCCGCTACGAGGCCACTCCCAAGCTCCTTGAGCACATGCTTGAGATCGTCGAGCTTGTGGTATTCAATATCGTCACTCTCGAACCAGGCAATCAACTCATCAATCACGTCCCGATCCAGCCCACGTCGCGCCAGCGTCGCGAGCTTTCGCGAAATCGGAGCACTGATCCAACCCTCAGGACGTGCTTTCCAGGTCGACACAAGTGTCTTCTGCGCCTCTCGATCGCCAAGCTCACCGAGCGCATCGAAAACGACTTCATAGGTTCCACGAAAGGAATCATGATCAAATTCATTCCATTCCAAACGGTCGTAGACTAACCCGCGTGCTCCAGGAACCTGCCGGCGCACAATTTCCACAAGCGCCCACATCCTCACGCCTAAGCTCGGTGCGTTTAGAAGATTGGCGACGAAACCATCGACGTCCACACCTCGGACGAGCGACACCGCGTCCATGACATTCCGACGAATATCTGCGTACTTGGACGAAAAGAGCGGTGTTGCGCGCTCAAGGATCAGCGATGTTGGCGCGTTTCCGTGCCCATCCATCTCAGCGAGAGCTTCGAGCGCAATCAGTGCGTTAGCGCCGGCCGCCTCTAGGGCAAGTGCGCTAGAACGCTTCGACGCAGCAATTGCCGCAGGAAGGATGGCCACCCACTTCGCTTGGGAGATTACGCTCGCGAGCATCAACGAACCGTCGTCGAACTGTACGCTGGCGGCACGAGCTGCGAAGTACTCGAGAAAAGCACGATGCCAGAAGACGAGCCCACCAGATTCGCGGGCCACGAATCCCGTCGACACGAGCGCGGCCTCGAGTTGGCCAACAGATATACCAGAATCGATATCACGCGCCGCTTCGAGCTCTACGAGGCACGCAGACAGGATTCGGCGCACCGCGTCCGACGGCAAGTTATAGGCATCGCCCAACAGGAACGATTCCAATGCGAGCCTTGAGAGCACGAGATCTATTTTTGACCACGGAATGCATGCCTGAAACCGTTTCGGCTTCTCCTCTTCCGCGGCACGAACTTCTTCGACAATGGCACGGAGAATCCTCATTCTGGTCGGTGGGACCTCCCGTCCATGAGCCACCAGAGCGACAAGTAGCGTCAGAACCAATGTGTTCGACGCAACCCGCTCAAGCCGATACTTCTTTATGCTATAGTGAAACTCCGAGGCGCGCTCCGGAATCTGAGCGTCAACAAATCGGCTAACATGCTCCGCATCCAGATCCATAATCGAATATCGACGCATTGCCCCGAGTCGAGGCACTCTAAATGGTCTGGTGGTCATAACGATTCGCGTGCGACCGAAGGATTCGATGAGCGCGCGCAGCTCACGCTCAATTACTGCAATGTCAGACTCAAAAATCTCGTCGAAGGCATCGAGCATGAGCGTGAGCCGACCTTGCGAGAGCAGCTCGTGGAGCCGCTCGTGAGATGACCGAACCCCCGCTTTGGCTATAGCTCTGAGTATCAAATTCTCGACACCCATTCCAGACGTATAATGGGCGAGCTTGATTACGAGAGGAACGGAGTTAGTGTCAGCGTCAAGGCAGCGCTCAGCCTGATCGTGACAAATCTGCATTAATACTTGTGACTTGCCTATTCCAGAATCCCCAATGATAAGCACCGGGCGAAAATCGTCAGACCGAGTAATGTCACGGTACAAGATTGCTGGAGACCGATTGTTGTCAAATTCTCGGAAGGAGTGTAATAGCTGCGCCGGAACCGTTGCTCGCGCACCTTTCAGCGCCGCTTGGAGTGTTCCGTGGAGCATCAACCCAGGTCCGGCGCCGACGACATTGCGAAGGTACGGCCGGAAGTCCGAAATATCTACCGCGTTCCGTCGCCTGACATCGTCGACATACGACGCGAGCGCGGGGGCGATGCTCGCAAGCGTCGTGAGACGCGTGCATTCCGACTGCTTCTCAACAGAATCGCGCCCAAGTAGGTGCACAAGTGTGGCCAGCTTAAGATCGAGATCCTCTATACTGTCCGCTCTTAAGAGTTCCGTGTTCGCATGATACACGGCCAAGTGAGATCCATTGGTAATAAGAAGAACGTTTGTTGTGGTCAGAGCATTGGCGTATGCGCGAAGTTGATCGAGATGATTTGTGAGTTCCTCGTCGGGCGCTTTTGCATCGCAGGCGCCGACGAATGTCGCGCCGCCATCCAGCGACAGACAAAAGTCTGGGCGCGCGTGCAACGCACGAGTGGATGTCGACTGCCTGCGATTCAACGGAACGTCAAGCGCGGGAAGAGTATTTTCTGGCAATATTTCCGCGGCGTGGTATCCGAGAACCTCAGTCAACAGGGGGTAGAGAAAGCGGTGAACGACGTCGGCCTCGTTCTTCCAGGAGACATCACGAAACCGATCGAAGAGCTTACCCATTGATCCTCAAGCCTCTGTGTTCGACCCGGTCAAAACAAGTGCCCTTCCGCTGCGCACCGCTCTGGAGTTCTTGCCCGGAGGCCCCGCCCGCCGAACGCGGAGGCAATCGCTCGCGACGGCGGAGGCGGCACGCGGCCTCGTGTCGTGTGCCACAGCGCCCGTCTTCGTGTTTACCGCGGACAAACTGCATCCCGACGCAGCCTGTGCTCGCGTTCCCGGAGATAGGCAGCGACGTCCTCGACCTATCAGCACATATCCGGAGATAAGTCGCCGGTACATAAACACCTATGCCCGTCGCCAGGTCGCCGACGCCTCGGCTGCTCGCAGCACAAGTTCCGTACCGATAGTGCCGCGCCCTATGCGACCGAAATCCGTTCGAGGGATGCTCCAGGCGCGGCAACTTGATCGCTTTCACTCCGATGATGGTATCCGAACAATCTGGCTCGCTGGTTACGGAAAGTCTGACCGGGTGATCGACCAGGCAGGTGATGGCGGCCCTGGACCCCGCCGCTTGCCACCGCCAGGCGCCAGAGCGCCCGGCGTCGTCGGTCGCATGAGGGCCCATCGAGTTTTTGAAGGCGCGTGCGCTCGGCCAGCCCGCCGAGCCGCAGCGGGAGCGCGCGCTGGAGGATGCGGTCATGGCCGTTCTCGATCGCGGCCAGCTCGCCCTCCTCACCCTTCGGGCCCACGGGCCGCTGCTCCTGCGTGAACCGCTGATACAGCCGCGGTCACACCTCATGCCCCTCTTGCGCATCGCGAGGAGGTAGCGTAGCCGACGGCCAACCCGGCATGTCAAGCCTTCGCTGCTGAGCGATCGGGCAACGCGTTCGCTGCAGCGTTGCGCCGAGTTGGTGGAGGCAGTGACGTCGAGCCGCGGGGCCGCGCCGCTGACCCCCTCGCTCCACTCGGCGCGCCTCGCCCATCGTCGTCAACGTGACCGCGAGGGGCACCGGGGGCGGGGTGGACCTTCCTGCTCGTGAGCGTCGCGGCCCCTACGTCGGAGCCTACCAGCGAACCCGGGTGGCCCCATGGCCCTCCAAAAAAGACGGACGTCGCCGGTCGCTTCGCGCCCGGCTCCGGGGACCTCGAAACGCTTCCCGGTCTCGGGCTTGGTCGAGACCGATCACGTCGTCTCCCCCTGGCCCCATGACCCTGCAACGGGGTGGCCCCATGACCCTGCGACGTGGCACCTGACTAGGATCGGCGAGCGGGCGCGATAGGCACGCACGGGAGAGGTGCGCGGCGAAAGTCCAACGCGACGCCGCTTCATCTGCTCGACCGGCGCGCTTCCCGCCGGGCAGCGCCTCACCGCAGACGAGCCTGCTGATCGCCCGGACGTGGGCTTGGCACCGCGGGCGTCCCGCGCTCCGCCGCCTCCCACGCGGCTCGCAGACTGCTTGCAAGTTTTCCTCCCCCCTCCATCGGCGGTCCCATTCGCTTCAGCGCCTCCAGGCGCGCAGCCTCCAGCCTCGACCGGCGCGGCGCCGTCGCCCGGCGCTTCTCCACGAGCTCACCGAGCACCTGCGCCGCGCGCTCCCACTGCTCCGCCGCCCCCGGCGCGTGCGCGATCCTTCGCACGGCGTTCCAGGGCGCTTCAAGCTCATCACACAGGTTGCCGATCTCAGGGTGCAGCCGTGCGATCGCGCGCAGGTGGCACCGGGTCTGCTTGTTCATCTGGAAACACTCTTCCAGGATGTGGCTCGGCGCGCGGACAACTCCGCACGCGAGCTCGTACCAGCGCCGCGAGCTCATGCGTCTACAAAAGCACCGAACCACAAACCTGCCAGAGCGAAGCCTTCATTTTCCGTTCAACTTTAAAGAGCGTTAAAGCACAGTACAAGAGTCGGCTCCTGGCGAGGGCGACGGCATTAAAGTCTGATGTAGCGTGCGACCAAGAGGACGCCGGTTCTCACATGGCACCGTGACCTGACTGGCGTTCGCTGGGGCCCGATCACGTGACCTCGGTGTGCTGAGTGCCCCCCCCCCCGGGCGGTCCCACGGCCCGGCCGTCGAGCGGGGCCAGCTCGCCCGGCGCCGCGGTCGCGAGCCGCGCTGGCATCCACCTGGGCGAGCTCCGCCTTGCGCCTGCGCCAGCCTCCCGCCTGGACGAGCTCCGCGGCCCCGTGCGCCGAGTTCGCGCCCCGCGTCAGGCCGCCCCGCGGTCGTGCCCGTCGCGCGCCGCCCTGTGGCACGCGTACGCAACAAAACGGAGGTGGGCGGCTCGCCGGAGCCCCTCAGCCGACCCCGCGCAAAATTACCAAATCGACCCCTTCGCGACCCCCCCAAATTGGCCCCTCGGGCGCTCCCTCGAAGCGGTCTAACTGCGCGACACCAGAGCGGTTTCCAGACCTGACCAGATCCCGGTAACTCGCGACGAGATACCGGATCGTCAGAATTACCATTTCGGGCCTCCTCACGGGCTCTCGTTCAGGCTCCGTCCCGAACCCGAAACGCACAGCAACCGAGGTTTGTATATGGCAGGAGCAGCTACCTTCGCGCTCTGGCGGCCCCCGACGCGCGGTCGTCGGGCCGCGCTGGCGGGCGACGCTGCTGCACGGGCGGCATCGTGCGCAGCCCCAAGCGTTCGGCCGTCAGCGTGCGGTGACCGCGACCTGCCCCACGGCGCGCTCCGACGAGCCGCCCGCGCGCGGCACGGCCACGCATGGGCGACGTCGTGTAGCTCCAGCCGCGCGGTCGCCAACACTCCGACAACGCCGTCGAGCGCCGTCCTGCCCACGGCGCCACGCCGAGCCGGGAGGCGGACAACGCTGGCGCACGGACGGCGACATCGCCACGCCAGCGGGCCGGCGTCGCGGCGGTCGGCGCGCGCCTCCGTGACGCCGCCCACGCTTCCCCGCGCCCGTGACGGGCGTGAGGCCAAGCGCCAGCGGCGGCCCTTCACGTCAGACCGGGCAGACCGGACGATGGCGCGCGCGATCGGCCAGCTTGGCGCCTCCGACTGTCTCCCGAGAAAATGTCTCCCAGGGCGCCTCGCGCGCGGACGTCCACGCGCGCCGATCCGGGCCGCGCATGGCGACGCTGAACGCGGGCGCCACGTTGGGGCCCTGCACCCGTCGATCGCGTACGAGACCATGGGGCTGCCGGCCGACGTCGCAGGCTCGCCGAGCTCCCTCGCGTCCGCTCGGCTTCAACTGCGCACGGTGAACACCATCTCTTGTGGGAATGGAAGCCAGCGCGACCCCTGGCATGTGCGCGTAGAACCCACATGCCGATTCGCCGCGCTCGGCTCGCGCATCGTGATCAGAGGCGCACGCCTGGAGCGGCACGACGTCGTCCGGGCGCCAGCGTCGCCCGCGAGCGCGGCCCGATGGCGGCACCGCGGGCCTTTTGCGTCGACACCACGACGACGCGGGTTCGTCGGCAGCTAGATCGGGACCTCATCATCTCTCAAAAGCCCATCAATCTTGCTTAGCAGTTCTCGCTTGACCCGCTGCCGGTTCAGTTCGTCTTCGTAACCGGCCTTGACAGATGATACCTTGGCGACGCCCTTCAGCATCATCAGAGCGTCGATCATTCGCTCCGCCTCGTCGTCATCCAGGTCGCGCCGGAAGTGAACAACCAGGCCCTTGACGCTCATTGCAGTCCCACTCCCCGCGAAGAGATCTCGCCGGCTTCCCGAAGCATAAGGATATTACGCAACTCACCGATGGCCCGTGCGCGTCGCCTGTAAAGCGTCGAGAGGGGCAGCCCTGCATCTTGGGCGATCTGGGCCATCGAAACTCCGCCCAAATCGTGTGCCACGAGAACGAGTCGCAGCACCGGATCGAGCTCATTCACTGCATCCATGGTGCTGGCCCTGACGTTGTCGGACTCCATCACAGCAGCAGCATCTGGCGCTGGATCAGGCACCTCGATCGAACTGACCAATTCCTCCCTGCGCTTTCGCGCACGCTCGTGGTAGTGAGAGGCAACGTGTACGGTGATCGCGTTCAACCAGCGCTCCGGCCTGCCGCGTCTCGGATCGAACCTGGGCCAGCTCTCGCAGGCGTTGAGCCAGACCTGGCCTGCGACGTCGCCACGCTGGCACTGAGGGACCCCCATCCTCTCCAACCAGAGCAACACCGCACGAACCAGCATCGGGCAAAACAAGCGCGCGTACGCCGCAGCGCGCTCTCCTTCATCCGGACAATCCATGACTTTACCCCCCTTGCGAAATCGCCCCCTATGATGAATGCGAGGCACGGCTGCGCTCACCCGTGGCTCCCTACTCCCGGAAGTGTCGTGTTCAGCGGAGAGCGCTCAACGTCCTCCCAATCGGCAATGTTCGCGGAACCCGGCCCGCCTTCGTCACGCTGTAGCGGGAAGCTCGTCAGCGTGGCAGCGCGCCGGGCGGGCTCATTCCCCGTGGCGGCGCGGACAGGGAGCGGCGACCTGAGGCGCGGCTGCGGCGGCGGCGGGAGCTTCGCGCGCGGGCTCATGGCCGCGAGCTCGGGCGACGGCACCACAGGCGGAGGAACGTCGAGCGCGCGGGGAGGTAGCGTCGGCGGCGTCGAGCTCTGCGCCGGCGACGACGCAGGACGCGGCGCGCTCTCGCGCTTGGTGACGGGCTCGCCGACCTGGATCACCACGGTCTCCTCGGCGTCCGTCCGGTCGTCGTGGTGCAGCTGCCAGAGGCGCTCCCAGTACCGCGCCGGCGTGCCGGTGAAGGCCTCCAGCTGCCGGGCAAGTCCGGGCGTCATAGGAAGGTCGCTCTTCAGCAACCGCTCCACCTCCCTCGGCTCCAACCCCGTGCTCTCGGCCAGCTTCCTTCTCCACGAAGGCATCGTCGCGCAGAACGACTCGAGGACCCTTCCTGGCCAGGGGACGGGGCGCGCGCGGGCATCTGTCAGCTTCGCGAGCGCCGCGTCGACGTGACAGTCCAGAAGGCGCCGGCATCGGTCCCGCTCCCCCACTGCCTGCTCCTTCGCATCGATGAGGGCTGCCTCCTCGTCGTCATGCGCGTGCTCGCGCGCCTCGCGAAGGCCGCGCTCGCGTCCCAGCGCTTCGCGCGCGGTGACCGCGAAGCCGATCGCGACACAGGCAATCATCGCGAGCCCGAGCGGCGAGACGAGCCACATCGCACCCAGCATGTCCTCCATAGCAATCCTCCTCCTGGACGTAAGCATTCCTACGCAAGACAGATCTCGGCCCTGTGCTGTCTGGTCTGAAGACACCCTCAGCGTCACCGTCAGCTCGCCGTCGATCGACGGCCGCCGATTCAGCGAATGTGCCTGAACAGCGCTTCGCGCTCCGCTGCGAGCCGACCGCGCGGAAACTCCCGCGCATGGGCTTCGAGCAGCAGGCGCGCCTCGTGATCGCCCTCGCCGTCGTTCTCCTCAATGGCCCTTCGGGCCTGGCTGATCAGGCGCATCTCGCGTGCGGTGACCGCTGGCCACACGGGGCGCCCCGGGGACGAGATACGAGGTGCTGTCGCCACAGAGGGCGCGGGCGTGCTGCTCGCCACAGCCTCAGCGCGCGCGCCGCCTGTCACCGCCGGCGACGCGCTCTCGGGCGCGGCGGGCGCGGCAGCGGAAGGCGCGCTGTCACGTGAGCCTTGCGCCGTGACGTCGTCTGGTGCGGGCGCGCGTCCCGGTGCGCTGGATGCCGCCGGGTGCAGCCACGATTCCGCGCTGGGAAGCGGCGGCACCGCCGAGAGGAGCGCGCCGCTCAACACGACGAACGCACCCTGCACGACGATCCTCACGCCCAGCCGGCGCAGCCAGGCCGTCCACGACGCACGGCGGTCCAGCCCGAGCACCAGCGGGACGCAGGCGCTCTCGTCCCTACCGTGCGCGGGTTGCTGGGCCGTCCACCGCTTGAAGGCCGCAACGAGTCGATCCCAAGCCCGGCGGTGCTGCGCCCTCACCGTATCCAACGGGACGTTCAGCTCGGCGGCGATCGTGGAGAGCGGTGTCCCCTCCAGCTCGTGCTTGACCAAGAGATCCCGGTCCTTGGGGCCGACCCGATCGAGCAAGTCCCGGGCCAGCTCTTCCTGCTGCCGCAAGCGCAGCAGTTCCTCCGGCGTGGGGCATTCGTCTCGGGGATCGCGCTCCTCGAACGACGTCAGCACCTCTCCGCGGCGGCGCTCGTTCCGTCTGTGCTTCCGTGCCTCGTTGAGGGCGATCGTGACGAAGTACCGCGCCGGATCGCCGCTCAGCTCGACCCGCCTCGCCACTTCCAATCCCCGCAGCAGCGCGTTCTGCGCGACGTCCTCGGCGTCGCGCGCCGGCACGCCGTGAAGCCTGGCCAGGCGTCGGAAGCGGTTGAAGCTGAGGAGATGGGTCGCTGGCTTGCCCACGGTAGGTAGCATCCCTGAGCCGCTCGAAACGGTGCAGGAAAGTGCAAGGAGCGGCAACTTTGGTAGCACCAGGTAGCACTGATACATGCGTTCAGGCGATCGAGTCTTCGCTACGCTGCCGCGAACAGGCGATCGCATTGCCGCACCCGAACGCAATTTGCCACTGCCAGGGTCACTTTGCATCGATTCGCTCCCGTTGACGCCGCGCGGCTGGCGCGAGTACCGTCTAACTATGCGATGTTCCGCACGCGCTCTGCTCTTCTCTGCGCTCCTCGCCGCAACCGGCGCTGCGAGCTCGGCCAGCGCAGAGGACGCCTATCCGGAGCCAGGACCACGTGACGGCGCAACGGTGAAGGACCATGTTCGCCGCGGTCGCAGGGCGCGCAACGCCGGGCAGTGGACCGAGGCATACGCCTCCTACAAGGCCGCCTTCGAGGCAGCAGACCCGGCGTCCAGCACGGAGCGAGAGCGCGCGGAGCTCGCCGGCGAGCTTGGCCTCTGCGAGCTCGCGCTGCGCAAGTACCGCGATGCCGCCGAGCACCTGGCCTTTAGCCTCGAGCAGCGCACGGCGCTGCCGCTCGCGCTTCAGCTGCGATTCGAGAAAGGAGAGCGCGAGGCAACATCGCACGTCGCGACACTCGTGCTCTCGGTCGATCCGCCGGATGCCGAGGTGCTCGTCGACGGCAAGTGGGTAGGCCGGGTCGCGCGGACGTACAAGCTGTTCTTGGAGCCCGGCCAGCGCATCGTGCGGGCCAGCGCCCCGGGCCGCCTGGATGGGTTCCATGAGTTCGGGGCTGTGGCCGCAACGGCGTACAACGTCAGAATGCCGCTGGCGCGTATGGCGGTGAGCCAAGCTCCGGAGAGCGCGCCGGGTTCACCGAAGGAAACGCCGAAGACCAGGAGCTCGTCGCCTGCCGTGCGGGGCCGGCCGCCCAGCCCTTGGACATCCTGGCCAGGCGCCCTGCGCATCACCGGTATCGGGTTGACCTTGGCGACAGGCTCGCTCGGTGCGGTCTTCATGGTTCGTGCGAGGGCCGCCGACGGAGACCTGGACGAGCGGAACGCGAAGCTCGACGCCGTGGGCGTCTCTCAAGGGGTATGTCGGGAAACGCCGAAACCCTCCGCGTGCGCCGAGCTGACGAGTCTCCAACGAGAGCGAGATCTCTTCGCCGGGCTCGGCACGGCGATGGTGGTGACGAGCGGTGTGGTGGGCGCTGCGACTCTGGCTTCGTTCTTCACGGACTTCTCTTTACTGCAGGCTGAACCGACCAAAGCCCGGGTCGCGCTGGTGCCGACGGTCGCGCCGACACAGGCCGGCCTCGTTGCGTACGGCGCGTGGTGATCAGGGGGCCAAGACATGTCTCTTCTCGAACCGCGACGAATGCGGCTGCTGTTGGTTGTAGGCACCGTCTCCACGGTCGGCGCGGGCGGCCTCTCCGGGTGCGCTTACGACGAAAGCTGCTACGACCGACGCCTCTGCCTCACACCGCCGACGTCTCTCTGCGACGGCGACCCCACCACGGCGCCGGCGCTCGACGAATGCGGGGTGTTCGTCAGCGAGGAGGGCGACGACAACAGCGCCGGCACGAAGGACGCGCCGGTGAGGACGTTGCAACGCGCGGTCGCCCTCGCCGCGCACGTTCGACGCAACGGCCAGGCGCCGACCCGGCGCGTGTACGCGTGCGGCGGGTTGTTCGAGGAGGCCATCTCGCTCCCCCAGGGTGTCGATATCTGGGGCGGCCGTCTGTGTGCCGGCGGCGACTGGTCCTATGGAGGGCCGCTCGACGAGCAGAACGTGTTGACCGTCATCGCGCCGCCCGTGGGGATCCCGGTGCGGGTCATCGCGGGGGACGACGATGCGGTCATCGCGGAGGAGGATGCGACGTCGGTGATCTTCGGCGTGCGTGTCGAGGCGGCCGACGCCTCCGCGGATGGCAAGTCGTCGATCGCGATGATCCTGGAGCATGGGGCCAGGGCGATCGTGCAGTCGAGCGTGATCCTCGCAGGCGACGGCAAGGATGGGGAGCCGGGCGAGGACGCGCCGAGTTTCCGCGCGAAGGCCGGCGTGGTGGGGAACGACGGCGCGGACACCTGCACCGCGGACGAGCCGATGGGCGCCCTTCCGGTCGTGACCGTGTGCGGCGATGGGATCGAGTCGACGGGCGGGTACGGCGGAGACGGCGGGATGGAGAACGGCGGGGATGGTGCTTCAGGGCTGCCGGAGCCGGCCGGCAGTCCGGACAACCGCGGCCTGGCTGGGAGCGGCGCATCCAGCATGCCGTGCACAAATGGGGGCCGCGGAGCACACGGCGCCGATGCGGAGCACGCTGCCGGAGCGGTTGGCGTTGGCCGCCTGGGCCTTGACGGATGGATCGGCGTCCGCGGGGGGGACGGTAAGCGGGGCGGCGTCGGCCAGGGCGGTGGCGGGGGTGGCGGCAGCAGATCGCGCGGCCTCACGTTCGCGTGTCCGACAGGCCGACCTCAGGGTGGCGCCGCCGGAGGATCAGGGGGCAGCGGCGGCTGCGGTGGAAAGGGAGGCGATGGGGGCGACTACGGCGGCGCGAGCATCGGGATCGTGGCATTGCAGGGGAGCGCCCTCACGGTCGAGGCCAGCGAGGTCCTCGGAGGCAAGGGCGGCAATGGTGGCGTCGGCGGAACGGGCCAACCTGGCGGTGGCGGGTCAATGGGCGGTTACGGTGGCAGGCGCCCTGCGGGTTTAGGTGACATGTTGCCCGCGTGTAACGGTGGAACCGGAGGCAACGGCGGTCGCGGGGGCGACGGCGGCGGCGGACTCGGCGGTGCGTCCTTCGGAATCGCCTCCATGAGCGCCTCCGTGAACCTTCTAGAGGATGCGACCGTCTTGCCCGGACAACCTGGTCAGGGTGGCCGCCCTGAAAATGCTGCCACCGACGACGCGCCAGGCCAGGGGCGAGCGGGGCCTGTGCTGTTCTGGTACAGGTTCGATGCGCCGGATCCCGAACCGCCTCAATGAGCCGCCCGCTTCTGGCGGCACGCCTCAGGAGACGCACATGAGAAAGATGACCGCCGCTACCCTGTTCCTTCTGGTGTCACCGTGGGCGACCGGCTGCGGAACTGTGCCCGATGTGAATGACGCTGGCGCGCCTTGCGAGGGCACCTCGTGCGATGGCGAGCCGCCCCCGGAGTCGGTCTGCATCGAGCACATCGCCGCCGGTATCCTCGACAGCGGTTGCGGCGTATTCGTCGCCGGAAACTTCGGTGGCGGCGACGACAGGCACCCCGGCACGAAGGACAAGCCCGTCTACACCATCCAGCATGCCATCGAGCTCGCGCGTGCTGGACGAGGGCGAGTGTTCCTCTGCAACGAGATCTTCGAGGAGGATCCGATCTCGCTGCCTTCTGGCGTGGACATCCTCGGCGGCTTCAACTGTCGGACATGGGTGCACGACTCCCAGCGCCCGCGGTCCATGCTCAATTACAGGGAGTTCGACGGTACCCCGCTGACGATCGAGCCCGCGGGCCAGGAGGACCAGGGGGCAGCGGACGGCGTCTCGACGCTCGCCGATCTCGACTTCCGAGTGGCCAGCGCGACTGGCATGATCGTTCGGTCCAACACGGTGGTGGAGATCCTTCGGAGCGAGATCCGCGTGAACAGCGGAAGGGCGGGCAGCGATGGCGAGAAGTGGCCCCTGTACAGCCCACCCGTCGGACCGGACGGCATGTTCGCTGCGGAGGCGTGCTCGGCGGCCATCGTCGCCGGCGGGGCTGCGGCCGTGAACCGGTGCGAGAGCGGGCTCACGAGCATCGGCGGCAAGGGAGGGGACGGGCTGCCCGACCGCGCCGACGATGGCGACGACGGTGAGCCCGCCTCGGAGCGACAACCGTCGCCCTCGGGCATCGGTGGTACCGCGGAGCAGGAGAATGTCCGCTGCTACGACGGATCCGACGGGGGCCCCGGGGCGCCGGGAACACAGGGCGCGCCTGGCGAGGGCATCGGGCGCCTCACCGAGACAGGATGGGAGGGCGACACGGGGGCCGAGGGGAGTTGGGGCACGCCGGGCCAAGGCGGCGGCGGCGGCGGCGGTCGACGGGGCGGGCTCACCATGTGCGGCGTGGCCGCCAAAGGAGGCGCGGGAGGAGGCTCGGGCGGGGCCGGCGGCTGTGGTGGTCGAGGGGGCCGCGGGGGAGCGAATGCTCATTCGGCGATCGGCGTCGTCGCGCTTCACGCCCGCTTGACCGTGCGCGACAGCATGATCACGACGGGTTACGGCGGCACGGGCGGCGACGGCGGGCCGCCCCAGGAGGGCGGCGAAGGAGGCAGAGGCGCACCGGGCGCCGACCTGCTGGACGTCTTTCAGGCCTGCATGGGCGGACGTGGCGGCCAGGGAGGGCCTGGCGGCTACGGCGGCCCCGGGCGCGGCGGCGACTCGATCGGCGTCGCCTACCTCGACGAGGATCAGCTCACGCTCGAGGGCGTCACCTTTGAGATCGGACCGCCGGGCACGGGCGGAACCAGCTGGAACCACGATGGCACGACGACGACGGGGCCGAGCGGCGAGAGGCACGAGACGCTTCGCTTTCCTGAGTAGCCGCAGTCACGTCAGGGAAGCACGGCGAGGCTTTCAACGCATCCCCCCCACTTTGTAGGCAAGCTGCTGGCCAACGTGTGCCTCGACGTCCATGGAGCCGCGCCGCCCCGGAGGGGGGGCGCCGCCGAGCTCGCCTCGAGCTTCTCGCCGTTCACGCAGACGGCGGACGCCCCGGGGAAGGGCTACCCCGGATCCACCCAAGTCTAGACGTCTGAGAAGAGGCACACGTAAATCGTCGCCTCGCCCATCAACGCCCAGTCCATCGCCAGGTCCGGCACAACCTCATTACCAAGCTCCGGAGGGAATAGCCAGCCTGTTCATTTCGACTTCACCTCGAATCTCCAAATTGGTCCAGTGGTCAACATCACGACCAGACTTCCCGGGAGAACGCGACTACTGCCGCCAGCCCAGTCCACATGGACGCTGGTGGACACGCCCAAGGGCCCGGCGAAGTACCAGTCGGACTGGGCGCGGCCGCCTGGGGCAACCCCCACCACGCGGTCACAGATCACGGCACCACACACCGGCATCGAGTAGATCGCCAGGGACGGCCCGAGGCTGGCGGTGGTTGTCTTCGTGGCATACCCAAGAGTGACCGCCGTTCGATCGTAGACCCCGATACCTGCCCCTGGAACGATGCTGAGCATGTTGTGGACTTCGAGCCGGAGGTCCCCCTCGCTGCGCCAGAGCCATCCGGCGAAGGGGCTCACGGCAAGCCTGGGTTCGGTCCCGATCTGGATCCCGCCCACGCTCACGCCGCCGTTGAACTCGAGTGCCTGGGCCGGTGCCGGAACCACGACGAGCGCACCGACGTAGAACAAGCCGATCTTGCCGAGTAAGCGCATGGACATGGTGGAAGCCCTGGCCGAGCCGCGACAGGCGATATGAGAGCGCGCACGATCTTTCTGGGCATGACGTGGGCGTCAAAGAGAAATTCGGCGAGCAGATCCCCATGCTCTGGGGTCGACGCGTCCCGGACGGCCGCACCGCCGCGGCGAAGGGCTACGTAGCGCTCGCGCCCGCGCTCCTCGTCGCCAGCCGTCGTCGGCGTCCGCTTCGACCGCCGCGCCCTGCCGCGGGGGGGCTGCACCGAACTCGCGCTCGAGCTGCTCGTCGCTGGCGCCGCGCCCGAACTCGACCAGGTGGACGGAGATCGCGCCGCGCTCGCTGGCGTCCGTCCGCCTCGACCTCCGCGCCCCACCAAGGGGGCTGCGCCGCGCTCACGCTCGAGAACTCCCGCCGCGGGCGTCACAACGCGCCGAGCAGGCTCAGGGCTCAAGGCCGCGCCGACGTGCGCCTCGACCTCCGATGGTCCGCGCCCAGCTCGGCCGCGACGATGAGCAACCCGCTGCGCTCAGCTCGAGCTCGGCTTCGGACCGGGGCGAGGTTGACAAGCCGTAGCCGCAGGGACGCAATCCATGCCCTGAATCACAGTTGACGCCGCCCCTCCGCACACGCATCTGGAAAAACTTGGAGGATGAGCATGCGCCACAGGCTGAAATTGAAGGCGATCCCTGTTCTTGTTCCTCTCGGTCTCATGGTGTGGGCGTGCAACTACGACATGGGCGAGTGCTATCTTAGGGGGACGGAAGGCACAGGGGCCGGAGACCCATACCCACCGGGGTCAGCAGCTACGGGGGACGGGTTCCGAAACGGTGACGACGTTGGGGGAGAATCGTCTGAACTGTTGGCAGGATGCTCACGAGTTTCCAGATGCACCGACATGTACGATGCTTGCGAGGACAAGGGGTGGCCTTGCACGCGTCTGATCGACCCGAAAAAGTCACTTTGCGCCGTTTGTCGTGACTTCTGCCAACGGGATGAGCCTTACCCAACCGCAGAGTGCCACAAGTGTGGATTTTACTAAACATGACGACCTCTAACACTCTTCGTGGGGCCACGCATGTAGCCTTCGACACGCGGACAACAGATCGGCTGCTGGAGATCGGCGCAACCAACGTCGTGCGCGCAGCCGATCGCCTTACCATCGGGCCGAGTCGCCTGGATGCCATGGAGCATGCCCGGACGCGTGAGGCGTGGTGTTCTTCGCCTGAAGAGTCTTCTAACAAAGACCCTTATGGCAAAGAATGGGACCGGCTCTATTCATCGGATGTCCACTGGGATCTTCCCGTTGTATTGTGGGCATCATCGAGTCTCCACGAACGGGTAAACCTCTGGAGGGCCTGTAGTTGGTTGCGCCACCTGGGGTTCGCGTACCGTGACGTCCTCATCCTCGATTTTGATCCAGTACACACAAAGATTCCCGGGAAACCGATGCCACCGTTCGACTGCTCCGCGTCAGTGTCCGATCATCCTGACGAGGTTCTTCTCGAGCGCCTCAGCAAAGCTCGCCCCTGGCCGCGCGAACGCTACAATCGTGCCGTCCGACTCTGGGATTTATACGCCGATGCGAATCCCTTACCTTTCGCCCAAAGCTGCGCCCGTGGCGTCAAAGGTTTTCCAGAGCTCGCCCCATTGTGGGCGCTGCTGTCTTCATTCCTTCCAATACTGACCACCCAAAGAGCCTTACGCCTCAGTCGATTCGACGAGCTCATACTGAATCTTCTGTCGGCGGAGTGGCAAACTCCTGTTGCCGTAGCCGTCCACAAATCGCAATTGGGGATGGATCTGTGGCAGCTTCTTTCCTGCACAGGCGACATGTTCCTGGTAGACCGTCTGGAGCAGTGGGCAGACCACGACTCGAGCGCGGCTGTGGAGCGCGCGCCTGGCCCGAAGCCGGGCCTTCCAATGAAGTCGTTCGTCTATCGGCTCACCGAACGTGGTATGAAGCTCCGAGAAGGCCTCGAACGCCTCGCGGACGCACCTAGTTTGCCCATGGCTGGGATCGAGGCGTACTCGACTTCAGCCCCCTGGGTGTTGCTCGAACATGGTGGGCTGGCTCGGTTGTGAGGACTAGGATCGACGTATCTGCACATCCGTTGACAGCGGAACGCACCTCCCTCGAGGTGTTCGTCAACCGATTGGTTGGCGAACGGCTCTCGCCGTAAATTCGCAGCGCCGCGACTATTCCGCTTGACTATGGTGGCCGCACCGTGCTGCCCGGCATGCGCTTCGACCTCTACGACCGCAGCGGCGGAGAGGAGCCGAGCTCGCGCCCGCGCGCCTCGTCGCTGGCGCCTCTCCTGTACTCGGCCAGATGGGCGACGGCGCCACGCTCGCCCTTTGCCAGCGTCGCTCCTGCACTCGGCCAGGTGGAGAGCCACTGCACAGAGCTGGCCGACGTTCACCTCGACATCTGCGACGGCCCTGAGCGTGCCCAAGTGGACGACCGCGGCCCTCCGAGTTCGTGCCCGGGGATCTCGACGTCGGCTAGGCGTGGCGCGGCCCCCCGACCGACGCCCGCGCCGCGGCGAGGGACCACGCCGATCGGCTCCGGCGCCATGTACTCAACGGCGGCCGCGCCGAGTTCCTCCTCGTTGAGCTGCTGGATGGTGAACGACCGTGTTATCGCGCAGCCCCGAACGCGTGCCCCAGGCGCAGCGATCCGAAGCCGCGCCCTTGACGACCCGCGACCGCCGGGACCGTACGGGCGCGCCCCGATGGCCCGCGCGCAGCCTCCACGGCGTCCGCCCGCTAGCCGCCGCCCATGCCGGGCACAGCCGATAACTGCTCGAAACCACTCAGCATTGTTTTTGCGTGTGGAAATTGTTTCCCCCTTGCAGAAGACGTCGCCGAACACGCTCGCCGCGCGCAGCACCTTGCGCGCCTCGCCGTCCAGCGCCCCGAGCCGCGCCTGGACCATCGCCAGCACCGTCTCTGGCAGCGCGTCGTCCATCCCCTCGGCCACGGCGCGGATCAGCTCCTCGAGGTAGAACGCGTGGCCATCCGCGTGCGCCACGAGGCGCGCCACGGTCTCCGCGTCCACGTCGTCGCCGAGCGCGTGGCGGACCAGGCGCTCGCAGGCCTTCCGCGGCAGCCGCGTCAGGTGGATCACGTTGAGCGCGCGCCCGCTCCAGAGCGCCGGGAACATCTCGTGGACCTCGGGGCGCGCGAGCCCGAGCACGAAGAACGGCAGCTCGCCGAGCGAGCCGAGCGCCGCGTCGACGAAGCGCACGGTCGGCAGATCGCCCCAGTGCAGGTCCTCGAGCACGAGCACGACGGGGCGCGCCGACGTCTCGGCGGCGAGGAAGTCCTCCCAGGCGCGGCGCATCTGCCGCCCCATCGTCTCCGCGTCCCCCCGGGCCGCGGAGAGCAGCGCGCTCTCCTCGCCCTCGAGCTCGACGCCGGCGATCTCCCCGAGGAACACGGCCACGCGCTCGCGATCGGGGCCGGGGACGTGCCGCGCCACGCGCCCGAGGAGCTTCTGCTTGCGGACCGCGGTGGCCTCGCCGTCCTGGATGCGGCACGCGCAGCGGATCGCCTGCCCGAGCAGGCCGAACGCGGAGCCCACGCGCAGCGGATCGCCGCACGCGGTCCAGATCTCGACGTGCTCGTCGTGCGCGCGGACCGCGCGCGTGAACTCGTGGGCGATCCTGGATTTGCCGATGCCGGGGGGCGCCGTCACGAGGACGGCGCGGGCGATCGGCGCCTCGGCGCACTCGGTGAAGAGCGTCGTCAGCGTGAGCAGCTCGCGCTCCCGCCCGACGAACGCGCACGCCTTGCCGAGCAGCGTCCCGGCGCTCCCCGCGACGTCGCGCTCGCCGTGCAGCTCCCTCCGCTCGCCCTCGCCGGACACCTCGAACCGCGCGCCGAGCAGCCGCGCCGTCACGTCGTCGATCGCGATGGACGGCCCGCCCGGGGCGGGCTGCCGCGCGTGGGCCCGCCTCGCCTCGCACGCGTCGAGCAGCCGCGCGGCCCTGTCGATCGCCTCCCCCACCGGCCGCTGCCTCGCCAGCTGCGCCCGGCCCGTCGAGAGCGCCATCGGCCGGGTCGGGGCCACCTTCCGGAGCGCCAGCGCGCAGCGCGCCGCCCGCGACGCCTGGTCGGTCGCGTCCCTGCCCGCGACGATGGCGACCACGGCGGAGCCGTCGGCGAGCGCTTCCATGTGCCCTCCGTGCGCCTCCACGACCGTCCGCAGCTGCGCCCCCACGGTCACATCGAGCGTCTGATCGAGCGGCGCGGTGTCGGCCGTGGCCGGCGTGGCCTCCCTCCCCACGACCAGCACGGAGAGCAGCCGCCGCTCGCTCGAGGTGAGCGCCTCGGGGCGCTCGAACTCGGCCCCGCGCGCCGAGGCCCCGGCGGCCCGCAGGGTGCTCAGGATCACGGCGGCGGTCGCGCCGTCGGCGATGCGCTCCTCCGGGTCCTTCGCGAGCATCAGGTGGACGACCGCGTCGAGCTGGGCGGGGACCTCGGGGCGGAGCGAGCGTATCGAGGGGACCTCGCCGAACAGGATCTTCGCGAGGATCGCGGGGAGGTTCTCGCCGACGAACACGGGGGCGCCCACGAGGCACTCGAAGAGCACGCAGCCGAGGGCGAACACGTCGGCGCGCGGCGTGAGCGGGCTGTGCCCGACGCGCGCCTGCTCCGGGGCCATGTACGCCGGCGTCCCGAGGGTGACCCCCGTCAGCGTCATCGGCGTCGCGTCGAGCCGCCGCGCGATCCCGAAGTCCAGGATCTTCACCTGCTCAATCTGCCCGCCCACGAGGAACAGGTTGCTCGGCTTGAGATCGCGGTGGACGATCTCGCGGGCGTGCGCCTCCGCCAGCGCCTCGGCGGCCTTCACGCCGAGCGTCAGCGTCTCTTCGACGGTCAGGCGGCCGCGCAGGAGGCGCCGCGAGAGGTCCTCTCCTTCGAGCCATTCCATGGCGAGATAGGACCTCCCCGAGGAAGTCCTCCCGTGGGCCACGTGCCGCACGATCCCAGGGTGCGAGAGCTCCGACAGGAACCTTGCCTCCCGGTCGAACCGCGCCTCGTGCGCGCCCGCCCCGAGCACCACCTTGAGAGCGACTGTGGCGCCGGTCTCCCGATCGAGCGCCCGGTAAACCTCCCCCATGCCGCCGGAGCCGGCGAGCGCGAACAGCTCGAACCGCTCCCCGACGACGTCACCGACGCGCATGGGTCGAGTATCGCCCGGCGGCGAATCCCCTGTCCAGCGCGGGCGGGGCCCGGGTAGACACGGCACATCGTTGAAGAGCTCGCAAGAGCTCGCAAGAGCTCGCAACATCTCGCGATGTCCCGCACATGTTGCGCGCTCGACAAGCACCGTGGGAGACGACATGCACGTTCGAGACGTGCTCAGCCCCAGACGAGACCAGCGCGGGCGGCGCGCAGCGGGTGGGGCGGTCCACGGCGCTGCGCGCGCGCTCAGCGCGACGCGCCGAGCGTCACTCCCATCCTCCGCGACGCCCCGTATCCGAGGTCGCGTTGCGCGACGAACGCGGCGTCGCTTCCGCCGCGTCATTCCGTCTCGTGCGGAGCGATGGGACTCCTGTCGACGCGAGGTCATCGAGCGCGGACGCCAGCGACTGGTGGCTGGACAGATCGCCGAGGTGGATATCGAGGGCGACGAGGCGCATCGCGAGCTCGGGCCGCACGCCGACGAGGTGGACGCGGGCGCCGAGCAGGGAGGCAGCGCGCTGCGTCTGCCCGAGCGCGTGGGCCACCTGGGCGTCGATGCTCGGGACGCCCGTGATATCGAGCAACACGCAGCGCGCCCCGTGTCGGCCCACCCCATCGACCACCCGCTCGAGCATCTGCCGGGCGCGATCTCCATCGAGCTCGCCGACGAGCGGGACGAGCAGCACGCCGGGCAGGAGCGGGATGAGCGGGCAGCCGAGCTCGCGCACCGCGGCCGAGAGGGCGCGCTCGCGCTGATAGGCCTCCTGGAGGCTCGCGTGCTGCTCGGAGAGCGACTGCACGAGCGCGTCCCGCTCGAGGGCGGCGCCGAGGAGCGCCCCCCAGATGGAGATGGTGCCCTCGTCGCCGGCGACCTCGATCGAGCTCGGGCCGACGATCGCGAGGACCCCCCAGTCGTGGCGGAGCGTGCGGATCGGCAGGAGCGTCACCATGTACGGGCCGCCGGCGGTCGACGCTGGCAAGCGCTCGGCGGGCGGGAAATCCTCCCGCGCGCAGACGGCGCCGAGCGAGGGAGTCGGGCTGCCATCGCGGCTGTAGGCGCCGGCGATGACGAGGCGCGCGCGGGTCGCCGGGTCTTCCCAGAGCGCGAGGCAGCCCCAGACGGCGGCGGTCGAGTCGAGCCAGGAGAGCGAGCGCGAGTCTTCCTGGGTGCCGCCGAGCAGCGCGAGGCTCACCTCGTGATCGGACCGCGTGAGCGCCCCGAGATCGTCGACGAACTGCCGCTCGGTCTCGACGCGAGCCAGCATGAGCGAGAGGCGCAGCCGCTCCTGGAACTCCTCGGCTCGCTCCGCCGCGGACTCCGCTGCTTCCCTGTCCAGGCGCGCGCGGCGTCGCTTTCCGGACCGGCCGAGGAGGCGGGCGATCCCCATGAGGCTCTCCACGTCAGGCGTGAGGCGGACGGCCTGCTGACAGGCCTCGTCGATCGCGGCCGCGGGCGGGGGCGCGGCGCCCTCGAGCGCCGCGGTATATCCAGCGATCACGGCGGCGACGCCGGGCCAAACGGCCGTCGGGGGCGTCTCGGGCGGGAGCGGCAGGCGGAGGAGCAGCTCGACCATCTGCCGTTCGATGGCGTTGAGGTCGTCGTCGGGCGCCGCGCCCTTCCGGTGGAGCAAGCCGTGGAGCAAGCCATGGAGCGGGTCGCACCCGCACGTCCGCCGCCTGACGAACGTGGTCGGCGCGAGCACGGGCCCGGACGGCACGACCTGGCCTGCGAGCCGCGCCAGCACGAGCTCGTACGCGAGCGCCCCGAGGGCGTCGAAGCGCTGGCGCACGGTCGTCAGCGGCGGGGTCGACCACTGCGCGTCGGTGATGTCGTCGAAGCCGATGATCGCCAGATCGTCGGGGATGCGGTATCCGGCGGCCTGGAGGGCCGACATCATCCCGAGCGCGTTCTTGTCCGTGGCGACGACAGCGGCCGTGAGCTCTCCCCTGCGCGCGATGAGCGCCTCTGCGGCGCGCTGACCGCCGGAGTGCCAGTTGTTGTCGGCGTCGAAGACGAGGCCGGGATCGAAGGGGATCCCGCCCTCGACGAGCGTCTCCATGTAACCGTCGAAGCGCGCGCGGATGTCGTCCTGATCCATGCAACCGACGAACGCGATGCGCCGGTGTCCATGCTCGATCAGGTGGCGCACCGCGCTCCGGACGCCCTCGCGGTTGTCCGGCATGATGGTCGGACAGCCCGCCTCGGGGGCGCAGGAGCTGACCGTGACGAGCGGGACACGCGCCTGCGCGAGGAGCTCGATGCCATCCGTGGCGAGCACGACGATCCACCCGTCCACCTGATCCCGGGCGAGCGAGGGCGCCTGGACGTACGCTGGCGTGCCGCGTACCACCAGGACACGATGGCCGCGCTCCTGCGCCGCCTGATGGATCCCCCTGAGGACCGAGGTGAAATAAAAGCCGTCGAGGAAGGGCGTGAGGACGCCGATGGTGGTCGGGCGGGAGTGCATGGGCTGCGGGCTCGCGGGCATCGAAGAGGATGGGCCGGATGCTACTCGAACCGGGCGCCCGGCGGCGTGCGAGGTCGCGAGGAGCAGGAGCGCGCGTGTGGGCGGGCGAACGCGCCGGGAGATGGATCCAGCGCGGGGGACTTCCAGATGGTGCGCGGCACAGGATCCTTGTTGCTCACCGCGAGCAGCGCGCCTTCGGGCACTGGCCCAATCTGTTGGGCTGACGTGGCGTTCGCCGGGAGGAGCAAGGCTTGTTGAATACGGCGGGCAGGAGGCTTCGATCCCCCGAGAGCAGGCCGCTCGGCGCTCGCTCCATCGACCGGAAGGGCGAGGCCTGTCGACTACGCGATGGCGTCGGTCGGGCGCTTACGCCGCGCGACGCTCCATCGCCTGCACGCGCCGCTCCGCCTCCCACGAAAGAAGCTCGATCACGTTGCTCTTCGGCGGAGCGCTCGCGGCGACCGCGCCGAGCCCGGCGAGATACAGCGCGTCGAACGTCGGATCCTGCCCAGCGAGGAGGCTATCGAGGATGAGCTGCGTCGCATGGAGCTCCCGCCTCAGCTCCTCGGACCGGGCCTGAACCAGCCCGACGCTGGTCGCCTCTCGCGCTCGGAGCCACCGCGATCGCGCGCCGTCCGCCCTCGCCAGCTCGACCTCCGCGAGAGCATACATCAGGCACACCTCGGCCCCGGCCCTGTCGAGCGAGGATCTCGCCCGGCAGAGGTGCTCGTCGGCATCCGCTGCGGACAGCGCGCGCGCCGCAACGAGGAGACCCATGGCGGTGAACTGCCGGTTGTCGGGCTCGAGCCGGTGAGCCCTTGAAAGAGCGCTCCACGCCGTTTCAAGGTCACCCCGGGCCTCGGCGAGGCGGTACGCCGCCCACCAGAAGCCAGGAATCCCGGGGAACTTCGACAGGACGAGGTTCACCTCGCGAAGCGCGCGCGCTCGCTCGGCGGCCGACGTGGGCACGAGCGCGCCCGCGGTCCTGAGCTGCCGCAGCGTCGTGCAGCTCCCGATGAGCTTCGCGAAGCCACGACGGCTCCCCTCGTAACGCGGCGTGAGCCGTGACAGAAGCGCCTCTGCCGTTCCGCCGTCCACGTCGCGCTTCTCGCGCAGGATCCTCCCCCAGACCTCGCCAGCCCCCGGCGGATTTCGCCCCTCGACGAGGCAGAAGCACTCTTCGACGGAGGCAGCGAGGCGCGTCGCCGCGGGACAGGCCGGCAGGACCTCGACGGCCCGGCGCTCGAGGCGCGCGGCCTCGTGCAGCAGGACGCAGGCCTCGAAGGTCGCGTCAGGCCCCCCCTCCGCGAGGCGCGCCGTCGCCCGCAGCTTCAGCTTCCCGCTGCTCGCCAGGCTGAACTCGTACAACTCCGTTCCGCTCGTCACGGCTTGACCTGCTCCATCATGCTGACCCGGGGCGAGGCGCACCAGAGGGAAAGATGGACCTCGGCGATGTCGCGCCGGGCGCGCAGCTCCGAAGCCTTCCCGTCCTTCGCCCGCGCCTCGCGCCTCGACGCCGCGCCGCCCCGGACCGCCAAGAGCGCGCTGCGGCCCCCGGTGGCGCGCCCTGCCGCCTCGACGCCGCGGAGAGAGCCCGGCGTGACGTCGAACAGGATGTCCGGCGCAGAGCCCTTGCGCATGGTCTTGACCCGCCGGCCCGGCATCAGCGTGGAGATCGCCACGAACGTCAGCCCGTACGCTGCCAGCTCGGTCACGTGTTCCCGCTGCGCCGTCCGCCCGTCGCGCAGCCTCCGTGCGTGGGCTTCGACTCCAGGAACGAGGCGCTCCAGCAAGGGAAGATCCCAGGTCAGGTCGACATGCACGGTCCTCGACCTCCCGGGGACGACGTGGTCGACCACGAATCGGAACGGCTGGCTCCGCTTGCTCCTGGATCTGCCTGGAACCCACGCCAGAACCGGAGCGATCGTGTCGCTCACCCAGTCGTGCTCTTGATCGCTGAAGAGGTGCTCGAGCGCATAGCGAACCTCGATAACCTCTGTACCCCGCATGCGCATTGTCATCATGGAGCCCTCCTCGCCGGGTTCCGTTTCGCTCACCGCGCCGCAGCGATCCACTCTATCGCCACCTGCACGGCGCGGGCTCGCAGCCGTCGGTGCACGTCAGGCGTGCCTCTCGCGAGGGGTTCGCGATGGCAAGGGGCGAGCGCTCCTCGGAAGCCCGCGCCCGGGCGACGACGTTCGCCGCTATCCGTCCGAAATTCCGGTGACTTGCAAATCATCCGGGTGTACAGGATCCTCTCCCTTTGGCAAGCCGCCTGACATTCTCGCCCTTGTGCCGTGCCACCTCCGACGAAGCCGCCTCTTTCCCCCGCTGACGAGGTCGAGCGGCCGAGAGGCAGCGAGCGGCACAGGGTGAGCGCGCCGGCCGCACGTGCGCTCGTCTCGGCGTTGAGCGCCTGCGCGGCGCTCGCGCTCACCGGCGTGCCGCGCGCGCGGGCGGAGTGCGATCGCGCGGCCGCGGACGTGTCGTGGGTGCGCCTCGCGGGCGCGGAGGGGCGGTGCCCCTCGGCGTCCCGGTTCCGCGCCGAGATCTCGCGGCGGCTCGGGCGGGAGCTCGTCACGACGGGCAAGGCCGCCTCGATCGAGGCCGTGGTGCAGGGCCAGCCCGGGGCCTGGTCGGCCACGATCCGGACGGAGCTGTGCGACGGCGCCCCGCCGACGGTCCGCGAGCTCTCCGACGACCGGCAGAGCTGCGACGGGATCGTGGCCGCTGCGGCGGTGCACATCCTGCTCGCGACCGATCCCGAGGCCGGCCTCGCCCCCCCGACCGCCGAGGCGCCGCGCCCCCCGCAGGCCCCCGAGGCGCCGCGTCCCCCGCCGCTGCCCGCGCGCCCTCCGGCGGCGGAGCGGGCGCCGGAGCCGCCGTTCCCCTGGCCGGCGCAGGCCAAGGCGACGCCGCCCCCGGGCGAGGCCCCGCCGCCGCCCCGGCTCTCGGTCTCGTGGCGCGGGCTCGCTTCCACGGGCATCGTCCCCTCGCCCGGGTTCGGCGTCGCCTTGTCGGGCGAGTGGTCGATCCTGCCGAGGTGGACGCTCGAGACGGGCGCGCTGTGGCTCCCGGAGCAGCACGCGGCCCGGCGGACGTTCGCCTTCGGGCTCACCGCGGGCTGGCTCGGCGCGTGCGTCGAAATGGTCCGGAGCCGCTCGGTCGCCTTCGGGCTCTGCGGCAGGGCGGTGGCGGGCGCCATCTACGCCGTCATCTACGGGGACGACGACGTCCCGCCGACGATCCTGCCGACCGACGTCGGCTCGCGCGCGTGGCTCAGCCTCGGGGCCGGCACGCGGCTCGGCGTCCGTGTCATCGGGCCGCTGCGGCTCGAAACAGGTATCGATCTCTTCGTTCCAGTGACACGGTACGATTTCCAGCTCGAGGGCGGGCTGCCGACGGGCCTGGAGCAGGCCGCGCTCGCCGCCGCGGTGTTCGGGGGGGTCGGCCTCACATTTTGATGAAGGATCCCCGGGCTGCCGGCATTCAGCTCTCCGTGGAGCAGTGCTTACGAGCCGACGTCCTGCGCGACGCCAAGCAGCCGCCACGGAGCCTCGTCGCCCTGCACGCCGAGCACGGCAGCTTCGTCTGGGCGACCCTCCAGCGGTTCGGCATCCAGCACCCTGACCTGGAGGATGCCTTCCAGGACGTCTTCGTCGTCGTCCAGCAGCGGCTCCCGTCCTTCGACTGGGCCTGCCCGATCACGACGTGGCTCTTCGCCATCTGCCGCCGCGTCGCCTCGTCGCACCGCCGCCGCGCCCACGCGCGCCGCGAGCGGCTCGGCGAGGTGGTGGACGACGTGCCCGACTCCGCGCGCGGCCCGGAAGAGATCACCTCCAGCCGCGAGGCGCGGCTGCAGCTCGAGGGCATCCTCGAGGCCATGGATCTCGATCGCCGGGCCGTGTTCGTCATGTTCGAGATCGAAGAGATGCCGTGCGACGAGATCGCGCGCCTCGTCGGCGTCCCCGTGGGGACCGTCTACTCGCGGCTCCACGCGGCGCGGAAGGAGTTCGCGACGCTCCTGAAGAAGTCCGAGGCCGAGCGCGCGCGCAGGGGGGCCAGATGAGCGATCCGAAGCGATGGAACCAGGAAGGAGGAGGCGCCCCGCCCGGCGCACGCGAGCTGCTCCGCGCCGCCGCGCCGATCCGACCGATGACCTCCGCCGAGCTCGCGCGCACCGCGGCCCGGGTGGCGCCGCTCGAGACGGCCGCGGGCGCGGCCGCCGGCGCGACGATGCCCGCGTGGATCAAGGGGATCTTCCTCGCGGCGGGCATCGGGGCGGGCGGGGCAGGGCTCCACGCCGCCCTGGGCGAGGCCCCGAGCGCCGCCGCGACGATCGCGCCGCCGCCGGTGCTCACCGATCTGCCGCTGGAGCGGCTGCTCTCCCGCGCGGAAAACCGCATGCCGGCCGAGGCGCCGGCGGCGGAAGCGCCGGTGGCCGAAGCGCCGATCGCCGAGGCGCCGGTGGCCGAGGCGCCGGCGGCCGAGGCGCCGCGCCCGACCCCCTCCGCCCTCCACCGCGAGGCGCCGCGGAGCCCCCGACCGGCCGCGCCAGCGCCGGAGGCGACCGCCGCGGCGGACCGCGACGACCTGGTCCGGGAGTCCAACCTCGTCGACGCGTCCAGAGCGTCGCTCGCGCAGGATCCGGAGGCCGCCCTCGCCGCGCTGGAGAGGCACCAGGCCGAGTTCCCGAAGGGGCGGCTCGCGGAAGAGCGGGAGTTCATCGCGATCCGCGCGCTGGTGCGCCTCGGGCGCGCCGACGAGGCGCGGGCGCGCGCGGCGGCGTTCTTCGCGATGTATCCATCGAGCTCCTTCGCCGAGCCGCTGCGCCGGATCGTCGGCGCGGCTCGGTGATTGCCTCCACGACAACGGCTCCACCAGCGAACAGCAAACTCCGCACCATGTTCGAACACGCGAGCGGGATATCCTCGCCTGCGCCCGCGGCGACGACATCGACGCTCGCACGGACGACATGAAATGGACACGAAAACGACGCTCGCGCGGACCGCGAAAAATTAACGCGAGTACAAACACGAGCATTCATATCGCTTGCCCTGTACGTAAACAGCATTAATATACGGTCCGCGTTCACGGGCGGCCGCGCCGAGAGGCGGCGGCGCCGGGGCGTTTCATCGCGGAACGGTGGATTCAGCGGCTCGATGAGGCCAGGCTGCCGTGGCAGCGCCGGCCTCGGCGAGGCACGTCGCCCATGCGGCGCGCGCCGGGCGTCGTCTCTTTGCGGACCGACTCTGGCGCTCGCCGGCGGTCGTCCTCCTCGGGCCGCCCCGTCCATCCGCGAGCGCGCGCTCGCGCTCTCGCGCGGCGCCGCCGTTCTTCGGGGTCATTTCAGGAGGTTTCATGTCGTCGAAGCTGTCGAGTTCGAGCAGTCCGGTGCGCTCTCATTCTGATCCTGCCTCCCCCGGCGCGTGGCGGGGGGCGCGGCGCGCCGCGCTGGCCGCGCTCGCGATACTGCCGGTTTCTTGCGCGGATCTCGGGCCCACGGGCGGCGCTCCGGCCGATCTCGCCGAGGGTGAGATCGCGGAGGCCGGCCAGGCGCTCTCGCTTCCTTTCCCCATCAACGAGCGGAGGTCGCTCGTCATCACGAACACCGACATCCTCGGCGCCTTCAAGCTGAAGGACGTGCTCCAGCAGCTCATCGATCAGGCGGGCGTCAGCCTGACGCCCCTCCAGCTCTTCCAGCAGTTCATGGACACGAACCGGAAGGCCGCGGACGGGATCGGCCTCGGCCCGCACTGCGATGACGTGGTGATCCCCGGCTCGGCCGGGTCCATCAACGGGTGGCCGATCGACTGCCCCCGCGTCGTGGGCGAGGAGGCCGACAGGGATCCTTTCGCCGACGAGGAAGCCCCGAACGCCTACGTCGCCACGACCCTGGCGAACCGCTTCGACCTCGCCCCGCCGGACGGCGCCAACTGCGGTGAGTACCGCGTCGTCTTCGCGAGGCGCTCGGGCATCCCGGAGAGCGCGTTCCAGATGCGCAACTTCATCATCTTCGAGGGCCGGCTCCCCAACCCGTCGCCGAGCCTTGGACGGGAAGGGTGCCGCCCGGTCGTCGACTTCTGGTACAACCTGTCGGATCCGGCGAAGAGCCTGGAGATGCGGAGGGACGAGCTGCTCGCCTTCTATTTCGACGGCCTGCCCGGGGGGTTCGAGCCCGTCCTCCACATCGATCACTACGGCCAGAACGCGGGCCCGTACGGCGGCCAGATCCGGACCAACGAGTTCCTCTTCGCCCCCGAGGTCGACGGCGATCCGCCCGAGCCCTTCACCACGTGGAACCTCCGGGAGTTCAGGCTCCTTCACAGCGGCTCGGGGAGCAGCGCCACGCTGGTCGTGACGCCATCGTTCGTGAAGGACAACCCGGCCGCGCCGCTCTTCGATCCTGCCTCGACCGACGCGCGCGCCGTCGCCTTCAGGAGCACGTCCTTCCCGGGCCTCGTGGAGCGGCTCGCCGCGGCCGACGACATCAACCGCTTCGCCCTGGAGCCGAGCTATCCGACGACGATGAACGCCGGAGAGAGCCAGATGATCGGCCTCCAGAACAACTACTTCGCGACGTTCGGCGCCGGGCCCTCGGCGCTCAGGACAAGCATCCAGAGCGAGCTCACCGCGATGGGCAGCGCGCTCACCCCGGATCAGGTCGTGGGGCGCGCGTTCTCCCTGTCGTGCAGCGGGTGCCATGAGCCGATCGGCGACGCCACGGGCTCCCCGACCGTCGAGCTCGATCTCGGCACGACCGCGACGCTGGCGAAGCTGAGGCCGTTCACGCAGACCTCCGAGCAGCTGGAGGCCGATCCGGACGAGCCGGGCGGGCAGCGCTTCAAGATCTCGGAGGCCCTCACGGACGTGTTCATCCCGTTCCGGAAGAACGTGATGGCGGAGTTCCTCCTCAACGACCCGATCCTCGGGTTCGAGAAGCCGGGCGCGTGGACGTCGCCGCAGGCCCAGCTGTCGGTCCACACGGGCCGGGTGGTGGAGGGCATCTCGTCGCTCCAGGTGAACACGCCCTCCTCGTTCAACGAGATCGTCAGCTCGAGCTTCAGCTCGGCGAACCTCGCGCCGGTGGGCGACAAGATCACGCTCGATCTCTTCGTGTCTCCCGTCCAGCCGAACCCGAGCTGGGTCGGGAACATCGAAGTGCTGATCTCGATCCCGTCGGCCGGCATCCACAACCAGTGGGCCGGCAACGTCCCGCTCACCCCGCTCCCCCGGGGCCAGTTCGTGAGGATCCAGTTCGCCCAGCTGCCGACGGCCACCAAGAACGCGCTGAACGCAGGGGCCAGCGACGTGAAGCTGCAGTTCAACCTCAACGTGACGAGCAACGCAGGTCCTTACTACCTCGACAACGTGCGGTTCGAGAACTGACCGCGAGCGAGCGCTCGTGAGCGCGAGAGCGAGCGTTCGCTCATGAAGAGGGCGCCGGCCCCCCCCCCGCCGGCGCCCTCTTCTTCTCTCGTTCTCTTGCGCTCGGATACGGATCCTCCCACGCGCGCCCACACACGACCCCTCCCTCGGGGCCGACCCCCGGCAGCGCGATCCGCTACGACGGACATTTCATCCGTTATAGTAGACATCACTCTCGGGCCTTGGTATGCTGCGCTCATGTCGAGCATTGCCATCATCACCGGAAGTGTCTCTGCGCGCTCGAAGACCTCGGCGCTCGCGGCCCGCATCGCGGCGCGGCTCGTGCGCGAGGGGTTTCGCGTCACCACCATCCACGTCCGCGAGCTCCCGGCCGAGGATCTCCTGTTCGGCCGCGTCGACTCCCCCGCCCTGGCGGACGCGGCGCGGGTCGTCGCGGAGGCGGCCGGGGTCGTCATCGCGACGCCCGTTTACAAGGCCGCGTACACGGGGGCGCTCAAGGCCTTCCTCGACCTCTTGCCGCAGTTCGGGCTCGCGGGGAAGGCAGCTCTCCCCCTCGCGACGGGCGGGACGCTCGCGCACGTGCTGGCCATCGATTACGCGCTCCGTCCGGTGCTCCAGTCGCTCGGGGCGCGGCACGTCGTCGCGGGGCTGTTCCTGCTCGACAAGGCGCTGCGGCTCGGGGAGGACGGGCTGCTCGACATCGATGACGAGCTCGGGAGCAAGCTGGAGGAGATCGTCTGGCCCTTCATCGACAGCGTGATCCGGGAAGGCCTCCCGCTGCCGGCGCGCGAGGTGGCTGCCTGAGAGCCGGTACACCCATGCGCTTGCTCACGCTCCCCACCCCCGAATCGACGACGGCGCCGACGGAGCGCGCCAAGGCGCTCCTCTTCGAGGACCCCAGATCGCAAGAGCTGCTCCACCGCGCGAGGCAGGTCGCAGCCGGCGACGCGGCCGCGGTCATCACCGGCGAGATCGGCACCGGCAAGGAGATCATCGCGCGGCACGTGCACGAGCTCAGCGCGCGCCGCGGCCGGCCCTTCCTCGCCGTGAGCTGCGCGGCGCTGTCGCCCGCGCTCGCGGAGAGCGAGCTCTTCGGCCACGAGCAAGGGGCGTCCCCGAAGGCGCTCACCATGAAGCACGGCCTGCTCGAGGCCGCCGAGGGCGGCACGCTCGAGCGGGTCGAGGAGATCGTGATCCGCACCGCCTACCGCCGCTGCGACCGCAACCTGGGGCTGACGGCGGCGCGGCTCGGCGTCAGCCGCGATCTCGTGCGCGCGCGCCTCCTGCAATCCGGCGAGATCGCGCAGCCCTCCACGCCGGAGCCCCCAGCCGCCCCGTCGAGGCCCGGCGACGCGCGAGCGGCGGCGACGGCACTCCCGATCTCCCCGCCCTGAGGGACGCCGCCGCGCCCCTCCGCCCCGCCAGGAGAGCCCGCGCCTCGCACCAGACCAACGAAGGTACGATATAGAGCGACAAGCCCCCCTACGCCCCGGTGCGAGCAAGCCTCGAGCGGCACGGGTCGATTGCGTGTCCTGCACAACAGATGCACCGATTGCGTGTCCTGCACAACAGATGCGCACGCGATGCGGGCTCCGACCTCGCAGAGCACGTCAGGTCGCTCTTTTCACGTTGGCGCGCAACGTGCGAGCCTGGGGATCGTGCAGGGCCGGACGGCAAGGCGAGGAGGGTGTTTGTATGAGCTCAATCCATCCCGGTGCGGCAACGAAGGCAGTCGCAGCGTCCCTGGCGCGCCCCGCGGCGAGCGCCGGCGCGAGCGTTAATCCTGGCGCAGGGGCGCCGGAGCTCTCCGGAGGGGAGCTCGAGCCGCCACCCAGCGTGACGCGCGCGCTGGCCGCCACGGCGGAGTCGGAGGGCGCCGAGCGCGCCGCGTCCTGGGAGCTCTGTACCGTGATGCTCGCGATCGCCACCGGCTGGCTCGCGTGGACGCTGCCGGAGCCGAGCGCCCGCGACGTGCTGCTCGTCGCGCTCTGTCTGGGGCTCGTCGCGATCGAGCGCCGCAGGGCCGGCGCGCACTTCAGGAAGGCGATCGCCGCCGCCGCGGGCGCGCGCGGCGCGACGGAGGGCGAGGCGTCGCGCGCGGCCTGGCGGCTGGACGCGGCCTTCTGCGCGGCGCGCGCCACGATGGGCGCCAAGCGCCGCTGAGCGAGCTCCCCCGCCGGAGAGGATCGGCGCGGCGGGGATCACAAACACATCACGGACACATCTCCCCTGGCGCCGAGCCGCGCGCGCTTCCGGGCTCGCCCGCGGCGTCGACCGCCGGGCCGGGCTGCCCGCATCGCGGGCGCCATCCGCCGCCCACGTCGCGCTCACGGAACTCGGCGCGCAGCTCGCTGCGGGCGTCGACCGCGAGCAGCTCGCACGGGTCGAAGTAGTGCGACGTCCGCGCCTGCGCGGCGATGGGCGGCAGCTCGCCAGAGAACTCCGGCACCCCGGGGCAGCGATGATGCCAGAGGGCATAGCGCTCCGGGACGTCGCCGAAGCAGAGCACCTCCTTCACGCCACCATTGCAGTTCGTGCTCACGACGAGCACCGGCGCCGGCAGCGGCGCGAAGCGGTGCACCCGGAGGACCACGTCATGGTGAAACTCGCCCTGCTTCCAGTGGGCGAGGAGATCGAACTCGCCATGTCGCTCCCGGATCTCCTGCAGCAGCGACCCGAGATCCATGGCATCGGCGAGGGATTGAACTGACGCGTTCATCATGGCGCGCTCTCCTTCGGCGGTAAGCTCTGCCGATGGTGTAGCACGGCGCCGGCGCGGAGCCGGGACGCGGGGCTCTCCCTCGGCGGCGGAGCACGCTGGAGCGGTTCGCCCGCGCCGCCGATATGGGGCCAGAGCGCGTCGAGCAGCTCCTCGTCGAGGCGATCGAGCCCATCATCGTCTGCAACGCGCCCTGAGCGGCGCCGGCGGCGCCTGGCCGCTCGCTGGGCGACACAGGCGTGCCTCGGGGGTATGCTCCGCGGATGAGTACAATCGAGCTCAGCGCGGAGAATTTCGAGAAGACGGTCGAGTCGAACGGCATCGTGCTCGTCGACTGGTGGGCGCCCTGGTGCGGCCCGTGCCGGGTCTTCGGGCCCGTCTTCGAGAAAGCCTCCGAGAAGCACGCGGACATCGTGTTCGGAAAGATCAACACGGACGAGCAGAAGGATCTGGCGCAGGCCTTCAACATCCGGTCGATCCCGACGCTCTTCATCTTTCGCGAGAAGGTCCTCCTGTTCGCGGAGGCAGGCTCGCTGCCCGCGTCGGCGCTCGACCAGGTGATCGAGAAGGTGCGCTCGCTCGACATGGACGAGGTGAGAGCGAAGATCGCCGAGGAGGAAGCGAAGGAGGCCGCCGGCGGAGGCGACGCCGACGAAGGCCCCTGAGGAGAGCGCGGCGCCCCGGGCGGCGCCCCGGCGGGCGCCCCGGTCGGCCCGGCGTACGGACGAGGGAACACCGAATCCGGACGACGACCAGAGTGTCACGCACGGAGAGAATTGGCTCTCTCCAGCGCGAGCGCACCTCCCAGCCTCCCCAGCTTCTACGTCTTGCCGTCACGTAGACGTGCTAGAGTAGATAACGAGGGAGGCTCGGTCATGATGAGCGAAACGGAGCATCCTGAGGCCGGCGCTGCTGGGCGGAAGCCTCTGAACCTGGTGCTCGAGGGGGGCGGGGTCAAAGGGATCGCGCTGGTCGGAGCGGTCGTCGCCCTCCAGGAGCAAGGATACGAGTTCCGGCGCTTCGCGGGGACGTCCGCGGGCGCGATCGTGGCCGCGCTCCTCTCGGCGAAGTACACTCCCAACGAGGTCCTGAGCCTCGTCGCCGGCCCTGACATCGCCAAGTTCGCGGACCCTGTGGGTCATGTGCCGGTCCTGGGATCTGCGTATGGCTTGCTGACGAAATTGGGGATCTACAAGGGCGACTACTTCCTCGAGTTCATCCGGGCCAAGCTGCGCGACAAGGGCGTGAGGACATTCGGCGATCTGGTGGACGGCGAGTACGTGAGGCTCGCGCAGAGGTCGCGCGTGACGCCTGATCCGAGGTGGAAGTACAAGGCGCACTTCGTGGTCTCGGACGTCACCCGTGGCCGGATGCTCATCGTCCCCGACGACATCGACGAGCGGCGCTACGGGGTCGACCCGGACCACCTGGAGGTGGCCCTGGCGGTCCGCATGAGCATGAGCATCCCCTTCGTGTTCACGCCCGTCTCCCTCAAGGGCCAGAACGGCTCGACGAGCCACATCGTTGACGGCGGCCTGCTGAGCAATTTCCCTCTCCATATCTTCGACCCATCCCTGCCGAGGGAGTGGCTGGATGAGCTGGTCCGGTGCCCGGAGCTCCGGTTCTACATGGGGTCCGGGAGAGTCGATTATGGTGGGGGGACGCCGATCGAGCCGAGGTGCGCGGAGGTGATGGACCGATGCAGACCGCTCCTGGAGTACCAGAACGCCCCGATCACGCTCGGGGTCCGGCTCCTGCAGGGCAAGCCTCACGAGATCCGGCACCCCTTCCTCGCGAGCAGGCTGGCGTACGCGCTGGTCCGCACGGCCGTCGAGGCGCATGACATCACGACGATCAGGAAGTACGAGGAGCTGGACTACGCGAGGACACTTCATATCAACACGGAGAGCATCCCCATCACCCGGTTCGATCTGACGCCGATACAGAAGGAGATGCTGTACAGCACAGGGTACGATGCGATGGATAGATTCCTCCGTCACAACGGTCTGGAGCGCCTGTTGCGCGCCAGTCGGGCAGAGTCGCTCAGGGCCAACGTGCTGGCAGGGGACCGGGGTGGTGATGGCATGTCCTTGGGACCGTCTTGACGCGGCCTGCCGACACGGTCACCGCGCCGCGGCCTCCCGACGAGCCGACGGCGCACGCGGAGACTCCTCGCGAGCCGAAGGGGGCTGCGTGCCCGCTGTCACGTCGAGGACAGGTTCGCGATGTACTTCAGGGCGGTGATGCTCGGAAGGAAGCAGTACGCTGCTCCCCGTGTCGTCACGAACCGGGAGAACCCCGTGATCGTGCGATCACCGCCTTCGGACGGGATCACGAGCTTGCTCTGCGCGGGATCGTTGTTCCCGATGAGCGGGTCCTTGGTCCCGCGCAGGTCGGCCACGAACCGGCCGGACTCCACCCACTCGGACATGACGAACTCGAACTGATCTCGGATGCTGACACAGATGAACAGGCCGAGCAGCCCGCGCTCGATGCCGTCGCGAGGAGCCGATGGGTCGTATGGAGGTCCGTACGGCATCGTCCGCCGGATCACCAGGCGCAAGCGGCTGTGGCCTCCCGCAATGCTCTGGCTCCTGGGATTGACGCGCCGGATGTGGGCGCCGATCGGGCAGCGAAAGCCTCGCAGATCCTGAGGTACATAGTCGAAGTCATCAAGGGCTTCCGGGGCGATCGGCGCGGCGGGAGAATCCGTGTCCGGTGAGAGGACGAGGGGAACACCGTTGCGCCACCTTCCGCAGATCTTGGCCGCCAGCTTCTCCTCGGTCATCCCGACCCTGGGGGCCCAACGGCGCAACGAGCGCGCGAAGCCGTCGACGTCCTGGCGCATGATGCGGTAGATGGCGAAGCTGCCGTTCTTGCCGAGCTCCAGCGGCGTCGGTACGGGGTACGCGAAGCCGGGGTGCTGGCTCGGGTACCCCAGGATGAACTGTCCTGTCGGGGCCGTGGATCGCGCCCGCCCTCGGTCGAGCGGCCCTCCGTCGACGCACACAGTCGCGACGCCGAGCTTGTACCCGAAGTGCTCGACCTGATTGGGCAGGGCGCCGCCGTCTTGGTGAGACAGCTCGGCAAAGGCACCTTCTCGGGCGAACAGCGAGCGCAGCTGCGTCGACATCGACTCCAGCACGGCGCTGTCCGCGGCGTGGAGAGCGAGCACGACGTGGGCATCTCCGGTACCCAGCCCGCCGATCCAGCGCCTGGGTGCGTTGTCCCCGGTGTCGCCGACGAGCTTCGCCCGCTCGGCGGCGCCTTGCACGAACGCCGCCGGGAAGGAATGCAGGGAGGGCTCCGAGATCCCCAGCGCATCCAGCCCGTGGTACGTGAATCCCAGGGTCAGGACGTACGCTGGGCTCGTCGTCCACGGTGAAGCGGCGGTGATCCGAGGGCCTGCTCCGGCGTCACCGTGGCCAAGGCGTCCGATCACGCGCCTCGCGGCGCTCGCCCGGGCGATCTTCGCGATCAGGAACCGCACGGCGGGCATGGAGGTGTCCCGTACGACGAGGGCCTGGATATCGGTCAAATCGAGATCCGCCATGAGATGCTCCAGGGTTGTTCGAGCCATCACGAAGATGCGCGCCCGGGACGGGCGCGCGGCGGCGCAGGAAGACCGCCGCGGGCGCGGCGTCATGTTCAGGCTCGAACTTCGTTCGTCGCGCCTCGCGCAGGCCGAACGCGGCCTCGACGAGCGGACGCTGGCAAACATCACGCCGGGAAGGACGGCGCTCGGCTGCTCATGTCCGCCGCCCGTTCTGTACCGTCGGGCTAGCCCTGGCTGCCGGACTTGTCCCCGCGATAGTCCGTGGCCCCCTGGATGGCGGGCAGCCAGGGTACGCGGTGTACGGTCCAGAGCTGGAAGGCCGGCGGCGGCAGGTCGCCGGGTCGGTCCATCGTGCCGAGGAAGATGTCGAGTTCCCGCGCCCCGTCACGGCGCCAGAACAGCGACGAGCCGCAGGTCGCGCAGAACTGGCGGACGGCGAAGCTGGACGATCGATACGCCGCAGGCGCGCCGGAGAGCAGCTCGAACTGCTCGTCAGAAAAGGAAGCGAACGCCGGCATGGGCGCGCCGGACTGGCGCCGGCACTGGCTGCAGTAGCAGACATTGACGCTCACCGGCGCGCCGCGCGCGCGGTAGCGGATCGCGCCGCACAAGCAGCCGCCGGTGTGGTGAGCCTCGGACATGGCGATCGCCTCCTGGTTCCTGGATCTCGCGATCGCCAGCCTGGCCCCTCGCGGCATGCGCCGCAACCGGCGCGCGCGCTCGGCGCGGCGCCGGCCTCACGCGGAGGCCCGGAGCGGCCGGCAGAGCCCATATCCCAGGACGCAGCCGAGGCCATACAGCGCGAAGTCCGCCGGATCGAACCCGCCGTTCGCGCCGAGCAGGAGCCGCCCCGGGGTGGTGCTGCGCGCGGCCCACAGCCACGGGGCCTCGCTCAGCTGGAGCAGCTCGATCCCGCACGTCGCGGCGAAGACCGCGAGCGCCAGCCGGTGCGTGCGGCCGGAGATCCACACGATCTGCGCCGCGGCGATCCACACGACGTCATAGAGCACCGCGCCGGCGCCGTTGCGCAGCCAGGCAGGGCCGCCGTGGAACCGGGTGATCAAGCCGATCGGGATGACCGCGACGATCAGGAGGGCCAGCGCGAGGCGCTTGCGAGCCGCTTCCGCCATGCGCGGAGCCTACATCGGTTTCCGCCCCCCTCTGCACCATTCAGAGCGGCAGCAGAGCGCAGAGCGGCAGCAGAGCGGCGGTCACCCGCACAGGAGACGGGCCCAGATCGGCGTTTTCGGCGCGCAGGCGCACTCCGGTGCGCTGAGCACCGAAAACGCCGAGGTGGGCCCGTATCCGAAGCGGGTGACCGTCGCTCTAGCCGCGCGCAGGGCGGAGCGCTAGCGGCGCGGTGCCGGTGAGCAGCCCCGCCGCGAGGGCGACCACGCCGCCGAAGCCGACGCAGGCGCAGCCGAGCGCGCCCGTCAGGGCGGCGACGCCGCACGCCGAGGCCCAGGACGCCCCGAGCCGCTCCGACCGGCGCAGCACCCGCGAGAGCAGCACGCCGGCGGCGACCCCGCCCGCCAGGCAGGCAGGGACGCAAATGGATACGCACCCTTCCGGGGTGCACAGGTGACCGTAAATGCGCGCCGCGTGCGCCGCCGCGAAGGGCACGAGGCCCGCCGCGACGCCCGGGAGCACGCCTCGCCCGAGCTCCTGCCCGCGCCACGAGAGCAGCGCCGCCGCGACGTAGAGCCCCGCGCCGAGGATCGCGGTGGTGACGGGACGGTCGCTCATCAGCGCCGCCACGAGCGCCACGGCGATCGTCGGCGCCGCTGCCCACGCGGCCCTCCTCGCCTTCCCCCGCTCGTACGCGCGATAGGCCCTCTCCTTCAGGCTCAGGCCGGCAAGCGCCTCACGTTCCATAGATCCTCCTCCACGCCTCCCGCAGGCGCGCAAACGCGCGCTCGCGGCGCTTGCGCAGCGCCGCGCTCGACACCGACGGATCGCGATCGACCTCCAGCAGGGTCGCCCTCAGCGTCTCGCGATCCGCCTCGGCCAGCGTGCCGAGCACCTCGCGCGCCGCGTCGTCCAGATCCCGGGCGATCGCCGCCTCCTCCGGCGTGGGCACGTCGGCCGCGATCGACGGGACCTGCTCGTCCGGCGCCTCCCTCGACCGGGACCGCCGCCGCCGCGTCGTGCGGCACTCCCACGTCGCGATGGCGAGCGCCCAGGTCAGCGCGTCCCCGTCGGGGTCGAACGAGCTGGCGCGGTCGAACACCTTGAGCAGCGCCTGCTGGGCCGCGTCCTCCGCGTCCGCGCCGCCCCCGAGCATGCGGCGGCAGAACGCGCCGATCGCCGGCCAGAGGGCGGCATAGACAGGCTCGAACGCCGCGCGATCGCCGTCGGCGAGGCGTCTCATCGACGCGTTGAGCAGCGATCGCGCGCGCGGTTCCAAGGGCGCTGGGTGCTCAGCCGCAGGGGCAGTCGGGGCACGGGCAATCGGCGCACGGACAGCCGCCCGTGAGCTGCGTCCCAGCATAGGCCGCCGCCGGGATTCCGAGGACGGCCGCGATCAGGGTCACCTTGAGCCAACGACGCATGGGATCTCTCCTTGTCTTCTCTGGCCGGCTGTCCTCGCCGGCCTTCCTCGGCTCTAGGCGCGAGCGGGGCGAGCGTGACACCCCCGGCGATCGAAATCCTGGCGGCCAGGCGCCATCGCCGCAGATCGCGGCACGAGCGACGACCTCCTCTCCGCTCGCGGCGCAGGCGCCTTCGTCCAGACTGGCACGTCGTTCCGCCGGCCGGGCTCGACGTGCTAGGGTCTCGTGCCTATGCCTGGCCGCTCGTGGTTCGTTGCGCTCGGCGCCCTGTGGCTCGCGTGCACGCCGTCGCGGCAAGACGCCGGCTCGCGCGCCGACGCGGCCGGGAGCGCGGGCGTGGCGGTCGCGGAGCCCTCGCCCTCCATCGCGCCCTCCGCGCGCTCCAGCGCGCCGGAGCCGCCGCCGGAGGCGCTGGCCGCCTCGGCCCCGGCCGCGCCGGTCCCGGAGGTGGAGGCGGCGCGGGCGCGATCCGCGCGCGTGTACTCCAAGGGCCGCGAGGTGTGGATCCGGTCCGCGCCGCGGCCCAAGGCCCAGTGGATCGGCATGCTCTCGATCGGCGGCTCGGTCCGCCTGAAGAGCGTCGAGCCCATCCGCGGCGCCGGCGGCTGCCCGGCGTTCTACGCGGTGGAGCCGCGCGGTTACGTGTGCGTCGACGGCGAGCGCGCCACCCTGGACACCGCCGATCCCGTGCGCCAGGCGCTGATCCCCCATGCCCCGCGCGCCGATCTGCCGCTCCCGTACCGCTACGGCGAGTCGCTCGGCCTCAAGCGCCTCCTGCGCGTGGACGGCATCGACGCGCCGGCGTGGCCCGAGGGGCTCCACGATCTGCGGCACATGCAGGTCCGCCCGCGCTCGTCGGTCGCCTGGACCGAGGAGGTCGAGGCCGGCGGGGCGACCTGGCTCTGGGCGTCGGATCTGACGTTCATCCCGAAGGACAAGGTCAAGCCCTACGAGCCCGCCACCTTCGAGGGGGTGTACCTCGGCGCCGAGGCGCGCCTGCCGATGGCCTTCTTTCGCCGCAAGGCGCGCCCGAAGTACCGCCTCACGGAGGGAGGCCCGCCCGCGAAGACGGACGCCGTGTGGGAGCGCCTCGCCCGGGTCGGGCTGACGGGCCGATCGAAGCGGGTCGGCAAGCTGACGTATCTCGAGACCCGGGACGACGGGCACTGGGTGCTCGAGCGAGACGCGGTGGTCGTCCAGCCGCGGCGGGCGCGGAACCCGTGGGGCCGCCCGATCCGGCTCGGCGGCGAGCCACCCTCGGCGCCGGCGGACGGGCGCAGGAACACGTGGGTCGAGATCGCCGCCCTCGACGGCTGGCTCATCGCCTACGAGGACGACCGCCCCGTGTTCGCGACGCTGATCTCGGCCGGGCGCAACGGGGCCGAGAAGCCGGAGAAGGCCGAGCCGTTCGTGCCGCCGTCCACGACCCCGCTCGGCCAGTACAGCATCGGCCGCAAATGGGTGACGAAGACGCTCATCACGCCCCACGTCGACGCGGACGACTGGATCGAGGCGGAGGTGCCGTGGAGCCAGCACTTCTTCAGCAAGTACCTCCTTCACGCGGCCTACTGGCACGACCGCTGGGGCGAGGGGCAGAGCGGCGGGTGCGTGAACCTCTCGCCGGCCGACGCGAAATGGCTCTTCCACTGGACCGAGCCCGCCGTGCCCGATGAGTGGTACGCGGTCCAGGCCACGCGCGACGACCCGTCCACGCGCGTCGTGATCCATCGCTGAGCCGCCGCCGCCCGGCGCGCGCGGGAGCGCGCCCGCGCCTCGCGCGCGGCTGCCGTAAGCCGCTATTTCGCCGGCGCGCTGGCCGCCGCGGCGCGCTCGCCCCCCTCGCCCGCCGCGGCCATGCGGCGCATGCAGAGCTTGAGTCCGGCGCGGAGGTTGCCGACGGTCGTGACGCCGGAGAGGTCGAGTCCGAGCGCGATCATCGTCTGCGCCACGTTCGCCCGGATCCCTGTGATGATCCCCTCCGCGCCGAGGAGCCGGATGGCCTTGATCATCTCGATGAGGTACCCGGCCGTCCGCGTGTCGACCGCGTCGACGCCGGTGAGATCGAGGATCGCGTACCGCGCATCCTTGCTCACGATCGCCGAGAGCAGGTTGTCCATCGCCTCGGAGATCCTCAGGCTGTCCACCACGCCCACCATGGGGAGGGTCAGCACCTTGTCCCAGACCTCGATGATGGGCGTCGAGAGATCGCGGATGACCTCCTGCTGCGTCTCGATGAGCTCGACCTTCGCCCGGAGCTCCTGCTCGCGCCGCTTCGCCGCGGAGCCGTCCAGGCTGACGGTGATCATACCGTCGGGCTCCCCGTCCCCGTCGCGCACGGGGACATGCCATGTCTCCCAGGCGGCGCCGTGCGTCTCGTAGATGTTGTACGCGCCTTTCCCCGCGAGCGCCTGCCGGTTCGTCTCCAGCGCCTCCGGGTCCTTCGCGAAGAGATCGAGCACGTTCGCTCCGAGGAGCTGCCCCGGCTTCACGCCGGCGGCCTCGAGCCCCCTGCCGTCGTGGAACGTGAACACCCCCTGGCGGTCGTACCTGCACACGGTGATCGGCAGGGTCTCGAGGATCGCGCGGAGGAGCAGCTGCGCCTCACGGAGCTTCGCCTCGAGCTCCTCCCGCGTCTCCGCCCCCGCCGTGCTCGACCCCGCGTCCCCCGTCATGGACGCGTTCTACCGCGCACGCGCGCTGGCCGTCGAGGGGTTGTCGGTCGGTCGACGACGTTTCGCTCGGCACGCCGAGCTCCGCGGCGCTGGTTGACATGGTGTCCGATCGACACCAAGATTCGTGTGCAAATTACACGGAGGGTTGAATGTCCGTCTCCTACGAGCACCCGCGGCCGGCGCTGACGGTGGATTGTGTCGTGTTCGGCCTCGACGAGGAGGACCTCAAGGTCCTCCTCATCCGGCGGGAGCTCGATCCGTTCCGCGGCAGGTGGGCGCTCCCGGGCGGGTTCGTGCGCGTCGACGAGGCGCTCGACGACGCCGCGCGGCGGGAGCTCGCGGAGGAGACGGGGCTCTCGGGGGTGTTCCTGGAGCAGCTCTACACGTTCGGCGCCCTCGGGCGGGACCCGCGCGAGCGCGTGGTCTCGGTGGCGTACTACGCGCTCGTGAAGCTCGGGGATCACCGGGTCAAGGCCGCGACCGACGCGCGCGAGGCGGCGTGGTTCGCGGTGGACGACACCCCGGCGCTCGCCTTCGATCACGACGAGATCCTCCCGGTCGCGCTGGAGCGGCTCAAGGGCAAGGTCCGATACCGGCCGATCGGGTTCGAGCTCCTGCCGCCGAAGTTCACGCTGTCGCAGCTCCAGCGCCTCTACGAGGCGATCCTCGAGCGCCCGCTCGACAAGCGCAATTTCCGGAAGAAGGCGCTCGGCACCGGGCTGCTCGTGGAGCTCGACGAGGTGGAGCAGGACGTCGCGCACCGCGCCGCGCGGCTCTACCGGTTCGACCGCCGGAAGTACGAGCGGCTCGAGAAGGACGGCTTCAGCTTCGAGATCTGAGGCGGGATGCCCGCTCGCGTGTCAGCGACGCGATCGAGCGCCTCCAGGAAGCGTGGCCGGAACGCCGGCGCCCGGGTTGACAACGTGTACTACGAACACTAAGCTTGGTGTGTAAGATACACGAACGATCGGGTGCTCGCCGGGCGCGGGCGCTGACGGTCGGCGTTGACCGCCGAGCGGACGGTGGAGCTCCGGCGCCGGGAGGACCGCGCGCCCTGGCCTCCGTCTGCCCGGGTCCGGCCGCAGCGCGCCCTCGCCGGGCGCAGAAGGGAACTCCATGCTTCGCGACGTCGCTTTCTTGGCTGACATGGGAGGGGGCTCGGCCTTCGAGGTCGCCGGAGGGACGGTGACCGGGACCGATCACGTCGTCGCGGGGCGGCCCAACCAGGACGCCTATGCCTTCCGGGCCGAGGGCGGCTCTCTCGTCGCGGTGGTCTGCGACGGCTGCGGCAGCGGCGCGCGCAGCGAGGTGGGCGCGGCGCTCGGGGCGCGGATCGTGGCCGAGCAGGTCCTCGGCGCGCTCCGGCGCGGCGGAGACCTCGATTCGCCCGCGACGTGGGAAGACGTGCGGCGCGGGGCGCTCGCGCCGCTCCGCGACGTGGCCGCCGGCATGGGCGGCGGCTTCACCGAGGTCGTGTCGACCTTCTTCCTCTTCACCGTGGTCGGACTCGCGATCTCCGGCGACAGGGCGTGCGCGTTCTCCCTCGGCGACGGCCTCATCGCGCTCGGCGACGAGCTCCTGCGGCTCGGCCCCTTCCCGAGGGACGAGCCCCCGTACCTCGCGTATGGCCTGCTCGATCGGCCGCCCGGCGGCGAGGCGCCGCGCTTCACCGTGCACCGCGCCTTCCCGTCGAGCGCGCTCCGGACTGCCCTGCTCGGGACCGACGGCGCGATCGATCTGCTGGAGTCGTCGTCACGGCAGATCCCGGGGGGCGGCGAGGTCGGCCCGCTGTCGAGGTTCTGGGAAGACGACCGGTATTTCCGGAACCCCGACGCGGTGAGGCGGCGGCTCGCGCTCATCAACCGTTCGGTGGCGCGGCCCGTGTGGAAGGAAGAGCGGATGGAGCGCGAAGGCGGGCTGCTCCGCGACGACACGACGGTGGTCGTCGTGCGGAGGGCGCAGGCCGCCCGCGATTGAGGCGCGGCCCTGCGCGGGTGCGCAGGAGGCGCGGAGGGAAACGACAGGGCGTCTGCGCGTGATTGCGCGTGATTGCGCGTGATTGCGCGTGATTCGGTTCGATTGCGTCCGGAGGAGGCGACAGTGGACGTTGTTCTTGGTTCAAAGCGGGTTCGACTCGACCCTCGGGCCTCGATCGGCAAAGGCGGGGAGGCGGACGTGTTCGACCTCGGAGACGGCCGCGCGCTCAAGGTCTGGAAGACGCCCGATCACCCGGATTACGCCGGGCAGGACGCCGAGCAGCGCGCCGCCGAGACGCGCATCGAGCGCCACCAGGACAAGCTGCGCGCGTTCCCGCCGGCGCTGCCCGATCAGGTGATCGCGCCCCTCGAGCTCGCGACCGACAGGACCAGGAAGCGCGTCGTGGGCTACGCCATGCGCCTCGTGCGCGGCGCGGAGCCGCTCCTGCGCTACGGCGAGCCGTCGATGCGCCACGGCGGGCTCTCGTCGGCCGCGGTCTCCGAGGTGCTCGCGCGGCTCCACCGGGCGGTCGCGGCGATCCACGACCGGGGCGTCGTGATCGGCGACTTCAACGATCTCAACGTGCTCGTCGCCGGCGGCGAGGTGTTCGTCATCGACGCCGACAGCTTCCAGTTCGGCCCGTACCTCTGCCAGGTGTTCACCGAGCGCTTCGTGGATCCGCTGCTCTGCGACCCTTCGCTCCCCCGGCCGCTCCTGTCGAGGCCGTATTCGCAGGACTCCGACTGGTACGCGTTCGCCGTGATGGTCATGCAGAGCCTGCTCTGCGTGGGGCCTTATGGCGGCGTCTTCCGGCCGCGGTCCGCGTCGGCGCGGGTGCCCGAGAGCGCGAGGCCGCTCCGCCGCATCACCGTGTTCGACCGCGAGGTGCGGTATCCGAAGCCGGCGATCCCGTACCGCGTCCTGCCGGACGACCTCCTGGACGCGCTCTACCGCGTCTTCGTCGAGGACCGGCGCGGCGTGTTCCCGCGCCGGCTGCTCGACGCGCTCGCGTGGACGAGGTGCCCTTCGTGCGGCGTCGAGCACGCCCGCCCTGCCTGCCCGGCCTGCGCGGGCGCCGCGCCGGCCGTCGTGAAGGAGTCGACGGTCGTGCACGGCGAGGTGCTGGCGACGCGGATCCTGAGCACGCGCGGGGTGATCCTGGCCGCGGCCCTCGGCCCGGGCGGGCTCTCGTATCTCGTGAACGAGGGCGGCCGCTTCCTGCGGGAGGACCGGTCCGTCGTGATGTCCGGCGCGCCGCACCCCGCGATGCGCTTCGCGGTGCACGGGAGCGCCACGTTGATCGGCCGGGGCGGCGATCTCGTGGTGCTCTCGCCGGGGGCCGCGCCCGAGCGGATCCAGGTGGACTGCGTCGGGACGAGGCCCATCTTCGACGTCAACGCGCGCGCCCGCTACTGGACGCGCGGCGGGCAGCTCCTGCGCAGCGGGAGGCCGGGCGCCGCCGCGCTCTCGGGCGAGGCGGACGCCGTGCCGATGGGCGAGGTGCTCGCCGGGCAAACGCTGTTCTGGGTGGGCCCCTGCTTCGGGCTCGGCTTCTACCGCGCCGGGAACGTCTCGATAGCGTTCGTCTTCGACGCCGATCGACCCGGCCTCAAGGACACGGTCAAGCTGCCTTTCCCGGGCGGCAAGCTCACCGCGGCGACCTGCGTCTTCGACGCCGGCCCGAGCTCGCCGTCGAACGACGGCCGCAGGCGCCCCGACGAAGGCCGCGGGCGCCCCCGGGCCGGGCGCGCATGGCTGTTCCTCGCCGCCGAGCAAGCCGGCCGGACCGTGCACCGGTGCGTCGTCGTGCGCGAGGACGGCGCGGTCGAGGCGGTCGCCGACGGTGACGGGGAAGGCGGCTCGTGGCTCGGCGCGCTGACCGGCAAGTGCGCGGCTTCCGGGTTCCTGCTCTCGGCGACCGACAGCGGCGTCGTCCGCGTCGAGGTCCGCGGGGGCGCGCTCGTCGAGACGCGGCAGTTCCCCGGCACCGAGCCGTTCGTCACCCAGGCTTCCCGGCTGCTCGTCGGCCCAGAGGGCCTGTTCGTCGTCGACGCACAGGCGATCACATTGCTTCGCATCTCGTGAATCCACGCTGAGCTGACGGCCCGCGCTCGCGGGCCGATCGAGAGGAGAGAGAGACAATGAAATCGACAGAGCTCCCCCTGCCCGCCTTCTATGACGCCAGGAACGCCGAGCGGTGGGGCTATCACCCCAATGAAGAGGCGCTGCACGGCGCCGCCGCCGCGTGGCGGAAGGCGCATGGCGTGAAGCCGTCGGCCGCGGACGCGCAGAACGTCCACCTCCTGCTCATCGACGTGCAGAAGGATTTCTGCTTCCCGCAGGGCTCGCTCTACGTCGCCGGCAGGAGCGGCACGGGCGCGGTCGACGACAGCCGCCGCATCGCCGAGTTCATCTACAAAAACCTCGCGTCGATCACGAACATCACGGTCACGATGGACACCCACTTCGCTTACCAGATCTTCTTCCCGGCCTTCTGGGTGGATCGCGAGGACCGCCCGCTGAGCGCGCACCGCGAGATCACGACGGCGCAGATCGACGCGGGGGAGGTGCGGCCGAACCCCGCGGTGGCGAAGTGGCTCTGCGGCGGGAGCTACCCGTGGCTCATGAAGCAGGTCCGGTATTACTGCGAGGAGCTCGAGAAGGCCGGGAAATACAAGCTGTATCTGTGGCCGCCGCACTGCATCCTCGGGAGCGACGGCCACGCGCTCGCGGGCGTCGTGCACGAGGCGCGGATGTTCCACGCGTTCGCGCGCGGGGTGCAGTCGTGGGTCGAGGTCAAGGGCGGCAACCCGCTCACCGAGAACTACTCGGTGATGCAGCCCGAGGTGCTGACGCGCCACGACGGCCAGCCGCTCGCGCAGCGGAGCACGGGCTTCCTGAGGACGCTGCTCCACGCCGACGCGGTGATCATCGCCGGCCAGGCCGCGAGCCACTGCGTCCGCAGCTCGATCGAGGACATCTTGACGGAGATCGCGCTCACCGACCGCGCGCTCGCCAAGAAGATCTACGTGATGACCGACTGCATGTCGCCGGTCACCGTGCCCGACGGCAAGGGGGGATTCGCCGTCGATTTCACCGCCGAGGCGGACAAGGCGCTCGCCCGCTTCGCCGCCGCCGGCATGAACCTCGTGAAGAGCACCGACCCGATTCCGTGCCTGGGCGCATGACCGTGGAGGATCCGATGAGCAAGAACAAGGAGAACGACAGCGGAGCGAGCCGCGGTGGCTCGCTCGACATCGAGCAGCTCTTCGAGGCGGCGCGGGACGACGGCGCGCTCTCGCCCGAGGCGATGCAGGCGCTGCACATCACCGACCTGGGCGCGCAGATCCAGGCCGGCTTCGGCGTGCAGGTGGACGACGTCGCGTCGTCGGAGGTCGTGCTGGTCACGGTGATGCCCGACGACTCGGGATCCATCAAGTTCGCGGGCAACGCCCCGTCGGTGAGGGACGGGCACAACCTCGTGGTGGGCGCCCTCTCCGACTCCAGGCAGCGCGACTCGATCCTGGCGCACAACCGTTACCTGAACGGGGCGGTGCTGTATCCGTACTGCCCGATCGCCCAGGCCGTGAAGATGGACACGAAGAACTACGATCCCATGCTCGGCACGCCCCTCTACGATCAGACGGTGGTCTTGCTCGGAACGGTGATCGCGAAGGCGCAGGAGTTCGCGCTGAGCGGCGTCCCGGCGCGCACCGTCACGCTGATCATCTCGGACGGCGCCGACGCGGGCTCGACGTGGGCCAAGGCCAGGGACGTGTGCGCCCTCGTCCGTGACATGCGGCGGGCCGAGGCCCACATCGTGGCGGCGATCGGCATCGACGACGGGAACACCGATTTCCGCGCCGTCTTCCGCGACATGGGGATCGAGGACCGCTGGATCCTGACGCCGAAGAGCGACGCGGCGGAGATCCGCAAGGCGTTCGCGCTGTTCTCGCAGTCGGCGGTGCGCGCCAGCCAGGGCGGCGCGTCGTTCTCGAAGACGGTCGCGGGCGGCTTCGGCGGGTGAAGCGCGCGCCCCCGGCTCGCCGCCCGCTCCCCGGCGCGGCGGCGAGCCCTCTTCGCCTCTCGGCTGCTTCGGCGGAGGACCCGGATCAGGCCGCGGCCTCCCAGGGGACGACGCCGTAGCGGCGGCGCAGCTCGTCGAGATCCACCGCCATGTCGGACCAGAAGTCCCAGTCGTCCATCAGGTCGATGCTCATCTTCGTTCCGCGAACGAACGATCGCACGAGCTCGTCGGCGAGCCCGGGCGTCGCGAGCATCCCCTGCTGCGACGGCGCCAGCACGGTGAGCTGGACGCCCTGCTGGAGCTGCACCAGCAGGAACACGAGGATGCCGAACGGGTTCTCGCGGCGATACCCCGCCTGAAAGGCGATCGTCATCGCCTCTCCGCGCAGGTCCGTGCCGTAACCAGCGAGGATGTGGCTCAGATCGTGCGTGAGCACGCCCTCGGGCACGCCGCGCTTCTCGCCGGGGAACGAGAAGCCGTTCTCTCGATAGAAGGTGAAGAGCGCCTTGCCGAGGGTGCCCTCTCTGTACGCCTCGAGCGAGCGGTAGCGCGCGGCGACCGGCTCGTTCTCCAGGATGCCCGCGAAGCTCGCGACGTTCCTGGCGAGCCCATAAAGGCCGCCCTCATCGAGCATGCGCCGCACGTTCTTTCCGAGCAGCGAGCTCCGGCTGATGTCGATGCGCAGGAGGAGCAGCCGCTGCTCGTGGAGGTGGTGGAGCTGGCGGACCGCGTGCGGCCGCGCCCCGAGCGCCGCGGCGAAGCGCTCGACCTCGATCAGCTCGCGCTCGTCGACGCGCTCGCCGCACAGGGTCATCGCGCAGAGACCGTTGATGAGCTGCTCGCGCAGCGCGGGATCCTCGACGGCGCGCGCGAGCTCCTCGGGCGCTATCGGGGCGAGCGCGTCGATGTCGAGGTCGGTGTGAAGGAGGTGCCGTTGCACCGCGGCGATCGCGTCGCGCCGCGACCCGTCGAGGGGGCCGGCCGAGGTAAGGACGACCTTGATGGCACGCAGGCCCGCGTGCGCCTGTTCTTGGCTCGGGATGAGGTAGGTCATGCAGAGAGAATGATGCCGAGCGCGCGGCCCGTCCTTGACCGGCGGCGCCAATGTCTTGACCGAGCGCGCCGCCTGGCCGGGCGGCGGAGGCTGTGGCGGCTCGACGCCTCGGGCGCCGGGCTCCGATCCCTCGGCCATGCGCTGCGCGAACAGCGTCCGGGACATAGCTCATCTCGATCGCCCGCTGCGCCCAGGGTTCTCGCTGGCCGACCACTCGCCGCTCAACTATCTGCGGGTGTGTGCCCGAGGGCATCTCGTGGAGGCCTCATGCAGCTGAGATTCGTGGAAGGAAACCAGAAACGTCTCGGAAATATCAAGCTTCCGAGCGCGATCACACAGGGCATCAGGAGGTTCTTCGCCACGTCCAATGCGCTTCGTCCGGATGGGACCTGGCGGAACTGGGGAGCCAACCATCAGTGCAGACCCGAGAGCTTCCATGAGCCCGGGTCGCTCGACGAGCTCGTGGCGATCGTCGACAGCGCGAGGGCCAGGTCCAAGAAGATCCGGATCGTCGGCGCGGGACATTCCTGGTCCGACATCGTGTGCACGGACGAATGGATGGTCAGCCTCGCGCGCATCAACGAGCTGATCGAGCTCGATCGGAAGAACAAGACCGTCACCGTCCAGGCAGGGATGCGCGTCGCGGACCTCATCGATCACCTCGACGCCGCCGGCCTCGCGCTCGTCAACCTGGGAGAGGTCGACGCGCAGCACGTCGGAGGTGTCATCGCGACCGCGACGCACGGCTCCGGAAGCACCGGCTCGTTCTCCAGCGCCGTGCTCTCCGCGAAGCTCTTGCTGTCGTCTGGCAAGGTCATCGAGATATCCAGCGCGCACAACGCACAGTACCTCGATGCGGTCAGGACCAACCTTGGCTGCCTGGGGATCGTCGTCGAGGCGACGCTCGCGGTCCGCGAGTCGTTCAACGTGCTGAAGCACCAGAAGATCTTCGAGACCGAGGCGGCGATCGCGAACGCCGCCCGCTTTCTCTCGCTCTCCGATCCGTACGCGATGAACAAGGTGTTCTTCTTTCCGTACGGCAGGCAGCACATCTACGCCGCGAAGAGGGAGGAGCTGTCGGAGCCGTCCCTCTGGGACAGGCTGCGCAACCCGCTCCTCGCCGTGGGCGACAGGCTCACGTTGAGCGTCTTGATGAACGCCGCGCGGCAGGTCCCGATCGACCTGAAGCCGCGCTTCTTGACGGCGGCGCTGGCCGCGGTGAGCACGAGCTCCTACCAGGTCGGAAAGTCGTACGACCTCCTGCTCTTCGCTCACGATCCTCGCTTCAAGGTCGTCGCTGGCCACATCGAGTCCGAGATCGCGATCCCGCTCGAGGGCCTGGGACCGGCGGTCACCTCGCTGTTCGAGCTCATGGAGCGGAGGACGTTCAAGATCAACGGCTATATCCTGGCGCGGACGGTCACCCAGGAGACGGCGTGGATGAGCCCCGCCCATGGTCGCGACTCGGTGTTCCTGACCTTCGCGCACTTCCCTTCCGAGGCGGAAGATTGGAAGGCCATCTTCGCCGAGATCGAGGCCTTCATGATCGAGCGCCATCAAGGCCGGCCGCACTGGGGGAAGATCAATTTCACGAATCGCGAGTACGCGGAGAGGGCATATCCTCGGTATGTCGACTTCGCCGATGTCCGGAGGGAGCTCGACCCGATCGGCATGTTCGCGAACGACTTCATCCGGCGGCACTTCGCCGTCGCGAGGGAGGCCGTTCCCATGAGCGCCCGGCCGGCCCCCGCCTGAGCGAGGGCGCCGGAGGCCCGGACGGGCTCGCGCGATGAGCGCCCTCGGATGTGCTCTCTTGAACCCGGCTGTCGCGCCTGGTAGCCGTGCTCGCCGCGCGGCCGTCCGTGCTCCTCGCCCCTCCCGGGCGGCGGCGCCGGAGCGGTCGCGGCTCCGAGGTGGGTTGGTCATGACGGTCGTGCGGTGGAAGGCATTGGAGCGGCGCGTGGTCCAGCACTCGCCGTGGCGGAGGATCGAGGACGTCACCTTCGAGCTCCCGGACGGGCAGGTCCGCACGTTCTCGCTCAAGAAAGAGGGGCGAGCCGTCTGCGTCCTCGCCATCTCCCGCGAGAAGAGGGTGATCCTGGCGCGCCAGTACAGGCCGGGGCCCGATCGGATCCTCGACGAGCTCCCAGGCGGCGGCGTCGAGCCTGGCGAGGCCCCGGAGGAGGCAGCGGCGCGCGAGCTCCTCGAGGAGACAGGGTATGTCGCCGGGCGGCTCGTGCCGCTCGGCCGCCCGCTGGAGTGCGCCTACTCGACCATCGAGCGACACGCGTTCCTGGCCGTGGACTGCGCGCGCGACAGGGCGCAAGCGCTGGATGAGACGGAGTTCATCGACGTGGTAGAGAAGCCGATCGAGGACTTCGTGGAGCAGCTCAGGGAGGGCGCCTGCACCGACCCGGAGGTCGGGTGGATGGGGCTTTACGAGCTGGGCTGTCTGAGAGCGAGCGCCTGAACCTCGCCGCGCGGCCGCGCGGCGGGAAGCGCGCACGCCGGCGCCGCGCCCCCCCGCCGGTCGCTGACTGCGCTATGGTGGAGCTCATGCGCAGGCACGATCACGTCCTCCTCGCCCCCGGCGCCGGCGGCTCCGGTCGCACGCTCCACGCGCCTTCGGCCGGCAGGGCGCGCCCGCACGTGGACGACCGGCTGGCGCCGCCCGAGACGCGGGTGGAGTACCTCCACGGCGCCGAGGTCTACGCCGCCCCGGCCGATCCGCCGCACGCGACGCAGCATTTCGATCTGACCTACGTCCTCGGCGCCCATGTCGCCGAGGGCTACCGGGGCGCGGTGGACATGCTGACTCGGACCGACCTCGGCAGCGACTATGCCGCCGACGCCAGCGTCTTCGCGCAGAAGCCCGACCGCGCGGGCCGGCGGCGGCTGGAGGAGCTGGCGTTCGAGGTCAGCGACAAGCAGGCCCTCGCCGTTCCGACCACCAAGGCGCGCCTGCTGATCGCCCGCGGCGTGCGGCGGGTGTTCTGCATCCTGGTGAAGCAGCGCCGGGTGATGGAGTGGTCGCGCGAGACGGACGGCTGGCGCCCGCTGCCCAAGGATGCGGTCATCGAGGATCCCTGCCTCGTGCGCCCGCTGCCGATCCAGGCGCTCCTCGACGCCGCGTCCTCGGACGACGCCGTGGCGCGCGCGCTGCTCGATAAGCGCGTGCCCGCGCTCGAGGCGGCGCTCGCGGAGGGCGAGGCGCGCGGCGAGGCGCGCGGTGAAGCGCGCGGCGAGGCGCGCGGTGAAGCGCGCGGCGAGGCGCTTGGTGAGGCGCGCGGCGAGGCGCGCGGCGAGATCAGGATGGCGCAGGAGGCCATCCTCACGGTGCTGGAGTCGCGCGGGGTCGCCACGCCGGCGGAGGTGGCCCGCGCGATCGCCGGCTGCGAGGATCTGGGCAAGCTGCGGCGATGGATCAAGCGCGCGGCGACCGCGACGACCGCCGCCGAGGTCGTCGCCGGCTCCCGGCGCAAGCGCTGAGCGAGGGCCGCCGCCGCGCGGGCGCGCGCTGGACGCGCGGCCCCGGCGCGCCCGCGCCCCCGCGCCCGTCACTCGTGATCGCCCCCGCCGCGGCGCACGTGCTTCTTCTCGCCCGTGCGCCGCTTCTCGTCGAGCCGCCGCGCCTTCGACGCACGCGTCGGCCGCGTCGGCCTTCGCTGCACCGGCACCTCGAGCGCGCGCAGGATCAGCGCGCGCAGCTTCTCGCGCGCGTCGTCCAGGTTGCGCAGCTGGTCGCGCGTAAGCTGGCTCACGATGAACAGCCGCCCCTCGGCGTCGAGCCGGCCGCGCGCCAGCACGCGCAGCCTCGCCTTGGCGTCGTCGGCGAGCTCCGGCCACGCGCCGAAGTCGAAGCGCAGCTCCACCTTGGAGGCGACCTTGTTGACGTTCTGGCCGCCGGGCCCCGACGCGCGAACGGCGCTCCAGCTGAGGAGCGCGGCCGGGGCGGTCAGCGCATCGTTGACGACGAGGGGATCGGACACGGCGGCTCTCCTGCCCTGCGGGCGGCGCGAGCGCCGTGCGGAGCGGCTGACGCCTAGCACGCGCGCGCCGCGCCCGCCGCGCTGCGCGCAGGGCGCGGCCTGCCGGCGAGGAGGCGCGTGTGCGATAGAGTCGCCATGCAGGGCCCCCCTGATCACGCCGCCGCGCCGCCGGGCGCCCCTCACCCAGGCCACCCGCCGCCTGCGCGGCTCAGCCTGCTTCGCTGCCTCGGCGTCGCCTCCGGTCCGGCCGCCGCCCTCGCGATCGCGCTCGTCCCGAGCGGGCTCCACGCCGTCCCTGGTTACGGCCACCGCCCTGCGTACGCGGCCGCTGTCGCGGCGTGGATGGCGCTGTGGTGGCTCTTCGAGGTGCTCCCCGTCGCGCTCACCGCCTGCTTGCCGCTCGTTCTCTTCCCGCTGCTCGGCGTCTTCGGCCGCGGGCTCGCGGGCGACGCGGCCCGCGCCGCCGCGCCGTTCGTCGACGCCTACATCTTCCTCTTCCTCGGCGGCATGGCGATCGGGGCCGCCATGGAGCAGTGGAGCCTTCACCGCCGGGTGGCGCTCCACATCATGCGGGCCGTCGGCACGGACCCGAAGCGCCTCCTGCTCGGCATGCTGGTCGCGACGAGCTCCATCTCGCTCTGGATCTCCAACACCGCGACCGCCGTGATGATGGTCCCTATCGGGCTCGCCCTGCTCGCGCAGCTGGAGTCGGCCGCCGGGGGGCGCAGGCTCACGCACTACGGGACGGCGATCATGCTGGCGGTGGCCTACGCCTCCAACGTCGGCGGGATCGGCACGAAGATCGGCACCGGGACGAACTCCATCTTCTGCGGCTTCGTCGCCGACAAGCTCGGCCACGATCTCGGTTTTCTGCGGTACATGGCGATCGCCCTGCCGTTCGTGGTCCTCTTCGTCCCGCTGCTCTGGCTCGCCCTGTGGCGCCTCGGCAGGCGGGACGGGCTCGGCCCCGGCCGCGCGCGCGACGCGCTCGACCGCGAGCTCGCGGCCATGGGCCCGATGAGCCGCGGCGAGAAGACGGTCGCCGCCATCTTCGCGGCGGCGAGCGCGCTCTGGATCCTCGGCGATCCGCTGCGCGCCGCGCTCGCGCCTCCCCTCCAGGCCGCGCTCAGGGGCCTGGGCGCCGCGCTCGGCTCGGGCGCCGCGGCCGGCTTCAAGGTGCAGGGCAAGCACTACGAGGCGACCGTGGCCGTCCTTGCGGCGCTCGGCCTGCTCGCCCTGCGCGCCCTCTCGCTCGCCTCCCTGCGCAGGATGCCCTGGGGCACGCTCGCCTTGCTCGGCGGCAGCTTCGCGATGGCGGCCGGCATCGAGGGCGGCGGGCTCTCGGCGTGGATGGCCGCGAAGCTCGCTGTCGTCGCCGAGGCGCCGCTGCTCGCGCAGCTCGGGCTCGCCAGCGCCGGCACGATCGCCCTGTCGGCGCTGGCCTCCAACACGGCCACGGTGAACGTGGCGCTCAACGTGCTCCCGCAGGACCTCGGCGTGCTGTTCGCGGCCACGATCGCCGCGTCCTGCGACTTCATGCTGCCGGCGGGCACGCCGCCCAACGCCATCGTGTTCGGCAGCGGGTACGTGCGGCTCCCCGTGATGATCCGGACAGGCTTCCTGCTCAACGTGGCTGCCGCCGCGCTCATCCCGGTCTACGTGTACGGCTACGCACGGCACCTTATCGGCGGCTGAGCGCAGGGGCGGCGCGGTGCGGTTTTGTGTATAAGCGCCGGCGCAGCGGATCACCGGGCGCCTCGCAAGCGGAAAGAACGCCGATGAAGGAAATGGTCATGAACGCGACAGACGGCCTGTGGAGCGCGCCGACGCCGGCGGCGCGGCCCGCGGGCGCGGGAGGGCCGCGGGGATGAAGATCGCCACGTCGTCGTCGACCGCTGCGGGGGCGAGCGCCGCGTTCGCCGAGGCCATGTCGGCGCTTCGCGCGGGCCTCGGCGCGGAGCCCGATCACGTCTTCCTGAGCTACACGGCCTCCTATGACGTCGACGAGCTCGCGCGCGCCACCGCGGCGCTGCCGCCGCCGGTTCGCGTCCACGGATCGAGCTCGTGCCAGTCGGTCATGACCGCTGCCGGCGTTCATGGCGCCCCCGGCCCCGGCCTCGCCCTGCTCGGGGTCGCCGACGCGCAGGGCGCCTATGGCGTCGCGGCCGAGCGGATCGGCGCTGCCCCGCGGGCCGCCGGCGCGCGCGCCGCGGCGCGTGCGATCGAGGACGCCGGGCGCTCCGGCGAGCTCCCGGCCCTGCTCTGGCTCAGCGTGCAGACCGGCGCGGAGGAGGACGTCCTGCTCGGCATCGAGGACGTCGTGGGCCCCAACGTGCCCGTGTTCGGCGGCTCCACCGCGGCGGACTCCATCGTCGGCAGGCAATCGCAGATGGAGCGCGGGCTGGCCCACGAGGGCGCGGCGCTGCTGACCGCCCTCTACCCGTCCGGGGAGATCTCCTATGCGTTCAGCAGCGGCTATGCCCCCACCGAGCACCGCTGTCGCGTGACCCGCGCCGAGGGCAGGCGCCTGCCCGAGATCGACGGGCTCCCGGCCGCCGAGGTCTACAACCGCTGGACCGGCGGCCTGATCTCCGCGCAGCTCGGCGGCGGGACGATCCTGGAGCACACGGCGCTCCACCCCCTCGGGCGCCCCTCGGGCTGGATCGGCAAGGTCCCCCAGTTCTTGCTCATCCACCCGGACACGGTGCGGCCGGACAACTCCATGACGCTCGGCGCCAACATCCACGAGGGCGACGAGCTCGTGCTCATGCAGGGCTCGCGCGAGAGCGTGATCGGCCGGGTCCGCTCCGTCGTCGACGCCGCGCTGGCGGCCGCGCCGCCCTCCTTCCGCGCGCAGGGCGCGCTCGTGATCTTCTGCGCGGGGTGCATGCTCGCCGTGCGCGGCGAGCTCGATCGCGTCGTCCAGGGGGTGGCCGCGTCGCTCGGGGAGACGCCGTTCCTCGGCAGGTTCACCTTCGGCGAGCAGGGGTGCTTCACCCGGGGCAAGAACCAGCACGCGAACCTCTCCATCAGCGTCGTCCTGCTCGGAGACTGAGCTGTGATGGACGAGGCCGCCCACGAGACGATCGCGGAGCTGCGACGCGCGCACGAGGAGGAGCGAGCGCTCCGGCTGGAGGCCGAAGGGCTGGCGGAGGTGCTCCTGCGCTTCACGGAGCCGGGCAGCTTCACGGAGACGCTGGCGCGCGTCGTCGAGGCGACCGCGCGGCGGCTCGGGGCCGCCGCAGGGCTCGTGATCGCGTTCGATGAGGGGGCGGACGGCCGCGTCCTCGTCGCGACCGATCCGGGCCTCTCGGCGACCGAGTGGGAGGCCGGGCCCGCGTTCTCGCGCGCGCTCGAGGGCCGGCCGGTCGCCAGCTTCGATCTCCGCCAGCTCGCCGAGTGGCAGCGCCAGCCGGAGCCCGTGCTCGCGCGCTACGGCTCCGCGCTCCACGCGCCGCTCCACGCCGGCCCCCTGCGGTCGCTGCTCGTGCTTGTCCATCCGGACCGCGCCTTCTTCGACGCGCGCCACGTCAGCCTCGTGCGCCGCCTCCTGCCCGCGGCGTCGCAGGCGCTCGCGCGCGCCCGCGCCGAGGAGGAGCTCGCGCGGGCGCGCGACCTCGCGTACGAGCGGGAGATCACCGAGAAGCTGACGCTCATCGAGCACCAGCGCGCCGCGATCCGGGCGCTGTCCATGCCCATCATCGAGGTCTGGAGCCGGATCCTCTGCGTCCCCGTGATCGGCTTCGTCGACGAGGAGCGGTGCGCGCTCCTCATGGATCGGCTCCTCGCCGCCGTGACGGCCAGGCGGGCGCGCGCCGTGGTCATCGACGTCACCGGGCTCGACCGGATGGAGGCGAGCGCGCTCGCGCTCTTCCTGCGCGTGGCGACGGCGGTGAGGCTGCTCGGCAGCGCCTGCGTGCTGGCCGGCATCGGCCCGGACGTCGCCCGGGATCTCGTGCGGGAGGGCGTGGCGCGGGGCGACGTCGTGACGTACCGCCGCCTGCACGACGCGCTGAGGGAGCTGCTCCCGCGGTCGTCCCGGTCGGCGTGATCGCTGGAGGTGCCTCGGAGGGTCAGCCGGGCGGGCGCACCGGAAAGCGCTCGGCCATCCACGCCTGCCACGCGGGCTCGTCGCGCGCCGCCGCGGCGGGCGCCCGGTCGCCGTACAGGTACAGCCGGATCGGCAGGAAGATCTGCCCGGCCATGGGAAGGGCGAACAGGTGGGCGATACCCGGCGCCGGCTCGTCGAGCCGGAGGAGCAGCTCCGGGTGCTCGCTCGTGCCGACGCGCTCGACCACCCCGGCGAACGGCGGCGCGCCGGCGGCGGAGCTCACCCGCTGTCCCTCCGCGGCGCCAGCGAGCCCGAGCGGGCCGGTGAGCGCGCCCCACGTCGCGGCCTTGGGCTCGGATCCGGCGCCCATGAGCTGGAACGCCGCGCAGGGCTGCCCGCGGAAATGGGCCAGGTAGAGCCGAAGGATGCGGAAGAAGGCCGCCCAGCCGTGCATGTGGCCCTCGAACTGGTTGTCCCAGTCGTCGGTGCTCGCGAACCAGCTGTGCACCACGCGCACGACGCAGCTCCCGCCGGACCGCGCCTCCACGATCCACTCCGTGGCGACCTTGGGGCTGCCTGGTCCCATGTCCTCCGGGGCCTCGGCGGAGAACCGGCGAGGCGGCTCCCAGGCCGTGATGGTCGCGACCGAATCCATGCTCGTGCCCGGGCCGAAGTGAGAGACGGTCGTGCCGCCCTCGCGCTCCTCGAGCTCGCTCGGCACGAACCACGACGAGATCCCGGGCCCTGTCGCGATGGCGCGCCACACCTCCTCGGGGCTGCCGGGGACCTCGACCTCGGCCTCGACGCTGCGACGGCCGGACGCGTCTTTTCTCACGGGCATGATGACTCCTTTCGTGGCGATTCGTTCGGTGTGGGTGTGGGGTGAGCGACGATCACCAGGCGGTGCGATCGCCCGCCTGGCGCCGCGTCGTCGTGGTAGCGCGCGACGAGCGCCGTCACCGCGCGGGTGAGCTCGCCGGTGAAGGCGGCGCGCTCCGCCGGAGATCGGAAGCGGACCTCGGCGTCGATCGACAGCGACGCGAGGCGCTTGTCGGCCTCCCGCGAGCGCCGGAGCAGATCGCTGACCTCGCGCACGACGCGCGCGCCCAGGGCGATGAGGTAGGTCGCGGAGAGGCGGTCCGAGGCGCGCTCCGGATCCGCGGCGACAGGCCCGAGCGCGCCGGGCGACACGACGTAGGAGGCCGCGCTCGCGACAAGCAGGCGCTCCGTCAGCCCGCCCCACTTGCGCGTCCCGGCCATGCGCACGAGCCCGTGCGCCTCGAGGGCGCGCAGGTGGTAGTTGATCTTCTGGCGCGCGATCCCGAGGCGCGTGGCCAGCGTCGCGGCGGAGGCGGGCGCCGAGAGCTCCGAGAGCAGCCGGCTCCTGACAGGCTCGAGCGCTGCCGCTGCCGCGGCCGGATCCTCGATGACGTCGACGTCGAGCACACCGCCGTGGGTATCATTGACAATTTTTTTTGTCAATGACCGCAGGCCGTACTTTCCCCGCCACGGCGAGGGGCGCGATCCCCTCGCCGTCGGGCCCGGAGCCCCCGTCTACGTCACCGACCGGCGGCGGCGTCCGGGGAGAGGGCGTTCAGGTCGATGCCGCTCGCCTCGATGGCCCGGTAGCTCGCCGCGAGGCGCTGGGCCCAGGCCTCCACGCCCTCGTCGCTCAGCAGGCCGTCCTGGCGGATCTCGAGAAGCACGCAGGGCAGGCCGCGGCCCTCGCCGTGCGTGGGGATCCCGTAGTCGCCGCCCTCGGTCACGCGGTAGGGCTCGTTGTCGCCGACGCAGAGCCCGGGCTCGCGCCGCAGCGCCTCGAGGAACGGCGCGGCGAGCCTGCGGTCGCGCCCGTAGAGGACGGCCGCGTGCCACGGCCGGTCCTGGCCGGGCATCGCGGGCGTGAAGCTGTGCACGCTGAGGATCGCCGTGCGCGCCCGGCGGTCCCGCCGCGCGTCGAGGAGCGCGGTGATCGCGCGGTGGTAGGGCCAGAAGCACGCGTCGGCCCGCGCGCGGGCCTCCGCGGCGTCGATGGTGTTGCCGGGGATGGGCACGCCGCAGCTGATCTCGGGGATGGACGTCGGCGAGCCCAGCGGCCGGTTGCAGTCGATGACGAGCCGCGAGTAGCCGGAGAGCACGAGCGGCGCGTCGAGGAGCGCGGACAGGCGGCGCGAGAGGCGCGCCGCGCCGATGTCCCAGCCGGTGTGCTCGCGGAGCGCCTCGTGCTGCCTGCCCAGCTCGGGGAGGCTCCTCGGAACCGCGTTGGACGCGTGGTCGCAGAGCAGGACCGCGCTGGAGCGGCCCTCGGGGTTCACCACCTCGAACGCGGGCGGCTCATCGGGCACGAGGATGCGCAAGGCTGGCGAAGCGGACGAAGAAGAGCTCATGACGTCTCGCCCAAGACATAGCAGACACCGGCGCGCCGGCGCCGCGCGCGCTCTCGCGAGGGCGCGCGGCAGCACGCGCGGCGCGCGGGCTCAGTGCGGCGACGTCATGCACGCGCGCAGCGCGAGCTTCGCCCGGTGCAGGAGCACCGCGACGTGGCCGGCCGAGATGCCCAGCGCGCGCGCCACGTCCTCTCCGGGTTGCTCCTCGAGCATGCGCAGCGTCACGACGGCCTTCTGGATCTCGCAGAGCTCCTCGACGCACGCGCGCAGGCGGACGTGCTCCTCGGCGCGCGCGATCGCCTCGTCGGTCGCCGGGACGTCCCCCACGGCCTCCGGGTGCGCGTCCACGTCGTCGTGCGGCCGGGCGCGGAAATGACGGCGGCGCCGGTTGCGCGCGGCGTTCCGCACCGTCCCGGCGAGCACGCCCCCCCACGCGCCGACGTCCTCCGGGAGGGCGCCCCGCTGCGCGAGCGTGAGCAGCGTGCAGAGGCCCTCCTGCACGCAGTCGACCGCGTCTTCTGGTGTCACCCCCTCCGCGCGCGCCAGCGCCGCGAGCGCCGAGCGCTCGGAGCGCACAAGGTGCGACACATGGTTGAGGAGATCGTCCGCGTCCTTGATGGCGCCCATGGTCCAGGAGGTCAGGTGTCGAGCCGCGCCCACATTACAACGGGTGGGGGCTGTAATGGATGCCGCCCTCGGGACCTGCCAGGGCATGGAGGTTCACGCCATGTCCACGAATCCTGTCCGCGAGATCGATGAGGCGAGCTTCGACGCCGAGGTGCTGGAGGCCGGGGTGCCCGTCCTCGTCGAGCTCACCGCGCAGTGGTGCCCGCCGTGCCGCGCGCTCGCGCCCATCCTGCACAAGCTGGCGGAGGAAGGCGCAGGGCGCCTGAAGGTGGTGGCGGTCGACGGCGATCGGTGCCCGGCGATCGCCCGCCGCCTCGGCATCCGCGCGTTCCCGACCGTCGTCGCGTTCGCCGGGGGCAAGGAGGTGGCTCGTCACGTGGGGCTGACCACGAAGGACAAGCTCCTCCGGCTGATCGAAGGGGGCGGGCTCCCCGGCGGTGCGGGGAGGGACCGAGCGCCCTCGCCGCCGTGACGCGACGAGATCGCGCGCTTCCACGGGCAGGCGGCCGCGATCGGCGCGTGAAGGGGCTCGGGCGCGCCCGGGGCGATCCGCCCGTGTCCTACCGTCGTGACCTGTCCGGGCGCCGGTGCGTGTCGCGCTGCCTCTCGGCGGCGGGGAAGCTGACCTTGCGGGTCGTCGACTCGTCCCCGGAGACCTCGAACGGCCCCACCGCCTGCGGATCGCTGACCGGCCTGCCGTCGTCGTCGACGAGCGAGAGCGTCCCGACATAGTCGTCGGCGACGAGCTGCACGCTCGCGTCGAACCGCTCGCAGGGGACCACCTGCCGCGTGACCTCGTTGCTCTCCGTGTTGATGAGGACCAGCTCGACCGCGGTCGCGCCGCGCGCCTTGCACTGAGCGGCGTCGGTCTTGTCCTCGATGGACCACTGGACGGTCACGAACCCCATGTCTTCAGGGTGTGCGCCTCCAGGCTCCGTCTCGCCGGTCGTATTTTCCGTGCACGCGACCACCATCGCTGCACATAGCCCTGCCAGAGCGTAGACACTTCGCATACCTACCTCGCTGTGCTCGCTGCGGACTCCAGCGCCGCGCCCCGCATCCAGCAACGCGGATGCCACGCGGCCTCGCGGCGAGCCTGCGAGCCCGGCGCTCGCGGGCAGGTCTTGAAACGGCCGAGCAGGTTCGCCATGTTCGCCATCCGATCGAACGCGAGCGGCGCCGGGCGACGAGCGGCGCCGAGTGAGGCCTCGCGACAACGGCGTCGCGCGACGCCCCCCGAGGAAGCACGACCCCGATGCGCACGCCCGAAGATGCTCGCGACAGCCCCGGAGAGGCCGCGTGGGGCGTCGCCTACGGGATCGCGGCCTACAGCTCCTGGGGCGTCGTCCCCGTCTTCTGGAAGCAGCTCCGGCACGTCGGCGCGGTCGAGCTCCTGGCCCATCGCACCGTGTGGAGCCTGCTCTCGTTCGTGGCGCTCACGCTGGCCACAGGGCAGCACCGCGCGCTCGGCGCGGCCCTGCGCGACCGGCGCGTCGTCGCGGCGATGGCGGCGACCGGCGCGCTCGTGTCGGCGAACTGGGTCCTCTTCATCTACGCCGTCGCGGTGGGGCGCGTGCTCGACGCAAGCCTCGGCTACTTCATCAACCCGCTGCTCAGCGTGCTCCTCGGCATGCTCTTCCTGCGCGAGCGGCTGCGGCCCGCCCAGTGGCTCGCGCTCGGCCTCGCCGCCTCGGGCGTCGTGTACCTGGCGGTGCGCGCCGGCGCGATCCCCTGGATCGCCCTGGGCCTGGCGAGCTCGTTCGGGGTGTACGGCCTGCTGCGGAAGGTCGCCGCCGTCGGCTCGCTCCCCGGCTCCACCCTGGAGACGTCGTTCATCGCCCCGCTCGGCATGGCCTACCTGGCCGCCCTCCACGCCGAGGGCGCCGGCGCCGCGGGCCGCGCCGATCTGCGGACCCACGTCCTCCTGGCCGCGACAGGCATCGTCACGGCCCTGCCGCTCGTCTGGTTCACCAACGCCGCGCGCCGCCTGTCGCTGACCACCGTCGGCTTCCTCCAGTACCTCGCGCCGAGCGGCCAGTTCCTGCTGGCCGTGCTGGTCTATGACGAGCCGTTCACCACGGCCCAGGCCGTGAGCTTCGCCTTCATCTGGACCGGGCTCGCGGTGTTCAGCGCCGACGCCGTGCTTCGCGCGCGCCGTTCGGGAAGTCGGGAAGGACGAGCGCGTCCTGAGCGCGCCGGAGGCGAGGCAGGAGGAAATTGAACCGCCGAATGAGCCCCGAAGAGACCGCGCCGCACGCTGCTCCACGATCGCACGGCCTTCGAGGACTGGCCCGAGCCGGATCGCAAGCGGCACCTGCGCCGCCTCTGGCTCGCTCCGCCCGGGGCGCGGCCGCCGCCGCCGGTGTTCCGCGAGCGCTACGGCGCGCTGACCCCCGGCGACCGCGGGGGCATCGTTGTACCCGGCGCGCGGCTCCACGCCCCGCTCGATCCGGCGTGAGCGGCCGCGCCCGCGAACACAGGGGCGCTCACCGCTGCTCGTCCGTAGGTGTCCCCACGTGAGCTCCTGCTCGCCGAGAAGCTCGAACCGTCACCGCCGCGTGCGCGCGCTGCATGCCCATGGCGCGCGCGCTCCGCGAGGCAGCTCACCGCCGCGTGCGCGCGCCGCACCCACACGGCGCCGGCACGCTCCTCGCAGCGCCCCTTCCCATGGCTCCCTTGCCTCCGGCCCGAGCGGCAGAGGAATGCGCCGGCGGCGATCCCGAGCCCGCGCCCGGCGGCGGGGCGCGCGTCCCTGCCGCTCCGCCCGCCGCCCCGGACGCGCACGCCGCCCGCCGCGCGCGGCGAAAGGCGCTGCTCCACGCGGCGCTCGGCGGCCTCGGCCTGGCCGCCCTGGCCGCGCTCATCCGCCACGTCGGCGCGGCGGAGATGCTCGCCGCGGTGACCCGCGCCGCGCCGTTCGTGCCTCTCCTGATCGGACTGGAGGCGGCGCGCATCGGCTGCGAGGCGCTCGCGACCGGCGTGCTCTGCGCGCCGCGCCGCGTCCCGGCCTCGGAGCTCCTTCGCATCCACGTCGTCACCTACCCTGTCATCATGCTGATGCCGGCCGGCCGCCCCGCGGGCGAGGCGGTCAAGGCCGCGCTGCTCTCCCCCCACATCGGCGCCGCGCGCGCGGCCGCCATCGCCACGGCGAACCAGTCGCTCGCGCTCCTGTCCTCGGCCCCGCTGTCGCTCCTCGCGGCCATCGCCCTCTTCCACATCGGCGGCGCCTCTCCGCTCGCCGTCGGCGTGCTCGCGCACGCCGCCCTCCTGGTCGCGAGCGGCCTCGGCGTCGCCTTCGCCGCGCGGCAGCGCACCGCCTCGGCGTGGATCACCCGGCGGTTCGCCCGGGCCGGCCAGCTCGCCGCCGCCTTCCAGGAGGCCGTCCACGAGCGCCCGCCCGTCCCGGCCTGGCCGTTCGCCGCCTGCCTCGCGGGGCGCGCCCTCCAGGCGGTGCAGTACGGCGTGCTGCTCGCCGTCGTCGGCGCCGAGAGCGGCCCCCTCCGCGCGCTCGCCGCGTACGGCGTGGGCGCCGCCGGCACGGCGGCCGGCGACCTCATCCCGGGTCAGGTCGGCGCCACGGACGGGGCCTTCGCGCTCGCCGCCTCGCTGCTCGGCCTCACCGAGAGCTCCGCCATCGCGATCTCGCTGCTCGTCCACCTCCTCCAGGCGGCCTTCGCGCTCGCGGGGATCGCCGTCGCGCTCGTGTGGCGCCGCAGCCCTCCGGCGCCCTGAGCCGAGCTCGGCCGGGCCAGGGGAGTCGCGCGCGCCTCCGGCGTGCGCTCCTCCTTGCTCCGCTCGTTCCAGAGGATCTCCAGCGCCAGCTCGACCCCCCTTGCCCTCGGCGCTCACGGACCAGCAGGGTCCCGGGAGAGTCCGGCGCCCCGGCCAACGCTCTGCAGTGCGGTCTGGAGGGGTCCGGCGCCCCGGCCAACGCTCTGCATTGCGGTCTGGAGGGGTCTGGACCCCCCTTCTGGCACAAAAAGGAGAGTGTTCAGGGACTCTTTGGCACAGAACTTCGCCGATGAATGCGTTTTCTGGCACAATTTTGCCCTGAGAATCGCTCCGCCGAGCGCTCTCGAGGGGTCCGGCCCCCAGTGTGTCGCAATGCATTGCGTTTGTGCCGGTGCCGGACCCCCCTCCCATGGCACAGAACAACGCCGTTCTGGCACAGAACCAGGTCAGTGCCCCAACCTAGGTCAGTGCCCCAACCTGGGTCGGTTCCCCAACCTGGGTCGGCTCCCTGGGTCGGCTCCCCAACCTGGGTCGGCTCCCTCGGCTTCCTCGTCCCGCCGTCCCTCGCCCGGCCGCCCGGCAAGCGCCCCCCTTCCTCCCGCGCCTCGCGGCGGGGCGGCGCTCGCGACAGCGGCAGATCGCTGGCCACCCTCCGGCGGTTCGTCCTACGGTGTGCCGTCATGACGGAGACGACCGGCGGCCCTGGAAGGGACGTGCTCACCCAGAAAGAGGCCGAGGAGCGCGCCGCGCGCATCGGCAACGCGCGCTACGAGCTCTCCCTCGACCTCTCGCGCGGCGCCCGCGGCTACCGGGGCGAGGCGGTCGCGTACTTCGACGTCCGCGGCCACGGCGACACGTTCATCGACTTCCGCGGCCGGCGCATCGAGCGGCTCGAGATCAACGGCGCCCTTGTCGAGCCCGCGTGGTCCGACTGCCGCATCCTCCTCCCGGGGAGGCTGCTCGCCCCGGAGACGCGCGTGCGCGTCGTCTACGAGAACGACTACGATCACACGGGCGACGGCTTCCATCACTTCCGCGACCCGGAGGACGGCGAGGACTACGTCTACTCGGACCTCGAGCCGTTCAGCGCCCACCGCGTGTTCCCCTGCTTCGATCAGCCGGACATCAAGGCGAGCTACCGGCTCTCCGTCACCGCGCCCGAGGACTGGGAGGTCATCGGCAACGCCCGCGTCACCCGCACGTTCGGCGCGGGCCTCGGGCGCACGACGCGCGTGTTCGAGGAGACGACCCGGTTCAGCACCTACATCTTCGCGCTGATCGCCGGCCCGTACAGCGGCGTCCGCGACGAGCACCGCGGGATCCCCCTCGGGCTCTACTGCCGCAGGTCGCTCGCGAGGCACCTCGACGCCGAGGAGCTCTTCACGATCACGAAGCAGGGCTTCGACTTCTACCCGGAGTTCTTCGACTACCCCTACCCCTTCAGCAAGTACGACCAGGTCTTCGTCCCGGAGTTCAACGCCGGCGCCATGGAGAACGTCGGCGCCGTGACCCACAGCGAGCGCATGATCTTCCGGGACCCGCCGACGGACCACCAGCGCCTCACGCGCGCGGAGGTGCTCCTCCACGAGATGGCCCACATGTGGTTCGGCAACCTCGTGACCATGCGGTGGTGGAACGATCTCTGGCTGAACGAGAGCTTCGCCACGTACATGGCCTTCCTCGCGATGGAGCAGGCGACCCGGTTCCAGCCGGCCGTGTGGAAGGCGTTCAACGTCATGAAGAGCTGGGCCTACCGGCAGGACCAGCTCGTGACGACGCACCCCATCGCCGGGGAGCTCGCCGACACGGAGCACACGTTCCTGAACTTCGACGGCATCACGTACGGCAAGGGCGCCGCCGCGATGAAGCAGCTCGTCGCGGCGATCGGCCTCCCGGCCTTCCGCGAGGGGATGCGCCGGTACTTCAAGCGCTACCAGTACGGCAACGCGACGCTGCGCGAGTTCCTGTCCGCGCTGGAGGAGGGCTCCGGCCGCGACCTCGGCGCGTGGTCGCGCCTCTGGCTCGAGCAGGCGTCCCTCAACACGCTGACGGCCGAGTGGGAGCCCGAGGGCGACCGCATCGGCCGGCTCCGCGTGCTGCAGACGGCGCCCGCCGACTACCCGACCCTCCGGCCGCACCGCATCGACGTCGCGCTCGCGCGCGAGGAGGACGGCGCGCTCGTCGTCGACTCGGTGCCCGCGGAGATCGACGGCGCGGCCACCGAGGTCGCCGCCGCGCGGGGGCAGCGGGCCCCGCTCCTCGTGTTCCCCAACCACAACGACCTCACGTTCGCGAAGATCGCGCTCGACCCGGCCTCGCTCGCGTTCGTGCGCGAGCACATGGGCCGCGTGGAGGATCCGCTCCTGCGCCAGCTGCTCTGGTCGTCGCTCTGGAGCATGGTGCGCGACCAGAAGCTCGCCTCCCCCGCGTACCTCGCGCTGGTGAGGGACAAGCTGCCCGCCGAGCCGGACCTCTCGCTCGTCGACCCGGTGCTCACGAACGCGGTGACGGCGCTCGCGCGCTACGTGCCGGATCCCCTGCGCGAGGCCGAGGCGAGCGCGTTCACCGGCCTCGCCCTCGCGGCCCTGCGGTCGGCCCCCCGCGGCGACGCGCAGATCGTGTGGGCGCGGGCGCTCTTCAACGCGGCGTACTCCGCGCCGGATCTCGCGCTGGCAGCGCGCCTCGCGGACGGCGAGATCGAGGTGGACGGCCTCGAGATCGACCAGGAGATGCGCTGGACGGTCGCCGTGAAGTGGATCGCGCGCGGCATGGAGGGCGCGGAGGAGCGGCTCGCGGCCGAGCGCGAGCGCGACCCGTCGGACCGCGGCCAGCGCGCCGCGCTGCGCGCCGAGACGGCGCGCCCGGATCCGGCCGTGAAGGCCGCGGCGTGGGCGCGCTTCCACGAGGACGGGTACGGCTCGCTGCACCTCACCAGCGCGGCGATGTCGGGCTTCAACTGGTCGTTCCAGCGCGCGCTGCTCGATCCGTACGCGCAGGCGTTCTTCGAGCGGGTGCAGCAGGTCTTCGAGGCGCGGACGCACGAGCTCGCGTCCGCGTATTTCACCCATCTGTTCCCCTCGTACCGCGTCGATCGGGACCTCGTCGCCCGCGCGGAGGCGCTGACCGCGGCGCTCGGGCGGGCCCCGGACGGCGCGCCGGCGGCGCCGCGGCTGCCGATGCTGGTCCGGATGCTCCGCGAGGCGAGCGACGACCTCGCGCGGGCGATCGCCTGCCGGGGGCTTTCGGCGGCGAGCGCCGAGGGGCACCGCGCGGGGGGCGGGGGCGCCCCCGGCTGAGCGAGGGACCGGGGAGAGCGGCGCTCGAGGCGACGATGATCGTGCAGCTCGGGAAGACGTCCGTCACGTGGACGCGCGCGGACCTCGAGGCGAAGCTCGCCGGCCACGCGCGCGTCCTCATCGACGTCGGCACGGGCGACGGCCGCTTCGTGTACCGCTCGGCCGGCGCCCACGCCGATACGTACTGCATCGGCGTCGACCCCGCGGGCGAGCGGATGCGCGAGGTGTCGTGGCGCGCCAGCCGCAAGGTCGCCCGGGGCGGCCGCCCGAACGCGCTCTTCGTCGTCGCGTCCGTGCAGGCGCTGCCCGAGGAGCTCACCGGGCTCGCCCACACCCTCACCGTGAATTTCCCCTGGGCCTCGCTGCTCTCGGCCCTCGTGCTGCCCGAGGCGCCGGTGCTCGAGGCGCTGCGCCGGCTCGTCCGACCGGGCGGGGAGCTCATCGCGCTGCTCAACCAGAGCGTCTTCGACGACCGGCCCTACGCGGCGCGGCTCGGGCTCCCCGAGCTCTCGGACGCGTGGGTCGACGACACGCTGCGCCCCGCCTACCGCGCCGCGGGCTTCGAGCTCCGGGCGAACGAGCTCGTCGAGGGGGACATGCCGCACCAGACCAGCTGGGGACAGCACCTCACGCTCGCGTCGGGCCGGAGGACGCGCCTGCTCACGGCCGAGGCGATAGGCGCGAGCGGCGGCCAACCAGGCTAGAACGGCAGGAAACCATCGGTGAGCGCCTGCGAGAGACGCCGGCGCCCAGGGTCACTGCGGTGGTGCGATCGTGATCGAGGGATCGAACCAGTAGTTACCGATGTATTCTCCGCCGATCGCGCAATAGAACTCGAGACCGTACTGGAGCGTGCCCGGCGTGGCGAGCGCCGGGACAAGGATGTACGGGTTGCGCTTCACGGGCGAGGTCAGGCTCGCGTCGTGACGGGTGACCAGGTACTTGGGGTTGTCATTCTCCGGCGCCCACGGTGAGTTCGAACCGACGACATAGTCGTAACCATACGAATTGACGCGAGTGTCCCGGAAGCTGACGTCTCCGATGACCGCATCCCCGCCGGTGAGGTCACCGAGGGTGATCGGATCGGTGCTCCAGCTCATCGCGACGAAGCCCACCGGGGCGCACGCCACGCCGATGTTGGAGTTCGAGTCCTGGACGGAGATGAGGACCTCCTCGTTGAAGTAGACGGTCACGGGAGTGTCCCCGCCCTGGTTGGTGTAGGTCGTGGGGTCGGGACAACCTCAGAAGGCGGTCTTCCCCTTCGGGGTATCTCCATCGCTCCAGCCGCAAACACTGAGTTCAACCTCAACAACGAGCCCAAGGAGCCAGCCATGGCAATCCAGCAGACCAATCAACAGATCCCGCTCACGCCCGCGATGCGTGAAATGATCGACGAGCTCAAGCGCCTCATGGCCAATCCCGTGGTCGAGACGGCGTTCAACGAGGCCGTCGCGCACGTGCGGCCCTTCGTGGAGGACGGGTCGAAGAACCCGTGGGTCGGAGCGACCGCCGAGTACTTCGTGCGCTACTTCGAGCAGTGGTTCACGTTCCTGCCCGAGCCCACAGGAGGCCTGGGGAAGATCGTACCTTTCACCTACTTCTACCTCGACAACAAGTCCGCGTTCGCCTTCCTGAACACGTTCAAGAGCCGCACGACGAGCAAGGAGTCACGACCGAGATCTTCAACTGGACCGTCAAGTTCATCAAGGAGCGGGGGCGGTTCATGGACTCACCGGAGTCGCTCAAGTTCATCGAGGCCTGGCTGAAGGATCCCGGGACTCACATCGAGGACTTCATCGTCCCCGAGGGTGGCTTCAAGTCCTTCAACGACTTCTTCACGCGCAGGCTCAACCCCGCGAGGGATCCCCGGCCCATCGCGGCGGCTGAGGACGACTCGGTGCTCGTGGCGTCCGCCGACTCGGAGATCAACTTCATCCTCTCGGACCTCACGCTGACGAAGAAGCTCGACGTGAAGTCACGTCAGCTCAACATCACGCAGCTCCTGAACGGGTCGAGATACGCGACGAATTTCGAGGGCGGCACGGCCGTCACTTCAGCATCTTCGAGGACTTTCATCGCTCCTACTTCGTCATCAAGACCGAGAAGCACGGGTACATCGCCGTCATCCCCGTTGGTCTGAACACGATCAGCGCGATGTACCCGTCGCTCGTCAACAACCGGTCGACCCTGGTCCCGGTCGGAGGCGAGCCGGTCCCGGTCAAGAAGGGCGACGAGCTCGGGCACTTCGCGTACGGCGGCTCTCTGAACATCCTGCTCTTCCAGAAGGGCGTGTTCAACGCCGTCTCGGTCCTGATGGGGAGCCGCCTTGGCTCTCTTGGGCACGCCATCCACGCCTGAGGCATTCCCGACGACTTGAGGAGTCGAGCAGGGCCGCGCTCTCACGACGGCACACGTGAGACAAGCGAACTCCAGCGCGGCCCCAGGGCGGTTTCGGGGCTGTCGAGCAGAACCTCGAACGTTGGGGGCGTTCGAGCGCGTTCTTTGCGGGACGTGCCGCAGCCCACGGCGAAGCCCCTTGCGCTCGGCGCTCGCCGGAACGCCGCCTCGAGAGCCCTCACCCTCCGCGAAGCACCACCGGGAGACCCACGATGGCGATCGATGAGAGACCGAGCCTCACGGATTCCCCGCCCCCAGGGTGCGCCTGCGGGTGCGCAGCGCCTTCGCCGCGCTCGTCCGGCTTCTCCACGCTGGCCAAGCGCGCCGGCCGGCACCTTCCGCTCTTGCCCGCCGTCGCGCTGGTGCTGCTCCCGAAGTGCCCTTTGTGCGTGGCGGCCTATCTCGGGATCCTGGGCTCGCTCGGCGCCAGCGCCTGGCTGCGCGACGCATGGGGGCTGCCTCTCGGCGCCGGGCTGCTCGCCTTCGCGCTCGGCGCGCTCGTGCGGCGCGCGCTGGCGAGCCAGGACGGCCGCCCCGTGCTCGCGGGCCTCGCGGGCGCGTCGGCCCTGCTCGGGGGCAAGTTCTGGCTCGACGCGCCGCCGCTCCTCTACGCGGGCGCCCTGCTCCTCATCGGCGCCTCGCGGACGACCACTCTCTCCACCACGGCGTCCCGGCCATTTTCACTCGGCCGACGGTCGACCTCCCGAGCTACGGCCTCATGGGTATCCCCAACCCGCTGCGGTCGTTCACCCTGCCCATCTCGGTCTCCGACAACTACTGGGGGGACCAGAACCCCAATGCCGACGAGGCGCAGCCGTACTACAAGCGGGCCGGCTACACGACGGTGCGGTACCCGCTCTCGGGGCTGGTGGGCAACTTCGGGGACGCCGAGCTGACGTACGCCCACAACCAGAAGTATCCCGACCAGAACACGAACGACACGCTGCTCAACAACAACATCATGGCCTGGCTGAACGGCCCCGAGCCCATGGACCCACCTCCTCCCGAGGGCGCCAACCTGTACGCATCGTACAGGGCGTGTCTGTTCGCGCCGAACTACGCGGTCCCCGGCGTCCCGCCCGGCGCTCGGCTGACCCTCGATGGAACCGCGCTCAAACCGTTCAAGAACCCCCTCACGAGCAAGCGTTACGTCAGCACGGACTGCGTGGACATCGAGAACCAGCTCGGCTACACGTACGGACCCGGCTCATTCGACGATCTGTCCATCGACGGCCCGCCCCGCGCGGCGGCGGTAAAGCCGGGGTTCAGCGCCAGGAAGCTCATGGTCAGGGGCATCGATCGCGCCCTGTTCCAGGGGTCGTTCCTGCTGACGGCGCACGCGACCGTCGCGGACGACGGCGGCAAGACCAAGGAATACTACCTCGGCTACCACGCTGTCCTGAGCCGTTATAGCGTCAGCAACTGCGCGAACTGCCGCACTCACCTCGAGGTCATCGCCCACTTCTCCCTGAACAACATGCCGGAGCACGAGGTTCTCCGCGCGATCTTCACCGTGAAGGTTCACCATCGCGGGTCGGTGCTCCCTGCCGGCTTGAAGACCGTCCTCAAGGTCCGCGGCTGACGGCCGGCGCCGGCGCTCCTGGTGAGGACAGGCGTCCGGGCTCGACGTCGGCGCGGGCGCCGGTCGCTTCGTGTGCCGCTCGGCCGGCGCCCACCCCGACACCTGCTGCATCGGCATCGACCCCGCGGGGGAGCCGATGCGCGAGGTGTCGTGGCGCGCCGCCGCGAAGCTCAGCCGAGCGCCCGGCGAGCTAACGCGTGCTCTCGTGCTGCACCGCCTCCCGCTCGGTCACCCGGCGGATGGTCTGCGCGGTGCGCCTGTCGTCCTCGCTCTGCGCGATGTCCGACAGGCTGATGATGCCGACCAGGCGGCCGTCCGCCTCGGTGCACAGGACGCGGGACTTGTGGTGCTGCCCCATCAGCTGCTCCGCGCGCTGCACGTCGTCGTCGGGCCGGCACGCGACCACCCCGCGCGTCATGACGTCGCCCGCCTTCGTGTTCAGCGGCCGGTTGTGGGCCAGCACCCGGATGGCGAGGTCGCGGTCCGTCAGCGCCCCGAGCACCCTCCCGGCGCTGTCGCAGACAGGAAGGAAGCCGATGTTCGCGTCGCGCATCTTGCACGCGGCCGTCTGGATGGTGTCGTCGGCCAGGACGCTCTGGATGTCTTGCTTCATGATCTCCTTGCACAGCATGGTTCCCTCCTTCGGTTCCGTTTGCAGCGCTCGGCAGCGTCACCGCGCACAAAAGGACCTTAGGGGACGATCGCGGGCGATGGATGGAGCATCATGATGAATGCGGCGTCGGGCACCGCTTGATCGCGCCTCCGGCCGGCGAGCGCGGCGGGCGGCGTCATGGCGGGGCGCCGCGGCGCCGGCCAACCTGGGGTGCGAGACACCATGTCAGAGCGGATCACAGGGGCGGTCATCCGCCGGGCACAGCCGGCCGACGCGGCCGTCATCGCGCGCATCGAGGTCGACTCCTGGCAGGCGGCCTACCTGGGCCTGGTGCCGGCGGCCGATCTCAACGCCCTCTCCGTGCCGGCGCGCGAGGTGAGCTGGCGGCGCATCCTGAGCCGCGACGCCGCGGCCGGGACGCGGACCTGGATGCTCTGCGCCGGGGACGCCGGGCTCGGCTTCGCGAGCGCCGGGCCGACGCGCGACGACGACGACCCGGGTGACGTCGGCGAGCTCTACACGATCTACCTCCTGCCCGCCGCGTGGGGGCGCGGGCTCGGCGCCGCGCTGCTCGACACGGCGCAGGCCGACCTGGCCCGGCGCCGCCACACGACCATGACGATCTGGGTCCTCGAGGGGAACACCCGCGCGCGCCGCTTCTACGAGCTCTCCGGCTTCGGCCGCGACGGCGCGCGGCGGTGGGCGCGGGTCGGCGCCGGCAGCCTCCCGGAGATCCGCTACCGGCGAGCGCTGTAGCGCCCCGGATCCCACGCCGAGGGCGACGCCGGCCCGTGCACCAGCGACGGCATCGAGCCCCAGCGCCCGGGCGCGCTAGCCGAAGCGCACGACGATGCTGCTGTAACCGCCCCGCGGATCGTGCTGGGAAGTGATCTTTCCCCAGGGATACTCGTACGGCGGGGCGCCGAGGATCGACGCCAGCCAGGCGTCGTGGCTGGCCTTGCGCTCCGCCTCCTCCTTCTCGGACCAGTCGTTCCAGAACGCCTTCGACTCGGCGCCCACCTCGAACAGCTCGACCCACGCGATCTTGCCGCTGCAGAAGTGAAGCGTGATGCGGAAGGTCCGGAAGCCGATGCGCTGCCGCGACATCCGGTATCCGCTCCACGGCTGCGCCTGGCTCAGGGCGTTGGCCATCCGCGCGAGCGGCGACGACAAGAACTGCGCTTCCGAGTACGAGGGCCCGATGCGAAGCCCGGATGTGAGCTCGATCTCGCCCGTCTGTCGATGGATCATCCAGCCCTCCGACCGCTCGGAACAGCATACACCACGGCTCGAGGACCGGCGCGGATCAGCCGAGCCCCGCCGACGCCCGCGCGCGACAGTCACGCGCGGACCCGGCTCCGCCTCTCCGAAGGTGGGTGTTCGACGGAGATTCACCCCTGCCCATCGCTCGCCCGGCTGCTCGCAGGACAGGACGACAGCCGCGGTCCCTCTCGCGCAGCGCGACGGACGCCGCTGTCCTCCGATGTCGACACGCCACCCACGATGTCGCGGGTGACCGAGAAGGCCGAGCAGGCCGAGCACCCACTTTCGCCATGGGCATAAGGTAGTGTCGCGCAAAGCGGTTTTCCTGCTCGTGACAACCCGCAACACCGGTAATATCGGTCACGGATCGCGCCGGGCCCCACCCGAGGTCATCCGAGGTCTTCTTGCCGCGTTGCCCTTCCTGCCATCGCCGACTCGCAGTGCTCACCTCCTGCTCGACGGACGGAGCCACGGCGCCGTCCCGCCCGGCGCCGGTCGATCTCGACGCCGAGACGCCGCCGTCCGTCGCGGGCTTCCGCGTCGGCTCGCCGCTCGCGGCGGGCGCCTTCTCGGTCCTCTGGGCCGCGACGCGGGCGGAGGACGGCGCTCCCGCCGTGCTCAAGATCAGCAGGGCCCACTCGCTGCTCGCGCGCGAGCGGTTCCGCAGCGAGGCGTGGGCGCTCGAGCAGCTCGGTCCCCCGGCCTCGCCTCGCCTGCTCCAGAACGGCGTGCTCGAGGACGGCCGCGCGTACATCGCGATGGAGCGGCTCCGCGGCGAGACGCTGGCGGCCCACCTCGAGGGCCTGCCCGCCGCGCCCGACCTGCGCTCCGCCCTCGACGTCGCGCTCGGCGTGCTGAGCTGCCTCCAGGTGGTGCACGAGCGCGGCCTGGTCCACCTGGATCTCGCGCCCGAGAACGTCTTCCTCGAGCCCGACGGCGGCGTGCGGCTCCTCGACTTCGGCCTCACGCAGCGCGAGCGCGGCGTCGTCTGCCACCCGGCGGACAGCGCGCTCACCACGCTGGGCGCCATGCTCGGGACGCCCGAGGTCGCGTCGCCCGAGCGGCTCCGGGGCGAGCCGCTCGACGCGCGCGCGGATCTCTACGCCTTCGGCGCGCTCCTGTTCGAGCTGCTCACGCTGCGCCCTCCGTTCGCGGGCGATCCCGCGAGCGTCGCGCAGGGGCACCTCGGCCGGCTCCCCCCCAGGCCGAGCGAGATCGCCCCTGTCCCCCCGTCCATCGAGGCCCTCGTCCTCGCCTGCCTCGCCAAGGAGCGCGCGCGCCGCCCGGCCGACGCCGCGGGCCTGCGGGCCGCGCTCGCGTCGGCGGGCGCCGAGGCGCTCGCCCTGACCGGCGGCGCCGCCGGCGCCGCGGCGACCACGGGAGACGACGTCGCCACCGGCTCCACGGACCGGCACGACACGGTGGTGCTCGCCCTGGAGGCCCGCGGCGCCGAGGCCGAGGTCCGCGCCGCCGTGGCCCGTCACGACGGGCACCTCGCGCGGCAGCGCGGCTACCGCTTCGTCGCGATCTTCCCTGGCCCGAAAGAGGCGGCCGCGGAGCGCGCGCTCCTCGCGGGGCGGGAGATCGTCGCCTCGGTCGGCGCGCCGCTCGCGATCCACATCGCGCCGTTGAAGCTCCGCCGCGACGCCGAGGTCGTCCACGCCGCCGGCATCGCCGTGGAGCGGCCCGAGTCGTGGCTCCCCGCGGATCCGTGGCGCGGCATCGCGCTCAGCGCCGAGCTCGTCACCGCCCATGCCGGGTTCGACGTCGCCGCGGCGAGCGAGGACGGCCGCTACTTCTTCGCCCCGGACGCGCCCCCGCCCTCGGGCCATCGCGGCGCCGCGCGCGCCGCGCCGCCGCTCGTCGGGCGCGGCGACGCCCAGAGCGCCGCCGAGGAGAGCCGCGAGCGCGCGCTCGCGGGCCTCGGGCCCGGCCTCTGCGCGCTGATCGGCGAGCGCGGCGTCGGCAAGTCGCGCCTCGCCGAGGAGATCGCCGAGCGCAGCCGGCGCGCGCACCCCGGCGCGCTCGTGATCTCGCTGCGCGCCGAGCCGGAGCTCGGCGCGCGCCCCGGGGGCGGCCACGGCCAGACCGCGGCCGCCTTGCTCGCCGAGGTGCTCGGCGCGAGGGACTTCGCCCTCGCGGCGCCCGGCGACCCGCGCGCGTTCTGCGTCGAGCGGCTCGGAGAGCCGCTCGGAGGCGAGGTGTGGCCCGCCGTGGCCGCGATCCTCGGCTGGCCGGGCGGCCCCGCGGGCCGGCCGCCGCCGCGCCGCGGGAGCGTGATCCGGGCGCTCGCCGAGGGGCTCCGCCGGAGGGCGATGGAGCGGCCCGTCGTCGTGATCGTCGACGACGCGCACCTCGCCGACAGCGCGACGCTCGACGCGCTCGACCTCGCGACGCGGCGCGAGGCGTCGGTCTCGCTCTGGGTGCTGCTCGCCGGCGCCCCGGCGCGCTGCTCGCCGGCGCCGCGGCGGCACGCCCTGAGCGCCCGCGGCCACGCGCGCGATCACATCCGGCTCCCGCCGCTCGACGACGCCGCGGGGCTCCTGCTCTGCGCGGAGCTCCTCCGGCCCGCGGAGCCTCCGCCGAGCGCGACGCTCCGGCGCATCTGCGCGTGGGCCGGCTACAACCCCCGCGCCCTCGTGGAGCTCACCCGGGCGATCAAGCGCGCGGGCCTCGTGCGGCTGCGGGCGAGATCGAGCGGCCACCAGCTCGCGACCGCCGAGCTGGAGAGGCTGCCGCCGTCGCCCGCGTGGCAGTGGTTCGCCACGGGGCAGCTGGAGGCGCTCCCGCCGGAGCTCGCCGCGTGCGCGAGGCTCTGCGCGGTGCTCGGCTTCGAGCTCTCGGAGGACGTGGCGGCGAGCGTGCAACGCGCGCTCGAGCGCGAGGGCGAGCGCGAGCGCGAGCGCGAGGACGCGGCGGCGGCGAGCGTCGACCACGTCGATGTCCCGAGCGCGCGCGTCGACGTACCGAGCGCGCGCGTCGACGTACCGCGCGCGCTTCGCGCGCTCGTGGCGCGCGGGCTCCTCGTCCCCCGCGGCGCGCACGGCGCCGCGCACGGCGAGGGCGCCCTCTGCGGCGGCGCCAGCTATGCCTTCCGGAGCGCGCTCTTGCAGGAGGCCATCTACGCGCTGCTCGCGGAGGACCAGCGCGCGGCGATGCACCGGCACGCGCTCGCCGTCTGGGAGCTCATGGCCGAGGCCCGGCCGAGGGCGCCGGATCTGCTCGAGCCGATCGCGCGCCACGCCGCGGCCGCCGGGGCGCGCGCGCGCGCGGCGCACGCGTACCTGCTCCTCGGCGATCTCCAGCGCGACCGGCACAACAACGCGGTGGCGGAGGGCCACTACGCGTCCGCGCTCCTCTGGGCCGACGGCGACGATCAGCGCCAGCGGTACCTCGCGCTCCTCGGCCGCGCGCGCGTGCGCTACCGCGTCCTGCGCACCGGCGAGGCGCTCGACGATCTCCGCTCCGCGGGGGCGCTGGCCCGGACGATGAAGGACCCGCGGATGATCGCGGAGGCGCTGCTCGAGGAGGCGACCGCGCTCGACTGGGCGGGCGCCTGGGAGGAGTCGGCGGCGCGCGTCGAGGAGGTGATCCCGCTGCTCGACGCCCGCGAGGGCCGCGCCGACGCCGCGCTCGCCGCGCGCTTCGAGGTCGCGGCCGGCCGCTCGGCCTTCCGCAAGGGCAACCTGGACGACGCCCTCGAGCGGCTCACGCACGGCGTGGAGCGCGTCCGCGAGGCCGATCACGACACGCACGTGACCGGGCTCACGCTGCTGGCCTGCGTGCTCGCGCGGTCCGGCCAGCTCGAGGAGGCGGAGCGGCGCTTCGACGACGCCGTGCGCAGCTGCGAGGAGCGCGGCGACCGGGCCCACCTCTGCGCGGCGCTCGTCCGCCGCGCGGAGCTCTGGCCGGCGCTCGACGCCCCGGACCGCGCGATGGCGGACCTCCGGCGCGCGGTCCAGCTGGCCCGCGAGGAGGCGAGCGCCCTGGCGGAGCGGGACGCGACGATCAAGCTCGCGGAGCTGCTCTACCTCTGGGGGCACGAGGACGAGGCGCTGCCCCTGGTGCGGCAGGCGCGCTCGCTCGACGAGCAGCTCAAGGACAGGCCGGCCTACAGGAGCGCGCTCCTGCTCGCGCGGATCCACGCGATGCGCGACGAGCACGCGGACGCGAGCCGGCAGCTCCGGTGGCTCAGGGCGCAGGGGGCTGTCGCGGATCTGCCGCCGTACGCCCAGGCCCTGCTCGGCGTCATGCAGCTCGCCGTGAAGGATCCGAGGTCCGGCATGGAGAGCACGCGCACGCGGTCGACGGCGCGCGAGGAGGGGGAGCCGCCCGGCGAGCTGGGCGGCGGCCTCAGCGCCGATCAGCGGGTCGAGCTCCTCTACTGGCGGGCGCGCGCCCTGCTCGACGCCGGCCGCCCCGAGGATCTGGCGCTGCTCCTCGCGCGCACCGCGCCGCTGCTCGCCCAGAGCCGGGCCTGGCGCCCGCGCTTCGCGAAGCTCCGGGCGGGCGACGGGCAGCTCGCGGGATAGCGCCGCCAGGGCGCTGGGCCTTCACCTCGGATCGACGCGGAACACCTCGCCGGTCAGCATGACGACGTGAAGCTCGCCCGCGGCATCCTCGCCGAACGAGGCCGCGGGCAGGCTCGACTCGAGGTCCGCCGTGATCTCGACGTGATCCCGCGCCCTCGATCCGTCCCACCGCAGCGTCCAGAAGCGGTGCGTCCCGTAGTCGCCGTAAACGTACCTTCCCCTGAGGCACGGAATCGCCGAGCCGCGATAGACGTAGCCGCCCGTGATCGAGCCGCCCTCTCCGCTCGAGTGGCTGTGCTCCACGGCGGGCGCGACGCCGACGCGGGAGCACCCGGCGGCGACGCAGTGGTCGCCCTCCATCTCCGGCCACCCGTAATCGCGCCGCCCGGCGCGCGCCGGCTCGATGTCGAGCTCCTCCCAGGCGTTCTGTCCCACGTCGGCGATGTAGAGATCCCCCGTGCCCCTGTCGAAGCTGATGCGCCACGGATTGCGCAGGCCGTAGTCCCAGACGAGCGGGTTCACGCCCGGGCCGGAGAGGTTGCCTGGCGGGCCGAGCCCGCTGTCCACGTCGATCCGCAGGATCTTCCCGAGCGGAGACGAGAGATCCTTCGCTGGAGAGGCCGAATAGGGCGTGACGGCCGCGTCGCCGACCGACGCGTAGAGGTAGCCGTCGGGGCCGAACGCGAGCGTGCCGCCCGCGTGGTTCCAGCCGCCGTGCCTCGCGTCGAGGAGCGTCCGGACAGGCACGCTCCCCGCCGACGTGTCGGCGACATCGGGGTTCGAGGCCGAGCGGCGGAACTCGGCGATCGTGACGTTGCCCCTGGGCGCGGCGGTGTAGAAGAGCCAGAACCTGCCACTCTCCGCGTAGCGCGGGTGAAACGCCATCCCCAGCAGCCCGCCCTCCGCGGTCGGGCTGGGCGCGCACACGAGCGGGTTCCCGCTCGCCGGCCGCGACGGCGGGCACGATGTCCCACCCCGGAGATCGAGGAACGGGGTGGACCGGAGGACACCGTCTTTGATCAGGCGGACGACGCCGTCCTTTTCGAGGACGAACATCCTCGCTCGGTCGCCCGGCGGGCTCGCGAGGAAGACGGGCGTCGCCAGGCCGGCCGCGACCTGCGTGAGCTTCAGGCGCGGCACCCCGGCGCACGCGGCGCCGGAGCCGCCGCTGCCGCCGCCCGCGCCGGCGCCGCCGGCGCCGTCGCTGCCGCTGGTGCCGCTGCCGGAGCTCGCGCTCGTGCTGCTGGCGCCAACGCTCGCGCCGCCTGCGGCCCCGCCCCCGCTCCCTGCCTCGGGCGGCGGCCCGAGGCCCTCGATCCAGGAGCGGACAGCCGCGAGGCCCGCCGCGTCGGCGGCGTCCGACGCGAGCGGGGGCATCTGCGCCCTGGAGCCGCGGTGCTCCATCCGCAGCACGACGGCGCTCGACTCGGGATCTCCCGGCGTGATCCGGTAGAGCGCGCCGGGCTCCCAGAAGCTGGGTGTCACGCCCACGCCGGTCGTGTACGTATCGGTGCTCTCCACCGTGGTGTTCGCCGCGAGGAGGCGTGTCCGCAGGGTCGCGACGCCGGTGCTGTTGTGGCAATTGCCGCAGTTCGCGTGGAGATAGCCGAGCGCGGCGGCCGCCCGGGCGTCGCCCGGCGGGCGCACCCCTCCCGGCATCGGGACGGTGAGCCGCCCGGCGTCGCTCAGGGACGCCATCGTCTCGCCCGGTCCATCGTGGCTCAGCTGCAGCGCGCTGAAGCCGAGGACGCGCTCCGGGAGCTTCCCGTGGCACTCCCAGCAGTCCTCGGTCCGCGGGATGTCGTGCGCGGTCCCGCGCGCGTCCTCGACGCCCGCCTCGACGAGGAACGCGTCGTTCCTCGCCGGATCCCACGCGTACGCGGCGAACAGCCAGTCGTCGATGCCCGGCCCGAAACGGTGGATGAACCGCGTCTCCACGGCCACGCCCTCCGCGCGGAGCTCCTTCCAGAAGCGCGCGCCCACGGGCAGCGACCAGTGATCCATGTCGCTCGTGTCGACCGTGGAGCAGGGCGGCAGGTACACGAAGCGCCGCTTCGCCGCCCCGTCCGACCAGAGCTCGTGAGCAGGACGAAACTCACGTGCGCCCGCTGCCCGCGATCGCGTCGTGATGTCGGCGTGGAGCCCGGTCTCGGAGAGCCGCGCGGGCGGCAGCGGATCGGGCGGCAGCGCGGCCCCGTCGGCGCACGGTTCACCATCGCTCGACAGCGCCGCCGAGGCCGCTCCGAGCGCCGCCGAATCCCCCTCTCCGACACCGAGAATCGCGCCGGCGGGGCGCTCGAGCTCGCCCTCCGTCCCGGGCGCGGTGCTGCAGCCGATCGCCGCCGCCGCGCCGGCGCCGGCCAGGACGCCGCGCATCACGAGAAAGGGGGCGCCCGTCATCGCCGCCAAGCGATGTGGGCGGCGGCGCGACGGCCCGAGTGGCCAGGGCGGCCCGAGCGAGAAGCATCGTTGTTCCATACAGCAATACCCCCTTTGCTGGATCGCCCGGCCGGATGTTTCCCTCAGGTGAAGGCGTATGTGCGCGAGGCGCGCGGTGGCCGCACCGGATCCATGGACACACCTGGGCACCGATGGACGCCACGTTCGTCATCAACGAGCATGCCACTCCGCCGCGGGCAACGCGTCGCGTTATGCCCTGGAGGAAAGCGCGCCGCCGCGTGAACTGCGAAGCGCATCACATTCCGAGGTGAGAACCGCATCACATCGGAGGCGCGATGGCGGAGTTCGCTCTGCGTGCCCTCCGTCTTCCGCGCTCGCCCGCGCTCACGCGCTCACGAGAGCGGAACGAGAACCGCGCCGCCCGCGGAACTAGGGGTTGGATCCTGCGCGAGGGCGGCGTAATATAACAGATTGTGTCATCCCCCGAACCGACGCAGAGCGCCTCGCTATTCCTCTGCATCACCTTCTTTCCGAGCGAGCGCCTGGCGACGGCGGTGCTGCGGCTGGTGTCCAGCTTCTGCGGCGCGGTGCTGGACGACGCGAATGTGAGCTCGCGGTTCTACATGGCCGCGCACGAGCTCGCCGAGAACATCACCAAATACTCCACCGGCCCTCGCGTCAGCCTCGAGCTCGCGCTGGAGGAGGACGAGCGGTCTCACATCATGAAGATCCGCGCGCGCAATGAGGCATCGCCGGAGCGGCTGCGAGAGGTCGAGAAGCGGCTGCTCGACCTGAAGACCGCGAGCGACCCGCTGAAGCACTACGACGACCTCATCACGGAGACAGCGATGGTCGAGGGCGTCTCCGGCCTGGGCCTCGCGCGCGTCCGCGCCGAGGGAGGGCTCGACGTCGACTACAAGATCGAGGGCAACGAGCTCACGATCATCGCGCACGCGCCGCTCGAGCGGTGGAGGATGAATGGACAGCCTAAGGGTTGATCGCATCACAACGGACAGCTTCGGCATCGAGCCGGCGCTGCTCGGCGATCACCTGAGTATCAAGCTCACCGGGACGGGCGACATGGCGGCGGCCGCGCCGCTCGGCGCCTATTGCAAGGAGGTCCAGCACGAGGTCCGGCGCCTCTCGCTCGCAGCCGTCGAGTTCGACATACGCGCGCTGTACTTCCTGAACTCGAGCTGCCTGAAGGCGTTCATCGCCTTCATCTCCGGCGTCACCGGCCAGGGCCCCAGCTGCAAGATCCGGTTCGTCACGGACGCGCGGCTCGGGTGGCAGCGGCGGAGCCTGGCGGCCCTGGAGCGCATGTCCCCCGGCCTCGTCTCCATCCACGACAAGTGAACGAGGAGCGATAGATCATGGCGGCGAAGCGCCACACGATCGCCCTCCTGACCGACTACCTCTGCGGCGAGTACCAGTCCGAGGCGCGCTTCGGGGTCGAGCGCGCGGCCGAGGCGCACGACGTCAACCTCATCGTGGCCTTCGGCGAGACGCGCGCCCGCCAGGGCTTCACGCTGGACGCCCGGGGCGGGATCTATTCGCTCATCGGCGCGGCGACGGTCGATGGGGCGGTGATCATGTCGTCGGCGCTCACGAACCACGTCGGCCCCGAGGGAGCGCACGAGTTCTGCCGATCGCTCGCGCCCCTGCCCGTGTGCAGCGTGGGGCTCGCGCTGGACGGCGTCCCGAGCGTCATCGTCGACAACGCGGTCGGGGGGGAGGCGGCGGTCGCGCACGTGCTCTACGACCACGCGTGCAAGCGCGTCGCCTACATCAGCGGGCCGGCCAACAACGAGGAGGCGAAGCTGCGCGCCGCGGCGTACCGGCGGGCCCTCGAGGCGCGCGCGCTCCCCTATGACGAGCGCCTCTTCGTGTACGGCGATTTTCTGATCGACGGCGGACGCCGCGCGATGCGCGAGCTCCTCGGGCGCAGGGTCGAGTTCGATGCCGTCGTCGCCGGCAACGACAACATGGCCCTCGGCGCGATGGACACGCTGAAGGCGCACGGCATCGACGTCCCTCGGGACGTCCTCGTGTGCGGGTTCGATGACGTCGCCGTCTCGCGCGTCACGAGGCCGTCGTTGACGACCGTCCGCCATCCGATCAAGGAGATCGGGGCGCTCGCGGTCGAGACGGTCGTGCGCCAGCTCCGCGGCGAGCGTGTGCCGGACTGCAGCCTCCTCCCCGTCGAGCTCACGCGGCGCGAGTCGTGCGGCTGCGGCTACTACGCTGCCCTCCCGCGCGCGACCGGAGCGCCTCCGCGCCGCGAGCCGCTCTCCGTCGCCGCGCAGCGGGAGCCGCTGGAGCGCGCGCTCGCGCGGTGCGTGACCGTCCCGGCGGCGTCGCGTGAGGCCTGGCCCCGGGAGCTGCTCTCCGCGCTCGAGGAGGAGCTGAGCGGGCGGGAGGGCCGCTTCCCGGCGGCGCTCCAGGACCTCCTCGACGCGGCGGGGCGCGAGGGCGTCGCCCTCGACCAGTTCCAGGGCGCGATCACCCTGCTCCGCGCGAAGATCGGCCGGGCGCCCGGCGGCGCCTCCGACGACCGCCTCGAGCGGCTCTGGCACACGTGCCGCATCCTGATCAGCCACGCCTCCGTCCGCGCCGAGGGCGAGAAGCGGCTGTACCTGGAGCGCGCGTCGGTCAACCTCAGCTGGACCGGCATGTTCTTCTCGACCTGCCTCGGCATGCCCACCCTCCGGCGCACGCTCGCGGCGGAGCTGCCGAAGCTGGATCTCACGCACGTCGCCATATCGCTCTTCGACGATCCCCAGCGCGCCACCCTGCAGTCGCTCTTTCTGATGGAGAACAGCCGCGAGGTGGAGCCGCCGCCCGCGAGCTTCGCGTCCTCGTGCCTCGCGCCGCCCGGCTTCCTGAGCTCGTCGGAGCGCTGGAGCGTCGTCGCGATGCCGCTCACGTTCGGCGAGACGGAGCACTACGGCGTCGCGCTCGTCAACAGCGGCGCGAACGAGATGGTCTACGACGCGGCGCGCCTCCAGATCGGCTCGGCGATGAAGGCGGTGTCGATGCACCGGGAGATCGTCCGGCACGTCGAGGTGCGCGAGCGGCTGGAGCAGGAGCGGGTCCACCAGGAGACCCTGGTCGCGAAGCACATCCAGACAACGCTCGTCCCGGCGCACCTGCACGTGGAGGGGCTCGATCTCTCCGCGATGATGCGGCCGGCCGCGGAGGTCGGCGGCGACTACTACGACGTGCTCCCCACGCGGGACGGCGGGTGGCTCGGGATCGGCGACGTGGCGGGGCACGGGCTCGTGGCGGGCCTCGTCATGCTGATGATCCAGAGCATGGTCGCGGCCATGACGCGCAGGGATCCGGGCGCCCGCCCGGGCGAGGTCGTCTCGGCGCTCAACCGGGCGATCTACGACAACATCCGCGACCGGCTGAAGCGCGACGAGCACGCGACCCTGCTGCTGCTGCGCTACGAGCGCGGCGGGCGGGTGACGTTCGCGGGCGCGCACGACGACATCATCGTGTGCCGCGCGAGGACGCGGAGGAGCGAGTGCATCCCGAGCTCCGGCGTGTGGGTCGGCGTCCTGCCGTCCATCGACGCGATGACAAGGGACGCCGAGCTCCTCCTCGAGGACGGCGACCTGCTCGTGCTCTACAGCGACGGGGTGACGGAGGCGCGCAACGCGCACCGGGAGCAGTTCGGGCTCTCGCGGCTCTGCGCCACCGTCGAAGCCGCCCAGGACGCGCCGGTCGACGACATCCGCGACCGGATCCTGCGGGAGGTCGACGGCTGGTGCCCGAGCCCGGACGACGACATCACGATCGTCGTGGGCAGGTACCGCGCGCCGCGGTGACGGCGGCTCGCCGGGCTCGTCAGCCGGTGACGCGGCCCTCGATGATCCCGCCGTCCGCGGTGATGGCGACGACCACCTCGCCGTCGACGAACAGCGACACGACCGGGCCGACCCAGGCGTCGTTCTCCCAGACGCACTCCCACACCCCGGCCATGGGCGGGATGCCGCCGCGCCGCACCCAGATGCGCCCCGCGCTGCCCGCCCAGGCGCGCCCCTCCGCGTCGATCGTCGCGGCCGACAGGGCGCGCCGCGGCTCGATGATCTCCGTGAAGACGCTCTGCCCGTACCGCCAGACGACGCTGCCCTCCGCGCCGACGGCGATGCCCACGCCGAGATCGGGCCGCCCGGCGCACGCGACGAACGCCCGCGCCGGCGGCGCCGGGATGCGCTCCAGGTGCCAGTCGAGCGGCGCGTAGAGCGCGACCAGCCCCTCGCCCGTGGTCGACCGGCCGACGACGAGCCACCGCTCGTCCTCGACGCGCGCGACCGCGGCGAGCAGCGCGACGCCGTCGGCCGGCATCGGCCGCAGCCAGCGCTTGGCGATGAACGCGTGGAGGAGCGGCCGCGGATCGTTCGGCGTCGTCGAGACGAGGATGCCCATGTCCTCGAGGTCGCCGCTCAGCGCGACGTGGCTCTGCGGCTCTCCCGGCAGCTGGAAGACGCCCGTCACGCCGCCCGTCGTGTACACCGCGAGCGTCGAGGCGTCGCCGCCGATGAGCCACCGGCCGGGCCCGATCCGGTGCACGAAGCGCACGCCCTGCGGGCTCGGGAGGCCGCCGGACGACGCCTCGCTCCAGCTCGTCCCGTTCCAGAAGAGCAGCCCCGCCGTGGCCGCCGCGAGGCACCGGCCATAGCCGTCCCAGGCCACGCTCCGGATGACCGAATCGAGGCTCGGGTGGTGGAGCACGCTCCACGTCCAGCGCTCGACGACCGCCGACAGGCGCGGCGCGGGCTCCCGCGAGGCGCGCGGGGGCGCGCTGATGATCTCGGCCTCGATCGGGCGGTCCTGGCTCGGGCGCTCGGCGGCCTTGGCGTTTCGCGGCGACAGCAGCGTCTGGCCGAGCTCCCCCTTGAGCAGCACCGGCGCCTTCAGGTGCGTGGACGGGACGGTCATCGGGCCGACCTCCTCCGCGGCGCGCACGCGCGGTTCCCCCGCGCTCGCCACGATCCGCTGCTCCAGCGCGGAGATCGGCGAGGCGGGGCGGAGGTACGGCGAGAGCATCGCGGCCACGGCCACCGCCTCCTGGAGGCGCTCCTGCGCCTCGCCGGTGGACGCCCAGCGGAGCGCGAAGTCGATCGATTTGCACGCCTGCTCGTTGCCGCGCAGCGCCGGGTGGAGCCACCGCGTCTCGACGATGCTCCGGCGCGTGCGCGCCATGGCGGCCATGAGCGCCTGCGCCTGCGACTCCGCGACGATGTACTCCTCGCCCGTCAGCAGGAAGAAGATGACGGACGCGAGGTTGAAGATGTCGGTCCACGGGCCGATCGTGCTCGGATCGGCGGACAGCATCTCCGGCGGCACGACCCCGGCGTTGCCGACGACGCCGGCCATGATCGTCTCGCGGATGCCGCGCGGCCGCGCCATGCCGAAGTCGCTGATCTTGAACAGCTCGTCGTCGCCGGAGCCGCAGCAGAGGATGCTCTCCGGCGTGAGCTGCCGGTGGACGACGCCGACGTCGTGCACGGCCGACAGCCCGCTCGCGATGCACTCGATGGCGCGCGTCGCGCGCGCCGGATCGAACGCGTGGCCCGTGGCCTGGATGGTCCCCTGCACCCGCTGCCGGAGCGTCACGCCCTGGACGCCGCCGTGCACGTACTCGATGGTGATCCAGGGGAGGTTGAGCGCCTTCGTGCCGCGGCGGACCTCGAACGTGCCGGTGTCGATGAGCCGGACCACGAAGGGGGTCGGGGGGACCTGCTCGTTGAGGCGGCCGAGGGACACCGCCTCTTTCTTCACGATGACGGCCGCTGACGGACCCAGCTGCCTGAAGAGCGACGGCCGGAGGATCTTGACGACCACGGGCGTCTCGCCTTCGGGCGCGGTGCGGACCGCGTAGAACGAGACGAACATCGCCCCGGACCCGGCGCGCGACACGATCCGGTAGCCGATGTTTGACGAGAGGTCGCTGGCGATCGTGGCACCCTGCAGACCCCCGAGGGCCTCTTCATCGCTGGGTATCGTGAGCACGTGAACGACCATAGCGCACCCGGCGCGGCGTGGAACAACTTGCCGAGGGGGCAGAGCGCCGCCGCCTCGGGCGTCGCCGGCGCGCCGCCGGAGCGGCTCGGCGAGCGGCCCGCCGGTCTGCTCGCGGCGGCGAGCGCGCGGGCGCCGAAGCGCGCGCCCCCTGTAAGCCGGCCTGGGCGGCGCGCGTTGCAGGGGCATGAAGAACCAGCGCTCCCTGCCCCGCGCGTACCTCGCCGGGCTCATGCTTTCGGTCACGCCGCTGCTCGCCGCGTGCGCGGCGCAGGCCACGCCGCCCGTGGCCGCCGCTCCGGAGGTCAACTCCATCACGGTCGTCGGCCGCGGCGAGGTCAGCGCGAGGCCGGACGTCGCCCGGGCCCAGATGGGCATCGAGGTGATGGCGCCGACGGTGCACGAGGCGACGAAGCTCGCCGCGGCGCGCATGACCGAGATCCTCGCGGCGCTCAAGAACGCCGGCCTGGCCGAGAAGGACATCCAGACCAGCAACTACTCCATCCAGCTCGTGCGGCAGCCCGAGGTGCCGCCCTGGATGGCCATGGGCCACGCGCAGCCCGCCCCTGCGGTCGCGCCGGCGCCGGCGGCCCCGGCCCCCGCGGCCCCCGCGGGGCGCGGACCGAAGGCGCCTCAGCCGCCCGCGCCGAAGCCGCCGCCTGCCGACCTGGCGCCGGCGGCGCCGCCTCCGCCGTCGCACGTCTATCAGGTCAGCAACACGGTGATGGTCGTCATCCGCAACCTCGATCAGGTCGGGCCGGTGCTCGACGCCGCCGTGGCCGCCGGCGCGAACAACGTCTGGGGCGTCTCGTTCGGCCTCGACGAGACCGGCCCGCTCGAGGCGCGCGCGCGGGAGAAGGCGATCGCGGACGCGCGGGCTCGCGCCGAGGCGCTGGCCAGGCTCCAGGGCGTCTCGCTCGGCCGCGTCGTCTCGATCAGCGAGGTCGTCGAGCACGGCCCGATCTACGCCCCCCGCGCCGCGCTCGCCTCCGGCGCGTACTCCGCGGACATGGGGACGCCCGTGGCGTCCGGCGAGGTCCCGTTCGGCACGCAGGTGAAGGTCGTCTACGCGCTGGAGAGCGCGCCGGCGGGCCCGCGCAAGTGACGCCGCGGCGCGAAGGGAGGGGCCGCGGGCGCGCCTGCCCGCGCGGCGGCGGTCGGATTCCAGCTAGATCCACCGCGCGTCGCCCCAGTGGGTAAAGTCCCGGTACCCAGCACAGACCCATCTCCCATCGGCCCCTGCACAGCGCACCATGATCGCTCCGCCCCGCCCTTCCCTTCGCCGTGCCCCTGTCCTCGCGGCGCGCCCGCGCCGCTCCGCCGCGCTCGCTCGCTCGTTCGCGGCGGCGGCGCTCGCCGCCTCGACAACGGGCTGCCTCGTGCTCGAGCCGCCGACGTACGAGCACCCCGAGCGGACCGCGCCGGTGCTCACGGCGGTCTTCCCTCCCCAGCACCTACCCGTGTACATCGTCGACCAGCAGGACAGCTTCAAGAATTTCGGCGCGACGGTGCTGTCCGAGGACAACGGCACCCCTCTGCAGGGCGTCCTTTACATCGATTATGGGCGGCGCAGCAGTGAAGATTCCCCGTTCCCGCTCCCGTTCCGGAGGGTGACGTTCCCACAGGTGTTCCCGGCCGGGACCATGGCTGGCGGACAGCGCCCCTTCGAGCTCACGTGGGATCTCACGACGCCAATCCCGGCAGAGGGGGTGACGCCGGAGAAGGAGTGCCACACGGTCACCATGATGGCATCGCACGCCATCAACAAGTGCCGTTGCGCGGCCGACCCGGACGACGTGAGTTCGCTCACCTGGCAGATCATCCACTGCAATCCGAACGAGCCGACCTGCCCCACGTCGTGCCCTCCGCTGGATTGCGAGACAACCCCGTGCCTCTTCTGCGATGATCCCTCGCTCGAGGATTACTGCAAGAACCAATGACGCCGCGGGGCCGCGCGCTCGGGGGGGATTGCGCGCGCCCCTGACGCCGCGGGGGCGTGGTACATGGGGTCGATGATCGCTCCCCCTGATGTCCAGCCCTCCCTCGCGCCGCGCGGCGGGGTCGTGCGCCCTGCGCGCCGGCCGCCCGGCTGGGTCGCCCCTGGGCCGCGGCCGGCGACGCCGGATCGCCCGGAGGTCTGGCCCGGCCCCGGCGAGGACCTCTGCTATCTCTCGGGCGATTTCCGGATCCTGCAGCGGCTCGACGGGCACCGCTGGTCGGCCGACGACCTCGTGACCGCCTGGTTCGCGGCCGAGCGGGTTGCGCACGCGCCCCCGCGCCGCACGGTCGACCTCGGCTGCGGCATCGGCACGGTGCTCCTGTTCACCGCGTGGCGCTTCCCGGACGCGCGCTGCGCGGGCGTGGAGGCGCAGGAGGTGAGCGCCTCGATGGCGCGGCGCTCGGTCGCGTGGAACGGCGTCGACGCGCGCGGCGAGGTCCGGTGGGGGGACCTGCGCGATCCGGCGGTGCTCGACGGGCTCGCGCCCGCGGAGCTCGTGACGGGGACGCCGCCGTACCTGCCGGTCGGCACCGGCATCGAGTCCGCTCGGCTCCAGTGCGGGCCGTGCCGCTTCGAGCACCGCGGCGGCGTGGAGGACTACTGCCTCGCGGCCGCGCGGCTGCTCGCCCCCGGCGCGCCGTTCGTGGCCTGCGCGGGGGCGCGGCAGCGGCCTCGCGTCGAGGCGGCGGCGGCGGCGGCCGGGCTCGCGCTCGAGGCGTGGCGCGACGTCGTGCCCAAGGAGGGCAAGGCGGCGTTGTTCGCGGTCTATGCCCTGCGCCGCGCCGAGGCCGTGGCGTCGTGCGATGACGAGCCGCCGCTCGTGTTGCGGGGCGGGAACGGGCGCTTCACCGAGGAGTTCGACGCGCTCCGCCGGACGATGGGAATGCCTGTATAGCCCGGGCTCCTGCGCGGGTGTGTCGGCGGGGGCTCACCGCCTTGTCGCGGAGCGCACGAATCTGCACCCCGCGACAGGACAGCCCACATTCCAGCGGCTCCGCCTGGTTCGCCGGCCGTCAGCTCGGCTGTGACACGAGCGGAAGGGTCATCGTCTGCGCGCGGACCAGCGGCCGTCCGTCGCGCGACAGGAGCGCATCCTTCGCTTGCTGGCCCTGTGCCGTGCGCGGTCGCGCCGGACGCGCCGGCTTGTCTCCCGGCTCGGGCGCAGGCGCAGGCGCAGGCGCAGGCTCGGCGGACACCCGCTCGACCGGGGCCTCCCATGCGTGTCGGGTCCCGCCGGCCTCGTTGGCCTGGAAGAACACGGCGCGGAGCGCCCTCCCCTCGACGTCCGTCTCCACGGCCATCATCCAGAACCACGGGCCATCCGGCTCGGTTTCCTGCCCCATGAACGAGAAGGCCATCTGCCGCGACTCCGAGCGGCGACCGTGCTCGCTGCGCGCGGCCTCGAGGTGCCGCTGCGAGGGCTTGTCGGCCGGACCGCGGTACACGCGCACGGCGACGCCCTCGATGTGCGGCATGAAGTACAGCCCGTCTCGATGGACGGACAGCCATGGGTGTTTCCCGCTCTCTGCCATCTTGCAGAGGGAATGACCGAACCGCTCGTGCGCCTTGCAGCCGATGCCCCAGCTGGTGTCGCCCTCCTCGCGGTTCGCCTCGCTGAACGCCTTGTTGCGGACATCGACCGCCGTCTGCGCCAGGAGGACGAGCCGGCTCTGCTGGAGGACGGGGTTCAGCTCCCAGGGCAAGGACACATCCATCGTGTCTGGCACGGTACGCGTGTTCACTGAAAAGTCAATCGGTACCGGCGCTTGCACGTGCGCGGGGTGGCTCCGTGCGCGGCGCGGCTGGCGGGGCGGGCGCGGCTGGCGCAGCGGGCGCGGCGGGTCGACCCGCCTCCCGAGCGGCGCCGCTGCGCGCCGTGCTAGAGCGCGCTCCACGCACGGCGGCGTCGCGTGCGGGGAGGTGTCCTTGGGAGAGGCGATCGTCGGAGGGAAGGCCGCGGAGCGACCGCTGGTGGGCGTGGGCGTGATGCTGGTGCGCGACGGGCGCGTGCTGCTCGCGCGGCGCCGCGGGAGCCACGGCGACGGCAGCTACTCGTGGTGCGGCGGCCACCTCGAGCTCGGCGAGTCGTTCGAGGACTGCGCCGTCCGCGAGGTGCGCGAGGAGAGCGGCCTTGTCGTCAGGAAGCTCTCCTTCCTGTGCCTCAGCAACATCCTCGCTTACGGCAAGCACTATGTGGACATCCAGCTCCTCGCGGAGGAGTTCGACGGCGAGCCCGAGGAGCGCGAGCCCCACAAGATCGCCGGCTGGGGCTGGTATCCGCTCGACGCGCTGCCCACCCCGCTGTTCCGCCCGGTGGAGCTGGCCATCGCGAGCTACCGCAGCGGCCGCCGCTACAATCCCTGATCCCGGCCCCATGCGCGCGCAGGACGGCGCCGGCGCCGCCGCCTCCGCAGGATGAAGAGGTTCTCCGGCTTGATGTCGCGGTAGGGCGCCTGGACGAACTGTGGGCTCGCCGTCCGGGCAAGCATAGCCGGACCCGCCTTGCCTGGTTGGCTGCATTTCCTTTTCTGGAACGCAGACTCATGACGCCCGCGACGTGAGGCACAAGATCACACTCATGTCGACAGCGCATGGCATCACGGCCCGTCACGTCTTCGCAGGATCCTGCCGGCACGGGGCGCCGAGCCCGGCTGGTATCGATTCGCGCCCGCGTGATGCGCTCAATCACGTTCTCGGTCCGGCTCGGCGGCCCGGCCGACGATGCCCGAGCCCCGTGGAGCACCGCGCGCGCGGCCTCATCGTCCTCGCCGAGCGTGTCGCGCATCAGGAACCCTCTCCATGCCCCTCGCCTCCCCGTACACGATCACCATGCCTCTCTCCCTCGATGGCAGAGCCGTCGTCTACCGCGCGGTCAGGAGCGCCGATCGCTGTCCGGTGATCCTCAAGGTGCTCGATCCGCGGCGCAGCCGCCCGAAGGACCGCGAGCGGCTGAAGCACGAGTATGAGCTCGGACAGCTGCTCGACGCCCGGGCCGTCATCAAGCCGCTCGCCCTCGAGACGTACCAGGGCATGCCGGCCCTCATCCTGGAGGACTTCGGCGGCCAGTCCCTCGATCACCTGCTCGGGACGCCCATGGAGATCGAGCGCTTCCTCCCCCTCGCGATCCGCATCGCGGCGGCGGTCGCGGACGTCCACCAGCAGGACATCATCCACAAGGACCTGAAGCCCGGCAACATCCTCGTCAACCCCGCCTCCGGCGAGGTCAGGATCGCCGACTTCGGGTTCGCGTCCCGCCTCCCCCGCGAGCAGCAGCGCGCGCAGCCCCCCCGGCTCATCGAGGGCTCCTTGCCCTATCTATCGCCGGAGCAGACAGGTCGGACGAGCCGGGCCATCGACAACCGCACCGATCTCTACTCGCTCGGCGTGACGTTCAATCAAATGCTCACCGGCAGGCTCCCCTTCGAGGCGCGCGACCCGGTCGAATGGGTCCATTGCCACGTGGCCCGCGTCCCCACGTCGCCGTCGGAGCTCGTCCCCGAGGTGCCCGAGACGATCTCGCGGATCACCCTGAAGCTCCTCTCCAAGATGCCCGAGGATCGCTACCAGAGCGCGCGCGGCCTCCAGCGCGACCTGGAGAGGTGCCTCGCAGCGTGGCGCGCGAGCGGGCGCGTGGAGCCGTTTGCGCTGGGCGAGCGAGACACGACAGGCCGGCTCCAGATCCCGCAGAAGCTCTATGGCAGAGAGGCGGAGATCGCCACCTTGCTGCGGGCCTTCGGCCGCGTGGTCGCCACGGGGACGCCGGAGCTCCTGCTCATCTCCGGATACTCCGGGATCGGCAAGAGCGCGCTCGTCCATGAGCTGCACAAGCCGATCATCCGGGAGCGGGCCTTCTTCCTCTCGGGCAAATTCGATCAATACAAGCGCGACATCCCCTACGCCACGCTCGTCCAGGCCTTCCAGGAGCTCGCGATCGAGCTCCTCGCCGAGAGCGAGGAGCGGATCGCGGCGTGGAGACGGCAGCTGCTCGACGTCCTCGGGGTCAACGCCCAGCTCATCGTGGAGGTGATCCCGCAGGTCGAGCTGATCGTCGGACGGCAACCGCCGGTCCCCGAGCTGCCGCCGACCGAGGCGCAGAACCGCTTCCGCATGGTGCTCCGGCACTTCATCGGGGTGTTCGCCCAGAAGGAGCACCCCCTCGCGCTCTTCCTCGACGATCTCCAGTGGGTCGACGCGGCCAGCCTCGGGCTCCTCAAGGACCTCTTGGCCCACCCTGAGATGCGCTATCTCCTCATCATCGGCGCCTACCGCGACAACGAGGTGCCCCCCACCCACCCGCTCCTGGTGACGCTGGACGAGGTGCGGAGAGACGGCGCGCGCGTCTCGGACATCGTGCTCGGCCCGATACCGCGCGAGCACCTCGCCGCGTTCGTCGGCGAGGCGCTCCGCTGCCGCCTCGAGGACGGCGCGCCGCTCTCCGATCTCGCCTACGAGAAGACGGCCGGCAACCCCTTCTTCGCCATCCAGTTCCTCCTCTCGCTCCATGAAGAGCGCCTGATCGAGTTCGACGAGCGCACGGAGGCCTTTCGGTGGGACGTCGCGAAGATCCGCGAGAAGGGCTACACCGACAACGTGGTCGACCTGATGGTCGGCAAGCTCAGGCGGCTGCCCGAGAAGACCCAGGAAGCGCTGAAGCAGCTCGCCTGTCTGGGGAATACCGCCGAGGTCGCCCTCCTGGCGATGGTCCGCGGCAGCGTGGAGCACGACGTACACGCGGACCTCTGGGAGGCCGTCCGCGCGGGCCTCGTCATCCGCGTGGACAGCACATACAAGTTCCTCCACGACCGCATCCAGGAAGCGGCCTATTCGCTCATCCCGGCGGAGCTGCGCGCCGGGATGCACCTTCAGCTCGGCCGGCTCCTCCTGTCTCGGTTGCCAGAGCAGGGGATCGCGGAGCGGGCCTTCGACGTCGCAAACCAGCTCAATCACGGCGCCCACCTCCTCACCGACCCGCGCGAGAAGGAGGCGCTCTGCCGGCTCAACTTCCTGGCGGGGACCAAGGCCAAAGCCTCGGTGGCCTACGCGTCGGCTCGCAGCTACCTGGCCCAGGCGACATCCCTGCTGCCACCGGACGCCTGGAGCGCACGGAACGAGGATGCATTCACGCTCCACCTGGAGCTCGCCGAATGCGAGTACCTCGTCGGCCGCTTCCAGCAGGCCGACGCGCTGTTCGACCTGATCCTCCAGTACGCCCGCTCCAGGCCCGACCGATCCAGGGCGTACCGATCGCGCCTGCGGCTCTACCAGATCGCCGGACGGCACCGCGACGCCGTGGCCGTCATGATCCAGGCCCTAGAGCTCTACGGGGTGATGCTCCCGGAGTCCGACGAGGAGCTCCGGATGGCCGCGGAGGCCGAGATCCGGCAGGTCTCGATCAACCTGCAGGGGCGCCCCATCGCCGACCTCGTCGACGCGCCTGTAGCCAGCGACGACGGCGCGCGGGCGCTCATCGGCCTGATCGCCGAGTCGTTCCCCATCGTATACACCTCGCGACCAGCGCTCTGGGTCCTGCTCACCGCCAAGGGGGTGAGCGTCTCCCTGCAGCGCGGGCACGCCGAAGAGTCGTCCTTCATCTACAGCAATTACGGCATGGTGCTGGTCTCGATCTACCGCGACATCCCGCGCGCGCTTCAGTTCTCCGAGATGGCGCTCAGGCTGAATGAAAAATTCAAGAGCGCCACGGCAAAGCTGAAAGGGAAGCTGCTCTTCCAGAATGCGAGCGTCATCAAGGTCTGGTGCGGGCGCTTCGCGGCGAGCCTCCCGCTCATGGAGCAGGCCTTCCTCGCCTGCCTCGACATCGGAGATCTCGTCTTTGCCGGCTACTTGACCTACAACATGACATGGCTCGTCCTGGAGAGCGGAGAGCCGCTCGTTCATGTCATCGATGTCGCGCGGAAGCACATCGCGTTCGCCCGGCAGACCCACAATGACGTGGTGTACCATGTCCTCCGGCTCGAAGAGCAGTTTGCAGCGAGCCTGAAGGGCGCGACGCAGGCGCCCACGAGCTTCAGCGACGGCACCTTCGACGAGGAGAGCTGCGTCGCGGCCCTCAAGAAGGCGGGCTTCGGACTTGGCGTTACATACTACCACGTCATGAAGCAGATGGCGACATTCACCCATGAACGCTATGCCGAAGCGCTGGAGTCCGCGACCAGCGCCGGGTCGATGCTGCACCAGGTGGCATCCATGGCGATCGAGGCGATGCATCACTTCTACCACGCGCTCACGCTGACGGCGCTCCATGCGCAGGCCACTGCCGAGCAGCAGCGGCAGTTCGCGCAGACGCTCGAGGAGCAATTGCAGCGGCTGGAGCTCTGGGCCGACAACTGCCCCGAGAACTTCCGGCCCCGCTACGCCCTGGTATCCGCCGAGGTCGCCCGCACCGAGGGCCGGGACCTCGACGCCATGCGCTCCTATGAAGAGGCCGTCCACTCGGCGCGCGACAGCGGCTTCGTCCACGTCGAAGCGCTCGCCTTCGAGCTCGCGTCTCGGTTTTACCGGGCGCGGGGGTTCGTTCGCTTCGCCGACACCTACCTGCGCGAGGCCCGCTCCTGCTATGTCCGCTGGGGCGCCGACGGCAAGGTCCAGAGCCTCGACCGATGCTACCCCGAGCTCGTCGAGCGACAATCGGTCGCGCTCACCGCCACGTTCGTGGCCGCGCCCGAGCAGCTCGACCTGTTCTCGGTGGTCAAAGCCTTGCAGAGCATCTCGTCCGAGATCCTCTTGCCGAAGCTCAGCGAGACGCTGCTGCAGATCGTGCTCCAGCAGGCCGGCGGGCAGAGAGGGGCGCTGATCCTCGTCCGCGACGGCGAGCTCGCCGTCTACGCCGAGGCCACGACCGACGGGACGGAGATCCGCGTCGCGAGCCACAAGGGCGTCCCGGCCTCGGCGGCGGCGTTCCCGATGTCGATCCTCCACTACGTCGCGCGGACGCGTGAGCCCGTCATCCTGGACGAGGCCGCCGCGGCGACGCGGTTCGCTTCGGACGAGCACCTCACCCGGAGACGGCCGCGCTCGCTGCTGTGCCTCCCCATCGTACGGCAGGCGCGCCTGAGCGGTCTTGTCTACCTGGAGAACAACGTCGCGACGGGGGCGTTCACGGCCGGCACGATCCGGGTGCTCGAGCTGCTCGGCGCCCAGACGGCCATCTCGCTCGACAATGCCATGCTCTACGCCGACCTCGAGCGGAGCCAGCTGGAGATCAAAGCGGTGCTCGACAACATGGTCGACAGCGTGTTCGTCGTCGACAGGAGCGGGCGCGTCACCCTGGCCAACCATGCGGCGGCGCGCCTCGCAGGGCTCGCGAGCCCGGACGACGCGCGCGGGCCCATCGCGGAGCTGGTGCGGCGGCTCCGCTTCGACCGCCCGAACGGGACGCCCTATGAAGCAGAGCAAACGCCGCTCGTGCGCGCGCTCGGCGGCGAGACGGTGGCCCTGGATGAGGGGACGATCTCGCTCCCCGGCGCGGAGCGGACCCGCCACGTGCACACGAGCGCGTCGCCCATGCGCGACGCGGGGGGACAGGTGGTGGGCGCGGTGGCGGTCGTGCGGGACGTCACCGAGCTCGTGGAGCTCGACCGGCTCAAGGACCAGTTTCTCCGCGTGGCCGCGCACGAGCTCAAGACGCCCGTGACCGTGATCATGGGTTATGCCGAGATGCTCCTGCGCACGGCGACGGAGCTGCCGCCGAATCAGCGCCGGATCCTGGACGGGCTGCTGCGGGGCGCCGACCGGATCGAGCGGATCGTGGCCGATCTGCTGTTCCTCTCGCAAGTCCAGCTCGGCCGGCTGGATCTGGTGCTCGAGCGCGTGGATCTCGGGGAGCTGGTCGACCGCCTGGCGGCGCGCCTGGAGCAGGGGGCGCGGTCGCGCCGCATCCGGGTCACGTGCGCCGAGCCCGTGGTGCTCCAGGGGGACCGCGAGCTCCTGGAGCGGGTCGTGGCGCACCTGCTCGACAACGCCCTGCGGTACTCACCGGACGGCGGCGAGGTGGAGCTCGACGTGCGGATGGCGGACGCGCTCGACGCCCTGGTGTCCGTGCGCGATCAGGGGGTGGGGATCCCCGTGGAGAAGCGGGCGCGGATCTTCGAGCGCTTCTATCGCGCCCACACCGATACGCCCCACGATTACGGAGGGATGGGGACGGGGCTGTACCTGTCGCGCGCGATCGTTGTGCGCCACGGAGGCGAGATGTGGTTCGAGAGCGAGGAGGGCCGTGGCAGCACGTTCCACGTCCGCCTGCCCCTCACATGCGAAGGTGCGACCGCACCATCCTGACCAGCTGGTCGCAGTGAAAGGGCTTCGCGATCCACCCTGCCGCGCCGATCTCCTGGGCTCGAAGGGCGGCGTGCTCGGCCGCGGTCAGGACCATGATGGGCACCGACCGGCCGTATCGGCTCTGAAACTCCCGCGCGAAGGTCCGGCCGTCCATGACCGGCATCTTCATGTCGAGCAGGATGAGGTCGGGCATGTGTTCACCTATCCTCTCCAGCGCCTCTTGTCCGTGCCGCGCTGTCTGCACCTGGAACCCCTCCACCGAGAGCGTCATCACCACGAGCTCGCGCAGGTCGTCGTCATCTTCCGCAACGAGAATATGCATCGTCACCTCGCTCCATGGCCCCCAGAGTGACCGACAGGGCTCAGGCCACCTTTCCGTCCACTCAGCGCGGGAGCCCGATGACTCCGTCGAGCTCTCCTCAACATCGATCCGCTAGCCGTCAGCCATCAACACTCATCTTCTGCACTGTACTGGACAGCCGTTCCTCGCTCCTGGCGCGCCGGCGCAGACGGACTCGACCGAGAGCGTCCTCATGGCCATTCGAGTATAGCCATTCCGATTCCCGCCGGCCTTCGGAAAGCCCCTCATCGCCGGGCGGTTACTCCCTCGGCAACCGCCTTTCCGCCGACAGGCAGGCACGCGGCCTGGCTCTGCCTGCAAGCCCACGACCGAGGTGATCGTGACGATCCTGCCGCCGTGCCGGCTCGCCCGTCGCCATGCTCGGCGGGGACCGGCCCCCCGCGCGGCGCCGCGCCTCGCCGCGGGCCGGCCGGCGAGCGCGGCGCAAAGCCACGGTCGCCGCGCAGCGTGGCATCCTGCCACAGCAGCGACATCCCGCCTGACCGTGACGCGCCGGCGAGGCGCCGTCAGACCGCCGCGTGCACCGCGCTTCGCGGCTGGAGCGCGTGTCGCTCTCCGTTGATAGGCATGCGCAGGGCACGTATCATGCGCACCATGGCAGACGCGGCGGACGGCTCGCCCGGCTTCAGCTCTGGAAGCGCGAACGGCGGCGATCCCCCCGCGCCGCTCGCGCCCGATGCCGCGGATACGCTGCAGGGCGTCGACACCGTGGTGCGCGACCGTCCCCCCACGCGGGCGGAGCCGCCGGCCGAGCGGAACGGCGACGGCTCCACGCTGAGCGACGAGGACCTCTGGCAGGCCGCGGCGCGATCGAGCCTGCACGAGGGAGGCAGCCCGGTTCAGGTGCCGCCCGAGGGCACGTTGCTCGGAGGGGTCTACCGCGTCGTCGGTCGCCTCGGAGAGGGGGCGATGGGCGTCATCCTCCTGGCGCGCGACGAGCAGCTCCAGCGGGACGTCGCCATCAAGCTGCTCCGGCCGGAGCAGCTCGACAACGCGCAGATGCAGGCCCGCCTGCTGGCGGAGGCGCGGGCGATGGCGCGCGTCCACCACCCGAACGTCGTCGAGATCCATGCGTTCGGCGAGTACGAGAACGCGCCGTATTTCGTCATGCAGTACGTGCCAGGCGTCACGCTCGACACGTATGTCCACAACAAGGGCGGCCGGCTCGGCCTCGACGAGGCGCTGAGCGTCCTCGACCAGGCCTGCCTCGGCGTCGCGGCGATCCACGCGTCGGGCATCGCTCACCGCGACGTGAAGCCGAGCAACATCCTCGTCGGCCAGGCGCTCCGCGTCGTGGTGGCCGATCTCGGGCTCGCGAAGCGGATCCCCCGCGGCGATCGGGTCGAGCTCGCCTTCTCCGGCACCCCGGCGTACCTGGCGCCGGAGGTGGCGCTCGGCCGGCAGCTCGATCCGGCGCTGCTGCCGCGCATCGACGTCTACGCCCTCGGGGTGGTCGCGTACTACCTGCTCGCCGGCCGCCTGCCGTTCCAGAGCACGAGCACGGTGGATCTGGTCATGCAGCACGCGGTTCAGCCCCCGATCCCGCCGAGCGAGATCTGCCCCGATCTGCCGCCGTCGTTCGACGCGCCGGTGCTCGCGGCGCTGGCCAAGGAGCCCGACCAGCGCACGGCGAGCGCGGAGGCGCTGCGCGAGGCGCTGCTCGACGCGCGCGGCGCCCTGCCGGCGTACGCGCGCACGACGCGCGTCCTGGTCGCCGACGACAGCCCGTCGTTCCGCAGCTTCCTCGCCAGCGTCCTCGCGGAGGCGCTGCCCGGCGCGGCCATCGAGACCGCGCCCGACGGCGCCGCGGCGCTCTCGGCCATCGAGGCGAACCGCCCGTCGCTCGGCGTGTTCGACCTCGACATGCCCGGGCTGGACGGCATCGCGCTCACGGCGGCGGTGCGCGAGCTCCCACAAGGGGATTTCCCGATCATCGTGGCGACCGGCACCGGGGGCGCGGCCGACTGGCAGTGCCTGTCGCGCCTCGGCGCGTCGGCGTTCCTCGTCAAGCCGTTCGACGCGGGGCAGCTCATCACCCTGGCGCGCGCGCTCGTGGGCGTCGCCGAAGAGCAGAAGCGCCGGCCATGAGGGGCGGGGCGAGGACCCGGGCCTCCGCCGCGGCGGGGGTAGAGCCGGCGGCGTGGCGCGAAGCTTGCCGGCGGGAGAGCGCCGATGTCCGGCGTGGTCGAGGCTCCCGATGAACGACAGCGCGATGAAGGTCCTTCTTGTGGATGACGACGAGGTCGACCACCTCGTCACGCGGAGGCTCCTCCGCGACGCTCCCCGCACCCTGTACGACGTGACGTGGCTGAGCAGCTCGGACGAGGCGATCCGGGCGCTGCGCGCCGGCGGCTACGACGTCTGCCTCCTCGACTTCCGGCTCGACGCCCGGACGGGCCTCGACGTCGTGCGCGAGGCCAACCACCTCGGCTGCGCGATCCCCATCATCATGCTGACGGGGGTCGGCGACGAGGAGATCGACATGGCCGCGATGAGCGCGGGCGTCGCGGATTACCTGGTGAAGGGGAGGTTCGACGCGCAGATCCTCGAGCGCACGATCCGCTACGCCATCGAGCACAAGCGGAGCCAGCTCAAGCTCAAGCAGTACGCCGAAACGCTGGAGGAGAGCAACCGGCAGCTCGTCCAGATGCACGAGGAGCTCGCGGCGAAGAACGCGGAGCTGGTCCGGCTGAACGAGGAGAAGAACCGCTTCGTCGGCATGGCGGCCCACGACCTCAGGAACCCGCTCGGCGTCATCCTGGGCTACAGCGATTTCATGCTGATGAGCCACCGGCGCGGGGAGCCGTCGTCGCTGCTCAAGAACGGCGGCGTCGAGATCGTCAACATGATCAGGAGCTCGAGCAAATTCATGCTCTCGCTCATCAACGATCTGCTCGACGTGTCGATGATCGAGCTCGGCAAGCTCAACCTCGACAGGAAGAGCACGGATATCGTCCAGCTCGTCGAGTCCAACGTGGCGCTCAACATGGTGCTGGCGGGGCAGAAGAACATGAAGCTCGTCGTCGAGAGCGACGAGGGCGTCCCGCGGGTCGAGGTCGACGCCCACAAGCTGGAGCAGGTGCTCAACAACCTCATCAGCAACGCCATCCACTACTCGCCTCCGGGCACGACCATCCGCGTCCGCGTCCACGGCGGCCGGGTGGAGGGCGCCGGCGGGGGGGCCGAGGTGATCCTGTCGGTGAAGGACGAGGGGCCCGGGATCGCGGCGGAGGACCTCGGGAAGCTCTTCCGGCCGTTCGGGCGGGCGAGGACGGTCAGCACCGGGGGGGAGCGCTCGACGGGCCTCGGGCTGGCGATCGCGCAGCGGGTCGTCGAGGGCCATGGCGGGCGGATCTGGGTGGAGAGCGTGGTCTCGAAGGGGTCGACGTTCTTCGTGGCGCTGCCGGTGGCGCGGGCGGAGGAGAAGGAAGAGGCCGCGTGACGGGGGCGCGACGAGCGCGGGCCCCGCGCCGCTCGACGTCACGATAGAAGGCGTCGAGCGCCCCGCAGACCGGCTCGGGTCGACGGCAACCAGCGCTGTCCGAACCGTCGTGTGGGCAGACGCCGCCAACTGTGAACTTTCGGCGCTCCGCTCCACCCAAGAACCCATCCTGCGCCACGCAGAGCAATCCGCGCTGCCTCCGTTCCGTCACAGCATTCCACGTTGAGCGGCTCCTCCAGAAGGTGGATACTCCGCTGGATGCAAGCTCACGGTCCGCGGTAGTGCGAAGCCGCGAAGACCGGCTCGATCGCGGGATGCGCCGTGCCGGACGCGCCCTCGACCGCTCGCCGGGGACTCGCCGCACCGCCGCCCTCGGGCCGCGACGTTCCGACCACGTTGAACCGTGTAGGACACATCGATGTGCGCAGTCTCCGCACCTCATGCGAGGTGCCAGGGAGGAGTAGCTGTGGCGAAGAGAAGAGCGCTATTCAGAGGTGTGCTGTCAGCGCAGGCCAGCGTGATGGCCGCGCTGCTCTTGCTGCTCGGACAGGGATGCGGGAGCGACGACAACAAGCCCGAGCCCCAGGAGCAGACCCCACCCGAAGAAGAGAACGAGAAGCCTCCGCCCGAGGAGGAGGAGCCTGATCCTCCCAAGGAAGAGCCAGAGGAGCCCGAGGAGCCCGAGACCCCGGAGGGCCCCACCGACTTCGTGTCGGCCGATGATCCTTTCACCGAGGGGTACCTCGGCGAGGAGGAAGAAGAAGAGGAAGAGGAGGAGGAAGAAGAGGAAGAGAGCCGCGAGCTCGAGGAAGGCGACATCTACCGCGTCCTCGGCGACGGGCAGATCCTCAACCTCAACACCTTCCGCGGCCTGCAGGTCATCGACATCCAGGACCCGTCGGACCCGAAGTTCCTCGGCCAGATGCAGATCGCCGGCACCCCGGTCGAGATGTACGTCGTCGGCGACCGCGCGGTCGTGCTCCTGAACGACTGGGCCGGCTACCAGCTCAAGGCCGACGGCCTCACCGTGGAGCGGCGGACCGGCGGGACCGTGCTGTTCATCGACATCGCCGACCGCGCCGCGCCGAAGCTCCTGTCGCAATACCCGGTCACCGGCGCCATCATGACGAGCCGCCTCGCGCGCGGCGACAGCGCGAGCTCGCTCTACATCGCCTCGAACGGCTCGGAGCTCGAGGAGATCAACCCCGGGCAGTTCCAGTGGGTCAACAAGACCCTCGTCCGGAGCTTCGATGTCGGCGCCGACGCGCTCGCCCCGCGCGGCGAGATCGAGCTCGGCGACGCCGTGACCGCCATCCACGCGGAGGCGGACGTGCTCCTCGTGGCGCGCAACGGCGGCAGCTGGTCGCAGCATCCCAGCGAGATCTCGATCATCGACATCTCGAACCGCGACGGGTCGATGGTGCTGCGCGACAGCGTGGGCACGGCCAGCTACGTGCGCTCCCAGTTCCACATGGACTTCCGCGACAACATCCTGCGGGTCTTCTCCGGTCCGCAGTGGGCCGACGGGAAGCCCAGCTACCTCGAGACGTGGAACGCGGCCGATCCCGACGACATCGTGCCGATCGACAGCGAGGAGTTCGGCGCCGAACAGTCGCTCTACGGCGCCATCTTCCTGGACGACAGGGCGTTCGCGGTCACCTACCGGCGCCAGGATCCCTTCCACGCCTTCTCCATCGATCCGAGCGGGAACGTCACCGAGGAGAGCGAGTTCATCGTGTCCGGGTGGAACAACTTCTTCCGCCCGGTCTTCGGCGCGACCCGCCTGATCGGCATCGGCGTGAACGATCAGAACGGCCGGCAGCTCGCGGCCAGCCTCTACGACATCACCGATCTGACGAGCCAGGATCCCCTGGTGGCGCGCGCCGAGATCGACGGCGGCGCGCAGGGCTGGAGCTGGTCCGAGGCCGACTGGGATCACCGCGCGTTCACCGTGCTCGACGACGCGGTGGACGCCGTGGCGGCGACCGGAGAGCCCGAGACGGGCCTCGTGCTGCTCCCGTTCTCCGCTGACAGGGTCGTGGACAACACGTGGCGGCCGTTCTCCGGCGTGCAGATCTTCACCTTCTCGGACACCACGCTGACCCGCCGCGGCGTGATGGAGCACGGGACCCCCGCGCGCCGCACGTTCCGCGCCGAGGACATCGCCACCGCGAACGTCTCGGATGAGGAGCTCACCCTCTACGCGCAGGACAAGCTCGACACGCCGGAGAAGCTCGGACACCTCGATCTCGCCCCGGATTACGTGAAGGTCTTCGCGTTCGGCGAGCACCGCGTCCGCGTGAAGATGCCTTACGATCTCTACTGGACCCCCGCCGAGAGCCGGAAGATGAAGGCGGAGGTCGTGCCGAGCGCCGGGCTCACCCAGCTCGCGCAGCCGATCGCCACCTTCGATCTGCCGGCCGACGCGCAGCTCCATCAGGTGGGCAACCTGCTCGTGTCGCTGACGACCACCTTCGAGAACTGGGTGGGCAAGGTGACCCACCTCGAGGTGATCGACCTGTCCGACCCGACCGCGCCGCGGCGGGCGGGCACGCTCGACACGAGCGATCTCCCCGCCACGGGCAGCTACTACGGCGGGGGGGGCTCGTTCTCGACCGTGCACCCCGCGCGCGATGCCCTCGCCTTCCTGCGCGTCATCGGCCACTCCGAGGACCTCGGGGTCGGCTGGGCGTGCCGGACCAGCTCGGTCGAGAACCCGGGCTGCTTCGGGCAGGAAGGCTGCACGTACATGGCCGGAGAGCGGACGTGCCGCAACATCGGCGGCGAGGAGTACTGCAACGGCGGGTTCGCCGAGTGCACGGATCACCCCGGCGCGGACACGAGCTGCACGCCGGTCGAGGTCGACCGGAACGACATCGTGGGGATCACGTCGACGACTTGTTATGAGTACGTCCCGCGCCGCAGCTGGGCACAGATCGAGATCCACGTGGTCGACCTCTCCGACCCGGACCACCCGACCGTGGCGCCGGCCGTCGCGCTGCCGGACGACAACGAGACCGTGAACGTCCTCAACGACAACGGGGAGCTCTACTTCAACATCAAGCGCTCGATCGCGGGGCGCGCGCCGGACGACCCGCGCCCGCGCACGCAGTACTTCCTCACGCACCTCGACCTGACCAACCCGTCGCAGCCGGCGCTCGATCCGGGGATCAACGTGCCCGGCGAGGTGCTCGCGATCCAGGGCGCGTCGATCTACGCGAGGGACAGGGTGTGGGGCCAGCAGTTCATCGAGACGGCGATCGCGCGGCTCGAGGTGCACGAGGGGCTCGCGTACCTGCAGGAGTACCAGAAGTTCCCGGACCGCCAGGTCAACGCGATCTCCATCGATGGCCGCGGGCTGCCCGTCCTGTCCCACAGCCTGATCTGGCGTCCGAGCAGCTGGTGGTACGCTGGCTGGGATCCCAACCAGAAGCTGACCACGCTCTCGCCGGCGGGTGAGGCGCCGCCGCCCGAGCCGGAGAACGAGGACGAGGACCCCGCGCTCCCCGCGTTCGACGAGCTCTCCACCGTCCGACTCGCCTCGTGGGCGTCGCTGCGCCACACGGCCGACATGCGGGCGCTCTTCGAGGTGCCCGGCGGCGCCCTGGCGATCTCCCTCGAGCAGCCCGAGGCGCCGAAGGCACAGGCGTTCTTCCCGCTCTGGGGCTGGCCGGAGAGGTTCGTGACCAGCGGCGAGGAGGTCCTGTTCGCCGCCGGCCGCTTCGGGATTCACCAGCTCGATCGGGAGACCGTCAACCTCGTCCCCTACCTGGGCGAGTAGCCGGGCCGCCGGGCAAGCCGGCCGGGGCCGAGCGCACCGGGCCGGCTTGCCGCAATGGCGCGCGGCGCGCAGCTTCGCGCGGCGCGGCCGCCTCATCCCTCTTTTCCCTCTTCGAACGCAACGCACCGCGCAGGCCGCGCGTGCGAGGCGGTGAGATCCGGTTTCGCGGAGCGCCCGACAACGCTATGGAGGAGCCCCATGGTCGAGCAAAGCACAGCGGAAAACGGCGAGGGGCAACCGGAGAGCGCGGGGCCCGTCGAGGAGCGCGCGACGGAAGCCGCCGGAGAACCGGCGGAGGCTGTCGCGGAGGCCTCTTCCGGCGGCACGACGACGACCACGGCGGCAGGCGCAGCGAGCGCGGCAGACGCCGTGGCGGCGCCGGCCGCCGCTGCGCCCGCCGCCGCTGCGCCCGCCGCCGCTGCGCCGGCGCGATCGCGGCCGCCGCGGGTCATCGACATGCGCCGGCCGCGCACGCCGGCGCCCGCGCAGGAGCCGCCGCCGCGGCGCTCGGCGCGGCCGGCGGAGCGTGGACCTGCCGACCGTGGAGCGCGCGAGCGCGGGCCGGCCGAGCGCGCAGGACGCGACGGCGGCCCGGCCGAGCGCGGGGCGCGCGACGGCGGCCCGGCCGAGCGCGGGGCGCGCGACGGCAACGCGGCCGAGCGCCGCTCGCCGGACAAGGCCAGGTGGGCGCGGGATGGGGCGACGCCGCGCGGCCGGACAGGCGCCGGGGGCGCTACCCAGACCCGCGCGCCCGCGGCCCATCCAGCGCCGGGCGCCGCCACGCGAGAGCAGCGCGCGGCCGCCGCCGCGGACCCCGCGCAGAGCGAGGCGGAGCGCAACGCCGCGCTCGCCGAGGCGAAGCGCGCGCCCGCCGCGGGAGAGGCGAACGCCTCCAAGGCGTCGCGGCAGCCGCAGCCCGCCGAGACGCGCGGCGTGGCGCCTGCGCCGGAGACGACGGCGACCCCCGAGCCGCGCCGAGACGCCGTGTGGGTGCCTCCGCCGAGCGCCGCATTCCCGCGGAAGAAGAAGCCCGCGCTCACCGCCAAGGAGGCAATGAAGGCCAGAGTCCAGGCGCGGGCCGAAAAGAAGGCAGCGAAGCAGGCACCGAGCCGCGCGGCCGAGCCCACCGCGGACCAGCGCGTGGAGGCCGCCCGCGAGGAGCCCGGAGCGCCTCCCGCTGCAGCAAAGCCCCGTGACGCCGCCGTGGCGAAGCCCCGTGATGCGGCGCCGAGGTCAACACGCCGCGACCAGGCGGCGCTGGCGCCGGCGGCGGGCGCGCCGGCCGCGAAGCCGGGGCTGCTCAGGCGGTTGATGAGCCTGTTCCGGCGCTCCGGCTAGGACACCAACGATGAGGCAACCATAAAAATTTGACGCCAGAAGACGCCAAGAGGCGCCAAAAGACGCCACGAAAATAACAAAATTCTGGCGTCTTTTGGCGCCTCTTGGCGTCTTCTGGCGTCCCAACTTCTCGCTGTTTGCGTGCGGCTTCAACCCGTTTGTCGCACTGGGACACCGGTCTCGTTGATCGAGCGAGCAATGACGGGACTTTCGCTCGGCGAGAGCCGCATGGAAGCGGCGCTGTCAACCTACACCTCCACGCCCTCCAGTCGCCAGGCTCGTGCGAGGCCGTCGCGCCAACCTTCTTCGATGACCTCGGCATGCCCCACGATGAGGCGCCGGGCCGGTCGCTCCAGCATGGCGCGGATGGAGCGCGCGGCCGCGGCCTTGTCCGGAATCTTCTTTCTGGCGTCGGGGGGCACGCGCACCCGCTCGTAGAAGCCAGTAAGGCGCGCGGCGTAACGCAAGGTCCAGTGGTCCCTGGCGCAAGCGCAAAGGACGATGTCTGCGCCCAGCAGGGTTTGCGTCGGCCGATGGTAGAGCACCGTCTCGTCCCAGAACGGCACGCCCCGAAGCGGCAAGGCCTCGAGCTCGGGGACCTGCTCGCCGAACCGGGCGTCGTGGATATCCACGTCGATTCTCAACGCCTTGTTCCTGTCGAGCGCCGACGCCGGTCCCACCACCCGCGCCTCGGGGAAACGCGCCGCCGCCGCGGGTGTCCCTAGATGATGCCAGCAGTTGGGTACCACCAGCCAGCGCACGGAGCCCAGGGCGCGCAGCTGCTCTGCCAGCGCATCGGTGGGAGGAGCCGGGGTGTGCAGGAGCAAGCTGCCGTCGTCGAGGCGCACGACCGTTGTGCGGGCGCGCATCCGTACCCCGCTGAACCACACGGGGCGGTCCAGGGTCCAGATCGTGTCATCGACCACGGCGGTGAGAGCGCTGTCAGACATGCGGGCGCATCCTCCAGGCGGCCAAGGCGTTCAAGGGGCAAGGGCCATCCGTCCTCAACCCGCGGCGCCTGCTGGCCGATTCTTCCTTCTCTTCTTCTTCTCGCCCTCGCGCGCCCGGTCCGCCGCCCGAAGCGCGCCGAGCTCGCGCCGGAAATCCGCGGCCGCCGCGTGGTGCTCGCCAGCCGACCGGACGACGCCGGCGATGGCGCCGCCGCAGCGCGGGCACTCGCTCCGATCGGACGCCAGCGCCGTGCGGCAGCCCGGCTCGGAGCAGAGATCGTACTGCCACCAGTGACCGACGGCCCAGCCGACGAAGGGCGCCCCGACGAGCACGGCGGCGGCGAGCCCCTCACCGGCGCCGCGCGGCAGGGCGGCCGCGACCAGGATCGCCCCGCAGAAGCCCGCGAGCAGGCCGAGGAAAAGGCCCATGCCCGAGTGCGCCCGCCGCAGGCGGAAGACCGGCCGCGGATCGCCCTCCTCGAGCTTCGTCATCGCGGCGGGCCCCGCCTTCGGATCGTCCCAGACATGGCCGCACTTGTGGCAGTGCCAGCGCCTCGGCAGGAACAGCATGAGCGGCGCGGCGAGGATCGCGAGCGCGGCGGCGGCGCTCGAGCCCTCGAGGCGCAGGCGCTCGTGGAAGCAGTAGGGGAGCTCGCAGCGCGGGCAGCGGACCCCGGCAGCCTCCTCGTCGTCGTTGCTGGCCGACTCCCCCCCGGGGTGGACCTCGAGCAGCCCCTCCGCGCGCTGGAGATCGCCCTCGCGCACCTGCAGCTGCGTGCCGCCGGCGGCGCCGCTCAGCATCGGGTTGTAGCTCGCCGCCTCGAACACGTGGGACTCGATGCCGTTGGCCGAGAGCAGCGTGCGGTCCATCTGGGCCGCGACCGGATCGAGGTAGCGGCGGACCGTGATCAGCTTCCCCGTGCCCGAAGCAGCCTCCAGCTTGTCGCGGTACGGCAAGACGTCGCCTCCCCCTGGGTCGGGACCGTGTCGCCCGGCTATGGGGCTAAGAAATCCAAACGCGCTCCGAAAGTCAATCTCCCCGACGAGCGCCCGGCGGGGGCGCGCGGCGCCGGCCCCGGCAGGCGAGGCGGTCTCCCGCGATCGACTGTAATGCGACGGAGACCCGCGCGTCTTCCCGCGGCACCTGAAAGGAGCTTCTCATGAAGGTCACGCACGCCATCTTCTCGATCGCGCTCGGCATCACCTCGGTCGCCTCCGCGCTCGGCTGCTCTCAGCCCGCGAGCGCCGAGCCACAGAAGGCCCCTCGCGTGGTCGAGATCATGATCCACGGCGCCTTCGCGCCCGACAAGATCGCCGCGGTCGAGGGGGAGCGGCTGCAGCTCCGGCTCGTCCGCCACGACAGCGGCGGCTGCACCAAGGAGGTCGTCTTCCCGAGCCTCGGTATCCGCAAGGAATTGCCGACCGGACAGCCGGTGACCATCGACCTCCCCGAGCTGAAGGCAGGGGAGCTCCACTTCGAGTGCGGCATGGGGATGATCAAGGGCACCATCGCCGTCGCGCCGAGGAAGTGAGCAGCAGAGGGAAGCGCTCCCCGGCTCACCGCGAGCGAGCCCTCCGGCTGGCGGATCGGTCGACTGGTGGGACACGGTACCTCCACGTAGGCGGCGCTCCGGAGAGGGGCGCGCCGCACCTCGATCACGTCGTCACGGCGCGCAGCGTCACCTGGCACACCACCGGCCGACATGCCATCGACTACGGATGCAACTCCTACGTTCGATTGTCTTATGCTCAGGTGACCGACGGCGCGCCGATTGCAGCGTGTTTGGAAACTACCAGCGCTTGTCCCTCGGTCTGGGCGTGCTCACCTCTCTCCTGCTCGCGTCGGGCTGCAGCGGCGCGGGGAACGACGGCGGATCGGGCGGCGGCGGCCCGGGCGGCGGCGGCCCGGTCGCGGGCAGCGGCGGCGGCTCCAGCAGCTCGGTCGCTGGCACCGGCGGCGGCTCGGCCGCGAGCAGCGGCGCCGGCGGCGAGTCGCCGGACCGCTGTACGCTGCCGCAGGAGACCGGGCCCTGCGACGCGGCGATCCCGAGTTACTGGCACGACCCCAGCAGCGGCGAGTGTGTTCCGTTCATCTATGGTGGTTGCGAGGGCAACGAGAACCGCTTCGAGTCGCTCGCGGCGTGCCTGGAGACCTGTCAGGGCACCACCACGGACATGGATGCATGCGCGGCGCCGGGCGATTGCGTCCTCGCGCCGCCGCGCTGCTGCGCCTCCTGCGACCCGGTCGACGCCAGCGCGTTCGTCGCCCTCCACCGCGACGCGGTGGCGGATTTCTGGAGTGCCAGCGGGTGCGGGGACACACAGTGCGAGCGATGCCCGGAGGTCGGCGAGGCCGAGCGCACCTCCCAGTACTTCGCCGCCACATGCGAGAGCGGGCGGTGCGTCGTCGTCGACGTGCGCGAAACCCCGCTGACGGAGTGCACGAAAGACGCGGACTGCGCCCTGCGGGACGGCGTCGGGTGCTGCGAGTCGTGCGACGGAAGAGGCATCGTCGCCCTCAACCAGAGCGCGGATCTCGGCGCCCTCGTTTGCCCCGAAGAGATCGTCGCGTGCCCTGCCTGCGTGCCCGTGTATCCGGAGGGAATGACGGCGGTGTGCTCGGAGGGCAGGTGTACGCCGCGGCTCTCCGAGACGCCCTGAGCCCGAGGGAGGTCCGTCCGGCGAGCGCCCGCTGCACACCTCCCTGCACGACCTGTGACGTTCCACTTCTTTTGGTATAGAGGTGAGGATAGAGCAAGGGGCACGGATGAACTGTGAATCGGATCACAAGGATGTCATTGCAGAGAACGAGCGCCTGAGGCAGCGCATCCGGGAGCTGGAGGAGGCGGGCGAAGAGCGGGATCACCTCCGCGCTGCGCTGCGCCGGAGCGAGGAGCAGGTGCGCCTCTTCGTCACCTACACACCGGCCGCGTTTGCCATGTTCGATCGGGAGATGCGCTACATCCTGGCCAGTCGCCGCCACCTGGCGGATTTCAACTTGCGCGAAGAAGATGTCCTCGGCCGGCGCCATTACGAGATCTTCCCCGACATTCCCGAGCACTGGAGGGCCATCCACCAGCGCTGCCTCGCAGGGGCCTCGGAAGGGAATGAGGAGGAGCCCTTCCCGCGGGCCGACGGGCACGTCGAATGGGGTAGCTGGAGGATCTTCCCGTGGCACACGACGACCGGCGAGATCGGCGGGATCGTGCTGTTCTCGGAGGTGATCACCAAGCGAAAGCAGCTCGAGGACAAGCTCCGGATGCAGGCGAAGACGCTCCTGGAGCTGTCGGCGCCCATCGTGCCCATCAGCCAGGGCGTGCTCGTGCTGCCGCTGGTGGGCGCGCTGGACGCGGCGCGGGCGCAGCAGATGATGGAGAACCTGCTGGGCAAGGTGGTCGAGCGGCAGGCGCGGGTGGCGATCATCGACGTCACGGGCGTGCCGGACATCGACACGGCCTCGGCGAGCGCCCTCCTGCAGGTGGCGCGGGCGGTCCGGCTGCTCGGGGCGCAGGTCGTCCTGACAGGCATCCGGCCCGAGGTGTCCCAGGCCATCGTCCGCCTCGACATCGATCTCACAGGCATCGTGACCCGCCGCGATCTGCAGAGCGGGATCGCGTTCGCCACCGCGACGAGCCCGGGAGCCTCGCCGCCGTCCCCGCCATGACGCACCCTGCCGGGGATCGCGGCCGCCGGCTGCCTGCTCGGGGCGCTGACGTCCCTGGGCGCTCGAGGCGCTCTATTTCCTGGCGCGCGCCGCCCGCCGCGCCGGCCGGGAGGCCGATGCGCGCGCGGCCTTCGCCGAGGCCCGCCCGCTGCTCCTGTCGGGCCTCTCGTTCGCCCGGCGCTTCGCCGCGCTGGGCATCGACGGCTAAGATCCCCCCGTGCCGAAGGAAAAGGCCAGGCCTGGCGAGACGCTCATCGCGCGCAACAAGCGCGCAGGCTTCAATTATGACCTCGGCGACCGGTTCGAGGCGGGGATCGTCCTCAAGGGGAGCGAGGTGAAGATGCTTCGCGCCGGCAAGGCCGACTTGACCGACTCGTTCTGCACGGTCCTCCGGGGCGAGGTGTTCTTGCACGGCGTGAGCATCGCCGCGATGGCCAGCGCCGCCTTCGGCCACGTGCCGAAGGGCGCGCGCAAGCTCCTCCTCCACCGGCGCGAGATCGAGCGCATCGACCTCTCGATCGCCCGCGAGGGGATGACCGCCGTCGCGACCCGGCTCTACTTCAAGAGCGGCCTGGCCAAGGTCGAGATCGCGCTGGCGAGGGGGAAGAAGAGCCACGACAAGCGCGAGACCATCAAGGAGCAGGACGCCGAGCGCGAGATGCGCGCCGTGGTGGTCCATGGACAACGAGGGTACGGACGCGCGTGACGCTCCGGCGAGCTCGCGGAGGACCCAGCTCGGGCGTCGATCGCAGGCCGGCGCCCTCCTGACGAGCCGGCTCGTCCCGCCGGACATCGTCGCCCGAACGCCGCCCGCCGTGGAGCGCGCGATGACGTAGGATGGCGCGCGTTGGCCCGCCCGAAACGACCGCCGTCAGGCCCCCACCCGCTCGAGCTGCCGGGCGACGCCATGCGCGAGATGGTCGAGCTCGCGATGGACCGCATCGTCCAGCACATCGAGAGCCTGCCGGAGCAGCCGATGCACGCGACGCGGGGAGGCAAGCGGGTCGCGCGCTCGCTCCGCGAGCCGCTGCCGGAGCGCGGCGTGCCTTATGAAAAGCTCCTCCGGAAGCTCTTCGGCAAGCTCATCCCGATGAGCCTGAACACGGCGTCCCCCGGTTACATGGGGTACATCCCGGGCGGCGGGCTCTTTCACGCGGCCGTGGCCGATCTGATCGCGGACGCGGTGAACCGGTATGTGGGCGTCTTCCAGGCCGCCCCCCTGCTCGTGCAGATCGAGGCGAACGTGATCGCCTGGTTCTGCGCCATGCTCGGCCTGCCCGAGGGCTCCGGGGGGATCCTCACGACCGGCGGCTCGCTCGCGAACCTCGTCGCGGTGATCACCGCGCGCCGCGAGCGCCTCCCGCCGGACTTCCTGCGAGGGACCCTCTATGCCTCGGAGGAAGCGCACCACTCGGTGACGAAGGCCGCGCTCCTCGCCGGCTTTCCGCCGGAGGCCGTGCGCGAGATCCCGGTGGACGGGCGCTTCCGCATGCGGACCGACGCGGCGGCGGAGGCGGTCGCGCGCGACCGGGCGCGCGGCCTCTCGCCCTTCCTGCTCGTCGCCTCCGCGGGCACGACGGGCACCGGTGCGATCGACGATCTGCCCGCCCTCGCCGGTCTCGCCGAGGCCGAGCGCCTCTGGCTGCACGTCGACGCGGCGTACGGCGGCTTCTTCGCGCTCACCGAGCGAGGGCGCGCGGCGATGCGGGGGATCGAGCGCGCCGATTCGGTGACGCTGGACCCGCACAAGAGCCTCTTCCTGCCGTACGGGACGGGGTGCCTGGCGGTGCGCGATCGCGAGGCGCTGCGGCGCGCGCACGCGCTCTCCGCGTCGTACATGCCGCCGATGCAGGCAGAGGACGATCTCGTGGATTTCTGCGAGATCAGCCCCGAGCTTTCGCGCGACGCGCGCGGGCTGCGGGTGTGGCTGCCGCTGAAGATGCATGGGGCCTCCGTCTTCCGGGCCGAGCTCGACGAGAAGCTCACGCTCGCGCGCGGCGCCGCCGACGCGCTCCGGCGGATGGCGCATCTCGAGGTCGTGGCGGAGCCCGAGCTGTCGCTCCTCGCCTTCAGGGCGCGCCCGCCCGGCGTCGGCGACGGGCCGGCGCTCGACGCGCTGAACCGGCGCCTCCTCGCGCGGGTGAACGCGAAGCAGCGGGTGCTGCTCACGGGGGTGGTGGCCGGGGGGCGGTTCCTGCTGCGGATGTGCATCCTGAGCTTCAGGACACACGCGGACCGGGTGAACGCGGCGCTCGCCGACGTCGCGTCGAGCCTCGCGGAGGTGCTGGAAGAGCTCCGCGACGGGCCGCTTTCGCCCGCGCGCGAGGGCGATCGGCGCGGAGGAGCGGACGACGAATGAAGGGGCGCAACGGGCGCAACGGGCGCAACGGGCGCAACGGGCGCAACAGACGCGCTCGCCCGGCGCTGGCTCGATCTCGTGGAACGGCCAACCATCGCGACCCCCTGGCGAGAAGATTCCGGATCTTGCCATGGCGCTCACGCTGGTTTGGCTCCGGCGCTCCATCTACGATCGAACCAAGGAGGTTCTTCATGCGCAAGCATCGATCTGTCTTGCTCGCGACGCTCCTGTCGGCCGTCGCCGTCGCCATGTCCGCCGTGCCGGGATGCGGGGACGACGAGGCGCCGGCGCGGACAGGCAGCGATTTCCTCTCCAGCTATGCAAAGGCCCTCTGCGACCGCACGTTCACGTGCTGCGACGCCGCGACCCGGGCCGCGCATGGCCTGGACGCGAGCTCCGCCGACGCGTGCGCCTCGCAGCTCGAAGCGATCCTCCTTGCCGTCAGCGGCGGAGGCGAGGTGAAGGGCACCTTCGTCCCGGAGAAAGCGGCGGCGTGCCTCGCCGAGGTGGACGCGGCCCCCTGCGCCGAGCTTGAAATACTGGGCGTGCTTCTGGGGGTGGACGCCGAGTTCACGCCGTCCTGCCGCGATGCGTGGGACGGCGCCGTGCCCGAGGGCGGGACGTGCGGCAACGACTGGGACTGCGCCCGGGACCGCTGCGTGCGCACCATCGACGCGAGCGGGCAGGGGACGTCGGCGTGCAAAGCGAGCGCGGCGGCCGGAGAGCCATGCTCGTCGAGGTTCGACTGCGACGAGGCGCTCCGGTGCGACCAGCCCTCACCGCCCGACGCGGGGACGTGCGCACCACGGCTCGCCACGGGCGAGTCGTGCGAGGGAAGCCTCGACTGCCAGGAAGAGCTTCGCTGTCGCCAGGACGGGACATGCCAGGAGCGCGAGCAGGCGGGCGGTCCATGCGCTTCGGACGACGACTGCGCGGCCGGCACGGCGTGTGATGGCGCCACGTGCACGCCGCTCGGCGCCGCCGGCGCGCCCTGCTCCGCCGATTCGGACTGCGCGTCCTTCACGTGTGCTGATGCGACGGGCACCTGCGCCGACGTCTGCAAGGGCGACTGATCTGGATCTCACCGGCGTCGAACGGGCCAGATCGTGCGACGCACGCGGACCGGGTGAATGCGGCGCTCAACGACGTTGCGTCGAGCCTCGCCGAGGTGCTGGAAGAGCTCCGCGACGGCAGGCTGGCGCCGGCGCGCCGGCGCGCTCTGCGCGGAGGCGCGGGCGAAGACGGAAGGAGCTCAACAGACCCTGGTCGCCGGGCGCTGGCTCACAGCTCGGTCCCGTGGACTTGAACTCAAGGATCGCTCCCGGGTTGTCTGGGGAAAGAGCGAACAGCAAGGCTCCGATGGCTGCTGGTACCGCGTCGCCTAAGGACGAACTTGCTGTGGCGACCAGGCGCGATCCGTCGGGGCGATTCCGCGAGGGCGAACCGTCGCGATCCGTCGTTTCCACGGGGATTTGGGGAGCGCCTGACGACGGATCGCACCCCTCGGGGGCATGGGCCCGACCCGGGCGTCACGGCCACGTCCCGGGCCTGGGGAGCTCGCCGTGACGCTGGCTCGAGCGCGGAGGTAGGCGAACGCAGCCGAAGGGGCTATGTTCAGGATGAATATGGCCGACATCGAGATCGACGCGACGCTTGACGAAGCCGTTGCCCGTGCGGTCCCGACCCTTCGCCCGCGACGCGACAAGGGCGTCGAGATCAGGTCGCTCGCGGCAGCTCCCGCGTCGGTGCTGGCGCGCAAGCTCGCGGTCACATGATGATGGAGTTCGACTTCACGTTGGCGCTCGAAGGGGCCGGCGGTCCGGGCGGCCCCTGGGGCTGTTTTCAGGTCGTGAGCTTTCGGGGCCATGAAGAGATATCCGCCCTCTCTCGTTACGAGCTCACGCTGCTCGCGAAGGGCCCCGTGCCCGAGGTCGATCCCTTCGAGCTCATCGGCAAGCGCGCCACGCTCCGCCTGAAGACCCTGACGACCCCCGACTTTCGCGTCGTCCACGGCATCATCGCCGAGGCCGAGGAGATGAGCAGCTTGCCCGGCGGGATGCTCTACCGCCTCGTGCTGGTGTCGCCGCTGGCGCGCGGCCTGTACCGGAGGCGCTGTCGCATCTTCCTCGACAAGACCACGCGCGAGATCATCGACGCCGTCCTGCAGGGCGACCCGAACCTGGTGAAGGCCGACGGCGCCACGGCCCCGCCCGACGACGGCGACTTCAGCTCCTTCAGCCCCGCGGCCGAACAGTACACCTGGCGCGTCACGAACAGCCCTCGCATCGACCAGGCGAGCGCGCGGCCCTACTGCGTGCAGTACAACGAGAGCGACTTTGCCTTCTTCTCGCGCCTCCTGGAAGAAGAGGGCATCGGCTACCATTACGAGAACGGCGGCCAGACCTGCCTGCTCGTGCTCTCGGACCGGGACGCCGGCCGCACCCCGGGCGGCGCGCCCATCGGGCCGGACCTGCCCGGGCGCGAGCTGTCAGTTCTGCGCCTCGGCGGCCGGCTCCGCGCCAGGAGCGTCTCGCTCGACGACTACGACTGGCACAAGCCCGCTCTGCCCATGCTCGCGCGCGCCGGCAGCGGCGACCTCAGCGAGTACAGCTACCCCGGCGGCTACACCGACGCGCCGTCCCAGGGCGAGCCGCTGGCCACGGCGCTCGTGGATCGCTACGCCGTCGAGGCGAGCTACGCGACCGGCGAGGGGCACGTCCGGACGCTCTCGGCAGGCTCGCTCGTGTCGATCGTCGACGCGAGGAGCACCCACGAAGGTGACTATCTCATCACCAAGCTCGAGGTCCGCGGCGAGCAGTCCGGCGTCATCCAGCACCTGCCCGCAGCCGCCGGCGATGTCCCGCTCCGATGCCGCTTCGAAGCCGCGCGCCGGCGGGACGGCGAGTCGCGCTTCCGCCCGGCGCGCGTGACGCCGAGGCCGCGGATCCAGGGCTCGCAGACCGCGTTCGTCACCTCCGCGCCCGAGGCCCCCGGCGCCACGGTGCACGTCGGCGACCTCGTGGGGTGCGTGCGGCTCAAGTTCCACTGGGATCACGAGGAGGCGCGGCTGGCGAAGGAGCCGAGCTCGTGCTGGGTGCGCGTCAGCCAGACGTTCGCGGGCGGCGGCGAGGGCGCGGTCTGGCATCCGCGCGTGGGCGTCGAGGTGATCGTCGAGTTCCTCGAGGGCGATCCCGATCGCCCGATCGTCACCGGCCGCGTGTACAACGGCGCGAAGATGCCGCCCGCGCCGTCGGTCGGCGCCCCGACGATCAGCACCATCAAGAGCCTCTCGGTGCCCGGCGGCGCGCAGTACAACGAGATCTTGTTCGACGACGCCGCCGGCAGCGAGCAGATCAAGGTCCACGCGGCGAAGGACTGGAGCACCGTCGTCGAGAACGACCGCTCCGAGTTCGTGAAGCACGACAGCACCTCGACCGTCGGGGTGAACCGCACCGAGGCCACGGGCGCGAACCGTTCGACCACCGTGGGCGCCGACAACTCGGAGATGGTCGGCGCGAACGAGTCGATCACCATCGGCGAGAGCCGGTCGATCTTCGTGGGGGGCAACCAGGCGACCACGATCGACGGCTGGCAGTCGATCGACATCATGAACGGGGTTCAGGAGATCAAGGTCCACACCGGCGATCAGAGGGTGGACGTCAAGGGCAGCCAGGACGTCACGGTCCAGGGCGAGAAGCAGTGGTTCCACATCACCGGCACCCAGGACTTCGACGTCGGCGGGAGCATTCAATATGCGGCCGAGGAGCAGTCGGGCCTCTCGTCCAAGCTGGGCCAGTCCCTCAGCGACGGCACCAAGCAGACGTTCACGGCCCCCTGGCAGGACTTCAAGGCCGTCGTCACCGAGTACAGCAGCCTCCGCAAGCAGGAGTTCTCCAGCAATGACTTCGTCGTGAACGCCGACAAGACGGTCTCCATCCACGCGCAGGAGCAGCGGGTCACGATCGACAGCGCGGAGGGGACGGTCTCCGTGGACGGCAAGACGCTCCTCCACCTCGGCAGCGTGACGCAGATCGAGATCACGGGCGGCAACATCAGCATCTCGGGCGGCGACATCAACGTCGCGGGCGGCAACGTCGTCATCGCGGGCGAGTCCGGCGGCGTCGCCGTGAGCGGCCCCACGGTGAGCCTGGCAGGGGGCTCGACCGAGGTGCACGGAGACCTCGCGGTCGAGGTGACGGCAGCGGTCATCAAGCTCAACTGAGGAAGGGCACCGTCGTCGGCGTCTTTCCTCGCTCGAAATCGTTGGCGAGGTCCATCAGCGCCAGGGCGCGCTCGGGCAGGCCGGCGGTCCGGTAGATCTGCGCGAGCATGCGCGCGCACTCTCCCGCCGTCGTCGCCGCGACCTCCGCGCCCGGGCCCCTCGCCGCGGCCTGGACCGCGGCCTCCAGCTCGGTTCGGGCCACGTCCGCGAGCGTGAGCTCCTGCGCCATCTCGGCCGAGAGCCGCCTGGCCTCGATCACAACGAGCAGCGGCGCCGCGGAGCCCGTGCCCCGGGCGGCAGCGCGCCGGTAGGCGGTGAGGGCGTCGATCTCGGCTCCGAGCGCGCGCAGCAGGCTGCCGCGCGTGAGATCGGCCGTGGCGGCGATATCCAGGACGCCGCGCTGCGTCGCGCGGGACGCGGTCGATTCGAGGACGGCGATCGCCTCGCGCTCCTCCCCGAAGCGATGGTGGTAGGTCGCCAGCGCGACGGAGAGCATTCCAAGCTCACGCTCCAGCCCGCGCTCGGCGCAGAAAGCGCAGGCCTCTCGCTGCGTGGCGAGCGCTTCGTCCTTGCCGTCGTCGCGCCGCGCGGCCAGCGCGGCGCGGAAGATCAGGTTGCGCAGCGTCGTTCCCCCGGGCCCCACCAGCGTGGCATGCGCGGGATCGTCCAGGGATCGCACCAGCTCGTCCGAGTTGGTCGATACGGGCCGCTCGCGCAGCCTGCGCGGAGGGCTGACCCCACGGGGCCAGGCCGCCCCGACGACGGCGAAGGGGTGAGCTCCGCGCGGCGCGGCAGCTGCTGCGTCCATCATCGCCGCGAGCTCCTCGTTGCTCCGTCGCTCGTCCACCGAGAGCTCGACGCGCATCGCGCGCTGGCCCAGGCGATCGAGCAGCGGCTCCAGCCGCGTCTCCTCGGACGCCGCGATCCAGCGGATCTCGCCCAGGTCCTTCGCGGTCACCAGCGCTTCGAGGTCGAGCTGCCACTGGTCCGTATCGCTCACGCGCCGGGGGGCGAGCACCACCGTGATCCCATCGACGAGCGTACCCAGCGCTCGCCGCATCGCGACGAGCTGCTGAGCAAAGCCCGCGAGCCCGCTGGCGATGCTGGGCTCGAGGGGCGGCAGCTGCTGCGCGTGTTTCTCCATCCACGCCTTGCGGTGGTCGTGGTGGGCGCGCAGCTCCTTGGTGCGGGCCGTCCACCCGGCGTCGTTCTCGTCGCACGGCGCCTCGACCGCGACGAACGCATGACCGCTCTCGGGGTGCAGCTCGTGCTCCACCACCAGCTGTAAGGCCGGGCGCCGCAGATCGGCCGGCACGACCAGCTCGAGGAGGCGCACCTCGCGAGCACGCAGGAAATAGCCGAGCTGGTCGGCGAGGGCGGTCAGGGTGCGCTTGTATTCGCCGAGCATTTCAATGCAAGATTACTCGTCAGGGCTGGGCGGGGTTGAGCCAATTGGATGGGATTGATTCGTTGGCCGGCGTGAGGACTCCAAATGGGTGAACAGTCACGTCCGTGAACCCCATATCCTTGAATAGACGCAGCTGATCGTCGACACACCCCGAGCACGTCTGTGGATTGAACCATCCGCCCATGAGGATGATCGGGGTGTCCAGGGTGATCGCGGTGACCTTTTCTCCCGGCACGCCCATGAAATCTTCGAGCTCCCTGAAGTCAAGCGTGCCACCACGGTTAAGGGGGTACCAGACACCCACATCGTTCCAGACGCGGGGCTCAGCGGGCAGGTATCTTCTGATCTTGTTGATTTGAATCTGGGCCTTGAATAATCGATCGACAGCCTCTCCCTTGTATTGAAGAAGCGCTTCGGGGTGTATTCTCATGTCGGGGTGGACGACGAAGATCCGTGCCCCCGAGGCCCTCATTTTCGCCATCCAGTCGTCCACCTCGTCGGGTGATCGAGGCAGTGGGATGTGCCCCGTCTTCGGGTTGTCCAGCTTCAGGCGACACGTGGAAAGGCCGAGGACGTCGGCGTGGTGCGCGGGCGAGCCTCCGAACCCATAGCGATCAGGACCGACGGCGAACCCGAGCGGGTCCGGGGAAAGCCACCGCATCGACGCCGGGTCGAATACCCGGAATCGTGTGGCGAAGAGGCCGGTCTCCTCGTCCTCGTAGTGGCCCGCCAGCCGGAACGGACATCGTGGACCGCCCTCCTCCGCGCGCTCGTCGACGATGCGCCCGTACGCATCCATGCGGGCCGACCACGCGACGTGCCCGTCGGCGCGCACGAGCTCGCCGATCTTGCCCACCTGATCGAAGACGCAGAGGTAGGCGATGCCCCGCTCGATCTGCACGACAGGGATCGCGCTGCCCGGAACGTAGAGCCACTCCCTGGCGAGCTCACCGTCCCGGTACTCCGCGACGATACGATCGCCGTGCCACAGGAGCTCGGTCGTCCGGACGGGCTCTTTGCTCCCGCGTTCATACGTCGCCTTTCGCACGCGCCTGCCAAAGGCGTCGTAATCGAGCTCGATCCGCGTGCCTCCCGGCTGCCGCACCTCCAGCAGCTGGTTGCGGCCGTTCCATCGATAGCCCACCTCGCAGCTTCCATCGTCGGCGCTCACCCGCCGCCCGGCGTCGTCGTGATCGATGCGCCACGACCCTGCCGCCATCACGCGGTTGCCAGGGCCGAGCACCCATCCTTTGCCGTCCCCGCGGACCATCCCTCCGGGCCGAGCCGTGAACCGCTCGCGCACCTCGCCGTGCTCGACCGACAGCAAGGTGCGCCCGTCCGCGTGGCTGTAGCGCGTGACTCCCCATGCGTCCGTGACCGCTTCGAGCAGCCCGTTCGAATACCGCCAATCACGCTCGAGCGCCGTGGCGCCGGCGCGCACCACCTGTCGCCGGAGCCGGCCGCCCTCGTCGAAGTCGACGCGCATCGTGACCTCCGAGCCCCCCTGACGGAGCGTGTGGCCCAGCGCGTCGCCGGCCTGGCCCACCCGGATCGCCAGCCCCTCGCGCTCGATGTGATAGCCGCCGCCGGGGACCACGCCATACCGTGTCACGATCCCCTCGGGCGACCGCATGGAAGAGAGGTCTCCGTGCGTATCGACCTCGTAACGCACCTGGAGCCGGCCGGCATGTTCGTCCACGCCCAGGCCACTCTTCAGGTAGACGAGCTCCGTGCTGATCGAGCGCCCTCCTTGCTCGTGCACCGCCCGCGTCAGCCGCCCTCGCTCGTCGCGGGAGAAGTGACACCGGCCTCCGTCGAACACGTCCTCCGCGACCCGCCCGCCACCGTCGTAGCGAACCCGCCTCTCCTTGACGCCATCGTGGATGGCCTCGGCGCGCCCCGCAGCGTCGTAGCGGACGCGCAGCGTCGCCCCATCGAAGAAGCGCTGCCGCGTGATCACGCCGTCCGGATCGATGTCCTGCTCCGCCCGGTCGCCCAGCGCGTCCACGGCGCTCACCACGCGCCCCCGCGCGTCCATCGAGTAACGCACGCGCTGCTCACCGAGGCGCTCCTCGATGAGGCGCCCCTGGATGTCGCGTTTGAGCATCAATGGGCCGACGATCGATCCCTCGACGCCGACGAGGCGGCCCTCGGTGTCTCGCCGGTAGCGCAGGGTGGAGCCTCCCCTCGTCTCGGAGAGGGGCCACGCCTTGCCCCCATGATCTGCGCTCATCAAGGTGGCGCCGCTCGGCGACGTCACCGCCACGAGCGAGCCCTCCGCGTCGGTGGCCATGCGCAACGCGCGATCATCGCGCGCGATCGCGACCACGCGATCCCGCCGATCGTAATGGAACTGCACCGCGCCCGCTCCGTCCGCGACCTCGACCGGGCGGGAGCGCCGGTCGAAGCGGGTCCGCGCCGAGGAGAGGGCGCCCTGCTGCGCCCCCACGCAGTTTCCCCACGCGTCGTGAAGAAACGTGACGCGCTCCTCCCCTGCGCGTGACAGCGAAACCAAGAACCCACGCTTGTCGTAGTCCGCGGACGTCACCCGCTGCTCCGGATCGGCCGCGTGGATCATGCGGCCCTCCTCGTCGTGATCGAACCTCCAGCGCCCGCTGCCGGGGAGCTCCAGCGCCGACAGCCGGTCTCGCTCGTCCCATTCGAGGAGGGTGCGGTGCCCGTTCGGCGACGTCACCTCGGTGAGGTTGCCCCGCGCGTCATAGCTCGCCTCGAGGCGCTCGCTGCCGGGCCGCTCGATCGCCGTCAAGCGCATGAAGTCGTCGTAGGTGTAGCTGACCACCGCGCCGTCGTGCTCGCGCACGCGGACCACCGCATACCAGTCGTTCATGCGGTACTCGGTCCGGGCGCCGTGGCTGTCCTCCACCTGGGTGACGCGGGCCTGGGTGTCGTACGTGAGGACGTGGTCGAAGAGGCCGCCGTCGCCCCAGGTGCGGACGCACCTGGCCGAGGAGTCGCGGCCGTCATAGCCGAAGTAGTAGCTCTCGCCGACGCGGTTCGTCTCCTGGACCATCAGGTGGTCTTCGTAGGCGTACCGGGTCACCGCCCCTCCGGCGTCGTGGACCTCGCAGAGGTCGCCGCGCGCGTCGTACACGTATCGTGCCGCCACCTCCCACGCGCCCTCCTGCTCGGGGTGCGGCAACGCCAGCGTGACGAGGCGCCCCTGCTCGTCGTTCACGAGCCGCACGGCGCGGCCGACCGCGTCGACGATCTGCACGAGCAGCCCGCGATCGTCGTACTCGAAGCGGACGGTGTGCCCGCGCCTGTGCCACGCAACGAGACGGTAGGTGGGCCCGCCCGTGCGATCGGGGACCACGCGGGCCAGCTCGCGGCGGCTGCCGTCCTCGCTGCTCACGGTGAAGCGATCCTCGTGCGCCCGCCGGAGGGTCAAGCGGTCGACCGGATCGGTCACCTCGTCGCCCACCCTGAGCTGCCGCGCCGGATGGTCGAAGGTGTCGAACTCGATCTCCCGCCCGTCGCCGAGGCGGAGCACCATACGGCCCGGCTCCGGCCAGAGCGCCTCGTCATACGCGTGGCTCCACCCCCAGCCGAGGGAGGTCTGGCGGTGCGACCAGCTCGAGTAGTACGTGCGCTCGAAGACGAGCCGCCAGGGCCCGCGGAGCTCGGCGTCGATCGCGCTCGTCAGCATGCGACCGGTGGCCACGTCCACCGGGTGGCCGGTGAGGAAGCAGAACAGCCGCGGCCACCGGTTCCGCAGCCGGTCGAACCGCGAATGCGAGAAGTACCTCCGGATGCGCCTCCCGACCCCCTCGCGCAGCGGAGCGGTGATGAACTTCGACGGAAGGATGCTGAACGCGGCTGACAGGAAGTCGATCGTCGTGCCGCCTCCGACCAGCACGGGCCGGCCTTTGGGCACGGCGATGATGAACGACAGAGGCAGCGGGATCGGATCGCTGCAACTGAGCCCGGTATCCCCCATCCGGCTCATGCTCCCTCCCATCGCGTTCACGCTGTCGGAGCCGGTGATGATGACCGCCTCATTGGGCGGGATGGGCGGGTCCGGCTTCACGACGTCATCGGGGCGAATCGGCGGTTTCAGGCGCGGAAAGGGCAGCCATGAGCCCATGTACGGGTAGTGGAGGATCGGCAGCCCGCGGACCTCGGTGCCCGCGTTGGTGGCCGGCAACCAGTTGACGAGCACCGGCCCGACGAAGCCTCCGCCACCCCCCAGAACACTCCCCAGGACGTTGGTGAGCGCGATGCCGGCCACCAATCCGCCCAGATCGAGGACGAGACCGACGAACGGATGCGGAAAGGGGCAGACGAACGGGGGGATGGGCGGGCGGAGGACGATTTGAAGGTGGAAGTCGAGCCCGATGACCGGATCCAACCAGGTGCTCGCCAGTCTGGCCATTGGTCAATATCACCCCTGCCGCAGGCGGGTGAGCAGCTTGGCCGCCTCCGCCGCGAGCTCTGGATCCGCGGCCACCTTCTTCGTCCAGACCCGCAGGATGCACGACAGCGCCTGCCGCTGGATCTTCAGCGCGTCGAGCGCGTCGCCGGCGCGCCGCCGCTCCTGCCCCACCGCGATCCGGGCGTACTCCGGCAGCGAGATCGGGCCGCGGAAGCCCTCCACCGCGGCGACGTAGGCGCTGTCGTAGGCGGCCCGCAGCCGGCCTCCCCGCCGCGCGCCTTCCTCCTCGAGCGCGGCGCGCCAGCGCCGCTCCACGCTGGCCCACGCGCCTTCATCGAGCGCGTGCGCGCGCAGCACCTCCAGCCGCGGCGCGCGGCCTTCAGCGATCTCGGCCGAGATCGCGGCGTAGCGCTCCACCGGGACGTCCTCGGGGCTCACCGCCGGCTCCCGATCGGGCGTCCTCGGGCTCTCGACGAACGGGAGCGCTCCTCGGAGCGCCACCAGCTGGACGACGGGGACGGTGACGGGCGCGTGCTCCATGAAGACCTGCACGCGCGACGTTTGCCGCTCGATCGCCTCGACGCTCGACGGCGCGGGCAGCGACGCTGGAGCGTCCACCGCCTCGCCTGCCGGCGCGCCGGCCTCGGCCGGCATGAACGGCAGCGCGGGTCGCTTCAGGGAGCGCGGCCGCGCCGTCACGGGGATGGCGTCGCTCGCCTGCGGGCCGGCCGTCACGATCACCGCCCCTTCCTCCGACGGGTGCGCGAGGTGCACGATCGCCCTCCAGGTCAGCGTGCAGATCGCCGCGTCCGTGTCGATGACCACGATGTCGCAGCGCAGCTGGAGCTCCTGCGGAGCGCCCCCCGCCCGCCGGACCGTCGCGAGCGGCGTCACCTCCTCGAGCGCGGTCGTGAGGTGCGGGTGCGCGGGGTGCAAGTGCTCGAGCTCGATGCGCTCGCCGGCCCGGACCTGATTCGCTTGCTGATCGGCCGGCGCAACATTGAAGTAAGCGGCGTCGATGTCCGCGGGCAAAGGCTGCTCGGCCCAGCGATCGTGTCGAAACACGGCCGCGTGCCGCCCGAGGTGCGCCGAGCGCTCTGGCCAGGCCGGCGCGATCGGGCCGAGCCCCGCCGGCGGGATCGGCCCGATCGCGCTCCGCAGCGCCGCTCCCACCGGCGCGAGGTTCGGCGCGGGGCGCGGCCCCGCGGCGTCCGGCGACACGCTCTCGGGCAGCCCGGCGGGGTTCCACGTCCCTGGCCCTCCCGCGGCGCGTTCCCAGCGGAGCGGCATCCGCGTGAACGGCGCGGCCTTGGTGAACGATCCATCCGGCATCCACCAGCGATCGCCGTGCACCTCGACGGCCTTGCGCGTTTCGCCCACCGCGACCCGCGCCACGAGCGAGGTGACCGGCTCGCCCCGCGGCGCGTGCGCGTGGCCGACCACGACCACGTCCACGCGCCGCTTGAACGGCGCGAGATCGCTCGCCGCACGCAAGCTGCCCCGCCCGTCCTCCCAGGCCACATCGGCCTCGAACGGGTTGACCTGGACCGCCGCGAGCGGCGAGGTGCCGGGCCGCAGCGCGAAGGTCGCCTTGCAGACGATCGTGAGCGCGAACGCTCCGGGCCGGGGGCGCCACAGCTTCGACGCGACGGGGAGCTGGCAGGCGGAGGAGACGTGCACGGCGGGGGCTCAGGAGTTGAGCAGGATGCGCCGGCCCTGGATATCCACGTCGTCCGTGGCGTCGATCTCGACCTTGCCGGCGGTCTGCCGCAGATCGCCGGAGCTCGTCAGATCGATCCCGCCTCTCGCGCGCACCTCCAGGCGTTCGCAGTCCATGCGGATGTCGCCCCGGCTCTGGAGGTCGATGGCCGCCGAGGCGAAGCGAAGGACCGGGCCCTCGGGCGTGAAGCGAATGGAGAGCTCGACCTCACCCGCCGGGCTGCGGATGGTCAGCCGATCGGGCTCGTTCGGCGCGACGGCCGCGGTGTGGCCCGTGGACAGGGTGAGCGTCGGACCGGGCGGCGTCAGGTCGACCATCGCCACGAGAAGATCCGCCGGATCGTCGGCGCCGGGCGCCTCCTCGCCGGGCTCAGGGGCGGGGTCGCGATCTCGAGCGCCTTGCGTCTTCCTCATCGTCCATCTCCACCGTGCTACCCCTGGGCCGTTGAGGGAGCGCTGTGAGGGAGGGTACACGACCACGTCCTCGTGGTCGCCGACTCCTGTCGTCTCTCATCCCGCCCATCTGCGTGTTCGCGAACATGGTGCCTGCTCGACCCAGGTGGAGCTGCTCGCCGTCGATCTTGACGAGCTCCTGCGCGGTCACCAGCGTGTTCTCGCCGAGGGCTCCCGAGGCCGCGCAGGAGCCACGCAATCATACCATAGGACACTCAAATGGGTGCGCAGAAAGGTCGCGGAGCCTGCGCAGGAGGGTCGCCGGGACCGCGCAGGAGGGCTGCCGGGGCCGCGCAGGTGCTGGAAGAACTCCACGACGGCCATGAACGACCGGGAGCCGGAGCGCTGGTGTACTAAGATGCCTTGATCAGCGTCCCCACCGTGACGTGCGGGAAGGTCAGGCCACCGAAGCGCCGGACGCGCTCGTGGTGATGAGCCGGGTGATCTGGATCGGCTCCTGATCCTTGAGCGCCTTGCGCAGCGCGCTGTTAAGATCGTCGATGAGATCCTGCGTGACGGATATGCTCGATGATCACCTCCCGGTACGCGGCGTCGGTGGGCCGCAGATCGGTGGTGAACATGAAGAAGCCGAGGTAGATGTCCCTCGTGGGCGCGGCGGCGATCATGTCTCTTCCTTGCTCACCGGCGCTCGGGGTGTGGGGCCAGAGGTCGCTCGATCTCCGGGCGTCACAGCCCGATCACCTCGCGCAGGTAGGCGCGCGCCATCTTGGCGTATCCCAGCGGGGACCCCCTGGCCGGATCCTGCTCCGCCTCCACCACGAGCCACCCCTCGAAATCGGCCTCGGCGAGCGCCTCGAGGATCGGCGGGAAGTCGACGCTCCCCTCGGCATCACCCGGTACCGTGAAGACGCCCTTCAGGATCGACTCCTTGAAGGACAGGTTCTGCCGCAGCGCCTCCTCCATCACGGGACGGCGAATGTTCTTGAGGTGGACGTGCTTGACGCGCGGGCCGTGGGCCTGCACGAGCGCCAGCGGGTCGTCGCCCGCGAAGGTGATATGGCCGGTATCGACGAGCAGGTTCACGAGGCCGGGCCTGGTCATCGCCATCAGACGATCCACGTCGGCGCGGGTCATCACGCCGGTCCCCATGTGATGGTGGTAACAGAGGCGCATCCCCGCGCCGTGGGCGATGCGGCCCAGCTCGTTGAGGCCGTTGGCCAGCGCGTCCCACTGGCCGTCGGTGAAGACGGGGCGGTTCGGGACCAAGGCGATCGGCTGCTGGTGCGACGAGCCGCCCAGCTCGGCCACGACGAGATCGGTGCCGCCCATGGCCTTGATGAAGCGGAGCGACTCCTCGAAGTCGGCGATCGTCTTTGCGTGCATCGCCTCGATGGTGAAGTACGTGCTGGTCCAGGGCTCGGAGACGCACAGGCCGCGCAGATCGAGCTCGCGCTTGAGCACCGCCGTGTCCGTCGGGTACTTGTGCCCGACGCTGCACCCCTCGAAGCCGGCGAGCGCCATCTCGCTGACGCACTGGCCGAACGGGATGCCGATGTCGATGTCGAGGAAGTCATCGTTCCACCACCCCGTCGGCGTGATGCCGAAACGGATCCTCTCGCGCTTGAGCTTCGCCTTCGTCGTGTGCATACGTCGCCCCTCCTCCTGGTTCCGCTGGATGCCGTTGGATTCCGTCGTTCGCCTCGCCGATCGCCCTCCTCCCCTGGATCACCTCGAGATCTCGTCGTCGCGTCGTCAGGTCAAGCGGGCTCCCGGACGGGCGGCGCCGCCTGGTCGAGGAGCGTGAAGGCGCGGAGCGCCTCGGCGACGCTCCACGCCTGGGCGATGCAGCCGCGCGGCGCGAAGGGGGCGTCACCATCGAAGATCTCGCTGATCGAGCCGAGGCCGGCGGCGTTGATGTGGTCGCCCATCGGCGCGAGCAGCCGGCGGGCTGCGTCGGTATCGCGGTAAACGCGGAGGTGCGCCTCGATGAACGGGCCGATGAGCCAGCCCCAGACCATGCCCTGGTGGTAAGCGGCGTCGCGGCGCTCCTGATCGCCGCCGTAGAACCCCTGATACGCCGGATCCGACGGGGCGAGCGAGCGCAGCCCATACGAGGTCAGGAGCGCCCGCGCGCACGCGTCGACAACGGCGCGCTGTCGCTCGGGGGAGAGCAGGCTCTCGGGGAGCGACACGGCGAAGATCTGGTTCGGCCGGAGCGCCGCCTCGGCGCCCGCGGGCCCGTCGAGGACGTCGTAGCAATAGCCCGCGGCGGCGTTCCAGAAGCGCTCGAAGGACGCGAGGGCCCTCGCCGCCATCCCTTGATATGGCTCGGCGGGCTCGCCGAGGCGGGCGGCGAAGGCGACCATCACCCGCAGCGCGTTGTACCAGAGGGCGTTGATCTCGACCGGCTTGCCGATGCGCGGCGTGATCACGCGATCGCCGACCTTGGCATCCATCCAGGTGAGCTGGACGCCGTCCTGCCCGCCGCGGAGCAGGCCATCGCCCGGGTCAACGTGGATCCCGTACCGCGTGCCCCGGATATGCCAGTCGACGATGTCCCGCAGCACCGGGAACAGATCGCGCAGGAGCCCGTCGTCGCCTGTCGCCTCGTGACAGGCGCGGATGGCCTGGAAGTACCAGAGCGTGGCGTCCATCGTGTTGTATTCGGGGTGCGCGGCGCCGTCGGGGAACCGGTTGGGCAACATCCCCTGATCCACGAAGGCGGCGAACGTGCGGAGGATCGGCGCGGCGATGCTCGCCTGTCCCGTCGAGAGCGCGAGCCCGGGGAGGCTGATCATCGTGTCGCGGCCCCAGTCCTCGAACCAGGGATAACCGGCGATGATGCTCTTGCCGGGGATGCCGCCGGGCGTCTGCGCGCGGTCCACGACGAACTGGTCGGCGGCGAGGACGAGCTGCGAGACCCAGCCGGGGGCGGCGGCCGCGCCCGGCGGCCGCGCCCCGCTCCACGCCGAGAGGAGGGCCCGATCGCGCGCGCGGCGGCGCGGGAGGGCCTCCCGATCGACAGCGGTAAAGCCGTCTCCGGCCGCGGCGAGGAACACAACCGTCTCGCCGGGCAGGAGGGTCGCCTCGAAGGTCGCGACGTGGAGGTGGTCGTCGCGGTCGAGGAGCCCGCGCGCCGTCTCGGCCGGGAGCGCGAAGCCGCGGTAGAGCTCCGTCGCGGGGGCGGCCGCGCCGCCTTCCAGCTTGAGGAACAGCGGCAGCGCGTCGCCGGCCGTGACGACGCGGACGCCGCCCGAAGCGGCGCTGACCTCGGCCGGCCACGCGACGGTGCCTGTGTTGTGGAAGACGCGGTTGTTGGCGATCGCGCGCGCGGTGAGGCGCAACGGCTCTCGCGCCTCGAGCGCTGTGTAAGCGACGTAGGTGGTGTTCTGGCCGTGCTCCATCCAGATGCGCTTTTCGAGCAGCGCGTCGGCGCAGGCGTAGCGCCAGCAAGGGATCGAGCCCTCGAGCGAGAAGTGCTCGATGTTGACGAAGCCGCTCGGCGCGACGGCGCCGCTCGCCCAGCGGTTGGTCGCGAGGTCCCAGGCCGCGCCCCGGTAGGTGACGGCCTCGTCGAGCTTGACCAGCATCAGCCGCCGATCGACGGGCGGCCGCAGGGCGGCGACGAGCAGCCCGTGGTAGCCGCGCGTGAGCGAGCCGGCCACCGTCCCGGAGCCATAGCCGCCGATGCCGTTGGTGACGAGCCACTCGCGGTCTTCGGCGATCCTCAGGTCGCCGCAGATCTCCCTCCCCATCCCGACCATGCGCTCCTCCTCCGGGACTTCTATCGCCCACCGAACCGGCTCGACGCAACCCTCGAATTCGCCGGCGGGCCCTCGATCGGCCCCGCCATCGGCCGATCCCTCGCGACACCACGTTGCCCCCCGTGCCGCGCTATCGCTCGCCGACGACGGGCAGCGACCGGCGCGCCGGCGTGTCCTCGGAGGACGGGATGCGCGGCGGATCGGCCCACGACCCGAACCCCTGCGGCTTGGCTCCGGCGGGGTGACCGCCGATCGCCGTCCACAGCAGCCCCTCCACGTACGAGGACGGCGAGACGACGAACGTCACGTCCTTGGGCGCGGGGCCGTAGGCCTCGGTCCAGGCCGTGGGCAGCTCGTACCAGACGCCGGAATACCACATCTTGAGGATGTTGCGGGCGATCGGCCCGAGCTTCTCGTGGCCGAAGATCTCCCGGCGCAGGAAGGCGTCACGCGCCTGCCTGTCGCTCCCCTGCCCCGCCCCGCCGTGGATCGCGAGCAGCTCGTCCACCACGGCGGCGCCGACGACCTCATCAGCGGACTTCAGATACGCCTCGGCCTGCCCGGTCCCGTGCAGATCGAACACGGCAAAGGCGGTCACCTCCGCGGAGAAGGCGAGGAATCGATCGAGGCGGCTCGACGCCGCGCTCGCGCCGGCGACCGCGGCAGGGGCGTCCGCGTCCGGGTAGAGTTCGAAGGTCGGCGCGGCGGTGAACTCGCTGTTCGGCAGCGGGTTGCGGATCAGCTGGGTGATCAGGTTGCGGAACTCGAACATCTGCGGCACGGCGCTCATCAGCAGCGCCGGCTCGCCGTTGTAGGCCCGCGTCAGGGTCTCGAGGAACTTCGCGTAAGCGCGGTTGAAGGCCGCCGCCATGTCGTACAGCTCGGAGCCGGCCGGCAGCTCGGCCAGCTTGACGTCGGTCTTGATGGGATACGCGCCCTTCCAGTCGACGGTGAACGCCGGCCCGGTCGGCTGGCCCGGCTGGTCGCCCGGCTGGTAGTAGCGACCGTGGGTGAGCTGCTCGAAGCGGTAATAGTGCGACAGCTCCTTTTCCCGGTCGTAGATGCTGGACTCGGTGCCCTCGCCCTGCTCCATGATCAGGGTGATGGCCCGGCGCGCGCTGGCCAGATCGATAACGGGCAGCAGCTCGCCGCCGCCGGAATAGTAGTACTCCGGGGTGATCTGCCGCCCGCGATCGCCGACGAAGATCGTCTCGCCCCGGGCCTGCGCCTCCGCCTCCAGGCGCACGAGGCCGTCCTCGATGGCCGCGTAGAACTCACCGATGCTGTAGTACTGCATCTCGGCGTCTCCGGGGTGCGCGCCCAGCACCGTGGCGCCGGCCGGGGCGGCGCGACGGACGAGCCGCCCGCCTGCCTTCTTCGGCCGCTCGATCTTCTTGAAGGTCTCGATGGCCTCGATGCCGAAGGGGGCGATGTGGACCTGGAAGTCGGTCTCGCCGTCCGGCAGGTAGGCGGGGTAGCTGGGCACGAAGCCCTTGACCGTCAGGTCGGGCGTGCCCTTGACGGCGTTCAGCAGGTTCGCCGCGAGGGTCAGGTGGAGCATCTCCTCGACCGCCACCACGCGCAGGATGTGGACGGCATCCGGGTTGGTCCCCGGCTTGATCGAGTAGAGCGCCGCGAGGTACGGCGGGATCGTGGCGTGCTCCAGCTGGAGCGCGTGCTGCAGGTAATGGTGCAGCTCGGCGAGCGTCTCGATCTTGTTGCGCGGCGCGGGAGGTTCGGATCGTCTCGAGTTGATCATGGGCGCACCTCGCGTCAGTGGAGCTGCTTGAGCATCGCGCGCGTGCTCCGGTAGCAGAGCGCGGCGAGGGTGAGGGTCACGTTGGCGGTGCCGACCGAAGGCATGCTGCCAGCGCCGACCAGATAGAGGTTTTCATGATCCCAGGAGCGCTGGTCCGTGTCGACGACCGACGTGCGCCTGTCCGATCCCATGAGGTGTGTGCCGGCCAGGTGGTTGCCCCCCCGGATGGCGTACCCCTCGCCCTCGTAGGCGACATAGCCGTAGTCGCCGGGGTCGTACCGGGAGAAATCCACGACGCCCAGGCGCGCGAACATGGTCCTGGCGAACTGCCGCGCGTACGCGGCGCCGCGCATCGTGTACTCCGGCACCGTGAAGGAGACCACCGGGCGCATGTTGCCGAGGCGGTCGGTGTAGCGCGGATCGACGGTGACACGGTTGCTCTCGCTCGGCAGCACCTCGAGCATGAACGCGAACAGGAGCTGGCGCGAGATGCGGTCGACGAGCCCGCGGCGCAGCTCGTCCCCGAAGTGGTTGTGCTGGTCCACGAGCTCGGCCAGATCCGTGAAGGGCGAGCCCGTCGCCCACCCCCAGCCGTCGTTGTGGATGTCCACGCTGAAGGCCGCCTGGCTCCGCCGGAATGGCCCCGTTCGCAGATCGATGATGCCGCCGGTGCAGCTCGTGCCGCGCGTGGTCCCGCAGACCTCGGGCATCAGCCCCCAGCTCAGCAGGTAGGAGTGGTCCATCAGGTTGCGGCCCATCAGCCCGCTGCTGCTCCGGACGCCGGAGGCCAGCAGGAGCCGCGGGGTCTCGATGGCGCCGGCGGCGAGCACGAAGATCTTGCCCTTGACGGTCACCGTCTCGTGCTCTGACGACTGCGGGTCCTTGTAGACCTTGACCTCCAGCGCGGTGACGCGCCCGCTCTCGGGATCGATCACCACCTTCGAGGCGACCGCCTGGACCATCAGGTCGACCCGCCCAGTCTCGAGCGCCTTCGCCAGCGTCTTGCCGGCGTGATACCGCGCCTGCACCGGGCAGAGCGGCACGCAGTTGGTGTTGCCCTGGCAGCGCTCCCCCTCCTCCACCTGGTGGGTGCTCACGGCGCCCACCGGCACGTAGCCCTTGCCGCCGTCGTATGCGGGGTTGGGGACGCCGTTGCGGGCCTGCGGGTACGCGCGGATCCGGATGGAATACGCCTGGTCGTGCAGCTTGACCTCGGTGCCGTCGATGCCCTTGCCGACCCTCTGATCGAGGTAGGACAGCGGCAGGCCCTTCATCGGGTACACGTAGCCTTCGGGGAAGCGGAGCCCCAGGTACGTCTGCTCCCCGACGTCGGCGGAGACGCCCATCTCGCGCTCGGCCACCTGGTAGTCGGGCTCGATGTCCTCGTAGCTCAGCGGCCAGTCGACGCCCTGTCCGAACAGCGTGCGGACCTTGAAGTCGTCCGGCAGCATGCGGGGGGTCTTCGCCTCCCAGTGCATGGTCGTTCCGCCGAACACGCGCGTGTAGTTGGTATCGGTGACGTAGGGGCCCGACTGCACGACGTAGGGAGCCGGGTCGGTCTCGCCCGGCTGGAGCTTGCGGAGCTCCGGGCTGCGCGGCATCCGCGCGTTCGGGTTCTCGGGGAACGGCGACTGGTTGTCCTTCGACGACGCCGCGAAGAAGTTGGCAAGGTAGGACTCATAACCGGAGATCGACCGGTTCGTCCCCGCCCCCGCCTCCAGCAGCAGCACCCGCTTGCCCGCTCGGCTTAGCTCGTTGGCCACGATCGCGCCGGCGATCCCGGAGCCCACGATCACGGCATCATAGCCGTCATCGGCGGCCACCGCGCAGGCGTCCGTCCGCAGCGCCGTGTCAGTTTTCAACAGCACGTCCCGCCCTCCCTATGTGGATGATGCCCCCCGATGTCCTAAATCAGAAGAGTTCGGTCGCTGTCAACCACTTCATTGTATCGGTCACGTGACGCCGGGATCGGCGCTCCTGCCGCTGGAATGAGCGCGGGTCGACGCACGAGGCAGGCACGCCGCGGCGTTCAAAAGATCGCTCCGCATTGCCCGGCGCCCCGGAGGAGCCCCTGCCTGCCCCGGGAGCACCGCCAGGGTTTCTGCGAGGATGAGGCGGACGCGGACGAAGGTAGACGTGGCGGACCCGCACCGTGATCGGCTGCGCGCCTTCGAGGGGGCGCCCGGAGGCGTCCTTGCCGTCCCACGAGAACGTCGTCTCGCTGTTCGGCTCGCGGGGGCAGGCGAATCGCTCCTCGAAGCGCCGGCCGGCGATCTCGACAACCTGATCGATGCGCTCGAGCGAGGCGGGCACGCCGCGGCGACTGAGCGGGATCGTCAGGGCATCAGGCCGAGCGCGAAAAGGGCGTCGGACCAGAGCGGCCAGAGCGTGCGGTAGGGGTGGGTCGCCAGCATGACGCCGCCGCTCGGCAGGCGGCGCACGTGGAAAGGCGCGTGCTCTTCGAGGAAGCGGACATGGCCGCGCGTCGTGATGTCTGCTCGCCAGGCAGGCGGGCCCTCGCCATCGGCGGCCGCGTCGATCTGGCGGAGCAGATCCATGATCTCCTGCGCCTGGGGCTCGGCAGCACGCCATGCGTCGTCAGGCACCGCCGCAGCCTCGAGCGCTTCGAGCAGCGTCTCCGGCGGCGTCGCGAGCGCCTTCAGCACGGTCTCGCGCGAGATCGAACGCGTGAGTTCGCTGCGGCCTTTCATGGGCACGCGCGCGCGGTGCGGCGCGGCGTCGACCCTCGCGTGCAGCGCCTCCAGCGACATGCCCGCGATTCGCGAGACGCTCTCCTTGTCGTGGATGCTCACCCAGGACAGGGCGAGGTCGCGCGCGAGTTCCGTGGCGTTCGCGTTGTAGGTCGCGCACATCTCGATCGGGGCGAGCCATTCCTGGTTGATCGTGCAGGCGCCGGTCGGCACACGCCCGCTCGCGTCCGGCGCGCAGAGGCGAAGCAGCAGCTCCTCGATGTCACCCTGAACCAGGTGGTAGGCGACCACGGCCTCAGCCTCCACGGAGCGCGGGGCGTAGCTGCCCACGAGGATCTCGTAGGGGAAAAAATCCCACGTGCGTTCGCCCGCAGTCAAGCGGAGCGGGCCCCAAGGGTGGCGACGCTCGCATTCGTCGGTGTAGCACTTGAGCTCGAATACCATGTCGCGTTCGGAATCGTTCAGCCTCATGCCGGAGAGGAGGTGAGCGTTGTTCGTTCCTCCGAAGTGGACGCGGATCATCGCGAGCACTTCGTCCACGGAGCGCGTCTCGCACCCCTCCTCGGAGCTCATCATCAGGCTGATGAGAGCCCCCGGGCTGACGAGCGCCGACAGCGCCGCGGCGAACGCGTCGAGCCGTTCTGCGTCGTCACACCACGCATAGAACCAAGGTTCTGATTCGCTCATAGCCGGATCACCATGATGATTTTGTCGGAGTCTATCAGGGTCACTCTCTTGCGCGTGCTTAAGTTGAACAGGTAGCCGTCCCGAACGATAACGTTTTCATCATCGAATTTCGCCCCCTGCTCCATGATGAGCTCGTACCGGGCCACGTCCCCATCCAGCCCCTTCTCCTTCAGCGCCTTCATCGCGTTCGTGAGTTGCTTGCGCACCTTGCTGACCGGGATCTTTCCGCCCTTCGCCTCGCTCACGATCAGTTGGTGCCCGCTGGATATCGACACGAAGTCGGGCGCCGCCCCCTCGCTGCCACCAGGGCTTGAGTGCTTTGGAATGCCGACCACCTCGCGCACGCCGTCATCGCCGACCCCGACGAGCGATCGACCGTCGTCCACCAGGAACTTCGCCGCCTTCTTCTCGAAAATGTCCACCTCGAACTTGGTGATCGCCCCGGGGAGCGTCTTGTACCCCCTGACGCGGTTCGTCTTCACGATCTGGGCGAAAAACTCCTCGATCTCGGCGATCTCCCCCGCCACCCGGATCGCGGCCGGCCGCAGCCCGCTGGCGGTCTTGATCACCCGCCACATCGGCCCGATCGCCGCGACTCCGAACCCCACCCCCGAGAAGATCCGCTCCTCGTCGCTGAGCTCCTGCCCCGACGGCAAGCACCACGCCTTGCCCGTCACGGCCTCGCACAGGTCGAGCGCCGGCCCCACCACCGGCACGAAGCCCACGCCGAGGCGCGTCGTCGCGTGGACGAGCGTCTGCATCACCTCCGCGTATGCCCCGAACCCCTCGGCGACCGTCGACATCGCGCCCGCGAACGCGCTGATCGTCTGGTAGAGCTGCGTCTGCTCCAGATCGAACCCCTCTCCCGTCCACAGGTTGAGGTCGTCCTTCATCTGGTCCGCGAGCGCGTCGAACCGCGGCTTCAGCACCGTGTCCACCTGCACCCGCAGATCCGGCGGGATCGGCGTCTCGATGAACCAGTCCGACGCATCCATGAACTGCCGCACGAACCCCGTGATCCGGCTCTGCGCCTTCAGGAACGCGTTGGTCTCCGCGAGCGACACGCCCATCCGGTCGCGAAGCGCGATCTCCAGCGCCGCGCTGTTGGCCCGCCACGCCCGCACGTTCGCCACGAAGTCCGCCCGGAGGACCACCACCCGGCCGCTGACGTCCGCCTCCAGCGCCGCGAGCACCGCGTCCGCGTACGCGGCATAGGGATCCCTCCCGTCGTCGAACTCGTCGGCCTGCGCGCCGAACTCGTCCATCAGCCGCGCGAGCTCGTCCTCCAGATCGCTGACGCTCTGCTTCAGGTCGTCGACGAGCTGCTCCATCGCCGCGCGCGTCTCCGGCGCGACCGCGTCCTTGTACCGGTCCAGGATCGCCGCGAGGTCGGTCCGCGAGATCTCGTCCAGCGGCCGGCTGACCAGGTCCTTCAGCTCGGTGTCGAGCTGCTGGAGCAGGTCCAGCTTCTCCGCCAGCAGGCCCACCGCCCGTGCGTTCGCCACGAGCGCCGCGCGCTCCTTGGCGATCTCGGCCAGCAGGATCTCGATGTCGCGCGCCAGCGCCGGGTTGACCTCCGCGAGGCTCAGGTCGAGGGTCGTGGCGCCGGAGAACGCCGTCCCGCTGCGCCGCACATGGAAGAGCGGCTTGTTCAGCCCGAGCGGCTCCGAGACGAGGCTCACAAGCTCGTGCGCGTCGGTGCACCAGTCGTCACCGCCAGCGTTCCGCACACCGAAGTGGAAGTCGTTCGCTCCGAACCGGAGCAGCACCGAGTCGAACTCCGCCTCCGCCTGGTGGCTCTGCGAGCCGTCATCGTGGGTCACCAGCGTGTCCGGAACCTCGTAGGTGGGGAGCGGCGTGTCGTTCACATGGAAGTACGTCCCTCCGTTGTGAGCGAGGAAAGGGGCCTCGCACGACGCGCTGGATTCCGTGCTAACCCAGTCCAGCCTGTACGGCGTGCCGGCGCACGCGAACGAAGGCGCCAGCACCGCCAGCGCCGTGACCAGCGCGACGAGCCTCTGGAACACCGCGGCGCTCCAGCCAGGCCGCGCAACGTCCTTGGAGCCTTTCATGTCCCCTCCGCGCCGCGCACGGCGGCGTCATACGCGATCGCGGCGCCCTTCACGTCCCCCGCGTCGAGCCTCGCCTGAGCCGCGTCGAGCTCCGCCGCGGCCATCCCCTTCTCCCGCAGCGCCGCGAGCCCCGCCGCGATCTTCTGCGGCACCCCCGTCCTGAGCTCGGCCTCCGCGGCGTCGAACCGCCCTCGAAGCTCCGCGCACCCGGCCTCGCGCCAGGACGGCGCCGCCATCGGCGTTCAGCAGCTCGGCATCGAGCTCGGGCTGCAGGCCTTCCGGCGAGTAACGTGGCGCACCGGAACACGCGGAAAGCTCGCCAGCCGCTTCTGCTTTCGCAGAGTGAAGCCGGCCCATGACGATGGGTCCGAGCCCAAGGACGGAGAGGTCCTGTGGCTCGTGATCGAGTGGCCGCACGACGAAACGAAGCCGACGAAGTTTGCCCTGACCACGCTGCCTCGCCGGATGAGCAAGAAGCAGATCGTCAGAACCCTGAAGGAACGATGGCGCACGGAACTCGCCTACGAGGAGCTCAAAGGGGAGCTGGGGCTCGACCACTATGAAGGACGGTCGTTCCCTGGATGGCACCATCACGTGTCCGTAGTCCTGTGCTGCTATGCGTTCATTGTTGCTGAACGCGTGCGGCATTTCCCCCCCTCGGTCCGAGGGGAAGCGCAAGGCTACGCGCTCCGTATCGCGGCCTGAGCGCCACTTCGCCGACTCCTTCACTACTCTCCGCCTCGCCATAGCGTACGCCCTCATCGCATGGCTCCCTCGATGCCCTCTGTGTCACCGTCGAGGGATCCCACACTCTCCAAAGGGTCAACTGCATTCTTTTACGGCGGAGTGCGCAACTGAGGGCGGGGTTGTGTCGACAGACACGAGATGAACCGCCAAGACACCAAGGACGCCAAGGAAGAAGTGAGGAGCGAGCCCGGCGCAGAGTTGGATCGCCTCGCCCACCGCGTGATCGGCGCCGCGCTCGAAGTGCACCGAACCCTCGGCCCTGGCTTCCTCGAAGCTATCTACGAGGAAGCGCTCTGCGTCGAGCTATCCTTGCGCCGCATTCCGTTCGCCCGGCAAGTGCCCATCGGCGTGGATTACAAGGGGAATCTGGTGGGTCAGGCTCGTTTGGATCTCGTGGTGGATGGTCAGCTCGTCGTCGAGCTCAAGGCCAGCGAGTGCATTGCCCCGATCCACGTTGCGCAGCTTCTGTCATATCTCAAGGCGGCAAGACTACGGCTTGGCCTCTTGATCACCTTCAAAGTGTCCTTCCTCCGTACCGGTGTCAAGCGCGTGGTGCATTCCCCGTAAATTTGGCAATCTTGGCGATCTTGGCGGTTCCTCTCTTTCCGCGACGAACCTCCCGCAGTAGTGCTAGGACACTGCTCGGCGTGGATCGCGCCCCGAGCGCCAGGTTGTCCGTCCTCAATGCGCGGACAGTCGCGGAACCGGAGAGGTGTGCTTGGAGGTGCGTGGCGCCACGGCCTGCGGACCGGCCGCGGGGGAGGGCGCATGGTCCTTCATCTTGTCGATCGGCGAACAAGGCGTTGGTCAGAGGAGAGCACGAGTCGGTCACGTCGCGAGGGAGGCGCCGGAGCCGAGGGTTGGTAGCGGCGGTGTGCCGCGGCACGGGGGAGCGGCGTGCCCTGCGCCGCGGGCAGCAGGCCACGGAGCTGGCGGAGGGGGCGCACGAGGGAGAAAGAGCTGCGCAACATGCACAAAAGGCGCGCGAGACGAGGCCGGGGCTACGCAGGAGACTCACCGGGGCTGCACAGGGGCCGGACGACTGTAACGAAGGACACCAACAGGGGTGCGCAGGAGGGTGGCGGAGGCTGCGCAGGACAGGAGCGAATGTTGCGCAGGACACCAACGTGGGTGCACAGGAAGGCGCCCAGGCTGCGCAGGGCGGCCGGCAGCGCTGCGCAGGACGGTCGACGGGGCCGCACAGGAAGGCGCTGGGGCTCGTGCAGGAAGGCCAATGGGCTGTGCAGGACGGCCGACGGCGCTGCGCAGGAGGGTCGACGGGGCCGCACAGGAGGGCGCCGGGTCGTGTGCAGGAAGGCCAATGGGCTGTGAAGGACGGCCGACGGCGCTGCGCAGGAGGCCGCCGAGGTTTGTACAGGAGGGCCAATGGACTGCGCAGGACGGCCGGCGGCGCTGCGCGACCGGCAGGACCGGCGCGATGGGAGCAGTCCAATCATCGACACGCGCAGTCGACCGAGAGGGTGTAGCTGCCTTCGGCCCCGGCGTAGCCGTCCACCACCAGGTAGGATGTCTGGCCTGGCGCGCTCGTCCAGCTCACGGTCTCGACGGTCTGCAGATCCAGCGGGGTCGAGGAAGCCATCTCGTTCGACTGGAAGGGATCGCAGGCGGAAAGCAGCAGAAGATCCAGGTCCGTCGCGAGGTCCTCGAGCGTTGCGACCACCATGCACTCGGTCGTCGAGGAGAAGGCATAGACCGTCTCACGCCCCGACTCGGCACGAGCGGTCAGGGCGTATCCCGTCCACACGTTCGCGCGCCCCTGGCTCGTCGTGCTGTGATTCAAACGATCGCCACACGTGATCGGTAACGCTCCCCCACACGGGTCGGCCGCGTTGTCCACGCCCCCGCCCGCGACGCTGCCCCCGGCGCCGCCCGGGTCGCCGCCGGCAGCGCCGGCGCCGCCGTGGCCGCCCTCGCCGCCGGCCGTGCCCACCGAGCCGACGGCGCCGCCCAGGCCGCCGTTCGCGACGGATCCGCCGGCTCCGCCGCCGCCGGTGGCGCCAGAGCCATTGCCGGCAGCGCCACCCGTCGCGGCCACCTCGTGCACATCGTTGCCGCACGCTGCGACCATGAAGACCGCGCAACCAAGAGCCAAGTGGAGTCGAAGCACGTTGCCTCCTTCCGTTCCGCCTGCGCCCCGCAGCATATCATGCCAATTCGGTGATCTGCCCCGAGGCGCTCCTCGGCGAGAGCGGCCTCCTGCGCGCTATGCTCCGTCATGCTCGCGTCCAGAGGTCGCCTCGTGTCCCGCGCGCACGTCGCAGCGCTCATGCTCGTTCTCCTCCTGCCAGCCGCGTGCGCTCGCGGCCCGGCAGCGCCATTCGCGGCGCCGTCGCGACCCGCCGGCATCGCGGCGCTGCCGCTCGCGGACTGGCAGCCCATACCGCTCCTGGCGCTCGAGCGCACCGCGATCACCCACCTGGCCGTGCCCGCAATCGACGTTCACACGCACCTGCACCGGGTCGTCGACGTGGCGGCCGAGGTCGCGCGCATGGACGCGCTCCACGTCGAGACCCTGGTCAACCTCGATGGCTCCTCGGGCAAGCGCCTTCTGCGCGAGCTCGAGCGCTTCGATCGCGCCTATCCAGGGCGCTTCCTGACCTATGCCAACCTCGACCTCGCGCTCGTGGGCGCGCCGGGCTGGGGCGAGCGCGTGGCGGCGCAGCTCGCGACCGACTTCGACGCCGGGGCCAAGGGGCTCAAGATCTTCAAGGAGCTCGGGCTCACGGTGCGCACGCCCGAGGGCCGGCGCGTCGCGCTCGACAGCCCGGAGCTCGAGCCGGTCTGGCGCACGTGCGCGCGCTACCGCCGGCCCGTGCTCTGGCACGTGGCCGACCCGGCGGCGTTCTTCGCCCCGCTGGACGCGAAGAACGAGCGCTGGCACGAGCTGCACGAGTTCCCGGGCTGGTCGTTCGCGGACCAAACGCGCTTTCCGACCCGCGCGCGGCTCTTCGAGGAGCGCAACCGCGTGATCGAACGCCACCCCGACGTCACCTTCGTGGGCGCGCACATGGGAAGCTCGTCCGAAGACCTGAAGCAGCTCGCGGGCTGGCTCGATCGCTTCCCCAATCTGCAGGTCGACATGTCGGCCAGCATCAGCGAGCTGGGCCGGCAGCCGCGCGCGGCGCACCGCTTCTTCGTGCGCTACCAGGATCGCGTGCTCTTCGGCACCGACCTCAAGAGCGCCAGGACCGCAGGCTACGAGGTCTATGCGCGCTTCCTCGAGACCGACGACGACTACTTCGACACCGAGGCAGCGAACGGCCGCCAGGGGTTCTGGAGGATCTACGGAATCCACCTGCCCGCGCCCGTGCTGCAGAAGATCTACCGCGGCAACGCGCGCCGCCTGCTCTGGCCCGCAGCTCCCGATCGGCTGGCGGCGCCCCCGTGACGCTCGGCGCCCGGCGCCTATCACGGTGAATTCATCCACGATGTGACCTCGGTGAGAGACCGGTGGCCAGCATAGCGATGCGCGTCATCCACGGAAGACGAACCACCACGCGGTGCGCAATGCCGGTGCCCGCTCGGCGGTTGTCGGCCGGCCCGCCGGCTCGCGCGCCCCCTGCCCCGTCCGCCACCGCTCGCCGCGCCACCGCTCGCCGCACCACCGCTCGCCGCACCACCGCTCGCCGCACCACCGTTCGCCGCGCCACCGCTCGCCGCACCACCGCTCGCCGCGCCACCGCTGCTGCGAGCGCGCGGCGCCACACCCCGCCTGGAGCGCCGCCCGACAGAGCGGGTGGGGCTGGGAGCGGGCGTATCACACACAGCGCCGGCGGACGGCCGAGATTGTGCCGGGTCCCAGGGGTGCTGGTGTATACTGGCGGCCGATGGCCCACGCAGGCTCGGACGCGGCGGAACCGGCTTCATGGCGCAGGATTCCGCGCGTCGGGGATGTCGTCGGCGGCAAGTACCGCGTCGAGCGGGTGCTCGGCCGCGGCGGCATGGGGATCGTCGTCGCGGCGCACCACCTCTCGCTGCGCCACCGCGTCGCGCTGAAGTTCCTGCTGCCCGAGGGGCGCACGACGCCCGGCGCCACGGAGCGCTTCTTCCGGGAGGCGCAGGCCGCGGCGGCGATCGCCAGCGAGCACATCGCCCGCGTCATCGATGTGGGGCAGACCGACGACGATCTGCCCTATTTCGTGATGGAGTACCTGAATGGCATCGATCTGGAGGCGCTGCTCGAATCGCGGGGCCCGCTGCCCGTGGAGCAGGCGGTCAGCTACGTGATCGAGGCCTGCGAGGCGCTCGCCGAGGCGCACTCGCTCGGGATCGTCCACCGCGACCTCAAGCCGGGCAACCTCTTCCTCGCGAGCCGCAAGGACGGCTCGACCCTGATCAAGGTGCTCGACTTCGGCATCTCGAAGGCGTCCGAGGAGGGCGTGCTCGGCCTGAACGCCCAGCTGACCGCATCCGCCGTGGTGCTCGGCTCCCCCCGCTACATGTCGCCGGAGCACATCCGCAGCACCCGGACGGTCGACGCCCGCAGCGACATCTGGGCGCTCGGCATGACGCTCTATCAGCTCCTGACAGGGCGGCTGCCGTTCGAGACCGAGTCCGTCTCGGCGCTGTTCGTCAGCATCGTGACCGACGCGCCCGTGCCCCCGCGCAGCCACCGGCCCGAGATCCCGCTCCCGCTCGAGTGGGTCATCCTGATGTGCCTCGAGAAGGATCCGGCGCGCCGTCCCCAGACGATCGCCGAGCTGGCCACGCTGCTCGAGCCGCTCGGGTCGGAGTCCGCGCGCCAGACGGTGGCGCGCATCCTGCGCAGGGCGATGGGGAACGAGGCCGTCGACGCGCCGCCGGCGCCGGACCGCCCGCGGGCCATCGACGAGGAAGCCGAGACCCTGACCGGGCCGATCGGCCCCACGCGTGGGTCCCGGCACAGCATGAGCGAGCAGGCGAAGGAGCGCGCCTCCTCGATGCCACCCACGCGGGTCTCCGCTCCACCCTCCGTCGCGACGGCGGCATCGCCATCGATGCCGCCCGCGCGGGTGTCCGTCGCTCCTCTCACGCTCACCGCCACGGCCTCGCCGTCGGTGCCGCCCGCGCGGGTGTCGGTCGTATCTCTCACGCCCACCGCCGCGGCCTCGCCGTCGGTGCCGCCCGCGCGGACGTCGGCTGCCGGACCTCCCTCCGTGCACACGTTGCCCCCGGATGAATCGCTGGCGCCGACGGCGGCGCCGTCCAGACGGGGCGAGCGCGTCGCCGCGGGGGATCGACAGGAGCGGCGCCGGCGAAGCATGGTCGCGCCCCTCGCGGCGGCGGCGCTCATCGCGCTCCTCGGGGGCATGGCGGCGACCGCGTGGCTCGGGCGCGGCGCGGCGCCGGCCCCGGGCGCGCCGCCCGCCGGCGAGGCGGCCTCGCAGGTCGCGCCGGCGCAGGACGAGCCTCCCGCGCCCTCGATCGAGGATCCCGGGCCTTCGTCCCTCCCGCCGCCGCCGCCGGAGGTCGCCTCGCCGCCCACGGCCGCGGCGGCCGCCGCGGCGAGCGGGTTCGCCACGGCCGGCGCCGCGCTCGCGCCGCTCGGCTCGGCGAAAGCGGGCCGCCCGCGCGCGGTGCTCGCGCCGTCGTCGCCGTACCCGGCCAGCAGCGAGCCGGCGCCGACGAAGGCGACGCGCCTGCGCGAGCGCCGCTAGCTGCATGCGTCGAGCGCCCTCGACCACGCGCGCTCGCCGGTGGAGGCTCGCCGCGGTGCCCCTCCTCGCGGGCGCCATGCTCCAGGCCCCCGCCGCCCGCGCCGACGGCGAGGGCCAGGCCGACGAGGCCGACCTCCATTTCGACCTGGGCCGCGATCTCTACAAGCAGGGGCAGTTCCAGGCCGCCCTCGAGCACTTCCTCGCGTCGAACCGGCTCGTGCCGAACCGCAACGTCGTCTTCAACATCGCGCTCACCTACGAGGAGCTGGGCCGCTTCGCGGACGCGCACCGGTACTACGACGACGCGCTCGAGGGCGAGGCCGACCCGGAGGTCGTCGCCGAGCTCCAGGCCGCGCTCCAGCGGATCGCGCCGCGCGTGGCCGTGCTCCAGATCGTCACGTCGCCGCCGGGGGCCAGGATCTACGTCGATCGCAAGGACCTCGGCGCGCGCGGCACGGCGCCGCGCCGGCTCGCCATGTCCGAGGGGCGCTACCGGATCCTCGTCGAGCTCGCGGGCTACGAGCCCGTGGCCGTGGACGACGTGCCGGTGAAGCTGGGGCAGAGCAAGGAGGTCCTCATCGTGCTCCGCCGCATCGTGGGCACCGTGCGGGTCGACGTGCGCGGCGCGAGCGAGGCCACCGTGCGCGTCGACCACGACGGCGCGCCGGCCGCCTGCACCGCCCCGTGCGATCTCGACCTGCCGCCGGGCCGCCACGTGCTCCATTTCTCGCGCCCGGGCTTCGAGGCGGCGCCGCAGCCGCTGACCGTCGCCGCGCACGAGACGGTGCCGATCACGGCGACGCTCAGCCCGCTCACCGGCTCGATCCTCGTGCGCGCCGACGAGCCCGACGCCCTCGTCGAGATCGACGGCCGCCCCATGGGCTTCACGCCGTCGGTGATCCAGGGCGTCCCCGTGGGCCGGCGCCGCGTCCGCGTGAGCCTGCGGGGCTTCGCGCCCGTCGAGCGGACGATCGAGGTGACGGCCGGCCAGCAGGCGGAGCTGCGCGACGTCACGCTGGCGCCGCTCCGGGAGGTGTCGTCGGCCTCGCGCGTCGTCGAGCGCCTGGAGGACGCGCCCGCATCCATCAGCGTCATCGAGCAGCACGAGCTGCGCGCCTTCGGGTACCCGACCATCGCCGAGGCGCTGCGCGGCACGCGCGGCATCTACCTCTCGAACGATCGCGTCGTCTACTCGGCCGGGATCCGCGGGCTCGGCGAGCCGCTCGACTACGGCAACCGGCTCCTCGTCCTCTCCGACGGCCACTCGACGAACGACAACGTGCTGAACGCCTCGTTCGTGGGCTCCGACGCGCGCGACGACCTCCACGACGTGGATCACATCGAGGTCGTCCGCGGCCCTGGCTCGCTGCTCTACGGCACGGGCGCGCTCTCGGGCATCGTCAACCTCGTCCCGCGCGGGCGCGACGAGCCCACGAGCGCGCACGCGGCGGCCGGCACCTACTACGACGGCGTGGGCCACGCGCGCGCCGGGTTCCACTACAACGCCCGCAGGGACGCGGGCGTGCAGGCGAGCGTCTCCGGGGCGCGCTCCGACGGGTTCGACGTCCCGGTGGCGCTGCGGGACCCGGGCGAGGGCCCGCGCGTGCAGATCGCCGAGCGCGCCGAGACCTTCCGGGCCGGCGGCACGTCCGGGCGCGCCTGGTACGGGCCGTTCACGGCGCAGTGGATGTACCACGCGCGCGAGCAGCTCGTCCCGATCGGCTACGTGGGCACGCGGCTCAACGACCTCGGGACGAGCTACGAGGACGCGCACATGATGGCCGAGGTGCGGTTCGAGCCGCGGCTCACGCCCGACCTGCAGCTCATGGCGCGCGCCCACGTGAACCGCTTCGTCTGGCACGGCGCCTACGCGTTCGACGAGGGGACGATCTTCGAGCAGCAGCACGGCACCTGGCTGGGCGGCGAGCTCAGGGCGGCGTGGACGCCGCTCCCCTGGCTGAGGGTCACCGGCGGCGGCGAGGTGCAGGCGCACCCCGAGGCGACGCTGAGCAGCGTGCTCGCGGACGGCCGCGCGCACACGAAGCCCGTGCCGTACCGCTTCGGCGCCGGCTACCTCATCCTCGACAGCTCGCCCGCGCCGTGGGTCCGCCTCTCGTGGGGCGCGCGCCTCGACGTCTACAGCACGTTCGCGCCGATCGTGGTGCCGCGCGCCGCGGTCATCCTCCGGCCCGCGCCGGGCGGGGTCCTGAAGATCATGGGCGGGCGCGCCTTCCGCGCCCCGAGCATCTCCGAGCAGTTCTACACCGACGGCAAGACGCAGGTGCCCGCCGTCGACCCCGCGCGGGGCCTCGTGCTCAAGCCGGAGTCCATCGCTTCCGCCGAGATCGAGTACTCGCAGCGCGTCGGCGACGACTGGACAGCGCTCGGCGCCGTTCACGCGAGCAAGCTGTCGGACCGGATCACCTCCGAAGAGGACAGGCCCGGCGAGCCCGGCGTCGTGCGCTACGTGAACAGCCGTCGAGACGCGTTCGTGGCGGGGTGTGACGTCGAGCTCCGCCGCGAGTGGCGCCAGGGCTGGATGCTCGCGGCGACGTACGGCTACCAGCGCGGCGAGCTCAGGCGCGGCGAGCGGCTGATCAACGCACCGGAGCACCTCGCGTCGTTTCGCGGCGTCGTCCCGGTGGTGGAGCGGCTCGCCGCCGCGGGGCTCCGGATCAACCTGGAGGCGCCCCGGCGCATCGGCCGCAGCTCGGCCGACGAGACAGCGGGCGCGATCGTCGCGGACCTCACGGTGTCCGGGGAGCTCCAGCGCTTCCACAGCCGCTATGTGATCGGCATCTACAACGCGATGGACACGCGGTACGACTACCCGGCCGCGGAGAGCTACCTCTCGGCCACGAGCCGGCAGAACGGCAGGACCTTCCTCGCCGAGATCACCGTCAGTTATCCATAGCTCCGCGCGTCCAGCGTGCTGCTGCGCGCGGGTCTCAGGCGGCCCGGAGATGCCGACCACGCGGACACGCTCGAGCCACGCGGAGACGAGCGAACGGTCGGTCTGCCAGGCGCCGCCGTTACGGGGTGCCGTAATCGTGCCGGAAGCGGCGGAACAGGTTCCTAACCGCGCTCGCCGAGGGGACGCCGGAGACCGCGAGCGCCTCGAGGAGGGTGCCGTCATGCGGGAAGCTGCTCTGGCTGTCTCCGCCGAGCGTGAGCCCGGTCACCGTCACGTTGTTCAGCGACACCGTGGTCGAAGCGCCGTCGATGAGGATCGCTGAGCTGGCTCCATTCACGATCACGCCCACGGCGTGCGCCACGAGCGGGTTATACCCGGTCACCTGCCGGGTCACAGCGCCGTCGCTGAAGGCCAACGAGGTGGCCGTGTTGTTGTAGAACAGCGCCCCTGAGCCAGCGTTCGTCCTCCCGATGATGGCGCCGAGCGCCGTGGAATTCTTCTTGAACACGGCGAACAGGGCATAAGGCGCGGCGAGAGAAATCCCGTTCAGGCGATACTGTTGCAGGATGTTAGAAAACGAGATTGCCGGCGCGTGGTTGAGGCCGTCGATCTCGAAGGCCGCGGGGCTCCCTGGGTACTGGATCGTCCAGTGTCTCGAGTTCCCGCTCCGGTCGACGGCCTGGCCGATCCCGAGCGGCAACCTCCAGTAATGCAGGTTGCTGTACGTGGCAGAAGGGAACGTGAGCGTGATCCCGGTCGTACCGAGCGCGACAACGCCGCTCGACGGCACCAGGACATTGTTCTCTGCCCACACGCCACCGCCGTGAATGCTCCAGTCGAACCTCGCGGTGCCGCGCGGCCCCCCCAGGACCACCTCGACATGCAGCAAGCCGGTGACCGTCGACGTGCCGGCAGCGGTCAGGGCAGGCGGTGAGGGGCCGAACCCGGCGGGCGTCCCGGTCACGGCCCCACCGGGGAGGTCAAACCCAGCTTTGACCCAGGTAAAGAGCCCCGGAAGATGGATCGGGCTGAACGGGAAGGCGTCCCCGGCGCATATCGCCGTCATCTTCTCCTGCCCCTTTTCGTTGGGATGAATGGTGTCCGCCGCGTTGTGCGCGGCCGCCGCCTCCGACGTCCACGCGGAATCGGCATGGATCACCTCGCCCCACGGAGCGAGCGCGGCGACCGCCGCCGCCTCCGCGTCGCGCTGCGCGTCCCAGGACGTGCCGGCGACGTCGTTCTCGGTCACCTCGCGCGTGTAGGTCATGGCGCGCACCACCACGCGCGGATCGGCCTCTTTGATCGCGTTCGCGAGGTCCACCTTGAACTGGACCACGTTCGCGGCCGTCGTTTTCTGGTTGGCGAAGTCGTTCCTTCCGATCTGGACGATCACCTCGTCGGGACGGTGCGCCAGGATCTTTCTGGCGAGCGCGCGGCACGCGGCGACGGAAGGCGTCGCCGTCCCGGTAAGATGCACGAGGCCATCCCCACCGCTGCCATGGGTCATGAACTCGAGGCCCTTGCGCTGCATCTGGAGCTGCCACGACGTCATGCCAGAGAACGCGGTGTACGCGCCCGCGCCCTTCGAATCGACGATGGCGATGATCACGCGAGCCGGGGGAGGTGTGACCTCGAAGTTCGATGCGGCTGGCACGTAGATCCCACCAGGGAAAACGCCGATGTTCTCGCCACGGACGGCGACCAGCGACGCCGTGTACGGGGATGCCATCTGAGGACCAGAATAGACTCTGATCTTGCGCGGCACGGCGCTGCGTGCGGCCGGAACGCTCACCCTGCTGAACGTGGTCGAGTTCCACGCCACGGGGAGCACCGGATCGATGGGCTCGCCGTCGGCCCAGACGGACGGATACGACCGGTTTCCGTTTCGCCGGTTCACCGTGTCGTAATACTCGACGTCAAGGACGTCGGCGTCGGTGGACAGCGCGTAATACGCCAGGTTGGACATCTGGAGATGTCGAGGGTTGCGCCAGGCGGTGAGCTTTTCGTACCCCGCCTCACTGGAGCCGTGGAGCAGCGCCGGGTGCACGTCCAGACGGTAGAAGTCGGGGTAGAGGACCCCCGTGGCGCCCACCGGGCGAATGCGGAGCCTGCCGCACAGGAACGTGGCCTGCGTCGCGCCGCTGCGAACGACGACCCGCGCGCGGTACGACAGCCCCGCGGTGACCGCGAGCGATGGCGTGATGCAGTCCGTCGGGGTGCTCGTGGGCGTGAACGACGCCGACAACAGGACGGAGGAGCCCGCCGCGTCCAGGATCTGGAGCTGGAACGCGCCGGAGCTCCCGACCCCGGACGGGAGCGACACCCTGTCGAGCTCGAGGCGCACCGCGGGGACCTCGGACGGGACCGCGAACCAGCGCTCCTTCATCGCGCCGTCCGGCGCGGCCTGGTCGTGGTTCACCCAGATCAGGCTGCGTTGCCCGTCGGCGTCGACCCCCGCCAGGGGCAGGCACCGCGGGGCCAGGTGCGGCCGCTCCACGTGCCAGGCCATCGACTCGAGTCGCCCGGGGCCGAGCGAGTTCCTATCCACGTGCAGCCCGGCCGGGTACGCGAGGCTCATGTGTCGCTCCGCGCGAGCTGACAGCCGTGCTCCCAGCCCGGGCCGACGTTGGTCCACGCGCGCGTCGCTCCCGCGGGCCCCTCGGTGATGACCGCCAGGGCTCCGAGCTGCGGACCTTCGACGATCTCGATCGCGCGACATCGAGCATCGACACCCTCCGCCGGGATGGGATCGGGGAGCTCGAACTCCTCCCCATCCGGCGGCACACCGATTGAATCAGGATCTGCCATGGCACGTTGTCTACTATACAGTGCCAATCCTGTCGAGGTCGCCCGTCAGGCGTCCGATGCCGGGGCGCCGGCGTGGCGGGGGTCGGCGGAGGCGGCGATGGAGGGGCCTCCCGAGCGCGCGGGGGCGGAGGGCCACCCTTGCTCAGGTTCGGCGCCACGACCCCAATGGCGCGTGGCCATGTCGTCCGCCTCCTCCTGGTCCACGTCGAACCCCGCAGCGCAATCTCTCTTCGCTCGCGCGACAGATCCATGGCCGGATTTCTGACACGCGGAGAGAGCGATCAAGAGCGCAGAGGGCGCTGGCCCAGGTCGGGAAAGAACCGCAGGAGATAGCCGTCGGGGTCGGCGACGACGAACTGGCGGTTGCCGAGCTCCGTGTCGCCCTCGCGGTGCCACCTCTCCTCGAAGGGGATCACGATCTGGAAGCCGCCTGCGCGCACGCGCTCCGCTCATGGTCGTTCCGCGCGAGATCGACCGATGGATCTAGCGGAGTCGCGGTTCATCGGGCAGAGCCTAGAACACCGAGCACGTTGAAACCCGGAGAATTTTCACAGGGAGGCGGGGAGGCGGGGAGGAAGAAAAAAGAATGAATTTCTCCCTCTTGCCGTCTCTCGCTCCCCGCCTCCCCGTCTCCCTGTGGAATTCCTGCTTTTTCTCGTGGTTTCAACCCGTTTGTCGGCAGCGCGAGGCGGTCCACCTGATCTTCGGTGAGGGCGAGGCAGATCAGCCCCCGGCCGTGGGTCGCCATGAAATTGATGGCGGCCGGCGTCGCATGTTCCGCCAGGACGACGAGATCTCCCTCGTCCTCGCGCGCCTCGTCGTCGACGAGGATCACCATGCCACCGGACCGGAGCTGCTCGACGGCAGCCTGAACACGCAACGTGGATGTCGAAACAGCCATGGATCCCTCTTCGCTCAGCGGGCCGGAGCCGGCGCCGTCAGCCCTTCGGCTTGCCGTTCGCGTCCCACTCGGCCCAGAAGCGCTCGAGTCCGGCGTCCTTCAGCGCCCGGTTGAGGAAGCGCCGATCGGTCCAGGGCTCGACCTCGAACGTGCTCCTGATCAGGCCGTACTTCTTCGAGTCGGCGACCGCCGACTTGTACCGGGCGATGGCGTACTCGTCGAGCAGCGGGCTGGCGTTCTGCTTCATGTCCTCGCCCTGCTGCGCTTCCTTGTAGTTCGCGAAGGGCGTGCCGGACTTCGACCAGAGCTGGAAGGCTTGCGTGCGGTTCTTCTCGTCGGCGACCCACGCCGCTGATTTCACCGCGAGCGTGATGATCTTCTGCACGACGTCGGGGTAGTCGTTGATGAAGTCCTCCCGCGCGATGATGCCTGAGTTGCTCGGGTAGGTCGGGGAATCCCCCTTCGTCGTGTAGACGATCTTCGCGATCCCCTGGTCGCGCAGCGAGAGATAATCCGTGCCGCCGAACACCGCGTCGATGTCCTTCGTGGCGATCGCCGCCTTCGCGGTGGAGGCATCCATGCTGATGGACCGGATGTCCCTCTCGCTCAGCCCGTGGCCCTCGAGGATCCGGTTCGCGGACAGCTGCGAGGCCGTGCCCTTCTGGAAAGCCACCTTCTTGCCGCGCAGATCCCGGACGCCGGTGATCGGCGAGTCGGCGGGCACCACGAGGTAGGCGTGTCCGCGCCGGCTTGCGCTGGCCAGGAGCCGCGTCTTGAGGCCGCTCGCCCGGCCGACCACGGAAGGCAGGTGACCGTGGGTCCAGATGTCGAGCAGGTTGTTCGCGACCGCCTCGTTCACGGCGGGGCCGGCGCCGCGGAAGAAGTTCCACTTCACCTCGATGCCGTCCTTCTTGAACTCCTCGGCCAGGGTCCCCTTGAGGTGCAAGAGGGAGAAGTAGCTTCCCCCGGTGACGGGGCGATTGGCCACGCCGACGCCGGGTACCCCGACGCGGATCACACTGGGCCCGGCGGCCCGGGCCCTGCCTGCCAGAAGCGCTGCCGACACCGCTGCTGCGGCGCCTCCCAAGAACTGACGTCTTTGCATGGCGCCGCGATGTGCACCGTGCGTGCCATTCCATGAAACGCCTGGAATCAAGGGGCTGCAGCGAGGCGCTGTTGCCAGGGAAGCACCCGATCCGCAGGGCTGCTGGCGAGCGGCCCATGGCGGAGGCCGCCGCTGCAAGGCCGCGTCAGCCGCCGAGCCCTCCCGGCCGGGCGCTCGCGAAGATCGCGACGTTCCTCGGCGTCACCTCGGGCTCGAACACGATCGCCGCCTCGACCTCGTGCCCTCGCTCGCCGAGGGCACTCGCGCGATCCAGCGCGACCGCGACCTCCGTGAGCCGGGCCAGGAGCGCGCGCGGCAGCGTGAGCCGGCGCATCTGGCCGAACGCCGCGCGCGCCGCGACCTCGCGCTCGCGGAGCTCGGCCTCCGTCGCCGGGCCGAGGCCCCGCAGCGCGAGCGCCCTCGCCGCGAGCTCGCGCAGCCCGCCGTGCGCTCGCCGCCGGTTGATCCCGCGCATCTCCTCGCCCAGGGCGACGTCGAGCCCGCGGCCGCGGAGCAGCGACAGCAGCGCGTGCCGCCGCTCGCGGGCCAGGAGCTCCTCGTCCAGGCTGGCCTCGACCCCCGCCGGGCGCGCCGTCAGGTTGGTGAGCCCCAGCGCCTCGCGCCGAAGGACGAGCCCCGCCGCCCTGGCCGCGGCCGAGAGCGGGGCGCGGGCCGGCGCGCCGATCTTCTGCAGGCAGCACGAGACGAGCGCCAGGTCGCAGGGCGCCTCGGCCGCCGCCGTCACCGTGCGGTCCCCGAGCTCGCCGCAGGCGTGAAGGCCGACCGCCAGGTCGTCCGGACCGAACGCCAGCGCCTGCTCGAAGGCGTCGAACGCCACGAAGCGCGCCCGCCCCCCGGCGGCCAGCGCCGAGGCCGTGGCCACGCGGTCGGGCTCGCGCTCCAGGCCGACCGCATCGCGATCGAAGCGCGCGGCGGCCAGGCGGGTGAAGTGGCCGTGCCCCGCCCCCACGTCGACGAGGCGGCGGGCGCGGGCGGCCATGGGCGCCACGGCGCCGAGCAGGGCCTCCAGCTGGAGCCGCTTGCGCGCCGGCACCGCCCGCAGCTCGTCCAGCGACGCCGGCGGGAGCCGCTCGACCGGCCGCCGAGGCAGCCTGGCCGCCTCGTCCGCGGCCCGCGCCAGGGCCACGAGGCTCGGGGGCGCGCCCTCGAGGCCGTCGACGCACGCGGCGAGCCCCTCGGCCTCGCAGCGGGCGAGCTCGGCGTCGGAGAGCGCCAGCAGGAAGCCCGTCCAGCCCCGCGCCTCGCACCAGGCCGGCGGCGCGCCCTCGTCGACCCGCGCATCGACGATGTCGAGCGCCGGCACGAGCACCTCGAGGGCGCGCGCGAGGCGCTGGGCGACGGAGGGAGGCGTGGTCGATGGGGGCATGCGCGGACCGGAGGCAGGGCGAGGACTACCGGATCCGCGCCGCGCCAGGAAGGCGCCTCGGGCGCGCCGCCGGGCGGAGGCCCTGCGTCCCGGGTTGGCTGAGCTGAAACTCGCCTTTCTACCCAGTTCCTGCGCCGGCTCGCGCGCGAGATCCAGGCGCAGTACGGCGCGAGCGCGGCGAGCGCCGCGCCGGCGCAGGACCCGCGGGGACCAGCGGCTCGATCGAGCGCCTGGCGTGGGTCATGTGGTGTTCATGCCGCGCGCCCGCGGCCTCCGTTTGGAAACCGGACATTCGACGATCCGGGCAGACGACAACCAGGCATCGAGACGGCCCTCGGCATTCCCGGCATCGCGTCGCGCTACGGCTCCGACGACCGCCTACGCTGCGTGCGGGCGGATTCGCCACCTGCACGCTTCTGGAGACCCCGCGAGGGGCACGGGAGCCGCCGGATCTACCTGGCTGGCTCACCACAATTTACATTGCCGGGCCGGCGCGCCGCGCTGTTTTCACCAGGGCGATCCTGCTCGCTCGATGTCAGCGGGGCGTTTCACGGGCGGACCCTCGTGATCGACCGCGGAGCGCTCGACGCCCACTTCACCACGCTCACGGGCGCTGCGCTGCGCGGCCCGATCCTGTTCGGTACGGCGCTCGACATCGAGGACGGACCGGGCAGCACGGTCCACGAGGTCGCGCAGCTCTTCCGCCGCCAGATAGCGCAGTCTTGGGCCTCGCCAATGCTGCTCGCTGCGCTGCGTGGTGCTCTCTTCACGAGCCTCCTGGTACACACCCGGCACAGCCTATCGGAGATCCTCGATGCACCGCAGCCGCGCGTGGCCCCGGCGTGCGTCCGCAAGGCTGAAGAGTACATGGCCGCGCACGCCGCGGAGCCCATCGCGCTGGCCGACATCGTCGCCGCGGCGGGCGTGCCGGAGCGGTCCCTGCGAGCAGCCTTCGTGGCGAGCCGGGGAATACCGCCGATGGATTTCCTGCGGCGGCGCCGGTTCGAGCTCGCGCGCCGCCAGCTGGCCGAGCCCTCGGCCGGCACGTCGGTCGCGGGCGCCGTGGCCGCGCTCGGGCTCGGCAACCCGGGGCGGTTCAGCGTCGAATACAAGCGCCGGTTCGGCGAGAGCCCCTCCGAGACGCTGTCCGCGGGGCGCGCGGCCGCGGGCTTACCGCTCCTCCGGCCGCGGCGCCGGCCCTGAACGTCACGAGCGCTGGCCCCCACGAGCCACAACTCCGGCGACAACACCACCCCGGGCCAGCCGCCCACAGCTCACCATGGCGTACCGGTCGTCGGGCTCGACCTCGACGTATCGCGCAGATCGCCATCTCTCGCGCGCGCGAACGATGGCGCCTGTCCAGAAACGGCAGCGAGCTGTCCATGAACGGCAAGACAAACGCACGGACGAGCTCGTCGCTGTTGCATCCTCGCCTGAACCTATGGTGGAAGATCGCTCCCTCATCGAACTCGGCAGGGTCGCCGCGGTCGGTCACGGCGGTGCGTCGTGATCTCCGCAGGTGAGGCATTCAGACAGCAGCAGCAGCAGGCGGCGGCGCGCGACTGGACCTGGGCGACGGGAGCTGGCGGCGCGCACACACCGAATGCCATGCAGGGGCCTGCGTCAACATCACCTCCGAAAGCGCCGATTCGGCACTGGCATCAAACTTGAACAGACCGGCCCGACCCTTCTCCAGCCAGCGCAAGCACAACATTGAAAGGATGACCACCCATGCGGTCTCTTGCAGGCTCACTTCTCCACTCTCTGACGATCCCGGCTCTCTCCACCCTGCTGCTCGCGGGCTGTACCAGCGCCGGCCCCTCCGCGGCCGACGGCGACGAAAGCGGGGAGGCCACCGACCCCTGCGCCTCGGCCCCCTGCCAGAACGGCGGCGCCTGCGCCGCGACCGAGAGCGGTTACACCTGCACGTGCGCGCCCGGCTGGACGGGGACGAGCTGCGAGACCAGCATCGACGAATGCGCGCCGAGCCCCTGCCAGAACGGCGGCGCCTGCGCCGCGACCGAGAGCGGTTACACCTGCACGTGCGCGCCCGGCTGGACGGGGACGGACTGCGAGACCAACATCGACGAATGCGCGCCGAGCCCCTGCGTCCACGGCACGTGCAACGATCAGGTCGACGGGTACACCTGCACGTGCGCGCCCGACTGGACGGGGGCGAACTGCGAGACGCCCGTCTGCGTCGCCACCACCTGCACCGCTCAGGGAGCGACCTGCGGCTCGATGGCCGATGGCTGCGGCGAGACGCTCGACTGCGGTTCGTGCGGGTCGGGCTTCACCTGCGAGAGCGGCACCTGCCAGCCCACGGGGCCGACGTGCCCGTGTGATGGCATGCCCGGGTGGGGTCCCCCCACCCCCCCCGTCAAGTGCATCAACTACTCGGGTTCCATGGGCCCCGGCAGCATCTACTACTATCTGAAGAGTGAAGACAATGGCCACGAGGGCCCCTTCGTCGAGTTCGCTGTCAATGGCCAGTTCGGCCCGGAGCCCGACCAGTGCGGATACGTGTCGGTGGCCAACACCCTCACCACCATGCCGCTCACCAGCCAAGATCAGGCGGACGCCTGCGTACAGAGCTTCCTGAGCTTCGCCGGCAGCTGCCCCTGAGCTGGGCGACAGCCCAGGGCGGCGTCTGCAGAGGCTCGCGGTTGCCCCGTGACGGCTCCGGCAAGACGGTGAATCAAGGAGCAACCAGGGGCTAGAGCGCCGAGAGTGCCCTACGTCGCGCCAGCGAGGTGGGCTCATCGAGGAGACGACCGCACCGCCCGCGCCGCCGTGGCGGCCAGACGCTCGTTCACTTCCTCAGGGCGGGAGCGCGGCGATGAAGTCGCGGATGCACGCGATCTCGGTGTCGCTGAGCGCCGCGCCGCCGAACGGCATCCGCTCGTTGCACGGCGGGTCCGGCGTGACCTTCGTGTAGATCGTGCTGGCGTCCGGGTCGCCCGGGACGAGCACCGAGCTGCCGTCGCCGCACACGGACGCCTGGCCCCGGAGCGTGTTCTCCCACCCGGCGGCCAGCGAGAGGCCCGCCAGCTTGGAGTTCTCGTCATGGCAGCCGGCGGTGGCGCACTTCATCGCGACCAGGGCCGGCGCTTCGGCGCATCCACTCGACCCCCCGCCCGTCGTGGCGCCGCCGCCGCCGGCCCCCTGGTCGTCGGTGCCGCCGCTGCCCTGGTCGCCCAGGGGGAACTCGTCCTCGTCCAGGGTCCCAGCGCAGCTCAGGAGGAGCGCGCCGCCGGTCAGCAGGGCGGCCGCGGTGAGCGCGGCGCGCCCGTAAAGGGAAGTCATGAACGTCACGTGCTACCTCTCTCTCAATAGACGTAGGCTCCGGCGAGCCGCAGTCCCAGGTATTGGTCGATGGCCCCGCCTGCGATGTACGCGTCGCCCTGCTCGGGCTGGAACGACGAGAAGAACCGGGCGTACTCGACGATCAGGCGCGCCTCGATGCCGGTCGCGACCGGGACCATCACCCCGGCCAGCGCGCCGATGCCCTGCACGCTCGCCCCGGTGAACCGCTCGTAGACCGGGCCTGACGAGAGCGGCAGGATGTACTCGGCGCCCAGCGCCAGCGCGATCGGGCCGACCGGGAAGCGCCCGTCGAGCCCCGCCCGGAACAGGGTGTACGAGACGTTCGGCACCGTCCTGGCGAGGTCCGCCGGCGCGTCGATCTCGAAGGTCAGGAACCGGAGCCCGGCGGAGATCCCGAGCACGGACGCCTCGCCGAGCGACAGCCGCTCCCGGAGCCCCAGGTTGATGCGCTCGTAGGTGGTGCTGATCGGGTCGCCGCTGCCCACCGCCGAGTTGAGGCCGAGCGCCCGCGCATACCCCGCGGTGACCCCGAGGCCCTTGAGCACCGCGATGTCCGTCGACGCGAGCGGGTACAGCTCGCCCGAGACCGACAGCGCGGGCTGTCCGAAGACGCTGTAAGGCGGGAGGTTCCGCGTGCGCGGATCGGAGTAGTCGAACCAGCGGCCGACGAACTCGACGCCGAGCTCGATCGAGAAGAGCGCCGAGCCGGCCTCGTGCGGCTCGCGCTCGCCGCCCTTCCCGCCCTCGTCGGCGTCCCTCTCCTCGCCGCCTTCGACCTTCTCCTCGTCCCCCCCGTTCCCATCCTCGCCTTCGCCTTCCCGGTCGCCCTTCGCCTCGTCCTCCTCGGCAGGCGGCGGCGCGATCTGCGCCAGCGTCGGGCCGAGCAGCTCTTCCAGCGCCCTCTTGCGGTCGTCCCGCGAGCCGCTCAGCGGCACCGCGCTGTCCACGGCGAGGTCGCCGGCGTTCTCGTCGACGTAGACGAGGTGGACCTCTTTCTTCTTCTTCTTGTTGGTCCGCGAGACGCCGTAGATCACCCCTTCTGCCTTCGCAGCCTTGCCTGCCTTGCGGATGCGGTCGATGGCCTTCTTGCGCTGAGCCTTCGACACGAGCGTATCCCCGACGGGCTTGGTCTGGCCGGCGCCTTTCAGCGACTTCGAGAACGCGTCAGGGTCCACGACCCCCAGCGTCTCCGGCACGATGGCGAGGATGTCCTCGCGGATGTCATCCGCCCTCGGGCCTTCGATGCGCACCGCGATCGACTTCGACGCCTTGGGGGCGGCGAGCGCAACGGGCGTGAGCGCGAACGTCGCGGCGGTCACGGCGGAGAGCCCGAGCAGGATCCGCCCGCAGAGGCTCATGGAAAGGAACAGCGTTGTAGTTCTAATGGGTTTGCGCACGGGCCTCTCGCTAGCGGCAGAGACGTCAACCGGGGCTTGCCCGCGCGTCAGCCTACAGGGGACCTGGACGAGCTTACGCAGGCTGTGGAGTGAAGGCGGCCCCTTCGATGCATGGATAAGTTGCTGGCGTAGCGTCGCTTTTCCAGGGGGGTCGTATCGAAAATTTGTCCGTCAACCCAGAGCAGGTCCCGCAGTGTGACGGAACCTGGAGCGCCTGATCCCGGACGGGCCGATGTGATGACACCGTGCACCCGAGGAGGGGCTGACCAGAGCCCGCCGCAACATAGGTCACGCCGCACCCAAAGGTGCCGTCCGGCCGCCTTGCCGGATCTCGGAGAATTCCAGTGGACAATAGATCTCACGACAGCCGAACCGAGGCTTGCCGTGGTCTCCAGTGCATTGAAATTGGCAAAACGCCAAGCACCATCGATCGGCGATCGCTTCCGTGATGACCGACCGAACGGGCTCGGTGCCAAGACCGATCAGATGACGAAGGTCTCGGCGCGCATGACAACCCGCCCGAAGCGAAGCAAAAGGAACCCTGTCGAGGGGAATGTGAACGATCACATGGCCGGTGTCAACGCCAATTGATGGGCCGGCGGGGATATCCCCGAGCCCGAGGGAGGGCAAGGCTGGCGGGGCTCCTCCAGCGCGCCGCGTCAACACTCCGCGCGCGGACGCCGCGGCCGGCCGCCGCTGCGCGCCCATCGGGATCGAGGACAGCCGCGCGTCGGCCGAACCTGGTTGACACCAGGAATGTGAACGTTCACAATACGATTCTCCGGGCTGCGATGACCTGGCTGAGGTTGCTTCTTGCATGACAGGAGACGTCGGATGTCGATGAGCATGAAGCTGATGAGCGCGGTGTTGATGAGCGTCGGCATTGGTTTTGCGGGCGCAGCATGGGCCGCGAACGGGACCGCGGACGTCCCCGGTACTGTCGCCGAGGGGAAGGATTTTGGCTGCGGTGCAAAAGGACAGAAGGCTTGTCCGATGCAGGGCTGGATGAAGACGGTGATGCAGTCGGCGACCACGAGCGGCGACGGCGCGAAGATCGCGTCGGCGCTGGAATACGTGGCGTCGAAGCCGCCGCCCGGGATGCCCAAGTGGGTCGCGATCTCGAAGGATGGCGCGGAAAAGGCCAAGAAGGGCGATATCGACGGCGCCAAGGCGAGCTGCAAGGCCTGCCACGATCTGTACAAGGCGGAGTACAAGGCGAAGCTCCGCGACGCCGCCTTCTGAGGCGCCTCTCTCTGCTATCCCCCTCTCCGCTCCTCGTGATTGTTCTCGGACGCTCGGGTCCACCTTAGGGTAAAACGCGACACACGGCGGTCGCATCGCGTCCTTCCTTCAACATGGTCTTCCAGCCGCGATACTTCCGGTCGGCTGGGACACCGAACACCGGTATGCGACGGTTCAAGCTCCGCGCGACGCCCGCCACGGCGACGGCGGCGTCATCGCGCAGACGCTGCTCTGGCTGTGGCGCGGCGACTCGCGCTGAACCCCGGGAGCGACATCGATTTTGATCACGAACGCCGCCATTGTAACCATCAACGGAGACGCAACTACAAGGAGCTCGATGTTCGGATCGCGCTTGGATTTCCTAGCCTCACCCAGCTTCCTCTAACATTTCATCCTAGCAAGAGCGTTCCATGCCAATCGCAAAACGAATCGGTGTACTACGTTCGCTCATGAGCCGCTCGTTTGGCCTTGCGGCGCCGCTCGCGATCGTCGTGGCCAGCGGGTGCACGGGCGTCTTGGGAGTCGAGGGCGAGACGGCCCCGGCGACCGAGACGCCGCCGGCGGCCGAGTGTGGCGCCACCCCTGCGCTGGCCAAACCGCGCATCTGGCGGTTGACCAACACCCAGCTTGCCAACACCTTGCGCGACGAGTTCGACATCCAGCCGGCAGCGCTCGCGAACTTGCCGAACGAGGCCAGGCTCGACGGCTTCGCCAACCAGGCCTCGGACCTGCGAATCGCGCCGCTCCTCGCCGACGTATATTTCGCCGTCGGTGAAGAGCTCGGGGCGCACGCGCTGCAGAACCCCGACAAGTTCGGGATCGCTTGCGACGTCGACAGCTTGGCTCCTGGCCCTTGCCTGGACGGTTTCGTCACCGAAACGGGGCAAAAGCTCTGGCGCCGCCCGCTCTCGACGACTGAAGTCACCTCCTTCAGCGCGCTCTTCGCCAAGACCGCTGCGCAGGGCGAAGGTCCTGCCGGAGGCGTCAAGAGCGTCGTGGAGGCGCTGTTCATGTCGCCGAACAGCCTGCACCGCACGGAGCTCGGCACGGTGAAGGATACCGGAGCGGTGACGACGCTGACGGACCACGAGATCGCTTCGTCGCTCTCGTACCTGCTCTGGGATAGCGCGCCGGATGCTGAGCTCACCGCGCTCGCAGATCAAGGGGAGCTGCGCGACCGTACAGCGCTCTTGGCCCAGGCCAAGCGCCTCTTCGATGCGCGCGACAAGGCGGCGCCGGCCATGAACCACTTCTTCGAGCAGTGGCTGGAGCTCGAGAATCTCTCGAATTCGGTGAAAGAAGCCAGCGTTTTTCCGATGGTGACGCCCGAGCTGACCGCCGATTTGAAAGAAGAGCTGCGCCTGTTCACGAACAGCGTACTCTTCGACGAGGGAGCGGATCGTCGCTTCGACTCGCTGTTCACGGGCACATACGCGTTCGTGAACGAGCGCACCGCTCCGCTCTACGGTTTGAGCGGGGTGACCGGCGACGCCATGGTGCGTCGCGAGCTCAATCCGGCGGAACGCCGAGGCATCTTCACCTCGCTGCCGTTTCTCTGGGGCCACGCGCACAGCCAAGATACGGGCCTCGTCGGGCGCGGCTCCTACGTCCGCGCAGAGGTCCTGTGCCACCGCGTGCCGCTGCCGCCCGGCGGTATTCCGAATCCCGGCCGTTTTGCCGAGCCGGACGCCACGGGTCGGCAAAGACTCGGCATTCATGCGAGTCCGGGCTGCGCCGTCTGTCACGATCTGTTCGATGGAATCGGGTTTGCGCTCGAGAACTACGATGCTATCGGTCGCTACAGAACGACGGATCACGAGCAGCCGATCGATGCAAGCGGCAGCCTGCCGCTGCCGAGCGAGGAGAATGCGCTTCCCGGAATCGTGTTTTCCAGCTTCGTGGAGCTCGTGGACGAGTTGGCGCAAAAGCCGGATGTCTACGGCTGCTTCGCCCAGCAGTTCGCCGCCTACGCTTCAGGATACGACTTGCCGGAGCTCGACGCCTGTGAGAAGGAGCGCCTCGTGGACGAATTTGCGCGCTCACAGCACGCGATCGATCAATTGGTGCTGAGCGTGATCGCGTCGCCCAGCTTCATCGACCGGAGGAACTAGGAGTTCGCCATGCGCAACGTGAAATTTTCCCGGCGTACGATGCTTCGTGGCCTCGGCTACGGAACGATCTTCTGTTCTGGGCTGGCCGACAACCTCTACGCCCAAACCGTCCCGCGAATCACGCGCGTCGCCATGTTCGGCTACGCAAATGGCTCTCAGTATCAATCGGAGCCGACCGGAGGCGAAAGAAATTTCGTGCTCAAGCCGCACATGGCGCCGCTCGAAGCGGTGCGCGACGACATCCTGGTGTTCAAGAACCTGACGCTCAAACGCGACGGCGGTAACGCGCACCGCTCGGCGTCGTTTTCGGTGTTCGGCCTCGGCGCGCGGACCAGCATCGACCAGGAGTTCGCCAGGTTCCTCAAGGACACGACCCCGCTGGCATCGCTGGAGATCGCGGTCGGTCAGACGTCCGGCGACGGCGGCGTCATCCCCGGACTGTCTCAGGTCGATGGCAGGTTCATCCCCAGCGTGAAAAACCCGCTGGCTGCGTATCAGCGCATCGCCGACCGCATCAGCGGGGGCGGCATGTCCATGAACACGCCGAACGCCGCCGAGCAGGCGCTGCTCCGCCGTCAGAGCGTGCTCGACTTCATCAAGGACGATGTCCGGTCCTTCCGCGGGCGGCTCGGGCCGGAGGAAGCCGCCAAGATGGACTTCTACCTCGAGTCGCTGCGCACGCTCGAACGCGATGTCGGCGGCAGCATCCCCACAGAGAGCTCGTGCAAGCAGATCGGGTCGACGCTGCTCAGCAAGGACACCATGATGAACGACATGCCGGAGCACAGCCGGCTGTATCTCGACATCATGGCGATGGCTTTCGCCTGCAACATCACTCGCGTGGCGACCATGATGTGGGGCGGCGGCGAAAACAACGAAGCCGTCAAGTTCGGTGACATCGATATCTCAGCCTGGCACTCCGTCTCACACGGCGATCCGGACGGCGCTCCTGGACAACAAATCACTCGGCTCCAGGCCTATTTCGCGGGAGAGTTCCGCTATTTCATCGAAAAGCTGAAAGGCCTCTCCGACGGCGAGTTCTCGGTGCTCGACAACACCGCGGCGGTTCTTTGCACCCAGAACGGCAGCAGCCAGTTGGGCTCCGGCCAGAACTTCGCCGAGACCGACCACCCGCCCCAACACGCACCTTTCGTGGTTGCCGGCAGCTGTGGAGGTGCTTGGGCGACCGGGCGCCTGCTCGACGCCGGTGGGCGCAATCACAACGACGTTTATGTCAGCATTGCCCGGGCGATCGGCATGGACGTGACGTCTGTCGGCCGCGCTGACTGGTGTCGAGGTCCGCTCATCACTTAGCTGGCGGCCGATCGCGGCGCGACAACGGCAGTGCCGCGCCGCTCCGCGGGTCCCCAATCCCGTGACCGAGCCCCGCAGGCTGTGGAGTGAAGGCGCGCGCGCCCGTCGGCATCGTAGGCGCGAAATCCACGCTCAGAGCGGGTTCTTCTAGCGCCACACGCGTCCGCAGGTGCTGACACACCGCCCCTCAGCGAGGACGACGACGCCATGGCGCATGGGCGCCAGAGGTCCGGAAGGACGGTCCTTTCGGCGCGCTCCCCCTCCCCTCACCGCCGCGCCGCCCCTACGACGCCGCGCGGCGCGGCGGTCCGCCGCCCACGAGGACGCATGGGACGAACCTTCTCCGAGCTGGACGACGACCTCATCGGCTTCCTCGCCGAGCAGCCCTCTTCTTCGTGGCCTCCGCCCCCTCGGGCAGCGGCGGGCACGTCAACCTGTCGCCGAAGGGGCACGACACCTTCCGCGTCCTCGACCCGCGGACCGTGGCCTACCTCGACCTGACCGGCAGCGGCGCTATCGGCGGGAGAAGAACACGACGAGCATCGACGGCCTGCCGGGCCTGCCGCCGCCGTCGGAAGATGCGTGATCTTGCCGCTGACCCTCTCCTCGCCAGGCCTCGTCCCTGCCGAGCTTCCCACGGGCGAAGGTTCGCCATTTCCTTCTACGGAACATGGTGTCAAGGTGCATCCGGGTCCCCCTGACGCCTCGCGGGTGAGGCGCCTGGAGAGACGACGAGAGGAGAGGAAATGAGCGGCGGGCTGTTTTCGAATGACGCGATCGCGACCGCACCGGGCTGCGCCGCCGCGGCCATCGCTTGGCGCTATCGGGGCCGTATCCATGCGACGATCGTGGTCAAGGCGACATTTTGCCTCGTGCCCGACGGCACCATGCGGCGGGTCGAGCCCGAGCGCATCGTCGAGCACGACGTCCCGCATCACGACGACCCGAGCAGCAGCACCCGAATCACCCGCGATCTGGCACCTCATCTGACCAAGGTCGATGTCGTCCTGACAGGACACGCCTACTCACCCACCGAAGCGCCTGCGCAGTCGGTGCAGGTGGGCTTGGCCGTGGCCGACGAGGGGCGCACGCTCCTGCAGAAGTCGCTCGTGGTCCGCCACACCGCGGCATTCCAGCGGATTCCGCTCGTGTACGAGCGGGCGTTCGGCGGGGCGGGGTATTTCGACAACCCGGTCGGTCTGGGGGCGCTCCCCGGTGACGGGCAGCCCAACCTCGTCGCGCCGGCCGAGCCGCGCAGACCCGCGTGTCTCGGCCCGATCGGCGGGACATGGCCCTCCCGGCGCAAGCTCCTCGGCGCGTGCCAGAGGACGAGCATCGAAGCTCCGTTCGCGGACATCCCCGATGATTTTGCGTGGGAATACTTCCAGGCCGCGCCGCCTGATCAGCGGCTCGACCGCCTGCGCGGCGGTGAGTGGATCGTGCTCCACGGGGTGCGCCCCGGCGTGCCGCGCCTCGCCACGAGGGTGCCCCGCGCGCGCGGCCTCGCGAGCGTCTCCGGATTGACCGAACACGGCATCTCGGATGGGACGCTCGTGCTCACCGCGGACACGCTCCGTATCGACGCCGATCAGGAGCGGTGCACGCTCGTGTGGCGCGGGCAACTCGCGCTGCCCAGCCGCCTGGCGCTCGCGTCCCTGCGGGCGGTCGCGTCCGTGGAGGTCGAGGGAGAGCCGCTGTCATGGCCCGAGAGCTCGACGCCGGCTGCGAAGGCGCAGCCGGCGCCGCTCCCCGCGGTCTCCGGCACGTCGGAGGCCGGGGCCACCGCCGGCGCTGCGCGGCACGGCGGTGCGCCTTCGAAGGCGCGCCTGCTCCACACCGTGCCGCTGGAGGATGAACCCGAGGGGGCGCCGCGCCCGAAGGCCGCCACGCTGCCGTTCCGTCCGGACCTGCCGCCGGCGCTTCCACCGGCGCCGGCGCCTCTGCCTCGGCGCCGAGGACGCGAAGACGTCCTCCTCACGCAACCTTTCCCCTCCGCCACGGGGATGGGGTCGCAGGTGCCGGAGCGCGACGCGCTGCCATTCGTGGTGAATCGTCCGTCGGACGGCGCGCCGCACCCCGTTCGCGGCGCATCTCCCGCCGAGATCGAAGGACCAGCGCACCGCGCGCCTGCCGTCGAGCGCGACGGCGCTGCTTCGCCGGCCACGGAGCCTCCGCCGCCGGATAGCCCGCTGCGAGCGGCGCCGGGGCCCGACGCGTCGCCGGCGGGCTCGGCGGTGCCCCCGAGCCCCGCGGCGCCGCGGGCCGCCGGGACCGCGCCCAGGAGGTTTTACGCGGCGGAGCCGGCGGACCTCTCCGAGGGTGAGCCTCCGCCGCCGGCGCCGCAGCCACCGCCGCGAGCGCCGGAGGCTCCCGTTCGTTCGGTGGACGTGAAGCGCGTGCTCTATGGCCGCTTCACCCGGTGACGGCCATCGCGGCGGAACATCGGGCGAGAATGGCCGTATCGCTTGACGTGATCGGCATTCCGCGGTTTCTTGATATCCATGTCGGCCAAGCACCCGCTCACCATCCGCCTGGAATCCGCGGCGTTCCGCTGCGATCACGTGCGGGTCCGCGCGCTCCGCGGCCGTGAGGCCATCTCGCAGCTCTTCTCGTTCCAGCTCTCGATCGTGTGCCTCGATCCCGAGGGGCTGCCGAGGGACGAGGTCGTGGGCGCCGAGGTGACGATCGTCATGGAGCGGGACGGCGTCGTGCTCAGGCGTGTTCACGGCATGATCGCCGAGCTCGTGGACCGCCTGGAGGTCGAGGCGGAGCACCGGAGCTACGATCTGCTCCTCGTCCCGCGCGCATGGCGCCTCACGCTGGTCGAGACGCAGGAGATCTTGATGGATCTCACCATCCCACAGATGATCCAGCAGAAGATCGAGCTCGTGGGCATCGCGTCGGATTTCCAGCAGCGGCTCCTCGAGGCCTATCCGCCGCGCGAGTTCGTCGTGCAGTACAGGGAGAGCGACCTCGCGTTCATCTCGCGCCTCGCGGAGCACCTCGGGATCAGCTTCTTCTTCGAGCACGGCGAGGAGCGCGAGGTGCTGGTGCTCACCGATCACATGGAGGGGTTCGGCGCCGTGGGCGACGGCGGCGACGTGCCTTTCCGGCCCAGGGGCGAGCAGCGCGACGTCTTCTCGCTGGAAGTGAAGACACGCCTCATCCCGGCCGGGTACGTCGTACAGGACTACAACTATCGACATCCACGCATCGACCTGACGGCGCACCACGAGCTCCCCGCGGCATACGCAGGAGGCGTCGTGGAGTACGGCACGCACTTCAAGACGCCGGAAGAAGGGGAGTTCTTCGCCCGGGTCCGCGCCGAAGAGCGCCAGTCCACGCGCGATGTCTATGTAGGGGAGAGCGACATCCCCGCCTTCGGCGCGGGCCTGCGGTTCACGCTGGAGGGACACCGCCACGTGGAGGAGAGCGGCCTCCTGCTCGTCGAGGTCGAGCACGAGGCGAACCAGGTCGTGGGGGCGCACGGCGGCGTCGAGGGCGCGCCTTCCTACAGGAACTCGTTTCGCGCGATCCCCGCGAGCCGCGCGTACAGGCCGCCCAGGATCACGCCGAGGCCGCGGATCCACGGGCTGCTCAGCGGGGTCGTGGAGTCGAACGCCGTGGGGCGGCGCGCGCGGATCGATCCGAAGGGCAGGTACACCGTCCAGTTCCATTTCGACACCGCGGCGGGCGGCGGCGCCAAGGCGTCGCGGCCGGTGCGCATGGCGCAGCCGCACGCAGGACCGGGCTACGGCATGCATTTCCCTGTCAAGCCGGGGACGGAGGTGCTGCTCGGGTTCATCGACGGCGATCCTGACAGGCCGATCATCGTCGGGGCCATCCCCAACGAGTCGGCGCCGTCCCCGGTCACGGCCTCGAACGCGCACGTCAATCAGATCAGGACCGTCTCGGGCATCGTCGTCGAGCTCGACGACTACGTCTGAGCACGACGCGGAGCCCAGCGGTCCAGATCGTCGGGAAGAGCGACGACCACCGCTGGAGGTCCGGGATCAAACCCCGAAGAGATGGGTCTTTCCACAGAGGACCGCGCCCGTCCGGTCCAATTCAAGCCTGTGCGTTTTGTTGTATTTCACCACGGCCTTCTCTTCCGCGAAGTACACCCCGTTGTGACGGTCCTTGTACAGAGCGGCATGGTCCTGGTCGATGCGCAGCTTGCCGCCGTCCCTGAACTCGAGCTGCGTTCTCTGCTCGGAGAGCTCCAGGCTGGACACGCCGCCGCTGGCAGTGACGCGATTGGCGTCGAGCGTGATGCCTTCGGGACCAATGGTGATCTTGTTGTCGCCCGTGCCGAGCTCGATGTTGCCCTGGGCGTCCATCGTGATGAAGCCAGCGCCGATCCGGATCTCGAGCGACTGCGCCACCAGCTTGATCTCGCTCGTTTCCGGCTTCTCCGCTGAAGCCACGTCGCTGCCGATCTTGATCGCCTTCCCCTTGAGCTTGATCGTGCCACCGGCCTTGTGCTTGTTGGTCGACGCCTCGATCGACACCTCTTTCGCGGAGTGCACGTTCACCGACTCGCTACCGAACACCTTCACGGAGCCCGTCGCGGCCGTGATGGCGACGTCGTCACCCGCCCAGATCGTCGCGTCGACCACTCCGAACATCGTTGGGAAGAGGGAGACCAGGGCGAGCCCCCCCACGCCGTAGACAGCGGTGTACGCAGGGCTGAAGATCGAGATGCCGCCCGCCCCGAACATCGTGATGCCCGGGACCTTGCCGGCGGCGCCCGCCCCACCGACGAACGGGGCGGTCGAGGCGATGCCCGCGGCGACGAGCTCGATGCACTGCTTGTAGGGCGGCGTCGATTTGCGATCGTCCAGGTAGCTTCTGATCGCGTCGTACGCGAGCTTGGTGGCGACGACCACGTCGACCGCGGCGAAGAACTTGGTCCAGTTGTCGATCTTGTCCGTGTCGGGCGCGCTCTCGTCGAACGAATCCCCGTTCTCCCGCCCGACCTTGACGCCGGCGCTGATGACGACACCGCGCTTTCCCGCGACGTACGTCGCGCCGTTCGAGCTGAGGATCGCCTTCCCGTCCGATCCTTGTTGGTGCAGCTGCGCGAAGCCGTCTCCGTCGATGCCGCCGTCGGCCTGGAGGAAGACGTCAGTGCCCGCTTGCGCGAAGATACGGCCGGTGCGCGCGCTGAGGTAGATGTTCGAGTCGGCGTCGAGGCCGCAGCCGTCGACGTTCGAGAAGGTGCCCGCCGGGCTGCTGGTGACGCCGGCCCCGAGGAAGAGGCGCGCGTGGTCGAACGGCACCTCGACCTTGAAGCGTTGTGCGGCCACGAGGTTGACGTCGTCCGGCTCCTCCGGGACGATCCCGTTTCCCGAGAGCGATGCGGTGAGCGCGTCGGAGAGACGAATCGTGGCCTGGGCGGCGCCGACGTCGTCCGGCACGTAGGTGACCGCGATCAGCGTCGGCACCGCCGTGCTCCGCACCGTCGAGGGCGAGAGCGTGAACGTGCCCCCGACCACGGAGATCAGCTCGAGGTTCACATCGCTGCCGGTCGCGTTCGTGACGAAGAGCGAGTCCACGCGGGTCTGCCCGACCGGCACGTCGCCAAAGGCGATCGCGCTGGGATCGATCGTGAGGCTCGGGATGGTCGTGCCGGACAGCGAGCAGCGCCCGAGCTCGCCCGACAGGCCCGTCGCCGTCAAGGTCGCCCTGTGCGTGCCTTCGGCCGCCGACTGATACTGCAGGAACAGCTCGGCCACCTGCCCTGCGTCGACCGTCGTCGGGCCGCTCGCGATGCTGAACTCGGCGGCGCTGGCATCGATCGCGAGGTTTGCCGCCTCGCTCGTGCCGTTTCGCACCACGACCACCTGCACGGCGGCCTCCCCCGCGGGCACGGGACCGAAGCCCAGCGCGTCAGGGGAGAAGGTCAGCGCGCTCGAGCTGCTGGTGGAGGGGACATCCGGCTGGGTCGACGTCATGGGTGCGACCATTATGCCGGAGAGACGACCGTTCCCATACCCCCCAAGCTCAGCATTCTGCTATGCCGCCTGCCATGAGCAGCCCCGAGGAAGCCGAACGCGCGCTCAAGGCGATGCAGGAGGCCATGAAGATGCAGGAGGCCATGAAGGCGGGCGGGACCGCGACCCCTGCCGAGCCGGGCGCGATGCCGATCGACTGGTCGACCGAGGCGACTCCCGCCGCGGCGAACGGCGTGCAGGTCCTGCACTCGCCGCGCCAGTTCGCCGTCGTGTTCACCGAGCACGCGCCGTTCCCGGGCCGCAACGCGCTCGATGGGCGCGCCGGAGCGGAGCGCGCGCGTGTGGTCTCCTCGCTGCGGCTCGACCCCGAGACGTATTTCCAGGCCCTCTGCGTGATGGCGTCGAACTGGAACCGCTTCGTGGAGGCGCATATCCCGCCGCAGATGCGACGGCCGCGCTTCAAGCTGCTCGACGCCGGCGACGGGCAGCTCTACGGGATCAAGCGTCCCAAGGAAGAAGACGACGGCGCGTGACGCGGAGGAGGGCACTTTTCCCCCTGGGCGCCCGGCGTCTCCGGTAGGATGGCGCGTGCGCCGGGCCGGCGCCGAGGAGCCTCGATGGCCGCAGCCACCGTCGTCACGAACCGCGCTCATCTGATGGAGCTCTGCGCTCAGGGCAGGGCGCGGGGTGTGCGCGTCGAGGCGCTGGACCTCGCCGGCGTCGATCTGCGCGAGATGGACCTCCAGCGAACGCAGTGGGTGAGCGTGTCGCTCGCGGGGGCCAAGCTCGCCGGGTCGCGGCTCACCGGCGCGCAGTTCTCGGGGGTCGAGCTCGCCGGGGCCGACTTCACCGGCGCCGACCTGGCCGATGGCCGGCTCCTCGGCGCAAACCTCACACAGGCGATCTTCGTGGACGCCAACCTGGAGGGAGCCGATCTGACCGGGGCCGATCTGCGCGAGACGCGCTTCCTCCGCACGGACCTCTCGGACGTCACGCTCGCGGGCGCGTCGCTCGCCGGTCTCGATCTCACGACGTGCCGTGTGGGGAGCTCCGCGCTCGGCGCGGCCGATCTCCGGGGAGCACGCTTCTTTCTGGCGGACTTCACCGGCGCGGACCTCACGACGTGCAAGCTGGACGAGCGTACCGAGCTCCGTCAGTGCCTGCTGGAACGCGTCGAGGGCACGGGCGTGAGCTTTCATGGCGCGAGCCTCGAGGATGCCAATCTGTCCGACGCCAGGCTCGAGGGCGCCGATCTGCGCGGGGTCAAGGCGGCCCAGAGCTGCTTCGCGCGGGCCGATCTGCGGCGAGCCAAGCTCATGGGCCTCCAGGGCAAGCGCGCGGACTTCACCGAAGCGAGGCTCGAAGGGGCCGATCTATCGCAGGCCCTCCTCGAGGACGCCGAGCTCGTCCGCGTCATGGCGCCGGGGGTGCAGCTCCGAAGCGCAAAGCTGGGTCAAGCCAGGCTCGGCAAGGCCGATCTGCGGGGCGCCTCGCTGGAGGGCGCCTCGCTTTCGTGGGCAGACCTGTCCCACGCGGACCTGAGCCACGCCACGCTGGACCATGCCATTCTCGATTTCGCGAACACGCATCGCGCGAACATGAGCCAGGCGCGGCTATCGGGCGCGAGCAGAAATGGCCTTCGCGGGACCGATCCAGACCGAGCGGCGGCGGAAGATTTCTCTACCAACGGGTGACGTCATGAAGACAGGACATGGGGCAGCGCAGCGAGGAGGAGTGTCCGTCCAGCCCGTGGTCGAGGCGCTCGTGCTGGGCGTGGAGGAGGGGCGCGTCCGCCTGCGCGGCGTTTCGCGCTCGGAGACCGAGTGGACGGCCCGCATCGCGGTGCCGGGTTATCGCCCCACGACGGGCGATCGCGTGCTCGTTCAGGAGGCGGACTCGGGCACCGTCTACGTGACGGGCGTCGTGCACGCCGCGCAGCCATCCCAGCTCGTGGCGCCTTCCGGGGCCAGGGCGACCGTCGAGGGGCAGGTGCTCGCGCTCTTCGATCCCCGAGGCGCGCTGGTCGCGAGCCTGGATGGTGCCACGGGCGAGCTGAGGATCTCCGCGACATCCGATCTCGAGCTCTCGGCGCCGGCCGGCCGCGTGATCCTCTCGGCCGGCGTGGATGGGAGCAAGCTCGAGCTGACGCAGGATTCGATCGCGCTGGCGAGCGAGAAGGCGCGTGTCTCCGCGGGAGCGCTCGCTGTCGATGCCGTCAAGGCGGACTGGGCGGTGGGCCAGTGGGAGCTGCGCGCCGGCCGCGTCATCGAGCGCGCCATGGATGTGTTCCACGACGTGGAAGGGCTCCTCGAGACGCGCGCCGGACGCCTTCGCACGCTGGTGTCGAGCACCCTCGAGCTGCTCGGGCGCCGGACGACGATCACGTCGGAGAAAGACACGCGCATCGACGGCGAGCGCGTGCTGCTCGGCTAGCGGCAGGAAAAGCAGGGGTGAGCGCGATGATGCCAGCGGGATCGAAGGGTGGAGGCACGTGCATGGGCATGCCCGACGTGTGCAAGGTTCCGGCGCCGCCGGCCCCGCCCATCCCGATACCGTTTCCCAACATGGCCATGGTGAGCAACGCCACGGCGACCTCGACGAAGGTGATGATCGAGAACAAGCACGCTGTCGTCGAGATGTCCGAGATACCGGCCAGCACCGGCGATCAGGCGGGGACCGCGGGGGGCGTCGTCTCCGGGACGGTGGCGCAGAAGGTGGTGTTCAAGCGCGGAAGCTCGAAGGTCAAGTTCGAGGGCAAGGGCGCCGTGTACCTCACGGCGCAGACGGCGCATAACGGCGCCAACGCCAACATGCCGGCGGGGCTCCACGACACTCCCAGCCAGGCCAAGGTCCTGGTCGCGCCCTGAGCCATGCTCGATCTGCCGGTTCGCCGCAGGGAGACGGTGCCCGTCATCACCGATGGATCCATCGCCGCGGCCGTCCGCCCGTGGCAGCTCCAGCCGCCGCAGGACGCGCTCGTCGTGGTGGTCAAGAGCTCGATGATGATCGTCCCGGAGGGGATGGCCGAGCCGCTCCCGCCGGGCGATCAGGAGCCCCCGACCGGGGACGTGTACTTCGACGAGGATCCACGAGGGACCCTCAGGTACGCGTCCGACCATGCGCCTTTCAAGCCGAGCGCCGATATCTTGATGGTGGGGCACGCGTACGCGCAGCCGCAGCGATCCGGCGTCACCAACGTGCAGCTCGCCTTCGGCCAGGCGTTGCGGCTCTCGCTGGCGGCGATCGGCGATCGGAGGTGGCAGACGAGCGGGCCGTCGGCGCCGAGCCCGTTCGATCGCATCCCGCTCCGCTACGAGCGGGCCTTCGGCGGGCCGGGGTACGAGGAGAATCCCGTGGGCAGGGGTGTCATCCAGGGGGTCGCCGGACCCTGGCTGCCGAACCTGGAGCGAGCGGACAAGCTGCTTCGCGGCGAGCTGGATCGCCCGGCCCCCGTGTGCTTCGCGCCGGTCCCCGCCACCTGGGCGCTCCGGGCCTCGCGGCTGGGCACGTACGACAGCGCGTGGCTCAAGGAGCGATGGCCGTATTTCCCGCGAGATTTCGACTGGAGGTACTTCAACGTGGCGCCGCCCGAGCAGCAGATCGCCTATCCGCGCGGCGACGAGGACTTCTATCTGGCGGGCGTGCACCCCAGGCTCTCGGTCATCAACGGCAAGCTCCCTGGCCTCGCGCCTCGGGCCTTCGCGCAGCAGTCCCGCGAGGCAGGCGGAAAGCTCAGGGAGATCCCGTTGAACCTGGACACGGTGTGGTTCGACGCGGACGCGCTGAAGGTCTGTCTTGTGTGGCGCGGCATCCTCCATGTCACGCGTGAGGACGCGCCCGAGATAGCGCTGCTCTATGCGTGCATGGATGACGTTCATGCCAAGACGGCGATCGAGACCGTACAGCAGCGATTCCTTGCCCGGATCGAGGGCGAGACGGCTCCTCGGGTCTCGAACGCGCCGGGCCCCGAGGCCCCGCCGCCCGTCGGCAGCGCCGAGGACGGGTTCCTGGCGGGGCCGGTAAAGCTACCGCCCGCGATGCCGAGGGACGAGGCAGCGGCGCTCGTGGCGTCCGGGGCCGTCCTGTCGGGCGTGAGCTTCTTTCATTGCGACCTCACCGACATGGACTTTCGCGGCAAGGACCTCACGGGCGCGCGTTTCAGCGGTGCCAAGCTCGAGGGGGCGCTCTTCGACAGCGCGGTCCTCGCGGATGCTGATCTCGACCGCGTCTCGGCGGCGCGCGCGAGCTTCAAGGGCGCGAACCTCTCCGGAGCGAACCTCTCCGGAGCGGACCTGACGAATGCGATCTTCTCTGGCGCGACGCTCACCGATGCGACGCTCGCCGATGCCAGCGCTTCCGGGGCAGCGTTCGACGGCGCGGAGCTCGCGCGAGCCAACCTGGCCGACGCGACGCTGAACGGCGCCGCCTTCGACGGGGCCAGCGCCGCCGGCGCGACGTTCTCGGGCGCGGCGCTGCGCCTCGCCTCGTTTCGGCGCGCGGTCCTCGACGACGCGCAGATGTATGATTGTTCGGCCGAGGAGTCGACCTTCGACGACGCGTCCATGGTGCGGTTCAGGGCGGATGACGCGAAGCTGTCGAAGGGCTCGTTTCAGCGCGTCAGGGCGTCCGGATGCTCGTTTCAGGCCGCCGAGCTCCGGTCGGCAAACTTCACGGAAGCGGATCTGAGCGCAGGGATCTTCTCGTACAGCGAGCTCGATGATGCCGTGCTCCATCGGGTGACGGCCAAGGGCGCTCGTTTCCGGCATGCCAGGATGTTCCGGGCGCATGCGGTCAAGGCGAACCTCATGGAGGCCGATTTCGAGGGCGCCGATCTGAGCCATGCCGATCTTCGTGGCGCGAACCTCTACTCGGCCGAGACGTGGAGGGCCACCTTGGATCAGACGCGCCTGGATCAGGCGCTCTTGGCAGGCTCGAAGCTCGCCAGGAGCTAGGCGGAGGGCGGGCACCTTCGCCTTCGGAGCCTCATCAGGAGACGCGTGATCTCAGAGCCCGCGGGTCTCGCCGACGTCGAGGATCCAGAGGCGCTCCATGTCGCCGCGGCCCTTCAGGAAGGCCTCGCGCGCGCGGACCGGCGGCTCGCCGATCGGCTCGTCGGTGAGCTTGTACGTGCCCCAGTGCATCGCGACGAAGGTGCGCGCGCCGAGCAGCTCGGCGGCCTGCACGGCCTCTTCCGGGCCCATGTGCTGCGGCTCCATGAACCAGCGCGGGGCGTAGGCGCCGATGGGCAACATGGCCCAGTCGACGGAGCCGCCGCTGCGCTCGCCGATCTCGGCGAAGCCGTCGAAGAAGCCGGTGTCGCCCGAGTGGTACGCGGCGCCCTCGGGGCCGCGGATCACGAAGCCGCCCCAGAGCGCCTCGTTCCTGTCCCAGGGCATGCGCATCGACCAGTGCCGCGCGGGCACGAGCGTGATCTCGACCTGGCCGACGCGGACGGACTGCCACCACGCGAGCTCGTCGATCGCGCCCGCGCCCAGCTTCGCGAGGAGCGCGCCGTTGCCCTGCGGCACCACGAAGCGGGGCCGGAGCGGCGCGCTCTTCTTGCCGAGCTTGCCCGGGCGCACGGCGTGCGCCGCGAGGAGGCGCGACAGCGTGGGCGTGTCGAGGTGATCGCGGTGGTTGTGCGTGATCAGCACCAGATCGATCTCGGTGAGGTCCTCGAGCGGGATGCCCGCCGGGGCGAGCCGCTTCGTGGTGCCGAGGCCCGTCCGCCGTGAGCCGAGCTCGCACCACGGCCCATCCTCTCCCTGATCGCACGCCTCCGCACACAGCTTCCGGGCCCGCGCCTCTCGCTCTTCCTTCTTGCAACTGGCCAGCGAAGGTGGCCTCCTGGATCACGGGGACGAATCGCCTGGTTGATGCTGGTTGAACACCACGAGAGGAGCACTCCATGCAGCCTCGAACGACAGCGAGCGAAGCGCTCGACGCCCCGAGTCGCCCGCCCGGCGCGCCGCCCATCGACATGGCGCTGAACCACGGCACCTACTGCTCCGAGCGGTGCGCGGACGTCCTGCGGCGCCACGCCGGCAACACCTCCCTGCGGAGCTACCCGGCCGGGGACAACGGAGATCTCCGGCGCGCGCTCGCCGCCGACGCGGGCGTCAGGCCGGAGAACGTGCTGGTCGCCAACGGGAGCGGCCCGCTGCTCAAGACCTGCATCCCGTTCCTGATCGAGCGCGAGATCAGGCGTTCGGCGACGCGGACCCTGCGCTTCTTGCTGAAGCGCACGGCGTATCCCCTCATCACCACGCGGCTCACCTACTCCAAGGTGCCTGCGTCCGGCGTCCGCGTGGGGCTGCGATGCGAGCTGCTCCCGCTCCATCCGGAGAACGGCTTCGCGCTCGACGTGGGGAGGCTCGAGTCGCGCCTCTCGCGGCAGGACGGCCTGGTTTACCTCTGCAACCCCAACAACCCCACGGGCAACGTCCTCATCACGCGGCAGGAGCTCGGTCCGCTGCTCACCCGGTTCCCGGACTCGCTCTTCTTCATCGACGAAGCGTACGTGCACTACCTCGAGGAGAGCCCGAACACCCGGATGGCAGACCTGGTGCTGCGCCATCCCAACCTGATGGTCCTCCGTAGCTTCTCCTTCGCCTACGGGCTCGCGTCGGTGCGCGTTGGGTACGCCATGGGGGACGCGAAGGTGGTGGCGCAGATGGAGGCCAAGATGACGCCGCACCGCGTAGGGCAGCTGGCCGCGGAGCTCGCGATGGCGTCGCTCCAGGACGGCGGACACCTCGGGTTCGTCCGGCATCAGACAGCGAGGGAGCGAGCCAGGTTGATGGCGGCCATCGGAGCGCATCGCGCGCTGGAGGCCTATCCGTCACAGACCAATTTCATCCTGTGCCGCGCCCGCGGCGCGTGGTCCGGGGCGAAGATCCACGACGCGCTGCTCGCCAGAGGCGTGAAGGTGAAGGCCTTCGAGCCGTTCGGCGACGAGCGGTACGACGACTACTTCCGCGTGACCGTCGGCCTCCCGGCGGAGAACACCTTTTTCATCGAGCAGCTCGACGCCCTGATGAGCCCGCGCCGCAGGGAGGCGCCCTCCAGGACGGCGGCGCCGGCGGTCCGCCAGGTCGAGCTCTCGGAGCTTGCTTAGCCGGCGCACGCTCGTTCTGGTCCAGCGGCGGACCACGGACAGCGTGACGGCCCGAGCGGGGCTGATCTACAAGGGCCCCTGGGAGCGCGGCGCTCAGGCGACAGCCCCCTGGCGCTCCAGCGCCCACGCCGCGGCGAGCGCGAGCGCCCGGGCGTTCTCGGGGATGCTCTCCAGGAAGCTCTGGCGCAACGCCGGCCTGCCGATCTTCGCGGCGCGCTCGAGGAGCCGCGAGCGCGCCGCCTCGATGACCTGCGCGGCGCGCTCGCGCTCGCCGGCGGCGCGCAGGGCCTCGGCGTAGGTCAGGCGGATCAGCGACTCTCCCTCCTCGGCCATCCCCGCGTCCTCGATGAGGCGGAACGCCTCCTGCGCGTGGAGGAGCGCCTCGGCCGCGCCCTCGGGCCCCCCTCCCATCCGGGCGCGCGCGAGGATGGCCAGCGCCACCGCGCGCAGGAGCGGCGCCACGTCGAGCAGCGCCGCCGCCGCGCCGGCCTCGCGCGCGGCGGCCTCACCGTCGCCCGAGAGCAGCGCCGCCCGGGCGAGGTACGCCCGCGAGAGCCCCTCCATGCGCCGGTTGCCCTGCCGGCGCGACGCGTCGATGGCCTGCTCGAGCAGCGCGCGGGCCTCATCGATCTGGCCCGCCTGGAGGAGGGTGTGCCCCAGGTTCTGCCGCGCGGTCGCGAGCACCTCGTGCAGGTCCATCCGTGTCGCCTGGACGACGGCCGCGCGCAGCAGCTGCTCGGCGCGCTCGAGCGCGCCGAGCTCGGTGAGCATGAAGCCCATGTTCAGCTGGACGGCGCAGGCCTGCCGGCGGTCGCCGGCGCGCTCGAACGCCCCGACCGCCACCTCCAGGGCGTCCACCGCGGCGGCGTGATCGCCCGCGAGCGCGGCGCGGAACCCGACGGTCTGGTGCAGCCCCCCGGCCGCCTCGTCGTCGACCGCCGGAGGATCCCCCGCGAGGCGCAGGCTCTGCTCGAGCAGCGCGTCGGCGGTCGCGTGCTGGTTGGCGAGCATGAGCTCCGCCGCGCCCCCGGAGAGGCAGAGCACCACCGCGCTCAGCGCCCCCTCGGCGGGCGCCGTCGCCGCGAGCCGCGCGGCCCACGCCCCGGCGCGATCGACGGCGCCCTGCTTGCCGGCGCCGATCAGCGCCGCGGTGAGCGCGCGGTACCATGCGCCCGAGCCCGGCTCGAGCAGCGCGACCGCCTCCGTCGCGCGCGCCTCGGTGGCCGACAGCTCGCCGCGCCACAGGTGCGCCTCGGCCTGGACGAGGCGCAGCGCGCCGAGCTCCCGCCCGCCGGCCCCGGAGGCCGCGCCCCGCTCCGCGCGCGCGAGCGCGGCCGCGAGGTCGTTGCCGCGGAGCGCCTCCTCCGCCGCGGCGCAGAGCCACCGCACGGCCCGCTCGGGTTCGCCGCCGCGCTCGCAGTGCCCGGCCAGGACCAGCGCGTCCCGCTCCCCGGCGTGCTCCAGCCACTCGGAGGTGAGCCTGTGCCCGAGCCGCCGATCCGCCTCGGTGAGCATCGTGTACGCCGCGTCGCGCACGAGCCCGTGCCGGAACACGTACTCCACCTCGCCCGGGAACCGGGACGCGGGCCGCCGCGCGATCCACTCCTGCTGCTCCAGCGCGAGCAGGCAGCCCGCGAGCGCGGCGTCGTCCCGATCCACCCCGAGCAGCCGGGCGACCGCGCCCCACCAGAACACCTCGCCCAGCAAGCTCCCGGCGCGCAGCGCCCGGCGCGCCTCCAGATCGAGCCCCTCGAGCCGCGCCTGCACCATGGCGAGCGCGGTCTCAGGCGCCTCGCCCGCGTCGCGGCCCTCGGCCCCCTCGGCGCCCTCCGCCGCCACGCGCAGCATCTCCTCCAGCAGGAACGGGTGCCCCGCCGCGCGCCGGACGAGCCCCTCCACCTGCTCCGCGGGCGCCTGCTCCCCGAGCACCGCGCGCACCAGCCGCTCGCAGGCGAGGGCCGGCAGCGCCCCGAGCCGCATCGCGGTCGCGCCCCGCTCGGCCCACAGCCCCGGGAACACCTCGTCCACGTCGGGCCGCCCGAGCCCCAGCACCAGGAGCGGCCTCGACCGGAGCTGCCCGAGCGCCGCGTCCACGAGCTGCACGGTCGGCAGATCGCCCCAGTGCAGGTCCTCGAGCAAAAGGAGCACCGGCCCCGCGCGGCACTCCGCCTCCAGGAAGGTGAGCCAGGCGCGCCGCACCTGGTCGGCCATGAGCATCGGGTTCTGCCGCGCGGCGCGCAGCTCGCGCCGATCCGCGTCCGGGAACGGCGCGCCGATCACCTCGCCCAGGAACTCCGTCACCCGCGCCTGCTCCGCGGCGTCCACCGATCGCGCGACGCGCGCGGCGAGCTTCTCCCGCGCGAGCTCCCGGGGCTCGCCCTCCGCGATCTGGGCCGCGCGCCGCACCACCTGGGCGAGCAGCCCGAGCGGCGCCCCGGCCCGCACCGCGTCGCCCTGCGCCGTCCAGATCTGGGGCGGCGCCTCGCGGCCGCGCATCCTGCGCGCGAGCTCGATGCGCAGCCGCGACTTGCCCACGCCGGCCGCCCCGATCACGAGCGCCGCCTGGGCGCACGGCTCCGAGGCGCACTGGTCGACGAGGAGCTCGAGCCAGCGCAGCTCGCTGCTCCGCCCCACGAACGGCGTCGGCTTGCCGAGCAGCGCGCGCGCCTCCTCCAGCGGCTCCTGCTCGCCGAGCAGCGCCGCCCCGCGCTCGCCGTGCGCCACATCGAAGCGCGGGCCGAGGAGGGACGCGGTCATCGCGTCGATCGCGATCGGCCGGAGCGCCTCCTCTGCGCCCCGCTCCGCGGCCGTGAGGTTCGCGACGGCGCGGTCGATCACGGGCCCGAGCGGCTGGGTCCCGTCCACGACCTCCCAGCCCGTCGCGAGCGCCACGTCGGAGGCCTGGACCAGCGCCTTGAGCGAGAGGGCGCACCGGGCCGCGCTCGCCGCGAGATCCGTCGGCGCCTCGGCCCCCGTGAGCAGGGCCGCGATCGACCCGTCCCGGAGCAGCTCCACGCGCGCGCCGTGCAGATCGGCGGTCCTCCGGATCTCTCGCAGGAGGGCGAGCGGCCAGCGGCGCTGATGGGTCAGGCCGCGCGCCGGCGCCGTGCTCGCCTCGCTGGCCACGGCCTGCGCCGGCTGCGGCGGGCGCGCCGGCTCGGCCCGGCGCGCCGCCAGCACCACGCTGACCAGCCGCCGCTCGGCCGTCGTGAGCCCGACCGACGGCGAAAGGGGCGCCGCGCTCGCCTCGCGGATCTCCGGCGCGCGCAGCTCCGCCGCGACCGCGAGCGCGTCCCCGGGCCGCAGCCGCCGATCCTTGCCCAGGAGGCGCGAGAGCAGCGCGTCGAGCGCCGGGGGCGCGCCGGGCCACGGCTCGCGGAGGCGGGGCGCCTGCTCGAAGAGCACCTTGGTGAGCAGCGCGACGACGTGCACCCCCGCGAACGGCGGCCGCCCGGTGAGGCACTCGAACAGCACGCACCCGAGCGCGTACAGGTCGGCGCGCGCGTCGATGTCGGGCTCGCCGCGGACCTGCTCCGGCGCCATGTAGGCGGGCGTCCCCACGGGGGCGTCGGGGTGGGTCAGGGTGTACGTGACGTCGGGGGCCCGCGCGATCCCGAAGTCGAGGATCTTCACCGCCGCGACGTCGCCGCCCGGCAGGAAGAGGTTCGCCGGCTTGACGTCCCGGTGGACCACCCCGCGCAGGTGCACGGCGCCGAGCGCCTCCGCGGCGCGCGCGGCGAGCGCGAGGCTCTCGTCGAGGCCCAGCGGCCCGCGCCGGAGCCGCGCCGCGAGATCCTCGCCGTCGAGCCACTCCATGGCCAGGTACTGCCGGCCCTCGGCGGTGACGCCGTGGGCGACGTGCCGCGCGATGGCGGGGTGGTGGAGCCCCGCGAGGACCCGCGCCTCCCGGCGGAACCGCTCGGTCTGCTCGGCCTGCTCGGTTTCCGCGTGCAGCCCCACCTTGAGGGCGACCGGCTCCCCGGTCTCGCGGTCGACGGCCCGATAGACCGCGCCCATTCCCCCGGATCCTGCGACGCGATCGAGCTCGAAGCGACCTGCGAACAGGTCCCCGGGGCGCATGCGCCGAGTATCGGGCACGCACGCCGCGCGTGCCAGGGCGGAGCGCGCGGGCAGGACCGACGCAGCGTCCTCTGCCTCCTTGCCTGGAATCTTCCTGCCTTCGAGCACGCCGACACGGGCAGCCTCGGCGCCGCCGAGGCCGCCTTTCGCCGACGACTCCCACCTCGGCTACCTGGCTCCGTCCGGCTCGTGTTTCTCCCGGGGGGCCTTGCGGGATCCATGACAATGGCCAGCTGCGCCGCGCCGGATGACGAAGCGTATCGACGTCGATGGGGGGAGAGCGCACGTGAGCCACACGCTGTCGCGCATCACGGTGCTGCTCCGTGAGCGAAGCGAGGAGATCATAGGCCAGTGGATAGCGCGCCTGCGGAGTGAACCGAAGATCCCACGGACCCGCGCGCTCACCGATGAGGACTTGAGAGATTACACGCCGAAGCTCCTCGACGACCTCATCGACTCGCTCGCGCAGAGCGCGCAGCCGGGGGGGCCGGACGGAGCCAGCGGCCCGGAGATCGGCAGCTCGGAGGCCGCCAAGGTGCACGTCTCGCACCGCATCGCCGAGGGCTACTCCCTCGCGGAGGAGCTACGCGAGCTCGGCGTCCTTCGCGCCGTGATCGTGGACCTGTGCGCGCAGGAGGGGGTGGTGCTCGGCGGCGAGGAGGCCCAGCTCGTGCACTCGGCGCTCGACGAGGTGATGATCACCGCAGCCGTCGAGTACGAGCGCGCGAGCTCGGCCGATCTCCGCCGTGACGTCGCGCTCCACGAGCTGTTCATCGCGGTCCTCGGGCATGACCTGCGCAACCCGCTCTCGGCCATCCGGTTCGCCACCGCCGCCCTGCTCAAGCGCGAGGACGTCACGACCGCCGTGGCGAGGCTCGCCCAGCGGATCGCCGCGAGCAACGAGAGGGCGGTGCGGATGGTCGAGGAGCTGCTCGACCTGACGCGCATCCGCTCCCACCGGGGTCTTCCGGTCGAGCCGGAGCCCGTCGACCTCCGCGCGATCTGCCAGCGCGTGGTCGAGGAGCTCGAGCTCGCCCACCCGGAGCACACCATCCGCTTCACGGCCCACGGCGACGGGCGGGGCAAGTGGGATCCGGGCCGGATGGAACAGCTCCTGTCGAACCTGATCGGCAACGCCGTCGACTACAGCCCGCCGGAGGAGCCGGTGCACGTGGAGCTGCGCGGGCACAAGAATGGCGTCGTGATCGAGGTGACGAACCGCGGGACCCCGATCGCGCCCGAGCAGCTGCCCGTCCTCTTCGATCCGTTTCGCCGGGGCGAGCAGAGCCAGCGGGTCGTACAACGCTCGAAGGGACTCGGGCTCGGCCTCTTCATCGTCAAATCGATCGTCGACGCGCACGGAGGCTCCATCCAGGCCACGAGCACGCTGGAGGAGGGCACCACGTTCCGCGTCAAGCTCCCCCGTTCGTCGTAGCGCGGTCGCCTTCGCCGACACACGCCGTGGCGCGGCGCTGGCTCAGACCGGCCTCAACGACGGCCAGGCCAGCTCGACGCCCTCGCGGACCAGGAGCGCCTGGAGCTCTTCGCGGAGCGCGCTCCGGGCGCGCACCTGCCGCGGCAGCACGCGGCGCTCCAGGCAGAACGTCGCGAGCAGCCCCGCCGCCTCGCCGACGCTCCACTCCACGGGGTGGACCCGGTAGGCGCCATTCGTGATGTGCGTGACGCCAAGGTTCTTCCCGCCCGGCAACAGGTTCTCCACCCGCACCGGGATGAGCGCACCCAGCGGTATCTGGAACGGCCAGCAGCCGAGATCGAGGTACCCGGGGCCCCCGACGCGCGGGTGCAGATCGATGCGATAACACCCGATCCCGACGCTCTCCTCGAACGTCGCGGGGCCGTCGGGCCGGAGCGGATACGCGATGTGCTGCTCGAGCACCGTGAGCTCGGCCCGGATCCGGCGGGACTCGCGGATGTAAGGCGCTGGCGCGAGGCCGTCGGCCGTGCCGCCGACAACGTCCCCGCGGAGGCGCAAGCCTGGATATCCGACCCCGCCGTCCGGGCGAGGCGCCTCGGTCTGCATCCAGTACAAAAGGCTCAGGCTGAGCTGCCGCGCTCCCTCCAGGTGCCGCGCGGCCTCCGCCTCGTCGACGCCGCAGACCGGCCCGAACCAGTAGTCGTTCTGCGGCCAGTTCACGATGGTGACGTCGCTCGGCGCGAACCCCGCTTCGAAGACCGTCCTGTCGAGGATCCGCCGGAAGCTCCACCAGGGATGCCGGTCTTCCGCGGCGAACAGGCCTCGCGTCAGGGGCTCGAGTGTATCGGGTCGAACCGCCGTCCAGTCCAGCAGCCGACCCGGCCAGCCGGGCGGCTCGAGGGAGCGCCAGCGCTCGTACTGAGAAGGCCTGTCGATGACATGGTCCTCTCCGGGGTGGTGCTCGATCGCAAAGCAGACGGTGATCGCCTGCTGGGCCCTCGGATCCGCGCGCTCGGGGGCGTGCGGTTCGCCGGTCTCCGCGCGAGACTCCGCCCCGAGCGCGTGCTCCACGCCCGCGAGCGCCAGGAGCTCGCCACGAGGCGTGGCGTCGATGAAGAGGTCGGCCACGAGCAGGACGTCGCGCCCCGACTCCAGCCCTCGGACCACGACGCCGGTCACCCGATCGCCGTGCGTCGACGCCGAGATGGGCCGGTGAGCGTGGAGCGCGACGAGGCGCCCGTTGAGCCGATACGGCGCGATCATCTCGTGCAGGACGGCCACCGCGACCCGCGGATCGTGGCACAGGCGGCTGACCCAGCCGTTGCCGGGGTTGAGCGCGGGGAGCGCCCTGGCCGACGCGGTGAGCGGTAGATGCCTGCGGTAATACGCGCGGATCCCCTGGCGCAGCGCGCGGTAGCTCCGGGTCGCCCCCATGTCCTCGATCCACGGGTGCTCGTCCGGGGGGACCGCCTGGTTCGTCAGCTGGCCCCCGAGCCAGCGAGTCTCCTCGGTCAGGACGACGCGGCGGCCCGTCCTGGCCGCCGCGAGCGCAGCCGCGAAGCCGCCGAGCTCTCCGCCGATGACGGCGACGTCGGTCCGGATCACGTCCATCGCCAGCTCCCCGCGCTCATGCGCTCTTCCGCGCGGGCTGCACCGCCGGAGCTCGCCGCGCGAGGAGCTCGGTGACGAGCTGGTTGGTCTCCCTCGCCCTGGCCTTCAGGCCGGGGAGCAGCCGGCGGATCTTCGCGCGGATCTCGTGACGTGTGTCCCACGAGCGATCGAGCCTGGCGATGAGCTGCCCGGAGCTGATGCTCCCGAGGGGCGGGGTCTCCATCTCGAGGTCCTCGATGAACCCCGCGACCTTGGACGCGTAGGGCAGCGCGACGAACGGGGTCTCGCGGAGCGCCGAGAAGATCAGGAAGTGCAGGCGCATGCCCACCACGAACTCGAGGTGCCCGACGAGGCTGAGGATCTGCTGCGGCGTGTACCGGCGCCTCAAGACCTCTGCCCGCTCGGCGTTCTTCATGTGGGCGACGACCGCGTGGCTGTGCTGCACGTCCGTCCGTTCCATGGATACGAACACGACGTCCGCGTCGAGGCGCTCGACGACGAAGTCGGCGGCGTTGGCGAGCAGGGCAAAGTACTCGTCAGGGTCGATGTCGGGCGCCGCCGGGCCCGGCTCCCTGACGGAGAAGCCGACGAGGTGCCGCTCGAACTCGACCCCTTCGGCCCGGATGGCCTCGATGGGCAGCGCCTCCTCGCGCAGCAGCAGGGCCGGATCGGCCGTGAGGCGGATCTCGCGATTCACCCCCACCTCCTCGAGGAGGCGACGCCCCTGCTTGTCTCGCACGGTGACGATGTCCGCGGCGTTCAGCGCCGCCCGCACGGCTTGCTTCGCGCTCGGGTCCGACAGCGGCCCGGCGCTCACGGCGTAGATCACGACGGGGACGCCGCGCTCCTCCGCGATGAGCGCCTCTCTCAGATAGACCGGCGCGTCCCGATCGTACAGGATGCCTCCCCCGCCGAGGACGAAGAGATCGAGGCGCTCGATCTCGGCGGTCGATTCCATTCGTGTGAGCTCACGGACCGGGACGACGCGCTCCACCTGGTGGCGCATCTTCGTGTCCTCCGGGCACAGCGAGAACACGGTGATCTCCGCTGGCATCGACGCCCGGAGCTGCGTGACGATGCCATCGAGGATGGCCTCGTCGCCGAGGTTCATGCCGCCGTAGGACCCTGAAATCCCGATTCGGAACGGTCGGTTCGCCTTGTCCATCGTGGGCTCCTCCCGCGAGCGCCTCCGCTCGATCGCCGCGCCCGCCGCGCCCGCCGCGCCGTCACATCGCGTCGAGCGCGGCCCTCCGCCAGCTGCGACCTGCTCGGTCGTCCGAGATCGTCAGCGCAGCGCAGGACCTTGCCACGGCGGCGGCGAGGCGCAATGTCCACCGGCGGAGGACGCACCATGGGACACGCGCAGGCGCGGACGACGCGGAGTGGCTCGCGAGCGCCAGGCGACGAGGCGCGCCCGGCCACGGAGCTGCGCGCGGTGCGAGCCGCGGCGCGGGCCGCGCCGGCCGTGCCCGTGGGTGATGTCGTGGACGAGGCCTGCCAGCAATCCTTCCCTGCCAGCGACCCGCCCGCCTGGACGCCTGTGAGAGCCGGCCTGCCGCGCGACGACCGGTCGGAATGCCCCGACGTGGGATGACCGAGCGCGGCCGCGTGGTCCTGCGCGAACCGCTCGAAGCCGATCGGCTCAGGCCCGGCGCGCGGCGTTACGATAGCTTATCGCTCCCGAAAAGCGGCCGAAACAGGCGCCGTCCGATCATGGCAGGGTCCCCGCGGCGGTGCTCGCCGGAGGGGCGCAGCTCTCCTCACCTGGAGGCATTGCGCGTGGTGACCCCTGCCGACCTCGCCATCAAGGATCTAGGCCCCTGCCGGCACCCCTCGCCCGTCGCCGAGAAGCTCGGCGAGAGGGCCACGGTGTACGTCGGCGAGGCCGACAAGGTGCTGTTCAACGATCGCCTGTCCGCCGTCCTCGCGGACGCCTCCGGCGCGCGGCCGCCGGCGTTCGAGCTGGCCGGGCCGCGCAACCGCGTCTTCTGGGATCCGAAGGAGCTGCGCGCCGGCATCGTGACGTGCGGCGGGCTCTGCCCCGGCGTCAACAACGTCATCCGCGGCCTCGTGCTCACGATGGCGCAGAGCTACGGCGTGCCGGAGATCTTCGGCTTCCGCTACGGCTACGAGGGGCTCGTCGCGCGCTTCGGGCACGCGCCGATGCGCCTGGATCCCCGGAGCGTCGAGGAGATCCACCGCATGGGCGGCACCGTGCTCGGCACCTCCCGCGGCAACCAGGACCCGCACCAGATGGTGGACACGCTCGAGGCCCTCGGCATCAACGTCCTCTTCGTCGTCGGCGGCGACGGCACCATCCGCGGCGCGATGTCGCTCGTCCGGGCCATCGAGGAGCGCCGCCTGTCGATCGGGGTCGTCGGCGTGCCCAAGACCATCGACAACGACATCAAGTTCATCGACCGCAGCTTCGGCTTCGAGAGCGCCTTCGCCGCCGCCGTCGACGTCATCCGCAGCGCGCACGTGGAGGCGTCTGGGGCGAAGAACGGCATCGGGCTCGTCAAGCTGATGGGCCGCCACTCGGGCTTCATCGCGTGCGCGGCGGCGCTCGCGTCGGCGGACGTGGACGTTGTCCTCATCCCCGAGGTCCACGCGGAGCTCGACGGCCCGTGCGGGCTGCTCGCGCACCTCGAGCGCCGGCTCGCCCGCCACGGCAACGCCGTGATCGTCGTCGCCGAGGGCGCCCTGCAAGAACACTGCACCTCCAGCGCGGAGCCCATGGCGACGGATCTCAGCGGCAACCTCAAGCTGAAGGACATCGGCCTCTTCCTGCGCGACCGCATCAACGCGCACTTCCGGGCGCGCGGCATCGAGGCGACGCTGAAGTACCTGGACCCGAGCTATCATATCCGCAGCGTCCCCGCGTCCCCGTCGGACAGCGTGTATTGCTGGAACATGGCCCGGAACGCTGTCCACGCGGCCATGGCGGGCAACACCGAGATGCTGATCGGCCGGTGGCACGGCCGCTTCGTGCACGTGCCCATGCCCCTGGCCGTCCGCATGCGCAAGCAGGTCGACCCGACGGACGACCTGTGGATGGCCGTCGTGGAGGCCACGGGGCAGCCGCTCTCGTTCTGCTAGCGCTCCTGACAGGAAGTCCGGCCGGGGATCCGGAGGGAGATTTCAACGCAAAGACGCAAAGGCGCAAAGTCGCAAAAAGAACAATTGGATCGACCATCGCCCCGCGCGCCGCGGGCGCGCCCCGTGCCATCATGGCCGGCATGAAGATCTCGCTGCTCTCTCGCTCGCTCGTGCTCGCTGGCCTCGCCTGCCTCGCCGGCTGTACCAAGGAACCCGCGCCGCAGGCCCCGACGGGAGTCGAGGCTCCGCCCGCGGCGCAGCCCCCGCCGGGGGCCGAGAGCGCGCCCGAGGCGCAGGCCCCGCCGGCCGCCGGCGAGCCGCGCGCTGCGGCGGCGGAACCTCGGTGCGAGGCCGACGCCGACTGCGTGGTATCCTGCGCGCGGGCCGGGCAGTGCTGCGACCAGCTGTGCCCGCCGTGCGACCAGGCGTTCCACCGCGACGCGCTCGCGGAGCTCCAGAAGTGGCGCGCCGCGAGCTGCGCCGCCGAGAGCTGCCCGGTCGCCAAGTGCATGGCGCCGAAGGAGGACTCGGTCGCTCGCTGCAAGGCGGGCGCGTGTGTTGTCGAGCGCGTCCCACACGTCGACCGATGAGCCGGCGCCCGGGATGAAACCGCCCCGACACCTGCGCGAAACCCAGGCAACACCTTCCCAGAGCGCCCACGGCGCGTTTTGCCACAGGCTGCATCCGCGCCACACCGATCGAGCTCTACGCGAGCGGGCTGCGGTCTCCGGGCTCCTTCATGTCGAGATCGCCGTCCGTGGCCCTGCGCTTGCATTGCGCGGCGCGTAGGGCGCGCGGGAACATCGCGATCCCGGCGGCGAGCTCTCCTCCCGCCCACGGCGCTCGCCGTGCTGGAGGACGGACCCTCGCCGGGATCGCAGCGGGAGGTCCCTTGGGCATCGAGATCCAGCAAGACCACTTCAAGACCGTCGATTATCGGCTCTTCAAGACGCGGCTCCAGCAGAACCTCGCGGCGCTGGAGATGGTGCTCGCCCGGCCGGGGTTCGGCCACGGGGAAGCGACGATCGGCGCCGAGCTCGAGATGTTCCTCGTCGATCGCGAGGCGCGCCCCGTGCCGATCGGGGCGGAGATCGCGCGCGCCGCGGCGAGCCCGATGATCACGCCGGAGATGGGCGCGTTCGACATCGAGCTCAGCACCCAGCCTGTGCCGCTCGCCGGCAGGCCGCTCTCGGCGCTGCGCGAGCAGATGCGCGCGACCGTCGAGGCGATCCGCGAGCGCGCGGCGGCGCGGGGCGCGCGCGTGGTCCCGGTCAGCATCCTGCCGACCTTCCAGCGGCGCGACTTCAGCCCTGCGACGATCACGAACCTGCCCCGGTATCGCGCGCTCGCCGCGGGGCTCTGCAGGCTGCGCAGGGCGCCCTTCCATATCCGGATCGACGGCGCCGAGCCGCTGGAGCTCACGTCGGACGACCCCGCGATGGAGGCGGCGAACACCGCCTTTCAGATCCACCTCCGGGCCACGCCCGACGCCTTCGCGCGGCTGTTCAACGCGGCCATGGTGATGACCGCGCCCGCGCTCGCGGCCGCGTGCAACTCGCCCACCTTCCTCGGCCACCGGCTGTGGCACGAGACGCGGGTGGCGGTGTTCAAGCAGGCCGGCGACGATCGCCCGCCGGCGCCCGGCGCGGACTGGAAGATGCCGGCCCGCATCGGCTTCGGGACCGGCTGGGTGCGCGACGGCGCGGCGGAGCTCTTCATGGAGAGCGTCGCGCTGCACGAGCCCATCCTCCCCGTGTGCGGCGACGAGGACGTCGTCGGCTGCGCGCGGGCCGGCGGGATACCGCAGCTCCACGAGCTCCGCCTGCACCACGGCACCGTCTGGAACTGGAATCGACCCGTGTACGATCCCGCCGGCGACGGCCACTTGCGGATCGAGCTTCGCGCCCTGCCGTCCGGGCCCACGCTCGATGACATGCTCGCGAACGGGAGCTACCTGCTCGGGGGCATCCTCGCGCTCGCGCCCTCCATCGGAGAGCTCTTGCCGTCGTTCCCGTTCGAGCTCGCCGTGAGGAACTTCTACCATGCGGCGCACTACGGCCTCGACGCCGAGCTCGTCTGGCCGGCCGTACCGGGGGCCGCGCCGAGGTGCGTCCGGGCGCGCGATCTCCTCCTCTCGCTCTTGCCGCGGGTCGAGGAGGGCCTCGTGACCGCGGGCGTCGACGGGGACGAGGCCCGCCATTACCTCCGGATCTTCGAGGCGCGGGTCGCCAGAGGCATCACCGGCGCCACATGGCAGCTCCGCGCGCTCTCGGCGCTGGAGATGGGCTCCGCGTCGCGCGAGGAGGCGCTGAGGAAGATGCTGGAGCGGTACATGGCCGAGGTCGACTCCGGCGCGCCCGTGCACGCCTGGGGGACCCCGCGCGCGGGCGCGACATGAGCTCGCCGATGAGCCAGGACGCCACGCGATCCCTCGCGGAGCAGCTCGACGCACGGCTCGCCGCGCCGGGGGCGATGGACGCGGCGCGGTTCGAGGCGTTCCTCGAGGCCCAGCGGCGGCTCGGGCTGATCCACGGCGCGCGCCCGCTGTGCCGCCATCTGCGGCCGTACCTCATCGCCGAGAAGGACCTCGCCACGATCGCCCGCGCGGCCGAGCAGATCGCCTCCGCGCTGGAGAGGGTCGCGCAGCGCGCGATCCGGGACGACTTCCTGGCCGAGGAGGTCGGGCTCTCCGCGGACGAGCGCGCCCTCGCGGCCATCGTGCCGGGTCCGGGGCCGCTCCACACGGTCGGGCGCCTCGACATGCTGATCACCGACGGCGGCTTCTCCTTCATCGAGTACAACGCCGACTCCCCCGCCGGCCTCACCGACCAGATCCTCGTCGAGCGGACGCTGATGGCGCTCCCCCACCTCGCGCCGCTCCGGGACGGGCATGGCCTGCGCACGCCGGCGCCGCACCGCGCGCTCCTCGGCGCCCTGCTCGAGGGCTACGCCGCCTGGGGCGGGCGCGAGGCGCGGCCCGCGATGGCCATCGTCGACTGGGCCGCGGTCGACACCTCGGCCGAGCTCAGGGTGCTCGCCGACCTGTTCTCGGCCGAGGGGCACCGGACCAGGATCGTCGATCCGGACGAGCTCACGTACGACGGCCGCCGCCTCGGAGCGGGCGGGGAGCGGATCGATCTCGTCTACCGGCGCGTGATCACGCAGGAGCTCGTCGGGCGGCGCGGCCTCAATCACCCCCTGGTCCGCGCCTACTGCGATCGCGCGGCGTACGTGGCGAACTCGTTCCGGATCAGGCCCCTCAACAAGAAGGCGGCGTTCGCGGTGCTGAGCAACCCCATGTTCTCGGGCCTGTTCACGCCCGAGCAGCGCGCGGCCATCGCGGAGCACATCCCCTGGACGCGCCGGGTGACCGCCGGCCGCGCCGCGTGGCGGGGCCGCGAGGTGGATCTCGTCGAGCTCCTCCTCGGAGAGCAGGAGAGCTTCGTGCTGAAGCCGAACGACGAGTACGGCGGCAAAGGCGTGCTGCTCGGGTGGACGGCGACGCCGGCGGCCTGGAGAGAGGCAGTCCGGGCCGCCGCGGAAAAGCCCTGCATCGTGCAGGAGCGGCGCCGCCCGCGCACCGCGCGCATGCCGACGTTCCGCGGCGGCGCCGTGGAGGAAGAGCAGGTCTATTTCGACCTTTGCCCCTTCGTCTTCGCCCGCGGCGTGGAGTGCCCGCCCTCCACCTTCACCACGCGCATGGAGGGCGCCATGGTCCGGCTCTCCGCCTCGGAGGTCAGCAACGTCTCCGCGGGAGGCGCGGTCACGGGGCTCGTGATCGTCGACGGCGCGCGCGCGCCGAGGGAGGGTGCCCGTCATGTGTGAGCTGCTTGGCATGGTGTCGAACGTGCCCACGGACATCGTGTTCTCGTTCACGGGGCTCGCGCTCCGCGGCGGGCAGACGGGGCCGCACGCGGACGGCTGGGGCGTCTCGCTGTACGACGGGCTGTTCGCGCGCACGTTCCTCGAGCCTCACCCGGCCTTCTCGAGCCCGCTCGCGCGGTTCATCCGCGAGAACCCGATCCACACGGCCCTCGCCATCGCGCACGTGCGCAAGATGACGCGCGGGGGAGCGGCCCTGAAGAACACGCACCCTTTCATGCGGGTCCTCCACCGCCGGCACATCGTGTTCGCGCACAACGGCACCTTGCCCACGGTCAGGGATCGGAAGCTCCACGTCGAGACGCCGGTCGGCGACACCGACAGCGAGCACGCCTTCTGTATCCTCCTCGAGGCGATCCGGAGCGCGTACGGCGAGAGGTACCCGGGCGACGCGCGGGAGCTGGGGCGCCTGTTCTACGAGCTCGGGAACGAGCTCGGCGCCGATGGAGTCTTCAACTTCCTGTTCGCGGACGGCGAGCACCTCTTCGCCCGCTGCGGCGACCACCTGTCCTGCATCCTGCGCCAGGCCCCGTTCGGCGAGGCCACGCTCGTGGACGCGGATCTCAAGGTGAATTTCAACGACCTCCACGGCGTCGGCCCCGACGCGCGGATGGCCGTCGTGGCCACAGAGCCGCTCACGCGCGACGAGCTCTGGCGCAAGGCGACGCCCGGCACGCTGTGGGTCTTCCGCGCCGGCGAGCTCCTGGCGACGTTCCCCGAGGCCCGCGAGGGCTCAGGCGCCGAGCTCCCCGGGCCGAGCACGCTCCCGGGAGCGGACGGACGGGCTCCTTAGAGCGGTTCCCGCCCCCGCCTCTGGTGCACGCGACGCAGAGCGGCGGTCTCCCGCACAGGAGACGGGTCCAGATCGGCGTTTTCGGCGCGGAAGCGCACTCCTGTGCGCTGAGCACCGAAAACGACGAGATGGGCCCGTATCCGAAGCGGCTGACCGCCGCTCTAGCTGCGCGGGCGCGTGAACAGGTCCCGGAAGAAGTCGCTCAGCGTGTGCTCCTTGTAATCGCGGAACTCGCCGGCATCGAAGTAGACGCCACCGCAGACGCTGCAGTTCTCGTACCAGATATGCGACTGCTCCGGGTCGACCATGCGCACCATCGGCGTCGAGCAGCGGGGGCACGGCACCCGCCGGATCTGGTTGTTCTTCCGCCCCACCGAGGGGTCGCCGGTGTCGATCTGCTGGGAGCCCGCCATGGCCTTGAGGGACTCCTTCTCGCGGCTGTCGAACCAGATCCCGCCGCACGCCGTACACCGGTCGACGTCGATGCCGCCGAAGGTGACGATATCCATCGAGGCCGCGCATTTCGGACAGTTCACGTCATGCTCCAGTGCGGCAGGCGCCGCCATCGGGAGCGATGGTATCAGACGACCCGGATCGCGGGAAGAGCGTCGATCGCCTCGCCGGAGGCGGTCGGCGGCATGCGCGGCCGCCAGCCGGCGGGCGGGCTGTCCCCCCACCGCGCGCGCCGCGCGGCGCGCGACGTCATTTCGAGCCCATCTTCTCTTTCACGATCTGCTGCAGCCGATCGAAGTGGGGGCTGTCGCGCCGGACGGCGATGCCGAACTGGGATGTACCGAGCTTCGACTTCGAGTAGACGACATAACCGGACATCTCGCGGTGGGCCGTCAGATTCTCGGTCATCTGCACGTAATGAGGGTGTGGCATGTAGATGAGATCGGGCTTGTAGGCCCCGAAGAACCTGTCCGCGGAGAACGGCTCGAGCGCGAAGCGCGGGTCGTTGAGGCCGGCCATGTCGATGATCGTCTTGTTGAGGTTCATCGCGCCGAGCATCCCGACCTCGGTCGTGGCGATGACGAGGTCGTCGGGGAGCTTCGAGACGCGATCGATCGCGAACCAGTATTTCTGTGGTCCCGAGGTGTTGCCGTGCTTGACGATGTTGAAATGCCCGAGCCGCTTCGCCGCGACGGCGCCGGCGAGGTCCCTGCCAGCCGCGGCGAGGGGAGCCGACAGCTGGAGCCAGAGCATCGCCAGCGCGGCAATGCCGGCCAGGGGCAGCGCGGCCGGCGCGGGCTGGCCGATCGAGTCGGAGAGCGTCCGCGCGAGCCGGGCGGCGCTCCGGCAAGCGAGGTAGATGAGGCCTGGCAGCGGCGCGTAATAGAACCGCTGCGAGAACCCCATGATCGGCACGACGAACAGCCACGAGTACGCGAGGCACAGGAGCGTCGCGGCGAGGACCCCTTTGTCGAACGCCGAGGACTCCGCCCAGAAGGCCCGGGGGCCGCTCCTCCGCCCCTCGCCAGCCGGCGCGCCGGGGCTCGCCTGCCGCGCGCCGAGGCCCACGAGCACGTCGAGCGCGATGACGGTGAAGAGCGGCCAGAAGAACTCGATCCAGTCGACGAGATCGATGGTCGGCCGCCCGCGGTAGGCGCGGAGGATCCCTGATCCGTAGAGGTTCGTCGACTTGGCATAGAACGGCAGCGGGAGGGGCGAGCCGAAGTACAGCTTGGCCGCCGCGAGGTGGAGGGCGAGGACGCCCGCCGTCGCGGCGAGGGCGGCGAGCCCGAAGCGCCGGCGGTCGCGGTCGCGCTCGAGCGCGACGAGCGCGAGCGGCACGAGGACGGCGTAGGCCGTGAGCTCTGGCCGCACCGAGAAGGCGAGGCCGCCGAACGCCCCGAGCGCCACCCCGCCGGCGACCCGGGCCGCGCCGAGCAGCCGCAGCGTGAGGAGCAGGTACGCGGTGAGGAAGCAGAGCCCGAACGACGTGTCCATGCCGCTCACGAAGTGGTCGGTCAGCGTGGACCGGGCGGCGCAGAACGCGGCGAGGGCGAAGCAGGACAGGCGCGCGACCTTGCCGTCCCCGGCCGCCCGCAGGACGAGCAGGACGAGCAGGACGAGCAGCACTGGCCCCCAGACGAGGCTCTGAAGCATCGCCGCGAGGCTCGTGTTGCCGCCGGCGATCAGATGAAACGGCACGGCGGCGACGATGAAGGCGAGCGAGGTGAGCCCGTAGGACGGCGGCCCCTTCGGGTTCCACGAGATGCTGTGGTCGGTGATGAGGTTGTGCGCGTACCGCTGGAACATGTACGCGTCGTCCCAGAGCGTCGTCAGGTCGAAGCGCACCGCCGTCTTGCACGCCAGCAGCGCGAGGCAGAGCGCCATCGTGATCCAGAAGCAGGCCGAGGCGAGCCTGCGCACCGCCTCACGGGGCAGCGACGGAGAGCGCTCCACGGCGTCCTCCGCCGCGCCCTGCCCTGCCGGTGCATCGGCGGACGGTTCAGCTCGCTGCTCCTCCGGCAGCGTGGTTTCTACGTGCGTCGTCATCGTGCTTCGCGCCCCCGACTACATGGTTCCGGCCGGAAGCCCTGCTTCCGCCGAAGGGTTCGCGTCACCGAGGCGAGCGCCGTTGGAAGGCGCGCGGCGCTCGGATTCCCTTTGCGGATCGACGCGTTGCGCCGTCTGCGTTGGCCACCGCCTCAGAGGTCGCATGCGGCGACCATAGTCGCACCTGCAGCGCGCCGTACATCCGGAACCGGCGTGGAAAACTTGCCTCGGGCCGGTCAGCGCACCGAGGCCCCCGCGCCGCGCGAAGAACACGGTCTCCTCGGGCCGGTCAGCGCACCGAGGCCCCCCGCGCCGCGCGAAGCACGAGGCCCCCTCGGGCGCCCCGGCCGGCCAGCCCCGCGAGGCCCAGCCCCGCGAGGCCCAGCCCGCGAGCGCCGGACAAAAGCAGAAAAGCCCGCATGACGTCCGCCATGCAGGCTCTCTTCTGAAGCGTCTCTCGCACGCTGCGACGCGCCGCTCACACCCGAGCACCGGGCGCGAGGCTCGTCACGTTCCATGGAGCAAGGTCAAGCCGCACGACCTATTAGTACCGGTTAGCTCCGCCGATTGCTCGGCTTCCACACCCGGCCTATCAACCTCGTGGTCTACGAGGGGTCTTTAGGGGCCTTGCGGCCCGGGACACCTAGTCTTGAGGCCGGCTTCCCGCTTAGATGCTTTCAGCGGTTATCCGTTCCGTACATGGCTACCCGGCTATGCCCTTGGCAGGACAACCGGAGCACCAGAGGTACGTCCACCCAGGTCCTCTCGTACTATGGGCAGCTCCTCTCAAGTGTCCTACGCCCACGGCAGATAGGGACCAAACTGTCTCACGACGTTTTAAACCCAGCTCGCGTACCGCTTTAATCGGCGAACAGCCGAACCCTTGGGACCTGCTCCAGCCCCAGGATGCGATGGGCCGACATCGAGGTGCCAAACCGCGCCGCCGATATGAACTCTCAGGCGCGATCAGCCTGTTATCCCCAGAGTACCTTTTATCCGATGAGCGATGGCCCTTCCATACAGAACCACCGGATCACTAACGCCTGCTTTCGCACCTGTTCGACCTGTCGGTCTCACAGTTAAGCTCCCTTGTGCGTTTGCACTCTACGCCTGGTTTCCAATCAGGCTGAGGGAACCT
>NZ_CP150341.1:0-3160000 GCF_051475585.1 Sorangium sp. So ce426 | reverse complement strand
GCGCGCGGACGTGGCGCGATCGCGATCGCGATCGCGATCGGTGGCGCCGGGCGCGATCGCGATCGCCCGCTCGGGCCGAATCACGGGCCTAAGTTACTGAATTTACATTGGATATCGTCGGCACGCGGGCTGCTACGGGGGCGCTCGGAGAGGAGCCCCGATGCCGATGATGAGCCGAGATACCTCCGATACGTCCGTCACGTTCTCCCTCGCGGAGCTCGCGAAGCTCGAGGAGGCGCGCGTGCGGGAGGAGCACCTCCAGCGCGCGAGAGCGCGCGAGAAGGAAGCCCGCGAGCAGCGCGAGGAGGAAGCGCGCCGGCGCGCCGCGGAGGCGGCCCGGGCCGCGGCCGAGGCAGAGACGCAGGCGCGGCGCGAGCGGGAGCAGGCCGAGGCGGAGGCGCGCGCGGAAGCGCGGTCACGGGCGGCGCTCGAGGTGGCGCGCATCGAGGCCGAGGCGAAGGCGCGCCTCGAGGCGGAGAACGCGGCGCGCGCGCACGAGCTGGCCGTCGTCCGCGCGCGCGCCGAGGGACGGCGCCGAAGCCTGACGCACGCGCTCGCCGCCGCGCTCGGCCTCGCGCTGTGCGGCGGCGCAGCGGCCGCCTACGGGGTCGCGCAGCACGTGGCAGGCCTCCAGCGAGAAGCCCAGCGCCTCCGCGATGCTCAGGCGGCGCTGGCAGAGGAGCGCGAGAGCGCGAGGGCGGCCGAGCTCGCGGCCCTCGATCGGCGCCACGCGGCGCTGCGCGGCCGGCCCCTCGCCCGCGACGCCGCGGAGGCGACCGCGACCGCGGAGGCGGCGCGGAACGCCCTCGATCCTCGGGCGCTGGACCACAACCGGCTGCGGGCGTTCGGGGACGCGCTCGACGCGCTGGAGACACGGCTCGACGCGCTCGAGAGGATCGCGGCGCTCGATCGGCGCCACGCCGACCTCGCCGCATGGGCCGCGGAGCGGCGGCGGCCCGAGGCGACGGCGGCGGCCCAGGTCGCCGCGGCGCGCGCGAGGACGCCCGGCGCCGACGAGGGCGCGCTCCGCGCTTACGAGAGCGCGCTCGCCCACCTGCGGGAGGCGCTCTCCCGACCCGCGGCGTCGGGACCGCGACCGCAGGTGGAGGTGGGGCCCCAGCAGCCCAGGTGCACGAACCCGGGCGACCCGATGTGCGGGTTCGACGGGCGGTCTCTCTGAGGCGCTGAAGCCGCGCTTCTCTGCGGGAAGCTCCGCGGAGCTCCGGGCGAACGACACCACCGTCGCCCCCAGCGCTGCGCTTCCACGCTCCGGAGGCGCATGGCACCCTGCGAGGAGAATGGCCAAGGACGTGTCGAGCACCGTCGAGCACCGGAGCCCGGTGCGACCCGAGGCCGGGAGGCGGCGGCCAGCGCTTGTGTGCGCGTTCCCGCGGCCCATGGCGTTCGCGCTGCCCGACTCCGGGAGCGTCATCGGCCGCGCCTGGCTCGCGGAACGCGGCCTCGCCGACGCGGAGGTGTCAGGCAAGCACCTGCGGATCGATCGCGCCGGCGGCGCGCTGCGCGTCGCGGACGTCGGGTCGCGCAACGGCACGTGGGTGAACGGGTCGAGGCTCGCGCCGCGCGACCTCACGCCGCTCGACGACGGGGCGGTGCTGCGGCTCGGGCGGGTCCTGTTCGTCTTCCGCGAGGAGCTCCTCGGCCCGCTCGATCCGGCGCCGCCGGTGGGCGGGCTCGTCGGGCCGTACGGCCTGCGCACCGTGGCGCAGCCCCTCGAGGGCCTGCCGCGGAGCCGCCCCGGCAACGTGCTCATCGAAGGAGAGACCGGCGTGGGCAAGGAGCTCGTCGCGCGCGCCACGGCGGCGGCGCTCGGGCGCGCGGCGCCGTTCGCGGCGGTGAACGTGGCCGGCGTCGCCCGCGGCGTGTTCGAGTCCCAGATGTTCGGCCACGTGGCGGGGGCGTTCTCGGACGCGCGCAGCGCCGCGCCCGGGATCGTCGTGGCCCACGACGGCGGGACGCTGTTCCTCGACGAGATCGGCGAGCTCGATCCCGATCTCCAGGCGAAGCTGCTGCGGCTCCTGGAGAACCGCGAGGTGCTGCCGGTCGGGGCGCAGCGGCCGGTCCACGTGAACGTGCTGGTCGTCGCCGCGACCCACAGGGACCTCGAGGACATGGTGGAGCGCGGGGCGTTCCGGCGGGACCTGTTCGCGCGGCTCGCGATGGCGCGCATCCACGTGCCGGCGCTCCGCGAGCGGCGCGAGGACCTCTTCAGCGTGGCAGGCGAGCTCGCGCGGCGCGCGGGCGTCGCGCTCCCGGCCGAAGCGGTCGAGGTCGAGGCCATGGAGCGGCTGCTGCTCGACCCCTGGCCGAGCAACGTGCGCGGGCTCGACGCGGCCCTCGCGGAGGTGCGCCGCCTCGATCACGCGCCCGGGCTGCGGCTGTGGGCGGTCGAAGAGGTGCTGGGGAAGGCGCCGGACGACCAGAAGACCGCGCTCACGCAGGAGCGCGTCGAGGCCGCCCTCGCGGCCGCCGGGGGCAACATGACGTCGGCCGCGGAGCGGCTCGGCGTCTCGCGCGGCAAGCTGCTGCGCTTCCGCAAGCGCGCTCAGCAAGGGGAGTGAGGATGGCTTCAGGACGATCGCGCCGTCGTACCAAGCGTGACGAGGAGCTCATCGAGCTGCTCGAACGTCTCGCCCATCCCGCTGTACGCGCCCGAGGCCAGGGCGGCGTCGCGCGCTTGCTTCGATCGATAGAGCTCGTGCAGCACCTGCAGCGTCTTGCCGCCTTTTTCCTCGAGGGTCACGGTCGTGACGGCGCCATCGTCGCCCGCTTCGTCGTTCGTCCACACGATGCGCGAATGCGGTGTCACTTCGAGGTACGTGCCGAAGAACGCCATCGGCTGCGCGGCATCATGACCAAAGACCAGGCGGTAGCTGCCGCCGGTGCGAATATCCGCTTCGTAGGAAAGTAGAGGCACGGGCATCGACTTCGGTATCCACCACCGCCTGAACAGCTCCGGCGTGGTCCACGCCTGGAACACGATGCGCGCCGGGGCATCGAAGGTCCGTGTGACGACGATCTCGCGATCGGACTTCGGCTCCACCGTCGTGCGATGACTCGTCAGTTTGGGCTCACTCTCTTTACTTGCGTCCATCGACGTTCTCCTTTCGTTTCAGCTCCTCGATGACCTTGTCCAGCTCGTCGAAGCGTGCGGCCCAGAGCTGGCGGTACCTCTCGATCCACGCCGTCTCTTCGTCGAGCCGGCGCGGGCCGAGCTTGCAGGTACGCACGCGGCCGACCTTCTCGGTGGTGACGAGCCCAGCCCGCTCGAGGACGCCGACGTGCTTCTTCATGCCCGTGAGGGTCATGTGAAACTTCTCGGCGAGGTCCGTGATCGAAGCGTCGGCTCGTCCGAGCTGCTCCAGAACGCCGCGCCGGGTCGCGTCGGAAAGCGCGGCGAAGGAAGCATCGAGGCGGGCACTCGAATACTGAACCATGTGGTTCAGTATCTAACGCGCGAGTCGGCGTCGTGCAAGAGGAGATCGAGCGTGTGCTCCGTCGCGAGCCGACTTTGATTCATCAATTTGCGACCATTTGCAGTGACAGCGGAGATCCCGCTTGAGCGCCAAGGGGTGCGCCAAGCGTCCGGACTCCAGGGGGCGTTCGGAGTTTCCTGACGACCTCACGCGCCTGCACACCCGAGAGCCGCACGAGCTGGGCGTGGGCCAAACTCCGCCGGTGCCAAGTCACACCCTTTGGAATATATAAGTAGCTGGTCGCAGTGCGTCGCGTTGACGAGCGAGCAAGGTTTTCGATGATCGTCGAGAGAGGCTACGCGCTCCGCGAAAAAATCGAGGAAACTGCCGATTTTGCACTGTACCGCGCATACCACGAGGGCGACGGCGTCCCGGTTTTGCTGAAAATCCTGTGCGCGGAAAGATCGACCGGCGCCGAGGTCGTGCGCTTCAAGCACCAGTACGAGCGCATCGCGCGCCTCGCCTCGCCCCGCCTCGTCGCCCTGCGCGGCGTCGAGGCGCTCGCCGGCTCCTTGGTCGTCGTCCTCGAGGACTTCCCGGGCCGCGATCTCGCGCAGATCCTCGCCGCGCGCCCGTCACACAGGATGCCGGTCGGCGAGGCGCTCGATCTCGCGGCTGCGCTCGCCGAAGGTCTCGCCGCGGTGCACGTGGCCGGGCTCGTCCACCGCGATCTGCGCCCGCAGAACGTGCTCGTCGGCGCGCGCGGCGCGGTCAAGATCAATGGCTTCGGCGCCGACGCCGAGATCACCCACGCGCACGAGCGGCTCTACGCGCCGGCGGTCATCGCCGACGTGCTGCCCTACGTCTCCCCCGAGCAGACAGGCCGCATGAACCGCGGTGTCGACTACCGGACCGACCTCTACGCGCTCGGCGTCATTCTGTACCAGATGCTCACGGGTCGGCGCCCCTTCGAGGCCCTGGACCCGATGGAGCTCATTCACGCGCACCTCGCCCTCCCGCCCACGCCGCCCTCCTGCGTCGATCCGACCATCCCCGAGGCCGTTTCCGACATCGTGCTCAAGCTGCTCGCGAAGAACGCCGAGGAGCGTTACCAGAGCGCCGAGGGCCTGCTCGCCGACCTCAATCACTGCCGCGAGGCCCTGCGCGGCGCGGGGACGATCGAGCCCTTCGTCGCGGGCCAGCGCGATCGTCAGGACCTCTTCCGGATCCACCAGAAGCTCTATGGCCGCGAGCATGACATCGAGGCGCTCACCGCCGCGTTCGAGCGCGCGCTCGAGGGGGGCCGTGAGATCGTCCTCGTCTCCGGCTACTCGGGGATCGGGAAGTCCTCGCTCGTACACGAGATCTTGAAGCCACTCGCGCGGCAGAAGGGCTATTTCACGAGCGGCAAATACGACCAATACAACCGCGGCGCGCCCTACAGCGCGGTGATCCAGGCGTTCGACGGCCTCGTGCGGCAGATCCTCACCGAGAGCGATGCGCGCATCCTCCGCTTTCGGAGCGCGCTCCTCGAGGCGCTCGGGCCGAACGCGCAGGTCGTCTGCGACGTCATCCCGTCGCTCTCCCACGTGATCGGCCCGCAGCCGCCCGTCCCGGCGCTCGGCCCGATCGAGGCGCAAAACCGCCTGAATCGGTGCTTCTTGCTGTTCGTCTCGGTGTTCGCGCGGCGCGCGCACCCGCTCGTCCTGTTCCTCGACGATCTTCAGTGGATCGACCCCGCGAGCCTCGGGCTGCTCCGCGCGCTCCTCGCCGACGACTCGCTCGATGCCCTCTTTTTCTGCGGCGCTTACCGTGACAACGAGGTATCGCCCGGGCACCCGTTCATCCTGGCGATCGAGGAGCTCAAGCAAGCCGGGCTCGTCGTGCGCAACATCGTACTCGCCCCGCTCGCGCGCCCGCACCTGATCGAGATGCTCTCGGATAGCCTCAAGCGCAGCGACTGTGGGCCGCTCGCCGATGTGGTGCAGAAGAAGACCGGCGGCAACCCGTTCTTCGTCAAGGAGTTCGTCCGGCCGCTGCACGACCACGGCGTCCTCGCGTACGCAGCCGGATCAGGCTGGCGCTGGGACCTCGCCGCGATCGACGCGCTCGGGTACACGGACAACGTCGCAGACCTCATGGTGCGCACCATCGCGCGCCTGCCGCCGGCGACGGTGAAGGCGCTCAACCTCGCCGCGGCGATCGGCAACCGGTTCGACCTCGACGTGCTCGCCGCGGTGAACGAGTGCTCGCCGGAAGACGCGTACGCCCGCCTCGATCCCGCCGTGAGCGAGGGGCTCGTGATCGCCGGGCGCGGCGGCTACCGCTTCGCCCATGACAAGGTCCAGGAGGGCGCCTACGCGATGATCCCGGAGGCGGACCGACCCGCCTTCCACCTCCGGATCGGCCGGCTGCTCGCGGGCAAGCTAGACCTCTCGGAGAGCCAGAACCTCTTCGACGTCGTCGGCCACCTGAACAGCGCAGGCGACCTCGTGTCGGACCCCGCGGAGCGCCTGCACCTCGCCCGCATGAGCCTCGAGGCCGCATGCCGCGCCGAGGACTCGGCCGCCTTCGGCGCCGCGCTGCGCTACCTGCAGTTCGGCCTCCTGCACCTTCCGGAGGACGCCTGGGCGTCACAGTACCCGCTCCGCCTCGAATACGCGAAGAGAGCCGCCCTGATGCTCTCGCTCTGCGGCCAGCATGACGACGCCCTCGCGATCCTCTCCGAAGGCCTGGAGCGGGCCGCGAGCCGGCTCGATCGCACCGAGGTGCTGCGGCTCAAGATGAACGTGCAGGTGCTCAAGAACGACCTGCCAGCCGCGCTCGCGGAGGGGCTCGAGGCCCTGCGCCCGTTCGGGATCGACCTGCCTCTCTTCCCGGACGACGCCATGCTCGACGCCCAGGTGCGGGCGACGATGGATCTCGTCCGGGAAAGGACGATCGAGGCGCTGCCAGGCCTGCCGCCGCTCGCGGACCCGGAGATCCTCGCCATGCAGGACGTGCTCCAGGAGCTCTTTCTCCCCTGCTACTTCCTGGCCACGAACGACCTCGGCATCACGGTCGCGAAGATCCTCGAGAACACGCTGCGCCACGGGCTCTCGAAGAACTCGATCTTCGGCTGCATGAACTTCGGGATGCTCCTCTGCGCCCGCGGCGACATCGCGCTCGGCTACCGCTTCGGCCGCGCCGCCATCGACCTCGCGGACCGCTACACGGACAAGAAGTCCGAGGCGATGCTCCGCAATATGTGGGGCGCCTTCGTGCAGCATTGGCGAGAGGGCTACGCCGCCTGCAAGGCGTCGCTGGTCGCCGGGGTGCACGCCGGGCTCGAAACGGGCCAGTACATCTGGTCGTTCTACAACACGGCCAATGGCATCACGAACAGCCTCCTGCGCGGCCTCCCGCTCTCCGACCTCCTCGCCGAGGCGCGGAGCTACCAGCCGATGCGCAAGCTCGACGAGTTCAATGCCATCACCTGGGCGGTCGGCGCGGTCGGACAGATCGCGCACCAGCTCTCGGTCGAGACCGAGCGCCCCGCAACGCTCAAGGGGGCGTGGGTCGATATCGACGAGGTGATCGAGGAGTCCCGCCGCATCGACAACCAGGCCTCGTTCTTCTTCGCCCACTTCTACATCGTCATCCTCTGCGTCTTCCAGGGGGCGTTCGAGGAAGCGGCGCGCGCTGCGCTCTTGCCGAACATCGAAATCCCGGCCGTGGCGGCCTGGCATGGCAACCCCGCGTTCCATTGCTACGCAGGCATCGCGTTCACGCAGGCGGCGGACGTCGTCTCCCCAGCGGAGCGCGCGCTCTTCCTCGCCCGCGCCGAGGTCTCCGCCGAAAAACTCTCGCGCTGGGCGGACCTCTGCCCGGAGAACCTGGCGCACCGCCGCGCCCTCCTCCTCGCCGAGCTCGCGCGCGTCCGCGGCGACGCGCGCGCCGCCGGGGACCGCTACGACGAGGCGATCGCTCTCGCGCAGCGCGGCGGCTATCTCCACGACGAGGCGCTCGGCAACGAGCTCGCGGGCCTCTGCTTCCGCGCGCTCGGCAAGGAAACCATCGCCGGCGCCTACCTGACCAAGGCGCACAGGGCGTACGGCCGCTGGGGCGCGACGGCGGCGATGCGGCGCCTCGAGAACGCGTACCCCGACCTCGTCCCGGGCGAGAGCCTCCGCGGCGAGAGGAGCCGGCAGGCCGGCGCCGCGCTCGACGTCGGCTCGGTGCTCAAGGCCTCTCAGGCTATCTCGGGCGAGATCGTCCTCGACCGCCTGCTCGACGCGCTCATGCGCATCATGGTCGAGAACGCCGGCGCGCGGCGCGGCGTCCTCCTGCTCCTGCGTGACGGACGGCTCGTCGTCGTGGCCGAGCACCACATCCGGGATGCGTCGGTCCACGTGCTCGGCGCGGCGCCCCTCGAGGGCCGCAAGGACCTGCCGGCCAGCGTCGTCACGTACGTGGCGCGGACGCGCGAGACCGTCCTGCTCGACGACCTCGCGATCGACGGGCCGTTCGGGGGCGATCCCTGCTTCGCCGGCGGTGCGCCGCGCGCCTCGCTCGCCGCGCCCATCGTCTACAAGGGCCGCCTCGCCGGCGTGATCTATCTCGAAAACGACCTCACCCGCTCTGCCTTCACCCCCGATCGCGTCGAGGTGATCCGGCTGCTCTCCGCCCAGGCGGCCAACTCCATCGAAAATGCGCGCCTCTATGCGGATCTGCAGCAAGAGAACGCGGAGCGACGGCGCGCCGAGGAGGTGCTCCGCCATTCCCTCTCGCTCCTCGAGGCCACGCTCGAATCGACGGCGGACGGCATCCTCGTCGTCGACGACGAGCAGCGCGTCCTGTGTCAGAATCACAGGTTCTCGGCGATGTGGCGCATCCCGGACGAGATCCTCTCCACCGGGTCGGACGACACGTTCCGTACGTTCGTCTGCGACCAGGTCCTCGATCCCGAGGCGTTTCTGCAAAGGATCCGCGCTCTCTATGCCTCGCCCGAGGAGTCCAGCTTCGATGCCATCCCGTTCACGGACGGGCGCGTCTTCGAGCGTTATTCGCAGCCCCAGCGCCTCGGCGGGCGCGTGGTCGGGCGGGTCTGGAGCTTCCGCGACATCACCGCGCGCGTGCGCGCCGAGCAGCAGCGCGATCAGCTCCTCCTGGACGAGCGGCGGGCGCGCACGGCAGCGGAGGAGGCCGTGCACCTGCGGGACGAGTTCCTTTCTATCGCCTCGCACGAGCTCCGCACCCCGCTCACGAGCCTGCAGCTCGCCATTCAATCGCTGGGGAAAAGGCTCGCGCGGGGCATGGACGTCGAGCGCGTGCGCTCCGCGGTCGCCCTCTCTGGCCGCCAGATCAAGCGCCTCACCGACCTCATCGATATGCTGCTCGACGTCTCCCGGATCCAGGCGGGGAGGCTCGAGCTGTATACGGCGCCCGTCGAGCTGCGCGCGCTCGTCGACGAGGTCGTCGCCCACCTCGGCGATCAGATCGCGCAGTCAGGCAGCGTGGTCGCCGTGCGCGCGGAGCAGCCGGTCATCGGCCGGTGGGACCCGCTCCGCCTGGAGCAGGTCGTGACCAACCTCCTCACCAATGCGATCAAATTCGGGGAACGCCAGCCGATCGACATCACCATCACCCGGGAAGATCGGGTCGCGCGGCTCTCGGTGACCGACCGTGGGATCGGGATCTCGGCCGAAGTGCAGGCGCAGCTCTTCGAACGATTTCGCCGCGGCGTCTCGTCGAAGCATTACGGGGGGCTCGGGCTCGGCCTCTACATCACCCGCACCATCGTCGAGGCGCACGGCGGCCGAATTCGCGTGTCGAGTGAGGCCGGCCGGGGCTCGACCTTCTGCGTCGAGCTGCCGCTCTCGACCGAGCGCGCGGGGGATTTGTCGTCGTAGCGGTTACCTGGAGCGGCGTCGTGAGCTCGGCTTGGTCACCTGTCCCTCGGTTTGTCCGTTGCTCCCCGCTCGACGATTCCACGTTGTGACGGCGAGGAAGGCGGCGCACGGGCGACGCGAGGCCGCCCGCCCGCTCTGTTCAGGCCGCCATCAGCAAGGACCGCGCTCCCTCCACAGCCTGCAGGGCGAGGCTATCCGGAGGCGCGCCGAGCGCCGCCGGGCGATCTCGAGCGCGGGCGCGGGCCGCTCTTCGCCGCCCGCTTCGGCTTCGGCGCGTCCGCCCGCGGGAGGAGGTTCTCCCCTCCCCACGCCATCACCGCGTCGATGAAGGCGCGGAGCTGCGGCGGCATGAACTCCCGCTCCGCGTAGACCACCGCGATGTGTGATTCCGCCTGGATCGCGCCTTGTAACACGTGCAGGAGGGCGCCGCTCTCGAGGTGAGGGCGCACGACCTGCTGCGGCAAGAGCGCGATGCCGAGGCCCGCTAGCGCGGCGTCGCAGAGCAGGAGGAGGTCGTTCGTGAAGAGCGCGCCCTCGACCTGGAACTTGCCGCCGGAGGACGGCCAGTGCGTCTGCGGCAGCTCCCCCCGGGCGAAGCCCATCATGCAGCGGTGGCTCCGCAGATCACGGCGCGTGCGCGGCGTGCCGCGGGCCTCGAGGTACGCGGGCGAGGCGACCGCGAGGAGCGGCATGCGCGCCAGCGTCCGGGCGATGAGGCCGGGCTCGAGCGCGCTGCTCGCGCGGAGCGCGACGTCGTAGCCGCCGCGCTGGAGGTCGACGTGCTGGGTCGTGCTGTGGACGTGGAGGCGGACCTCGGGGTAGCGCCGCGCAAAATCGCAGATCATCGCGTTGAAGCTCGTGTCCACCATCGGCGGCACCGAGACGCGCAGCTCGCCGCGCACGGCGCCGTCGGCCTTGCGCACGCTCGCCTCGGCGTGATGGACCGCGTCGAGCACGACGCGGGCGTGGCGGTAGAGCGCCTCGCCCGCGTCGGTGGGGGCGAGGCTGCGCGTCGTCCTGCGGAGCAAGCGCACGCCGAGCCGCTCCTCCAGCCGCGCGAGGCGGCGGCTGATGGTGGCGCGAGGGACGCCGAGCTCGGCGGCGGCGCGGGACAGGGATCCGGCCTCCACGGCCTTCGAGAAGGCGAGGAGCTCGGAGGTCTCGAGGGGTTCGTCCATCTGGATCAAATCCTGGCAGCTGCTTCCAATTGTTGATGCATTGTTACAGGCGTGTCCAGGCCTCAGAATGCTCGCTCATGAACGACAGGGCGCGCACCCCCCCGAAGCCCGAGACCGAGGCCCGCGTCGGCGAGCACGCGCTCGCGACCTGAGGCGGGATCTCACGGAACGACTCGCCCCACCTCACCCACTCACCACCGAGCAAGCACCATGAGCGACCAACTCCTCCAGCAAGTCCTCGTCGAAGCGCGCACCCACAACGGCTGGCTCGCCGAGCCCATCGACGACGCGACCCTGCACCGCCTCTACGAGGCCCTGCGCCTCGGCCCGACCGCGGCCAACAGCGTGCCGGCGCGGATCGTCTTCGTGAAGAGCCCTGAGGCCAGGGAGCGCCTGCGCCCCTGCCTCGCGGAGGGCAACGTCGAGAAGACCATGAGCGCGCCCGTCACCGCGATCATCGCCTATGACACGCGCTTTCACGAGAAGATGCCGAAGCTCTTCCCGGCGCGCCCGACGATGGGCGAGGCCCTCGCCGGGATGCCGCCGGAGCAGCGCGACTTCTTTCTCCTCCAGAACGCCTCGCTCCAGGCCGGCTACCTGATCCTCGCGGCCCGCGCGCTCGGGCTCGACTGCGGGCCGATGGGCGGCTTCGACCGGGAGAAGGTCGACGCCGCGTTCTTCGCCGACGTGCCCTGGAGATCGATCCTCCTCATCAACCTGGGCCACGGCGATCCGGCGAAGCTCTACCCGCGCAACCCCCGCCTCGATTTCGAAGAGGCCTGCCGTATCGCGTAGTCGACCGGCTGCCGCCGCCGACGGCGACGGCTGCACCTGGACCTTCGCTGTCCACGGCAACACCGCGTTGCTCGACCCGCCGGCGCAGCGCCGCGGCCCGCTCACGCTTCATCACTGGGCCCTGGCCGGCGACGGCGGCCACGCCGTCGAGGTCCGAAGCGGCGAGCGCGTCGGCTGCCGCGTCCTCCTGACCATCGGCGAGCGCACCCGCCAGCAAGAGCTCATCCGGCCTGGGGCATGCCGTCCTCGTCGAGCCCTCCGCGGGCTGTGGCGTGAAAGCGGCCCGTGACGACCACACGAAGGAGCGCACCTCCTGCATTCCCGCCGCTGTCACCCGCCAGCGAGGCAGCGGTAGAAGCGTTCGTGCTGGTCGGGAGCCTAAAAAACGCTGACAGCCTGAGCAGCGACAAGAAATGGAGGCCCTGGGCGCCATCTGGTTCAACCCGTCTTTCGTTGCAGTTTCGCGGCGAGCCCTGCGGCGAGGTGCTCGGTCAGCGCGCGGACCGTCGTCGATGAAAACCGTCCAGGGGGGCTCAGCGCAAAGACGGGAGCCGGCGGCGTCACGAAGCCCTCGAGCAGCGGGACGAGTCGGCCGCGCTTGATATCGTCGCGCACGAGCCAGTCGGCGAGCAGCGCCACCCCGAGGCCCTGTCGCGCCATGAGCGCCACTGCCTCGCTGTTGTTGGCGGCGAAGCGACCACGGACAGCGACCGGGACGCCTTTGCCAGGCTCCCTCCCGAAGCGCCAAACGGTCGACGCGTTCGCCTCGCCGTGAACGAGGCACTCGTGGGTCCGCAGGTCGCTCGGGGCGCTCGGGCGGCCGCGCGCTCGGAGGTACGACGGCGCGGCGACGAGCACGCGACCGCTGTCGGCGAGCTTCCGCCCGCGGGCGCTCGTGTCAGCGGGGACGCCGACGCGAATCGCCAGGTCGAAGCCCTCGTCGACGAGGCTCACGTACCTGTCGGTCATCACGAGCTCTGCGCTCACCGCGGGGTGGCGCCTCAGGAAGTCGCCGACCGAAGGGACGATGAAGAGCCGACCAAAGACGACGGGGATGCTCACGCGGACACGGCCGCGCGGCTCCCGGTCGCTCTCGTTGAGCTCGCCGCTCAGCTCGTCGAACGCCGCGAGCAGCTCCCGGGCGCGGGCCATCAGACGCTGACCGGCCTCCGTGACGCGAACCGATCGCGTCGTGCGCTCGACGAGGCTCGCGCCGAACTGCGCCTCGAGCTCGGCGACCCACTTGCTCGCTGTCGACTGCTTGATCTTGAGGTCCCGGGCGGCGGCCGAAAAGCTGCCTCGCTCGGCGAGGCGCGAGAACAACCGCAGCGCTTCAAGTCGATCCATCATGCCCCTTTCGGAATAAGTCCTAGCATGAATGCGACATTTCGTCCCCTCCTGGAATGAGTCATTCCTGCCATGTCGATGACGGCGACCCACCAGGAGGCAATCCGTGACGACCACTGTTGACGAGCTCGACCCCGCGCACACCTACGTCGACCTCAGCGTCCGGCACATGACGATCACCGGCCTCGCGCGGGACGCGACGCTCGAGACCGGCGGCGTCGCCGTCGGCGACGCGGTGAAAACCACGACCTGCGGCTCCAGCGAAAGGGGCGAGCGGCGGAGGACTTCATGTGCAAGCGCATGAGGGTGGCGTTCCTCGGCCTCGGTGCGATGGGCGGGCGGATGGCCTCTCGCCTCGTGAACGACGACATCGAGCTGAAGGTCTGGAGCCGTTCGGGAGTACCGTCGTGGGCGCCGTCGCTGGGCGCGTTCGCCGCGCGAACGCCGGCCGATGCCGCCAGAGACGCCGATGCCGTCTTCGCGATGGTCACGGACGACGAAGCGTCGCGCTCCGTGTGGCTCGACGACGACGTCGGCGCGCTGCGCGGGATGCGCAGCGGAGCGGTCATCGTCGAGTGCAGCACGCTGAGTCCAGGCTGGGTGTCGACGCTCGCCGGGCGCGCGAAGGACGCTGGGCTCGCGCTCATCGACGCGCCCGTCGTCGGCTCTCGCCCGCATGCCGAGAGGGGTCACCTGATCTTCCTCGCCGGCGGAGACGCCGCGGCGCTGGAGCCGCTCCGTCCGATCCTCGGCCGCATGGGCGGCGCGGTGAAGCACGTCGGCGCCTCGCCCGCGGGAGCGTACGCGAAGCTCATCGTGAACACCTTGTTCGGCGTCCAGGTCGCGGCGCTCGCCGAGGTCCTCGGGTTCGCGGCGCGAGCGCGGCTCGATACGGCGGCGCTGATGCACGCGCTCGAGGGGCTCCCGGTCCTGAGCCCCGCCGCCAGCGGCGCCGCGGCGGGGATGCTGGCTCGTCGATTCGAGCCGATGTTCCCGGTGTCGCTCGCCGCCAAGGACCTGCGATACGCGCTCGAGGCAGCGGAGCGGGTCGGCGGCGACCTGCCGGTAAGCCGGGGCGCGAGCGAGGTGTTCGAACGCGGCCTCGCGGGCGGACTCCGCGACGAGAACCTGACGGCCGTCGCCAAGCTCTACGACGAGGAGTGAACCTCGCGCCGAGCGCTCCGTGTCCGACAAGGTCCATCGCTGCTCATCACCTGCGTGTGGAGCCCCCGCGACAGCACGAGCGCCAGCACCATCGGCGCGTGGTCGAGAGGGCCGCCGCTTCGCGCTTGATCACCGAGCGCGGCGCGACCGGGGAGCGGCGCGCCCCGCCGCGTCGTCGAGCCCGAGGCGACGGCGCATCGCCGCGGCGACCCGCTCGCGTGCCCAGCGGTGCGCGGGATCGGCCTGGAACCGCTCGTGCCACAGCAGCGCGAAGGGGACCGGCGGCAGGGCGATCGGCGCCTCGCGGACGACCAGCCCCAGGATCCCCGCCACCGCGTCCACGAGGGGCATCGGCGCGTTCATCAGGAGATCCGAGCTGGCGACGATCATCAGGCCGGCGAGGAACGACGGCACCTCGACGCTCACCCGGCGGACCAGCCCACGCCCCGCGAGCTCGTCGCTGATGACGTTCGGGCGCTCGTTGCCGATCCGCACGACCACGTGGGCGTGCGCCAGCCAGCGCGCGACCGTGAGCGGGCGGTCGAGCGCCGGGTGTCCGCGCCGGCCCGCCACGCCGAAGCGCAGATCGCCGAGCGGGCGGGCGATGGCGCTGCCGTCGACGAACCCCGCCGGGGCGAGCGCGAGCGATGGATCACCCGCCGCGAGCGCCCGCCCGAGATCGGGCGTGACGCTGGAGATCCGTAGATCGACGCCGGGAGCATCGCCGGCGAGGTCGGCGAGCAGCCCCGGCACGAGCGGGATGAGCAGGTCCGGCATCGCCAGCGCCAGCGTGTGGCGGCTCGTGGCCGGGTCGAAGCACGACGGCGGCGCGACGGCGGCCTGCAGCGCCCGCAGCGCCGCCGCGAGCGGCCCGGCGATCGCCTCGGCGCGCGGCGTGGGCACCAGCCCTTCGTCGCCGCGCACCAGCAGCGGGTCGGAGAGCGCCTCGCGCAGCCGCCGGAGCCGGTGGCTCATCGACGACTGCGTGAGGCCCATGCGCTGGGCGGCCCGGGTCACGTGGCGCTCCTCCAGGAGAACGTGCAGCGCGTGCAGATGGCTGGGGTCGAGCCCGTCGAACATCCAATCGAACATTACCATGATCGAGATGAAAATCATCGATGAGCACCATGACGCCGGCCCGCTAGAGTCGAGTCCATGGCCGAAAACGTTCGCTCTCATCGCCTGCGCCCCGGAGACCTCCTCGCCCCGTTGACCCTCGAGACGCTGTGCCACGGGCCGCTCCGGATCCCGTCGGGGGGCCTCCTCCACCTCCAGTTTCGCCGCTTCGCCGGCTGCCCGGTGTGTAACCTCCACCTCCGCACGTTCGCCCGGGGGCGCGAGCAGCTCGCGGCGGCGGCGGTGCAGACCGTCGCCTTCTTTCACTCCTCCGCGGAGACGATGCGGCCCTACCACGCCGATCTGCCGTTCCCCGTCGTCCCCGATCCGGAGCGCCGCTGGTACCGGCAATTTGGCGTCGAGCGCTCCGCGCTGGCGGCGGCGCACCCGAAGGTCGCGTGGTCGGCGATCCGCGGCATGGTGAGCGCGCGGTCCAACCCGTTCCACGGGGAAGGGGGCAAGGACGGGCTGCCCGCCGACTTCCTCGTCGGCCCCGACGGCGCGCTCCTCGACGTGCACTACGGAGCTCACGCCGCGGATCACTGGGAGCTCGAGCAGGTGATCGCCCTCGCGCGCTGACGTGGCGGAGCCGCCCGAGCAGCGCGCCGAGCGAGGGTGAGCTCACAGGAGATCTCTGGGGAGCTCGCTCCCGCTCATCACCTGCCGCACCTCGATGGCCATGTTGAGCGGCTCGCCGCCGAGCCCGGGCGCGGCGGACGCCTCTGCGGCGAGCTCGCAGGCGCGCTCGGGGCTCCCGACGTCCACCACCCAGAAGCCGGCGAGGAACTCCTTGGCCTCGGGGAACACGCCGTCGGTGATGGGCTTGCCGTCCTCGCCGGCGCGCACGAGCCTGGCCTGGTCGGGCGCGGTCAGCGCTTCGATCCCCACGAGCTCGCCCGACTCGCGGAGCTTCTGGTTGAAGCTGTTCAGGAACGCGAGGTGCGCCTGCAGGTCCTTCGGCGGCCAGCTCATCAACGCGTAGGGCTCTCGGGTCGGCACGTGCATCATCAGGAGGTATTTCATCGTCAGCTCCCTTTCAGCGTGCGCGCCCCGCATCGGGCGCGCGTCACAGAGGAGTCGGAGCCCAGGCGGCGTTCTCGACATCGCGGGGGACGATACTCGAAGAATTTCCTGGCGGCTGGCAGACGATGTGGGGAAGAGGAAGACCTGCCCCCCCACATCAAAACAGCCGTCCACGCCGAAGGCTCCGTCCGTCAGCGCCAGTGGAAGTCCCACTCCTGGTTGGCCGCGTCCGGCCGGCACGCGTACACGCCGACCTGCGCGCCGGGATACGAAGCGCCGCCGAAGATATCGACGCACTGCCCGAGCGACTTGATAGGACCGTTCAGGTAGAAGTACTCGTTGTAGAGGCCTCGGCCGCAGCCGTCCCACAAGATGATGGGAGAGCCCGGCACCGGCATGCCACCGGATACGTTGAGGCAGCGGTCGACGGCGAACGTCGCCTTGATCTCGCCGGCGAGGAAGCTCAACGTCTGGTACGATGCGGTGTTGATGCACGGCTTCAGCGTCGGCCGCGTGCCGAGGGGCGGGGTGCCGGGCGGCACGTCGACGCACAGATCGGTGCCCGTCAACTGCAGCCTGCTCGCCGCCGTCGCCGTCCAGCGCTCGCGCGCCGACGGCACCTCGCCGCAGCGGCGCACCTCGAGCGTCGAGCCGGCCGTCGTGCCGGTGGCGACGACGCACATGTTGCCCATGGCCCGCAGGCGCATGCCTTCGAACGAGAACAGCTCGTTGGGCGCGCCATCGATCAGGCCCCACGAGATGAGCGGCGTTCCGGACGTCGGCGAGACCACGCCGCCGCCGACGTTCATGGCGAGCATCTCTCCGCCGAGGGTCGCCCGGAGGTGGTGCCCGCCGGACGAGTGCGGCAGCTTCGACCAGGTGTCGTTGGGGGCATCCATGCACTGCCACGCGACGATGTCCTTGCCCCACTCGGTCGTGCCACCGTCGATGTTCAGACAGCGACCTCCGAGCCCCACGATCGAGCCGCCGTGCTTGCGCCCATAGACGTTCTGTGCGCCGATGACGTCCCAGGGAGACAGCGTACGATTCGTGTCGGCCAGGTTGCTGCAGTAGGTGGCCGCCATGATCGAGTCGGTGTCGGCCACCGGCGTCACCTCGCTGGCCCCCGTGTAGGCGACGCCGCAGTAGCCGCTCGGCAGGCAGACCTTGCCGTCGCCGCTCGCGCACTGGGCATTGGACGTGCACTTCATGCATTGCCCCGTCCAGTCGTCGCGGTCGAACTCGTGTGAGAACCCGAGCGCGTGCCCGAACTCGTGCATCGCGACGACCTCGACGCGGCCGTCGGTCGTGTCGAGCGTCATGTGCTGCGCGCCGCTGGGCCCCGGATAGCCCAGCCCGCTGCGGCTGCCGCCGCCCGCGGTGAGGTGGACGACGAGATAGCCGTTCGTGTTCGAGCCGCAGGGGCCCCAGTCTTCGAGCTTGATGTCCGCCGCGCGCTGCCACGAGTCGTCGACCGCGTCGCGGGCTCGAGCGAAGTACTCGAAGCGCCGCTGCCGCTCGCCGCTGGATACCAGATCGTCGATGCGATAACACACCGGCACCCAGCCGCCGGGCCAGGGGGCGCCGACCAGCTGGAGCGCGTCGTGGGTCGACGCGATCAGCTCCTCGTTCGCGGCCGCTTCGTCGCCCGGCTCGCTCGGTCCGCAGCCGGCGATGGCGGCGGAGACCGCGGCGATGGAGATGGCTGAATGGCGCAGGACGAGCGATGAGAATCTGCGTTTCATCGGATGTCTTCCTTCGTTCTATATCGATTTGAATCGCACGGACCAGAGAGCGCTCGGATACGTTGCGCGCCGCAAGCGCCTCGCCGTCGTCGAGAGAGGCTTATGCGGGCCGCCCGCCGCGGCTGACATCACGTGTCGTCTCGCGCATCGGTCGCTCTCCGGTGGCCGCGCCGCCGCAGGCCCGAGGCGCCCCGTCGGAAGAGGGGTATCCTCGGTGGGGTTGCGCTCGCAGGTTCCCTTACAGCCCCCGGATGCGGGGCTACCGCAGGCTCCCGGCTCGCGGGTCGCAGCCAGCGCGCTCCGCGCTCCGCCGCCGCGTGGATTCGTACCGCCGGATCAGCGATCCCTGACGGGACGGTTCAGCGGCGTAAGTAAGCAGCCTTTCCTACACAGCCCGCGGGCTCCCGCTCCGCCCGGGCGGAGCGCTCACGCCGCCGCGCGGACCGGCGGCAGGCGGAACGCGGCCCCCTCGGAGCGGCTGCGCCGGCGGAACGCGCCCGGCGCCTCGCCCGTGTGCCGCTTGAACGCGCGGCTGAAAGCGAACTCCGAGTCGTACCCGACCTCGGCCGCCACGGCGGCCAGCGAGCCGTCGCCCTCGGCGAGCAGCTCGGCCGCCCGCTGCATGCGGAGCTCGGCGAGGTAGCGGAGCGGCGGGACCCCCAGCTCGGCGAGGAACCGCCGCGCCAGCGCGGCGCGGGAGAGTCCCGCCGCCTTCGCGAGCGCCTCGACGCTCCAGCGCTCGGCCGGCTTCTCCTGCATGAGCCGCAGCACGCGCGCGACGCGACGGTCGAAGGCGCGCGCGCCGCGCCGGTCGAGCCCGCGCGACGCGCGCCCTTCGCGCGCATGCTCGTGGCAGTGCAGCGCGTAGGCGAGCAGCGGCTCGAGCAGCGAGCGCGCCAGCCGGGCCTGCCCCGGGGAAGCCTCCGCGAGCGCGGCGCGCAGCAGGCCCACGACCGCAGAGAGCCCCGGCGCGCGCCGCACCTCGCCGGCAGGCAGGTGGACCACGGGCGCGAGCGAGGCGAGCGCCCCGCCGGGCGCGGCGGCGTAGGTCGCCGAGATCAGCTCCGCCTCGGCGGGAGCGCGCCCGGGCGGCGGCGCGACGGAGCGGAGGCTCTGCTCGCGGGGCCCCGCGCCGCGCGGGCCGAACCCGAGGAGCACGACGTCGCCGGCGTCGAGCTCCAGCGCGCACACGCCGTCCTGCGAGAGGCGAAAGGCGCCCTGCACGACGACGTGGAGGCTCGGCGGATCGCCCGCGCCCGCGCGCCAGGGCGCGCCAGGGTGGCCGCAAAGCCGGGAGACCACCACGCCGCGGGGAAGCAGCCGCTCCATCTCGTCCGCCATGCCCCATGGTTGCCCGCGCCGAGGCCGCTCGTCCAGCGCTCGCTCGCGGATCGAGACGCCCGAGCATGACTCCGCGCCTCGCGGTCATGGCGCGCGGGCGAGGGCCGCAGGAAGCTCGGGGCCATGACGCGCCTCGATTCCACGCCGGATTCCACGCCGAACGAAGAAGCGCTCCGCCGCGCGCTGCCCGACAAGGTCCAGAGCAGCCTGCTGAGGAGCCGGACCGTCCTGATCTTCGGGGAGATCACCAGCGAGCTGGCGCAGGCGACAACCGCGCAGCTCCTCGCCCTCGCGAGCGATGATGGCGAGAAGCCGATCCGGATCCTGATCCACTCCCCGGGCGGGCACGTGGAGTCGGGGGACACGATCCACGACGTGATTCGCTTCATCCGGCCCGAGGTCAAGGTGATCGGCACCGGCTGGGTCGCCAGCGCGGGCGCGCTGATCTTCGTCGCCGCGCGGCGGGAGAACCGGTTCGCGCTCCCGAACACGCGCTTCCTCCTGCACCAGCCGCTCGGCGGCGTGCGCGGCCCCGCGTCGGACATCGAGATCGAGGCGGCCCAGATCATGGCCGCGCGCGAGCGGCTCAACCGCATCTTCGCGGAGGCGACGGGGCAGGCGCCCGCGAAGATCGCGCAGGAGACCGAGCGCAACCTGTGGATGACGGCGCGCGAGGCCCAGGAGTACGGCCTCGTGCATCGCATCATCGAGAGCGCGCTGGAGGTCTGAGCGCGCCGATGCGCCGGTCCCGGAGGATGGGTATGCTGCGCCGCGCGCCGTGAGGGCGCGCGGCGCGGTCAGGGGCGGTGTCCCTCGGAGGCTGCCGGGGCCGGGGAAGTCCACGCCCCACCAGTGATGGTCGAGACGCCTCTCGAGCCAACGAGATGATCGCCGCGATGCGCGAAGCGCGCTGTCCAACCTTCCGGCCCGAGCCGGCACCTCTGCGCCTCGGCCCCCGGCGCGGCGCCTCCGTCGCCGCGTCCTCAGGCGCCGCGTCCTCAGGCGGCGCAGCGCAGCAGGATCTTCCCCTGAACGACGCGCGCCCGCAGCGCATCGAGCGCGTCGGCGACACGCTCGAGCGGCCATGTCGCGTGGACGACCGGCTCGAGCGCCCCGCTCTCGACGAGCGAGAGCACCTCGTCCATCGTGCGCGAGAACCGCTCCGGCGCCTCATCGACCACCGTGAACAGGTCGCTCATGGCGAGCGATACGCTGCGTCCGAAGCCGTCCGCGAGCGCGGCGCCGAGCTCGACGCCCGGCGGCCCTTCGAGGAAGCCGAAGGACACGAGGCGGCCGAAGGGCGCGAGCAAGCCGAGATCGCGCGCGAGCGTCGCGCCGCCGGTCGCGTTGAGCGACGCATCGACGCCGCGCCCATCGGTCAGCGCGCGCACCCGCGCCGCGACGTCCTCGCGGCCGTGGACGATCGCGGCGGCGGCGCCGTTGCGCGTCGCATGATCCACCTTGGAGGCGTCGCCGACGAGCGCCACCGCGCGCACGCCGAGGTGCCGCGCGAGCTGCAGCGCGGCGGTCCCCACGCCGCCGGCCCCGCCGTGCACGAGCACCGTCTCGCCGGGGGCGATCCGGGCGCGCTCGCGCAGCAGCACCCACGCCGTCGCGTAGTTGACGATCGACGCGGCGGCGCGGTCGAGCGGCACACCGTCGGGCACGATCGCGGCCCGGCGCGCCTCGACGTCGGCGAGCTCGGCGAACGCGCCGGTGTGCGGCGTGCCCATCGCGACGACGCGCGCGCCCTCCGCCGGCCCCCGCGCGCCCTCGCCGAGCGCCTCGACCGTGCCCGCGAGCTCGAGGCCGAGCCCCACGGGCCTCGGCGTGAGGGGGAGCTTCCCGTCGGCGAGGAGCAGATCGATGTGGTTTACCCCGGCGAACGCGACGCGCACGCGCGCGTGCCCGCGTGGAACGGGGCCGAGCTCCCGCTCGCCGATCACAGCGCCGCCCGCGCCCGGGCCCGGCCTTAGCAATGCAGCTCTCATCCGTGCTGTCCCTCCGCGTTGAACAGGCCCCAGCGTGCGGGCGTGCGGTCGGCCAGTCCAATGGATGCACCGGATGCTATGCATTCACGCCGTGAATCTCTCTGCGCTCGACCTCAATCTCCTCGTCGTCCTGGAGGCGCTGCTCGAGGAGCGCAGCGTGACCGCCGCCGGCAAGCGCGTGGGCCTGAGCCAGCCCGCGACGAGCAACGCCCTCGGCCGGCTCCGCGCGCTGCTCGGCGATCGCCTGCTCGTCCGGCGCGGCCGCGCGCTCTTCCTGACGCCCCGCGGGGAGCAGCTCCGGCGCGACGTGCGCCCGGCCCTGGACCGCCTGCGGGCGGCGCTCGCCCGCCGCCCGGCGTTCGACCCCGCGGCGCTCTGCGACGAGCTGCGGGTGGGCATGAACGACTACGCCGCGTACGTGCTGCTGCCGCGGCTCGTCCGGCGGCTCCGGGCGCGCGCGCCGAGGGCCAGGCTCGCGGTGCTGCCGTTCGAGACGCGCGACGCCGTCCGGGCGCTCGACGCGGGCGAGGTCCACGTCGGCCTGGCAGTGGAGGGGCCCGGGCTGACCGGGCTCGAGTCCCGGCCGCTCCTGCGCGACGACTTCGCCCTCGTCTGCCAGCCTCCCGCGCCGCGCACGCTGCGCTCGTTCCTCGCGCGGCCGCACCTGCTCGTCTCACCGTACGGCGGGCGCGTCGGGGTGGTCGATCGCGCGCTCGCCGCCCAGCAGCTCGAGCGCGACGTCCACGTCACGCTGCCGCACTTCCTGATGGCGCCGCACCTGCTTTCGGGCACCGATCTCATCGGCGTCCTGGCTGGCGAGGTCGCGCGGGACATCGCCCCCGCGCTGAAGCTCGTCGTCGCGCCGCCGCCGCTCGCTCTCCCGGGCTTCACGCTCTCGGCCGTCTGGCACCCCAGGCTCACGGACGATCCGGCGCACGCTTGGCTGCGCGAGCAGCTCGCGGAGGCCGCGGCCGAGCGGCAGGCGTCGGCGCGGTGACGCCGGGTCGCGCGACGTCGCGCGACGTCGCGCGAGATCGCGCGAGATCGCGCGAGATCGCGCGAGATCGCGCGAGATCGCGCGAGATCGCCTACAGAGGGGCGAACGTGCACGCACCGCCGGCGCAGACGGGCCTGGACGCGAGGCACGCAGGCGTGCCGTAGGGGCAGCCCATCCTCCGATGCTCGCGACACACGGTCGCGTCGAGGTGGACGATGAGGCGCCTCATCTGCTGGACGCCCGCCCGGTTGACCACCTCACCACAGGTGCCGCCGCAGTCGGTGCTCGTATCGACGATGGAGCAATCGTTGTCGGAAGCGCATGCCCGGTAAGCGGCCCGGACACGCTCCACCTGGCCGGAGGCGCGGGCATGCAGCTGCTGACAGGCCCTCCAGTCCACCTCTCTCTCGTCCTCCGTGCGTTCCATCGTGTCGGCGAAGCCCGCGATCGCGAGCCCGAATGAAGCCATGGCAAAGAGCGCGGAGATCCCCAGACGAGTCCGGTTCGTTTTCATGCTGCCTCCATCGCGCGCGTGCTCGTGTTCGCCGGCGACGCGGGCGCATCGCGCGGCGACTCGCGTGTCATGAGGCTCCACCCGCGGAAACGGAAGGCGCTCGACGGCGCGTGCCACGGCACAGGTAACCGCGAAACGCCTGTTCTACGTGCCGAGGCCGCGGCCGCCCGCAGGGTTCGCTGCCTGCGCGGGGTGAGCCGCCGGAAACCACAGCCGGAAGGTCGAGCCCTGGCCCGGCGGGCTCTCCGCGGCGATGCTGCCGCCGTGCGCCTCCATCAGCCCCTTGACGATGTAGAGGCCCAGGCCGAGCCCCGTGTTCTTCTCGCGCGCCCGCGGGGCCTGGAAGAAGCGATCGAACAGCCTGCCGAGATCCGACGCCGCGATGCCCGGGCCGCGATCCTCGACCGTCAGCGCCGCGCCTCCCGACTCCGGACGGAGGGTCACGCGGATGGGCGAGCCGGCGCCGGAGTACTTGGCGGCGTTGTCGAGCAGGTTCGTGAGGATCTGCGACAGCCGGGCCGGATCGACGAAGACCTCGGGCACACGCCCCTCCACGTCGAGGGTCACCGGGTGCTGCCCGAGGGTCGGCTCGATCTCGGTGAGCAGCGCGCGCGTCGCCTCCTCCAGCGACACGGACTGGCGCTCGAGCGAGACCCGCCCGAGCTCGATGCGAGAGACGTCGAGCAGGTCCTGGCTCATGTGCGAGATCCGGCGGCCTATCCGGCGCAAGCATTGGAGTTGCTGGATCGACACGACGACCGAACCGTCCTCGCGTTTCGCGAGCAGCCCGTCCAGGAGCAGCGTCATGGCCGCGACGGGGTTGCGGAGATCGTGAGCGATCACGGCCGCGAACTCGCTGCGCAGGCTGTCCGCCTCGCGATGGGCCTCCTGCGTGCGCTCGACTTGCTGGGCGTAGGCGATGGCCAGCGCCGACTGCGCGGCGAAGAGCCGGACCATACGCTCGTCCTCCTCCGCGAACTCGGCGCCACCGTCCTTGTCGCACAGATAGAAGTTTCCGAACACCTTCTGCCCGATGAGCAGCGGGACGCCGAGGAAGGACGTCATTGCGGGGTGATGCGCAGGGAAGCCGCACGACCGCGGATCGGCGTGGATATTCGACACCCGGCTGGGCCGCGGGTCGTGGATGAGCGCGCCCAGGAGCCCGCGGCCCTCGGGTAAGCGGCCGATGTCGCCGGCGACCTTCTCGGTGATGCCGACATAGATGAAGTCGGAGAGCCCGGTGCCCTCGGCGTCGAGCACCCCCAGGGCGCCGTAACGGGCGCGGGTCAGCTCGCAGGCCTGCTCCACCAGGCGGCGCAGCAGCGCGTGCAGGGGCATGGCGGCCTCGATGTCCATGGCCACGTCGCGGAGCAATCGCAGCCGGCGGGCCTCGCGGCGCTCGGCGTCGCGCAGCCGCGCTTGCCGCAGCCCGAGCGCACAGGCGCCCGCCACGCCCCGGAGCAAGCGGCGCTCGATCCGGTTGAGCTTCCCCGGCTTGCGCCGCGCGAGCCCCAGCACCCCGACACGCTCGCCCCCCGCGCTCAGGGGGAACGCAAACACCGCGTGGAGCCCGAGCTCGAGCAGGCGCAGGGTGCCGCGGAAGGGGCCCTCTGGCAGATCCTCGATGCGCGCGACCTCCTGGATGTCGCCGGTCTCGACGGCCAGCGCCATGACGCTGGCAGCCAGGTTCAGGTTGCAATCTCGCGCGAATACCTCGGGAACGCCGACCGAGGCGACCAGCCTGAGGCGTTCGCCTCCCTCGGTGGCGACGAGAAACACGGCATCGGCGCGAACGGCGGCGGCCACCTCGTCGAGCAGCCCATGGGCCAGGGCCGAGGGCTCGTCCGCGCTGGGCAGCGCGGTGCCGACGCTGGCCACGAGATCGGCGAGCCGGATCGCGAAGGGCTGATCGGCGACGTTCTCGAAGACGAGCAGCGCCTCGCCGGCCGACGCGCGGCAGCGCACGAGCAACAGCAGGCTGCGGCCGGTCGGTCGATCGTACCAGACCTCCTCGTCGCTGAAGGACTCGCCGCGAAGCGCGCGCCGCCACGGCAACTCTCTCTCGGCGAGGACCGCCTGGCTCCCGAGCCGTGATATCTCGAAGCGCTCCGACAGGCGTTCCGGGGTCGGTGACTCCATCTCCAGGAGCTCGCTCAAGGACGCGCTCGCCTGGGCTCCATCCGTGCTGGTCAGCCTCATCACTGGCCAGGGGAGCAACGACTCCACGATCATGCGGGAGCTTTTGGTGCGCCCGCGGGCGACCGTCCAGATCACGCCGGCGGCGAGCGCCGGGCGCATCGGGATCGATGACGTGAGGTCGAGCGGCGGCTCCGCCAGGTCGCGCTCGGCAGGGGCTCCGACCCGCGGACCTACGGCGCCTTGGCGCAGCGGAAGCCGATGCTCCAGCCGCGCGCCGTGGAAGCGCTCGGGCGGCGGTGCGCGGAGCGCACATACTGGCTCTCGACCGTATCCCACCCACCGCCGCGGAGCACACGGCGGGAGTCGTCGCAATCGTCCCTGTCGTAAGGGCAATAATGGCTCTCGGTCCACTCCCAGACGTTGCCGGCCAGGTCCAGGGCGCCGGCGGGCGATGTCCCGGCCGGCGATCGCCCGACGGGGGCGGTCGCCGGGGCCGCGTCGTCGTCGTTGTACATGCGAGGCCACGGCCCCTTCCCCACCTTCTCCAGCCGCTCCGTCAGCATCCGGCTGCACTCGGGCCCGCAGGCGTTGAGGCGCTCGCCCGAGGGAGGCGCGTGGCCCCAGGGGTAGGTCCGAGCGTCCTTGCCGCGCGCCGCGAGCTCCCACTCCGCCTCGGTGGGCAACCGCTTGCCGGAGGCGGCGCAGTACGCCTTCGCCTGGTACCAATCGACGCAGTTGATGGGGTGGTCCAGCGCCTCGGGGCCGTTGCAGAACTGGCTCCAGAAGGAGCGGCCGCTGGGCGTGAGCCCCTCCGACTGGACGGTCTTCTGCGGGCGATCGCAGGCCTTGCAGTCCGAGTAGGCCTTCACCGTCACCTCGGTGACGTCGAGGCAAAACCGACTCACGGTCACGCCATGTCGCGGCGTCTCGTCGCTGGGCGTCTCCGCGTCCGCGTCGGAGCCCATCTGGAACTCGGTGCCTTCGACGAGCACCATGCCGGCAGGGCAGCCGCCCGATCCGGCCGACGGCTCGCGCAGGAAGAGGTACCCCCCCGCGCCCGCGGCGCACGCGGCGGCGGCGAGCGGCGCGGCGCGGCGGAGGCGCCTCTCGCGCGCGCGCTCGCCGCCTCCGCGGCCCCGCGCCGCCGGCCGCTCCGCGGCGCGCTGGTGGAGCACGGTGTGGCCAGCCGCGGTGTCCGGGACAGGGGCTGCCGTCACAGGGCCGCCCGCGAGCGCGCCTGAGCTCTCGAGCGTGCCCGAGGTGACAGGCGCTCTCGCGAGCTCGCCGGCGCCGTGGGGAGCGCCCAGAAGAGCGGCCGGCGCGGCCACGGTCGTGGCGAACGCGGCCGGGTGATGGCGGCCCGCGGGGGCGTCGACATCCGCCGTCCGGACCTCCAGGCTCAGGAACGCGTCGACCATCTCGCGCGCCGACTGGAATCGGCAGGTCGGATCGACGGAGAGCGCCTTGGAGAACCAGTCGTCGATCGACGCCGGCAGGCCCGGCCTCTGCTCGCTGGCGGGGCGGAACCTCCCCTTCAGGACCGCCGCGCCGACGGCGACGAACGAGCTGCCCTGGAACGGCTGCGCGCCGGTCAACGCCTCGTAGAGGATGACGCCGAGCGACCAGAGATCGGAGCGGAGATCGACGTCCTTGCTCCCCTCGAGCTGCTCGGGGCTCATGTACGGCGCCGATCCGATCACCATCCCTGTCTCGGTGAGCGCGGGGTTCGCCGCCGGCACGGCCGTGTCGCCCGCGACCTTCGCGACGCCGAAGTCGAGCACCTTGACGAAGAGCGGGTATCCCTGGCCCCCCTCCGTGATGAAGACGTTGTGGGGCTTGATGTCGCGGTGCACGATGCCGAGCTCGTGGGCGCTCTCGAGCGCGCTCCCCACCTGCCGCGCGAGCGACCTCGCGGTGGCGAAGCTGAGGCGACCGCCGCGCTCGAGGAGCTCGGCCAGCGAGAAGCCGCGCAGGAGCTCCATCACGAGGTACGGCACGGCGCCGTCGACGACGCCGTAGTCCATGACCTGCACCACGTGCGGGTGCGCGATCCGCGCCGTGGCCCTCGCCTCGCGCTGGAAGCGCGCGACGAGGGCAGGACGCTCCGCCGCCCGCTCGGGGCGGATGAACTTCACCGCGACGTCGGTGTCGAGGGCGAGGTGCCGCGCCGCCCACACGACGCCCATCCCGCCCTGCCCGAGAGGCCTCAGCAGGTGCAGCTTGTCCGCGATGACGGCGTCGGCTCGGAGCTCCACGAGGACCAGGCGGATGGTACCACCGGCGCGCCGGCGGCCGCATCGTGGCCGGCGGCGCGCCTGCCGTCAGGCGGGGGAACCAACTCCCCTACCCTGCCGGAAGGATGGAACCGCCAAGGCGCCAAGAGACGCCAAGATGTTTGTATTTCACCTGGCGTCCTTGGCGCGCCTGGCGGTTCAAACGACCCCGCCTCCGGCCAGCGCGGCTACGGCTTCGCCTTCTCGTCGAGGAAGCCGGTCACCCACGCGAACGGTGCGTTCCAGTTGATCGTGATCTCGTTCACGCTCCAGGCCTCGATGTTGTCAACGAAGCACCGCTGCGGGACGCACCCCTTGAGGCCGGCGCTCTGGGCGTGAGGATCCTGGAGCGAGGAGTTCGGGCCGCCGGAGACGGCGCCGGGCGGCGCCTTCGGGAACTTGCTGTTCGCCTGGTGCGACCAGAACCGGTGGTGCGGGTTCTCGAGCGGCTTGTCGCCGTAGCCGGTCACGTACGACTGCCCGAGCGGGTTGCGCCCGAGGAGGTAGTCCATGCCCAGCACCACGCCGTCGAGGTACTTCGGCTGCTTGGTGAAGTCGTGGGCGAGCGCCACCACGAGCATGTTGTTCAGCACGCCCGAGTTCGAGCCCCAGTCGTACTTGCCTTCACGCGTCCGGGCGATGAGCGTCCGGTACCCCTCCTTGTCGGCGATGGCGAGGTACTGGTCGGCCGCCTTCGCGATGCGGCCGCGGATCTCCTTCTGCCACGCCGCGTCCACGTGGCCGGGCACGATCGCCATCGACATCTGGCCGAGCGCGTCGGTGACCCGCCAGTTCATCGACGCCGCGCCCCCTTCGACCTCCGTCGGGAAACGCGCGTTGAGCGGCGAGGCCTGCAGGAACTTCTTGTACTCCGGCTTCCCCGTCGTGACGAAGAGCTCCGCCGCGGCCCAGTAGAACTCGTCCTTGGCGTCCGTGTCGTCGTAGGGCCCACCGCCCTTGTCGCCGCCGGGCGGCGCGTAGAGGGCCGGGTTCTGCTTCGCCGCCGCCCAGGCGCGCTCGGCGGCCTTCAGGCACTTGGCCGAGAACGCCGCGTCCACCGTCTTCCAGATGCGCGCGCACTGCGCCCCCGTGGCCGCGACGTTGAGCGTCGCCGCGGTGCTCGGCTTGTGGAGGAAGCGCGCCTGCTTGTCCTCGTGCGGCGCGAGGCCGAGGCCCGTCCACGACTCGTCGTGCATCTTGTGGTGGACCATGCCGGCGAGCGGCTTGCCTTCCGGCACCTGCATGCCCATCAGGAACTCGAGCTCCCAGCGCGCCTCGTCGAGGATGTCGGGCACGCCGTTCTTGCCCTCGGGGATGTTGAGCTTGCCGTCCGCGAAGTCGGCGCTCGAGGCGCCGATGTGCTTCGTGCGCTCGTACCAGTTGAGCAGCGTCCAGACCGAGATGCCGCCGTTGACGACGTACTTGCCGTGGTCGCCGGCGTCGTACCAGCCGCGGGACGCGTCGAGCGCATACTCGCAGCCGCTGTCCTTCAGGCAGGGCGTGCTCTTGTCGTGGAGGTGCCCCGCCGGGCGCGCCAGCTCGGGCTTGCCGGCGAACGGCATCTTGATCTCGATGCCGCTCCGGTTGTGGTAGAAATACGCGAGCGCGTCGTACTTGAGCTTCTGGTAAAGGCCCGTTCCAATGTCGAACGGGAAGCTCTTCTCCTCGCCCACCTTGAGCACGTAGCCCTGGCCAGGCGCCTTGACGGCCGTGAAGTCGACGAGGTGGACGTGATCGCCGGAGGCGCCGTCCTTTCCGAAGACCTTGGTCTGGCCGTGGGCGACCGCCTTGCCGGAGGCGTCGAGCAGCTCCCACGCGACCGGCGCGGTCGCCGCGCTGTTCACGGTGGCGATCTTGATGGCGCCGGGCAGATACCCGACCTGGTTCACGGCGACCTTGGGCGCCGCCGCCTCGGTCACGGGCGCGGCGGCCTTGAACTGCGGGTCGTCCAGGCGGATGTCGTCGATGCAGACCTCGAACGGCTCCTTGGCCGACGCCATGCCGCCGCCGATGTGGAACGCGAGCTCGGCCGTGGCGTCATCGGCCTTCCCCATCGTGAACTTGCCGGAGAAGGTCTTGGGCTCGGTCCCGAGGATCACGGTGTCCGACCAGTACTCCTCGTAAGGCGGCCCCGACATGCCGACCTTCGGGCGCGCCTTCGTGGGCGAGGACGCCCAGGCCTTGTACTGAAGGGTGTAGCTGTGCCCCTTCTGGATCACCATCTCCCGGTGGCGGAACTGGGCGTCCCAGTTGTTCGACCCCTTGTTCGTCACCGTGACGCAATAGGCCCCCTTCTTCACCTCGGCGCTGCCCGCGCCAGGCGCGGTGAACGAGGTGGTCCAGGGCAGGCTCTTGTTGTCGTCGAAGTCGGACGCCTTGAGCAGGTTGGTCTGCGCGGGCCCTTCGCCCCCCGCGGCGCTCGCGTCAGCGCCCGGGCTCGCGCCGGCAGGAGGGGCGGCCCCCGCGCCGGGGCCCTGCGTTACCACGCATCCAGCGCTCAGGCCGAGCGCGAGCGCGAGCGCGGACACCCGCCCCGCTCGGGGGAGGATCGACTGCTTGAGAAAAAGGTCCTTCATAAGTCCTCGGTTCACGGCTGGGAGCAATCGGCGCATAGAAGGCGGCGATTCCGTCCGTCTTGTCAAGCGCAATCCTTACGGATGCGCGGGTTCGAGGCGTCGCGGCGGCCGTCCCGTCGACCTTCGCCAGCAGCCAGCGACGCGCGACCCGCCGTCACCCGCCATCCCGCGCGGCCCTGCGGAGCGCGGCGATCCCGCGTGATCTGCGGCGCGCGGAAGGCCCAGCAAGTTCGCGCTGGTACCCGTGGCGAGGCCGCACTAACCTCCGCCGCACCTCGCGCCGTACCAGGATGGCGATCGAGCACCCCAGGAGACGACATGGCAAAGCACAGCTTCTCAGTCCCCTTCAACGGTCCCTCTCAAGACATCGTCGCGAAGGCCAAGGCGGCGATCGAGAAGGCCGGCGGCAAGTTCACGGGCAACGAGGGCAAGGGCGACTTCTCGGTGCCGACGCCGGCGGGGACCGTGAAGGGGACGTATGCCGTCTCGGCTCAGAGCTTCTCCGTGGACATCACGGACAAGCCCTTCATCGTGCCCGGCAGCACGATCGAGTCCCAGGTGCGCAAGTTCCTCGAGACGGCCTGAGCCCTCTCGGAGCGCACGCCGGCGAGCGCGCCCGCCCCGGAGCGGGCGCGCGGTGGCTCGCAGCAGGAGCGCGGTGACATCGAGTCGCGACGCTCTGGTGACGGTGACGCTCGACGCGGCCGTGGACCAGACGCTGCTGAGCCATCTCTCTGTGGCTCGCTCAATCCCTGTCTTTTTCGCGTCTTTGCGTTGAAATCGGCTCCGTGACCGCCGCGTTCAAGGCAACGGCGCCTCGCCCGTCACACGCCGTCGCCGGCGAGATGGACCTTGAGCACGCTCTCTTCCGCCGGCACGCCGAGCCGAAGGGGAAACCCGTAGTGCCCTGTCCCGCGGTGCACGTAGAGCCGATCCGGGCCGCGGGCCCACAGGCCATGATCGGGCATCTTCACGAAGAGCTGGAGGGCGGTCCAGGAGCCTCCGAGGCTGACCAGGCCGAGCTGCCCGCCGTGGGTGTGGCCCGAGAGCACGAGATCCCCCTCCCCCTCGCCGAGGTGGCGGAACGCGCCCGGATCGTGGAGCAGGACGAGCCGGAGCGCGCCCTTCCTGCGCGGGTGACGGGCGCAGACCGCCGCCATGCGCTCGGCGCGATCGCGGTAGTGGAAGTCCATCCCGAGGACCTGGACCGGCCCGGCGGCTGTCTCGACGAGCGCCGCGTCGTCCACGAGCAGGCGCGCCCCCGCGCGCTCCAGCGCGGTCGCGACGTGGCGGGGCGACTCGTGATCATGGTTGCCGTGGCACGCGAACACACGCCCCTCCAGGGCGCGGAGCGGGGACAGGGCCTCGGCGAGGTGATCCGCGGTGTCCTGCGACTCCATGGTCAGGTAATCGCCGGTGAGCACGACGAGATCGGGATCGCGCTCCACCGCGCGCTCGCAGATGCCGCGGAGCCGAGCGACCGACATGAACGGACCGAGGTGCGGATCGGTGATCTGGACGATGCGGAGGGGCCGGCGCGCGACGGGCGCCCCCTCGCGCGGGAGCGGGTGGCGGCGCAGCCCGTCGACGGGGGCGCGATCGACGACGAGCTCGATCTCCTCGCGGCGGGCGGTGAGCGACTGGAGGATACCGACGACGGCGAGCGCGAAGGGCACCCAGAGGCCGTACGGCGTGGCCCCGAGCGCGCTCGCGATGGCCCACGGGAACGACAGGAAGATCGCCGCCACGAAGTAGGACGCGGGGATGCTCACGAGCGCCCGGTAGGCGAGCGGCCGCATCCGGGGGCGCGAGAGCAGGAGGAAATGCAGGTACACCGCGCCCTGGAGATACGCGAATCCCGGCGCGAGCGGGCCGACGTGGCCGAAGAGCGCGCACGAGATCAAGGTGTGGATGCCGAGCAGCACGCCGACGAACCGCGCGTAGAGCCCGCCCCGGCGGCGCCTCGCCGCTGCCACGACGACGAGCCAGGCCAGGGCGGAGGCCGCCCAGAACAGGACGATGGGGGACACGAACTTCAATCGACGGCTCCAGGCGATCCAGGCGCACAGGACCACCGTGGTCTGCTCTGCCTGGACGGACGCGGAGTGTCCCGCGTCCAGCGCGTCCGCGCCAGGCGCCACCGGAGGCCGACCGCCTGGCGTGTGACGCGCGTGCGCCCGCGCCGCCCGGCGGCGTTGCGACACAGGCGCCTCGCTGGTAGGGAGGCGCGATGCTCCTCTTCGTGAGCCACGCGCTGCGCGCGCTGGATCCCGGCGATCTGGGCGGCGATCCCGACAGGGCCACACGAGGATCGGCACGTTCGATGAGAGGCTGAGGCCTCTTCACGTCCATGGCGCCTTCCGGTGCTCCGGGAGGGCATCGCCACGAGGGTCGCCCCGATGATCCCCTACACCAGGCGCGCTTGGCTGCCGATGCTGGTCTCGCCGCGGGGCTCCCTGTCGCCGGGCGTGATGCGTCGCGTGCTGGCCTTCGGGGTCATCGCCGCCGCGCTCTGGCTCGCGCACAGGCACATCCCCCGCGTGTCGCTCTCGATCGGCGTTCACGAGGTCGCCGGCGCGGTGATCGCGCTCATCCTCGCGTTCCGCACGAACACGGCCTATAACCGCTTCTGGGAGGGTCGCACCCTCTGGGGCTCGATCGTGAACGCGAGCCGCAACATCACGCGCATCGTGAACGCGCACGCCGCGGTGGACCCGGGCGCGGCGCGCGAGGTCGCCGTCTGGGTGGTGGTGTTCGTCCACGCCGCGCGGCGCTCGCTGCGCGGGCAGGCCGAGCGCCCGGAGATCGACCGGCTGCTCCCGGCGGAGCAGGTCGAGGCCCTCTCGGCGCACCCGCACCCGCCGCTCCGCGCGGCGCAGCAGGTCTCCGAGCGCCTCGCGGCCTTCGTCCGGGCCGGGAGCCTCGAGCGCAACATGGCTGTGTGCGCCGAGGAGCAGCTGAGCGTCCTGGTCAACTGCCTCGGGGGCTGCGAGCGCATCCTCAAGACCCCCACGCCGCTCGGCTACATCCTGCTGCTCCAGCGGGGCGTGGCGCTCTACCTGGCCACGCTGCCCCTCGCCCTCGTCGAGGCGCTCGGGGTGCTGACGCCCGTCGTGACGATGCTGGTGGCGTATCCCGTCCTGATGATCGAGGCGCTCGGCGGGGAGCTCGACGACCCGTTCGGCCACGAGCCGAACGACCTGCCCCTCACGCGCATCTGCGACACCATCGAGCGCGACCTCCTGGGGTCGTCGCCGCTCAACCTGGTGATGGCGTCGAAGGCCGAGAGCTACCAGGACTGAGCGCGGCGCGGCGGTGGCGGCGCCTTTCTCGCCTCTTCCCGAGGAGGGCGGTGGAAGGCGCTCTGCACCTCGGCCGCCGGGGCGCCGCCGCGCGCTCCTGGCAATCGGCTGGACACTATCGTAGATCTGCGGCGCTCGCGGGCGCGGCCCCGCGTCGCCGAGGCCTGGACGCACCCATGACCGATCGCTACGCCATCATCGGCAATCCCATCTCCCAGACCAAGTCGCCGGCGCTGCAGACCGCCTTTGCCGAGCAGTGCGGGCAGGACATGGTGTACGGCGCGATCCTCGGCGAGCTGGATGGCTTCGCCGCCGCCGTGCGCGAGTTCCAGGAGAGCGGCGGCAAGGGCATGAACATCACCATGCCCTTCAAGCTCGAGGCCTTCGCGCTGGCCGACGAGCTGACGCCGCGCGGCCGCGCCGCCGGAGCGATCAACATGTTCACCTTGCGCGCCGACGGCACCGTCCTCGGCGACAACACCGACGGCTTCGGCATCGTGCGCGACATCACCCATAACCTCGGCCGCCGCCTCGAGGGCGCGCGCGTGCTGCTCCTCGGCGCGGGCGGCGCGGTGCGCGGCGCCCTGTTGCCGCTCTTCGACGAGCAGCCGGCCGAGATCTTCGTCGCCAACCGCACCGCCAGCAAGGCCGTGGAGCTCGCCGCCGAGTTCGGCCCGCGTGCCGGCGCCGTCCGGCTCGCCGGCGGCGGCTTCGCCGACATCGCCGGGCGCTTCGACGTCATCATCAACGGCTCCGCCTCCTCCATGACCAACGAGGTGCCGCCCCTGCCCGCCGGCGTGTGGAGCGAGGGCTCCCTGGCCTACGACATGGCCTACAAGAAGGAGCCGACCGCCTTCGTGCAGGCCGCGCGCGCGGCTGGGGTGGGTCAGACAGCCGACGGCCTCGGCATGGTGGTCGAGCAGGGCGCCGAGTGCTTCACCCTGTGGCGCGGCATGCGGCCCGACACAGCGCCCGTCATCGCTGCGCTGCGGCGAGCCTGAGCGGCGCGCCCGGCATGGATGAGCGATGAGCGATGAGCGAGCCCATCGAGCTCAAGCAAGGACGGCGATCTCCCGCAGTTGTGGCTTGACGTCTCCGAGGCATTGGGTTCTTTGTTCGCCGTGAACATGGGTGCGCCGCGATGACGGTGAAGGGCAATGGCTTCGAGGTCGTGTTCGGCCGTCCGGCGAAGGTCCTGGCAGAGGCGCCGGGGCGCGTGAACCTGATCGGCGAACACACCGATTACAGCGGCGGGTACGTGCTGCCGACGGCGATCCCGCAGAAGACGCGCGTCGAGCTCGCGCCCCGGGAAGACAGGCTCATCCAGGTCGCGACGACGAACGTGCACGGCGGCGCCCAGCTCTCGTTCCGCGCCGGCGAGGAGGCGCGACGCGGACTGTGGCTCGACTACATTCAGGGCATCACCGCGGTCCTCCGCGGCCGGGGCGCGTCGATCCCCGGCTTCGACGCGAGGATCGAGTCGACAGTACCGCTCGGAAGCGGCCTGTCGTCGAGCGCCTCGCTGCTCGTGGCGCTCGCCCGCGCCCTGCGGTCGATGCTCGGCCTGTCCATCGACGACGTGGAGATCGCCCGGATCGCGCACGCCGCGGAGCACGACTTCGTGGGCGCGCCGGTCGGGACGATGGATCAGATGGCCGCGAGCCTCGCCGACGAGAGCACGGCGCTCTTCATCGACACGAGGACGCTCGCGTTCGAGCGCATCCCGCTGCCCGCGGAGGCCGAGCTGCTCGTCGTCGACTCCGGGGTAACTCACCAGCACGCGAGCGGCGACTACAAGACGCGGCGCGCGGAGTGCGAGCGCGCGGCCGCGGCGCTCGGCGTCCCGGAGCTCCGGGACGTCGACGCGATCGTGGAGCCGCGCATCGCCTCGCTGCCGGCGCCGCTCGACCGGCGCGCGCGCCACGTCGTGACCGAGAACGCCCGGGTGCTCGCCGCCGTGGCCGCGCTCCGCGCCGGGGATCTGGGCCGCCTTGGCGAGCTCTTCGACGCGTCTCACCGGTCGATGCGCGACGATTTCGAGGTGTCCGTGCCGGCGGTCGACGAGCTGGTGGAGAGCGCGCGGGCGCAGCCGGACGTCTTCGGCGCCCGGCTGACCGGCGGCGGCTTCGGCGGCGCGATCGTGGCCCTGGTGAAGCGCGGGCGCGCGGCGAGCGTTGGGCGGACCGTCGTGGAGGCCTACGCGCGCACGCCGGGCCGCCGGGCGAGGGTGCTTGTAGGCGGGCCCGTCCCCTAGCAGCGAAGCTCGGTGTCGGCGCGAGGCTCGTCCACCACGGGGAGGGGCCTCCGCGGGGAGGCAGGGCCCATCAACCGGGGTACCAGGTGACGCGCGGGTCATCGGGCGCGCGCACGTAGTCGAAGGCGGCGTCCGTGAGCCGCGCCAGGTCGTACTGCGGCCGCCAGCCGAGCAGGAACTTCGCCTTCGAGTTGTCCAGCCAAGTCGAATGGAAGGGCGTCTTCACCCTCACGCTCGGCAGGCCCCGCGTCGCCTCCAGGTAACGCGCCAGCTCCCCGTAGTCCACCGGCTCGTCCATGCAGATGTTGAAGGTCTGCTGGCGCGCCTTTTCATGATTGATGGCCTTGACGATCGCGGTGACCAGATCCTCCACATGCACGAAGTTACGCTTCACCGGCTCGCCGCGTCGGTCGAGCATCACCGGCACGGCGCCCGAGCGGACGTACCCCTCTGCCGCCTCGGTACCGACCAGATCGCGCCACCTCGGCCCTCCGAAGACGTCGTCCCCGAAGGATAGCTGCGCCTTGAAGTCGTCTTTCTCCATGATCCACGGCGCGCGCAGGCAGCATCCGTTGAGCTCATACTGAATATAGTACTGCTCGAGCATGACCTCCTCGAGCACCTTGGACAGCGCGTAACAGCCCGGGTAGGCGCTGTGCCGCTGCGCCTCGGTGACGGGGACGGGGTGCGGATAGAAGAAGTGGCCCATCCCGGCGTCGCCACCGACCAGGATGAATTGCTCGAACGCAGGGCTGACGCGGCAGGCCTCCAGCAGCCAGAACATGCCTTTGACGGCCACGTCCATGATGCTCTCGGGGGTCTCCTTGCTGGTCGCCAGGTGCAGCACGTGGCTCACCCCCTCGGTCGCCTCGTTGACGACGGCCCTGTCCTCGATGGCCCCACGCAGCACCTCCACGCGCGCCGACCGCTCCAGCATGCGGTTATGGCACAGCGCACGGACCTTCCACCCCTCGAACGCGGGGTTCGACAGGAACCTGCGGATGAACGCCTGGCCGACCTTGCCCGCCGCCCCGGTGACCAGAATTCGCTTGGCCTCGATCATTCTATCGCTCCTCACTCTCAAGCATCATCGATGACGACCGTACTCCTCCCCCCTGGCTGCGGGGGCCGAGCGGATCAGGACCTGCTGCATGACGATGAAGACGAGCAGCAGCAGCCCGATGCTGATGTGACGCCAGGGCGACGGCAGCCGTCCATCCAGGTTGATCTCCGCCCGCTCCATGCCCGAGATCATCACGCCCATCGCGGTGCCGGCGACGACCGAGCGAACGGAGTTGGTGCAAAATTCAATCAGACGGCGAATGCCTCGGTACGCGTGGCGAGCCGAGCAAGGCGCAACGACAAGGATGCGTCGGCGCCAATGTGAACGATCACATGGGCACCGTCAATTCCAATCGACCGGCCCGTAAGGTTCCCGAGCCCGAGGGAGCTCGAGGCTGGCGGGGCTCCTCCGGAGCGCCGCGGCGAGGGGGGCGGGCGCTCTCTCCGGCGTCCACCGCGAACGGGAGCCGTCCGAGATCCTCCGCACCGGCGGTGATCCCCAGGACGGCGCGCGCCAGCTCGCGTCAGGCGGCGAGGTGCTCGTGTTTTGATCGAACCGCCGCTCGCCGCCCCCGCGGGGAAAGCCCATGGCGGGCGGCGAGCAGCGCGCCGTCGCGCTGCTCGCCGCGCGCTCACTCCGCGCAGCGTGTCACGTCGCTCGTGTCGGCCTGGAAGCAGGTGACTTCCTCGCCGCCCCCTTCTTCACCGCAGTCCCGATAGTAGTCCGCCACATAGCCGTAGCGGTCGTCGAATCGAACGCTGTCGAGCTCGCAGTCATCGCTCTCGCGCGCGGCTCGGTCGAACAGGGCCTCTACCGGATCCGCTTGCTCGGGCGCCTCAGCGAACGTCCAGTCGCCGCTCGACCCGTCAACCCCGCGCTGAGCGGTGGCGACGACGGTATCGCCGGAGACCGCGGCGAGCGTACAGCCGCCGTCAAAGCCGGTGCCGCAGATCGAGATGACATACTCCTCCGGCCGGTCGGAACGCCACTTCTCGCGGTTTGCGTCGAAATCCGAACCGCTGCAGCCAGAGAGCAACCAACACCCCACCGCCATCAAACCCCATGTTTTCATGCCGGAGGAGCTCAGCAACTCACATGCCAACGCGAGAAGCGAGCGGGGTTGGCCGACGAGGAGGGCGCGACGCATGACGCTCCGATCATGCCCGCTGACCACGGCGCTGGGCCTGCCGTCCCGGAGGTCGGGTGTCCTTCCCCATCAAGCGATGATCGGGTCGACGGCCCATGGCCGTTCCTCTCACGCCTGCAGCACGCGCAGCGACCCCCGCACCACCCCGTAGCTCCCCTCGGCCCGCAGCCCGCGCGCGACCTCGGCCGGCGCCACCTCCCCTGCGAGCAGCCGCCGGTACGCCTCGACCACCCGCCGCGCCCCCTCGGCGTCCTCCCGCACCAGCTCGATCCGGAACCGCCGCACGCCGCAGCTCGCGAGCCTCGGCACGAGGTGCGCCGCGCTCTGGGGCGCCGCGTGGAACACCGTGTTGCGACACCCCACGTCCGCCTCGAGCGGGTGATCCATGCCCGCCCGGTCCCGCAGCGACAGCGCGTGCTGCTCGCACGGGCGGCCGCAGGTGAGGTGATCCTTGCCCTCGGACAGCGTCGCCGCGATCACGCAGTGCTCCATGTGGAAGAGCGGCATCGGGTGGTGCACCACCACCTCGGCGAACGGCCCGAACGGCGAGTCCAGCAGCGACTCGAGCTGGGCGGCGTCGAGATCGAACGACGGCGTGAACGCGGCGAGCCCCCGCGAGAGCACCTCGCGCGCGGCCAGCTTGTTCGTGACGTTCAGTGAGAAATCGCCGATCCGGGGCACGCCCGGCGTGGCGTCGAGCAGCGCGCCGAGGCTGCGGACCAGGATCGCCGCCGGCCCGAGCGAGAGCAGGTAGCGGTCGATCTTCTCCTCGCCCGGCTTGCGGATCCGCGGCGGCGCCACCCCGACGGAGGCTCCGGCCGCCATCAGCTCGCGCGCCGCAGCGCCGAGGCCGACCATCTCGAGGAAATCGAGGTAGACGCCGCTCGCTCCGGCGTCGAGCGCCGCCCGCGCCTGCGCCACGTTGCGGCACAGCACGAAGAGGCCCGGCGCCGGCGGCGGCGCGTCCGGCGGAGCGACCCCGGCGACGAGGGCCTCGGCCGAAAGCGGCGCCGACGGATGGGGGCTGTGCGACGCCTCGATCAGCGCCGCGACGAGCGCCCGGCGGGCGCGGTTGAGCGCCGACGGCGGCACGAGCGCGGGCCCGTCGAGCGACAGCCCGACGCTGCGCAGGGCGAACGGCGTGTCGCCCAGCCGATCCAGCTGCTTCCGCAGCGTGGCCTCGTCGAGCGGCGTTCGATCGGCGCGGCCGAGCGGGGTGTCGACCTCGACCGAGGCCGACGCCCCGCCCTCCGTCGCCGCCGAGAGCCGCGGGCGCTCGCCGAGGCGGCCCTCGAGGCGGACGTCGATCGCCACCCGGCGCGGGGCGCGGTCGAGCGCCTCGCGGACCGCGCGCGTGGCGACGGGGTCGCTCGTGCGAAAGACCCGGCGCCCGCGCAGCCCCCGCGCGCCGCTCAGCACGTCCTCGGGCAGCCGCCGGTCCGGGCCGAGCCAGACCTCGACGTCGCCCCCCGCCGGCGCGCGCTCGACCTCGCGGCCAGCGGCCCACAGGCCCCAGATGCGGCCGCCGATCTCGCCCTCGCCGGCGAACCCGCCCTCCACGAGGATCCCCTCGCCGCGCGCGAGCGGCCGGGCGGCGCGGACGACCACGACCTCGTGGCCGCGCCGGCGCGCGGCGCCGCGCGCCTCGCCGACCTCGATGCCGCGGTGATCGCAGGTGCGGCCGTCGACGAGGCGCTGGTGGTCGACACCGCGCAGGAAGCCGGGGCCCGAGCCCCGCGAGAACGCCTGGAGCGCCGCCTCCCGGTCCGTGGCCCCGGGGCCCGCCCCCTCGCCGAGCGCCGCGTCGATCGCGGCGCGGTAGAGCCGCGCGGTCGCGCCTACGTACTCCGGGCCCTTGAGGCGCCCCTCGATCTTCACCGAGGCGACGCCCAGCGCGACGAGGTCGGGGATGACGTCGGTGGCGTCGAGATCCTCCGGCGACAGGAGGTAGGCCGCGTCGCCGAGGTCGCGCAGCGCGCCGTCGACGACGAGGCGGTACGGCAGGCGGCAGGCCTGGGCGCAGGCGCCGCGGTTGGCGCTGCGGCCGCCGATGGCCTCGCTCGTCAGGCACTGCCCCGAGTAGGCGATGCAGAGCGCGCCGTGGACGAAGACCTCGAGCTCGACGTCGGTCGCCCGGCGGATGGCGGCGATGTCGTCGAGCGAGAGCTCCCGGGCGAGGATGACGCGCGCGGCGCCGAGCGATCGCGCGAGCTCGACGCCGGCCGCGTCGGTGCAGGTCATCTGCGTGGAGGCGTGGATCGGGAGCCCGGGCGCGAGCGCCCGCGCGAGGCGCATCACCCCGAGGTCCTGGACGATGACCGCGTCGACGCCGGCCGCGGCGCACGCCTCGATCGCGCCGCGGACCGCCGGGAGCTCGTCGTCGAACACCAGCGTGTTCAGGGTGACGTAGCCCTTCACGCCGTGGGCGTGGAGGAAGCGCACCGCCTCCTCGAGCTCCGCCGCGTCGAAGTTCGCGGCCCGCGCGCGGGCGTTGAAGGGCGACGCCGCGCCGCCGCCCGCGGCGCCCCCGCGGAGGCCGAAGTAGACGGCATCGGCCCCGCCGCGCACGGCGGCTTCCATGGCGGCGCGATCACCGGCGGGAGCGAGGACTTCAGGGCGCGCGGGCCGCGACATGCGGGCGGTTCTAGCAAGGGGTGGCGCGGTTGTCGCTCTTGTCGCTCCTTGGCGCGGGCCAGCCCTGCCGAAGAGCCTGCCGGACGGCGCGCCTTGACCTCGCTTCGCGACGTGAGGCACGATCGTTCAGCGGCCCACCCGGCCGAGGTGCCGTCGGGTCGCCGGCCGGCGCAGCGAGGCCTCGACGACAGGGGCGGATGAGCGGAGCGGCCACGTCAGCCATCAACCACCAGCGCGGAGCCCGGGAGCCGAACGTCGGAGAGGCGCTCGCGTGCTCCGCCGGCTCGCGCGCGTCGGCGGCGCGTGCCGCAGGGGGATGTCGATGAACAGACACGGATTTCGCTTCGGGCGCGCGCTCTCGAGGGCCGCGCTCTGGCTGCCTGCCGCGCTCCTCTCGGCGGCGTCCGCGTGCGGCGGCGACGACGCCCCGGCGCCGCGCTGCGAGGCTCCCTACTCGGTCTGCGGCGGGGCCTGCGTGGCGCTGCACGCCGATCCGGAGCACTGCGGCGCGTGCGGCCAGGAATGTCCGGCCGGGGAGGCGTGCGTGATGGGCGCCTGCGCGCCGCTCGGGACCGGCGGCGGCGGAAACGGCAGCGGGGGTGACGGCGGCGGCGGTGGTGGCGGCGGTGAGCCAGCCGAGTGCCGCGAGGGCCGCTACGTGATGCGCTGCGGCGACGAGTGCGTCGACACGCGCACCGACCCGGACCATTGCGGCAAGTGCGGCGCGCCGTGCCCGCCGGGCCGCGCGTGCTCCGGATCCATCTGCCGGCAGACCTGCCTCCCGGGCCTCACCGACTGCGCCGGCAGCTGCGTGGACCTCGCCGCAGATCCGCAGCACTGCGGCCGGTGCGATCGCGCCTGCGACCCCGGGCGCCCCTGCGAGGGCGGCACCTGCGCGTGCAGCGCGGAGCCCTCCCAGGACATCGGCTCCGCCGTCCCGCAGCGGGTGAGCGGCACGACGACCGGCGCCGACGACGGCCGCTGGCTGACCTGCGCGGAGCCTGGCGCGGCCGATCAGGCGTTCCTGTTCACGGCGCCTCACGCGGGGACGTACCTCTTCGACACCTTCGAGGCCTCGTACGACACGGCGCTCGGCGCGCTGCGGGCGGACACGTGCGAGGAGCTGGCCTGCAACGACAACGCGGGGAGCGTCCAGTCGCAGATCTCCGTCGATCTCGCCGAGGGCGAGCGCATCCTCGTGGTGGTGAGCGGCGCGCGCGGCGCGCAGGGCGATTTCACGCTCCGCGTGGCCGAGCCCGGGCCGGTCCAGTGCGCGCCGACCGCCCTCGATCCCGTCGTCCCGCAGACGGTGACGGGCACGACCGTCTTGCGCGAGGACACGGTGTTCGCCGACTGCGACATCCGCGCGACCCCGGACGCCACGTACACGTTCACGGCCCCGTCGGACGGCACGTACGTGTTCAGCGGGCACGCCCCGTCGGACCTGATCGTCGAGGTCCGCGAGGACGGCACGTGCACGGGCCGCTCGCTCTACTGCGGCTACGGCAGCGGCGAGTCGAACGCGTTCGCGACGCTCGAGGCCGGTCAGACGGTGCTCGTCGCGGTCGCGGATCCGGCCGGCCCGCTGGCGAGCTTCACGCTGGAGATCGTCGAGGCTCCTCCGTGCCCAGGCGCCCAGATCGGCGGGACCCTGCCGCAGACGGTGACCGGGAACAACGAGCACCTCCGCAACGTGATCTCGGCCTGCGCGACCTTCTCGACCGGGGGCGAGGCGACCTACGGCTTCACCGCGCCGCGCGAGGGCATCTACACGTTCGACGCGAGCGGCTCGAGCTTCCCCGTCCTCATGGAGGCGCGCCGCGCCTCGTGCGCCGGCGATCTCGTCGCGTGCGTCGACGGCCTGTTCGAGCCGGCGCTCATCACGCTCTCGCTCGCGGCCGGCGAGACGGTCATCCTCGTCGTGGACACCGCGGGCCCGACGGGCGACTACCGGCTCGAGGTCGACGAGGTGCTGTGCCCGCTCATCGATCTCGGCTCGACGGTGCCGCAGACGGTCACGGGCACGACGGCGGATCTCTCCGATCACCTCGCGCCGGACTGCGCCTCTCGCGGGGCCCCCGAGGCGACGTATCGCTTCACCGCGCCGGCCGACGCGCTCTACACCTTCGACACGGAGGGCTCGGCGCTCGATACGGTCCTGGACGTGCTGAAGGGCTCGTGCTCTGGCCCCTCGCTCAGGTGCAATGACAACGTGGACCCCGCGGGGGTCATCACCCACTCGCGGGCGAGCCTGTTCCTGTCCGCCGGCCAGACGGTGATCGTCTCCGTGGACAGCGCGTCGGCGAGCGGCGAATACACGCTCAACATCACCCAGCGGGAGGCGCCGCCGTGCCCGCTCTTCGCGCTCGACGGCGTGGTCCCGCAGTCGGTCACGGGCAGCACCGAGGGCTATCCCGATCTCCTGGCGCCCTCCTGCGCCTCGGTGCCCGGCGGCGAGGCGACGTACAGCTTCACCGCGCCTACAGATGGCTTCTACCGCATGAACACCGTGGGTTCCACGGTCGATACGGTCCTGTCCGTGCGCGACGGCGGGTGCGAAGGCGACGAGATGGCCTGCGTCAACGATAGCAGGGACTCGAGCAAGCTCGTGTGGCTCGACGCCGGCCAGACCGCCCTGATCAGCGTCGACAGCCACGGCGCGGAGGGCGACTACATGCTCAACGTGGACCTGTTCGACGGCACCGGCACGTGCGATAAGCCCATCGAGCTCGCGCCCCTCGCCTCCCAGACCGCGACGGGGACGACCAAGGGGAGCCTCGCCAGGGTGGACGCGAGCTGCGGCGGCTTCGACGCGCCTGAGGTGGTCTATCTGTTCACCGCGCCGGAGGCGAGGACGTACACGATCGATACGGTCGGCTCCGACTACGACACCGTGCTCGCCGTCTTCGACGGGGACTGTTATGGCGAGGAGATCGCGTGCAGCGACGACGTGCTCGGGGAGGACCTGCACCAGTTCACGTCGGAGGTCACGGTGTCGCTCGACGCAGGGCAGACCATCGTCATCGTGGTCGACGGCGTGTTCGAGGAATCCGGCGTTTACAAGCTCAACATCCATCCTTAACCGCGCACCGCGCACCGCGCACCGCCCCCGTCGAGCAGCGTCGCGGGTCTATACGAGAGAGGGCGGCTCCGCCGGACGAGCTGCTGTTCAGGAGCGACGTCCCGCAGGAGCGCTACGGGTTACGGCTCCCCTTGAGCCTCGTCGGGGGCTGGAGCCGATAGACGGACGGCGCGACGCATCGCACGCGGGGGTCCGTCCCGTGGAGGCCCTCGGCGTGCCCGAGGAACAGGTACCCTCCGGGTGCGAGGCTGGCGATGAGCTTCGCCACGATCTCGGCCTTCGTCGCGGCGTCGAAGTAGATGAAGACGTTCCGGCAGAAGATCAGATCGAACAGGCCGAACCGCTCGGGCGCCGCGTCGAGCAGGTTGAAGCGCCGGAAGGTGACGATCTGGCGCAGCTCCGGCCCGGCCTTCATCAGGCCCGCGCTTGCGCCCGTCCCGCGGAGCATGTAGGCGCGCAGGCGCTCGTCCGGGATCTCCGAGGCCCGATCGATCGGCCACACAGCGCATCGCGCCCGCTCGAGCGCACGGACGGACAGGTCCGTCGCCAGGACGCCGATCTCCGGAACGCCCGCCGGCGCGCCGCCTGCCCAGCGCGGCGCGCGATCAGCCCTCGCGCCGCTGTGATCGGGGGAGGACAGGCAGTCGAGCAGCGTCATCGCTATCGAGTAGGGCTCTTCCCCGGTCGAGCAGGCCGCGCTCCACGCGCGCAGCGGGCGGCGGACGCGCGCGCGGGGCGCTCCGCGATCCGGCGAGCCGTGGCCCGCGCTCTTCTCCCACGCCGGGAGGATCTCGCGCTCGAGGAGCTCGAACTGCTCGCGTTCCCGGAAGAAATGGGTCTCGTTGGTGCAGATGCAGTCGAGCATGTGCGCGAGCTCGCCCTCGCCGCCCGCCGCGGTCACCCGGCGGTAGTACTCGCCAAAGCTGCGGAGTCCGAGCGCGCGGAGCCGGGGCCCGAGTCGGCAGAGCAGGAGCGGCTTCTTCTGCGGGCCCAGGGAGATGCCCGAGAGGCGCTTGACGAGCCTCTGGAACAGGACGAACTCGTCGTCGCTGAGGGTGCGTGTGCCCGGCTCGGCGACCGCGATCATGGCCTGTCCCCTTCCCCGGCCGGCGCGCCCTCGAGCCGTTGATCCATGCGCACTTGCGTGAAGGCCGGCGCGGGCTCGATCACAAATTCACCACCATCCACCCCCTGACAACACCACCTTACCACGGGAGTCCGTGGCAGCTCCATGCGGAACCGGGCAGCACGAACACGTGCGCTCCCTGGTGCATCGTCCTGACCCCGGTCGGTCTCCGCGTCTTCCCGACACGCGCTGGGCGCCTGGCATCCTCGGTGCGGGTCAACTACCTTGGGGCCATGATCAGCGGCGTGGTGGAGCCGGTCCGGCTCGGGGAGACGGCGCTTCCAGACGGCCGGCGGCTGGGCTGGGCTGAGTGGGGACCGGAGGACGGCATCCCCGTGCTGCTCTGCCCCGGCGGCGCCACGAGCCGGTCGATGGGGTTCGGGGGCGACGTCGTCGATGGGCTCGGCGTGCGGCTGATCTCCGTGGATCGCCCGGGGCTCGGGGCGTCGGACGAGGCCCCGGGCCGCACGCTCGACGGCTGGGCGCAGGACATACGGCGCTTCCTCGAGGCGCGGCGGCTGTCCGGCGTGGCGGCCGTCGGGTTCTCGGCGGGCGCGCCGTTCGCCCTTGCCTGCGCGGCGGCCGGCGTCGTGGCTGGCGTGGCCGTGGTCGCGGGGACCGATGAGCTGGCGAACCCGGTGTTCGCCGATGCGCTGGCGCCGGACGTGCGGCGGCTCGTGGAGCTGGTGGCGACCGACGCTGGGCGCGCGGAGGCGTTCTTCAGCGGGTTCAGCGCCGAGGCGATGTGGGGCTTCGTCCTCTCGACGCTCGCGGACGTCGACCGCGCGGTGTACACCGCCCCGGTGTTCGAGCGCGCTTACCGGCGCGCGATGGATGAGGCGTTCTCGCAGGGCCCGGCCGGCTACGCGCGCGACACGGTGCTGACGATGAGCCCGTGGCCGTTCGATCCTGGGAGCATCCGCGCGCCGGTCGACCTGTGGTACGGCGCGCGGGACACGAGCACGGTGCACTCGCCGGACTTCGGAGCGTCGCTCGCCGGGCGGCTGCGCGCGCCAGAGCGGCGCGTGCTCCCGGAGGCGGGAGGATCGCTGCTGTGGACGCACGCGGAGGAGATCCTGCGCTCGCTGCTCCGGCGCACGCGCGGGCGGTGAGCCCCACGACGGGGAACAACCTGCGCGCGCCGCTGTCCCGCCGGTCCATGCCCCGCCCGGTGGCCCGGTTCTTCCTCCTCGCCTACGCCATCACATGGCTCTGCCAGCTGCCCCTGCTTCTCCAGCAGTGGGGCGCCGGCATCCCTCCCGGCGTCGCCATGGCGCCGCTCGTGCTCGGCGCCGTCGGCCCCTCGCTCGCGGCCGTTGTGTGCGCCTGGAAGGAGGGCGGCCGAGCGGGGCTCTCGGGGCTCCTGTCGCCCCACCCCGCCCCGGCGGGCTGGGGCTACGCGCCGCTCGCCCTGTGCATGCCTGCGGCGCTGCACCTCCTCGGCCTCGCGCTGCTGGCGCTCGCCGGCGGGAGCCTGCCGGCGACGCTGCTGTATACGCCCCTCACGCCGGAACACCGCGGCATCGCCGTCCTCGCCCCGCTGGGTGAGGAGCTCGGATGGCGCGGCTATGCCCTCCGGCGGCTCCTTCCGGCGCAGGGTCCCGTGCGCGCCAGCCTCGTCCTCGGCGTCGCGTGGACCTTCTGGCACCTGCCCGCGCTGTGCCTGCCGGGCGTCCCGTGGTGGTCGTGGGCGCTCAGTCTCGTGTTCATCACGTCGCTGAGCGTGCTGATGACGGCGCTGCACCTCCGATCCGGCGGCAGCGTGCTCGTCGCGTGGGCGGCGCACCTCGGCATCCACCTCGACAACGTCTCTCGCGCGCACATGTCCGGCGACGGCGCCGCGCCGCTCCTGGTCACCACGATCGTCGCGCTCGTGGCCGCGGTCATCACCGCTCGGTGGATGCAGATGCAGACACGAAGCGCCGCCACGGCGCAGCCCGCGCCCCGCCCGGGGTGATGCGGGGCGGCTGAGCCCGAATCACACGAACCTGCGCCCCTCTCCGCGTGCACCTCGGCTCAGGGACGATCGCGCTCCCCGAACAGCGCCATCATTCCAGCGTCGGAGCTTGCCAGTCCACCCAGTCCGCCATGCTGAGCGAGCCGCCCGAGCCCACGACGAATTGACCGGGCGCCTCGCCCTCGTGCTTCAGAAATCTGGCGATGTTCTTGACGAGGAGATCGGTGTACTCGTTCTTGTAAGAGCAATGCGCCATCTCGGCGACCTTCGAGTGGTAGCTGACATTCTTCTCCACGCCCAGCGCCTTGTAGACCTCCGCTCCGGCCGCTGTCGCCGTATGACCGGCGGGGGCGCCCATCTGAGCCTGGTGCGGGTTCTCGAGGACGAGCAGGCCGCGCGGCGCCATCATCGCGATCAGGGCGTGGGTGTCGATCGGGAGCTTGACGGCGTTCGAGGCATTGTTCTTGAAGACGAACGGCTCGAAATTGTTGCTGAGCCAGTTCAGCCCGAAGTAGTTGTGGTCCGTCCGCTCCTTGCCCAGCACGTCGGCGATCCGGTAGGCCGGGACACCGGCGGTGCTCGTCTCGTGGGGGATCGTCAAGGCGATCCGATCATCGAAGGCGCCGATGGCAAATGCTCCCTTGCCGTTGCGCGAGCACCCCGTGACGCCGATCCCGGTCGGATCGATGATGTCGCCCCCCGACGCCTGGAGGACGTCGAGGATCCGGCTGGCGCCCCAGGCCCATGCCATCAAGAGGCCCGCGGAGTGTTCGCCGCCGTAGATATCATAGAACTTTCCCGGGTTCGGCTTTCCTCTCGATTGCTCCGCGGTGCCCTCCCTGCCGATCTCGTTGTGGTTGTAGTAGATGACGGCGACGCCTTGATCCAGGATGCGGCTCTCACCCAGCGTGATGCCGCCGAACCCGCCTTTCCCGCCCACGTTGATGATGGCGGGGAAAGGCGCTTCCCCCTTGGAGGGCAGCACGATGTCGGCGCTGAAGTCGATCTTCTTGCCCTGGGCCTCCACATGCACAGAGACCTTGTTCTCGGTGACGGTACCGGTCACCACGTCCGGCATCGGCTTCTCGCCGTAGATGTACTTCTCGGCCTGCTTGCGTATTTCCTGCCTTCGGCAGTGCCATTCTTCTCTCGTGGAAACGCTGGTTCCGTCGAGCTTCGTGAACGGGTCGGGCAACTTGGAGATCTTGGGCAGAGCGCTTGCTTCCGGCAGGGCGGCGACTTCGCAATCGGCGCTCTCGTTCTCGACAGGCGTGTTGTCCGGACCCATGCCCGAGCTGGTGCTCGACGTCGCGCCGACGCCCGAGCTGGAGCTCGACGTCGCGCCGACGCCCGAGCTGGAGCTCGACGTCGCGCCGACGCCCGAGCTGGAGCTCGACGTCGTCTCGCCACTGCTGGTCGCGCCCTCGCCGCCAGAGCCGCCGGCACCTCCTTGCCCGGATAGGTTCGGCTCGGACTGCCCGCAGGCAGCGGCTGTGAGGCAAAGACCGAGGGCGACACGGGCGGTTCGCGTGGCAAGCGTTCGCATGGATGGACCTCCTGGAGCGAGCATCATCAACGTTCATCGGTTGGATTTGCACTCACCGGAACGACAGCTGATATCGGGGCGCAATAAGACGTCCAAACGCGCTTTCATGTCAAGGACAAGGTGGTGCAACTATTCAGCTCACCACGCAATGAACGGCGGACGATCCTGTCCAATGAGTCCCGGTCGAATGACGGCTCTGGGAGGTTCAGTGAGAATGGCCAACTTCAGCCCGGATGATGTGCCGCATTCACGCCACAGCCAGCGGGGCGGCCGCGCTACGTCGCGGCGGCGAGCGCGCGCGCCTGCGCGAACAGGTCGGGGTGCGCCCGGTCGTGGGACCAGCCCTCGGGGTACGAGGCCACCGCCGAGGGGCGACCGCGCACGCGGCGTTCGTAGGCGTCGAGCGCCGGATAGCCGGCGAGCGACAGCCCGCGCCGCTGCATGTAGGCGAGCACCGGGTAGAACGCGCAGTCCGCGAGCGTGAAGGCGTCCGACGCGATGAACCGTGTCTTCTGGGCCCGCGCGTCCCACAGCGCGAGCTCCCGCTCCACGCCCGAGAGCGCGCCCAGGATGGCGGCTCGCCGGTCCGGCGACACGGCCTCCGGGCCGGCCTCGAAGAGGCCCTCGAGCGGGTCGTAGACACACGCGGTGGCCTCGGACTCCTGCGCGAAGGCGAGCGCTCGGGCGAGCGCGCCGGGGTCGGCGAGCGGCGGGAGGAGCGGCGGGTCGGGATACCGCAGCTCGAGGTACGTCAGGATGGCCAGCGACTCGTTCATGGCGGTGCCGTCGGGCTCCACGAGCACCGGGGCCTGGCCGCGCGGGTTGAGGGCAAGGAACTCCGGGGTGCGCGTCTCGCGGGGCTCCCGCATCACGCGCAGGCGGCGCGGCTCGAAGGCGAGGCCCTTCTCGTGAGCCGCCATCAGGACGCGCCAGCTCGAGATCGAGCCGTTCACGAAATACACCGCGCGCCGCGCGCTCATCGGTCACCCCCGGGCTCGTGCGACGCGCGGAGCGTGCGAAAATTGAGCGCCTCGAAGCCGGGGCGGTACGCGGCGACATCGAAGGTGGGATCGATGTTCTCGGCGCGGAAGAGCTGCAACATCCGCTCTGCCTCGCCGCGCTCCGCCGCCTCGCGCTCCGGCTCGGGGACCGCGGCTCGGGCTCGGGCGCGCGCCTCGGCGTCGGCGCGCTCCGACGCGGGCGCGCCGACGCCCCAGACAGCGCCGGTCGCCGGATCGTGAAACGTGCCGATGTGCCGGAACGTGAGCGAGATGCGCGAAGGCGGCGTCGGGCCGCCGCCCTCACCCTCCGTGTCCCCCTCCTGGCGAATGGCGTGATAGAATCGGCGGTTCGTCTCCAGGTCCATGACGAGCAGCGAGCCGTGCGGCAGAGGGACCTTCTGGACAGCCTCCCCGTCCTCGGCGCGCTTCGGCCGGAGCACCATGGTGCGCTGTCGTCCGAGCGAGACATTGACGATGAACGACGGGCGCACGAGGTCGAGCGTCTTGTCGGAGTGCTCGCTGATCCAGTCGCGCCCCGTGCGGTAGAGCTGGAGCAGGCAATGGTTGAGCGGGTGTCCGACGCGGCGCTCGACCTCCCTGCGAATGCGGTCGACGGCGGGGGTGAAGGGGCAGAGATCGGGCTGCTCGTCGGCCGGGTGCCGATAGAGCGGCATCGCGCCGTCGGGCGAGCGCTCGCCCTGGATCGCGACGAGGCGCGGCACCTCCCCTCCGCGGTGGCGCATCGTCGTCCAGGCGACCTCGCGCTCGACGGCGGCGAAGGCGCCTGCGTCCCCGGCGAGGCGCTCGTCGAGGGCGCCGCACCACAGCGCCGTCTCGCCCGCGCCGATGCCGGCGATGTGCACGGGCCCCGGTCCCTCGGAGAGAAGGTCGGCCCAGCTGCGGCGCCTGCCGCCGAGGCCCTCGATCTCGCGCAGCGCCACGGCGTGTTTGCCCGCGGTCCCCGCCGCGGTCGCGTCCCCGAGGATGTCGACGTCGTAGCCGAGCCGGCGCGCGTCGCGGGCGGCGGCGAGGACACACACGTTGGTCGCGACGCCGCACAGGACCACGCCGATCACGCCCGCCTGCGCCAGCCGGGCGTGCAGATCGGTGTCGCGAAACGCCGAATACCAGCGCTTCTCGACGTGCCACTCCGCGGTCCCCGCGGGGCGCTCGGCGCGCACCGGGACGAGCGCCGGGAACAGCTCGGCGCCCCACGTGCCGCGGGCGCAGCACGCGCTGCCGGTGTGCGTCTGCCCGCGGAGCGCGTCCGGCGCCGCGTCGATCTCGCCGTAGACCGAGGTCACCCACACCACGACCCGCCCCTGCGCTCGCGCCGCGCGCGCGAGCCAGGCCACGGTCTGCGCGAGCTGGTGCGGATCGCAGTGGCGCCTCGAGAACGCGCCTCCCTCCGCGAGGAAGTCGTTCTGCATGTCGATGATCAGCAGCGCCGTGCGCGCAGGATCCCGGGAGGGCGCCCCAGCTCTCACGTCCATCGTGTCCTGGTACCACCGGCCGGTCGCTCGGCCAAGCTCCGGCGCCGCGACGCGGGGCACGCAGCAGAGAGCGCCAGGCCGAGCTCACCCAGGATCACCGAGGCTCCAGCGTCGAACAGGGGAGCGTGAGCCTCCATGACGATCGAAGAGGTCGAAGCTGGGACTCGACAGCTCGTCGAGAGGGCCAACGACACGGATGTCGTGGTCTTCGCGAGGCGCGCGGCGGGTTTTGCAGCAGATGCAGCGGATACGACGCTGGCTTGGCCCTTGCTTCAGCTCGCGCCCGAGCTCTAGGATGAGGAAGTGGTGAAAACCCGACGGCGGAGCACCTCGCGAAGGGGGGTCTTCTGGCACGTGCAGTGCCTCGGCTTGATCATGAGCGCGCGGGCGTTCGCTCAGGCGCCCGACGCAAGCGCCATGGAGCCCGCCCCCGCGCCCCCTGCACCGACACAGCCAGCGCCGGCTCCGCCTCCTCCGCCACAGCTCGCGCCCGCGGAAGCCCCGCCGCCCGCCCCTGCACAGCCTGAACCGGAGCAGCCCGCGCCGCCTCCTCCGAGCGCCGCCCAGCCGTATCCATACCCGTATCCGTATCCGTATCCGTATCCGTATCCGTATCGAACCCCGTATCCGTATACCTATCCATCGCAGCCTTACCCGCCTGGGCCTCCACCGTTCATGCCCCCGCCGGCCCCTGGGCCTCCACCGTTCATTCCCCCGCCGGCTCCCACCGCTGACGCGCCGTCGAAGCCAGCGCCTCCGGCCAAGAGGAAGCCGCGGAGCGTGCCGTTGTCCGTGTTTCGCTTCGGCTACGGCGCCTACGGGAGCGGCACGCTGGATTTTCAGGGCCAGTGCGCCGGCAGCTGCCCGCTGTCCTTGCGCTCCGGGAGGGAGGACGTCGACGATCACACGCCGGTGCTGCTCGGCTTCGATCTGATGTTCGGGCCCGAGCCCGTGAGCCTCGGGTTTGGCTTCTGGTTCACCACGGGCACGACCCTCGAAGGACGAGAGCCCACCGTGCAGGAGCGGGGCATCGGCTGGGAGTTCGCGACCCCCTTCATGCTCGGCGCCGCGGTCCCCGTGGTGGAGTCCCTCGCGGTCCGATTCGGCGCCTTCGCCGGCCCGGAGTTCCTGTTCGCGCACGACGGCAGCGCGCAAGGCAGGGACGGCGAGGCCTACGAGAACTTGTGTGACGACTTGCGGGCCAGCGGGCAAGTCAGCGAGTGCGACGTGACCTATCCGACCCGCTTCAGCTGGATCTACGGGTTCCAGGTCGGCCCTGTCTTCCGCACGTCGCGCCTCAACACCATCGGCGCCGAGCTCCTCGTCCAGCACGTCGATTATCGCCTGTTCGGGATCGACGCGGAGGGACCGAGCTGGCGAGCCAAGCAGACGTACGACTACAGTGCGTGGAGGTTCTGGCTCATGGTCACCGTCGGGATAGGGAAATGACGTTGCGCTACGGGCTCTGGGCGATGGCCCTTTCGCTGGTCGTCGGGTGTGCAGGCGACAGCGGCAAGGCCCCGCCCCCCGACTGCGGCGAAGGCCGCGTCTGCACCTGCGCGCCGGGAGACGACCGGCCTGAATGCAATCCGTGCCAGGAGGGGTACCGGCCCGCGCTGATCGGGTCCGACTGTGTCCCGACCTGCAACGCCCCCGACGTCGACTGCGGTGAGGCGGGAGTCTGCGAGGAGACGGCGAGCGGGGCTGCGTGTCGCTGCGATCCGGGGCACGCGGGCGAAAGCTGCGAGCGCTGCGAGCCAGGGCTCACGCAGAACGACGCCGGCCAGTGCGTCGCCGCGCTCTCGGCACCAGCGCTGCTGACGCTGTCCGTCGTCGGCTCCGAGCGCGTCCTCGGCGCGCTCGTCCCGTCCGGCTGGTCGTTCCGCCCTCTGGCGAGCGTGCCGAGCACCGTGACCGACGTCGCCTATGACGCGGGCTCCGGTCGCGTGTTCGCGCTGAACGGCGGGCGCCTGGCGACCCTCGATCTCGCTTCCGGTGCGGTCATGGACCTCACGAGCGCCGACGTCGATCTCGGGAGCGCGCTGTCGCTGGATCCAGCCGGAAACAGGGCGCTCTCCGCGTCGGCGAACGCCATTTACGGGATCGATCTCGACACGTTCCAGGCCGAAGAGCTCTCCGCGGTGGGCGCTCGCGCGCTCGAGTACGACCCGGGCCGCGCGAGGATCCTCGGCCTGGACGAGGCGGGCGCGACCTTCGAGCTCGCTGATTCCGCGCCGGAGCTCATCGGCCAGGCGCAGGGCTCCGACTGGCTCGCCATGGCCTTCGATCCCGGGAGCGCGCGCGCCTACTTGCTCGGCAGCGAGGCGGAGCGCCGTGAGGACCGACTCCTGCGTTATTGCGCCGGGGCCCTCGCGCGCTTCGGCGCCGTCCCGGCGTGGCACGCGAACCTCGTCGTCGACGCCAGCGGCGGGAGCACGGCGCCGCTCACGCTGGCGTACGAGGGCGCGGATCCGGCGCTGATCGTCGCCGATCTGGGCGCCCAGCCGATCGACGCGGTGACCCTTGCCGTCGACCACCCCGACGCGGCCGTGTGTGTCGTCGACGACGGCGGCGGCGGGGCGGCCGAGCTCGAGATCGCGCTGTCCCCGAGCCTCCGGGCCGGCTTCCTCCTGGTCGCCGCGCCGGGCCGAGCGGTGCGCGTCGACGCGACGGCGCGCCCCGCCGACGCCAGCTACAGCTTCATCGTCCACACCAATGAGGGCCTCAGCGTCTCGGGGCCAATCGAGGGCATCACCGGGCACGACACGGCCTCGTGGGAAGCGCTGGCCCTCGACAGCATCACGAACTTCCCCGAGCGGCGCGCCGCCACCCTCGCGCTGATGGACTGGGCGTCTCAGGCCACCCTCGAGGTTCGCCTCGCGCACGAGCCTGCGGGCAACGCGCTTGCGTGGGTAGCGGAGGTGCCATGAGCGTCCTGCGCGTCTCCTGGCCGCTCCTGCTCCTCCCCCTTCTGGGGTGCGAGGACTCGGTCTCGGGCTTTCTGAGCTGCGGCGTCGAGATGTGCAGCGCCCGGCAGGAGTGCGTCAGCTCGGCGCTGGGCCCGACCTGCGTGTGCACCGAGGGGTTCGTCGGCACCGAGTGCACGACGTGCGCGTCCGGTTACAAGCTGGTCGACAACCGCTGCGCGCTCATCCCGCTCGACTGCGCCGTCAACCCGGAGCGGTGCGGTCCGCACGGCACGTGCGTCGCGACGGCCGGCGCGGACGAATGCGCGTGCGAGGCGCTGTACGAAGGTCGGCTGTGCGATCAGTGCGAGAGCGGCTACCAGGACAACGACGCGAACGGCGACTGCCGCCCCACCTGCGCGGAGGCCCAGCTCGACTGCAAGGCGCCGAGCCGCTGCTCGGACGCGGGCGGCACGGCGCTGTGTGAATGTCCGACGGGGTACACCGGGGACGACTGCTCGCGCTGCGCGCTCGGCTACCGGGACAGCGCGAATGGCTGCGTGCCCACGTGCGCCGCCTCCGGCTTCACCTGCAGCACGAACCAGATCTGCGTCGACACGGACACGGGCGCCCGCTGCGAGTGCGCCGAGGGGTACGGCGGGATCGGGTGTGCGAGCTGCGCAGAAGGCTACCTGCAGGATTCGACGACGGGCGCTTGCCTGCCCTCCTGCGACGGGGCCGGCGTCCGCTGCGGCGAGCACGGGAGGTGCGACGATTCGATCGGCTTCGCGCGCTGCGTCTGCGATCTGGGATACGCGGGGGAGAGCTGTGGAGTCTGTGCCACGAACTTCGAGCAGGGCGCCGGCGGGACGTGCGGCCGCGCCCCCACGGCGAGCGAAACGCTGGTGATGGCGGGCTCCTTCGAGGGGCGTCCGGTGCTCGCCACGCTCGATCCGGGCTCGGGCAGCGCGCTGCCGCTGGCGGAGCTCGAGGTCACGGGGCTGTCGGGCGGCGCGACCCCGCGGGCGCTCTTCGTCAACCGCGCCGGGTCGATCTCGTCCTACGCGCTCGCGACCGGCGCCGTCGAGGACGCCGTGGATGGCAGCGGCGCCGTGGGTCCGCTCGCCTGGGATGGGGCGGCGAACCGGCTCTACGCGCTCGGTGGACCGAGGTCGTTCCCTCTGCTCAGCATCGATCCCGCCGCGAAGACGGTGGTGCCGCGGTTCGAGACGGGGCTGGCCGGGGCGGTGGATCTCGCGTTCGACGCCGCCAACCAGCGGGTGCTCGTGCTGCGCGACACCTTGTTCGCGGTGAGCCTCGCCGACGGCGCGGTGACCGAGCTCGCGCCGCTGCCGCCGGCCACGCTGGGCATCGAGATCGGCGCCGACGGCGCGCTCCTCGCGCTGTCGGCGACCGACGCGGACGAGGCCGCCGCCCGCGTGCAAGCCTGTCGCTCGACCGCGGCCGCGCTCGGTCTCGACGGCTACGCGGGCGCGACCGGCCGCTTCGTCCAGCCGGACTCCGACGTGGACCAGGTGACCCTCGCGGCCGCGACGCCGGACAAGCTGGAGGTGCAAAGCTATCTGGGCCGAGGCGGCGACAGCGCCCCGCGGACCGTGCAGATCACCGCGGACAACCCCGACGCGTTCCTCTGCCTGGCGCTCGAGGAGGCGACCCTGGTCAGCGTGGCGGCCGGGGCGCGGTTTCGGGCGCTCGTCATCTACGCGGCGGACGACCCGATCGAGCTTCAGATCGAGGACGGATTCGCGGGCGGAGCGGTGCCCCTCATCCATCTGGGCGGCTACGCTCCGGTCTTCACGCGCCCGGATCGAGAGGACATCGTCGTCTACACACCAGAGGAGTGGGCCGCGCGCGGGCTGGCCGTCGATCCGCGCTTCCACCGCCCGGGGCCGGGCGTCCTGCACACGCTGGACGGCGCCTTCTCCGTGAGATCGAGCGTGCCCCTCTCGGGAGGCGTCCTTCCCGGAGGGCCGCTGGCCCGCTGGGAGCCGGTCGCGCCATGAAGCGGGATCATTCATGACGATCGAAGAGGTCGACGCCGCGACTCGACAGCTCGTCGAGAGAGCCAGCGCTGCCAGGCCACTGCCCTGAGGCGACGCAAAGCGCGCCTGCTCCATCACCTCCGCCCCTGACGGCTCGCCAGGCTTCGATCTGGCCACGACGCACGCGCGGGCACGTCCACGTCGAACGCTACAACGGACCGCCTGCGCTCACCAGAGAACACCCTCTCCCGACCCATGGGAGCCCGAAGATCTGGCGTGTCCGCCCACGTCGTAAGCGGTCGTACAACACGATGGCTTTGTTGTGTCCCCTTCCAAAGGGTCTATGCGCCTCCGCCAGACACAGACGCTCTCGCCGTGGGGTCCGGCGCTCGCACCCGCGCTGTCGAGAAGGTCGAGGCCCGCGGGCCGGCCCCGCGGGCCCGCCGGCTCGCCAGCCCAATAAAAAGATGCTGTATGTCCGAGTGTTCTTGCCTCGATTGATGTTTACTTGAGGCGTGACCCGAGCGTACCTTGGGCAAAGGCGACGCTCCTTGGGGAGAGGGGGCGCTCGGGCCGCGCGGGCGAGCGCTCGAGTGGCCTTCGTTGCCTGCGAGGGGAGGCGGCGGTGTCTCGAAAGAAGATCCTGCTGGTGGACGACTCGGAGACCGTCCTGATGATGGAGCAGATGATCCTCCGGAAGAGCTATGACGTGGTCACTGCCAAGGACGGCAGCGCGGCGGTGGCCAGGGCGCTCGCCGAGCGGCCAGATCTGATCCTGCTCGACGTGATCATGCCGGCCATGGATGGATTCGAGGCCTGCCGGAGGCTGCGTTCGGAGGAGGCGACGCGGGAGACGCCCATTGTCCTCGTCACGAGCCGAGGCGAGGTCTCGCACAGGGAAGAGGGGTTTCGCTGTGGCTGCTCCGACTACATCACGAAGCCCATCGACTCCCTGGAGCTCCTCGAGAAGGTCAAGAGCTGTCTCGGCGAATGAGGTGAAGACCGACATGTCGCGTGATGGACAAGCGGAATGCGGGGTGGAGCGCGCGGCGCGCCGCGAGCGGTCGTCACGAGCGCACGTGAGCGCGCTCGAAGGGCAGAAGAAGCGGCTCGCGCGGCGCGCCCGCGCGCTCGGCCGGCTGCTCGTCCGGGTTCGGAGGGCCCGTGGGCGCCTCGAGGCCCGCGCCGCCCGCGCCGAGGCGGCGCTCGCGCTCGCCGCCGATCGATGCGCCGACGAGGAACAGCAGCGCTCGCAGCTCGCGAGCCTCTATGTCGCGAGCCGCCGGCTCCTGCCGCTCCGGACCCGTGAGGAGGCGTGCCGCGCCCTCCAGGACATCATCGCGAACCTCGTCGGCTCCGAGGAGATCGCCGTCTTCGAGATCGACGTCAGCGGGGCGGCGAGGGTCGTCGCGGCCTACGGCGTCGATCCGTCGTCAACCGTCCTCCTGGCGCCGGAAGAGGGCATCGTGGGGCGCGTGGCGCGACGGATCGAGCCGTATTTCCGGCAGGGCGCCGCGCTCGGCAGCGACCCGGCCGCCCCCCAGGCCCCCTGCGCGCGCGGCGAGGGCGACGTCATGGCCTGCGTCCCGCTCACGATGGACGAGCGCGTGGTCGGCGTCATCGCCGTCTTCCATCTGCTCTCGCAAAAACCCGAGCTCGGGCCGATCGACAAGGGTCTTCTCGAAGCGCTCGGCACGCTCGCGGCCGGGCCGTTCTGCGCGGGGCGGGAGCGCTGCGGCGCCCTGGAGGTGCGATGACGATGCTCAAGCCCCCGTCGCAGCGGTACGGCGCTGGAGGAGCGCGGCTGAGCGCGCCCCCCCCGAGCAGCCCGCTGCCCCACTACCTCACGCCGGGCAACGTCGTCGCGTCGGGCGAGCCGACGATCATCACCACGATCGTCGGCTCGTGCGTCGCGATCTGCCTGTGGGAGCCGGCGCTCGGCGTGGGCGGCATGAACCACTACGTGCTCCCCAGCTGCCCCAACCTCAAGCTGCCGCTCGGGCGCTTCGGAGACACCGCCTTTCAGCAGCTCCTCGATCGTCTGGCGGCCCTCGGCGCCCCGCCCCGCTCGCTCCAGGCCCGGATCGTCGGCGGCGCCTGCATGATCTCCGCCTTCCGGGAGCGGGACTCGCACCTTGGACACCAGAACGTGGCGGTCGGGCTCATGGTGCTGCGCGCCGCCGGGATCCGGGTCGTCCAGCAGGACACGGGCGGCAGCCAGGGCCGGAAGCTCATCTTCCGCACCGACGACGGCAGCGCCGCCATCCAGCCCCTGTGATCGCGATGGATGCCGAGCGGGCCGCGCTCATGCAGATGTTCGCCGCCGAGACGGCCGAGCACCTCGACGAGCTCGAGAGCGCGCTGCTCGAGCTCGAGCGGCGGCCCGACGCCGGCCACCTGCTGGAGCGCATCTTCCGCGTCGCCCACACGATGAAGGGCAACGCCAGCTCCGTCGGCGCCCACGGGCTGAGCGAGCTCACCCACGCCGCCGAGGACGTGATCGAGGATCTGCACCGGGGCACGCTGCCGGTGACCGGCATGGTGGTCTCGCTGCTCCTCGAGACGGTCGACTCGGCGCGCCGCCAGCTCGCGGAGATCGACGGCGGAGAGGAGCCGCCGGGGTCGACCTCGCTGCCCGCGAGCGTGCTCGAGCGGCTCAAGAGCGCCCGGCGCACCGAGCGCGAGGGCGCCCCCTCGACGCCGAAGGGGGCCACCTCGAGCGCCGGGGACGAGGGCGACCGGAGCTCGGGCGCGAAGACCGTCCGCATCACCGTCGAGAAGCTCGATTGCATGGTCGATCTCATCGGCGAGGTGGCGATCACCCGCAACCGGATCGCGCGCGAGGTAGAGCTCGCGGGCGGCGCCGTCGGCGCGGCGCTGCGGGACGGCCTCGAGGAGCTCGATCGGCTGAACACCAAGCTCGAGGAGGCGATCCGCCGCGCGCGGATGGTGCCTGTCGGCCCCTGGTTCCGGCAGTACGAGCGCGCCGTGCGCGATCTCGCCCGGTCGCACGGCAAGCTCGCGCGCCTCGTGATCGTGCACGGCGACGTCGAGGTGGACACCGCGGTGATCGAGCGCCTCCGCGACGCGCTGACCCACCTCATCCGCAACGGCATCGATCACGGCCTCGAGCCGCCCGAGGTGCGGAAGGCGCGCGGCAAGGACGCGCGCGGGACCATCACCCTGCGCGCCGCGCACGAGGGCGGCGGCATCGCGCTCCGCGTCTCCGACGACGGCGCGGGGATGAACCGCGCCCAGATCGCGGCGCGGGCCAGCGCGCAGGGCAGGTGGCCGGACGCGGACGCGCTCTCCGACAGCGAGCTCTACGAGCTTGTGTTCGAGCCGGGCTTCTCCACCGCCACGACCGTCTCCGACCTGTCCGGCCGGGGGATGGGCATGGACGTGGTGCGGCGCCGCGTCGAGTCGCTGGAGGGCTCGATCGGGATCGAGAGCGCCGCGGGGGCCGGCACCACGCTGATCCTCCGGCTCCCGCTCACCCTCGCGACGATCGAGGGCTTCTCGGTGAGCGCCGCGGGCGAGCGTTATGTCATCCCGCTCCGCGCCGTCGTCGCCTGCGTCGGGCTCCCGCGCGGCGCCCGCGCCATGGGCCCGGGCGGCGTCCTTCACGTGCACGGGCGCGCGCTGCCGTGCGTGCGGCTCCGCGACCTCTTCGGGCTCTCCGGGCCTGCGCCGGCCCGCGAGAGCGTGGTCGTGGTGGCCCACGAGGGGGGCCAGGCCGGCCTCGTCGTCGACTCGCTCGACGGCGAGGGCAGGACGGTCATCAAGCCGCTCGGCCGGCTCTTCCGCCGCATCCGGGGCATCACCGGATCCACGGTCCTCGCCGACGGCAGGCTCGCGCTGATCCTCGATGTGGACGCGCTGATGCACGACCTCACCCGCGGCCGCGCCGGCGGCGGCGAGCTCGCGCCCGGGGATCGATGGCGGCGGGCTCCCCCCTCGGCGGCGCGGGGAGAAGCGATGGATGCGGAGGGAACGACACGATGAACCGGCTCAGGATAGCGCTGCGTCTCTCCCTCTCGCTCGCGTTCATGGCGATGCTCATGGTCGCCATCGCGATCTCGGGGCACCTCGGCCTGACCTCCGTCGCGGAGAAGACGCACGAGATCCTGGTGACGGACGCCCGGGTGCTCGCGGTCTCGGTGCAGCTCGAGCGGGACCTCGTGGATCTCCGCCGCTACGAGAAAGATTGCTTCCTCAGCATGGGAGATCGCCCTGCCCAGCAGGGGTATCAGGAGAAATGGAACGAGGCCGAGGCGCAGACCCAGCGCCAGCTGGACGATCTCGATCGCCTCGTGACGCTGCCCCACGAGCGGGAGTCGGTCGCCGCGATGCGGCGCGACCTGGCGAGCTACGTCGCCGGCTTTCGCCGCGTGATGCAGGACGTGCTCTCCGGGCAGCTGCCCACGTCCCAGGCGGCGAACAACGTGATGACCGGCTTCAAGGACGAGATCCACCGGTTCGAGGCCGCGGTCGAGGGCTTCGCCCAGGCGAGCACGAGGCACATGGAGGCGATGCAGGCGTCCCTGAGCGCCGACGCGCAGCGCGCCTCGCGGGACATGGGCCTCATCGCCTTCGTGGCGCTGGCGGTCGGCGTGGCCGTCAGCGTCCTCGTCTCGCGCAGCATCACGGGCCCGCTGAGCTCGGCCGTTGGGCTCGCCAGGCGGATCGCCGACGGCGATCTGCGGCACCGGGGCGTGGCCGCGGGCCGCGACGAGCTCGGGCAGCTGGAGGAGGCGATGGGGGAGATGGCGGACAAGCTCTCGACCGTCCTCCTGGAGATCCGCACGGGCGCCGAGTCGCTCGCCGCGGCCTCGACGCAGATCTCGGCCACCTCGCAGAACCTGTCGCAGGGCACGAGCGAGCAGGCGGCCGCGGTGGAGGAGACGTCGGCGAGCCTCTCGGAGGTGAGCGGCTCGATCCACAAGAACGCCGAGAGCAGCCAGCAGACCGGCGAGCTCGCCACCGGCGCCGCGGCCGCCGCGGAGCAGAGCCTCGCGGCGGTCCAGCGCACCGTGGCCGCGATGCGCGACATCGCCGAGAAGGTCTCGATCGTGCAGGAGATCGCGTACCAGACCAACCTGCTCGCGCTGAACGCGTCGATCGAGGCGGCCCGTGCCGGCGAGCACGGCCGCGGCTTCGCCGTGGTCGCGAGCGAGGTCCGCCGGCTCGCGGAGCGGAGCCAGGCCGCCGCCAAGGAGATCGGCGCGCTCGCGTCGACGAGCGTGCAGGTCGCCGATCGCTCGGGGCAGCTGCTCGAGGAGATGGCGCCCTCGATCCGGCGGACCTCGACGCTCACGCAGGAGGTGGCGACCGCTTCGCTCAGCCAGGCCGACGCGGTCGGCCAGGTGAACTGCGCCATGCGCCGCGTCGACGAGGTGACGCAGCGCAACGCCGCGATCAGCGAGGAGCTCGCCAGCACGGCCGAGGAGCTCGCGGCCCAGGCGGACGCGCTCTCGGGCATGCTGCGCTTCTTCCAGGTGGGCGACGAGCTCGCGTTCCCCGAGCGCACCCGCGTGCCGCGGGCCCCCGGCGCGGGCGACGCGCGGCGCCTCCCGCCGCCCTCCCGGGAGGGCTCCCCGGCCTCGCCCGGCGCGTCGAACGGCGCCGCCGTGCTCGCGACGCTCGCCCGGGCCAGGACGAACGGGGCCCTGCGCTCCCCCGCGGCGCTGCACGAGGACGCCGAGTTCGAGCGTTTTCCGCCGCGGGGCGCGGATCGGGCCGCCTCCGCGCGCGCGGAGGTGCCGTGAGCGCCGCGCCGGAGCCTCGGTCGTCGCAGTACATCTCGTTCTTCGTTGGCGGCGACGAGCTCGCGCTGGACATCCTCCGCGCGCGGGAGATCGTCGAGCTCACCGCGATCACGCGGGTGCCGAGGATGCCGCAGGCCGTGCTCGGCGTGCTCAACCTGAGGGGGCGCGTGATCCCGGTCATCGACCTCGCCGTCCGGCTCGGGCTCCCGCCGTCGGTGCTCACGCGGCGGAGCTGCATCCTCATCGTCGAGACGGCGTTCGACGGGGAGCTCACCCGGATGGGCCTCTTCATCGACGCCGTGGGCGACGTCGTGGACCTCGACGCGGCGGCGATCGAGCCGCCGCCGCCGTTCGGCACGCGGGCCCGCCAGGGCCACCTCGTCGGCCTCGGCAAGGTGGGCGAAAGGCTCCTTTTGCTGCTCGACATCGACCGGATCCTCTCGCTGGAGGAGCTCTTCGCGGCCGCGTCGCTCGAGGCCGAAGGCGGCGCCCGCGCGGCGCTGCCGGGCGCAGACCACCCCTGACCCATCGTGCCGAGGTCGATTTACGCCTGCTTTACGCCTGCTGTACGCCTGCGGGGCGTGATAGGCTCGCGCCCGTGCCTCGTCACCTCTCCGCCGTCGAAATCCTCCGCTCGGTCCCGGCGCACAACCGCCACGTGCTGCGCGAGCTCGGCGTGGACCTGGACGACCCGGCGGACGCGAAGCTCTTCATCTCGGGCGTGCGCGCCGCCGAAGCGTCGATCGCCGAGCAAGAGCGCTGGGAGCGGGAGCGGCTCGGCTGACGCAGTGGACTCCCGTCCGCGGTCTGCATTCTCCGCATCGTGCGTTGTCGATCTGGCGAGGGGGCGGAAGTCCACGCGCCACGAGAACACGAGAAGACGATCCACGACCTCGCCGCCTCCGTCGCGCTCGCCTGAGCCCGCTGCCGGCCGGGACGCCGCCCACGCGCTCCTGGCGGAGGCCGGTCCTGGCACTCGAGCTGAGCGGCGGCGTGAGCGTGGGCGGGATCCAGGTCGGGACCGAGCCCGAGCTTGCCGTAAGCCCCTTCGTCGGGTGGCTGTGGCGCAGGTCGAGCGATTTCCGGTTTGAAGTCCACAGCGAGCGGGGCCTCTGCCGCGAGCGGGGGCGCCGTGCGCGCCCGAGAGCCTCCGCGATCACGGGTCGTCTCCGGGCTGGAGCGCAAACTCGAGCCAATCGAAGCGTTCGAGCAACGCTGCCTCAGCATCGTCATACTCGGAATTGAAGCAGTGATCGTGCGGGACAGGGATCTCGATCGCGCGCCGTGCCAGGCCGCGCGCCTCAGCATGGCCGACAAACTGCTCGAGCGGGCCGTACGCGTAGACAATGTCGTGGTTGTCGTAAACGATCGTGCTCTGCGAGGGCAACGATGTGACCCAGACGTGATGGCGTCCATCGCGCTCGAAGAACTCCTCGAATTCGCGAAGAAAGCCCGCCACATCTCGCAACTGCATCGGGGCTGGTGCCTGCCGCCGCGCAGGCGTGTTGCCGCAGCGGGACACCACGAGCACGTGGAGAACACCGAACGGCGCCGGCAACGGCCGCAGGAGATCGAGGATGAGGTCGATCTGGCGTTCGGCCGGCGCGAGCACCAGGCGATCGGGGCCCGTGGTGCGCTGGAGATCCCACGCGTCCGGGTATCGATGCGCGACCCAGCGGTTATCGGGCGCCAGCGAACCGAGCTTGTAGGGTTGTACCTTCATGGTGAACGGCCTCAATCGAGCACCGCCGGGGCGCTCACGTGGACGTGCTCGACCGGAACGCCGCGCGCCTCAAACCGCCGTCGAGCGCTCCACCCGTCAAGTCTGTGGCTTCTGGCATCGCGGATCCCATCTTCGATCCTCTCTCCCGTCGAGATCGGCTCTGACCTCCCCGGACTCGTCGAATTGCCAGGCTGAATATCCATAGAAGAACCACTTCTTGATCGGGATCGGTCGCATCCCGCGAAGCTCCTCTGGCGTGTGATGCCAGTGAGGCGGAATCACCGAGAAGAAGAGGTCGTTCGCAACTCGCTTCGCTCGAAGGGACATCGACGAGAAACAGTGCCTGAACGTCCCTCGCGGCGCGACATCATCACAGTCCGGATGAGAGTAGAAGTAACGGACGCCTTGCATCACTTGCCCGAGGTTGAGCGCCGTGTGCTTCGCGTACTCCTCCAGAAAGATTGTCAGCCTCATTTCTCTATCCTCGGACAAGCGGCGTAAAGGTCAGCAGATTCGACCGAAGCCGCGGGACCAGCGCTGTGCAGTTCGTCGCCCTTTGGGGCCTCCCCCACACAAAATCTCACAGACCGACTCTGCGCCGCAAGGCCCCAATGGTGGCCAGCGCGGTCGTGTAAATGCCCCTGACACCGGCGGCGATCGCCGCCTTTCCGGGGGCCGCGAGCGCCGGCTGGGCGGCCGGGCCGGAGGAGGCGCCGCGCGCCGAACGCCGGCGCTGCGGCGCGCAGCGGGAGCGAACAGGAGAGCGCGCGCCGTGTCACGGCTCCCGGTAGCTCTCGTACTCCCAGGCGAAGTAGCGCCGGAGGTTCTCGACGCAGGCGGGCCAGGTCTCGGCCTCGCAGGACGCGACGGTCTGCTCGAGCCAGCGCCAGAGATCGTCGAAGTCGTACCGGCGCATCACGAGCAGGGGGCGGGTGGCCAGGATGCCATCGCGCGCCTCCAGCTGGTCCAGCCCGGCGGGCGTGGCCACCCTGAGGGTGAAGGAATCCGCGCCCGCCCCCTTTCTGGGCCCGATGTCCAGCATCACGAGCTCGGCGAACGCGTCGGGGTCGTCGGGCGCCCACGTCCGGAGATTGGGATGCCCCCAGACGCCAGCGGAGCGGATGACGAGCTTCATGGTCGGGGAAAACGAAGAGCATACCGGCCCTCTGGTCAAGGGCGTCCTGGGCGTCACGCGTGTTTCGCCGCGGAGGCGCTCGACTCCACCTGCGCGCGAGGCGTGGAGCGCGGAGCCACGACGGGTTCATCCGGGAGTCAGCCAGCATCGATCCAGCCGCGCGCGTCGCACCCGTTGCAGGGGAACTCCATGCCGCATCCGGGGACCGGTTCAGCTACGCGTTTGCCGTTGCACTTCGAGCAGACCGACGAACCCGGAGGTGGCTGCGGGATCAGCTCGAGAAGCTCGACGATGCCCGTCTTCCGGGCGCCGGCGATCAGCGCGGAATGTGCGTGCAAACCGACGACCTCGACGATCTCATCGCCGTCCCAGCCACGGAGGTCCTCGAGGACGCGGCCGTCGGAGGTCAGGTAGGTCATCGGTCCCATGCCGGGGTCGAGCAGGAACGCGTCGTACTTCTCTTCAACCTCGTCCTGCCAGGAGCTCATGGCCGCAACGTACCGCCCGGCCGCCTGATCGACGGAAGAAGCTCCAGAGAAGAGGTGTCGAATGGAATCGATGAAGTTGCCGCCCGCCTGCTCGCGCGGCGCGCCGGCAGCACTGCGGATCGCCCGCCGCTGACGTTGCTCAAGACGTCGAGCGCGCAGGCGTTCGAGCAGGGGCGGCGGGATTTCGAAGGGCATGAGAGGACCTCCTGCGGGGTTGCCGTATCTGCCTGACGAACGGTGTTCTTCTGCGTGGTCCCGAGCGGAGCGAGGGCCACATCAGCAGCAACGACCTGGTTAGAGGCTTCTCGCCTTCGGACTTCGCGCGTCGGCTGCAGCGCGTTGTTTGGTCGATCAGCGGCTGCCCAACCATTCCATGAACTCGTTTGCCGTTTCCGGGGACAGCTCGAGCACCGCTTCCGCAACGGCCGGCTGGTTCTTCGAAGCGGCAAGGGCGCTCAACGCACACACAAGGAAGCCAGCGTCCCAAGGTCTTGACGCCGCCGCCGCAACAAGAGATGGCAACTGTGACAACGCGTCGAAGTAAGCCGGGGCAAGATCCTCTGGAACTGCAATATTCTTCTTGGCTCGACAGATCTCCACCCAGGCCGGAAACTGAAAGTACGTGAAATCGGCAGAAGCCGGAGCGGATGCCAACGCTTTCACCACGTGGGGGACCGCAGCAAAAGAAGCCGAGTAAACGTCCCCTTGGTGCGCCAGGGAGCTCCAAAGAGAGAACCAGGGTTCTTGATCTCCCCCCGCAGCGGGCAAGCCATTGAGTTTTCGCAACAACTCTGGAACATCTGAAGCAGCACCGTATGCGTGCTCCAGCTCTGACCATCGAGCACTGGTGAGACTCAGCATCTTCGACCTCGAGCAGCCCAGCGGCCTGGCAATCCCCCGCGGCGCGAAGCGCCGCCGGGTGCGTTGCCGGGTTGAACGGTCAGAAGGAGCATTCCGGTGGAGATGGTCATGTTGCTCTGGCGCGGTCGTTCTGCCTGCCCAACTATCCGTCGATCGGTCAACCGAAGCCGCGGAACCAGGTCTGTCTAGCGCGTCGCATTTTGAGGCCTCCCCCACAAAAAAATCTCACAGACCGGCTCTGCGCCGCAAGACCCAAATGCTGTGCGGCGCCACAGGGAAGATCCATCGAGCACCGGGCGCAGTCGCCGCCTTTCCGGCGGGCCGGGGGCGCCCGGAAGGGCGCGGCGGGCGCGCAGCCGGAGGCATCGCGCCAGGCTGATACAGCAGCCGCCTCATCAGGAGTTTCCGGACACCTACGGCGCCAGCCGCGACATCGGCGGCGTGCTGGGCGCGCACGGCGCCTCGCTTGCGCGAGTTCGTTCGGGTGAAATCGACACGCAGCGCGCGGGGACCGTTCAGCCCTCGCTTGACCTCCGCGGGTCACCCGAGGACCATCCCCGCGGCTACCGGGACGGGTGCCGGGGGCACCGCGGATGGGAGGGAGCACCAGATGATCGACCTGTACACGTGGACCACGCCGAACGGCTACAAGCCTGTCATCCTCCTCGAGGAGCTCGGGCTCGCCTACCAGATCAAGCCCATCGACATCGGGGCCGGCGCGCAGAAAACGCCGGAGTACCTGCGCATCAACCCCAACGGGAAGATCCCCGCGCTTCGAGATCACGACCATCCGAACGGGCCGGTCACTGTCTTCGAGTCGGGGGCGATCCTCATTTACCTCGCCGAGAAGACGGGCAAGCTCTTGCCCGCGAGCGAGCCAGGCCGGTCGCGCGTCATCGAGTCGCTGATGTTCCAGATGGGTGCGGTGGGGCCGATGCTCGGCCAGCTCGGCCACTTTCGCAGCGCCGCGCCCGAGAAGATCCCCTACGCGATCGAGCGCTATCAGAACGAGCAGGACCGCATCTACAAGGTGCTCGACGGCCGCCTCGCCGAGTCCGAGTACCTCGCCGACGAGTACTCGATCGCCGACATCGCCACGTTTCCATGGATCTCCGGGGCCGCGCGCATGGGGGTAGCGCTCGAGCCCTATCCGAACCTCGCGCGCTGGGAGCAGGCGATCAAGGCGAGGCCCGCGGTCGCACGAGCGTTCGCGGCGAAGATCAAGCCCTGAAGGCCGCGCGCAGGTAAAACCTGCAGCGGATCGCGCGGCGCTCGCGTACACTCCCGGCGCTCGGCATGGATCAGCCCGTCCCCGGGGACAGCAGGGCGCAGCAGGCAGACGTCGCGGGCGCGCTCGCGGAGCGGGCCTTCGACGCGCTCGGCGTCCTGCTCCGCGGCTTCGAGGACGCGGCCGAGCGTGACGGGGCGGGCGCGCTCGAGCACGCGCTCGCCCGCGGCCCGGAGCACCTCCACGGCGGCCTGCTCACCGCGATCCTCCGGCTCGTGTTCCTGCTGCACGCCGAGGACCGCGGGCTCCTGCCGGCCTCGGACCCGTACTACGCGGCGCACCTCGGCGTGCGCTCGCTCTTCCAGCAGCTCGCGGCGGAGCGCGGCGCGCGCCCGGGCGCGCTGCGCTGACTGCCCCTGGGCGGGACTGGCAGCGATTCCCGGCGACTGTAGGCGTTGCACAGATGCGCGGCGGTCTCTTTTTTGTGGTGACCCATGAGAATTTGTCGCGCGCAAAGGCAATGCAGCGGGTGAGTTCGTGCGCGGGGGCAGGCTGCGTCCGCGTTCGCTCGTGTTGCAACATGGTGTAGAAGAGCAGCGCCGCGCTGGTGCTGTAGGCGCTGCATCTTTGTCCCCTTCCTGCCTGCACGGTGAACTATGGGCGCTCATCTCCTCTTCGTCTATACAGCGCGAGCCGCAACCCTGTCCGTGGTCCTTGCCGGCGCCTTCCCTCTCGCGGCAGCGGAGCCTCCCCCGCGATCCCGCGAGGTCCAAGAGCTCATCGATGAGGCGGAGAAGGCCGCCAAGCGGCTCGAGCTCGCTCGCGCGCGCGAGCTCTGGGCGCGGGTCAACGCGATCGATCCCTCGACGATGGCCGTGTGTCAGCTCGGGCAATACGATCTGCGCCTCGATCGCCTCGAGGAGGCCGCGGCCGAGCTCGAGGAGTGCGTCGAGAAGATGCCAGCGCCGACCGATGACGTCGAGAGGCGCCGCTACGAGGTGAGGCACGCCGATCTCGCAGCGGTGCGGCAGCGCGTGGCGGAGCTCCATGTGAGCCCGCCGCCAGGCACGGCACGGCTGCTCGTGGACGGTCGCGAGGTCAGCGCGGGCAGCCCTGTCTTCGTCGCGCCTGGACAGCACGAGGTCACGGCGATGGGCGAGCAGGGGCAGATCGTCCGTGCGCTCGTGAAGGTCGAGGCGCGGCAATCGCGCCGCGTCCGCCTCCCCCTCTTTGAGGCCCCGAAGGCTCCCGCCACCAGCGCCCGCAACCCCTGGATCATGGGCGCCGGCGCTGCCGCCTCGGTGGCACTGCTCGGTGCGGGCGTCGGGCTTCGTGTGGCCGGCGACTTCGCCGAGCGCGAAACGGCCGCCAAGGCGGCCCGCCTGTCGGACGGCTCGATGTTTCCGAGCAGCGCGCAGTTCCGCGAGGTCTACGACGAAGCGAACGCCGCCGACACACGGGCGCGCCTGTTCCATGGCTTCGGCTCGGCTGCGCTCGTCGCTGGCGCAGCGCTCGGCGCCGCGACGGTCGTGTACGTCGTCTGGCCGCGGAAAGCCGAGATCCGCCCGCGAGGCGCCGGCGCGGAGGTCAGGCTCGTATGGTAGCCGCCGGTGAGATCTGGGAAGGCCACGAGCTGCTCAGAGAGGAGCGCGGCATGGTCCGTCACTTCCTCGCGCGGCAGCTCGGCGACACGGGAACCCTCGTCTGGTTGCACATCCGCGAGGGATCGAGCCTCGATGAGGGCGTGTTCACCGAAGAAATGGCGCGCCTTCAACGCCTCTCCGACGACGTCCCGGAGGTCGTCCGCGTGCTCTACGGCGGGGTAAAGGGCTCCGTGGCGTGGGCAGCGACCCCGGTGCTCAGCGACGCGATCCCGCTCATCGACGCCGTGCGCGGGATCGCCCTCGGGCCGGCTGCGCTCAAGGTGCTGATCGACGTCGGCCGTTGCCTCGTGCGTGCGCATGAGCGCTCTGTCATCCACGGCGCCGTCAGCCCGGACCGGGTTTTCGTCGTGGGCGATGGCCGGTACGCGATCACGCACTTCGGCTTCGTTCACCTCTTTCAGCTCGGCGCGGAGGAAGCCAGTCAAGATCCGTACGGGTATGCACCGCCGGAGCTCATCTCCGGTGGACGCGTGGGACGTCGGACGGACGTCTACGGTTTCGGCACCATCATGTACGAGCTCTTGTGCCAACGCCCCCTCTCGACATGGACCTCGCCCCCGAGTCTTCCCGTCGGGATGCCTCCGATGCTTCAGTGGATGATAAAGATCTCCCTCGCGGAGAACCCCGAGCGACGGCAGCCGAGCATCGAAAAGTTGCTCGCTGCGCTGACTCCCTTCACCCGGGCGTGGGAGGAGCTCGGCGAGCCGCCGGGACCTGCCCATGCGGACATCCTTGCGGAGCCGCCCGGCGCCCGACCCGAGCCGGACGAGAGCGCGCCGGTCGCCATGGTCGCCATGGAGGACGAGGTGGAGCCGTTCACCTCGGATGAGGAGGGGGGACGAGCCGTCGCGCCGCCCACACCGCGCCCTTCCGAGGCGCCCGATACGGTCAAGAGCGCGATACCGCGAGATGCGCGGGGTGAGGCCACCCTCGCGCCTCCGCTCGCACCGCTGCCGCCTCCGGTGCCCGACGTGCCGGACCTCGATCCGATGCTGCCGGGACCGCCAGCGCCTTCGATCCCTCCGCGTCCGAGCGGTACCCCGGCGCGGCGCTCCAGAGCACGCTCGATCGCCGCGGTGTTCGTGCTGGCGCTCTTGCTGGGCAGCGCGGTGGCGGTCCTCCTCTGGCGGACGCAACCCCTCCGCGCAGCTGCACCGCACCTGGCGCGGACCGTCCTGGTCGCCGCCCTCCGAGCCGGCCGACTTCCCTCTCCTCGGCCTCCCGATCGGCGCCCCGAGCCGCCGCCACCACCACCAGCAGCCGCCGCGCCGCCCATCGCGCCGCGGCCCCGCCCGACCCGCCCCGCCGCTCCTCCACGGCAAGCCTTGAAGTCGCCAGCGCGGGAGTTCGATCCCTGCGACGGCATCATCCCTTGTCAGAACGTCCATTACTGACCAGCGGAAGGGCTTTCCGATGCGATCAACCTCTTGTCTTGCTCTTAGCGCGGCTGCGCTGCTCGGCTGCGGGGAGGACATCGAGATCCCCAGACCCCGGACGGATGATCACCCGGTGTTGCTGTGGGTGGGTGACACGCCGGATTTTCCCATCTGTCCGCGAGGTCGACTCGATTACTGGGATGGCTGGGCCGATGTGTCCATGAATCCTCAGTACCACAACGAATGCGGGCCGTGCGCGTGCGGCCCTGCGGCGTGCGCGCTGCCGGACAGGATGCTGGTGCACGAGGCGCCTCTCTGCGCGGACGAAGGGATCAAGATCGACCTCACCGGTGCAGCCGACCCGCCAGGGCACTGCACCGAGACGTCGCCCTCTGTCCCGGGCGACGCGTTCGCCTCGGTCACCCTCAAGCCGCCCACGATGGCCGACAGGTGCGATCCCGTGAAGGACCTTGTTCCTCCGCCCCTCGACGGGAAGTTTGCACGAGCTTGCCCGTGGACCGGTGAGTATGTGACAGACTTCAAAGGGCTCGCGTGTATTACACCCGAAGACGATGGTTCGTGCCGGCTGGGCTTCGACATGCGCTTCGAGTTTCAGGAGAAGATCCGAGACGCGCGGACCTGCACGCCCTGCAAGTGCGGCAACCCCGTCGGTGGGAGCTGCGTAGCGGACGTGCTGCTCTTCAGCGACGCGAGCTGCTCGAACATGCTGACATCGATCAACGGGATCGGCACGAGAGAAGATGCATGCTACACAACACACGAAGATTCGCCGCTGGCAGGTGTGCGTGTGGTATTCGCACAGGACGAGCCGGGCGCGTGCTCGCCAACAACCGATGTCTCCCTGGTGGACGGCACGATCGAGAGCGGCGAAACACGGATTTTCTGCTGCTCCATCGCAGAACTCGAGGAGGTGATTCATGCCAATGATGAGGATTGACCAAGGCAAGAGGATGGCAGCCGTTCTGCGCTCCGTCGCTCTATCGATGCTGGCCACATGGGTGCCCATCGGCTGCTCCTCGTCGGCCCCTCCCGACCATCTGCCAGAGCCAGATCCGAGCCAGCTCATCCTGCTCTATGCCGGCCCGCCCCAATATGCCCCACGATGCGATCCGCTCGGCGACGGCAACCTTTTGTGGGAAGGCTGGATAGGGACCCCTGGGCCGGAGGAATGCGAGCCCTGCGCGTGTGGACCATCGCGATGCGTGCTCCCGAATACGGTACTCGTGCACTCCTCGCCCCTTTGCTCCCACAGCGACCTCGTGGCCACGATCGATCCGGGCAGCTCCTGGAATGGGACCTGTTTTTCTCTCCGCGAGCCCGTTCCAAGCGACTCCTATTCCTTTGTCACCATCAACCCGCCGGGTGCGTCGGGCTGTCAACCTATCCCCGAGGTTCCTGCCGTGCGGCATACCAACATGGACTTCATCCGGGCTTGTGGCCCAGAAATGGAACTCGTGTTCACGGCGTTCAGCCGTTGTTATCCGCCGCAACCGAACGGAGAATGCTGGGACGGTCACGACACACGGTGGGAGTTCCCCGTCTACAACGACACGCGCACGTGCAGCCCGTGCACCTGTGGCGAGCCGAGCCGCGGCGATTGCCGCGTGCAGACCACGTTGTACGGGCAGGCAGCATGCTCCGACGAGCTCGGAACCATTCTCATCTCCGGACTGGATCGGCCGCTCTGCACGGACACGATTGAGGGGCGGATCGGCGCGGTGCGGTCCATCTTCACGAAGGACGAGCCTACCTGCGCCCCCTCGACCGACTCCACGGTGGTGAGCGGGGAAATCGTCCCCGGTGACACGCACGTGCTCTGCTGCAACCGATGAGACGCGCGTCAGCTAACCTTGCGCCGCGCGCCGCCGGCGGCTCACGCCCTCTGGCAGCTGCGCTCGATGGAGTCCACCCGCTTCAGCACGTCGAACGCCTCGCCGAGGATCGCGTCCGCGTCCATGCCGGCGCGCGTCGTCGCGCGACGCGCAGTCATCCGGCACCGCCTGCCCTACGACTGACGTTAAGCTGTGAGGTCCCGAGGCAGCGCAGCGACCGAGGGCCTCGTCAGCTTCCATGTCCGAGTTGAGCAGCGTCCGGATGGGCACGGCCTACGCAAGCGCATGCTAGCCCGCTGCATCATCGATCCTCGGCCTGAACAGCCAGCTTGTTCCTTCCCACTGCGGTCTTTCATACGCTTGAAGGTCGGCAAACTCCCCGAGAGCGTCGATAGCCTGTGCTTCGGACTTCGGCTTGGGGAAAAGATTGTCCGGAAGCACACTGAGCCCGGTAAAGCGGCCTTCAAGGTCAAACCCTGACGTCACTCCGTGGAGCATACCTCCAGCGGTATCATCGAGGTCTGCCAGAAATCCGCCCCGGACACGAAAGCAATCAGCTCGTGATCGTTGAAATGACAACTCGACACGTGAAAGCGACTGATGCCGTCCGAAGAAGTACAACGATGCCTCGACTTCAAGAGGACCAACGCAACTCTCAAGCGTCAATCCATCCATCTCCCGCCAACTGCGGACTGGCCAGGTTATCCAGTCGCAGAGCAATATGCACGGCCACCCCTCGCCATCTTCCTCGCTCTCCGGTGCGTCCAGGATCGGAGCGAAGTCGATGTTGCAGGACCAATAGATTCCGCGAGGTACGCCCGCGCTCGGATTCTCGAACAAGTGCCCACTGATTTCGGCCTTCCGAGCTTTGAATGTCGGCGCTGTAGCCATCTGTCTGCTCCCGGCGGCTAACTATCATTCGATGGGTCGGCCGGAGCCGCCGGACCAGGTCCGTCGAGTTCGCCGCATCTCGTGACCTCGCCCTCGAACAATCTCACGATCCGGCTCTGCGCAGCAAGGCCGACATGCTGTCCAGCACCATCGGGTAGATCCGTCGAACACCGGCGGCAGCTACCGTCTTTCCGGGGCGCCGGGAGGGAGAGCGCCGCGGACGCGCAGCCCGAGGCGTCGCGCTGGACGACACGGCGGCCGCCTCATCGGGAGGTTGCCGGACACGAACCACGTACCGGTCCGTTGATCGGCCGGCCAGGCCCTGAAGACCGCGCGCGTCGGCCCCGGGAGGCTCCGGAGGGTCGCCCCGCCGCGCCGGCGTTCCGCCGGCAGAACCTGCAGCGGATCGCGCGGCGCTGGCGTACACTCCGGGCGCTCGGCATGGATCAGCCCGTCCCCGGGGACAGCAGGGCGCAGCAGGCAGACGTCGCGGGCGCGCTCGCGGAGCGGGCCTTCGACGCGCTCGACGTCCTGCTCCGCGGCTTCGAGGACGCGGCCGAGCGCGACGGGTCGGGCGCGCTCGAGGACGCGCTGGCCAGCGGCCCGGAGCACCTCCACGGCGGCCTGCTCACCGCGATCCTCCGGCTCGTGTTCCTGCTGCACGCCGAGGACCGCGGGCTCCTGCCGGCCTCGGACCCGTACTACGCGGCGCACCTCGGCGTGCGCCCGCTCTTCCAAGAGCTCGCGGCGGAGCGCGGCGCGCGCCCGGGCGCGCTGCGGCGGCGCTTCGGGGCGTGGCCGCGGCTCGTCGCGCTGTTCCGCGCCATCTTCCACGGGCTCCGCCGCCCCGAGCTGACCCTGCCGGCGCGGGGAGGGCAGCTCTTCGACCCCGAGCGATACCCGTTCCTGGAACACGCAGGGCCAGCGAAACACGCGGGGCCGGCGGAACACGCGGCGACGCGCGCGCCGTGCGCGCCGTCGGTCGACGACGCCACGGTGCACGCGGTGCTCGAGCGGCTCCTCGTGCTCGATGGGCGCCCGCTGTCGTACCAGGCGATCGACGTCGAGCAGCTCGGCGGCCTCTACGAGGCGCTCATGGGCTACCGGGTCGAGCGCGCCGCCGGGCCGACGGTGTGCCTCCGGCCCGACAGGGTCTGGGTGAGCGCGGCCGAGGCGCTCGCGCAGCCGACGGCGCGACGGACGGCGTGGCTCGCGGCGCGGGCGGGCATCTCGCGGCGGGAGGCGGCGAGGCTCGGGGAGGCGCTCGTCGCCGCGGAGACGGCGGCCGGCGTCCTCGAGGCGCTCGGACCGCTGCGCGCGAGGGACACCGACGTGCTCGGGGCGGGGCGGCTGTTCCTCCAGCCGATCGCCGAGCGGCGGCGGACGAGCTCGCATTACACCCCGAGGAGCCTGTCCGCGCCGATCGTCGCGCGGACGCTCGAGCCGCTGCTCCGGCAGCTGGGCGAGGAGCCCGCGTCCGAGGCGCTCCTCCGGCTCGCGATCTGCGACCCGGCGATGGGCTCCGGCGCGTTCCTCATGGAGGCGTGCCGGTACCTGGCCGACCAGCTGGTGGCCGCCTGGACGCGCGAGGCCGCGCGCGGCGACGCAGCGGCGGCGGCGCGGCTCTCCCTGCCGGGCGAGGGCGCCGTGAGCCACGCGCGGCGGCTCGTCGCGCGGCGCTGCCTCTACGGCGCCGACAAGAACCCCTTCGCGGTGAGCCTGGCGAGGCTGTCGCTCTGGCTCGTGACGCGCGCGCAGGACGAGCCGTTCACGTTCGTCGATCACGCCTTCCGGCACGGCGACTCGCTCGTCGGCCTCGACCTGGCCCAGCTGCGCGGCTTCCACTGGAAGCCCGCGGCGCCGGCGCCGCCGTTCCACGAAGAGGTCGACGCCGCGGTGGCGCGCGCGCTCGAGCTGCGGCGGCGGCTCGCCGAGGAGACGGACGAGGCAATCGCCCGAGCCCGGCTGGCCGAGGAGGCGGACGAGGCGATCGCCCGGGCGCGGCTGCTCGGCGACCTCGTCGTGGGGGCGTTCTTCGCGCACGAGAAGGACCGTGACCGGCTGAAGGAGCGCGCTCGGCGGGCCGAGCTCGCGATCGCATGGCTCCGCGGCGGCGGGCCGCCTTCGGAAGAGCTCCTGTCGATGCAGCGGGCGCTCCGCGAGGGGACCCCCGGGGGGCCGCCGCCGCTGCCTGCATTCCACTGGCCGCTGGAGCTCCCGGAGGTGTTCCAGGAGCCGCGCCCGGGCGAGCCCGGCGGCGCCCGCGGGCCGCGGCCGGCGCGGCTCGGCGCGTTCGTCGGGAACCCGCCGTTCCTTGGCGGGAAGCGGATCTCGACGGATCACGGCGAGCGCTACGCCGCGTGGCTCGAGCAGCTGCACGGCGCCACGAAGAACACCGATCTGGCCGCGCACTTCTTCCGCCGCGCGGCCGCGCTGCTCGGGCGCCGCGGGACGGTGGGGCTCATCGCCACGAACACGATAGCTCAGGGCGACACCCGGCGTTCGGGCCTCAGGCCGCTCGTCGAGGCGGGGGGCGCGATCATCTACCACGCCGTGCGCAGCGTCCCGTGGCCGGGAGACGCCGCGGTCCACGTCGCCGTCGTGCACCTCGCGCTGGGCATGTCGCCGGGCGACGGCGTGCCGCCGCCGCGGCTCGACGGCGTGCCCGTGGGCCACATCAACTCGCACCTGCGCGCGATGCCCGAGCGCCCCGACCCGCGCCCGCTCGGGGCCAGCCGGGATCTGTGCTTCATCGGCTGCTTCCTCCGGGGCGACGGCTTCGTCCTGACCGACGGCGAGGCGCGGGCGATCCTCGCGGGTGATCCGGCGTCCGGCGAGGTGCTCCGCCCGTTCCTCGGCGGCGAGGAGGTCAACTCGTCCCCTTCACACAGCCCGCACCGTCACGTGATCGACTTCGGCGAGCGCGGGCTCGAGGAGGCCGGCCGGTGGCCCGCGCTGCTCTCGATCGTGCGGACCCGGGTGAAGCCGGCGCGGGATCGCCTGAAGGGCACCGGCATCGACGCAGGCCACCGGGCGCGCTGGTGGCAGTTCGCCAACACGCGGCCCGAGCTCCGGCGCACGATCGCGCCGCTCGAGCGGTGCCTCGTCGCTGCGCGGGTGACGAAGCACCTTTGCTTCGCCTTCCAGCCCGCGGGCCGGACGTTCTCGGACCAGCTGTGTGTGTTCGCGATCGACGACCACGCGCGCTTCGCCGTCCTCCAGTCGCGCGCGCACGAGACGTGGGCACGGCTGCTCTCCTCGACGATGGGAGAGGGCCTCCGGTACGCGCCGTCGGACTGCGTGGAGACGTTCCCCTTCCCTCGCCCGGACCACCTCGCCGAGGGCGGCCGCGTCGAGGCCGCCGGCGAGCGCCTCTACGCGGCCCGCGCGCGGTGGATGCTGGCGTCGCGGCTGGGGCTGACGGAGACGTACAACCTCATCAAGGACCCGAGGTGCAAGGAGCCGAGCATCGTCGAGCTGCGCGGCCTCCACGAGGAGATGGACAGGGCCGTCCTGGCGGCCTACGGGTTCGACGGCGTGGAGGTCCCCCCGTACGCGGAGCCCGCGACCCCGGGAGAGCGGCAGGCGCGGAGCGCGTTCGAGGACGCGCTGATCGACCGGCTGTTCGCGCTGAACGAGGCGCGCGCCGCGGAGGAGAAGCAGGCTGGAGCAGAGGGCGGGTCGTGACGGAGAACGCCAAGAAAACGGGGTACGCCATTCGTGTTCTCGGAGCGACGCTCTTGCTCGTCCCTGCCTTTGGCTCTGGCGTACTGGTCGGCAGATCGCTCCTGGACCGGAGGACGCCCGCGAAGGAAAGGAGAGCGGAGCCTACTTCGGATCCCTGGATGCGGAGAGACCGGCGAGCGCTCGCTACATGTCGAGAAGAACTGGCCGCCCGTTCGGCGCCGCGAGCGGCCGCCTCGGCGGCCGAGGCTCCTCCGGTCGAAGAGAGACAGGGCACTCCCGAACGAGAAGCCACCGTGGATGAGCTCGAGACAGAGCTGAAACGGTGCAGAAAAAGCGAGATCCTGGTCGCCGCCGAGGTCTGTAGAGCCGCGGTTCGTCAGTTCAAAGCGCTGATGGCCTTACCCAAGGATGGGTTGATGTGCGGGCCGAAATCCAGGTCTGCCGATCTCATCGAGAGAAACTTCGAGAGCTGCGCGGCGCTTTCGGAAATTCCCGCGGATTTTCGCTCGGACGAGCTCACGAAGGAAGAAGCGAGCCTGGTCGCCGAGGCGATCCGGGTTCGTGAGACGCTCACCGAAGACGAGCTGCTCCGCGGCTTGAAAGAGTTCGTCTGGACGTGCACGGAGACGCCCCCGAGGGAGACCTTCAATTCTCCCGAGAGACCCGGCGCGTCGACGTCTAACGCTGTGTGCCAAACGCAAGTCCTGAGAGCGTTCACGAAACCGCGTAGCACGCTTCCGGCGCCAGCACTCCCAACCGTTCCCCTAGCACCGCTTTCTTTCGCCCACACCACACGCACCCGCAGCCACACGTGCGCATAGCTGCGCCCAAGACACCGCGAGGGTCGATCGCCTCGCCTCGTATCCTTGCTCGCGCTCGCGCCTGTCCGGCCGGTAGAGCATGGGGCGACTCTCACGCCGGAGCTGTCGCGCAAGGATCTCGCGCGGCTGGCGCTGGAAATCAAGCAGCCTGTAGCGCTTCGGGTGGCGAGCCTCCCCCATTTTGGATCTCCGGCCAGGCGCGGGAAGTGATAGTCTCATGGATCATGACGAGACTTCATTTCGCGACGCGTTGCTGCGCTGTGCTCGCAGCGCTTTGGCTGCCCGTCATCGCCTGTTCATCGGGCGGCAACGGCAACACAACGGGGAATGGCGCGGTCGGCCAGGGCGGCGGCGGCGCCGGCGGCAGCAGCACCAGCAGCGTCAGCAGCACCAGCACCGGCGACGATATCGGCGGCGACATCGGGCTGACGAGCTCGGGACCGGGCAGCGAGCCGCCGCCCGACGCCGGTCACCAGACGACCTGCGACGACGCGGGCAACTGCACCTGCATCAACATCGCGTCGATCGGCCGCGAGGGCGTCTGGGGCCCGTGCAGCAGCGACAGCACCACGGCGCTCCAGGACTGGCTCAACACGCAGAGCACGGCCCAGGTCGACAACTACAACAGGGAGAAACCCACGCTCACGGCGGAGTTCCTCGCCAAGTACGACGTGATCCTCCTCCAGTGGATGGTGACGAAGGGCGCCCAGAACGACGACGGGGCGCCGTGGCAGTTCTCGCCGGACGAGGTGAACGCGCTCAAGGACTGGGTCAACAACGGCGGCGGCCTCATCGCGCTGAGCGGTTATCAGTGCGATGGACAGGGATGCACCATCCACGACATCACCGCGACCAACCAGCTCCTCTCGTTCACCGACATCCAGTTCAACGCCGACGGCCTCCTGGATCCCGCGCGGAACGGCTGCGCGAACTGCAACTGCTGGGGCGGCTCGCTGCCGCTCGGCGGCGACCTCCCCACGAGCGTGGGCACCTGGAACCAGGACACGCCGCTCGGCAGGAACATCCAGAGCGTGGGCGCCTACATCGCGCGTTCAATCAAATCGACGACCGCGACCGTCGACAGCACCGACGGCAGGAACAACTTCGCGGTGCACGAGGAGATCGGCAAGGGCCATGTCGTCGCGTTCGGCGACGAGTGGGTGACCTACTCGGGCCAGTGGCGCGGGACGGCCGCGTGCCTCAATCCGCAGATGTACACGGACCCGAACAGCCCCTGCTACGAGAGATCCGCGGCGCAGGTCTTCCAGATCTCGCAGTTCTGGTACAACGCGATCAAATACGCGGCGTCGTCGGTCGAGTGCTTCACGATCGAGGACCCGGCCATTATCAATTGACGCCGCGCCGCGAGCGCGACGACGGCGGCTCATCGAGCGCGCCGCTCGTCGCGGACGGCCGGCGTAGGCGTTAACCACGCTTCGGGCCGCGTTCTCCAGCATCCGAACGTTTACGTGGTCGTGGCCGGCGCGCCGTGCGGCGGGCACTCCCCGTCACGGCGCCTTCTGGCGCTGGGCGAGGACCCGCGCCTTCAGCCAACCGTCGATCGCCAGGTCGATCTCCCCGAGCACGCTCTCCCTGGTCCGCCCCGCGGACTTGAGGAGATCGAGCGAGTGGTCGCCGCCCTCGATGACGTGCAGGCTGGCCCGCTGCCCGAGGCGCTTCAGGACGGGCCGGAGGAGCGCGAGATCACACAGCGGGTCGCGCGTGCCCTGAAGGAACAGCAGCGGCGCGGGGATCGCGGGCAGGTGCGCGTCCCGGAGCGGGGCGCGCTTGCCCGCGGGGTGGAGCGGATAGCCGAGGAACAGCAGCCCGTCCGCGCGGACGCCGCGGGCCGCGAGGAGCGACGCGATCCGCCCGCCCATCGACTTGCCGCCGATCACGAGGCGCTCCGGCCGGTCCTCGAGCATCCTCTCGATCGCCGCCTCGAACGCCTTCTCGAGGAGCGGCTGCCGATCGGGCGCCCTCCGGCCGAGCTCCTTGTAGACGAAATTGAAGCGGAGCACGGTGTGCCCGCGCGCTGCCAGCCGCCCGGCGACGTCGACCACGAGGGGCGCGTTCATGTCGTTGCCGGCGCCATGGCCGAGCACGACGGCCACGCCGGAGCGCTTCGCCCGCGTCCTCGGGGCGTGGATCACGCCCGAGACAGGGGTGCTATCGACGATCGGGATCGAGATGGATCGCTCGGCCATGAGGCCCATCCATGCCATGAACCGGCGCCGCTCGTCGAGACGCACGCCGGTCGAACACCGGGAGAGGGCGCGGCGCGCCGTGCTCGGCAGGATCCCGACCTTCACCCCCCCGGATTCCTGGAGGTGCGCTCGCCTCGATCGGGTAGGCATGCGCCGCATGCGGGCTGGCGCGAGGGTGCTCTGCATCCTCCACGCGATCCGTTGTCGCGCCGAGGATCGAGAGGGCATGTCATCTTCACAGCCACCGATCATCGACGGCAAGAGCCTGTTCCAGGGGTTCACCATCCCCGGCTTCCCCGTCGGGTCGAGGCTCTTTCATGGCTTCGCCGCCGGCACGGGCGACGCCACCGCGCGCCAGGAGATCCGGAATGTGACGATCACCTTCCCCTCTCCCCGATGCCTCTGAATGACGGCGCGAAAACACGTCTCGCAACGCGATCAGCGAGGTCCATGACGACGACCTCCCGCTCGATCCGGGCAGCAGGTGCGCCCCAGCAGCAGGTGCACCCCAGGAGCACGGCGAGCCGCGTGTGGGGCGCCCTACCGACCCGGTCTCGGGCGCACATTATCCCCATGTCAAAATTATCAAACAGACCTGGAATTCCGTTCCGGAGCCCCTTATCCTTCGGGTCCGCCTCGTGAAGCTGTATGCTTGGGAGACAGCGGCCGATATACTGCCGGTTCGGCACCACCTCGGGTGCCGCCCGCGCGCGACGTGGACCCGCGGATGATCAAGGCACCAGGTCGCGTGAGTTAGTAAATACATTTTACTTTGGAGCATGCGAGCATGAGATCAGCACCCTTTACACTTCTCCTCTCGGCGATCCTGTGTGCAGTCGGCTGCTCGGACAGCGGTGACGGGGAGACGACCGGCAGCGGCGGCGCGACGGGCGGCACCGGCGGCGGCACGACGAGCACCAGCGACGGCGCGACGACGAGCAGCGGCGAGACGACGAGCACCAGCAACGGCGCGACCAGCGGCACCGGCGGCGATGCGACGAGCACGACGAGCACCAGCAACGGCGCGACCAGCGGCACCGGCGGCGGCGCGACGAGCGGCACGGGCACCGGCGGCGAGGGCACGGGCGGCAGCGATGGTACAGGCGGCGGCGCCAGCGCCAGAGTCCCTGCGGCGAGCGCCAGCACGCTGAGGGAGGCCGGTGAGAAGGCGAACCCCCCGCTGCTGATCGGAGCGGCCATCTCCGGCGGTGGTCTCGGTAACAACGACTACAAGCGCGTCGCCGCCGCCGAGCACAACTACGTGACGGCGGAGAACGAGATGAAGTGGGACGCGCTCGAGCCCAGCGCGGGGAATTTCAGCTGGGGCTCCGCGGACAACATCGTGAACTGGGCGCGCCAGAACAACATGAAGGTCAAGGGCCACACCCTGGTGTGGCACAGCCAGCTGCCTGGCTGGATGAACTCCATGACCGGGAAGGCCAACGTCGAGGCGGCCATGCGCAGGCACATCACCCAGGTCATGGGGCACTTCAAGGACCGGCTCGACCACTGGGACGTCGTCAACGAGGCCGTCCAGACCGACAGCGACACCGGGGTCGGTAATCCCCGCATGAGGCCCACGGTGTTCTACAACCAGATCGGGGAATCGTACATCGACCTCGCCTTCCAGATCGCGAGAGAGCAGGATCCGAAGGCCAAGCTCTATTACAACGATTACAGCATCGACGCGCGCAACGACAAGGTCGACTTCGTCTACAACATGATCAAGGGGATGGTCGATCGGGGGGTCCCGATCGACGGCGTCGGGTTCCAGATGCACATCGGTCCGCCGAACAACGAGGCCACCGGAGCGGATGTGGCGGCGAACTTGAAGCGCTTCACCGACCTGGGCCTGGAGGTGCTGATCTCCGAGATGGACATCAACCGCTGCGGCGGCGTGATCACGGCGGAGGAGCAGCTCACGTACTACCACGACATCGTCGCGGCCTGCTTCAAGGAGCCCAAGTGCACCGCCATCACCTTCTGGGGGATCAACGACGGCAGGTCGTGGCTCAACAGCTGGAGCGGGGCGCTGTGCAACGGGCAAAGCTCGCAGTCGCTGCTCTTCAACGACCAGTACGGGAAGAAGGAGACCTACAACAGGGTGATGAACGCCCTGCTGGGCAAGTAGCCTCCTCCGCGAGCCGCGGCGGCGACGGCGACGGGGAACACCAGTTCACATTCTCAGAGAAAAATTGAACAGGGAGGCGGGGAGACGGGGAGATTGATGGGATTTCACTCCCCGTCTCCCCGCCTCCCTGTGAATCTTCCCGGATAACTCGGGGGGATCGAGCCCTACGCCTCGCGACCTGCGGCGCGCAGCGCCTCCCCGAGGGACCAGACCGAGATCGCCAGCAAGGCCACGTCCTTGATCAGGAACTGACCGAGCGCGCCCATCGCGGGGAACCCGCCGATCTCATCCGCCCACACCCCGGGCGTCGTGATCAGGAAGCTCAGCGTGCTCAGGAACGTCAGCACACCGAGCAGGCTGCCGGCGGCCGCGATCCGAGCGAACCACGGCCGGGACAGGATCGCGAGCCCGATCGCGATCTCCGTGACGCCGAGCAGGTTGGACATTCCCTGGAACCCCAGCACAGGATACGTCCACGAGAACAGCGGGCTGTTCTCGATGAACGGGCGGATCGCCTGCGCCTCGATCCCCGTGAATTTCATGCCGCCGATCCACAGCAGCGTGAGCGCCAGACCAGCGCGGAGCAGGCGGCCGCCGAGGGCCTCGATCCGGACGCCCCACGCGGCTAAGCTGGGCGCGGTGCGGTTCGTAACCTGGACGTCGGCGAGCTGGACGGTACGATCGGTGGTCGACATGGTGGCCTCTCCCTCGTGGATTCGGTCGCTCGGGGCTGCCTCTTCGGCGTCCCCGTCTCCGTCCCTGAGACGCCATGGGGGCTCCGGCTCTTACTTTCGGAGGGAGAATCTTTTCGAGGCGGCCGGATGAACGAGCGGAAGAACGAGGAGTGGTTGCGGCTCCTCCGTGAACCCGGCGCGCAGGCGAGCGCCGCTGTCGCCGAGCTGCGACACATCGTGCGGAGAGGCCTGCAGCGGGCACTGGCCGGACGCGCCGGCGTAGGGGACGCCCTGATCGACGACCTGACCCAGGACGCCACGCTGAAGGTGCTGGGCGCGCTCGATTCCTTCCGGGGCGCCAGCCGATTCACCACGTGGGCGATCACCATCTCCATCCGCGTGGCGCTCACCGAGCTGCGGCGAGCCCGCTGGAAGGACGTGTCGCTGGATCAGCTCACCGAGAGCACGGGCGAGCCGAGCGCCATCGCGGCTCCTGACGCGAACGCCCACGTGGCCAGGGAACGGATGATCGCCGCCCTGTACGAGGTGCTCGATACCGAGCTGACCGAGCGGCAGCGCCAGGCGTTGATCGCCGAGCTCAAGGGGATGCCCCAGGCCGAGGTCGCCGCGCAGCTCGGGATGAACCGGAATGCCCTGTACAAATTGACCCACGACGCTCGCCGCAAGCTGCGACAAGGCCTCGCCGCGGGCGGCTTCAGCGAGGACGACGTGAGAGAAGCGTTCGAACTCCCCTCCCAGGGAGGGATGCCCCCGAGAGGAGCGCCATGAAGCGCCTGTCCCAGGAAGAGATCCGCGATCTGGCCACGGCCGTCCTCGCGACGAAGCCCGACGAGCTGACCTGCGACGAATGGCTGGAACACGCGCCGTGGTACGCCGAGCTCGTCGCGGAGGGCGCGCCGGTGCCGGAGGCGCTGCGCGAGGCAGCGCAGCACCTCGACCTGTGCCCCGAGTGCGCCGAGGAGCTGCGCGCCTGCCTGCTCGCGCTGGCCGCGCGCTGACCGTCGAGCGCCTCCCGCCGTCACGCCGGGAGCCCGAGCCTCTCGTGCTTCGGGCTCCCCTCCGGCGGCCGGAGGCGAGGACCATGACCCCGCTCGTCAGCACGTCCCTGGCTCCGGCGCGCCGGCGCGCCGCCGCGCCGGCGCGCCGGTGCCGGGGATATCACCGGCTCACTGCGGAATCACGATGGGCTCGCACACCCCGCTCAGGCACACGTCGCTGTCCGAGCAGCAGTCCGCGTTGGCCTTGCACTCCCCACCCGACTCCTTGCATTCCCCGCCTCCACCCGGATCTTCACCCGCATCGCTGCCCCCGCCGCCGCCGGCGGGCGGGTCGTCGCCCTCACACGTCGTCGGCGTGGGGCACGGCCCCGGCGTCACGGTGACCGTGTCCGACGGGTACTTGCTCGGAGAGGCGTGCACATAGCTGATGGTCGCGTCGCCGAAGCCGGCGGCGCCGAACGCCGAGGCGCTCACCCACACGTCGTAGACAACGCGGTAATCCCAGTTCGGTGTCTCCGAGTTGGGGGTGTAGCTCTCGTCCGTCTCCGGGGAGTCTTCGAGGTACGCGCCGTACCCGCACGCGTTGAGATCGCGGTCGAGCGAGGTGGTCGCCGCGACGACGGCGCCGGCGTCTCCGAGGAGCATCTTGCCCTCCCCGCCGAGCACGCCGAGCGACGCATACCCCGAGGGGCTCGCCTCGTCGGCCGAGATGTAGTCGACGTAGAAGTCGAGCACGAGCTCTCCCTTCCCGTTCGTCAGCTGGAACTGGGCCTTGTCGCTGCCCACGAGATCCTTGAACGTGTGGCCCCCGTGACCCTTCGGCTTCGGCGCGTCACCGGGCTTCGGGTCGCCGGGCTTCGGGCCGCCAGGCTGCGGGCCGGCGGGCTCCTCGCCGCCGCCCCACCCGATGGCCGTCTCGCCATACGTGTTGTCGACGAACGCGGGGTTGAGCGTCAGCCGCACGTGCACGAGCTCCTCGCTCTCGGCGATCTCGACGACCCGCTCGACGAAGGCCATCGGGGTCGTCGGGTCGCTGTTCGTGTAATAGCAGTCGACCTGGGCGGTCCCGTCCACGGGGACACCCCGGGCGCTCGCGCCGCACGAGAGCGGATCGAGATCCGCCGTGATGGGGTCGCCGGCGCCCGACATGCCGGATCCCGGGAAGCTCGGCGCCGGCGCGCCGCCCTCGTCGTCCGACGGGACGCAGTCTTCCCCGGAGACGATGCGGCCGTCTGCGCCTCCCGTGCCCGATAGGGAACAGCCCGCGCCGAAGGCCGCGAGCGACAACAGCCCACCACAGAACCACCCTGTCAACGCGAATGAACGCATCGGGATCCTCCCAACTCGAAAGCAAGCACGACATGGAGCGCAGCCGGCGAACCCGATCGCCGGCGCGATGATCTCCTCGATGAAGTGAAGGTCGCCGGAGGCGCCGGGAGCAGGCAGGGTTCGTGAAAAAAAATCGAGGCGGCCCCGCGCGCGGGCGCTCAGGGGCGAGCGCCGCCGGGGCGGGAGGCGGACGTGGCCTCCTCGCGCCCGAAGCCCTGCGGGTAGTCCTTGAGGTACCGGCGCGCCTCGGCCGCCGTCCGTTCCTTGTCGCCGAGCATCTCGATCGCGCGCAGGCGCTCCACGCGGGCGATCTCGGCGAGCGGCGAGTCCGGGTAGCGGCCGAGGAGGAGATCGAGCCGCTCGATCGCCCGCCGCGGCTGCCCGCGCCGCCGCGCCGCCATCGCGCCCTGGAGCAGCTCGTTCTCGGCCGTGAGCGAGGCGCGCGACGGGGCCTGGCGCGCGTCGCGCGGCGCGCGCGGATCCCCCTCGCCGGCGCCGTCGCCCCTGCCGCCCTCGCCGGCGGCGCTGTCCTGTCCGGGGTCGCGAGGCGGCGCCGGCGCGTCGCCCGGGCGTCCCTCGGCGGGGCGGTCCGACCGGCGCTCCTCGTCGCGGGACGACCACGTCTCGCCCGGGCTCAGGAAGCGCTCGACCTCGCCGCGGTGCACGGCGACCCGGCCTTCGACGACCGACACGCGCGTCTCGGCCGGCTCTCCCGCCGCGTCGGGGCGCCGCTCGACGGAGAAGCGCGTCCCGTGCACCGTGACAACGGCGTCCGACGTGCGCACCGACAGGCTCGTGCCTGCCGGCAGCGGCGGCACATCGACGGCGATCCTGCCCTGCTCGAGGGCGACGACGTCACCCGCGCGGTCGCGCCCGGCGCCCACCGGCGCGAACCTCACGCGCGTCGAGGGCCCGACCTCGACGGTGGCGCCCGTCGCGAGCGACGCCTTCGCCAGCGCGCCCTCGCCGGTCCGGAGCTCCTCGTCGCTCGCGAGCGGCACGAGGGCCAGCGACGGCGGCGAGCGGGTCGCGCCCCCGGCCGCAATCTCGACCGAGCCCTGGAGCGCCGTCACCTGCGCCGCGGCGGGCGCGGCGTCGCGCGCCCGGACCACGAGGAAGACGCCGGCGGCCGCCGCGGTCAGGGCTGCCGCCAGCGCCGCCGCGCCGAGGGCGGCCCGCTTCCGCCGGGCGACGCCGGCGCGCCGCTCGGCCGCGCCGGCGACGAGCTGGTCGATGCGGCCGGCGATCCGCTGCTGGAGGTACCTCGCCTGGACCCTGGGCAGCGGCGGCACCGGCTGCTCGACCAGCGCCCGCAGCGAGGCCTCCACGCTGTCCACGCCAGCCGCCGCGGCGCGATCCTCCGGGGTGGTGTCAACGTCGTCCTGCTTCATCGTGGCTCCTCGGGTCGAGCGGGGTCGCGTGGCGCCGCCGCCTCGGGTTCACAGCGCGCCTGGAGCTCCCGCCGCCCCCGCGACAGCCGCGACTGGGCCGCGGCCACGGAAACGCCGGTCAAGTCAGCGATTTCCTTGAGGGAATAGCCCATGGCGTGGAGCAGCAGCGCGGTCGCGCGGTCGCCGTCCATCGCCGCGAGGTGCCGGCGCAGGGCCTCGAGATCGCGCTGCGCGCTCAGCTCGCGCTCGGGGTCGGCGCCCTGCGAGGGCGGCTCGGGCCCAGCGCCAGGCTCCGGCGACCCCGGCGTGCGATCGATGACCTTCCGCTCGCGCCGGCGGGCGCGCAGCGCGCTCAGCCCGACATGGCAGGCGATGACGGACGCCCAGCCCGCCAGGCTGCACTCCCCCGCGAACCGGCGTTTGGTAAGTGTGCTCACGATCTGCTCGAACGCGCCCTGCACGAGGTCGGCGTGGTCCTGCTCGCGGCAACCCAGGATCCGGTACAGGGTCCGGTCGACGGCGGGCAGCAGGTGCTCGTAGAGCCGCAGGCCGATCCCTCGCTCGCCCCGCTGGAAGGCGAGCAGGATCTCCTCGTCGCTGGCGGGCGCGGGCGAGGGCTGACCCCCGGCGCCCTGGGCGGAGACGAGCCTGAGCCGGCGGCTCGGGGGGTGTGGCTCGGCGGTTCCCATGCTCATGCACAGTAGCCGGTCCGCCCGAAAGCAGGCTGGTCAGAAGCTGCCTCTCGCGCCGAGGACTGCCCCCGCCGGCGCTGCCTCCAGCACCCCTGCGCTGACCCACCTCTGGCTCGCGCGGAGAACACCTATCACGTTGAAACCCGGAGAATTTTCACGGGGAGGCGGGGAGGCGGGGAGGAAGAAAAAAAATGAAGTTCTTTCTCCTGCCGTCTCTCGCTCCCCGCCTCCCCGCCTCCCCGTGAAATTCCTGCTTTTTCTCGTGCTTTCAACCCGTCTGTCGCGCTAGCGGTGCGGGCGGAGATGCGGCTCAATACCGCCCGTAGGGCGAAGTCGAGGCCGGCTTCGACGGGGACTGCTTCCTGTCGCTCGGAGGTGGCGTGGCTCCGGGCAGCGCGGGCGTGGCCGTCGTCGCCTGGGGCGGCGCCTTCGCGCGGAGCGCGGTGGGAGCGAGGAGGCCGGCGTCACCGCCGGAGGCGGCACACGCGGCGCAGCGGAGCTCGGTGCCGCCGCCGCGGAGGGCGGCGCGCCTCGGGCGCCCAGTACGGGGTGCCCACGAGCAGCGTGTAGGCCATCATGCCGAGCGAAAAGATGTCCGCGGCGGCGGTGAGCTTCGTGTCGCCCTGGAACTGTTCGGGAGGCATGTAGATCGGCGTGCCGATGTGGATGGTGGCGCCGGCCCCGGTCGCGCCGTCGGCGACGAGCTTGGCGATGCCGAAGTCGAGGATCTTCACGCGGACCGAGCCGTCCTCCCGCTGCGTCAGGAAGAGGTTCGCGGGCTTGAGGTCGCGGTGCACGATGGACGCGGCGTGCGTGCGCTCGAGGGCCAGCGCCGTCTGGTAGAGGTAGGTCATCACCTCGGCGGGCGGCAGGCGACCGGCGCGCGTGAGGCGCTCGCCGAGCTCTTCGCCGCGGAGCAGCTCCATGACCAGGAACGGCATCCCGGTCGCCTCGTCGACGCCCGCGTCGAAGACGTCGACGATGTACTCGCTCTCGATCTTCGCCGTGATGCGCGCCTCGCGCTTGAAGCGCCCGCGCATCTCCTCGCTCTGGAAGGGGTGCGGGTGCATGACCTTGAGCGCCCGGTGGCGATCGGTCTCGAGGTGAATCACCTCGTGGACGGCCCCCATTCCGCCGGCGGCGATGAGCCGTACGACGCGATAGCGACGCGCGAAGACGGTCCCCTCCGCAAGTATGACCGACACGGCGAAAGGCTCTCGCGCCGGCCGGGCGGCGTCAAGGAGCCAGGCGGCGCGGGCGTCTCCGCCGGCAAGCCGCCATGCTCGCTGTCAAGGCAGGCGTGGAGGAGGCGATCGCTACCGCGTCTTCACGCACCGGGCCCCGACGAAGTAGTGGCGTTCGAACGGGTACCCGACGATGCGGCTGGAAGAGAGCAGGAACGGCGCACTTTCGTAACAGCCCCCGCCCCGGACCGCCCGGGTCGAGGCGTCGGCCAAACTGGCGCAATCATCGCATTGGCTGGGGTAAAGTGCGTACGAGTCCAGCACCCACTCCCACAGGTTTCCGCTCAGATCCGCCTGCCCCCACTTCCCATCTCCCGCCGGCGACCGCGACCCGGCAGGCTGGATATCGCTGGGCGTACACGCGCCGGGCGCTGACCCGTCCCCGGTGCAGTCATACACCGCATGGCTCGGATCGATCGTCGTCGAGCCTGCCGGCGTCGACCACGGGTACTGCCGCTGCTCGATCCCTCCGGCCGCCGCGTAGTTCCACTCCGCCTCTGTCGGCAGCCGGCCCCCATCCCACGCGCAGAACGCGAACGCCTCGTACCAGTTCAGGCAGTTCATCGGCAGGTGCTCGTTCCCGCCGGGCTCATCCGTCCAGGTCTGGTAGGGCGACTTGCACCCCGCGACGGCGGCCTTCAACGCCGTCGCATCTGCAGGCAGATTGCTTTCCCAGCCCGCATCCCAGCCGGTCCCCTCGATGAGCGGGTGCACCCCCTCTCCCGCCACAGGACGGCTCCCGGGATACGCCTCCACGAACCTCCGGAAACGCCCCACCGTCACCTCGAACCGATCCAGCGAGAACCCGCTCACCGTCGCTGGATACGCCGGATGGTTGTCCCGGTTGAAGGTGCCACCAGGCACCGCCTCGCTCGCGCAGCAGTCCTCGTCGCCCGCTGGCCCGCACGTCGTCGCCATCCCGACACAGCTCGGCGGTGTCGTCCTGCACGTCCCTCTGCTGCAAAGGGGCGCTGCCTCCGGGCACGGCGCCGCGTCCTCCCACTGCCCGCGCTCATCGCACCGCTGCGGCCGGTTCCCCCAGCAGCGAACGACCTCCGGGCGGCACTCCCCGATGCACGTCCCCTCCACGCATGCCTGCCCATCGCACTCCGTCCCGCCCGGCGTGCACTGTGCGCCGCCTCCGTCTCCCCCGCGCCCGCCGGTGCCCGCGCCGCTGCCGGTCCCGCCGCCCCCCTCCCCGCCGGTCCCGCTGCCCGCGCCGCTGCCGGTCCCGCCGCCCCCCTCCCCGCCGGTCCCGCTGCCCGCGCCGCTGCCGGCTCCGCCGCCCCCCTCCCCGCCGGTCCCGCTCCCACCACTGCCGCCTTCCGGCACACGATAGCTGTCCTCCAGCCCCGCCAACGTGGCACACCCGCCCGCCGTGAGCGCCCACGCCGCCCACAGCCATCTCGCGCGCTCGCTCTTCCTCTTCCCCATATCTTCCCCTAAGCCGCCGCCCAGCCGCTGTCCACCGCCGCGCGTGATCGCCTTACTGTTTCTCCCCTTTCGGGCGAGTGTCTCGCTCGAGCGAACCGTCCTCTCCGTCTCCAGCTCTCGCTCATCGCACGTAGCGCCTAGCGCGCGAGCTCCCCGCGCTGCGCGCTCCTGCTCCCCTCGTATCGAGGGTTATGTCGTTCTCGTGATCCGGGGCTCGACGAACAAGACAATGAACCTCATCGAGGGGATGCGCGTCGACCACGCGCCCGGTGCGCGCCGGCCCGTCCCCGGCAGGGCGACAGTTCGCTGCCGCGCGGGGCCCATCGGTGCTGAGGAGGCCGTGGACCTTGTCATGAGCGAATGCGCGGCCTGGCGCACACGACCCTCGGCGGCAGGTCAGGAAGGTCGGGCGCCAGCAGCTCGGCGATGCGGATCCCGTCGGATGCCGTCGCGGGGAGGATCGCGACGCCCCGGACCCGCGCGCGCGTGGGGTGGTAACGCAGGCCGCGAGGCTCGTCGGGGCCGCTCCGGACCTCGGATGTCTTGCCGCCCGCGTTCCCCTCGACCTCGACGAGCGGCACGCCCTCGGTCTCCGTGTGCTTGCGGAGCGCGCCCTGCAGCGCCGGCGTGAGTGATCTACCGAGGTACACGACGGGCGACGTGCACGCGCTCGTGGCCGGACCCGGGGGCCAGTCGCCGACGGCCGGCGGATCGCGCTCGCGCCCTTCCGGATCGTGCCACCATGGAATCTGCACCTCACCGAGCGTCAGCGGGACCTCGACGGGCGCGTTCGAGTAGACCTCGAAGCGAGAGGGCGACCGCGTCTCGCCCGCCGACGCATTGACCCAGAGCCGCTCGCCGGACGCTGCGACGCGCACCGGCCAGGCGCCGCCCGGCAGCGGCACGGCGCTCCACGCTCCGCCCCGCGGGCGGTGAAGCAGCTCCGGCCTCGGGCGAGACGGCGCGGCGTCCGCCACATCTCTCGTCACGACGAGCCACTGCGTCCCGTCGGCGGTGCCCGCGCAGGACGCGATGCGTACTTCCGGGAGATCCTGCTCTTCCCAGCGACCCTCGCCCCACCGGAACAGCGCGTCGTGGGTGCACAGGTACGCCTCACCCGCCTCCGTGCCTGCGAGCTGCACCAGGCTCCACGGCGACTCGTCGTCGAGCGGAAGCGACAGCGGCACCGCCGGCCCGCGCCCCGGACCGAGCAAGAACGCCGCCCTGTCGTCGAAGCGTTGATCGCTTATCACCAGGAGCTGCCCAGCCGTCACCGCCGCCGCTTCATGGCGCTCCCAGCGCTGCGCGACGTTCCCCAGCCGGGGATCGGTCGGGGGGCCGCCGGCGGGGCCCGGCACAGGCGCGCCGAGGGAGCGCGGCTGGACGATGAAGGAGGTTCCGGAAGCAGCATGCCCGAAGCGGAGGATAGCCGGCCCGGCGGTCGTCCGTGAGGGCGCAGCACCGGGCGCAGAACGGCCGTCGCTCGCTCATGGATGGCCTCCAGCACGTCGCGCAGGGCGCGTTACGCGCCTGTCCTCGAGCGCTGAGATCCGGCGTCTGGCGCTCGAGCGACAAACGGGTTGAAACCCCGGAAAAGAGCAGAAATTTGAACCGCCAAGCGCGCCAAGGACGCCAAGCGTGTGTTTTGTCCTTGGCGCCTTGGCGGCTCATTTCTCGCTCGATCAACGTGATCGTCGGTGTCCTAGCGTGTCGCGCAGAGCGGCCCGCGCCCGCCCTGCAACGCGGCCGCCGGCAGCCCGCCGCGCGCGAGCGCCGCCTCGGACACGCGCGTTCGCCCGGCCACGGCCGCCATGAGGCCCGGGCAAAGGCGCGCCGCCGCGCCGAGCGCCGCCTGGCCGGGCCGCCGCACGAGGCCGTGAGAGAGGCCGGTCGCGAGCAGCACCTGCCCGAGCACGTCGCGCGAGAGCCGGCGCTGGAACGCCTCCGCGCTCGCCCCTTCGAGGTACGCCGTGGCCGCGAGCCGCGCGCTGTGCAGCGCGATCGACATGCCGTCTCCGGAGAAGGAGGGGATGACCGCCGCCTGATCGCCGAGGCGCCATATCCCGTCCGCACGGCGCTGGACATGGCCGTACGGGATCGCCGAGAGCGCGAGCGGCCGCGCCCGGCACGGCTCCGCGCCCGCGAGCCGCGCGTCGAGGTGCGGCGACCCCTCGCGCATCGCGCAAAGGAGGCGGTCCCAGCGCTGCCCGAGCGCGGCGAAGCGGCCCTTGCGGACGAGGAGGCAGAGGTTCGCCCGGCCGCCCTCGACCGGCTGCAGACCGGCATAACCGCCCTCGAACAGCACGAGCTCCACGTGCCCGTCGAGCTCCGCCGCCTGCCGCGGCGACAGGCGCCAGTGCAGCTTGAAGGCGACGAGATCGTCCTGCAGCCCGGAAGGCCGCCTCAGGCCCCGGACGTCGTGCTTGCCGGTCGCGAGGAACGCGGCGCGCGCCTCGATCGCGCTGCCGTCCTCGAGCCGCGCCCCCCAGCCCGCGCCCGCCCGCGCGAGCGCCTGGACCCGGACGCCCCGCCGGATCGACGCGCCCGCCGCGGCGGCGCGCGCGAGCAGCGCCTCGTCGAGCACGCGGCGCGACAGGCTGAGCGCGGAGAACGGCAGCGCGGCGGCCGCGACCCGATCGCGCTCGACAAGGCGCACGGCCTCGATGGGCACCGCGCCGAGCGCCGGAAGATCGAGCCCGAACGACGCAAGGTAGAGCGCGGCCTCGCGCGACAGGAACTCGCCGCAGACCTTGTCCGCCGGGCTGGCCTCGCGCTCGATCAGCGCGACCTCGCGCCCCGCCTGCGCAAGGAGAAGCGCGACCGCCGCCCCGGCCAGGCCCCCTCCGACGACGACAGCGTCGTTCACGGGACCTTGAGCCTCCCGACGGTGAGCCGGAACGGCATCCACCACCGGACCTCGACGGCGCGCGGATCGAGCCCGGCCTCGGCGATGAGACGCCGCCAGTCGCTCGCCGAGAAGGCGCGGGCGATCGACACCGGGCCGTCGTGCTGCACGAAGCGGTGCCAGCCCGCGAGGCGCGAGAGGTGGCGGAAGAAGTGATAAGGCAGCGGGTGGCGGTGCAGATCGTTGATGAACCAGCCGAGCCGCGCCTTCGCCTCCATCCAGGCGAGGAAACGGACGACCCCCGGATCGGGGAGATGATGCGTGAAGAGCGAGCTCAACACGACGTCGATGCCGCCGGGCGGCTCGTAGGCGAACGCGTCGGCGGTGACCCAGGTGATCGGCCGGCCCGGCGGCGTCGCCTCGGCGGCCGACCGGCGCGACCACGGGTTGAGGTCGACGCCGGTGAGCGAGACGGCGATGCCGCGGGCGCTGGCCCACGCGTCGATCGCCCGCAGCATGTCGCCGTGGCCGCTGCCGACGTCGATCACCTCCAGCGGCCGGTTCTCGGGCAAGCCGCGCAGGCCGCGCGCGACGAGGCGCTCGAGGAACGCGAACGTCGGCCGGTGAGCGAGCGTCAACCGGTTGACCTGCGCCAGATCGACGAGGCAAGCGCGGAAGTCCTCGAAGTCGACGGGCTGGGTATCCATCAGCTCGTCGAGCGTGGATCGACGCGAGAAGTCGAGGGCGCCCATCGGTCTAGTCCGTATGGAACAGCATCGTCTCGGCGGTCAAACCTGGACCGAACGACATGGCGCACCCGCGCATGCCCGGCCGCGCGTCCGCGACGATCGACTGGAGCACGAACATGAGGGTCGCCGAGGACATGTTGCCGAAGCGCGCGAGCACGTCGCGCGACGCCGCGAGCGCCGCCGGCCCGAGCTCGAGCGCGTGCTCGACCGCGTCGAGCACCGACCGCCCGCCGGGGTGCACCGCCCAGAGGTCGATCTCGCCTGGCGCGGCGCCGTCGAGGATCGCGCCCGCGGCGGCCCTGAGCCCCCGGTCGATCGCGGCCGGCACGCGGCCGGACAGGAACATCTCGAAGCCGAGGTCGCGGATGTTCCACGTGATGAGCTCGCGCGTCCCGGGCACCACGACGGCGTGGAGGCGGTCGAGCGCGATCCCTTTCGGCTCGGCGCTGACCACGGCCGCGGCGCAGCCGTCGCCGAACAGGAGGAACGACAGCATCTGATCCATGGCGATGGCCTCCTGCAGGTGCAGCGTGCACAGCTCGACGTTCACAACGAGCACGCGCGCCTCGGGCGCCGACCGCACGATATGCCGCGCGAGCTTCAGCGCGTTGATCGCCGCATAACACCCCATGAAGCCGATCATCGTGCGCTCGACCGACGGATCGAGGCCGAAGCGCGCGACGAGCTCGAGGTCGATGCCCGGCGCGGAGAAGCCGGTGCACGACGTCACGATGACATGGGTGATCCGGCGCGCCGCGCTCCCGAGGTCGAGGCCGGAGACGGCCTGCGCGGCGAGCTCCGGCGCGTGCTTCTCGTACAAACGCATGCGGTCCGCGGTCGTCGGGAAGCTGCCGCGCAGGTAGAACCGCCCCGCGTCGATCGAGGCTCCGCCCACCTCGACGCTCGGGGCCAGCACGGAGAATCGGTGTGAAATCTGCGCCTTGTCGGCCATCCGCCCGAACAGCACGCGGCTGCGCTCGTCGCTGAACAGCGTGCTCGCGAACCGGACAAAGGAGGAGTGCACGTCGTGCGGCGGCACGGCCGTGGCAATGCGGTTGATGTAGGCGGTTACCGGCGGCCGTCCCTCCGCGTCCGGGCCTCGGCAGGCATCATCGCCGTGCATCAGGCCTCTTCGCGAGTCGTTAAAATTGGTCACGCTCGCACGAAGCGGGCACGGAGCATGCCACTTGCGGAGCCGCGCAGCCGACCGGCGGAGGGGGAACGTGGCGTCCGCGACGTCGACCTTGCTGGTGCCCGCAGCTGCCGGCTGCGCGCCGGCTATCCACGCTGTCCTGGTCGCACCCCGTCCAATCACCGTGCCGGCGCGCGCGCCCGCTCAGCTTCGCGCGAAGGCGACATGCGGCCCGCGCCGTGGCGCGAGAGGTAAGAAGTTGAACCACGGCGCGGGTGGCGGTCGATTACCTGCCAGGTAATGGGCCCTTCGCGCGGACCCACGCGATGGCGAGCTGCGCCGGGGGCTCCCTTGTGGACGGCGACACGTCGGGCGCTGTCATGGCGGCGCCATCGTGAGCCAGTCTGCCGCCGTGCACGACGCCGTGGTGCGCCCTGCTGCCTGTCAGCTCCCGAAGGCCGCGAACCGCCCCGTCCGCGCCTGGATCACCTCGTCGAGCCAGCGCAGCAGGCCCGCCAGCGGCGGCTGCTCCTGCGCCTCCCGGTGCCATCGCCGGATCTCGCGGCGCCCGGCAGGTGTCTCGATGTCGAAACAAACCTGCGTCTCCCCGGGGACGCCCATTCGCTTCGACGCCGCGTCCACCGTCGCGGCAGAGCCCAGCAACCCATCGAGCGCCGCCAGCTCCGACTCCGACAGGGGCTCTGGTCCCCGGTGGATCTCCTCCCCGAGCGCCTGGCCCGCGAGCGTCACGCTCCCCCCGGCGTCGACGCTCACCACCCACGCGCCAAACCGACCGTTCGGGCCGTACGCCGCGCCGCCTCGGAAGACCATCCTCATGATGACGAGCATTGTGCCCCGGCGAGCCGAAGCTGAACAGCGTGGAGTCGACGGCGTCCCGGCGCCCCACAGCCGGTACCGGAGAGCACGTCGGCCTGATGGATCCGAGTCATGCGTCCGCTTTCCGGGAGGCGGCCGCGGGACGGCCGCCTCCCGGCAGGTCAGCAGGCGTGGAACAGGTTCGCGAAGTAGGCCTGCGTGAACTGCGTGTCCACGAGAGACCCGCTCGCGTTGAAGCACCGGACACCGACGTCGAGCAGGTCCGGATCCGAGGCGGGGGTGCTCCAGCCGGTCACGTTGCAGTATTCGGGACCCGTGCCGTACGCGGTGGCCAGGGCCGCGCCGCTCGGGACCGCCGTGCCGCTGCCCATCTTCGGATACTTGATCAAATAGCGCCCTGTCGAGAGCCGCTGCGCGGTGAGGATCTCCGTGATGTCGTTGCACTCGGACGTGATGCGGTGGTGCTGGAACGCGAGCGAGGGCGTGTAGCTCGCCGCGGTCGGGTTGTGCGCCCACACGAAGCCGCCGCTCTCGGTCGCCGCGTCACGCACGTCGCGGAGGTACCTGAGCGAGAAGCGCGAGTCCGCCGGCACGCCGCCCGGACCGAAGCAGCGCACCTCGACGTCCGTGTCCGCCCCCACCCGCTGCCATTCCGCCGTCTTGCAGTACTCGGCCCCGGTCCCATACGCCGTCACGAGCATGGATCCGCCGTCCGACGCCTGCCCGGCGAGCGTGACGATGTAGCGGCCCGTGCGGGTCCGGTTGACGGTCGACGGCGCGCCCCACTGATACGTCGGCGAGGGGGTGAACACACCGGTGCTGGGCCTGTCCACCCACACATAGGCTCCGTCGCTCGAGACCGCCGTGCCCCCCGCGAAGCGGGCATACGAGACGACGAAGGGGGAGTTCGCCGCCTGGCCAGCCGCCGTATGGCAACGGATGTTGACCTGGAGCGCCGCCCCGGCGGTCCCCCACGAGGCCACCTTGCACCGCTGGCCGTCTCCACCCGCCGCGTTCACCTGGACGTTGCCGCCGCTTCCGCTCAGGCCGTCGAACGTGGCCGTGTACACCCCGACCCCGGAGCTCGCGACACGCGTCGCGCCCCCGGACGAGTTGAACGATCGCACCGGGACGAGCGCGGATCCGTTGTAGAAAGCCCACCCGGCGGCGTCGCCCGTGCGCAGCGCTTCTTCGCTCGCGCCAACGCTCTCGCCCGCGGGCTCTTCCACCATGGGCTCCTCCGCCGGCGCGGCGGCGCACGCCGGCGCGGCCGCCGCGAGGAGCAGCGCGAGAACGGACCGGGGACCACGGCGGAGCGACTCGATCGTCAGATTCGTCTTCATGTGTTTCTCCATGGCTGCCATCGCGGCCTTCTCTGGCCGCACGACCCGAGGGCGGAGCTCCGCTGTCGAGGGCGACAGCGGCTCTGCCCTCCTCTGCGTCGGGCGCCGTCCCCACCATTCGCAACGGCTGTGCCAGCGCGTTCGGGCCGAAAAGCCGGGGCATCGCGCCAGCCGTGGAGCGCCGTTGCGCGCGGGGCTGCGCAACTGCGCGAGCGCTCGCTCAACGAGCTCTCAACGCGCTCTCAACGCGCTCCATGTCGTTGCTCTCCCCGCCGCCCTGGCTGCCCGCGGCCACGTCGAGATCGCGCTGCACGCCACTGCGGACGTCACGTCCCTGAGGCGCTGGCCTCGGAGGACGCGCCGGCTACGGCGCCTCGACCACCGTGCGCGACGCCTTCGCCAGGATCACGTCGGGGAGCAGGAACGGCACCAGGTGCGTCTGGTTCTTTCGCCAGAGCTCCGCCTGATCGCGGAAATGTGGGCTCTCGGCGTCCCAGACATTGCCTCCGGGAATGGCGTTCCACGCTTTCGGCCCCGCCGGGTCGAGCTCCACGACGAGCCGTTGCGACGGGCCGTTGACGTACCGGAAATCCGGTGACTCGTCGAGCGCCCACGAGAGGCGGTAATCCGAGGAGTCCACCGCGAACTGGTCGCCGCCACGCGGAAAGCCGCCGCTCCAGAGGGGATCGCTCGGCGGAGGGATGCTGAGGCTGCCGAAGAGGGGGACGAGCGCGTCGAAGGTGACCGTGTGAAAGGCGCCCCAGCGTGGCGCCGCGGCCCCGGAGCCGCCCTGTTGCTCGAGCCAGGCGAGGGCGTCGAGCAGGGCGCGCAGCACGCGCTCGTCCCTGGACTCGACCGCTGGCGTGCCCATGTCGTCCCACAGCGCGCTGTCCTGCGCGGCCGGATCGAAGGTGGCGAGCTGCTCCCGATCGGCGGAGAACAGGTGGAGGAGCGCCTTCGCCGAGAGCTCCCGGGAGAACGACGAGAAGCCCATCTGGCCGAGCTCGTCGCCCAGCACCCGGCGCACCACCCGGACGAGCCAGAGGTTGAAGACCAAGGTCGCCTCCGAGGCGCGGGCGTCGATCGCGCCGGGGCCATCCCCCTCGTCCGCGAGCGGCATGGCGGTATCGAGATCGATGCCGGCGGCCGCCTTGTAGTCCGCCTCCTTGCCCCAGCCGTCGAGGAGCGCCCGCAGGGCGACGATGCGCTGCGGGTCGTAGGCGGCGTCCGCGACGATCGCGCTCAGATCGGGGTGAGTACCGGGCGTCTTGCGCTCCGCCTCGGCGCGGTCCACGGCGCGGAGGAGATGAGGCACGAGCCTCGCGCCGAGCGCCGACTTGATATCGCCCTGGATCGCCGCGCAATCCTCCGGCGACAGAGGTCCCTCGTGGGCATCGATCCGCTCCTGGATGCGGCCCTCGCGAAAACCGATGTCGAAGCTGCAACCCAGGTACATGGGGGTGCCGTCGGGGAGCGTGCCGTTCGATGGATCGTTGTCCAGAGAGTCCCCGATGGGGTCGTTGTTCGCCGTGGCGATGTATCCCGCCGGCGGGTTCTTCGCCCGGGGGATGAGGTGCTCGGGGAGCGTCCCCGTCCACTCCGCGGTCCCGTCGCCGGGGAGCACCATGCAGGGGAGGACGCCCGTATAGGTGGCCGCGTCCCAGGCGAACGCCTCAGGAGACCGCGTCGGGATCGCCGCGTGCGTCGTCCAGAGGATGTCGCCCGCGGCGTCGCCCATCACCCAGTTCTGCGCGCCGACGCTGAACTTCGAGAGCGACTCCTGCGCATCATCGACCGAGCGAGCGCGCAGCAGGCCGAAGATGGCCTCGAGCTCCTTCGTCGGCGCAAGCCCCGTCCAGCGGACGCTGAGCGCCCCCACGGCCGGGTCCGGATCCACCACGGCGTGGTCGACGATGGTCGGCAGCAGCGGGCCGTGATGGGGCACGATCGGGACACGGTAGGTATAGGGCTCCCTGCCAGCGATCGCGATGACCTCCTCGACCGTCTGGAGGGGCACTGGATTGCCCTTGAAGAGCACGGCCTTGCCGTCGGGCGTGAGCTCCTCGGCATAGACATCGGTGACATCGTACATCGCGACCGTCGCTCCCCACCCGACGTGCTCGTTGTGGCCCAGGATGATCCCCGGAATCCCGGGGAAGGTGACGCCCCCGACGTGAACATCGCGGCTCGCGTCCTTGCCCTCGGGCGCGGTGACATGGATCGAGACGGCATACCAGACGGCCGGCGCGCTCAGCGACAGGTGGGGATCGCTGGCCACGAGCGCGTGCCCCGTCGCGCTCCGGCTCGCGTGGATGGCCCAGTTGTTCGAGCCGAAGCCCTCCGGGGCGACCTTGCTCCTGGCGCGCTGGACCGCGCTCAGGTAGCCGGTCAGCGACGACATGAGCTTCGCGCGGCCCGGCGCGGCGCGGCCCGGTCGTCGCGCGCGAGGCGCTCTCTTCGCTGCCTTGTCCTCCGCCTTCTGCGCCTCCTCCCGCGCCGGGGAGGCGGGGTAGCCGCTGCTGGTCACCGCGGGCTCGGAGGGGGCGAACCGCAGGAAGTCCCGCTCGAAGCCGGCGCGCTTCTGCGCGAGCGGATCGGCGCTGCTCGACGCGAACGTCGTCCGGGCGGCGTCGAAGAACCGCTGCATGGTGATGTCCAGCTCGGCGTCGAACGACAAGAGGTAGCTGTGGAAGCGGCTGATCACGAGCGAGTCGACGCCGCTCCAGTCGGTGAACGCCTTGGCGGGCATCCCCGTCGCGCCTTCGGGGAGGAGGATGTCCCCGGCGCGGATCTTCCTGAACACCTGGGTCACCCCGTCCGCGTAGGCGTCGAGCATCTGGCGGAGCTCCCCCTCGGGGAGCGCGCCGTACTGCGCCCTGGCGATCCGACCGAGCCCGACATGGCGGAGAGCGATGTCCTGATCGATGGTGGTGGGATCGAGATCGCCGAAGAGCTCTGCGAGCCTCCCCTGGGCGGTGCGGCGCAAGATCTCGAGCTGGAGCGCGCGGTCGCGCGCCGTCAGATACCCTTCGACGCGCATCGCGTCCACGAGGTTCTCGGCATAGATATGGGGCCTACCGTCCCTGTCCTGGACGACATCGACGGCAGAGAGCAGGCCGTCGATGGTGAGCCGCCCGTCGACGGGCAGATCCGGCCGATCGCCGAGTGGACCGAACGTCGCCGAGGAGGGCGGGCTGCCGTCGGGCGCGCCCGCGTCGGGATCGCTGGGCGCGCCCGCGTCGGGCGCGCTGCTGCCGGGAGCAGGGTCGTCCGAGCACCCGAGCACGCCCGTGAGCCCGGTGACCAAGGCGAGGACGCAATGTGCCGAAGACAATGACAGTCGCATGAACGCTCCTTGGTAGGATGGAAGCGAGCCACCGCGGCGGTGTCGTCGGGCGACGCGGTGGCTGGAACAGCACGTCGTCAAGCGAGGTAGGGTTCGGAGCTCCTTTCGCGGCAGCGTGGGCCAGGGCACGACCGGCAAGAGGGAGCGTGCCTTGGCGCGGTGTCTGGGCCAGCATGACGATGCCATGACGGGAGCGGAGGCGGAAGGAGTACAAGGCATGGCATGAGGCCGCGGATGTGGCGCCGCTCTGCCGCCAGAAGATCCATGCCGGGTGGTGACGGGCGAAGGCGCGCCAGGACGCCTCCGCCTCACTCGGTGGTGCAGTCGGGCGCCGAGCTCGGGTCGGCCACCCACGCCGCGAGGCGCGCGGTCCCGGCGTCGCCCCACGCGTCGTGAGCGAGCTGATTGAGCCGGCACCACTCATGACGCGTCTGCTGGATCGCGAGCGACTTCGCCGCGAGGTGCTGCTCGACGCGATCGGTCAAGGAGGTCTTGTCCTTGCTGAGCTCGTCGTGGGTCATCGCCGCCGGGGGCGGACAGTCGTCGCCTGGCTCGTAAGCGACCGTGCCCGAGACAAGGCCATAGGCGGTCGTCCGCCGCTCGTGGAAGGTCACGATCGCGTACTCCGGGTACGGCGCATCGTCGTCGCGAGTCACCGACGTCCCCCTCGGCTTCTGGCCCTGCACGACGATGAAGCCCGTCGACGGCACCGCGGAGTACGGAGGGAGCGCGGGGAACGCCGCGAGCGACTGGTCCACGAGGGCGTCGCCGCCGAGCTCGACCCAGTTCGTGTGTGCGTAGAAGTCCTGCACCGCGTGAAGCGAACGGGAAAACGCCAGCAATGCCAGCGCATCACCACCCAGCTGCGCGACGCCCGGGCCCAGCGCCGCCACCGCCTCGGCTTGCTTCTCGGCGATGAACGCGGCTCCTCCGCTGAAGTTGCAGTCATCGAAGTGAGCAGCATTGCTGAAGTGGAACGCGGCGTCCGTCGACACATTGCCGATCTTCAGAGCGCTGATCACCGCAGGCTTCAGGAACGCCAGCGCGGTGCTGGTGATCTCTTCGTGGTTCGGCTCACCCGGTGCCGTTGAAAACGCATCGGAGCTCTCTCCGAGCGCCTCGGCCGTTCCAGGCTCGCCGGCGCAGCCGAGCGTCAGCGAGAACCCCGTGACTCCCACGATGAACGCAGCGTGCTGATGAATACCTTGCAGCATGCCTTGTATAACTGCAAAGCGCGGTCCAGGCGTGCGGGCTGAGCGTTCGTCGAGAGAGACGCGCGGAAGGAGCTTGCGTGAACGGGCTCACGCCCGATGAGCGCACCTCATCGCCTGTCATTCCCGTCCACGCGCGAACCGCACGCGTGCCTCACTGCGGCATTCCGCCACACGCTTCCCCAACGACGCAATGGCGTTCCGTCGTTGCTCCGCCGCCTCGGGCGGCCGCCCCTCCGCGAGGGCCCGCCGGTCCTCGAATGTCGGTCACGTAGGTCATCGCGGGCTCACGGCGGTGGAGTGAAAGCGGCCCCCTCGATGCATGGTCATGTGCGGCGGGCGGTCGGGACCTCGTAGGCGAACGAGCCGCGCTCATCGAGGTGGTAGGCGGAGACGTCACGGTCGATCTGCCGCCCGCCGGCGCTCGTGAACATGCGCCGGGGGAAGACGCGCACGCGGGCCTGCGCGGCGCCGGAGAGCAGCTCGAAGCGGCCGGCGCTGAAGCGTCGGCCGCCTCGCGCGCACGGGCGTCGCCCTGGCCGGGCGAGGCCCTCTGAGCGATCATGCCTTCGTGGAAGCCCTGCTCCTCTCCGCGCTGGGTGTCGCGCTGGCGTTCGGCCTCGGCGGGGCCGGGCTTCGATGGGCGCTGAGGCGCGCCGAGCGAGAGCGCCTGCGCCGGGCGCGCGTCGAGTCGATCGCGCAGCTGCGGCCAGCCCGCTTTACCGCCGCGAGAGGCCGAGCGGTGCCCGTCGGCGAGCCGCTCGTTTCGCCCTTCAGCGGGCGCCCGTGCGTCGCCTTCCGGGTCGTGCGCTGGCGGCAGGAGCGCAAGGGCGGCTTCGGCCCCAACGGCATGGGCTTCGTCTGGGTGGTCGACGACGACGCCGAGTGGGCCCCCGACTTCGCCCTCGACGACGGCACGGGCCAGGCGCTCGTCCGCCCGAGCGGCCACGTGCGTTTCGACCTCGCGGACGCGGAACCGCCCCCGGACGCCGCCGACCACATCGACACCTTTCGCAAGCGCTACGGCCACGAGCGAGCGTCGTTCTTCGCCGGCTTTCACGGCGCTGTTCGCTATCGGGAGACGGTCATCGAGGTGGGGCAGCCCGTGCTCGTCGCGGGCACCGCCGCCGTCTCGATCGGGCTCGACGCGAACGACGAGCGGGACGGCCATCGCGCGCCGCCTCGGCCGATCGAGCTTCGGCCCGACGACGAGCCGCTCTACATCGGCGACGGTCGACGACCGGACGCGTGATCCCTATGTCCACCGGCCCCGATCGTGGATCAGGCGACGGAGGACGCCGGCCGGCGGCCGGGCGCATCCCCGGGTGCGGCGCGGAAGCGCGTCGCCACCAGGTAGTCACACCAGCGCTCCACGCTGGCGTGGATCGGCGGCATCACCAGACCGACCGCGCGGGCGTGGGCTTCGGCCGCGCTGGTGTCATACACATCCTCGGCGAGGAACGACAGGCTCTCTCGCGTCACCCCGGTGAGCGCCTCCGGCAACAGGCGCACAAGGCCGAGGGGCAGCACCCACGCCGGGGGGCTGCGCCTCAGGTGGGCGGCGATGCCGCGGACCAGCGCGGGCAGCCGCGGAGTCGCCTGGTCGAGGACGCAGAGGTCCTGTTCCGCGGTCTCCGGGCGCTCGGGCACGCTCGCGAGGAAGCGCGCCAGGTAGTCGACCGTCACCAGCGGCAGGAAGGTGCGCTCGCTGCCGGCCAGGGCCGGCAGGCGGCCCCGCCAGAGCTGCTCGACCATCTCGCCGACGCCCGTGAGCTGCGTGGTCTCGCCGGTGCGCGAGTCGCCGATGACGCTGCTCGGATGCACGGCCGTCCAGCGCAGCCCGCGCTCGGCCGCGAAGCGGCGCACGGCGAGGAACGACTCGTGCTTCGACCCCTCGTACGCGCCGTGGTGGCGGTAGAGCCGGTCCCGCGCTCGCTGCGTCAGCGCGCTCTCCGCGCCCGACCGGGCGCTCGCGTGCATCATGCGGTAGCCGCCGAGGTAGACGAAGCGCCGCAGGTGGGGCCGCCCGAGCGCCCACTCGGCCGCGTGCAGCGAGCCCTCGACATTGCAGCGCCGCGCCTCCTGCACGCCGAGCCCGAAGGCGAAGCGCGCCGCCAGGTGATAGACGTCGCGCACCTGCTCGAAGCGCTCCGACAGACCGAGCGACGCCGCCTCGACGTCGCCCTCGACCACCAGGAGCCGCCGCGAGTCGCCGCCGTGCGCGTCGACGAACGCGGCAAGCTCGGCGGCCCGCTGCCGCGCCCGGCGCACCGGCGCTGCCACGGCCTTCGTCCGGGTCAGCTCGGCCAGCAGCCAGCGCCCGATGAACCCCGTACCCCCCGTCACCATGACCTCGACATCGCACGCTCTCATAGGCCGCCCAGCATGCGTCGCTGGACCCATGAGGAAAATGGGATGTATCTCATGCCAGGCATGAGCGAGATCGATGTCCGGAGCATCAACCTGAACCTCCTCCCCGCCCTCGAGGCGCTGCTCGTCGAGGGCAGCGTCAGCGCCGCGGCGCGCCGCGCCCACGTCAGCCAGTCGGCGATGAGCCACTCCCTCGCGCGCCTGCGCGAGCTCTTCGGCGATCCCCTCCTCGTCCCTCTCGGCCGCGGTCTCACCCCCACGCCGCGCGCGCAGAAGCTCCGCGCGGCCCTGCCCGCCGCCTTCGAGCACCTCCGCCGCGCCCTCGCTTCCCCCGAGCCCTTCGATCCGCGCACCTCGGCGCGCACCTTCCGCGTCGCCACCGTCGACTACTTCGAGCTCACGACGCTGCCCGACGTGCTCGACCACCTGGGCGAACACGCCCCCTTCGTCCGCCTGGAGATCGAGCGCTTCTCCCCTGACGTCACCCCCGCGCTGATCCTCGGCGACATCGATCTGGCCCTGTTCGGCGCCTCGCAGCCGGTGCCGGCCGCCGGCCTCCGCCGCGCCCCGCTCTACCAGGATCCCTTCGCCGTCATGGCCCGTAAAGGCCACCCGGCGATCAAGCGCCGCCTCGATCTCGACACCTATGTCGCCCTAGGCCACGTCCTCGTCAGCGTCGAGGGCCACCGCGACGGCGCCGTCGACCGCGCCCTGGCCCGCCTCGGCAAGGCCAGGCGCGTGGCCCTGCGCCTGCCTCACTTCATGTCCGCGCCCCTCGCCGTGCGCAGCTCCGACCACCTCTGCACGATCCCGAGCAGCGTCGCCCAGCGCGCCCGCGAGCTCTTCGGGCTTCGGGTGTTCGCGCCCCCCTTCGAGCTGCCCGCCGCCCAGGTCGTCGCCGTGTGGTCGCAGCGCCACGACGACGACCCGGCGCAGCGCTGGTTCCGCGACCTCTTCTTCTCGGGCCGCGCCCTCTCGCCGCGCCTGCGGGCCCTGATCCGAAGGGGCGCGGCTTGATCCGGGGATGTTCTATGGCTGCGCCGCCTGACCACGGCGGCGTCGGCGGGTGCGAGGGTGTCATTCTTGGCAGGGTAAGGAGTGCCACGAACATCGAGGAGCTGACTCTCGTGAATCCATCGAAACAGCGAATCGCAACGTGCGCCAGTCGACACGTCCGTGCGCATCTCGCAAGAATCGACATTTCGCAAGAGCCGAGAACAGTCCATCTGAGCGGTACGCGCGGCGCGCGAACGTTACGAAAAGTAGCACAAAATCAGCTTGAAGACGACCGGCAAAGTGGGGAATAACTTTGGCGGCACTCGCGGGTCGGGCCCTCGTCCGCCATCCCATCGCCCGACCCCAGCGGGATCCTGTTTCACGACACCTCACGAGGAGCGCTCAACATGCGTCTACGCACTGCACGTCCCACGATCTCTTTGGCTTTGTTCGCAGTGCTGCCCTGGATGCTCGCCGCCTGCGGCAGCGAAGGCGGATCGGGGGATCCCAGCGGTTCAGGAGGAAGCCCTGCAGCCAGCACGGGGGGCGTCGGCGCCAGCGGCAGCGGCACCGGAGGGACGCCGACGGGAACTGGTGGGCCGTCCTCTTCGAGCGGTACCCCGACCGGGACCGGCGGCGACGCGACGACGGGCGAAGGCAGCACCGGTGGTGGGGGCCCGGCCGGAACGGGCGGAGCGCCGGGAACCGGTGGTGCCGGGGGCAGCGGCGACGGCGGCAACGCCGGGAGCGCCGAGTGGGGCGAGGTGGAAAACCCTGGCGCCGGGTGCACCGTCGGACCGATGCCGAGCGTCGCTTCGCTCACAGCGAACTCGAAGCTGCCGGACCCGTTCAAGAAGATGGACGGCAGCCGCATCGCCAGCAAGAGCGAGTGGGCCTGCCGGCGCGAAGAGATCCTCCAGCAGGCGTACAAGTTCATCTACGGCGACAAGCCCGTCCCGGCAAAGGGAGCCGTGACCGGTACCGTGAGCACCAGCAGGATCACGGTCGAGGTCAAGGACGGCAGCGGCAGCGGCTCGTTCAACCTCACCGTGAACATGAACGGGGCGACGGCGCCCGCCCCGGCCATCATCGGCTACGGCGGCCTGAGCGGCATGCCGGTTCCGAGCGGCGTCGCGACGATCACCTTCTCCGCAATCGAGTCGCAAGGCACGAGCGGCGCGAAGAACGGGCCGTTCTACAGCGTGTACGGCTCGAACCATCCCGCGGGTTACCTCACGGCACAGGCCTGGCAGATCAGCCGCGTCCTCGACGTCCTGGAGCAGAACCCCGGCGTCATCGATCCGCGCCGGGTGGGTGTGACGGGTTGCTCACGCTGGGGCAAGGGTGCCTTCGTCGCCGGCGTGCTCGACAACCGCATCGCCTTGACCATCCCGGTGGAGTCGGGTCTCGGCGGCACGATCGGCCTGCGCCTCGTCGAGGTGCTCGATAGCTACAGCGGCTCCGAATGGCCTTATCATGGCATCAGCTACGTCCGCTGGCTCTCGGAGGTGGCGCTCGGTCAGTTCACCACGGGCAACAACGCCGGGGCCGACAACACGAACAAGCTGCCCGTCGACATGCACGAGATGATGGGCCTCATCGCGCCGCGCGGCCTCTACATCGTGGACAACCCGAGCACCATGTACAACGGGCTCGATCGGAACTCGGCGTGGGTCACCGCCAACGTCGGCAAGATGATCTTCGAGGCGCTCGGCGTCGGAGACCACATGGCCTACACGGGCGCAGGTGGGAGCCACTGCAGCTGGCGCTCGCAGTACACTGCATCCCTCAACGCCATGGTCGACAAGTTCCTGAAGGGCAATAGCGCCGCGGCGACGGGCAATTTCGCCACGGACCTGCCCAACAAGCCCAACCACATGGATCACATCGACTGGACGGCGCCGACGCTCGCCGGCGAGCTTTGATCCAGCGCGGAGGTAAACGCATGAACCCTAGCTCGTTCCTCTCTCTCGGGGTCGCCCTGGCCCTGACGCTGGGCGCCTGCGGCCCTGGCGAAGACGGTGACGCCACGGGCGGCACCGGAGGTGGTGGAGCCTCGGGCGCCACGGTGGGCTCGGGCGGCCAGAGCTCCGCGGGAGGCGCCGGCGGCACGCCGGAGACCAGCGGCGCCTCATCGGGCGGCGCCAGCGGCGGCACGACGTCGACCGCCGGGCCGAGCGGCAGCACCTCCAGCGGCGGTGGAGCCGGAGCGGCCACCAGCGGAGCGACGGGGTCGGGCGGCGCTCCGGGTGGCGAGTGCACGCGCGAGCTCCTGGATGGCCTCCTGGACGACTACTTCGCCGCCCTCGCCGCCGGGGATCCTTCCAGCCTACCCCTGGCACGAGGCGTGAAGTTCACCGAGAACGCCGTGCAGGCCGAGATCGGCACGACGGACTTCTGGAAGAACGCTGGCGAGGTGAAGCATTCCCAGCGTGCCCTGGATACCGAGGCGTGCAGCGTCGGCGCTCAGGCGGTGATCCCGGAAGGCGGGAGGGATCTTCCCATCGCCCTCCGCATCAAGGTGGAAGGCTCGGAGATGACGGAGATCGAGACGATCGTCGTCCGCCCGGGCGACTACACGGCATCCTTCTCGGTCGCCTCGAATCCAGCCGCGATCATCGCCATCGCGGACGACATCGGCTGGCACGACGAGGTCCCGGAGGCCCAGCGGGCCACCCGGGAAGAGCTGACGAGCTGGATCGACAAGTACTTCCGCGCGTTCCCCTCCGGCGTCTGCAACGTCACGGGAGACTGCAAGCGCCTGGAGAACGGGGGCGGCAACTTCGCTTGCGGCGCCGGAGCATCCTGCAGCGCCGGCGATCCTGGGTCCGGCGGCACCTTCACCCCGCGCGTCATCCTGGCCGACGAGGTGCGCGGCATCGCCATCGGTCTCACCATCTTCGACTTCATGACGGACGGGCATCTGGACATGCATATGATCAAGATGTCCGGCGGTCAGGTGCACGCCGTCCACGCCATCCTGCGCGACACGAACGGCAAGTCAGGCTGGGAGTGACGGCGACCTCCCTCGCCGCTCGCGTCGAGCCGCTCACCGGTTGACGCTCAGTAAAGTACAGCGATACGGCAAGCAAAGATCTGGCTTGACGTCTCCGAAACGTTTGGACTTCCTGCTCGCTGGACACGCGCGCGCGGCTGGCTATGCCCGCGTGCGCGCGTCGCTCAGGTAGTAATCGCGCTGCGCCGGATGCGCGCCGTGCTCTCGGAGGCGGTGACGCTCTGCCAGACATCCTCGATGGGAGCGCGAAAGCTGCGCGTGATGCGGTACTCGCGCTCGCGCCCGCGCTGGACGTCGCGCACGAGGCCCGCCTCGCGCAGGACGCGCAGGTGCCGGCTGACCGCCGGGCGGCTCACCGGAAACGCGCCCGCGATGCCGCCGGCCGAGGCGGCGCGGTCGCGCAGCATCCGCAGGATCTCCCGCCGGATCGGATCCGCCAGCGCCTGGGCAACCGCGTCCATCGGACGAATGCGTAACTGATCTGTTACGCATTAATCAAGCCGCACGACGCAGCTTCTCCCGCTCCCTGCGCGGCGAGGCCGGCGAGGAAGCGCGCGAGCCCCGCCGCCGGAGCCGCCGCCGAAGAGATCACGAACGAGCGCCGTACTCCTCCTGAGCGCGATGCGCGGCTCGTCGCGGAGGACGTCAGAGCTCCCAGCGCCGCCGGGTCCGGTTGAACCCGGCGGCGCTGGGATACCGCATCTCACCGGTTCGAGGCCCCGCAACGCGGGCAGCAGCAGCAGCAGCCGCCGCGCCGATCGCCCACTCCGCCGGCCACGAGGTCGAGCTCGTCGAGCTCGAGCTCCACGATCTCCTCGTCCACTCCAATCACGGTCTCTTCGGCCGCTCCAATCGCCTTGTCCATCATGATTGTTCCCTCGCTGCCAGATCACATCGACCCGGCGGCGGTGCCCCTAGCGAGCCGTGTGCCAGCCTTCGAAGCTCGCGCCGCGCGCCGCAGATCCCCGCAATCGCAGAGCCCAGCAAGCCGGCTTGCACACGCGGGCGCTCTGGCCGGCCGAGCGCGGCGTCAGCCGTGAACGTGAGCAACCCGTTGCGCAATTGAGCAACTCATGAGCTCAGCGCCCCCCACGACTGGCGCTCTCCAGCGCGCGCGCGCCGGCACATGCGTTGCAGCCCTGGCCACGATGCTCTGGCCCTACAGGAAGCAGCAGCTCGCCATCGCCGGCGCTGCCCTCGCCGTCCCGCTCGCCGGCGCGCTCGCCCTGGCCGGCCTGCGCGCGCCGGACGTCGCAGCCCTCCAGCCGCATCTCGGCGCCTTCCGCGCAGCGGCCCTGCCGGCCACCCCGGCCGTCACCGGAGCTCGCCGGGACACCGCCTTAAAGGCGCCGCCCGCTCACCGGGGCTTCGTCGGCGTCCTCCTCTCGCATCGATCGGTCAACCTCGCCGCGCGCAACGACGGACGCCTCCGCGCCGTGCACGTGCGCCTCGGCGATCGGGTCGCCGCCGGCGATCTCCTCGCGACCCTCGATCTCCAGACCCTCCGCTCCGACACCGCCGTCGCCACAGCGGCCCTCCGGGGCGCGGAGGTGGCGCTCGACCGAGCCGGGGAGGAGCTCGCCGAGGCCGAGGAGCGCCACCGGAGAAAGCAGGCGCTCGCCGCGGAGGGGCTCGCCTCGGGCGAGGACCTGTCGGCCTCGGAGCACCAGACCGCGGTGGCGAGGCTCCAGGTCGACGCCGCCGCCGCAGAGCTCCGCGAGAAGCGCGCGCGCGTCGGCCAGCTCCGCGGCGTGGAGGCAGACACGGAGATCCGCGCTCCCTTCGCCGGCCGGGTCGTGGCCCGCTACGCCGAGCCGGGCGAGAGCGTCAGCACGACGCTGCCCATCCTGCGGCTCATCAGCGACGACGGGCTGCTCGTCCGCTTCGCCGTCCCCGAGGAGCACCGGGCCGAGGTGGACGAGGGCGCCAGCGTCCGCGTCCGCGCGGGCGGCCTCGAGCTCCGCGGCACCGTCGAGACGATGGCTCCGGAGATCGACGCCGTGTCGCGGGCCCTCGTGGTCGAGGCGCGCATCGAGCCCGGCGACGCGCCGCGCGAGCCGCTCGTGGCCGGCGAGATGGCGCGCGTCTTTCCGGCAGAGGGCGCGCCGTGAGCCGCGCCGCCAGGATCTTCCGCCCCGAGGCGCTCGAGTTCTCCGCGGCCGGCAGGAGCGCCGAGGGCGAGGTGCTCGCCCTCGCCTCCCCCTGGACCGGCTGGGCGTACTGGCTCGTGCTGCTCGCCTTCGCCGCCGCGCTCCTGCTCTGCGCCGCCGCCCAGGTCCACCAGATCGCGAGCGGGCCCGCCGTCGTCCAGATCGCCGGCCGGAGCGACGTGACCGCCGCCGTGGCCGGCTCGGTGAGCGCGATCGAGGTCCGCGCCGGGCAGCGCGTCGAGGCAGGGCAGCCGCTCGTCCGCCTCGAGGCCGCGCGCGAGTCGGCCGAGCTCGACCGCCTCCAGCGCGAGCTCGACGTCCAGCTCGTCAAGCTGCTCCGCGAGCCGGCCGACCAGGCCGCGCGGCAGGCGCTCGCGTCGCTGCGCGCGGAGCGAGAGCTCGCCGCCGTGAAGCTCGAGGAGAAGACGATCCGCGCGCCGCACGCAGGGCGCGCCGGCGATCTCCGCATCCGCAGCGGCCAGCGCCTCGAGGCGGGAGACGTGGCGCTCACGCTGCTCGGGGATGACGCGCGCGGCTCGGTCGTGGCCATGCTGCCGGGCCAGTACCGCCCGCAGCTCCGCCCGGGGATGCCGCTCCGCTTCGAGGTGACCGGGTACAGCTACGCCTACCTCGATCTCGAGATCGCGTCCGTGGGCACCGAGCTCATCGGCCCGGGTGAGGTGCGCCGGTCGCTGCGCCAGCCCATCGCCGACACGGTGAAGACCGACGGCCCCGTCGTGCTCGTCGAGGCGCGCCTCCCGTCCGGCAGCTTCCGTGTGGACCAGCGGTCGCTCGACTTCTATCCAGGGATGAGCGGCGTCGCCGAGGCGAAGGTGCGCTCCGAGAGCCTCCTCATCGCGCTGATCCCCGGGCTCCGCCTGGTCGACGGAGGCCGCCGATGACCGCTGCCGGCGACACCGGCGGGCTCGCGGCCCGGCTGCCGGCCTTCAAGCGGCTCCGGATGACCGCGCGACCCAGGCGGATCCCGTTCGTGCAGCAGCTGACCGACACCGAGTGCGGTGTGGCCTGCCTCGCGATGGTGCTCGCCTATCTCGGAAAGAGCGTGGGCCGCGAGGAGGTGCGCGCGGTGCTCGCGGCCGGGCGCGACGGGACGAGCGCGCGGAAGATCGTCCAGGCCGCTCAGCACTTCGGGCTCCGCGCCCGCGCGGTGAAGCTGAAGCTCGAGGCGCTCGCGCACCTCGCCCCGGGGGCGATCCTGCACTGGGACTTCAACCACTTCGTCGTGTTCGAGCGGCTCGGCGGGCGCGGCGTGGACATCGTGGATCCCGCGGTGGGCGGCCGCCGGGTGCCGCTCGAGGAGGCGAGCCGGCTCTTCACCGGCGTCGCGCTCGTCTTCGAGCCTTCGGAGCGGTTCGAGCCGCGCGCCGCGGCGAAGGGCCGTCGCCCGGTCCACCAGGTGCTCCTCGCCTCCGGCAGCTGGGCGCGCATCTTCACCACCTCCTTTTTCCTCCAGCTGCTCGCGCTCGCCTTTCCCCTGCTCACCGGCGCCGTCGTCGACCGCGTCGTGCCCCGGGCCGATCGCCACCTGCTGCTCGTCGTATCCGTCGGGCTGGCCTCGATCGTCTGCTTTCATTTCCTCGCGTCGATGGTCCGCTCGCACCTGCTCCTGAAGCTCCGCGCGATCTTCGACGCGAGGATGACCGCGAGCTTCCTCGACCACCTCATCTCGCTCTCCTACGCCTTCTTTCAGCGGAGATCTGCGGGCGATCTCATGATGCGGTTGAACAGCAACACGACCATCCGCGAGATCCTCACCGCCGGCGTCCTCTCGGCGCTGCTCGATGGAGCGATGGTCCTCCTGTACCTCTTCCTCTTGCTCCTGGTGAGCGCCACGCTGGGCGCCGTCGTGATCGCGCTCGGCGCGCTCCAGATCGCGGCCGTGCTGCTGGTGCGCCCGAAGCAGAAGGAGATCAACGCCGCCTTGCTCACGAAGCAGGCGCGCCTCCAGGGCTATCAGATCGAGATGCTCGCGGGGATGGAGACGCTCAAGGGCATGGGATGCGAGCAGCGGGCCGAGGTCCACTGGTCGGACCTCTTCGTCGAGGTCCTCAACACCTCGTTGCGGAGCGGCCGGCTCAGCGCGCTGTCCGAGTCGGTGAGCGCCACGGTGAGCATGGGCGCGCCGCTCATCGTCCTCTTGATCGGCGCCAGCCAGGTCCTGAGCGGCGCGCTCTCGCTCGGATCGATGCTGGCCCTCAACACGTTCGCCGTCGGCCTGCTCAACCCGCTGTCGAGCCTCGTCGCCACCGCCGCACAACTCCAGCTCCTGGATGGCTACGCTGAGCGCATCGACGAGGTGATCCGGGCGCCGGTCGAGCAGGAGCCGACCGCCGCGCGCGCGCCACACCAGCTCCGCGGCGCCATCGAGCTCGATCGGGTGTCGTTCCGCTACGGGCCGCTCGATCCGCTCGTCGTCGACGGCGTCTCGGTGCGCGTGGCCCCCGGCCAGCTCGTCGCCATCGTGGGGCGCTCCGGGTCGGGCAAATCGACGCTGGCGAGCCTCCTCCTGGGCCTCTACGCGCCCTCCTCGGGCCGGGTCCTCTACGACGGCGCCAACCTGCGCGAGCTCGAGCTGCGCTCGGTCCGGCGGCAGCTCGGCATCGTCTCCCAGCGCCCTTATCTGTTCGGCACCTCGATCAGGGACAACATCGCCTTCTCCGATCCGGACCTGCCCTTCGAGGCGGTCCAGCGCGCGGCGGAGCGGGCGCAGATCCACGACGAGATCGCGAAGATGCCGATGGGTTACGAGACGCTCCTGCTCGACGGGGGCGGGTCGCTCTCCGGCGGCCAGCGGCAGCGCGTCGCGCTCGCCCGCGCGCTCGTCCGCGAGCCGGCCATCCTGCTGCTCGACGAGGCCACGAGCGCCCTCGACGCGATCACCGAGCGCAAGGTGCAAGAGCAGCTCGCGAGCCTCCGCTGCACGCGCGTCGTCATCGCCCATCGGCTGAGCACGATCCGGGACGCGGACGTCATCCTGGTCATGGACCAGGGCAGGCTCGTCGAGCGGGGGACCCACGCCGAGCTGCTCGTGCAGCAGGGCCTGTATGCGGAGCTCATCGCGGGCCAGCTCGCCGCTCACGAAGAGGTCATCTGAGCCGCCCGGCCTGCCCGGGGCGCGCACGAGAATATAGCGTCGTCTTTCCAGGAGGACCGGATCGCATAGAAGAATGTTATGCCCGCTCGACTCGACCCGGAGGCTGAACGACTGAAGTTTCCTGACATCCACAAAAGCGATTGAACCTCCTGCCCGCCCAGACGGCCACGAGCCCCCTGCCGCGCGCCGCATGATTGACGGCCTCTGGCGGGAGCGCCAATGAATGTACAAGCCTGGCGCCGGTCGCCCCCGTCGAGGGCACGAATGCGTCTCTCCTTCGACGGGTCGCTCGCGCTGGACACATCGGCTTCAGCCGCAGCAGGGCCGACATCCTCGAGCGCATCGATTACGTCAATCAGCCGAATCAGCGCAGGCGCAGCTGCACCCCCAGCATGCCCGTGAAGCCGCCCTTCGGCAGCGCCGCCTCGGGCTTCGGGTGGACGCGGAGATCGGTCTGGTGGATCCGCACGAACGCCTCGGCGCTCCCGAGGAGGGCCACGCTGCCCTCGGCGGGCCATACGAGGTCGATCGCCGTGCGCGTCCCGAGGGTCCACCCGTGCCCTGTCTCTTCGGGCTTCTTCGGGTCGCCCGGGGAGGCGATCACCCAGTCGGCGGCGGCCTCGACCCTCGCCCGGACGAGCGCGTCGAGCGGCGTGATGGGCGCGGCGATGCCGCCGCCGCCGCCGAGCGCGAGCCACTGGACGGACAGCCCCGGGGCCGGCTCGCGCAGGGCCGTGGCATAGGACGCCGAGAGGGCCCCGAAGAACCCCGAGCGCCGGTCGAGCGCCGTGGCCATGACCCAGGCGCCGGCGCGGGCGGGGCCCGCGGCGCCGGCGGGGCCGCGATCGAGCCCGTTGCCGACGAGCCCGCCGGCGGCGAGGAACCAGCCCAGCGGGCGCGCCGGCGGCGCGGCGGCCGCCGGCTCGATGCCGGCCGCCGCCGCGCCGGTCGGCTCGGGCGGCGCCGGGGCGCCGGCGCGCTCCGACGCCAGGGCCGCGACCAGCAGCCCCGCGGTGCGGTAGCGGTCGGGCAGCGGATCCTCCTCGCGGAACTCGATCTCGCGCGACGACAGCGTGCCTTCCGGGGCGCCAACGGAGGCGACGTCGACCCGCAGGCGGCGGTGGTCCGGGCCGTCCAGCCAGACGACGGCGAGCGCCCGGACCGGGGTCCCGGCGCGCTTCGGGTCGCCGAGCGCGCACCCGCCGCCGCCGGCGGCGCGGGAGCACGCCTCGACGAGGAGCGCCGGGAGCTCGCCATGCACGGCAGGGCCCGACGCGATGTCGACGACGATCGGGGCCGGCACGAGAATCTACCCGGGGCCGACGCTACCGAGCGGGAGGGGCGAAGGCAAGCCGGCTCCGGCCGCCGGCGGGGTGACCGACCCCACGTCGACGCGCAGGTCGAGGACGACCCGGCGATCGTCGCGGGTTTGATCGAGCGCAGCCAGGCCGCGATCGAGGAGCTGAAGCGCGACATCCGAACCAGGACCGGAACGGCGCTGTTCGACTTCCTCCTTGAGGACATCCGAGCTGGTGCGGCGGGCGCGCTCGCCGGTTGTCCCTGGTCACCGGATACGATAAACTCAGTCCATGGCCACCGCCTCCCTCCGGCTGCGCTGAGCAGGACAGCGCGTCCCACGCCGCGCCCCGCGCGTTCCGCGCAGGCGCGCTGGTCTGCCGCGCTGTCGACCCGTCCCTGAACCCCTTGTCGGAGGTCGGGGGCGTGATGCGCGCGCGGACGCGGGGGGACGCCATCCGGTAGCCCTCGCCGGCATCTGCTCCTGCTCAGCGCTCGACGACCTCCTCGGACGTGTTCGCCGGAGGTCGTGTCATGCCTGCATCGAAGCGCTCAACCCGCGCGTGCCGCAATTCCCCTGTTCACGAGGCGATCGTCATCGCCGTTCAGCTCCCGGAGGCCGCAGAGGCCGATGTTCATCGATCGCTCGCCGAGCTCAAGCAGCTGCTGCTCGGCCTCGACATCACCGCCGTCGCGGAGGTCGTCCAGAAGAGGAGCGTGCGCTCGTCCCCCGCGTATCTCGGCGAGGGGAAGCTCCGCGAGCTCGCCGCCCTCACGGGCGGCACAGGCGAGGTACCGAGGGGACCGGACGCGCGCCGGGCCGACCGCGCGGCGTCCCAGCCGGCGGAGCGCCTCGTCGTCGTCGCCGACGACGAGCTCAGCCCCGGCCAGCTGCGGAACCTGCAGGCGGCGCTCGGCGTCGACGTGCTCGATCGGACCGCCGTCATCCTGCGCGTGTTCGAGTCGAGGGCCCGCACCCGCGAGGCGAGGCTCGAGATCGAGCTCGCCCGGATCGAGTACGAGCTCCCGCGGATCCGCGACGATCACACGCTCGGCGATCGCGAGGGCGGCGGCGGCCGCGCCTCCCGCGGCCACACGAACGTCGAGCTCGCCAAGCAGCGCGCCCGGGACCGGATGGCCGCGGTGCGCAGGGAGCTCGAGCAGCTCAAGGAGAGCGCCGGACAGCGCCGCCTCGCCCGCGCAGACAGCTTCCGGGTGGCGCTCGTCGGCTACACCAACGCGGGCAAATCGTCGATCATGCGCCAGCTGACGGGCAGCGACGTCCTCGTCGAGGACAGGCCCTTCGCGACGCTCGGGACGACGGTGCGCCAGCTCTCGCCGCCGGCGACGCCGGCCGTGCTCGTCGCCGACACGGTGGGGTTCATCCACCGGCTGCCCCATGCGCTCGTCGCCTCGTTCCACTCCACGCTCTCCGAGGCGCGAGAAGCGTGGCTCCTGCTCCACGTGGTCGACGCCGCCGATCCAGCGTTCCGCTCGCAGATCCGCGTGACGGAGCAGGTCCTCGCGGACATCGGCGCCGCGGAGACGCCGGCGCTGCTCCTGCTCAACAAGGCGGACCGCCTGGGTCGCGAGGAGCGCGACGCGCTCGCCCGCGAGCACCCGGGCGCGCTCCTGATGAGCGCCCTCGATCACCGGGACGGCGACGCGCTCCGGGCGCGGATCGAGGCCTTCTTCGCGCAGCACCTCGTCGAGCAGACCGTCTCGATTCCCTACGATCGTCACGGCGTGCTCGCCGAGCTGCGCGATCGGCTCCAGGTGGTCCGGGAGGAGTACGGCGACGAGGTCTCCGTGACGGTCCGCGGCACCCCGGAGGCGCTGGGCAAGCTCGCGGCGCGGCTCTCCGGCGGACGATAGCGCGATCCTGCTGGTCCCGATGAGCAGGAGTCCACACCTGCTGCCGGGTCCTCGGAGGACGATTGGGTCGAGACGTTTCCCGAGGGAATTCGAGGCGAGCGGCAGCCGGGTCAGTCGTCAGGGGCAGGCCATCTTCTTGGGCCAGCAGAAGTCGCCGCAATGACAGTCTTTCGATGCCGGGCAGGGTCCGCAGCTCTTGATGCCGAGCGGAACACACCGCCCGGGCTGCCAGCCCTCAGGGTGAAACTGGCAGTATTCGTTGCTCTGACACTGGCAGCTGCCATAACACGTGACCCATTCAGGCGGCGGGCCAAAGTCGACGTTCAGGCAAATTCCTTCGCTACAGTACCATCCGAGCGGGCAATCACAGTCCACCGAACAGCTGGTATGCGCCTGAGCGCTCTCGCCGAGACCCTCGTCGCTGCTGTTTTGGTCGATGCTCACCATACAGCTGGCCGACAGAGCGATCGCGATGACGGCGCTCATTCTTCGAAGCATGTTGCGCATGCACACTCCTCTCGGAGTGAGAAGACACTACGCCGCGTGCTGGGGGTCAAGTTGTTTGGCCCCTCACGGGCAGGAAATCCAAACGCGATCCGACCGTCGAGCTCCTCGTAGCGGCCATCCCACCTGCCGTACAGCCACGCTGCACGCGCTTGTGAACATAGAGCACCAAGCACGATCCGCTGAACCGCCTATAAATCCAATGGATCCAGTTGTTTGGATCGACCATGCAATCTTTCTACACCACGCAGGCGCAGCAGCGTAACCTGCTGCGCATGACCTTCGACCGCGCATACTGGGAACAGCTCTGGACAAAGACGTTGCGCGAGCACCCGGACAAGGTCGCGCAGCGTCCGCCGAACGCGCACCTGATCGCCGAGGTCGCCGGCCTTCGTCCGGGGCGTGCGCTCGACGCGGGCTGCGGTCATGGAGCGGAGACACTGTGGCTCGCCGCACACGGATGGGAAGTCACGGCGGTCGATTTCTCGGCGAGCGCGCTCGCTCATGGTCAGTCGACGGCCGAGGCGTTGGGAGCGGACATCGCAGAGCGCATCGCGTGGGTCGAGGGCGATCTGGCCGTGTGGACGCCGCCGCGCGACCACTTCGACCTGGTGGTGTGCCTCTATGTTCATGTCGCGGGATCGGTGGAAGAAATGGTGAGGCGCATGGCGAGCGGGGTCGCGCCGGGCGGCGCGTTGTTCATGGTCGGCCACCGTCCGATCGACCCCGCGACGGGAAAGCCGACGGCGGCGGCGAGTCAGGTGCAAGTCTCCGTCGAGAGCGCGACCGCCGGGCTCGATCCGAATGGGTGGGAGCGCGTGGTGGCCGAGGAGCGGCCGCGCGCGGTCGCGGGGACGGGCGTCGATGCCGTGATCCTCGCGAGGCGCGTGACGTGAGCCCACGGGCCGTGACGTGAGCCCGCGGGCGCACGCCTCGCGGAGCATCGCCGAGCCCCGGAACGCCATGCGATGATCCCGGGCCATGCTCGCGCGCCTCCGGGGTTGAACGCCGTGACCGACAGCCACTCCTTCTACCACGCAATCCCGCCGCCGGAGCCGCTGCGCCCGTTCATCCGCAGCCTCTGGATCTACGACAGCTACCGTCCAGAGCACCTCGTCGATCGGGTGCTGCCCACCGGGACGCTCGAGATCGTCATCCCCCTCGGCGGCAAGCGGCTCTCCTGGACAGAGCCGAACGGCCGCGACGGGACATGCCGCACGGCCCTCGTATCCGGCCCGCGCCAGTCCGCGTTCGACGTGCCCACGGCTCCTCAGGCGCGGCTCGTGGGGGCGCACTTTCACCCCGGCGGCGCGTGGCCGCTCTTCGGCCTCCCGATGGACGCCCTCACCGACCAGCACCACCCGCTCGACGATCTGCTCGGCGCATCCGCGCGCGATCTCGTGGAGCGCATCGACGGCGCGGCGACGAACATGGAACGGCTGGCGACGCTGAGCGCGTATTTCCTCGATCGCGCCCGGGCGCGCCGCGCGTCGCACGCCGCCGTGACCGCGACGGTCCGGCGCGCGGCGCGCGGCTCCACCGAGGGCGCGATCGCCGCGGAGGTCGCGGCCTCGGGGCTGAGCCACCGCAGGTTCATCGAGCTGTTCCGTCGCGAGGTCGGCCTGACGCCGCGTGACTTCCTCCGCGTCCAGCGGTTCCAGCGGGCGCTCGACATCGCCGCGCGGAGCGGGCGAGCCGGGGCCGATCTCGCCTACGAAGCAGGGTACTCCGACCAGTCGCACTGGATCCTCGAGTGCCGGAAGCACTCGGGCCTGACGCCGCGCGAGCTCCTCGCCAGGCAGCGGGGCGCGCGCCCCATCCCGCCGGCCGAGAGGGGTCAAATGCTTCCTATTCGCTGACCTGGCGCGCGATCCAGGCTGCGCGCATGCACATCATCTTCGGTTCCAGCGGCGTCGTGGGGAGCGCGGTCCTGGCGGAGCTTCACCGCAAAGGGCTGCCCGCGCGCGGCGTCTATCGTTCGAGGAGGCCGGCCCACCACGCCGGCGAGGTCGCGCGCGTCGATCTCGAGACCGGCGACGGCCTCGACGCGAGCCTCCGCGGGGCGACGACGGTCTTCCTCGCGACAGGAGACATGCTCGATCAGGTCACCGCCGAGCTGCGCGTGGTCGAAGCGGCACGGCGCGCCGGAGCCCACCGGCTCGTCAAGCTCTCGATCATGAGCGCGGAGAGCGAAGCGTTCTTCTATGCGCGCGTCCATCGCGCGATCGAGCGCGGGGTCGAGGCCTCCGGGATCGCTTACACGCTCCTCCGGCCAGGCGGCTTCATGCAGAACTTCATCAACTACTACGGTCACGCGATCCGGACGGAGGGTGTCCTCCGCCTGCCGTGCGAGGACTTCGAGGAGAACGTCATCGACGCGCGCGACATCGCCCGCGTGGCGGCCGAGTGCCTGTCGTCGGACCGCTTCGAGGGCGAGGCGCTGACGCTTTGCGGGCCGGAGCCGCTCTCGTACGCGTCGATGGTCGCCGAGATCTCCGGGTCGACCGGCCGGAAGGTCACCTTCGCGTCGATCTCGGCGGAGGCGTTCCGCGCGGCGATGCTGCCGTATGCGGTATCCCAGGAGCACGTCGACGGGATCACGGCGATGCTCCGCTTCCATCAGGAAGGTCGGGGGCCGAAGACGAGCGACGCGGTGCTCGACGTGACCGGCGCTCGGCCGCGCTCCTTCGCGGAGTTTGCGCGCGAGCACGCGTCGAGCTGGCTCCCGTAGGGCTGCGGCGAGCTTCCCGGGCGAGGTCGTCAGGGGCGGGCGCCCTCGCCTTCTGGTCGGTCCCAGCGACGTGTCGGCGACACCTGTGGTGCCCTCGACAGCCGCCAACGCTATCCTGCGGGCATGTCCGGAGCCGCTTCCGCCCGTCGCCTCGCCATCGCGGACGATCTGTTGGCCATCCCCGAGCGCGAGCGTTTCCACGAGGTCATCGGTGGCGAGCTCGTTCGCAAGGCCATGTCCCCGAAGAAATCCACAGCAGGGAAGACAACCCACAAGGGCGTGAGGGGCGCAAGAGGAAGTCAAAAACCATCGCGCCTCTGGTCCCTTGCGCCCCTTGCGCCCTTGCGGTTGAATCTTGACGTGATCGATCCTCTGGGATCGGTCTCGCGGTCCGCGCAACAGCCACGGTGGCTACCGATAGGCCGACCTCGTGGCGAATACGGGCGCGCGGCCTCCGCCCACGTCAGTCGCCGGCGAGCTCGAACGCGCCTTCGCACACCGCGTCGATCGAGAGGGTAGCGCCGTTCGCCAGCGTCAGCGTGTCGCCGGCCTCCAGCACCCGGTAGCGCCAGGAGCCATCCGCCTCGCGACGATAGTGCTCGACCCGCGCAGACGTCTGCGAAACGAGAACGTAGTCGGTCAGCGAGGCGAGGCGCTGGTACGCCGCCCACTTCTTGCCGCGGTCGTGGGGCTCGGTGCTCTGCGAGAGGACCTCGACAAGGATGCACGGGTTCGTGAGGACATCGCTCGTGCCAGGTTCCGTGTCCACGGGGCCGCACACAACGACCGAGTCCGCATGGACGTAGCGCTGCCCTTGCTCGGCCGAGATCCGCTGATCGGACGTCAGCACATGGCACCCCTTGCCGCGAACGGCCGCTCGAAGCTCCGCGATCATGGCGCCTGACAGCAAGTTATGCCGAGGGCTGCCACCCGCCATCGCGAACACCTCGCCGAGATGGTACTCGTGCTTCGCAGGCTGGCTCCGCTCCCACGTCAGGTACTCCGCGGCGCTCATGTTCCGCATCGCGGCGGGATCACCCATGGCGCCGAGCCTAGCGCGACCCCGCATGGGGAACCAGCCCCGGGGAGGCTCCCATCACCCTGGGTCGCTGAGCTCATCGGCTCGGGCGAGGACGCGCGCGATGGCTGCGCTCGCCCTGGTCACGAGAGCACGGTGCGTGGGCAGGGAGGACCGATGTCGGGATCGCCCCGCCCTACGGGACCACCTCGATCCACTCCGACGCTCGCACGGTGGTGTCGGACTTCGGATCCATCCAGAGGAGGCTCGCTCCGAGGACACCGGTCCGGCGGTTCCGGGCGAAGGTCACGGGCGGCGCCGGGCCTGCGTCGAAGTCTCGCAGCCGCTCGAGCGCCGCGATCAGCCCCTCCCGCGTCGCGTGGGCGCCGGCGCGCTTCAGCGCCTCGATCGCGATCTGCGCCGCGACGTAGGCGCTCGCCTGGACCCCGAGCGGCCCCGGCGCCACGCCCGCCCGGCGCAGGAAGGCCCGCAGCGCGTCCTCCGAGGCCCGCTCCCGCTCGCCCAGGGAACCTGGGTGCAGGAACAGCACGCGGCCCGCGAGGTCGCGGGACAGCGCCCCGGCGTGGCCGGCGATCGAGCCCGCCGAGGCGTAGATCGGCACGGCCGATCCGGCGGCGTCCAGCGCGGCCCGAGCGCTCGCGAGCTCTGCGCCGGGGCCCCAGAAGAGCACCGGCTTCGCTCCATGCACACGCGCCGCATCGGCGACGTCGCGCGGCGAGAGGCGGCCTGGCTCGAAGGGCAGCGTGGAGAGCGGCGGGAGCTCGCGATGGGCGGCCTCCTCGCGCGCGCCCGACGCCCAGGCCTCGCCAGCGCGGTCGCGCGTGTGCACGACCAGCGCGGCCGCAGCCGCGTTCACCGGAGCACCGGCGAGGTGCTTGACCGCCACGCGGGCCAGCACGTCGGGCCCCGGCAGCACCTGGAACACCATGTCGTCGGCCCCTGCCGCGACATCCCGCGCGCGGCCAGGGGCGCCGCCGGCCAACCCGGGTGCGCCCGCCACCGGGGCGCCGCCGGCCAACCCGGGTGCGCCTGCCCCGCTGGCCAACCCGGGTGCGCCTGCCCCGCTGGCCAACCCGGGTGCGCCCCTCAGCGCCAAGGGCCCCACGAGCGGCGCCCGCTCCTCCGAGAGGCGCGCCCGCAGCGCCGGATCCCCGTCGAAGGCGCTCCCCACCAGCGCCAGCACGCCCCGGTCCAGGAGGCGCGCCGTCGCCCCGGCCTCACCCGACGGCCCGGCGCTGTCCTCCACGCGCAGCTCGAGCCGCCGCCGGTAGATGCCGCCCTGCGCGTTCACCTCGGCGAACGCCGCCCTCAGCACGTCGCGCGCGGCCGCGCCCACCGGCGCATCCGGCCCGGTCAGCGGCAGCGCGGCGCCCAGCGCCACCGAGCCCGCGGTGACGCCAGGGTCCAGATCCCGGCCGACGCAGCCCAAATATTCAACAAGATCCGACAGATCCGCCTCTGCCAGGTGGTACCGCGGCATCACCGGGCTCAGCCGCTGCCCCGCGGGCCCTCGCCCCTCGCCGATCGCCGTCGCCAGGGCGGCGGCGGTCATCGTCCCGTCGCCTGTCCCCCTGCCCTGCCCTGCTCCCCCACCCCGCTCGCCGCTGGCCGCCAGGCGCCGCTCGGCCGCGAGCGGCGGTGCCGTGACGCCCCCCTCGGTCGTCCCCTCCCCGCTGGGGCCGTGGCAGCCCGCGCAGGCGGCCTCACGGCCGGAGAGCGCCGCGGCGCCGCCGGCGATCGCGCCCTCGATGGCCCGGCCGTCCTCGGTCGCGCCGCGCTGGTAGATGCGCTTGCCGCGCCGGGCAGCCGGCGAGAGCTCCTCGCACGACGCCGCCTCGCCCGCCGCAGGCGCGTGCGCCCGGGGCGCTCGCTCATCACGGCCGAGCGCCCACGCCGCGGCCGCGCAGATCCCCACCGCCGGCACCGCAGCCAGGAGGCGGAGCCGCGCCCTGCCAGGACGACGTGCCCCCGGCCTAGCCACCATCCACGCTCCGCGCCGCTGCCCCTTGCGGCGGTAGGAACGCCCGGACCTCGTCCGCGAGGCGCCCCGGCGGCGCGATGCCCTCGACCCGTGTCCAGCGGCCCTCCGCCTCGCGCCCGATGAGCGTGATCGGCGCGTGCCGCTCCTTGATCGGCGCGCGCCCCCCGAGCGCGTCCAGCACCCGGTTCACGCGCTCGCGCCGCCCCGTCAGGAAGGACCAGCCCTTCCGCCGGCCGAACTTCTCGGCGTAGGCGTTCAGCCGCTCCGGCGTGTCCATCGCGGGGTCCAGCGAGATCGAGACGAGCCGCACCTCCCGGTCCAGCGCGCCGCCGAGCTCGGCCTGGAGCCGGCCGAAGATGGCCGTCATCGGCGAGCAGATCGTCGTGCAGGTCGTGAAGATGAAATTGACGGCGAGCACCCGGTCCCTGGCGAGCTCGCGCAGGCGGACGGGGCGGCCGTCCTGATCCACGAGCTCCTCGTCCAGCACCTCGACGCCCGTCGCCAGCGAGGCGCGCACCTCCGCCGCGCCGTCCGCGGAGAGCCCAGGTGGCCCCGCGGCAGCGGCGACGTCCGGAGGGCGCCCAGGCGGCCCCGCGGGAGCGGGGGCGGCGTGCTCGCCAAGAGTCTCGCTCCCGCCCCCGCGGCCGCACGAGGCCGCGGCGAGCGCGCCGGCCAGGACCAGCGCTTTCGATGCACCGAGCAACAGGAAACGCATGTCGGCCTCACCGTGGGTCGTTGAGGTGCTGGACGGCGCGCGCGAGCGCCTCGGGCTCCTCGGTGGCGAACGCCTTCAGCCACATGCCCGTCGACGTGTCGCCGACGAGCAGCGTCATCGTGTGCTCGTCGGGCCGCTTCACCTGGCCGCCGAGGCGCTTCAGCACCGTGGCGACGTTCTCGGGCGTGCCGGTCAGGAAGTACCAGCCCTCGCCCGCCTTGAACTTCGCGGCGTACTCCTTCAGCGCGGCCGGCGTGTCGTTCTCCGGGTCGACCGTGATCGTCAGCATCGTCACCGCCTGCCCGCGCGCCCGCAGCAGCGCCTGCACGCGCGCGAGGTTCGCCGTCATCGTGGGGCAGACGCCCTTGCACGAGGTGAAGGCGAAGTTGATGAGCACCTTCCGGCCCCGCAGCAGCCCGTCGTAGAAGCGGTGCGCGCGGCCGTGCTGGTCGACGAGCTCGGTGTTGGTGAAGTACCGCGCCGCGGCGGCGTCGTCCTCCCGGGAGACGCCGCCGATCTTCATCCGCTCGACGCGCGGCGCCTTGCCCTCCGCGGGCGTGAAGCGCGCGGCCGAGAGGATCGCGAGCGCGAGGGCCGCCGCGGCGAGGGCCGCCCCGGGCCTCATCGCGCACCTCCGCCCTGCGCGCCAGCGCCGCGCGCGGAGACCCGCAGCGGGACGAACGGGAGCGCGCCGACAGGCGCCCCGCGCCCAGGGACGGCGGCGAGGAAGCGGTACTGGCCCGGCGCGGGCGGGGTGAACGCGACGGAGAACGTGCCGTCCCCCTCGGCCCGCGGCGCGCCGCGGAAGCGGTATCCGGCCGGGAACCGGACGACCATCACCTCGATGTCCTCAGCGTCGAGCGCGTCGAGCGGAGGGCCCCCTTCGCCGGCGGTCGCGCGGAAGCGCAGCGTCGCGGGCTCGCCCGCCGCGAGCCGCAGATCGGGCTCGAAGAGCGGCGCGATCGCGATGTCCTTCACGGGATCGCCCCCGCAGCCGGACGCGTCTGCCTCGCCGTCGCCCGGGGCGCAGCGCGCGGGCGCCACGGTCGCCTCGAGGCACACCCCCGTCCGCGGGCGGTCGAGGAGGAGCTCGACGTCGTAGAGCCCCCCCTCGCCGAGGCGCACCGTTGTCGCGTACACGCCCGGACGCACCTCCTTGAGCGACCTGTCCTCGACGAGGATCGATCGCGGCTCGCGGCCGTAGCTCGGCAAGGTGCCGATCGGGGCCATCATGCCCTCCACGTAGACGTAGAGCGCTTTGTCGGCCGGGCTCGCGACGAGGGCGCCGTTGCCCTCGGGCAGGGGCGCGATGGGCGTGGCGAGCGCGGCCGGCCCTGGCGGCGCCGCGGCGGCGAGAGGCGGGCCCTGGCCGACAGCGATGTCGACGAGGGGCGGGGCCGCCGGGCCGCCGAGGGCCGACCGGTCGACGAGCGAGACCCGCGCGGCGCCCCGGTTGCGGATGTAGGCGAAGGACCCGGTGAAGGTGACCGCGTCCGGCGCGGCCAGCCCGGTGAGCGTGTGCGCCACCGCGCCCGTCGCGCCGTCAAGAACGGCGACCTCGTTCGCGGACGGGTTCAGCGCGAACGAGAACCGCCCGCGCGGGTCGAACTGGAGCGCGCCGAGCCCGGCCTTCAGGGCGACGCGCCCGGCGACGGCGCGGCGCGCGACGTCGAGGATCACGACCTCGCCGCGCGCGGCGTTCGCCGCGTGGACCACGCCCGCTTCATCGCTCGCCGCGATGGAGACGACCCCCTCGCCCACCGCGATCTCGCCGAGCGGCTCGAGCGTCTCGCCGTCCACCACGGCCACCGACTCGCCCTGCTGGCTCGTGATCCACGCGGCGCGGCCGCCGCCGGTGAAGGCGATCTCGTGGTGGCCCGGGCCCACCGGGAGCGTCTTCAGCACGTCCGTCGAGCGGGCGTCGATGACGCTCACCGTCCCGTCGCCGTCGTTGCCCACCCAGACCGTACGCCCGTCGGGGGCGACAACGACGCGCGACGGATCCTGGCCGACGGGGACGTTCGTCCGGACGAGCCCCCGCCGCGTGTCGACAACGGCGAGGCCGTGCCCGCCCCGGAGCGTGACGTAGAGGCTCTCCCGGTCGGGGTGCATCACGAACGAGACGCCGCGGCCCGCGAGGCTGACAACGCTCCGGAGCTGCGTCCTGGCGAGGGCGACCTGCGGGTTGATGGCCGAGAGGGTGTTGTCCTGGTTCAGCGTCCAGAGGAGGTAGGCGTTCATGTCGACCTCGGGGCGCACGGACAGGAGGCCCGCCATGAAGCTCTTGATCTTCCCCCGGCACGCCGCCTCGTCCGGCACTGCGTCGACCGCGCCGCTGGCGAGGCTCGCCGCGGAGGAACCGCTGGCGAGGCTCGCCGCTGGCGCGCCGCTGGCGAGGCTCGCCGCTGGCGCGCCGCTGGCGAGGCTCGCCGCTGGCGCGCCGCTGGCGAGGCTCGCCGCTGGCGCGCCGCCGGAGAAGCGCGCCGCGGCGGCGCCGTCCGCCCCGGCGCGGCGCGACATCCAGCCGAGGGGCGTGAGGCCACGGACCGGCGCGCCCGTGGACGCGTCGGTGATGGTGAACTCGGCCACGACGTCGGAGCCCGCCACCGCCGCGGCCGGCGCCGCCCCGAGGCCGGTCCCCCCGCCCTGCTGGCCGCGATCCAGCGGCCGCAGGGCGAACGCGATGGAGAGCCCATCGCGCTCGACCCGGCTCTCCTGCAGGGGAGCCGCCGGCTCCTCGGGCTGCGCCGGCGGCGCGAGCTGCGCCGGCCGCTCGGCCCCCGGGTCCTGCGAGGCAGGGAGCGCCTCTCTCCGGCCGCAACCGAGCGCCGTCGAGGCGCCGAGCCAGGCCAGCGAGAGCCAGAGTCCGCGCGCGCCCATCGAGGCGCCGTCCACCGAGATCCGTCGCATCACAGGCCCCTCCTCCCGCTCACGGCTTGACCCGCCAGATGCCCCAGAGCCCGCCGGTGAGCATGGCGTTCGACTGGTCCATGTAGAGGCGATCGCCGGGGACATCGAACATGCCGCCCGACCTGAAATAGGGAGTCACCGTCCACGCGGTCATGGGGCCGATGCCGCCGTGCGCGCTCACGGCGAAGCTCTTGCTGTTACGGCCCTGGTACCGGGATCCCGAGCCTTGCGCCCACGGGTTGTACGCCCACTCCGTGTTCGAGAGCCCGAACGAGTGCTGGCGCCGGTGCCCCGAGGCCTGCAGCACCCGGAAGCGCACGCGGTCATAACGCCCCGCCGTGAAGATCGGCGTCGCCGGATCGCCGCGCCCCGCCGAGCTGAAGACGCCGCTGACGTCGAGGCCCGGGCGGGTGCCGAGAGGCGCGTCCGGCCCCACGCCGAGCCGCGCCCAGATGGGCTCGGCGCGGTAGTTGAACGCCTTGTGGCCCGTGAAGTCGGGATCGGGAGGGCCAGCGACGTTCGCGAGGGTGGCGCCGCAGCCCAGAGCCGGGTTGAGGCAACGGAAAGCCTCCTGATCCGACTGCAAAGGCACCTCGTCCTGGTAGAGGAGCACGAACTCGCGGAACCAGATCTCGGAGCCGTTCTCGTCCCGGTACTTCACCTGGGCCGCCGCGCGGGAGTCCCGGCTCGGGTACCAGACGGCGCCCTCCGGCTCGACGATCAGCGCGCCGATCCCCCCGTGCATCGGGTGGTTCACCACGTCCGCCATGTCCTTGAGGTTCACGGCGCCGAGCTCGATGGGCTGCCAGCGGACGTCTCCCCGCGCCGTCACGGAGATGTCGCCGGCATACCAGGTGTACGTCCGCTGCTTCCCGCGCTCGACCGTCTGATCGGGGTTTTCGCCCACGTTCGCGCCGTCGCTCGCCGTGACGTCATACGCCACGAGCTGCGGGTGCAGCGAGACGCGGTTCGACGGCTTCACCTGGTTGACGTTGAACCCGTCGACGATGGGAGCGTTGTAGTTCCAGTGAGGCGACTTCGGCGGATCCTCGGGCAGGTCGTTGACGAGCGTGACCTCGACGCACTCGCCGGCCGCCGCGCGCAGGACGAGCGGCTCGGGCGGGCGCGCGCCCGAGCGCAGGGCGGCCAGATCCTCCTCGAGCACGAACAGGATGGCGTTGGGATCGTGGAGCCCGTACGTCGGGTTGTACGTGAGGCGATCGCCCGGCAGGTTGCCCTGCGCGGTGATCGCGTGGACGACATACGCCCTCTTCTGCGCCTCCGGCGGGCACACCTCGACCTCCCGGCGCCTGCCCCTCGGCAGCGACGCGCCCGAGAGCGGCAGGAGATCCGCCTGCCGCTCGCCGTGGACGCGCAGGATGCCCCACCGCCCCTCCCAGAGATCGTCCGTCGGCGCGCCCGCATAGAGGTAGTCCGCGCCGCCCGCCGCGTTCTTCCGGAAGAGGGGCGCCGCGTCGAGCGCGAGGTCCGCCTGCTCCGAGACGCCGATGGCCTGCCCGTTGGCGTAGCCGCTGTCGGGATCGGTCGGCTCGTTCAGCCACTTCTTCCCGTGCACGGTGAACACGTGCTGCTCCGCCTGCGCGCCCTGGGTGAGGCGGATCAGCGTGCGATCGCCGTCGTACGCGCGGAGCAGCGGCGTCGCGGGATCGCCGTGGACGCGCGAGCTGAAGACGTTGTGCATGGCGCCGGCGTCGCCGCTCTTCTGGACGACCGCGCGCGTGCTGCAGTTGCGCTCGGCGATCCGGAGCGGGATCGGCTCGTTCCGGTAATTGATGAGCCCGACGCCCGAGTCACGCCACGAGATCGCGTCCGGGGTGGAGGGCCCATGGGTGATGGCCACCGGCAGCGGCGCCGGCGCCTGCGACGACGGGTTCACCGGCCGGCCGCACTCGTCGTAGACGGGGCCGTAATCGGCGATGCTCAGGTTGAACTCGCGGAACGGGCTCCGGGGGTCGCCCGGGGGAAACAGGATGTCGGCGCGGTAGCTCGTCGGCCCGCCGTCGCTGCGATCGCCGAAGAGCGCTCCGGTCTCCGGATCGCGCCAGATCGAGCCGGCCGGCTCGACGACGAGCCCGCCGTAGAGCCCGTGGTGCTGGTGCGACGAGGCCGAGAAGTGATCGTGGGTGAAGGCCGTGCTCAGCGCGCGGTCCTGGCCGGCCTCGCTCAGGATCGGATCGGCATACCAGCGCTGTGTCGTGGTCTGCGCCCCGAGCGACGGGCTTGCCATGCGCGGGTGGCGCGTCGGGTCGTCGAGCCGCACGCGCGCCCCGGGCTCGCCGCTCCTGACGCCGGCGGCGAGGGCCCCGCCGAGCGCGTTGGCCGCCTGGATGCGCGCCACCACCTCCTCCATCGCGAGGGCCCCGTCCTCGTAGTTGAAGCCGTTCGCCCCACCGTCCGAGGAGGTGACGTCGAACTTCACGAGGTGGATGTGCTGGCCGATGACGTCGGTGGGCGTGAAGACCTGGAAGTCGTCCGCCGCGAGCGCCGCCGGGATGAGGTTCGTCGCGTGGAACACCACGCACTCGCCGGATTGCGCGCGGATGAACAGCGGCTCCGGCGCCCTCGTGCCGTCGAGGGTGGCCTCGACGTCCTTCTCGAGGACGATCATGCGCGCCTGCGCGTCGTGCCAGCCGGCCCGGTTCACGGGGGCGTTGGTCTGGACGTAGGCCGCGCGGTAGGTGCGCACCGGCGCGTCCGGCGGGCACGGGTCCGCGAAGGGGGCGCCCGCGGCCGGCGGCTGGCCGTTCACGAGGAAGAGCGCCGGCTTGCCGGCCGCCGTGAAGGCCGGGTAGCCCTTGACGGGGAAGCCGTAGCGCTCCGGCGCGCGCACGGCGCCCGGGAACGCGCCCGCGTGGAAGTTGGCGGCCGCCACCTCCGACGGGGTGCCGTCCTTCGGCAAGAGCTGCACGTCGGCCCTGGAGAGCTGCACGTCGAAGAGGCCGCGGCCGCCGACCGCCGCGCCCCCCGGCGGGACGTTCGCGATGTAGTGGCGCGGGAGCCCGCCGTCATGCTCCATGTCGCGGGGCGGCTGCGACGGCCGGTGCCCGGCGACCGCGGCGACGTAGAACGGATAACCCGGCATGGGGTCGCGCTCCACGGTCTTGCCGTCGGCCATCCTGACCGACGTCCGCTCGTAGGTCGGCATCGGCGCCAGCGCGACGCCGGGGATCGGCACGACCGCGGGCGTGGGCGTCCCCGCCGCGAGCTCGCCGTCCGGGAGCGAGCGGTCCGGCGTGCCCGCCTCGAAGACGTCGTGAGTGCGCCAGAGCCCCCACATGCCCTGCGCGAAATGGGCATACAGGTGGCAGTGGAGGATGGCGTCTCCCACGGTGAGGTTGCGGTTGCCGCCTCCGCCATAGGCGATGTCATACGTGTAGGCGGCCCTCGGGCCGATGGTCTGCGAGTCGATGTACGCGCTCTTCTCGTTGCCCGGCGACCGCAGCCACTGGTGGCCGTGGAGGTGGAAGACGTGCGTCTCGCTGGGGCCGGCGTGGAGGTTCCTGATACGGACGGGATCCCCGAGGTAACCGTGGGATACGTTCGAGGGGTCGTCCGGATAGAGGGCCTCTGTCGCGTTGCCGGCGTCGTCCCGATCGATGTTCAGCGCCGGATCCCCGTTGACCCACGAGCTCAGGAAGAACTCCTCGAACTTGCACTCCTCGCAGCGCTTGCTCGGGCCGATCTTCTGCTTGTTGGCGAAGACGGCGCTGCCCAGGCTGGCGGCGCCGTAGTTGATGCCGAAGCCGGTGCGCACGCCGTTGTAGCGCGGGTCCGCCTGGTACTCCGCGATGGGCTGCACGACGCTCAGGATGTCGTGGAAGAGCACCGTGAACTCGCGGAAATAGCCCATGTTCTCGGAGGCGGGGGAGCCGGCCTCCGTCTCGTCGAAGCCCGCGATGATGGCGTTGACGTCGCCGTGCACGATCTCGCCGGCGTCGTCGATCATCTTCAGGATCGGCCGGCCGGACGCGTCGGCCGCGTCGTAGTCGATGCGCGGCGTGCCGTCCGGGTTCGAGGGGCTCAGGGAGGCGGCCGAGAGCTCGGCGGCCGTCACCTGCGAGCGGTACGCGACAGCGCCCGGCGGCTCGACGGTGACGGCGCCGTACAGCGTCTGGGAGACCCGCCGCCCGGGCCCGGGCTCCGAGCCGACCATGGCGCCGCCGCTGTGCATGAGGAACGTGCCCTCGCGGCCGGCGAAGAGCTCGTACCTGCGCGTCTCGCCCGGCGCGGCCAGCGAGCTCTCGTTGTTCCCGACGTCGCCTGCGAGCGCGTCGATGTTCCGGATCTGGAGCCCGACCACCTGGATCGAGGCGTCGCGGGTCGACGTGGAGGTGCTCGGCAGCGCGCCGGTCGCGGGCGTGAGCCAGTTGGTGAACGAGATGGAGAGCCTGTCGCCGGCGTTGACCCGCAGGACGAGGGGCCTCGGGCGCTTGCCCGGCCGCAGCGTCGCGTTGCCAGGACCGACGGGCCTCGACGGATCGGCGGCCACCACGTCCCGGCGGAGCGCGTACACCATGCCCCCGGGGTTGAACGCGCCGAGGCGATCGTAGACGAACATCTGATCTATGGCCACGACGTCCGCGAACACCGTCCTTCCAGACGCGGATGCATGGAAGTCGTAGCGCACCTCATCCTGGCTCTCCAGGACGCTCTCCTCCTCCGGAGGAGGCCCTTCGGAGCCCGAGCACCCAAGGACAGCCACACTCACCATGGCCCATCCGGACCGCCAGCGAAGCCTCATCAGCACGGGGATCTCCTTGCTCCTTTGGAGCCGAGCAGGAGCGCTCGCGTCGAACGCTTTTTGTATGAACGCCAGGCACGAGCACGCCGACGGATGCGCGCAACGCAATGCGCGGCCACCCGCCGACCGAAGCCTGGCAGTTGTAATAAAACTCTGTCTCCCAGCCCCCAGCTGGTCAAGAATCTTCGCGTTCAGGCCCCCGCCGAGCCGCGAGAACAGGCGCTGTTCCGAACAGACATGCGCGGGACACGCGCTGTCCCCGCGGCGGGCGGAGCTCGCCCCAGAGCGGCGGTTTCAGGCGTCAGAAGCCGACGCAGACGGGCTCGTCGATGCGCAGCACGGATTCCTGGTTGAAGCGAGCCTTGTATTCCTTGCGGATCGCGTCGATGGCGTCCGAGGCGACCTGGCCGCCGTCGTGGAGGAGCATGATCAGCCGGCTGTCCTCGCGGATGAGCTTCCCCGTCGTCGCGAGGTACTGGCCGTCGACATCGAACTGGGTGAGCCCGTCCTTGAAGCGCGGGGTGATCGCCGTGTCGACGAACTGCTGCCACTCCGCCTGCGTCACGGGGGGCAGCTCGAACCGGTCCAGGCCGAAGAAGAGCTCGGTGCGCGTCATCGGATCGCCGCGACCGCAGGCGGCGCCGGCCGGGCCGGGCGAGGGGTGCGCGGCGTCCTTCGGGGTGCCGTGGCACGCAGTGGTCGCGAGGGGCGTCGCGAGGGGCGTCACGAGGAGCACGGCGAGCAAGGCACGCGGGAGCGTTCGGCTGCGCATGGCGGCGGTCTCCGGGGTGAGGGCGTTCGGGCGCGAGGCGCGCGCCACCGTACCACGGCCCCACGCCGAGGGCGGGCGGACCCGGCAAGCCGGTCCGGCGCGGTCCGACGTCGCGCCGCGGAGGCCGGCCGGAGGCCCTAGGCGATGTTGTACGCGAGCAGCGCGATCCCCGCCGCGATGAGGACGATGCCGCCGATCTGCAGCGCCGTCAGCGTCTCGTGCAGGAAGTAGACGGAGAAGACCGAGATGAGCAGAAAGCCGCCCGACGTCATGATCGGATAGGCGATCGACAGGTTGATGCGCTTGAGCGCCAGGACGTAGAACAGGATGTTCGACGCGAAGAGCACGAGCCCCAGCACGAGGTGATAGTTCTTGACGAGCGCGAGGCCCTTCTCGACGAGGGACAACCCCTCCATCGAGGTGACGCGCCGCGACGCCAGCTTCATCAGGATGTTCGCTGTCGCGTTGAAGACGAGGGCGATGATGAGGAAGAGGTAACCTTGAGCCATGGCTGACGTGCGGCGAGCGCGCTCCCCGGGGAGCTCGCCGTGCCCGGGAGGGCACCGGCGCGGCGCGCAGCAGTAGCAGATCCGGGAGGATGGCGGGAACGACAAAGGGCGGGGCGAGGCCCTCGCGGCGCGGCCCCTCGGCGCCTCAGGCGGGCGGGGCGCCGCTCTCGTCGCCGAGGAAGCCCATCACGGTGGCCACGTCGTACGCGTTCTCCCAGTGCTCCGTGATCAGGCCCCCGCGGAAGCGCCAGACCCCGCAGAACGGCATCGCCAGGCTCGCGCCGCCGAGGTGGGCGCGCAGCACGCCGAACGCGGCGCCGAAGTGATCGTTGGCGAAGATGTGCTGCACGTCCATCCGCAGCGTGCCGCCGGTCATGCGGATCAGCTCGCGCTCGTGGGTGGCGGCGGCCGCCTTGCCGACGACGCGGCCGGCGGCCCTGTCGCGGCAGAGCTCCCGGTGCGCTGTGTGCAGGACCATGTCGTCGGCGACGAACTCCCCGATGCGCGACAGATCGGCGTAGAGGGTGCGCAGCTTCTGGACGTTCGGGTGGGCGGCGCTGGTTGGCTGCTGGGTGCTCACGGCGTCTCCTTCGTGTGGGCGGACCCCGATTCCGACGCCGAGGGACGCCACGTCTTCGCGGCGGCGGCGGCGTCCTCGATGGCGGCCAGCTCGCTCTCGTCGAGCTTCATGTCCGCCGCGCGACAGTTCTCTTCCAGGTGCTTGATGGACGAGGTGCCGGGGATGGCGAGGATGGACGGCGACCTGTGCAGCAGCCAGGCGAGGGCCAGCTGGGCGGGCGTCGCGCCGCGCTCCTTGGCGAGCCCGGAGAGGACGCTGCCGGGCTTGGCGAGGTCGCCGTGTCCCATGGGGAACCACGGGATGAACGCCATGCCGTGCTGCTCGGCGTACCGCAGCGCCTTCTCCCCCGAGCGGTCCGCGACGTTGTACAGGTTCTCCACGGCGGCGATCTCGGTGATCTCGCGCGCCTTGGCGAGCTGCTCCACGGTGACCTCGGGCTGCCCGGAGAGGCCGATATGGTGGATCTTGCCCTGCTCCTTGAGCCGCGCGAGCTCGCCGAGCTGATCGGCCAGCGGTACGGCCGGGTCGATGCGGTGGAGCTGATAGAGCTCGATGCGCTCGAGCCCGAGGTTCCGCAGGCTCATCTCCACCTGCTGGCGGAGGTACGCCGGACGCCCGCACGGGACGATGTACGGGCGCCCCTGGACGGTCCAGTCCTCCGGTCCGGAGCGCAGCAGCCCGCCCTTGGTGGTGATCACGAGCCCCGCCGGGTACGGATGGAGGGCGCGGCGGATGATCTGCTCGTTGGTGTCCGGGCCATAGGCGTCTGCGGTGTCGATGAAGTTCACCCCGAGGTCGACGGCGCGCCGCAGGAGCCGGACGGCCGCGTCCGGGTCGGCCGGCGGCCCCCAGTAGCCCGGCCCGGTCAGGTACATGGCGCCATAACCCATGCGGCAGACGGGACGGTCGCCTCCGAGCATGAACTTCAGCGACGGCGTCTTGAGCGATGCGTTGGTCATCAGCCTTCCCTTCCCCTTCTCACACGATTTTCATGGCAGGAGCGACAGGGCCGCTGTCACGCCGCGGAGGACGAACGCGCTCCGCCCCTGCTCTGGCCGTGATCGTTCACCCAGGAGCCGACGGCCATCTCCGCCGTGATCCCCGGGCCGAACCCCGCGATCACGCCGCGCGCGCCGTCGGGCATCGGCCTGTCCGCGAACAGGCGTCCCAGGGAGTCGAGCACCACCGCGCTCGCGATGTTGCCGTATTCCGTCAGCGTGGCCCTGCTGTACCGGAACGACTCCTGGGGCACCTCCAGGTACCTGCACAGATCGTTGAGGATGCGCGGACCGCCCGCGTGGACGATGTAGAAGTCGAGGTTGCCCACGTCCCAGCCGTGGCTCGCGACGAGCCGGCGCATCACGGGGGCGAGGGGCTTCATAGTCCCGGGGACCCGCTTGTCGAGCCGGAAGTGAAACCCGGTGTCCTTGACGGCGTACGAGATCCACTCCTCGGTGTCCGGGATGAGATACGCCTCGTTCCGCTCCAGCCGGATGCCGGTGCCTCCGCTGCCCCGGACGACGACCGCGCCCACCGCGTCCCCGAAGAGGCCGTCGGACAGGAGCGATCCGACGTCATCGTCCGTCGGCTGGTAGCAGAGGGAGCAGAACTCGCAGGCCACGATGAGCACGTTGGCCTCCGCATGCGCAGCGCAGAAGTCGTGCGCGCGGCTGATGGCCGCCGCCCCGGCCGCGCAGCCGAGCTGCGCCATGGGGATCTGGCGCGTGTCGTGCCTGAAGCCCATGGCGTTGATCAGATAGGCCGTCATAGACGGCATCATGAAGCCGGTGCACGAGACGAAGATGATGGCGTCGATGTCCCGCGCCGTGAGCTCGGCGTTCTCCAGCGCCTGCCGTATCACTGGCGGCACCCGACGCTTGGCCTCCCGTTCGTAAATTCTATTTCGGATCTCGAACCCAGGGTGAGCGAGCGCCTGCTCCAGAGGCTGCACGATGTGGCGCTTCTGCACCCCGGTGCCGTTGATGAGCCGCAGCACGAGCTTCAGCTGCGGGTTTCTCGCGTGCAGCCGCTCCGCCAGCTTCAGCGTGTCTTCCCGCGTGATGATGAACTCCGGAACCGCGACCTCCGGCCTGCACAGTGTGGCCATACTTCCCCCCTACACATGATGAACTCGGAACGTCCGCCGTCGGCCGAGCCGCAGCGAACGGCGCCATGGATCGGCACACGGAAGCAAGGACGTCGCGTCGATCGACCGCGCCGCCGGCTCTACAAAGCCCGGAGTTCCCTCCGGACGCCCATGGCGCCGCAGCGTCGGGCCGCCAACGATTCCATCGAATACCGCAGGAAACACACATCGTCAATGGAAGGCGTGCGATTCCTAACAAGCCCTGTCCGACCAGCGAACATCCGACTCGACATCCGTGCTCAACGTCGATTGTGCCTCATCCGCGCGCGATCTGCGTGCGATCTGCGCGCGTTCCGCGCGCGCGTGCGTCCGCGCTCCCCGGCGGAGCGCAGCGCGGGCGGCGGCGCCCCCCGCCCCGCGCGGCGAGCGCGCCAGACGCACCCGGGTCTGCCCCGGGCAAGCCACCTCTCGCGCTCGCGGCGGACGGCGCCCCCTGCGGGCGGAGCATTGGCGCGCACACTCAGAGTTGCAGTCTCGCGGGAGCGCCCCCTCGGCGTCGGCCGGCGGCGCGCGCGAACATGGGTGTTCGCGCGCGAACGACCGATGAAGTGATGCCCTTTATCGGAGCCCTGCTATCGTGGGGTCAGGGGCCGCTGTGGTCCGCCTCCACACTACCCCGGCAGGTGCCATTCCTGCTTTTTGCCGTCAACTTCGCCTCGCGACGTAAATCCACCGATGCCTGCCGCTGCGACGAGCGGCATGGGCTCGAGATGAACAGCGCCTCTCGCGCGGGGACGAAGGCCGAAGGACGAAGGCGAGAAAACCGTTAAACGACGACGGGGATCCACCGTGAGCGCGCACAACACGACATCGCTGCATACGGACAGCACGACGAGCACGACGACGCCCGCATCGGCCGAAAACCACGAAAGCCACGCGATCGACAGGCCATCGCTCCGGAGCGCAGCGCCTCCGGAGCGCGAGCCGACGCTGCGCCGAGCGCCCGAGGACGGCCAGGGGCGAGGCGCCGACACCCGGATGACCGCGAGCCTCTTCTCGACGTCGACATCGAAGACGCCGGGAGAGATCGACTCGGCGATGAAGATCCTGGCCAAGTCGGTCGCGCGGGAGCTGAGCAAGCATGGATATGGCCCTCGGGAGGCGATCGTCCTCTCGACGGAGCTCGTGCGGCTCATCTCTGCCGAGCTCGAGCACCGCAGGAAAGCGCACCAGGCCTCGCTGCCGAACGGCGCCGGCCACGAGCGGCTGTCGTAGGCAGGCACACCCCCATCGCAAGCGAGCGCGGGACCGCGCGCGGGCGGATCGCTCCCGGAGCGGACCGGTCCCTCGGCCCGGTCCCCTGCCGGGGTCTCCGAGGCCGGGGCGCGCCCCGGCCCGGCCGCGCCTTGTGGGATCACCGCCGCTCGGATAGGCTCCCGCCCGCTCAGCGCACCGGCGCGAGAAGGATGGATCCGGATGATCCGGCGAGAAGGAGCCTGCAAAGTGCAATTGCCTGTTTCGGGTGTCGCAGCGGTGAGCGCGAAGGGGCGCGCCGAGGCCTCCCCTCCCCGCGCCCTCCGGGCCGCTTTCGCCGGGCGCGGCCTGGCCGCGCTGGTCGCGTCTGCGCTCCTCGCCGGGTGCGGCTACACCGAGTTCGAATGGCAAGCTCAGCTCGACCGGTCCGAGCGCCTCCAGCGCGAGCTCGTGGCCAGCCAGGCGCGCGTCCGCCAGCTGGAAGAGCAGGGCCCGCGCGGCGGCGCCGCGGCCGATCCACACTGGGCGAACGATCCGATCTCGGGCCTCGACGTCGGGCCGGGCGCGACGCCGCCGCGCGGCGAGCCGGCCGGGGCCCGCCCGGCGCCGGAGCGCGACAGCGACGTCCTCAGGGCGTTCCTGCCGGTCGCCTCCGGAGACGTCACGGTCGCGCCGCGCGACGGCCGCGTGGTCATCTCGATCCCGAGCCGGGTCCTGTTCAAGGGGAACCGCGACGCGCTCTCCCCGGCGGGGGAGAAGGTGCTGAGGGACATCGCCGCGATCATCCGCAGCAACGAGCCGCTCAAGGGCCTCGACTACCAGGTCGTCGGCCACACGGCGAGCGGCACGCCTGGCGTGGCGTGGCGCAACGGCTGGGACGTGACGGTCGCCCAGGCGCGCGCCGTGCTGCTCTTCCTGGCGCAGCCCAAGGAGGCCGGCGTGCCCCTCGCGCGGCTCAGCCTGGCGAGCTTCGCCGATCTGCCGCCCGCCGACGCGGGCGGCGGCGCCCCGGCGCAACCGCAGGAGCCGCGCGTGGAGATCGTGATCGAGGGGACAGCGCAGCTCCCGGAGGGCCCCGCTCGCCCCGCTGGCGCGGCCCCGGCTGGTGCAGCACCGGCCGGAGCGGCCCCGGCTGGTGCGGCCCCGCCTGGCGCAGCCCCGGCTGGCGCGGCTCCCGCTGGCGCGACCCCCGCTGGCGCGGCTCGCCCGGCTGGCGCAGCACCGGCTGGCGAGCCTCGCCCGGGCGGTGCGACCCGCCCGGGAGCCGGCACGAAGGGCGGGGACGACACGTATCCGTGAGCGCGGCTCGAGGGCTGCCGCGGCCTTCCAGCCGCGGCGAGCACTTCATGCGCCGCGCAGCGCGTCGACCCTTCTCCTGAGCGCCCCGGCGTCCCCGATCTCGCTCAGCAGCGCGCGCACCGCCTCCGGGGCGGCGGCCGCCACGGCGTCGCGGACCTGCGCCCGCAGCCGCCGGCCGCTCGCGACGAGGTAGGCCGCCGCGAGCGCCGCGGCCACCTCCCCGTCGGCGCCGCCGCGCTGGAGGAGCGACGCGGCCAGCGCGCAGAGCGCCTCGATCGCCTTGGCGATCTGGGCGCCGTAGATGGGGTGGGCCGAGTCGACACCCTGGTCATGGCAATCCGCGAGGCACAGGGCCGTGCTGGAGAGCCGGCCGAGATCGGTCGAGTCGCCGCGCTCCCACAGCCCGGACGCGAGCTGCTCCTCGAAGAGGCGTCCCAGGCCGTCGCCCTGGGACGGGCCCCCGTCAGGAGCGACGCTCGGCGCCGGCGCGGCGGCCGGCGCCGGGGCCGGCGGGGGCACGTGGTGCGGCGGCGGGGGGCCGCCCGGCGCGGCGGCGGCCGGGGGCGCGACCCAGCTCGCCGCCCGATCCCGGTCGGCCGAGCCGCCCGCGGCCGCGGCCCCTGCGCTCGGCTGGAAGAGCTGCTTGGCGCGCGCCAGCAGGCCGCTCGCGGCCGGCGCCGGCCTGGGCGGGCCGGCGGGCGCCGCGGGAGCGGGCGCAGCGAGCCTGGACCTCATCACGACGGGGCCGCCCCGCATCGGGCCACCCCCGCCCATCGACATCGAGGCGTACACGGCGGCCGGCGCCACCGGACCGCGGTGGCTCGACATCCCCCACCCCGCCGGGGCGCTCACCGGCACGGGCCGCGCCTCGGGTTGCCCGTGGGCGCGCCGGTCGCCCGTCCGCCGCTCGATCACCACGAACGACGCGTGCTTCGACGCCACCCGGTGCCGGACCGCGAGGTCCACGATGCGCTTCCGCATCACCTCGGCGCGCTTGCCGGAAAGCCCGCGCTCCGACTCCTCGAGCTCCCGCACCCGCGCGCCCGCCCACAGCGCCTCGAGCCCGGGCCGCGACGCCTCCGCCGCGAGCTCGACCGGCACCTCGACGAGGAAGCGCTCCCCGCGCAGGGTCCCGCGGAGCGAGAGCCGCCCCATCCCCGGCTTCCCGTAGCGGCCGTAGAGCACCCACGGCTCCCCGTCGACGAGCGCTGGACGCTCGGCCGGCGCGAGCTCGCCGACGTCGATCCCCTCGAAGCGCGCCTCGAGCCCTGTGACCCGGACCGCCGTCGCCCGCGCGAACTGCGCCGTGACCTTCTCGTCGATGCGCTCGCCCGGGTGGATGAACTCCGCCGCGCCCTCCGTCCGGCGCGCGAGATCGCTCACCAGCACGTCGCTCACGTTCGTGCCGATGCCGAACGCGTAGAACCGCACCCCCTTGCCCCGCTGGACGACGCGATCGACGATCTGCGCCTCGTTGCCCACCTGACCGTCCGTCAGCAGCACGACGACGCGGTCTCGCTCCGCGTCGCCGAGCATGTCCACGGCCGCGAGCAGCGGATTCAGCATCTCCGTCCCGCCGTCCGCGCGGAGGCCCTCGACGAACGCGTCCGCGGCCTTCAGGGTCGCCTGCGTGAACGGGGCGAGCGACGGATCGAGCGCCCGGAAATCGCTGGAGAACGCGATCACCCCGAACCGGTCCCCCTCGGCGAGGTGGCGGAGGCACAGCCGGAGCGCGCGCTTCGCCTGGTCGAGCGACTCACCCTGCATCGATCCCGACACGTCGACGACGAACACGACGTCGCGCCGGGAGGAAGCCCGCTTCGCGTGTGCATGCGTGTGCGTCTCGTCGAAGAGGTCCGGCACCACGGTGAGGGCGAAGGTCCCCTCCTGGCCAGGGGTCCTGTCGCACACGACGCCTGCCTGCACGCCCGGCGCGCCCGCCGCGAGCAGCACGATGTCCCGATCGAGCGCGGCCTTGTCGTTCCGGAGCGAGACCCGCTGGCGATACCCCTCTTCGCGGCGCACCGAGAGCGCGTGCGAGGGGCTCTCGATCGCGACGTCGCGCCCGAGATCGAAGACGATATCCACGGTGATCCCGTAGTCGACCCGCGCGATCCCGGGGGAGATGCGGTCGGCGTCGGGCACGTCGCCCGTGGGCTCCTGGACGCCGTGCGCGGTCCGGTCGCCCCCTGTCGCGCCGGGGATGTAGCGGGGCGCGACGAGGGTCGGGATCATGAGCCGCAGCGCCCCCTCGTCGGCCGTGAGCGCCTGCACGAACGCGACCTCGACGACCGTCTCCTCCCCGGGCAGGAGGTTGCCGACGCTCGCCGTGAACACGTTGCGCCGCTCCTCGTCGAGCAGCGCCGCGCCGTGGCCGGTGGCGATGGCCTCGTCGTAGGCCTGGAACGCCGCTTCGCGTTCCTTGACCTCTCCCTCGAGCCTGCGGCCGGCGCACTCCATGGCGAAGCCGGCGATGCTCGCCTCGCCCGGGAGCGGGAAGGTGTAGATCGCCTCGATCGGCCGGCGCTCCTCGTTCCTGTAGCGCTGCCGCACGACGAGCCGCGCCGCGCCGCCGAGGACCTCGCCCGAGAGGGAGACGCCGAGCAGCGGGACCGGGTGGCCCTCGGAGGTGCGAAGACACGACATCGGCGACGGGTGCGAAGGATCGTGGGAGGGGTTCATCGCGAGCCTTTCGGGGCAAGGGTTGTGTAACGAGACTCGATATCGAGGGCGATGCGCCGCGAGCGCTCCGGGGCGTCGGTCCGCACGTGGAGCTCCACCCCGTCGGCGATCTCGACCCGCTCCCAGTGCGCGCCGCGCGGCGCGCCGGCGGCGGCGGCGGGGGGCGGCGCCGCGGCGGCCTCCTCCGGGGCGGCGCAGCGCGCCTCCAGGCCGTGCGGCGGCGCCCCCGCGGCGATTCGCTCGATCTCTTCCAGGTCTGCGCCAGCGAGGCGCGCCTGGATCTCCTCGAGCGGCAAGTGCGCCTGCTGGAGGACCCTGATGGCGCGGAGCCGCGCGAGGTGCTCTCGCCCGTAGGAGGTGTCCTTCCCGCGGAACTCCGGCGCCGGAAGGAGGCCGCGCTGCACGTAGTACCGCACCGTGCGCGGCGCCACCCCCGCCTCGCCCGCGAGCTCGTCGAGCTTGTACGTCATCACGAGGGGCATCCTGCATCGAGACACTACAACTGTCAAGTATACAGCTATAGTTCCTCCGCGCACCGGCATCTCGAGCGGAAAATTGAACAGGGAGGCGGGGAGACGGGGAGATCTGGGATTTTACTCCCCGCCTCCCCGCCTCCCTGTGAATTTTCCCGAATAAATTCGAGTGGATGCTTCAGAGAGAATGGCGCGAACGGCGAACGCGAGCTCACAGGCGTAGCTGGTCCCTGACGCTGCGCTCGCGCCGCAGTCCTTCTCGAGCGGCGACTGCGCGCCTGCGTCGGTGACGCCCGACGCGAGATCCTCCTTGAGCACGGAGACACAGGTGTTCAACGACCGCGGGTCGAGCCTGGTCCACGTCAGCTTGCTGGGCGCCGCGCGCTCGGCGCGAGCGTCGTCGGCGCTCGCGAACCTGTGCAGGAGCTCGATGCCCTGCGTCCCCAGCGGCCTTCTTATCTGGCCCTCGTTCGACGTCAGCCCGACGTAGACCATGTGCCCCGCGAAGCCCGCGGCCTCGTCCGTGACGCTCGTCCGGATCGCGCTGGCTACAGCTTCCCGAGCGACGCGCGCACGTGCCCGATGAACACCTTGATCTTCGGTATCTCCGACAGCGCCCCCGGCACGCTGAGCCGCACGGGCCGCTCCTGCCCGACCACGTCGGGCAGCACCGGCACGAGCACGTCCGGCCCCACGTCGGGGTCGGGCACGAGCGCGTCGGGGACGAGGCCGATGCCCAGGCCGGAGATGCAGCAGTGCCGGATGAAGTGGATGTCCGTCGCGATGAGGGCCGGCTCCACGGTGAACGGCGCCCCCCGCCATGTCCGCCAGGTGCGCGCGTCCTCGCCCGGGGCCTGCCACGCGAACAGCTCATGGTGCTTCAGATCCTCGATCGTCTGCGGCGTGCCGCGCTTCTCCAGGTACGCGCGGCTCGCGATGAGCCACTCGCGGACGCGCAGGACGACGTGCGATATCCAGTGTCCGCTCGGCGCGTCCTCGCCGAAGTGGACAGCGATGTCGATGTCCGTGAGCGCCTCCCCCAGCGGATCGTTGCTGAAGCGGCAGTGGACGTGGAGCCTCGGATACGCGCCGCGAATGGCGGCGAACAGCGGCGTCATCATGTGCGGCGGCAGCCCCACGGGCAGGATGACCCGCAGGGTGCCCGAGGGCGCGTCGCCCACCTCCCGGATCGAGGCGAGGAGCGCGGCCGCCTCCTGCACCATGCCGCGCCCCTTCCGGGCGAGCACCTGCCCGGCCTCGGTCGGCACGACGCCGTTCCGCACGCTCTCCAGCAGGAGGACGCCGGCGCGCGCCTCCAGCGACGCGACCTGACGCCGGAGCGTCGTGCGCGACGAGCCGAGCGCGCGGGCCGCGCCCAGGAAGGAGCCGGCCTCGACCACGGCGAGGAAGGCGCGAAGCTCTTCGAGGTCCATACACCCTGCCACTGTCCGCATTCTAGCCAGGGGTGACCGTCTTCGGCCATCCACATGCGGCGCCGCTCGATAGTGTCGCGCAAGGAGGAGACAAGTCGATGGCACGAGACGATTCGCACGCGCTCACGCGCACAGGCGCGCTCGCGGCGCTGGCCCTCTCCCTCGCGGCGCCCGCGGGCTGCGGCGGAGGCGAGGAGACGAGCACGACGAGCTCGACGAGCACGACGCCGCAGACGACGTCCACGTACGAGGACCCCCCCGAGCTCCAGCCGGGCGCGGATGGAGCGTACGAGCTGCGCTTCGGCCCGAGCGAGGTCGAGATCGACGGGCGGCGGTTCTGTCTCCGCGCGTACAACGGAATGACGAGCGGCCCCACGATCCGCATTCCGAAGGGTGAGGATCGCAAGGTCCACGTGACCCTGCATAACGACTTCACGAAGAGCGACTTCCGCGAGATCGCGAGCATGATGGGCCATGGCAACAGGTCGTGCCACGACTTCAACCTGACGAACTTGCACGGCCACGGCCTGCACGTGCAGCCCAACTTCGCGACGGACGATCCCGCGGACCCGTGCGAGGGCGACGGCTGCGCGCCCGAGGGGAGGTATTTCGGCGACCACGTGCTGCACGCGGTGGGGCCGGGCGAGAGCGCCCGGTACCGCTGGGACCTGGACGAGGACGGGATCCACCACGAGGGCACGGACTGGTACCACCCTCACATCCACGGCTCCACGGCCATCCAGGTCATGGATGGGGCCGCCGGGGCGCTCCTCATCGAGGGCGCGCTCGACGAGCTGCCCGGCATCGCCAGGGCCAGAGAGCGGGTGATGGTCATGACGCAGGTGCCCATCGATCACGAGAACACGGTGCCCTTGAAGGAGGGAGAGGCCTGCACCGAGGACAACCTGTCGGTGACCGACTTCCTCGCTGTCGAGTCGCTCCGGGCCACGCTGATCAACGGCAAGCTCAGGCCGCGGCTCACGACGCCGCCCGGGCAGGTGGAGCGCTGGCGCATGGTCTACGCGGGCAGCCCGGACGAGATGGGGATGAAGCTCCACGTCGCGAAGGACGCCTCGTGCTCCGATTTCGACAAGGCGCCCATCGAGACGACGCAGATCGCGCGCGACGGGCTGACGCTCCCGCAGCTCTACAGGAGCGACACGGTGTGGGTCTCCCCCGGGTACCGCGCCGACGTGATGGTGAAGATGCCTGAAGGCAAGCAGACGCTCTGCCTCGTCGGGCGCCGGCCGAACGATCTCCTGGGGAGCGTGATCGCGATCGTCGACGTGGACCCGAGCGCGGGCGAGCCCACCGAGGTGAACCTGCCCGCGGAGGCGGACGTGGCCGCGCTCGCGCCGCCGACCTCGTGGACCGGCACGGTCGACGGGAAGGAGATGGAGGTGAGCTGCGATTCGGTCGAGGCCGTGCACCAGAAGGTGGTGCTCCTCGTGCCCACGCCGGGGAGCAAGCCGCCGGATCTCAGCAGCGACGTGGCGCTCATGTCCTGTGACCCGGGAGACCACCCGCACGAGGTCGATCCGGACGCGCCTGTGTGCATCTGCCCGGATCCGAACATCAGCTGCCGCAAGTTCGACGAGCGGCGCGCCCGCGGCTACCGGAGCGATCGGGTCATGACCGTCGGGAGCGCGGAGCGGTGGGAGATCCGCGCGTTCGACGGGCACCCCTTCCATATCCACATCAACCCGTTCCTCGTGTGCCCCAACACGTCGAACAAGGAGCCCAACTTCGCCCACTGGCGAGACACGATGTGGGTCCAGGTCGAGGACGGGCCGCGCGACGTGATCATGAACCCCCGGAAGTTCACGGGCCAGTTCGTGGCGCACTGCCACAAGCTGAACCACGAGGACGAAGGGATGATGGAGCTCGTGGAGATCTGCGCCCCGGGAGATGAGGAGTGCCTGTGTCAGGGGACGGACGAGAGCGGCGCGTGCATCTCCCAGGCAGGGTGTCAGCCGGACGATCTCGCGTGCCAGTTCGCGAAGACGGCGACCGACGCGTACCCGGCGCCGCCGCCGCCGAACCTGGAGCTCTGCGGGCCGTGATGGCGCGGCGGCGCGCCGCGCCCCTCCTCACGTGAGGGAAACGCCGCCTGCCCGCCTGCGCCCGCGCGCATAACGCACGCTCGCACGCGCAGCCGCGGCACGCAGCGCGCGGCGCCGCGAGGCGGCATGTTTGTCGCACGGCGCGCAGGGTCGAGCTCACCTGCGAGCTCGGACTGGGGGAAATCATGGCCCAGACCGTCGGCGAGTTCCTGCTGAGGCGCCTCGTCGCGTGGGGTGTCCGGCGCGTCTATGCCTATCCAGGCGACGGCATCAACGGGATCGTCGGGGCGTTCCACCGCGTTCCGGACCTCCGGTTCATCCAGGTGCGGCACGAGGAGATGGCCGCGTTCATGGCGTGCGCCCACGCGAAGTTCACCGGCGAGGTCGGCGTGTGCCTGGCGACCTCGGGGCCCGGCGCCATCCACCTCCTGAACGGGCTCTACGACGCGAAGCTGGACCACCAGCCGGTCGTGGCCATCGTCGGCCAGCAGGACCGCGCCGCGCTCGGCGGGAGCTACCAGCAGGAGGTCGATCTCCTGACGCTCTTCAAGGACGTCGCGCACGAGTACGTGCAGATGGCGTCCTCTCCCGTGCAGCTCCGCCACCTCATCGACCGCGCGATGCGCATCGCCAGGGCGGAGCGCACCGTCACCTGCGTCATCGTCCCCAAGGACGTCCAGGAGCTCGACGCCGTCGAGCAGCCCCCGCACACGCACGGGACCGTGCACACCGGCGTCGGCTACGCCTCGCCGCGCGTGGTGCCGAAGGAGGAGGACCTGCGGCGCGCGGCCGACCTGCTCAACGCCGGCAAGCGGGTCGCGATGCTGATCGGCCAGGGCGCGCTCGGGGCCGCGCCGGAGATCGTGCGCGCCGCCGAGATCCTCGGGTGCGGCGTCGCCAAGGCGCTGCTCGGCAAGGCGGCGCTCCCCGACGACCTGCCCTGGGTCACCGGCGCCATCGGCCTGCTCGGCACCAAGCCGAGCTGGGAGATGATGGCCAACTGCGACACGCTCTTCATGGTCGGCTCGAACTTCCCCTACCCGGAGTTCCTGCCGGAGGAGGGCAAGGCGCGCGGCGTCCAGATCGACATCGACGGCCGGATGCTCGGCCTGCGCTACCCGATGGAGGTCAACCTGATCGGCGACAGCGCCGAGACGCTGCGGGCGCTCATCCCCTACCTCAAGCTCAAGACCGACCGCTCGTGGCGGCGCAAGCTCGAGGAGAGCGTCGCCGACTGGTGGAAGGTGCTCGAGGCGCGGGCGATGAACGACGCCGATCCGCTGAACCCGCAGCGCGTCTACTGGGAGCTGTCGCCGCGGCTGCCCGACGGCTGCATCCTGACCGCCGACTCCGGGACGTCGGCGAACTGGTACGCGCGCGACATCAAGATCCGGTCTGGGATGATGGCCTCGCTCTCGGGGACGCTGGCGACGATGGGGCCCGCGATGCCGTACGCGGTCGCGGCGAAGTTCGCCTTCCCCGACCGCCCTGTCGTCGCGATGGTCGGCGACGGCGCGATGCAGATGAACGGCATCAACACGCTCATCACGGTCGCGAAGTACTGGCGCGAGTGGAAGGACCCGCGCCTCGTCGTGCTGGTGCTCAACAACCGCGACCTGAACATGGTCACCTGGGAGCTGCGCGCCATGAGCGGCGATCCCAAGCTCGAGGCGTCCCAGACGCTGCCGGACTTCCCGTACGCGGCCTACGCCGAGGCGCTCGGGCTGCGCGGCGTGCGGATCGACCGCCCGGACCAGGTCGCGCGCACGTGGGACGAGGCCTTCCGGGTCGACCGGCCGGTGGTGGTGGAGGCGATCACCGACCCGGAGGTCCCGCCGCTGCCGCCGCACATCACCGTGAAGCAGGCCGCGATGCTCACGTCGGCGCTGCTCCGGGGCGACCCGGGCGGGCGCGGTGTCGTCCGGCAGGTGTACCGCGACATGATCGAGAGCTGGATCCCGCAACGGCGCTGACGGAGCGCGCCGGCCGGCCCCGAGGCGGAGGCGCTCGCGGACGAGCTCCCGCGCGCGATCGACGGTGACGACGGCGAGATCCGCTCCGCCGCGGGCGACCGGGCGCTCCACGCGACCGACGCGTTGAACCGGTGTGGTCCGCGTCGCCGCGGGCGACTGGGCGCTCCACGCGACCGATGCGTCGAGCCGGCGAGCGCGCTGGTGCACCGATGGGGAACGGCGATTGCAAATGCAGGGCCCATGGAACCATCCGGTGTGATCCGGTTCGATCTGGAGAGGGTCTCTCGCTCCCTCGGCGAGCGTGGCCATGTCTGCGCCGAAGCCGTTTCCGCGGCGCCGCCAGGCCTCGCCGAGCCGATCGAGCGCAGCGAGGAGCGGCTCGCGGGCGATCGGGCCACGGCGAAGGCGAACCTGCGCGTGATCAAAGGCGGCGCCGCGCCCACAGCCAAGCGCGTCGCCGCCGCCGCGGCCGTCGCGCTCGCCCTGGGGACCGCCGCGGCCGTGGCGGCGCGCGCACGTCGCGAGCGCCGGCGCCTCTGGTGAGGGGCACGAGGCCCAGACGAGGTCAGGGGGCGCCGGGCCGGGTCACACCGCCGGCGGCTCGGTCTGGCGTTGCCACGCGCGGTGCATGGCGATCGCCTTGACGAACGCCGGCGCCGCCGCACCCACGGCGTCGTCCCGCAGGACGAGCAGGCCCGGGTCGGCCCCCGCGGCGGCCGCGGCGGCCTTCATGCCGGCGGCCTCGGCGAGCGGCGCGGCCGACGCTGGCACGAGCAGCGGCTTGCAGTGGCGGTACTGGAGCTGGACGAACTCGACAGCGAGCCCGTCGCGCGCCAGCGCCGCCGCGCCCTTGCCGGGCAGCAGCGCCGCGGCGTCGAAGAGAACGCTCGGGGCCGCCTCGATCGTGACCTCGACCGGTAGCTCGTCGCCCTCGGCGGTGCGCACCACCCCGAGGCACGCGCCGACATAGCGGGGCACCGCGCCCGCCAGCAGCAGCGCCTCGTAGAGCGCGCCCGCCTCCGCCCCGCTCACGCCGTCGGCGACGACGAGCGCGACGCGGCGGCCGAGGATACGGCCATCGCCGGGCCGGGCGAACAGCGACAGGGCCGGCGACACCGCGACCTCGGGGTCCTTGACGGGCGGCGCCACCATCGAGAGCGGCTCGGGGAGCGGCATGCCGAGGTCGGCCGCGACGCGCGCGGCCAGCCCCTCGTCGACGTTCCGCAGCATCCGGACCATGCGCTCGCGGATCGCCTGCGTCTGCACGCGCGTCAGCTCGAAGCGGAAGGCGCGCGCGATGTGCGCGCGCTCGACGGGCGCCTGGCTCGCCCAGAAGAGGCGCGCCTGCGTGTAGTGGTCCGCGAACTTCTCGGGCTTCGCGCGCAGCTTGCTCGGCTCGGTCGCGGCCTGCTGCGCCAGGAGCCGCTCGGCGACCGAGGCGAAGCCGCGCGCGCCGGCCTGGAAGGGGCAGCCACCGGCGAGCGAGTTGGGCTCATAGTTCACGCGGCCGCGGTTGATCGCCTGGCGGTGGAACCCGTCGCGCTGGTTGTTGTGCACCTCGGCGACAGGCGCGTTGATCGGGATCTCGTGGAAGTTCGGCCCGCCGAGGCGCGAGAGCTGCGTGTCGAGGTACGAGAAGTTGCGCCCCTGGAGCAGCGGGTCGTTCGTGAAGTCGATGCCAGGCACGATGTGCTGCGTGCAGAACGCGACCTGCTCCGTCTCGGCGAAGAAGTTGTCAGGGTTGCGGTTCAGGACGAGCCGGCCGACGGTGCGCAGGGGCGCGAGCTCCTCCGGCACGATCTTGGTCGCGTCGAGCACATCGAAGCTCCACCGCTCGGCCTCGGCCTCCGTGAACGTCTGGATCTGCAAGAGGTACTCGGGGAACGCGCCGCCCTCGATGGCCTCCCAGAGATCGCGGCGGTGGAAGTCGGGGTCGGCGCCCGCGATCTTCACCGCCTCGTCCCAGTCGAGCGAGTGTGTACCGAGCACGGGTGTCCAGTGGAACTTCACGAGCGTCGCCTCGCCGGCCGCGTTGACGAGCCGGAAGGTGTGCACGCCGAAGCCCTGCATCGTCCGGAAGCTGCGCGGGATCGCCCGGTCGCTCATGTGCCACATGATCATGTGCATCGACTCGGGCATGAGCGAGATGAAGTCCCAGAAGGTGTCGTGCGCGCTCGACGCCTGCGGCATCTGGTGGTGCGGCTCGGGCTTGACGGCGTGCACCACGTCCGGGAACTTCATCGCGTCCTGGATGAAGAAGACAGGGATGTTGTTGCCGACAAGATCCCAGTTGCCCTCTTCGGTGTAGAACTTCACGGCGAAGCCGCGCACGTCGCGCACCGTATCGGCGCTGCCGCGCTCGCCCGCGACGGTCGAGAAGCGCACGAAGACAGGCGTCCGCTTGCCGACCTTGGCGAAGGGCGCGGCCTTGGTGAGCGAGGTGATGTCCTCGGTGCACTCGAAGTAGCCGTGCGCGCCCGAGCCGCGCGCGTGCACCACGCGCTCGGGGATGCGCTCGTGATCGAAGTGCGTGATCTTCTCGCGCAGGATGAAGTCCTCGAGCAGCGTCGGGCCGCGCAGCCCCGCGCGCAGCGAGTTCTGGTTGTCGCCGACGGGCACGCCCTGGTTCGTCGTCAGCGCCCGACCGAGCGAGTCGACCCGATGCTTCTGCAGAGGCCCCTGGTTCGGATTTTCGCCCGGCGCCGCCTTGGCGCCGTTCTTCTCGGACTCGTTGCTCTCGGTGATCGTGCTCGCTGTCGCGTCGAGGTTCTCGGGCTTCGCCGTGGCACCTTGCGGCGGCTGTGGCATTTTGCCGCGTAGCGCGTACTCGGCGCCTTTGTTCACGTTCTCGGGGATCGCGGCGACGAGCGCTTCCGTGGCGTCGACCTTCGCGTCGAGGCGGTCGGCTGCTGCCGCGTGGCGCACCCGGGCGTCCTCACTGCTCGTCCCGCTGCCGAGCGCGGTCGCCGCGCGCTCGAGGAGGCTGCGTTTCGTCCGTGCCGCCCGCGGCTTCGCCGACGGGCCACCCATCGATTGCTTCGCGCTGCCCGCGCCCTTCTCGGTCGGCGCCGGCACACTGGACGACGGCTTCGCGGGGTCTTTGCGTTCGGTCATGAGATGTCCTCCGGGGAGCCGGGCTTTCAGCAAAGGGCGCACCAACACGCGCCCTGGCAGGGCGGCGGACACAGCCGGATCGGGACCGTTGCCCGCAGGCAGACGCTCACCGCAATCGGGTACACCAGGCGGCATGGAGCCTGCGTCCTGCGCCGTTGAAGTGCAGCACCCTCGCACGTCCACCTCGCCAGCGCGCGCCGCCGCCGTCGGGCTCGGCCCGCTCGGCGTGCAGCTGCACGTTGTAGGCGGGGTCGAGCGCGGCGCCGGCGCCGATGCTGGCGAGGGCGAGGTTGAGCGCGGCCTTGTGACGCCACCTGACGTCGCGGCGCGCATGCACCCATTGCACGATCCCGGCGGAGGAGCGGATCCACCCGTCGACCGCCTCCAGACCCACGCGGTCCGCCACGAAGAGCCCGTCGTTCACGACGTGGGGATACGCCGCGAGGGAGGGGTCTCCGCGCGTAAATGAAGAGAGCTCCCCAGAGGTTCCATGATAGATCGACGTGAAGGCCGCAGCGAGGGTCGCAGGGCCGCGGGGCATGGCCTCGGGCGCGATGAGCACTTTCCCGGCCGGTAGCTGCGCGTGCAGCTCGAAGAGCTCGGCGAGCGAGTCGAGCACGAGCAAATCGGCGTCGAGGCACAGGTACTGCCGCGCATCGACGGCGCGGGCCATCGAGTAGAGCGCGCCTTTCAGCGCGGGGGACGGGGCGCGCGTCGCGCGGCAGCGCACGATCTCCGCACGATGCCGCACGGCCACCCGCTCGCAGGTTGGCGACACCCCCTCGATGAACACCACCTTCATCACGTCGGGGATGCCGCCATTGCGTTCGATGGAGTCGAGCAGCGCGTCGAGGAGGCTCGCGTGCGCCTCCCCCGCGACGACAGCCACGCAACGCTCCGCGCGGAGGGGCGCGTCGGGGAGCGTCACGTCCGCGGCGTCGAGGCAATCGCGGAAGGCGTCGCGCCCCGCCGGTGGCGGCACCTCGCGCGCAGCGGCTGCCCCCGAGGCTGCGGCGCGGTACCGCTCGACGGCGGCCCCCGGCATCGCCGCCGGCGCCTCGACGCGGCACCAGCCCGAGCTGTCGAGGAAACGCCCCGCGTCGAAGCGCCACGCGTTGCGCCCGTGGCGTACATAGACGAACACGCCGCCGTTCCCCACGCGCTCAAGCCGAGCCCCGCGGGTCGTGAGCGCCCGGAGCAGGGCGGCGTCCTCGGCGAGGTTCGTGTCAGGATATCGGACGCCGCCATCGAAGAGGGACCTGCGGAACATCAATGTCCCTCCGTGCACGTCTTCCACGAACATCCGCTGGTGGAGCCGCCTCGACGTGCCCCAGAACTCCCCCTCGGGCAGCTTCAGGGTGTAGGCGTTCTCGAGCCCCGTGACGTCCGCGCGCCCCGCCGCGATGGGCTCGGCCTGGAGGCGCAACCGCTCGGGGCCGTACCAGTCATCGTCGTCCCAGTGGGCGATGAGCTCCCCCGTGGCGCTCTGGCACGCGACGTTGCGCTTCGCGCCGATGGACATCTTCTGCGGGAGGCGCACGTAGCGCACGCCGGGAGCGCCCTCGCAGAGGTCGCCCACGGCATCGCCGCCGTCGTCGACCACCACGAGCTCGCGATCGGGCAGCGTCTGCGCGGCGAAGAGCTCCAGCGCGAGCGTCACGAAGGGCCTCCGGTCGGCCGTGGGCATGATGCACGACACGCGAGGCAGCCTGGGTGAACGCTGCGGCTGCCCGTCCGCGCCCCTCGCCGAGGGCAGCGCGTCGGGGTCCACCCGCGTCCACGCGCTGCTCGCGGGGCGCTTGGGCGACACGTTGCCCGGGTGCACCGTGGCGACGCAGAGGCCAGGATCCGCGAGGTCGACGAGGCGCCCGCGCGGCACCGAGCGCACGAAGCGGGTGTCCTCGCCCACCTGCACCTCGGCGAAGGGGTTCTTCTCCCAGAAGGCCTTTCGATACGCGAGGGTGTTGCCGGTGACGTACGCGTCGGCGCCGCGATACTCATAGCGCCACGCGCGCCCCGTCGCGGGCTCGTGGTACCAGGTCGTGCGGCTGCCGCACGCGTCGGCGTCGCGCGAGCGCAGCGCCTCGAGCTGTACGCGCACGCGCCACGGGGGGTACCAGTCGTCGTCGTCCCAGTGCACGATGACCGCGCCCTGCGCCTCGCCGCAGAGCGCGTTGCGCTTTTCGCCCAGCGAGAGCTTCCGAGGATGGCGCAGATAGCGTATCCGCGGGTGCTCGGGCACGAGGTCTCTCACCGCGTCTGCGCCGTCGTCGAGGATCACGAGCTCGATCGCGTCGATGTCCTGCGAGAGAAAGCGCTCGATCGCGCGCGGCACGAAGGCGCGTCGATCGTGCGTGGGCATGATGCAGGTGGCGAGCATCGGTCGGCAGCGTCGGCGCTCCGCTCACGACGGCGTGGCGGCCTCACGGGTGCGGCGGTTCTCGATCACGGCGAGGCCCAGACGGTCATCTTCGTGGATGCCGGACTCCGCCGTCCACAGGCGCGTGACATCATAGCCCGCGGCCTGGATCCGCAGGAGGGCTTTGCCGACCGTGCCGTGCGCATAGATCGCGTCGTGGATCAGGATCAGGCCTCCTGGGCACACCAGGCGTGACGCCAGCTCGAACTCGGCCCAGACGTGCTCCTCGGTGTGGATCGAGTCGAGCAGCGCAGCCTCGTACCGCTCCCCGGCCTCCAGCGCGGCGGCCATCCCCTCGAGCGAGCCCACCGTGCGCTCCTCGATGCACCGGCGGATGGATTCGGGCAGCATTTTCCACATCTCGCTCCGCTCCGCGTGGCGGTAAGGGTCGAGGGTGACGACCCGGCCCTCGGCGCGATGAGCCACCGCCGACGCGAGGCAGGCGGCGGAGATGCCGCGGGCGGTGCCCGTCTCGAGGACGCGCACGCATCCATTGGTGCGCACCAGGTAGTGGAGCAACGCCAGCAGAGGGAACGTCGAGGGGTCGGCCACCCGGGCGGTTGTGGCGTCGGTGACGCCGTAGAACGACCAGGCGAGCGATGCGAGCCCGAAGCGCCCGATCCACGCGCGCAGCGCGTCGAGGAACGCCGCGTAGGGGTCGCCGCCGCCTCCCCCCGTGAGGGGGTCGGAGACCCGCACGAACTTGTTGCGCTGCTCCGGGTACTTGCGCCGGCCCACGCCGCTGAAGTGGAGCACCCGCACCGGCCGGCCGTGCCACTCGGCGCGCGCGCGGCCGTCGCGATCGGCCCACTCCACGTCCTGCGCGTGGAGCTGGAGGTTCCAGGTCGGATCGAGCTCGACGGCGCAGTCCAATCGGGCCAGCGCCAGGTTGAAGATGAACTGGTTACGCCACCAGTTGTCGCGTCGCTGGTCCACCCACGCGACCGCTCCGGGGAGCTCTCGGATGAAGCCGTCGAGCGCGAGCATCGCCGAGCGTTCGGCCGCGAACAGCCCGTCGTTGACGGCGAGCGGGTACGCGAGCTCGGCGCCGGTGATCTTCAGCGCCTTCAGGTCGTTCGCGTTGCCCCAGTACGCGTCGCGGAACGCCTGGCCGAGGTTCGCGAGCCCCCGGCTGTTGCCCTCGCGGCACACCAGGATGCTCCCGCTGGGCGCCGCCTCGAGCGCGGCGAAGATCGGGCGCAGGTCGCCCAGCACGAGCATATCGGCGTCCAGGCAGAGGTACCGCTCCGCGTCGACCACACGTGCGACCGTGTAGAGCAGCGCCTTGCTCGTCGCGTTGATGCGCGCGTGCGACCGGCACGGGACGAGCGTCGCGCCGTACTTACCGGCCACCCTCACGCACTCCGCGTCGGCGTCGAGCGCGAACACGACGAGCAGCGCGTCCTGGCAGCCGCCGTGGGCGTACAGCGACCCGAGCATGTCGTCGAGCAGCTCGGTGTACCCCGGAGACACCACCGTCGCGATGCAGCGCCGCGCGGACGGCGCCACGCGAGGCAGGGTGATCTCGGCGCGTCCCAGGCAATCGAGGAGGCGCTCCGCGGCGCGCGCCGGCGGCGCCTCGTCGAGCACCGGGTCGAGCCAGACCGCGTGGCAAAACTCCCAGCGGCTCGTGCGGATCTCGAGCTCCAGGGTGTTCGCGCCGCGCACGTCGGCGACGAGCTCGCGCGGCGGCGCTCCCGCGAGCACCTGAGGCACGACAGCGACGAGGCGGCCGTCGGCGAATACCGAAAAATCCGCGGAGGAGCGGCCCGGCGGCACGTCGTCGTTGAGCGCCACGTGGCAGCGGAGGGCGCCGTAGCGCCCGCCGAGCGGGAAGCGCACGCGCGAGGGCGGGTGCGCGCTCAGGGCATGCGAATACGAGCGGTCGGCGACGCGCACGGCCTTGTTCTCGTAGCCGAGGCTGCCGTGGAGACCGAGCTGGCCATAGCCGACACGAACCTGGGTGGGCGTGAGGTCGGTGAGATACACGGGAAGGGGCTCCATCGCGCGGGGCGTCTCCTGGCGCCGATGGTCGTTGAAATGCCCCTCGCGTTCAAGCCACAAGGTGCGTTAGGCCCGAGCTTGACCGCGGGCGTGACGATGCCTCCCGCGGGCTTCCAGGAGCTGCTCTGCCCTCACCCGTCGCCATCCAGCGGCTCCTCGAAATCGAGGTGGAGGTCGTCGTACAGATCCTTCAAATACGAACGCGCCTCCGCATCGTTCACGACGAAGCGGTTGGCCTCGTTCTGCACCAGCTTGGTGAGCGTGCCGGAGGGCAGGGTCGTCGACAGCACCTCTCGGAACGCACGTGACAGGTCGACGCGGTAGGGGTGGTTTGGCGGAAAGAGCTCTAGCACCCGCGTCGTGCCCAGGATGTCGAGCTCGTACTGGTGATAGTGCGCGCGGAGGAATATCTCCAGCAGCTCCAATGCTTCTCTCTGAGCGTCCGTCACCATACCACCTCAGGCGTGCGGCCACGCCGTCTCCACCATGAACAGCTTGTTTCTTTCGTCCGAGGCGCGAATGATCGCCGACACCTTGGTCAGCGGGACGCCTAGCTTCACCACCACCATATTCGAGTCAAGCTCGTATCCAATGCCCAGGTTGTTCGGGAACGCGTGCGTGACCTTTATTTCCTTCTTCGAGTTCGCCGTCAGCGCCGCGTCGATCTCCGTGATGTTCTTATTGACGGTATTGACGACCGCCACTTCCAGCTCGTGATTGTCGTTGAAGCGGGTCTTGGCCGGATCGAATATGTTGCGCGGCCCGCCAGCCACCTTGCCGCGCCACTCCTTGGTCATGCTGGCGGCCGCAACGGCTGCTCTATCGTTCGGATTGACCGCTACCCAATAGGCATGCTTGGTGGTGTTATCCGCAAGCAACGGCTTGAGCCTCGCCTCCTTCTCCGTGCGTGCCTGCTGCTTCTCAGGGTCGGCGGGCCAGTTCCTTCGGTTCTCCGCGATCGCGTCGTCGACGAATTTCTTCTGCTTTTCGTAGTAGTCCACCAGTGCTGCTCGGCCGGCCGCAAAGTCCTGCCGCCGCTTGATCAAATCCGCCTGCATGTCGGCATCGGCCATGTGCTGGCCGTGCCTGGCTATCAGATGCACTTGCTTCCCGTTAACGAGGACCACGCCCTCATGTGCCTTGATGCCCCCCGGCGCGAGCTGCCATCCACCGGGACCCACCAGGGGCGTTGGCACGGTGTCACCCTCTGGGTTTATCGCGCCATGCACGTGCACCACGTCGTGCTTGGGTCCACGGCTGTCGACCACGATGTCCAGGGCCGTCATCTGGTATTTCTTCTTGATCGCGGCGAGCCCGGCTCTGATCTTGGGCTGGGGCTCCTTGCTCCGGAGCAGCGCACTCGCTTCCGCCAATGCCCGATCAAGATCGCGCCGCTGCTCCGCCTCGGTGCGCTTGTCCTCCTTCTGCCCCTTGAGCTTCCCGACGATCTTCTTGACGACGTTGAAGACCTTATCGATCACGAAATCCACGGCCTTGCCGACCTTGGCCTGCACCTTCGTGATAAAGCTCTTCACCTTCGCCGCAAGCCCCCCGAGGCCGAGCAGGCTCGCGAGGAACCCGATGAGGATCGGGATCATCCTTGAGAGCGCCTGCTCGATCCACGCCGCGGCGCCGCCCACGTCGCCGTTGGCGATGCGGTCGACCGAGTTCACCACCGACTCGATGAAGTCGAGGATGCGGCTGAGGTTCGCCGCCAGCCACGCCCCGACGTTGTAGACCATGATGATGGCCTGAATGATCGCGCCGGCGGGGTTGAACATCGACGCGATCTTGGTGATCGCCGACGTGATCACCTTGGTGATGACCCAGTCGAGGATGGCGTCGATCACCATCCCCTTCAGGTCGCCGACGAACGCCTCCATCTCCGCCCAGAGCGCGGCCGGGCCGGACGTGAAGAGCTTCATCAAGATCTCGACGACCTTCTCGAGCACCGTGACGGCGCGCTCGCCGATCTTCTTGACGATCTTCGGCCGGATGTTCGCCCACGTCAGGCCGAGCACCCCCAGCACGAGCTTCAGGATCGACGGGAGCGTCAGGTCCGACGGGATCTCGACGCCGGCCTTCGTCAGCTCGCCGAAGAGCCATGTCATGAAGCCCTTCTTGATGTGCGTCCAGATGTTGCCGACGAAGCGCGAGATGCCCTGTTTGATCGCCGAGAGCAGGTTGCCGAGGAACCCGATGGGGTCGGCGACGATCTTCTTGACGACGCCGGCCGCCTTCTTGAACAGCGACACCACGCGATCGGCGAACTCCGCCAGGATCTTGACGATCTCGCCGATCTTGTCGGCCAGGCCCTTCAGCGCGCCCTTGTTGGCCTCCTCCATCTCCTTGGCCGCGGCGTCGGCCTTGTCCGAAGCATCCTTGTATTTCTGCGCGAGCTTCTCGGCGAGATCCTGCGCCTTGTCGTCGATCGACTGCTTCAGCTCGTCGAACCTCGACTGCACGTCCGCCTGGGCCTGCTGCCCCACGGCCCTGAGGCTCGGCGACAGGCCCGCGACGTACGTCTTCACCTCGGCCTGACCCGCGGCCACGATGGCCTTCGCCTCGGCGAGCCGCTGGTCGACCATGCCGGCCACCCGCACCGCGACCGCGTCCATGTTCGTTGTGAAGCGCTGGCGCGCCCGCGCGATGATCGCCTTGATCTCGGGCGGCGTGTCGCGGAACAGGTCGGCGATCCAGCGCGCGCCGCCCGTGATCCCGCTGTAGCGGTCGGCCTTGAAGCGGTCGATCTCCGCGTTGGCGCTGCTCTTCATCGTCGCGAGCGCCGCGTCGGCGCCGGCGTCGAACACGGCCATCACGTCGGCCTCGAGCGTGCTGAGCTTCGCCTCGACCTTCGCCTTGGTCTTGTCGAAGATCGCGGCGATCGTGTCGGTGACCTTCTTGCGCTCGGCCTCGTCCTTCTCCTTGGCGAGCTGCTGCCGCGACTTGGCCTTGTTGCCCGTAGACGCCTTCGTCGCCGTCAGGGCCGCGAGCCCCTTGCCCGAGTCGCCCGTGGCGCCCGCCTTCGCCTGCACAAGCGCCTTCTGCTCGCCCGCGCGGTACTTCGCGGGCCCCGCTGCAGCCGTCTCCTTGGCCTTGTCCCGGGCCGTCAGCACCGCGCTGAAGCGAGGATCGTTGGCCTTGGTCATCTGCGCGGAGGTGAGCTCCGCGTCCTTCATCTTCTGGTCGGCCGAGGCCGACGCGTCCTTGGCGGTCTTGTCGACCTCGGCCTGCGGCTTGGGCGCGGGCATCGCCTCGGCGCCCGCCACCGGCGGCGCGGCGGTCGCGGGCTCCGATGGGAGCGGCGACACCTCCTTGCCCTCGATCTTCGCCGTATCGGGCGGCGCCTTCGTGGCCTGCTCCGTGGGGCCGGAGGCGCCCTCCTTCTGCTGCTTGACGTTGCTCGCGACAGAGCCCTTGATCTGCCCGCTCTCGCCGCCCTTCATGAACTTGTCGGCGTCGTCGAGGTTCTTGGGCATCACCTTGTCGATCTCGGCGCGCAGCACGGCGAGGAAGCCGCCCGTCGTGGGCTTCTCCGCCTTCGCGTCCTTGATCTCGTCGACCTGGTTGGCGCGCGCCCCAGCCACCTTCTCGTTCGCGGGCGCCTTCGCCGCGGCCTGCGCCTCCGCCGCCTTTCTCGCGGCCGGCGGGCGCTGGCCGACCTTCTTCGCGCTCGCCTGCAGCTGCGCCATCACCTTCAGGAAGCGCGGGTCCTTCGCGGCCTTCGCGACCCGGACGCGAGGCGAGCGCACCGCAGGCGTGACGATGCCTCCCGCGGGCTTCGGCGACGGAGGGAACAGCCGCGCGGCGCCGGCCATGGGCTCAGCGACCCCCTTGCCTTGCGAAGTCCGAGAGGTGCCGCAGCGGGCACTGCCCGCCCGACTTGCGGTATTCGCGCACCACCGCGGCCTCGAGGTGTGGGTTGCTCACGAGCGCGCCGACCTCCGCCGCGAGCAGCGCGGCGTGGAGCACCGCGTTCCGGATCTGCCCCCCCGTGAGCTGGCACCGTGAGGCCACCTCGGCCAGCAGCGCCCCGTCGACCGCGTGCTCGGGCGGGAGGTGAAGCTGCCAGAGCGCGTGACGCTCCGAGGCGTCGGGCGCGCGAAAATCCACAACGACATCCATGCGGCGCTGAAAGGCCGTGTCGATGTGCGACCCCGCGTTGGTGGTCACCACCACGATGCCCTCGTACGCCTCCAGCCGTTGCAGCAGGAAGTTGGTCTCGAGGTTGGCGTAACGGTCGTTGGAGCTCTGCACCCCGGTGCGCTGCGCGAGCAGGGCGTCGCCCTCGTCGAGCAGGAGGATCACGTCGAGCTCCTCGGCGAGCGTGAACACCTGGTGCAGGCTCTTCTCCGTCTCGCCGATGTACTTGTTCACCACCGAGGCCAGGTCGACGCGGTAGAGCTCCATGCCGAGCTCCGCCGCGAGGACGCGCGCCGCGAAGGTCTTGCCCGTGCCGCTCGGCCCCTGGAACATCGCGCGCACGCCCGGGTTGAGCCCGCCGCGCAGCACCGGCCCCACGCGCTCGCGGATCGTCTCCCGCTGGCGGCAGCGCGCCTCCAGATCGCGCAGGTCGCGCAGCGTCTCGGGAGGCAGCGCGAGGGACGTCCACGCGCCCTCGCACGTCACCCTGGCGGCGAGCGTGTCGAGCGCCTGGCGGTGCAGCGTCTGCGCGGCGCGGCGGACGTCATCGAGGGCGACCTCGCGGCGGCCGTCGAGCCGGGCGAGCGAGCGCGCCACCGGGGCGGCGCGGCGGATGTGCCCGCTGGTCATGCGGAAGCGCGACGCGAGGTCGTCGAGGGCAGAGCAGGGCGCGTCGCCGAGCGCCGCGCGCCAGTGGGCACGGCGCTCGCCGGCCGCGGGCATCGCCAGCGTGAGCGTGAGCGCGCCCTCGACGCCGGGGCCCCGCGCGCCCCCCTGCCGCCCCATGACGACGCCGAGCAGCTCGCCTCGCTCCGCGAGCGCCGGGACATCGATGGTCTCGCCGGGCCCCGCGTCGAAGACCGCCACAGGGACGGCGTTCAGGAGCGTCGCGAGGGACCCGAGCGTTCGCCAGCGGTCGTCATCGACGCGCGCGAGGCCCCGCGCCTCGAGCACGCCGCGCCCGACGGCGTGCGCGACCGCGCCGAGGAGCGTCCGGCGGCCGCAATGGCGAGGGCCGCGGACGAGCAACGCCCTCACCTCCCCCGAGGCGAGCAGCTCGGGCAGGCGCGCGAGCTCGCGGCGCAGCGCCTCGGGCGCGATGAGCCCTCCGAGCGGCACGAGCGCCTCGCGGGGCCGATGCGTGAGCCACGCCGCGACGCCGTCGCTCGCCTCGCCGCGGAGCGCGTCCCACACCGGAGCATGCACATGGAGCTGCCATTGCGTGCGCGGCGCGTCCGGGTTGAGCACGCCGACGAGCCCGAGCTCGCGCAGGCGCCGGAGGCGGGCGCGCACCTCCCCGCGATCGACCTCGCCGCGCCACCACGCATTGACGAGCCCGAGCGTGGGGCGCTGCTGTCCGGAGGTGCCCTGCGCGGCGTCGAAGAGCAGACCGAAGCGCGGGTCTTCTTCCTGAAGGCCCAGCAGAAGGAGCAGCGTCAGTGCGTCGTGGTCGAGCCCCGCGGCCTCCCGCAGCGCGCGCAGCGGCAGGTGCTCGCCCGTGCCGCGCTCGAAATCGGCGATGGCCGCGGGCCACCACCCGGGATCCTCGATCGAGCCCTCCGGGAGCTCGTCGCGGTACCCCGCGAGAAAGGGGAGCTGCTCGAGGAGGGCGTCGACGCTCTCGAAGCCGCGGGCGGCCTCGCCGATCACCCGCGCGACGGCCGCGAAGAGGTGCAGCCGAAAGTGCTCTGCGGCTCCCTCGCTCAACATCGATTCCGCCACCCCTCCCATCTGCACCAGGCGCCTGAAACGCCATCGTTATGCCCCGTCATTCTACGACCGCATGCGCTCCCAGGGCCATCAGGTTCATCGCCGCGGGTCATGAAACCGATTGACCGGGCGCAATCGAATGTGGCACGGTGACGGCCGACATTCAGTAGGTGAAGAGGGTTCTGGGGCTTCACGACCATCGCCGGGTGCTGCACCTGCAACGAAGCGCAGGTGACGAGGTGTCGATCGTTCGGGACCGCCGGAGCCTCCTCACGGGGTGCACGGTTTCAGCTCTTGAGAAGGAGACGAGCGAATGGCCACGGTGTTCCCGCGCGTTCGGCCGGGCGATCTCATCACCGCCCAGCAGTTTAACCTCCTCCTCGATGCGCTGGAAGCCCTGGCCTCACGCGTTGAAAAGATCGAAGGGGAGGAACCGACGGCCGTCCGCATCGACGCGTTCGAGCCCCCCGGGCAGCAGGAGGTCGGGCGCAACGTGACGATCCGCGGCGCCAATTTCGTCGTGCCCATGTACGATCCGGTCCTCGGCACGCTGCGCAATATCATCCGCATCAACGAGGTCCCGATTCCCGTGGAGAGCTATGTGTTCACCTCCACGGGAACCAGCGCATCGAGCCTCAGCTTCCGCGTGCCCGATACGGTGCTGTCGGGGGGGGGCGCGTCGGGCGCTTCATTCGTCGTTTCGGTCGAGAACGAGAACGGACGCGCCTCACGCAACTACACCTTCGTCCGATCGACCGCGACGCAGCCCTCGCCGACAATCAGCGAGGTGAGGGGCCCCGGCTCGGGCACCAACCTGATCATCGGCCAACCGGTGACGGTGCGCGGGGCGAACTTCGCCGGCAACCAGACGCGGATCGAGCTGCTCTACGTGGACGGCACGACCGAGGTCGTCTACCCCAGCGCCACAGGCGAGCAGCCCATCGCAGTCACCGGCTCGAGCACAGAGCTCAGCTTCGTTTTTCCGGACACGAGACCACGGATTGGGGTCAACCTGACGGGCCGCGAGGTGTCCGTGCGGGTATCGGTCACGGGTGCGCCGCAATCCGCCCAGGCAGACGCACGAGTCTTCCCTTCAGGCTAGAACAGCGATCATGTTGAAACCCGGAGAATTTTCACAGGGAGGCGAGGAGGCGGGGAGGAAGAAAAAAAAATGAATTTCTCCCTCTTGCCGTCTCTCCCTCCCGCCTCCCTGTGAAATTCCTGCTTTTTCTCGGGGTTTCAACCCGTTTGTCGCTCTAGGAGTCACGAGGTACCATGCGGTCGCTCAAGAAGTTCCTCGTTCTAACGCTCTCGCTCCTCGCTGCAGCCTCGGGGGCTGCATGCGCCAAGAACCTCCTCAGGGTCACCGTCCCTGCGCGCGCCGCGAACAGCGCGTCGATTCACGCGGTCGACATCTGGATCGACCAGACGCCCATCCGATTGGAAGATGGTGGGCCCTTGAGCACGGGCGACGACGGCACGGCGTGGGAGGGCCCGCTCAGCATGGAGATCAAGGACCATACGGGGAGCGAGCCCACGCAATTCCTTCCTGCGGGCTCCGACTTCGCCGTGAATTATGGCGCCCCGACGGTCACGGCGCTCTTCGCGAGCGGCGCGAGCGCGGTGTTGATCCCTCCCGCGAACATTCCCGCGGATAGCCCGACCAACAACGTCCGCCGCAACCGCTACCGCCTCAGGCTCACGCTGGCTCACGCCGCGCGCAACGCGGCGACGTGCGAGATCACCGACCCGGCGCCCCCTCAGAACTGGGAGATCGTCCTGAAGAGCACCGTCCCGAGTCGGTTCTGCATCGTGAGCATGGCGCCCGCCGGACCGCCCTGCGCAGGTACGCCTGCGGTGCTCGACGGCGGGAGCCTCGCCGGGCTCCAGGTGATGCAGCTCGAGAACAGCAGCGGCCCCATGCCCACGATCCAGGGCGTAAACAATTGCCAGGACGTCCTCGCCGACAACCCGCTGCCCCCCTGACGCTCACCCCTCGAACCAGAACGCCACGTACCTCCCCGCCGCGGGCACCCAGCCCACGTCGCGGTCGATCCCCGCGCGCCTGACCTCGATCGGCAGGTCGGCGAGCGACATCGTCACATCCACTCGGCTCGCCGTCGCGCGCACGCGAGCCCTCCGCAAGAGCATCACCTCGACGACCTCGCCCCGCGACACGCCCAGCGCCTCGGCGAGCCTCGCGCGCACGTGCGGGATCAGGCCCGCGATCCAGCGGTCGATCGCGCGCCCTCCCGCCGCGCTCGAGCTCTCCGCCGGCGCCACGCCGTCGTCCACGAGCCACTCGTCGGGGAGCGTCCACCCCTCGGGCGCATCGAAGCCCTCCCCGGGCGCCTCGAAGCCTGCGCGCCCCGCGAGCGCCGCGAGTAAACCCCACAGGGGGTCGTCCTCGTGCCCCTCCCCGAGCAGCGCGCGGCCGGCCAGCGCGAGCCAGTCCCACAGAGGGAGCGAGATACCCGGCTCTCGCGGCGTGAAGCAGTCGCCATAAAGGCCCAGCCTGATACCCACGTAGACAAGGAAGAACACGCCCCCGAGCGCCGTCTCGATCTCCCATGCGTCGATGGCCTCGTAACTCGGCTCCTCGTCGCCGGGCTCGGCGTGCTCGGCGCGCTCCTGCGCGCGTGCTGGCCCGGGGCGCGGCGCAGCGGGCTCCGCGCCCCTCCCTGCTGCAACGTCGTCTCGCGCCCTCTCCCGAGACAGCGAGACGCCCGCGGCGGCCTCGACAGCATCGCTCCTGGACGCCTCCCGGACGCTGCGCCCTTCGCTGGTCTCTCGCGCGCCGGCCGCCGTCGTCGGCGGCGCCGCGGCCGCCTGCTCCGAGCGATCGCCGCGCGGCGCGACCTCGCGCGCCCGGTCGACCTGCATCGGCGCGGCGGCGCCCGGCGCCTCCTCGGGACCGCTCGCGGCCGTCCGCCCGGCCATCGCCGTGGACTGCGCGCCCTCGCTCGTAGCGCCGGGCTCGCGCGCCTGCGCGCCCGCCTCACCCGCGGGGGAAAGGGCGCGCGCGGCGGCGCCCGCGCCGCGCTCCGGCCACGCGCCGTGCACCCGCCGCCGCGCGGCCTCTGCAAAGGCGCCGCTGCGCACCCGCGACGGCGCGCGCACCAGCATCAACCCCACCAGCACCAGCGCGTCCGCGTAGGTCTCCCCGGTCATCCGCTCCGGCACCACGGCGCGCCACGTGAGCTCGCCCCGGTCCTCTCCGGGCGCGCGTGCGCTCGCAGCGCCCTCCGGCGCCGCTTCAAACACGGCGCGCAGCGCCGGAAGCCCGTGCACCTCGAGCATCGGGAGCAGCACCGCGCGTCGCTCTTCGACCGTCAGCGCCTCGATGAAGCGCACCGCGTCGCCGCTGCGCGCGAGCACCGACAGCGCTCCCGGGACGTGCTCCGGCGCCTCGCGCCAGGCCCCCGCCACGAGCCGCTCGGCGCCGCCGGCGTGGAGCCGCCCCGCCCACCACCAGCGCTCCGCGATCACCCCGTCACACGCGTCGCGCGCGAGGCACGCGAGCATCTCGGCGTGGTCGTTGAAGAGCACGGCCTCGGCCGCTGCGGGCACGGCCTCGCGCGCGGGCCGCGCCGCGCCGCGCGCCACGCGATCGACCTCGGCCTGGAGCGCCCGCTCCCACGCGCGCAGCACGGACGCGTCGACGCCGCGGTCGAAGACGGCCGACGAGCGCACGCGCAGCGAACGCACGATCAGCACCGCCGTCGGGGGCAGCCACGAAGGGCGCAGGTCCACGGCCCCGAGCAGGGACTCTGCGCGAAGGCGCACGGCGAGCGGATCGCGGGCGCCGCGCACCCGCATCCGCTCGACCGTCATGGCATCTCCGCGCAGTAGGGCCATATCCCCCGAGGTTATGAGTACGTGGCGTAGCCCCAGTGAGACACGTTGAATGGCGCGCCGCCGTGATAGGGGACGGCCCCGCGCGCGAAGATCACGTAGGGCTGCACAGCGCTCCCGGGCGCGCGCACCGCCTGGATGTTCTCGCGCACCTGGTAGATCCAGAACATCTCGTCGGTGGCTGTCGACACGGCCGCGTGGCGCAGCGCCTCTTCGAGGAGCCCGCGGACCCGCGAGCCTTCGATCACCGTGTGCGCCTCGAACGCCGGCGGCCCCTCGGGGATCGCGCCGCCCGTCGGTCGGAGCGTGAGGCCGTGGAAGAACTCCGCGACGGAGAACCCTCCGCGGGAGGGATTGCCCACGACAGGCAGCACGCCCACGGGCGGGAGGTGCGTGAAGAACCGCGACGCCCTGAGCTCCTCGGCCCTCACCTTGCGCTCCGCGAGGCTCATGTGCAGCAGATCGTCGATCTGCTCCTGGAACTGCACGAGCAGCGCCTCGGACTCCGCCCTCGACGCGTCGGAGAGCAGCGGGCTCCAGCGATCGCCGCGGTCGCGGAGCGCGATCCGCCTGCGCACCGACCATCGGTCGACGAAGACGAACCCCGCCCCCGCCTTCCAGTAGAAGACCGCGAGCGGCACCTCGGCGTCGGGGATCACCTTTTCCGCGCGGAGGTCGTCGACAAGCCGCTGTCTCGTGGGCGTGCCGAAGGGATCGCGGGCCATGTCGAGCGCGTGCTCGTGGTCGAAGCACCGCGACGCCAGGCGGCTCCGCAGCCTCTCTTCCTCGTCGGCGCCGAAGGCGCTGGCCGAGAGGCGCCTCGTGATGCAGCGCGTCCGGAAGGTCACGCCGTCGATGAGGTACTTCGCGTTGCACGCGCCCGCGCTGCTCCCGAGGCCCGTGACCGGCGCCCGGCCGCGTGTCCCTTGCGCCGGTCCGATCGTTACGATCCAGAGGTCCCGGCCGCTGAGGTAGTCGCCGCGCGCGGGCTCGTCGCACACGTGGAACAGCCCCGCGCCGCCGTCGCCGGACACGGGGCTCACCGAGGACCGGGACGTGGGGGAGAGCGAGATCTCCAGGCCCTCGGGGACATGCAGCGGCACCCCTTCGCGGTTCACGGCCAGGCCGGCCTCGACGCGCAGCACGGGCTCGGTCGCGGCGCCCGCGCGCGAGACCTCGAGGCCGTGCACGACGCCGTCGCCCAGGGCCACGCCGAGCAGCGCCCGCGCCTCCCGCTGCGCCTGCTGCTCCTGCTGCAGGTCCTCGGCGGAGAGCAGACGCCCATTGAAGAACTTGATGGACTGGATCCCGCCATCGAGCAGCGGTTGCAGCAGTTGCGCGGTGTTCATGACGCTGGTTGCCTCCCGCTAAGGCGCGATCCTCCACGCCATGATGTCGATCTGCAAGACGAGCTTGGTGACGTTCTCGCCGTTGCGCTGGCACCGCAGCAGGAACCTTCCGGCGCCCCGATTGGGTTCTGTGAACGGCTCGGCGATGTTGACGACGATGTTGGCGCCTCGGTCCTCGGGATTCAGCACCGGCATCGCATGCACTGCGAAAAAGAACTGCGCCGGATCGATATCAGGCATCTTGAAATCGATCTGCACGAGCGGCCCCAGCAGCCCGCCCGCGATGGAGATGGCCCGCATCCCATTCACGTCCGGTCCATCCACGATGACGTTGCCAGCCGTGATCGTCACCGTGCGCGAATCCCCGGCCGGGCCGGGTGCGCCCGTGGCTCCGGTGGGTCCAGCGGGCCCCGTAGGTCCGGTGGGCCCGGCAGGCCCCGTCGCGCCGTTGGCTCCGGCAGGCCCCGCAGGCCCAGTGGGCCCGGCAGGTCCAGTCGCTCCAGCGGCCCCTGGCGCGCCGCTGGCTCCAGCAGGCCCCGTGGGCCCGGCAGGCCCCGCAGGCCCAGCGGGCCCCGGCACGACCGGCCCCCCGGTGCCCTCGCGCATCACGTCGGCCGTGCACAGCAGGTACTCTTTGTAGAAGTCCGAGTGCAGGAGGAACGGCCGCTCGCTCTCGTCGATCGTCACCGAGAGCGGGTCTGCCGACAGCTCCCAGCGCGCCGCGGCGTCGAGCACGTTGCGCACCACCTGCACGTGCAGCGTCGCGAGCAGGATCCCCGAGGGCACGTTGCGCTCCCGCGAAGGGGGCTCCCCGGTCGCGTCCTGCCCCGGCGCGAGCCAATCGGCGTTCGACCGCAGCTCGGTCACGTACAGCCTCAACGCGGCCCGCAGCCAGCGCTCGGCCTCGCTCCGCGGAATGGTCAGGCCGAAGGGCGGCGGCGTTTGCATGAACGGCGGTCCCGGAGGCGAGCTCGCGGCCGCGGCCGCGCGGATCGCGTCGAGGAAGTCCTCGAGCTGCCCATCGACGGGCGACGTGTCGACGATGGGGACCCTCGCGAGCCAGCACGCGAAGCCGTGCGCCCCCTGAAGCTCGATCTGCTGCGGTGGGCGGAGCGAGAGCGTGAGCGAGAACGCGTCCTTGATGCGCGCGTCGACGAGCACGTCGTCCTCGCTGCGGCACGGCTCGCCCGGGATGGGCCGCTTGTCGGTCGTGCACTCGGCGTAATCGAGCACCACGTGAACGGTGAGCGCGCCGGTGTCGGCGGGCGAGCCCGCCACCACCGCCTCCGCCACGGCATTGCGGTGCGCGCTCCGCTCTCGCTCCGACGCATACCCCCCTGACCCGAGCCAGGTGTCGAGCTGCGCGCATTGCTCCGCGGCCACGCGCACGATCTCGCCCCGGGGCGTGGCCGCGACCCCCGGCCGCACGACCACCTCGAGCGCGCTCGCGGCGCCCCGGGTCGTCACCTTCAGCCCGCGCACGGTCCCGTAGCCCAGGAGGTCGCGCACGACGTGGCGGAGCGACTCGGCGTGCCAGGTCTGCTCCTGCACGAAGTCGTCGACGCCGAGCACCATTCCCAGCGTGTAGTTCACGCGTTTGTGGGGATCGATCACGATGGGCCTGAGCCTTGACGACGGTTCGAACACACTCATGCGCTCGTCTCCTGTGAAACCCCTTGAACCTTCTGAAGCGTGCTCTCCGAGATGCGCCTCCGGTCGACGGCGCCGTCGGGCAGCGCGGTGGCGACGTACGCCTGCGCCAGGTAGCTCCTGCCAGCCACCGCGGGGGGCAGGAGGTCGGGCGCGCGCCCGCCGAGGTCGACGAGGGTGTCGTGCCCGAGCCGCGCGCGCCCCACGCGGAACATCGCCCAGTAGAACATCACGTTGAAGGTCGTGTGGGCGGGCTTCTCGAGCGCCACGACGCGCTCCGCGACCCTGAGCCGCTCCCGGAGCGCGGCCTCGTCCGCGGCCCCGCCCGGCGGCACCGGGACGAGCACCGTGAAGCGATGGGCCGTCCTCCGCGTGGGGCGCACCGCGGACTCGTAGCGATACCAGTCGTCGAGCAGCCGCGCGTTGCCTGCCAGCGGGTCCGGGTACATCACCGCGCCGAAGCCCGCGGCGTCCGTGCCGTGCGCGGCGCGGAGCGCATCGATGCTCCGGTACCGGCTCTCGAGGTAACCGCGCCAGCCAGGCTCATCGACCCCATCGGGCAGGTCGGGCAGCGCCAGGACGCCGCGCACGAAGGCCCGCCACGCGTCGGCGTCGGCGTCCCCGACGCGCGCGCGCGTCCGAAAGGTCTCGGGGATGGGCGCCTCGGGCTCGCCCGCGCGGCGCGGGCCGTCGGACGGCTCACCTCGGCGCCAGCGGTCGAGGAAGAGCCCATAACGCTCCAGGAGCGCCCCGAGGCCGTCCGAAGGCTTCCAGGGCTCTCCCGGGTCCACGACGGCGAGGGTCTCCTCGGGGTCGCGGCCGCTCGCGTCGCCCAGCAGCGCCCCGGGGAACTCCCTCGCCCTGAACTGCTCGACGACCCGCACCCCGAAGGGCCCGTACGCGTCGGCCCCCTCGTCCGAGAAGAGCCGCTCGTCGACGCATTCGCTCGTGGCGAGCGCGACCGCCGCGCGCAGCCCCCGCACCGTGCCCCGCATCTGGAAGAACTGCATCGCGTGGCGGATGAAGAGGCGCCGGCGCCGGTCGTCCCACGTCGGATCGAGCAGCACGCCGAACCACGAGGCGAGCCAGTCGAGCGCCTCGGGCGGGCACGAGCGCACGTCGAAGAGCATCTGCCCGGCCGCGATGCGCCCCTCGATCGCGGTGAAGGTGCCCTCGAAATTCGCCATGAAGCGCTCGAGGAACCCGCTCACGTCGTGATCGCGGTACACCCCCGGGAGGTACCGGTCCCGGTACGAAAACCGCGGGTACCACACCCGCAGCGCGCGCAGCGAGGGCGACCGCACCCCGTCGCCCGAGAGGCGCAGGCGCAGCTGGAGGTACCGCCCCCGGGCGTTCTGCAGGAGCACTTCCCATGTCCCCTCGCCCTCGCGCTTGCCCTGCGGCACGAAGGGCAGCTCCGAGCCATCGCGCCGCCTGTACGTGAACGCCGGCTCGCGCTGCCACGCGCCGAGCGCGAGCGCGTCCTGCTCGTCGTTCGCCCGACTCCACACCTCGACCGAGGCCCCGCCGGGAATGGCCCCGTCGAGGTCCAGCTTGTGCCACACGCACCCTGGCTCGCGGCTGTCGAAGCTCCGGGTCTCGATCTCCCCCTCGGCTTCGAAGCGCGGCCGCTGCTGGATCACCAGCGGGATCCAGCGCCCGCCGGAGTCGTAGTGCACGCGCCCCGCGGCCGTCACGAGCCCGAGCCCCGCGTGGAGGCGCATCGGCACGTAATCGGTGTGCGCCACGAGCCGCACGGGCGGCGGAGCGTCAGGGGCGTCGGGCGGAGCGCCCGCGGGCTGGTCGACCTCGAGCCTCACGCGAAACGCCTGGTTTCCATGGCTCGACGTGAGGAACACGTCACCTGTCCACGGCCACGGGCAGCCCGCGTCGGGCACGAACGCCACGTCGAACGCGTGCGGCGTGAGCTCGGGCACGTCACCCGGCGATCCCATCGCCTCGTCGCGCGTGCCCTCCCAGAGGAGCTCCTGGAAGCGCGAGACCGAGAGCTCGGCCACCTGGGCGCTCGTGACGGCGCCCTCGCTCGTCATGTGCCGGATCAGCCTCACCCGCGACTCGGCCCCGGCATGATCGAGGACCATCACCGACCCGTCGGGCAGCCCCTCGATCGCGATCGGATCGCCCGAGAGCGCGTCGAACGCGTCGCCCGCGTCGACCGGGCGCGCGGGCTCGACGCTCTGTTCGCTCGACGCCGGCGCCGGCGCCGACGGCGAGAAGCCCCCCGGCGCCGAGGCCGTCGAGGAGGCGCGCCGCACGACGCGGAGGTGGCGGTCGAGGCGCCAGTAACGGCCCCTGATCCCTCGACCGGGATCGCCCCTGTCCAGGATCCACAGGCCGCCCTGGGGCGCGAGCGCGATATCCCGGATCCGGAGCGGCAGCACGCCGGGCCACAGCATCTGGATCGGCTCGCCGCCGCCGAAGAGGTCGAACACGAGCAGCCGCACGGAGCCGTCGTCGCCGTGCGCGCCCGCCACGAGGTAGTGGTCGTCGGTCACCGCGAGGCCCGAGAGCAGCCAGCGCGGCGGCTCCGCGTCGGGGGCCGCGGGCCCGAACGCGCCTGTCTCGCGCTCCGCGCGCGCCTCGGCGGGCACGGGCCAGAACGTGGCTGTCTCGCGGCTTCCCGACGAGGTCACAACGATCGCGCGCTCGGAGGGATCGATCCAGTACCAGTTGCCGTAATGGTCCATGGCGGCGCCGCGGTGGTCGCTCGCGCTCGGGATGCGGTCGCTCCGGCCTGTACGAAACCTGAATGTCTTCGCGCGGAGCGAGACCTCGTTGCGCGCGGCATTCCACACGACCCGATCGTTCGTGAGCGGCGACGACTCGGTGCCAGGGACGCCCCAGTCGTCCTGCCCGAGGAGGAGGTGGTACCTCGTTCCGTTGACGTCCTTCATATCAGCCGCACACCTCGGGCACGACGGGCACAGGCAGGTACTCGCCGCTCATGGTCGGCCCGCCTCGCAGCTCGCTGAGCGGCAGCGGATCGCCGTCGATCACCGAGAGCGCCGCGAGCCTCGGGAGCTGGAGCCCCACGAGATCCACCGAGGGCGCCGGCGTCGTCTCCGCGCCTCGCCCGAGCACGACGGGCTTGACCAAGAGCACGCCGGGGACGCGGCTCGCGACCGCCATGATCTCGAGCGCCAGCACCGATTTCCGCAGCGGCCAGCCGCGGCGCACCTGCAGGAACGTGGGCTCCGGGGGCGCGAGCAGCGCCGCTTCCTTCTCGATGTTCTCGACGCCGGGCGCCGGCAGCGGCGAGAGGAAATCCCTCACGGCGAGCCGCACCGCCTCGACGACATCGTGGACGCTCGCGCCGGGCACCGCCTCGATACCGATCGAGACGGTCACGTCCACGTACTCGGGGCCCCTCAAGATGAGCTCGGTCGTGACGAGCCGCCGCGGGTCGAGCCACGCGCACACGGCGTCGATGAAATCGCTCGTGGCCTCCGGGGCGTCGGCGTGCAGCGGGTCGAAGCGCGGCACCACCATGACGGTCACCACGCCGGGCGCGTCGGTGATCGGCTCGCCGCCGCGCACCGGGCGGAACGACGGCAGCACATCGACGCGGCCGATCGCGACGCCCGGGGTGCGCCAGGTGATCGCCTCGAAGTCGGCCACGGTGACCAGGCGGTCGCGGTGCTGGAGGTACCGCGTGATCTGCTTCTCGCCGTCGTCGACGCGCTCGGCGTCGGCGCCCCCCCAGGTCGCGACGGGGTTCGAGACGGTGACCCCCGCCGGGAGCGCGGGCGCGCTGCTCACGGCGAGGGCGCCCACGTTGCCCGCGGCGCCGACCGAGCACTCGTAATCGACGACGAGCCTGGCGCCGCGCGGCGGCCTCGCGCCGCGCTGGCCGTCCCCGAAGCGCAGCTCACCCGCCTCGGCGTCCTCGACGAAGACCTTCGACGGCGCCGGCGTGACCTGCCGCCGCCCAGGCGGGAGCCTCGGATCGGGCGCCGGCACCTCGGGACCCGCGGCGAGCAGGTCGTCGATGGCCGCCCACGCCTCGAACGCGCTCGCCGTCGGGGCGCGCACGCGCAGCCGCACGCTCCCCGGAAGAAAGGGCCTGCGCGCGACCGTCACCGCCTGATCGGGCTCGCCCGTGCCGTCGGGCAGCGCCTCGTTGAGCACCCGCTCGCGCTGCGCGACAGGCACGGTGTTGATCCCGGCCCAGAGCACGCGCGCCGCCGCGGAGCCGACCATCCGCACGCGGAGCCAGGTGATGAGCCGCTCGTCGAGGGTCGTGTCCTCGAGCGACGGCGGGAACTCCCCGACGCCGGCCTCCGTGGGCTCGACGTCGTCCCACATGCCGAAGCGGCCCTCGGGCGGGAGCATGACCTCGACGACCCCGGGCTCGAGCAGCACGTTGCCCGACGGGCTCGCCGTCAGCGGCCTGTACTGCGGCGTGCGGAGGCCGCCGGCCGTCTGCACGGACCTGCTGTTCTCGTCGATCCACGGCACCTCGTAGAGGAGCCTCGCCGTGGAGGCGGCGCCCGCGCCCGTCATCGGCGTGACAGCGCGCCCGGCGTCGTCGACGACAGGCACCCAGCCCAGCGTGAGCACCTTGCCCGCGATGAGCCTCCGCGCCTGCTCGACGTCGTCCTTGGGGCGCGCGAGGAGGGCGATCCAGAGCGCGTGGCCCACGGTGCCCCCGAGGTCGACGCCGGAGGGCCCCGCGGTCTCCAGCGGCGTCGTGCGGTAGAAGCGCGCCGCGGCGCCCGATCGCTCCTCGGTGGCGGATCGGTAGAGATCTTCGTAGTACCCCTTCGCCTCGGCGGAGAGGTCGGTGACGTCGGCTTTGTAAAATGCCTTGGCTTCGATCGGGAGCACGTCGACGCCGCGCCCCGTCACGAAGGGCACCGCGCCTGCGCGCACCTCGACGCCCCGGGTGAGCGTGTGCACCGCGAGGGGGCCCTTCTCGTTGGCGAAGGCCACGAGGCCCTGCGCCGCCGACGCGGGCTGGAGCGGCACCCCGAGGAGCGACAGGAACTTCAGTCGATTGCGCTCGGGGATGAGGTTCGCGCGATAGAGCAGCGACTCCGTGAGGAACGCGAAGACCTCGATGAGCGTGACGCCTGGGTCGCTCTTGTTGAAATTGGTCCACTCGGGGTTGTGGACGGGCACGCGCGCGAGCGCCTCGTCAACGAGGTCCTGGAACTTGCGTTCATCGATCGTAGGAATGCGAACAGGCACCGCGCGCCTCCTCTTATCCAGCCACGCCCACGCTGAGGCTCACGCGCTCGACCGCGCTGGTCGCCACGAGCCTGTAAGTCACCGTCGCCAGCACCGCGCGCGGGTCGTCGGGCTCTTCCTCCACGGTCACGGACTCCACGGCGATCCTCGCCTCCCAGTCCTTGAGGGCGACGGTGATCGCCTCCTCGATGGCCCTGCGGGTGGTGACGGTGTTCGGCTCGAAGAGGAAACGCCGGAGGCCCGCGCCGAAGTCGGGCCGGAGGAGCCTCTCGCCGGGCTCGGTCAGGAGGATCACCCGGATCGCGTCGCGGATGTTCTCTTCCCCCACGGACCACGCGACCCTCCCGTCCTCGCCCACGCGAGGCGGGAACGAGATGCCACGACCATAGAGTTTCCCTGCGTCCATGACCGTCGTCACTTTCTCTTGATGATGGGGAAACAGAAGCGCAGCAGCGGGAGCCACCAGAACACGAAGTTCAGGAGGATCATGAAGATCATCAGCACGATGAAGGCGCACAGCGTGATGATCGGGATCGAGAACGAGCAGATCTCGCCGAGCGTGAAGGGCTCCTCGGAGCCCGCTTTGCCGTCGAGGAGACCCTTCATGTTCGACGCCTGGCTCATCTGCTTGCGGAGCTGATCGGACAGGAGGAATGCCACGCCCTTCCTGAACTTTCGCAGCCCCTTGAGCGACGTGTCGACAGGCAACGCGATGCGCACGGCCCGCGCCGGCGCGTCGGGATCGAAGAAGGGCGCGATGGTGAACTCCGCCGATCGCGCGCTCACGAGGTCGGGGTGCGGGGGCCGGCACCTCGTCCGCCGGTACACGCAACGGAGGACGTAACGCGCTTCGCCGTCGTCGAGCTGCGGCAGCTCCATGGCCCCGGGGCGCGCCGGATCGCCCCCGGCGGGCGCCGGCGCCGGCGTGGCCGCGAGGTGCTCCTTGATCGCCTCGTCGAGCGCGCGCGCGAAGGTATACACATCGAGCGCGACGTTCCGGAGGTTCACGGTGATCGAGCTCGTGCCCTCGCCCTCTCCGGTGATCTCCGCCCATTGCGAGAGCGCCTGCGCGAGCTTGTCGCGCACCCCGGTCGCGGGAAGCAGGTCGTAGAGCGCCCGGGCCTTCGGGGCCGTGGAGGGCGGTCGTGAGGCGCCCATCACCGAGGGCGCGTACCTCGTGAGCAGGTCGGCGAGGTCGAGGAGAAAGAAGCGCGTGACCTCCTGCTCCATGCGCTCCTCGGCGTGCCGCTCGGCGGGGGTTTGCGCGAGCAGCGTCCGCGGGGTGACGAGCGCCTGGAGCCCGCCGATGACGCGCGCCCGCGCCTCGACGAGCTCGGGGTCCGTGAAGGGCGGCTCGGGGACGCCGGGATGCGGCGCGCCCGGCGCCGGCGCGGCCTCCTCCGGGAACACCTCGGGCACGGCCTCGCGCGTCGCCACGAACGTCTCGCGGCTCGAGGTCGGGATGAGCCCCGCCCACAGCCTCCGCGTGCGCCCGTTCTCGGTGAAGGGCACCATGAACAGCGGCAGGAGCTGCTCCCCCTCGGCCACCTCGCCGAGCTTCGCGTCGCCCGCGATCGGCGACCACGTGTGGCGCTTCTGCGCGTCGGTCACCCAGGCCATCTCGCGGGCGTCGCTCTTGCGGAGCCGCCGGAGCACGAACCACGCCTCCTCGCCCTTCGCCGGGTCGACGCCGTGATCGGGGAGCCCCGGCGTGTGGCACACGAGGCTCGCGATCACGAGGTTGAAATGCCCGTGCACGGGTTGATAGAGCCGGAGCGCGGCGGGCGTGGGGGGCCAGTCCCCCGGCGCCCCGGGCGGCCTGGCGCGGTAGGTCTTCTTCGTGGCGATCTTGCCGGCGAGATCCGCGGGGCGCTTCGCGAGGAGCGCCGTGAGATCGTCCATGAAATCGTCGGAGTCGAAGCGCAGGAGATCGGGGGCCGCGATGACCCCGGGCGCCACCGCGCGGCCTCGCCACAGGGGCGCCGCGGTCACCCAGCCGATCTCGTGCTTCGTCGTCACGCGCGCCTCACCAGATGTTCCCCGCGCCGGGCGTGTACGACGCGCTCACGGTGGCGTTGGTGATGTTCGTGTCGGACTGCACAACCCCGCTGAACTTCGACATCCCTGCGTTGACGTTCACCATCCCCGCGGTCACGTCCATCTTGGCCCCCGCGTTGATCGTGAGCTTGCTGGCCGTGAGGGTGACCCCGCTCGCCTCCATCTTGAGGGTGTTCCCGTTTGCGTCCGCGATCTCGACGGTGCCTGGGCCGTCGCGCATCGTGAGCTTGCAGCCGCCGGGGGTCTCGAGGATGAGCTTCTCCTGCCCGTCGGTGTCATCCATGGTGACCTTCACCCCGTTGCGCGAGCGGAGCACCTTGAGCGGGTTCTTCCCCGCGCCATCCATCGACTCGGGCGGGCCGTCCTTTCCGTTCCAGAGCCCGCCGATCACGTAAGGCCTGCGCGGGTCGCCGCCCTCGAAGGCCACGAGCACCTCGTCGTCGAGGTCGGGGATCCACCACGCCCCCCGCTGCTTCCCCGCGCCCATCGCCGCGATGCGCGCCCATGCCTCGTAGCCGTCGCTCCCCGACGGATCCGGCGACCACGGGAGCGCGACCTTGACCCGCCCCTTGCCCGCTGGGTCCTTGATGTCGCGCACCTGCGCGGGGTAGACGCCGTACCACCGACCGCCCAGCCCCGAGGGGATGCGCTCATCGATCGTCGACTCCAGAGGGTCACGTTGCGACATCGGTCTATGGCCTCCCAATCCCAGCGCGCTCGGCGCGAAACTCCACCCTGAGCCCGCCCTCGTCGAAGAGCCATCGCACCTCGGCGAGGTGGTAGGTGCCGCTGAACAGGGCCCCGAGGCCATCGAGCTTCACCCTCGCCCCCGCGCGGAGCTGCGCGTCGGGCGCGGCCACCCCCTCGCCGACGACGAAGCGCCTCGCGCCATGGCGGAAGTGCGCCTCGGCGCGCGCCTGGGTCTCCCCGTCGCTCCAGGTCACCCCATGCGCGACGACCTCCTTGCGCTCCGAGAGCTTCGCGCGCAGCACGCTCGCGCCGCTCTCGTCGTTCCCGAGCTCGGCCTGGATGGCGCTGTCGGTTGCCTCGTACGAGAGCGCCCGCTTGTCCTCCGGATCCCACCCGGTCGCCTTCACCGCGGTCCGCTGGTGCGCGAGATCGGCCGTCACTTTGAACGACCGGAGCGCCGCCCCATAACTCAGCTCCACGGGGCTCGACGACGCGCGCGCGCGCGACCTCGCCCGCAGCGTTCGCCCGTCGACGTGGAGCTCGGCGTCGATCGCGCGGGCGCGCCCCTGCAAGAACGCGAGATCGCTCTGGTTGACCTGCGCGAGCACCTTGTGGGTGGGCCCCTGGAGCTGCACGTCGGGCTGCAGCCCGTGGTCCTGCGCGACGCGCTGGAACACGGCGTCGTCGCTCATGTGCTCGAACACCCGCGAACGGCGGGTCATGCGGAGGTCCTGCAGCCTGTCGTCGGCGAGCACGATGATCTCGGGCGCCGAGCCCTCGGGGAAATGCCCCTCCAGCGCCATGATCCGCCCGTCGAAGACGGTGTCGGTCCCGTAGCGCACCTGCATCCCTTTGCCGAAGTCGAGCGTGCGGCGATCGAAATACAGAAAGTCCTTCGTCTGATCCTTCGTGCCCCAGTTGCCGAACGTGGCCTCGCAGCGCGAGGGGCCGCCGGCCTCCTCGATGATCGAGAGCGCGATGAGCCCCCGGCCGAGCTCCACCTCCTCGCTCCCCTCGATGAGGAACGTCGGCCGAGCGTCCTTGATCGTCGCAGGCGCGTTCATGGCGGCTCAGTACGCCCTCACGCGCAGCGCCCGCCGCGCTTGCCAGACGAGCGCTCGCCGCAGCTCGTTCGGGTCGACGGGGGGCGGCTTCCCGGGCGGCGCCGCCTGTGACGTCGGCGCGGGCGCGGCAGGCGCGGGGGCGACCTCGAACTCCTTGATGACGACCGACATCAGCGCTCCCTCCTCAACGCCTCAGCCCCACGCGCGGAGGCTGCGGTAACGGCGGCTGCGATACCGCGATCGACGGCGGCTGCACCGAAGGCACACGCACGTTCAGGTCGAGGAGCGTCCCTGGCGCAAGGCTCCTGGGGTTCTCGATCTTGTTGGCCGCGGCGATCGACTGCCAGTCGTTGCCCTTGCCCTTCGCGGCCGCCATCTGTTGCACGGACCCGTTGCTCGGCGCCGCGTCGAGCGGCTTCTGACCGAGGTTGGGCGCGCCCGGGGGCGCCGACGCCGCCTTCGCGCTGCCGAACGCGAACTTCGTGATCCGTTGCTGCGACAGGGTGAAGGTCACGCTCGCCCGGAGCGGCCGCCCGTCGTTGGAGAAGAACTCCAGCGACTCTTCGAGCGACTCCATGATCCCGTCGTATTGAAAGGTGCCCCACCCGAAGCGCGCCTTCGGGGGCACGAACTTGTTCTTGTCGCTCTTGTCCTGCTCGGGCGTGATGAAGGCCGCGACCTTCTCGGTCAGCTTGCGCACGTCGTCGACGCCGTCGGAGCGCACGGTCACGTCGAACCAGAGCTGCACGGCGAGCTTCGTCGTCCCCGCGCCGACGAACTGCTGCGGGTCCTTCTCGCTCTGGTTGCCGCCGCCCTGGGGCTGGGCGATCTGGTTGGCGAAGCTCACCTTGAGGCTCTCGGGGTTGAACTGGACGACGACCCGCTCGCCCTGCTCCTTGCCCGACGTGTCGACAGCGACGAGGAAAGCCTTCTCGAGCACCACAGGCGCTGGCATCGTCTCAACCTCCCTGCCCTGGCGGCCGGAGCCGCAGGGACTCGTACGCGAGCTGGAACTCCTCGATGGCGACCATCCCGTCGCGCGCGTTGAGCGGCGGCGCCTTGAGCTTCACCGGCACGCAGCGCGACAGCTCCCACGACGCGCTCACGGCCCGCTGGGCCTCTGGGCTCGCGGTCTGTCCGGCGGCGTAGAGCACGACCACCGCGTCGGCGCGGAGCCCGGGGCTCTCGACCAGCTTGTCGAACCACGTCCACAGGTCGAAGTTCGCGGTCATCCCGCGCTTGAGGGTGAGCGTGCCGAAACCCATCGGGCCCGTGAGGCGCACCTGCCGACCATTGTCGCCGCCCTGGCGGATGGTCTTCACGTCCATGGTCATCTCGAGCCCGTCGCACTCCGCGAACGCCGCGTTGCATACGCGCGGCACCGTGCCCGGCACCGAGATCTCGATGGCGAAGGCGAAGCCCATGAAGGGCCGCGCAACCTGGTCGGTCTCGCGCTCGGCCATGGCGTCAGCGCACCTCCGCGACCGCGGTGACGTCGCCGCGCTGCGTGAGCCGTACGGTGATGAAGCTCAGGGGGATCGACGGCGCGACCTTGAGCTCGATCACGAAGCGCCCTTGATTGACCGCCGACGGCGGGTTGAGCGCCGTGTCCGCCCGCACCTGGTACGCGGCCTCGGGGCTCCGCCCCGCGAAGGCTCCGGCGCGAAAGAGCTCGGAGAACAGGCGCTCGAACGAGCCGATCACCTCTCGGCGGAAGAAGTCGTCGTGCGGCTCGAACACGTACTCCGCGCCCTTCTGGAGCGCCACGCGGCGCAGGAAGCAGAGGAGCCTCCGGGCGGTCACCGACACGAGGTCGGGGTCGTCGGAGAGCGTGTCCGCGCCGAGCGCCACGAACCCGCGCGCCTCCTGGCGCAGGACGTTGACCCGCGCGTCGAGGAGGGCCTCCCACCGCGACGGGGAGAGCGCGGGCGAGAGGGCCACCACGTCGGCCAGGGCCTCGTTCGCGGGGGAGATCCACGCTCCCCGGCGGATCGCGCGCGAGGCCAGCACGCCGGCCGCGGCGCCGTCGGGCGGCGCGCGCCGGGCGTTCCCCCGGTGCGTGGGCTCGAGCACGACGGGCCAGGGGTGGACGAGCATGCCGTAGCTGAGCGCTTCGGGGGGGAGCCCGGCGCGGTCGGCGGGGTCGTCGTAGGAGCGCAGCCGCGCCGCGTGCGCGATCGCCTCCGCCTCGCGGAAGCGCTCGGGCAACGAGAGCACCGCCAGCAGGTCGCCGCGCGCCGCGCACATCCTCAGGAGCACGCGCTGCACCCGCGCGAGCGCGTCCGCCCCGTCGTCGGCGTCGCTCAGGAGCGCGCGTTCGGGGGTCGTCACCCTCACCGAGACGATGCTGGACCAGCGCCCTGCGACGCCGTCGACCACGGCCCGCACCTGGTAATGCCACAGGCCCGGCGAGCGCCCGAACACGGGGAGAACGCGCACGTCGGCTGTCGCGTCGCCCCCCGCGCCGGGGCCTTCGTACAGGACGATCGGGTCGTGGAGGCGGATCTCCCCGCTCCCACGCTCGAGCGAGGTGCTCTCCCGCACCACGTACGTCGCTCCATCGGTATGCGTCCAGCGCAGGGTGAACGCGCGCGCGCCGACGGGGAGCGCGACCGGACCTTCCGGCGGGTCCTCGCGCGGCTCGACCGTGAAATTCCGTGGGGCGGCGGGCCCGCGATCGGACGGGCCGAACGCGCCGGCGGGGGCCTCTTCAGGGGGGCATCGCGGCGGGGTCGGCCATCGGCTTTCGTCGCAGCCGCAGCGCGCGACAACGCGCGGCTCGCTGGGGGTCGCGACGTCGAAGCCGAGCGCGAGGTCGACGGGCGCGGAAGCGGCTTCCCAGCCGCGGTGAGCCGCGTCGGGGGCCGCGATCAGCGTCACCTCGTCGATCGCCCAGACCGCGTGCACGCCCTGGAACGGCGCGCCCTGCGAGCGGTCGTGCGCGCGGAGCACGTGTTCGGCCTCGATCGCCACCTGGTGGGGCAGGAGGTCCGCGAGGCCCTGAGCGACGAAGACGGCGGCGTCGAAGCGCGCGAGGCCATCGCGGGTGAGCGCCGGTGCGGCGTGCTCGAGGGGGGCGCCGTACGTAGGCCACGGCCCCATGGCGAGGGGGAGGGCGGCCGTGTCCGTCGCGCCGGCATCACACGGGCGGCGCGATGCGAGCGGGAACCTCGGCGCGAGGAGCTCGCGGCGAAAGGCGGTATGATGCTCGAAAGGCCACGGGTCATCCCGCTGGAGCAGGTCGAGATCGCGCGGGAGCGCCTCCCACCACCGCGGGTGCGCGCGGTGGAACCCGAGGCCGCCGAGCCGGAAGCGCTCCTCGCCTTCGATGCGCACCCTGAGCTCCATCTCGATGCGGTCGATGCGCACCGCGGCGCCGGGTGGGAGCGCCGCCGGGGCGCCGGAGGGGGTGGTTGTCGTGGGCGCGTCGCCGCTCGCGGTCGCGAGGCGGGTGAGCCACCGGGCGGGCGTGGCGCCCACGATCTCGATCCTGCGCGAGCCCCTGGAAGCGCGGCCGTCTTCCTCGATGCGATCCACGAACAGCCACGCTTCCCAGCTCGACGTGGCGCCGGGCCAGTGCGAGACGGTGACGCGCACGAGGTCGCCCGGCGAGACGCCCGAGGCCGCGTCGACGACGAGCGCGAGGCGGGGCGTGGAGGCGGCGAGGGCAGCGAGCCACGAGGCCGTCCCCGGGGCATAGGCGGGGTCCGGGCGCAGCGCGGTGGCCTCGAGCGATGCGCCCACGACCGCCCGGTCGGACCAGCTCCCAGGCGACCGCGCCTGGAGGGTGATCCCCGGGCCCGCGGGGTTGTTCATGTCGATGAGCCCCGGCACCGCGAACTGGTTGGTCGTGGCCTGAGCGCCTGTGACGCGCACCACCCAGCAGCGCTGGCCCCCGTTGCGGAAGAAGTCGCGCACGGCCGCGCCGAGGCGTGAGGTCACCACCTCGCCGCGACGGCCGTCCCACGCGAGCTCGAGATCGTCGCCGAACACGTCGGCGAAGCGCCGCGGGTCTTCGATGAGCACGGGGAGGTCGCACGGCCCCGACGCCGCGAAGCCCACGAACGCCGCCACGTCCATGCGCGGTAACGCGCCCGGGCGGGGAGGCGGCGCTTCGAATCGTACGCCGGGCAGACGTCGGGGCGCGCGGGAGCTCATCCTCGGGTCAGGACTCCAGCACGAGCTGTTCGTAGGCGAGGGTCATCTCTTCCATCGCCACATCGCCGCCCTTCGCGTTGAAGGGCCCCGAGACGTACTTGATGATCCTGGCGTTCTTGAGGGTCCAGGTCATCACGGTCTCGTGGGCCTCGTTCTGGAGGCTGATGGTGATCGACGGGCGGACGGCCTCCTTGTCGCCGCGGCGCACCTGCTCGACCCAGTCGTAGAACGACCGGTACCCCACGATGCCGCGCTTGAGGGTCACGTCCGTGGCCTTGTTGAGGCCAGTGTACTTCCGGACGTTGTTTTCCTTGTCGTTGCCCGCGCGGTACTCGGCCACGGCGAACTCGGTGCCGAGGTTGCTCACCTCCTGGAACGCGGCGTCAGGCCCGTCGGTGCCCGTGCCGAGGTCCACGAGGAAGTTGAACTGCATGTACGGTCGTTCACGCTGCACTGGCATGGATCTCACTCCCTCCGTTGCGAGCTGGCATCAGACCTTGCGGTCGCCCGTCCACTGCCCGATGCGAAAGATCACGAACTCCGCGGGCCTGAGCGGCGCCACGCCGATGAGGCACACGAGCCGCCCGTTATCGAGGTCGTTCTGCGTCATGGTCGACCGGTCGCACTTCACGAAGAACGCGCGCTCGGGCCGGTCGCCGAGCAGCGCGCCGTTCTGGTACTCGTTGAAGAGGAAGTCCTCGATGGTGCGCCGCACGTTGGCCCAGAGCCGCTCGCCGTTCGGCTCGAACACGGCCCACTGCGTGCCCTTGTCGATCGAGTGCTCGAGGTAGGCGAAGTAGCGCCGGAGGTTGACGTACTTCCACTCCGGGTCCGAGCTGATCGTGCGAGCGCCCCAGAGCCGGTTGCCGCGGCCCTCGAAGAAGCGAAAGCAGTTGACGCCCTCGGGGTTGAGCACGTCCTGCTGGCTCTTGTTGAGGGTGACCTCGAAGCCGAGCGCGAGGCGAACCACCTCGTTGGCGGGGGCCTTGTACACGGCGCGCTCGACGTCGTTGCGCGCGTAGATGCCCGTGACGAACCCGCTCGGCGGGAGCGCGATGGGCGCCCGCGTGATCGGGTCGAGCACCTTGACCCAGGGGTAGTAGAGCGCTGCGTAGGTCGAGTCGAAGCGGGCCCTGTACGCGCGCACGGCGCCGATCGCCTGGTTGTTCATGCTGTCGAGCACGGCGATGCGGTAGCGCATCGTCGCCGCGTGGGTGACCAGGTGGCCCGCGATGGTCGCGGCGACGTCCGAGTCGGTGCCGAACGAGGACCCCGGCGCTGCCACGATGGAGATGTCGTCCAGGTCCTCGAACTGCTTGAGCCCCGTCTTGCGCGCGTTGGCGGGGTTCTCGGCGCCTTCGTACTCTCCCGGCTCGGGCAGCGCGCCGTCGTTGCCGCCCTCGAGGGTGACCTCGAGCGCGCCGTGGTCGGCAAGCGCGTCGACGTACGTGGTCACCGAGGTGGCCGCCGCCAGCGCGGAGGAGAGGCCGAGGTTGCTGTTGATCAGGGCCTCGGTGAGGCCGACGCCGTGATCGAGCCCGTCCCCTGCGGTGATGACGATGGGAATCGCGCGCAGCGGCGACGGGTCGTCGAGATCGAAGCCGAAGCGCGAGGTGATCGCGTCTCGGGCCCCGTCACGCTGGTGCGAGGGGTCGAGGGCGAGGCCGTCCCAGGTCTCGTCGGCCCCGGGGCCGTACGACACCTGGACGCTGACGGTGACCAGGCGCACGTCGCTCGCCGCGGTCAGCGACGTGAGCAGGATCTCGCCAGGCCCGCGCTCGCCGTCGCGCGTGAAGGCCCAGACCCCGTCGGCGCTGCGGCGGGCGATATAGAAGGGGCTCTGGCCCGGGGAGAGGGGCGCATTGGCGTCCTGCCACAGGAGCACCACGTCGCGGTCGGTCGCGCCGCGCAGGCGCGCGTCGGCGCCGCTGCCGGTGCGCACGTTCTGCCCGGCGCGCAGCGTGAGGCGAACGCGGACGTTGCCGCCCGATCCTGGGTACCGCGCGCGGATGGTGAGATCGTCGTCGACGGGGCTGCCCGCGGCGAGGGTGGCATGCGCGATGCCGTCGTCGGTCGCGGACCTGGGCCTGAAGATGCGGGAGATGTAAAGGCGCCGGCCGCCCTCTGCGAAGAACGCCCTCGCCGCGTGCCAGAGGAAGTTGTGCCGCTCGGCACTGCCAAAGTCGAGCTTCTGGCCGTCGCCGTAGATGCGCTCGAACTCGCCCAGGCTGGTGACGATCTCGGGGACGAGGTCGAGCGGCCCATAACGCGAGGGGCCGACGAAGCCCGCGGTCGAGGTGCTCACGCCCTCGATCGACTTCGACCGGAACGATGTCTCTTCGACATAGACACCGGGTGACAGGTACTCGGGCATCTATTCTTCTCCCTCGTCGATGAATGGTCAGATCACGGTTCGAATCCAGAGCCGCCCGTCGGAGGCGCCTTCGGTGCGCAGCACCTGCTCGTCCCTGTGGCGTAACTCGAAGTCTCTCAAGGGCTCCTCGGGGCTCAGCCGGAGGAGCGCCGTGGTCGGCGGCTGCGCGAACACCGCGGCGAGCTCGGGCGCGTCGCCGCGGCGCGCGCCGGCGGCCGGCGGCGCGTAGCGGACCACCACCTCGATGTTCCAGCGCCATTCGGATGGGCTCGCGCCCGCCGAAGGCGACCCGAGCGGCGATCCCGACGACACGACGAGCGTGTCGGGATACGGGAAGATCACGGCCACGCGGCCGCGCTCGTCCGACATGCCGCGCCCAACGAGGCGCCCCGAGGCGAACACCTCGACGAGGGCGCTGGCCGCGGGCTCATCGCCGTCGACCGCGAGCTCGGCGCGCACCACCGCGAGCGCGCGCACCGGGCGCGAGGGCGCGACCGGCAGCGGGATCACCCCGGGCGGCGCTCCCGCGGAGAGGGCGCGCGCCTCGGCCGCGAGCCCCGCCGCCGCAGGCCAGTCATAGAGCCCTCGCACGGGCAGCGTGACGCGCAGCCGCACGGGCAAGAAGCGCCTGGCGGTGTCGCGCACCTCGACGACGAACGGCCTGCGCGGGGAGAGCGCGGGGTCGGCGCCCGACGCCACCGCCTCCCAGTACCTCGCGTCGCCCGCGCCTCGCTCGAACGCAGCCATGAGGGCGAGATCGTGGAGGGCCCACACCCCCGAAGCATTCACGCTGGCGGACCGAGGGCGCGAGGGCAGCGACTCGGGCCACGCGGAGACGGCGAGCCCGTCGCGCACGAGATCGCGATTCACGTCGTCCCAGAAGCGCAGGCCGAGCGGGGCGACGCGGGTCATCACGTCGGCCGTCACGGCGACACCTGCGGCCCTGCGACGAACTCCCTGGTTTGGACCGGGCCGTGCCGCGATTCGGTCTCGGTCGTCTCGATGGGCACCGCGCGCGCGACATAGGCCGCCGACGTCTGCATGCTCGCCTTGGCGACCTCCCAGACGTTCACGTGGTCCTGGAGGGTCAGCGGCTCGAACGTGACCTGCACCTCTTCGTCTTCATGAAACGGAGCTGCGGTGGTGCCGTAATGGTGGTTCAGCACTGCAGCGCGGAGCGGGCCGAGGTCTTCGAGCTGCCGCATCACCCACACGAGCAGGGCGCTCTGCTCCCTCGCGTCGCGCCCCCAGGCCGTCACGAGGTAATGGAAGTCGATCGGCAGCGGCGCGCGGAATCGCTGCCCCTGGGCGTTGGTGCGTGCCTGAAAGTTGTGCCGAGACGGGCTGACAGACACGCGGTAGAGATACACCGTCGCGCCCTGCGCCGGCGGGGTGCGGAGGTCACGCACGAATGTGAATGGCGCACGCTGAAACGTCTCGGAGCTCTGGAGGGCTGCGCCCTCGAGGAGCTTCGCGAGCGTCTCGCCGATCGCGGCTGCAGCGTGGTGCGTAGCCAAACCAGCCCCCCCGTCCAGAGAAAGGACTACCCCCTCGGCGAGGCCTCACGAGGACCTCGCACACCCACTCAGAGCTGTCCGCAATGTAACGTGGGGGGCGCGCTTGGTGTCAACCAGTAAATCGTCAGGACGGACACCGGTGAGTCGATGACGATGACATCCGCCACCCCGATCGGGTCAGCGGCTCCGCAATCGCAATCGCAATCGCATACACTATTGCCCGACGGTGACGGCCACATCGTTTGCGACGAGCAATCCGCTCACGATACGAACGACGCGATCGACTCGAGCGACGAACACCGGTGAAAGCGCGCGTTCGGTGCGCGGCCGCAGGCGCAGCTCGTCGGGCCGCCCCTGGCTTGCTCCGCCGGCGCGGAGGCGGCGGCGACACGCGCTCGAGCAGCCACGGCGGCGCGGTGCACCTCGCCGGCCGGGTCCTCCGATGCGTAGCGATTCCCGCCGGGCCCGCGAGGAGAGCTACGGCGGGCAGCGAAGGCGCCGCGCCGCTGGAAGGAGCACCGCACCGCCGCGGCGGTCCATGGGCCGATCGAGCAACCCACAATCGGCCCATGGCACGCGGGCTCGTTCTCGTAAGTGCCCGAAATCCTTCGGCACCCCCGGCAAGAATTGAACTTGCGACCTTCGGTTTAGGAAACCGCTGCTCTATCCACTGAGCTACGGGGGCAGGGGCAACAGCCGCTACGGGCGCCGGACCCTGGCACACCTCGCCTCACGCATCAAGCCAGATCCCCAGCCACGCCCTCGTCCAGCCCGCTCTTCCGCCGCGCCCCACCGGCCCGCGCTCCTCCGGCGGCCACCATCCCGCGCTCTTCCGCTTTCCGCCGCCCTCCGCGCGCCACGATCACTTCCACACCTCGCCCCAGAGCGCCGCCCCGATCGCCAGCGCGCCCGCGCCCCGCATCAGCCCTGCCCGCAGCGCCGCCACGGCGCGCTCGCGGTTCCCCCGCACCACCCGGGCGATCTGCTGCGCCCCCCGGTAGGCGTGGGTCGGCCTCACCACCTCGACCTGCACCTCGTCCCCGAGGCCGAGATCGATCCTCTCCCCCGTCCCCTTCCCCCCGGACCACGCAGCGCTCCCCGCTGCGCCGTCGTCTCCCGCCGCCATGACCCCCGTCGCCCCCGCCTCGATCTCCTCTGCGATCCGCTCCGCGACCTCGTCCCCCGCCCCGCTCCGCTCCCGCGGCAGCTTCAGCACCCTCGCGATGTCCATCGCGTCCAGCGCGCACAGCCCCGCCACCACGGCGAACCCCATCGCCGCCACGAGGCGCCCCAGGTCGGGCGCCGCCGCCCCCGCCAGCCCCGACCCCAGCTGGAGCGCGACCGCGATCACCGCCGCCGTGGCCGCCCACACCGCACGCCGATCCGAGAGCGCCACGATCGAGCCGGCGCGCGCCCGCCCGACGCGATTCGCCGCAATCAGCACCACCGCGAGCGCCGGAACGAACGGCAGCGCGAACACGGCGCCGAACGCCGCGCCGACGATCATCCCTGCCGGCCCCGCCACGAGCCCGATGGTCATCCCGTTCACGACGCCGGCCACCACGATGGCCCACAGCGCCAGCACGCCCGCCACGAACGGCCCTCGCCGGGTCCACTTCCCCGGCGCGTCGACCCACGGCAGGCCGTCCGCCGGCGCATCGCCCGCGCCGAACGCCATCGATCCATCGCCCGCGCCGAACGCCATCGATCCATCGCCCGCGCCGAACGCCATCGATCCATCGCCCCAGACGCCTCCGATCCGCGGCGTCAGGTAGTGGCCCAGCAGCGCCGCGACGATCGGGGTCACACCCGCGAGCAGGAAGCGGGGCACGAGCTCGTCCATCTCCAGAACGTCGGCCGTGATCCAGCCGCCCACGAGCCCGATCGCCCCGCAGGGAAACACGAGCGGCACGGGCGCATCGGGCGACATGGAATCGGACGTTGAACGCGGCATATCGAAACCCTCCGGCTCGTTCGTTCCCCTTCGACGCGCAGGCCCTCGAGCAGCTTCCAGGTCCCTGGCGCGCCGCCCGACCTTCCATCATCTCACCACGGCGCTCCACGCGCACTGCACACGGTGCGCGCCATCAGCCCGGCTCCGCCTGCGGGTGCGGGTAGTGGCTGAGCGCCACCAGGTTCCCGTCGGGATCGCGCGCGTACATCGTGTAGGCGCTCTCCCGCTCGACGACCGCGCCGCCCGCGGCCAGCCGGCGGCGCCACGCCTCCCGCTCGGACGGCGCGATCCCCAGGGCGACGCAGTGCCAGCCTGGCGCCTCGTCCGCGCGCATCGGCCCGGCGGCGCCCGCCCGCTCCACGGCCAGAAAGGCGCCGCCCCCGAGCTCGAGCCACACCGACCGAGGCGCTCCGGCCTCGTCCGTCCAGCGCCGCACCACCGGCAATCCGAGGACGCCCGCGTAGAACGCCTCGGCCCGCACCAGGTCGCGCACGACCACGGCCAGGTGATGGACCGACAGAGACGCGACCGTCCCGCTCATACTGCGCCCTCATTTCAGCGCCTTTCATGCGGCGACGCACCTGGAAAGCCACGCGGACGCCACGCGGCCGACGCCTCGCCGACGCCGGGCGCTCGATCGGCCAGCGCCGGGCGCTCGACGCGGTCGACGCGGCTGACCATCGATGCGACCTGTCTTGCCCCGGCAGGGCGCCTCGTCTATGGTCCCGCTCGCGGACGCGCTCTGCCCGGGGAGTCGCACAGTCCGGTAGTGCACGAGCTTTGGGTGCTCGTTGTCGCGGGTTCAAATCCCGCCTCCCCGACCCTCTCCGACGATCCTCGCCCCTCGCGAGCCGGGCGGCCCCGGCCCTGCGGCTCAGCTGGATCGCCGCTCGCGTCGCCATCGCACCCGCCGCGCATCGAACTTGGCCTCCTCGGGTCCGCTGCGCATAGTCCCGCCGATGTCGACGCCCGTAAGACTCCTGCTCGGCGCATGTCTCTCCCTGTCCGTCGTCGCAGGGTGCGGCGGGCCGCAGACGGCCGCCCCGGCGGCGGCTCCGGCGCCGCGCGCGCAGAGCGCGGCGCCGCCCAAGCAGGCGGTGCCCGCCGGGCAGCTCGCCCGCGCCGACGTCGACCGGGTGCTGCTGGCGGGGCCGCCCTGGATCCTGCGGCGCGTGCCGGTCGAGGAGGTCGTCCGGGCGGGCGCGTTCATCGGCTGGAAGATCCTCGCGCTGCCCGCGGACTGGAGCAACATCGAGCTCAAGACCGGCGACATCGTCACCCAGGTCAACGGCGCGACCCTGGAGCGCCCGGACGACCTGTTCGCGGCCTATCGCGCCCTGGCCAGCGCCAGCGAGCTCAAGATCACGTACGAGCGCGAGGGCGCCGCGCGCGAGCTCGTCGTGCCGATCTTCGGGGCCCCGACCAAGGAGACCGTCGAGGCCTTCGCGAGCGACAGCCCCCCGCGCCGCGCGACGACCGCCCGGCCGCGGGGAACGACGGTGATCGAGGAAGACGACGGCGGCGCGCCGCTCGAAGGCAGCGCGCCGTGAAGCGCGTACCGGCGCCGCGCGCCGCGCGCGTCCATCGCGCGGCGCCGCGCCTCACATGTCGAAGGCGAGCCCCAGGACCCACGTCGAGGTGCCGACGTGCATCTGCGGGCGCGAGCCCAGCCCGTCGAGGTTCGCGAACATCCACTCGCCGAACAGGTACGTGTGGTTGATGCCCGTCGTCTCATCGAGCTGGGAGGCCGAGCGGCGGTCCAGCCAGTTGAGCGCGAGCATCCCGCCGAACGCGAGGTGTGTGCCCCACGTGATGCCCTCGCCCCGGACGCCAGCGGGCTCCGGCGTGACAGGGCCCGACGTCGACGTCCATAACCCCATCCCCAGGCCCACCTTCGCGTAAGGCACGATCGGAACGCCCGTCTTGCGCATCAGCTCGTCGGCGCGCAGGACGGCGGACAGGTGCATCGGCATGATGGTGAGCGAGGTCTCCTCTGCATCGGCCCTGTCGTCGCTGCCCGCCACGAAGGCCTTCGCCGACGCCGACGTGTACCCCCATCCGATCCCTGGACCGATCACGCCGACGTACGGGATCCGGAGCGGCAGCCAGTCGACCTCGACCCCGAAATAGAAATTCTGGCCGTCGCCGAAGGTCTTGTCGTAGGGGCCCGCGCCGGAGAACTCCTCGTCGACCTCGGGAGAGTACGGGGCGAAGCGGAGCTCGAACGCGAAGCTCTGAGGAGACGCATAGCGCTCCTCTCGCTGGATCCTCGAGCGATCGTGCTGCCGCCAGTCGCCCATCCCGGGGCTCGTCTGGGCGCCGGCGACGGATGCGGCGAGGAGCGCCGCGCTGCCGGCGAGGCAGGCGGCCGCCAGATGACGGAGATGACAGCTCATTCGCTCTCCTGCGTGAAGGAACGCGCGTGCGCGTGCGCGTGGCGTCGACGGCGACGGCTCCTGCGCAACAACCCGAGCGCCGCGCCGGCCGCGACGGCGGCGAGCGGCGCAGCGGCCCACCGGCCCGCCCCCACCGGCCCTTCGATGCTGCAGAAGCCCCCACCGGCTTGCCCGCCGGCGTCCCGGTACTGCTCGAAGAACCCGTCGACGTCGGTCGCGGTCGCACAGGAGATCGCCGACAGCGGCCCGGCATTGCCCACCTGGTCATAGGCCGCGACGCCGACGACATACGACCTGCCGTTGACGATGTTCTCCGTGGCCTCGCCGCGGCTGCCCCTCCCCACGCTGCCGCACCGCTGCGCGGAGTCCGGGATCTCCCCCGGCACCAGGAGCGACGACTGGCAGCCGGAGCTGCCGCCGCTCGTCGTTCCGCCGCCGGCCCCCGCCGCGCCGCCGCCTCCGCCGGCTGCCCCGCCGCCGGCTCCCGCCGCGCCGTCGCCTCCGCCGGCTGCCCCTGCCCCGCTCGCGTCAGGCGAGGGCTGCCCGCCGTCGTCGCAGTAGAGATAGTAGCCGAGCACTTCATCGGCCTCGTTCTGCGTGTAATCGACGAGGATACGCCCATCGCCGGAGTGCGCTTGCACGTTCGTCGGCGGCTTCGGGCCCTGGAGGTCCACCTTGGTCTGCTCCCATGTCGCGAACTCCGGCTCGCTGTCGTCCGCGGAGGAGAGCCGCAGGAAGTACACGATCATCTTGACCGCCTCGGTGCTCCCCCGCGACGTGACCTCGCAGTCGTTGGCGCCGAGGAGCTCCTTCGCGATCTCCTTTGCCGGCAGCGTGACGACCACCGTGTCATCCACGCCGGGCGTCACCGGGAGCCGCTTGCAGTAATCGCCGGGCTGGCGATTCTCGGCCTGGGTGCAATCCGTCGACTCGGTGACCCACACCTCGAGGCTGTCGCTGCTCGTCGGGTTGGTCAGCGTGAGCGTGAGCTCCAGATCGTTGCCGGTGACGCAGTCCTCATGGCTGATCCAGAGGGGGTTCTGCGCGTCCGGGCGAGTGACCTTGGTGCGCACCACCTGGCTGCTGATGGTCACCGTCGCGCCGGCCTGTCGCGCGCCTCCGGCGAGCGCCGCCGCCGCGAGGGCCACCGCGCACAGCCGGGGGAGATGCCGCCGCCCTCGCGGCCGGAGCCGGACGGGATACCTTGTCGTGTCCATGGGCGCGTCCTTTCAGCACAGCTCGTACCACGCCGCAAATGCCCCGCACAGCCCTTCGAACGGCGCGGAAATCGTTCGTGCGCCCGCGTGCGCCCGCGCCGGATGCCGCGTCGAAAGCGCCCTCGGAGGGCCCCCCGCGGTCCCGTCGGAGGCGTCCTTGGAGGCGTCCTCGACGCCCCACCTCGGAGGCTCGGAGGCGCGCCGCATGACGAGCTGGCCAGGGTCGCCGTCCATTCCTGACAAGTTGGCATCGGCGCCGCGGAGCAGCAGGGTGAGCGGACCGCCGCGCAGCGCCATGGGCCGGCGGACGGGCTGCGTGGCCCGAAACACGCGCTCTTCGAGAGAGCTCGGCTAGCTTGAGGCAGGTGGATTCGACCGACGCCGCTCCCCCGCAGCCGGGCTCGAAGGCAGGGCCGAGCGCGAAGGAGCGCGCGACGGCGCCGGAGCCGGCGCGCGCCGGGCAGCCCGGCCAGCCCAGCGCGCGCCCGGAAGGCGCGCCCGCGTCCCCCGCGTCCGGCGCCGCCCCGTCGGTGCGCCCGACCTCCAGCCGGCCCAGCCGGCTGGCGCCGAGCGGCGCCGCCCCTGACGCCCACACCGCCGTCCTCGGCGTCCCCCTCACCCGCGTCGAGCTGCACCGGACCGCGCTGCTCTTCTGCCTGCTCTTCCTCGCCGCCCTCCTCTTCGTCGTCGGCCGCTCCGCGCGCGACGCGCTCTTCCTCACCAGGTTCCCCGTCACCTGGATCGCGCCGATGTGGATCGTCTACGGCGTCGCCTCCGCCGTCGCCGCGCTCGCGTACGACCGCGTCGCCCGCCGCCTGCCGCGCGCCCGGCTGTGCGTCGCCTTCGCCCTCTTCGGCGCCGCCACGTTCGCGCTGCTGCGCGTCCTCATCGGCCAGGAGGTGCGCGGCGCGATCCTGGTCTTCTACATCTGGTCCGAGATCATCGCGAACTTCACCGCCGTGCTCGTCTGGGCCGTCGCCCAGGACCTGCACGACCCGCGCAGCGCCAAGCGCCTCTTCGGCCTGATCGGCAGCGGGCGCGTCGTAGGCACCGTCGCCTGCGGCTTCGCGACGGGCGCCGTCGTCCGGTGGATCGGCACCGAGAACCTCCTGTTCGTGCTCATCGCGGCGCTCCTCGCCATGGCCGCGCTGACGACCGCGCTCGCGCGGCGCTACCCGCTCGCGCGCCCCCCGTCCGGCGACGAGGAGCTCCTCCAGGCCCGCCTTCCGCGCATGGACGTGTGGCGATCGCGCTACGCCCTCACCCTCGCGCTGCTGACCTTCCTCCTCTTCACGGTCCTCACGATCGGCGACTACCAGTTCAAGGCGATCGCCCTCACGGCCTACCCCCACGTCGACGACCTCACCCGGTTCATGGGGTTCCTCTACGGCGCCGTCGGCGTGGTCGGCCTCCTCGTGCAGCTCGTCGCGACCCCCCGGGTCCTCCGGCGCCACGGCGTGCTCGGCGGGCTGCTCGCCATGCCGGCCGCGTTCACCGCGAGCACCGTCGCGCTGCTCGCGGCGCCGTCGCTCGCCTGGGGCGCGATCCTCAAGCTGAGCGACAACGCGCTGCAGCTCACGATCTACGACGCGACGATGCAGCTCCTGTTCTTCCCGTTCCAGCCGGCGCTGCGGGAGAAGGTGCGGACGCTCGTCTCCACGATCGCCAAGCCCCTCGGCTACGGGCTCGGCGCGCTGATCCTGCTCGCCGTGGCGCCCACCGCCGCGACGGGCGCCGCGCTCGTCGAGGAGGCCGCGTGGATCGGCGTCTACTCCCTCCCGCTCTGCGTCGCGTCCATCGCCCTCCTGCCGCTCGTGCGGCGCGGCTACTTCGACGCCATGCGCCGGACCTTGATGCGCCGCCAGATCGAGCCGGACAGCGTCGCGTACGGCCCCCAGACGCGCGCGATCCTCAAGGAGGCGCTCTACAGCCGCGCCATGGTGCAGGTGCTCTTCGCGGTCGACCAGCTCCAGCAGCTCGACCCGACCCTCGTGCGCGAGGCCGTGCCCGCGCTCGCGCGCCACGGCTCGGCCAGGGTGCGCGCGCTCGCGGTGCGCCTCGCGGCCGAGCTCGAGCACGAGGAGGGCGCGAGCATCGCGCGCGCGGCGATCCACGACCGGAACACCGACGTCCGCGTCGCCGCCGTCGAAGCGCTCGCCGCGCTGCTGCGGGAGGACGCCCACGACGAGCTGCTCGCGCTCGCGCGGGAGGGCGCCGCGCCCCGCGCCGCCGCGGACGCGCCCGGCGGCGAGGCGCTCCGGGCCGCCGCGATCGCCGCGCTCCTGCGCTACTGCGGCCTCGACGGCATGCTCGAGGGCGCGCCGCGGCTGCGCGCGCTGCTCGACAGCCCGTCGCCCCGCGATCGCGCCGCCGCCGCCCGGATCCTCGGCCTTGTCGGCCACGCGTCGCTCCAGCGCGCCCTCGCGCGACTCATCGGCGATCCCGACCCCGCGGTGCGGCGCGCGGCCGTGCGCTCCTCGTCGAGCGTCGCCGACCCGCGCCTGCTCCCCCTGCTCGCGGACGCGCTCGCCGAGCGCGCCCTCGCGCCGGCCGCGGCCCGGGCCATCGAGGCGCTCGGCGACGACGCCATCCCCGAGCTCGCGGCGCGCCTCGGCGACGACGGCACCCCGCGGGCCGTGCGGCTCGCGATCCCGCGGGTGCTCGCGCGGCTCTGCAGCCACGACGCGCTCGACGTGCTGCTCGCCCGGATCGACCACCCGAACGAGGCCCTCCGCCAGAAGGTGCTCGCGTCGGCGTCGCGCCTGCGCCTCGCGCTGCGCGCGCCGCCGGCGCCTCTGCGCGTGATCCGCGCCCGCATCGACGACGAGACGGTGGAGCACGTCCGCACGCGCGAGGCGTACATCGCGGTGCGCCCCCGCGTCGCCGGGGCGCTGCTCGATCAGCACCTGCTCCGCCGGCTGCGGAAGGGGCTCATCCGCGTGCTCCGGCTGTGCGAGCTCGCCTACCCGCGCGAGGTCGTCGCCCTCGTGCGCAACCACGTCTTCGGCCCGGATCCCGCGCTGCGGGCCAACGCGTTCGAGGTGCTGGAGTCGCTCCTCGACCGCCCGCTGCGCGAGCGCCTCGTCTCCCTCGTCGAGCGGCTGCTCGAGCTGTCCGCGGCGTTCCCCGGGAGGCCCGTGCCGCCGGAGGCCGGGGTCATCTCCTGGATCCGCCACGAGATCGTGCGCGGCGACCCCTACAGCGCCGCGCTCGCGCTCGATGCCGTCGCCCGGAGCTCCATCTCCGGCGCCGCCGGGGACGCGCTCGCCGCGACCTACGATCCGGACCCGCTGGTCCGCGAGGCGGCCGCCATCGCGGTCGCCGTCACGTCGCCGCCGGGCGCCCGCGAGCGGCTGGACGCGCTGCGGGCCGATGAGGATCCCGCGGTGGCCCGTTACGCACGATACTGGGCGGTCACCGGCGGCACCGGCATCGACCCCGAGGACGAGATGTACACGACGATCGAGAAGGTCCTGTTCCTGCAGCGCGTCCCGCTCTTCTCCCGCGTGGCCGGCGACGATCTTGTGGCGCTGGCGCGCGGCTCGCTCGTCGTGTCGCTGGCCCGGGGCGACGTCATCTTCCGCCAGGGCGAGCCTGGCGGCGCGCTCTACTCGATCATCTCGGGCGAGGTGAGCCTCACGCTGGACGGCCGCGAGATCGCGCGCCTCGGCGCGAACGACGTGTTCGGCGAGATGTCGCTCTTCGACAGCGAGCCAAGGGCCTCGACCGCGGTGGTGACCGAGGACGCGGAGCTGCTCCGGGTCTCCGCCGAGGATTTCCACGAGGCGGTGCGGGAGACGGCCGAGATCGCGGACGCCGTGATCCGGGTGCTGAACCGGCGCCTGCGCGAGGCCGACCGCAGGCTGGCCGACGCGCACGCGCGGCTGTCGCTCCTTCCGAGGCCGCCGGCGCTGCCCGGGAGAGCGCCGCCTCCGGGGGACGAGACGCCGGCGCTCGACGACAGCGACCTCGATTGAGGAGCGCCGACGCCTCAACCTCGGTCGGGTGCGCCCGCCCGTGCCTCAACCTCGGTCGGGTGCCCGGGTGCCCGTCCCTCAACCTCGGTCGGGTGCCGGTGCCCGTCCTCAACCTCGGTCGGGTGCCCGTCCTCAACCTCGGTCGGGTGCCCGTCCCTCAACCTCGGTCGGGCACGCCAGCGCGGCGCTCCGGAACGTGGCCTGCAATGTGCAACGTCGGCCGCGCAGGGACGTCTGAAGAGATCCGAGGGCGCCCGAGGCCAGCCCGACCTCTCCCTGGCACCCCCCTCCAGAAGGACCCATCATGCTGCCGATGCCTTTCCCGCTGTCCGCTTCCCCCTTGCGCCCTGCCCCCGCGGCGCCGGGCATCCCCGGGGCCCGGCTCCGCCGGCTCGGCGGCGCCCTGCCGCTGCTCGCCGCGCTCATCGCCGCGCCCGCGAGCGCCGCCGCCCAGCCCCCGTCGGTCCAGGTCGACGTCCACGTGAACGCCGAGATCGAGGCGGACGAGTACGAAGACACCGACCCGAGCGCCCTGGTCGAGTTCCAGCAGCCGCTCGCCGCGTACGGCACCTGGATCGACACCCCGGGCTACGGCACGGTCTGGGTGCCCTCCGCGGTCGTGGTCGGCCCGGATTTCGCGCCCTACCAGACCGCGGGCCACTGGGCGCTGACCGACGACGGCGAGTGGCTCTGGGTCAGCGACTACGCGTGGGGCCACATCCCCTTCCACTATGGCCGCTGGGTCTGGATCTCCTCCCACGGCTGGGCCTGGATCCCGGGGCGCACGTACGCCCCGGCGTGGGTCGTCTGGCGCGTCGGTGACGCCGGCTACGTCGGCTGGGCCCCGATGCCGCCCACCTACTATTGGAGCAGCGGCGTCGCTGTCTCGCTGTGGACCGTTCCCCCCGCGGCGTACGTCTTCTGCCCGACGACGCACGTGTTCCATCGCCACGTCCACACGCACGTCGTCCGCGATCGCGAGGTCGTCCGGCGCGTCGCCGCGCACTCGCACACCTACAGGCCGGCGCGGCCGACCGCGAGCAGACCCGGGCGCGCCGACGTCCGCCCGCGCGGCGATGGGGGCGCGGGCCGCTCGAGCCCGCCCCACGGCATCCGTCCTGGCGGCTACCGCCCGGCGTCGCCGTCGCTCGTGGAGGCCGGTGTTCCCTCCTCGGCCGCCCCGAGGCACCGCGACAGGCCGGATCCTCGCGCCCTCGCTTATTCGCGCAGGAGCACGACGCCGAGCGCGCGCCTCGCGCCCCCTCCGGCGCGCCGTCCGGCGTCGCCCGCGGGCGACGACCGTCGCGCGGCGCCGGCGCTGCGCACGCCGCTGCATCCGCGGAGGACACCCGGCGGCGACGCGCCGGCCCCGATCGCCAGGCCCGGCCTCCCCGCGCGGGGCGTCTCCGACGCGGGCGCGCTGCACCGCGCAGGCGCGAGCCCATCGCACCGGCCCTCGCGGCCGGCGGTCACGCCGCCGTCGCCCGCCCCTGCCCCGGAGCCGCCGGCGGCCCCGGCGCCGCGCGCCGCCACGCGTGCGCTCCCGCACCGATCGCCGTCGGCCACGGCGCCGCGACCGCTGCCGCAGGCGACGCCGGCGCCGCAGCCGATCGCGAAGCCGCGCGCGCTCCCGAGCGCGCCGTCGTCCCCGCCGCGCCCCAGGATCCACCTTCCGTCAGGTCCGGCTCCGGGGAAGACCGCGCCGCCGTCCGGTCGCCCGCGGTCGAGGTAGCGCTTGGTCCACGTCTTGCGACGTCCACGAGCAGGAGCAGATCCGATGACTCTTTTCGCTGACTTTGTGAAGCGTCGTTCACTGGGGCTGTGGTCGTTCCTTCTCGTCGCCGCGCCCCTCGCCTCGGCCGGCTGCATCATCGTCGACGAGGACGGCGACCACGATGACCATCACGCCCACGACGACTGGGACGACGGCGACGACGACACCGTTCCCCCGCCGCCCGCGGACGACGTGCGGCGCGTCGCCATCGACACGGACGCCACCCTGAGCACCGAGCCGGGCGAGGGCGTCGGCATCTTCGTCGAGTACACGGAGGGCGGGACGTGGACGCTCTGGACGACCTGCGACACCAACACCTCCAAGGTCGTCTGCAGCTTCGATCTCTATGCCTCGGTCGACACGGCGTCCGAGCTCATCGATCTGGCGGGGATCGAGATCGAGAAGACGGACGCGACGCGCCTCGTCGACATCGGCGTCGCGTATTTCCACGCCGAGACAGGCTCGGACATCGACGCGATGACGTTTGCCACCACCCCGGGCGCCATCGTCCGGCTGGAGGCCTACCTCGACGGGGCGGAGGAGCCCCGCTTCGTCTACTGGTTCGGCGACGGCGTCCTGCACGAGGGCGCGCCCAGCAGCCCGATCGACTTCGAGCCGACCGTGCCCTGAGGGCGCGATCCTGCCGCCCGCTCCCCCCGCCGCCCGCGCGGCGGGAGGAGCGCCCGGCCAGGGCGCGCGCCGCTCAGGGCTCTTTCTTCGGCTGGATCGGCTGCCCCTCGACGTCCCACGCCTCCGGCTCGCCGAGGCCGATCCCCTGGAGCTGCGGCAGGATCTCCTGCCGCGGTCCCACGACAACGACGGTCGCCGTCTTCGGATCCACGGCCCTCGCGAGCTCCGCGAGGCTCGCCAGCGTCGCGCTCTGCCGCGCCTTGCTCGCGTCGCCGTCGAACGTCTCCGGCAGCTTCAGCCGCGCCAGCGTCCCGAGGCGCTGGGCGGTGCGGTTCACGGTCTCGTAGGCGGAGACGAGCTCCGCGCGGTCCTGCGCCTGCACCTTCGCCAGCTCGTCCCGGGTCAGCCCGGAGTCGGCCATCTTGGCGAGCTCGGCGAGCATCTCCTTCAGGGCGGGTCCTGTCGCCTCGGTGACGACGGAGGCCCGCGCCACGAACGCGCCCGGCAGCCTCGTCTCGGTGAACGCCGAGCCGGCGCCGTAGGACCAGCCGTGATCCTCGCGCAGGTTCTGGTTCAGGCGCGACGTGAACGAGCCGCCGAGCGCGGAGTTGATCAGCTGGAGCAGCGGCCGCCGAGGATCGCCCGCCGCGACCCCCTCCCGCACGGCCGCGATCACCGACTGCGGCGCCCCCGGGCGGTCGACGATCACCAGCCGCGGCGGCTTCCACGCCGGCGCGGCCGCCGCGCCCTGCGCCTCCGCCGCGCCCTTCGCGGCCGGCGCGGCGCTCGCCGTGGCGCCCTTCGCCGACCAGGTCCCGAGATCGCGCGAGAGCGCCTGCTGCAGCTCGTCCCGGGTGATGTCGCCGACCACGGTGATCACCGCGCGGTCCGGGCGCCACGCCGCCTTGTAGAACGCCTTCACGGCCGGGAGCCCGATCGACTTCGCGTCCGCGAGCAGGCCGTCGACGGGGTGCCCGTACGGCGTGCCCGGCCCGTGGAGCGCGGCCATCGAGACAAGCCCCGAGACCCGCGTCGCGTCGTCTCCGCGCTTCCTGAGGTCGTTCTGCCAGAGCTCGCTGACGCGCTTCCACTCCTTCGCCTCGAACCGCGGGCGCGCGACGACGTCGGCGAGCAGCGAGAACGCCTTGTCGAAGTTCTTCTTCAGCACGGAGAGCGTCGCGACGCTGCCGTCGGCGCGCGCCCCGACCGAGAGCGTCGCGCCGAGGTCGTTGATCGCGCTGGACAGCTCCACCGCGCTCCGCGTCCCCGCGCCCTCGTCGAGCATGTCCGCGGTGATGTGCGCGAGCCCCGCCGCGCCCTTCGGATCGTCCGCCGATCCCGACGCGACGCCGATGGCCACGGACACGATCGGCAGCGTGTGGCGCTCGAGCAGCCACACCTTCGCGCCGTTCGGCCCGTCGAGCACCACCGGCGCCGGCGGCGTGAACGGCTGCGGCTTCGGCAGCTCCGGCTTGGGCCCGAGCGGGTCCGCGGGCTTCGCGGCCGCCGGCGGGGCGCTCGGGCGCGGCGCCTCCGCCCGGGCGGCGGACTGCGCCGGCGTCCTCGGCTCGCAGCCGAGGGCCGCGGCGACCAGCGCGATCATCGCGCCTGCGTGTCTCGCTCTCATTTCGTCACCGCCTTCTTCGCCTCTTCGCTGCCCTTCGGCACGACCCGCAGGATCACCCGGGCGTTGGGATCCAGGGTGCTCTTCGCGTACGCCTGCAGCGACTCCGCGGTCGCGTCGCGGTAGCGCTTCAGATCCTGCTCCACGAACCCGGGCTGGCCCTTCGACGTCTCGTACCGGTTGAGCATCGAGGCCCGGCCGGCGACCGACTCGAGCGCCATCACGAAGGCGGTCTCGTACTGGTTCTTGGCCCGATCGAGCTCCTCGCGGCTCAGCTTCGCGTCCCGCACCCTGGCGAGCTCGGCGTCGATGGCGGCCTCGACCTTCTCGAGCGGCACGCCTGGCCGCGCGATCGCCTCGACGGTGAACGTCGAGCCGAGATCGCCGGAGCGCTGCACGGCGCTCACCTCCTGGGCGAGCTGCTTGTCGTAGACGAGGGCCTTGTAGAGGCGGCTCGCCTTCCCCTGATCGAGCGCCGTGGCGAGGAGGTCGAGCTCGGCGTCGCCCGGCGCGAAGTGCGCGGGGCTGTGCCAGGCCATGATCACCTTGGGGAGGTTCACGTTGTCCTCGATCGTCCTGCGCACGACGCCGCTCAGCTTCACGGGCGAGGGCGTGGTCGCCGCGGGGACGGGCCGCTCCGGGATGCCGCCGAAGAGCCGCTCGATGAGCTCGCGCGTCTTCTGCGCATCGAAGTCGCCGGCCACGACGAGGGAGACGTTGTTCGGCACGTACCACCGCCGGAAGAACGTCGTGACGTCGTCGACGGTCGCGGCCTGGAGGTCCTCGTGCGAGCCGATCACGGGGTGGTGGTAGGGGTGTCCCTCCGGGTACATCAGCGAGGGCATGAGGAGGTCGACCTTGCCGTAGGGCTCGTTCTCGCTCGTCTGGCGGCGCTCGTTCCGCACGACGTCGCGCTGCGCGTTGAGCTTCGGGAGGTCCATGCTGTCCGCGAGCGACGAGAACCGATCGGCCTCGAGCCAGAGCAGGAGCGGCAGCGCGTGGGCCGGCGCCACCTCGTGGTAGGCGGTGCGGTCCTCGCTGGTCCACGCGTTGTTCCAGCCGCCCTCGGCCTCCATCCAGGCGTCGAACTGCTTCGTGGGGACGCGGCGCGTGCCCATGAACATGAGGTGCTCGAACAGGTGCGCGAAGCCGGTGCGCCCCGGCTCCTCGAACCGCGAGCCGACCTTGACCATGAGGTTCAGGGCGACCATCGGCAGGGCGCGGTCCTCGTGGAGGATCACGGTGAGGCCGTTCTTGAGGGTGTACTTGGTGTACGGGATGTCGAGCTTCGGCGGCTGGGAGGCCGCGGACTGAGGCGCCGTGGGCGCGGATGCCGGGGCCGCGGCCGGCGCAGCCTTCGGTGCCGCAGCTGGAGCGGCCTTCGGCGGTGACGACGTGGCCTCGGGCGGAGCTGCTGGTGCGGGCTTCGGCCCGGACAGAGAGAGAGCCGCGGCCACGGCGACCAGGATCGGCCCGGTGGAGCGCGGGAGCGGCGGGTGACGCGCGCGGGTCTGCATGAGCCCGAGGGTTGCGCCGGTCGCGGGTGGGGCGCAAGCGGGCGGGAGCATGGATTGCGGAGACGCGCCCGGCCAGCGGGTGCGGTTGTCAAGTTGTCACGAGGGATGGACGCACCGCCGATGCAGAAGGCGAGCACGGCGCGGACGGGAGGGCCGGGCTCACGCGGGCCGAGCGGCGGCCGATGTCACGGGCGCCGCGGGCGGAGATGGCAGGGCTTACGAGGGCCGAGCGACGGCCGCGGTCGCGGACGCCGCGGGCGGAGATGGCAGGGCTTACGAGGGCCGAGCGACGGCCGCGGTCGCGGACGCCGCGGGCGGAGGCGCTGCCTGCGGCCGGTTGTCGACCGCCTTGCCCGCTGCGGTCTTGCGGGCCTTTTCCCGCCGCGATGCAGCGCGCCGGCGCCGCTCGTAGGCGCTCGTGACCTCGCGGACGACCTCCGGATGGCGGCGAAAGACATGCGCCGCCGTCTTCCGGATGGCGCCGACGCGCTCGATCATGAGGTGAAGGAGCTGGTTGCGGACCGCGGCCGCGGCGGCCGAGGTGTCGCGGTCGGGGATCGTCTCCAGCGCTCGCCGTTGAAGATCCTCCGCGAGCTTCCTGGCCTCGGCGATGAGGCGGACCTCGAACTCCTCGTCTGCCTCGACGAGGCGGTCCTCGAGCGACGCCGCGAGCCCAGCGTAGTCGCGGAGCGCCTGGGAGAGGGCGCTGGAGCGCTGGCCGTCCTGCGCGTGAAACTCCTTGATACGCGCGAGCTGCGCGTCGGCGGGCTCGTCGACGTCGTCGTCGAGCAGGAACTCGATCGCCGACTCGAGCTCATCGACAACGAACCTGGCGCGCTCTCCGAGGTCGGCCACGGCGGGGTCGACGATGAGGAGCAGCCGAGTCTGCGCCTCCTGCACGGCATGCACGATGGAGAGCAGATCGTCGCTGCTCGAAGCCGGCAGGCGGCTCTTGACGCGCTTGAGACCCGGGCGATCGCCCTCGGGCTCCCAGTACTTCTTCACGAACGCCGCGGCGGAAACCGCCTCGCGCAAGGCGACGTCGTACGGCAGGCTCAGCGGGTTATCGGTCCGCCCCAGCTCGGCGGCGGCCTTGACCCAGCGATCGTAATCCCTTCCCTGCTTGGCCATGATGATTGCCTGATCCCTCCTCCTGCGTCCCACACCCCCTCCGGGCGCGGCGCGGAGACGTGAAGATGAGTCCGCTGGGAACGCTGTCCAGAGCAGACGCACGATCCGGACGCGAGCGACGGCTCCAGGAGGGGAAAGGGCCGGGGTGGGATGTCCTGATGGCCAGCTGCATGTCCTGATGACCGGCGACGTGTCCTGATGGCCGGCGACGTGTCCTGATGACCGGGTGCCGTGTCCTGATGACCGGGTGCCGTGTCCCGATGGCCGGGTGCCGTGTCCTGATGACCGGGTGCCGTGTCCCGATGGCCGGGTGCCGTGTCCTGATGGCCGGGTGCCGTGTCCTGATGGCGGACCGGGTGCAGCGGCTTCTCTCGCTGTGTGCGCCCGGAGGATGTGAGGAGCGCGTTCAGGCGGCGGTCGTGGCGAGGAGCTCCCTGGCGTCGCGGATCACCGCGGCGCGACGGATCCAGCGGTCCAGCTCGTCGAGGTCGGTGCTCGCGAGGACGCGCTCCCGGACATCGGCGGGGATCTCCAGACCGCGCGCCTCCAGGAAGGCGAGCACGTCCTGCGCCTTGGCTTCTATCTTGCCCTTCGCGACGTAGCTGCGCGCGAACTCGCTCTGAAACTGGTATCCGGCCTTCATCATCGCCTCCAATCTCCGCCTCGCCGCTTCGTTCAGCGAGGATAGCACCAGGTCCCCGTAGACGGCGCGGCGCTCCTCGCCGAGCTCGACGACCGCCGCCAGGAACGCCGTGCCGATCGCTTCACCCGCCTCGCCCTGGCCGTGCGCCATCGCCGACAGCACGACCACCTCGGGCGCTGCCTTCGCCTGCTCAGCGTCCGTGACGACCGGGACGGCCTCGGGCCCGAGCACCAGCGGCGTCAGCGTCGCGCCGGGATGGCCCATGGCGATCACCCGCGAGCACCACCGCGCCATGTCCTGGTCGGTCGTCACGACCAGCAGCCAGGTCGGGCAGCGGTGCTGCGCCCTCGTCTGCGCAAGGTACACCGGCCAGACGTACGGCTTGTCCGGGTCCACGCCGAGCTGGACCTCGACCACGATCGCCATCGCGGGCCGCTGCTGCTCGCCGACCAGCAGCACGACCACGACATCCGCCCGGCGGTCCGAGGGCACGATCTCGGCCAGATCGGAGGACACCACGCGCGCCTCCGTGAACGCCGGCACCGGCTGGCCGAGCGCGTCCTGCAACAGCTCGGCGGCCAGCGTCGGCCGGTTCTTGAACAGCTCCACCAGGGCTTCGTGGGTCACTGAGGGCATCGCGGATCTCTCGGGTCTCGGGTGGGTACGGTCGTGCTGGCGTGTCGAGCGGCGCCCCCGTGCGCGCGGTGATCCCGCGCGCGCCGGAGCAGCCGCCTCCCACCCGATGAATTCCGGGCAGGCTCCCGGATCGGTCACGCCGCGGGAGGGGCGTGGGCCCCGACGTCAGGGCAGCGGCGGGCGCGGCCGACCAGAGGGCACCGGCCGGCCGGCTGACATGTCAGCCGCTTCGCCTGGCATGTCAGAAGGCGTGGTGGCGGTGGCGGCGGTTCGGAAGCGCGAAGGGGTGGGCAGGGCGCTCGCTGCGCTTCGGGCGCGCACCTTGCTCTACGCTCGCGGGCGGGGACAGCTTCGTTCTCGTCCTGGAGCGGCTTCGAGGGATCCTCGCGCGGAGGCGTGGCGCATGCGACGTGACCCGGGAGCATCGGTGGTGGGCGACAGCGGGCGGCGACCGGACGGCGCGCGAGGGGGGACGCGCGAGTTGCGGACGAGGGCGGCGGGAGGGCGAAGGCGAGCGCGCTGGTGGGCCGCCACGGGGGTCGTGGTGCTGGTGGCGCTGCTCGGCGCGCCGCGGGGGGGCCATGCGCAGAGCGCCACGCCCTCGGCGGATGCGCTGGAGGAAGCTGCGCGGCTCAACCGCGACGTCGAAGCCCTTTACCGTCAGGGGCGCTTCGATGCGGCCATCCCGGTGGCGGAGCGCGTGCTCGGGATCCGCGAGAACGCGCTGGGGAGAGAACATCCCGCTGTGGCGACGGCGCTCAACAACCTCGCCGTGCTGTACCGCGCCAAAGGAGACTACGCGCGCGCGGAGCCACTCTACCGCCGCGCGCTCGCCATCCAGGAAAAGGCCCTCGGCTCCGAACATCCCTATGTCGCCACCTCCCTCAACAACCTCGCCGCGCTGTATGCCACAAAAAGAGACTACGCGCGCGCGGAGCCACTCTACCGCCGCGCGCTCGCCATTCAGGAAAAGGCCCTCGGCTCCGAACATCCCGCTGTCGCCACCTCCCTCAACAACCTTGCCTTCCTGTATGCCACAAGAGGAGACTACGCGAGCGCGGAGCCACTCTACCGCCGCGCGCGCGCCATCCTAGAGAAGACCCTCGGCTCCGAACATCCCGATGTGGCCCAGTCGCTCAGCAACCTTGCGGCGTTACACCAGACGCGCGGCGATGCTCCCGGAGCGCTCCGGCTGACCGAGCGGGCCGCGAACATCCAAGATCGCAACGCGGCCATCCTGCTGACCACCGGAAGCGACGAGCAGAAGCGCGCCTTCATGGCGACCCTCCGCGGGACCACGGACGCCGCCATTTCTCAGCATGTCCAGTTTGCACCCGACGACGTGGCCGCGAGGCGCATCGCCGTCACCACCGTCCTCCGCCGCAAGGGGCTCTCGCTCGACGCGATGGCCTACGGCCTGGCTGCGCTGCGCCGGCGCGCCGGCCCCGAGGATCACCGGCTGCTCGAGCAGCTGAGCCGCGTGAGCGCCGAGCTGAGCACGCTGACGTGGCGGGGACCGGAGCCCCGACGGCCGGGACAGGCACCCGAGGACCACGACAACGCCCAGCTCGCGCAGTACCGCGCGCACCTGGCGCGCCTCGATGCCGAGCGGCAGACGCTCGAAGCCGAGATCGGGCGCCGCAGCCCGGACGTCAAGGCCGAGCTCTCCCCCGTCACCCTGGCGCAGGTCCAGGCCGCCGTGCCCGACGGCGCAGCGCTCGTCGAGCTCTTCCGGTACAAACCGTTCAACCCGAGGGGAACCAAGGCAGCCAACACGCGCTGGGGCAACGCCCGCTACGTCGCGTACGTCCTGCGGCGCAGCGGTGACATCGCGTGGGCCGATCTCGGCGAGGCCGCGCCCATCGAGGACGCCGCGGACAGGCTCCTCCTCGCGCTGCGGCGCCCGGCGGCGGATCCGCGTCCTGCAGCGCGCGCCCTCGATGCGCTCATCATGCAGCCCATCCGCCGCCTGCTCGGCCCGACACGCAATGTCCTGCTCAGCCCCGATGCGGCGCTCAATCTGGTGCCCTTCGGGGCGCTCCTGGACGAGCAAGGCCGCTACCTGGTCGAGCGCTATGCGTTCACCTACCTGTCCAGCGGGCGCGACCTGCTGCGCCTTCGCGCGACAGCACCGTCGCGGGAGGGGGCCGTCGTCATCGCCGCGCCCGACTATGATCACGCCGCTGCCCCCGCCAACCGGCGCGCGGAAGACGGTCTCTCGTCCAGCTCAGCGCAGGCGCCAGCGCATTTCGCTCCCCTCGCCGCGGCAGCCGCCGAAGGACAGGCCGTGCGCCAGCAGCTCGCCGGCGCTCGCCTGCTGCTCGGCCAGGCGGCGACCGAGAGCGCCGTCAAGGCGCTCCGCGGACCGCAGGTGCTTCACATCGTGACCCATGGCTTCTTCGTATCCGGCCATGCGGCCCCGGAACCTCCTCGGGGGCTCCTGACCGTGAGTTCGCGCGGGCCGCGCGCCATGGGCGGCCTCCGTCTTCACGTCGACAACCCCCTGATCCGCTCCGGTCTCGCGCTCGCCGGCGCCAACCGAAGAGCCTCCGGCGACGACAACGGCATCCTGACCGCGATGGAAGCGTCGCTGCTCGACCTGAACGGCACCAAGCTCGTCGTCCTCTCCGCGGCCGAGAGCGGCATCGGCGAGGCCACGAGCGGCGACGGCGTTCACGGCCTGCGCCGCGCCTTTGCGATCGCAGGAGCAGAAACCCAGATCCTGAGCCTCTGGAGCCCCGATGACGCGGCGACGCGCGCGCTGATGCAAGGCTACTATGCGCGCCTCAAGGCCGGCGGCGGCCGGAGCGAGTCCATGCGCCAGGCGCAGCTCGCCATGCTGGCCGCCCCGGAGCGGGCGCACCCGTATTACTGGGCGAGCTTCATCGTCTCGGGCAACGGCGCCGCGCTCGACGGCCGGCCGGTCGAGCCCACGTTCGCTCAGGTGCATCCAGGCGCGCGCGGGTGCAGCTGCGCGGTCGGGACGCAGCCGCCCACGGGGATTGCCGGCACCTCGGCCGCGGCGCTCCTCGCCGCGCTGGCCGTGGCACGGCGGCGCCGCCGCGGGGCCAGCGGCGCGGGGGCTCGCCGAAGGTAAGCGCGCGAGAGCTCCTGCGCCCGGCGGCGCTCAGCGACGCAGCCCGGGCAACCCAGGTGTCGGCCTGTCCCACTTCATGGGGTTTCCGAGGAGCGTCGACGCAAGCCCGGCAGCGGCGCTCCTCGCGGCGGAGGCGATCCCAGCGCAGCGGCCCTGCGAGGCGCGGCGTGGGAAGTGCGGCACTCGCTACGGCCAGCAGGTCGACGTGCACGAGGGCGCGGACCACAGGAGGGCGCCGGCTGGCCGGCTGACATGTCAGCCGCTTCGCCCGGCGTGACACAATGCGCGCTGGCGGCGGTTCGGCGCGGTGGAGTGAACAGCCCGCTCACGGCGCTCGGACGCGCCCCGGCGCGCACCTTGCAATGCGCTGGCGCACGGGGATAGCTTCCTGATCGTCCTGGAGCTGTGTCGAGGAATCCTCGCGCGGAGGAATGGCGAATGCGACTTGACCCGGGAGCATCGGGGGTGCGCGAGAGCGCGCCGCGAACGTACGGCGCGGGAGGCGGGATGCGCGGACTCCGGGCGGGGGCGGCGGGGGCGCAGCGGCGCGCGCGCTGGTGGGCCGCCACGGGGATCCTGCTGCTGGCGGCGCTGCTCGTCGCGCCGCGCGGGGGCCATGCACAGGGGGCGACGCCATCGGCGGATGCTCTGGAGGAGGCCGAGCGGCTCAACCGTGATGCCGTAGCCCTCTACGGCCAAGGGCGCTTCGATGCGGCTATCCCGCTGGCGGAGCGAGCGCTCGCTCTCCGAGAGAAGGCGCTCGGCAGCAAACATCCCGATGTGGCCACGTCGCTCAACAACCTCGCCACGCTGTACAGAGCAAAAGGAGACTACGCGAGAGCGGAGCCGCTCTACCAGCGTGCGCTCGCTCTCCGAGAGAAGGCGCTCGGCAGCAAACATCCCGATGTGGCCACGTCGCTCAACAATCTCGCCGCGCTGTACAAAGCGAAAGGAGACTACGCGAGAGCGGAGCCGCTCTACCAGCGTGCGCTCGCTCTCCGAGAGAAGGCGCTCGGAACAGAACACCCCGACGTGGCGAACTCGCTCAACAACCTCGCCTTGCTGTACAGAGCAAAAGGAGACTACGCGAGAGCAGAGCCGCTCTACCAGCGTGCGCTCGCTCTCCGAGAGAAGGCGCTCGGAAGAGAACATCCCGATGTGGCCACGTCGCTCAACAACCTCGCCGAGCTGTACAACGCGAAAGGAGACTACGCGGGAGCGGAGCCGCTCTACCAGCGTGCGCTCGCTCTCCGAGAGAAGGCGCTCGGAACAGAACACCCCGACGTGGCGAACTCGCTCAACAACCTCGCCGCGCTGTACAAAGCGAAAGGAGACTACGCGAGAGCGGAGCCGCTCTACCAGCGTGCGCTCGCTCTCCGAGAGAAGGCGCTCGGCAGCAAACATCCCGATGTGGCCACGTCGCTCAACAATCTCGCCGCGCTGTACAAAGCGAAAGGAGACTACGCGAGAGCGGAGCCGCTCTACCAGCGTTCGCTCGCTCTCCGAGAGAAGGCGCTCGGAACAGAACATCCCGACGTGGCGAACTCGCTCAACAACCTCGCCGAGCTGTACAACGCGAAAGGAGACTACGCGAGAGCGGAGCCGCTCTACCAGCGTGCGCTCGCTCTCCGAGAGAAGGCGCTCGGAACAGAACATCCCGACGTGGCCACGTCGCTCAACAACCTCGCCTCGCTGCACCACACGAAAGGAGACTACGCGAGAGCGGAGCCGCTCTACCAGCGTTCGCTCGCTCTCCTAGAGAAGACGCTCGGCAGCGAACATCCCGATGTGGCCACGTCGCTCAACAACCTCGCCTTGCTGTACAGAGCAAAAGGAGACTACGCGAGAGCGGAGCCGCTCTACCAGCGTGCGCTCGCTCTCCGAGAGAAGGCGCTCGGAAGAGAACATCCCGATGTGGCCACGTCGCTCAACTACCTCGCCGCGCTGTACAAAGCGAAAGGAGACTACGCGAGAGCGGAGCCGCTCTACCAGCGTTCGCTCGCTCTCCTAGAGAAGACGCTCGGCAGCGAACATCCCGATGTGGCCACGTCGCTCAACAACCTCGCCGAGCTGCACCACACGAAAGGAGACTACGCGAGAGCGGAGCCGCTCTACCAGCGTTCGCTCGCTCTCCTAGAGAAGACGTTCGGCAGCGAACATCCCGATGTGGCCACGTCGCTCAACAACCTCGCCGAGCTGTACAAAGCGAAAGGAGACTACGCGAGAGCGGAGCCGCTCTACCAGCGTTCGCGCGCTCTCCTAGAGAAGGCGCTCGGCAGCGAACATCCCGATGTGGCCACGTCGCTCAACAACCTCGCCGAGCTGCACCACACGAAAGGAGACTACGCGAGAGCGGAGCCGCTCTACCAGCGTGCGCTCGCTCTCCGAGAGAAGGCGCTCGGAACAGAACACCCCGACGTGGCGAACTCGCTCAACAACCTCGCCGCGCTGCACCACACGAACGGAGACTACGCGAGAGCGGAGCCGCTCTACCAGCGTGCTCTCGCTATCCGGGAGAAGGCGCTCGGCAGCGAACATCCCGATGTGGCCACGTCGCTCAACAACCTCGCCGAGCTGCACCACACGAACGGAGACTACGTGAGAGCGGAGCCGCTCTACCAGCGTGCGCTCGCTCTCCGAGAGAAGGCGCTCGGAACAGAACACCCCGACGTGGCGAACTCGCTCAACAACCTCGCCGCGCTGTACAAAGCGAAAGGAGACTACGCGAGAGCGGAGCCGCTCTACCAGCGTGCTCTCGCAATCCGGGAGAAGGCGCTCGGGAGAGAACATCCTCTGGTAGCAACATCTCTCAACAACCTTGCGGATTTGCGCCAGGCGCGCGGCGATGCTCCTGGAGCGCTTCCGATGATCGAGCAGGCCGCGAACATCGAAGATCGCAATGCTGCCATCCTGCTGACCACCGGAGGCGACGAGCAGAAACGCGCAACCATGGCGACCCTCCGCGGAAGCACGGATGCCGCCATTTCCCTGCATGTTCAGTTTGCACCGGCCAATGTGGCGGCGAGGCGCCTCGCCCTGACTACGATGCTTCGCCGCAAGGGGCGCGTGCTCGACGCGATGACCCTCGGTCTCGCGGCGCTGCGCCGTCGCGCGGGCCCCGAGGATCGCCTGCTGCTCGACAAGCTGAGCCGCGTGAGCGCCGAGCTGAGCACGCTGACGTGGCGTGGGCCGGAGGCGCGACAACCGGGGCAATCGCCAGAGGACTACGACAACGGGCAGCTTGCGCAGTACCGTGCGAACCTGGCGCGCCTTGATGCCGAGCGGCAGACGCTTGAAGCAGAGATCGGCCGCCGCAGCCCGGAGCTGAAGGCCGAGCTCTCTCTGGTCAGCTTGGCGCAGGTCCAGGCCGCCGTGCCCGACGGTGCAGCGCTCGTCGAAGTCTTCCGGTACCACCCGTTCAACCCGAGGGGAACATTGGCTGCCAACACGATATGGGGCAAGGCACGCTACGTCGCCTACGTCCTGAGGCACGGCGGCGATATCGCCTGGGCCGATCTCGGCGAGGCCGCGCCCATCGAGGACGCCGCAGAGCGGTTCCTCCGCGCGTTGCGGCGCCCGGCGTCGGATCCGCGGCCCGCGGCTCGCGCCCTCGACGCGCTGGTGATGCAGCCGATCCGCCGCCTGCTCGGTCCAGCGCGCCAGGTCCTGATCAGCCCCGATGCGGCGCTCAGCCTCGTGCCCTTCGGTGCTCTCCTCGACGAGGAAAGCCACTATTTGATCGAGCGCTACGCGTTCACTTACGTGCCCAGCGGGCGCGATCTTCTGCGCCTTCGTGCGACAGGACCGCAGCGTGAAGGGGCCGTCGTCATCGCCGCGCCAGACTACGATCACACAGCTGCTCCCGCCGCCCGGCGCGCCGACGACAGCACGTCGTCCAGCGAGGAGCAGGCGCCAGCGCACTTCACTCCCCTCGCCGCGGCGGCCGCCGAAGGCCAGGCCGTCAGCCAGGAGCTCGCCGGCGCTCGCCTGCTGCTCGGCCAGGCGGCGACCGAGAGCGCCGTCAAGTCGCTGCGCGGACCGCAGGTGCTTCACATCGCGACACACGGCTTCTTCGCGTCCGGCCAGGAGGCCCCGGAACCTCCACCGGCGTTCCCGGACGTGGGGTCGCGCGGGCTGCGCGCCTTGGGCGGCGTCCATCTTCACATCGACAACCCCCTGCTCCGCTCCGGCCTCGCGCTCGCCGGCGCCAACCAGAAGGCCACCGGCGACGACAACGGCATCCTGACCGCGATGGAAGCCTCGCAGCTCGACCTGAACGGAACGAAGCTCGTCGTCCTGTCGGCGTGCAAGACCGGCGTCGGGGAGACCCCGAGCGGCGACGGCGTGTACGGCCTGCGACGCGCGTTCGTGATGGCAGGCGCAGAGACTCAGGTCCTGAGCCTCTGGAACGCCGACGACGCGTCGACCCGCGAGCTGATGCACGGCTACTACACGCGCCTCAAGGCCGGCGGCGGCCGGAGCGAGTCGATGCGAAAGGCGCAGCTTGCGATGCTGGCGGCCCCGGAGCGGGCGCACCCGTACTACTGGGCGGCCTTCATCGTCTCGGGCAACGGCGCCGCGCTCGACGGCCGGCCGGTCGAGCCCAGCTTCGCTCAGGTGCATCCCGGCGCGCGCGGGTGCAACTGCGAGGCTGGACCGCAGCCGCCCGCAGGCATCGCAGGCGCCTCGGCCGCGCTCCTCGCCGCCGCGACCCTGACGCGGAGGCGGCGCCGCGGAGCGCGGTGAACGACGCGGGACGGCGCCCTCCCCTCGCTGCGCGCGCCTCGCTCCTCGAACCGCCCGCGCCGCCCGTAACGCTTCATCGCCTGCTGGACGATCTTCCGGCCCACGCCGGCAATCTCGGCAGCGCGAGGCATTGCCGCCCGTCGCCTCGAGCGATCGCCAGGCTCACGCCGAGCATATCGCCGAAGCGCTCGGGCGCCGCCGGGAAGCACGGCCCAGCCAGCCGATCTAGAGTGGGTGGATCACGATGCAGCCTGGCCCGATGACGCTGTCGCACTCGTCCACGATGCCGTCGCAGTCGAAGTCCTTGTCGCTGTACGGCGCGGCCGAGCACTCGCCTTCGAAGACCCGCTCGCCGAACTTGTCGATGACGGTCGCCTGCTTCAAGAACGTCTGGGCAGGCGCCGAGTCGACCGAAGCGTGGCGCTGGCCAATCGCCCAGCAGCCGCCGAGGAAGCACATGATGTCGTCCCACCGCGTGGTCGGGTACGTACCGCTCGCGACGCCACACAGGCTCGTAAGAACGCCAGGGTACGAATCGGGATACTCCCATACGAATTTTGTCACGAGCGGCCCGCCCGAGTCGCCCCCTTCGATGCCACCGTAATCGCCCAGGCTCGCAGCTGCACCCGTCCCAACAATGGGCAGCATTCCGAAATCCAACGGAATTGCGACCGGGATGGGCAAGAGCCAATCCTTGACATAAAGATCGCCCCCCGTCGGGCTCGTGTCGCGGTGGTAGCTGCCGTCGATGCTCTCCCGCCTCAAGTCGCTCCCGCCGCCAAAACCCACAATCTTGCCCAAAAAGTCGCCGCTCTGCGGGCACTTGACGCCAGACATGTACGTGCCACCCACGTAAGGATGCAAAGGCTTCACGAAGCTCATCGGAACTCGCCTATCGAGCTTGATCAGCGCCAGATCGCGAGACGCGTCGTAGTTGGAATCGAACGGCCCAAGCTGGAGCTGCGTCTTCTTCATCACGAGGACGTCGCCGCTCTTGGCGTTGGTGTGCTTGTATACCCTGGCCCTCGAATCCTCCGGGTCGACCACCCCCTCGGGCAAGATCGTGATGTCGTAGTCGGACGAAATGCCATGGCCGAAAGACGTCTTGAAGCCGTTCGCAGTGTAGCCGGTAATACAATGGTTCGCGGTGAGGACCCACCTGGGCGAGATGAGCGTACCCGAGCAGCCTCCGACTTTCACCGTATAGGCTGCCCAAGAGCTGCTCGCACCGTTGTTGATTGCAGCAGCGGCTTCAGCCGTTTCTTCTTCGTCGACCTCAGACACCGCATCCTCGAATGCGGCCTCCTCCTCTTCGGGCCCGACGCAACCCATCATCATCAAGGAAGCACACACCGCGGACACCGCGCGGATCGAGGTACGAGCAAAGTGCGTCGCGCTGTCGTCGGACACGGAATTCATGGGATCCCTCATGGTCGTCTCCTGGGGTGACAAGATGTTGTTGCGCGGAGAGAGAAACGCTTTCCGCTCTCCACGGGAACGTCACTTAGCATCTCGTGTGCCAGTGACGGCGACGACCTCGCCTCGGATCCTTCAAGGGACATGGGCTGCACTCCCCCCGCGGTGCAATGCCGGCGACGACCGTCGCCCTGATCCGATCGATGCGACAGGCGCAGCTCGCCATACAGGCGGCGCCGGAGCGCTCGCACCCGCACGACTGGACTGGGCCAGCTTCATCGTCTCGGGCAACGGCGCCGCGCGACCCATGCTCGCCAGCCGCGCGACCCCCTCGCCGGACTCACACCGCCGACGTCGCCGCCGCGCGCTGACGTGTCAGCCACCGCTCCTGACACGGCATGAACATGTCAGCCCCCGCCGACCGGCACGCCCGCGCCCTCGGCAGCCCGCCTCGCCTCTATCTCGCCCCCTCCCCTCCAGCTCCCTCGAACGCCTCCGCCGCGGACAGCACATCCATCCGTTCGTCCCATCGCTCGTGCGGGATCCCCTCCGCCAGCGCCCCGAGCGCCCCCCGGAAGCCCGCCCGCGCCTCGGGCGCGACCCGCCCGAGCAGACCCAGCGCCTGCAGCCCGATGCCCGGCACCTGACACGTCATCGCCTCCTCCGCGAGCTTCGCCACCTCGCCCCCCTCCGCCCGCGCCCCAGCGGCCAGCGCGAGGCACCGCGAGAGCAGCGCCCCCGACGGGCGGTCCATCCCCCGCCACAACCTCGCCGCTCGCCCCCCGAGCTCCGCGGCGATCGCCGCGCGCTCCGCGCGATACGCCACCGCCGCCTCGGTCAGGCACACGAGCGCCTCGAGCTGAGGCACGCCGACGCGCACGATCGCCTCGACCAGGTCGAGGTCGGGCTCCGCCGTCTCGCCCATGCGGTACCGAGCCGACCGCACAAGCCACTCGGCGCGCCCCTCGTAGTACGAGTTCCTGCAGCGCGCCGCGAGCTCCCGCGCCGCCTCCGCCCGCGCGGCCGCATCGCGGTGCCGGAACGCCTCCAGCAGCGCCGACGCGGAGCTCAGCATCGCCGCGATCCGCCCCGTCTGCCACGGCTCCGAGGCGGCCGCCTCCGCGTGGAGCGCCGCCGCCTCGTCGAAGCGCCCCTCGACGTAACGAAGCCGCGCGCGGCCCTCGACAAGGCAGAGGCGCGCCATCGGGTGCCCGGCGCGCTCGGCCCACGCGTCGACCTCCACCAGCGCCTGCGCCAGCATCAACGGCGAGTTTCGCCACGACACGGCCACGATCCGGACCCCGTGCCGCCGCCGCTCCAGCTCCGGATCCGTGAACGGCGGGATGTCATCGGCCAGCTCGCGCGCCCGGTCCCCGCGCGGCCCCAGCCCGGCCAGCGCCGCCTGCACCAGGAGCTCGAGGCGCGCCACCTCCGGGCCGCGCACCACCGCGCGAGACAGCTCGTAGAGCACCCTGTCCATGGCGCGCGGCGTCCCCTCCGCAAAGGCGATCTTGACCCACGCCGAGAGGATCGCGAGCTCGGCCTCACCCGCCGCGTCCACGCCCGGCCGGCGCGCGACAAGGAGCGCCTCGCCGATCGCGGCCACCGCCTGGCCCAGCATCCCGGCCGACGCGCGGCCCAGCGCGACCTCGATCGCCTCGCGCGCCGCCGAGAGCTCCTCGTTCCCCGCCAGCAGGTGAAACAGGCGCCCCTCCTGCCCGGGGCGCAACACGCCTGCAATCGCGCGGTGCGCCTTGATCCGGCGCCCCGCGGGCCACGTGATGTCGACCTGGCCGAGCGGCTCCACGCGATCGCCCGCCAGTCGCCGCGCAATCCCGCGGCGCACCAGCTGGTCGCACTCCGCCTCGACCTTCCACACCGGTCGCCCCATCGCCGCCGCGAGCTGCTCGAGGTCGAGCTGGTGCCCGGCGAGGGCCAGCCACTGCATCAGCTCTCCGAGGTGTGGCTCGTCCTCCAGCAGCGGCCCGTCGACGACGGGCGTCGTCTCCCGGAGCCCCGCGCTCAGCCGATCGAGCGCCTCGCGCTCCACCGCGAGCGTGGCGCCGTCCCAGCGCGCGAGCCCGAGCCGGAGCCAGAGCGTCAGCTCGGCCTCCACCCGCGCGGGGACCCCCTCCGTCCGCTCCCACAGCGCGCGCGCGGCGTCCTCGCGCAGGTGGAAGAGCCGGTCCGGCCCCGCGAACAGCGGCCGCAGCGCCGCCTCGTCGAGGGGATCGAGCGCGATCACCGCCGCGTGCAGGGACCCAGATGGCGCGCGCGGCCCGCCGGCGAAGGCCCGGACGAGCGCGCCCTCGCCAGCTCGACAGCGCTCCAGGACCGCGGCCGACCAGGGATCGAGCCGGTCCGCGTCGTCGGCCAGGATCACCACGCCATCGGCGAGCGCCTGCTGGAGCTGGCCCGCTGCCCAGGCCGTGACGTCCTCCAGCCGGAGCGCGCTCTGCTCCTCCATGGCGCCGAGGAGCGGGTGCAGGCTGCCCAGCGGCGCACGGGACGGCAGCAGCGACACGACGCGCAGCCCCGCCTGCTCCAGCGCCTCGCCCGCATCGCGGAGACAGCGCGAGCGGCCTACGCCCGGCGGACCCACGACATCGACCGGGCGCCGCCCGCGCGCCGCCTCGACGACGGCCCGCAGCGGCGCGGGATCGCCGAGGCGAGGCAGCTCGGGCCCATGGCGGCGCGGCACCCGGCCGCCCCGGAGCGCGGCCAGCGCCTCGGCCGCGGAGCGGAAGCGGTCCTCCGGCCTCTGGGCCAGGAGCCGGTTGATGACCTCGGCGAGCTGCGCCGGGATGCCGGGAGCGACCTCCTGGATGGGCACTGCTGGCCCTGACAGCCGCGCCAGCAGGAGGGCTTTCACCCCCCGCACCTCGTGGGGCACGCGGCCGGTGAGCGCGCGGTAGAGCATCACGCCGGCGGCATAGAGATCGGCGCGTCCGTCCACCGCCGCGCCCGCAATCTGCTCTGGCGCGAGGTAGAGCGGCGTGCCGAGCACCTGGTTGGCCTGGGTGAGCCGCGCGCCCGGCTCGCTCCAGAGCGAGATGCCGAAGTCGAGCACCGTCGGACGCCCCTCGGCGTCGACGAGCACGTTGTCCGGCTTCAGATCGCGGTGAACGATGCCCGCGGCGTGCACGCGCGCGAGGACCTCGAAGAGCGCGAGCGCGGGCGCGGCGATGTCGGCCCATGCGCGGCGAGACGGCGGCGCCGCGTCCGGGGTCGCGCCTCCCGGGAACGGCGCGCCCTCCACGCGCTCCATGACGAGGAAGGGGCGGCCATCCTCCACCCCCTCGTCGAGCAGCTGCACCACGCCCGGCACCCGCAGCATGCGCAGCGCGGCGATCTCTCGGCGCACGCGCGACGAGAGATCGCCGGCGCTGCGGTGCATCCATTTCAGCGCCACGGGCCGGCCCAGCACGAGGTCCTGGGCGGTCCACACCTCGCCGAACGATCCTGCGCCGAGGGGCGCTGTGAGCTGATAGCGCCGCGCGATCACCTGACCCGGCGCGATGCTGCTTCTCGGCGTCGCGTCGGCCTCGTCGTGCAGCTCCGCCATGGCCGTGCGGGCGCCTCCGCCGAGGAGGCGCGCCTCGCGCGCGGTGTCGCCCAGACGGCTCGTGTCGCCGCGCGCGCCGTGCTCGTCGCCATCCCCCTCGGCCTCGACGGACGGCCCGGAGACGGACGCCTCCGTGTCGAGGAGCGTTCGATCCGCGTCGGGGCCCGGCACGAGGCGCGAGGTTACCCTGGTGCAAGAAGCGCCAGCAACGTCGAGGAGCGCGCCGCGTCCCCGTCCGTCCGGCGCGCTGCGGGCTCAGGGTTTTGCGGGCGGCGTCTTCTGATGATGGTTGACGCACCCGGTGATCGCGAACGTGCACCCCGGAGCCCAGCTCTGTCTGGCCACGTCGACGAACGCCTCGAGCGAGCTCGCTTCAAGGGCTCCGGCCGAGATCGTCGCCGGCGCAGCTCGACCAGCCGGCTTATAGGCCGCCGGCAGCATCCAGTACTCGACGCTGGACTCGTCCGCGAGGCCGCGGACGACGAACGCGAGCCCCAGCGCCGCCTGCTGCTGGCGCACCTCGATGATCCTCCCGCCCGGATCGAGCTGCCGCGGCGGGCTCGGGTAAAAGGTCGGCGGCGGCAGCTTGGCAGCGGACGGGATCCGACTCCAGCCGATGCCCTGGTAGGTCTTGCCGTAACCATACAGATCGGCTTGCGCCCAGACGTAACAGGAGCCCGGCCGCCACAGGCCCTTCAGGCCCGCCTGCCAGTCGACGAGCGACCAGCCCGCCATCGACGCGGGCGGCGCACGGACCGTGAACTCGTTCTGCGGATCGCGGTAGAGCAGCCAGCGCTGGAGCTGACCCTGGCCCTGTCCGACGGTGAAGGCGTAGCCGATCACCTCTTCAGAGCCAGCGCTGACGATCTGAACGGCACCCAGTTCAAGCTGACCTTTGAGCATTCTGCTTCTCCTCCTGTGGGAAGGGCGGCACGACGCGCCGGCGGGCGACGAAACCTCCGAGGCCGTCGAGCGCCTCGACGCCGGACGGATCCGGCGCGCTGTCATCGTCCTGAATCGTCCCGCGTCGAGCGGCGTCGACCCCTCGCGCCGAGATATCAGCAACCCGTGTGCCACCGCGAGCGCGCGCGGGGCGCGGGACCGCGGCCACCTTGCAGCGGCCGCACGGGGGCGCCTACCATGCGCTCACATGGGATCAGGCGCGAAAACGGCCCTCGGCGAGACCACGCTGGGCGGTCAAGGGAGCTCCAGCGCCGTGGCCGTCGCCGCGACGACGCCGGCCCTCACGATCCTCTACCATCCTCGCCCCGATCGCGTCGGCGAGCGCGCGCTGCTCGGCGAGCTCGCCGCGGGCAAGGCAGCCTCGGTGTCGCGGGTCGGACCCGCATTCGCGGCAAAGGGGCAGTCGCCCGGGTCGCCGCTCGAGGACGGGCACCTGAGCCGGCGGCCTCTCCGCCTGTCGGCCGCGCGCGGTGACGGCATCCGGCTCGAGATCGGCGACAGCGGTACGGCGGTCGTTGCACAGGGCCGGCGGGTCCGAGAGAGCATCGTCTTCTCCGCGGCGCAGCTGAAGCGGGGTGTCGTGCTGGAGCTCTCCCGCCGCGTGGTGCTGCTGCTCCATCGCACGGGCGGGCTCCACCCGGTGCAGCAGGAGCCCGCGTCCGAGGGCGATGTCCGGGACCTCGTGGGCGAGAGCGACGGGCTCCGGCGCGTGCTCTGGGACATCCAGAGCGTGGCCGATCTCGACCTCCCCGTGCTGCTCCGCGGCGAGACGGGGGTGGGCAAGGAGCTCGTGGCGCGCGCCGTCCACGCGGCGAGCCGCCGAAAGGGCCGGCCCTTCGTCGCGGTGAACCTCGGCGCCGTCGCTCCGAGCCTCGCGATCGCGGAGCTCTTCGGCGCCGAGAAGGGCTCCTTCACAGGCGCCGACCGGCGCCGCGCGGGCTATTTCGAGCAGGCCCGCGGCGGAACGTTGTTCCTCGACGAGATCGGCGACGCGCCGGCAGAGCTCCAGGTGGCGCTCCTGCGCGCGCTCGAGACGGGGGAGATACAGCCCGTGGGCGCGCAAGAGGCGCGCAAGGCGGACGTCCGGGTCATCGCGGCGACGGACGCGGACCTGGAGGCGAAGGTGGCGAGCGGGACCTTTCGAGCGCCGCTCCTGAACCGGCTGTCGTCGTACGAGATCTGGATCCCCCCGCTGCGCGAGCGCCGGGACGATATCGGGCGCTTGCTGGCGCGGTTCTTCCGCGAGGAGCTCGAGCGGATCGGCGAGGCGCACCGGCTGGATCCGGCGGCGGCGACGGACACGCCGTGGCTGCCGGCGTCGCTCGTGGCCCGGCTCGCCGAGCACGACTGGCCTGGCAACATCCGGCAGCTGCGCAACGTGGTGCGGCAGCTCGTCATCGGCAGCCGCGGCCAGGAGCGCCTCACGGTGGGCCCCGCGGTGGAGCGGCTGCTCGGCGAGGGCGCGCCGGCCGCGGAAGCGATCCTCGAGGAAGAGCCGCCGGCCAGCGCTCCGGAAGGGCGCGCTCCGGAAGGGCGCGCGCCTGAGGCGGAGGTCTCCCTGCCTCCTCCGCCAGGGTCCGGGCGGAAGCCGGCCGACGTGTCGGAAGCCGAGATCGCCGAGGCGCTCCGCGCGGCCCGGTGGGATCTGTCGGCTGCCGCGGCGCGACTTCAGATCTCGCGGCCGTCGCTTTACCTGGTGCTCGAGCGCTATCCCCGGTTCCGGACGGCGCGGGATCTCACGGCCGAGGAGATCCGCGCGTGCCACGCGGCGTGCGGCGGTGATGTGGGGCGCATGGTCGAGCGGCTGGAGGTCTCGGAGCGGGCGCTGCGTCGGAGGCTGCGGGAGCTGCGGCTCGCGTGACGGCGCGGCGCCTCCGGTAGCAGCCCGTCGGACGCAAAGCGCCGCTGACGTGTCGCCATGGCGCCATGCGTTGCGGATCGAGAGCAAACGCGCGCGCGTGTGTGCGCGTTAATCGATCTTGTGCTGTGAAGATCCAGCCTAGAGCGGCCTTCCCACCACCGAGAAGATGTAGTCGTCCCGCAGCCCTGAGCTCGGAGTCGGCGAGTGCGAGAGCTGCTTCCACCCGAACGGCGCCTCGGCGTGGTCCGACCAGTAGTTCCGCTCGGGCTGTGTGCTGTCGCGGCAGGTAGCGACGCACATGGTGCTGGATCCGTCTTCCGTCATGCGCACGCCGAGGTAGCCGAAGGGCTTCTCCTCGGTCAGCTGGAGCGGCGGGTCGATGGGAACGGTGATCGGCCGCCGTTCCTCATCGCCGGATGACCCGGACACCTCGATGACCCGGACGTCCGCGGGGCTCTCGTCAGGTACCATGGAAGGCGACGCGAAGAGCACGACCTCGTGGGCCGCACCGGAGCACGCCACATAGCGGAACTCCTCCACGCTGAAGGGCGTCTGCGCCTCGAAGCGTCCCAGTGCAACGGCGCCGATCTCCGCGGGCGCGGGCCCGACCGCGCCCCGCTGTCGCCGCTGGAAGCCGCTGCAGTCCGCCGGCGTCGCGATGGAAAGGATGACGCGACCGTCGGGTGAACCACCGGCTCCACCCTCCCCGGCCTCGCCACCCAACCCGGTGCCTGAGCTGACGGTGCCTGATCTGACGGTGCCGCCAGAGCCGCCACCTCCCGTACCCCCTTCGCCGCCGGAAGACGCGGGCGGAGGAGAGGAGACGTCGCTGCAAGCGACAAGAGCGGAGCCGATCAGAATCCACGTCATGAAACGCATGCGGTTGTCTCCTTGATAAAACGACACTTGTTGCCATGCAAACGCCCGAGTCATTGCTCGTGGCGGGCCAGGAGTCCGCCGCGGTGCCCCCAGCCGGCGAACCATGGGGCGCTGGCGTTTCCATGACGGACTGTCGTTCCCCCTGAACACGCCAAGCACGCGGCGTGCCGAGTGCGGCGGGCGCCGCGGCCCGCGCGACCGCGAAGCCTGACAGCGCCGCGTCGGGGCGCCGCCGCTGTAGGCGGGCGCGCGGGGCCGCGTGTCAGCGGTGGGCGAGGCCGGCCCGCTGCGTCGCGCAGTCGAAGACGATCTTCGACTCATAGGGCGCAGAGGGGTCCTCGGGGGGCGGCACCGAGATGCTCTTCGCACACCTCTCCCGGTAGGGACGCCCGGCGAGAAAGCCCGCGTCGTCCATCACCTCGGGCGTGTAGGAGGGCCACCGTATCGTGGCCGCACAGGAGGTCGTGCGACAGTCCACGTCCACGACCTCGAGCCCCCGGCCCGGCGCGATCGCGTCGAGGTCTGCCTGGAAGCTCTCCTCCGCCCTCTCGGCCCATCCCGGGTCGCGGCGCTGCTGCGCGTGTGCATCGAGGACGCCCGTCCACCAGGCGGTCTCCTCGCGGCGCATCGCCTCGAGGTCGCGCGGCTCCGCGTCCTCGCGCCCCTTGTTCGGCGCGGCCTCGGGGCCATCATCCTCCTGTGGGGCGGCGGCGCTCTCGAGATCGGCGATGCGGCGCTCCAGCCGTATCACCCGCTCGGAGTCGCCATGCCCCGCGGCGCGCTCGGGCGCCGGCTCCTGGATCACGCCCGCCTCGCGGGAGGGCGCCTCCCGTGGAGGCCGCTCTTCGGCGGGCGCGGGCCTGAGCTGGCTCACGAGCGAGACTATCAGCGCTGCCGTGGAGAGCCCCATCAAGGCGAGGCTCGTCCGCGAGGAGCGCAGGCGGGTTCGTTCGTCGTTCATCGTCGTTCCTCTCCCTGTCGTGCCGGAGGTCGCGAGCTGGAATCGATGCGGAGGGAATGGCGCAGCCGGGGCCGCGCCCGCCGGCCCATGAGGCCAGCGGGCGCGGCCCGCGGATGCGGGCGAGCGGCTCAGGTGTCGGTGAGCTTGATGCCGAAGAGGCGGCTTTGGGGGCCGAGGATCACTTCGGCATAGGGGAACCAGTACCAGTAGCTCGGGTTCTGCAGGACGGTGGTGGTCACGTCGGGGTGCAGCGTGGCGAAGGTGTCGCTCGACTCATCGTTGCCGTCGCATACGTAGCTCAGGCCCGACGGGGCCTTGACGCACGCTCTCGCGCTCGAGACGCTCCCGGTGACGTTGTGCACGTACACCTGCAGGTCCACGATGTTCTCGTGCTCCAGCAGGCTGTCCGACGGCAGCGTGCAGGTGATCTTGGAGGAGCTGGTCAAGCTGGGGTTGAGCACGAACGGGCCCTCGTACCCGCAGTAGCCGACGCCGAGCCGACGCCCAGCCGCCGAGGCGTCGCCGGAGTCGAGCATCACGAGCGAGCCCGCGCAGAGGCATGCGATCGCACCCAGGGTCTTGATCATCGTATTCATGTTGATCCCTTGTGGTTATGGTTTCGTCATCGCGGCCGTCCAGTTGGCCACACGCTCGTATCCAGCAAGGCGTGGGCCAACGGGCATAGGCGCGGATTGGCGGCATTGCTGACAGCAGGACCAACGCCCGTCCCCTGAAAGGGACGAGGTCTCCCCCATGGGAATCCCATGGACAGGACGCCCCCGTCATCGCCGCGAGAGTTCGAATGCGCGAGCCATTCAGCCCGAGGGGATCCTCGGTCCTTCCTGCCCCGCTTCCGCGGACAGCCTCACGATGCGGCGAGCGCGGCCACGTAGGTCCTCAATTCGAGCTGGATCGGGCTCATGTAGGCGAGCCGTGAATGCCGTCGTTTCAGATCGTCGAAGTCGTCGATGTAGCCTCCGACGGCGGCGATGGCGGCCGCTCGTGTCGGGTAGCGCTCGTGCTCGACCAGCTCCGCCTTCAGCGTGGATTCGCGCCTAAAGGTCGATCCGGGGCGTGAGAAGTCCGGCGCAGCAATCGGTGCGCTCGCCGCGGCAGGCCATGGGCGCGAGGCGAGAGGCGCGGGGGCGTGGACGACCGGAGGGCGCCGGCCGGCCGGCTGACGTGTCAGCCGCTTCGCCTGGCGTGTCAGGAAGCGGGGTGGCGACGGTCGGATGCGGGGTGGGGCGAGCAGGGCGCTCGCTGCGTCCCGGCGTGCCCCGGCGCGCGCCTTGCAATGCGCTGGCACGTGGGGATAGCGTCCTGATCGTCCTGGAGCAGTGTCGAGGAATCCTCGCGCGGAGGAATGGCGAATGCGAGTTGACCCGGGAGCATCGGCGGTGCGCGAGAGCGGCCGGCGGCCATACGGCGCGGGAGGCGGGACACGCGAACCGCGGGCGAGGGCGGCACGGGGGCAGCGGCGCGTGCGCTGGTGGGCCGCCACGGGCATCGTGGTGCTGGCGGCGCTGCTCGCCGTGCCGCGCGGGGGGCAGGCGCAGGGTGCCACGCCATCGGCGGATGCGCTGGAGGAGGCTGAGCTGCTCAACCGTGACGTCGTGGCCCTCTACGGCCAGGGGCGCTTCGATGCGGCGATCCCGCTGGCGGAACGCGCGCTCACAATCCTAGAGAAGGCGCTGGGCAGAGACCATCCAGATGTGGCGACGGTGCTCAATAACCTCGCCGCGCTGCACAAGACAAAAGGAGACTACGCGAGAGCGGAGCCGCTCTTCCACCGAGCCCTCGGAATCACAGAGAAGGCGCTCGGCAGCGAGCATCCCGATGTGGCAACATCGCTCAACAATCTTGCCGTGCGGTACGCTGCAAAAGGAGACTACGCGAGAGCGGAGCCGCTCTACCACCGAGCCCTCGGAATCCGAGAGAAGGCGCTCGGCAGCGAGCATCCCGATGTGGCAACATCGCTCAATAACATCGCCGCGCTGTACCACACCAAAGGAGACTACGCGAGAGCGGAGCCGCTCTACCACCGAGCCCTCGGAATCACAGAGAAGGCGCTCGGCAGCGAGCATCCCGATGTGGCAGCGTCGCTCAGCCGCCTCGCCGTGCTATACGACACAAAAGGAGACTACGCGAGAGCGGAGCCGCTCTACCACCGAGCCCTCGGAATCCGAGAGAAGGCGCTCGGCAGCGAGCATCCCGGTGTGGCAACATCGCTCGACACACTCGCCTTGCTGTACGCTGAAAAAGGAGACTACGCGAGAGCGGAGCCGCTCCACCACCGAGCCCTCGGAATCCGAGAGAAGGCGCTCGGGAGCGAGCATCCCTATGTGGCAACATCGTTCAACAACCTCGCCTTGCTGTACCACACAACAGGAGACTACACGAGAGCGGAGCCGCTCTACCACCGAGCCCTCGGAATCACAGAGAAGGCGCTCGGCAGCGAGCATCCCGATGTGGCAACATCGCTCAATAACATCGCCGCGCTGTACCACACAAAAGGAGACTACGCGAGAGCGGAGCCGCTCTTCCACCGAGCCCTCGGAATCACAGAGAAGGCGCTCGGCAGCGAGCATCCCGATGTGGCAACATCGCTCAATAACATCGCCGCGCTGTACCACACAAAAGGAGACTACGCGAGAGCGGAGCCGCTCTTCCACCGAGCCCTCGGAATCACAGAGAAGGCGCTCGGCAGCGAGCATCCCGATGTGGCAGCATCGCTGTACAATCTTGCGGTGTTGCGCCAGGCGCTCGGCGATGTTCCTGGAGCGCTTCGGATGATCGAGCAGGCCGCGAGCATCCAAGATCGCAACGCTGCCATCCTGCTGAACACCGGAGGCGATGAGCAGAAGCGTGCCTACATGGCAACCCTGCGAGCGACCACGTACGTCGCCGTTTCCTCGCATGTTCAGTTTGCACCGGCCGACGAGGCGGCGAGGCGCCTCGCCCTGACCACGATCCTCCGCCGCAAAGGGCGCGTGCTCGACGCGATGACTCACGGCCTCGCGGCGCTGCGCCGTCGCGCCGGCACCGAGGATCGCTCGCTGCTCGACAAGCTGAGCCGCGTGAGCGCCGAGCTGAGCACGCTGACCTGGCGTGGGCCGGAGGCGCAACGACCGGGACAATCGCCCGAGGACTACGCCAAGGGCCAGCTTGCGCAGTACCGAGCGAACATGGCGCGCCTCGATGCCGCGCGGCAGACGCTGGAAGCAGAGATCGGGCGCCGCAGCCCGGAGTTGAAGGCCGAGCTCTCGCCGGTCAGCCTGGTGCAGGTCCAGGCCACCGTGCCCGATGGGGCAGCGCTCGTCGAGCTCTTCCGGTACGAGCCGTTCAACCCGAGCGGAACGCTGGCGGCCAATACCCTGTGGGGCAAGGCCCGCTACATTGCGTACGTCCTGCAGCAGAACGGCGACATCGCCTGGGCCGACCTCGGCGAGGCCGCTCCCATCGAGGACGCCGTCGGCGCTCTCCGCAAAGCGCTCGCCCGCGCCGCGACCGATCCAAGGCCGGCCGCGCGCGCCCTCGACGCGCTGGTCATGCAGCCGATCCGCCGCATCCTCGGCCCGATGCGCCAGGTCCTGCTCAGCCCCGATGGCGCCCTCAACCTGGTGCCCTTCGGCGCGCTCCTCGACGAGAACGGCCGCTATCTCGTCGAGCGCTACGCGTTCACCTACCTGCCCAGCGGGCGCGACCTCGTGCGCCTCCGTGCAACGGCACCAGCCCGCCAGGGCGCCTTCGTCTTCGCCGCCCCGAACTACGATCGTCCGGCCGCGACATCACCCCCGCGCAATACGGGAGATCCACCGTCCGATACAAACGTCGCGATGTGGTTCCCACCGCTCGCCTCCGCCGCCGAAGAGGGTCGCGCCCTCGGCCGGCAACTCCCGGGCGCGCAGGTGCTGCTCGGCGCGGACGCGACCGAGCGCGCGGTCAAGGCGCTGCGCGGCCCGCGGCTGCTCCACATCGTGACCCATGGCTTCTTCCAGCAGAACCAGAAGGAGCCTCACGCCCCGCCTCAACCGGTTCTCCTGGACGTCGGCTCACGCGGCCTGAACGCCTGGGGGAGCGCGCTCCCGCACATCGAGAACCCGCTGCTCCGCTCGGGCCTGGCGTTCGCGGGCGCCAACCGGCGGAGCACTGGCAACGACAACGACGACGGCATTCTCACCGCGCTCGAAGCCTCGCAGCTCGATCTGAACGGCACCAAGCTCGTCGTCCTGGCCGCGTGCGAGACCGGCGTCGGCGACGCCAGGAGCGGCGACGGCGTCTACGGGCTGCGGCGCGCGCTCGTGATGGCAGGAGCCGAGACCCAGGTCATGAGCCTCTGGAAGGTCAGGGACGACGCGACCCGCGAGCTGATGCAGGCCTACTACGACCGGCTGCTCGCCGGCGGCGGTCGAGGCGAGGCCCTGCGCCAGGCCCAGCTCGCGATGCTGGCGAATCCGGATCGGGCACACCCCTTCTTCTGGGCGAGCTTCATCGCCTCCGGCAGCGACGCGGCCCTCGACGGCAAGAAGGTCGACCCCTCCTTCGCCAGTGTCAGACCGCCCCCCGGCTGCAGCTGCGATCTCGCGGCGCAAGCTCCTGCCGGCTCCGGCGCTGCTGCGGCCCTCCTCGCCGCCTGCGCCCTCGCGCGACGCCGACCGCGGCGCGGAGCGCACCGCGAGCGACGCCTTCGTCTCACCCTGCGCCCCACCCGATCAGGCCCTGCCACCGCACCCGCAAGCGTCGCGCCTGTCGTGCCTTGATCCTGGTCGGTGCGGAGACGCCCGTGATACAGCATCTGGAGCGCCGACGAAGAGGCCATCCTGGATCCGGAGAGCCGATGAGCCAGCAGGCAACGCCCGCGGGAGGGGACAACCCCAAGGAGCCCTTCGAACCGGTCCAGGCCAGCGATCCGTCGAACACCGGCGTGGCGATGGCGCCCGGCGCCCCTGCCCGCATTCGTGTCCCCACGAGCGGCTCGCTCCGGAAGGTGATCGACGCGGTCCTGAAGGGCGACGCGGATCTCGATGCGTTCTGCCACGACCACCACGCCGACGTGTACCGCCGCTTCAGCGACGGCATGGAGCGCGGCCGCAAGATCACCCTGCTCCTCCAGCACGCCCCGCGGGCCGCCGTCCTCGCTTCCCTCTGCGAGGCGCACGGGGCGGCCATGAAGCAGCACGAGCACCTCCTCACGTGGTCGCCGGCGACGATCGCGCCGCTGTCGTCGGTCCAGACGCGGCCGCGGCGCCTCGCCGCCGGCTTGCTCGGCCTCGTCGCCATCGCGCTCGCCGCATGGAGGCTCTCCGCGGCCCCCGACGCCCGCTCCACGATCGCTCGCCGCGGTGTCCTCGAGGCCTGGAGGGAGTGGGCCGCCACCCACCGCGCGATAGAGCCCTTCGCCCCGCAGGAATGCGGCATCGTCCTCGGCGGCCCCTGGATGGCGACCCCCGCCGGCGACGCGCTCTGCCGCGAGCTCCGGAAGCTCCCCGACGCGTGCGCTGTGCGATGCGTCGCTCCGCCGCCGGACGTGACGACCGCAAAAGCGGCCCCGCTCGACCGCGCGGCGAGGAGCGCCGGCGCACTCCTGATGGCCGAGATCGACGAGAAAGGGGTAGCGAAGGTCACCCCGCTGGGCCGCCTCGCAAAGGAGCCGCTGCTCGGACGGCGGATCGAGCTCGATATCGCCGCCGAGGCCGACAGGAAGCGGGCCGGGATCGTGATGAGCGCCCTCGCACACCTCGCGGCACCGCGGGGAGACCTGGTCGCCAGCAACATCGCGTGCCCCGTGGACCCAGCGGCCCCGCTCGACCGGATCGCGCTCCTCGCGCTGCTCGCCGTGCCCTCCTGCGAGTCAGCGCAGATCCGCTCGCTCGACCTGAGATGCGCCAGCGGGACGACGGTCTCGGACGAGGACTGCGCGCTCGCCCGCTACATCGACGCCGAGCTGCATCTCGCGGACACGCGGCGCGCTCGGTCCATCCTCGCGGAGCTGCGGGATCAGGGCGCAGCGCGGTTCCGGACCGTGGCGAAGCTCCTCCTGGCGCATCTCGATTGCAAGGAGCACGCGTTCCACGAGGCAGCGACCGCGCTCCGCGAGCTCGCGGAGGGCGCCGATGCCTGCGTGCTCGCCCACGTCTCCGAGGCGGCCGCGTGTGTCGCCTCGTCCGCCGGGCCCGGAAAGGTCGACCCGGAGATCGCGCGGCTCGAAGCGCTGCCGATCGACCCGAAGAGCGAGTGCCCCGCGCGAATGCGCGCTCGGGCGCTGGCGCGGCGAGGGTACTGGAGAGAGCAGGGCAAGCGATGGAGCGACGCGCTCGCCGACTACGAGAAGGCGTGGCACCTGTTCCAGGATCCGCTCTACGGCCTCAACCTGGCGGCGATGTGGCTTCAGAACGGCCAGCCGCAGGAGGCAGCAAAGGTGCTGTCCGAGGTGGACTGCGACGCCGGCGGGCCTCGGAGCTGCGAGGCCACGGTGGCGCTGCTCCGCTGGATCACGGCGGGCGACGCGCTCGAGAGGGCGTCGGCGAAGGACGCGCTGCTCCGGCTCCACGAGCAGCGCGGGGCCAACGAGGCTGTGCTCGGCGCATCGACGGACGCGCTCCTGCGCGCGCTGGCATGCCCCGGCCCGCCGAGCGCCGACTGCCTTTACGATGTGCTCACGCGCTCCTCGGCGCGAAACGCTTTGCTCAAGGCGTTCGACGCTGCAGAGCGCGCGCGCCTGCTGCCGCGCTAGTACCGCGGGTCAGAAATCCGGGCAGGATGTCTGAAGCGCGGATTGGGCGGTCCGCTAATCCCCCTTCACGGGGCAGGGCACGAGCACATAGTAGGTCTGCCCGTCCGGCGCCCATGCGGCGTCAGCGATCGGCACCCCGCTGAAATCCTGGAACACCACCGGCGATTTCCCGCGAACGGGCTCGACGTCCAGGAACGACGCCGTGCCGTCCCAGCTCGGGACGAGGCACTTCCGCCCGCCGTCCAGGCAGCGAGGCGCGCTGTAGCGCTCGAAGAACGCCTCCTGGCTCGACAGGTACCGCTCGTCGGTGAACGGGCTCGCCGACAGGATCGCGCCATCGCCGATCACCAAGAGCCAGAGCTGCTCGTCCTGTGCGCCATCGGGCCTGGCGGCGACGAGGAGCCCGAGGGGTGAAGCCTGCCTGTCGAACGCGAGCAGGCGCGTGATGCCGAGCACCGGATCGTTCCCTGCGAGCCGCGCGGGCATCTCGCCCGTCGTGCGGCTGACGTGCACGACGCCGGCTCGCAGGAAGAAGAACCGCGGATCTCCCCCAGGTGCAGGGAGGAACGCCATCGCCTCGAAGCACCCTGGAAGCACGGGCCTGGCCGCCCCGAGCGCCTTGCCCGCAGGGGGCTTCGAGGGCAGCGCTAGCAGGTGACGGTACCCGAGCGGCGGCTCTTCGCCGCGGTGCTCGGAACCCACGGCCCAGCCGATGACGGCCGTCGGATGCAGCGCCGCTGCGACGCCGGCCGGCGGCCGTGACGCCGCGCCGCCGCACCCGAGGAGCAAGATCGCCACGAGTGCCAGCGCACCACGCATGGTCACGCCTGCTCGACGAGGCGAAGCGACGCCGCGTCGACGCCGGCCTTCACCTTGAGCCGCGGTATCCGATCCTCCGGGATCTGGTGCAGCCGCAGCGCACTGCATCCGAGGCGGAACGCCTCGTCGACGGTCCGACCGAACCCGAGGGCCCGGTAGAACGACGCCGCGAACTCGGTCGCAGCGAGATCGCCGATCGGCTCGTGCATGCCGACCGCGCACGCGACGTGCTGCGTGAGCGCCTCGGCCAGCGGCTCGGAGTAGCAGGCGTTGAGCACCACCATCTGAAGGTTGTCGCCGAGGATGCCGATGAGGTCCGAGAGCGCGCCCTTGTCGACGAAGGCAATCCCGCCCTCGCTGTCCTCGAGGACGATCTTCTCGTCATGGGTCCCGTGCCCGCTGAAATGGAGGACATGCGGCCGCTCCTCGAGGAGCGCCAGCTGGAGATCGTCGGGTCGAACAGCCCACCGGGAGGCGAACGTCACCGCGTCGCGGTGCGACGCCGAGCGAATCCTGTCCTCGATCTGACGGATCTCGCGGCCGAGCCCGAGCTGGGTCGTGCTCCGCGGGTTGGCCGCCAGGAAGAGCACCTTGATGCCCCCGCCGGCGGACGGGAGCGCCCGCCCGGGCGCCGGCGAGGCGTCACCCCCGGCGCCCGGGTCCTGGAGGAGCTGCGCAAGGCGCTCGGGATCAGCGTGGTCGAGCAAGAGGGTGACCTTGCGGACGCGCTGCATCCCGTCCGAGAAGCGACGGTACACGTCGGGGAAGTGATCGCTGCAGAAAGCATCGAGATCCGCGTCGCTGCGGAGCGCCTCCCCGATGAGCGCGCGGAGCTTGGGCTGAGGGAGCTTCACGGGGAGAGCGTACACGCGTTCCGGACACGAGAGCAGCCACGCCTCGCGCGGGGTCGCGGCCGTCGCCGTTGCCTCGCCCTGCGGGGCCGCGGCGCGCGGCACCCACGCGCTGCTGCCGCGCCCCCCAGCGCCGTCAGCCGAACCGCAGCCGACGCGAACACGCACAATGACGAACCGCCCGCAGCCTGCTGTGAAGAACCCTGCGCGCCTGGGTAATGCATTGCTCCCCAAGCAGCGGCCGCCGCGCTGACCGCTTCGCACCTCGCCCCCGCGAAGAAGTCGGAACATTCTAAATTCTCGGAATTTTCGGACACGCGGCGCGCGCTCCGACACCGTGTGGCAGGGCACGACGCGTGCTTTGTCGCCGCCGGCGCCAGCAAAGCGCCTGGTGAAGCGCTCGCATACAGCGTGGACAGCTTTGCCGCCGTGGAGCTCCTTTGCCTCGTGAGGGTGCTTTGAGACGACGTCTGCCTTGGATTCACGCGTTGCTCGCCTCCTTATCGGCGGCGATGCTCTGGTCCGCGCCTGCTCGCCCCGGCGAGCCGCCGCAGCTCTCCTGGGACAAGCCGGTTCGCTGCATCAAGTCGCCGAACGGCGGCGCGGTGCGCGTTCAATGCGAGCCAGGCCCGGACGGCGAGCGCTGCCTCGTCGCGCCCGATCACCTGGCCCACGACAGCGGCGCGCTCGACAAGGTGCAGCCGTGCAACGTGGTTGAAGACGTCTCGGCCTACCAGGCCCTGACCGCGCGCGGCGCCCGCCTCGTCGCCGCGATCCCCGAGGCGCCGCCTGGCTACGCGCGCTCGGCCGAGGGCAAAGCATTTCAGGTCAAATTCGATCTCCTGAACCGGCTTTACCTGGGCGCGTCCTGGCTGCCCACGTTCCATGGAAACAACGGGCTCCCCGTGCCCGCGAGCTTCCCCCTGGGCCGCGGGAGGGCCGAGGCCGGCATCCACGTGAGCGTGCTCTCGACGCGCTACCGCGCGCGCCATGACATGCGCATCCTCGAGGGGACAGCCACGTTCGACGATCTCGAGCTCTCCGGGGTCCTCTTCAGCTACGATTACCAGCACGTGCACCGGCGGCCGGCCCACTGGCTCAGCACCTTCGTGGGCAAGCCGCGGCTTCACCCGATCTCGCCGCGGATGGGCTGGGGCTTCCGGGTGGTGTCGGTGAACGACCGCCCCCCCGCGCGCCGCGACACGCTCGACGTGGAGTTCGCCGAGGTCCACCTCGCGTGGCATCCGTGGCAGTCGAACGACATGTACAGCCACATCCGGCTCGAGGCGGGCGCCGATCTGGGAGAGTACTGGGAGCGTCGATCGGAGATCGACGACGGCCTGGACACCGGCGCTCTGTACATCGGTCCGACGAGCGCCCTCAAAACGCGCTTCAGCCTCGGCGAGGGCGGCCTCCACGCGCTCTCGACAGCGTTCACCTACCGGCGCCCGAACATCGCGGCCGGGAGCGGGAGGGGAGAGGCGATGAACCGACTCGAGGCCACCATCGCCTACGAGGGGATCCTCCTCGCGATCAACGATCAGCCCATCTCGCTGCGGCTCGCCGCGATGGGGGTGAGCCGCAACGACCTCGACAGCGACATTCGCGACGTGGAGGTCAAGGCCGCCGCGGGCCTGCGGGTGTCGTTCTGGGCTCCCCCACGGGTGTTCGAGCCGATGCCCGCCTTCGAGGACCCGTGACGGCCCGGCGCCTCGCCGCGCTGCTCGTCATGGCGGCGGCCGCGGCGCTCTCCCCGCGCGCCGCCCGCGCCGAGCCGGCGCGCGGGGAGAGCGCCGCCCGCGCCGAGCCGGCGCGCGAGGAGAGCGCCGGCCGCGCCGAGCCGGCGCGCGAGGAGAGCGAGCGCGCGGGCGGCGGCGATACCGCCGTTTCCGAGGAGGGCCGGCGCTTCCGCGTGCGCTTCGACCCGGCGAGCCGGGTGTGGCTCGGCGTCGCGTCCGCGCTGCACCGGGGCGCGGGCGGGGCGATCGCGATCGAGCCCGAGATCGACGCGGGCCTTTCCTACCGCGCGCGCAGCGTGACGGGCTCCGGGCGTGGCCGCGTGATCTGGCAGGCGGATCACCGCGTCCTCGCCGGCCGGGTGTCTCCGGCCGGGCAGGCGCTCGACGGCGTGCCCGCGCTCGACGCGGCGCTTTATGGCGCGTCGTTCTTGCGGCACGACGAATCGCCGCGGGTGGTCTTGCCGATGTCGCCGCCGATCGCGGTCCCCTTCCCCTTCGACATCGGCGTGGAAGCCGAGGTGGGACGGGTGAGCATCCCCTCGATCCCGCGGCGCGAGGGCGAGGGATCGCCGGCGCCGCTGATCCGGGTCGGCGTGGCGCGCGCCACGGCGATCCTCGATCCATGGCGCACGGGCGAGCCGGGCCGCAGCTTCGAGATCGGGCTCGGGGTCCGTTACGACATCGACGCTTACGCCGAGTCCCCCTCTCCCCGGGCCGCGCCCGCGCGCCGCACGCTCGGTGAGCCAAGGGTCGTCCACCGGATCGCGCCCATGACCGCGGGCTCGCTGCGGCTGCGGCTCCAGAGCGGCGACGGGCTGACGGTCTTCGATGGTCGAGGCGACGTCGTCCCGCACTGGACGAGCGAAGAGCGCTGGCGCGTCCTCGTGCGCTCGGCCGCGCACGTCGAGAGGATCCTGGCCGCGATCGACGATCAACCCATCGCCGCGGTGCTCGAGGGCGAGTACCGGCTGCTGCCGCCCGCCCTCGACATGCAGGCCGTCCATGATCTGCGCGTGAGCCTCGGGCTCGCGTTCACGCTGGCGCTGCGATAGGGCGACGGCGGGGTTGCAACTGCGAGGAGAGTCTACCCCGGGCGCCGATTCTGCCGCGCGCCGGCCCAGGCGCCGAACAGGGTGCCGCCGATCGTGAGGACAGTCGAGACGAGCGCCCGCGTCACGGAGGTCTCGTCGCCCACGACCACCCATCCCAGCACGAGCGAGAGCGCGATGAGCACCCACGCCAGCCGGTACTCCATGCGCCGCGCGGTGCGGGCGCAGACGTAGCCACCGAGCGCGGAACCGAAGGTGCCGAGCACCATGAGGGTGTTCGTGACGCCCTCCGAGGGCGACGTGAGTACCTTCGCGAGACCGCCGTCGGTCGCGCCCATGGACGCTACGAACACCGCGTAGACGATCAAGAACGCAGTCCCGAGCACCATCGTGAGCCCGAGGTCCGCGAGCACGCCGAAGAGCAGCGCCTTGGCAGCGGATCCGTGCGCCCGCGCCGGCCCAATGTCGAGGTTCGCCTGCGGGGGCTGGAAAGGATTGGGGGCCGACCTCTCGCTCATGACGGTGGCAGTCTCGCCGCCTGCGCCCCCCGCGGTCCACGGGCCGGGCCGCCCGCCTTCGCCTCCTCGCAGGCCGCCGCCATCCCCGGGCCCGCGACGTAGCGATCGAACATGATGACCGACATTCGACTGGTCTCCTTGTCGTGTGAATGAACCCCGACCCAGCGCCGCCGGCCATACCCCTCCTGGCTACGCCAGCGGAGGCCAAATCATCTCAAGGGCATGGATCCGCGCTCAAGTGAAAGCACGAAGCGCACGCCGATGAAGCGCACGCTGGTAATGATGAACCATGGCGCTCGCGCTCGTCGTGGGGTTCCTGCTCGGTTATCTCGGCACGATCCCGGCGGCGGGGCCGCTGGCCGTCCTGCTCGTGGCCGCCGCGCTCGCGGGGCAGCCCCGGCGCGTCTTGCTGCTCGCCATCGGAGGAGCCCTCGCGGAGGGGCTCTGGGCGCTCGCCGCGGCGCGCGGGCTCGGGTGGGTCCTCGAGGCGCACCCCGCGATCGATCGCGCCCTGCGAACGGGCGGCGCCGCGCTCGTCATGGCGATGGGCCTCGCCCTGGCGCTCGCGCCTCGACGCGCCGCCGAGGCGCCCTCCTCCGGGCGCGCGACATCGGCGCTCCTTACCGGGTTCGTCCTCGTCGCCTTCAATCCGTCGTTCCTGGCGTCGTGGATCGCCTCGTGCGCCGTGCTCCGCGCGTACCCTGCCCTCGCGCCCGCCGTCGCGCCGGCCCACGCGGTCGCGCTCGCGGTGGGCGCCGCCGCGGGCGTGGTGAGCTGGTTCGCGACGCTCGGGCGATTGCTGGCGCGCTACCGCGAGCGGCTCGGCGCATGGCACGGGCACCTTGTGCGCGGCCTCGGCTGGGCGCTGGTGGCGCTGGGGCTCGCGGGGCTCGTGCAGCGGCTCGTGTGAGATCCGTGCCCTGTGTGGACGCCGGTCGCGCGCCCGCATAACGTCGTTCGGATGCGGGTAGACGCCGGCAGCCTGCGTCGTCCGGTCGTATGAACGCCCTTCATACCCTCGCATCAGACCGCGCGGCGAGCCCTGGGTCGCGCGCCTCGGGCGCGTCGCCGCGCGCGATCTACCGCAGGCTGCGGGCCGGCGAGCCGGCCCCGGAGGATCTCGCGGACGAGCCCGCGCCGGAAGCCGGAGCCCCCGACGGCATCGAGGCGTTCTTTGCGGCCCTGACCGCGCTCCGCGACGAGGACGAGCGATGCGGCGCCTCCAGCTCCGATGACGCCGAGCCGGCGCGGGTCCTGCTCGGCTATGCGCCGACCGCCCTGCTCGACGGGTGCTGGCTCGCCGCGGCGGTGCGCGTGCGCCACGCCGACGGCGCGCTCGGCGCGGCTTGCCTCGACGCGTTCTACCTCGAGTGCGGCGAGGGCGACCCCGCGCGGCACCACGGCGCCCTGTACGGCGCCGCGCTGGCCGCCGCGGGGCTCGCACTGCCGGATCTAGGGAGCCCCGGGTTCGAGCGCTCCGTCTGCCTCGCCGACGCGGATTTCGCGCTCGCGATCCCGGGGCTCCGCGCCGCGCAGCGCGGGGACGCGAGGCTGCCCGAGGCGCTGGGCCACCACGCGGCGGCCACGGTGCTGGGCCTGTCCACCGCGGTGCGCCGGGCCGCTTCGCGCGCGCGCTGCGACGGCCTGTACTTCGCCGAGCACGCGGAGGGCGCGGCGACGGCACGCCGGGCCCGCGATCTCGCGCGGCGGTGCCTCGAGGCGCACGCCGCGGGCGGGGCGCCGGACTGGTCGCGCGTGTGGCGCGGCGCCTGGTCGCTCTGGGCCGCGCGGCGCGCGTGGCTCGCGTCGCTCCGGCCCGCCGCCGCGCCGTCCGCGTGGGAGGCGATGCTGGCGCTCGTCGAGGCGAAGGCGCGCCACGCGTTCGGATTTCACGGCCGCGTCCGGCTCGACGGACAGGCGCTCGACGACGCGCTCGATCCGGCGCGGCTCGACGCGCGCCGCGTCCTCCTGCGCCTCGCGCGCTCGCCATGGATCGTGCCGGGGAGGCCCGACGAGAGCCCGCTGGTCACGCGCTCCGTGCAGTTCGGCGGGCCGATGTTCGGCGTCTTCACCGACGCCGAGGTCGACGTGATGCGCGCCTGGATCCGCGCGCTGATCGAGGCGCCGGAGCCTCCGGCCTCCGCCCGCGCGATCCGCAGCGCGGAGGAGCATGAGGGCTCGCCGCGCGTCGATCACGACGGGGCCTCGATGGACGTGAATCGCCGAGGAGGATCCACCCCTCGCGCGCAGGCGCGCGCAGGGCTCCCCCTGCCGGAGCTGTACCACCGGCTGCTCTGCGCCCGCGGGCCCGGGGACGTGGACCGCGAGGCGGGCGCGCTCGCGCGGGCGCACGTCGAAGCGATGCTCCGCGAGGTGCACGGCGAGGTGTCTCCCGCCCGGCTCGCCGCGGATGGGCGCTGGCCCTGGTCCGCCGCGGGGCTCTCGCGCTGGGTCGACGCGCGGCTGCGCGAGCAGATCTTCGAGGAAGGGCACGCCCATGCGCACTCCACGGCGGGACCGCATGCGGCCCCACACCCCGCGCGCGAGCACACGCAGCCCACGGGCGGCGCGGGCATCGCGCGCGAGATCACGCGCGACGAGGCCGTCTGGCTGCTCACCCAGCTCGCGCCGGCGGCCGTGATCGACGGCGCCTGGCTCCAGGGCATGACGGCCCCCGGCGCGCTCCACACGCCGGTCGCGGCGCTCCTGCTCCGGATCTACCGCGACGAGCTCGGCGCGGGCGTGCCCGCCCAGCACCACGGCAACGTGCTGCGCAGGGCGCTCGCGGAGCAGGGCGTGACGCTGCCGCCGTGCGACGCGCGCGCGTTCGTGGAGCGGGGCGATCTCCTCCCGCAGGCGTTCTCGATGCCCGTGCTCTGGCTCGCGTTCGCGCAAAGGTCCACGGAGCTCTTGCCCGAGCTGCTCGGCCTCAACCTGGCGATCGAGATGGCCGGCATCGGCCGCGGGTACGCCATGGCCGCCGCGCTCCTGCGGCGCCACCGGATCGACCCGTACTTCTTCGACCTGCACAACACGATCGACAACGCCGCGTCGGGGCACACAGCGTGGTCGATCGAGGCCATCACCCGGCTCATGGACGCCTGCGCGGCGCCCGGCGACGCGCTCGCGATCGAGCGCGCAACGCTGCGGATCTGGCGCGGATACGCCGCGTACGCGCGCGCGAGCCGGCCGCTCGTGCGCGCCGTCGCGGTGCGCCTCGGCCCACGGCTCGGCTGGCGCTGGCTCCGGCGGCACCTGCTCGGGGACACGGGGAGGTAACGCTCGATCATGTGCGGCATCGTCGGAGCGCTGGACCTCGCCGGGCGACGCACGTTCGATCCCGCGCGCCTCGACCGCATGGCGGCGAGCGTGCGGCACCGCGGCCCGGACGACGGCGCCTCTTTTTCGGCGCCAGGGATCGCCATGGCCACGCGGCGCCTCGCCATCGTCGACGTCGCGGGCGGCCGCCAGCCGATGGCCGACGCGGGCGGCCGCGTGTGGGCCTCGTACAACGGCGAGCTGTTCAACCACGCCGAGCTGCGCGGCGAGCTCGCGGCGCGCGGGCACACGCTGCGCACGCGGTGCGACACCGAGCTGTGGCCCGGGCTCTACCTCGACGCGGGCGAGGGCGCGTTCTCCCGCGCGCGCGGGCAGTTCGCCGTGGCGCTCTGGGATCGCGAGGCGCGCACGCTGCTGCTCGGCCGCGACAGGATCGGGATCTGCCCGCTCCACTACGCGGTGGCGGACGGCTGGCTCCTCTGGGCCTCGGAGATCAAGGCGATCCTGGCGAGCGGGCTCGTGCGCCCCGAGGCCGATCCGGCGGGCATCGACCACGTCTTCTCGCTGTTCGCCGCGGGCACGCAGCGGACGTGCTTCCGCGGCGTGCGCTCGATCTGGCCCGGGCACTACCTCCGCGCGCAGGGCGGCGCGGTGGAGCAGCGGCGCTACTGGGACCTGGATTTCCCGGCCCAGGGCGAGGAGCGGCGCGTCGCCTCGCTCGACGCGCTGATCGAGGAGACGCGCGCCTGCCTGCGCGACGCCGTGCAGCGCCGCCTCGTCTCCGACGGCCCGGTGGCGACGTACCTGAGCGGCGGGCTCGACTCGACGCTGGTGCTCGGCCTCGCCCGGGAAGCCCGCGGCGACGCCCCCATCGCGTCGTTCACCGTCGGCTTCGACGGCGCCGGGCCCGACGAGCGCCGCCGCGCGACCCGCAGCGCGGCGCGCCTGGGGGCGCGGCTCGAGACCCTGGTGCCCTCGCCGACGGAGATCCTCGAGGCCCTCCCGCGCGTTGTGGAGGCCGCCGAGGGCCCCGTGATGGACACGGCCGACGGGTGCGTGCTCCTGCTAGCCGAGCGCGCCGCGCGCCGGGGGTTCAAGGTCGTGCTCACGGGCGAGGGCGCGGACGAGGCGATGGGCGGCTACGTCTGGCACAAGACCCACCGCGCCATGGAGCGCCTCGCCCGCGTCCACGCAGCCTTGCCGCGCGCGATCCGCGGCACGCTGGCCGAGCTCGCGGCGCCCGGCACACCCGCGCCCACGTTCCAGGACCACTTCGGCGACGTTCGCCCGAGCCTGCTCGACCTGTACGAGCCGCTCTCCCGCGCGCGCTGGCTGTTCTATTCGGATACGATGGCCGAGCGCGTCGCGGGCCACGACCCGTTCTCCGAGCTCGACATCGCGCCAGCGCGGATGCGCCGCTGGGATCCGCTGAATCGGTCGCTCTACGTGGAGTACAAGCTGATGCTGGCCGGACACCTCCTGGTGGGCAAGGGCGACCGCGCGGCGATGCGCTCGGGCGTGGAGCACCGCTACCCCTTCCTCGACGAGGCCTTCGTCGACCTCGCAAGCGGCCTCTCGCCGGCGTACAAGCTCCGCGGGCTGCGGGAGAAGTGGCTCCTCCGCGAGGTGGCGCGGCGGGCGCTCCCGCGCGACGTCGCCGACCCGCCCAAGGGGATGTTCAAGGCCCACGCGCTCTGCGCGCTCGGGCCCCAGCCCCGCTGGATCGCGCAGCTCGTGAGCCCCGAGTCGCTGCGCAAGACGGGCTACTTCTCGCCCGCGAAGGTCGCGCGCGAGCAGCGCTTCCAGCGGCTCCTGCCCGCGCTCGCCCCGCGGCGGATCGTCGCCGACGGGAGCTACTCCGCCGTGGTCACCACGCAGCTGTGGCACCACCTCTTCCTCGGCGGCGGGCTGTGCGAGCTGCCCACGTGGTCGCCGCCCGCGGCCGGCCCAGCGCCCGCGGCCACAGACGAGCGCGCGGTCGCGTCGATCGAGAGGACGGTCCCATCGTGAGCCTCCAGCTCTCCGCCGATCCCGCGCTCTCCGGCCACGAAGGCAGCCCTCGCACGCCGCCTCACGACGGAGAGGCCGCCGCGAGGGAGGACCGGCTCCACGCGGCCGTGCGCCGGCGCTGGGACCGCATCGACTGGACGCGGCCGATCCCGCCCGAGGCGCTGGTGATCCCCGAGGCGCACTACATGGACGTCGCGGGCCTCGGGCTCACCGAGCGCCAGCGCGTCGCGATCAACCGGCTGTTCGCGTGCTTCACGTGCGAGCTGTTCATCCACTTCGAGGGCTACGTCATCCGGTACCTCGATCGGTCGGCCCACCGCGCGCCGTACCTGTCCGCGCCCGTCGTCGCCCGCTTCGTCGCCGAGGAGCGCACGCACGCGGAGATGTTCCGCCGGCTTTTGCACAGGCTCCGGCCGGATCTCTACCCGACCGACGCGGCCCCGCCGCGCTTCCTGCGCTGGGGCCGGGGCGACGACGCGGCGCTGCGCCTCGCCCCGGCGGGCACGTTCTTCCTGCTCGCGTGGTACTTCGAGGAGATCACGCTCTTCGTGCCGCGGGCGATCGAGGCCCGGCCCGACCAGAGCGCGGCGCTCGTCGCCGAGATCATGGCCCTGCACGCGCGCGAGGAGGCGCCGCACGTCGCCATCGACGAGCGCGTGCTCCTGCACCTGAACGAGCGCTGTCCGCGCTGGCTCGCCGCGATCCAGACGGCCCTCGCGCTGCCCTTCCTCGTGTACGTCGACGGCGTTGTCGGCGACGCCTGGCGCCGCCTGGTGGCCTCGGCCGGCAGCGAGCTGGGCCTCGACGCCGCGCAGCGGCGGCGGCTCGGCGCGCGCGCCCCGACGCAGTCCGATCGCTGGGGCACCGAGAGCTTCACGCGCAAGCTGGAGGGCCGCGAGCTCGCGGGAGCGCGGCCGCTCTGCTGGGCGCTGCGGCGCGCGCTGCGCGCGGATGCCGCGTGAGCTCCGGGCTCGCGTACATCGGCGACAGCCACGGCATCCTCTCCGCGTGCCGCGACCTCATCGAGGCCGCCGAGCGGAGCGTCGTCCTGCAGATGTACCTCTTCGCGGCGAACGGCGACCAGACAACGCTGCTGCCGCGCCCGGGCGCGTTCCCCTACGCCGACACGGTCGCCGACTGGCTCATCGCCAAGAAGCGCGCCCGGCCCGAGGTGACCGTCGTCGTGATCCTGGACAGCAACACGCCCGCGAACCCCGCCCTGACGCGCCGCCGCGGCGCGCTGGTGCGGAGGCGCCTCGCGGACGCGGGCGTCCTCGTGCTGAACGCCTGCCTGTTCGGCGCGCGGTTCGACCGGCGCCGCCGGCTCCTGCCCCGGATGAACTTCCACCTCGACCACGCGCGCGGGCGCGTGCCGATCGAGGACTGGGTCGAGCACCAGAACCGCTGGCAGGTGCTGCACAACGTCGAGGATCACCGGAAGAACCTGGTGATCGACGGCGGGCGCGCCGGCGCGATCACGTCGCACAACTTCATCGACGCGGCGTTCGACTGGCACGAGAACCTGTTCTGGCTGACGGGCGACGTGGCCCGCCGGCTCTGGCGCGTCGCGATGGCGGCGATCGGCGAGGCGCTCACCATTCCGCAGGCGATCGGCGCCGAGGGCCGCGCCGCGCTCCACGCGCTCGTCGCAGGCGCCGCGCGCGCCGGGCGCGGGCCGGACGATCTCGGGACGGAGCGCGACTCCCCGGCGCCCACGCTCGCGCCGGTGCCGGGGTACGCCGGCGGCCTGCGCGTCCCCCTTCCGCCGCCCGGCGCGCTCACCGCCGCGGACGACGAGACGTGCGCGCTCGTCGAGCATGAGGCGATCCGCGCGCGCCTCACGGACCTGTTCGACGGCGCGGAGGCGGGCGACGAGCTCCTCGTCGCGACAACGTACCTCTCGGACCTGCCGATGCTCGAGGCGCTCGAGCGCGCGGCGGCCCGCGGCGCCCGGGTGCGCGTCCTGATCGACTCCATCGACGCGCTCCCGCTGCCGCCCGCGGCGGCGTGGCTCATCCGCAACCTGGTCAACCACCACGGGATCACCCGCGCGCTCGAGGCCGAGGCGCGGTGGCCGGACCGCTTCGCGCTGCGCGTGCACGACTCGCGCGGCGGGGCGATGATGCACCTCAAGACCGCGGCGCGGCTGGGCGCTCGGCCGATGCTCGTGGGCGGTCAGGCCAACTTCACGCCCAACTCGTTCTCGCGCGCGTGGCTCGAGACCGACCTCGAGACCCGCGATCCGGCCTTCGTCGCCGCATTCGCGGCGCACTTCGAGCGGCTCTGGGGTCTGCCGGCCTCGCGGCGCACGTCGAGCGGCCGGGGGTCGCGGGCGCGCTCGGCGCTGCTGGGCGCGTTCGAGCTGCTCGGCCTCCGGCCCTGACGCGCTCAGCGGAGCATGCCGATCACCAGGGCGGCGATCGTCGCGTCCGCGACGATGTGCGCGAGCACGGGCGCGAGGAGCCCGCGGGTGTGCTGCCGCAAGAGGCCCAGCATCACGGCCCAGCTGCCCGCCAGGAAGACGCCCAGCAGCCCCCGCGGGAAGCCGTGCGCGTGCTGCGCGCCGAACGAGGCGGCCTGCAGGACCACCGCGACGCGCGCGCCCCACGCCGCCGCGAGGCTGGGCTGGAGCACCCCGCGCCAGATCACCTCCTCCAGCGTGGCGTTCAGCACGGCGAAGACCGCGCCTCCCGCGATGAGCACCGGCGTCGACACCTGGAGCAGCTCCGAGCCGGTGATGTCGCGGAGGTCGGGCCGGGCGAGCGCGAGCCACCCGACGAGCGCGACCGGCGTGACGCCGCCGACGAGCGCCGTCCAGCGCTTCGGGAGCCCGCCGGCCGCGCGCCAGCCCTCGGGCGGGCGCAGCGCGGGCGCGAGCCGCGCGAGGCCGCCGTAGGCCGCGAGCGCCAGGATCATGGCGAGCTGCCAGACGACGCCGAGGCGCATCGCCACCACGATGCACGCCACGAGCGCCGCGACGGCGCGCGCCGGCCCCTGCGCCACGCGGGCCGCGAGCAGCGCCACCAGGGCCGCGGCCACGGCGACGGCGAGCGTCGCGCGCGGGAACGCGGGCGCGTCGAGCGCGGCCTGGAGCGCCAGGAGGCCGAGGGAGACCAGGCTCAGCGCGCGGCCTGTGCGCGCCTTCGGCTCGGAGGCGGCGGACGTGGGCTCTTGCATCGGGATCGGTAATGCTAGTCGCGCGGCACCAGGCGCGACAGGACGACCCCCGGGATCGACGCCGCGAACGCGATCGCGAAGAACGCCGTGAACCCCGCGCTGGCGGCCAGGTAACCGCTCGCGCTGCCGGCGAACGTCGCGGAGACGGACATGAGCGCCGACCCGATCGCGAAGTGCGACGACTTGTACCCGTCCACGCAGCGCCGCATCAGGAACACCGCGAGCACCGCCGTCCCGACGCCTGCGGCGAGCTGCTCGAGCGTGACGAGCGCGACGACCCACGGGAGCGACGGCCGCGCCCACGCGAGCGCCACGTACAGCAGGATCGCCAGGCTCTGCACGAGCGCGATCGGGAAGATGGTCCGCGCGAGCCCCCACCGCTTGATGATCACCCCGCCGAGGATCGAGCCGGCGATCGAGGCGACCGTCCCGACCCCGCCCACGTTGCCCCGCGCCGCCGTGTCGAGGCCGAGGCTCTTCAGCAGCGGCGACGACATCGCGAACATGAGCGCGTCCCCCGCCCGGTAGCAGAGGATGAACGCCAGGCTCGACGCGATCTGCGGCTGCCGCAGGTACACACGGAACGGCTCGACGTAGCGCCGCAGCCCGGTCGCTCCGGGCGCGGCGCCGGCGCCGGGCGTCGCGGCCGGGCGCGGCAGCCCCGCGGCGTGCGCGATCGCGAGCAGCGCGAGCCCGCCCGCCGCGACGGCGAACGCCGCGCCGAAGGACGCCCAGCCCGCGAACGCGACGAGCAGCGCGCCCGCGAGCAGCGCGAGCCGGTACGCGCCGACCCGCAGCCCGGAGAACGCCGCCTGCGCGTCCTTGTCGAGCGCCTGCAGGTAGAAGCCGTCGACCGCGATGTCGTGCGTCGCCGCGGCGACCGCGACCGCCCCGAACAGCGCCGCCACGAGCCATATCGCGCCGCTGTCCGCCGCCGCAGCGAGCCCGAGGACGATCGCGGCGAGCGCAACCTCGACCGCCACGAGCCAGCGCCGCGGGCTGCCGTGGAGGTCGACCAGCGGGCTCCAGAGGAACTTGAGGTTCCACGGGAGCCCGTAGAGCGACGTCAGCCCGATGATCTCCAGGCTCGCCCCCGCCGCCGTGAAGAACTCCCCCGCCACCTTGTGCGCGATCGCGTAGGGCAGGCCCTCGGCAAAGTAGGTCGACGAGATCCACAGGCCCCGGCTCGCCCCTCCCGCCGCCACGCCGGGCGCCGCCGCCACGCCGGGCGACGCCGCCTCACCGGGCGCCTCCGAGGAGGCGTCACGCCTCGGCGCCTCCGCTCCCGGCTCGGGCAGCGCGGCGCGCGCCGGGACCGCGGGCTCGACGGGCTTGTGGGATGTAACGGCAGCCTCCACGCCTTCTCCGCACCCTTACACGATGCGCCCTGGGACGGAGCAAGTTCCAGGACGCCCGACCGCGGAAGCAAACACGACGCCGTGAGGCCGCGACGCCGTGAGGCGGCGAGGACGCAGCGCACTCCATCGCGAGCGACGCTGTGGTATCGGTCCGGCATCTGGTTTACACGGTGAACTGCATGCGACGGGCTCACGCTCCCTCGGTGTCCCCTTGCCGTCACGGCGGCGACGCCGATCGTGGCGCTTCGTGCCGCTCCGGCCGTGCGGCCGCGCTCGCGCGCGCCGACCTCGCGCCGACCCGGCCGGCGCCTTGGCCATCTCCGGTCTCTCCGAGGGAGCCAGCGTGAACGAGTACACCCGGCGCGAGGAGGTCCGCGCCACCTTCATCGCCTCGGCCATCCTCGTCCTGTGCATCGCCGTGGCGGTCCTCCGGCTCGTCACCGTGGAGGGCAGGCTCGTCCCCGACCCGGGCGCGCGGCGCCAGGCCGAGGAGTCCGAGGCCCGCGTCGCGCCCGCGCGGGCGTGCGCCCTCGCCGGCGAGAAGCTGATCGTCGAGATCGACCTGTTCAAGGCCGCCGCGAAATCGGCGCGCATGCCCGACCCGGGCCAGGCGCCCCCCGCGCCGCCGCCGGCGGCGACGACCACGAAGGGGCGCCCGCCCCGCAACGCGCCGCCGCCGCCGAAGCCCAAGGAGCCGGACAAGCAGGGCGCGTGGGCCTCCGCCCAGCCGCTCTACAAGCAGGTCAAGACCCTGGCGGGCTGCCGCGAGGCGACCGAGGCGCTCCTCGGGGCGCGGGTGAACGCCATCCCCGCCTGGGAGGCCATCGCCAAGGCGGCCGCGATCACGCCGCCGGGCGCCGCGGAGGCCGAGCAGTTCGAGGCGGCGAAGCAGCTGCTCTCGCTCGTCGCCGACATCCCGGCCGACAAGGTCGCGCAGGCCACGAAGGACGCCGAGGCGGCGTTCAAGGCGAACGCGGAGCGCGACCGGGATCGCGCGCTCACCGCGGTGGTCCGCGAGCCGCTGCCCCAGGGCGTCTTCTCGCGGCGCGTGGCCGTGAGCGTCGGCGTCGGGCTGACGGTCTGCGCCCTCTTCATCAGCTACCTGGGCGTGCGGGCCGCCTCGATGCGCCGCCTCGCGACGCTGCTCCCGCTGCGCGAGGCGGTCCGCAGCGGGCGCCCGGGCATGCAGGCCGCGGAGATCCTGAAGACCGCCGCTGCGCACAACAGCGGCGAGCCCGGCCTCGTGATCGGCGCCGCCATCGGCGGGTTCTCCGCCGCCCTCCTCGCCCCGAGGGACGCCGACCTGTTCGTCGCGGGCGTCATGGCGGGCCTCCTCATCGGCCTCGGCGCGCAGTGGGCCTTCCGCCTCGCCCTCGGCGCGGGCCGCTGGCGCGCCCGCACCACGGAGCTCGCCGAGGTCGAGAAGCCGGCCATCCCCATCGTGCTCGTCCTGAGCGGCGTGAAGCCCGGCCTCGAGCTCGAGTTCGTCCAGTTCCTCCGCTCGCTGCCCCCCGCCGACGCCGCCGCGGCGGTCGAGAAGCTCGCCTCCCAGGCCGAGGAGCGCATCCTCGCCGCCGCCGACGCGGGCGCCGCCCTCACCCACGGGAAGCCGCCGCCAGGGTGACGCCGGCAGCGTGACGCCGGCCAGCGCAGGGGGCGCGCCTGCCCCCTGCACGACCCCAGAACGCCCGCGGGGTGTCCCCGCGAACACAGCGCGGCGGCGGCCCTGCACCGAGCGCTCGATCCGCACGCCGTTCCATGGAATGGAGGCGCTCCCGACATGAGACACCCCCTGCAGGCCCGCCGGCCGTCCGGGCGATGGGCGCTCCTCTCGCTGCTCGCCGCCACCTGGTGGCTCGCCGCGCCCCCTGCAGCGGCGCAGGACACGGCCGCTCCGAAGGTCGCCGCGCCGCAGGCCGACGACGCTCCGCCCGCGACGCACGTCGCCTCGCTGCAGGTGGACGGCCCTCCGGCCGCCGCGCCGCAGGCCGACAGCCCTCCGGCGGAGGACGGCGCGCCCCCGACGGACGGAGCCGCCGGGGCCGGCGCGCTGTCGGGCGGCACCGGCGGCGCCGGCGGCGCGGCCTCGGAAGCGCGCGATCCGGCCGAGCGCAGCGCGGCGCGGCGCGACAGGCCCGGGGCGACGAGCAGCCGCCCCACGCCCCCGAAGAAGCGCCGCGGGGACATCAACCCGTGCATGACGCCCGATCCGGGCTGGGGCGTCTACGACCGGTGGTCCCGCGCGCCCTCGATCGGGCAGATGATCATGCCCCACCGGGGCGGGGTCACGAAGCGCGGCGGCTTCGACGTCATCATCCACTTCCACGGCCACGAGGCGCTCCGGAAGGAGTTCGTCAAGACCGCCGAGGGCGCGGTCCTCGTCGGCATCGATCTGGGCATCGGCTCGGGCGCGTACTCGAGCGCGTTCTCGGCGCCGTACGTCTTCGAGAACCTGCTCGACAGCATCGAGCGCGCCGTCGCGAAGAAGACCGGCAAGAAGAAGGCCTACATCCGCAAGCTCGGCCTCTCATCGTGGAGCGCGGGCTACGGCGCCGTCGAGCAGATCCTGCGGCAGCCGGCCGGCAAGCGGGTCGACGCCCTCGTGCTGCTCGACTCGCTCCACGCCGGGTACGCCGACGAGCGGCAGCACAAGCTCAAGGTCGCGCAGATCGAGCCGTTCATCGCGTTCGCGAGGCGCGCCGCGGCGGGCGAGGCGTTCATGTTCATGAGCCACTCCTCCATCCTGCCGCCCGGCTACGCGTCGACGGCGGAGACGGCGGACTTCATCGTGCGGCAGCTGCGGGGCAAGCCGAGGGGCTCCTCCCGCGCCGACGTGCTCGGCCTCGACATGATCCGGCGCTTCGACCGTGGCGACTTCCACGTCCGCGGGTACACCGGCGACGACAAACCCGATCACTGCGCCCACCTCGGCCTGATGGCGGACGTCGTGCGGGTCCACCTCAACCCGCGGTGGAAGTCGCCGCGAGGCCGGCGCTAGATGGGCGGCATCGGCGTCATCATCAACCCCCGCTCGCGGCAGAACCTGAGCGATCCCCGCGCCGCGGTCCGGCTCGCGCGCGCGCTCGGCGACCACGGCGTCGTCCGCGCCGCGCGCTCCCGCGAGGATCTCGCCCGCATCGCGGAGGACTTCAGGAAGCTCTCCATCGACGTGCTCGGCATCTCCGGGGGCGACGGCACGAACCACGTCACCATCACCGGCTTCCTCGACGTCTACGAGAACGAGCCGCTGCCGCCGATCGCCTTCCTGCGCGGCGGGACGATGAACACCGTGGCCAACGCCGTGGGCGTCCCCCGCGGGCGCCCCGACGGCCTGCTCGCGGGGCTCATCGCCCGCTACACCGACCGCGGCCGGCACCCGCTGCGCTGGATCGAGCGCCACGTGATGCAGATCGGCGCCCACTACGGCTTCATCTTCGGCACCGGCTGCGTCCACGGCTTCATCGCCGAGTACAACCGCAGCGAGGAGCGGAGCGCGCTCTGGGCCGCCAAGGTCCTCGCCCGCGCGAGCGCCGCCGTGCTCCTCAACACGGGCACCCAGGTCGCCGCGCGCTGGCAGGGCCGCGTCCACTTCGAGGACGGCTCGGCGTTCCCGGACCGCGACTACCTCGCCGTCGCCGCCGGCACGGTGGACCAGATCGGCCTCGGGTTCCGCCCGTTCCACCGCCATGACGAGCGCCCGGAGAGCTTCCACATGCTGGGCATCCACACCTCCGCGCTCGGCTTCGTCAGGAAGCTGCCCGACATCTGGCGGGCGCGGCCGATGGGCGAGGCGCACACGTTCGAGAAGATCGCCCGGCGCGCGGTGCTCGAGGCCAGGTCGGGCGTGGTCCACTACGTCTGCGACGGCGACGTGCACGAGCACGCGGGCCCGCTCACCGTGCGCATCGGCCCGCGGGTGAAGATCCTCGTGGAGCACAAGTCCGGCCATCGCCCCGCCCGGCCCGCGTCGCACGATGTGGGCGGCCGCGGCGAGCGCGCGCATCCCTGCGGAATCGTACGCTGATCATGCATGGATCACGCGCTGACCATGCACCGACGGCGCGGCGGCGCGCGGGCAGGCAGCGGCGCGCGGGCGGGCAGCGACGTACGGGTGCGCGAGACCATGGCTGTGGGAGGCCAGCAAAGTTAGACTGCGTTCGCTCCATGCCGCCGCGCTCCTCCTCCGCGCCCGCCTCGTCGACGGACTCGACCCCGCGGCACGAGAGCGCGAGCCGCTCGTTCGCCTCTTCTGCGGCGTTCCCGCGCGCCAGCGCTCCGGACTCGCTCGACCCGGAGCTGATCGATCCGTCCCTCGTGACACCGCCTCCGGAGGCCAGCGCGCCGTCGCCCGCTCCGGGGAAGGCGGCGCGGCGCATCTACCGCGAGGGCGACGTGATCGGCGGAAAATACCGCCTGCGCTACGTCCTCGGCGAGGGCGGCATGGGGATGGTGTGGCTGGCCCACAACGACGTCCTCAACATCGACGTCGCCATCAAGTTCATCCGGCGCGAGGTCAACTCGACCGAGGCGACGGTGCGCCTCCACCAGGAGGCGCGCGCCGCCGCGCGGATCGATCACCCCTCGATCGTCCGCGTGATCGACTTCGGGGAGTCCGAGCACCGCGACCCGTACATCGTGATGGAGGTGCTCCGGGGAGAGCAGCTGGTCGAGGCGATCGAGCGCAGGAAGCGCTTCTCGCCCACGGCGGCGCTCCGCATCCTCCTGCCCATCGCGAGCGCCGTCGCCGCGGCGCACGACCGGAGGATCGTCCACCGCGACCTCAAGCCCGAGAACATCTTCCTCGTGAAGAACGATCGCGGCGACATCACCCCGAAGATCGTCGATTTCGGCATCGCCAAGGTGTGGAGCGAGACGGCGAGCGGCGAGATGACCAAGGCGGGCACGGTGCTCGGCAGCCCCGATTACATGTCGCCCGAGCAGGCGCGCGGCATCACCGACGTCGACGGGCAGACCGACGTCTGGGCGTTCGCCGTGGTGCTCTACGAGACGATCACCGGCCAGAAGCCGTTCCAGGGCGGCAACTACCACGACCTCGTGGCGGCGATCCTCGTCAAGGATCCGACGCCGATCACCGCGCTCGGCGTGGGCGACGAGGCGCTGTGGGCCATCATCGCGCGCGGCCTCGGGAAGGAGCGCTTCAACAGGTGGCGGACCATGCGCGAGATGGGCGTCGCGCTCGCGCGCTGGGCGATCGAGAACGGCGTCGTGGAGGACGTGACCGGGACCTCGCTCGCCGTGCACTGGCTGAGCGACGGCGAGCAGCGACCCCTCTCCGAGCGGCCGGCGGTGCGGGCGCAGCAGCGGCGCATCTCCGAGCGGCCGGCGGCGCGGGCGCAGAGGAGCAGCGAGGACCACCGGGAGGTCGCTGTACACCCTGTCCACCAGGGCGCCGCTCGCCCGACCGGGGATCGGCGGCGCGCCGCCGTCGTCGCGGCGGCGGGGCTGGCGACGCTCGTGATCCTCGGCGCCGCGCTGTTCTCCCTGCGCGCCATGACCGCGCGGGACGGCGGCGCCGAGCCCGCGCCCGCGGCGCCGCCCGCCGCGTCGCAGGTCCAGCCGCAGGCCGCCGCCGCACGATCGAGCGAGCAGCAGAGCCCCGCGCGCGAGAGCCTCCCCGAGCCAGCCCGCACGGCCGAGCCGCAGCCCTCGGCCGGCGCGGCCCGCCTCGGACCGGCGGAGAGCCCCACCGCGAGCGCCCCCGCGCGGGGGCCCGCGCCGGCGCCCCGGAGCGCCGGCGCGCGACGGACCGCGCCCTCGCGGGCGGGCGCGAAGACCACTGGCGCTGCCTTGCCGGTCCCGGCCCGGCCTAACTTCTAGCGTCGCGATGTCTCCCCAGGAAAGCCCCGCGCGCGAGGCGCGACACCGAAGGCCCACGACCGGCGCGCGCTGGCCGCTGCTGCTCGCGCTGGCCGTGCTCACCGGCGCCTGCTCGCTGCTCGCGGAGAGCGCCCTCTCGGACAAACCTCCCGAGGGCGGCCAGGGCGCGACCTCGACGGGCGGCGGCTGCGCGCCCGACTGCCCGGACGGCGCCTGCTGCGGCGGGACGTGCGTCGCGCTGGACACGGACCGGGAGCACTGCGGCGCCTGCGGCAACGCGTGCGGTGACGGGGAGTCGTGCTGCGGCGGGTCGTGCACCAACGTGCTGAACGATCCGTCGCACTGCGGCGCGTGCGGCGTGCCGTGCCCGCACACCCTCTGCGTGGGCGGCCACTGCTCGTCCGAGTGCGTCTTCGGCTTCGACAACTGCGACGGGAACGTCGTCACCAACGGCTGCGAGGTCGATCTCAAGAGCGATCCCGAGCGCTGCGGCGGTTGCTCGCTCCGTTGCCCCGCGGGCGCGATCTGCGACGGGGGGCAGTGCGCGTGCGCGCCGTCGCTCCTCGACTGCGACAACCTCCACGACACGGGGTGCGAGATCGACGGCTCCTCGGATCCCGCGAACTGCGGCGCCTGCGGCGTCACCTGCGGGCCGAACATGGAGTGCCGCGCCGGCGTGTGCGGGTGCGCGCCGGGGTACGCTGACTGCAACGGCTCGCCCGACGACGGCTGCGAGGCCACGCTCGGGACAGAGGCGGACTGCCGGGCCTGCGGGGACGCCTGCGCGAGCGGCATGATCTGCGGTGGCCCCGGCGGCTGCGCCTGCGCGAGCGGGCGCCTCGACTGCGACGGCGCGCCCGGCTGTGAGGCGATCGCCATCGATCCGACGACCTGCGGCGCGTGCGACGTGCGGTGCGCGCCGGAGGCGGCCTACTGCGACGGCGCGGCGTGCGCGGCCGGCTGCGCCGCCGGCCTCGTCGCATGCGACGCCTCGTGCGTCGACACGCAGGTCAGCCCGTTCCACTGCGGCGCGTGCGGGGTCGCCGCGGGGCCGCACCAGCGCTGCGACCGAGGCGAGCTGGTGTGCGACGAGGGCTTCGCGGACTGCGACCCGGTCGCCCCGGGCTGCGAGTCCGATCTCACCAGGGATCCGCAGCACTGCGGCGCGTGCAGCACCGCCTGCAAGCCGGGCGCCGTATGCGTGTCCGGCGCGTGCGCGTGCGGCGCGCTCACGCCGCGCGACTGCGGCGCGGCGTGCCGCGCCTGCTGCTCGAACGAGGACTGCTCGGACGGCGACGGTTGCACCGCCGACGTGTGCGAGGACGGCGGCGCGAGGTGCAAGAGCACGGGCTGCGCCGACGGAGAGCAGTGCTGCAGCCTCGTCGCGTGCCGCCAGTGCTGCACGAGCGCGGACTGCAGCGGGGGCGAGATCTGCTCCGGCGGCGCCTGCATCCCGCCCTGCGGAGGCGGCCTCGTGGCCTGCGAGGGCAAGTGCGTCAGCCTGGGCTCGGCCGAGCACTGCGGCGCGTGCGGGAACGCCTGCCTGAGCGGGCGCGAGTGCCGCAGCGGCGCGTGCACGCCCGCGTGGGTCCCGATGACGAAGAGCGGCGCGCCCGCGCCGCGGCAGATGGCCGCGGCGACCTGGATCGGGAACGCGCTCTTCCTGTGGGGCGGCCGCACGTCGGCCGCGGACGTGAGCGACGGGGCGCTCTACGATCCGGCGCGCGACACGTGGTCGACGCTGGGCAACGAGGGCGCCCCCTCGCCGCGCGTGCTCGCGGCCGCGGCGTGGACGGGCTCCCGGGTGCTCGTCTGGGGCGGCGGCGCGTTCGCGAGCCCCCTCGGCCTGTCCACCGGCGGCGTGTACGACCCGGCGGCGCGGACCTGGGGCGCGATGAGCACCACCAACGCCCCCGCGGCGCGGCGGATGCCGATCGGCGTGTGGACCGGCACGCGCCTCCTGATCTGGGGCGGCTCCGCGGGCGGCGCCCCGGTCGCCGGCGGCGGGCTCTACAACCCGGTCACCGACGCATGGACGCCGGCCTCCAGCGCCGGCGCAGCCCCGGCGCGCGAGGGCGTCGCGTGGGCCTGGTCGGGCACGGAGCTCTACCTGTTCGGCGGGGAGGCCGGCGAGGCGACCACGAACGAGGGGTACGCCTACAACCCCACCACCGACGTCTGGCGGTCGCTGCCCAGCGCCGGCGCGCCGAGCCCGAGGACCGAAGCGTTCGCGGTCTGGATGGGCGATCGGCTCCTCGTCTGGGGCGGGCAGGACCAGGAGGGCGTCGCCCGCAAGAGCGGCGCGATCTACGATCCGGCGGCCGACGCGTGGCGCGGGATCGACGACAAGGGGGCCCCGTCGGAGCGCAGCCGCGTCGAGCGGCGCACCGGCTGGACCGGGTGGACCGGCGCGCACGCCCTCGTCGCCGGCGGGCGGAGCGGCGTGACGCTCAGGCGAGACGGGAAGCTCTACGATCCGATGACGATGGCGTGGGGAGCGAACATGTCGGCCGCGGGCAAGCAGCACACCTACGGCGTGGGCGTGTGGACGGGGACCGAGCTCATCTTGTGGTCCGGGCTCGAGGGGTTCTCGCTGGTGCCGGACGGGGAGCGGTTCAGGCCGTGACGCCGCGGCGGACGCGCGCGCCCTCGGGCGTCCTTTCGCTCCTCGTCGCGGCCGCGATGCTCGCCGCGCCCGCGCCCGCCGCGGCCCAGAGCGCGGCCGACGTCGCCGTCGCGCGCGAGATCTTCATCGAGGCCTCCGAGCTCGCCAGGCAGGGCCGCTGGGAGCAGGCGCGGGAGCGGTACGAGCGCTCGCTCGCGATCAAGCGCGCGCCGATCACCCTCTACAGCCTCGGGGTGGCCCAGCAGCAGACGGGGCAGCTCGTCGAGGCGCTCGAGAGCTTCCGCGCGTTCCTTGTCGAGCCGTCCGCGCCTGCGACAAAAGGGTACGAGAAGCTCGCGCGGCAGGCGATCCAGGAGCTCGAGCACAAGGTCGCGGCGCTCGAGCTGCGGCTCTCCCCGGGCGACGCCGTCGGCCTCGAGGTGAAGATCGACGGCGTCGTGGTGCCCGCGGCGGCGCTCGATCGCCCGCGCCCGGTCAACCCGGGGGATCACACGGTGACCGCGAGCGCGCCGGGCTACCGCGAGGCCGAGCGGAGCGTCGCGGCGGCGCCGGGGAGCCGCGCCGTCGTCGTGCTGAGCCTCGAGCGCGAGGTCGCCGCGCCGGCGGCGCCCGCCGAGCCGAGGGTGTCCTCGACGAGCGCTCCAGCGAGCGTCGCGCCGGCCAGACCGGTCCTGCGCGGCGCCCCGCCGAGCTCCGCGCCCGACGCTGTGCCGAGCCGCGTGGTGCCGATCGTGCTGCTCGCCGGCGGCCTGACCACCGTGGCGGCCGGCGCGGCCATCGGGCTGCTCGGGGTCGCGAGCGCGTCGGACGCACCGACGCGGGACGGCGACGCGGCCGACGCCGCGCGCGCCCAGGCGCTCGCGGGCGACATCGTCGCCGGCGCCGGCCTCCTGGCGGCGGGCGTCGGCGTGCTCGTGATGGCCTTCGATCGCGATCCCGCCGGCGCCCCGCGAAAGCAGCCCCCGCCGCGCGCCGCCCTCGAGCCGTTCCGCCTCACCGTGCGCTTCTGACCTCCGGCGCGGGAGCTAGGCCTTCGGCATCTCCCTGCGGTCGAGGTTCACCACCACGAACGCGCCGTAATTCAGGACCGTGAGCGAGTCCTCGTCCACGATGAGCACGCGGACGCACTGGGGCGGAGACGGCGCGAGCAGGTCGACGTACGGATCGAACGGCGCCTCGTCCACGGGCGGCAGCACGGCGTGCAGGAACTCGTGGAGCCGCGCGCGGTGGTCGACGAGGACGCTCGCGCCCGGCGCCTCCGCGCTGCCCCGCGCGTCGATCCGGAAAAACGCCCGGCGCGCCGCCGGGGACACGACGAGGATCGCCGCGTCCGTCACCTCGATCTCGCTGGACGTGCACAGCCGCTCCACGCGACGGCTCACGGCCTCCTCCACCGTCTGGAACAGCCGCAGCCGCCGGCGCTGCCCTTCCGTGAGGCCCGGCTCCTCGATGTACGCCTCGAGGCTGCATCCGCGCATGTTCCGCTCGCACCCGTACGTCATGCGTCTGCACGTGGCTCGGTCTGCTCGCCCGCCTCTGGCAGCCGGGTCGGACAGCCGTCACGCCTCCCCGCACGGGCGCTCATGCACGGGATTAGCCAACCCCCCCGGCACCGCGGCGCCGCTCCAGGGTTGGCCGTGGCTGCCATGGATTCCATGGCTCGCGGGCAGCGACCGGGACGCACGCCTGCGTCCTGGAAGGCAGCAGGGCCGCGGGGCGGGAGATGCGGGCGCGAACGCTCGCACGGAAGTGCACAGCCAGAAGGGCGATGCGCTCACACCGCCCGATGCGCGAGAGGCGCTCCGTGTGCCCCGGGCGGCAGAGTGTGACCCTGGCGAGCGCTGCCGCGCCCGCCCGCGGACCGGCGCTACTGCGCTGCCGGCGACGCGAACTTCGCGGTGAGCTCCACCTGGGCCACGCTGCGCTGAGCGGCCTGCTGGCCGGTGGCGCCGGGCGGCACCAGCAATGCCTGGAGCCGCTGCGAGGCGTCGGCCACGCCGGGCGCGAAGCTCGACGGCGACCAGGTGAGCGTGCCCTTGCCCGAGGAGTCGAGCCGGTCGATGGTCATCGTGACCTCCCCGTTCGGGCTCGGCAGCTTGAGGTCGGCCCCTTCCGCGTACTGGCGCGTGTCCACGCTGAACGAGACGACGCCTCCCTCCACCTTCTCGATCTTGAAGACCCGGTACCGCAGCACCGGCAGCTGCGCGCCCGACGCCACCACGCGATCGGTGACCATCCAGTAGGCGCCCGCGCCGACGGGCTTGTCCGGCAGCGGCGGCGTGAGGAGCGTGATCGCCTCCCCGAGCGCGCCGATCAGCGGCTGGAGCCCGGGATCGGCGTCCTTGGAGAGCTCGAAGTGGACGTTGCCGACCACGTTCGCCGGCGAGAGCTCGTACCGCAGCGCGCTCCCCTTCAGCTTCGCGAGCGCGTCCGCGAGCTGCTTCGGCGGGCCGCCGATCGACATCGAGGCGAGCGTCGCCGACGTGATCTTCGCGATCACCCTCGTCGGAGCCGCGCTCGCCGTCGACGCCACGCGCGCGGCCGCGCCCTCCTTGGGTGCGTCCGCCGGCTTCTCCGCCTTGAAGCTCACGCCGAGCTCCAGGTTCGGCAGCCCCTGCGGCCCGCCCATGCGCAGCCCGAGCGTGATGTCGAGCTTCTGCTCGGATTTCGGGTCGATCTTCGGGGCGAGGCTGGCCCGCGGCTCGCTGCCGTCGCCGATGACCTCGATCTTGTAGGGCACGTCCTTCGGCAGCGCGGCGGCCGCTTCGGACGCCGAGAACACGCCGCTCTGCGGCGGCCCGTCCGCCGCAGAGCCCGCCGCTGGCCCCTTCTTCTCGGTGCTGCCCGACGCCGCCTCCGCGAGCTCCGCGCCCAGCTTGCCGCCGACGACGGGCAACGCCGGGCCGGCGTCGAGCGCGCCGGCGTCGGCGGCGACCTGCGCCTTGCTCTTTTCCCCCTCGCAGCCCGCGAGCCCCGAGAGGGCGACCGCCGCGAGCGTCGAAGCCATGACCCAGCGCCACCGAGTGTGCATGACGGCCGGGTGTAGCCAAATCGGGCGCCATCTTCCAGCGCTCCGTTGCGTTGAGCCGGACGGACGGCACCCGCCGGGGCGGGGCCCCGCGTTCAGGCCCGCCGCGCGGTCTTGAGCCCGCCGATGTGCTCCAGGAGCTCGAGGGGCCGGAACGGCTTGGCGTAGTAGGCGGTCGCGCCGAGCTTCAAGGCGCGGGCGCGCGCCTCGTGATCGTCGAGGGCGCTGATCACGATGATCGGCAGGCTGGAGGTGCCCGGGTGCGCGCGGAGGCGCTCGCAGACCTCGAAGCCATCCATGCTCCCGGGCAGCATCAGGTCGAGCAGCAGCACGTCGAAGGGCTCGGTCAGGGCGCGCTCGACCGCCTCGCGGCCGGTGCCCACGCCGATCACCTCGTGACCACTCGCTCCGACCAGCGCCTCGATCATGCGCCGGATCGCGTCCTGATCTTCGCAGAGGAGGATTCGCATGGTCGCGAGCACGGGGAGCGTCGCACCCGCCCCATCGCGCGGTCAAGCGGGAACGCTACGCGCGGCGAGGGCGGGCATCTCCGTCTGCTCTGTCTGGTCTGGTTGCTCTGTCTGCTCTGGTTGCTCTGTCTACTCGGGTTGCTTCCCCGTCGCGTCCCTGTGGGCGCGCGGCGCTGGTTGGCGGATGCAGCGCGAGTTCGATGCCGACGCGCGCCCCGCCGCCCTCGCGGCGCTCGGCGAACGCGCGGCCCCCGTGCGCCTCGGCGATGCGCTTGCACAGCGCCAGGCCCAGGCCGAGCGAGCCGCGCTCGGCCCCGCTCTCGCCGCCCTGCGCCCGCTCGCGCCGGAAGAACGGCTCGAAGATGCGCGTCTCCTCCCCGTCCGCGAACCCGGGCCCGCGATCCTCGACCTCGAAGACGACGCCGCGCTGGCCGCCGGGACGGACCCGCAGCCGCTCGGCCCCGCCAGCGTGCGCGCGCGCGTTCTCCAGCAAGTTGGCGAGGGCGCGCGCCAGCAGCGTCGCGTCCGCCTGGAGCGCCGGCGTCCCCTCGACGACCTCCAGCAGCGTCGGGTCCAGCCCTGCGCGCTCCAGGGCGCGGATCCCGGCCTCGGCCGGGTCGAGGCGGGTCACGGTGAGGGCCGCGAAATCGAGGCGCGAGCTGGCCAGGAGGTCGCCGACGAGCGCGTCGATCTCCATGACCTCGCGGTCGAGGTCGTCGAGCACGCAGGCGCTCGGCCCGCCGCCCTCGCGGGCCATCTCCGTCAGCAGGCGGATGCGGGCGAGCGGCGTGCGGAGCTCGTGCGACACGGCGGCGAGGAGCTCTCTCTGGTCGGCGATCTGGCGCTCGATGCGCGCGGCCATGTCGTTGACCGCCTCGGCGACGACGCCGACCTCGCCCTGCTGCCCGTGGCAGTCGAGCCGGACGCGGCTCGACAGCTTGCCGGCGCCGATCTCGTGCGCGACGTGGGCCAGATCGACGAGCGGGCGGGCGAGGCGGCGCGCGATGAGGCCCGAGGCCCCCCACATGACGATGGCCACGGCGAGCAGCGGCAGGGCGAACCGGAGCGAGCCGCCGGAGCGGCCGCGCGCAGGGCAGAGGAGCACGGTGCCGAGCGGCCCCCCTTCGTCGCGGACCGGGGCGACCAGGGTCTGCGCCCGGCAGGGCTGGCCGTACCTGGCGAGCCGCCGCCCGGTCGCGTCGACGAGCTCCAGATCGATCTCGAGATCCTCGGCGAACGCGCGGGCGAGGGTGTCGCGGGCCGCGGGATCGGCCCATACCCGCTCGAACCCGTGGGCCACGAACGACTGGGCGCGGGCGTGCTCGCGCCGCCAGCCGGAGTTGCCGACGCGATCGATGGCCCCGATCGTGGCGACCGCGGCGAGCGCGGTGATCAGGATGGTCGCGCCGAACCACATGAAGATCCGGCGGTGCAGCCGCGCGCTCACGAAGCGGCCGATCGAGACCTTGCGCCCGTTCTCGTAGAGCCAGGACCGGTACCTCCTCCTCACACGCGGTCCTTGGCGAGCACGTAGCCGACGCCGCGCACCGTCTTGATGAGCCTCGGCGACCTCGGGTCGTCGGACAGCTTCTGCCGCAGGTGCGAGATGTGCACGTCGACCGTCCGCCCGCCGACGTTGACGTCGCCGCGGCCGGCCTCCTCGAGGAGCGCCTCCCGGGCGACGACGCGGCCGGCGCGCCGCGCGAGGGCGACGAGGATGTCGAACTCGATGCCGGTGAGATCGGCGGGCTTGCCCGACACGGTGACGACGCGGCCGGGCACGTCGATGGCGATGTCGCCGGCCACGATCCGCTCGCCGGCGGCGTCGGGCGTGGCCCGCCGGAGCACCGCGCGGAGGCGCGCGAGCAGCTCGCGCGGGCTGAAGGGCTTCGCGATGTAGTCGTCGGCGCCGATCTCGAGGCCGACCACGCGATCGGCCTCGTCGCCGCGGGCGGTGAGCATGAGGATCGGCATCGAGCTCTTCTGCCGGATGCGGCGGACGACCTCGATGCCGTCCATGCCCGGCATCATCACGTCGAGCAGGACGGCGTCGAAGGTGCCCGCGGCGAGCGCCAGAAGGCCGCGCGCGCCGTCGCACGCGACGGTCACCGCGAACCCGTTCTGCTCGAGGTAGCTCGCGAGCAAGGCGTGGAGCCGGGTGTCGTCGTCGATGAGCAGGAGCCGCAGCGCCATGGAAGGACCCGGGGGGCAGGAGCGGCGGCGACCGGCCGCCGCTCACCCCTTGTATAGCTCAGGGGCCCGCGCCGGTGTCGGCGTCGGCCGCCGCGGGCGCGTGGACCGCGCGCGCGGCGCCCCGCGGCCAGGAGCGCTCGGCCTCCCGCGCGGCGTCCACGCAGATGGACGCGACGTGGCGCTGGAAGGCGTCGCGGCGGGCCTCCGCCCGGCAGCGCAGCGAGGAGAAGCCGGAGGCGTAACCGGCGACGGTGCCGAGCGCGAGCAGCGCGATGGTGATCTGGCGTCGCATCATGGTCTCATCCCTCCTTCACGCCCACCGGCCGTGGGTCCTGTAGGGATCGTCGCCGCGCCACCCGGCCCTGCCGGACCACATGTCGCGGAACGCGGCCGGCCCGATCTCGATGAGATCGGCGAGCTGCTCGCGCTGGCGGTCCTCGAGCACGGCGTGGACCTTCCCGAGCGCGCCGACCGAGGCCCTGCGCAGCGACTCGATGGCCGTGTCGTGGCGCGCGAAGAGCTCGCCGAGGCGCGTCTCGTCGAAGCTCGGGCTCCGCATCGCCGCGGCGACGTCCGCGCGCGTGCTGCGGATCTCGCTCCGCTGCGCCTCTGCGGCGGAGCGGAGCTCGTCGATGGCCGCGACGATGACCTTCTCCTGCGTCGGCGTGGTGCCGAGCCGATCGAAGAGGAAGGACAGGAAGAAGCGACGGCGGAAGCCGTGCCCCCCGAACCCGCGCCGCCCGAAGAAGCGCGGCCCAGCGCCCCAGGGCGCCCCGCAGTCGTACCTAGAGCCGCGCTTCAACGTCATGACGAGGCCTATCAGACAGGCCGTTCCAACCACGAATCCCAGCATGATGCGTACCCTCCGTGAGCGTCTCCGCCGTCGATCCGTGCACGGGGCGCGTACGCGCGGCTTCGGTTCGTCCGAACGCGGGCGCCGCCCCGGGCAGCAACGACCGGAGCCGCAGACGCGCGGCTCCGGGACACCTCGAAGCTGCGCATCGCGTGTGAAGGATGTTCAGGAGCGCGTGTGAAGAAACATGAAGACCGCCGCGGGCAGCGCGGCGCGGCGCCGTGACGGAGCGGCGCGCCACCCGCTCGCGGACGGCGCTCCGCGCTCCGGTGGCGCTACTTCACCGACTCGACGTCGCCGATGTCGTCGAGATCGTCCTTCGGTTTCCCGTCGCCCGAGGTCGCCCACGGGTTCGTGCGCTCGCTCTCGGGCACACCGCTGTCTCCGTCGGCGTCGTCCTCCTCCTCTTCGAGGTCGTCGAGCGACTCGACCTTGGCCCCGTCCGGCGAGGCGCTCGGCGCAGGCGGCGTCGACGCGCGCACCGCCGCCGGGGGCGCGGGCGGCGTCGACGCGCGCACCGCCGGGGGCGCGGGCGGCGTCGACGGGCGCACCGCCGGAGGGGGCGGCGTCGATGCGCGCGCCGACGAGGTGCCAGGGTCGCTCGGGAGCCTGTTGCGCGACGGCTCCCCCCCCAGCGGTGAGACCGCCGCCGCGGCGCCCGCCGCTGCGAGCGGCCTCGCGGCGATCGCGCTCGGCGGCGTGATGCTGCCGGCGGCCTTCGGCCCCGCGGGGGAGCCGGCCGGCGGGCTGCTCACCGACGCCGCGAGGCCCCCCGGCGGCGAGCCGGCCGCCTCGGAGGGCGCGGCGCTCGCGGCCGCCTTGCCGGCCTGGGCCGCGTCGGGCCCGCCGCCGGACGAGCCGGAAGCAGGCGCCGACGCGGGCCCGCCGCCGGACGACACAGGCGCGGACGCCGCCGGCGCCGACACGGGCCCGCCGGACGCCGACGCCGCCGGCTTCGCCACCGGAGCGGAGACCCCCGGCGCCGATGCAGGCGCGCCCGCCCCGGCCGGCGGAGCGGCAGCCCCGCCGCGGCCGGACGACAGCTCCACGGGCGCCGCCGCCTTCGGCGTGGCGGCCCGCGGCCCGTCGAAGCGCATCGCCTTCTGCGCGAGCTGCACAACGGGGAGGATGTCGCGCGGCGGGATGTTCGCGGCGATGACGTCCGGCCCGGCGATCGCGAGCTCACCGTCGGCGTGGAACGGCACGCCCGGGCGCTCGCGCTCCTGCTTGAGCCGCGCGTTGTCGATGGCGACGCGGATCTCGAGCGGGATGCGGGTCTGCCACAGCCGACCGTCGATCGCCGTGCGCACGTCCCACGGCGTCAGGATCGGCGTCCTGCCGATGCCCTCGAACGGGCTGCGATCCGCGAGCAGCGCCTTGAGCAGCCAGGCGACGATCTCCTGGAGCTGCGGCGTGTCCTGATCCCACGGCATCGAGTCCCGGAAGAACTGCCAGTAGCCGCCGGCCGGGCCGTACACCGCGAGATCGCGCGGGTCGAACGCGTCCTCGAACGCGCGCGGGGTGATGTCGCCCTCGTCGATGACGGAGTCGATGAGCGCGCCCTGGAAGTCGGGCGTCTTGCGGCGGGCGGCCTTGGGCGAGAGGCCGGTGAGGGACGTCGTGATCTGCTGGCGCACGTCGCTGCGCTCGCGGAACCAGCCCATGCGCTCGACCGCGCCGAACTGCTCGCGCAGCTTGACCGGCGTCCACCACGGCAGATCGAGCTCGCGCAGCCGCGCGATCAGCTCGGCCACGAGCTGCAGCGCCGGCTCGCTCGCGAGGTGCACGCGCGCCTCTCTCCTCAGCGTCTCGTCGTCCTTGCTATCGGGATCCCGGTGCTGCAGCGATCGCTCCGCCATCGTTCCTCCGTGCTCCCCCGGCCGCACTGCTCAAATACCAGAACCGGATCCGCGGCGGACAGCCAGCCCACACGCGACCGCGAAGAGCGATCCGCGCGCCGCGCTCGACGCGGCACGGCGCGCGCCTTCAGCGGACCGTCGGGATGTCGTTCTGCAATGGCACGCGAACAGCCCTTCCGCGTGGCCGCGCCAAGCGCCCGGGATCACCCGACCCCGTCGCGCGCCGCCTTCGACCTCGGCGCGGCGCCGATCCGGGCTAGGCTCTCGCGGCCATGCACGAGGACGGGGGAGGGAGCGCGCCCGGGCGCGCCGCGCGAGGGCTCGAGCGGTGGGAGCGCGCCGGGCGCGGGCTCTCGCCGTGGGCGCGACGCGTCGCGTGGGCCGCCGCCGAGGCGATGCTCTGCGACGAGGACGAGCGCGGGGAGCTCGCCCCGCCGGGCGCCGAGGTGTGCGAGCGCGCGGTCGCGGCGCTGGATCTCGCGCTCGGGCAGGGCAGCCCCGAGACCCGGCGCAGCTTCGCGCTGCTGGCGGCCTGCCTCGACCTGCTGCCGCCCTTCGTGATCGGCGCCTTCGGCCGGATGAGCCGGCTCTCGCTCGGCCGGCGGCTCGCGTACCTGGAGGCGCTCGAGTCGAGCCGCTCCGGGCTCCTCGCGATGCTGCTCCTCGCCTTCAAGGTGCCGATGTGCATCGCCGCCTTCGAGGAGGGCGCGGAGCTCGCGCTGACGGGCTTCGACCGCGAGAGCACCGCGGCGCGGCGCCGGCTGCCCGGGCTCTGGGCCGGGGGCGGCGCGTGAACGGCGGCATCGCGTCGAGCGAGCCGATCGTCAGCGGGCGCGACCTGCCTGCGGGGTTCGACGAGCCGTGCGACGTCGTCGTGGTCGGCTCCGGCGCCGGCGGCGCGGTCGTCGCCGCGCTGCTCGCCGAGGCGGGGCGGCGCGTGATCGTGCTGGAGGAGGGCCCCTACGTTCGCCCTGACGACTACAAGCGCTGGAAGCCCAGCGAGTCGGTGCGGCGGCTGTTCCGCGAGGCCGGCCTGTTCACGGCGTTCGGCGTGGGCCAGACGCCGATGATCTCGCTCACCCTGGGGCGCGCCGTCGGCGGATCGTCGGTGGTGACCGGCGGGGTGTGCTTCCGCATCCCGGGCAGCGTCCACGCGCGGTGGACCCGCGACCTCGGCCTCGACGAGCTGTCGGAGCGCGCCCTCGAGGCGGCGTACGACAGCGTCGAGCATCGGCTAGAGGTCCGCGAGGTCCCCGAGGCGCTGCGCTCCGCCTCGACGGCGCGGCTCGTCGAGGGGGCGAGCCGGCTCGGCATCCCGATGCGCCCGCTCCGCCGCAACACCGGCGACGCGTGCGAGGGCAACGGCCGGTGCAACTTCACCTGCCCCGCCGGGGCGAAGCGCTCGGTCGACGTCGCCTACCTGCCGTCGGCGACCGCGCACGGCGCGCGCGTGGTCGCCGACGCGCTGGTCGAGCGGATCGCCGTGAAGCGCGGGCGCGCCGCCGGCGTCGAGGGGAGGCTGCTCGGCGGCGAGCCGGGGGCCCCGCCGCGCCGGTTCCGGGTGCGCGCGAAGGCGGTCGTCGCCGCGTGCGGCACGCTGCACACGCCGCTGCTCCTCCGCACGTCGGGCGCGTTCGGGGCGAGCTCCGGGCTCGGCGACGGCGTGACGCTGCACCCTGCCGTGCGCGTGGTCGCCCGGTTCGACGACGCGCTGAACGGCTGGGACGGCGCGCTCCAGAGCGTCTACTCCGACCACTTCGACGCCGAGGGGATCAAGCTCGTCGGCGTCTACTCGGCGGTGAACGTGCTCGCGGCGGGCCTCCCCGGCGTCGGGCCCGCGCTGCGGCGACGGGCCGCCGCGCTGTCGCGCTGCGCCGTCTTCGGCGCCATGATCCACGACGAGGGCGGCGGCCGCGTCCGCCCCGGCCCCGGGCGGGAGCCGCTCGTCTCGTACGCGATGGCGCCGCGCGACCTCGCGCGGCTCCGCCGGTCCATCACGATCCTCAGCGAGATGGCGCTCGCCGCCGGCGCGCGCGAGGTCTACACCGCGCTGCTCGGCGCGCCGCCGGTCACGTCGATGGACGCCGCGCGCGCGGCCGAGCGCGCGTCCATCGACGCGCGCCGCATCGAGTGCATGGCGTTCCACCCGCTCGGGAGCGCGCGGGTGGCGAACGATCCGCGGCGCGGGATCGTCGATCAGAGCGGCGAGTGCTTCGCGCTGCCGGGGCTCTTCGTCGCCGACGGCTCGATCCTCCCCACGAGCATCGGCGTGAACTCGCAGGTGCCGATCATGGCGATGGCGACGCGCATCGCGTGGCGGATGGCCGAGCGGTTCCCGCGGCTCGCGGCGGCGAGCCCCGGGTAGCGGGCGCGGCGCCGCGTAGCGGGCGCGGCGCCACGTAGCGGGCGCGGCGCCACGCGGTGCTACAACGTCGGCCGACGCCGACAGCCGAGGTTCCAGGATGCAAGCGACGATCGATCTCCGCTCCGACACTGTCACCCGACCGACCGCGGCCATGCGCGCCGCCATGGCCGCGGCCGAGGTCGGCGACGACGTGTACCGGGAGGACCCTACCGTGCGGGCGCTCGAGGAGCGCGTCGCGGAGCTCACGGGCAAGGAGGCGGCGCTCTTCGTGCCGAGCGGGACGATGGGCAACCAGATCGCGCTCCTCTGCCACACGCAGCGCGGCGACGAGGTGATCGCGGGCGAGGGCGCGCACTGCGCGTTCTACGAGAGCGGCGCCGCGCCCGCCTGGAGCGGCGTGCAGTTCGTCTTCGCCGGGCGCGGCGGCCTGTTCAAGGCGGCCGACGTCGAGGACGCGATCAAGCCGCCGCAGTACTACCTCCCGCGCACGCGCCTCGTCGCGATCGAGAACACCCACAACCGCGCGGGCGGCCGGGTCTTTCCGCAGGAGGACGTGCTCGCCATCGCGTCGGTCGCGCGCGCGCACGGGCTCGCGCTGCACCTCGACGGGGCGCGCCTCTGGAACGCGGCGGTCGCCACCGGTCGAACGCCCGCCGAGCTCGCCGCGCCGTTCGACACGGTGAGCGTCTGCTTCTCGAAGGGCCTCGGCGCGCCCGTCGGCTCCGCGCTGTGCGGCAGCGCCGACGTGGTCCGCGCCGCGCTGCGCTTCCGGAAGATGCTCGGCGGCGGCATGCGGCAGGCCGGCGTGCTCGCGGCCGCCGCCCTGTACGCGCTCGCGCACCACCAGGGCCGCATCGCCGAGGACCACGAGGCCGCGCGCGCCATCGCGCGGGCGATGCGCGCGGCGGCCCTCCGCGCGGCGGCGCCGTCCGCGACGGGCGCGCCGCCCGCGACGATCGAGGAGCCCGAGACGAACATCCTCTACATCGAGACGCCCGGCATCCCGGCGGAGCGGCTCGTCGAGGCCGCCAGGCGGCGCGGCGTGCTCGTGGGGGCGACGGGCCGGAGCGCCGTCCGCGCCGTGACCCACCTCGATCTCGCGCCGGAGCAGGTCGCGCCCGCGGCGAGCGCCCTCGCCGAGGCGCTCGCCGAGGTGCTGGCGCTGCCGCGCGATCGCGGCGCCGAGGGCGCGCGCGCATGAGCCGCCGCCCCACGAACTCCCCCGCGCCGGCGCTCGCCGTCGCGATCGCGATCGCCGCGCTGCTCGGCCCCGCGTGCGCGCCGGCGCGCGGCGACGCCTACCTCGCCGCGATGAGCGCCGGCGAGCGCGCCTACCACGCGGGGCGCTACCGCGAGGCGGCCCGCTCGTTCGACGACGCCGCGTCGCGGGCGCTGCGCGTGAAGGACCGCGACGAGGCGCGCCTGATGCAGGCGCGCTCGTTCGAGCGCGCGGAGTCGTGGGGCGAGGCGCGCGCGTCGTACGAGCGGCTGCTCGCCGACTCGCCGCGCGGGCCGCGCTCGGAGCGCGCGGAGTTCGAGCTCGCCGATCTCGCGATCGAGCACGGCGACGCGGACGCGGGCTACGCGATGCTGCTGGCGGCGACGCTGCGCCGCCCGTCGCACGGGCTCGCGCGCAACGCGCTGAAGCGGCTCATCCAGCGCGAAGAAGACCGCGCCGGCGCCGCGGGCGCGCTCGCGTGGCTGCGGCAGCACGGCCCCGCGCTCCGCGGGACGGAGCTCGATCAGGACGTCGCCTACCACACCGCGCTCCTCCTGGAGCGGAGCGGCGATCGCGAGGCCGCGCTGCGCGCGTTCGTCGCCGCCGCGCGCGCGCACCCGTACCCCGTCGGCAGCTTGACGGACGACGCCCTGTTCCACGCGGCGGAGCTCGCCGCGTCCCTCGGGCGCCCCGAGGAGGCCATCGGCTACCTGAGGGAGATGCTCTCCGCGCGCGAGCCGGCCGTCACCGGCAGCTACGACCGCGGGAAGTTCGACGACGCGCAGCTCGAGATCGCGCGCCTCTACCGCGACGCGCTCGGCGATCGCGCGGCCGCGCGCCGCGAGCTGCGCAAGCTCTACACGGACCACCCCGCGTCCATCCTGCGCGACGACGCGCTCTGGGCCGAGGCGAAGCTGTGGCGCGAGGAGGGCCGGAGCAAGGAGGCGTGCGCCGCCGCAGCCCGGATCGCTCGGGAGCTCCCTGACTCGCGCTACGCGCGCTGCGCGCACGCGCTATGTCCGTCGCTCCCTGCGGCGCCTCGCCCGTGCGCGGACTACATCCTCCGCGAGCTCGACGGCGGGAAGGACCCCTGACGCGGGGACGCCGCGCGGCGCGTCGCCGCGGCGGCGGGCCGGCCGCGCTCAGTCGTCCTCGTCGTCCTCGGGCTCCAGCTCGGCGTCGTCGTCGTCGCCGTCCTCGTCCTCGTCGTCGGCGAGATCGTCGTCGTCGGCCTCGTCGAGGTCGTCGTCGTCCTCGCGCGGCTCGTACTTCAGATCGATGCCGATGTCGCCGAGCTGGGTCTCGAGGAGCTCGAAGAGCTCGTCCACGTCGTCGCCCCCCCACTCGTCGAGCACGTCGGTCAAGAACTCAAAAAAATCACCGCTGTCCAGACGACGCTCGATCTCTTCGACCTGCTCCTCCGAGAACGCCTCGAGGACGTCCTCGCGCAGCGCTTCGGTGTCGCCTTCCTCAACGGCATCCGCCGCAGAGAGGCGGATCTGCTTTACGGCACGCTTGTCGAGGTGAATCTCCATGAAGGTGGCTTCGTTTAGGCGACCCTCGCAGCTGCCGTCAAGCGGCGTATGGTGTCGAGCTTCAAGAGACCGCTCGCCTCCGCTTTCCGTCGCGTCTTTTCCCGGGGGCGCGGCGAGGCGCGGAGCTTCCCCAGGCGACCGCGCGCGCGCCCACGTCGGAGGTCGGCGCGGGCGCGCCCCGGCGCCCGCGCGGCGGAGGAGCGTTGCCGGCGGCAGATCTCTCGCGTATCTCAAACAACTCGTGCGTTTGCGATCTCCGCCCGGCGCGCTCTGGGCCGCGACCATCGCGGCCGGCGCCCTGCTGTCCTTGACAGCGCGGGCCGCGCCTCCGCACCCCCAGGCCGAGGGCGCCCTCCTCGGCGCCGCGCCAGGCGCTCCCGCCGGCGGACGGACGGGCGAAGGCCCCGGCGATGGGACCGCGGACGTGCGCGCCACGTCCGCCGGGAGCGCTCGGCTCGACGCGGCGGGGGACGAGGCCGCGGCCGAGCAGGAGCCATCGCCTGCCGTCAAGCCGCGCGTCGAGCTCGCCTCCCGACCGCCGCCGCTGCACGTCGAGTACGTGCAGTACGGCGTCGCCCTCGTGGCCGAGATGAGCCTCGATCCTGGCGCTGCCTGCCCGCGCTCGGGGCCCTTCTACGCGTGCATCCTGGGCAGCGGGGGCGGGCTCGCGATCCGCGGCGGATACCGCTCGCCGGGCCCCTGGTACTTCGGCGGCGCGTACCAGTTCACCAAGATGGACTCGAGCAACCTCTACCGGCTTGGAATCTTCCAGCAGCTCCGGGCCGAGATGAGGTACCTGCCGGACATCGGCTACCGGGCGGCTCCCTACTTTTCCGCCGGGGTCGGCGGCGTCGCCTACGGGAACGAGTGGGGCGTCGAGACGGGCGGCGCGCTCATCTTCGGCGGCGTCGGGGTCGAGCTGGAGGTCTCGCGCCGCGCGGTGCTCGGCGTCAGCTGCGTGTACCGGCCGGTGCTGCTCGCTGGCTGGAGGGACACGGCCAACTACGAGCGGGCCACCGCCATCGCGCAATTCGTCGGCTTCGAGCTCCTCCTCGAGGTGCGGACCGAGGTCGGCCGGCGCTGAGCGGTCCCCCTGTCCGCTCGAGAGAACGCACCGGCTACTTGACTCGACCGTCGCTCCGCGGTCCCCTCGGCAGCGTGATCTGCGACGTGTGCGGCCGCGACAACGCTGGCGATCTGACGTTCTGTCAGGATTGCGGTCGACGGCTGAAGGCTCGAGAGGCGCGGGTCGTCCCGCCGACGCCGCCGAGCGGCTTGCCGCAGGTGTCGCTCCCGGCCCTGCCGGCGCCCGCGCAGGCCGAGACGCCGCCGGCGAACGACGCCCGCGCGGCCGCCAGGGCGCCGGCGCCTCGCGGCGCGCCGGGGCGCCTCCGCCCGGAGGCGCCCGTGTTCTCCTTCAGCCCGCTCAGCTCGGCGAGGACGGAACCAGCGATGCCGGCGGCGCACGGCCGCGCCGAGGGCGCCTCGCGCCCGGCGCGCGAGGGCGCCGCGACGCCGGCTGCTGGCGCGCTGGACAGCGCGATCCAGATGGTGCCAGCCCTGCAAGGGCCGAGGGTCACCGAGCGGGGTGACGCGCCCGCGCCGCCCGCGACGCCCTCGATCACCGACGCGCTCCTGGGGCTCTCCTGCGCGAACTGCAACGGGGAGAACCCTCCGGGCTACCGCTTCTGCGTGACGTGCGGCGCGGCGCTGAACAGGAGAGACGGCGGAGCCCCGGCGGGCGCCCCGCAGCCGCTGAGCCAGGTGTCGAAGCACGCCAGGGGAGAGCGCGGCGAGCCAGGCACCGCGCTCTCCCCTGGCGCGCCGTACATGGCGCCCGCGCCCCACGAGGAGATCGGGACGACCGCGCGAGGTCTCCACGACGTCACGCCCGCCGCGCCCCGGCACGCGCCGCCCGCGGAGGCCGCGCCGCCGCCAGCGGCGCGCGACGAGCGCTCCGGCGCCGGAGACGCGCATCAACGGGTCGGCGCGCCGGCCAGGCCGGCTCCGCCCCCGCTGCCCCCGGTCGCCCTGCCCCCGGCGCGGCTGCCCCCGCCCGCGGCCAGCGGGAGCAACGCGGACAAGATCGTCGGCTCGCCGGTCGTCGACATCGCGTCGTCGCAGCGGGCTCCCGTCCCGCCGGTCGAGTGCGCGCGCTGTCGCGGTCAGTGCCTGGCGGGCACGCGGTTCTGCAAGTATTGCGGTGCGCCCCTCGAGGGCGAGCGGCCCGCCTCCGAGCGCCCCTCCAGGGCCGCCTCCGAACGCCCGCAGCCCGCGCCCGCGCTCGCCCCGGACGCCCGGCGCGACCCGCAGCGGCCCCCGCAGACTGCCGAGCCCGCCGGGCCGATCTCCGAGGCGAGCAGCGCGCCGCCGGCCTCCCAGCGGCCGCTCGCGCCGCTGCGCGCGTCCCTCTCGGTTCGCCCGCCGGCGTGGGTTCCGGCTGACACCCAGCCGACCCGAGCGCTCGAGGGCAAGCTCATCGTGATCGTCGAAGACGGGACCGAGGGAAAGAGCTTCCCCCTCGCGGGCCCCCAGATCGACATCGGCCGGACCGAGGGGGATATCGTCCTCGAGGACGACCAGTACGTCTCGCCGCGGCACGCGCGGATCATCCCGCAGGAAGGGTCCTGGGTTCTCCGTGACCTGGGCAGCGTCAACCGCATCTACCTCCGCATCCGGAAGACGCACCCCCTCCGAGATGGCGACTTGCTCCTCCTGGGCCTCGAGGTGTTACAGTTTCAGACCGTGAACGACGGCGAGCGAGGCCTCGGCCATGCCATCCAGCATGGAACGTTGCTGTTTGGCTCGCCCGCCATCCACCGCCGGGCGAGACTCTGCCAGCGGACGGTGGAGGGCGTGACGCGGGACGTGTACCACCTCTACCGGGATGAGACGGTGATCGGACGGGAGACGGGAGACATCGTATTCACGGCCGATCCGTTCCTCTCGCGACGCCACGCCGCCATCCGGAGGAACCCGGCCACGGGGGAGTTCACGCTCAGCGACCTGGACTCGTCGAACGGGACCTACGTCGCCATCCGCGAGGACGTCAGCCTCCTCGATCGCGATTTCGTGCGCATCGGGCAGCACCTGTTCCGCGTGGATCTCCCCCGATGAGCGACCAGACCGTCCGCGAAACGCCGACCGAGGCGCTGGAAGTCGAGGGGCTCCCCGGCGCGACGTCCGCAGGAACCGACTCGAGCAGCCACGCCGGCAAGGCGCTTCATGACTCCCCGCACGGCGCCGCGTCGCTCGAGCCCGGCAAGGCGGGGTCTGTGGAAGCAGGCAAGCCCGTGAACTGGAAGCCCCCGCCGCTCAAGACGCGTCCGGCCGCGAACGCCGCGCAGAAGGCTGGCATCGCCGTGAAGCCCGTGAAGGCGCCCAGCGCATCGAGCCCGGAGAAGGTCGGGCGGAAGCTCCCTCCGCCGCCGCGCGTGCGGCTCACCGCTGGCGGGTCGCGCGAGGAGGACGCGGATGGAAGCGCCGCACGATCGGACGACCACGGAGACGCTGTGACCCCCGATGCGCCGCCGGCCGCCGCTCAGGCGCACGCCTCCCTCGCGGCCGCGTCGTACGACGGCGCGCTCGACGAGACCCCTGCCGCGGAGGCCGCCCTCGGCGGCGCTGCCGGGCGCTTCGCGGGCGAGGCGCCGCCGGGGGGTGGCGAGCCGGACGAGGGCGGGCAGCGCCCCGACGGCATGGACGGCGCGGCGACACCGCCCGACGAGCCGCGTCGCCCCGAGGTCGTGCTGCGGCTGTTCGGCAGGACCGACGTGGGCCAGGTCCGCGAGCACAACGAGGACAACTTCATCGTCGCGGATCTCACGAAGGCGAGCCGCGGCCTGATGGAGATGGATCGCTACCAGGTCGTCGGCGAGCGGGGCGCCCTGCTCGGCGTGTGCGACGGCATGGGCGGCGCCGCGGCCGGCGAGGTCGCGAGCCAGCTCGCGGTCGACATCATCTACCAGCGGATGAGCGCCGCCGGTCCCCCGGAGGACCACGACGAGCTCGCGGCGCGGCTGGTGCAGGCGATCGAGGCGGCGGGCCTCCGGATCTTCAGCGAGGCGAAGCTCGATCGGACCCGGCGGGGGATGGGGACCACCTCGACCATCGCCGCGCTGATGGACGATCACCTGTTCCTCGGCCAGGTCGGCGACAGCCGCGCGTACGTCCTCCGCGGCGATCGGCTCGTGCAGGTGACGCGCGACCAGTCGCTCGTGAACCAGCTCATCGAGGCGGGCCAGCTCACCGAGGAGGAGGCCGAGACCTTCGAGCACAACAACATCATCCTCCAGGCGCTCGGCACCGCGGACTCGGTGCAGGTCGACCTCACCTTCGTGGAGCTCAAGCGGGGCGACACGCTGATGCTCTGTTCCGACGGGCTCTCGGGCATGGTGCGGAACGAGGAGATCCGCGAGGTGCTGCGGAGCGTCGACGATCCGATCGAGGCCTGCAAGGTGCTGACGGATCGGGCCAACCAGGCCGGCGGGCACGACAACATCACGGTGGTGGTCGCGAAGTTCGACGGCGACGGGCTCGCCCTGCCGGAGCTCGAGGACATCGAGGACCTCCGCTACCAGAAGTACGCGCTGCCCGAGCACCTCCTGGCCCAGAACGCCGCCGCGTCCGAGCCGGCGCGCAAGGTGAAGGAGCTCGACGAGAAGAAGATCTCGCAGCGCCCCCCCTCGCCGAAATCGTGGCTGAGCGGCGCGGACAGCGACATGGACGACGACGGGGACGACTACGACCACGTCGCCTCGCCCCTGCCGGCCGACGACGCGCTGGACGAGCGCAACGCCCGCGCGCCCGTCCAGGGCGACGAGCCGATCATGATCCCGACCGACGGCGCGCCGCAGTGGCTGGTGATCTTGATGATCGTGAGCGCCGTCGCGTGCGTTACCATCGCCGGCTACTACCTGCTTCGTTAGGGTACGCGTGGCGCACGTGCGCGCGCCCCCCACCGCGATGCTGCGCAGCAACGACAAGCGTGGCCGGCAGACCCCGGCCGCCCCGCAGGAAGAGCGGCCCCCCGGGCGCCCGGACGCGGACGGCCGCGTCGACGTCGAGACCGCGCAGCGCATCGTCAAGGATGCCGTCGTGCAGGCGATGCGGCGCGAGGAGAAGGCGCTCGCGCTCGTGCGCGCCAAGGCGGACGAGGCGAGGCGCAAGGTGTCGCGCCACAACCTGATCCTCGGGCTAGGCGTCGCCGCGGCGCTCGTCGCCGTGGCCGTGGCGTTCGTGGTCACGTACCGCTCGCGCCAGGCGGCCGACGCGCTGGCGCGCGAGGTCGGCCTCGGGATCGCGCCCGCGGCGCGCCCGTCGGGCGCGATCCCGGAGCAGGTGCTCTCGGGGCGCGCCATCTTCGAGCAGAACAGGCTGGCGCTCTACGTGATGGGCTACAAGGTGGACAACCGCATCGGCGGCTGCTGCTCGGCGTTCGCCATCGCGCCCGATCTGCTCGCGACGAACGCTCACTGCGTCCGCGACTGCCGCGCCCGCGGCGGCACCTCGATCGTCACGCAGAACGACTCGATGGGGAAGATCCGCTTCCCCATCGTCGCGATGTCGGCCCACCCGGCGTACAAGCCGGGGCAGGCGGGCGCCGGCTCGCCGGACGTCGCCCTGCTCCGGATCTCCGGCAAGGCGACGCGCACGGTGAAGCTCGCGAACGACGCCGAGCTGCGGGCCATCGGGCCGGGCGACGACGCCTATGTCATCGGCTTCCCCGGCCGCCTGATGGACCCGCTGAGCCCCTCGGCGACGTTCCTGCAGGGCCGCATCGGGCGCGTGACCGGCATCGACGAGGAGGCGACGACGCCGGACCGAGCCGTCCTGATCCAGCACGACGCCGTCACGCGCGGGGGCAACAGCGGGAGCCCCATCTTCAACCAGTACGGGCACGTCATCGGCATCCACGCGGCGCACATCGACGACGAGGACAACGTCACGATCGACGGCCGGAAGGCGACGGTGACGCAGAGCTCGCCGTTCCGCATCGGGATGCGGATCGATCTGCTGCAGGGGGTCCCGGCGCCGTGATGTTACGCGTCGTACATACCTTCGGGCGCAACGCCGGTTCCGTGGAGATCCATGACCGGCGCGCGGTGCGCTTCGGCCGAGCGCCGGACAACGACGTCGTCTTCGACCCGAACCACGATCGCGACGCGAGCAGCCACCACGCCGAGGCGCGCCTCGAGGCGGCTGGCTGGGTGCTCTACGACCTCGACAGCCGCAACGGGACCTACGCGGGCGGGCAGCGGATCAAGCGGCACCCGATCGCGTCGGGCGACGAGATCACGTTCGGCGCCAAGGGCCCGCGGGTGCGGCTGGAGCTCGTCGAGCGCCGCACGTCGGGTCCGCCGCAGGCGCACGCCGTGGCGCATCACCCCTCTCCTGCCGCGGCTTACCCTGCGCCAGCGACGGGCCATCCCGCGCCCGCCGCGTACCCCGTGCCTACCGCGGGCTACTCCGCGCCCGCCGCGTACCCCGTGCCTACCGCGGGCTACTCCGCGCCCGCTGCATACCCCGCGCCTGCTGCGTACCCCGCGCCTGCTGCGTATCCCGCGCCCGCTGCGTACCCCGCGCCCGCTGCCGCCTCCCCTGGGCACGTCCCGGCGGCGCCGCCGGCCGGAGCTCGTCGGGTCGGCGAGCGGACGATCGCCATGATGATCTCCTCCGCCGTCGCGGCCGCCACGGGGCGCGCGAAGCCCCGCGGCACCGTCGAGATCAACGCCATGCTCCACAAGGAGGTGCACGCCGCGACGGCAGGCCAGCGCCGCACGACCTACATCCTCGCCGCGCTCCTCGTGCTCGCGCTCGCCAGCCTCGCCGCGCTCATCGTCTACAACCGCTCCTCCCACGACGAGATCAGCCAGCTGCGGGAGGAGCTCGCGGGCCTCTCGCCGGAGGACCCCCGGCGCAAGGACATCGAGCGCCGCCTCGGGACGCTCCACCCCTCGAACGCCAACTTCGGGCGCAACCTCCACGACCGCTCCAGGAAGGGGATCTTCATGCTCGCCGCCGGGCGCGAGGGGTTCTGCACGGCGTTCGCGGTGCGGCCCTCCGTCCTCGTGACGAACGCCCACTGCATCACCGCGGCCAAGCGCCGCGGCGGCACGATCGCGGCGCTCGAGAACGAAGGCCGGGGCCAGATAAGCTTCGCGGTGACCGGCATGCGGACGCACCCGCAGTACCGCGACAGCGCGGATCAGCTCACCCCGGACATCGGCACCGTGACGATCGCCGGGCGCGCGGCCGCCGTGCTCGAGCTCGCGACGCGGGAAGAGCTCGCCGCGGCCGGCGCCGGCGACGACGTGTACCTGATCGGCTTCCCGGAGCGGCTCACGGACACCGCGAACCCCGTCGCCACGTTCCTCGCCGCCAACATCGGCCGGATCACGGGCGCGAACGGCCGGCCCGCGCCCGCGGCGGAGGCCTGGCTGATCCAGCACGACGCCCGCAGCACGAGCGGCATGAACGGGAGCCCCATCTTCAACGGCCAGGGCAAGGTCATCGGCATCAACGCCGGCGGGTACCTCGAGGGCAACGACGAGACGATCTCTGGCCAGAAGATGGAGGTGGTAAAGGCCTCCCCCTACAAGTTCGGGATGCGCATCGACCTGCTCGACGCCATCCTGCGCTGACTCCGGGCCGAGAGAGATGCTCCGCCACGCGCTCCGCAGGCTCCTCTGGACGCTGCCGACCCTCGTCGGCGTCTCGCTGCTGACCTTCTTCGTGCTCTCCTTCGTCCCGGATCCGACGGACGACCCGCTCCTCGCCAGCTCGCTCTCCAGCGCGGAGCTCGCGCGGCTCCGCCGGGAGCGCTTCCTCGACCTGCCGCGCTTCATCAACCTGGAGCCGCGCGACGTGCGCCGGCGCGCCCTCGCGGCCGCGCAGGCCATCGCGGCCGGCGGCGGCGACGCGGCGGCCGCCGCCGACGAGCTGCGTCGCCTCGGCGGCGCCGCGCTGCCGCACATCCTGCCGCTCGACGCGCTCGCGCCCGAGCCGCGCACCCGCGTCGCGCTCGCGCTCGCGCCCGTCGCGGCGCGGATGGGCCTGCCGCGGGCCGACGACGCCGCGGACCCGGCGCACGCGGTCGCGTTCTGGACGCGCTTCTGGGACGACCGCGGCATCGAGTTCCGGAGCGCGTCGGTCCGGAGCGCCGTGCGGCGCCTGGTCCGCTACGGCTCCGCGTCGCGCGCCGCCGAGCTGCTGGAGCTCGACACGTTCGCCCTGCAGGCGGTGATCGCCGCGCTGCAGCCGCCGCGCGACGCGGCGACGCTCGAGCAGGCGCGCGCCCTCGTCGACGTCGCGGCCCACATCGCGGAGATCGACGACCGGATCGCCCCGGGCGACGACCTCGCGGAGGCCCGCGCGTGCGTCACGCGGTGGAGGTCGTTCTGGAACGTGTACCGCAGCGACTTCGAGGTGTTCTCCGGCCCGGCGCAGCTCGCGGCGACCGTGCTCGAGACCCGCTACGGCAAGTGGGCGCTCGGCGCGGTCACCCACCGGCTCGGCGTCGCGGCGACCGGAGAGCCGGTGCTCGACGAGCTCGCGCGGCGCGCGCCCGTCACCCTCGCGCTCGTCTTCGGGGCGATCGCGCTGGCCTACGCCGTGGCGATCCCGCTCGGCGCGCTCAGCGCGGCCTCGCAGGGCCGGCGGAGCGACTCCGCGATCGCGGCCGCCGTGCTCACCGCCGCCGTCCTCCCGACCGCCGTCGTGGCCGTGGCCGCCGCGCTCCTCTCGGGCGGCGCGCGGTCCCTGCTCCTGCCGACGTGCCTCATCGCGCTCTCGCTCGTCGCCGCGCCGACGCGGCAGCAGCGCGCCGCGCTCGTCGCCGTCCTCGCGCAGGACTTCGTCCGGGCCGCGCGGGCGCGAGGCGCCGGCCCCGCGCGCGCCATCGCCGTCCACGGGCTCCGCAACGCCGTGCTGCCGGTCGTGACGCTCGCCATGCTCGAGCCGCCGATGGCGCTCGGCGGCGCCTTCGTCGTCGAGCGCGTCTTCGAGCTCCACGGGCTCGGCGAGCTCACGCTCCTCGCCGTGCAGGCGCGCGACGTGAGCTGGCTCATGGCCATCTCGATCGGCGCCGCGGCCATCGCCGCGCTCGGCGTGATCGCGACCGATCTCGCGTATGTGCTCGTCGATCCGCGGCTCGGCCCGGCGGTGCTCTCGCGGAGGAGCGAGGCGTGACCCACGCGACCGCGTTCCTCCGCCGGATGGTGGGCAGCAAGCGCGTCGCCATCGGCGCCGTGCTGCTCGGCGTCCTCGCCCTGCTCGCCATCTTCGCCGAGCTCCTCGCCGCCCCCGCGCCCATCGCCTGCTTCGGGCCGGGCCGCGCGGAGATCCTGCCCGCGGTCACCGAGGGCGCCGCGCTCGAGTCGCTCACCGAGGCCGAGCTCAGGGTGCGCTTCGAGGGCTTCGCGATCTGGCCGCCCATCCGCTACGGCCCGGAGCAGCGCACCGACGCCGGCCCGAACGCGTCGCCGTCCCTCGACCACCCGCTCGGCACGGACTTCGAGAGCCGCGATCTCGCCGCGCGGCTGATCTACGGCGCGCGCACGGCGCTCGGCCTGTCGCTCAGCGCGGTGCTCGTGGGCATGTTCCTCGGCGTCGTGCTCGGCGGGCTCGCGGGCACGCTGCGCGGCGCCTGGAACGACGGCCTAGTCCGCCTCGTCGAGACGGTCGACACCTTCCCGGCGATCCTCGTCGTGGCGATCGTGCGGGCGATCGAGCGCGAGCCCTCCGCGCTGTCGCTGGTGCTCGCGGTCGCCTTCGTCCGCTGGGCGGAGATCGCGCGCCTCGTGCGCGCCGAGGTGCTGCGCGCGTCGAGCGAGGAGTACGTGATGGCCGCGCGCGCGCTCGGCAGCACCCGGCTGCGCGTCTTCTACCGCCACATCCTCCCGAACGCGCTCGGCCCCGTGATCGTGAGCTCGGTGCTCGGCGTGGCGTCCGTCGTCCTGCTCGAGGCGGCGATCTCGTTCCTCGGGATGGGCGCGCCCGCGCGCGTGGCCTCGTGGGGGGAGACGCTGGGCCAGGCGGCGCGGCACCCGAGCGAGATCCGGCTGCTCGTCTTCCCCTTCGTGCTGCTCCTGGCGACGGTCGGCGGCTCTTACCTCATCGCCGACGCCCTGCGCGACTCCATCGATACACGCACCGTGCGCGCGCGCGTCCCGCGCTGACGGGGCGGGACGCGGGGGCCGCACGTCCGCAGGCAGCCGCCGGCCGTGCAGCGCTCTCGCGCGCCGAAATTGCGCTGAAATCGCGTTCATCTCCGCGATCTCGGCGGCGGAGCCCTCGCGCCGCTCGATCTCGCAGGAAAGGCCCGCTATGAATTCGCCCGCCATGGCCGTTCCCGAGATCAACGAGCAGGAGTTCGAGCGCGAGGTGCTCCGCAGCGAGTTGCCCGTGCTCATCGATTTCACCGCCACCTGGTGCGGACCGTGCAAGACGGTCGCGCCGGAGGTCGACGCCATCGCGCGCGAGCTCGAAGGCAAGGCCAAGGTGGTCAAGGTCGACATCGACCGGTCGAAGCGCATCGCCACCACGCTGCGCATCCAGGCCGTCCCGACGTTCATGGTCTTTCATCGAGGCCGCCCGGTGGCCGCCGAGCAGGGCGTCCTCAACCGGAAGCAGCTCCGCGAGCTGCTCGATCCGTTCCTCCCGCGCGCCGAGGGCGCCATCCGGGCGGCCGAGCTGGCGCAGCTGATCCGGGAGGGCCAGGTGGTCCCCGTGGACACGCGCGAGACCCCCGCCTACGGCCGCGCCCACATCCCGGGCGCGGTGCACATCCCGATCGAGGAGATCGAGGGCCGGCTCGCCGAGCTCCACATGCTGGCCGGCGCGCCCGTCCTCTATTGCCGCTCCGGCGACAAGTCGAAGGACGTCGCCGCGAAGCTCGCCGAGGAGGGCGTGCCCGTCGCGTTCCTCGAGGGCGGCTTCCTCTCGTGGGAGGCCGAGGCGCTGCCGATCCAGCGCCCCGACTGACCGCTGCCGCAGGGTGGCGCTGCGCCGCTCGGCGAGCGCGGCGCCGCGCGGCAGCCCCTGCGCGGCGCGGCGTCACCCCTTGGCGGCCGACAGCGCCGCCGAGACGACCTCGCGCACCGGCACGCCGTGCGTCCTCGCCGCCGCGGCGCAATCGTCGAACTCCGGCTTGATCTGCGGCGGACCGAACGGCCCCTCGCTGATCTTCACCCGGATGGCTCCGTACGCCGTCTGCACCGTGGTGATCCGCCGCGGCCGCTCGGTGCGCGCGACAGGGATCTTCCGTAGCCCGATGCTTGTCGTCTCGCGGAGCAGCGCCGTCGCGACGGCGTCGGCCTGGGGGGCGGCCGCGAGCGCCGCGATCGTCAGGGCGGGGCGCCCTTTTTTCATGGTGATCGGCGCCGCCCAGGCGTCGAGCGCGCCCGCCGCGAACAGCGCCTCGATCGCGTGCCCTGCCACCTCGCCCGTCAGATCGTCGACGTTCGCCTCGACGATCACGTGCGACGCGCTGCCGAGGCTCTCGTCTCCCCCCGTGCGCGTCCCGAGCACGACCCGCAGCAGGTTGGGGCGGTCCGGCAGCTCGCGCTGACCGGCGCCGAAGCCGATCCGATCGGGGGCGAACGTCGGCCAGCGCTCGAACCGGGTCGCCAGCGTGGCGATGATGGCCGCGCCCGTGGGCGTGACCAGCTCGGCGTCGAGCTCGACGCCGTAGGTCGGGACGCCGCGGAGGCACGCGACCGCCGCGGGCGGCGGCAGCGGGAGGATCCCGTGCCGCGCCTTCACGAACCCGCGCCCCATGGGCAGCGGCGATCCGACGACCTCCGCCCCGATGTGCACGATCGCGGCGGCGGAGCCCACGATGTCGACGATCGCGTCGACGGCGCCGACCTCGTGGAAGTGCACGTCTTCCAGGCGGATCCGGTGCACGGCGGCCTCCGCCTCGCCGAGGCGCCGGAAGATCCGGCGCGCCAGCGCGGCGACCGGTGGATCGAGCGGCGCGGCGGCGAGCATGGCGTCGATGGATCCGTAGGTGCGCTCCGGCTGCGGCGCCTCGACGTGCACGTCGAACGAGGTCGCCACGATGCCGCTCCGATGGGCGTGCCCGCGGTGCAGGTGGAACCCATCGAGCGGCAGCGCGGCGACGGCGCGCTCGATGACGAGGAGGGGCACCCCGAGATCGAGCAGCGCGGCGATGGTCATGTCGCCCGCGATCCCGCTGAACGCGTCGAAGAACAGGACCTTGCCCGTGCCCGCGCCCTCCTCGAGGAGCGGCGCGCGCGGATGATCGTGCCCGTGATCGTCCCCGTGCGCGTGCGCGTGCCCGTGGTCGTGATGGCCCCCGTGCCCGTGCGCGTGCGCGTGCGCGTGCGCGTGGTCGTGCGCGTGGTCGTGGTCGTGCCCGTGATGGTCCCCGTGCCCGTGATGGCCCCCGTGCCCGTGATGGCCCCCGTGCCCGTGGTGGTGCTCGTCTCCGTGCGCATCCCCGTGCGCGTGGTCGTGATCGTGCCCGTGTCCCATCTCTCGCCTTCTCCGTTCCCCCGGGCGCCTTCGCCGCGCGGCGCTCCCGCGGTCGCGCTCGTTCCGAGCTACTCCTTCGGCAACATGCGATGCGCCACCATCGCCGCGCCGAAGCCGCTATCGATGTTGACCACGGCGACTCCGGAGGCGCACGACGTGAGCATGGCGAAGAGCGGGGTGAAGCCGCCCAGGGCAGTGCCGTAGCCGACCGACGTCGGCACCGCGATCACCGGCGCCGCCACGAGCCCGCCGACCACGCTGGGCAGCGCGCCTTCCATGCCCGCGACAACGATCACGGCCGACGCCTTGCGCAGCTCCTCGACGCGATGGAGGAAGCGGTGCAGCCCCGCGACCCCCACGTCGTACAGCCGCTTCGCCTCGAGGCCCACGGCGCGCAGCGTCTCGATGGCCTCCTCGGCGACCGACAGATCGCTCGTGCCCGCGGTCACGACGGCGACCGCCCCGGCGGCGCGCCTCGGCGGCGGCGCGACCTCGATGCTGCCGGTCCGCGCGAGGGGCACATAGCGGAACGCGGGCAAGAGCGCCGAGACCGCCGCGCCCTTCGCGGCGTCGACCCGGGTCACGAGCACGTTCTGCCCCGCCCCCGAGATCTCCCCGGCGATCAGGGCGATCTGCTCGGGTGTCTTCCCTTCGCCGAAGATCACCTCGGGGACGCCCTGCCTGAGCGCGCGGTGGTGATCGACGGTCGCGACGCCAAGGTCCCGGAAAGGCAGCCCTCGGAGGGCATCGAGCGCCTCCTCGACGGCAAGCTCGCCGGTCCGAACGCGCTCAAGCATCTCCCGGACGAGGCGCGGCTCCATGTGCGCAGCCGCTTAGCGCGGCGGCGTTCCCAGAGCAAACGTTCCGCCCAGACTGCCAAGCCGCGCCCGGAAGAGCCCTTGTGTGGGCCGCTCGATCCGCCCTGGTCAGGAAAAGGTCCAGGCACTTTGCTCAGGAGGGGGCGACAGGACTACTTTCGGCGCCGCGTGCCCGCCTTCGTCGCTCCCCTCGTCGGCTTTGCTCTCGGTGCGCTGCTCGCCTGGTTCAGCGCTGCAGCCCCTCACCGCCTGGGCGCGCTGCGCGCGTCGGAGCCTCGACCAGCGCCGGGCACGCGCGCTCGGCCGCTCGCGCTCGTCTCCCTGTTCGCCTGCCTCGTCTTCGCGCCGGTCTGCGCGTACTTCCTCGTGTTCGCCCCTGACTGGAGCTTCGCGTACCTCGTCGACACGCGCCGCATCCCGTCCGCCGTCGACCTCGTGCTCGTCCTCGTCAATGCCGCCTCGGTGCCCGCCGGGTTCGCGGCCGCGAACCGCTTCGCCGGGAGCGCTGGCGGCAGGTGGACAGCGCAGCGCGCGGTCCGCGCGCTCGCCGTCCTCGCCGGCGCGCCGCTGTCGATCGCCCTGGTCGCCGTCCTGGCCCTGTCCCGGCGGCTCGCGCTCGACGGCACCTACCGGCAGGTCGAGGGCGACTTCGGCGTCCACCCGGTCGCCGGCGGTCCGCTCGGGTATGCGCTCCTCTGGATGTACACCATGCTGGCCGCCGGCTTCGCGGTCACCGTGAGCGCCCTGCTCCGGCGCGAGCCCGCGGGCCGCGCGCCGAAGGCCGAGCCCTCCCCCGGCGAGCGCCCCCGCTCCGTCCAGAGTAAGCCAGCGCCTGAGGTCGTTTTGCCCCGGCCCGCCTCGACACGCCCCCAGCGGCGGCTCGGCGTCGGCAGCGGCGGGCGCTCCAACCGGCCGGGCTGAGACGCCCCTGGTGCGCGCGGGGCCGAGACGCCCCTGGTGCGCGCGGGGGAGACGACCGCGTCACCGCGTTGACGGAGCCAGCCCGCTCCACCACCCTGTCGCCCCATGTCCGAACGAGCCCGCGTGGAGCAGCAGGTCGAGGAACTCATGGAGCTCGCCGAGCAGGTGGTGACGCGCGCCAGGAAGGGCGGCGCCGACGTCGCGGAGGCGATCGCCCGCTCCGGCTCCGAGCTCACCACCAAGGTGCGCCTCGGCGAGCCCGAGCTCGTCGAGGAGGCCGTCCACAAGGGCCTCGGCATGCGGATCATCAAGAAGCAGCGCGTCGCGCTGACCTCGACGTCCGACCTCACGCCCCGCGGCATCGATCGCTTCGTGGCGGACGCGCTCGAGCTCGCCGACATCTCCCAGGAGGACGCGTTCGCCGGCCCCGCCGATCCGGAGCTCATCGCCAAGGGGCCGTTCCCCGCGCTCGATCTCTACGATCCCTCGGGCGGCGAGGTCACGGCCGCGCAGGCGATCGACATCGCGCGCCGAGGCGAGCAGGCCGCGCGCGACGCCGACCCGCGGATCACGAACAGCGAGGGCGCGACGTTCTCGCGGAGCGCGGGCGCCTTCGCCCTCGTCCTGTCCGGCGGGTTCCGCGGCGGCTTCGCCGGCTCGTACGCGCAGCTCGTTGTCTCCCCGATCGCGGACGACAGCGGCGACAAGAAGCGCCGCGGCTTCTACTTCACCGGCCGGCGCCACCTCGCCGACCTGGACGCCCCGGACGCCGTGGGCCGCGAGGCGGCGCGCCGGACGCTGCGCAAGCTCGGCGCCCGCAAGGTGGCGACCTGCGAGGCGCCCGTCGTCTTCGACCCGGACGTCGCCCGGTCGATGCTCGGATTGCTCGGCTCCTGCATCATGGGCAGCTCGGTCTGGCGCAAGTCGAGCTACCTCGTCGGCCGCGAGGGGACACGCATCGCCAGCGATCTCATCACGGTCGTCGACGACCCGCTGATCCCGCGCGCGCCCGGCTCGCGCCCGTTCGACGGCGAGGGCCTCCTCGCCCGGCGCAACGTCGTGGTCGAGCAAGGCATCCTGAAGACCTACCTCTGCGACAGCTACAGCGGCCGGAAGCTCAAGCGCCCGCCGACCGCCAGCGCCTCGCGCGGCGCTGGCGGCGGCGTCGGGCCGTCCACGTCGAACTTCCTCCTCCAGCCCACCTCCACGCCGGCGGCGGAGATCGTGCGTTCCACGCCGCGCGGGCTGTACGTCACCGAGATGATGGGCTTCGGCTTCAACGCCGTGACCGGCGACTTTTCCCGGGGCGCGTCCGGCTTCTGGATCGAGAATGGAGAGCTCGCCTACCCAGTGAGCGAGGTAACCATCTCGCTGAACCTTGACGAGCTCTTGCAGCGGATCGACGCCGTCGGGGACGATCTGGATCTCCGGACGTCAACGTGCTCACCGACGTTCCGGGTCTCCTCCATGACCATCGCTGGAAGCTGAAGCGCCTCCGTCCGAGGAGCCTTGCTCCTCGGGCGTGTCTTCTTCCAGGAGACGCCGAAGCGGACTCGACAGCGGGGTTGCGAGCGACCCATCAACCGGCCCCGGGTTGTGCTGCAGGAGGGGGTTCTGACCTCAGCGGCTCGCTCTGCAGTGCTGCAGTGCTGCGGCTCCTGGCGGAGCCTCCTCGGGCGCGACCGGCCGTCCTAGCCCAGCCTCTTCTGCTGGGCGTAGGACGGCCGGGGCCCTGGCTCAGCGCGAGGACCCGCCTGCGGCGAGGCTCCGCGGCGGCTCTTCCGACGCCGGACCGCTCGCCGCCTGGAGGGGCGTCGCCGCCTGCGCGGCCGCTTCGGGCACGAGGAAGCCCTTCAGCTGCTGCGCGTCGCTCCGGCCGATCCGGCCGACGAACGACGGCAGGCTGATCGGCTCATCCGACAAGGCGACGAAGGTCCCCTGCGAGTTCGCTCGATGGAGCGCCTCGAAGAGGGAGGGGACGTCCACGTCGCTGGACACCGCCCGCACGTCGACGATGTACACGTCCGCGGGGTCCGCCCCCGCGAAGATCAGCGCGTCATACGGGTGGCTCGCGTGCCGGATGGGCACGCCTTCCCCGAGGGCTCGCGCCACGTGGGCCATCGTATCCTTGGTGCCGATGGCCATCATCGACTTGGAGGTCGCCTTGGCGAGCTCCCGGGGCACCGAATAGCCCCATGCACGGAGGAACTCAGCCACGTCCGCAGCCTTGAAGCGCAAGTGTCTCCCCGGCGTACGGAAATGGGCAATCCTCCCCCGATCTACCCAGTTGTGGATTGTCTTCAAGTCGACCTCGCACAAGGCTGCGAGGTCCGATGCCGTCAACAGCTTTTCACGAACACCAGCCATCGCCGAACTCCACGCGAAAGGCACCTGCCGCACAGCTCGCGTTCACAGCGCGGCAGCGTCTCCTCAGGTGGCGGCCCCCCCACCCGTCTGTCTACTCGATTGAAACCTAGCTCTCATAGACGGGTCCGTCACCCGCTTTGCTCGAATTTTCTCAGCCCCATGGCGAGTTCGCCCCGCGCGGAGGCAAACTCCCCATCCTTCAGGGGATCTCCTGGTTCATTATGTTCACGCGACCGGGCGTCGGCCAGCTGGTCGCGAAAGAGCCAGCCGAGCCGTCTGGAGCGCGCGGAGCGACGCGGGCCAGGCTCATTCCCGGCTTTGGCACGGGCGCGGCGGGCGACCTGGACAAGACAGCACCTCCTCGATCCTTCAATTTGAGCGGTTCTCCCGAGTTCGACAGCCCGTGGCTGCCAAGTTTGGGGACGCGGAGAAGAAGCGTCTCGGGAGGAGGCGGAGGATCGAGCTCATCATCAGGAACGTAGTCCTCGTTGACGACCAGAGCGTACGCGCCGGGCATGAACGAAATAGGGGGCAATTCGGTCTCGCCACCCACATCGGCGAGTACGACCCCTGTGAGCTCAGCAGGGACGTCACCGTCATTGTAGAGCTCGACCCACTCCTGCCCTGGCTCTGGCCCGACAGGGTTCGCCAGCACCTCGTTGATGATCACATGGGGCATGGGCGCGAGCGTCATGGCCGAGAACGTCCGGCGCTCCACGACCCCGGCGTTGTCGATGGTCGCAAGGACGAGCTCCACGGGGCTCAAGGGCGGCAGGGGAGCGAGGACGAACGGCTCGCCCGGCGGTACCGCGAGCACTTCGTCGAACCCCGCGCCCGCGATCGCCCAGAGCAGCGGCGCATCCGCCGAACGAACGAGGATCCGATCGTCGGCGACCCGAGCACAGCCCGGCCCGAGCGCGAGCTCGTCCGGCGCACACGCCGCCGCGATGGCGGGAAGCGGATCCGATTCCATCATGAACGGACGTGGATCGAGGCTCACTGCCGCCGGCTCGCCCGGGAGCGCGGCGGGAGGCCCCACGAGGCGCACGCCGTCGGCCTCGGGCGGCGCCGTGGCGGTTGGCTCCCCTTCGAAGCGCAGGCAGCGCGCGCCGATGTCGTCGACGGCGCCGCGGCGCAGCTCGCCCGCCGGTCCGCCAGGCGCGAGCGTCGCCGCAGCGACCACCTCCGGGAGGGGCGCGTCACCACACCACACCCCCAGGCCGAGGGTCGCGCCGGCCTCGGGCGGCGGCCAGAGCCGTGAAAGCACGGGCGGCGAGCCCGCCGTGGCGATCTGGATGTGGTGCGAGAACACAGGGCTGCCGCTCGCGATGGCGTAGGTCTCCCCGGGGGCGAGCGGGGCGAGCGGCGCCACGGTCAGCGAGAGGTCGCCAGGGGGAGTCCCGTTCAGCCAGGCGATCGAGGGGACGACGCGCTCCGACAGCGCCGTCGACAGCTCGCCTCGCTCTATCTGCCGGAGGTGCGCCGCGCTGAGCTTGCCGCGGACGACCAGCGCACGGGCGGGATCGACGCTCCCGAGCGCGGCGCCGGGGAGGAGCACGCGCGCCCGCAGCACCGGAGGCGCGGCGTCCAGCGGCGAGGCGGGCTCGATCTGGAGCTCGGGGCTCGGGTCTGCGGGGCCGGCGACCTCGGCGTCCTCTTCGTGACCGCCTTCATCGAGCTGCGGGGGGACGACGAGCTCCGGCGCGCAGGACAGGGGGGAGGCCACGAGCGGCGCGAGCGCGAGCGGCAGCGCGCGGAGCGCGCGGGGAGTCCACGAGGGGCGAATCGGGCAACGATGGGTCATGACGCGGAGTTCGGCGGGAGCTCGCTGCCGGTTGCTCGACGTCGCTTTCTTTTTTCGAGGCCGCTACCCTCGCCCCGCATGGCCCCCGAGGACATCAAGAAGCTCCGGCAGGAGCTCGGCTGCACGGCCCGCGAGCTCGCCGGAGCGCTGGGCATCGAGCAGGAGACCGTGCTCGCGTGGGAGCACGGAGATCTCTTTCCCACGAAGCGCTTCGTGGGAATGATGGAGGAGCTGCGACGAAAAGGTCCGGAGGCGATCCCCCGCAAGAAGAGGAGACAGGTCGCCGCCTCGCCGCTCCAGGTGCTCGCCGATCCCGAGCTCTGGCGGCTCTTCCGCAAGCTCCTCGCCCACCCCGAGCTGAGGAGCGCCGCAACGAAGCTGGCCGAGGCCTATCCGGATCCGACGGATGCTCCACCGCCGTGAGCAACGGGGCGACGCGCTGGACGTTCAGACAAGGGCGAACGTTCAGTCCTCGTCGTCTTCGTCATCCTCATCTTCGTCGTCCTCGTCCTCGTCCTCGTCCTCGTCCTCGTCCTCGTCCTCGTCCTCGTCTTCGTCGTCCTCGTCCTCGTCCTCGTCTTCGTCGTCCTCGTCCTCGTCGTCCTCGTCGCCTTCGTCTTGGTCTGCGTCCTCGTCGTCTTCGTCGTCCTCCTCGTCCTCGTCCTCGTCGTCCTCGTCGTCCTCGTCGTCCTCGTCGTCTTCGTCGTCCTCGTCGCGCCGTTCCTCCGCGACGTCGTTGGCCTGCTGGAAAGCGTCCTTTTCAGCAGGCTCACCAAGCGCTGCGTCCGCTCCCACGACAGAGATCTCCTCAGACATTTCGTCTTCCCTTGCTTCCATCGTGACCTCTCCCTCCCGCGGCGCAGCAGACGACGCGCCGACGTCTTCCGATAGGTTCTCGCCCCCACTGGCGACGCTCGTCCGGAGCGATCCCTCCGCGCCGGCGAAGCTCTCCTGTCCCGGTGTCACCACCCCCGTCTCGGGCGGCTCTTCGCCGAGCTCACGCTCATAGGCACGGCGCGACTCCTCGGTCAGCTCGGTGAACTCGCGCAGGGTGGGCAGCTCGCCGAGCGCCTTCAGGCCGAAGAACTCGAGGAACTGCGCCGTCGTGCCGTACAGCATCGGGCGCCCAGGCTCGTCCTTCTTGCCCAGGATCCTCACGAGGTCACGCTCCAGGAGCGACTTGAGCGCCGCGCCGGAATCCACACCGCGGATCTCGTCGATCTCGGGCCTCGTGATCGGTTGCCGGTACGCGACGATCGCGAGCGTCTCGGTCTGGGCGCGAGACATCTTGACCGGCTTCTGCTCTGTCACCTCGCGAACGAAGGGCGCAAATGCGGGGCTCGTTCGAAAGACGTACCCTCCGGCGACCTCGTCCAGACGAAATCCTCGTCCGTCGTACTCCGCGACGAGCTCGGCCAGCAACTCTCGCACGACGCGGTGCTCTGCGTTCGCCGAACGCGCGAGATCACGGGCCGGCACCGGTCGCTCCGCCACGAAGATGAGCGCTTCCAACACTCCCTTCAGGTGCTTGCGCGCGACGGCAGAGAGCCCGGGCGCCGTGGTTGCGCTCCGGACAGGAACGTCGGCGCGGCGCGCCGGATGACCGAGCTGGTCCCATGCGCCAGCGCGGAAGCGAGCGAACGGATCTTGCCGTGTCCCTTTCGGTGCACGCGGCTCCTTCTTCCCGCCCCTCGGCTTCTTCGTTCCGCCGAGCCATGCGTGCGCCGCCGCCCTCAGCCGCGCCGGCGTGGCCTGCACGCCTGCCTTCGCCGGCGTGCCCTGCCCTGCCGTCTTCGGCGCGCGCGGCTCCTTCTTCCCGCTCCTCGGCTTCTTCGTTCCGCCGAGCCACGCGTACGCCGCCGCCCTCAGCCGCGCCGGCGTGGCCTGCGCGCCTGCCTTCGCCGGCGTGCCCTGCCCTGCCGTCTTCGGCGCGCGCGGCTCCTTCTTTCCGCCCCTCGGCCGCTTCGTTTCGCCGAGCCATGCGTGCGCCGCTGCCCGCAGCCGCGCCGGCGCGCCCTGACCTGTCGTCGTCTTCGCTATGCGCCGCCGCTTCGCCGCGGCATCAGCCACCGTCACGGCCACTCCCTGCGTCTACCTCATCCACCTCTGCCGGCGGCGCTGCGAAGTCCTCTGCGGTCGAGTGCGCGTTCGGGCCCACAACCGCATCGCCGCGCTCCGCCTCTTCCGGCGCCGGACCGGCATCGGCTTCCATCGCGTCCACCAAAGGCTCGCCCCCTGCGACGTCGTGCGCACGGCTCGTCTCCTCCGCCGTCCCAGGAAGCTCCGTCCCCGATGCTTCGCCGCTCGATTCCTCGGCTGGCTCGGCCAGCTCCGGGCCCGTCGGTTCGCCGGTCGGTGGCTCCACGGGCTCCGCCAGCTTCGCGTCACCCGCCTCGACATTCCTCTCTTCCACGGGCTCGACCAGCTCCGACCACGCCGGTTCGCTGCTCGACGCCTCCCCTGCTTCCACGGGCTCCGGTTCTGCTTCCGCGACGCTGGCGCCCTCCACCTGCTCCACAGGCTCGACCAGCTCCGACCACGCCGGTTCGCTGCTCGACGCCTCCGCTGCTTCCGCGGGCTCCGGTTCTGCCTCCGCGACGCTGGCGTCCTCCACCTGCTCCTCGACCAGCTCCAGGCTCTCCGGTGCGCCGCTCGGCGCCCCCGCGAGCTCCGCTTCCGACAGTTCTTCGCGCGCCTGCTCGACCGGCTCGACGAGCTCCGGCCCAGCCGGCTCGCTTCGCCCCACCTCGACGGCCTCCGCGACCTCGCCCTCGGCGGCAGCCGGCGGTGCTCCTGCCTCCTCGCTCCCCGCCGTCTCGATCGGCTCCGCCGCCGGCGCGACGTCCTCGAATCCGTCATCCGCCACCGGCGCGCCATCGGCTACCGCGAGCTGGATGTGAATGGGCGCCAGCGAGTCCGTCTGATGGACCCGGATGAGCCTCAGCTTGCACATCTCGAGCACGGCCAGGAACGTGATGACGACCTCGAAGCGAGGGATCACTCCCCCCTTCGAGACGCTGTCGAGCAGCAGATCCTCGAACCGCATGGCGCGCCGCGCGGAGAGCTTCTCCGTGAGCTCGACGATGCGATCCGTGATGCTGATGCGATCGAAGACGACCTCATGATCAATCTGGACGTTCGTCCGCTTCAGCACGCGCTCGAACGCGTCCAGCAGGCTGAAGATGGCCGTCTGCGCGAACGGAGCCGGGCCCTTTGGCACCTCGCTCTCGCTCATGCCGCGCGTGAACACGTCGCGCCCGAGCGTCCCGCGCTCGGCCAGGTCGGCCGCGGCGACCTTGTACTTCTGGTACTCCAGGAGCCGCCGGACGAGCTCCTCCCGCGGATCCTCCTCCTCACCCGGCATCCCGTCGTCGTCCTGCCCCGCAGGCACGCTCGGCAGGAGCATCTTCGACTTGATGTGCGTCAGCGTCGCCGCCATCACGAGGTACTCGCTCGCGAGGTCGATCGAGAGCGAGCGCATGATCTTCAGGTACTCGAGGTATTTTTCCGTGACGAAGCTCACGGGGATGTCGAGGATGTCGAGCTCGTGCTGCTGGATGAGGTGCAGCAGCAGGTCGAGCGGACCCTCGAACGTGGGGAGCGTGACGACGTACTCGCCCTCGCGCGGCCCCGCATCGGCCGCCGGCGAGGCGACCTCCCGGGGCGGCGAGGCGGCCTCCCGGGCCGGCGAGGCGGCGGCCTGGCGCGCGGCGGGCGCAGGGGTGGCACCCGCGTTGCCGCGCCCTTTCCCGCTGCGCGCCCGTGCTGCGCCCGCCTTGGAACCGCTCACGCCGCGACCGTAGTCGCAAGGCGCCGGTCGGTCCACGTCCGAGCGTCCTCGGGCGCCGCGGCGCGCCGAAACGCCGCTCCGTCCGAGAATTTATGGCGGGAGCGGTGCTAGGATCAGCGCCGTCGATGGAGCCGTCCACCGCGAAGAGCTGCCCCTCGTGCGGCGAGCGCTACGACGCGGGCGTTCTCTACTGCCCGCGCGACGGCACCCCGCTCGCGAGCTCGCGCAAGAGCCCCACGTTCGGCGCCGCGGAGCGCGACCCGTACGTGGGCATCACGCTCGGGGGGCAGATCCAGACGCGCCACCTCATCGGCATCGGCTCGATGGGCCGCGTCTACCGCGCTTTCCAGGCCGGGATCGAGCGCGACGTGGCCGTGAAGATCCTCCACCGCGAGCTCAGCGGCAACGCCGAGCTCGTGAGCCGCTTCCACCGCGAGGCCAAGATCTCGAGCCGGCTCGTCCACCCGAACGTCGTCCAGGTCCTCATGACCGGGAGCGTGCCCCCCACCGCCGACCCCCGGATCGGCGGGGAGCTCTACCTCGTCATGGAGCACCTCGACGGCATCTCGCTGCTCTCCGCGCTCGCCGCGGCAGGGGCAGGCGGTGAGAGCGAGGCGCTGCCGCTCCCGAGGGCGCTCCACATCGCCCTCCAGGTGTGCGACGCGGTCGGCGAGGCGCACGCGCAGGGCATCGTCCACCGGGATCTCAAGCCCGAGAACATCATGCTCGTCCGCCGCGGCGAGGACCCGGATTACGTGAAGGTGCTCGACTTCGGCATCGCCCGCCTCGACTGGGCCGACAAAGCGATGACCACCCAGGCGGGGCTCATCTTCGGCACCGCCAAGTACATCTCGCCCGAAGGCGCCGAAGGGCAGCGGGTCGGTCCGCCGGCGGACGTCTACTCCATCGCGACGATGCTGTACCAGTGCCTCGCGGGGCGCGCCCCGTTCGAGGGCGACTCGCCCGTCGCGCTCCTGGTCCAGCACACGCACGCCCCGCCGGCGGACCTGCGCAGCATCGCGCGCTCCAGCTACGTGCCCGAGCCCATCGCGCGGATCGTGATGCAGAACCTCGCCAAGAAGCCCTCGGACCGGGCCCCCGACGCGCGCGCCCTCGGCCGCGATCTCGCCCTCGCCGTCCGGGCGAGCGGGCTCGACCCCGATGAGATCGCCGCCCAGCCCGGGCTCCTGCGCGCCAGCGCGGTCATGAAGCTGGCCTCGAAGTCGCGCACCAAATCGCTCGATCTCTCCCCCGCGCTCGCCGCCCAGATCGGCGGCATCGCCGCGCCGACGCTCGAGAGCGCCCACATCGGCGACCTCGATCCCCGCCTCCCGGGGGGCGAGGCAGCGCGCTACAGCGACCCCGCGTCGCACCGCCGCGAGGAGGAGCGCTCCTCCTCCAGCGGCGTCGAGCGCGCTTCGTCGAGCTCGATGAGCTCGGCGCCCTCCTGGACCACGCCGCTCGCAGCGCCGTCCCAGGCCGAGCGGCCTTCGAGCGGCGCGCGGCTCGGCGGCGCGTTCGCCGAACCGGCGGAGCGGCTCGACGCCGGAGCGCGCGCATCGTGGAGCGCCGCTCGCCACGGCGGCGCGGCGGACGAGCCCGCGCGCACGGCGATCGGCCTCGGCATCGATCCCATGCGCGACGCCGCGCCCGTCCCGTCGACCATGCAAGGCGTCGAGTCCGCGGCGCGGCCGCTCCCCCGTCGGGCGATGATCGCGCGCGCGACCGCCCTGCTCGCGTGCGCCAGCGCGGTGGGGTTCGTCGTGTTCCTCGGCGGGCGGCACCTCGGCGCCTTCGGGGGGCCGGCCGCGCGCGACACCCTCGAAGCGCACATCGAGCGCGCGCGCGACTGCATGGGCAGGCACGCCTGGGACACCCCGCCCCGCGAGAACGTCAAGGAGATCGTCGCGCAGGCGCTCGCGCGGTGGCCGGGAGACGCGCGCCTCGCCGAGCTCCGCCGCGAGTCGTCCGAGCGCATCGTCGCCGACGCCCTCGGGCGGAAATACGCGGGCGACAAGGCCGGCGCCATCCGGCTGGCGAAGCTCGCGCTCGAGCTGCAGCCGGCGCTCACCACCGCCCAGCACCTCGTCGCCGAGCTCTCCGGCGGCCCGCCGGGCGCCGCCCCGGCGCCGCCACCTCACGTCGCTCCACAGAGCTCGGGGCCGCAGGCCGCAGGCCCCGACCGCAGGCCTGCGCCGCGCCGCCCCGCGCCGGCCGAGGTCCGCGGCGCGCCCCAGGGCCAGCCGCCGGCGCCCGCCCCCCGGGGCGCGCCGGCCCCGTCTCCGACGCCGGGCGCCGCGGGTTCGCCCGGCACAGGCGCCGCCTCGCCGCCGGCCAGCGCCGCACCTGCGCCGGTCCTTCCGCCCTCGCCGCCGCCGCTGCCCACGGACGCCGCCTCGCCGCTCCCCTCGTCGACGGGTCCTTGGTTATAATCCAGAGAAGGTGAGTCCAGGCGGCCGGTACCCGACGTCGCAAGCGCCCGCCAACGCCCGCGCCGGGCGGGGCGGCCGGGCAGCGCTTGCGGGGCGTGGCAGCGCGCGAGCGGCGAGCTCGCGCGGCGCCGCGTGCGCCGCCGCGCTCGCCGCGCTCCTGATCTCCGCCCCCGGCCGCGCCGACGAGAGCAGGGCCGCCCGCCGCGCCGTCGCCGCGCGCGAGCGCGGTTTCCCCTACACCATGGTGGAGGTGAGCAGCGGCGTGATGACGCTCCCGGGCGCCGACGTCTGCCCCGTGTCGCTGTCTCCGGGCGCCTGCGAGCAGGGCGAGACGAGCGTCTCCCTCGGCATCCACAACCTCTACCGCTTTCGCGACATCGGCTTCGGCGCAGGCATCTTCTGGGCGGCGACGCTGGCCTCCGACGCCGCGCGCGGCGCGCGCAGCCTCCAGCGCGATCACGCGCGCAGCTACTTCATGCTCGACGGGCTGTTTCGCTACTACGCCCTCCGCATCCGCAGCTCGGAGTGGTGGGCCGGCGTGACGGTCGGCGGCGTCGTCGTCAACGACTCGTGGTCGGTCGAGGCCGATCGCAACCCGTACTCGGACACGGCGTACGTCGGGCCCAGGGCGGCGACGATCGGCACCGAAGGTGTCGCCGCGGGGCTCGCGATCGGCGGCGACTGGGCCTTCGCCGACAACTGGAGCGTCGGGAGCCACATCCGCTACTCGAGCTGGTTCCTCCCCGAGCAGCGCAAGGTCTCCCCGACCGGCGATCTCGCCTCGCTCTCCGAGCGGGTCGACATGTTCAACATCGGCGTCCTGATCGCGTACCGCCTGGCGCTCTGACGCCGCCCGAGGCGCCGCCCGCGGCGCCGCCCGCGGCGCCTCGCGCCCTGACGCCGCGCCCCGCTCGGCGGGCGGCAGTTGACGCGACATCGCCAGGTCGGTACGCCTGCCCGGCCGTTTCCATCCTGCGAGGAGCCCCCGATGCCGCTGAATCTCTCGAAGGTCGGCTACACGACCCAGCCCAGCGCGTTCACCTTCAACTGGAAGACCCTGGCCACCTACGCGCTCGGGATCGGCGCCAAGCGCGAGGAGCTCGAGTACCTGTACGAGGGCGCGCCGGGGGGCATGAAGGTCTACCCCACGTTCGGCGTGATCCCCTCCCAGGGGACCGTGTTCGAGGCGCTCGAGGTGGCCGGGGCCGAGCTGGCGCTCATCGTCCACGGAGGGCAGACGCTCCGGGTGCACCGCCCGATCCCGACGAGCGGGACGCTGTTCACGACCGCCACGCTGGCGGGCATCTACGACCTCAAGAAGTTCGCGCAGGTGATCGTCGAGACGAAGACAACGCTCGACGACGAGCCGCTCTTCGACACGGTGTGGTCGATCATCGTGCGCGGCGTCGGCGGCTTCGGCGGGCCGCGCCCGCCGCACGCCGAGTCGGAGGCCCCCGTGCCGAAGGACCGCGAGCCCGACTGGGTCGTCGAGCAGGCGACGGCGCCCGAGCAGGCGCTGCTGTACCGGCTCTCGGGCGACGAGAACCCGCTGCACGCCGATCCGGAGGTCGCGGCGAAGGCGAGCTTCACGCAGGGCCCCATCCTGCACGGCCTCTGCACGTACGGCTTCGCGGCGCGCGCGATCATCCAGAAGGCCGCGGGCGGCGACGCGAGCCGGCTGCGGGCGTACGGCGCGCAGTTCCGCAAGCCGGTGTGGCCGGGCGACACCCTCATCACGCGGGGCTGGGCGCTCGACGGCGGCAAGGTCGCGGTGGTCACCTCTGTCAAGGATCGCCCCGATCCGGTGCTCACGAGCGCGTGGGCGGAGATCGGCTGACGGCCGGCGTGGTCGCGTGCTAAGGGCCGAGGCCCGGATCAGGGAAGCGTTATGAGCAAGACGAGCGAGAAGGACAGGGCCAAGGACGACGAGGACCTCGACGAGGCCGGGTCGACCGACGAAGGCAACGACGACGACGGCGAGGAGGAAGAGGCGAAGGCCACCGCGGCCCGCGGCCGTGGACACGGCCACGCGCACGACGACGACGACGACGCGGAGGACGACGGCGCCGAGCCTGAAGATCCGTACTGGTGGGCGCCGCACGCCGTGCTCAGCGCGCTCGTGCTGATCGGGCTCCTCGGCTTCTTCGGCATGTTCAACAAGACCCCGCTCGCCCGCCTCGCGGCCCCCGTCGCCCCGGAGCCCGACGAGCACGAGCACGCCACCGCCGCCGCTCCGCCGCCCGCTCCCACGCCCCGCCCCCGCCCGGCGCAGTCGGCGCAGGCGCCGAGGGAGATGTTCGGCGCGAAGCACCTGCTCGTCATGTACAAGGGGAGCCGCCGGGCGCCCCCGACCATCGAGCGCACGAAGGACGAAGCCAAGGCCCGCGCGACCGAGGCCATGACGAAGGCCAAGGCCGATCCGGGCAAGTTCGCGGACGTCGTGAAGGAGTACTCGGACGAGCCGGGGGCGGACAAGCGCGGCGGGGACCTCGGCAAGTTCCCGAAGGGCGCGATGGTCCCGGAGTTCCAGGCGGGCCTCGAGAAGATCAAGGTCGGCCAGGTGAGCGAACTCGTCGAGACGGCGTTCGGCTACCACGTCATCCTCCGCACGCAGTGAGCGCGCGGCGCCGCCGGGGCCGCGCGCTCACTGCGTCGCGAGCCCCGGGCGGCTCGACCCTTCCCGCCGCGGTCAGCGCGCCGGCGCGCTGACGAGCTTCTTCAGCCTCGCCGTCTTCTCTTCCTTGGTCAGCGTCAGCTTGGCGTGCTCGTCGGCCGTCATGCCGTTGCGGAGCACGCGGGCCTCGTCGCCGATGCCGTAGACGGTCTTGTCGGCGCGCGCGAACACCCACTCGGTCGCGGAGCCCTCGCCGTCCTTGTTCATGAGGCGCACCGAGCCGTCGCCGATGCCCTTCTCCCTGGCCGCGCCCGGCAGCTTCGCCAGCGTCGACAGCACGTCCTTGGCCTGGTCGACGTCGTCACGCACGATCGCGACCACCCGGTAGCGCTTGTCGACCTCCTTGTAGTAACCGAACGCGCCGGGCCCGGCGCCATCCACCCCGAGCACGTCCTTGGTCTCGTAGCGGATCCCGAGCGGGATCATGTTGTCCCTGGGCAGCGCCATCGCGGCAGGCGGCAGCGACGGCTCGCCGGGCAGCTTCGCGCCCATCTCCTTCACGAGCCCAGGCAGGACCTTCTCGCTCGACGACTTGAGCGCCGCCTCGGCCAGCGCCTCGTCGTTGTAGGTGATCTCGGCGAGGTACTGCCCGCGCCAGAGGTACGCGTTCCCGACCCCCATCGCGGCCGCGCCGCCCCCCTCGATCGCGCGGGGCGTCGCCTCGTCGGCGGGGTCGCCGTCGCCCACGGTGCGCTTCGTGAACATCCCGTAAGCGCCCTCCGTGGATCCGAATTTTGAGAGGTGGACGTCGACGGTCGCGGAGCCGCCCTCGCCGCTCACGTACCGCGCCTCGACCACCCGCCGCACGCCGAATCCCTTGTAGATCTCGCACTCCCCGTCGAACATGTCGCAGATGCTGTCGAGCGGCAGGGGCGCCGATTCGCCGAACGTCTTCTCCCCGCCGTTCGGGTCGAGGCAGAACCCGCCCGTCGTGCGCGGGAAGAACGGCGCGCTCGCCGCGTCGCCGATCGTCCCCCCGCCGCCGGCGCAGGCGGCCGGCTTCGCGGCCGGCGGAGGCGGCGGCGGCGCGCCGAGGCGCTCTTCCTTCTTGCTGCAGCCCGAAGACAGCGCGGCCACGAGCGCGCCGGCGAGCAGCGCGCAGCGCCACGCCCGGGAGCGCATCGGCCTCCCGGGGCACGCGCGCGTCGCGCCCGTCGCGCGCGTCGCAGCTGACACGCTGTGGTCCAATGGGCCTCTCGGTGAACACCTTTCGGGCGGGAATCGCATGGCCCGTTCGCCTTGCACCTTTTTTCATAGCGCCGCAATCGTTAGCGCCCGCGGCGAATCGCTTTGAGAGATTCACCATGAAGTTCAATGACTTAGCGCCGACCGCCGAGGGCATACAGCTTGCCTTTGCCGGTCCTTTGGTGCGCCCTCCCTCCTGTTCGCGACCTCCTCCTCGTGATTCCGATCGACCGCGGGCCTGCGCTCCGGGGCAGCGCGCGCTGCGCCGCCGTGGCGCGCGCGGCTTCACCCTGCCGGAGCTGCTGGCGGTGGTGGTCCTCATCGGCATCCTGGCGGCCGCGGCGTCGCCGAGCTTCGTGAGCGGCATGCGCGATCGCCGCGTGAACCGCACCGCGATGGAGATCAGCGGCATCTACCGGCTCGCGCGCTACCAGGCGATCGGGCGCGGGGCGGCGGTCCTCGTGCGGTGGACCGCCTCGACAGGCGTGTTCCAGGTGCGGCAGGCGAACGTCGACAACATCGCCGCCGGCTCTCTGATCGCGACGAGCTGCCTCAGCGTCGCCAACTGGATGGACCCGGCCCAGACCCAGCCGGTCACGACGCTCCAGACCATGGGCATCGAGCTGGCGGCGATGCAGCTGCTCGATCCCACCGGCGTGGCGCAGGGCGACGCCGACGTCTGCTTCACGCCGCGGGGGCGTACGTTCGTCCGCTACGCCCCCGCCGGGGCGTTCGCGCCGCTGCTCGGCGCGCTCCGGGTGAACGTGACCAACACAAGGACCGGCCTCCAGCGCTCGGTCTTCGTCCCGCCGAACGGCGTCGCGAGGCTCGGGCTGTGAGCGCGGCGCGTGCGAGGAGGGCGGCGAGCCGCGGCTACACGCTCATCGAGGTCATGGCGGCGCTCGGCGTGCTGGCGATCGGCGCCACCGGGGTGCTCGCGCTGCAGAAGGCGACGCTCATCAGCAACACGAACGCGCGCAACCTCACGATCGCCAACAGCATCGCCATCACCTGGGCAGAGCGGCTGCGGGTGGACGCGCTCCAGTGGAACGAGCCCATGCGGGTGCCCGACATCAACAGCGACACGGACTGGCTCGCGCTCAGCACCACCGCCCCGTTCACGAAGGTGACCCCCACGGAGATCACCGCGCTCGGGTCGCCGAGCGCCGACGTGCTCGGGGCCGACATCTACGCGGGCGACACGTCGGCGTCCGCGTTCTGCACGCACGTGCGCTTCCGCCAGTTCAACGATCCCGTGTCGGGCACGCGGATCTGGGACAGCCTCCTCCGCGCCGAGATCCGCGTCGTCTGGGAGCGCAACGGGAACCCGATCGACTGCGGGGTCGACCCGCTCGCCGTCGACACGAACCCGGGGCGCTTCGGCGCGGTCTACCTGACGACCGGCGTGCTCCGGAACACGAGCGAGGACAGGCAATGACGACGAGCCGACGCACCACCCGCCCGCGCGCGCGGGCCTCAGGACAGCGAGCTTTCACGCTCGTGGAGCTGCTCGTGGCGATGGCGGCCGGCCTCGTCGTGTCGCTGGCGGCCTTCCTGCTCTCGAAGAACGCGACGCGCTTCTTCCAGAACGAGGCGAGGGCCTCCGCCTCGCACCTCGCGGCGACGCTCGGGATGAACCGGCTCACCGCGGACCTGCAGCGCGCGGCCTATCTCTCGTCGCCCAACATCCTCCAGGACCCGGAGGTCTGCCAGGTCCCAGCCTCGCCGGCCGGCCTGAAGCGCCTCGCCGGGATCTCGATCCTGCCTCAAGGGTCGGTGGACCTCCACGGGTCGGAGCTCGACCAGAGCGTCGCCAACGGGCTGAATCCGGACTCCATCATCATCGGCGGCAGCTTGAACAGCACCGAGCTGTTCGAGTTCAGGAAGATCAGCGATGAGACGGGCGACTGGGTCGTCGAGCTCAACCCGAACAGCTCCGCCGTGCAGCGCACGCTCGCGCGCGCGCAGGGCGGCGGGCAGAGCCTGACCCAGATCTTCGCGCCTCGCCGCTTCCTGCGCATCATGGTCCGCGGTCAGGAGAAGTTCCTGTATGGCGTCATCGACCAGGTCAACGTGATCGACAACCCGCCCACCCAGATCCACATCACGCTGAAGGCGGATCCCGGCCTGCCGACGCTGGTCGGGCTCGCCGATTGCGGCGTGACCCCCGGCGGCTCCACCGGCGACGGAGGATGGGTGAACGTCGTCTCCCGCGTCCGCTACGACATCCGGAGCCTCGTCAACAAGGGGACGGCCTACGACGCTCTCGTGGCGCCCATTTCGACGGACCTCGGGACGCTCACCGGCGACAACGGCCGCACAGAGCTCGTGCGGGTCGAGCTCGACGAAGAGGATCAGGAGATCCCGGGCACGCTCGAGCTCATCGCGGAGTACGCCGTCGATCTGAAGTTCGGGATCTCCGTCGCGCAGGAGAGCACCGTCCCTGGAGTGACCAACCCGCAGATCACGCGGTATCCCATCATGGCGACCGACAACGCGCTCGTGTACGGCACCGCCGCCGCGATCGATGTCGGACCGCCCGGCACGCCGCAGCGCGTGCGGTCGGTCCAGGTCCGGCTCTCGACCCGCACCCGGGCGCCCGATCGCGACGTCGCCCTCACCGCCCCCGGGGACCCCGATGGCATGGGCCCGGATGGCCGCAGGCTCAGGTTCCTGATCCCCGGCATCGCCGCGGGCGCCAACACCTATGGGAACACGGCGCCCTCCGGATCGCCGCCGGTCTACGCCCGGATGCGCACGCTCTACGCCGACATCGCGCTCCCCAACCAGGCCTACGTCCCATGGTGAACACAAGCATCGCCCGGTCCCGACGGCGCTCCCGCGAGCGGGGCGCCGCCGTCTTCATCGTCGTGCTGGTCATCACGATGCTCACCGCGATCGGCCTGTTCGCGGCCCACGCGGCCACGCTGTCGACCATCGCCAGCGGCCACGAGCGCCGGATGACGCAGACCCACTATCTCACCGAGTACGCGATGCAGCTCGCGATCGCCGAGATCGAGCAGAAGGGAGGCCTGGAGGTGATCCCCAGGTCGACGAGCTGCTCGGTCATCACCGACGAGTGCTGGTCGCTCCTGCCGCACACGTTCGACGCGGCAGAAGAGCTCCTGGAGCCGCCCACGGCCGGCTCGCCGGAGATGCCAGGGAGCCTTGGTCGCGCCGACGTCCAGTGGATCGCCAAGGTGGAGATCACGGATAAGATAAGGCCTGCGATAGGGAACCGCGCCGGCAGCGACATGGGCGGCCCGAACCCGGTGAGCGTCGATTACTGCACGGTCACCATGAGCGCGCGGCTCATCGCCTGGCCCGACGGCTCCGCCATCGCGACGGCGGGCAGCCAGGAATCCATGTCTGTCGTTGCCGATATCCTCTGCTCGAAGTGACGAACCGGAGCGCACGATGCGAAACCTGACGAAGGTCCTTGTCACCATGAGCTCCGCGGCGACCGTCGGCCTCGTCGCGGGGCGCGCACGCGCGCAGGCGATGGATGTGGAGCCGCCGCTGCCCAACGTGCTCTTGCTCGTCGACACGTCGGGCTCGATGGAGAAGACGGTGGCGGGCGAGGACCCGGAGTGCAACCCAGGCACTCCCCCCACCTCCGAGGACCGGAAGAGCCGCTGGACGAAGCTCGTCGAGTCGCTCACGGGCCCGATCCAGGACTTCAGCTGTGTCGCGCAGCCCCGCACGAGCACCGCGTTCGTCAACGAGTTCAGCCTCGGGGGAGAGCCGCCCTACGACAGGAACTACTACATCCCGTTCCATCGCATGATCTCGGGCCACTGCACGAAGGGCCCGGGGGCGACCTACGATCTGGTGGGCGAGCATCGCTGGGACAACGCGGCCACTCCCTGTACGACGCCGTTCACGCAGCTCAACTCCGGCCTGCTCGACGTCTATCAGGACCGGATCCGGTTCGGGCTCATGACGTTCGACACGCTCCCCGACGCGAGCACCGGGCTCCTCTCCGGCGCTCCCGATCCCGTGGGCGGCATCGAGGGGATGTGGAGCTACTTCCTCGGGTTCGAGCCCGGCCCGGGACTCCCGGCGCGGGGCAACCCGCCCGCCTGCGCTCCCGCGGACATGGAGGTCGGCGCCAGGAACCCGTCCGCGCCGCTCTGGGAAGGGCCGCTCATCCCCTTCCCGACCTACACGGCGGACACCACCGAGATCCGCAGCGTGAACGAGAGCATCCAGAACGCGCTCATCGCGATGCGCCCCTACGGCGCGACGCCGCTCGCCGGGATGCTGTCGGACGCGCGCGACTTCATCCTCAACGACGCCTCGACCTGGAAGAGCCGGCCGCTCGGGCCGCGCGACGATCCGTTCATCAGCGGCGGCTGCCGCAAGACCTCGATCGTGCTCATCTCCGACGGCGAGCCGAACCTCGACCTGCGCCCGACCTGCACACAGGGGCCTGGCCCCGGCCCCGAATTGACGGGCTGTCCCTACGAGGAGCCGCACGTCCTCGCCCAGTCGCTCAACTCCCACGTCAACCCGAACCGGCGCGTGCCGACGTATGCCGTCGGGTTCGGCCTTACCACCCAGGCGCGGCAGGAGCTCGGCGATTCGAATTTCGATTGCGCGACGATCTCCAGCGCTGATTTCCTGCCCGCCGGGCGCTGCGACAACGCCGCCGGCGCGGTCAAGGCGTGCTGCACGCTCTCGCGCATCGCCATCGAGGGCGGGACCGACCGCGGCTATTTCCCGGACGACGCCAACGAGCTCTCCGCGGTCATGTCGCGGATCTTCGCGCAGATCGCCGCGAACTCGACGAGCCGCACCCTCCCCGTCTTCGCCAACGCGGCCACGACCGCGAACAACGGCAGCACCGACGCGGGGGTCGCCTACCAGTTCGCCTCCTCGTTCAGCCCGCCGCCGGACGGCTCGCTCTGGAGCGGCAACCTCGAGCGCAAGCGCTTCGTCTGCGAGCCCGTGAGCGGCGTCATGACGACGCAGCTGAAGGACATCGACCCCGGCAAGGGCGATGACTTCGCGGCCAACGTCAACTCGAACACCGGGGAGCCGCGGCGGTTCTTCACCGTGATCGGCGAGCTCGACACCACCGCGCAGCGCATCTGGTCGCGCCGGAGCATCCGCCCCGGGGCCGCGGCCGCGAACGCGGACAATCTCAGCGACTACACGGGCACGATGACCGGCAGCGGCGCGCCCGCGCAGGCGACGGCGTTCGCGACCGAGCTCTCCAGCGCGTCCCGCGCGCTCGACCTCGATCCCAGCGCGGCAGTCCCGCCGCAGTGCTCGGGCGGGCTGCAGGCGACCAACGCCGCGGACTGCGCCCGGCGCCTCATCGAGTGGGAGGTCGGCCAGCCGATGCCCTCGGGCATCGCCTCCCGCGACGGCAACGAGCTCGGCAGCATCTATCACTCCACGCCGGTCGTGGTGGGGCCGCCGAACGACTACATCCCCGACGAGTCCTACCGGGCCTTCGCGGAGCACCCCGATCAGGCGAACCGGCCGCTCGTGCTCTACACGGCGACGACCGACGGGCAGCTGCACGCCTTCCAGGTGACCGCGGCAGACGCGGACGACGAGCTCAAGGTGGACAAAGTCGAGAACAACGAGCTCTGGTCGTTCCTGCCGCCCCACGTGCTCCCCCGGCTGCTCGCGACGTTCAACCAGCAATCGCTGCTGCTCGACGGCGCGCCCGTCGTGAAGAACGTCGTCTTCGAGCGCACGTCGGCGCAGGTGAGCAACGCCAGCGCGAAGTGGAACACCGTGCTCGTCGCCAGCGGCGGCGCGGGCGGCAGCTTCTACTACGCGCTCGACGTGACGAACCCGAAGGCGCCGAAGTTCCTCTGGCAGCTCTCCACGGACGATAGCGGCACCCCGCTGTTCGGCGAGGCGACGCCGACGCCGGCGATCGGCATGGTGGAGATGCAGGACGGCGCTCACATCAAGGAGATCGCGGTCGCCATCCTGCCCGGCGGCTCCGCCCCGCTCGACACGAGCCAGCCCGCGTGCAACCGGCAGAACGCGACGCCCCCGCTCTTCCATCCGAAGGGCACCCTGACGGTCCGCGACTCGGTCCGGTGCTGGGGCAGCGCGGGCACTGGCGGCCCCGTCGGCCCGGCGCGCTCGCTCACGATCGTCCGGCTCGACACGGGCGAGATCATCCGCACGTTCCGGGGCCGCGTCGACGAGGCCCCGGGCGGGATCGCCTCGCGGACCAAGCGGGTCGACTTCGACTCGCCGATCACCGGCGTCCCCGTGCCGTTCCCGGCGGGCGTCGGCGAGGTCGCCGAGCGCATCTACGTCGGCGACGCCGACGGGACGCTCTGGCGCGTCAGCCTGACGAGCACCAACCCGGACGACTGGACCGTGGACCTCGCCTGGGACGCGTACTCGTTCCCGGGCGACGACGCGTCGAAGAGCCAGCCGATCCAGACGACGCCGATCGTGAGCACCGATCCGCTCGGCAACAAGGTCATCCTGTTCTCCACCGGCGATCAGGAGGCGTTCACGGCGAGCGCCGCCATCGAGACGCGGGTCTGGTCGATCACCGAGAAGCCGCACAACACAAGCCTCCGCTTCAGCGAGAACTGGGTCGTCCCCTTCACGGGCGGCCAGCGCGTGACCGGGCCCATCTCCCTCTTCAACGGCTGCGCGTACTTCGCGACGTTCACGCCCGTCGCGCCCGGGACCTACGTGTGCGCGGACGGGCGCGGCGCGATCTGGGGCGTCGACTACCTGCTCGGCAACACGGACTCGCCCGCGCTCCCGAACGGCTGCCTCGTCGTCGATCCGCTCGCGCCTCCGGAGCGCTTCGAGCTGCAGTCGCCGGGCACCATCGTCTTCGGCGTGGCCGTGACCCAGAAGCCGACCTGCGTGGATACGGAGAACTACACCGATGATCCGTACTTCGGCCCGCAGACGATCGTCCGGCACTCCACCCCGCCCGAGTACCAGCTCGTGTTCCACACCGGCGCGGCGGGCGACGCGGACGCCCAGGGGGGCGCGACGCGAACGAGCACGAGGACGCTGCAGCGGCCGCGCAAGGTCGTTAAGATCGACTCGTGGGCCACCCTCATCGAATGAAGCGAGCCAGCCTGTCGCGCGCCGCCGGCGCGCTCGCCGCGCTCGTCGCATGCGCCTCGGCCGCGCCCGCCTGCCGCGGCGACGCCGGCGCGCCGGCGCCGGCGCCGCAGGCGAGCGAGGCCGCGGCCCCGAAGCCGCCGGTCGACCAGGCGCTGCCGGGCGAGCTCGCCGAGGGGACCGAGCAGGCGTTCGGCCTGCCCATCCCGCGCCGCATGAAGGTGCGCGCGCGCTTCGCCGATGCCGTCTTCGCCGTCGGGGAAATTCCTGCCGAGCGGGTGGCGAACTACGTGCGCACGCGCGTCCTCGCCGGAAATGTCGAGACCGGGCCTGCGAAGACGATCTTCTCGCGCGCCACGGTGAAGAGCGCGCCGCAGCGGATGATCCGGATCGAGGTCGTCTCGCGCGCGCACGTCTCGGAGCTCGTCATCCGCGACGAGACCAGGCCGCCCGCGGAGCAGGGCCTGTCGGTCGAGGAGCGCTGGCGCCGCAGCGGGCTCACGCCGGCCGGCAAGGTGATCGATCCCACCCGCCTCGAGTGAGCGCGAGAGCGGCGGCCTCGACCTCCGGCGCCGCGGGGGCCGCTGCGCCAGTCGGCGCCAGTCGGCGCCAGTCGGCGCCAGTCGACATCTCCGACCTTTCGAAGTAGATCGCGGCCGTGTCGACCAAGCCGCTCCCCACCGCTCCGCTCCGAAGGACGCCGCTCTACGACGAGCACATCAAGCTCGGCGGCCGCATGGTCCCGTTCGCCGGCTGGGAGATGCCGGTCCAGTACAAAGGCGTCACCGAAGAGCACAAGGCGGTGCGCACCGCCGCCGGGCTGTTCGACGTCTCGCACATGGGCGAGATCATCCTGAGCGGCGAGCACTCTGGACAGGTGGTCGACTACCTCGTCACGAACGACGTGAAGAAGCTGGAAGATGGCCACGCGCTCTACACGTGCGCGTGCAACGAGGCCGGAACCATCCTCGACGACCTCATCGTGTACCGGATCGACGCGCGGCAGTGGCTCATCGTCTGCAACGCCTCGAACCGCGACAAGATCGCCGCCCACATCCGGGGCGCTGCGCAGGGCCACTGCAGCTTCGAGGACGCGTCGGATCGCACGGCGATGATGGCGCTCCAGGGGCCGAAGGCGCTCGATATCGTCGCGCTCGCGGGCGGCGACGGCCCCGCGCTGCGCGAGCTCGCGCCGTTCCACTTCCGCGACGCGACGCTCGCCAACGTGCGCTGCACCGTGGCCCGCACCGGCTACACCGGCGAGGACGGCATCGAGATCTTCTGCTCGCCGTCCGACGCGCAGCGGCTCTGGCGCGCGCTCGTCGAGCTCGGCGGTCCGCTCGGCCTCGAGGCGACGGGCCTCGGCGCGCGCGACACGCTCCGCCTGGAGGCGCGCCTGTCGCTGTACGGCAACGACATCGACGAGACGACGAACCCCATCGAGGCGGGCCTCGGCTGGGTGGTGAAGCTCGACAAGGGCGATTTCGTGGGGCGCGCCGCGCTCCAGCGCATCAAGGACGAGGGCCCCGCGCGCAAGCTGGTCGGCTTCGAGATGACGGGGCGCGGCATCGCGCGCCACGGCTACCCGCTGCTCGACGTGAGCGGCGCGAAGGTCGGCGTCTGCACGAGCGGCAGCCCGGGGCCGACCGTCGGCAAGAACATCGGGCTCGGCTACCTGCCGGCGCCCATGGCGGCGGTAGGGACCGCCTTCCAGGTGGACTGCCGCGGGCGCACGGTCGAGGCGGTCGTGGTCAAGACCCCGTTCTACAAGCGGGCCTGACCCGCGCCGAGGCGCGCCGCGGCGGTTCGATCCGAGCGACCGCGCGCGGCGACCAGAGATCCAGGTTGGCAAAGGGAGAAGAAGTCACATGGCGAGCGACAATGTCCGAACGGACCGGCGGTACACGAAGGACCACGAGTGGGCCAAGCAGGAGAACGATCTCGTCGTGATCGGGATCACCGCCTTCGCTGTCGAGCAGCTCGGCGACATCACGCTGGTCAACCTCGACGTGAAGCCGGGCGACACCATCACCGCGGGCACGGCGTTCGGCACGATCGAGAGCGTCAAGACGCTGAGTGATCTGTTCGCGCCGGTGAGCGGCAAGATCCAGCGCGTGAACGCGGATCTCGAGAGCCGCCCCGAGCTCGTCAACGACGACTGCTACGGCAAGGCGTGGATGATCGAGGTCGTCCCCTCGGACCAGGGCGAGCTCGGCGCGCTCATGGATCCCGACGCGTACGTTGAGCTCCTGAAGACCGCGGCGCACTGAGCGCCGCGCCCCTCCGCGTTCCGCATCACCCTCCCCGTTTCCCGCTGCACAAGACCATGCGCTACCTGCCCCACACGCCCGAGGAAATCAGCGAGATGCTGCAGGCCGTCGGCCTGTCGTCGCTCGAGGAGCTCTACAGCGCGATCCCGGAGGAGGCGCGCCTCACGCGCCCGCTCTCGATGGAGCCTTCGCTCGACGAGGCCTCGCTCATGCGGCACCTCGAGGAGCTCGCCCAGAAGAACCGCGCAGAGCGCATGCTCTCGTTCCTCGGCGCCGGCGCCTACGAGCACCATTTCCCGCCGGCCGCCGATCAGCTGCTACTCCGCAGCGAGTTCTACACGGCCTACACGCCGTACCAGCCCGAGGTCTCCCAGGGCACGCTCCAGGTGATCTTCGAGTTCCAGACGATCGTGAGCGAGATCCTCGGGCTGCCGATCGCCAACGCGTCGATGTACGACGGCGCGAGCGCGCTCGCGGAGGCCGTGCTGATGGCCCGCCGGCTGACGGGACGGGAGCGCACGGTGCTGTCCGGGGGCGTGCACCCCGACTACATCGGCACGGTCGAGACGTACGTGCACGGCATCGGGTCCGGCAAGGCGTCGCTGGTCGGGGTCGACGTCGGCCGCGACGGCACGGCGGACGTCGAGGCGCTGACGCGGGCGATCGACGAGACGACCGCCTGCGTGGTGGTCGGCTATCCGAACTTCTTCGGCGTCGTGGGCGACATCCGGAAGGTGGCCGAGGTGTGCCACCAGAAGGGCGCGCTGCTGATCACGGTCACGCTGGACCCGTACGCGCTCGCGCTGCTCGAGTCGCCGGGCGCGCTCGGCGCCGACATCGCGGTGGCGGAGGGCCAGCCGCTCGGGCTGCCGCCGCAGTACGGCGGCCCCAACGTCGGGCTGTTCGCGTGCCGGAACGACCGCAAGTACCTCCAGCAGGTGCCCGGCCGGCTTGTCGGCGAGACGGTCGACAAACACGGGACCCGCGGGTACGTGCTGACGCTCGCGACGCGAGAGCAGCACATCCGCCGCGAGCGGGCGACGAGCAACATCTGCACGAACAGCGGCCTCTGCGCGACGGCGGTCACGATGCGGATGTGCATGCTCGGCAAGCGCGGCTTCGTGGAGGCGGCGAAGCAGTGCCTCGCGAAGGCCGAGCACCTGAAGCGGGAGATCGCGCGGCTCGACGGGTACTCGCTGCCGATGTCGGCGCCGACGTTCCACGAGTTCGTCGTGAAGGTCCGCGGCGGGGACGCGGGGAAGCTCACGCGGGCGCTGGCCGAGCAGGGGATCATCGCGGGGCTGGATCTCGGGCGGATCGACGCGCGGCGGCGGGACGAGCTGCTCGTCGCCGTGACCGAGCGGCACAGCCGGGCGGATCTCGATCGGCTCGTGGCGGGGCTCGCGGGGTTCACGCCCTGAAGCGGACGAGGCGGTTCCGAGCCGAGCGGGGCGGCGGCTGAGCGGAGCGTAGGGCGGCTGGGGGAGGGTGTGCCGAGCTCCCTCGCCGGGGGCCTACCGCCCCGTTGGTAGCCGTCGCTGGACAGGTGAGCCCTGCGGCCCGCTGCAACGCTTGATGCAAGCGTTGCAACGGGCGACTCGGTCGCCGAGTCGGCCCTTTCAAGCCTTGAGATCGCCGACTCGGCGGGCCAGCGGGGCGGATCAAGCCTTGAGATGGCCGACTCGGCCGGCCAGCGGGGCGGATCAAGGCTTGAAATCGCTCGCTCGGCGACCGAGTCGCCCGCTTCAAGGCTTGAAACGGGGACTCGGGCGCCCGGGAAGGCGATCTCAACGCGGGGGAGCGCTCACCGCCTTCGTCAGCGCGAGGCGACGTCTCGGCGATGCTGCGCGGGCGACGGGTTCGGCCACAGCGGCAGGAGCGACTGCCGGTAGACGGTGAGACGCAGCAGGTCGACGCCCGCGATGACGCCGAACGCCACGGCGTCGTCCGTCCCGTAGCTCCCCTGGAGCGAGAGGCTGATCCGAGCGGTGCCCCCAGCGTGAGCGCGCCGGCCACGCCCGTGAAGCCCAGACCCCGGTTCGCCTTCAGGCGCGACTCCACCGGGCTTGGCTGCCGGTCGCGACGTACATTCAGCACCCTTTACTGAACTCGCGATCAGGCAAATTCGATGGTGCCTGTGGATGCGGCGCCAAGACATTCGGACTCGCTTCGCATGACAAAGCGTGGACCCCATGTCCATGCTCTACCGCGGCGATGGCTCGCGTCGCACCGGCCGAGCCATGGTTGCCATGCTCCAGCGCATCGCCGGCTATCCACCTCCTCCTGCGAGCAGCGCCACCGCTGAGGGAGTCCGCGCCGATAGAGTGCCTATTGCTGCCGCTCGCGGAATCGCCGTCGGTCCGGATGGAAGCATCTACTACTCCGAGCGTTATATGCATCGCATCCGCAAAATCTCGCCCGACGGCTTCGTCAACACGATCGCCGGCGTCAACGCGCAGGCCGGATTCAATGGAGATAACCAGCCTGCGACACAGGCGTTATTGAACCAGCCTCGGCGACTCACGATTGGACCCGACGGTACCATCTATTTCATCGACGAGAGCAACTACCGCGTCCGCAAGATCTCGCCCGATGAAATCATCACCACTGTCGCAGGCAACGGTCTATTAGGCACTCGACCGCCCGACGGTGCGCTCGCCACTTCCGGCTCCTCGGGCTCCGTGTATGGCCTCGACGTTTCCAGCGACGGCAACCTCTACCTGGCATTCAACAATTCTATCCGCAAGGTGGCGCCTGATGGGATCATCACGACGGTTGCAGGCTCATGGAACACCAACGCTAGTGTCAGCTCCGGCGACGGCGGCCCCGCTGTCGATGCCCGATTCCGTTCGATCTATGACATGGCGCTTGGGCCGGACGGATCGATATACATCTCGGAGTCCTCCGGACAACCGTGGGATGGTTACCGGATCCGGCGGATCGATCGCAGTGGGATTATCAACAAGATCGCGGGCACCGTCGAGACGACCACATCCGAGGATGGGGTGCCCGCGATCTCGGCTTCGATCGGTGTTCCCGACTCACTGGCGGTCGGACAGGACGGCAGCGTGTACTTCGCCGCGCTGTCTGGCGAGCTGCTGCAGGACAATCTCATCCGGCGCATCTCGCCCGATGGGGTACTCACCACGTTCGCCGGAAACCGAGCTCCTCGCCCTTGGAATTGCAATGCTTGCGGTCTTGGCGGCCCTCCGACCGCGGCCTGGTTCTTACAAGTGACCGATTTGGCCGTTACTCCAGATGACCGCCTGATATTCATCGATGGCAGCGGCAGCTCCTCCTACATCGGCCGCGTCGACATGGCGCTCCCGCGCATCCAAGCGGCTCACTTCGCGATCGCGAGCGATGACGGGACCGAGGTGTACATCTTCGACCAGCAGGGTAAGCACCTCGTCACTCATGACACTCTCCTCGGCACCGTGCGCTACGAATTCGGTTATGACGCCAAGGGGCGGTTGAGCACGATCACCGATGTCGACCAGCAGGTCACGACCATCCAGCGCAACGCAGACGGCTACCCGACGGCCATCCTCGCGCCGACCGGGCAGAGCACCGCGCTCACCCTCGACGCCGAGCACTACCTCTGGAAGGTCACGAATCCGGCGAACGAGACGACGACGCTCTCGTATTATCCGAACAGCGGGCTGCTCCAGTCCCTCGAGGACCCGCTCGGCCGGCTGCACCAGTTCGAGTTCGACGCGAAAGGACGCCTCATCAGGGACGAGGATCCGGCGGACGGCTACAAGCAGCTCACCCGGACCGAGACGCCCAACGGCCACCGTGTCACGGTCACGACCGCGATGGGGTTGACCCGCGGATACGAGGTCGCGACGCTGCCGGACGGCAGCAAGCAGCGCATCCGCACGGGATCGGACGGGCTCTCAACCGTCGAGCAAATCAGCACGAGCGGAGCCAGGACGACCACGGCGGCGGACGGCACCGTGACCTCCATCGAGGTGAACGGGGACCCGCGCTTCGGCATGCAGTCCCCGTTGGTCAGCAGCGAGGTCACGACGACCCCCCTTGGACGAACAAGGCAAGTTACCCGATCGCGCTCGGTGGTCCTCACGGCGCCGACCAACGCGCTGACCCTGAGCTCGTTCACCGAGATCATGTCGATCAACGGGCGAGCGTCCTCTCTCGTGTTCAACAAGGCCACGAGGGCGACCGTCCACACATCCCCTGCGGGGCGCCAGTCCACAATCACCCTCACCCCCGAGGGGCGCACCCAGCGCATCGCGGTGCCCGCAATCCTGCCAGTGATTTCACGTACTATCCGGATGGTCGCTTGAGCGCGCGATCCCAGGGATCCAGGACGTGGACGTACACGTACGAAGACAACGGCTGGCTCACGACGGCAACCGATCCACTGCTCAACACCGTCTCTTTGCTTCACGATGCGGTCGGCCGCTCCACGCAGGTGACGAGGGCCGACGACGAGGTGATCGGAACGAGCTACTATCCCGGCGGACTCGTCCACACGGTGACGCCGCCGGACCGGCCGGCGCACACATTCGGTTATACGCCGGCCGATCTCCTGGAGGAATACCTGGCTCCGGCCGTCGGCGGTGCTCCCGGGGATACCTCGTGGTCCTACGATCTGGACGGCATGCTCACGAGCTCGGCGCGGCCGGGTGAGGCCGCGACGGTCTACACGCGGGACCCGTCTACGGGTCGCCTCAGCCAGGTGGCGCTGCCGCTGGGGATGGGCACCATCAGCTACGCCTATCATCCGTCGACTGGAAGACTCACGACCATCGCCAGTCCTTCAGGTATCTCGCTCAATTTTGCCTACGATGGCATGCTCTTGACCAGTCTGACGTGGACAGGAGCCGGGTTCGGGGGCAACTCCTCGAGTGTGCAGTGGGTCTACGACAATGACTTCCGCATCGATACGGAGACCGTGGGCAGCGGTGCGACCATCAACTTCGACTACGATGCAGACGGCCTCCTCACCCAAGCGGGCGGGCTCACGCTCTCCCGGCATCCCAACAACGGGACGTACACCGGGAGCACGATCGGCGTCGTGAGCGATACAATCAGCCGCGACGCCTATGGCGCAGTGGCGACGTACGTTGCGCAGGCGAGCGGCTCGACGCTGTACGAGGTGACATCTACGCCCGACGCTCTAGGGCGCATCCAGAGCATGACGGAGACGATACAAGGGCAGACCGCGACGTACGAGTATGTTCGCGACCTCGCCGGCCGTCTTACCGACGTGTATCGCGATGGCGTGATCGCGGCGCACTACGATTACAACGCGAACGGGAATCGTCTGTCGCGAACGTCGTCCGCGGGGACGGAGAGTGGTACGTATGATGACCAGGATCGGCTCCTGAGCTATGCGCTCAAGACCTACGGGGTAAGCTCGGCGGGCGACCTTACGAGCATCACCGATACGGTCACGGGAGCGACGACGACGCTCACGTACGACGCACGCGGTAACCTCCGCCAGGCAGTTCTGGGCACCGGTGACGTGATCGACTACCTGGTGGATGGGGGGGACCGCCGGATCTGGAAGAAGAAGAACGGCGCGGTGGTGCAGGGGTTCATCTACCGCGACGACCTGCGACCCGTGGCGGAGCTCAATGCCGCAGGCGCGGTGGTGGCGCAGTTCGTCTACGGTCAGGGTCGCAATGTCCCTGATCTCATCCTGAAGGGTGCGGCGACCTACCGGATTCTGACGGACCATCGGAACAGCCCGCGTCTGGTCGTCAACATCGCGACCGGAGCGATAGCGCAACGCCTCGACTATGATGAGTTCGGCCGCCTCCTCCAGGACACGAACCCGGGCTTCCAGCCGTTCGGCTTCGCCGGCGGGCTATACGACGCCGATACGAAGCTGGTGCGCTTTGGAGCGCGCGATTACGACGCGGAGGTGGGGCGGTGGACGGCGAAGGATCCGATCCGGTTTGACGGCGGGGACACGAACCTGTACGGTTACGTGCTCAACGATCCGATCAGCTTCACGGATCCGAACGGTCTCGGCCCCGTCGGGTTGTTGGATTGCCTTCTGAGCGGACGTAGCTTGGCGGATTGCTGGGGAGAAGAGAAGGCCAAGTTCGGTTCTAATTCTGGATCCGATTCTGAGCCTGGGTCCGATTCTGGGCCGGGGTCGCATCCTGGGGAAAGGCCGAAACCGAAGAATGGATTTGGGATGTGTCCCGCGAATCCATACCGGGATCCGCCGGAACCCGATTGGAAGAAGAAGATGAAGAGCTGCAGCGGGACGTCCGGTAGTGCACGCGTCAAGTGCTGCGCGGACGTGTGCGACGCGCGCGATATTGGCGCGGTCGCCAGTGGCCTGTGCTTTGCTCAATGCCTGGTGCAATGAGCACTGTGAGCGAGAGATGAACAAGTCGATCGACGAGATTCTTGCCGAATTCACCAGTGGGTATGGTCCTGAGGAATTTTGGATCCTCTCACTGAGCGACGCCGAGATTCTCGAGCGACTGCGGGCTATCGGGGATCATCCATGCTCCGCCTTGGCCGAATACCTTGAATCGTTGCTCGTTCGGGTCCAAGCTGATCCAGCGTCGATCAAGCGCGAGCTAGAGGAGTCAGCGGGTTCCGTACCTGGTAGTTTTACGAGTTGGCTAGATCCCAATGAGAGGACGGCCGACGGCCTCGATGCATGGGTCGCCTATCATCTGGCCAATTGTCGGGCCATCGCCCGAAGCTTGATCCTGAATTGGGTCAAGCAGGAGTCCCACTCGTCGAGCGTGGCCCCCTCCTCGACCCCCTCCGATACGGAATGATCTACCGCGGCCTGCGGCTGCGTTAAGCCGTCATCGACGGACGAGCGCCGGCCGCGTGCCCGCGGGCGCCCCACACCCGACCGCGCCGCCGCCAGCGACGGACTCGTCGGCGGGGCGCCCACGCAGGCGGCGGCCCTTAGCCCAGCCGCATCACGCGAACGCGTTGCGCCGCACGACCGTCGCCCCGCGAGCCGCGCCGACCGACACGCCGGTCTCCTTCTCGACCAGCTCCACATAGTGCCGCGCCGCTGCCGGCAGCTCCGTCATGGAGCGGGCGCCGTCACTCGGCTCGCTCCACTCGGCCACCGACTCCAGCACCGACTTCGCCGTCGCGATCTCGTCGACCCTCCGCGCGTGACATCCGATCCGGCGCGGCGCAACGTGAATGAACGCGAGGAGGAGGAGGATCGCAAGCGCGGCGACGACATCCCTGACGCCCCACTGGCCGCACCCTGCCGGGGCACGACTTCGCCGGCCAACCGGCGTCGGCGGTGCCAATGCGGTCGCGTGCCCGGTCCTCGACTGCCCCCTGCCCGCCTGAATGACTCCCCGTCGCGTCCGGAGAGACGCTCGCGCGCCCCTCAGCGCGAGGCGACGTCCTGCCCGCGCTGCTGCGCGGGGAACGGGTTCGGCCACAGCGGCAGGAGCGATTGCCGGTAGACGGTGAGGCGCAGCAGGTCGACGCCCGCGATGGCGGCGAACGCCATGGCGTTGTCGGTGCCGTAGCTGCCCTGGAGCGAGAGGCTGATGCCGAGCGGCGCCCCCAGCGTGAGCGCGCCGGCCACGCCCGTGGAACCTGCGCCCCAGAAGCGGCGGTAGCCGCCCGCGTCGAGGGCGAGGCCCAGCTGGCCAGCCTGGAAGCCGCGCGTCGCGACCCGGGCGAGCAGCGCGAGATCGATGCCGCTGTCGAGGATCGGCGTCGCGCGCACCAGGCCGCCGACGATGACGGGCGCGTCGGGCGTGGTCCCGACGCCGACGTCGCACGACAGCGCTCCGTCGAAGACGAGATCGCTCTCGCCCTGCTTCCAGCCGATCGCGCCGGCGCCCACGAAGGTCCACGCGGAGGCGTCCGCGCGCGAAGGCGAGGACCAGGCGAGCGGGGCGAGCAAGGCCCCGACGGCGGCGAGGCAGGCGATGGGCGAGCGCACGCGAGCGAGCTAGCACGAAGCGCCGAGCGGCGATAGGTCAGCGCGCGTTCAACGCAAGGTGCCGCGCCGCGCGACGATGTGCCGCGCCACGAGCGCGGCCACCTCGGGATCGAAGAGGAGCGTGTTGTGCCCCCGCCCCTCCATCACCCGCACCGCGCCGCCCGGCAGCGCGTGCGCGATGGGCGAGCGGACCAGCGTGTCGGCCCCCGCGACGATCGACAGGTGCGGGACGCTCGACCGCGCCGTCCCGAGCAGGACGCGCCGGAGGACCGGGCTCGACGCGTCGAGATCGCGCGCGCCGCCGAAGCCGAGCAGCCCTGCGCGCGGGATGCCGCCGAACGGGCTCGCCATGGAGATGGTCTGCACGACGCGCGGATCGCCGACCTCCTGCGCGAAGAAGCGGCACACGATGCCGCCCATGCTGTGGCCGACGAGGTGCAAGCGCACGCCGCCCGGCAGCGCCGCGACGAGCGCCCCGAGGCGCGCCGACAGCGCCTCGACGCCGGGCCCCGGCGCGTAGGACATCGTCGCCGTGTGGACCGACCACGGCGGCTCGGCGCGCGCCGGGTCCGTCCGACCGCGCGCCCGCGAGGCGCGCGACATCGCGGCGTGGCGCTCGATCGCCGTGCGCAGCGGCCGGAGCACGCCGGCGGAGGCGAAGAGCCCGTGGAGGATGACCACCACCTCATCGCCGTCGCGCGCCCCGTCAGGGATCACCGGCGCGAGGGTGTCGTACGGCAGGAGGACCGCCTGCCTCGCGAACGAGGCCACCTCCCTGCCAGCTGTCGCCGCGAAGGCCGACGCACGGAACCACCTCGCCACGTGGTGGCTCTTACCATGGATCCGTCGCGCGACGTCCCCGTGGCTCACGACGCGCTGTGTCGCGGGCGCGCGCCGCGAGGACGCCGCGCGGACGGCGAGGAGGCCGATCATGGCCTTAGCAGCCAGACATGGAAGCTGCGGAACGTCCCCCGGAGCGCGCGGATCCGGACGATGTCCCCCGGCGCGACGTCGCGCAGCGGCACCCGGATCTCGGACCAGCGGTCCAGAGGGCGCTCTGGCACCTCGACGCGCGCCTCGTCCGCGGCGCGCTCGACCGCCACGCCGATCGCGATCGGGCCGCCCCCGTCGGTGCGCAGCGCGAGCACGGCGGGCCCGCGGGCGCTCGCGTCGGCCGCGTCGGCCGCGTCGGCCGCGTCGGCCGCGTCGGCCGCGTCGGCCGCGTCGGCCGCGTCGGCCGCTCCGATGGCGAACGACTGCTCGCGCCCCTCGGGGATGATCCTGCCGGCGTCGAACCGCGGCGCTCCGCCGCCGTCGCTCCCGTCCCGCAGCACGGCGCCGACGACCCAGCCGCCGCGCGGCGACGGGAACGCGTAGCCGTGCGTCCGCTCGTCGACCAGGTCGGCGATATCCACCTCGTCGATGGCCCCGTCGCGGCGCTCCCCCGGCGGGGCGAGCGCCGACCAGTCCGCCTCGTAGATCACCTTCTCGTCCGCGGCGCACATCACGTTGTCGTCGATCTTCACCGCGTCGACGCGCCGGCCGAAGACGTCCGCGAGCCCGCCCCACCACGAGGGGTACAGGGCGAAGACGTCGGGCCGCTCGGCGGCGTCGAGCCGCTCGATGAGCTCGACGACGGCCGGCACCCCGTGCACCGAGGCCCGCGCGAACGGCATCCCCCGGTACCCGCCGAGCCCGAGCCCGTCGATGGCCGGGATCCCCGACAGGTACGGGATCGCACCCGCGTCGCCGAGCAGCACCCGCCGCGGCGCTCGGTGTTGGCGCGCGCGCGCGGCGAGGCGCCGCGCGACCTCGACCTGCTGCCCGGCGATGTTGGCCGAGGATCGGGCGAAGTGGTCGATCTGCCGCGCGAACCACGCCGAGGGCGCCGCGAGCGCCGCGAGCGCGAGCGCCGCGGCGACGCCGGCCGCGAGCCGCCCCCGCCGCGCGAGCGCCTCGGTCCCGAGGGCCGCGGCGACGAGCAGCATCGCGAGCGCCGGGGCGGCGTAGCGGAGGTTCTGGTAGCGCGCCGTCGTGTTGAGCGCGACGAGGAGCAGCGAGCCGTAGGCGCCGATCAGGAGCGGCACGGCGAGGCGCCGCGTCCGCCGGTCGAGCGCCGCGATCGCGCCGAGCAGCGGCAAGAGGAAGGCGTAGGACGGGCCTCCGAGCGCGCTCTCCAGCGCCTGCACCCGCAGCGCGGCGAGGTTCTTGATCACCTCCAGCGCCTTCTCGAGCGGCGCCGGGTACGGGTTCGAGAGGATGAGCTTGCGCACCGCCCCCGCCGCGCTCCACTCCCCCGTGAGCGCGCGGTTCGCGGCGGCCTGCACACCGAGGAGCAGCGCGGTCGGCAGGGACGCGCGCGCGAGCGACGCCGCCGCGCCCAGCGAGCCCGCCGCGTGGGCCACGGCGACCGCGAGCGGCGCCGCGAGCGCGACGGCCTCGGGCCGCGTCGCGACGAGCAGCGCGGCCAGGAGCCCTGCCCGGAGCTGCTCGGCCGGGCGCTCGGCCGGCGGGGCGAGCTCGGCGCGCCGCACCGCGACGAGCGCCCGGCCCATCACCGCGCCGAGCAGCGCGACCTCCATCCCGGAGAACCAGCTCCAGTCGAGCAACGGCACGGCCACGACGAAGAGCGGCGCGGCCCAGGCGACCCAGCGGGAGGAGGCGGCGCCCGGCCCGCCGCGGGGCTCGAGGAGCCGCCGGAGCGACCGGCAGAGATCGAGCAGCGCGGCGCACGCGAGGAGCGCGGCGAAGAGGCCGAGCCACGCGCCGCGAAAGCCGAGCAGGTACCCGGGCGCCAGGGCGAGGGGGTACGCCAGGCTGGTCCCGCCCGAGGAGTAGCCGTTGCCCGGGATCCACGAGAACGGGTGGCCGAGGGCCGCGGCGCGGGCGAACCCGAAGTGGATGTAGACGTCGTCGAGGGGCGCCGGCCAGACGCCGCCCGTCCTGGCGAGCGCGGGGCCGTAGAACGCCGCGGCGGCGCCGAGCACCGGGATCGCGGCGCTCGCGTGCCACAAGAGCGGCCGGATCCACGGCGGGCGCCTCACCGCCCGGCCGGTACCACGAAGGAGCCCGGGACGGCGCGCCGAATCTGGCTAGACTGCGCGCCATGGTGCTCAGAGCCGTGGTGGACGAATCGATCGACGCCGCCCACTGGGAGGCCGTCGAGGAGGCGGCCGAGCTCCTGCAAGAGGAGCAAGTCCAGGAGGCGCTCGTCGCGCTGCGCGACGTGATCAAGGCCTCCCCGTCGAACCCGTACGCGTACAACCTGCTCGGGCACGCGCTCTACGAGCTCGGCCAGCTCGAGCCGGCGCGCGACGCGTACCGCGCCGCCGTGCGGCTCGCGCCGAGCTTCCTCGGGGCGCGGGTCGGCCTGTCGCACGCGCTCCGCCGCCTCGGCGACACGGACGGCGCGATCGCGCAGGCGAAGGAGGCGCTCCGCCGGTTCCCGAAGGACGGCGAGGCGATGCACGCGATGGGGCTGGCGCACGCGGCCCGCGGCAACCGCGCGCTCGCGCGGAAGCACCTCCAGGGCTTCCTCGACGCGGGCCCGGAGGTCGAGGCCGCGATGGAGGTGCGGCAGATCCTCGAGATGCTCGGCGTCGGGGGCGACGACGAGCCGCTCCAGTTCGAGTAGCCTTCTCCCGGCGCACGCGCGCTCGGCGCGCCGGAGGCAAGGAACTCGATGGTGACCACCCCGCACTTCGATCTCATCATCCTCGGCACGGGGCCGGGCGGCGAAGGCGCCGCCATGACGGCCGCGAAGCACGGCAAATCGGTCGCGGCGATCGAGCGCTACACGCGGGTCGGCGGGGGCTGCACCCACTGGGGGACGATCCCCAGCAAGGCGCTGCGCCGCGCGATCTACCACATGAACCTGATCAACCAGAGCCCCATCTACAAGCGGATGGATGTGGTTCCGGAGTACCCGTTCGCCGAGCTCCTCGCGACGGCGAACCGCGTCATCGACGAGCAGGTCGATCTGCGGGAGAGCTTCTACGACCGGAACCGCGTCCGGCTCGTCCCGGGGCAGGCCAGGTTCGTCGATCCGCACACGATCGAGGTGGAGGGCGACGGCGGCCAGCGCCGGCGGTACGCGGCCGACAGCTTCGTCATCGCGACCGGCTCGCGCCCGTACCGGCCGGCCGACATCGACTTCAGCCACCCGCGCGTCTTCGACAGCGACACGCTGCTGCGCATGGATCACACCCCCCGGAGCATCACCATCTTCGGGGCGGGCGTCATCGGCTGCGAGTACGCGTCGATGCTGCGCAACATGCAGGTCGCCGTGAACCTCGTGAACACGCGCTCCCATCTCCTGGAGTTCCTCGACGACGAGATCACCGACGCGCTCGGGTACCACTTCTGCGACAAGGGGATCCGCGTCCTGAACGGCGAGGAGCACGAGGCGGTCGAGGCCACGAAGGAGGGCGTCGTGCTCTCCCTGAAGAGCGGGAAGAAGCTCCGGAGCGAGGTCTTCCTCTGGGCCAACGGGAGGTCGGGCAACACGGCCGATCTCGGCCTGGAGAACGTCGGCATCACGCCGAACAAGCGCGGTCAGCTCGAGGTGAGCGAGACCTTCCAGACGAGCCAGCCGCACATCTACGCGGTCGGCGACGTGGTCGGCTTCCCGGCGCTCGCGAGCGCGAGCTACGACCAGGGCCGGTACGCGGCCAGCCACATCTGCGGCCACGCCGACGACAAGCTGGTCCGTGACATCCCCACGGGCATCTACACGACGCCCGAGATCTCGTCGCTGGGCAAGAGCGAGCGGGAGCTCACGGCGGAGAAGGTGCCCTACGAGGTGGGGAAGTCGACGTTCAAGACGCTCGCGCGCGCGCAGATCACGGGCCAGCAGGTCGGGATGCTGAAGCTGATCTTCCACCGCGAGACGCTCGCGCTGCTCGGCATCCACTGCTTCGGCGAGAACGCCGCGGAGATCATCCACATCGGGCAGGCGATCATGTCGCAGCCTGCGCCGCACAACACGATCCGGTACTTCGTGAACACGACGTTCAACTACCCCACCATGGCCGAGGCCTACCGCGTCGCGGCGCTCGACGGGCTGGGGCGCGTGTTCTGAAGGCGCGGCGGGGCGGCGCTCGGAAGATCGAGAACCCAGGCCCATCCCTGAAATCGGTGGCCCGCCTGGTTTGGCATCTGGTGTGCTGCCAGGGAGGACGATGCTCCGGCGACCGTTTCCGGTCCGCCGGGGGCTCCCAGCTGCCTCCGCCGCACCGTTTCCGATCCGCCGAGGGCTCCTGGCTGCCTCCTCCAGATCGTTTCCCATCCGCCGGGGGCTCCCAGCCGCCTCCTCGGGGGCGGGGGTCTGGTACGGTCCCGGGGTCCTATGTCATCGATCTCTGCAGGCGCCGAGGAAAGCGTGCCATCCAGCGAGCCCGGCTCGGACGATGCCGGCGCCTCCGATGTTCCGACGGATCTCCTGACCGAGGCGGCGGCGCGTGCCGGGCTCGGCCCCGAGGTGGCAGAAACGCTGGCGAGGTGGCTCGCTGCCCAACTCGTCGGCGATCGGTTCGCCCGGCTGGAGCAGGCTGGCGCCGGCGTGGAAGGCGGGATCCCGCTTGCGCGGGTGTTCGTCGATCTGGAGGTCGCGACGACGCCTCAGCCCGAGCCGTCGGAGTCCGGCGCGCCCGTCCGTGGCTTCGTGGATCGTGTGCTCCAGCTGCAGCCTCGCCGGCTCGTGGAGCGGGCGAGCGGTGCACGCGTGACCGGGCGCCGCGCGACCCGCGAGATGGCGACAACCGCGGAGCTCGCCGAGCACGGTGATCCCCCGGAGCCGATGACCGGATTCGTGCTGATCGGCGGCCCAGGGCAGGGAAAATCGACGCTAGGTCAGCTCCTGTGCCAGCTGCACCGCGCTGCGCTCCTCGCGCCGCGGGCGGCTCAGCTCGACGAAGAAGCTCGCAAAGCGGTGGAAGCGTTCGCGGGCCCCCGGGCGCAGGAGGAGCTCGGACGGCCGATCGCGCCGTGTTTGCCGGTGCGCCTGGTGCTCGCCGAGGTGGCTGCCTGGCTCGCGGCGCGCGGCACCCCCGGCGAGGCAGCGACAGAAGAGGCCGAGGCCCCGCTGGCGCTGCTGGAGTACCTCACCGCGTCGATCCAGGAGCGGACCGGGCGAGTCCTCGCTCCCGCTCAGCTGCAGCGGCTCCTGGTGGCGTGCCCGTGGCTTCTGGTGCTCGATGGGCTGGACGAGGTGCCGGCGTCGAGCGACCGCGACCGGATGCTGACCGCGGCGCGCTCACTCGTCGCGTGGCTCCTGCGCGGCGGGGCGCGCGGCCTCGTGGTGGCGACGACGCGGCCGCAGGGCTACGCGGGCGAGCTCGAAGGCTTCGGCCTCGCGCTGCAAACGCGCTACCTCGTTCCGCTGTCCAAGGCGCGCGCGCTGGCATACGCGGAGAAGCTCGCGGAGGCGCGCTTCGCCGAACCGCCCGAGCGCCGGAAGAAGGTGCTGGAGCGGCTCCGGCTCGCCGCCGAGGAGGAGGCCACGGCGCGCCTGATGCGCAGCCCGCTCCAGGTGACGATCATGGCCACCCTGGTCGATCGCGTCGGCCGGGCGCCGAGGGAACGCTGGAATCTCTTCCGCGACTATTACCGGGTGATCTACGAGCGCGAGATGGAGAGGACCGTCGAGGGCCCCGCCAGCGCGGGAGTCCGGGTCGCGCTCAACGACACGGCCGAGCTCCTGCGGAGCCACCGGGCGTACATCGATCGGATCCACGCGAACGTCGCGCTGCTCCTGCAGGTGGAGTCAGAGCGCTCCGGTGGCACGGCGGCGCTGATGACGGCCGGCCGACTGGAGCAGGTGATCGACGCGGTGCTCGCCGAAGACGAGATCGAGCCGCAGGCGCGGCGAGAGCTCACGGGCCGCATCGTGCAGGCGGCGCGGGATCGCCTCGTGTTCCTCGTCGAGCCGCAGCCCGGCCGCTTCGGGTTCGAGATCCGCTCACTCCAGGAGTTCATGGCCGCCTGGGCCCTGGCAAGCAAGGGTGAGGTGCTGCTCGAGAAGCGCATCGCGAGGCTGGCCAAGGCGGCGAGCTTCCGGAACGTGGTGCTGTTCCTGGTGAGCAAGTGCTTCACCGAGCTCTCGGATCTGCGCGACGCCTTCACGGAGCGGATCTGCCCGCAGCTCAACGACGATCCGGAGGACGAGACGGCCCGCGCCACGCTGGCGGGCTCGATGCTGGCGCTCGATATCCTCGAGGAGGGCTCCGCGCTCGAGCAGCCGAAGTACGCGCGGCGGCTGATGGAGATCGCCACGCGCCTCCTCGATCTGCCTCCTGGTCCCGAGCACATCCGGCTTGCCGAGATCCAGGCGACGAGCACGGTTGACACGCTCCGGGGGGCTCTCCTCCATCGTCTCACGGATGGATGCATACCTGCCCGCCTCGCGGCATGGCTCAGCACCATCGTTGCCGCCGAGCTCGGCGTCGACTGGGCTTATCAACTCGCGGATGCGCACTGGCCAGCCGATGGCGAGACGCGACGCTCCATTGTCGTCGCTGTCGCTGAGAACACAGGCACCATGAGCCCTTGGCTTCATCAACGTGTATGCGAAGCACCAGAAGACTTCACGCCCCACTTCCTGGAATCGGCGCTGGACGACACCGCTCTCGCACACAACGAGACACCATCACCTTCCTGGCTGACCGCCGTAGCCGGCATCATCGAGCCATCAGCACGCTCCCCCGACATTCACGTTCAGTTCGATGGATTTGACACAGACGCCTACATCGATCTCTCACCACTGGGGAGCGCCATCACCGCATGGCAAGACCTGGCCAATGCGCGACTCACCGAACCTTCGTGGACCGCCTGGACCGCAGCTGCCGAATTCGCCGTCGATCCCTCCGCGCGGTCGCTGGCCAAGGCCCTCGGTCAGCTTGCGGAGCACGGCGCGTTAGAGAAGCTTGGCCGGTGGTTCTCCTCCTATGTGCCATGGCCGCTGGCTGCATGCCTGGAGACATCGTCGTCCCCAGCAGACCTGGCCCGGATGTCTCAGTTAGCACGCTCCGGCGTGCTCGGAGACCGATCCGACTGGCAAGCAGCCGAGGCCAGGTGGACTAGCCAGGGCGTCCGATGGGATGACATTCTAAGCCTGACGGACGAAGAAGCTCCGTTCGGGGCGCGGATTGCTGCGGAGGGATTTCCATCGCCCGCCCCACACGGGATTGCGCTGAGGCTGTCCGACACGGACAAGGACCGCTGGACCACAGCGCTGAGAAACGACTTTGCCGCCGCAAGCACAGCGGCAATTCGCCGCGCCGTCGCAAGGATACTCCTCTATGCATGCAAGTGGCTCGGGCGAGCCGGGAAACGCTTGAGCAAGCCGTTCTCGCCTGATGAGCTTGCCAGCCTGCTGGGCGCAACCGAAAGAAGGCTATCGCCCTACGCACTCGTCGCCGGCGCAGACCTGAGCGCAAGCACGGCAGCTTGGTACGACGCCCTCGAAAGCGCAACGCACATCGAGCCGGACTGGCGAACCGATCTCTATACCCTTGAGACACACAAACAAACTTCCGATGCCATCCAATGGATCGCCACTCTATATTCGGCGCAGCCATCTCGAGACGCTCTCGTCAGGCTACTCGGTTTGATGGCCGTTCACGGCTACGGGAGTCCGAGGGGGCTCAACCCGACGCTGCTGCAACCGGAACGATTCGCGGACGCTGATACTCGCGTCGCAGCGGTTCTGCTGATCCTGGCACAGGGTCAGCTAGTCCAGGACGACCCCGAGGTCACCGCCAGGGAGCTGGTCGAGCACTGGTCGGCGGAGGTGTTCCCGCTCCACAAGCTCTCTCGCTTCTTTCAGTTCCTGTCCTTGCTGCTGGATCGCGACACGCTCGACCAGGTTCTCCTCGCGCTCTATCGCCACGCGCTGCCCAGGAGCTGGTCGCTGGCAGGCGCGCTCATCGCGCTCCTCCGGGATCGCCTCCGGCAACGCGCGAGCGGCCTTGATGATCCCGCCCTCTGGGATCACCTCCGGCTGCCGCTTCCGCTCCCGCTCCTGTTGCCGGTGCCTGGCACGGAGCCGGCTGGACCCATGTACCTGCGGCGGATAAACGTCGAGCGCGTCCGGTCCATCACCTCGATCCAGTGGGAGCTGCCGCGCGCCGAGCGCGGCCCCGGCTGGCACGTGATCCTCGGCGAGAACGGCGCCGGCAAGAGCTCGTTCCTGCGGGCCGTCGCGCTCTCCCTGCTCGGCCCGGACGCGTCCGGCGCGCTCCGGCAGCCGTGGGGCGAATGGGTGCGGCGGGACGCGACGAGCGCGCGCGTCGAAGCGCGGCTCTCGTACGAGGTGACGCCCCACGACCCGCACCCCAACCCGCCGGGTCTGCACCCGGCCGCGGGACAGGACGGCAGCGACATCCGCACCGATCTCTCGCTCGATCTGATCCTGGAGCTCGCGCAGGCGGGCACCGAGACGAAGATCTTCGAGCAGACCGAGGCCGCACGCGCGCTCTTTCGCCGCGCCGCGGGCGCCTTCAGCGCGGCGTACGGGCCGTTCCGCCGCTTCTCCGACGGAGACCCGGCGTACGAGAAGATGTTCATGGACCAGCCGCGCGTAGCTCGGCACATCTCCCTGTTCGACTCCCGCATCGCCCTGACCGAGAGCCTCGCCTGGCTGCGCGAGCTCCGGTTCAAGCAGCTCGACAACAAGCCGGAAGGTGCGCTCCTCGATCCGTTCAAGAAGTTCGCGAGCGACGCGGGCCCCCCGTTCTTCCTGCCCCATGGAGCCCACCTGGCCGACGTCTCCTCGGACGGCGTTACCTTCGTCGACGGCAACGGCTTCGAGATCCCCGTCGAGGATCTCAGCGACGGCTACCGCGCCGTGCTCAGCCTGACCTTCGACCTCATCCGGCACATGGCCGCGGTCTTCGGGCACGAGCGCGTCTTCGACCCGGAGGACCCGACCGTCGTCCTGCCCGGCGGCGTCGTGCTCATCGACGAGATCGACGCGCACCTCCACCCGAGCTGGCAGCGCCAGATCGGGCACTGGTTCAAGAAGCATTTCCCCAACGTCCAGTTCCTGGTCACCACCCACAGCCCGCTCGTGTGCCAGGCGGCGGACACCGTGTTCCTGCTGCCGGCGCCCGGCAGCGACGAGGAGGCCCGGCGGGTCGAAGGCGTCGATTTCGAGCGCCTGCGCTACGGCAACGTGCTCGATGCCTACGGGACCGATGTGTTCGGCCGAGGCGTCACGCGTTCCGAGGAGGGCAAGCGCCTGCTCGAAAAGCTCGTGGCCCTGAACCGGAAGGAGCTGGAACGAGGCATCTCTCCGGAGGAGATGGAGGAGCAGGAGCGGCTCCGGGCGATCTTCCCCACCTCGGCCGTCAGCACGCGCCGCGGGGCCGCGTGATCCACGTGTGCCTGTCCTCGTGCCCGGACGGCGCCGAGGCGGCGCTGAACGAGCTGCGCGATTACCAGGCCGAGGTGGACGACGAGCCGTCGTACGCCGGGCAGGTCGAGGCAGCGCAGCGCCTCTGGGACAGGAAGAGGAAGAACAAGCCCATCTCGGTTGCGCGCGAGATGCTCCTGCGCATGTGCCCGAGCTCCCGCTACTGCATGTTCTGCGAGGACTCCCGCGGCAGCGACGTGGAGCACTTTCGACCCAAGGCGCTCTACCCCGAGTTCGTCTTCGCCTGGGCAAACTTCCTGTACGCCTGCAGCCTGTGCAATCCGTCGAAGTCGAGCCGGTTCAAGGTGTTCCGCCCCGATGGCACGATCTTGGATGTCACCAGGAAGCAAGGCGCGCCGGTGATGGCCCCGGAGCCCGGCGAGGCGCTCCTCATCGATCCGCGGCACGAGGACCCGCTCGATCTCATGCACCTCGATCTGTCGACAGGGCGCTTCGACGCGCGCCACGAGGCAGGCCTCGCGCGCGAGCGAGCGCGCTACACGGTCGACCTGCTCGGGCTCAACGAGCGGGAGTACCTGTGCGCCGCGCGCCAGGACGCCTTCGAGGCCAACGAGAGCTTGCTTCGCGACATCGGCGCGCTCCGGCAAGCAGGACGACCGCAGGCCGAGATCGCGAGGAAGGTGAACGCGCTCCGCCGGCATCCGCACCGGACCGTGTGGGACGAGATGAAGCGCCAGCGGGAGAAGGTCCCGAATCTCAATGCGCTGTTCGGGGCAGTTCCCGAGGCGCTCGGGTGGTGAGCAGCCATAGCCGCTCGCATGCTGGGTGCGGACGAGCCTTCGACTCTGCAGGGTGCGCCCGGATCGTCCGGCGTGGCGCGGAAGCCGCCGGGACGAGTCGCGCGAAGTCCAACCGCGTGGGTTGCCGGCGCGCCGCCCGGCGGTGATACTCCTCCGAAGGAGCACGCTGTCATGGCCGCCGCTGCACCCCTCCTCGCCCCCCCCGCCGAGCACGCCGATGCGGCCGCGGCAGACGGCTCGGAAGACCAGCTCATCGTCCTTCATGACGTCTCGTGGGAGGAGTACGAGGCCCTGCTGGCCGTCCTCGGTGACCGCGCCGGCGTGCGGGTGACGTACTGCGACGGAGTGCTGGAGCTGATGAGCCCGGGCGGACCCCACGAAGGACGGAAGACGATCCTGGCCCGCCTCGTCGAGGCCTACGCGGAGCAAGCGGAGCTGCCACTCAGCGGGTACGGCAGTATGACCGTCCGCAGGCGGCTCGCGGCGCGGGGAGTGGAGCCGGACGAGTGCTACGTCTTCGGTTCGGTGGAGGACGGGGGGATCCCGGAGTTCGCGATCGAGATCATCGAGAAGAGCGGGACCATCAACAAGCTGTCCGTGTATGCAGGGCTCGGCGTGCCGGAGGTCTGGTTCCTGAAGAAGGGGAAGCTCTCTCTTCACGTCCTCGGCCCGGATGGCTACGCCGAGACGGAGCGAAGCCGGTTCTTGCCGGGGCTCGACACCGCGGCGCTGACGGAGTTCATGGTGCGCAAGGGTGACCAGACGACGGTCGTGCGCGCGTGGCGAGCGATGCTCCGCGAGCGCGGCCAACGGTGAGCGCGATCCGCTGAGCGGCAAGGCGCCGCCTCCGCCGCTACCCCCGCTCCCCTAGCCTCCCCCCTACCCCCCGCCGCTCGCCCGCGCCGCGCACGCCGCTGCGATCGCCTCCGAGCCCGCCTCTCGCGCCACGATCTCGCACGCGCGCCACGCCGCGAGCCGCTCCGGCCCCGCGGCGCCCCGCGGCGCCGCCGCGACCCGCGCCTCGACCGAGCGCGCGAAGGCCTCCAGCGCCGCCTCGTCCCCGCGCTCCGACAGGAGCGCGCCCAGCGTGAGCGCCGCGTGCGCGACCTGCCGCTCCGCGCCCGGGTACATCTCCTCCGCGAGCGCCTCGACGAGCGCCGGGAGGTCGCGGCGCGCCGCGGCCTCGCGCGCCCGCACCTCGGGCGCCGCGGCCTCGGCCCCTGCGACGCCGAGGCGCCGCTCCAGGTAGCCGACCACCGAGCGGGCGACGCGCTGGAACGAGGCGAGCCCGTCGGTCGGCGCCTCGAGCACGCCGCCCCCGGCGCGCGCGCCCGCGACGTCGAGGTCGAGCACGATGACGAGATCCTCCCGCTCCCCGATGACCACGAGGTCGCGCGCCCAGTCGAGCGAGCGCTCCTCCGCGAGCCACGCCGTCGCCCGCGCGACGTCGCCGCGCGGCAGGATGAGCGTGCCGTCCGGGAGCGCGATGCCGTCCGCCGCCGCGTAGAGCGCCGCGAGATCCGGCGGCTCGGCCAGCGCGAGGGACCACGCGCCCGCCCCTGCCGCCGGGGGCCGCGCCTCCACGCCGGCGCATGCGAGCAGCGCGGCGACGCGCGACGCGAGCGCGCCGGCCGCGCTCTCGGCGTCCGCCGGCAGCTGCAGCGGCAAGCCCCTCGCCACGGCGTGCATCTCGGTGCCGCGAGGCGGCGCGAACGTGTCGCCGGTGCCTTTCGGGTCGATGCTCTCGGTCATGTAGACGCCCTTCGGCGCGAAGCCGTCGCGGGGCGCGACGAACAGGCGCGCAGCGTAGTGGATCGGATCGACCACGTCGACGATCGACTGCGCGAGCGAGATCGCGGGGTGGAGCGCGTGCTCCGCGCCCCGGCGATCCGGCGTGGCCGTCGAGCTGGACCATACCGCCCTCGCGGCGGCGGCGCAGATCGTTCGGCCGCGCCCGCTCTGGTCTTCGTCCATGCTCTCCGCCCACTACGTTCCAGACGACGCGCCGCGGGCCGACGAGGGTGACTTCGGCTTGTGCTTCATATATATATGATTTAGGTGCTCCGGATGTCCCTGGAAGGCAGGATCGCGCTCGTCACGGGTGGGGGTCGCGGCATCGGCCGGGCGATCGCCGAGCGGCTCGCGCAGGGCGGCGCGCGCGTCGCCGTCGCGGGCCGCACGCAGGCCGAGATCGAGGAGACGGCGGCGGCCGTCGGGGGCGTCGCCGTCCGGCTCGACGTCGGCGATCGCGAGGGCGCGCCGCCGGCCATCGCCGCGCTCGAAGCCCAGCTCGGGCGCATCGACGTGCTCGTCAACAACGCGGGCGTCGCCGAGAGCGCGCCGTTCGACAGGACCAGCGACGCGCTCTGGGACCGCATGCTCGCGGTCAACGTGACCGGCGCCTTCGCGCTCTGCCGCGCCCTGATCCCGAAGATGATCGCGCGCGGGTTCGGGCGCGTCGTCAACGTCGCCTCGACCGCCGGGCTCGTCGGGTGCGCCTACTCGACCGCGTACTGCGCGTCGAAGCACGCCATGGTCGGCATGACCCGCGCCATCGCGCTGGAGATCGCCCGGACGCCGGTGACCATCAACTGCGTCTGCCCCGGGTGGGTGAACACGAGGATGGCGGACGAGGCGATCTCCCGCATCGCCGAGAAGACCGGGCGGGGCGAGGACGCGGCGCGGCGGTCGCTCGAGTCGATGTCGCCCCAGGGCCGGATGGTCGAGCCCGGCGAGGTCGCGCTCGTCGTGGCGATGCTCTGCAGCGACGAGGCGCGCAGCATCCATGGCCAGGCGATCCCGGTCGACGGGGGGCAGGTGATGCGGTGAACGGCGATCTCGAGATCGTGCAGCCGGCCGGGTGGCCCGCGCCGCGAGGCTACGCCAACGGCGTCGTGACGAGCGGCAGGACGCTGCACATCGCGGGGCAGATCGGGTGGGACCCGGCGTCCGGGCGGTTCCGGAGCGACGATCTGGCCGAGCAGTTCGCCCAGGCGCTCGACAACGTGCTCGCGGTCGTCGCGGCCGCCGGCGGGGCGCCGGGCGACGTCGCGCGCATGACCGTCTACGTGACCGATCTCGAGGCGTACAGGGGCTCGCTCCGCGCGATCGGCGCCGCGTGGCGGGCGCGGTTCGGCAAGCATTTCCCGGCGATGGCCCTCCTCGGCGTCGCGGGGCTCGTCGAGCGGCGCGCGCTCGTGGAGATCGAGGCCGTCGCGGCGCTCGACGCGCGCCGCGGGGGCGGGGGCGGCCCGTGAGGCGCGGGGCGCCGGCGAGGCGGCCGCTCGCCGTGGTCCCCCCGCCGGAGAGCGCGCGCGGCGATCAGGCCGCCGTGCGCGCCTGGGTGCGCATCCTCGCGGTCCACAAGCGCGCGCTCGCGGCCATCCGGGAGGACCTGGAGCACGAGATGACCCTCCCGCGCTTCGACCTCCTGGCGAACCTCGTGCGCAGCGACGGGCAGACGCTCGCGTCGCTCTCCCGCAGCATGCTCGTCACGGCGGGCAACCTCACCGGGCTCGTCGATCGCGCGGCGCGCGACGGCATGGTCGAGCGGCGGGCGGACCCGAGCGACCGCCGCGCGTGGCGGGTGCACCTGACCGCCAAGGGGCAGCGCGCGTTCCGCGACGCCGAGCGGCGGCACGCCGCGCGCGTGGCGAAGGTGTTCTCCGGGCTGAGCCCGGCCGAGCTCTCCACGCTGACGCGGCTGCTCGACAAGCTGCGCACCACGCTCCGCGAGCCGGACATGCCCGTCCCGTCGCGCCCCGGCAGCGCCCGCGCGCACGCCGAGCGGAGCGCGCGGAGCCCCCCGCGGCGCACGCGGACGAAGCCCTGATCGCGCGAGGCTCGCGTCCGGCGCGCGCCGGACCCAGGAGATGCCCATGACCCTCACACCCCGCTCCTTCCAGCTCGAGATCAGCCGCGGCGTCGCGGAGATCACGCTGAGCCGCCCCGACCGCCTGAACGCCCTCACCTTCGAGGTCTACGGCGAGCTCACGGCCACGTTTCGCTCGCTCGAGCGCTCGGCCGCGCGCGCGGTCGTGCTCACCGGAGCGGGGCGCGGCTTCTGCTCGGGCGGCGACGTGGACGGGATCATCGCCGAGCTGTTCGCGCGCGACGCGCGGGGGCTGCTCGAGTTCACCCGCGCGACCGGCGCGCTGATCCAGAGCATCTGCGAGCTCCGGCGCCCGGTCATCGCCGCCGTCAACGGGGTCGCCGTCGGCGCGGGCGCGGTGATCGCCGCCGCCTGCGACCTGCGCATCGCCGCGGCGAGCGCCCGCTTCGGGTTCATCTTCCCCAAGGTCGGCCTGTCCGGCGCCGACATGGGCGCCTCGTACCTCCTGCCGCGCATCGTCGGCCAGGGGCGCGCCGCCGAGCTGCTCTTCTTCGGCGATCTCATCGGCGCCGACGAGGCGCTCCGCATCGGCCTCGTGAACCGCGTCGTCGCCGACAGCGACGCGCTGGGCGTGGCGCGCGGCTGGGCCGAGCGCCTCGCGCGCGGGCCGGCGTTCGCGCACGCGATCACCAAGCAGATGCTCGAGAGCGAGCGCACGATGCCCCTCGCCGCCGCGATCGAGGCCGAGGCGCAGGCGCAGGCCATCTGCATGGCCCACCCCGACTTCCGCGAGGCCCACGAGGCGACCAGGGCGAAGCGCCCGCCGCGCTTCGAGGGCGCCGACCTGGGCGACGCGCCGGCCGCGCCCGGCGACGCCGACGCGCCCCCCACCCCGCGGTCCACCGGCCAGGAGACGCCCCGCGTATGAGCGGGCTCGCGCTCTCCTCCGCCGAGCTCCCCGTCTTCTTCGAGGAGCGCCATGCCGCGCTCGCCGCGCGGCTGACGCCCGAGGCGCTCGCCCCGCTCGCGCGGCTCGCCAGGGCGCACGACGCCGCCGCCGTGGCGCGCGGCATGGGCGAGCCGCTCGGGCTCTACGCGCACCTCGTCCCCGAGGCGCTCGGCGGCGCGCCGAGCGGCAGCGGCCGCCCCGCGGACGCGACCGCCGTCGACGTGCGCTCGCTGGTCCTCATCCGCGAGGCGCTCGGCCAGGTCGCCCCGCTCGCCGACGCGATCTTCGCGGTGCAAGGGCTCGGCTCGTACCCGATCGTGCTGGCCGGCAGCGACGCGCAGCGCCGCGCGATCTTGCCCGACGTGCTCTCGGGGCGGCGCATCGGGGCCTTCGCGCTGACCGAGCCCGAGGCGGGCAGCGACGTCGCCTCGCTGAGGACCGAGGCCCGCCGCGAGGGCGACGGGTGGGTCCTCGACGGCGAGAAGGTGCTGATCTCGAACGTGCCGCTCGCGCACCACCTCGTGGTCTTCGCCCGCACGGGCGCGCCGCCGCGCGACGGCGGGCGCGCCGCGATCACGGCGTTCCTCGTCGACAGCGGCGCAGAGGGCGTCGCCTCGGAGCCGCTGCCGATGTCGGTCCCGCACCCGATCGGCCGGCTCCGCTTCGACGGCTGCCGCGTGCCCGACAGCGCGCGGCTCGGCGAGGTGGGCGGCGGCTTCAAGCTCGCGATGCAGACGCTCGACGCCTTCCGGATCTCGGTCGGCGCGGCGGCGAACGGGATGGCCGCGCGCGCCCTCCGCGAGGCGATCGCCCACGTCACCCGGCGGAGGCAGTTCGGAGCGCCCCTCTCGGAGCAGCAGATGGTGCGCGCCTACCTCGCCGAGATGGCGACCGAGCTCGACGCGGCCCGCCTGCTCGTCGCCCGCGCGGCCCACAAGCGCGACACGGCTGCGGCCGGCGCGGCGGCGCGCGTCTCGACCGAGGCGGCCATGGCGAAGATGTTCGCCACCGAGGCGGCGCAGCGGATCATCGACCGCGCCGTCCAGCTCCACGGCGGCATGGGGGTCATCGAGGGGACCGAGGTCGAGCGGCTGTACCGCGAGATCCGGCCGCTGCGCATCTACGAGGGGACGACGGAGATCCAGAAGCTCATCATCGCGAAGGGCATCCTCGAGCGCGCCGCCGCGGAGCCCCCGGCCGACGAGCGCGCTCGCGGCGGGGCGCGGTAGCCATGTGGAGGCCGCGGGAGCGGATCCGCCACGCGCTGCCCCGCGAGGAGCCTCCGAGCGCGGGCGAGGCGGCGCGCGCGCGCCTCTTCTCGCCGCTCCGCCTCGCCTCGGGCCTCGAGCTCGCCGAGCGCTCGTGGGTGCCCGCGATGGTCCCGTGGCGCGCGACCGAGGAGGGCGTCGTCACGCAGGACGTGCTCGACTGGTACGGCCGCTTCGCCGAAGGCCAGCCCGGCGCCCTCGTGGTCGAGGCGACCGGGATCCGCGACGTGCCGAGCGGCCCGCTGCTCCGCGCCGGGCACGATCGGTTCGTCCCGGGGCTCCGGGAGCTCGTCCGGACGGTCCGCGCGCGGAGCGGCGGCAGGACGCGCGTGTTCCTGCAGCTCATCGACTTCCTCCGCATCCGCAGGCGCCCGGCGAAGGACAGGTTCCTGCGGGAGTTCCTCGAGATCACCGGCGCGCACCGGCGCGCCCTGTCCGCGGCGCTCGGGGAGCCGCCGCTCCGGGACGCGCCGGAGCGCGACGTGCGCGAGCGGCTGCTCGCGCTCGACGACGCGCGGCTCGAGGCCGTGCTCGCGCCCCGCGAGCTCGAGGCGCTGCGCTTCGGCGAGCGCGAGCGCGTCACCGACGTCGCGCTCCCTCACCTCCGCGATCTGCCGCGGACGCTGCCGGGCCTCTTCGCCGCGGCCGCCGTGAGGGCGCGCGAGGCGGGCTTCGATGGGGTCGAGCTCCACTACGCGCACGCCTACACCATGGCCTCGTTCCTTTCCGCGCTGAACACCCGCCCGGACGGCTACGGCGGCGATCGCGAGCGCCGCGCGCGCCTCCCGCTCGAGGTGTACGCGGCGGTGCGCGCCGCCGTCTCCGCTCGCTTCACGGTGGGCTGCCGCTTCCTCTGCGACGACATCGTCGCGGGGGGCAGCCGGGTCGACGACGCGGCGTTCTTCGCGCTCGCGTTCGCGCGCGCCGGCATGGACTTCCTCTCGCTGTCGACCGGCGGCAAGTTCGAGGACGCGAAGCAGCCCAAGGTCGGCGAGGCCGCGTACCCCTACACCGGCCCGAGCGGATACGAGTGCATGCCGACCGCGATCTCGGACGCGGCGGGGCCGTTCGGGCGGCAGGTCCCGAAGCAGGCGCAGATCCGGCGCGCCCTGCGCGAGGCCGGCCTCGGCACGCCGGTCGTCGTGGCGGGGGGGATCTGCACGTTCGCCCAGGCCGAGGCGATCCTCGCGCGCGGCGAGGCCGATCTCATCGGGGCGGCACGGCAGACGCTCGCGGATCCCGACTGGTTCCTGAAGGTGCGGCTCGGGCGCAGCGGGGAGGTCCGACGTTGCATCTATTCCAATTACTGCGAGGCGCTCGATCAGCGCCACCGACCCGTGACGTGCCAGCTCTGGGATCGCGAGGGGCTCGACGAGCCGGGGGTCGCGACCACGGAGGGCGGAAAGCGCCGGCTCACGGCGCCGCGATGGAGGCGTGACGATGACCGCACCGACGTTCCCTGACGAGCTCAACCTCGCCGACTACTTCCTGTTCGATCGGCTGCGCGAGGGGCTCGGCGACAAGGTCGCGCTGCTCTTCGGCGATCAGCGGCACACCTACGCCGACGTCGCCGAGAAGGTCCGGATGCTCGAGGCGCACCTCGCCGTCGAGGGCGTCGCGCTCGAGCAGCGGGTGCTCATCGTCCTGCACGACTCGCCCGCGTTCGTCTGGGCCTTCTTCGCGGCGCTGAGCCACGGCGCCGTCGTGGCGATGGGCAACCCCGAGGCGCCCGCGCCCGACCTCGCGCACCTCGTCGAGTACACGCGGGCCGCCGCGGTCGTCACGATCCCGCGCGTCGCCGAGGCGCTCGCGCTTCAAGGCGCGCTCGCGGCCACGGACGTCCGCACCGTCGTGCTGGTGCCCGAGGTCCCGACCGGCGGCGATCTCGAGGCCGATCTCCCGGTCTCGCCGGCCCTCGCGGCGCTGCGGGGCACCTCGCTCCGCGGCGCCCTCGCGCAGGGGCGCGCGGCGCTCGCGGCGAAGCGCGCCCCGGCGGGCCCCCGGCCCACCCGGCGCGACGACATCGCCATCTGGCTCTTCACGTCCGGCTCCACCGGCAGGAGCAAGGCGGCCATGCACACGCACCGCGACTTCGCCTTCAACACCGAGCGCTACGCCAAGGCGACCGTGGGCTACCGCAGGGACGACATCACCGTCTCGGTGCCGCGCCTCTTCTTCGGCTACGCCACGGGCACCAACCTGATGTTCCCCTTCGCCGTCGGCGCGACGTCGGGCCTCTTCGTCGAGCGGCCGACGCCGGAGTCGCTCGCGCGGTACATCGAGCGCTATCGCCCGACGGTCGTCACCAACGTCCCGACGATGATGGGCAAGCTGCTCGATGACGACGACGCCCGCGCGGCGCGCGGCGCGCCGCGCCTCGACCTCTCCAGCGTCCGCTTCCACCTGTCCGCGGGCGAGGCGCTGCCGCCGGCGCTCCTCGAGCGCTTCCGCGCGCGGTTCCACGCCGACGTCTATGACGGCATCGGCTCCGCGGAGATGTTCCACATCTACTGCACGAACCGCCCCGGCGACGTGCGCCCGGGGTCGCTCGGCCGCGTCGTGGAGGGGTACACGATCAAGATCCTCCCCTCGGACGCGGCCGGGCCGGGCGCGCCCGAGCTCCCGCCCGGCGAGACAGGCGTCATGTGGGTGAAGGGCGACTCGGTCGCGCTCGGCTACTTCCAGGATCGCGAGAAGAGCTGGAGCACCTTCCACGGCCACTGGTGCCGCACCGGAGATCTCTTCCGCATGGATGCCGAGGGCTACCTCTGGTTCAGCGGGCGCGCCGACGAGCTGCTCAAGGTGGGCGGCGTCTGGGTCGCGCCGGTCGAGGTGGAGGAGTGCCTGACCGAGCACCCGGCCGTCAGCCTCGCCGCCGTGATCGGCGCCGAGGAGGCGGGCCTCGTGAAGCCGAAGGCGTTCATCGTGGTCCGCGACGACGCGCGAAGCCGCGTCGCCACCGGCGAGGGGCGGGCCGAGCTCGCCCAGGAGCTCAAGGCCTTCGTGAAGGACCGGCTGAGCAAGCACAAGTACCCGCGCTGGGTCGCCTTCGTCGATGACGTCCCCAGGAACGATCGCGGCAAGGTCGATCGCAAGGCGCTCCGGCAGCGCGAGGCCGCCGGCGAGAACCCGGCGGGCCTGTAGCCCATGCAGGCCGCGCCGCGCCTCGCGGAGCTCACGACGGAGGAGCTCGCCGCGCTCCTGTCGGGCGGCGCGCCGTGCGTCGCGCTCGTGCCGGTCGGGTCGGTCGAGCCGCACGGCCCGCACCTGCCGCTCGGCACGGACACGCTCATCGGCGAGGCCGCGGCCGAGCAGGCCGGCCGCCGGCTGTGGGCGCGCGGCGTCGCCGCGCTCCTCGCCCCGTCCGTCGGTTATGGCGTGACCGACTTCGCGGCGGGCTTCGCCGGCGCCATCTCGATCCCGGCCCCCGCGCTCACCGCCTTTCTGCGCGCCGTCGCCGAGGCCTACCTGTCGGCCGGCCTGTCGCATGTCTGCTTCATCAACAACCACCTCGAGCCCGAGCACGACCGCGCCGTCCGCGCCGCCACCAGCGGCCTGCCCCTGGGCCGCGCCTCGGTCGCGTGCCCGCTCGCGCGCCGCTGGGCGCGGACGCTCTCCGCGGAGTTCCGGAGCGGCGCCTGCCACGCGGGCCGTTACGAGACATCGCTCGTCCTCGCCGCGGCCTCCGCGCTCGTCCGGAAAGACATCGCCGAGGCCCTGCCGGACCTCGGCCTGAGCCTGTCGGAGGGCATCAAGGCAGGAGCGAAGAGCTTCCGCGCGCTGGGCATGGACGCCGCCTACACGGGATCTCCGCGCGAGGCATCCGAGGACGAGGGCCGCGCGTTGCTCGATCTGCTCGCGACGATGATTGTCACCGAGGTCGAAGAAGGCCTCTCCGGCGTTTCCGGCCACGAACCCGCGCCAGGAAGAAGCAGCAGGTAACCCAACGAGCGCTCAGGTAGACAAAAGCAGGCACTCCTGCCCCAGCACCACCCCCTCACGCTCACCTGAACGGCAGAATCCGCCGTCGACTCACGCGCCCCGGCAAGCGGATCAGGCTGTTCAGGCCGTTCGAACTGATGTGGCTGCTCATGTCGCGCGGCACGCGCAAACGTGGGCAAAACGTGGGCAAAACGTGGGCAAAACGTGGGCAAAACGTGGGCGAACCGCGAGCAGAACGTGAGCAAACGTGAGCGGCATTGCAGATGCGCCTCGCGGCGCTCGACAATCACCAAGCACTCGATCAATAATGCTTAGTTTTGCTCCGACGTCACAAGCAACATCAACAGGATTTTGACGACAATCCTCGATTCCCAATTGACGCGTTCAATTCCAGGCCGTACAACGGTATCGTTTTCCTCGCGCGCTGTTTGACGCCAGAACGATCCGACGGCTGACCTGATGAAGGTGATGCTTTACGGCGCGCAGGCAGATGGTGGTTTTGGCGGGGGCGCTCTCTGGCGTTCCTGCGCGACGGCATCACACGCAGCCTCGCGGGCGGAGCTGGCCCGACGACGCGGATCGGAGAGCATCATGAGGAATCGAACGATCATGAGAGGGTCTCGGCATCTGCTCCTGGCGTCTCTCGCCGCCGCCTCCGGCGCGGCGCTCGCCGGGTGCGTCGGCGCACAAGACGAAGGTGACGAGCTGCTCGGTGAGGCGCAGCAGGCCGCGACGGTCTGTGTGACTCTCCAGCGCACCGGGACGACGGGCGTGGTCAAGGATGCCCTCATCAATTCGACCTACCCCACCTACACCCCCACCGGAGCCGACATGTACGCTGGCGAGAGCTCCGGCTCCCAGCTGCGTGGGCTGATCGCGTTCGATCTCTCGTCGATCCCTGCCGACGCCACCATCGTCTCGGCGGATCTCTACCTCAACCTCGGCGCCTCGACCCCCGACGTGATGCGCGTGCACCGGGTCACGACGCCCTGGGACGAGAACACCGTGACGTGGAACTCGCACTCGACCGCCTGGGATCCCACCGTCCTGGGGACCCTCACGGCGAGCTCGGGATACACGTATACTTACCACACGCTCAGCCTCACCAGCACCGTGCAGAGCTGGGTGAACGGCACCGTCTCGAACAACGGCGTGTTCTTCGAGCAAACCCTGAATCGCACCCACATCCGAACGAGCGAGAGCTCGCTGGATCGGCGGCCGTATCTACGCGTCTGCTACGACAGCGAGACGGGGGGCACGACGGCGACGTCGAGCTCCAGCTCCTCGACGACCTCCGCCACGACGTCGAGCTCCAGCTCCTCGACGACCTCCGCCACGACGTCGAGCTCCAGCTCCTCGACGACCTCCGCCACGACGTCGAGCTCCAGCTCCTCGACGACCTCCACCACGACGTCGAGCTCCAGCAGCGCGGGCGGCGCGGGGGGTGCCGGCGGCGCGGGCGGCGCGGGGGGTGCGGGGGGTGCCGGCGGCGCGGGCGGCGGAGGCGGGGGCGGCGTGCCTGGCCTGCCGATCAGCTGCAACAGCAGCACTCCTGGCGCAGGTGCCAATTGCGGCGTCGAGGGGGGCGATAATTGCTGCTCGACCCTTCCGGTCCCGGGCGGCACGTTCAACCGGCTCAACAACGCGGGTCTTCCGGCGACGGTCAGCAGCTTCTACCTCGACAAGTACACGGTCACGGTGGGGCGCTTCCGGCAGTACCTCGAGCAGACCGGCGGCCCGACCCAGGCCAACCCGCCGGCCGCCGGCGCGGGTGCGCACCCGAAGATCGCGAACAGCGGCTGGGACCCGTCGTGGAACGGGTATCTCGCGGCCAGCACGGGCGCGCTCAAGACGGCGCTCATCTGCGATCCCTATGGATGGCCGTCCTGGAGCGACACGCCGGGAGCCAAGGAGAAGAAGCCGATCGTCTGCGCGACGTGGTACGAGCTGTTCGCGTTCTGCGCGTGGGACGGCGGCCGGCTGCCGACCCAGGCGGAGCTCAACTACGCCTCTGCCGGCGGCGACGAGCAGCGCATGTTCCCGTGGGGCGGCTCGAGCGTCGAGAGCATCATCGGCGTCAACCAGGACGGCTCCACGGATGTCACACGGTATGCCTCCTGGTGCTGCCAGGGCGACGGCACGGTCGCGGGGGATGGAGCGAACCGCTGCCTGGGTGAGCCGTACCCGAGCAACTATCCCTGCGCGCACACGGATCTCACGGACGTCGGCAAGTTCCCCCAGGGCGCCGGGCGGTGGGGGCAGCTCGACCTGGCTGGCAACGCGTACAAGGCCACCCGTGACGGTTCGGACAACTATCAGCTGCTGATGCCCTGCAACGACTGCTCGCGGCTCGACAACAGCTCGAGCGCGCGCTTCATGCACGGCGGCAGCTTCCTGGCCGCCGGGTACAAGCAGACGACGGACTTTCGGGCTTCCTACGCGGGCACCTCGCGGCGCTACTACGTCACAGCGACGTGCGCGCGCGATCTCCCGTGACGCCGCTCCGGCCGGCGGCCCGGCGAGGCGACCGCGCGCCGCGCGCCGCGCTGGTGAAGCCGGCGGGCGCGGGTCCGCCGCGCACATCGCGCGAGGGCGCCCGCCGGCCCTGCCGGGCCTCCCAGGCGGGCGCCTCCTGCCGGCGAGCCGCTCGCTCCCGTGCCCTCCCGCTCTCCTGAGTGACCCCCCCTTGAACTTGGCCCTCGCCGGCGCCCCTTGATACGCGCGCTCCATGCGCGTGAGAGGCGTTTTCCTCCTGCCGGCGATGGCGCTCGCGACGCTGAGCGTGAGCTGCCCGCGTCCTGCCTCCGAGCCCGCCGCGACGTCCCCGGCCCCTGCGCCCGCCTCCGCCGTCACCGCGCCGCTCGCCGCGGCCGCGCCGGCCGTCGCTGCCCCGGCGCCCTCCGCCGCCCGCGCGGAGGACGCCGCGCTGCCCGGCGAGGAGGCCGCGACGGCGCCGGGCGCGCTCGCCGCGACGCCGGGCGGCGACCCGCTCGCGTTGCCGGCGCTGCCGCCGGAGCTCGTCGATGACGGGTCCGACAAGCTGCCCGAGATCGATCCTCCCCCGGCCACCTCGCCGACGGCGGCCGAGGAGGAGGTCCACGAGCTCGCGAGCGTCGCCAGGGAGACGTGGATCTTCGCCGAACCGCGCTGGACCAGCCGGCGCATCGGGTACCTGCGCGCCGGCGCCGTGGTCGCGCGCAGGCCGGAGCCGTCCGGCAGGACGTCGTGCGCCGACGGCTGGTACCACATCGAGCCGAACGGCTACGTCTGCATCGGCGCCAGCGCGACGCTCAACGTTCACGACCTCGCGGTCGAGGCATCGTCGCGCCGCCCTGTCCGCCTGTTCGCTTCGCCCCCCTTGCCGGTCGTTCGTGGCGAGGCCGCGCCTGGCGCGGCGCAGGCGGGCGAGGCCGCGCCTGGCGCGGCGCAGGCGGGCGAGGCCGCGCCTGGCGCGGCGCAGGCGGGCGAGGCCGCGCTTGCCGCAACGCAGCCGGACGCAAACGCACTTGCCGCGACGCAGCCGGGCGCAAACGCACTTGCTACAACGCAGCCCGGCGAGACCGCACTTGCTGCAACGCAGCCCGGCGCAAACACACTTGCCGCGACGCAGCCGGGCGAGACCGCACTTGCTGCAACGCAGCCCGGCGCAAACACACTTGCCGCAACGCAGCCGGGCGAGACCGCACTTGCTGCAACGCAGCCCGGCGCAAACGCACTTGCTGCGACGCAGGCAGGGGACGCGACAACCCTGCTCGGCGGCCTGCCCTACACGTACGTGATGTCTCGCTCCCCCACCCCGCCGCTCTATGCGCGCCTTCCGGACGAGGACGAGCAGCGCGGCGCCGAGCCCGACCTCGGCGGGCACCTGCTCCGCGCCGCGACCGCCGCGCGCGCGCCTGACTTCGTCGCGCCGCCGCCTCCGGACGCGACCCCCTCGGTCCTGCTCTACGGGCGGCCGGCGCCCGGGCTCGCCGGCGATCGCCGCTCTCCCGACGCGCTCGTCCTGGGCCGCGCCCGGACGCGCTCCGGCTTCGCCCTGCTCTCGACGTTCGATCACGACGGGCGCCGCTTCGGCCTGACGACCGACCTCGCCGTCCTGCCGCTCGACCGCACCCGCGTCATCCGGCCGAGCGCCTTCGCCGGGCTGGTGCTCCCGGAGGGCGTCACCTTGCCGGTGGCCTTCGCCAGGCGCCGCCACGCCGCGCGCCTCGTCCCGGGCGAGCGGGGCGGCGTCACCCGCGCCCCGCTCCGCTTCCGCGAGGCGATCCCGCTGTCCGGCGCCTCGCGGCGCCTCGGCGGCATCGACTACCTCGAGGCGCGGGACGGCTCGCTCGTCCGCTCGGACGAGGTCGTGCGCGTCGACCCGCTCCCCAGGACGCCAGCGTGGGCGGTGCGCGGGCGGAAGTGGATCGACGTCTCGATCGACAAGCAGAGCCTCGTCGCCTACGAGGGCACCCGCCCGGTCTACGTGACGCTCGTCTCGACGGGGGCGGACGGCCTCGGCGACCCCAAGACGACGCGCTCTACGATCCAGGGGCTGTTCCGCATCCACACGAAGCACGTCACGGTCACGATGGACGGCGACGAGGAGGACGAGGATCCGTTCGACTTCCGCGACGTGCCTTTCGTCCAGTACTTCACGGAGGGCTTCGCGTTCCACGCGGCCTACTGGCACGACGATTTCGGCACCCCGCGCAGCCACGGTTGTGTGAACCTCTCTCCGCTCGACGCCGCCTGGCTGTTCGAGTGGACGACCCCCGAGGTCCCGGCCGAGTGGCACGGCGCGCTCTCGTTACGGAAGGGCACGCTCGTCTCCATCCGCCCCTGAGCCGGCGGCCCGCCGGCGCTGCCCCTTCCGCGCCGCGCGAAGGCACGCTACACGCTCGATCCATGGCCATCCAGGAGCCCCTCTCGCTCGATCAGCTCATGGCGATCGATCCGCTGCTCTCCGAGGAAGAGCGCATGATCCGCGACGCCGTCCGTCGCTTCGTGCGCGAGCGGTACCTGCCGCGCGCCGCGGACCTGTTCGCGCGCGAGGAGTTCGCGACCGACCTGATCCCCGAGATCGCCGCGCTCGGCCTGCTCGGGGGCTCGCTGACCGGCTACGGCTGCGCCGGCATGAACTCGGTCGCTTACGGCCTCGCGCTGCAGGAGCTCGAGTATGGTGACAGCGGCCTGCGCAGCTTCGTGAGCGTCCAGGGCTCGCTGGCGATGTATCCGATCTGGAAGTACGGCTCCGAGGCGCAGAAGCAGCGCTGGCTGCCGAAGATGGCCGCCGCCGAGCTGATCGGGTGTTTCGGCCTGACGGAGCCCGACAGCGGGTCGGATCCGAGCTCGATGAAGACCCGCGCCCGGAAGGACGGGAGCTCCTACGTGCTGACGGGCACGAAGATGTGGATCACGAGCGCCCCCATCGCGGACCTCTGCGTTGTGTGGGCCAAGGTCGACGACGGAGGGGCCGAGTCCATCCGCGGCTTCGTGGTGGAGCGGGGAATGAAGGGGCTGGAGACCCCGCTCATCCACGGCAAGATGAGCCTGCGCGCGAGCCCGACCGGCGAGATCGTCCTGAACGAGGTGCGCGTGCCGGAGGAGAACGTGCTGCCGGGTGTGGTCGGCCTGAAGGGCCCGCTCGGCTGCCTGACCCAGGCGCGCTTCGGCATCGCGTGGGGCGCGCTGGGCGCCGCGCGCGCCTGCTACGAGACGGCGGTCTCCTATGCGCGCGAGCGCGTCCAGTTCGGCCAGCCGATCGCGTCGCGGCAGCTCATCCAGTCGGAGCTCGTGGAGATGGCGACGGAGATCGCGAAGGGGCAGCTCATGGCGCTGCACTTCGGCCGGCTGAAGGACACGACCGGCATCAGCCCGGTGCAGGTCTCGCTCTGCAAGCGCAACAACGTGGGCTGGGCGCTCAAGATCGCGCGGACCGCGCGGGGCGTGCTCGGCGCGAACGGGATCTTGCTCGATTACCCCGTCATCCGGCACATGCTCAACCTCGAAAGCGTGTACACGTACGAGGGCACCGACGAGGTGCATTGCCTGATCCTCGGCAACGCGATCACGGGACACAACGCGTTCTGATGCGAATCGCGCGGGTGGCCTGCGCTGGCGGGCAGCTGCGCGCGTGACCCGCCGCGCGCCGAGGTAGGGCTCGCCCGCCGGCCAGGCGAGCGAGAGGAGTCGTGGTACGCTCGCGGCCTGGAGGCTAGCGGAGCGTGGTCCATCGGAAGCCTGTCACCCTGCTGCACCTGTCGGATCTGCAGTTCGGCCCGCACCATCGCTTCGAAGGGCCGAGCTCGCCCGGCAGTCTTCTCCAGCGCCTTCGCGACGACCTCGATCGGCTGCGGGAGGAGGACGGGACGCGTCCGGATCTCGTTCTCCTCACCGGCGACCTCACCGAATACGGCATGAAGTCGCAGTTCGATCAGCTCCTCTCGTTCGCCCACGGGCTGACCGAGGTCACGGAGCTACCGCCGCGCCGGGTCGTCGTCGTGCCCGGAAACCACGACGTCAACTGGAAGCTCTGCGAGGCGTACTTCGCCGAGCGCGCGGGCAACGAGGAGCGGCCGTTGCTCCCGTACTGGCCGAAGCTGCGGCCTTACGCGGAGTTTTTCGCCCGCTTCTACGAGGGGCAGACGGGGATCCAGTTCACCGAGGCGGAGCCGTGGACCCTGTTCGAGTACCCCGACCTCCGGGTGGTGGTCGCCGGCGTGAACTCGGCGATCGCCGAGAGCCATCGGCCCGAGGACCACTACGGCTTCGTCGGCGAACAGCAGCTCCGGTTCTTCGCGGGCAAGCTGCGGCCGTACAAGGAGCAGGGGTTCCTCAGGATCGCGGCGATGCATCACGATCCGCTTCACCCGGGCGAGGTCGAAGCCGCGAAGCAGGACGCGAAGGACCTGAAGGGGATGCTCCGGCCCTACCTGAACCTCGTGGTGCACGGGCACCTCCACGAGGAGCAGCTGGGGTGGCTCGACAACGACGTGCCGGTCCTCGGGATCGGCAGCGCGGGCGTGAAGGTACCGGAGCGGCCGCCGGAGGTGCCGAATCAATACCAGATCGTGCAGGTCTACCCGGATCGGCTGGCGTATGGCACGCGAGCCTATGTCCCTGACCAGAAGCGGTGGATCGGGTGCTTGAGATCCGACCCGGAGGGGCGCGCGTGGCGGGTCGAGAAAAGGGTGGGGTTCGAGCGGGTCGCGGCAACGTTTTCGGGTGGTGTTGAAGCCGCCGTGGCGCCACTCGCTGATCTCGCGCAGATGGTCGATGCGTACCGCCGCCACTGGGCGAACGCGTACCGGCGGGAGGCGCTGTTCGACCTGGCGACGATGGGCGAGGACGCGGACATCCCGGCGGGACTCGATCTGCTGCACGTCTTTCTCCCCCAGACCGCGCGGCGCGAGCCGCCGCAGCTGGTTCTGCCGCGCGATCTGGGCGGCGACTTGCTCGAGGAAGAGAGCCTCGTCGGCGTCCCGCGACGGCCTCGCTCAGAGGATGCGATGGCTCGCATCGCCCTCACCGGTCCACCACGCCCGATCGATCAGGTCGTGACCTCGCCGGGAGAACCCTGGGTCCTGCTCTTGGGCGCGCCAGGGGCGGGCAAGAGCGCGCTCACGCGCTGGCTCGTCCTCAGGCTCTCTGCTCCAGGCGAGTCACTCGGCGACCTGCCCGCCGACCGCGTACCGGTGCGCATTGAGCTCCGCCGGTTTGATCTTCATTACCGTTCGTGTCGGCAGGCGGGCCGCTCGTGCGACTTCTTCGATTACCTCGACGAGGTCCATCGGGAACGCAACCTCTCGCTCCGCGGAGAACCGTTGCGTCGGCTCGCAGATGCAGGGCGCCTCCTGTGGCTCTTCGATGGGCTCGACGAGGTGGCTGACCCGCACGCCCGGCGGGACTACGCCGCCATGATCGTGGGTTTGCGTGACCGCTACACGGGGCGGGGCGTAGTGACGAGCCGGATCGTCGGCGCTCGCCCGGCACAGCCGCTCTTCCAGCAAGCCGGATTTGTGACCTACACGCTGCGCGAATTCGATGCGCAGCAGATCGATGCCTTCCTGGAGCGCTGGCATGGCCTCGCCTTCCCCAGCGCGCCCGAGGCCGCGGCGCGGAGGCTGGAGCGCCTTCGCCAGACGCTCAAGGAGAGCAGGCCCGTGCGCGAGCTGTGCAGCAATCCTCTGCTGCTCACGCTCATCGCGCTGCTCAACCGCGGCGCGGAGCTGCCCCGGCAGCGGCACCGGCTCTACGAGCGCGCCGTCGACCTCATGGCCGAGCAGTGGGAAGCGAACAAGCTCCTGGCCGCAGCCGGCGCGGTCCAGTTCGATCTGGCCAGCAAGAAGCGATTCTTGCGGAAGCTCGCCTTCCTAATGATGACGGAGCTCACGGGCGGCAGCGGCAACGCCGTCCGGCAGCGGGACCTGATCGCCTTCGCGGCATCCTTCTGCGCCGAGGCATACGGGATCAGAGCCGAGGAGGCGCAGGCGAGGGCCGAGCAGCTCATTCAGCACCTGCGGGAGAGGAACTACATCCTCGCCTTGATCGGCGGGCAGACATTCGGGTTCGTGCACAAGACGTTCCTGGAATACCTCGCCGCGGAGGAGATCCATGCTCGGTTTCGGACCCATGAATGGGGGCTCGACGAGGTCAAGGCCGTCTTCAGGAAGAACTGGCAAGACCAGACGTGGGAGGAAACGTTGACCCTGATCTGCGGAATGATCGAGGAGGAGCGCCCGCAGCAGGTGATCGAGCTGCTGCAGTCCGTGCTAGAGGACGTGGATCCCTTTGAAGAATATAGAATATTCCACTTCGCATCGTTCGCAATTCGATGCATGGCCGAGATCCGCTTGCTCGATCAAGAGCCTGTTCGTTCTTTCGCGCGCAAGCTCACCGATTGCATTCTCGGCTATCACTTTACCCCCTGGTTTCCCACGAACGATCTCCCTTCGGCGCTCCGACTGCGCGGACCGGAATGGCCCGACACCGCACGCATCATCGCCGCCGCCATCGAAGCAAACCCGCACCCCAACGACCAGAACAATTTCTTTATACTGAATCAATGCGCATTTGCGGTTAGCACAAAACAAGAACGCGTCACACGACTAACAGAATTTGTCTTCAACCAGACAAACGAATCCCATTTAAGCAATGGAATCATGGAAGCAGGGCGCCTGGGAGAGTGGACACCCGCCGAGACATCATTACTGCGTGACGCCATAGAGAAGCTCAAAGAACCGACAAAGACCAAGGCGTGGATCGCGCTCCTCAACAGTGGCATGGCCTGGGCAGCAAGCCTCGTCGCCGCGGTTATGCGTGGCCACGAGGATCCGCGCTTGCGTTACTCTGCGGCGCTCGCGCTGCTACGTATTCCCGAGTGGCGAAGCGAAGCGGTGAGCACCGTGGTAGACGTGCTCCGCTCCGGGAGCGACCAAGTATCGAGCGAGAACTTCGAACTTTTGCTGGAGGCTGCGGAAGTGCCGCCCCTTCGCGAGCAAGTGCGTTCTTTACTCCACGTCGATAGCGATCGCGTGAGGGAGTGGGTCGCCCGAGAGATCGCTCTACATTGGCACGACGAGGAAGCCCTCTCGATTTGGATGGAAGCGTTTTTCAGCGAAGGAGACGAATCGTTATTCAAAGGCGTTGACATTACCACAGTAGAAAGACTAGCTCGCGAGCACACTACGGTGCAGCAAGCCCTGTCGCGCGCGCTGGATGATCTCACCAAGGTTAAGAGGCTCTACGCGAGGATAGTCATCGCGCAGTGGATGGCCACGCGCAACGATCCTCGTGGCATCGAAGTATTGCGCGAGATAGCGTTCTCCAAGTCGTTATTCGCTCAGCTCCGCCGGTCGGCAGCGGACGCTCTGCTCGATATCCATTCGGAACGCCGACTCGGCGTCGACGCACTCATTCTGCTCATCCGCGATGGAACAGGCTTCCAAGCAGAGCTTGCATTCTATAATCTATTCCAGCGCGCGCACAGTATACCGGAGGCACTCGCTGGACTCTGGCGTCTCATCGAGGGCGATTTCCGTGACAATCTCCGGCTGATGGCCTGTCAAATGCTGCCCTCTCCCGACGGCGGAGATAGAACCGAAGCCCTCCGTCATATTCGCCAGCTCGCTGCAACTTCGGACGATGAGGCCGTCCGCGTTCGCGCCGCCGCGTATCTCCGTGACAAGAGCCTTCCCGATGCCGAATGGCGCCCCGTCCTCGTCCGTCTCGCCCGGCACTCCAAGCGCGGCTCCACCCGCCTCCTCGCCGCGAAAGCGCTTCGCGACGAGGCGCGCATCGCTCGCCTCGCTGCTCGCTCCACGAGCAGCAAGGTCCGCAAAGATGCCGCCGCAGCTCTGGAGCAGCTCCGCATCTACCGCGCCCTCCTAGAGGTCGGCCGGCCCCGCCGCGGCATCGTCTCGCTCGACGGCACACGCGCCGGCGTCATCGAGGAGATCCCCGGCGGCTCCCGCTTCACCTACGACCGCGCCTACCTCGCCCGTCCCGACGCCATCCCCCTCTCCCCAACCCTCCCGCTCCGCCCCGAGCCCTACGAGAGCCGCGGCCTTCACCCCTTCTTCGAGAACCTTCTCCCCGAGGGCTGGCTCCTCGACCAGACCTGCCGCAAGCTCGGCCTTGACCGCACCGACGCCTTCGGCCTGATGCTCGCCACGTGCGCCGACTGTGCCGGCGCGGTGGAGATCGTACCGGACAAGCTCTCGGTGGCCGCGTAGCCGCATGAGCGTCTGCCTGATCTGCCTGGGCGAAAGCCCTCCCGACGACTCCGGAGGCCGCTACCACCGCGCCTGCCTGCGCCAGCTGTTCGGCGTCGAGGAGGCCCCGCGGATTGATCTGGATCTCCTCCACCTACCAGCCCGAATCCAACCCGAGATCGGCAAGATGTCGATCTCCGGCATGCAACGAAAAGCGCTCATGCGGCTGTCGAAGGACAGGAGCTGCCTCGAGGTCGCCGACAAGAGCAGCCGTTACATCCTCAAGCCGCAGCTCGAGCGGTACTCCCATGTGCCCGAGAACGAGCACGTGAGCATGCGGATCGCCGTCCTCGCCGGCGTGCGGGTGCCCCGCCTCGGCCTGTTCCACCTCGCGGACGGGAGCCTAGCGTACGTCATCAAGCGCTACGACCGCACCGGCGGCAAGGAGCCACGCAAGCTCCATCAGGAGGACTTCTGTCAGCTCGCTGGTCGACCGGCCCACGAGCGCGACAAGGGAACTGCGGCGGAGTGCGCGGGCATCGTGGCGCGGTACTGCGGTGAGCCCGAGGTCGAGTTGCGCCGGCTCTACCGGCACATGCTCGTCGCCTACTGGATCGGGAACGGCGACATGCATCTCAAGAACCTGTCTCTCCTGCGCGGAGCCGATGGCATCTATCGACTGGCGCCGGCCTATGACCTGATATGCACCTGGATCTACGGCGACAAGACGCTGTCGTTACCCCTCGGCATCCGCAACAAGGATCTGCGTCGCGATCACTGGCTCGACCTCGCCGAGCAGCACATGCGCCTCCCACGCGCCGATGCCTCGACGGTCATCGACGCGATGCTCGGCTGCACGAGCGAAGCGCTGGCCTTGCTGCAACGTTCGCCGATGCCGGAGGAGATGCGGAAGAGCTATGCGCGCCTTCTGAAGAAGCGAAGCCGCGCGCTCGCATGACGGCAGCGCATTCCACGCCCCGGAGCGCCTCTCATCGGGAAACGGTCGATCCATCGGCAGGCGTAGGCTCCCGCCGAGGGTATTCGCAGACAGCGCGGGAGACGGACCGCCGTTCGCATGGGGATAAATCAAGACAGCCGTAGGCCCCCGGAGAGGGTGTTCGTGGGGCGGCGTGGGGGACGGACCGTTGTTTGAGCCCAATTGACGTTCTATCTCCGGCGTGCTGTGCACGCCGGAGATAGAACGTCAATTGGGCGAGTTCGGTGGGGCCCCCGCGCCGCCCCACGAACACCCTCTCCGGGGGCCGGGCAGTCCAGCAAGACCTCCCCTCCTCTCCGCTCCGCTCCCCTCCGCCCATCTCCGGGGACCGCCCCTCCCGGCGACATCCCCCTTCCGCTTCCGCTCGCCCGGAGACGCCTCCGCGCTCCGCTCCCCTACCCCGTCTTCCCCGCCGCCTTCCGCTTCAGCCCCACCAGGAAGATCTCCACGCTGCTCGCCCGCGTCCCCTCGGGCCGGATGCTCCGGACCTCCTCGCAGAGGTTCCTCAGCGCGTCCCGGGCCTTCACGAAGTCCTCGCTCATGAAGATCTTCCCGACGAACGCCCCACCCGGCGCGAGCAGCGCCTCGGCCACGGCCACGGCGCGCATGAACAGCTCGTAGCTCCGCGCCTGATCGGCGATCTTGCTGCCGCTCGTCGCCGGCGCCATGTCCGACAGCACCACGTCGTACGGCGCGAACTGCGCGAGCGCCTCGTTCGTCAGCGACAGCGCGTCCCCCTGCACCACCGTCGCCTGCGGCCCGAACGCCGCCGTGATCGGCGACAGATCCACCGCGAGCAGCTTGCCCCCCGCGCCGATCCGCTGCGCCGCGTACATCGACCACGACCCCGGCGCGGCGCCCAGGTCGAGCACCCGCTGGCCGGGGCGGAGCAGCCGCACCCGGCGATCGATCTCCTCGAGCTTGAAGACGCTGCGCGCAGGATAGCCCTGCGCCTTCGCCGCCTTCGTGAAGGCGTCAGGGCGCTTGTACGGGTTCTTCGGCTTCTGCGACACGGAGGGACGCTCGGCGGGCACGACCGGCGGGGCGCTCGCTCATGGGAGCTGCCCCGCCGGCGGCCGGGATCAGCCGCCCTTCTTCTTGGTCGGCTGCTGCACCGGCACGATCCCCTTGCCGCCGCGCTTCTTCACGGCGCCGCGGATCGTCACCACCTGGTTCTTCGGACCGGGGACCGGACCCTCGATGAGGATCAGGTTGTCCTCGGGGAGGAGCTTCACGATCTTGAGGTTGAGCGCGCTCACCGTCTCGTCGCCGTAGTGGCCGGGCATCTTCAGGCCGGGCAGCGTGCGGCCGGGGGTCATGTTCGTACCGATCGAGCCGCCGTGGCGGAAGTACTCGTGCGTGCCGTGCGAGTTGACCGCGCCGGCGAAGCTCCACCGGCGGATGACGCCGCTGAAGCCGCGGCCGCGCGAGCGGCCCTGCGCGTCCACCCGCTGGCCCACCTCGAAGATCTCGTCGACCTTGAGCGTGCTCCCGATCTCGTACTTCGCCGCGTGCTCCGCGCTGCAGCGCAGCTCGCGCACGACCCGCTTCGGCGTCTGCCCCGACTTCTTGTACGCGCCGGCGACCGGCTTCGTCGTGTGCTTCTCCGCCCGCTCGCCGAGGCCGAGGATGAGGGCGCTGTAGCCGTCCTTCTCGAGCGTGCGCTTGCCGATGACGACGCAGCCCGCCTGCACGACCGTGCAGCGCAGGACCTCGCCCGTCTCGTTGAAGATCTGCGTCATGCCGATCTTCTTGCCGATGATGCCGGGATGCTGATTCATGATGGGATCGCCTTGCTCGCTCCGTCTGGGGTGGCTGAAACAGGCTCCGCGCGGCGCGCCGCGGGAGCGATCCCCTCGGCGCGCCTCGTCACGAGCCGGTTCGGAGCGAAGAACCGGGGCGGCTTCCCGCCGGGCACGTTGGGGGGCGCAGAGCTTACCCACGGAAGCCCCAAAGGGAAGCGAAAACCACCGCCACAACGGTAATACAGACCACATCAAACCGAGACGCATCGCATCACGTCGCTTCGCGTCACGTCGCGTCACGACCGCTCGGACATTGTCCTTCTGGGCGGACATTTCCTGTCTCTCCCTGGCATCGAAGTTCGGAGGAGCGGGCCTCACATTGGGCCGCCGGAGGTCAGGGATGACAGACATCATCGCTCACGGTGGGCCGCGCGGCGTCGAGCGCCTCATGGATCGTTACTGGTTCCTGCTGAGAGGCGAGGCCCACGGCGCCGGTGAGGACAGCGCGAGCGCGGCCCGGACCCGGGTGGTCCGCGACGGCGAGTTCATCGTGGTGAGCATCGAGGCGTCGGCGCTCGGGTGGCCCGAGGGGACGCTGCTCTTCAGGTTCCGATCCGAGGTGGCCCCGTGCGCCGAGTGCGTCGAGCGCGCGGCCGCGATCGCGCGCCACCGGACGCGCGGCATGCTCCGCTCGGGCGACGTGCGCGAGATGCTCGGCTTCGCCGTCGCCCGCTGCGCCGCCTCCGGCATCGACCTGGCCCACGCCGGCGCGCCCGCTCGAGGCGACGGGGCGCGCCGGGACGACGCGCCGGGCGGCGCGGGGGAGCCCGCCTCGGGAGGGCGCCGCGCGGCAGAGGACGCGGGCGGCGGCGCGAAGCGCTACGATGCCGAGCTCTGGCTCATGCTCTGACGGCGCGCGCGCGTCGCGACGGGCGCGGCCGCCGCGTCACGAGCCGACCACGTTGATGGTCGCCTTGACCATCGCCATCCAGCACTGAAGCACCATCTTCCCCTCCTTCTCCGGGGTGATGGCCACCTCGACCTGCGTGTTCAGCGGCAGGTCCTTCTCGATCTTCAGATCGGGAATCGCGATCGCCTTCAGACACTCGCTCTTCGTCGTCCGCGTGAAGCGCAGCACCACGGGCTCTCCCTTCTTCAGCTCGATCGTCGACGGGGAGAACCCGCTGTCGTTCACCGCGATGTCGACGCGCTTGACGTTCGCCGGCGCGGCGAGCTCGGCGGCCGCCACAACCGGCGCCTCCTCGGCGGGCTTGTTGCAACCGAGCGATGCGAGCGGTGCGAGCGATGAGAGGGCAAGCGCGGAGACGAGGAGCTGCAGGCTCATGGTCAGCGCGTTCTTACCCGGCCCAAATCGCGCGTCAAGCCGCCCTCCAGCCGTCCGCCCCGGGCGAGAGATCCAGGGGCGGTCGGGCGCAGACGGGCGCGCGCCGCGACGTGAACGCGACGCGGCCGGCTCAGACGTGGCGGCCCGAGAGGATCTGCAGGATCGACGAGAAGAGGTTGATGAAGTTGAGGTAGAGATCGAGCGCGCCGCCGACAGGGTCCTCTTCGTTCGAGTGGAGCAGGCGCGACGTGTTGTAAAGGACGTATCCCCCGAACACGAGGACGGACACGCTGGCGATCGCGAGGCCGAGGAGCGTGCTCCCGAGCAGGGCGTTCAGCAGCATCGCGCCGAGGACGACCATGGCGCCCATCACCAGCCCGCTGGCCATGAACGACAGGTCCTCCCTCGAGAGGAAGACCCCCAGCGTGAGGCTCCCGAACGTGAGGACCGTCAGGATGAAGGTGTCCCGCACCGGGGCCGACGACAGGGTGCCGCCGAGGCCCGCCGCCGCCTGGGCCATGTAAAGCGCAGGCGCCGTGGTGACGCCCAGGACGGCCGCCATCCCGAACAGCGCGAGGACGTTGACCCCGGGGATCTTGCGCACCGCCCGCGCGCCGAACATCACGCCGAACACGACGCCCATCGAGAGGATCGGGTGCTGCGCGAAGAGCGCGACGACCGGCGGCATCTCGCGCCCCAGCGTCCCCTCCTCCAGGTCCGGCGCCCCGATGTACAGCGCGCACATGGCGCCCAGGGACGAGACCACAAGGCTCGCCGTGAAGAGCCCGTACACCTTCTTGAGAAAGTCGATCCGCAGCGCCAGCTTCGGGCTGGCCGAGACGCTCGCCCCGAGGGGACTCGCCTGGCGTGAGTTCATCTGCTGCGCTCCTCCTTCAGGGCGTTTCGCCGCGGCTGCACGAGCGCCTAGTCGTGCACCATTCACCTCGGACATGCAACACCGCCATGCGAAGCCCTCGGGCATCTGCCGCCCGCAAAAAAAATCACGCCCCAGCGGCATCGCGCGCGCACGGCGGGGCCGGCGCGGCGTGAACCGGCGTGACCCGGCGTGAACGACGCGCCGGCATCGCGTAGCTTCCGGCGAAGAGCAGCCCGGATCCAGAGAAGATCCTCTCGATTCAGGCTAATTTAAGCCCACATCCAGAGAATCATCTCTGGACTCCGGCTAAATCCAGCCTGGATCTAGAGAAACAGCTCTCGGTTACGGCGAAGAGCAGCCCGGATCCAGAGAAAACGCTCGGTTTCGACGACAACCCGCGCGGCTGCGACGAAGGCGCGCTCGGTTGCAACGCCAGCAACGCCGGCAACGCTAGCGCCGAACGACAGCGCCGTCGACCTGGCTGCGGGCGCCGTGGGAAGGAGGAGAACGAGCTCCTGTCTTCTGAGGTCCGGAAGAACGACCTCTCACGCCTCCCAGCGGACCCGGAGCACGACCGATCACGACCCATCACCAATCGATGCCTCGGAACAGGCACCTTGCCGCGCCCCTGCGCTCACGCCGGGCAGCGGAAATGGGCCGCGCCCGGGCGCGCTCCGCCCCATGCAGGGACGCCGCGGTGGGCGCCTGCGCGCGGCCCGTTGTCGCGCGCCGCACGCTCGTGTACGAAGGATCGCGAAGCATCACGAGCGCGCCGCGCAGCCCCGGGGAGGACGAGGTTCCATGAACGTCACGACGATCGCCGTTGCCGACGTCGAGCCCGCGACGGCGCCGTTGCCGGGGTTCGACAGCGAAGCGGCGGTGCAGAGCCTGCTCGTCTCGAAGATCGAGGCCTCCTACCGCCACCGCCTGCCCCTCGTGGGACGCACGGACCTCCACCCGCTCGTCCAGGCCGCCTATACCGCCTTCACCCAGCGCTATCCCCTCGTGCTCTCGCCCGACGTGGTCTGGCTCTGCCTGGCGCGCGGCTTCACGTTCCACCTCGCCGCGAACGACGAGCAGCGGCGCCGCTTCCTCCCTGACGATCACGAGTTCTCGCTCGTCGTCGATCGCCCGGACTTCACCCTCGGCGAGGTGAACCCGTGGCCAGCTTTGTTTCCGGACTTTTCCAGGCAGGTTTCGGCGCGGGTCGGCTCGCTGCGGGACCTCGTGACCTCCAATTTCTCCACGACGGGGCCTGTCGAGCGGGTGTCGTCGGAGCTCACGGTCGCGACCCCGCTCGCGCCGCACTACGCGTGGGAGCCGCCGTTCCCGGGCGACATGGTGTTCCCGCAGCGCGGGATCCCGCGCGTGTACCTGCTCGGCACGTCCGACGACTGGCGCTGGGTGCGCCAGCGCGTGGCGATGCTCGGCTCCGTCGGGCAAGATCGGTGGACCCGCGCGCTCCTGCCCGTGCTCGACCAGATCGCCGCCTCGGCGGAGGGGCGTGCCGACACGATGTTCTGGCGCGCGTTCTTCAGGTACGAGAGCTCGGCCGACGAGCTGACCGGGTGGATCCACGTGCTGTTTCCGTACCTGCGCGCGTGGCCCAACGACTACTTCGCCCCGAATCCCTATTTCGAGAGCTGGCACGAGCGATGGCTGACGGCGGAGGCCCGGAGCGACGCGCTCGGGGGCCTCGGGAACCCGCAGGGACCGGGGCTCTCCGAGCTGCCGCCCGGCCTGACCAGCGCCCAGCTGCGCTTCATCGACGGGAGCAGGCGCGAGCACCCCATGGAGTTCATCAGCGGTCTCATCGGCGTGACGCAGGATCCGCACTCCCTCGCGCTGCTGCCGGAGTTCGTCTGGGCCATCGCGCACCAGGCCCCCGAGTCGGCCGCGCAGCGCCCCGCCGAGGCCTCGTGAGCCCCGCGGCCCCGTGAGCCGCGCGCTCCAGAGCGGTTTTCAGCTGAGCCTGGCACGAGCGTCGCGGAGCGGCGGTCACCCGCACAGGAGACGGGCCCAGATCGGCGTTTTCGGCGCGCAAGCGCACTCCCGTGCGCTGAGCACCGAAAACGCCGAGGTGGGCCCGTATCCGAAGCGGGTGACCGTCGCTCTGGACGGGCGGCGCACGCTGACATAGGATTGTGCGGTCCGCGACACGGCGACGCCTTGCGTCGTCCATCACGCTCGGAGGCTCCAGTGTCCGGAGGCAAGTTTGCGCTCCTCGAAGTACCGGATCTGAATGGTGGGGAACCGTCCTACCTGCGCCTCGGGGCCGCCGCGCCGCTCGGCGAGAGCGCGGGCGACGATCTCGCCGAGCGGATTCAGACGTTCACCGACGACGACCGCAAGCGGGACGGCTCGCCCAATTTCGTGCCTGTGGGCGAGCGAAAGGCCGAGACCGCGAAGCTGCACACGAAGGGCGGCTGGCGCGATCACACCGACGGCAACCGCATCTCGACCACCAAGGGCGACAAGGTCGAGGTGATCGGGGGGAACTACCGCCTGCTCATCCTCGGCCGCGGGGAGCACCAGGCGGGCTGGGACGTGTCGGGAGGGCACGTCACCGAGGTCAGCGAGACCTTCGGCGGCGGCACCACGATCGAGTGGGTGCAGAACTACGGCGGGACGTGGAAGGTCGTCGAGACGACCATCAAGGGCGAGGTGCGCACCCTCTACCACGGCGACGTCTACGACTATTACTTCGGGAAGATCAAGGAGAGCCAGACCGGCACGGACACGTTCCCCACGCTGAATGTCACCGACGATTTCATCGATGACAAGAATCCGCCCTCGCCCCAGGCGATCCCGACGGAGAACCCCACGATCGTCGACAGGACGTGGGCCAAGAGCATCGAGTCCTATACCGGCTCGGCGAAGCTGCCGGTGCCGTCGATCACGGACGAGACCTGGGCGGAAGTGATGGTGACGAAGACGAACGCCACCTCGATGACCGACGAGACGACCGTCAAGGAGGAGTCGAAATCCACCATGCGCGCCGCGTCGATCACGTCCTCCACCAAGGTCGACGGGACCATGGATGACCACACCGAGGCCGACGTCATCAAGAGTTATACGAAGGCGAGCAAGATCATCTCCGAGACCCACGCCGACACCGAGGACGATATGTACGGCGACGCGGACTCCTACACGAAGGGCGACAGCAAGACCGTCGTCGAGGGGATCGAGACGACGATCAACCTCGGCATGGTCAACGAGGTCGTCCTGGGGGGGATGATCGAGGCGACGCTCGGCGCGGAGGTGACCTTCACGGCCGGCGGCATCGTCGACGTGACCGTCGGGCTCAAGGCGGATTTCAGCCTGACCGGGACCATCGACGTCTCCGCCGGCCCCAGGCTCGAGATCAGCCCGGCGGGCGTGGAGCTCCACATGAGCAAGACGGAGATCGCGCTCGCCAACAAGATCGTCTCGGCGTTCAACCTCTTCGTTTGAGGGCGCGAGCACGACGCTCCACGCGCCACCGGATACGGAGCTCCCATGGCCGGCGATGGCAAGTACGGTATCCTCCATGTGCCTGATTTCGGCGACGGCATGTCGTCGTACCTGCGCATCGGCGCGGCCGAGGGCGACGAGTACACCTGGCGCGATCACACCGACGGCAACCGGGTCATCACCACGCGGGGCGACAAGGTCGAGGTCATCGGGGGCACGTACAAGATGACCGTCCTCGGCCGCCGCGAGTTCGAGGGCGGCTGGAAGGCCGAGGACGGGCAGATCAACGAGAAGAGCATCACCTTCTACGGGTCGGGCGAGTTCGACTTCATCCAGGGCCCCCGCGGCGAGAAGCGCCTGCGCGAGAAGACCGTGAAGGGTGAGGTGCACACCACCTACCACGGCGATGCCTTCGAGTTCCATTACGGCAGCAGGCTGGAGAGCGTCACCGGACACGACAGCCCGCCGCGCAACCTGGACGAGATCACGGACGCCTGGGGGCTCCCGTCCTCAGGCGTCCTCGGGGAGAACCCCACGATCGTCGACAGGACGTGGGCCAAGAGCATCTCTTCGTATACCGGCTCGGCGAAGCTGCGGGTGCCCTCGATCTCCAACGAGACCTGGGCGGATACGATGGTGTCGACGACCCACGCCACGTCGATGACCGACGAGACGACCATCGACGGACCGTCGAAGTCGACCATGAAGGCAGGGTCGATCACGACCTCGACAACGGTCACCGGGACCATCGATGACCACACCGAGGCCGACGTCATCAAGAACTTTACGAAGGCGGGCAAGATCATCTCCGAGACCCACGCCGACACCAAGGACGAGATGTACGGCGACGCGGACTCCTACACGCAGGGCAACAGCAAGACCGTCGTCGACGGGATCGAGACGACGATCAACCTCGGCATGGTCAACGAGGTCGTCCTGGGGGGGATGATCGAGGCGACGCTCGGCGCGGAGGTGAGCTTCACAGGCGGCATCTCGGCGAGCGCCACGATCGGCCTGGAGGTGTCCGTCACCGTCGCCGCGTCCCTCGACGCCAGCATCGGGCCCACGCTCTCGATGGGGCCGGAGAAAATGAAGGTCACCCTGGACCGGGGCAAGGTCGTGCCCGTCCGCACGAACATCGCGGCAGTCCACCTCATGATGTGACGCGCTAGCGCGGCGACCCTCACGGATGGCGAACAAGAATCTCACCCCGTTCCTCTTCGGCAGCAAGGTCACCTCGCGGAGGCCGCCCCAGCCGGAGATGACCCTGATCGTCCGGGCGAAGTTCATCCTCACGCCCGGCGCGCCGCTCTCCCTGCCCGAGGGCCACCCGGCGCTCGCGCAGGAGACGCTGCGCGGCGACGTGTTCCACGACGACGATCACGAGCAGACAGGCGAGTGCCTGTACCCGAGCGATCTCGTGGACTTCAAGCCCCACGCCGACGTGCTCTTGCTCGGCACGTGCCACACGCCGGGCAAGGCGCGCATGACCGAGTGTCCGGTGCGGTTCGGCGTCGGGTCCTGGTCGAAGATCCTGCGCGTGGTCGGCGAGCGCGTGTGGATGGATGGCGTGCTCGGGCCCGCCATGAGCGATCCCGTGCCGTTCGACAGGATGCCGCTCGGCGATCGGCGCAGCTTCGGAGGGCCGGGGCACCCGCTCAACCCGGTGGGCAGGGGCCACGGGACGCGCGAGCTCCCCAACGTCGAGGGCGCGGACGATCTGCTGCTGTCGCGCTCGGATCGGCCGGCGCCCGCGGGGTTCGGGCCCCTGTCGCCGAACCGGCCCGATCGGCGCGCCCGGGTCGGAAAGAACTACGGCAAGGCGTACCGCGAGAAGCGAGCGCCGTACTTCGCCGACGACTTCGACTGGACGTACTTCAACTCGGCCCGGCCCGACCAGTGGCTCCCGTACCTGCGCGGGGACGAGGAGCTCCTGTTCCAGAACCTCCACCCGGACGCGGAGGTCTTCCGGTCGCGGCTGCCGGGCCTCCGGATCCGCGTCTTCGCGAACGACGCGGAGCGCGGGTTCCGGGAGGTGCCGATGCACCTCGACACGCTGCTCGCCAACCTGGACGAGGGGGCCCTGTTCCTCACGTGGCGCGGCCTCACGGAGGTGACCGACGACGACCTCTCGCGCGTCACGACGCTCGTCGCCTCCGAGCCGCTCGACGGCCCGGCGCTGCCCGAGGAGCATTACCGGGAGATCCTCGCGCGCTTCGAGGCCGATCCGCTCGAGATCGAGGAGCAGCTCGCGCCGGAGCTCAAGGAGGAGTGGGGGGCGCTGCAGGCGCTGCAGAAGAAGGGCGACGGCGCGGCGCGCGACGGCGGCGGCGGCGCGGCGGGGCTCGACCCGCTGTCGGCGCTGCTCAAGGCGCGGCTCGGCGACGTCGCGAAGCCGCAGCAGGAGAGGATCGGCCGGGCGATGGCGGGGCTCGCGGGCGTCGCGCTGCCGGGGGGCAAGGTCCTCGGCAGCATCATCGCGGAGGCGCTGCGCAACCTGCCGAAGGCCTCGCAGGCCCTGCCGCCGATGAGCTCCGGCGCGTCGCCCATGCTGATGGACGCGGCGCTCCGGACGGCCTTCCGGCGCGTCGCGCGGGCGGTGGAGGAGGCGAAGGCGCTCGCGGCCGCGCGGGGGACCCAGGTCCCGGCGCTCGCGGCGTGGGACAAGCTCGCCGGCGATCCGAAGCTCGCGTCGATGGGCCTCTCCATGGCCCCGCCGCGGCCGCCCGGGCAGATCGGGCCGGGGAGCGACCTCCGCGACCAGGACCTGAGCGAGCAGGACCTGAGCGGCCGCGACCTGACCGGCGCGGACCTCACGGGCGCCCTTCTCACGGGCGCCAACCTCCGGGGCGCCAGGCTCACGCGCGCCATCCTCAAGCAGGCCGTGCTGTTCGACGCCGACGTGAGGGAGGCCGATTTCACGGGCGCGGACCTGAGCCTCGCCACCCTGCAGAGCGCCTCGGCAGAGCGCGCCGTCTTCCGCGGCGCCACGCTGGAGGGCACCACGTTCGACGGCGCGCGGCTCATGGAGGCCGATCTCTCGGGCACGCAAGGGTCGCAGCTCGTCTTCTCGAGGGCGGACATGACGGGGGCCGTCGCGCGCGGGGCGGCGTGGGCCGTGGCCTTCCTGGAGGACACCGTGCTCGAGCGCGCGGACCTGTCGCAGGCCTCGCTCACGCGGTGCTTCGTGTCCAAGGTCAAGGGCGCCTCCGCCACGTTCGCGGGCGCGACCCTGACCGGATCGAGCTTCTCCGGGTCCGACCTGACCGGCGCGGTCTTCGCGGGCGCGCGGGGCGACGGGAGCGTGTGGATGGGCGCGACCCTCACCGGCGCGGATCTCAGCCTCGCCGTGCTGACGGGCACCCTCTTCATCGAGGCCACGGCCGACGGCGCGAGCTTCTTCGGGGCCAACGCGCGGGGCGCCCGGTTCGACCGGGCAAACCTCACGCGCGCCGACTTCACGCGGGCGAACCTCTTCGAGGCGGACCTGCTCAGGGCGCGGGTCCCTGAGGCGAAGTTCGTCGACGCGAACCTCTACGATGCGAAATTCTACGAAACCTCGGGATCCGGCTGTGATTTCAGGGGGGCGAACCTGAAGAAGTCGACGCTGGAGCGAGATCGATGACCCCGGACGAGCTGAGGGCGCTGCTCCAGGCGGGCGAGGCGCTCGAGGGCAGGACGCTCGGCGACATGGATCTGCGGGGGGCCGACCTCCGCAACGCGCGGCTGCGCGGCGTGAAGCTCGGGCGGGTGCAGCTGGAGGGCGCGGACCTCTCGGGGGCCGATCTCCGCGGCATCAAGATGGCCTGGTGCGCGCTCCGCGGCGCGGACCTGTCGGGCGCTGACCTCCAGGGCGCGGCCGTCGCCCAGAGCGACCTCTCGGGCGCGAACCTCGCCGGGGCGAACCTCACGGGGGCGAGCCTCGTCCGCGGGCAGCTGACCGGGGCGAACCTGCGCGGCGCGCGGCTCCAGGAGGCGAACCTGGCCGAGTCGAGGCTCGCGGGGGCGGAGCTGTCCGGGGCGACCCTGAAGGGCGCGCGGCTCGACCTCGCCGATCTGTCGGGCGCGGCGCTCGACGGGGCGAGCGTCTCGCAGTCGTCGTTCACGCGGGCGGATCTCTCGGGCGCCACGCTGTCGCAGGCGCGGATCGAGGGCTCGTCGTTCGCCGAGGCGAACCTGACGCGGGCCGATCTGTCGGGCGCCGAGCTCGACACGGTGGTGTTCCTGAAGGCCGATCTCCGGGAGGCCGTGCTCCCGAAGAAGCTCACGAAGACGGTGTTCGACGGCGCGCGCCTCGGCCGGCTCGACCTCTCCGGGGCGGACCTCGCGGGCGCGGCGCTGGAGGGGATGGACTTCGCGGGGGTGAGCTTCGAGAACGCGAACCTCACGCTGTCGTCGCTCCAGGGCACGGACCTCCGGGGCGCGAGCTTCCGGGGCGCGACGCTCGACCAGACGGTGCTCGCGGGCTGCGACCTCACCGGCGCGGACTTCCGGGGCGCGACGCTGAGGTCGTGCATGCTGTACAGGGCGCGGCTGCCGGGCGCGGATCTCTCGGGCAAGGACCTCGAGATGGTGGTCTTCAAGGAGGCCGATCTCTCGGGCGCCGACCTGTCCGGATCGCGGCTCGTGCGCTGCATGCTGGAGGGGGCCGACCTGACGGGCGCGAACCTGACGCGCGCGCTCGTCTCGCAGACCACGCTGCGGACCGCGGTCGTGGAGGGCGTCACCTTCGAGAAGGCGATCTTCGACTGCGTGGACTTCTCCGGCGTGGACCTGACGCGGGTGCCGCTCTCCGGGCTGACCATCACGCGGTGCTTCTTCGCGCTCGGGAACCTCTCGGGGATGGACCTCTCGGGGTGCAACCTGTCGAACTGCGACTTCACCTCGTGCAACCTGGAGCGGACCCGGCTCGACGGCGCCATCCTGGCGAACGCGAACTTCAAGGGGGCGAACCTGAGGCAGGCCTCGCTGGCGGGCGCGATGGCGAAGGCCGCCTTCTTCGGCGAGGGCGTGCTCGCCGGCGCCGGGCTGACGCAGGCGATGCTCCGCAATGCGATCTTCGTGAAGGCCGATCTCTCGGGGGCGAACCTCGCGGGGGCCGACATCCGGGAGACGGTGATGCACGAGGTCCGCGCGGCCGATGCGCTGTTCGTGGGGGTCAAGGCGCACCACGCCGATCTGTCGCACGCGGACATCTCGGGCGCCGACTTCACCGGCGCGGACCTGCACTGGGCGAACCTGCACCACGTCCGCGACGAGAAGACACGGTATCTCGATGCCAACCTCGCCACGGCGAGGCGCACGGACGTGGATCGCCTGGAGGCCGAGGCATGGATGCCGCCCGAGCGGCGCTCGCAATGAAGGAGGAGCGATGTCGATGGGAGCCATGAAGGAGAGCGATCGCGCGGCGGCCGTGCGGGAGGACGCGGCGGCGGGCGAGGAGCGCGCGCCTCGGGCGTACAGCGCGTACGGCGCGCACGGCGCGCACGGCCCGCGCGGCGCGGACGTGCTTCGGATCGGCCTCCCCCGGGCCGGGGGTGCGGCGGCCGGCGATGCGGGTCAGGAGGGCGCCGCGGCGCTCCCAAGGGAGTACCTGGGCCCGGGCCAGGTCACGGCGGCGGATGGGGGCGCGATCGCGGTGGAGCTGCCGGGCGGCCAGCCGGTCGCCGTCGAGATGGCGCTCGCGCTGCCTTACGAGCCGGCCGTGGGCGACACGCTGCTCGTCATCGGCAGGGAGGAGCGCTACTACGCCATCGGCGTGCTCCACGGCGCGGGCCGGACGGTGCTGTCGCTCCAGGGGGACGTGGCGGTGCACGCGAGGGACGGAGAGCTCTCGCTGTCCGGGGACAAGGGCGTCGCGATCCGGGGGCCGGAGCTCGAGGTGCAGGCGGGCAAGATCCGGATGGTGGCCGACGCCGTGGTCCAGCGGTTCACCTCGATGGTCCAGCGGGTGAGCGCGCTGCTGAGCGTGCAGGCAAGCGAGTCGCACACGGTCGTGGAGAAGACGGCGTTCACCAAGGCGAAGAACGCGACGATCCTGACCGAGGAGACGGTCACGGTGAACGGCAAGCAGATCCTCTTGGGATAGGAGGCCGGCGCGATGCTCCCTGCGAACAACAAGTGTACCGGCATGAGCGCCGGGTACCCCGACGTGTGCCTGTCGCCTGCGCTCGGCCCGTTCCCGTTCCCCAATTTCGACCTGAACCCGGTGAGGTTCCCGTTCTCGATCAACGTGTGGTTCTCGATGGGGCCTGCGCTGAGCCTCCTCGCGCGCGCGATCCTCACGATGGGCGACTGGCTGGGCACGCTGCACTGGACCTTCATGGGAACAGGCCAGTACACGTTCGGCAACGTGCGGGTCTTGGTCAACTATGCCCCCGCCACGTCGCTGCTCTCTCCGAGGTCCGGCAACAATTACAACTGCTTCATCGGCGTCCAGGTGTTGCCGAGCGTGACCAACGTCTTCATCACGTACAACGCGGGCAGCGCCGGGGGCGCGCGGCCCGCCGGCGCCCCGATGCTGGCCGATCTGGACGCGCTCGTCGCATCGCTCCACCCGTGCGGCGGGGCGTCGCCCGTCGAGAGCGTCCAGCTCGAGCCGGGGGTCGGGTACGTGAGGATACGCACCTTCTCGCTGGACGTGCCCGCCCGGGTCCACACGGCGGTGAGGGCGCTAGAGGCCGAAGGGCTGGAGACGCTCGTGCTGGATCTGCGCGACAACCCCGGCGGGGAGCTGACGGCGTTCCTCGAGCTCGCGGGCGACTTCCTGGAGCCGGGGAGCGTCCTCGGGAGGGCGATCGACGCGGACGGCGACGAGATGGTGTACCGGTCGAGCCACCGGGATCCGCGCCGTGTGCCGCTGTGGATCCTGGTGAATGGCGGGACGGCGTCGGCGGCGGAGCTCTTCGCCGGCTGCCTCCAGTGGCACGGGAGGGCGGTCGTGGCGGGGGAGCGCACGTACGGAAAGGGGACGGCGCTGAAGGTCGCGGCGGATCCGGAGGATCACGCGCCGGTCCTCGCGCCGGCGGCGAGGATGGTCCTGCCGGGGGGAGAGCCGATCCACGGGGCGGGGATCCGGCCGGATGTCGAGCTCGGGGCGATTGAAGGGGCCGATCGTGGCGGGGAGCGGCGATCGCTGATGGACTTGATCGCCGGCGCGAAGGCCTGAGCGCGATCCGCCGCTCGGCTCAGGGGCGCACCGCGAGGTACACGGTGCTCCAGAGCTGCACCGCGTTCGACTCGTCGTGGTGCAATCGCTCCGCGCCGAAGGGGACCAGCTTGTAACAGCCGCCCTCGAAGGCCCAGCTCCAGAGCTCCCGCGTGCTCTCCTCGCGCGTCGCCGCGATGACCTCCCAGAGCGCGCTCCGCGCCCGCTCCAGCGCGCCCCGCGCGCGGGGCGGCAGATCGCCGCGGCCGAGCTGCCGCTCGAGGCCCGCGGCCAGCATCGCCTGCTGCCACGACCACGTGACCGTCCCGTGGTAATGGGCCGCCGTGAAATCCCTCCGGATCGCCGGATCCTGCGCGAACGCGGGGTTCGCGACCAGGATCCCCACCGGCGTCCGCAGGCCGGCCGGGAACGGGCGGATCAGGCGGCCCGCGATCTCCTCCAGCGCAGCGGGCGGCGGCTCCGTGAACAGGAGGACGAAGCTGTCGTCGGAGTGCATGATGGGGATCGGCTTCCCGTCGTCGTCGAGCGCGACGGCAGGAAACGACAGCGTCCCCGAGAGCGACGCGAGCGCCGGCGCCGCGTCCAGGCCCAGCGACGCCGCATAGGACGACATGCGCCGCCTGGCCTCGTCCTCCGGCAGCTCCACACGGAAGAACACGCCGGCGTCCTTCCACGCGCGCGCGAGCCGCTCCGCCCGGCCGGCGCGCTCCGCGTCCGCGCCGAGCAGCGGGCTCGCGAGCAGCCGCGCCGACGCGTGGAGCGCGGCCGGAACCAGCGCGGTGTTCACGTCGTAGGGGATCCTGCCGCCCGCCAGGCCCTCCTGGCTGTCACGCCACTCGCCCACCTTCGTGCCCGCCTTGAGCCCGATCAACGTCATCGGATCCCCCGTCTCGGCGAAGGGGGCGGCGAGGTGGAGCACGAGCGCCACGTTCCGCGCGAGCGCCTCCGCATACGTATCGCCCCCCGGCGTCCGGCGCGACAGGAACTCGGCGGCGCGCTCCCGGCCGGCCGCGCTGCCGAGGAGATACTCGGCGGCGACCGGCGCGAGGAGGAAGTCGTCATCGATCATCTTGTAATCGTAGATGGGCTCGCGCAGCGCCCCGGGGATGCCCGCATCGAGGTGCATGAGCGCCGCGTACTCGCCGATCGCCTCCTCGTGCGCGACCTCGCCGGCCAGGCTCAGCCGATCGAGGACCGAGCCGAGGCCCGCCTCGACCACCGCCGGATCGAGGACGGGCAGGAGCATCCTCACCGCGAGCAACGTGTCCCGGCCGAAGTACGTAAGGAAACGCCAGGACCCGGCCAGCAGCTTCTCCCGGTACGCGAGGAAGCCGAGCGCCCGGCGGTGGCGCGCATCGTCGCTGGCGCGCTCCGTCACGAGCTCCTCGAGGGGCACCGGCGTGAGCGGCGCCTCGTCCGAGAGCGCCGTCACCCGGACACGGAGGCCGCGCGGCCCTGCCGCCAGCGCGATCCGGCCGTCGTCCCCGAGTGCGGCCGTCGTGCCGTCCTGCGGCTCGATGAGCAGCTCGAGGTGATGATCGCCGTCCAGCATCGTCCGCCGCACGGCGATCGCCGCTCCCCGCTGCGAGGCGAAGGCCTCGACGTCGTTCCCGAGCCAGGCCGGAACCTCGGCGTCGCGCCCCACGTCGCGGAGCGTACGGACGCTCCCCAGGAGCACCCGATGGACACGCAGCACCGGCGCCTCGCTCGCGAGGAGCGCCGACACGCCGCGCATGACGCCGGGCCGCTCCACGCGCTCCACGCGCTCCACGCGCTCCACGCGCTCCACTCCAGAGACGTCCCCCTCCACCGAGAGCTCGACCGGCGCGGGCAGAGAATCGAACCACACAGCGATTCCCATGTTCCCTGCCGGAAAAGCGACGATGAGCCGCGGCGACACGCCCGACGTCGTCAAGAGATGGGCGGCGATATGACCGCGACGGAAGAAGTGGTTGTCTATCTGGCCTTCTTGCAGATCGAAGGCCAAGAGCTCAGCAGGCGGCGGCGCGGAGGGCGCCTCGCCGTGTGGTGCGCCGGAGACGCAGGAGGCGGCAAGCAGCGTGGACAAGGTGGCTCCCCTCAGAAATCGCTCGATCTTCGTGGGCCTCGTGGGCACCGCGGGACCGTACCCAGCCGGGGCGCGCCTGCCAAGGACCAAGGGCCTTCGGTGGCCGCCAGCTTACGTCTGCGACGCGCTGGCCGTTTATCGCGTATTTTCAGCGAATTTACCGAGGTAGAGCGGATTCGGCAGGACGCCTGGGAGGGCGCCGCCACGGCCTCACGCCGCGCGGCACGTCTGGCGCCGGGAACGGACGCGACGGACGCAAGATGCAACGGACGCGGCCGACCAGAGCACCAGAGGACACGATCGCGAGGACGAGATGACAAAGAAAGAGCTCACGCCTTGGTTACCCTGCGATAACCCATCCGAGAACTCAGTTGTTGATAGTGGGTTCGCAGCAGGCGAATGGCCTGCGAGCCATTTTGAGGAAGGGGGTTCGAGATGGGCGAGAGCATCTCCGGCCAGGCCGCGGCCGGCAGCAATGGTTGCTGATCGCGCGAAGCTCAGCGTTCCGCAAGAGGGCCTGATCAGCACCTGGGTTGATGGCAGCCTCGGCGTCGTCGAAGAGGTCGTGCGCGCGGGGTTCGGCTTCCTCTGAGGACGTGCGCGTCGAGACGCAGGAGCGCCTCGGCGCCACGCTCTTCTTCCTCCCCGCCTCCCTGTGAAAATTCTCCGGGTTTCAACGTGATCTGTGCTCCAGGCAGGCGAGCGAGGCGTACGCCCGTCAGCGCCCCTCGGCCCCCCGCCCTGGCTTCCGCCGGCGGTAGAGCCCGATGACCAGCGCGAGCACGGCGGCGCCCAGCCCGGCGACGGCGATGAGCCGCGCCGTCGTGCTCCACCGGCCGAACGGCCATCGGCTGGCCCGTCCCGCGCTGTCCGCCTCGCCGCCCGTGCGGGGGAGCGGGACGAGCGCGCGGCGGGCCGCCGCCGCCTCGGCGAGCGCGCGGCGGACGCCGGCGGCGTCGAGCGAGGCGTCCGCCGGGATGAGGGCGCGCAGCGCGGAGCGCGCCCTGAAGAACGGGGCGCCGTCGCTGCTCCACGCGGCGGGCGCGCTGTCGAGCGCCTCGTCGAGCGCGGCAGGGATCACCTCCTTGACGATCGCGTCCACCGCGCCGGGCGACGCCGACCTCGCGAGCGCGATGTAGCCGGCGTCCTGGATCCCGCGGCGAAGGCTCTTCAGGCGCATCGAGGGGAGCACGCCGGGAAAGCCGACGGACCGGGAGGAGAACGCGCCCCGCTGCGTCCCGGGATAGAGCAGCATGCCGTCGCCGAGGCACGCGTCGCCGTCGCGGTTGTGGAAGTTCTCGGCGACCGTGAACGGGTCGATGGGCCCTTTGCCGCCGCGGTTGCCGTCGTGCCAGAACGCCGTCTCCCACAGGAACCAGCGGTCCACCTCGTGGGAGGCCGCGATCCAGCCGTCGGCCATGAGCCCGGTGAGCGGCGCGTCGATCATGAACGTGCCCGTCCTCGGCAGCGCGCCGTTGTACACCCAGAGCCGCTGGCCCGCCTCGCGCGCGGCCCGCGCCCACGTGGAGTCGAAGCGGTTCGCCGGCGTGAGCACGAGGTCGACGTCCTGCTCCACCGGAGGGATCTCGCCGCACGAGTGCCCCACGAGGACGCGCGACGACAGGCGCGAGCCGCGGATCAGCCGGCGCCAGCCGGGCCCGCGGGGGCTCTCGCACTGCTCGTCGATCGCATAGAGCATCACGTCGTCCACCGCCGGCGGGAGGAGGTCCGCGACCGCCTCGACGCGGCGGAGGGTCGCGTCCCCGGGATCGCCGAAGCCGCCATAGGCGCCGAGCGCCACCGCCCCGGGCGGCACGCCCGCGCCCGGCCCCCGGTAGCCGCGCGCCTCCGTGAAGAGCGAGCCGTCGATCGCAGCGCGCAGCCGCTCGACCTCGGCGGGGCTCCGGACCGACGCGAAGCCGTCGACGTGGTGCTCGTGGAGCAGCTGCCAGAGCTGCTGCTCCACGGCGGGCCCGTCGCCGACCCGCGCGGCGACCTCGTCGGCCTCGTAGAACGCGATGAAGTCGACAGCGCCGTACGGCAGCGTCGCCGGGGCGACGTCGAGCTTCAGATCGAGCGACGCGAGCTCGCCGTGCGACGCGGATCCGACCACCACCCTCCCTTCGTAAACGCCGGGGAGGGCGCCCTCCGGGACGTGGAGATCGATCCAGACCGCCCGGGTCTCGCGGGCGCCGACCTCGAGCGGGTACGGCGCCCAGGGGGGCGCGAGCTCGACAGGGATGAGCGCGTCGGGGAGGAACCCGAGGTGCACGTCGTCGGGCGGCCGCGCCGCAGGGCTCCACCCGAGCGACTCCCGGGGGCGCTGCTCGTTGCGCGAGCGCTGCGTGATCTCGACGTAGTGCTCGACGAAGCGGCGGATCGAGATCGCCCCCGCGGGCGCCGCTCCCTGCCCCTGCGCGGGCTGCTGCGGCGCCTTGGCCGGCGCGCCCGGGCCGGCCGCGGGGTCGAGCGCGGAGAGCTCGACCGTGACGCCGCGCACGGGCTCGGCGCCGGCCTCGACGACGACCTGGAAGGCGACGACCTCCGCGCGGAGCGCGCCGAGCCGGATCGGCTCGCCGGGCCGGAAGACAGCGTTTCCTTCGCCGCGCGAGAGCGGCAGGCCGACGTCCTCCCGGCGGACGCGCGTGCCGTCGTCGGCCACCCAGACGCGCGCGCGCTCGGGCTGCCCCTCGCCGGCGGCCGCCGGAGCGAGCGCGCCGCACGCCATGACGGAGAGCAGCGCGGCGGGGAGATGCGGGAAGGATCGCGGCATGTCGCTCGGCTCTCCGAGGAGGAGCGACCGCCAGGGTCGGCCGCCATTCCATCCTAGGGGCGCCGCGCCCGCCCCCTCAAGCGCGGCGGTTGACAGGCCGGCGGGGCTCGGGCGATCTCGCGCCGTGGATCTGACCAGAGCGGCACTCCTCGCCGGCGGCGCCGCCGTGGCCGGCGCCATCAACGCGGTGGCCGGGGGCGGCACGCTTGTGTCGTTCCCCGCGGCGATCGCGGCGGGGCTGCCCCCGCTCGCGGCGAACGCGACGAACGCCGTGGCGCTCACGCCGGCGTCGCTCGCGTCGGCGTGGGCGTATCGCCGGGAGCTCTCCCGGGACTACCGGGTCCTCGGCGTCCTGTTCCTGCCCTCGCTGCTCGGCGGCGTCGTGGGCTCGGCGCTCCTGCTCGTGACGCCGCAGCGCGTGTTCGACGCCGCGGTGCCGGGGCTCGTGCTCGTCGCGACGCTGCTCCTGCTCTGGCAGAACCTGCGCCGGGCGAAGCCCTCCGCGGTGCCATCCCCCGCGGCCGATCCCGGCGCGGAGCGCTTCGCGCTGCCCTCCCGGCCGTGGCTCGTGTTCCTGCTCCAGTTCCTCGTGAGCGTCTACGGCGGCTACTTCGGCGCGGGCATCGGCATCATGATGCTCGCGCTGCTCTCCTCGTTCGCGGGCGACGTGGACATCCACCGGCTGAACGGGATCAAGACGGTGCTCGCGAGCCTGATCAACGGCGTGGCGGCGCTCGCGTTCCTGTTCGCGGGCGCGGTCGACGCGGTCGCCACGCCGATCATGATGGCGGCGGCGGTGGTCGGCTCGCTCGCCGGCGCCGTGGTCGCCCGCCGCATCGAGCCCAGGAAGGTGCGGTGGTTCGTCGTCGCGCTCGGCCTCACGCTCACGGCCAAGCTCGCGTGGGACCGGCTCGGCGGCTAGCTCGGCAGCTCGCCCGGACGCCTAGGCGATACGCGACCCGCGGCGAGCCTCGAGCCCCGATGACGTCTCAGCCGGCCAGGTCGAGGATCACGAAGCGCGAATTCTGATAGACGACCTTGCCCGGCAGGTCCCTCTGCCGGCCGCGCGCCACCACCACGTAATCGAGCTTGTATTTCTTCTTCAGCGGGCCGAGCCGGGCGGCATCGAGATCCCCGTAGCCGTCGGACAGGTCGTCCGAGCGCCGGAAGCCCTTGCGCCCGGAGACGTCCTCCAGCCGCCGGTACCATTCCACCAGCTCGCTGGGTACGTAGGCGCTGCTCTTCCAGTCGACGACGATGGCGCGCTCGCCGAGGAGCCGGAAGCGCTCCAGCTGCGGCGGCGTGAGGAACACCGCGTCCTTCGGGGTGCTGGCGCGGATCCAGGCGTACATATCGGCCTCGGGCCCGCGCATGCCCTTGATCACGCTCGACCGCTCCCGGTAGCCCCTCACCTTGGGCACGCCGACGCGGAGGCAGGCGAGCGCCGCGTAGGCGACGACCGCATAGGCGCCGAAGCGCAACAGAAATGCGCGCGCCGGGGCGAGACCGACGCGCCGGCGCTCGAGCAGCGACGCCGCCGCGCCGACGAGGGCGCCCGCGGCGCCGGGCGCGAGGGCCAGCACGAGCGACCACCCCACATCCCCGCCCTTGTCGAGCATGGCCAGGGCGACGAAGCCGCCCAGCGTCAGCGTGAGGGCCGCGGGCGGGATGCGCCGGAAGAGGGAGGGGCGGGCCGCGATGCTCACCGAGGCCGCGCAGACGAGCAGCTGCATGAGGAGATCGAGGAACGGCGCGAAGCGCCACACGAAGAGCTGCGCGACGCGCGGGATCTGCACCCAGGTGGTGAGCAGCGTCCCGGTCCAGAGGAGGATCGCCATCGCGAGCACCACCGCGCCGAGGCGGCGCCCGCGCCCCTCGCGGCCGCGCAAGAGCCACCCGCCGGCGCCGAGGCCGAGCATCTGCCACGCCGCCACCGGGAAGAAGCTGCTCTTGTAGGTCGTGGGCGCGTAATGGTGCGGCGCGCGGATGTTGAAGAGGATCTCCTGCGCGAACGCCGCGTCCGGCGAGCGCACCGAGCGGAGGATGAGCGGGGAGAGGAGCAGGAACACCGCGATGGCCGGTCCGACCTGCATGGCGATGCGCCGCGCCAGATCCTTCCAGCCGTCCCTCCAGCCGAGCAGGAGCTGGGTGAGGCCGAAGGTGCCGATCCCGAGGACGAGGTAATTGGCGTGGAACAGGCCGCTCAGGCCGAGGAACACGCCCGAGAGCAGGGTGCGGCCGGCCACGAGGGGCGGCAGCGCCGCGAGCAGGAAGAGGCTGCCCAGGGTGGAGGGCTGGAGGGTGAAATCGAAGATGTAGCTGACAGCGACGCTGTCGGTGCGGGTGACGAAGGCGATCGCCATTACGAGCAGGAAGGTGGCCAGCGCGAGGCGCCGCTGCTTCAGCAGCTCGACAGCGAGCCAGTACACGCACATGGCGCCGAGCGCCGCGGTGACCACGAGGCCCCAGCCCACCGCCGCGCCGCCGCGGTCGATGGCGAGCAGCAGCCAGCCCACGTAGGAGAACGCCGGGTGGTAGTTGGCCGCGCCTGTCGCGTACCAGTCCTTGGCGAGCACGCTGGGATCGAGCAGCCGGAGCGCGCCCAGCAGGTACGACGTCTGGTTGTTGACGCCGTAATTGACGCCGTAGCTCAGCCCGAAGCAGATGGAGACGACGAGCGCGATGAGCGCGGCCGGCAGCTCGCGGAGGAGCGGCGCGAGCCTCTGCCGCGGCGAGGGCCGCGCCGGCCCGGCCGCCGCGGGCCGCGCGGCGCGCGGAGAGCTCTCCTCGCCGCCTGCGCCCTCCGCGCCGGAGCTCGCCTCGCCGCCTGCGTCGGCGGTGTTCTCGTCATCCGCGCCGGCGGCAGCGTCCGTGTCGGCCTCGGCCTCGGGCGCCCCGGGCCCGGTCCCGATCTTGGTCCTCATCTCGGGGCGCGAGCCCTAGCATAGGTGGCACGATGCCGTGCGTGGAATCTCGACAGCGCGCGGGGCCGGGAGCCGAGCGCCGGGCCGGCCTGATCCGCGCCGTCGGCCTCCTCCTTCCTCGGCCTCGTCAGCTGACCGGCGGCGACGTGACGACGGCCCGGCTCGGCCTCGGGCCCACGAGCACCGGATAGAGGGCGCCCGCGAGCACGCCGCCGGCGAGCGGGGCGAGCCAGAAGAGCCAGAGCTGAGACAGCGCCCCTCCGCCGACGAACAGGGCAGGACCGGTGGAGCGCGCCGGGTTCACCGACATGTTCGTGACCGGGATCCCGATGAGGTGAACCAGCGTGAGCGCGAGCCCGATGGCGATCGGCGCGAACCCGCGCGGCGCGCCGTGATCGGTCGCGCCGAGGACCACCATCACGAAGCCGAACGTGAGGACGATCTCGGTCAGGAGGCTCGCGAAGAGCGAGTATCCGCCGGGCGAGCGCCCGCCGTAGCCATTCGACGCGAAGCCTGCCTGCACGGCGAACCCGGCGGCGCCGCTGGCGATCGCGTAGAGGATCCCGGCGGCGACGATGGCGCCGGCGATCTGGGCGAGGACGTACGGCAGGATGTCTCGCGCGGGAAAGCGCCCGCCGGCGATCAGGCCGAGCGTCACGGCGGGGTTGAAGTGCGCGCCCGAGATGTGGCCCACCGCGTAGGCCATCGTCAGGAAGGAGAGCCCGAACGCGAGCGCCACGCCCAGGAAGCCGATCCCCAGCCTGGGATACGCCGCGGAGAGCACGGCGCTCCCGCAGCCGCCGAGCACGAGCCAGAACGTTCCGAGAAACTCTGCGGCCGTACGCCTGGACAACGACATCTCCATCTCTTCATCTCCCCTGCGGAAGGCCCCCTCGGCGCGGACCGAGGCGCGGCAGCGGCCGCGCCCGACCGTGGAGCGGCCGCGCCCGAACGTAGACCGAGGCGCTGCGGCGGCCGCGCCCGGCCGTGGGGCCATCCCGACGGCTGGCGCAGGCCGCACGGTCGGCCGGCGGGCACCCTGCCGAGGCGATGCTCCACCGGCCCTTCGTCGACATTGGATGAGCCCCGGCCCGCCGCGTTGCGGTCGGACCGCTTCGAGCGCCCCTCACCGGTGTTCGATCTTCCGCAGCCGGTACGCCCGCGCGTCCCACAGCCAGAACGCCCGCTCGCCGCTCGCGAGGACGTCGAACCCGTGGCGGGCCGCCAGCCGCGCGGCGTCGGCCGCGTCGTGCGCGGCGTGCGCGGCGTCAATCGCGCGCGCGGCGGCCGCGAGGTCCCCCGCGGCGCCGAGCAGCCGCACCAGGCCGACCTCCGGCGACGCCTCGCCGGACATCACGGCCTGCACCGCGCCCTCGCCCTCCCCGACCTCTCGCCCGGCTCCGCCGAGCGCGCCCCGGCGCCGCAGCCGCCGGCGGAACGTCCAGCGGTCGACGGCGCCCCAGTCGTACTTGTACGGCTCGCGGCCGCGGAGGAAGTCCACGGTCCGCGCGCCCTCGCGCGCCGCGTGCTCGATCGCGCTGGCGAGCATCACGAGCCCCGGGCTGTACCACGCGAGCTCCGGATCGAAGCCGGTGATGTACGACGCGAGCCCGCCGCGCTCGGCGAACCCGTAGAGCGACGCGATGATCCGCCCGCCGAGCCGCAGGCCGAAGAGCCGCAGCGCGCCCCGCGCGCACAGCGCGCGCGGCCTCGCGGTGGAACGGCCGGAGCGCCTCGTCGAGCACGCCCCCCTCGCCGCGCGAGCGCCAGCGCGCCGTGTGGTTCACGAACAGCGCGTCGAGTAGCTCGTCCACGCTCGCCGCGTCGGCCACGTCGAGGCGCAGGTCCCCGGCCCGCGCGAGACGCTTCCGCGCGCGGGCGACGCGCGCGCGCATCCCCGGCGGAAGCGGCGCGTCCGGCGCGGCGCCCTCGGGGCTCGTCACCGCCGGACACGCCTCGTGCTTCTCGACCTCGTCCGACCAGCCGGGGGGCGCCTCGGCGAGGAGCAGCGGCGACGACGCGCGCAGGTCGTGGAGATCGGCGACGTCCCACGCGTCGGCGCGCTCTTCGAGGCAAGCGAGCGCCGCGTCCGCGACCGCGCGCTCGTACCCGGACGCGGCCAGGACATCGTTGTAATCGGTGATCCCGGCGCCGAGCAGCGCGACGACGCGCTCGTCGCCGATGCGGTGAACCGCGAGGGGCGCGAGGCCGACGAGCCCCTCGTCCGACCGGAAGACCAGGGCGAGCACCGCCTCGGGCCCGAGCGCCCGGCACCACGGGATCAGCCACTCCGGCCGCTGGAACGCCGTCGCCGACGGGCACCGCTGCCACAGCGCGCTCCACGGCTCCCGCAGCGCCTCGAGCTCCTCGCGGCGGCTCAGCACCTCTACGTCGAGTCGTTCGCTCACCTGCCCCCCGAGCGGCGGGCTCGGCGCTCCTCGGCCGTCGTCGAGCGCGCGCGGGCGCTCACCGGGCTCCCCGCCCCTGCCGGCGCCGTATCCTCGCAGAGGCGCGCGGCCACGCAACCGGCGTGCGCTCGGAGAAGGCTCTGGAGAGCTCGCGCCGGCCGGCTCGTCGCCTCTGGCCGCTGGTTGCCGAGCTTAGCGACAAACGGGTTGAAACCCCGAGAAAAAGCAGAAATTTCACAGGGAGGCGGGGAGGCGGGGAGCGAGAGACGGCAAGAGGGAGAAATTCATTTTTTCTTCCTCCCCGCCTCCTCGCCTCCCTGTGAAAATTCTCCGGGTTTCAACATGATCGCTGTTCTAGGCCTCTCCCGCGCGCGCCACGGCGAAGATCAGGTGACGTTGCAGCCGGATCCCCTCCGGCGCGCGGCGGCGCTCGAGCTCGGCCGCGAGCGCCGCCTTGACCCGCGCGGCCCCCGCCGGATCGAGGTTGGACAGGAAGTTGCCGAACGAGCTGGCCAGGTAGAACGCGATCACGTCGTCCGTGTCCGTGAAATGGTCCGTGAAGGAGCGGATCTGGAGCCTCGGATCCTCGAAGCCGGCGAGCACGAGGGTGCTCGTCAGGTCGTCCGAGGTCACCTTGTAGGTCGTGCTGCCGAGCGTCTCCGCGCTGCCGGTCAGGCCGAGAGACGACAGCACCCCCTCGATCACCTGCTCGAACTCGTGCGGGCGCTCCCTGGCGGCCGAGCTGATGCCGAGACGCCCTCCCCGCTTGAGCACCCGGCGCGCCTCGCGCAGCGGCCCGAGCTTCTCGGGCAGCCAGTGGAGCACGCTGTTCAGGAACACGACATCGAAGCTCCCGGCGACGAACTGCGAGAGATCCTCGGCCTGCCCGACGCTGGCGCGGAAGTTCGGCCGGCGCTTCTCGTTCGCCAGATCGACCCGGAGCGGCAGCGGATCGACGCCGGCCACCGCGCCGGAGGGGCCGACCAGATCGGCGACGTAGGCCCCGAGCCGGCCCGTCCCACACCCGACGTCGAGGACGCGCTCGCCCGGGGAAATCTGGAGATCTTCGATGAGCAGCTTTCCGTGGTTGAACTGCCGATCGCTGACGCGATCATACGTCTCGGCCAGGACAGCTGAATCGAGCGAAAGGCTGACCATCATGGCTCCTTGGGAGAGGAGGTGGAGATCGGCGAAAGACGGGTTCGAGTGGAGGGTCTCCCCGACCACCACGCGTCTGCTATCGAGGACGATAGTCCGCCATAACGGACCGAGCAAGCGCGATCTCGACGGCTGCGCGCGAAGGCGGCGGTGCTGGCCCGGTTTCGCCGTCGGGGGCGGGCGTGGTAGCGTCCGCGCCTGCTCTCGAACCACGAGGAGTCGCTCATGAGCTGGATCGACCAGTACCGCGCCTTGGCTCGCTACAACCGGTGGATGAACGACAGGCTCTTTGCGCTGGTCGGCGAGCTCGACGACGTGGAGCGCAAGCGCGATCGCGGGGCCTTCTTCCGGTCGATCCACGGCACGTTGAACCATATCCTGCTCGCCGACCGCACGTGGATGGGGCGCTTCACCGGCGGCGCGGAGCGGTTCGTCTCCCGCGATCCGAGCGGGAAGGCCATCGAGATCACCGCGCTCTCGCAGGAGCTCTACGCGGACTTCGGCGATCTCTCCCGCGAGCGCGCCAGGACGGACGCGGATATCCTCGCCTGGGTGCACGAGCTCGATGACCGGGCGCTCGCGGGCGACCTGACGTACACGCGGAGCGGGACGGTCTACACCTCTCCGCTCTGGTGGTCCGTGGGGCACCTCTTCAATCATCAGACCCATCACCGCGGTCAGGTGACCACCCTGCTCACACAGATGGGGATCGACCCTGGCGCGACCGATCTGATCGCGATGCTGCGGGACGAGAGCCGCGCGTCATGACACGCGCACGCGCGCCTCGCCCCGCGGCGAGCGCGGCTGTCCGGTGGTCCGACAGCCCCCTGGGCGGGCGGGCGGGGCCAGCTCGGGATCACCGGGCGGCGCGCCGCCGGCCGTCCTGCCGCGCCTGGCTCGCCGCCCTGACCTCGACGAGCGGATTGCGCGCCTCGGCGGCGCGCAGCCGCTCGAAGCGCTCGATCCGCGCGCGGTTGCCGCTCTGCCGCAGCGTCCGCGCGAGCACCACGCTCTTGGCGAGCCGGATGAACCGCAGGCGGTGGGCCGAGTCCACGTCCTCGACGTCTCTCCTGCCCGCCCGGGGCCCGAACTCGCGTTCGTAGGCGGCCCGGAGCCGGTGCTCTCCGTGGAGGCCCAGCGCGTCCGAGAGCCCCTCGAGCGCGGCCCGCTCCGCCGGGGTCGACCACGAGAGGACCCTGGAGTAGGGCGTCGCCATGGTCTCGTGATCGGGCTTGTTGACGAAGCGGCGCAGGAACACATCGGACGTCGCGACCGGCACATCGCCCGTCTCCTGGTGGAGGAGGGCGTACGCGAACGCCTCGTTCATCCCCACGAGCTGGTTCCGGTCGTAATCGGCGCCGTGGACGCGCTTCCCGAGGCGATCGACGCCCGAGAGGGCGGCGAAGAAGAAGCTGCTGAAATCGGTGTAATCCGCCTCATCGATCTCGGGCGTGCAGCCCGACGCGGGGCGGTCCCGGGTCGCCGCGAAGAAGCCGACGATGTCGCGCTCGACCAGCTCGCCGTCGGGCCTGCCGCCCTCGAAGAGGAGGTTCGCGAACGAGCCGGAGTAGCACTGGGCCATGACGAGGACGACGGGCGTGCCGGCGGGCAGCTCCTTCATGCGGGCAGCGAGATCGCGCACGGACAGCGCTCCGCCGCCCCAGAGGTCGAATACGTTGTTGTCGAGATCGTGCCCTGGATCCGGGCTCCCGTGGCCGGCGAAATACAGCAGCAACGGGTCGGCGGGGCGCGCGTGGACGAACCTGCGCCAGATCGCGTCGAACCCGGGGCGGGTGGTCGCCCCGTCGATGCGCGGCAGCCTGGGCGCGCGGTAGCGCGTGTGGCCGCCGTCGAGGAACTGCACGCTCCGCGTGCCCCGGCGCCCGTCGGCGAACAGGACGCGCCGCTCCGCCCAGGCCGGGAGCAGCGACTGGAAGTACCGGATGTGGCCTTCGATGGCCACCTGGTTCATGGGCGGCCTCGGGCCGCCGCCCACGACGAGCGCGCGCCAGGCCGCGGGCTCGGGGGAAGCCGCGGAAGGCAGGGCCGGCGGGGCGAGCGAAGCCGGGGGCGCCTGCGGGGTGGCCGGCGCGGGGCGCGGCGGGTGAGCCTGCGGGGCGGCCGGCGCAGGGCGCGGCGGCCGCCCCGGCGAGGGGGCTGGCGCACGGCGCGGCGGGCGCACTGGCGAGGCCGCCGGCGCGGGGCGCGGCGGGTGGGCCTGCGGGGCGGCCGGCGCGGGGCGCGGCGGGCGCGCGCCCGCGGTCGCGGTGGTCGCCGTGGCGACGGCGATCACAGCGACCCGGAGGAGCAGATGGTGCGCGGCGGTCACGTCCTCGGCCTCGGCAGCGCGCACATCGCGGCGCTCGATTCTAGGTAGCACGAGCGGCGCCCCCGCGTCGATACGCGCTCTCTCGATCTCTCGGCCGCCCAACCGGGTTGGCCCGGCCCACGTGGGTTACATCGAGCGCGAGCTACAATGGGGACGCCTGGTTCCGTGGCGAGCGCCACCGGGATGCTTTCACTGCGTACACGTGTGCCTCCATGAGGGCGCCGCGCGTCGCGTGTCGGGCTGTTTCTGTCTGCCAGGCAGTCTGTCTGTCAGCATTCGAGCAGTCAGTCTGTCGGCCTGTCTGCTTCAGGTTCAAGCGGATCCAGGGGAACGCGCTCTCCGACGAGGACCTGCGCCGGCCGGCAGCATTTCGCCGCAGGCGGGGCAAATTGTATCGCCGAGCCCATCGTCGACCACAGCAGAGCTCCCCTGCTTTCACCACGGTCTCCGCGTGGTGCCTGCGACGCGTCGCGGCCACCACGGTCTCCGCGTGGTGGCCGCGACGCGTCGCAGGCACGACGGCGCGGTTCGGCAGCGCGACGGGCTCCGCGGCGCGCTCGGTCCAGGGAGCCGCCGTATGGCCGAGGTCGTCCATCGCGTGCCCGGATCTTCTCATCGGCCTCTGGCATGCGGATTGCCGTTCCCCGCGCCGATGCACGAGCACAGGAGGGAATACCATGTCGGCCAGCTCATCGAAGACGACCATCGATCATGACGAGATCCGCCAGTGGGCCGAATCGCGCGGAGGCCGCCCGGCGACGGTGAAGAGCACCCAGGAGGGCGGTGAGCCTGGCATCCTCCGCATCGATTTCCCCGGGTACAGCGGGGAAGGCACCCTGGAGGAGATCTCGTGGGAGGACTTCTTCGACAAGTTCGAGCAGTCGAACCTCGCCTTCGTGTACCAGGAGAAGACAGCGGACGGGCAGCCGAGCAACTTCTCGAAGCTGGTGAGCCGCCCGGACGATGTCGGCGGCAAGAAGGCGAAGCAGGGCAAGCAGAAGTCGAGAAAGGCGGCCTGAGCCCGGGAGCCAGCGTCCGGGAGGGAGACCGGCAGAGACCGGCAGGCGGCAGGAAGAGCGATGCGGGGGCTCAGCGCCGGCGCGCGGGCGCCGTCGGGGCGGCGTCGGGCGCGCGCGACGCGCCTGACGCGCGCGACGCGCCCGACGCGCTCAACGCATGGGTTCTCTGCCACGCCGCGGCGTGCGCGAGCAGCGCGTCCCGGAGCTCCGCGGCCGCGCCCTGGAGCTCGCCGCCGCGCCGGCGGACGAGATAGAAGACCTTGCGCGGCAGCTCGGGCAGCGGGCGCGCGGCGAGGCCGCGGGGGAGGCGGCAGCAGGCGTTGACCACCGCGATGCCGACGCCGAGCTGGACGAAGTGGAGCATCAGCTCCCAGCCGTTCGCCTCGACCGCCGGCTCCCAGCGGACACCGGCCGAGAGCAGCGCCTGGGCGAGCAGGGCCCGGTGGGGCCGCGACGGGCCGGGGACGACGAGCCGCGCCCCCTCGAGGTCGCGCAGCCGGATGTGGCGCTTCCGGGCGAGCGGGTGGCCGTCAGGGACGACAAGGACCTGCGCCACCTCGGTGAGGCGCTCGGCGGCGAGCCCGTCCGGCGCCCCCTCGAGCGGCGCGACGCCGAGGTGCGCCTCGCCCGCCGCGACGGCCTCGAGCGTGCCCTCCCGGTCGCGCGTGAGCAGCCGGAGCGGGGCGGCGGCGCGCGCGGAGAAGGCGCGGATCCCCTCGCCGAGCAGGTAGAGGTACGAGCCCTCCCCGGCGCAGAGCACCACCGGCTCCCGGCTCTCGCCGTGGCGGAGCACGTCGAGGAACGAGCGCGTCCGCTCGCCGACCTCGCGCCCGAACGCGGCGACGCGCTTGCCGTCGGCCGTGAGCTCCAGCCGCTGCCCGCGCCGCTGGTAGAGCGTGACGCCGAGCGCCTCGCCCAGCTTGCCGATCTGGGCGTGGAGCGCAGGCTGCGAGACGTGGAGCGCCCGCGCCGCGCGCGTGAAGTTGAGGTGCTCGGTGAAGACCACGAAGGCGCCGAGCCAGTCGAGGTTGAGCATGGCGGCAAGCTATCGCGAAACGCGATAGCGGCTCCAGAAATACTTCTTCCGGATGATAGCCTGGCGTCTATTCTTTCCTCGTACCGATTCCCTTCACGGTTTCGGTCCCGGTCCCTGCACCGTCCAGGGACCTTCCGGAGGCCCCTGCGTGCCCGCGCGAACCGCGGGCCGCGGCCCCGGTTCACGAGACGGGAATGGAGCTTGACGATGGGCCGCGATCGCTTGACCGACACGAGCAAGAAGCTCTCCTGGCTGCTCCGCCACGCGGCGCCCTCGCAGGGCGTCGCCATGGACGACGCCGGCTGGGTGGCCGTGGACGACGTCCTCAAGGCGCTCCGGATCTCCCGGCCGGTGCTCGACGAGGTGGTGGAGAAGAACACGAAGAACCGCCTCGAGATCCGCGGCGACCGGGTGCGCGCCTCGCAAGGGCACTCGCGCGACGGGATGCCGGTGACGCTCGCGGGCCTCGAGGCGTCGTGGGAGGAGGTCCACGGCGACGCGTCGATCTGGCACGGCACCAGCGTCGACGCCGTGAGGGGCATCGCTCGCGACGGGATCCGGCCGGCGGCGCGCACGCACGTCCACTGCACCGACGCGCTCGGCAGCGCGGTGGGCAAGCGCGCGAAGGTCGACGTGATGCTCGAGATCAGCCCGGCGAGGCTCCGGGCGCGCGGCGTGCGCGTGTTCCGCAGCCAGAACGGGGTGATCCTGGTGCGGGAGGTGCCGGTCGAGTGCCTCGTGGGGCTGATGCCCATCGTGGCGCGGGCGCAGCGGGAGGCCGAGGCGCTGCGGGCGCTGCTCTTCGGCGACCGGTCGCGCGGCGCGGCGTGATGTCCGGAAAGGCCCCGGCGCTTCGCGAGACGCGGATCATCCCGTCCGACCGCGGCGACCGCCCGTAGATGCCGTTGCCCTGCGTGTTGTGCTTGCGGAACGGCTCACACGACATGCGACCGGGCTTGTCCTGCAAGGCCAGCTTGCCGTCGACGTGCACGAAATGCTCGCGGCGAATGTGCTCCTCGCCGCCCTGCTTGGCGCCGTGATTCGACGTGATCAGCGCGAGCCGGGGGCGCCGCCCCCGACGAGACGGTGTCAGAGCACCAGTGATCTCGACCCGCTGGTGTCTCGATTACATCGGCACATTCCGCTTTGCCGAGAGCTCGAGCGGCAGCCTGGCCGGCCTCCGTCGATCGAGCACGATGGCCCGAGGGCTGGGGATGTGCATCACTCGCTCGCCTGGTTTTCTCTGGCTTTCGAGCTGCTCGGGTACGAGCCCCGCGTGCCCTCGGAGGACGGGCTCGGCCGGACGGCGGTCTACCTCTCGGACTTGCAGAAGAGCGGGCGCTCGGAGGGCGGAGGCGAAAAAGCGGGCGCTCGGAGAGCGGAGGCGAAAAAGCGGGCGCTCGGAGAGCGGAGGCGAAAAAGCGGGCGCTCGGAGGGCGGAGGCGAAAAAGCGGGCGCTCGGAGAGCGGAGGCGAAAAAGCGTGCCCGGGCGGGCTCGGGTGAGGCCTCGGGGCCTGTGATTGGCCGTTGACATGGTAAGCCTACCGGGTAGCATGCGCGGGTCCATGCGCGAGCCGCGCCTGATGAGCGTCAAGAAGCCTGTGCTTTATGTGGTGAGCCCTTGCTACAACGAAGCAGAGGTCATCGGTGCATTTTACGACGCGCTGAAGGCTGTTCTTTCTTCGCTGAAGGACATCGATCACCGCATCCTGCTCGTCGACGACGGCAGCAGCGACGCGACGCTCGACGAGCTCAACGCCCTCGCCGACCGGGACGAGCGGGTGCTCGTGTACTCGTTGTCCCGCAATTTCGGGCATCAGGTGGCCATTTCGGCGGGCATCGCGAAATCGCGCGGGGACGCGACGATCGTGATGGACTCGGATCTCCAGCATCCGCCGACGCTGATCCCGGAGATGCTTGATTCGTGGCGGGCGGGGCATGACGTCGTATCGGCCGTCCGGAGGAGCACGGACGACGCCACGCTCTTCAAGCGGCTGAGCTCGGATGGGTTTTACACGGTCATCAACTGGCTCAGCGACACCCGGATCGAGCCTGGCGCGGCTGATTTCTGCTTGATGTCGCGCAAGGCGCGCAAGGTGCTCGCCGGTATGCCCGAGCGGCACCGGTTTGTCCGGGGCCTCGTCGCGTGGATGGGCTTTCGCCGCGCGTACGTCCCGTACGTCGCGCCGCCTCGCGCTGCGGGGCATTCGAAGTATTCGTTGCGGAAGATGCTGCGGCTCGCGCTCGATGCCGTCTTCGCGTTCTCCGTCGCGCCGATCCGGCTCGCGACCCGGGTCGGCGTGGGGATCGCCGCGCTCGGGGCGCTTTACCTCGTGTACGTCATCGGGCGTGCGTTATGGCTGCACGACACGGAGCCCGGCTGGAGCTCGCTGCTCGGCACGCTGCTCATCCTGGGCGGGCTTCAGCTCGCGTTCACGGGGCTCATTGGTGAATATCTCGCGCGTATATTCGAGCAGGTGAAGGGCAGGCCCCTTTACGTTTTCAAACAAACCCCCGAAGAGCGCCCGAGGCGCGCGACGTCCGCTGCGGCCAAGAAGAACGCACGGACGGAGGCGCCCCTCGAGCTCGCGAATGAGCAGGGATGACGATGTCAAGCCGCGTGCCCGATCAACGAGAATACTCCCACGACCGGCTCGGTGATCGCTTCGAGAGAGCGCTCTCCCAGTACGATACGCAGCGCCGCGTCGAGACGCTCGTCGACGAGTTTCTCACGGACGAGATGGTCCGCGGCAAACACGCGCTCGACGTCGGCTGCGGCCTCGGGTACTTCAGCGAGGCGCTCGCGAAGCGCGGGGCCATCGTCACGGCCTGTGATCTCGGCCCGAACCTCGTCGAGGCCACGCGCAAGAGGGTCGGCTGCGAGGCCGTCGTCGCCGACGCCCTCCGCCTCGTCGATCAATTCGGCCGCGATCGATTCGATCTCGTGCTCTCGTCCGAGTGCATCGAGCATACCCCGGATCCGCAGGCTTGCCTCCGGCAAATGGCGGGGGTGCTCAAGCCCGGCGGGTATCTCTCGCTCAGCACGCCGAATCTCTTGTGGCAGCCTGTCGTCCGCCTCGCGTCTCGCCTCAAGCTTCGGGCTTTCGACGGCCACGAGAATTTCAGCACGTGGGGGTCGCTTGCGCGTCCGCTCGGGGACGGGGGGGTCAAGATCATCCGGCGCAAGGGGCTGCACCTCTTCCCGTTCCAGTTTGGCCTCCACGAGCTCTCTCGTTCTTTCGACGAGCGTCTGCAGGTCGCCTCCCGGCTCATGATCAACCTTTGCATCCTCGGTCGCAAGGACCCTGAGTAGGGCTTCTGGCCCGTGGCGTCGAAGAATTCGCAGGATTCGCGGAGGAGGCTCCTCAGGCTCGGTATTCAGCTCGTGGGGCCTCTGCTCCTCGTGCTCGTTTTCCTTCGTATGCGCGACTCGCGCGTCGCGCTCGACGCCCTGCTCGCGGCCGACGTCGCGCCTCTGCTCCTCGCCCTCGCCGTGAACCTCGGCGTTTTATGGTTCAAGGTGCTCCGCTGGGATGTGCTGCTCGCGGCGCGTGGGCGTCGCCTCCCTCGGGCGCGGGCCTGGACGTCGTTCCTCGCCACCGTCTACGTCGGCCTGATGACCCCGGGGCGCGTGGGCGATGTGTTGCGGGTCCAGTACCTCCGGCACGACCTCGAGATGCCTTATGCCGAGGGGATGGCGCTCGTCGTGCTCGACAGGCTCTTCGATCTCTATGTCCTCCTCGCGTTCGTCGCGGTCGGCATTGCTCGTTTCTCCGGCGTCATCGCCGGAGATCTCGCGAAGATCACCTGGCTCGGCGTGGGCCTCGTCGCGCTCGGGCCGCTTGTCCTTTTCTATCGTCCGCTCGCTCGTCGCGCGGTCGGCGCTGTGTATCGGCGCCTGCCCGGTGATCTCTCGAGCGAAGGGTTCGAGCGTTTCCTCGCCGCGCTTCGGGCGCAGCGGGCGCGCCACGTCGGGCTCGCGCTCTTGCTCTCGCTCTCCGCGCTGCTCTTGAATTTCCTCCAAGGTTACTGGCTGGCTGGCGCGCTCGGGGCTCCCATTGGTTTTTTCGATGTCTGCTGCCTGCTCGCCGTCGCCAGCCTGCTCGGCTTGCTGCCGATCTCCGTCTCTGGCATCGGCGTGCGCGAGCTCTTTTTCTCGCTCGTGTTTCCGGTGCTCGGTTATGCCTCGGAGAAGGGCGTGGTCTTCGGGCTTGGCGTCTTCCTCGTCATTTACGTCGCCGTGGCCGTACTGGGGGTCCTGAGCTGGCACCTCGCTCCGCCGCCCATCGGGGAGCCTCCCGCTCGTTTGCCGGCGCCGGAGTCGTTCCCCAAAGACGCGGCCAAGCCTTCGTGATGAAGGGCACCGTCGACCAGGACGATTGAAGCCGATTCGGAGGGATGATCACCTATTCACTGTCGACGAACCATCAAGCCCATCGAGTCGTGGAAGTTCTTCAAGCAGTTCTGACCGACGTCCTCGCCGCGGGCGGACCCCTCGCCATCCGTCGCGGCGAGCCGCTTCCAGTCAGATGCCGGCCCCGCGCGCCAGGAGGACCATCCCCGTCCCCATCACGGCGGCGCCGGCCCAGCGCAGCCCCCGCGACAGGGACTCTCGACCGGCGGTGAGCTCGCCGAGGACGAGACCGCAGAGATGAAGCACGGTCGTGCTCAGCAGAAAGCCCATGGCATACAGCGCCGGGCTGACCGCATGAGGCATCTCCAGGCCGTGGGCATGTCCGTGAAAGACACCGAACATCGCCACGCACCCGGAGAGCAGGAACGGTGAGGAGCCGCGGGTCGTGGTGACGATGCCGAGGCCGAGCGCCGCGACCGACGCCGCGATGCAAAGCTCGCCCAGGGGCATGGGCCATCGCGCCATTCCCAGGAGGCCGCCGACCAGCATCGCGGCGACGAACGTGGCGGGGATCCGGAGGAGGTGCTTTCCACCGAGCTGCGAGCTGACGACACCGACGCTCACCATCGCGAGCAGGTGGTCCGCGCCGAACACCGGATGGAAGAGGCCCTTCAGAAATCCCGCATCGGCGCCGCCCGGGTGCGCCCAGCTCACGGAGGGCCACGAGACGAGCGCGGCGACGAGCAGGGCGCGCGCGCCGGGACAGGAAGCCCATCCCATCGTCTTCTGGATCGTGGATTTCATGAAGCGCCTCTCTCGTCAGGCGTTCGCCGCGCGCGCCGCCGTCGATGCAGGATCGCTGTGGAAGAGCTTGTAGGCGAGCGCCGCGAGCAAGAGCTCGGTCCCTGCGATGAGCACGTTCGGGTAGAGAGGGATGCCCGCGACGACCGGGAGCGGCACCTCGGGTCCCGCGAGCAGGCTGGTCCCCGGGATGAGCCACGTGATGTAGAAGAAGGGCGTCCAGATGATGACGACGATCCAGGCCGCCACGTTGAACCCGATCTGCGGCTCCATGGACCGCCGCCACACCATCCACAATCCGACGATGGACACGCCGCACAGGATGAGCAGCATGAGGGCGTCATGAAAGCGCGCGTGCTCATGCCATGCAGGGTTGAACAGGTGGGTTTTATTCCAGTCCACGCCGACAGCGACGATGGCGCCGCTCGCCAGAACGAACGTGAGAACGACCCTTCCCAGGGTACTTCGGTTCATGGTGACAGGCTCCTGACTCTCGTTGGTTGAATAGCCCGCTTCCCTCTTCGGCGCGGCCGCCTTGCGTTGAATTCATGGTAACGGTGGGACGTGGCCGCGGCGCGTGCGTGTGCAGGTCCAAGAACCCGCGGACCTGGTGCTTGCCCGAGGCATCGACGGACGACACGGCCGTGAGCCCGAGCTTCTCCTTCCGCACATGATCATTCATGGGCTCTCCGCGGTGAATCACGGGTGAATCACGGGTGAATCACGGGTGAATCACGAAGATCATAGCCGCCCATTCACCCAAACAACAATAGATTGATCCAATCGATCGATTTGATCTGCTGATTGATCCATGGTACGGTCGAATGTCGTGGACCTACGACACCTTCGCTATTTCCTGGCCGTCGCCGAAGAACGCCATTTTGGCCGCGCGGCGCGGCGACTGCACATCGTTCAGCCGGCGCTGAGCATGCAGATTCGGGCGCTCGAAGACGAGATCGGCGGCGCGCTGTTCGTGCGGACGAGCCGGCGCGTGGAGCTGACCGAAGCCGGCGCATTGCTGGTCGTCGAGGCGCAGCGGGCGGTCGCGCAGGCGGAGCGGGCCAAGGCGATCGTCCAGCAATCGCTGCGCGGCGACATCGGCAAAGTTCGCATCGGTTACGCGGGCAACGCGATCCTCACTGGCAAGATGACGGACCACCTGCGAGCGTTCCGCAAAGCCCATCCTGCCGCGGAGATCGAGCTGCGCGAGATGCCACCTTCGAGGCAGGCGGAAGCCGTGTTGGCCGGCGAGGTTGACGTCGGCTACCGCTCGGCGTTCGCTCTCAAGGTAGATCCGCGGTTGAGCGTCCAGCCGATCGGCGCTTGGCCGCTGGTGGTCGCGATGGCAGAGGAGCACACGCTCGCGGCGCACAGGCGCGTGACGCCGAAGATGCTCGCCGGAGAGCCGCTCATCATGTTCCCATCGGAGGAGGCCGGCGGCGACGTGCTGAAGAGGTTGATTCTCGTGACAGGACGCGAGCCGCGCCGGGTCCACCGCGCCGACACCACCTTGAGCATGCTGTCGTTGGCCGGCGCAGGCCTGGGCGTGGCGCTGGCTCCACAACCGCTGATTCAGGTGAAGGTTCCCCGCGTCGTCTATCGTCCGTTCGTCGCGCCGAAGGACGTCTTCGCCGAGCTGCTCCTGATCGGCCGCGCCGACGAGACCGCCGGCGCTGTACGCGCCTTCGTGAAGCTAGCGTCCGGCTCCTCGGATCGGGCCACCTCACGGTCGCAAGCTTCCTCGACCGCCCGATAGCCGCCACGCTTGCCCCGAGCTCGGCGCGCGGCACCCCGACATGGCGCCCGTCCCCCATGGGTTTCAGGGATTGAACGTCGCGACGAAGATGTCGGAGCCGCCGGCGTGGGGGATGGGGCCGGTCCCGAAGTCGACCGCCGCGCTCGCAGCCCCTGTGAGGGCGATCATGCCGCTCGGCGAGATCGAGATGCCATGTGCGCGGGCGCCGAAGCTGAGGGTCCAGAGCTCGGCGCCGCTCGGGTCGAGCTTGGCGAGCCCGTCTCCGGCGACGACGACGTTACCAGCGGAATCGAGCGCGAGCGCGTCGCCGAAGGGAATCGAGTCGCTGAACACGTGGGCCCCCGCGGCGTCCAGCTTGAGGAGCACGGGGCCAGCGGGCAGCACGCCGCCGCCGAGATCGACGGTCCCGTCCGTGATGCCGGCCACGAAGACCTCGTCAGCCGCATTGACGGCCACCGACCAAGCCGCCTTCCACGCGCCGCCAGGGGGGATCGACGGATCCGGCGCGAACGGGCGGCTCCAGAGCGCGGCGCCGGTCGGGTCGAACTTGCTGACCGTCAGATACCCTGCGTCGGCCTGCGGTGCGGTCACGGTCAGCGCGTTGCCCGCGCTGTCGATCGCGAGATCGGCGCTGTAGTCCAGGGACCTGAAATAGTCCTCCGGGCCGGGAGGGGGCGTGATCCTGTGTTTCCAGAGGACATCGCCGCCAGGGCTCAACTTTGACAGGTAGGCGCCGTTCGCCCAGAGGTCGACGTAGACCAGGTAGGTGTTGCCCAGCGCATCGACGGCGATCCGCTCGGGAACGCTGTAGCTCTCGATCGCGTCCGACGTGTAGATGGGCGCTTGACTCCAGATGGCCTTGCCATCGCGGTCGAGCTTGGCCACGAAGGCTACGGTATTGTGGGACGGCTCGAAGGGGGGGAGGCACTGGTTCAGCACCCTATCGCCGCCACCCGAGTATGTGCCGGCGAGCAGGAGGTCGCCGTTGCCATCGACGGCCATGACGAGCGGGTGGCCGCTCGTCAGGCGCTCGCTCCAGAGCGGCGCGCCCGATGGATCGAGCTTGAGCAGGAAGTGGCGTCCGGGCGGGGAGGTCAGAGGGCCCACGCCGAAGTCGACGGTTCCTGTGAAGCTGCCGGCGACATAGTAGTTGCCTGCGGCGTCGTTCGCGATGTTCAGGCCCTCGTCGGCGCCGGTGCTGCCGAACCCGCGCGCCCACGACAGCATGGGGCAATGGGGCTCGCCGTCGCAGCTCTCGTCCTCCGGCGTGGAGCAGAGCTCCTCGGCAGGCGTGACCTCGCCCACGCAGGGGCCGAAGCCAAGGCCGCTGGGCCGACAGGTCTGCGTCCCCGCAGCGCAGGGTCCGACGCCCCTGGTCCCGGCAGGGCCGGAGTAGCACGCGATGACCGAGCCCGGCACGCACGTCTCGGACGGGTCTCCGCCGTCGCTGCCGCCGCCGTCGCTGCCTCCTCCCTCGCCGCTCGCGCCGCTCGCCGGCGGATTGAATGTGGCAGCATAGATATCCCAGCCTTCTGTGTACTCGATCGGGCCGGTCCCGAAGTCCACAGGGCTGCTCACAACGCCGGTGACGGCGACCGCGCCGTTCGGGGAGATGGCGATGTCCGCTACAGAGGCCGCGAAGTCGCGCGTCCAGAGCTCGGTGCCGCTCGGGTCGAGCATCGTGAGCCCACCCCCGCCGAGGAAGATGTTGTCCGCGGGGTCGACCGCGACGTTGCCGGTGTGGCGGGCGGGCTGGGTGAACACCTCCTCGCCGTCCTGATCCAGCTTGATGACAGCTCCCTCGACCAGCACGAGGATCTCGCCCGCCGAGTTGACCGCCACCTTGCCACGGAATCCGTAGTCGTCCAATCTCCGGGACCAGAGCAAATCCCCATCCGGAGAGAGCTTCGAGACGTACGTGTAGAGGGCGATGAAGTTGCCATCGACACCTGCTTCATTCACTGTCACCACGTTGCCGGCGCTGTCGAGCGCGAGGTTCATGTGGAAGCTCGGGCTTCCCGGAGTGCTACGCCTCCAGAGGACATCGCCCATCGCATCCAGCTTCACCACCGCTGTCGCGTCCTCCAACCCGATGGCGACGTACACGTCGTCGAGAGCATCGATGGCCACCTTCGTCGCCCAGGTAGGATGCGAAGGGTAGAAGCGGAATCCATCGCTCCAGATGTGATTGCCGTCGGGGTCGAGCTTGGCCATGAATTGCCCGGAACGATCGGACGGAGCCGGCAGGGCGCACCCGCCGAAGCCGAGGTCCATGACAATGCCAGAGAAGTCGTCCTCGTAGTTGCCGACGATCAGGACGTTGCCGTTTCCGTCGATGGCCAGGGCATCTCCTGTCTCGCGCAAGGGGGTGCCGAAGCGCTTGCTCCAGAGCGGCGCGCCCGAGGGGTCGAGCTTGAGAAGGAAGATGTCGCTGTCACCGGCGCTGGTCAGAGGGCCGGTGCCGAAATCGGCCGTTCCTTTGAAGGCGCCGAGGATGTAGTAATTCCCCATGGCGTCGACGGCGATGGTCGATGTGGGAGTGGTGGGCTCGATGCCGAACCCGCGCGCCCAGGCGGCCGGTTGCGGGCAATGGGGGTCGCCGTCGCAGCTCTCGTCCTGCGGCGTGGCGCAGACCTCCGCAGCAGGGGTGATCTCACCCGTGCAGGGCCCGTAGCCGAAGCCGTCAGGACGACAGGTCTGCGTCCCGGCCGTACAGCGCCCGACGCCGTTGGTCCCCTCGGGGCCGGAGTAGCACGCGACGATGGATCCCGGCACGCATGTTGCCAGCGAGCCGCCGCTCCCGGTCGAGGTGCTCTCGTCGCCGCCGCCGTGGCCTGCGGAGCCGCCGCTGCCCGTGGCTGCGGAGCCGCCGCCGTGGCCTGCGGAGCCGCCGCCGTGGCCTGCGGAGCCGCCGCTGCCCGTGGCTGCGGAGCCGCCGCCGTGGCCTGCGGAGCCGCCGCTGCCCGTGGCTGCGGAGCCGCCGCCGTGGCCTGCGGAGCCGCCGCTGCTGCTGCTGCTGCCGGGCCCGCTCGGACCGCATTCATTCGTGGGGCCGAGGGCGGCGAGGAGCAGAGCGGCGGAGGCACGCCGGTGAAGCCCGGAAGGCGAACCGATGGACTCGAGCGGTCTTGCCATCCCGCCTCTGATGCTCGAGGCAGACGCCGCATTCATGCCGCGAGCGAGCGACGACGCGCGTCCGGGGGCCGAGGGACAAGGAGACGCGGCCACAGCGCCGTCTCCCGCGCGTGATTCGTGGCCACCCCACGCCTCGAACGCCACCTCGTCCTGAGCCGACCATCACGGCCGTGACCGGGAGCGCTCACCCCCGCGATGGCCATCGAACAGCCCGCGCGATCGAGCATCAACCATCGTGAGCGTCAACAGACAAAGGCGAGCGCAGAGCGCGGCGCCTCAGAAGGCGGCGTCGCGGAGCTTCGCCTTGTACTCCGCCTTGTACAGATCATGGCAGGCCTTGCAGCTCGCCTTGGCGCCGTCGATATCGCCCTTCTTGGCCTTCTCCGCGCCGTCCTTCGAGATGGCGACCCACTTCGGCATCCCGGGCGGCGGCTTCGACGCCACATAGTCCAGCGCCGACGCGATCTTCGCGCCGTCGCCGCTCGTGGTCGCCGACTGCATCACCGTCTTCATCCAGCCCTGCATCGGACAGGCCTTCTGTCCTTTGGCGCCGCAGCCGAAATCCTTCCCCTCGGCGACCGACGCGGGGACGTCCGCCGTCGCGCCCGCGGCCCATGCTGCGCTCGCAAAGCCGCCAGCAAAGCCCATGCTGACGCTCATGATCATGGCCCCCATCAGCTTCATGCTCAACGACATCTGGCGTCTCCTGATCCGGTGAAAGGCAAGCTCAACCCCCCATTGCAGCCCAAATGTGATCGTTCACATGGCCGACGTCAATCCAAATCGGCCGAGGATGAGGCGAGCTCTTGGCCGGAGCGCGCGCTCGAGTCCTCGCGCACAAGACGCGCACAAGAGGCGATACCCGGGGCGCCGGCCGCCTGCGGCATCGAGCGCCAGCCGTCCGTGCGCAGGCCGACATCGAAGCGCCAGCCGTCCGTGCGCAGGTCGGCATCGAGCGCGTCGAGCCTGCGATCACCGCGGTCCGGCGCCCTCCCCCCCTGTGACGCGGCGCTCCGGAAGAGCCCGCCAGCGCTGTCGTCCCTTCGGGATCGGGGATCCCGCCCGGGCCGGTCGATTGGGTTTGACACCCGGAATGTGATCGTTCACATTTCGAAAGGGTATACTTGTGCTTTGCCCTGGGGGGGTCGTCCTGCGTGCCTTTGCGTGGGCTGTCCTCTCATTGATGGCGCCTCCGTCGAGTCAGCACCAGGGGTGCGGGGCGCCGGCAATTTCGCTCGCGAGAGGATTCAACGTGCGCTTAAATACAACGTTCTACCGAGCAAGAAGAATGACCCTGTCGGCGATGGCGCTGGGCCTCGTCGCCGCGATCCCCTCCCCCGCTCGGGCGGACAACCCGATCGTACAGACCTTCTACACGGCCGACCCCGCGCCCATGGTGCACGAAGGCAGGTTGTACCTCTACACGTCCCACGACGAGGACGTCACGGTGAACAACTTCTACACCATGAACGACTGGAGGCTATACTCCACCACGGACATGGTCAACTGGACGGACCACGGCTCGGTGGCGGGCTACAAGTCCTTCAAGTGGGGAACCGACAATGCGTGGGCGCCGCAGGGTATCGCCAGGAACGGCAAGTACTATCTGTACGTGCCGCTGAACAACAACAGCGGCGCGAAGATCGGCGTTGGCGTGTCGGACAATGTGGCAGGCCCGTTCATGGACCCGCTGGGAAAGGAGCTGGCCGTGGCGCCCGGAGGCGGCAACATCGACCCGACGGTGTTCGTCGACGACGATGGACAGGCCCACATGTACTGGGGGAATGCCAAGCTCCGGCACGTGAAGCTGAACTCGGACATGATCAGCACCTCGGGAAGCATCACCGAGGTGCCGTTGAACGGCTTCACCGAGGGGCCGTGGCTCCACAAGCGAGGGTCGCTGTACTACCTCGTCTACGCCGCCATCGCCGGGACCGAGAAGATCAGCTACGCGACCAGCAACAGCCCGACCGGGCCCTGGACCGTCCGCGGCGACATCATGGGCGCTGGCCGGACCTACACCAACCACGCCGGCATCGTCGACTACAAGGGGCACTCGTACTTCTTCTATCACAACAGCGCATTGCCGGGCGGCAGTGACTTCAAGCGCTCGGTCTGCGTGGAGGAGTTCACCTACGGCGCCGACGGCAGCATTCCGAAGATCATGATGTCCACGAACGGACCGTCCGCCGTCGACACGCTGGATCCGTTCAAGCAAGTCGAGGCCGAGACCATCGCCTTCTCGTCCGGGCTCAAGACCGAGGTGTGCACCGACACCGGCGCCGGCATGAACGTAACGTCCATCAGCAATGGCGACTACATCAAGGTGAAGGACGTCGATTTCCTGGACGGCGTGACCTCTTTCGAGGCGCGGGTATCGTCCGCAGCCGGCGACGCGAAGATCGAGCTCCACCTCGACAGCCAGAACGGCACGCTCCTCGGGACGTGCGACGTCTCGGGCGCGTCGTCCTGGACCACAAAGACCTGCGCGGTCAGCGGGGGCAGCGGGAAACACGACCTGTTCCTGAAGTTCGTCGGTGGCGGCGGCGACCTCTTCAAGTTCAACTGGTGGCGGTTTACCGGACCCACCATGCCGGGTGACGGGGGCGACGGAGGCGGAGGCGGTGCCGGCGGCTCGGACCCGGGAACGGGCGGCAGCGATGCCAGCGCCGGCGCCGGGGGCGCGACCTCGGGCACCGGTGGCAGCGACGCCGCCGCGGGCACGACCTCGGCCAGCGGCGGCTCGGTCACCGCAGGCACCGGCGGAACGACCGGCTCCGCCGGCCCGGGCAGCAGCGGCAGCGCCGGACCCACCGGTGGGAACGACGCGGCCGGCGACGACTCGGACGGCTCGTGCGCTTGCCGGGCGGGCGCGAGCACCGGGGGCGGCGGGCTCGCCGCCGCCCTCTGGCTTGCCGCTTCTGCGCTCGTCCTCGGGCGTCGGCGCCGGTAGGCGCTCGGCGGGTGGAACCAGGAGCGGGCGCACCTCAGGCGCCCGCTCGCGGGCGGAGCGGTCGCCCGGCTCGTGCCCTCATCCCTTGACCGTGACGAGCGGCCAGAGGCGCGCCACGCGCCGCGCGATCCCTGCCTCTTCGACGGAGCGCACCACCGGCGTGATGGGCTTGTAGGCATAGGGTGCCTCCTCCTTCATCCGCTGGTGGTACTTCGCGAGGATGTCGCGCCGCCGCCGCACCTGGGGCGCGTCGGGGTCGAGCGGCGTCACGACGTGCAGCTTCTCGACCGCGCGCCGGTAGACGTCCTCGTCCGCGTGCGCGGAGCGGCCGCGCGTGAGGCTGCGGCCCGCGCCGTGGCACGCGCTCGCGAGCAGCGCCGCGTGCCCCGCGCCCGCGAGCACCCAGCTCGAGTCGCCCATCGAGCCGGGGATGATCACCGGGTCGCCGGTGTACGAGAACGCTCCGCCCTCGCCGTCGGGTCCCCCGGCGGGCGTCGCGCCCTTGCGGTGCAGGTAGCGCGGCTCGGCCCCGTCGGGCTCCCAGATGAGGTTGTGCGGCGCGTCGTACACGAGCGAGCTCGTGACCTCACGGCCAAGGACCTCCCGCATCGCGCGCACCACCATGAGGCCGAGGAAGAGGCGGTTCGCGAACGCGAAGTTCGCGGCGTTCCGCATCGCGTCGAGGTAGACGGAGGCCTCGTGGGCGTGGGGGCCCACCGCCGGCAGCACATAGAAGCCGTGCGCCGGATGGGGCACCCCCACCGGGTACAGCGCGCGGGCGCGCTCGTTGAAATAGCCGCCGACCGCGTGTCCGAGCCCGACGGAGCCCGCGTGGGCCATGATCGTGACGGCGTTCTTCGAGAGCCCGAACGAGCGCGCCGTCGCGCCGTCGACCAGCTCGTCGACGGCCTGTATCTCGACGAAATGGTTGCCGCCGCCGACCGTGCCGATCTGGACGTCACGCCCATCCGCCCGGCCCGACGCCTGGATGTACGCGTCGAACGCGAACGTCCCACGCGCGGGGAGCCCGCCGTGGAAGTGCACACGATCGAGATCCGCGCGCTGGGCCCGAGGATCGTAGTGGGCCCACAGGCCGGTGCGGGCGTTGTCCGCCGCCGTCTCGTGCAGCCCGGACAGGCCGTCACGGAGCATCGCCGCGCGCTGGCGCGGCGACATGGGGATATCGCGCTGGCCCTGGAAGAAGATCGCGCGGAGCCGCTGCTTCAGGGCGCCGATGTGCGGCGCGAGCTCGTCCCGGTCCACGTCCGTCGCGAGCAGGCGCATGCCGCAACAGACGTCGTTGCCGACGGCCTGCGGCACCACGAACCCGCGGGCATCGACGACTGTGCCCACGGGGATGCCCGCGCCCTTGTGAAAGTCGGGCGTGAGCACGATGGAGCGGATCTCGCCGGCTGTGCCGCCCCAGAACGGGGCAATCCTGCCGGCCTTTTCCCAGGCCTGAAGATCCCGGAGCGTGCCCTCGAGCGAGGCGAACCGGAGGAGCTCCTCGATGCCGTCGGCCTCGACGACGACATCCTCCCTGGCCACGAGGGTGATCGGAATACCGAACGGATTGTCGATGCGGGCCGTCGCGCCATCCAGGCGACGCACCACCGCATCGAGATGCAATTTGCCAACCATGCTGCTGTCCAATCCACGAAGACGCACGCGGCCAGCGCGATCACGCGACGGGCCGCGGCTCACTCTCCCCCGATTTGGACCCGGTGCGCGAACGAGGGGATCGCACACCGCAGCAGCGGGGCTCACTATAAACCAGGAACGCCGGTCGTCAAGCGGCGCCGGCCGGCTCCACCTGCGCGGCTGGCGCGGGGGCCCGGGCGGCGCGTTCGGTCGCCGCGGGCCCCGCGCTCATCGCGGTTCAGTGGACGCTGAGCAGCGGCAGCCGCAACACCTGGAAGGGTGGGATTCCAATGCGGAACGAACACGACTGGTTCGCGAGGCTCGCGAGAGCCTGCTTGCGGTTGTCCATCTCCGCGAACGAATGGGTGAGCCCACGGTTGTCCGTCACCGTCAACGGACCTTGCAGGAAGGCCGAGATGCTGGGGACGCCGCCGGGCCCCGCGGGGCGAATGTGGTAAAAGAGCGTGTCCGTCTCGCCCGTATGGCAGCCGCTGCACGTGTTGGACGAGAACCGAAAGCGCGCCTCGAGCTCCGCCGGCGTGTCCAGCTCCTTGTGATCCCAGAAGGTCCCGGCGTTGTAGGTCGACGCGCCGCCCATGAAGGGCACGCCGCCGCGGTCTTCGGGCATCGTGTAGCCGGGGCTCATGGATGCCAGGATCTCCGTGAGCAGCGCGTCGCTGCCGTTCAGATCGATCGGCGCCGGGGTCGTGCCCGGGACCGACGTGAAGCTCGCCTGGTGCTCGCGGGGGTTGTTCTTGGTGGTGGTCTGTTGCAGAGGTCCGCTCCCGGGGCGGATCACGAACTCGCGCATCTGCCAGATCCCCGTGAGATCGATCTCGTTCGTGCGCAGCTGGTTGAGCGCGTTCTGGTTGGGGTTGCCCGGCGCGGCGCCGTTCCTCACCACCTGCTCGGTCAGCGCCTCGAGCGACGTGCCGTAGGTGGGGTCGCCGGGGAGCAGGGCGCTCAGGTTGACCCACTTGTTCGCCCAGTCCTTGATGTCGCCGCAGCTCGTGATGGGCACTCCGTACTCGAAGATCGCCGCCGCCTCGATCGGCTGGCAGGTGTCCACGCCGTCCCTGGCATCGCCGTCACGATTGCCGTCGCGGACCTCCATCAGGCCGAACACGAAGCGGAGCTCGCCGCCGTTGTTGCCGGCAGCCCCGCCGAGGTAGGGCGAGCTCTGCGCGAGGTCGGGGCGATACAGGATGGCCTGCAGCCGAAACGGCGCGATGCTGAGGTTCAACGCGCCCCCGCCGCTCCGCTGGCGCCAGGGGTTGATGATCATGCTGTCCACGTTCGCCGCGGCGGCCGCGCTCGTCGCGTCGAGGACCAGGCTCCCCGAGCTGGCGTTGACGATCTGCTGGGTGCGCCAGGAAGCCAGCCACTGCTCGACGAACTGGCTCGCGGTGAGCCCGGAGCCGATGGCCATCTGTTCCATCAGGTAGCCGAAGGTCCACTTCTTGAGCGGGGCGTTCGCGGCGATCGCGTCGCACGGGTTCATGGTGCGCGCCGGGTCCTCGATCACCGGCAGCGAACGGATCAGCAGCGATTTCTGCGGGTTGATGGCGGCCGTGGTCACGCCGCCGAGCGTGCGCAAGGGGCCGAGCTCCGCGAGGTTGGGCAAACGGATGGTCGCGCCCTTCTTCAGCGCCTCGATGTCGATCGCGTTGGTCTGCGCGATCTCGATGGGCTTGGCGGCGAAACGCGACCCCGGCTCGAACGTCTGGAGCGTGCGGGTCTTGAGCTTCGAGATCTCGCTGTTGATCTGGCTCAGCCGCTCCAGGTCGATGGGGACCGAGGCGGAGAACAAGCCGTCTCCGGCCTTGAGATCCGGCTTCATCCCCGAGTCGTTGAAGGTGACCGCCTTCTCGCGCGCATCGAGGCTCATCTGGAACGCCGCGCCTTTGTTCTCTTCGAGCACACGCTTGCGGTCGCTCGGCGCGAACTCGAGGGAGAGCACCCCGACGCCATCCGACGCGAGCCGCAGGTACAGCTGATCGACCTTGGGCGCCCGCCTGGAGGGCGCCACGATGAGCGAGTCGCTGTTCGATCCGGCGAGCTCCGGCTCTTCCGGCTCGGCGCCGCAGGCGGTCAACAGCAGGGCGCAGGTCAACGCCGCGCCTATCGTTCGATTCTTCATGGAATTCTCCATCGCTGGTCGTTGGTGCGCGCGGCGCGAAAGGCGCCCGCGCGTGACGAGAAGATCCAGACGTCTGCAATCCTCACGCAGAGCTGGACGTCTCCCCCGCCCCTGGCCACGCATCCCGGGCCGAGAGATGGCCATCCGGGCGCCTGACCGCCCGGTCGGGCAGACGCTCGCCGGTATTGCAGCTCCGGTGCCAACCGGACGGACGATCGCGCGTCGCCAGCGCTGGCCCTTCGAGCACGTGCCAGACGCGGACACCCGCGCCTCGACGGGGTGATGCCGGAGGGCCGGACGTGCCGTTCCATCGCGGCGCATCGTTCGTGGCTTCACGCCGAAACGGACCGCCGGCCCGGCGCATCGGTCACCGTCGCCGTCCTGTGACGCCCCGCTGGCTCCGCGCCGCGCGGTGCAACAGCGGGGCGCCCGACCTGTTGCGGGGACACGTGCGCGGCGCGTTTCTCCGCAGCGCAACACGGTGTATCACCGGCGTAACACCCCGGTTCATCGCAGGCGCTGGGCGCGCCAGGCGGGGCTCACCGCGCCGGCGCTCGGCGCTGCCTCGATGGGACGGCGAACGTGCCGCCCGCGGTCAGAACCAGGCTCCAGCCACGCTGGTGGGCAATGCCGCGCAGCGTACACCGTGGCACGAAAGATGCCTCGGCGGCGGCAAGAACCATTCAGCATCGATGGGGCCAGCTGGCCAACCGCCGCGCGTCCGTGCAAGGATGCGCGCCGACGAGGAGCGCTCACCTCGCGACTCGAGTTCAGGAGAAGGAGAATGCCTGTGACCGTAAGCCGTTTGTACATGGCGCTGGCCTGCATCGGCGTGGGTTCTTTCCTGGGGTGCGGCGGGTGCGTCGTCACGGTGAACCCCAAAGGGCCCGTGACGCCGGCGTCCACGGGTGGGCCAACAGAGCCAGTCGCTCCCCCGGGGCAGCTGCCTCACAACGGCATGCCCAAGAACGGCATCAGCGCGGAGGCGCTCCGCGCGAACAGCGAATTGCTCGAGCGCCTCAAGGTGAGCAGGCTGAACAGCCTGAAGCTCGACGATGTCAAGCCTTTCAGCACGCAGGACCCGACGCTGGAGCCTCGCGCCGTCCAGCTGATGCACTACATCGTATCGTTTGCCCTGAAGGAAGGCCAGAAGGTGTCGGCCCGCGTGGGGAACAAGCGCTACGAGTGGAGCGGGCACATCGGGGCATGCGCCGGCGGGGGACCGCTCGGGGACTGGTTCAACGACCTTCCATCCCCGGAATGCCTGCAAGCGGTCTCCGCCGGCGTGCTCGCCCGGGTGAACGCGCTCAACAAGGTGGTCGTCGTATCCATGCGCGGCCCGGAGGATCTCGTCGCGCTCCATGACAAGGTCCCCGCCGAGACAAGGTCTCGCGAGCGGAACACCAGCACGGGCGAGGCCACGGTGATCGAGAGCTTCGCCGCTTGCAACCCTGTCGGCAGACCGGATCAGGCGACGAGCGACTGCGGGTGGTCGGCGCGCTACGTCGGCCAGTGCCTGGCCCAGAGATCAGGCGATACCGGGCCGAGGACGGTCAAGCTCAAGCTCAACTCGGCCCACGCCCGCCCATCTCCGGTGTTCGTGCGTGTATGCGCGGGCATCCATGGATGCAACCATGTGGACTACGCCGCGGCAGATCCTCGGAGCAGGTACATCAAGCACATCAAGAGCGACACGCTCGACGGTCCTGGCGATACGGTCGAGTTCACGTGCCCCGCGAATGGCCCTGCTGGCGCAGGCCTTGTTGATGAGGCGAATTCCACCTTCGAACAGGTCGGCTACTTCAGCGTGATGCTGTCGGAGCGAAATTTTGCGGTCGATGTAAAATTCGAAGGCTCGGGCGATGGCGTGAGGTATCCGGCGAAGGAGGCGGAGCTGTTCAGGTACCGCGAGGGCGCGTTCTATGGAAATATCTTCGATTCGGTGCCCAGCGATGCTCGGCCCGACGGGGTGCTCTTCGACAAGCAGTACGCGTGTTATGGCGAGGACTGGGATCAAGGGGCGGCGAACCTCGCCGACAGGCTCTGCGCGCTCCCTGCGCCCGATGCGGCCGCGCAGTGCTTCGTCCATGAGCCGAAGGCATGCTCGCCTTTCAATGGGAACCCGGGCGCCTGCACCAGGTCTGCTGGCGGCAGGCGAGCCATCTACACGCCGTGTGATGAGGCGGGCGCGAACTGGAGATACCCCGTCACGGTCTACTTGAACCATCCATGCGATCTCAGGAGCGATTCCGGGTGCTCCTCTTCGTTCAAAGGCTGGGTGATCGACCGTTCACTCAGGTAGCCTCGCCGCGAGCCGCCTCATCGACTCGACCGCCGGGACAGGGGCGTCCACCGCAGACCAGGCCTTGATCACCTGCTGGGCGAGCGCGAGGGCCCTCTGCCTGTCCCCGCGCCTCGCCGCGCGCTCCGCCTCGCGCACCGTCTTCAGGCTCGCGCCGTTCAGGGCCTCGCTGTCGTCCGGGATCGCCTGCTCCAGCCGGTCCACGAGCTCGTGCTCCCCCTCGCGCTCATACGTCGCGATCATGGCGTCGCCGAGCACCTCGACGAACGGCTCAGGCTCCTGCAGCAGCGGGCGCCACGCCAGCGCGGCGCCCCTCCGGTCTCCGCTGGCATGACGCTCGGCGCCCGTGATGAAGCTCTCCGTGTTCGGCAGCTCGCCTTCCGGGAACCTGACCCGGAGCTCGCGAAGCCGCTCGAAGCAGCGCCGCGACACCGCCCGGCTGGCGCGGGCGCAGACGGCGCCCATGCGGAGCGGGACGCTGATGTGGGTGCCCTCGAGGAGGGGCGGCTCCGGGTCGAGGAAGCGGGACACGATGAGGTCGGCGATCTCGCGCTCACGCCCGAGGACGAGCGCGAGCTCCAGCGCGCGCCAGGCGATCTGGAGGCGTTGCACGCGAACAAACCCGGAATCGCCGGGGGAAATGGCCATCGCGCGCCTCGCTCGCTCGAGGGCGGCGCCGACGCCGGCCTCGCTCGCCTCGACGCGGAGGAGGAGGAGCTCGCCGCCGACCTTGTGCAGCACCTGGCTTCCCTGGCCCACCGCGAGCGCTATCCCGCGCGCCTCCTGGCGCGCTCCCTCCTGGAGGAGCCGCTCGACGAGCGTGTCGGCCACATTCATGTCCAGGGGCGAGAGGACATAGGCACGCCGCGCGAACGTGAGGGCGCGCGCGCGCGCCTGCCGCGCGGGAGCCTCGGCCGCTGCAGGGCCGGAGTCCTCGAACAGCCACCCATACGCCTCCCACGGCATCCAGGCCCGCATTCCCTGCAACGCGCTCGCCGCGCTCGGGGTCCCGTGCGTCACCGTCGCCAGCTGCACCCAGGGCGCGCACCACTCCCCGATCGGGTTCTTCGGCTCGGCCTGCACCGCGCTGAACGCCATGTCCTTGGCGAGCGTCGTCCTCTCCGTGGCGCGCTTCTCGTCGGGCGACGGCAGCAGGCAGGATATCGTCGCCGCGAGGGTCGAGCGTCCCCAGGCCGACGCCTCGCGATCATGGAGGCGCTGGAGCTCCGCCACGGCCGTCGGGTCGACGGTACGCCGCATCATGAGATCGACGCGGGCGCGCGCGGCGAGCTCACCCGGTGAGGCGTTTGCGCTGGCCGGTGGGAGCGCGACCCCAGGCGCGGGCTCGCCGAGCGTGTAGGCGCAGCGGAAGCGCTCTCCTGGCCCCATCTCCGCGAGCCCGCCGCCGCGCGCCTCGAACCGGGCGCACTCCTGTCGGAGCCCGCCGGCGTTGTGGGTCATGGCCAGCGTCAGGTCGAGCAGATCCAGCGCCCCGTCGACCGTGCGCGCCCTCGAGTAATCGGCCACGGCGTCGTCGAGGCGCTGGGCCTTTGGCAACACCCCCGCATCGACCCAGGGCTCCATGGCGTTCCTCACGGCTTCATAGAGCGCGCTCGCCCTCCCGACCGAGGACGCGAGCTCCCTGCCGTCGGCGGCCCGCAGCGTGACCGTGAGCCGAAAGGCGCGGGACGGCTCCAGGACGATCGCCCCGTCCACATAGGCCGCTCCCCTCCTGCGCGCCGCGTCCAGCGATTGCGCGCGAGCCTCCGGCCCGGCATAGGGATCGATCGGCGCCGTGTCCGCGTGCGGCCGCGGGAGCGAGAGCAGCTCCGCAGGGACCAGCGTGCGCGCCGCGCGGCCTCCGAGGAGGACCCGAGCCCGCTCGCACAACGTCGCCGCCGCGGCCGCTCCCAGCCACCCGGCCGGCTCCTCGACCCCGGAGGCCTCCAGGATCGGACAGGCGAGCACCGCGCTGTCGGGCTCCAGCGGAGATCGCAGGACGGCGGGTGGAGGAGCAGGCGCTTGCCGGTGAGGGAACACCCAGCGGGCGGCGCCCAGGCCCATGGCGGCCAGCGCGACGCTCGAGGCTGCGATCCAGCGCCACCGGCGCGACCGATGCACGATGGCCCGCGGCTGCCGAGCGGAGCTCGCGCTCGGCGCGCCGCTCTCGGGCTCGGAGCGAGGCGGCGCGGGGCCGGGCCCCCCTGCGCCGGCGGCCACCGGGTCCGTTCGTCCCGCTGCCTCGCTCCCGCCCCGATGCCCGTCGGACTGGAACGTGTCGGTCCACGTCGACTGCTCGTCGACGGGTGGCGTCCCCTCGCGCGCCTCGGCCCCGGCGGCCTGCTGTGCTGGCAGCTCGTAGCCCGGCACGCCGAGCGCTCGCGCGAGCGCCCCCACGGCGGCGCCCGCGGTCGGGAAGCGCTGGCCCGGCGCGAGCGCCGTGGCGCGCGCGAACCACGCGTCGAACGCGGGCGGCAGCGTCACGCCGTACCGCGCGGCGCGCTCGCACGCAGGCTCCTTGGGGCCCTGCAGCGCGACGAGCGCGAAGGCGACGGGGCTGTCGCCAATGGCCACTTCGTCCTCCCAGTAGGGCCTGCCGACGAGGAGCGTGAACGCGATCATGCCGAGCGCGTAGATATCGGCGGATCGTGTGATCCTGCCGTTCTGGAACTGCTCCGGCGCCATGTAGATCGGCGTCCCGGCCGCGCCGGTCGAGCCGCGCGTCGCGCCCTCGCGCAGCACCTTCGCCACGCCGAAATCGAGGATCCTGATGCGCGGGGCGTCGTTCTCTCGCTGCTCCAGGAACAGGTTGCTCGGCTTCAGGTCGCGGTGGACGATGCCGAGCTGGTGCATCTTGTCGATGGCCGGCGCGGCCTGAGCGAGATAGACGAGCACCTCCTCCGGCGCGTGGCCGCCCGCGCGCGCGAGCCGCTCGCTCAAGGTCTCCCCCCGGAGCAGCTCCATCACGAGGAATGGAGTCCCCGTGGCGTCATCGACGCCCGCGTCGACGACGTCGACGAGCGCGGGGCTGTCGACCTGGCCGGACACGCGGGCCTCCAGCGCGAATCGCTCCCTCAGGTCGGCGCGATCGACCGTGTGCGGGTGCATCACCTTGAGCGCCCGCCGGCGCTCCGTCTGGAGGTCGATCACCTCGTAGACAGCGCCCATCGCGCCCGCGCCCAGGCGGCGCAGGACGCGGTAGCGAGCCGCGACGACGGTGTCCGGCGTCATGCCCGCCTCACGCCGCAGCCGCGGCGCAGCACCTCAGTGGCGGAACTCATCGGGGTCGATCTCGTAGCGCTTCAACCAGCGATGGATCTGCATCCTGGCTTTGCCCATGGCGCGCGCCACGCCAGCGATGTTGCCGCTGTGCGCGCGCAGGAGCGCCTTGAGCTCCTCGGGCCGGGTCGGATCGTCCCCCTGCTCCGCGGCGCCTACGGCGTTGCGCCTCAGGGCGCTGTTCAGGTGATCGAGCTCGATCGTGCCTCGCTGCGCCAGCACCGCCGCGGTCGTGATGCACTGCTCGAGCTCGCGCACGTTGAGCGGCCAGCCGTACGTGACGAGGGCGCGCGCCGCGCGCGGGTGCAGCTGGATGTGCTCGGCGCGCTCTGCGTCGGCGCGCCGGAGGATCGCGCCGAGGATGAGGCCGAGGTCCTCCCGGCGAGCCCGGAGCGGCGAGAGCTCGACGGCGTGACCGGAGAGGCGCGCGAGCAGGTCGGAGCGGAAGTCGCCCGACGCCGCCATGCGCTCGATCGGCCTGTGGGTGGCCGCCACGACGCGGAGGTCCACGGCGATCGAGCGCGTGCCGCCGACGGGGCGCACCTCGCGCTCCTGGAGCACGCGGAGCAAGGCCACCTGGGCGGACAGGGGCAGGTCGCCGATCTCGTCGAGGAAGAGCGTGCCGCGATCGGCGCTGCGCACGAGCCCGGGGCGATCCTCGGTGGCCCCGGAGAAGGCGCCCTTCCTGTGCCCGAAGAGCTCGCCTTCGACGAGATCCCGCGGCAGCGCGCCGCAGTTGATCGCCACGAACGCGCCCGGCCTGCCCGAGAGCGAATGGATGGCGCGCGCCATGACCTCTTTGCCGGTGCCCGTCTCGCCCTGGATCAGCACGGGGATGGTGGAGGCCGCCACCACCCTGAGCTGCTCGAACATCTCGAGCTGCGACGGGATGAGGGAGAGCAGCCCGGGGACGTGCGCGGCGAGGCTCGACGCTTCCAGCAGCGTGACCTGCTCGGCGCCGCGGGGAATCGCCGCGCGGTAGAGGAAGAACGTGCGACCCAGCTCGAGCACGTCGCCCTCCGCGAGCTCGGCGTGCTTCCTCGGCGCCCCATTGAGGATGCTGCCGTTCTTGGAGCCGCAATCCTCGAAGCACCACCGGCCGAGGACCCGCATGATCCGCGCATGTTTCGACGAGAGCCAGGGGTCGTCGAGCCGGATCTCGACGCGCCGGCGTGAGCCGCTGTTCGCGACCTCGAGCCTCCGGGCATTGCCGCGGCCGATAACGACCTCCTCCACGTCATCGAGGGCGATGCGCGCCGACGACGCGAGCGGCCGATGGCTGTCCGCGATCAGAAACAAAAAGCTGCCGTTGCCTGATTTCTCCAGATACAGCTGTCCGCCCGTGGCGGATAGCGTTCGTTGATCAGGTTCACCAGGCACGAACCCAGTCGTACCCAGTCGGGCAGACGCGGTCAATATGCCACGGGCGGCATTCCGAGCGGCTGCCACGCGGGTTGATCATCGTCCGCGGGCGTGCGCTGCGTCTGCTCACCGATCGACCAGGAACGCCGCGAGCACCTCGCACGGCGCACAGGAGCATCCGGGCGGGGGGCTCGACCGACCCGTCGTCCGCGCTGCGCGCGTTCGTCGCGAGGGATCGTTCGGGGAAGCTCGGAAGGCCTCGACGCGGCGAGCGGAGCGCATCGCGAGGCCATCGTCTGGCCGATTCGACCAACTCCCTGGCCGGCGCGACCAGGCTGCCCCTGAGGCCAATCGCTACATCTGCCTCATGTCCAGCCGCGGAGGCGCGCGTCGCGCCTCGCCGGACGCGTGGAGGCTCAAAGCCATGATCGGTCGAATGGAACTGTCGCGAAATTCAAGGAGGGGCTCAATGGCCCTCGCGCTCGCCACCACCCTCGCGGTCGCAGGATGCTGCCCCATGCCGGATGATGACGGCGCCGGCGGCAGCTCGACGAGCGCAGGGCACGGCGGCTCGTCGGTCTCCGGCGAGGGCGGCTCCTCGAGCTCCGGTGAAGGCGGCTCCTCGAGCTCCGGCGAGGGCGGCTCCTCGAGCTCCGGTGAAGGCGGCTCGGACCGCTGCGCCCCGGTCGCGACGCACAACGGGATCATCTCTATCCAGGAGATATCGATTCAAGGGGTGCCTCAAGCGGGCCACGGCCTCACGGTGCAAGTCCTGTTCACCGCGTCCAGGCCTCCTACTTACGAGGAGAGGCCCGGGCAAGTCGAAGGATGCAAGGCGTGGGTCTACGACACGGAGGACAGCCCGCCACCGGCGCTGACGGATCAAGGCGAGATCACGATTGCCGGCCTCGAAGGCGGGCCCATCGCGTGCCGCTTCGCCGGCTCGGGTTATGTGTGCCCGACGTCGACGGGGGCCGGACAGGCGAGCGTCGCCCCGGGGCAGGCGGGGACCGCGGCCTACACGATCGAGGGCGCGACGTTCTCCGCGGCCGACGTCGGCCGTTACCTGCGCGTCACCGGCGCGGCGAATGCGAAGAACCAGGGCGCGTTCCCCATCGTCGCCGTGGAGTCGAGCACGACGGCGATCGTGGTCAATCAGGGCGCGGCGGAGGAAGCCTTCGCGGCCGAGTACACCGTCCTCGCCGGGGCGGGGCCCGTTCCGAACAACCCCACCAACCCGATCGAGGGCGGCGACGAGGTCGTCGTGGGCATCTCGCCCGGCGGCGAGATGGCCTTCGACTTCCCCGACAGCGCGCCCATCGTGGCCGGCGAGGCGTTCACCCCCGACACGGCGTCGGCGGCCGCCCTCGTCGCGGTGCCGCTCGACGGCAGCCCATTGACGCTCGGCTGCGGCGGCCCGGGGGGCAGCTGCGGGCCGGCGCAGGCCACGATCGTGCGCCTCACCAGCACGGACGGCGACGTCGAGGGCGCGTCGCCGTTCGCGATGCCCCCGCCCGCGCGCAAGCAGGTCGAGATTCAATGCGTCGCGCTGGGAGGTGATGGCACGCTGACCATCCCGGCCGAGGCGATGAAGCTGCTTCAGGAGGCCCACCAGGCCTCCCCGATCTCGCGCATCCGGACGGCGCTGATGCGCGAAGGGTGGGCGGCCCCCGCGAACGCCGCCTCCCTGCCTCCGAACATCACGACCCTCCTCGTCGGCCACGGGCTCCTCGGCTTCACCAGCCCCTGACGCCCGCGGTGCCTGCGCCCTGATCGGCGCGTCAGAGCGCGCTCGCCCCCCGCGCTCTCGCGCCGCGCCGAACACCGGCGAGCGACCGCCGGTGCGGATCCTGCATGATCGCGGGCGCATGCACCGCCCGCTGCCCACCGTGATGACGTCCGTGGCCAGGCTGGTCGTCGACCTCGGGCTCCGCGACGGCATCCGGCTGGGCGCGATGGAGCGCGCCGCGCGCCTGCCGCCGCTCGCGGCCGATCCCGAGCGGCGCATCGAGATCGACCGGCTGCTCGATCTGTGGACGTATCTGGGTCAGACGCTGGACGACCCGTCGCTGCCGATCCGCGTCGCGCAGCGGGCGAGGGTGGAGGACCTGCATGTGCTCGGCTTCGCGATCATGACCGCGCCCTCCATCCGCGATGCGCTCGACACCGCGGCGCGGTACAGCGCGCTCCTGACCGACTCGGGACGATGGGAGACGGTCGAGAGCGCGAAGCGCGCCGAGGTGCGGTGGCATCGCCTGCGGCCGCTCACGCTGGGGCACCGCCTCTCCAACGAGACAGCGCTGGCGCAGAACCTCGGCTGTCTGCGGCAGATGGCGGGCGACGACCTCACGCCGCTGGAGGTGAGCTTCCGCCATGCGGCGCCGCCGCGCCGGACTGCGCACGTGGAGTTCTTCCGTTGCCCCGTGCGGTTCGACGCGCCCTGGGACGGGATGGTGTTCCGCCGCGACGTCCTCGACATGGTGCCTGCGGGAGCGAACCGGAGGTTATGGGAGTACCTGTGCCGGAGCGTGAGCGCCCTCTGCGAGCAGCTCGCGCCGCCGTCGATCGCCGACGGCGTGCGGCACCAGCTCGTCCGCGCGCTCTCGAGCGCCGAGGGCGCGATCCCGACGGTCGACGACGTGGCTCGCTCCCTCGGCACGACGGAGCGGACGCTGCGCCGGCGCCTGGCGGTCGAGCAGACGAGCTTCCGGAAGCTGGTCGAGGAGGTGCGCCGTGACCGCGCGGCCGACCTGCTGGCGAGGAGCAGCGTGACCGAGACGGCGCTCCGGCTCGGCTTCTCCGACACGACCGCGTTCACCCACGCGTTCCGGCGCTGGTTCGGCTGCCCTCCACGCGAGCTCCGGGGCGCGAGGGGGGCTGCGGGCAATCAGGGGACGTGAGCGGGGGCGAGCCGCAGGTGCCATTGGTGATGGAGCAGATCGGATGAGCGAGTCGTCGGCGTACAAGGAAGGGTATTCAGCGCTGCCTGCCGAGGATCGGCGGCGGCTCGCCGGGCGAATGTTCGCGGAGAAGAACTACGTGCTGGCGGCCGCGCTGTTCGAATCGGTCGGTGAAGAGCTCTCGGCCCTGGAGGAGGGTAAGCTCCGCTACTCGCGCGCGCACATGCAGCAGGGGCACGTGAGGCTCGTCAACACGTCGGCCGTCTTGCCGATCCTCTTTCATGGATATCGCGGAGAGACCGTGGCCGGCGTCCTCGGCGTCAAGTAGTGTAGCAGCGCTGGAGAACCTGTTCGGCTACTTGCGTGGCTCGGGGCTCCCGCTCAAAGTGCAGCCGGGGCCGCCGCGTATTCTCCGGATTTTCGGGCGTCTGGGCTGGAGCCCCGATGCGGCCGACGCCATTCGCGAGGTGCTCTCTGCCATCCCTGTGGATGAGCCCCTCATCGTCGACTTTTCGAACTTCCGATCGATGGGCACCCATTTCCATCCATTCTTCGCCCCCCTCATCCAGCGGAGCGGTCCCACCGCGTGGATTCGGTCACCAGGTGCAGATGACCATCTTTGCGCCATGGCTGTCAGTCCGGCCTGCATCTTCGACACGATGCCCGACGCTCTCGCACACATCCGCGCGGCGCAGAGATGAGCTATCCGCATCACACGTAAGAAGGAGCTGCCCAGCCTATCGATGAACCCGGCGTCGCTTCGCTCCGCGAGTGTTCGTCGGGGCGTTGAGCCGGCGGAGGCCCTCGGGCGGGACGATCGGGGCATCCTCGGAGGCATTCCGTCCGATGTTTCATGGGGAGGATGCGGGTCGTCGCCTCCGGCCGGGCTCATCGACGGGCCGAGCGACCGTCCTTGCTCGGGATTCATTACCGTGGTACTGTGCCAGCATGAAGCTCGCGCAATCCAGGGTAACGGCTCAGGGGCAGATCTCGGTTCCCGCCGAGGTGCGCAAGCGCCTCGAGCTGGTGCCAGGTTCGATCTTGGAATGGGACGCCGACGGTGATCGAATCACCGTGCGGCGCGTTGGTCGGCACAGCTTCGAGGACCTTCACCAGGCGCTGTTCTCGCGGGAACCCCAGCCGCGAAGCCTTGAGGATCTCAAGGAAGGCATCAGGCAGCGCATGAGGGCCCGCCATGCGCGCCGTTGACACGAATGTCCTCGTTCGCTTGCTGGCACGCGACGACGCAAAGCAACTCGCTGCTGCCGAGGCCTTCGTGGAGACAGGAGCATGGATCTCACATCTCGTGCTCATGGAAGCCGTTTGGGTCCTGGACTCCGTGTACGGCGTCGCGCCGGAGCAGATCGGGAACGGAGTAGAGATGCTGTTGGACCACAAATGCATGGTGGTCCAGGACGCCGGCGTGGTAAGGGCGGCCGTCGCGCAGTTCCGCGAGCACCCCGGCCTGGGCTTCTCCGATTGTCTGATCCTCGAAGTCGCACGCGCAGCAGGCCACGTTCCACTTGGGACCTTCGATCGCGGACTCGGGAAACTGCAAGGCGCTCAGAAGCTATGATCACATCGCCCATCGGCGAGCACGTGTAGCCGAACGGGCCGTGGCGGCCGGCGGCGCTTCGGGCCGCGACAGACCGACAGATCGAGGTCCTCTTTCCCCTGGTCCCGACCTCGGCTCGCCGGACAGAGAACCTACACCGCCCGCCACCGGGTCTTCCGCATTTTTTCCTCGGGCGCTCGCGCAGGCGGCGGAGCTGCGGGTAGCGTGGAAGGATGAAGAACCATCTGCAATTTCCCCTGGTGATCGCGCTGATCCTCGCCGCCTGCGACTCCACGTCGAGCTCCAGCGGTGACGGCGGCGCACAGCCGGACACATCCTCCTCGGCGGGCCCTCACGGCGGCGGAACCAGCGATGGCAGCGGGGGCGGCGGCGGAACGAGCGATGGCGGCGAGGGCGGCGGCGACACGTCGCCGTCCGGCACGCTGAGCGAGCGCTACCCGGACGACGTGGAACTCGCCGGTGACCCGGCCGTGCTCTTCCACGACGACTTCGAGCAGGGCTGGGGGCGCTGGGACGGGCCCACCGCCGACACGCGCTACCTTCATATCGAGACCGACCCGGCCACGGCCCACGCCGGGCAAGGCTACCTCCGCTCGACCGTGACGACCGCCGATCTGGCGGAGGAGACGTACATCTCGTCGTCCACGTGGGTCACCCATGAGCGCGTCGACGCGCTCTACTGGCGCTTCCATGTGCGCTTCCCCGAGCTCGCCCCGAACCCGCACCACTGGGTGCGCATGGCGGCGGGCACCGAGAGCTGGGACAGCAGCGGCCGCGCGAACACGGTGCCGCCAGGAGACGAGGGCTTCTGGTTCGACTTCGACACGACCACCGACGACGTCTTCAACTTCTACGCCTACTGGTACAAGATGCGCTCCGGGCGCTGCAACGACGGGACCGCCACCCCTGGCTGCGCCGGCGATCAAGGCACGACGTACTACTACGGCAACGTCTTCCAGCCGCCGGATCAAGCGCCGTTCCCGCGCGACCGATGGTTCTGCGTCGAGATGCACGCGCGCGCCAACACGGTCGGCCAGAGCGACGGCGCGCTCGCGTTCTGGATCGACGGCGTGGCGATCGGCGACTACCGCCCCGGCTACCCCGACGGCACCTGGCTCCGCGCCCAGTTCCACACGGAAGGGTGCGACTTCAGCGCGTGCACGCCGCCCGAGCCGTTCGGTGGCTTCGACTTCCGATCGAGCGATGACGTGCGCTTCAAGAGCTTCATGCTCGACGCCTACTACGAGCGCGACTCCGACGCGCGCCGGCGAGCGGAGATGGAAGAGCTCGGCATGACCGTCTCCGACACACACACCATCCTCTACGACGATGTCGTCGTCGCGACCGAGCGCATCGGCTGCCGCCGCTGAAGCACGCTCCGCGCTCGGCCCTCTCCATGGTACCCTCCCGCGCATGGGTACCGCGAACGCCCCCTCCCCCCGACGGCGCTCGGCCCTGCGCTGCGCCGCATGCGCGGCCCTCCTGCTGGCCGCATGCGGCCCCGCGCCCACGCTGGCCGAGCCGCGCGCGCCGGAGCCGCCGCCCGCCGCCGAGACGATCTACATCGTCCTCCAGGATCCGCCCCCGGCGGCGGCGACAGCGGCGGCCGACGGCTGGGTGCCGGAGGAGTTCCCCGGCGACAACCCGTTCGAGCGGACGCGGACCTGGATCGGCGATTACGACTGCCCGCAGGGCACGACCGAGATGACGTTCCGGATCCTGGAGGTCAAGGGCGACAGGATCAAGGCCGTGTTCGGCTTTCATCATGCCGAGTCCGGCGCCGCCGGCAAATACCTCATGAGCGGCCGCTACGACGCCGAGACGCGGACGGCATCGTTCTCGCCCGGCGCCTGGCTCGATCGCCCGCCCAACTACGTCACCGTGGGCATGAAGGGCGACCTCGCGTTCGACGGCTCGCTCTTCGCCGGACGCATCGAACACCCCGACTGCGGCGCGTTCCGGCTCCGGCCGGCGGGGTAGCGCCGCCCCTCGCGCTGCTCGTCGCCGGGCCACGCCGAGCGACGAGCAGCGGTTTCATGAGGTGGGCAGTCGCGCGAGCGGGGGCGCGGCGCGACCCTCAGGGCGTGCTCGACGGGTCCGCCGGGTCGCTGCCCTCGTCTTCCTCGTCGCCGTCGCGGAAGCCGTCGCCGTCGCGATCCAGCCCCATCCGCACCCCCGAGCCCGGCGGCGCGCACGTGTACGTGAGCTCGCCCCGGTTGCGCGAGGCCCGGTGCCGCAGCGCCGCGTCGCGGATCGGCGCGTCGCAGAGCCGGTCGCCGACGAACAGGCCCGCGCCGACGTAGAGGAACCCGGCCGCCTCGTGGTCGTGTGATCCCTTGACCACCAGATCGCACTCCCCTGCATCGGCCCGCGCGCGGAGCAGATCGATCCTCGGCCCGACCACGGCCGCGTTGTGCCGGGTGAGCGTCACCTGCTGCCCGACGATCGGCGCCAGGTTGCTGTCGAACGCGAGCAGGAACTGCTCCACCTCGCGCCGCATCACGTCGCCCTCCGGCCCCGGCGGGAACCCGCCCGGGGTGAGCGGCGACTGGTTGAACCCCATGTCGGGGGTCGCCGAGCTCACGAAGCGGAAGAGCGTCGGGACGCCCCCTTCGTTGTTGAAGCCGAAGCCGCGGACCTGGTCGCCCATGTGCGCGTCGCTGCCCGGGAAGAGCTCGTTGTTCGCCATCCCGAACATGCCGACCTTCTGGTACAGATTGCGGAAGTGCGGCGACTTGAAGGCCTCGGTCTCCAGGTCGAACGTGTACCGGCCATCGCCGCCGAAGAAGCCCGGCGCGTCGACGCCGAACTCCTCGTTCGCGTGGCGGTCGAGCACATGGCACGAGACGCAGGTGCCCTCCTCGCTGAAGTCGGACACGTTGTTGAAGAAGAAGCTGCGCCCGGCCTGCTGCGCCGGGGTGAGCGAGTTGTCCAGCGCCCGGATCGGGTTCGGCGGATAGGTGACCTGCAGGATGAAATCGGCGAACGCCTGCATGTCGGTCTCGGGGATGAACTCGCTCCTCCCCAGGAGATCCGTGAACGCGGCCTGGAACTCCATGAACGCCGTCACCTCGTCGAACGTCCCGCTGTCCGGGTGCGCGCTCGGCTCCTCATCGCCGCCGGTGCGATCGCCGCGCCAGTGCATGGGCCCGTGGTTCGCCATCCCGCGGAGGCTCTGCGTCGTCATCGGCCCCTTCATCGGGTGGTGGGTGTCGGGTATCCCGAAATCCAGCGGGTGGGACTCGAACGGCCCCGGGATGTCGGCGACAACGCCGTCCGGATTGCCGAGATCCCAGGCCAGGCTGTCGAAATCGCCGTAAACATGGCAGCTCGCGCACGACGAGTCGCCGTGGCTCGACTCGAACGACGCGTCGTAGAGGAACCGGCGGCCGGCGACAACGCTCGGCGGCTCCGGGTTGTGCATCGGCACGTGCGCGATCTCGGACTTGGTCGTCGTGCTGAGGATCGAGATCGCGTTGTCGAAGCGCGTGATCGTGTACAGGCGCCGCCGCGCCTCGTCGAGCAGGAGCCCCGTCGGGCCGCCGCCGGGCACCGGGATCTGCTTGGAGGCGCTCGGCACGAAGGTGTCGTTCTCCAGGGCGGCGGTGCTGAACACCCCGATCTTGGACGAGCCTATCGTCGCCACGTACAGCGTCTTGCCGTCCTTCGTGACGGCCATCTGCTGCGGGAGGGCGAGGCTCTTCTGGTTCTCGGCGTTCGGGACCGGGGCGCAGCACGCGTCGTAATCGATGTGTTTGTTGAGGTGCCTCGGCTTGACGCTGCCCGCCGGGCCGAGGACGGTGATCCTGCTCTCGTGCAGGTGGCCTCGTACCGTCTGGCCGGCGAAGATCCCGGGCCCCTCGAAGCGCTTCTCGTTCCGCGCCTCGGTGTTCGACACGTACACCTTCCCGCTGACCGGGTTGACCGCCATGTTGTAGAGGACGGTGCCGACGCCGGTGTAGAACCCGGCGGCGCCGGGCAGCTGCCTCGGCGGGTTCGCGTTCGCGTCGATGACGAACACGTCCTTGTCGGGCAGCGAGAGCCGGACGGAGCCGTCCCAGACGCGGTTCAGCTCGTCCACCCAGTGGGAGCCATTGAACTTGACAATGAGCCCCGTCTCCGGGTGCGGGATCCCCTCCGCGTTGGTGGCCGGCCCGGGCACGCCCCCCGCCGCCTCTCCGCCGTTCGGGATGATGCCCTCGTGGAGCGCGGTGGTGCGGTTCCCGGAGTGGAAGGCCGCCGCATACACCTTGCTGCCGTCCGGCGTCACCGCGAGCGCCCTCGGGGTATCGCTGAACAGCGTGACGATCGTGAGGGGCGCGCCGGCGAGCGTCGACCCGAGGTGATCGGCGTCGAAGACCCATACGTCCGCCCGGCCCACGCCGGGGGTCGTGAGCTGGGGATCGAACGGGATGTTCTGCCCGCGGTGCGCCGTCGTGATGAACGCGCGGCGCCTTCCAGGACCCGCGAACACGATATCGCGCGGCTCGTCGCCCACGAGCAGCGTCCGCACGACCCGGCCCGAGCGCGCCCCCTGGGTCAGCTCGACGACGCTCACGCTGTCCGACAGGTGGTTGACGACCCAGACCTCGGTATCGCTCCGCGCCGCCACGGCCACCGGCTCGAGGCCGACGGGGATGGAGGCGCGGTGCTCGATACCCTGATCCTTGACCCGATACACCTCGAGGTGGTTGTCGGGCGTGTTCACGGCGAATAGCAGCTTTCCGTCGGGCGAGAGCGCGAGCGGACGCACATGGCCGCTCTCGAAGAGGGTGAAAGACGACGCCGCCTCGGCGGATCGGCCCGCCGCGAGGGCGACGAGCAGCGCCGACGCCGCGACGAGACGGGAGAGGACGTCGCGCACGACAAAGTACGAGGCCATGAGTCACCTCCGATGAGTGGGGTTCTCTTCAACTGATTTCGAATGGCAAGCAGACGATAAGACGCGAAGGCTGAGTTTAAGGGTAGTCGTGGCCGGCTCGCATTGCAATATCGCAATGGTTTTGCTTCAGCAATCGATGCCTTCGGCACACCTGCGCCGAGCTACCTACCGAGGTCTCGCGACGGTGCGAGGCAGTCCAGCCGGGCAGACGGCGCCGGCGACCTCGAGGCGGCCCCCCGGATCGCCGTGATCCGGTCGCAGAGCATCGCGGCGCCGCGGCGGTTCATGGTAGGCTGCGCAACATGCAGGGGGGCCTCGCAGTCGGGCCGTCGTCTCGGCGCCGGTCGATCGATCGGCCGGCATCGCGCGCTGCCGCGTCGCCACGCGGGGCGCGCGCTGCCCGCGCGGCGCTGCGTGGAGAGAGGATAGCCCCCGGACCCCCGCCGCGCGCGTTCTCCCGCCAGCGCCTCGCGCGCACGTCGAGCGCCGCCCGCTTGACGCGCCCTCTCCACGATCCCGGGAAGGAGCCCCGAGAGACCATGAAGACATCGGCTGTGCGACGGACGATCGGCTGGCTCGCGGTGACGGCGCTTTCCCTGCTCGCCTCGGCGTGCCAGCCGGAGCCCTCGCGCGGCGATCGGAGCAAGGAGGCACGGCCGCCGCTCCGCGTCAGCCACGGCTACTGGGTCGGGTACTTCCCGATGTCGATCGCCGAAGAGAAGGGCTTCTTCGACCAGCAGGGCGTGGACGTCGAGCTCCTCTTCAACCCGGACCTGTACGGCATGATCTCCGATTTTACCGCAGGGAAAGTCGACGGCCTGCCCTGGACCATGGAGGTCGTCGTGCGCGTCCTCGCGAGGGAGCCGGACGCGCGGGTCGTCCTCTACCTCGGCCAGACGGCGGGCGCCGACGTCGTCATGGCGCGGCCGGAGATCGAGAGGATCTCGGATCTCAAGGGGAAGAAGATCGCGGCCAAGACCGGCGCCCTGGGCGAAATGCTGGTCGGCGAGATGCTGGAGAGGAACGGCCTCGCCATCGACGACGTGACGCTGGTCAACGTGAGCGAGACGGACGTCGCCCCGTTCCTGGCGAACAATACGATCCAGGCCGGGCACACCTGGGAGCCCTACGTGACGCAGGCGGCGAAGTCCGGCGCCAGGCCGATCTTCTCCAGCAAGGAGACGCCCGGGCTGTTCGCCGATTTCATGATGTTCCGAGGCACGGTGCTGCGCGACCGGCCGGACGACGTCCGCGCCTTCATCCGGGGCTGGTTCCAGGCCGTCGAGTTCTGGAAGGCCCACCCGCAGGAGGGCAACGAGATCATCGCGAAGGCGCTGAAGATCCCGGTCACGGACATCAGCATCGACGGATACGAGCTCTTCTCGCTGGAAGAGGTCCGACAGCGGTTCGCACCGAACAACGACCCCACGTCGCTGGCCCCGCTCGTCAACAAGCACATCGATTTTCTCGTCCAGGACGGGCAGCTGGGGCGCCGCCCGGACATCGACAACATCTTCGATTCGTCCTTCCTGCCGCCCGCCACGAGCCGCGAGTGACCGCCGCGGCCCGCGGAGCACCTGGAGAGCATCGCCACGGAGGCTCGACGAACGCCATGAGTCGCGCAATGCAGCAGCAGGCCCCGCTCATCACGCTCCGCATGAAGCTGATCGTGGCGCTCTTGACGGTCGCGCTCGCGCCGCTCTCGATCCTCACGCTGCTGAACAAGCGGACGAACGAGATGGTGTTGACCGAGAGCGCCAACCAGGCGCTCGCCGCGGCCGCGTCGCAGGCCGCGACCAGCGTCGACGACTTCATCGAGAGCAACCTGGACGCGGTCCGCGTCGAGGCCCGCCTGCCCGGGCTGACCAGCTACCTGAGCCTCGACGACGAGGCCCGGAGGAGCGGGGGCGAGGCGCATGCGTTCGCTTCGAGGACGCTGCACGGCCTCATCAGGAAGGACACGATCAACATCCTCTCCTATGCGCTGCTCGACGAGCGCGGGCACAACGTCCTCGACACGGTGCAGGCGCCCGCGGAGAGGGACGAATCCAGGAGGGACTACTTCGTCCGCGCGATGGAGACGGGCCTGCCGTACGCGTCGTCGGTCGTGTTCGCCGGCGAGGTGCCCCAGCTCGTCTTCAGCAGCCCCGTCCGCGACGCGCTGAACAAGAAGAGGACGATCGGCGTGCTCCGGTGCACCTACAACCTGTCCGCCGTCCAGCGGATCATCCTCTCCCAGACGCGCCTTTTGGAGGCGTCGGACGCGTTCGCGATCCTCCTCGACGAGCACCACGTCCGCCTGGCGCACGGCCGCTCCCCGGAGCTCGTGTTCAAGTCGCTGGTGCCGCTCGCCCCGGAGCTCGAAGGCCGGCTCAAGGCGGAGCGGCGGCTGCCGGACAAGCCGGCCGCGGAGCTGTCGACCGACGTGCAGGCCTTCGACGAGGGGCTGCGCCGGTTCGAGCGCGAGCAGGACCCGACCTCGACGGCGAGCCGCTTCCTGCAGGCCCGCATGGCCGCGCGGGACGCCCCCATGAGCGCGGTGGCCCTCGCGCGCGTGAGCGCCTTCGACGGCATGAAGAAGCCGCCGTGGACCGTGGCGTTCGTGCGGCCGGAGGCGGCGTTCCTCGAGCCCATCGAGGAGAGGACGACGCGCGACGCGCTGCTGCTCGCCTCGCTGATCGCCGCGATCGTCACGGCGGTCGCCGTCCTGATGGCGCAGGTCCTGACGAGGCCGATCACCCGCCTCGCCCAGGCGGCGTCGCAGCTGGCGAGCGGGAAGCTCGACACAGCGGTCGAGGTGCGATCCCACGACGAGATGGGCACGCTGGCGGAGTCGTTCAACCAGATGGCGCGCCAGATCCAGGGGTCGTTCGAGGAGCTCGAGCACCGCGTCGAGCAGCGCACGGCCGAGCTGAAGGAGGCGAAGGTCGCCGCGGACGCCGCCAACAAGGCGAAGAGCGACTTCCTCGCCAACATGAGCCACGAGCTCAGGACGCCGCTCAACGGCATCCTCGGCTACGCGCAGATCCTCCGGCGCTCGCGGGGGCTGAGCGAGCAGGACCTGCGCGGGATCGACGTCATCCATCGCTCCGGCGCCCACCTGCTCACGTTGATCAACGACGTCCTCGACCTGGCGAAGATCGAGGCGCAGGCGATGGAGGCCCACGCGAACGATTTCCACCTGCCCTCGTTCCTGCGATCGACGGCCGAGATCTGCCGCATCCGCGCCGAGGAGAAGGGCATCGCGCTCGTGTATACGCCCGATCCCGAGCTCCCCACCGACGTCTACGCCGACGAGCGGCGGCTGCGGCAGGTGCTGATCAACCTGCTCGGCAACGCCGTGAAGTTCACCGAGAAGGGCCGCGTCTCCTTCACGATCAAGCGGCTGGGCGACGGGCCGCGCCCGCCGCACGGCTCCGCGCCGGACTCCGCCGCGATCCAGAGCGCGCCGCGCAGGACGCACCGGGTGCGCTTCGAGATCGAGGACACAGGGACGGGCATCAGCCCGGATCAGCTCGACCAGATCTTCCTCCCGTTCAAGCAAGCCAGCGACGGCAAGCGCCGCGTCGACGGGACGGGGCTCGGGCTCGCGATCAGCCAGCGCATCATGAAGCTGCTCGGCAGCTCCATCGAGGTGAGGAGCGAGCCCGGCAAGGGGAGCGTGTTCTGGATGGACGTGGTCCTCGCCGAGTCGCCCCGGCGAACCCAGCCCACGGCGCTCCGGCCCGCCTCGGCGGTCGTCGACTACGAGGGCAGGCGGCGCCACGTCCTCGTCGTCGACGACCAGCCCGAGAACCGCGCGGTGCTCGTGAAGATGCTGCAGTCCGTCGGGTTCGAGACGTCCGAGGCCGCGGACGGCAAGGAGGGCCTCGCGGCGGCGTCGGAGCGCGAGTTCGACCTGGTGATCACGGACCTCGCGATGCCGGAGCTCGACGGCTGGGAGATGATCCAGCTGCTCCGGAAGGCGCCGGATCGAGCAGGATTGAAGATCTTCGCGTCGTCCGCGAGCGTCTTCCTCTCCGATCAGGACAAGAGCCTGGCCGCGGGCGCCGACGATTTCCTCCCGAAGCCGCTGCAGCTGGAGGATCTCCACGACAAGATCCAGCGGCACCTCGGGCTCTCGTGGATCTACGAGCAGCAGGGCGATCCCGCCGCGCCGGCCGAGGCGCCCGCCGGCGCCCACCGCGACCCGAGCTCACCCGAGCTCGCCGGCGGCGCAGATCTCCCGGTGACCGCCCCCGCCGCCGAGGATCTGCGGCTGCTCTTCGATCTCGCGCACAGGGGGCTCTTCCACCAGCTCCAGAAGCACCTCGACAGGCTCGATCGCGCCGATCCGAAGCTCGCGCCGTTTTGCAGGCACCTGCGCCGCCTGATGCAGGATTTCAAGATGGAACCCGTGGAAGATTTCATCAAGATGCACCTACGCGATTGACGTTGCTCGGACGGCGCGCGCCTTGGTCGTGGCAATGGGAGCGCGCGCTTCCTGGAGGGTAGAACGATGGATGCCAGTGAAGCCGGGACGATACTCATCGTGGACGACAACCCGAGGAACCTCGGTCTCTTGTCCGATACCCTGACGGGCTCAGGCTTCGAGGTCGCGGTGGCGGTGGACGGCGCGCGCGCCCTCCGGCTCGCGAGGGAGGGGACGCCGGATCTCATCCTGCTCGACGTGAAGATGGATGGGATGGATGGGTTCGAGACGTGCCGCCGGCTGAAGGGAGACCCGGCCACGGCCGCGATCCCCGTCATCTTCATGACGGCGAGCACGGACCTGTCTGCGGACCGGGTGAAGGGCCTGAACCTCGGGGCCGTCGATTACCTCGCCAAGCCGTTCCTGGACGAGGAGCTGCTCGCGCGCGTCCGGGTGCACACCAAGCTCAGGAAGCTGACGGTGCGGCTCGCCGCGCAGGTGGACGAGCGGATCGCGGCGGAGGCGGCCTTGCAGCGGCTCACGCAGGAGCTGGAGAGGCGCGTGGGAGAGCGCACGGTGGCGCTGGAGCGCGCGCTCGAGGGGCTCACGCAGGCGCAGGCGCAGATGGCGACGGTCATCCGCGCGGCGCAGGCGGTCTCGGGCGAGATCGTCCTCGACGACGTGCTCGACCGGCTGATGCGGCTCACGCTGGAGCACGCCGGCGCGCGGAAGTGCGTCCTCGTCCTCTCGCGCGAGTCCGGGCTGGTGATCGAGGCGTCGATCACGAGCGATCCGGACACGGTGGTGCTCGGGCTCTCGGCGCCGGTGGGCCCGGGCGCCGATCTCGCGGTGTCGCTCGTGGAGGAGGTCGCGAGGACCCGTCAATCGGTCTTCGTCTGGGACACGAGCCGCGACGCTCGCCCGGCGGACGCGCGGTACCTCGCCGGGAGGGGGCCGAGGTCGATCCTCTGCCTGGCCATGATGTGCCAGGGCGAGCTGATCGGCGTCCTCTACATCGAGGGCGACGCGGCGCCGGAGCCGCTGCTCGCGGCGCAGCTGGAGACGCTCGGGCTCCTGGCCTCCCAGGCGGCGGTGGCCGTGAAGAACGCCCTGCTCTACGGGCACCTGGCGGACATGACGTCCGAGCTCCGCCGCTCGAACGAGCGCCTGGAGACCGAGGTGGCGCGCCAGACGGAGGAGCTCCGCCAGACGAACGAGCGCCTGCAGCGGGAGCTCGTGGAGCGCGCCCGGGCCGAGGAGGAGCGCGCCCGGGCCGAGGAGGAGCGCGCCGCGCTGCAGGCCGAGGTCATCGACGCGCAGAGCGCCCGGCTCGCCGAGCTCTCGACGCCGCTCATCCCGATCACCGATCATATCATGGTGATGCCGCTCATCGGGACGATCGACTCCGCGCGAGCGCAGCAGGCGCTCGAGGCGGCGCTGAACGGCGTCCAGGCGAACCGGGCGAAGGTCGTGATCATCGACGTCACCGGGGTGACGGTGCTCGACTCGGCGGTCGCGAGCACGCTGATGAGCACGGCGACGGCGCTGCGGCTGCTCGGGTCGAAGACGGTGATCACCGGCATCCGCGCCGAGCTGGCGCAGACGCTCATCGATCTGGGCGTCGATCTCGGCGCCGTGGTGACCAAGGGGACGCTCCAGAGCGGCATCGGCTATGCGCTCCGGCAGGCCGGCGACGGCGTGGCGGGCCTGCACGAAAGCGGCAAACACGCCCGCAACGGCGCCGCGCCCGGGCGCCGGAGCGGCCATGATTAACGGCCGGCAGATGGCTGCCGTTCGCTCGCCGCGCCGGGGAGCGCCGCCCGGTACCCCAGGTAGCGCCCGAACGCGCGCATCGCCTGGTTCCAGTGCTTGGGCTCCTTCACCAGCATCTCCTTCACGCCGACGTCGGCCAGCGCGTCGCCCACCTCGATCCACCGCGGCTCGCGCGTCAGCGCGTAGGCGGCGCCGAACACGGGCACGATCAGCAGGTTGAGGTCGGCGGTCCCGCTGTCGTCGTACGCGTCGGTCTCGCAGCCCCACAGGTACCGGAACGCGCGCCCGTCCGAGGTGATGGCGCGCTCGGCGAGCCAGCTCGCCGCGCGCGCGACCACCTCGCGGACGCGCGGGTCGCCGGTGAGCGCGTGGTAGTCCATGAGCGCGTCGACGAGCAGCGCGGTCATGAACGGCGAGCCGCCGCGCGGGCCGCGCTCGCACTCCGACGGGTCAGCGCGGGTCAGGTCGTGCTCGAACGCGCCCGACGCGCCCTGCCGCTGCCACGCGACCGTGCGATCCGCGAGCCCGCGCAGCGTCGACAGGAGCTCCGGCCGCGGGTCGAGCGCGTAGTAGCTCGACAGGGTCATCATCACCCAGGCCATGTTGCGCTCGGTCACGCGCAGCACGTCTTCCCTTCCGCCCGTGAGCGCGGCCTGGTTCTGCCGGAGGGCCTCGCCCATGGCGAGGACCGCCTCCCTGGCCGCAGGATCGCCGGTGAGCAGGTAGTCGTCGACCATCCCCTGGCCGAGCATGCGCCGGAGGACTCGCCAGGAGAGGGGCGCCGCCGGGCTCCAGTCGTCGCGCTCGCAGACGTGGACCGCGAGGCGGCGATCGGGCGAGAACCTGAGCTCGTGCTGCCGGTACCAGACGGCCTCGGCGCGCGCGCGCCTGTAGCGCGCGGCGTCGCCGTTGCGGAGGAAGCGCTGGTAGAGCGCGTGCGGGCCGTCGTAGTACGTGCGGTACGGGGCCGCGCAGCTGACGCCGTACGCGTCGTAGGCGGGCGTCATGCGGGCGAGCGCGCCCTCGATGCGGGCCTCGAACCCGGGGAAGCGGCGGTCGTCGATGGCCGGCAGCTGCGGCCCGGACACCAGGCTCGCCGCGTACCACGACGGCGGCAGCACCGCCGCGATCGGGCCGTCCGGGTTCGGCAGGAGCGCCTCGTCGAGCACGGCCGCCCGAGGGACCTGGAAGGGCTGCGGGACCTGGGCGAGCGGGGCGGCCTGAGGGGCTTGGCGGTCGGCGCGCTGCGAAGGTGACGATGGCGAAGGGACGCCGAAATCCAGCGTGTAGATCGCTCGTTCTCCGAGCGCGAGCGCGGCGCGGAAGACGAGGAGCGCGCTGCGGATCGAGCGGCCCATGGGCCAGACGGCGAGCGGCTTCGCGCGGAGCGGGACCGCCGCGCCGCGCGCGTCGCGCAGGCGGATGAGCCGGACGTCGCGCAGCGCGCCCGGCGCGAACGGCACGGCCGCCGACACGACGGCTTCCGGCGCCGGCAGCGCCGCTCCCGGCGGGCGCTTCAGGGGCGCGGGCGCGCTCGGCGCGGCGTCGGCGACGAGCAGCAGCGGGACCGATTCCGCAACCGGCGGCGCCGGGAGCGCAGGCGCGCCGTGCGCCTCCAGGACGGCCCGCACGCCCGGCTCCACCCGGCGGGCGGCGGGCGCCCGAGCGGACGGCCGGCCGCAGCTCGCCAGGAGGAGCGGCGCTGCGAGGAGCAGCGCCGCGAGCGGGCGGCGGGCGGCGGGCCTCGCCTTGGCGCGCTGCGCATCCATGCCGCATCCGATGCTCTGCGCCCGCCGCGCATCGCGGCAGCGCCATCGAGCGCGCGGCCGCGACGAGGCGTGCTGCTCGGCACGGCGCGCTCGCCCGATCGCGCTCGCCGGCGCCGCGGGAACGAGGGCAAGCAGCGCGTCGAGCTCGCCCGGCAGGCCGTAGGCCCGAACGCCTCGGCCCCTCGCCGGCATCGAAGGGGAACCTGCCGCGATGCTGTGGGCTGTCCTGTGCGTGTTCGTCGGAGCGCTGCTGGCGCCGGCCCTCTACCGCGGGCTCGGGCGCCCGGCCGGCTGGCTCTTCGCGGCGCTCCCGCTCGCGGTGCTCGTGTCCGCGGCGCCGCTCGTCGCGAGGCCCTTCGCCGGGGGGGAGGCCCATCACGCGTCGCTGCCGTGGATCCCGTCGCTCGGCGTGGCGCTCGCGGTGAGGCTGGATGGGCTCTCGCTCGTGTTCCTCGGGCTCATCTGCGGCATCGGCGCGCTCATCTTCGTGTACGCGAGCGAATACCTGCGCTCGCACCCGCGGCTCGGGCGGTTTTACGCCTACCTGCTCCTGTTCACGGGATCCATGGCGGGCCTCGTGCTCGCCGACGACGTCATTCTCCTCTTCGTGTGCTGGGAGCTCACGAGCGTGAGCTCGTATCTGCTCATCGGGTGGGACCACGAGCGGCCGGAGGCGCGCAAGGCCGCCTTGACGGCGCTCCTCGTGACGGGCGGCGGCGGGCTCGCCATGCTCGCGGGCCTCGTCCTCCTCGTCGTGGTCACGGGAGAGACGCGGATCTCGCGGTTCTCGGGGGACGCCGCCCGCGGAGGCCCTCTCTACCTGCCGATCCTGCTCCTCGTGCTCGCGGGGGCCTTCACGAAATCAGCGCAGGTGCCCTTTCATTTCTGGCTCCCTCGAGCGATGGAGGCGCCCACGCCGGTCAGCGCCTACCTGCATTCGGCCACGATGGTGAAGGCCGGCGTCTACCTGCTCGCGCGCCTGCATCCCACGCTGGGCGCGACGCGCGAATGGCACCTCGTCGTGACGGGCTTCGGCGCCGCCACGATGGTGGCGGGCGCGGCGCTCGCTGTCACGCAGAAGGACCTCAAGCGGATCCTCGCCTATTCGACCGTGAGCGTGCTCGGCCTCCTCACGATGCTCCTCGGCATCGGGACCCGGGAGGCCGTCTCCGCGGCGGTGGTCTATCTGGTCGCGCATTCGCTGTACAAGGGCGCGCTCTTCATGACCGCGGGGACCCTGGACCACGAGACCGGGACCCGCGACGTCACCCTTTTGCGCGGCCTCGCGCGGCGGATGCCGATCACCGCGACGGCGGCCGTGCTGGCGGCGATCTCGAGCGCGGGGGCGCCGCCCCTCCTCGGTTTCCTGTCGAAAGAGCTCTTCTACGAGGCCGTCCTCGGGCCGCCCTCGATGACGGCGGTCCTCGCCGGGGCCGCGGTCCTGTCGAGCGCCCTCCTGGTCGTTGCGAGCCTGGTCGTCGCCCATCGCCCCTTCTTCGGCGGTCCTCCGGCGGCGCCCGCGCTCCCCCACGAAGCGCCGCTGTCGTTGTGGCTCGGGCCAGCCACGCTCGCGGCGGCGAGCCTCGTCCTCGGCGTGGCGCCGCGGCTCCTCGGCGACCTCCCGAGCGCGGCGGCGACAGCGATCCTCGGCCGGCCCGCGCCGCTCGAGCTGCACCTGTGGCACGGCCTGACCCCCGTGCTCGGGCTCAGCGTCGCGACCCTCCTCGCCGGCCTCGGGCTCTTCCGCGCCCTCTCCGGCCGCGAAGGGCGCCTCCTCGACGCCGCCGCGCGCCTCGGCGCCTGGGGCCCCGCGCGCGTGTACGACGCTGCCTTCGCGGGGCTCCTCCGGTTCGCGGAGTGGCTGACAGGGCGGCTCCAGACGGGGCATTTGCGCCGCTATCTGCTCATCACGGCCCTGACGACGGTCGTGCTCGTCGGGACGCCTCTGCTCCGGAGCCTCCCTTTCACGATCCCGTCGCTCACGGTGGAGCTCCCGGAGCTCGTGCTCGCGGGCGTGATCCTCGCGTCCGCGGCCATGGCGACGCACACGCGATCGCGCCTCGCCGTCGTCGCCGCGCTCGGCGCGATCGGCCTCTGCGTCATGCTCGTCTACGTGATCTTCAGCGCGCTCGATCTCGCGCTGACGCAGATCATGGTCGAGGTGCTGACGGTCGTCATCTTCGTCCTCGTCCTGCACCACCTGCCGCGCTTCGTGCCCCGATCCCCCGCGCGCGTGTGGATCCCGGACGCGATCGTCTCCGCGATCTTCGGGGCCACGGTGACCGTGTTGATCCTCATGTCGTCGACGCTCTCCCCGGAGCCCATCCTGCGCGAGTTCTTCGTGGCGAAGGGATACCCGGAGGCCCACGGGCGGGACATCGTCAACGTGATCCTCGTGGATTTCCGGGCGATGGACACGCTGGGCGAGTCCACGGTCCTCTGCGTGGCCGGGATCGGGGTCTATGCCCTGCTCGCGACGCGCGCGCGGAAGGGGGCCTGAGCCATGCCCTCCGTCATCCTGCGCGCCGCCACGCCGGTCTTGATGGTGCTCCTGATCATCGTCTCGATCTACGCGCTCCTCCGCGGTCACAACGAGCCCGGGGGCGGGTTCCTCGGCGGGCTCATCATCGCAGCGGCGTTCTCGCTCCACATCCTCGCTCACGACGTCCCCTCGACGCGGCGGCTGCTCCGCGTCGCGCCCCAGACGCTCATGGGACTCGGGCTCTCGACGATCTTGCTCTCGGGCGTCATCGGGCTCGTGGCCGGCGGATCCTTCCTGCAAGGCGTGTGGGCGACCGTCCCGGTGCCGGGGCTCGGCGACGTCGCGGTGGGGACGCCGGTGCTGTTCGACGTCGGCGTGTATGCCGCCGTGATGGGCATGGTGCTCATGATCCTCCTCATGGCCGCGGAGATGAGCTCATGACGGTCCTCCTCGCGATCGTCGTCGGCGGGCTCTACGCGTCGGGGCTGTTCCTCATGCTCCGGCGCAGCATCGTGAAGCTCGCCTTCGGCCTCGTGCTGCTCGGGCACGGGACGAACCTCCTCATCCTCACGGCGGCCGGCGTCGTCCGCGGCCGTCCCCCGCTGATCCCCAAGGGCGAAGGGGCCTTCCACGCGCCGCCGGCCGATCCCGTGGCCCAGGCGCTGATCCTGACGGCGATCGTCATCAGCTTCGCGGTCGTCGCGTTCGCCGTCGTCCTCCTTCATCGCGTTCATCGGACGATGGGCAGCGACGACATCGACTCTCTCGAATCGACCCGCCCATGAAGGTGCTGCTCGTCCTGCCCGTCCTCGTCCCCCTGGCCACGGCGGCCCTCTCGCTCCTCTCCTTCCGGCGCGTGGGGAGGCAGCGCGCGCTCGGGCTCGCGGGGAGCGTCCTTCAGCTCACCGTCGGGTTCGCCCTGCTCCGCGCCGTGCACCGGGGAGGAATTCAATCGACCCAGCTCGGCGGCTGGCCCGCGCCGTACGGCATCACCTTCGTCGTCGACCTCTTCTCCGCGCTGATGGTCCTGCTCTCGGGCGTCATCGCGGTCGTCACGTCGTTCTACTCCCTGTCGGACATCGACCGCGGACGGCGGGCGCACGGGTTCTACCCGCTCATGCACGTACTCCTCATGGGCACGAATGGGGTCTTCGTCACCGGCGACCTCTTCAATCTGTACGTCTGGTTCGAGGTGACGCTGATCGCGTCCTTCGTGCTCCTGGTGCTCGGCAACGAGCGGCCGCAGATGCAGGGCGCGATCAAGTACGTCGCGATGAACCTGATCTCGAGCGCCCTGTTCCTCACCGGCCTCGGCATCCTCTACGGATCCGTGCACGCCCTCAACATGGCCGATCTCTCGCTCAAGCTGCCGAGCCTCGCGCCGCAGATCCGGTTCACCCTCGCGATGATCTTCCTCGTCGCGTTCGGCATCAAGGCCGCTGTCTTCCCCCTCTTCTTCTGGCTGCCGGACTCGTATCACACGCCCCCGGTGACGGTCACCGCGCTGTTCGCGGGGCTCTTGACGAAGGTGGGTGTCTACGCCCTCGTGCGCAGCTTCACCCTCCTCTTCGTGAGCGACGGGGAGGCCACCCACGCGCTCCTCCTCGGGATCGCGGCCTTCACCATGGCAGTCGGCGTGCTCGGCGCGGTGTCCCACCGGGAGGTCCGGCGGATCCTCGCGTTTCACAGCGTGAGCCAGGTCGGCTACATGGTCATGGGCCTCGGCCTGTTCACGCTCTCGTCCCTCTCGGGGGCGATCTTCTTCGTCTTGCACCACGCCATCATCAAGTCGAATCTCTTCCTCATCAGCGGGCTCATGCAATCCGGGGGGAAAGACGCCCGCCTCGACCTCCAGGGCGGGCTCCTCGCGCGGAGCCCCGGGCTCTCCGCCTGCTTCCTCGTCACGGCCCTCTCCCTCGCCGGCATGCCGCCTCTGTCAGGCTTCTGGGCCAAGCTCATCCTGGTGCGATCGGGGCTCGAGGTCGGCTCGCGCGGGGCCGCGGCCGTCGTCGCCACGAGCCTCGCCGTCGGCCTCGTCACCCTCATTTCGATGACGAAGATATGGAACGAGGCCTTCTGGAAGCCCGCGCCCGCCGGGGTCGACCTCGCCCCGCGCGAGCTCGGGACGCGGCGCCGCGCGCTCCTGTACGTGCCGGTCGTCCTGTTGACCGCGCTGGGCGTCACGCTCGGAATGGCGCCCGAGCCGCTCCTCTCCGTCGTCCGGCGGGCCGCCGCGCAGCTCGCCGATCCGACCGAGTACGTGCGCGCCGTGCTGGGGGAGGGTCACTCATGAGAGCCCTCGTTCTCAATCTGTTCCTGGCGATCGTCTGGGTGGGCCTGACAGGCCGCGCCACCGCAGGGGGCCTCGTCTTCGGCTTCCTCCTCGGGTACCTCTTGCTCCTCTGGCTCCGGCGCCTGATCGGCCCCACGACCTATTTCGAGAAGCTGCCAGGGGTGCTGTCGTTCATGCTGTTCTATGCAAGAGAGATGGTGCGGGCGAACCTCAGGGTCGCCCGCGACGTCATTTCGATCAGGCGAAAGAGCCGCCCCGGCATCGTCGCGGTCCCCCTGGATCTGACGACCGATCTCGAGATCACCGTGCTGACGATCCTCCTCGCCCTGACGCCCGGCACCTTTGGCCTCGACGTCTCGGGCGACCGCACGGTCCTCTTCGTCCATGCGATGTTCGTGGACAGCGCCGACGCGCTGCGCGCGACCATCAAGAGCGACCTCGAGCGCCGCGTGAAGGAGCTCTTCCGATGACCCCGCTCTTGCTCTTCGCGATCGCCGTCGTCACGGTGGCGTTCGTCGTCGCGTTCATCCGCCTCCTGCTCGGGCCGAGCCTCCCCGACCGCGTTGTCGCCATGGACCTCATGGCGACGGTCGGCAGCGGGGGCATCGCCCTCTACGCGATGGTGACCGACCACGGCGTCCTGCTCGACGCGGTGATGGTGCTGTCGCTCATCTTTTTCCTCGGCACCATCGCGTTCGCGTACTACCTCGAGCGGCAGGGGGAGATGTCGTGATCCTCGAACTCGTCGAGGGCGCGCTGCTCGTCGTCGGATGCCTCTTCATGTTGCTCGCGGCCGTGGGCATCCTGCGCATGCCGGACCTGTTCACGCGCCTCCAGGTGACATCGAAGGCCTCGGTGTTCGGGATGACATGCATCATCTCGGCCTCCGCCCTTCATTTCTACGACCCGGCCGTCACCACCCGGGCCATCGTCATCATCGCGTTCGTCGCGCTGACGATGCCCGTGGCGACGCACTTGCTCGCTCGCGCCGGTTACACGACGAGCACGCCCCTCTCGCCGGAGACCGTGGTGAACGAGCTCGCGGCGCATTACGATCCGGCGACCCACACCCTCGCCGGCACAGAGCCGAGGACCCGCGCGTTCGAGCTCGTGTCCGGGGCCGCCGTCGTCGGCAAGCGTATCGCCGAGCTCGGCCTGCCTGCCGGCGTGCTCATTCGCGCCATTCACCGGGAGGGCGGGACCGTCGTGCCCCGAGGCCAGACGATCCTCGAGGCCGGCGACAGGCTCGACGTGCTCGTGGAGCCGGCGGAGCTCGGCCGCGTGCGCGAGATCTTCGAGGCCTAGTACTACAGCCGCACGTCGGCGAGCGCCGAACGAGCTGGGCTCCACCTGTGTGCGGACAAGCCAAGCGTCACGATCGTCCGCCCGTCCATCGAAATCCGCGGAGATTTCGCGACGTGCGGCTGTAGTACTAGCTCGATCCCTGATGAACCGGCTCCGTATCCTCACGCTCAATCTCTGGAACCGCAAGGGCCCCTGGGACGCGCGCCTCTCGCTCATCCGCAAGGGCATCCGCGCGTGGAACCCAGATGGTATCGGGCTTGAGGAGGTACTCCTCGAGAACCATCACACGCAGACGGACGAGATCCGCGAGGGCCTCGGGAGCTGGGATCTCGAGCTCGCCGATCGCATCCGTGCAGGCTGGCCAGACGGCCCTCCCTGGAACCAGGACTTTCTCGCTTGGCTCGGTCGAGACTACGATCGTCTCGCTGCCAGGACAGCCTCCTCCACGCGAGCGCTCAGGGCTGGATAGCCCCCACCGCGCGCGCCGGAGCGCCGAAGCAGGGCAGCAGGGCCACATTTTTCTACGATCGACGGAATTCCGTCGCCGGATAGGCGACCGATGCATGATTTTTGTGACGGAACTGCTTGGACGCTCGCCGTGTTCGGACATACTCGTGCCCTCGATGGCTTGATCGCGTCCGGGGGGCAACTGCCTGCCTGTTCGGGTCACCCCGAGAAAAGGAGACTTATGTCACGGTGGTTGAAGCTCTCGTTGCTCGCCCTTGGGGCCAGCACTTTCTTGGCTGCGTGCGGGGATGACGGGGAATCGCCCGCTGGCACCAGCAGCACGTCGTCCACGGCCGGCTCGGGCGGGGGCGACGCCTCGACGAGCACATCCGCGTCGGGGAGCGGCGGCGGTGACGGCGGAAACGGCGGCGGTGACGGCGGAAACGGCGGCGGCGCGTCCCTGCAGGCCGAGGCGGAGATCCAGGGGCTGAACTCGAGCGGCCTGACCGGGACCGCGGCTTTCGCGCAGACCGGAGAGGAGGTGACGCTCACCATCACGCTGTCAGGCTGCCCTGAAGGCGAGCACTCCGCTCACATCCACGAGAACAAGAGCTGCGGCAGCAACGGTAATGATGCGGGCGCCCACTGGGTGCCCAACGGCGAAGGACTCGGCAGCTTCACGTGCGATGCGAGCGGCAAGGGCACGCAGACGGTCAAGCGCGGGACCGACGTCTGGACCGTCGGCGACGACGCGGACACCGACGTGACGAAGTACGCGATCGTCGTGCACGCCGCGGCAGACCCCGACGCGGGCGGCCGCATCGGCTGCGGCCTCATCGAGCAGGAGTAACCCTCCGCGGAGCTCGTCCGTCCGGGCCTCCGGGGGGCGTATCGGCCCCCCGGCTACCATCCCGCGGCGAGTGGCCAGCTAGCGGGACTCGGAAACTTTCTTCGAAGGCATCACCGTGACCTCCTGACGCCGGAGGGTGACGGTGCGCTCGATGACGTCCGACGCGGAGAGCTGAAGGAAGAGAAGCCGAGAAATCCGCGGCCCAGCCGGGAGCGCCATGCCGCCCGAGTCGCCCGTGCGAACCGCGGCCGCGTCCTTGGTCCCGTACACGAAGCGCACCGCCCGCAAAGGCTCGAGCGACGGTGTGCCCTCGAAGCTCGTGTAGCAAATCTCGTCCACCGCGTATTCGGCGGTATGGCTGTCCTCGGCCTCGGCGAGGCAGTACGCGTAGGTCATGGCGTTGCCACGGCCGTCGCGGGTCTCGTTCGCGAGCCACGCGCGCGGGACGCCGCTCGCGCCGGCTACACGACGAGCACGCCCCTCTCGCCGGAGACCGTGGTGAACGAGCTCGCGGCGCATTACGATCCGGCGACCCACACCCTCGCCGGCACAGAGCCGAGGACCCGCACGTTCGAGCTCGCGCCCGGGGCCGCCGTCGTCGGCAAGCGTATCGCCGAGCTCGGCCTGCCTGCCGGCGTGCTCATTCGCGCCGTTCACCGCGAGGGCGGGACCGTCGTGCCCCGAGGCCAGACGATCCTCGAGGCCGGCGACAGGCTCGACGTGCTCGTGGAGCCGGCGGAGCTCGGCCGCGTGCGCGAGATCTTCGAGGCGTAGCACCGCAGCCGCGCCTTGACACCCCCGGCGCTCGGCGGGCAGGCGTGTTTGCCAGGCTCGCCATCCTCTCTTATCCTATGCGGTTCGTCCGCTTGCGCCGCTTCCACGCGGCGAGCCGGGACGAAGGGGGGTTGTAATGAACAGAATGATGCTGGTCGCTGGGTCGCTCCTCGCGCTCACGGGGTGTGCTGGGAACGTGGACGCTCCCGGCGCAGGCGGAGCCGACGACCCAGACGAGATCGAGACGGCGCCCGGGCCGCTCCGGGCGGGTGACGTCATCGCGTATGCGGCCGAGACGTCCCACCCGTACGCTGGTGGCTGGAAGCAGGCGATCACCTCGCCGGGCGCCACGTTCGTGCGCGTGCACTTCAACGACTTCTCACTCGCGAAGGGTGATTATGTCACCGTCTCGAGCCCCGACGGCGCGCAGTCGTTCCGGTACGAGGACCGCGGCCCGAACGGGGACGGCGATGTCTGGACGTTCGCCATCGACGGCGAGACGGCGATCGTCGAGCTGCACAGCAGCACCGGCGGTGGCCACGGGTTCTCGATCGCGGACATCGGCCACGGGACGCTCGCGATCGCGCCGGATCCTGTGACATCGGGCGAGGCGACGCCCCACAGCGTCTCCCTCGAGCGGAGGCCCGGCGGAGGCACGCCGGACATCGTGTGTGCCACGGAGGGCCGCGAGAACATCGCGTGTCACGAAGAGCTCGATGGCCAGCAGAGACCTGTGGCGCGGCTGAGCTTCGTGAGAGATGGGGGCATGTACCTGTGCACGGGCTGGCTGATCGCCGGGTCGAACGACAACACGCTCATCACCAACAACCACTGCATCAGCACCCAGGCCGAGACGGCAAGCCTCGAAGCCCGCTTTGGCTATCAGAACACGACCTGCTCGGGCCCGGTGGCGGCAGGCGTGAGCGTCAGGGGCGGCTCCCTCCTCAAGACGAATAGCCGGACCCGCTCCCGCTCCAGAGGCGGCCTCGATTACACGCTGATCACACTGCTGGCGCCGAACGACTTCGAGGAAACCTGGGGCGAGCTCATCCCGACGACGGAGACGCCCAGCCTCGGCGCCCACATCAATTTCATTCAGCACCCGGGCGGGAGGCCGAAGCAGGTCGGCTACTGGAGGGATGCGGAGCATACCCTCCGCTGCCAGATCGACGCGCGCAATCAGACTTACTCAGGCACGGTCGTGGGATCGCAGATCGGCTACTCATGCGACAGCGAGGGTGGATCGAGCGGGTCGCCGATCATCGATGCCGGCACGGGCCTGGTGGTCGGCCTCCATCACCTCGCCAACGTCGGTTGGTTCACCTGCAGGAACGGGGGAACAGAGATGTCCGCGATCTGCGCGGACGCGGGCGCGCTCCTCGACTGCAGCCCTTGAGTCGGACACGGTTGAGTCGCGCCTCCGCCGCTCCAGACCGACGGCGCCGGTGTCGAGCGCCTTGAGGCCGCTCGCCCCTCGAACCGCGGTCAGGCGACGGCGGCGATCGTGCGCGCCAGGCGCCGTGATAAGCGTCGCCGCACCATGCAGGCGCCCGACACCGATCCCCCCCCGCCCTCGGAGCCGCTCCAGGACAGCGCCCTCCCGGCCGAATCCCCCACGCTCGCCAGCCGCGGCGCCGCCTCCACGCGCCCGCCCGCGCGCCGCTGGGCCGTCGGGCTGCTCAGCGCCCTCCACGCCCCCGTCTTCGCCTGGGCCGCGCTCTCCCTCCCCTTCCGGCCGTGGACGCTCTTCGCCGTGGTCACCGCCGCGCTCGCGCTGCTCCACGCCGCGACCGCCGTCCTCTCGCTCCTCCCCCACCCGCTCGCGCCGCGCGCCTTCCGCGCGACGTCGTTCTGCTCGCTCGGCTACCTCGCCTTCCTGAGCTTCGGGCTCCTCTCCTCGGCCGTCTACGTCGCCTCGCTGAACCGCGGCCTCGGCACCGGCATCGCGGCGGCGCTGCTCGCGGTCTGGGCGGTCGTCGCGCTGCTCACGCTGCCGTTCGCGTGCTGGGGCGTCGCCTCGACCGGCGGCCTCCGCCTGCTCCGCGCGAAGCGCCGGCCCTCGCCCGCGCTCTCCGCGCTCTCCGCGCTCGCCGCGCTGGTCGTCCTGGCCGCCCTCTCGCTGCTCTTCCGCCACCGCGTCGCCAAGGCCGACATCATGCCCGTGCCGGGCGGCGCGCCGTCGCGCACCGGGGCGGCGCTGCGCGAGGCGCTCTCTTCCTTCGACGCGCTCCCGCCGCCGCCGGGCAAGGCGCCCTCGCTCATGACCACGGCGCCGGCCGCGTGCGCCGCGCCCCCGGAGCCCGGCCGCCCCACCCTCGTCGTCACCCACCTCGCCCGCGGCCGCGACCCCGAGCGCGCCGCCGTCGCGACCCGCTGCGTGCAGCCCGGGCCGGGCGAGGACGCCGCGGCTGCGCTGCGCGGCGCGCTCGCCGACGCCCTGCGCGGCCCGCTCAAGATCGACGTCGTCTCGGCCGCGCAGCCGCTCGCCTCCCCCGGCCCGGGCCTCGACGGGCTGTCGCTGCGCCCCGGGCTCGACGGCCTCTGCCTCGCGGAGCGGTGCCTCATGCCGTGGCAGCTCATCGCGCTCGACGCGTTCAACACGAACGCGCCGCTGGCCGGCGTCCCCGACTTCCGCTTCGGCGTAGATCTCGCGGTCCTGCGCCGCGCCCTCGGCGAGCCCGAGCCGCCCGGCGGCCCCGCCGCCGGCGGCGCCGCGCTGCGGGACGGCCTCGTGCGGATCGAGACGCACAGCTACGCCGCCGACGCCGACGGCGCGCTCCACCTCCTGTCGCGGATCGGAGAGCCGTCGGTCCCGCTCACCGAGGCGACCGCGCAGCAGGCGGCGGCCGCGGCCCAGCGCTACATCCTCGGGGCGCAGCGGAAGGACGGCATGTTCCGCTACATCGTCGATCCGTTCACCGGGCGCGCCTCGTTCGACGGGTTCTCGATCGCGCGGCAGGCCGGCACGACGCTCGCCCTGTGCGAGCTCGGGGTCGGCGCCGAGGGCGTACCCACGTCGCCGGAGCTCGCGAAGGTGGTGCAGCGCTCGCTCGGGCTGCTCGCGAAGCTCGAGCGCAAGGCCGGCGAAGACAGCTCCGTCGGCGCGCTCTTCTACCCCAAGGACAGCCCCGGGACCATCGCGGGCCTCAACCCCACGGCGCTGAGCCTTGTCACGTTCCTCTCCTGCCGCGACGCGCACGGTGCGCACGACGCGCTCATCGGGCGGCTCGCCCGGATGGTGCTCGCCACGCAGCGGGACGACGGCGGCTTCGCGCCGCAGCTCGACCTCGCGCGCGTCGCGCCCGTCCTCGGCCCGACGCAGCTCTACGAGGGAGGCCAGTCGGTGCTCGCGCTGACGCTGCTCGAGGCGCTCGCCGCCCGCGAGCCGAGCCCCGAGTACCCGCCCGCAGCCGCCGTGCGCGCCGCCGTCGATCGCGCCATGGACTACTACGCGAACCGCTACTGGGACCATTTCGCCAGCAATTTCGTGTACATGGAGGAGAACTGGCACTGCCTCGCGGCGCGCGCGGCGCTCGGGCACCACCGCCGCGACGACTACGAGCGGTTCTGCCTCGACTACGTGGCGTTCAAGTCGCGGCTCGTGCTCGACGAGGACAGCAAGGTGACGCCCGATCTCGTGGGAGGGTACGGGTTCGGCAACGTGCTGCCGCCGCACAACACGGCGACGGCGGGGTTCGGCGAGGCGCTGGCCGCGGCGATGGCGGTCAAGGAGGCGCGCGGCGAGGACCTCGCTTCCGATCAGGCGCTGATGCGGCGGGTGCTCGGGTTCCTCGTGCGGCAGCAGTGGTCGCCCGCGACCTGCTTCGCGTGCAGCCGCGACGTGATCATCGAGGGGGGCTTCAGCGAGAGCATGGCGTCTCCCCGGATCCGCATCGATTACGTGCAGCACGCCTGGGCCGCGCTCGGCCACGGGGGCCGGATGCTCGGGCTCGTGCCAGGGCGGAGCGCGCCGGCGGCGGGGCCTCTGTGAGCGCGGGCGGCGAGGGAGAGGCCGTCGCGAGCGCTGGCGCCGGCGGTGGATCGAGCCCGCAGGGCGGCGCCGTGGGCGCCGGGGCCGGCGGTGGATCGAGCCCGCGCGGGGCCGCTCGCTTCGGCGAGCGCCGGGCGTACGCGTACGGCGTGACCGCCGCGTTCCTGCTCCTCATGCTCGCCCCGCTGCTCCGCCGCCCTCCGGTGGACAGCTTTCCGCTGTCCACCTACCCGATGTTCTCGTGGGGCCGCCACGACGCGCGGACCGCCGTGGAGCGCGCTGTCGGCGTGGACTCCCGGGGCGGTCGGCGGCCGATCCCGCCGCGCCTCGTGGGCAGCGAGGAGGTGCTGCAGGCCAAGGCCACGCTGGCGCACAGCATCCGCCAGGGCGCCCGCGCGGCCCGCGCGCTCTGCCGCGGCATCGCGTCGCGCGTCGCGGAAGAGGACGGCTACGCGGATGTCGTCGCGGTCGAGATCCGGACCGACACCTTCGATGCCGTCGCGTTCTTCGAGGGCCAGGAGGCCCCGATCGACGCCAAGCGCCACGCGACGTGCAAGGTGGGCGCGCGATGAGGCGGCTCCTTGCGCGGTTCGACCGGGCCTTCTTCGCGGAGGCTCCCGCCGAGCGGCTCGCGCTGCTGCGGCTGCTCGTGGGCGCCTTCGCCCTCGTGTACCTCTGCGCCCGCGCGGTGCACCTCCAGCGGGTGGGCCACCTACCTCCGGGGAGCTTCAAGCCGATCGGGGTGGTCTCGGTGCTGTCCTCGCCGCTGCCTCTCTGGGCGGTGCGCGGCCTCATCGGCGCGGCGATCGCGGCCGGGGCTGCCTTCGTCGTCGGCTACCGGTTCCGCGTCGCCGGTCCGCTCTTCGGCGCGCTCCTGCTCTGGGTCCTGACCTACAGGAACTCGTGGGGCATGGTGTTCCACACCGAGAACCTCCTCGTGCTCCACGTCATCGCGCTCGGCCTCGGGGCCGCGGCCGACGTGTACTCGCTCGACGCGCGCGCGGCGCGCCGCTCGGGCACCCACGCGCCGGCGCCGGACGGCCGCTACGGCTGGCCGATCCGGCTGTGCTGCGCGATCACGGTGACCTCGTACTTCATCGCGGGGGTCACGAAGCTCCGGAACAGCGGCCTCGACTGGGCATTCAGCGACATCCTCCGCAACTACGTCGCTTACGACAACGTCCGGAAGATCGCGCTCGGCGACACGCACTCCCCGCTCGGCGGCGCGCTGGTCCGCTACCGGTTCCTGTTCCCGCCGCTCGCGCTCGCCAGCCTGGCCATGGAGCTCGGCGCGCCGCTCGCCCTGTTCAGCCGGCGCGTCGCGGTCGTCTTCTGCGGCGCCGCCTGGCTCTTCCACCTCGGCGTGCTGCTCACGATGGCGATCCTGTTCCCGTACCCGCTGCTCGGCGTGGCGTTCGCGGGGTTCTTCGAGCTGGAGAAGCTGCGCGATCTGAGGCGCCCGCGCCGCGTGAACGCAGCCATCGGGGCCGGGACGTCGTGAAGGGCTCTCCCGGGCTCGCGCGCCGCTACGAGGGCTCGCTCGGCTCCTCGTCGAACGGCTCGCAGACGAGATAGACCTTCTTCCCGCTCGGATGGATCGCGAGCGTCGCGTAGCGCGGGCAGGCGAAGCACTCCCGCGCGTCCACCATTGCCGCCCGCCGCGGGCAGCGCACCCTCCGTGGCTCGGTGCCACCCCCCTCGATCTCGATCCACACCAGCTTGTCCGATTCTTCCAGATGACAGGCCATGGCGACCTCCTCCCGCGGCCATCTGCCGATGAAGGGCGTTTTGCAATCGCCGAGCCGGAAGACGTCGACCCGCGGCGCCGCCATGGCGAGCCGCCAGGACCGCACCGGATCGCGCCTGTTGACGTCGATTCCCATGCTTCTTCACGGCTCCTCGCGTCGTCGCTCGGCGGCGGGGCGGGCTGCAGCTCCTCACCCAGGGTTCCGGGGCGCACGCCCTGCGCCGAGAGGCGCGCGGAATGCATCCACGATGACACGAGGAACGGGCCCTCCCGCGCCGGCTGGCCCACGCCTCGGCGCAGCGCATGGCGCGCCCCTTGCTGCGTCGTACGTGCTGCGGTGGGCGCCGCAGCGCTCTTCACAGGGGGTCGCGATGGCAGACTGGCTCGTCGTGCTGCTGGCGGCAGCTGGAGGCGTCGTGGCGTTGATCGTCGGGACGAGAAGCCTGCTCGCCCGGCGGCATTACCACACCTCGGAGGTCACCCTGGTCTGTCCACGGACCGGGGCTCCCGTGCGGTGTCGACTCGTCGTCGACGGCCGCTCCGAGGAGCCCGTCGAGGTCGCACACTGCTCGCTTCTCCCCGGCGGGCCGCCCACGTGCGAGCAGGACTGTGTGAAGCTCCTGAACCTGGGCATCCGGCTCGCGCCCGTCGAGGCGGCGCGTCCACCACGAACACACGAGCGCCCTGACGCGGGCGAGCCCGGCGCCGGCGAGGAGCCCGGCCCGCCCTCGCCCTGATCGGACCAGGGGCTCGTGAAGCGCAAGGCGTGCGCCGCCCCGCACTCCCTGCATCACGCAGCGCGCCGGCCGGCCCGCCGCCGCCCGGGAGCCGTGATGGCACATCGCGTGCTGTCGTGGCCGGAACCATGGCTTTCCAGATACCGAAGATGACGACCCGCTCCTCGGCCAACCTGCCGATCGCGATGGTCCTCCTGGGGACTGGCTCCCTGCTGTGGACCCGCGCCGCGCTGCGCACACCGGGCGCGCTGGACATGACCCCCAGCGTCGACGGCTGTCTCACGGTGGGGATCGTCGGCGTGCTGCTCGCGTTGCTTCACGGCGTCACGTACCCGACAGCGCTCCTGTCGGTCGCGGCCCCGATCGCCCTCGTGCAGTTCCTCGTCATCGGGGGTTCGGGCTTCGCTTTCCTGCCCGTGCTGGGGATCGAGCTCACCGCGCTCGGCCTCTTCGGCCTGCCGCTCTCCCGGCTGCCCCGCCGCCGCCCTGCGGAGACGGCGCCGGAGCGCTCGCTCAGTGAGGCGCACCCGTCGCCCTCGTGAGCAGCCAGCCGCTTGCGGGTCGATCGACGCGCCGCGGTCGCGGTGTCGCGGGTGGACAGGCGTCGCTCCGGCCCCGCTCGCGCGGGGCCGTCGCTTTCGCCGTGGATCAGAACTCGAACTTGTCGAACGAGTTCAGGTCCTTGCACGCGTCCACGAGGCGCGCCGCCACGCTCTTCTCGCCGAGGTGGAGCCAGCCGCGCGGGTCGATGTACTTCTTGTTGGGCTTGTCCTCGCCCTCGGGGTTGCCGAGCTGCGACTTCAGGTAGGCGCCCTTGTCATCCATGTACTTCTTGATGGGCTGCGTGAAGGCCCACTGCGTGTCCGTGTCGATGTTCATCTTGATGACGCCGTAGGACACCGCCTCGCGGATCTCCTCGCGCGACGAGCCGGAGCCGCCGTGGAACACGAAGTCGACAGGCTTCGGGCCCGTCTTGCGCTCCTTCTGGATCGCGTCCTGGGAGTTCTTCAGGATGGGCGGCCGGAGCTGCACGTTGCCCGGCTTGTAGACGCCGTGCGTGTTGCCGAACGACGCGGCGATCGTGAAGTTGCCGATCGGCTTCAGCGCGTCGTACGCGGCGAGCACCTCCGCGGGCTGGGTGTACAGCTTGGAGTTGTCGATGCCGCTGTTGTCGACGCCGTCCTCCTCGCCGCCCGTGACGCCGAGCTCGATCTCGAGCGTCATCTTGAGCGCCGCCATCTGCCGCAGGTACTTCTGGCAGATCTCGAGGTTCTCGTGGAGCGGCTCCTCGGACAGATCGAGCATGTGAGAGGAGAACAGGGGCTCTCCGTTCTTCTCGAAGAACTTCTTGCCGTGCTCCAGCAGGCCGTCGATCCACGGCAGGAGCTTCTTCGCGGCGTGATCGGTGTGCAGGATGACCGGCACGCCGTAGGCCTCGGCCAGGTTCCGCACGTAGTGCGCGCCCGCGACGGCGCCCGCGATGGCGGCCTTCTCACCCTTGTTGTCCAGGAACTTGCCGCCGAAGAAGTGGGCGCCGCCGTTCGAGAACTGGATGATGATGGGGCACTTGGCCTCTCGGGCCGCCTGGAGCGCGGCGGTCGTGCTGTGCGAGCCGATCACGTTCACGGCCGGCAGCGCACACTCGACGCTCTTCATGTACTCGAACAGCTCCTGAAGAGCGGAGCCAGTGATCACGCCGGGCTTGAGCTTCATCTTGGACATGGCACTTGAATCCTTGTTCCTTGCTCGGGTCTCGCCCGAGCATGCAACGCGGCGAAGGAAAGCGGAAGGGTGGATCGGATCCGCAGGGCGGGCGGGTCCGGGTACCATCGCCTAAGCCCAGGGAGCAAGCGGATTCTCCGCTGGCTTCACGGCGGAATGATCACCCCACGGCGAGCTCGCCCTCGCCGAGCAGCCGCCCGGAGATCCGCATGCAGGCCTCATCCATGTCGCCCGAAGAGCTCCTCGCCTCCCTCACGGAGGCCGCGCAGGGCCTGCTGTTCCCCAGCGAGTCCGATCACGAGCTGCGCCCGTTCCGGTCGCGCGGGGACGCGTCCTCGCCGGCCGCGCTGCTCGCGGCCGAGGGCCTCGGCGCGGCGACGCCGGTCGAGGTCACGACGGCGAGCGACCTCTTCGCGCCCGTGATCGACGTGCCCGGGGACGGCGGCGACGCGGCGCTGGCCGAGGCGGGGCGGTACCGGCGGCTCGTGGACCTGCTGGAGCGCCAGCTGACCGACGTCCGGGTCTACCGCGTCGGGCGCGTCGCGATCGATGTCTACGTCGTCGGCCGCCATCCGTCGGGCGCGTGGCTCGGCCTCGTGACGAAGGTCGTCGAGACCTGAGCGCGCCGCTCAGCGACCGCCGGCGGGCCCGTCGTCGACGCGCGCCTCCAGCGTCCGCTGCGTGGCCTCGGGGAGGGCGGTCATGAGGTCGTAGCCCGCGCGCCGCTCGATCTCGTCCACCGTCGTCCGGTACTGCCCCCAGCCCCGATCGAGGATGCCCGTCTCGTTCGGCATCACCACCGCGATGACCCGCGTCGCCGGGCCGATGTCGCCGGGCCCCTGCCCCGGATCGAGGACCACGGCGACCTTGAAGAACGCGTCCGGCACGGCGACGTCCTTGCCGATGGTGGCGGCCCGGCGCTCGCGCTCGTCGAAGAGGCCGCCGGCGATCAGGAACAGCACCCGCCGCTCCTTCTGCGCGAGCTCCTGGCACGCCTCCTCGAGCCTCAGCCACGGACCGGCGTTGAGCTCGTGCCGCTGCGGCAGGATGTTCGTGAGGAGGAACGTCGCCTTGTTGTCGTCGGGGTTCCGCGTCCGCTCCTCGGAGCGGACCATGTGGCCTCGATCGAAGCCGGAGCCGGTGTAGTCGTCGTGCTGCACGCGGTACCAGCCGTCCGGCAGCGCGCTGTCGGCCAGGAACTTGCCCCGATGGCGGGGCGCGTCGCCGAACGACGCGGCGTCGAGCCTCCAGCCGACCCAGTTCGCCACGTTCCTGGAGCGGTTGTAGGAGAGGGCGTACTGGGGCTTGATCATCAGGTGATCGTCGGACGCGTCGGCCCGCGCGGCGCGCGCTCCCGTGCGGGCCGGGACGCCGAGCTCGAGATGCGGGCTCGGCGCGGACGGGCGCGAGGAGGGCGCGCCGCTCGTCGGAGATCCCTTCGGCGGAGCGCCCTTCGGCGGCGAGGCGCTGCCGGATCGGCCGGGCGTCGGCGATGGCCTGGAGGGGCGATCGCCGCCGAGGTCGAGGCCGAGCTCCTCGAGCCCCCGCTCGAGGCCGCACTTGACCCCCACCGCGCTGAGCCCGGTCACGAGGAGCGCGACGAGCACGCGCGAACCCGAGGACTTCTGTTGTCGCTTCCTGTTCGAGCCCACGTCGGCGCTGCCAGCTATCTACGGCAGGGACGGCACGGTCGTCCAGCGCGACCTCGGCGAGGCGCGCAGCGCTCGGCCCGAAGGGGGCGCCGGTACGTTTTGCTTGAGCGTGCCGCCGCGACTCTCCATGGTTTCCGGAGCGCCGATGGGGGAGCCGGAGCACAGCGATCTGCGACACCGGAGGACGCGCGGCGCCGCGGCCGTCGCGGTGGCCGCGGCGACCGGCGCCCTCGTGGCCTTCACCGACGGCGAGGCCACGGCGGCTCCCGCGCAGGCGCAGGCCCCTGCGGCGCCCGCGGCGGCCACGCAGGGCGCGCGGGTCACGATGCCGTCGCCGCTCGGCCCCACCGAGCCGCCTTACCCGCCCGGCGGCGTAGGCGACGCGACCGTGGTCGCCCGCATCACGGTGTACGCGGACGGTACCGTGGGCGCGGTCGAGGTGGAGGGCGAGGAGCCGTTCGCGAGCGCGGCCGCGCGCGCGGCGCCGTCGTGGCGGTTCGAGCCCGCCCGGCGCGACGGGCGGCCCATCGGCGCGCGCATCCTGTTCCCCGTGAGGTTCCGCGATCCTCGCGCCGCGGCGCCGGCCGCGCCGGCCGCGCCGAGCGCGCCTCCTGCAGCGCCCGCCGCGCCCCCGCCGCCCCGCGGGAGCGCGGCGGCGCCGCCCTCGCCGCCGGCCGCCGCGCAGGCCATCGACGTGGTGGTGGTCGGCGAACGCGCCGCGCCGATGACGACCTCGATGACGCGCGAGGAGGTTCGCCAGGTGCCCGGCGCGTTCGGCGATCCTTTCCGCGCGATCGAGGCGATGCCCGGCGTGACGCCCATCGCGTCCGGCGTGCCGTACTTCTTCGTGCGCGGCGCGCCGCCGGGCAACGTCGGCTACTTCATCGACGGCGTGCGCGTCCCGCTGCTCTATCACGTGGCGCTCGGCCCCAGCGTGATCCACCCGGCGCTCGTCGAGCGGGTCGATCTCTACCCCGGCGGCTTCCCCGCGCGCTTCGGGCGCTACACGGGCGGCGTCATCGCCGGCGAGACCCGGGAGCCGGCGCGCCTGCTCCACGGCGAGGCCAACCTCCGGCTCTTCGACGCCGGCGCCCTTGTCGAGGCGCCCTGGGCCGACGGCCGCGGCACCGCGCTCGTCGGCGGGCGCTACGCGTACCCGGGCGCGCTGCTCGCGCTCTTCTCGCCCGGCGTCGAGCTCGGCTACTGGGACTACCAGGCGCGCGTCACCTACGACGCCTCGCCGTACGACCGGGTCGGCCTCTTCGCCTTCGGGTCGCACGACTACCTCGCCCAGATCGAGGACGACGGCGACAAGGACGTGGTGCTCGCCGGCGACTTCCACCGGCTCGACCTGCGCTACGACAGGTTCTTCGCGCGCGGCGGCCGCCTCCGGCACGCGATCACGCTCGGCCACGAGGAGAGCGAGAACCAGGACGGGGAGCGGGCCGGGCGCGCCCGCCTCGTCGGCGCGCGCGTGGAGCTGTCCGCGCCGGTCTCCGAGCGGCTGACGGTGCGCGCCGGCGCCGACGCCCAGCTGGAGCGGTTCGACATCGACATCCGCGAGAACGACGGCGACTTCCCGACCCGGAACGACAGGGCGCTCGCGCGCCTCTTCACGAGCCGGGAGGACCTCGCCGCGGGGCTCTGGGCCGACGTCGTCGTCCGCGCCGCGCCCGGGTTCGAGGTGGTCCCGGGCCTGCGCGGCGACCTCTTCGCGTCCGGCGGCGCGACGAGGGCCACGGTGGATCCGCGGCTCGCGACGCGGCTGCAAGCGACCCCGCGCGTCGCCCTGCTGAGCGCCTTCGGCGTGACCCACCAGCCGCCGAGCTTCCTCGGCGCGGTGCCCGGCATGCAGGTGGGCGGCCTGCGCGGCGGCGTGCAGACGGGGCTGCTGGCGAGCGCCGGCGTCGAGCTCCGCCTCCCCGGGGAGATCAAGGCCACGATCACCGGGTTCCGGAGCGGCTTCTTCGACCTGAGCGACGCCCTCGGCAACCGGCCTCCCGGCATCGACGCTGGCCTCGCGCAGCGGGCCGAGCTGCGCGGCGCCGGCAGCGCCCATGGGCTGGAGATCCACGCGCACCGCAGCCTGTCGAAGCGCATCGGAGGGTTCGTGTCTTACACCCTCTCCCGCTCGGTCCGCCATGTCGGCCGGGAGAGCTTCGACTCGGCGTTCGACCGCCGCCATGTGCTCAACATGGCGGCCGCGGTCGACGTGGGTCGCGGCTGGAAGCTCGGGGGCAGGGCGGTGTTCTACAGCGGCATTCCCATGACGGTCGATTACGACCTCTGGGACAACGACGGCGTCGACGGGCAGCGCCCGGATGGCAACGACGACCGCCCCGACACGGAGCAGGACATCCGGCGCCGCGAGCAGCTGCGCGAGCGGATCGCCCAGGTGGTCCGCCGGCTGAGCCTGCCGGAGCGGCTTCCGGCGTTCTTCCGGCTGGACGTGCGGCTCGAGAAGCGGTGGATCCTCCGCGAAGGACGGACCGTCTCGCTCACAATCGAGGTGCTCAACGCCACCGCTGGAAAAGAGACGCTGCAATACGAGTGCTCGCTCCTGCGCGGATGCGCGCCGGAGACGCTCGGACCCATCATCCTGCCGAGCATCGGCGTCGAAGCGACCTTCTGAGCGGCATTGACCTCACCGCGCCGCGAGCAGCGCTCGCGCTCACCAGCGGCGCCGCGGCTGCGCGCCCGCGCCGCGCAGAGGATCGCCGGGATCACCCGCGGGGGCGCGATCGCCCGTGCCTCCGCGAGCACGACACAGCGGAGCCACAAAAATCCCATATCGGTTCATCAAACGACGTCCGTGCCGCGATGGCGTCTCCTGGCCATGACGTCCGGCAAGAGCGGTAAAGCACGGGGAGATTTGTTCGCCAGCACAGAAGTCGTCGTGATGACGCCTTCCCTGGCACATGTGCCGGGACCGGCAGCCGGCGTCACCCCCGTGCAAGCCATTGCGGCATCACGCAAAGACTCGTGCAGCGGTCCGCTCCTCACGACGGGCCGCGAGGGCCCGGCGAGCCCACGGTCGACGCGCTGTCGACCAAACAGCGCTCTGAAATGGCGGCGAACGGCGGCGCGGGCGGAGATCGTGCGCTATCCTGTTGACGTGGACGCTTTCTGGTCCAATGTTTGCGAACATGGCGTGGCGGCGCTGGAGCTGAGAGACCACGGGATATCGCACCGCGATAGACGTTGCCTCACCTCCAATCACCTGCCGTAACCATGAGGGTCAATTCATGAACTTTTATTATCGCGCACTCAGCACGGTACTCTTCTCGGCGACGCTCGCGGCCGCCGCGCTCTCTTCGGGCGATGCCGAGGCGTCGTCGTCGAGGCAGCCCACCAAGGTCGAGCGCCTGGTGTTCCCGGTGACCCTCTCCGACGGCAACACGTACGACATCGTCGGCTACCTCTACTATCAGGGCCAGACCAAGTACCGCCCGCTTCAGGTGCTCGTGCACGGCCTGACCTACACGCACGAGTACTGGGATCTCCCGTCGTTCGGCGGACACGATTACTCCTATGCCCGGCACATGGCGAAGGAGGGATACGCCGTCCTGGCGCTCGACATGCTCGGGGCCGGAGAGAGCAGCCGGCCCGACGGCGACTTCCTCGACCTGGCCGACACCGCCGACAGCGTCCATCAGATCATCACCGAGATGCGCACGCCTGGCGGCGTCTACAAAACGCCTTTCACGCGCGTCGCGCTCGTCGGTCACTCGAACGGCGCCATCATCAACTCGTTCGCTCAGAGCACCTACAATGACGCCGACGTCCTCGTGAACACCGGCCTCGCCTTCACGCCGCACCCGATCCCGGTCCCCCCAGAGGCGATCTCCGCGCTGCTGCAGACGCCCTATATCGCGATCCCGCCGGACATGCGCACCGCCATCTTCTACGACACCGCGAACGCGAGCCCGGCGCTCATCGATTTCGATAACGCCACCATCGCCGACACGTTCACGCGCGGGCAGTTCCTCAGCCTCCTCGCCGTCTCCGAGGATCCGACGCTCGCCGGCATCGACGAGGTGACGAGCCCTGTGTTCATCCAGTTCGGGGAGACGGACGCGCTGCAGCCGGCGGCGTACGCGGACTCCGACGCGGCGCTCTATGCCAGCGCCGAGAGCGTCACGACCGCGATCGTCCCCGACACGGGCCATATCCTGAACGGCCATCGCAAGGCGCGGGTCGGCTGGGAGCAGATCGACTGCTGGGTCCACCACAACATGGGCTGGTAGGGCGCGATCGGGGCCTCGGGCAGCGCCGCCTGCCCGGATCGCCGCGGGCGCCAAGTCTGCGCGCCGCCGCCCTCCCTCGCCCGGGCGGCGGCGCGCAGGCTTGGCGGCCGCTGTCCGGGGCCTATGCTGCCCCCATGCGCGAACAGCTCGCCAAGACGCTCGGGGAGGTCTTCTGGACCGATCTCCGCACCCATACAGCGCGCGACGCGGTCATCGTCGTCGCCGCCGATCTCGACCTCCTGGACGTCGGCGAGGCCATGGCCGCGAACGACACGGCCGCGGTGGAGGCCTGGATCGCGGCCGGCAAGCTGACCAAGCCGACGGCCGCCGATCTCGCGCGCTGGCCGCAGCAGCACGATCTGCGCTTCCTGTCGCTCGTTGTCGCGCCGTTCGTGCTTATCCGCCAGCCGCCCTCGCCGCCGCCCTCTTGAGGCGCGCCGCCAGCGCGACGTGATATCGTCGCCCGCATGCGCCGGTTCGAGTTCGTGCAGGGGACGAGCGCCAAGTTCTGGATGGCCGACGTGGACGACACGACCTTCATCGTCGTCTACGGGCGGCTGGGGACCGCCGGGCAACGCAAGGAGAAGGCGTTCCCCACGGCGGAGGCCGCGCAGCGCGAGTGCGACAAGAAGATCGCGGAGAAGCTCAGGGAGGGCTACCAGGAAGTGGCCGCCGCCGGGGGTGGCGCGCCCGCAGGCGGCGCCCCCGCGGCCACCCCCGGCGCGACCGCGCCCCCGCAGCCGCCGAAGCTCGATCTGCCGCCGCGCGTCCAGCCCGGCGAGGCCACCGAGGCGCGGCGCAAGGCCGCCGTCCACGCGCTCGCCGCGGTCTCGGCCGCGCGCGGCCGGCGGAGCTGGGTGCTCGGGCGCGCCGTCCGACGCGCCCGCCGCGCGCTCGAGCCGCTCGGCGGGCTCGATCCCGCGACCGACGGGGCGCTGTCCGCCGCGCTGGACGCGCTCCTCGACCGCGTCGTCGCGCCGAGCGCGCGCGATCGCCTGCCGCTCGTGCGCGCGCTCGAGCTGCTCTCGGAGCTCGACGCCGCGGCGTTCGCGCGCGCGGTGCGCGACACCTGGAAGGCCCCGCCGGCGACCTCTCCTGCCGCCGGAGCGCTCGCCCTGCTGAAGCGGCAGCTCGAGGAGCTCGACGATCCCGAGCTCGGCCTCCGGCTCGGCGCCCTGCTCGTCGATCGGCCACACCACGGCTCGATGAGCGCCGAGGCCGGGTGGGCGCGGCGCTGGAAGGCGCTCTCGCCACACCTCGAGGCGCACCTCGCCCACCGCGGGCGCTCGCTGAAGGACCTCCTCGCGAGCATCGACGCGGGCGGCGACCCGCACGTCGCCGAGCGGGTCGCGCGGATGCGCGCGGCGTGAGCTGCTCGGCCTGAGCTGCGCTGACCGACCTGCGCGGCCTGTGCTGAGCGTCCGGCGCGCGCCTCGAGGCAACGCTCCGGGCGCCGCGCGGCACCCCTGCATCGGCGAACACGCCCCACCCACAGGCGCACACCGCGGGGAAGCGACGACGCTTCCGTCATCGTCAGATCGACTCTGGCTTGACCTGCAACGCGGGGCTCGCGATTCTCCCAGGCCATCCCGCCGCGGGAGGGCGCCTTGACGAGCTCACCGAACCCGATCGACATCGCGAACGTCAAGCAGCTCGCCACGAGCGGCTCACCCACCCTGGCCGAGGTCGTCGAGGCGTACCTCGAGCAGCCGGATCCAAAACCGGAGACGCCGCCGCGCGAGGGGGCGCTCACCTTCGCGGCGTTCCTGCAGCTGCTCTCGCGCGCTCAGGGCATGCGCTCCCCCGAGCAGCGGCGAGAGCAGTCGACCGACGCGTGGAAGCGCTTCCTCGCGCAGGTCGACGCCGCGCCGCCGCCGCGGCTCGAGCTCGCGGACCTGATCGTGCGCATCTACGAGGAGGGCACGGACGCAGGGCGCAGCGCGCTGCGCGACATCGCCACGAGCGCGCCGCTGGTCTTCGGCGCGTGGGGCGGGCTCAAGCGCATCTACAAGCTGGCCGAGGCGCGGCTCGACGCGGAGCTCTTCGGGGCGCTCGCCTTCCGCTTCGACGTCGAGCTCTCCCGCAGCCGGCGGCGCGAGGTCTCCAGGGGGACGTTGATCTACATGCGCCGCCGCGCGTGGCGCTTCCTGCGCGAGCTCGGCCGGAGCACGCCGGAGCTCTACCCGCAGTTCGCGGTCGAGGTCCTCCGCCACTACGCGCCGGGCACGAGCTTCAGCGACCTCTGGGTCGCGAACCACATCTGGGCGCACGGCACGGGCAAGTACGACGGGCGCTCGTTCCACGGCAACGTCCCGCCGAACGACATGGTGAAGCACCGCGCCTTCGACGAGGCGTGGAAGCGATCGCCCGATCCGCTGATGCTCCTGCTCTCGGCCTGCCAGGCCGATCCGCCGGCCAAGTTCGCGATCCAGGGGCTCAAGAAGGACTTCGCCGACACCCTGCGGAGCGTCACGCCCGCGTGGCTCTCGCGCCTCGCGTACCGGCCGCTGGCGAGCGCGCACGAGTTTTTGATCGAGACGCTGCTCGGCTCGCCGGAGCTCCACCAGAGCAAGCTGCGCGGCCTCGGGCTGCACGACGCGGCGCTCGCGCTGCTCGCCTCCCCGAGCGCGAAGGCGCGCACGTTCGCGATCGAGTACGCCCGCGCGCACGCGACGGACCTCGACCCGGAGCGCCTCGCCGCGCTGCTCGACTCCGAGCACAAGGACACGCGCGCCTTCGCGGCGTCGGCGCTCCAGGGCAAGAGCCCGCGCGCGCTCGGCCACGCGTTCCTGGGGCGGCTGCTCACGCACGGCGAGACCGAGGCGTGGGCCAGCAAGGCCCTGAGCGAGAGCTTCGACCGCGCCGAGCTACCCGAGGGCTTCCTCATCGACATGCTCTACGGCGAGTCCGAGCAGAAGAAGTGGGCCGCCGCCTACTTCAAGGCCAAGTACCGGCCCGGCGAGCCGGGGGCCGGCTTCTGGGTGCGCGTGCTCGACGACCCGCGCCACGAGGACGACTACCAGGCGACGAAGTCCGCGCTCGACGCGCTCGGCAAGCACCCGATCGCGGCGATCGGGACGCCGTGGCTGCTCGGCGCGCTCACGCGCAAGCGCCTCGGGTCGACGGTCGCGACCTGGCTCCAGAAGGCCGACGCCCTGCCCGACCTGACGGCCGAGGGCGTCGAGCGCCTGAAGGGGCTCGTGTTCAGCGCCGAGACGCGCGCTGTCGCGCTGGAGGTGCTCGGCAACCCGAAGATCGTGTCGCCGCGGCAGCTCACGCTGCCCTGGCTGCTCGCGCTCGCGCGGCGCGCCGATCCGACGCTGAACGGCTTCGCGCGCCGCTACCTCCTCTCGCACATGAAGCCGCAGGACTTCGATGCGGGGCAGGACGCGAGCGGCCGCGGCGACCGCGAGGCGGGCACGGCGAGGCTGTTCGCGCTCGCGCTCGGCGAGAAGGAGCCCGAGCCGATGCGGGCGTTCGCGCAGACGTACCTGCGCTGCCACCACCCGGTGCTCGGGCCCGAGCAGGGCGAGGCCAAGGAGCTCGAGCTGAAGCCGGCGCTCAAGCGAGGCGCGTTCACCGCCGAGCGCATCTGGCCCGCGCTCTCCGACAAGCGGGACGATGTCCGGCGCTTCGCCGCGCTCATCACGCGCGCCGAGCTCCGGGCGTGGGGCTACCAGACCCGCGTCTACGAGCTCGCGCACAGCGACGCGAAGGAGGTGCGCAACATCGCCTTCGACGCGCTCCGCAAGGTCGGCGATCCGTCGGCCGATCCGGCGATCGCGCTCACGCCGGAGGAGCTCGATCCGGCGCAGGTCTTCGCGCTCACGGAGAGCCTGAAGAAGAGCGCGCGCGAGCTCGGCCTGTCGCTCATCCTGAAGCACTACGCGCGGCTCGGCGGCCCGGAGCGCCTCGGCTGGCTGATGCAGAGCGCCGACCGCGAGGTGCGCCTCTTCGCCGTGCGGATGCTCTGGGAGAAGCACCGGCCGCGCCATCTGCCGCCGGGCTGGAAGCCGCGCGCGGCGCGCGGAGACGAGGCGCGCCCCGCGGCGGAGCTGCCCGAGGACGCCGGGCGGTTCGCGGACGTCGAGGCGCTCCGGCGCTTCCTGCGGTACGTGCTGTCCGGGATCCCCGCGGGGCGGTCGCCGGAGCCGGGCGACGACGCGGGCTCGCGCAGGCGCCTCTCGGCGAGCGAGGCCAAGCGGCACGTGATCGAGGTCGTGCGCGATCTCGCGGTCGAGGACGCGGCGTTCGCGGCGCTCGTCGCCCCCGTCATCGCCGAGTTCACCGGGTCGATCGCGAAGGGCGAGTGGCAGGCGTGCCTGGCGGCGCTCCTGCGGCTCAGGCACGCGCACCCGGGGCTCGAGATCGAAGGCCTCGAAGCGGCCGGCGAAGGCCGGGCGCTCCCCGGCGTCGGACGAGCGGCAGGCGAAGGCCGGGCGCTCCCCGGCGTCGGACAGGAGACCGCATGAGCCACGCTATCGGCCATTACGAGAAGGTCCGCGCGCTCGCGATCGGCCCGCGGCTCCTCGCTGTCGGCGGCGTGCGCGCGCCGGCGCCGGGCGAGCCGCGCGGGACGCGCGAGACGCAGACCACGCCGTCCCCCGCGAGCGCGAGCCAGGTGACGCTGTTCGATCACGTGGCGAACAAGCCGGTGCGCTCGATCGACGTGCCCGCGCACGTGCTGGGCCTCGCCTTCGCGGGCGACCTGCTCGCGGCGGCGTGCTCCGACGGGGCGCTGCGCCTCCTCGCGGGCGACGGGGCCGACGGGCGGGCGATCGACGCGCACCCGGGCGGCGCGACGGCGATCGCCGCGGGCGTGTGGCAGAACGCCGGCGCGCGCCTCGCGACCGTGGGGGTCGACGGCGCGCTGCGGGTGTTCCGCGTCGGCGAGGCCGCCGGCTCCCCTGCCCCGCCGCCCGGCGCCGCGGTCGAGATCGCGTCGTTCGCGCTCTCGGCGGCGCCGCTCCGCGCCGTCGCCTTCGATCCCGCCGGCGAGCTCTGCGCGGCGGCGGGCGACGACGGCGTCGTCCGCGTGGTCACGCTGTCGACGGGCGCCGTCCGCGCCATGCCGGGCCACGACGGGCCGGTCACGGCGCTCGCGTTCACGCCGCGCGACGGGCGGCTCGCGTCGGGCGGCGACGACGGCACCGTGCGCCTCTGGTACCTCGTCGGCGACGTCGAGTGCGAGGTGCGCGGCGCGGACGGGAGCGGCCACGCGGGCGGCGTCCGCGCGCTCCTGTGCCTGCCCACCCCGCCGCCGCAGGAAGACGGCAAGGAGAGCGGCGACCGCCTGCTGTCCGCGGGCGCGGACGGCGCGATCCGCATCCACCGGCTCGAGGACAAGCGCAAGCCGCGCACGCTGGAGACGAGCGCGCTGGCGCTGCACGCGCTCGCGCTCGCGCCGGCCGCCGCGCGCAAAGGGGCGCGCGGGCAGGCGGGCCGCGGCGGCGCGGACGCGAAGGACGGGCTCGGCGCCGTCTTCGCCGCGGGGGACCGGCGCACGGTATGGCGCTTCCCGATCGACGCCGCCGGCGCGCCCGCGGACGGCACCGCCGAGCTCACGCACGGCTTCGATGTCCTCGCCCAGGCGCTCTCGGGCGCGCGGCCGGCGCGCGAGAGCGCCGTCAAGACGCTCGCCTCGCTGGACGAGCCCGAGGCGCTCGAGGCCGCGCTTCCCGTGCTCCGCTCGGATCGCGACGCCGAGGTGCGCGCGCTCGCCGCCCGCGAGCTCGGCGCGAAGGGGCGCCGCGGCGCGCGCGCGAAGCTGCGCGAGGCGCTCGACGACGAGAGCCCGAACGTCCGCATGGCCGCGCTCGAGGCGCTCCGCGCGATCGAGCGCGACACGCCGCTCGCCCCGCTCCGGGCGGCGCTCGACGCCCGCGCCGCGGACGTCCAGCGCCGGGCGCTCCTCGAGCTCGGGAAGCTCTACGGCAGCTCGCCGCTCGTCCCGGGGCTCATCGCCGAGAAGCTCGCCGGCCGCGACGCGTCGGTGCGGCTCACGGCGCTCGACCAGCTCCAGCAGATCTACCCGGACGGCCCGCAGCCGCTCCGCACCGCCTTCGAGCGCGGCCCGGCCGACCTCCGGGTCGAGGCGCTCATCCGTGCCGCGCTCGCCGGCTGGCTCTCGGCGCCGGAGTTCGCGCCGATCGCGGCGCGCGCGCTCGACGACGAGGACGCCGAGGTGCGCCGCATCGCGTTCGCGGCCAAGGTGATCGAGCGGCGCGCGCTCGCCCACGCGCTCGAGGCGCGCGACGAGGATCTCGGTCGCGCGGCGATCGACATCGCGCGGCGCGCGGCGGAGGTCCTGCGGCGCGCCGGCGCCGGCGCAGGCGGCGCGGAGAAGCCCGCGGCGAACGCGAAGGATGGGGCGAAGGACGCCGCGAAGGCGGCCGACGAAGCGGCCATCAAGGCGGCGCGCGCCCGGATCCCCGGCGTGGGCAGCCCGGGGGCCGAGCCCGCCGAGGCCGACCTGGAGCCGCTGCTCACCGCGATGGCGTGCCGCACGCCGGACACGGCGGTGCGTGGGGCGCGCGGCCTCGCGCAGCTCGGCGACACGCGCGCCCTCGGCGCGCTGCTGCAGCTCACGCGCGAGCAGGACCCGTCGCTGCGACGGCAGGCGGCGACCGCGCTCGCCGAGCTCCGGGACACCCGCGCCGAGAAGCGCCTCATCTGGATGCTCGACGACGCGGACGGCGCGGTGCGCGCCGCGGCGCACGACGCCTACGCGCGGCTCCAGCCGTCGGCCCCGCTCACCGTCGCCGAGGCGTCGCTCCGCTCGTCGCAGGAGGACATCCGCGTCCGCGGGCTCGACCGGCTCGTGGCCCTCGCCGGCGAGGGCAAGGGACCGAGGCCGCCCGAGGCCGAGGCGCTGCTCGCCGACGCGATCGAGGACGAGTCGCCCAAGGTCCGCCGCGAGGCGTTCCGGACGCTCTGGTCGTGGCACGCCTCGGATCCGCAGACGGCGCTCGACCGCGCCCAGCTCGCGCGCTTCCCCGACCTGCGCCTGCGCGCCGTCGAGGAGCTCAAGGCGCACGGCGAGCAGCCGTGGGCCGCGGAGCGGCTGCACGCGGCCATCGGCGACCGCGACGCGGGCGTGGCCCAGGCCGCGTACGACGCCGTCGTCAAGCTGCGCGGCAAGGAGGCCGCGGAGCCGCACCTCGCCGCGATGGCGTCGATCCACCCCTCGGTCCGGGAGAGCGGCGCGCGCGGGGCCGCGCACCTGCCGACGGGCGACGACGCGCGCAACGCCCTGCTCCGGCTGCTCGCCACGCGCGTGCCGGTGGGCGAGGCCGCGCGCAGCGCCCTGAGCAAGCTGCTCGAGGACGAGCACGCGGGGCCGCGCATCGCCGCGATCGAGGCGCTCGACAGGCTCCTGCCGGGCGAGGCGGGGCCGCTCCACATCGGCCTCCAGTCGAGCCACCTCGACCTCCGGGTGCGTGCGGCCGAGCTCTGCGCCGTCCGGCGCGACGAGCAGCTGATCAACCCGATGCGGGCGCTCCTCGCCGATCAATCCCTCTTGAACGCGGGTCGGGGATCCGCGTTCGCGGTCCCCTCCGCGCAGGTGCCGATCCAGGTCCTCGGCCCGCTGCGCGCCCGCGCCGCGACCGCGCTGGCGACGCTGGGATCGCCGCGCCTCGTCAAGTACTTCGCCACCGAGCTGCTCAAGGACGAGTACCCCGACGTGCGCGAGCAGGCCGCGCGCGGGCTCGCGATGGCCGCCCGCCGCGGCGAGGAGGGCTACCTGCTCGACGCCATGGGCCACGCCGACGTCGCGGTGCGCTCGTGGGCCGCCGACGGGCTCGCGCGGCTCGGCGACGTGCGGGCGCTGCCGGTGCTCACGGGCACGCTGCGCCACGAGCACCCGCCCATCCGCGTCGCGACGATCATGTCGTTCGCGGCGCTCGGGCCCGAGGGCTACGGCGGCATGCTGCAGGGCCTCGAGGACAGCTCGCGCGAGGTCCAGGAGATCGTCTTCGCGATCGTGCTCGCGCGCGACCTCAGGGCCTTCCGCCGCGGCGACCCGCCGGACCTCCTGACGAGCGCGCTCTCGTCGCAGCGCTCCGACGTGCGCTTCGCCGCGGCGCGCGCGCTGGAGCTCCGCACCGATCCGGAGCTGTACCTCGCCCACCTCATCGAGGCGCTGATGCCCCCGCGCCCCGACACGGCGGAGCAGGGCCGCGCGGCCGACGGCGAGAAGCCCGCCGGCATGAAGGACTGGCCGCCCGAGGTCGCGCGCGGGCGCATCCTGGTCGGCCTGGCCGAGGCGCTCGCCAGCGACGACCCGCAGCAGCGCTACGCGGCCGCGCAGGTGCTCCGCATCCGGCGCAAGCCGGTCGAGTACTTCCGCGAGGCGAAGCGCGTGGCCGCGCTGCGCCCCGCGGGCGCCCACGTCGTGGCGGACACGACCCCGCGCGCCGCGGAGGAGAGCGACACGAAGCCCGCGAAGGGGTGGCTCCGCCGCCTCTTCGCGCAGCCCGAGCCGAGCGGGCAGAGCGGCCAGAGCGGCCAGAAGGAGAGCGACAGGCCGGCCGGCGACGCGGTCCCGGAGGGCGAGCAGCGGCGGCTGCGCTGGCTCGCGTTCGGCGCGTACATGGGCCTGCTCCGGCAGGTCTCGGCGGGCGACGACGAGGCGCACCGCACGCGCCGCGACGCCATCGATCGCATCGTCGACGTCTGCGCCAAGGGGCACGTCAGCAGCACGGCGGCGGTCCCGCCGCTCGTCCGGGCGCTCGACGACCCGCACCACCTCGTGCGCAAGGCGGCGTTCGCGGGGCTCAAGGCGCTCTTCCCGGCGGGGGCGGGCGAGCCGCTCGCGCTCGGGCTCGCCTCGGCGTCGGCCGACGTGGCGCGGACCGCGCTCGACGAGATCGCCGCGCGGGGCGGCGACGCCCGCCCCGAGATCGTGCGCGCGCTGAGCTCCGCGCTGCCCGACGTGCGCCGCTACGCCTTCGAGCTCCTGGAGCGGCTCTCTCCGAAGGGCAGCCTCGACCCGCTCCTCGCGGCGCTCGGCAGCGAGCACGCCGACCTCCGCCTCGGCGTGCTCGAGCGCCTCGCGTCGTCGAGCGATCCGCGCATCGTGCCCGCCCTGTGCCGCGCGATGGAGAGCGATCACGACGACCTGCGCCTGCGCGCCGCGGAGCTCCTCGCCCGCAGCCGCGACGATCGCGCGGTCGACGTGCTCTCGGCGTTCCTGCGCGAGGGCGCGGCCGCGCCGGCGGCGCGCGCCCGCAAGGCGCTCGTCGCGCTCGCGAGCGACGCGGCGGTGCGGGCGCTCGCGGCGCGCATGGATGAGGCCGCCACGCCGTCGGACCGCGCCGCGCTGGCGGGCGCGCTCGGGAGCACGCGGAACCCCGCGGCCACCGGCCCGCTCGCGGCGCGCTTCGACGACGAGGCGGCCGAGGTCCGGAGCGCCGCGCTCAAGGCGTGCCTCGAGATCGTCGACAAGGGGCGCGAGCGCGAGAAGCGCGAGACGGCGCTCGCGCTCGCGTTCCTCGCCGCCGCCACACGCGCGAAGGACCCGGCGCTCCGCCTCGCCGCGGCGCGCGAGCTCGATCTCGGCGACGATCCCGCGCAGAACGACCTCCTTGTCGCGCTCTTCGCGGATCGCGATCTCCCCACGCGCGTCGCGGCCGTGACGTCCTACGCGAAGCGCGTCAAGGGCGATCGACAGCAGCGCGCGCCCTCCGGGCCGCTCGAGGCCGTGCTGCGCGCGGGCGCGCGCGAGCTCGTGCTGCCCGCCGCGGAGGGGGTGGCCGAGCGGGGACTCGCGTCGGCGCTCCGGCCGCTCCTCCTCGTCGTGCGCGCGGGCGAGCCCGGGGAGCGGGAGCGCGCGCTGCTCGCGCTCGGCACGCTCGGCGACGCCCGCGCGCTGGAAGAGCTCGAGGCGGTGGCCGCCGGCGGAACCAAAGAGGCGCCGATCGAACCGAGCATGCAGGCCGCCGCCACGGAGGCGCTCGGCCGCATCGCCCCGAAGCTCGGGAGCGCCGAGCTCCGCAAGCGCGCCTCGGAGCGCGTCGAGCAGGCGCTCCACGCCGACTCCATCGATCTCCGCGAGTCGGCGGCGAAGGGCGTGCGCTGGATCGGCGGCGAGCGCGCCCGCGTGCTGCTCGAGGAGCTCGTGCGCGCCGGCGACACGCCTGAAAGGCTCCGCGTCGTCGCGGTGAACGAGCTCGGCCTGCTCGGCGACGGCGCGGCCGAGCCCGCGCTCGCCCGCGCGCTCGACGCGCGGAGCGGCGAGGTCCGCAAGAACGCGCGCAAGGCGCTGGAGAAGCTCTTTCCTGGCGAGCGGACGCGCGTCGAGCTCCTCGCGGTCGGGAGCGAGTACGACGACATCGCGGGCCCGGCGGCGAGCTACCTCGCCGCAGAGGCCGACCCGGCCGAGCTCTTGCCCCGGCTCGCCGCGCTCAAGGACGAGGACCTACGGCAGCGCCTCGCCATGGGCCTGCTCCGCCGCGGCGCGCTGCCGGTGGCCGCGCTCCTGCGCATGCTCGAGGACGAGCGCGCCCCGGCGCGGCAGGAGGCCGCGCGGCTCATCGCCGCCGGCACCGTGGCCGGCGATCGCGGGCCCCTCGCGGGCGCGCTCGCCGCCGCGGCGCAGCGCACCGCGGAGCGCTGGTCGGCCGCGCACGGCGACGAGCGCAGCGCCGAGGCCGCGGCGTGGCGCGAGCTGCTCTGGGCCGCGGGGCGCGCCGGCGCGACCGCGATGGCGCCCGCGCTGCGCGCGCTCCTCTCGAACGACAGCGCCCCCGGCGAGGTCCGCCGCGAGGCCGTGCGCGCCCTCGGCGCGCTCGAGTCGGCCGCGAGGTCCGCAGGTGCCGCGCCGCCCGCGGGCGCCGTGGAGGCGCTCACGGCGGCCCTCGAGGACATGGACGCCGGCGTCCGGGCCTCGGCGTCGGCCGCGCTCGCCGCGCTCGCGCCGGACGGCTCGGCCGCGATCGCCGTTGCGGTGAGGCCGTTCGACCCGGTCGCCTTCGGGCCGACCGCGCGCGTCGCCTCGCCCGAGGCGCTCGCGGCGCTCGCCGCGACCGAGCCAGGCCGGCGCCTCGCGCTGCCGTCGATCCTCGCGCGCCACGACGCCGCCGCGCTCGCCCCGCTGATCTCGCTCGCCCAGGGCAGCGGCGGCGATGCCTCCGCGCGCCTCGACGCCATCGCGGCGCTCGGCCGCGCCGGCGGCGAGCGCGCGCTCGAGGCGCTGGCCGCGCTCGCCTTCGGCAAGGAGAAGGCCAAGGAGAAGGCCGAGATCGCCGTCCGCAAGGCCGCGTACCGAGCGTACCGCCGCGCGAAGCGCAAGGCGGCGGATCCCCGCGCGGCGCGGCTCGCGGCCGCGCGCTCGTCCAGAGAGCCCGAGACCCCCGAAGGAGTCAACGCATGACGGCCGCACTCGCCCGCCCGATCCTCCTCCGGTACGCCGCGCCGAGCGAGCTCGCCGCCGCCCCGCTCCACTCGAGCGTGCGCCTCTCCCTCGACGGCGCCCGCGGCCCGGTCGGCGTGCGCGGCACCGTCCGCGACGCGGCGCTCTTCCGCGACGCGATGGCCGCGCTGGCGACCATCCTGGAGAGCGATCTCCGGTACAAGGGCCGGGATCGGACCGCGTACCTCGCCTACCTGATGAAGCAGGGCAAGAAGGCGACGGCGGCCATCTGGGAGGCGCAGAAGGCGTTCCTGGAGGGCGCCTTCCCCGACGACGCGGCGACCCAGGGCGACGGCTCCGCCGCGAAGCCGAGGGCCTCCGGCGCGCTCGATCCCGTGCTCACCGTGCACCCGGACGAGGTCTCGATCGAGGTCTTCTCGCGCGACGAGAGCGCCTACGCCCGGCTCGCCTTCTCCAGCGACCTCTTCGAGGGCCGCGAGGCCGCCCACGGTACCGCCTTCGTCGATCTCTCGCCGCGCATCGTCGAGCAGATCGATCGCCTGCGCGCCTACGCCAAGGTGGAGCTCGACGCCGGCGCGGCGCGCGGAGACGCCGAGGCGACGCGCGCCACGCGCGCCACGCGCGCCACGCCGATCGAGCGCTCGATCGAGGTCCCGACGACCTGGCTCCGCGGCTTTTTGCAGGTGCAGTCGGCGGCGACGCTGCCCGCGGTCTCCTGCGAGCTCGCGCCGATCGATCTCTACAACGCGCTGTTCGTGCTCCGCACGCGCAAGGCGAAGAAGCCGCCCCGCGGCCTGCGCTTCGAGCTCGTCCCCGGCAAGCCGCCGCGGCTCATCCTGGAGCCCTGGGAGATCTTGATCGAGGGCCACGGCCCTCCGTACGAGGGCCCGCCGCGCGTGGTCCGGACCTTCGGCCGGCAGCGGCTGCTCGCGCTGTCGCGGCTCCTGCCGCACGTGCAACGCGTGCGCGCCGAGCTCCGTGGCCCCGGGCTGCCGGTCTTCTGGGTGCTCGATCTGGGCCGCGCGACGCTGACGATCGCGCTCACGGGCTGGACCGACAGCAGCTGGGCCAGCGCCGCCTCGTTCGACGCCCTGATGCCTCGCGAGGGGAAAGGCGGCGACAAGGCGCGCGCGGCGCTCGACGCGCTCGCGGGCAGGCAGCTCGCCCTCCTCCGCGAGCGCGGGCCGCTCCCGCTCGCGTCGCTCGCGGCCGGCGGCGGCGCCGAGGAGGCCCGCGCGGCGCTCCAGCTCGAGTGCCTGCGCGGCCGGGTGCTCTACGACGTCGCGCGCCGCGTCTACCGCCCGCGCGAGCTGTTCGCCGATCCGGTGGACGAGCGCGACATCCGCTACAGCTCGCCCCGCGAGGCCGCGGCCCACCGCCTGCTCGGCGCGCCCGGTGCGGTGAGGCCGACCAAGGTGCACGAGATCGCCGGCGAGGGCACCGAGATCCACGGAGAGGTCGCGGACCGGGAGGCGCACCGCGACTTCGCGCCGCGGTTCACGATGGATCTCGAGGGCCGCGTCTCCGACGCGTGGTGCAGCTGCCCCACGTTCCGCAGGAGCGGCCTCCGCGAAGGTCCGTGCGAGCACATGATCGCGCTCCGCGTCGCCTACGCCCGCGAGCGCGCCGAGCGGGACGCCCTGCGCCAGACGGCCGAGGGGCGGTCGCTCATCCGCGCCGAGACGCGCACGTACGTGCGCCGCGAGGCCTCGGGCGCGGAGGTCGTCTACCGTGTCTCCCTGGACGACCGCGTAGTACACCTGTCGTGGGGGGCGCGCGCCGAAGCGCCTCGACACCAGCGCATTTGGTTTGACACGGACGGCGAAGCGCGCGACGCGTATTTCAAGAGACTGGATGCATTGACGTCCTCCGGGTTCGTGGACGCCGACGCGTCGTCAGCATGAGAGAGGAAAGGAGGTCAAGAAAAAGAGATTGTTCGTGTTGCCAGGAGAGGTTCTGAACGCACCAGCCTCCACGCCTCGAGCGTAGGAGCGGCGTCGCGCCGCTCTGGAGGAACCGCCAGTCACTCTCCGCAAGGTAGCCTGTTCTTGGTTCTCTTCGGCTAGACGAGCCCTACGGCGTCGGGAGAGCTGAGACAACCTCGCAAACGCCGTTTCTCCCGACGCCGTAGGGCTCGTCTAGCCGGAGAACCGGTGAGGCTACCGTGCACCAAGCGATGAAGGTGATGCGCTTGGAGCCTCTCTTGGCGACATGAGACAGCGATCGACGGTCCGGTGTCCCGAGGACAGATCGCTTCCATCGTGACTCACCACCACGCTCCCACCGAGACATGACCGCGAAGATCGACGCGACCGTTCAAGCCCGAGCCCCCGTCGTTCTCCCCATCACGACGCCGCCTGCCCCCGGCGGCGCGGCGGCCCGCGGCGCGGGCGCGGAAGCGCGCCGGCTCGCCCACGAGGAGCGCGTCGCCCGCTGGAAGGCGATCGACGAGGCGGGCGGGATCGACGCGTGGGTGAGCGCGGAGCTCACGTCGAAGGGCGCCCTCGCGACCGGCGATCCCAAGGCGATGTCCGACCGGGAGCGCGCGCAGTGGAAGGAGCGCAAGAAGGTCGAGGCCCGGGAGCGCCGCGCGCTGCGCCGCCTGGCCTGGGAGGCCTACGTCGCCACGCACGTCAACCACCTCGGCGCGGGCGTGCACTGGAGCGACCGTGTCGGGCCGGACAGGCTCGATGTGCCCGGGCTGAGCGAGCGCGCGCGGGCGCACGGGCTCCCCGACCTGCCGGGCGCGGCCGAGCTCGCGAGCGCGCTCGGGCTGTCGATCCCGCGGCTCCGCTGGCTCGCGTACCACCGCGAGGTCGACACGGGCACCCATTACCGGCGGTGGCACATCCCGAAGCGCGACGGCAGCGCGCGCACCATCTCGTCGCCGAAGCGGGATCTGAAGCGCGCGCAGCGCTGGGCGCTCCGCAACCTGTTCGAGAAGCTGCCGGTCCACGCCGCGGCGCACGGCTTCCTGGCGAGCCGATCCATCGTCACGAACGCCGCCGCGCACGCCGGCGCCGACACGATCGTCAAGGTGGACATCAAGGACTTCTTCCCGACGATCACGTGGCGCCGGGTGCGCGGCCTGCTCCGCAAGGCGGGCGTGGCCGAGGGTCCCGCGACGCTCGTGGCGCTCCTCTCGACGGAGGCGCCGCGGGACGTCGTGCAGTTCCGGGGGCAGACGCTCTATGTGGCCACGGGTCCGCGCGTGCTCCCGCAGGGCGCGCCCACCTCCCCGGCGATCACGAACGCGATCTGCCTGCGGCTCGATCGGCGCGCGTCCGGCCTCGCCCGCAAGCTGGGACTTCGTTACACGCGGTATGCTGACGATCTCACGTTCTCCTTCCGCGCGCCCGAGGCGTCCGGCGCCGCGCGGCCGCGCGCGCCGGTGGGCGCGCTGCTCCGCGGGCTCCGGGAGATCCTGAGCTCGGAGGGCTTCCGGCTGCATCCGAGCAAGACGGTGGTGATGCGCAAGGGCAGCCGGCAGAAGGTGACGGGCCTCGTCGTCAACCAGGCGAGCGAGGGGGCGCCGGCGGCGCGCGTCCCGCGCGATCGGGTGCGCGCGCTGCGCGCGGCGATCCGCAACCGGGAGCTCGGGAGGCCGGGCAAGGGCGAGACGCTCGCGCAGCTCAAGGGGCTCGCGGCGTTCGTGTACATGACGGATCCGGCCAAGGGGCGCGCGTTCCTCGGGCGCATCGAGGCCCTCGAGCGGAACCAGCCCACGCCGGCCGGCGAGGCGGGCTCTCCCGAGGCGCGCCCCGTGCTGACGTAGGGCGGGCTACTCCGCGGCTGAAGAGCCCCGGGCCGGCGACGCGGCGTCGGCCGAGCGCCGGCCCCCGCCCCCGCACGTGCCGTGAAGCGCCGCGCGCCGGTAGGCCGCGGGCGTCGTCGCGAAGCGGCCCCGGAACAAGCGCGTGAAGTGGCTCGTGTCGCGGAAGCCCCAGCGCGCGGCGACCTCGGACACGGCCTCGAGCGGGCGGAGCGAGAGCTCGCTCGCCGCCCGTTCGAGCCGGCGCCGCCGGATGTGCGCGGCCAGCGAGCAGCCCAGCTGCTCTGCCATCACGCCGTCGAGGTAACGGCGGCTCACCCCTTGCGCCCGCGCGATATCCGCCGGCTGGAGGGTCGAATCGCCGAGGCGAACCTCGATGTCGGCCAGCGCCCGCTCGACCCTCGCCTGCGGAAGCTCGGGCGCGCGGCCGCACATCCCGATCGCCTCGAGCACCACGCCGACGGCCGCCACGCAGTCGCGCTCCGACAGCGAGGAGCTCTCGCACAGGATCTGGCGCAAGAGCCCCGCCACGACCCGCTCGCCCGCGTGCTCTTCGCCGCGCGTGACGGCCGTCCGTAGGTCGACCCCCGGGTGCCTCTGCTGCACCGCCGAGAGCGGCAGCCGCAGCAGCAGCCGCCGGCCCCGGCTCATCGTCAGCTCGAAGGGGGTGTCCGACTGAAACCAGGCGAATGTCCCTTCGCGCAGGATTGCCCGGCGCCCTCCTTGCGCGATCACCCCCTCCCCCTCGGCCACGGCGATGATCTTGAGCAGCCCCGCGGCCTGTCTGGGCTCGCAGCGGACCTCGAAGGGCTCGGCGCCGAGCCAGAGCAGCTCGCCAGGGCCGGTCCGCACCGCGCGCTCGAGCATCGACTCCGGAGGTGTCGCCACGTGGGTCAGTTCCATCGTGGACCATCCGCCGCGTCGAATCGGGCCAGGCGAGAGCCGCCTCGACACGCCACCTTGGGGCCAGGCGTTCGGCCCCGGAGGAACATCATGTCTGCCGCCCAGATCATTCGCGTGCCCATTCTACCCTTTCGCATGCTCAACGCCTACCTGCTCGTCGGCGCCACGGGTTGCGTGCTTGTCGATGCGGGCGTGACGGACGCGGCGCCCAGGGTGGGCGAGGCGCTGGCGCGCGCGGGCCGTGGCTGGTCCGACTTGAAGGCGATCGTGGTCACTCATGCGCACGTCGACCATGCCGGGAGCGCCGCCGAGCTGCGCGAGCGCTCCGGGGCGCTCGTCGTCGCCCACGAGGCCGAGGTCGAGCACCTCAACGGGCGGGCCCCGATGACATTCTGTCCGACCGGTTGGTTCGGCCGCTTGTTCGTCCGGGCCCCTCTCGTACACGAGCGCTACGCCCCCGTCGCGCCCGACCTCGTGCTGTCCGGCAACGAGACGCTCGATCTGGCTCCCTACGGGGTCGCGGGTCGCGTGCGCCACACCCCCGGGCACACCCAGGGCTCACTCTCGGTCGTCCTCGAGTCGCGCGAGGCGCTGGTTGGAGATCTGGTCGCCTCGGGGCTGATGCTGGGCGGGCTCGCGCGGCTCGGCCACGCTATCCGTCCCCCCTTCGAGCTGGACCCGCGCGCCGTCGGCGTCGAGCTCACGCGGCTGGTCGACGAGGGGATACAGACGTTCCACCTGGGCCATGGAGGGCCGCTCGGCGCTGACGAGGTGCGGCGGCACGCCCGCGTGTTGGCCGGATCCCTCGCCGGCGTGCCCCACCTGCAGCGGATGCCCCAGCTGCGGTGAGCGCCACCCCATGCCGGATTCTGCTTCGGGTCCTCGAGTCAAGCTCGGGCCCTGCCTCGACGCTGGGCGAAGGAAGGAGCGTGGGGCCGCCGACGTATACGCTCCATGGCCCGGTCCCAACAAGGGAGTGGCGAGTCGACCGATCACGGACGTTGCATGTTGAAACAACAGCGCTCCCACGCTGCACGAGGACACTCCCCGACAGCGTCGAGCCGGCGGCGTCCCGCTTGCCTGGTTCACGCGTGAACCACGCGTAAACCACGCGTAAACCACGCGTAAACCACGCGTAACCCCCGCGTGAAGCCATGCCGCTGTAATGCTGCTTTCTCCGCGATGTGCATGGACATCGCACGTGTGGAATGGATAGGATGGTCGGCTATGCGAAAGCCATCTGCTCGTCTCCTTGCGCTTCCGGCCGTCCTGCTCTTCGGCGCCCTGCTCTCGGGCTGCCCCAACCCGAACTCCTACGGAACCCCGCGGACCGTGGCGCCCGGCAAGGTCGCGCATTCGGTGTCGCTCGAGAGCTTCGGCTACATCGGCGAGACCGCCGAGCTCGTGGAGAATCCGGAGACCGGCCAGGCGGAGGCGAGGACGAGGACGACCAGCGGGTTCGTGCCGACGCTGCCCTCGTATCAGCTCCGGACCGGCTTGACGGACATCCTCGACGTCGGCGCCCACGTCCATAACCTCAGCTCGTTCGGCGTCGATCTCAAGGTGAACCCCGTCCGCGGCGTCTTTGATCTCGCCGTCGATCCGGGGGTTCAGTACTTCTACCTCGCGTCCGACGACGCGTCGGTCCACATCGTCTACCTTCACGCGCCGGTGATGCTCGGCGTGAACCCGACGGACTGGTTCTCGATCGTGCTGACCCCTGGCGTCACCTACGGCCTCTCCTCGAGCAATATCGCAAACGACGATGAGGCCGCTGCGACCGCGGATGGCCTCCTCCTCCGGGGTAGCCTCGGGTTCCAGTTCCGGACCTCCGACAGCTTCGCGATCCACCCGGAGCTCACGATGATGAAGAGCCTCGAGGGGCCGGGGCTCGTCTACAACTTCGGCATCGGGTTCAACTTCGGCGCGCTGCCGAGCTACAAGGACCTTCAAGAGCCGATGTGACGCGCCCGCCGGACTAGCGCGCTGGACCGGTCGTCGAGAAGAGGCGGATCGCGTCCTTCGGGGTGCGCATCGTGACCATGCTCGACAGATCGATGCCCAGCGAGGTCATCGTGTGCGCGACCGCCGGCTGGATCCCCGTGATCGCCGCGCGCGCGCCGAGCAGGCCTATCGCGCGGACGATGCCGACCAGCCGGTCGGCGGTGCGCGTGTCGATCGTCTCGAGCGCCGAGAGGTCGAGCACGACGCTGCGCACCTGCCGCGTCGCGATGATGTTGAGGAGGCGCTCGGTGAGCGTCGCCGTCCGCTCCTCATCCATGGCGCCGATGAGGGGCACGCCGACGACGCCATCGGCGACCTCCAGGATGGGCGCGGAGAGCGCCAGGATCTGCCGGTGCTGCGCCTGGATGACGGCGAGCCTCCGGTCGAGCTCGGCCGCGAGCGCCGACTTCTCGTCCGCCTCGCGCCGGGCCGCCGCGGCCATGGCCTCGAGCTCGCGCGCCGAGCTCTGGAGCGCGTCCTGCGCCTGCTGGCGCTCGGTGACATCCACGCAGAAGCAGGCGACCTGCACCTCGCCGCTCCTGCGGAGGATGGGCTTCTTGACCGTCTCGTACCAGTGCACCTCGCCGTTCGGCCGCGTCTCCTTCTCCTCGATGACCACGGGCTGTCTCGTGTCGATGACCTGCCGGTCGACGCTGGTGAAGCCTGAGGCCTCATCCACGCTCGTGGTGAGCTCGTGCTGGGACGCGTGGACGACCTGCGCCGGCGTCATCCCGTAGCAGCTCGCGAGGGCGCTGTTCGCCATGACGTAGCGGCTGCGCCGGTCCTTGATGAACATGAGGTTGGGCGCGAGGTCGATGAAGTTGCGCAGGAGCTCCAGCTCCTCGGCGAGCGCCTCCTCGCGGCGGCGCTGCGCGGCGTCGTCGGCCGCATGAGCGTGGACGAAGACGAGCGGCTCTCCCTCGGCTCTCGAGCACCGCAGGAGCGTCCAGCGCTGCGGGCTCGCCCCGTTGCTCGCCGAGGCGTCGATCTCCGCCCGGCGCTGGGCCCCGCCGAGCACCGCGCGAGCGGCCTCCTCCGCCTCGGGCACAAGGCGCGCCGCCTCTCCGAACGCGTTGCGCCAGGCCAGGTTGGCCTCCCGCAACCGGAGGTCCGCGTCGAGCACCGCGAGCGGTTCAGGAAAAGCGTCCAAGTTTGCGTGCATCCATACCTCCCCCGCGGCCCGTGCGGCGCAGCAGACGCACCATGCCGCATCGTTGAAGATGCCTGTGCTCCAGCGCCTTGTCCACGGCGCGCGCCGGTGCCCGCGACGAAAGCCACCGTCTCTCACAGAGGATGTTCCGTGAGTGACGGACGGGCGAGAGGCGCTGGACGGACTGGCCTGGTTCGCGATGTGGAGCGACAGACAAGGAAGGCGCAGGACTCTGCCCGTCCACGGCGTTTCCATCGACGGCAGTAGCGTACGTCGTGGGCGTGGCGTGGGCGTGCTCCCACCTGCGCGAGCCAGGAGAGCGACACGCGCGGCGGCGCGCGATTGCCGACTACAGCGCTGCCGGGTGCGGGGCCTGGCTCCCCTTCAGGGGCAGCCGCGCCGCGGGATCGCCGAGGAGCACATAACCCCGCAGATCGTTGCGGAGCATGAACGCGCTGCCGCGCTGCATGGGATCGACCGGGGAAGGCCGGTTCCACACGCGCGCGTCCTCCTCGGCGTGGTAGCCGGCGAGCAGCTCGTCGTTGACCTCGCGGTAGGAGCGCATCAGCGCGTCGAGCGCCACGCCGGCGCGGCTGCCGCGGGCCATGGCCTGGAGGCAGCTGAAGATCCGGGAGGCGCGGCTCTGGGTCATCCTGTTGGGATCGACGAAGCCGAAGGTCCAGGCCAGATCCAGGTGCGCTATCACCGAGAGCGGCCCCTCGGGATTCCGGAGCGCGGCCTGCGGCAGCGCGGCGAGGAACGGGCGCTCGCCGCCCTGAGGCAAGCTCGCCAGCACCCGCTGGACCTGGCCGCCGTAGGCGCCCTCACGGGCGAGGAGCGAGAGCCAGGGATGGAACGCGCTCTCCTTCGGTGTCCCGGCCCCGAAGCAGGCCAGACAGAACCACAGGCCGCCTGGGAGGAAGGGCGCGTGGTGCAGCATGTCCGCCGTGAGCAGCGGCGAGGAGCTGCCATGGGCGCCTACACAGAGCGCCCCCTGGAGCGCATGCTGCTGATCGACGGATGCCCACCCGCCGCGGGGCCGCCCGAGGCCGTGGCTCACGGACAGGAGCACGGAAGGCCTCGGCGTGCTCCCCGCGCGGAGGAGATCGTCGGCGCTGCCGGCGCCTGGGATCTCGATGACGTTCGCGGCCGGGAACGGTCGCCTGCCTTGCCTCTGCGCCATCGTGACGCAAGGCGCGATGAGCAGGCTGCGGCCGAGCTGGGTAGCGGCGGTGCCGTCGTCCGCTACGAAGAACAGCGCATCGGGCCGGTCGTATCCAGAAGGCGCCTTGGCCCAGCGCACCACCTTGTCTGCGTACGCGGCATAGCCGCTGGGATCCGGCTTGCCGTCGGCGCCCGCGATGTGGAGGCGGCCGACGAACGCGCCGTTCGCGAGGACGTGCTGGAGCTCGGCGGAGACGGCGTCGAGATCCCCGAGGAGGAGCAGATACCGGGGCCTCTCCTCCTCCGGAATCGACTCGTCGCGCAGCACATCGGTCTTCCAACGGAGGGCTTCCGCCATGCCCATTCCGGGCTCGACGCGGTAGGGTGTCACCGGCGCGCCTTGCTCCGCCTCCCGGAGCCGGAGGAGCGGCGCGATCGCCTCGAGCGCCTCGTCGCCCAGCGCGCCTTCGGGCGCGATCACCGACCAGCGCTGGAGAGCGAGATCGTTGGGATCTGCGTCGGGCATCTCGCGCACGAGCGCGTCCACACGACGAGACGTCTTGTCCGGCCGCGGCGCAATGCCCGCCGTCACCTCGGGCAGGCCCGCCGCGAGGGTGGGGCGGAGCTCGGTGGCGTCCGCGAGCAGGAGCTCCAGGGTGCTGGGGAGGGCAGCGTTCATGACCGCCGCAGGGTGCCAGGGGCATTCGGGCGGGTCAATGCGCCGTGGCGGTGTGGTTCAACCTCTCTCTTCGCGCCACGATCCATCCTGCGTCGCGCTCTGCTCGGTGTGCTCGGGAGCCAGGCGAACGGCCTGGATCTCGTGCCGTGCGATCGCGAACGCCGCTCGCCCTTCCCCCTCGGCGACGAGGACATCGTTGAAGCGGAGCTCGAGGATGCGGACGCGCTGCGCTCGCGACCAGGGCTCGGCCCAGCCAGGCGCCACGCCGATCACCAGATCGATGGGCGTGCCCGTCTCGCTGGCGCTCTTCAGCTGCCGGTAGAGGCTCACGTCGCCGGGCAGCGCCCACTCGGTGGTCAAGCCCTCGTCGATGAAGCCCCAGCGGAGCCGGACGAAGCCTTGGATGACACCGTAATGGTAGAATGCATAAAGCGCCTTGACGTCGCTCTCGAGCCGGCGCGCGAGCTTCGAATGGTCTCCTTCGACCAGGTAGCCCGCCATCTTCTCGAGGTCGCCGAGCGGGCGGCTGATTCCGGTGGTGCCGGCGATGAGGAGCTCCGGCGTGATCTCCAGCGTGCGGCCCGCGCGGTTCAGCCGTCTCGACTTCTTCGGCGGCCTGAGGTCCACGACGCGGCGCCGGTCGGCGTCGAGCCCGAGCGCGCGCAGCGTGTTTCGGATGTTGAGGCCGGCGATCACGTCGAACCGATCGAGCATGCCGGCGAGCTCTGCGATGTCGCGGCCAATGAAGACCCGGATCGATCGCTGGCCGACGTCGAGCACCGCCGCGGCCTGCGGTTCCTCCGCGAAAGGCACCACGCGAACGACGGCACGGCGCGCCCTTCGCGCGATCTCGGCGTCGCGTCGTGCCTCCGCGTCGAGCTCCGCCCGGCGGACCGCGAGGCGCTCCGCGGACGCCGCGCGCTCCGCCCGCCGGACGAGCTCCGGCTGCGACAGCTTGCGGATCGCCCGCCGCATCGCGGTGAGGCCGGGCGCGAGCGGGTCGAGCGTGAGTCGTCCGCCGTCACCGAAGAGGAACAGGTCGCTCTTCTCTGGCCCGTTGGTTTCGCGGAGCGGCGTTCGGTGTCTCGTGATCGCTGCGAGGAAGGCCTCGATCTCCTCCGCCGTCATCGCCGTCTGCCGTGCGTCGAGCACGGCCGCGGCCTGGCGGACCCATGAGAGGCTCGTGATGAACCGATCGCGGAATGCCGCGTCGAGCTCCTCGGCGGACAGCGGGACGTCGTCGCCAGGCGCGGGAGGTGTCGGCGCGGGAGGCGGAGGCGCCGCGCGCGTCTCGCAGAGGCCGGTGACCTGCATGATCATGCGAAGCGCGAAGGCGTCGAGGTCGAGGCCGAAGTTGCCCGTCGCGTCGCGGTACACCGGCGCCATGCCGTGCCACGCCTTCTTGAGCGAATAGGCGAGATCGCCGGTCTCGGCGAGCACGCCAGCCGATTCGAGGCGCTCCGCGATCTCGTCAAGGGTCATGGGGGCGCCGCGCTCGAGGAGGGCGACGATCATGAGGTGGAAGAGCTTCGCCGCGCCCTGCGCTGCGACGTCCTCGACGCGGGGAACGGCGATGCCCAGGCGCTCGCAATACCTGTTCTGCGCCGGGGTCATGGCGCCTTCCGAATGGGCCATGGCACGCAGCATGTCGCTCGAGCGAGCGGCCGGAGCTCGGGTTTCTTCGTGATTCTCGTGGTTCGGGGCCTCGGCCTCGGCATGGGCGCGCAGCCTACCGCAGGACCCGCGTCGAATGATCGGCGGCAGGCGTGAGAAAATTTTGGGCGAAAAGGCAATGCACGCTGGATGCGTCGGCGGCATTGCGATGAGCCATAGCAATTTACCATGCGATCGGCGCCGCGCATGGGGGCGGGGCTCGGAGCGGGATGAGCGTGCGACCGGCCGCTGGGTGGGCGTCGTCGTAGCTAGCGTGTTCTTCAGCGCTGCCGTTCGACGCTCCGGTAAATCGAAGCGGCGTCCTCGCCGCCGGCCTCCAGGAACTTCTCTCCCTGCATCCTGGGCTCGAACCAGACGGTCATCACGCCGACCACGTGCCCGGCCCGGTCGACGACCGGCGCGCCGCTGAAGCCGCGGATGTCGACCGGCGGGTCGATGTCGTATCGGAAGCGATCTGCGGTCCGCGCGGTGATCTTGCCGGCATAGACGTTCTGCTTGCACGCCGCCTCGTCGTAGGGACAACCGACGAGAAAGACCTCCTCGCCGACCTCGACCGCCTTCTGGCGCAGCCGCAGGGGCGTCGCGGGGAGGGGCTTACCGGTGTCTTTGAGGGTCAGGATCAGCCAGTCGAGCCTCCGGTCGTCGAGGCCTTCGGCGCCGACCCTGCCCGCATCGACGCGCTGGTCCTGGAGCGTGCGCGGGAACAGGTGCCAGGACTGGATGACGCCATCGAAGGCGGCCACGGAGACCTCGGGTTCCACGCCGCCGTTCTGGCCGAGGAGGTGCTTGGCGGTCGCGGCCAGCGTGCGCCCGTCCTGGGTCTTGATGAGGAAGGCGCTCGCGCCCTGGAGAGGGGTGCTGCCCTGGAACTCGGCGCGGTTCGTCAAGACAAGCTGAGGCCACTCTCGTGGCGGCCGGGACGCCCACGGCTCGGCCGGGGGAGACGGGGGCGTGGGAGCAGCGGGCGGAGCCGATGGCGGATCGCTGGGGGTGGCCTCGGAGCGCTGGCAGGCGGCCATGAGGAGAGAGAGGGCGATCGAGAAGGAACGAGGATTCATGTTGGCGATCCCTTCGGCTGCGGCCGAACGTCGGACATCCCGTGGGCCTGATGCCCACGGAGGGGCCCCTGCCAATGTTACATCCTGTTGCACCGAGGCGGGGATTCGTGGGGAGGGCGAAGAAGATGAACCAGGCACCGGGTATCGAAACTGTCGATAGGCGTCGGTCCTCGCAGAGGAGGCTTATCGAGGAAAATCAGCCCCGCGTGGGCGTCCCCGGGCTCGCGCTTTCATGGTTCGACGGCGTGCAGAGAAGGCTCCTTTGCCGCTCGCCGCAGGTCGACCTCTGGGTAGAACGGTATCCGGCCGTAGGAGCGCTCGCAGGACTCGTAGCCTTTCCGGGCATCTTCATCATTCTCGCTGAGGTAGGTTCGGCGCATTTCAGGCGAGAGGCAGTCGGTGGTGACAGAGCGGAGGCTCAGCGGGAGAACGAGGGAGAAGATGGGCCATATCCGCGCCGTCTTGTCCGCTGACGCGGTGACCGCCCGCTGCCCGTCGGCGCTGAACTCCGCGGACCAAACCCCGCCCTCGTGGCCCTGGAGCACGACGGGTGCGCCGCTGCCGTCCGCGTTCCACACCCGCGCTGTCCTGTCCTCCGACGCGGTGACTATCCGCTGCCCGTCGGCGCTGAACTCCGCGGACCGAACCCAGCCCTCATGGCCCTGAAGCACGACGGGCGCTCCGCGGCCGTTTGCGTTCCACACCCGCGCTGTCTTGTCCTCCGACGCGGTGACTATCCGCTGCCCGTCGGGACTGAAGCCAGCAAACAACACCATGCCTTGATGGCCACGCATCGTCGTCTTCGGAGGGCCCAGAGTCAACACCTCATGCATCAAGTCGACCCATCCCCTTACCTTGTCCGGGTCTTCGACTTCGAGAAGCAGGTTTGCTGCTGGTGCAAGCTGGTTCCTCGCCAGGAGCTCACCAGCGCCGGCCATCAAGGAGGAAGTTCGCGCGCGCCCCGCCTGGGCCGTAGCCTCCTGCTGCGCTGTCTTCGCGACATCTTCGGCGCTCAGCGCCGCGTTCCGCTGCCCCAGCGCCCAGACGACGATGACCGCCATCAACGCCGCCACCGCGATCGCAACCGCCGCAATCGTCCCCAGAGTCCGCCGCGCCGCCCGCTCCCTGGCGCTCCTCTGGCCCTCTTCCTCCCTCCGCTTTCTCTCCGCCTCTTCCCGTTCCTGTTCCCGCTCCCGCCTCCGCTGGAACACCCGGCCGGCCAGCCAGTCGTGCCCGAGCTCGAAGTACCGGCTCCCCTGGTGCTCCTCCGCCCGCAGCACCGCCGCCCTCTCCAGTCGCCCGAGCACCTCGTCCGCAGCTCCGGCCGGCAGCACGCGGTGCGCCTCCGGCTCGGTCAGCAACGTTCGGTGCCCCTCCCCATCGATGAGATGCTCCTCGAGCAGGTGCCGCGCTGGCCCACTCAGCGCCCCGAGCCCTTCCACTGTGGCCTCCAGGTACCGGTGCACGATGGCCTCTGCCTCCACGGCGCCGGCCTCACTGCCTCGCCCCTCGGCCCGCTCCTCCCACAGCGCCCGACAGACGATCTGCCCGAAGGCGGCCTGCACCTCCGCCTCTTCCGAGGCTGACGATCCGGGCGTCCTCACCTCCAGCATCAGCGCCCGCACGTGCTCCTCAGCCCACCACTGGCGCGGCCATCCCTCCTCCGCTGCCCGGCAGACCGCGCGGCTCATCTCGCCTACCGTGAGCGGCCCCAGCCGGAAGCCGTGCTCGAGCAGCTCCCGCCGCCCTCTCGCCCGATCCCGGAACCGCCCGAGGTAGTCCTCCCGCAGCGAGAGAGCGATCTGCAGCCCCCGGATCGGCTTCTGCGCCAGCCGATCCACCGCCTCGATCAGCGCGCTCGCCTCGCCCGCGTCCCGCCCTGGGAAGAGCAACTGCTCGAGCTGATCGAGATAGATCAGGATCGGCCGCTCGCTCCTTCGCTCGGCCAGGCTCATCGCCTCGTCCAACGCCTCGCCTGGGCCCATCTGCGATGGCGGTGTCCCGATCTCGAGGTCGTCGAAGAGCGCGCGCACGAGCCAGGAGAGCGGCGCTTCCCCGGGGGCGGCCAGGTATCGACGCGCACGACCCGGAAGTCGTGCGCCTCCTCCAGGAGCGGGATGACCCCTGCTTGCATCAGCGACGACTTCCCCGCCCCGGAGGGCCCGAACACCGTTGTGCACGGATGGGCCATCAGCCGGTGCGCAAGCTTTCTCGTGAGCTCCTCCCGCCGCAGCAGCACGATCTCCCGCTCGAAGTCGACCGACCCAGGCGGCGCCTCGAGCGCCTCCCAGTCGCCCCCGGCCTCCCGCCGGAGCACCAGCGTGCTCTCCTCGTCCGGCTGGATCACGTGGATCGTCCTCTCCGGCTGCTGCTCCGCGAGCGCGATCTCCAGCAGCGGGCTGCGCAGCAGCGTCGCGTGCACCCCGGGGCCGAGGGCGCGCGCCAGCGCCTTGATCACCGGCGGAGCCTCCGCGCCCCCGCGGAATGCGCGCTGGAACACGGCGCCCAGCTTGTCGGCCCCGCGGCGGAGCGCGTACCGCTGGGTCAGCGCGCTCATCGGCAGGCCCGTCGGCATCGGCTCGGCCCCCTTCGCGAGCTCCGTCCGGAGCTTGTCGCGAAAGCCGTCGAGCGCGGCGCGCTCGGCCTTCCAGCGATCGCCGAGCAGCAGCGAGAACGGCCGCGAGGCGATGCGCGCCAGGGCCGGTTCGATCGCCCTCGCCGCATCGCTCACCGCGGGCGCATTCGCTGGAGGAGGAGCGACCTTGCGGCCCTTGAAGTCGAAGAGCACCCCGTCCGGCCCGCGGAGGTACACGACCGGCGAGAACGCCTCGGCGCTGCCCTCGAACTCGGCGAGGATCGCCCGCCTCGCCTCGTTGAGGGCGCGCGCGACGTCTCCCTTGCCCAGGCTCGCGCCGGCGAGCGAGCGGTAGAGCTGCGCCGAGCACGCCCTGGCCACGTCGGCCTGCACCGGCCAGAGGTGCGCAACCACGGCGTCCGCGCCGGCCCGGGCGAGGAGCTCCGCTGCCGAGGCGAACGCCGACGGCCGCGCCCCCTCGCACGCCTCCAGCACGACGAGCCGGAGGAAGCTGCGGAAGCCGGCCGCGAGCTGCTGCCCGAGGAGCTCTACCGGCAGCCAGCGCTCGTCGCCGTCCGCGTCCGCGAGCCGAAGGACGGGAGCGCCATCCTTCACCCCTCCGTGGCCAACGAAGTGGAGCACGTGCGGTATCGGCTCGCAGCGCAGGCGATCGAAGAGCCAGGGCAGCCGCGCGGCCTGCCCCTCGATCGGCGCCAGCCACTCGACCTCGCCCGCGGCGATCGGCTCGGCAAGCGCCCCCCTTGAGCGGCGCGAGCGCGGCGCCGCCGCCAGGCGCGATCGAGAGCACACGCACCGCGCCGCGCACCTCGCGGGGCTGCCACGGCTCGGTGGACCTGACGCCGCGCACGGGCAAGAGGTCCGGCGAGGTCCCCCAGTAGCGCATCGCCTCGCCCGGCGCGGCGAGCGCCTCCCACGGGACCTCTTGCAGCTCGGGATCGCCCACCACCAGGCGCACGAGCAGCGGCCCGCCCGCGCTCCCCGCAGCCTCACAAAGGCGCGCCCGGAGGTCATCAATGCCATCGCGGAGGACGGCGCGATGGAGCGCCTGCGCCGTCTCGACGCGCGCCCCGAGCGGCCGCCCGCGCGCAGCGGCCTCGCGCACGGCGACGCCGAAGCTGCCGAGGTGCTCGGCGCCGAGCTCCGGGCCGAGCGGGTGCGCCGCCGTCTGCTCGCCCCGGCTGCCTCGAGCAGAGGCCCGCACGTCGAGTCCGGCACGGTCGAGCTCTATCTCCAACCACGGGCTGGACGCCCCGGGTCGCTGCATGCCCATGGACGTTACACCACGCGGGCTCGCCCGATCCCACGCGCGGTATTGGGCCTGTTTCCTCGGCGGAGATCGCGCCCGCGCCGACGCACCGTCACCTCGGCCTCATCGCCGCAGGAGGCGCCACCCCGACCCAGGCAGCAGAAGGCGACGGCGACGAGGCCTTCCGCGAACAGGTCGAGTTCGGAGAGCAGGCCCTCCTGGGCGTCGAGAAGAACGACGGGGACACGCTGCGAGCGGCGGACGCTCGAAGCGTCAGCCCCCGCGGCCGCGCCAGGAGCCCGGTCGGCGCCGGAGGTGCATCACCGCGAGCACCAGGACGTGCTCCGACGCGATCGCGTACAGGACACCGTACGGGAAGCGGTGCAGGAGCATGCGCCGCACGCCTTGCTCGATCTCGGGACCCTGCTCGGGGGTCTCCGTGATGCGGTCGATGGCGGCGAGCAACTCCCCCTCGAAGCGGGCGCCTGCACGCTCGTCCCGCTCCCGGTACCAGCGGAAGGCTTCGTGGGCTTCGCGCTCGGCCTCGGGCGCGAAGGACAGGGTGCGTCGAACCACGTCAGCCCCGCGCGAAGATGCGCTTCCGGGCGTCCTCCCAGGGGATCGGCTGGGTGCGTCCTGCGCGGAGATCCTCCAGCCGGCGCAGCGCCTCCTCGGTCCACGCGCGCTCGATCTCCTCGGGCGGCTCCTCGCCCACGCTGTCGAGCAGGCGGAGCGCGATGAGGCGCCGCTCGCTCTCGGGGAGCTTCAACGCCTCGTCGAGGAGCTTCTCGGCCGGATTGCTCATGGAACGCAGCGTAGCAGCGCCGGCCACGCTTCGGGAGGTTCAGATCGGCCGAGCTGAGCCCTCGCGCAGCGCGGCGAGCGCACACGCCGCACGCCGCAACCGGGGACGCGCCCCGGTCTCGACCCCTCGGGGGCGCTCCACGCTCCACCGCGCATGGGTCCCAGCCCTCCCGCGCACGCCCCGCGTTGGGTAGTGGTCAAGTTTGAAACTGAAGACGGGAAGGCGGGAAGAAAACATGAATGATCTTCCCGTCTTCATGTGGGCTCTCTCTGGGCGAAGGATCCTGATCGAGCAGCCAACTGCGTCCGGCGTCTACCAGGTGACGGCGTCGAACGGAGCGCACGCCAGCCCGACGATGTCGCTGAGCAGGTAGGGAGTCCAGAGAGGGTTGACCGAGCCAGGGCCATCTAGCCCCACCATGCGGGTTGACATCGTCAGCCGCCATGCGCCCAGCAACACGCCGGACTCCCTGCGCAAGGAGATCGAGCAGCGCCTCGGCGCGAGCGCTCGATCGCGAGCATGGGCAGGCGCTCATCGCTTGCCGAGCATCCACCGCGGAGCACGACCTGGCGGCGCGCCGGGAGCGCTCACGAGGCGCTCCGGTGATCTCGCGAGTTTCCGTCGCGTGTCGTCCACCGGCTCGGGAGGGGCCTCGTGCAAAGGCGATTGACCCGGCTCGGCGCCTCGACTCCGATGCGCCACCATGACTACCGCCGTGACCCCTCTGCAGATGCTCGCCGGCACGAACCACTTTGGCAAGGCGCAGCCGGACTGGAACCTGCTCGGACCGCCGAGCGAGGGCGTCGATCGGGAGTTCTCGGCACGCGTCGAGTTCGAGCGCGAGTTCAATAGCCCGCCGGTCGTGCACATCGGCATCGCCGGTCTGGACGTGGAAGGCAGCGACGCGGTGCGCGTGCGCGTGCGCGCGCGCCACATCGATCGCGCCGGCTTCACGGTGCTGCTCAGCACCTGGTTCGGCAGCCAGGTGCACGGCGTCGACGTCAACTGGATCGCGCTCGGCACCTGAGCCGATGCCCCTCCTCTGGACCGCACGATGCGGCTCGCTCTCCCAGGGGCTGTCATCGACGCGAGCGCGCTGTGGAAGATGACATCCCGCCGTCCGCGCGCTCCGTGCTAGAGCGCCGCCCGTCGTAGGCGTGCTTCCCGACGAGCCCGTCCCCGCGTCCTTCTACGACCGGCGAGTCCCGCAGCTGCCCGATTCGCTGCCGGGCGGCCGGCCGGTCGTTCGATGTCGAGCAGGCACCTTTGCGGCTCACGGCAGGTCAACGTCTGCGTAGAACGGGACCCGGCCGTAAAAGCGCTCGCAGGACTCGTAGCCCCGACGGGCGTCTTCGTCGCTCTCATCGAGGTAGGTCCGACGCATCTCAGGAGAGATGCAGTCGCTGGTGGCGGCGCGAAGGGCCTGCCGAAGCGCGTCGGTAGAGATTGCCCACACCCGCGCAGTCTTGTCCGAGGCGGTGACCACGCGCTGCCCGTCGGCGCTGAACGCCGCCGAGAGAAGCGAGCCCTCATGGCCACGGAGCACGACGGGCGTGCCGCTGCCATCCGCGTTCCACACCCGCGCCGTCCTGTCGTGCGAGGCCGTCACCACCCGCTGCCCGTCGGCGCTGAGGGCCGCGAAGCTGACCCCTGCCTCGTGGCCCCGGAGCACCACCGGTGCCCCGCTGCCGTCCGCGTTCCACACACGCGCCGTCTTGTCGTGCGAGGCCGTCACCACCCGCTGCCCATCGGCGCTGAACGCCGCCGAGAGCAGCGAGCTCTCATGGCCCCGGAGCACGACGGGCGTGCCGCTGCCATCCGCGTTCCACACCCGCGCCGTCCTGTCGTGCGAGGCCGTGACCACCCGCTGCCCGTCGGCGCTGAGGGCCGCGGACCAGACCGGGGCCTCGTGGCCGCGGAGCACGACGGGCGTGCCGCTGCCGTCCGCGTTCCACACACGCGCCGTCCTGTCGTGCGAGATGGTGATCACCCGCCGCCCATCGGCGCTGAACGCTGCGGCTCTGACCCAGTCCTCGTGCCCCCGGAGCACGACGGGCGTGCCGCTGCCGTCCGCGTTCCACACACGCGCCGTCCTGTCGTTCGAGGCCGTGACCACCCGTTGCCCGTCGGCGCTGAACGCCGCAAAACCGACCCCTGCCTCGTGGCCTCGGAGCACGACGGGCGCGCCGCTGCCGTCCGCGTTCCACACGCGCGCCGTCTTGTCGTGCGAGGCCGTGACCACCCGCCGCCCATCGGCGCTGAACGCCGCCGACCACACCGGGGCCTCATGGGCCTGGAGCACGACAGGCATGCTGCTGCCGTCCGCGCTCCACACACGCGCCATCTTGTCGTTCGAGGCCGTGACCACCCACCGCCCATCGATGCTGAACGCCGCCGACCACACCGGGGCCTCATGCCCTCGGAGCACGACAGGCATGCTGCTGCCGTCCGCGCTCCACACACGCACCGTCGTGTCGTTCGAGGCCGTGACCACGCGCCGCCCGTCAGGGCTGAACGCCGCGGAGCTCACGTCGCCCTCGTGGCCACGGAGCACGATGGGCACGCCGCCGCCGTCCGCGTTCCACACACGCGCCGTCCTGTCGAACCCGGTGGTGACTACCCGCTGCCCATCGGCGCTGAACGCCGCGTACCCGACGCCTAGCTCATGGCCGCGGAGCACGACAGGCGCGCCACCGTCCTCCGCGTGGTCGTGGTCGCAACCGGTCTGCGCGTGCTCGGACTCATCCGCGTGAACAGGGCCATTCCGGGCACTCCCGGCGTTCCACACCCGCGCCGTCTTGTCGTTCGAGGCCGTGACCACACGCTGCCCGTCAGCGCTGAACTCCGCGGAGCTCACCACGCCTTCGTGGCCCCGGAGCACCACCGGCGCTCCACTGCCATTGCCATCCGCGTTCCACACCCGCGCCGTCTTGTCGTTCGAGGCGGTGACCACACGCTGCCCGTCAGCGCTGAACTCCGCGGAGATCACCGCAGCCTCGTGGCCCCGGAGCACCACGGCCCTGCGGCTGCCATCCGCGTTCCACACGCGCGCCGTCTTGTCGTGGGAGGCCGTGACCACACGCTGCCCATCCGCGCTGAACTCCGCGGAGCTCACCTCGCCTTCGTGGCCCCGGAGCACCACGGCCGTGCCGCTGTCATCCGCGTTCCACACGCGCGCCGTCCTGTCGTGGGAGGCCGTGACCACACGCCGCCCATCCGCGCTGAACGCCGCGAACACAACCGCGCCCTGATGGCCCCCGAGCACCACGGACGTGCCGCTGCCATCCGCGCTCCACACCCGCGCCGTCCCGTCGTCCGAGGCCGTGACCACACGCCGCCCGTCGGCGCTGAACGCCGCGAACATGACGGCGCCCTCGTGGCCCCGGAGGACCACGGTCGTGCCGCTGCCGTCCGCGTTCCACACCCGCGCCGTCTTGTCGCTCGAGGCCGAGACGATGCGCTTCCCATCGGGGCTGAAGTCAGCACGCAGCACGTCGCCGCGATGGCCGCGCATCGTGAGCATCAAAGGAGCCGAGCCGAGCACATCACGTGTCAGCTCGGTCCAGCCAGGTACGTTTTCCGCGTCTCTCACCTCGAGCAGCAGCTGCACCGCTGACTCTGGCCGATCTCGCGCCAGCAGCTCACGAGCGCCGGCCATCAGCGAGGACGCTCGCTTCAGCGCCGCCTGGGTCGCCGCCTCCCGCTGCGCCTCCTCCGCCCTCCGCGCGGCAGCCTCCGCATTCCGTGCCGCGGCCCGCTGCTCCAGCGCCCGGACGACGATGACCGCCACCACCACGGCCACCGCGGCGGCAACGGCCGCACTCGCCACCAGCGTCCGTCGCGGCGCACGCTCCCGGACCGCCCGCCGCTCCTCTTCCTCTTCCTGCTTCAACGTCGCCCGCTCCCGTTCCTGCCCTCGCTCGCCTCGAGCGCGACGGTAGCAGGCCGCAACCCGGTACGTGCCCCGGTCCCGCCAGCCCGGGAGCGCCCCACGCTCCGCCGGGCAGGGTTGCCGCCCTCCTGCGCACGCGCCGCTCTGGGACCGGAAGCGGGATCGAGACGGCCGGCGCCGGCGAGCCGGACGATGCTGCGAAAGCGCGGACACTCCATGTGGCTCGGCGCGGTACACGCCGCCGCGTGGCGCAGGCCGTCGCGCAGGGCGACCAGGCGCTGGATGGTCCCGTCCAGCTCCTCGGCCTTGGCTGTCAGCCGCTCTCGCTCGATGCGCGGCCGGCCGTCGGGCGAGAACATCCGGGCGATCTCGTCCAGCGAGAACCCCGCCACCTGGCCGAGCGCGATCAGCGCCAGGCGCTCCAGCACCCCGGGGTCGAACAGGCGCCGCAAGCCCCGCCGCCCGGTGGACGCGATCAGCCCCTTCTCCTCGTAAAACCGCAGGGTGGAGGCGGGCACGCCGGAGCGCCGGGCCACCTCCGCGATGTCCAGCTGTTTCACGCTTGACCTCAAGTTGACTTGAGCTTGCAGACTACGGCACATGAGTTCCGACTGCAAACCGAAGGAGACTCCGATGTCCGAAGCCCATCGACCGAATCGCGACCAGGCCACGCTGTGGAACGAGGCCAGCGGGCGCACCTGGGTGGAAATGCAGGAAGTGCTCGACGGCATGATGGCGCCGCTCGCGACGCCGCTCATCGACGAGGGCTTCCCCGGCGAGGGCGGGCGCGTCCTCGACGTCGGCTGCGGCGCGGGCGCCACGTCCCTCGCGATGGCGCGGCGCCTCGGGCCAGCGGGCCTCTGCCTCGGCGTGGATATCTCCGGGCCGCTCGTGACGGCCGCCAGGGCGCGCGCCGCCGCCGAGGGGCTGGCGTCCGCCGCGTTCGTCCAGGCGGACGCGCAGACCCATGCGTTCGAGCAGGGCACGTTCGACGCGGTGATCTCGCGCTTCGGCGTGATGTTCTTCGACGATCCCGCGGCGGCGTTCGCCAACATCCGGCGCGCCGCCCGGCGCAAGGCGAAGCTCTCGTTCGTGGCATGGCGCAGCGCGGACGAGAATCCGTTCATGACCGAGGCCGCGCGCGCTGCGGCCCCGCTCCTGCCGAGCTTGCGCGTCCCGGACCCCGACGCCCCCGGCCCGTTCGCCTTCGCGGACAGAGAGCGGGTGCAGCGGATCCTGGACGCGAGCGGCTGGACCGACGTCGACATTCGCCCGATCGACGTGCCGATCGGCGTCGCGGAGAAGGACCTGCTCGCCTACGTCACCAGGCTCGGACCGGTGGGTCAGGCGCTGCGGGACGCGGACGAGCCGACGCGCGCCCGGACGGCCCAGGCGGTTCGCGCTGCCTTCGACGCGTACGTCCAGGAGGGCGCGGCCCGCTTCACCGCGGCCTGCTGGCTCGTGAGCGCGCGCGCCTAGAGAAATCCTGCAGAACAGCCGGTCGATGACGATCCGTCGCCCGGCGCGCCGTGCCCGGCGACGGGCCGAGACCGACATGCCGCGCGTCGCGAGGCGCCGGGCCGCACCTCAACCAAGGTCGCCTGTGAAGCGGATCGGCACGCGAAACGCCGCGAACATGGCCTTCACGTGCCTGGGCGAGAAGAGCGCGCCGAGCGTCGTGTCCTCGACCCCGCGGCTCCGCACCAGCTCGTGGAGCTCGAGCAGCGAGTACGCGCAGAAGAGCTCGAGGCGCTTTCCGATGTGCTTCAGGATCCTGCCGCGATTCCTGTAATACGGCGCGTAGTCGCCCTTGTACCGGAGATCGAGCGCTTCGATGCGGTATTCGTACTGCACGTAGGAGCGCTCCCCGAGCGCACGATTGCAGAGGAGCTCGGCTTCGACGTGCGCGCCGGTGTCGCCCACCTCAACGCCGGGCCCATCCCCGAAGACCCAGAGCCCGTCGAAATGGGGCGCTTCGGCCTCTCGCGCCTCCTCGTGCGTCTTCGGGTGCCCGGGCGACACGGAGAAGCACGCTCGAAACTCGTCGCGTATCTCGGCGCTGCGCGCGCAGAGCGCCTCCATCTGCCGCTCTTTCGGGACCGAAAACAGTTTGGCCGTCTTGCCCATGAGCCGTGCTCCTCAGAGATGTCTCGCCCGCAGCCCGAGAGTGCCCGAGTCAGAACCTCCCATGCTAGCCGATCGCAGCGGGCTGCGAGCGCCGGGCCAACGCGTCCCCGGCGGCTTCCCGTCCAGGCTGCGGGCGGATCAGGTCACCGCGCCGCGCTGGTGGAATTCCGCCTTGTCCCAGGCGCCGCTCTCCAGAAGGTCGCGCAGCGCTTCCACCGCATCCCAGACGTCGACGAAGCGGGTATACAGCGGGGTGAAGCCGAAGCGCATGATGCGCGGCTCGCGGTAGTCGCCGATCACGCCACGGGCGATCAGCGCCTGCATCACCGCGTAGCCCTGCGGGTGCTCGAAGCTGACCTGACTGCCGCGGCGGGCGGCGTCGCGCGGGGTGACCAGGATCAGCGGATGCTGGCCGCAGCGCGCTTCCACCAGCTGGATGAACAGCTCCGTCAGCGCCAGCGACTTGGCGCGCAGCGCGGCCATGTCGGTATGGCGGAAGATGGCAAGCCCGCATTCCACCAGCGAAAGGGCGGTGATCGGCTGGGTGCCGCACAGGAAGCGGCCGATGCCGTCGGCGGGGGTGTAGGCGGGTTCCATCGCGAACTGCCGGGCATGGCCGAACCAGCCGGACAGCGGCTGCCCGAAGCGGCTCTGATGACGCGGCGCCACCCACAGGAAGGCCGGCGCGCCGGGTCCGCCGTTCAGGTATTTATAGGTGCAGCCGACGGCGAAGTCGGCGCGGGCGCCGTGGAGGTCCACCGGCACGGCGCCGGCGGAATGCGCCAGGTCCCACACGGTCAGCACGCCGGCTTCGCGCGCGAGCGCCGTGACGGCGGCCATGTCGTGCATATAGCCGGTCTTGTAGTTGACATGGGTGAGCATCAGCACCGCCACGTCGTCGCGGATCGCCTGCGGCAATTCCCTGGGCGAGTCGATCAGGCGCAACTCGTAGGCTGCGCCGCCGCCCATCTTCAGCAGCTCGGTCAGGCCCTCGGCGATGTACAGGTCGGTGGGGAAGTTGTCGCGCTCCGACACGAGCACCCGGCGCTCGGGCGCGGTGGTCTGCTGCTGGCGCAGCGCGGTGGCCAGCACCTTGAACAAGTTGATGGACGTCGTGTCGGTGACCACCACTTCGCCGCTGCCGGCGCCGATCAGCGGAGCCAGGAGGTCGCCCAGGCGGCGGGACAGGTGCACCCAGCCGGCCGTGTTCCAGCTACGGATCAAGCCGTCACCCCATTCCGCTTCGATCACTTCCCTGGCGCGGGCCAGGGACGCCTTGGGGCGGGCGCCCAGCGAGTTGCCGTCCAGGTAGATCACACCGTCCGGTAGCGCGAACTCGTCGCGCAGGTGGCGCAGCGGGTCGCTCGCATCGCGGGCAAGGCAGGTGTCGCGGGTGGTTTGCAGGCTCATGTAAAGCGTCCTTCGGTTCCGCAGCGCAGGGTGCGCAGCATGGCACGGACCGGACTCGCGCCCAGGGGGGCCAGCGTGAGCGGCAGGGCGATCCGTCCGTGGTCGCCTGGCGGCATGGCAGCCAGCCGCAAGCGACACGCGGCCCCGGTCGCCCGTGCAGGTGCTCAGTCGGCGAGCGCCCGTTCGACGGCCTGCGCGTACGGCATGGGCGTGAGCGGGATGATGGCGCGGATCGGCCCCACATCGCCGACGAGGTCGGCGTCCAGGCCCAGCAGCAGGTCGGCGAAGGCGCCACGGGGCAGGCCCGCCAGGCGCTCGAAGAGCCCGGCGAAGGGCGCTAGCAGCCAGGGCAGGAGGTGCAGCTTCCACGGCGGGCGCCGGCCGAGCACGCGAGCCGCCACGTCGACCATCTCGTCGGTAGTGAACGCCTCGTCGCCGCCCACGACGAAGGCCCGGCCGAAGGTGCGCGGCTCGTCGAGGCTGCACGTGAATGAGCCGGGAACGGCGCGCTCACCTCGTCCGCTTCAGCGCCGCCTTGAGCACGTGCTCCGCGATGAGGTAACCGAACCCCTCGCCCTCGATCCGCCGGATCAGCTGGTCGCGCGTGGTCCGGAGCGCCGCCGCGGTGGCGTTCAGGTTCCACCCGTGCGCCGCGAGCTGCTGGAGGAGCCGGGCGCGCCTCACCTGCCCCGCCGCGAGCCGGTACGTCTTCGCGTACTCCAGCGTGCCGTCCTCGCGCACGATCGCCTCGCCGATGTGGTTGTCCAGCGACGGATCGAGCTCGGTCATGAACCGCTGCAGCGAGAACGGCCCCGCCCGGTACACGCGCTCCGCCGCGATCGGCCGGCCGAGGAGCCCCGCGGCCGTGTCCACGTGCAGCGCGCCGGCCTCCGCCCGCGCCCGGACGAGCGCGGCCCGCAGGTCGTCGAGCGAGCCGATCTGCGCGGCGTCGAAGGTGTGCTCGAGCGCCTGGCTGTCGCCGTTGTGGCGGGCCGCGTAGAGCAGCGTCTGCTCGTAGAAGTCCTCGATCAGCGTGCGGTGCAGCGCGCGGTAGTCGTCGGGGTGCGACACGACGAACACCGACGCGAGCAGCTCGCCGACGAAGAGCAGGACGCCGCATTGGCCCTCGTGGATCTCGAAGACGCGCAGCGCGTCCTCCAGGCTCGGGATCGCCCGGCCGGAGAGCGACACCTCGGTGCGCGGGTCGAGGCCGCGGGAGATCGCCCGCCGCGAGTACTCGGACCAGGCGATCTCGGGGGCGTTGAAGTGCAGGGAGAGGAAGCCCTCCATCGCGAGGTGCAGCGGCAAGAGGCGCAGGCGGTTCCGCTCGGCCGGGTCCTCGCCGCGCGCCTCGCGCCGGGCCATGCGGTGGAGCAGCTGGACGCCGCAGCCCCACTTGCTGAGCGGGTTCCGGACCTCCGGCCCCGCGAGCGCCGCGCCGTAGGACGCGACCGGCGAGCCGTCCTCGGTCCACCCGATCACGAGCGCGTGCGGCACGTAGGAGCAGTAGGCCGTGCCGTCGCCGAGATCGACGATCGACCAGGCGTCCTCGTGTCTGCGGCCGGCGATACGCAGGTCGTCCCGCGGCGCGTCCCGGAGGAGCGGGACCAGGCGCACGCCCGCGAAGACCTGGGCGTGCGTCGCGGAGAGGCCCCGGAGCGAGAGCGACCGGAGCAGGGCCGGCGCCTTGGCCATCAGGGCACCTCGAGCGCCGCGGCGGGCGCCTCTTCTGCGGGCTCGGCGGCGTCTGCCGGCTCCACGGCGTCTGGTGACTCCACTGCGTCTGCCGGCTCCACTGCGTCTGCCGGCCGCGCGTCCGCAGCTGGCTCCGCGGCGCCCGGCGTCCGGGCGTGCCGCGAGAGCAGCGCGGCGGCGCGCTGCGCGAGGTAGCGCTCGAGCTCCGCGAGCGGCGCCGTGCCCTCGGCAAAGCGGGCGAAGCCGAGGACCGTCGGCAGGTCCTCGGCGTCGCGCAGGCCGACCGTCGGGATCGACGGGCCGAGCGCGCGGGGCGCGTAGCGCTCGCTGTCGAACACGGGGTTGATGTGGACGATCGACGTGCGCTGCCCCGGATCGAGCCGCGCCCGGAAGCAGCGGGCGACCTCGGCGGCTGCGCCGGGCGGGTCGTTCTCGAAGCCGTCCGAGAGGACGACCACGACGTCGGGCCGCCAGGCGAGCGCGTCGAGCAGCGGCGTCGCGAGATCGGTCTGGCCGCGCGCGCCGACGAGGATCTCGTCGGGCGTGGGCGCGGTCCAGAAGGCGCGGTACTCGCGGGCGGCGGCGCGGAGCAGGTAGCTCACGCCGAGCGCGACGGCGAGCGGGCGGCGGCGCTTCTCGCTCGATCCGGACGCCGAGTAGCTCCGGTCGAGCACGGCGGCGACGCGCCCGAGCGCGGCTGGGCTCTTCCTGAGCGCGCGGGCGGCGGCGCGCTCGAGCGCCGCGTGGAGCTCGTCGCGGCGCTCGCGCCGCGCCTCCTCGGGCAGCGAGAGCGCATAGAGCGCGACGCGCGTGAGCGGGGCGCGGCCGAGGTCGACGGCGAGGTCGACGTCCTCGCGCCCGGCGGCGCGCTGGAGCCGGAGGCGCTCGCCCTCGGTCATGCGCGGCGCGGCGCGGCGCAGGAGCTCCTCGCGAGAGACGCCGCGGGCGGCGGCGAGCCCCTCGGCGACGGTCAGCGGCAGGTCGAAGATCGCCTCTTTCGCGTAACGCGCCTGCCGCGCGCGCTCGAGGAGCGGCGTCTCGAACGGCGCGCGGCGCCCGGGCTCGAACAGGAACGGCCCGATCTCGCCGGGGAGCTGGAGGTGGGCGTGCACCGCGAGCGCGCGGAGGTGGGCGCGGTACTTGACGGCGTCGAACGCCGGGTCGGGCCGACTGGCGAGGTAGGCGCGGATGACGGCGCGCGCGCGGCGGTTGTTCACGCGGCGCTCCCGGAGCTCGCGCAGCGCCCGGAGCGCGCGCTGCGGCGGGAGCTCCCGGAGGGCCGCCGCGATGAGCGAGCCCTCCTCGCGCCGGTCGGGGGCGGGCGTCTCTGCGCCGGTCGCGAGGAGGTTCACGGCGATGCGCGCCTGGTTGAAGTGGTTGATGCCGGCGGCGAGCGTGCGCGCGTAGAGGCGGCGGTAATTGCCGAGGATGTACTCGTGGAGGAACTCGATGGAGACGGCCTGGCCCCCGGAGGTGCCATAGAACTCGGCCTGCCCGGTGCACGCGAAGCAGGCGTTGATGAACATGACGAGGTCCTCGCGCTCGACGCGCTCGGTGTGGAAGCGTGCGGGGGGCGCGGGAGGGGCGGGGGGCATGGCAAAGAGCCGCCCGGGGAATGGTGGGGCGATCAACCTACGACAGTTTCCAGACTGGGATCGGAAATCGCCCCGAAGTCCCACGGGCGGCAACCGGCAGCATACACCTGGAGGGGCATCTCTCGAAGGACAAGATCTCCCTTGACGACAAGATCATCGCTGGCAGCGCTGAACGTCTCCACCCTGCCTGCCATGTCTTCGTCCCCCGCTCCGAATTCAGTTAGTTAGACTGCCTAACAAAACCGGATCGAGCCAGGCGGCCGACGGAGGGTGCAGCGCCAGGCGCGACGAGGAGCCCTGCTGATGTAGGGCGACGAGGAGCAACGACGAGGAGCAACGACGAGGAACAACGACGAGGAGCAACGACGCGACGCACACGCCGTCGGCCGCCCGGTGACGGGAGGTCTCGAGAGGCGCTCTTGAGCAAGGGTGGCGAACAACGGACAGACATCAACCTCACGAAGCAGGCGAGAGAGGCGAACCGCGCAAGGCTTCCCGTGCCATTCAACACGTGCGGCGTGACTGCACCATGAGAACGTTCACACGCGGCGCTTGACATTCGAACCGCGTTTGGATTCTCTAGTCGCTCGGATCGCGTTTGGATTCCCTCGCCCTGTTGCTCCTCGGAACGCCTGAAGCGTAGTTTTGCATGCCCGCTGCCGCGTGGTGCGCGACCCGTGCGTCGGCACGTGCCGCTTGCCCGGGACACCACGGTGACAATGCAAGTGCGCCAATGCGCTTGTAGCGCGGGCCATGGAACTAGCGCGGGCCATGGAACTCGATTTTGAATTTCACGCACGTTGGAGGTCCTCATGCCCTTGAAGAACTGGCCTGCCGTCTTTTCGCTCGCGGTCATCTCTGCCCTCCCCGCCGCGGCGTACGCCAGCGACCCCGCGAATCTTCCCCTTCCGCCCAGGGGCTTCGATGCCAGGGACAACAGCATTCCCCATGGGAAGGTGGACGTCTCCGTCAGCTATCCGACCCGAAACTACGGAATGCGGAAGGTGACGGTTTACACGCCGCCGGGGTACTCGACGGACAAGAAATATCCTGTCGTCTATCTGCATCACGGGATCGGCGGCAATGAGGTTTCCTGGATCGGCCAGGGGAGCAACGAAGGCAATGCCGACAATATCATGGACTATCTGTACTCGAAGCAGATGGCCAAGCCCATGATCGTCGTGATGCCCAGCGGCAAGATGGACGGAGGGGACGATTTCGCGCGCTTCGCGAACTTCGGGGACGTCCTGCTCAACGACCTGATCCCCTGGGTCGAAAAGACTTATTCCGCCGCCACCGATGCCGATTTGCGGGCCATCTCCGGCCTGTCGATGGGCGGGGGGCAGACCTTCAACTTCGGGTTCCCCAACACCGATGTCTTCCATTACATCGGACCGTATTCGGCTGCGCCCAATACCCAGCAGCCAAGTCAGACCATCAAGGATGTGGCTGCGGTCAAGAAGGACGTGAAGCTCATCTTCATCTCTTGCGGCAGCGCAGACAACCTGATCAACAATAGCAGGAATTATCACGACTTCCTGGATCAGAACAACATCGACCATATTTACCAGATCGAGGCGAACGAAGGTCATACCAAGACCGTCTGGAACCGCAGCTTTTACAACTTCGCCCAGCGCATCTTCCTCGATGAGGGCACGACGAGCGGCGGTGGGGAGGGCGGGGCCGGTGGGGCGGGTGAGACCGCGGGCAGCGGCGGTAGCGCAGGGGACGGGAGCGGGAACGGAAGCGGCGGCAGCGCAGGGGATGGGAGCGGGAGCGGCGCGGGCGCAGGGGACGGGAGCGGGAGCGGCGCGGGCGCAGGGGACGGGAGCGGGAGCGGGAGCGGCGGGGGCGTGCCCGGAGGTGATGCCGTCACGACAGGCGGTTCCACAGCGAATGGCGGGCAGGGTTCGAGCAGCGCGAGCGGCGGCACCGACCAGGCTACGCCTGTGACGGAAGACGGTGGCTGCAGCGTCTCGGTCCCCGGGTCCGAACCCGGAACGCCGCCTTGGCGCTTCGGGATCCATCTTGCGGCGATCGGAGCCATGCTCTTCAGAGCGCGAGCAAGACGCAATCGCGGCTGAGCGGCCGAGCGTCGCTCCGGAACCTGCGCTTTCCAGGCAGCTTCAAGCCGGTCGGTCGCTCTACCGCGAGCAGGCCTCTACTCCGGCCAGACCTCGATCCAGACGAACAGCACCTGCCCGGCGGCCTGGTTGTCGACCGCCACCGGATAGACCGTGCGCGCTCGGAGCGCCTCGACGAGGTGACCGTGGTGGATCGCGAACCGCCCGATGAAGTCGTCGTTCACGAGGTCCCTGTCGACGAGCTCACCGCTCAGGTGGACATCCGGCGTGAGCGGCACGCGGTACCAGGTCGGCGGGCCTTTCCATCCGGGCGTGCAGGTGTCGCGTTGCCCCGGGCGATCCAGCGCGCGCCTCCCGAGCGACCGGCCGCCCACGAACAGCTCCGCCGAGCCGAAGGGCTCCGGCGGCTCGGTCCCCGCCCCCGCCGCCTCCGCCGCGAAGCCGGCCACACTGGCGGCCGCGGCGACGGGGTGCTTCGTGCGGAGCAGGCCGCCGATGGCGGTGAGCGCCTCCGCGGGGACCGCGCCCATGCCGTCCCATTGACGGCCGTCCGCCTTGGCCGGGCTGATGACGGCGCCGTCGATGGAGATGCGGACATGCGCCGGCAGCGGCGGCGCCGCCGGCTTGCACGCCGCGCAGCCAAGGGCGATCCCGCACAGCGCGGCCGCTCCGAGAGGACGTGACGCCATGCCTCGAGAGCGTATCCCGGCGGCCGCGGCGCACCAACGTCCTCGGTCGCGCGCGGGCGGCCGTGGGGTCACCCGCGGCTCGTCCGCACGATCGCCTCCGCCAGCGCGCCGTCGTCCGCGCCCTCGGCGTCGCCCGAGAGCGCCTCCTCCGCGGCGGCGAGCGCCGCGTCGCGGAGGCGGTAGAGCTCGGGCTCGGGCATGCGCTCACGCGCTGCGAGGACGCCCGGCGGGACGCCGCGCAGCATCTCCAGGACCAGGCCGAGGCGGCGGCGGGCCTCGAGCGGCGGCGGCGCGTCGAGGCCGAGCCGCCGCCGCGTGGCCCGCGGCGCTCCGGCGAGGCGGCGCGCGGCGGCCCCGGCGACCTCCGCGGCGAGCGCGTCGTACGCCGGCGGCGACGGGAGCCGCGCCTCCGTCCAGACGAGCAGCCGCACGAACTCGCGCGCCCCCTCGAACGCCCGCCGCCCGTGCAGCATGCGCCGGTTGTCGACGACCAGGATGTCCGCCGGGCCGAGCGACAGCTCGATCACCTCGCCTCGCGACGCCTCGACGAAGCGCGCGAGGCGCGCGGCGATCGCGTCCCCCGGCGGCACGAACGGCGCGTGCGTGAGCGCGAGCGCGCCGCCGCGGAGCGACACGGTGGGCCCGAAGAAGTCGCCGAAGACGAACGGGATGCGCCTGTACACCGTGAAGAGCGCGCGGAAGAGCTCGGGCTCGGCGCGCTCGATCGCCGAGAGCAGCGGCCAGCCGTCGAGCAGGAGGCAGCCGCCGCCGTGCTGCGCCGGCCTGACGCAGGCCATGATCTGCACCGCCGGAGGCGCGCCCGCGAAGCACTGGCTGTCGGTGTGGAGCGGCGCCGCCGCGGAGCTCGCGGCGAACGACCTGCCGCCCGGCACGGCCTTGATCGGCTGCCGCTCCACCAGGAGCGGCCTTGCCCCGAGGAGCCGCTCGGCGAAGCTCCACGGCGCCCGCGCGGCCTCCTCCGGCGCCAGCGCCGCGTCGCCGCGGAGGACCGAGAAGCCGCGCGCCGCGAGCTCGCCGAAGAGCCTCGCCGGGCCGCCCTCCGGCCCGGGCCAGATCCATCGCTCGCTCATGGGCGCGCTCCGCGAGGGCGCTCGAAGGGGGAAATCATCATGCTTATCCAGCATATACAGACCCGCTGATCGCGCCGTCCGTTCCGCTCACGCATCGAGGAAGCGGGCCTCCCGGAAGCCGGCCCGGAGCAGGTCGCGCGGGATGGGCACGATCCGGAGCAACGGCGCGCCCTCGGGCACCTCGATCGGCGCCCCGAGCCGGCGCACGTGGAACACCGCCGGGGTCGCGAAGAAGGCGTCGGTCGCGACCACGCCGCGCATCACGTCGTAGCCGTCGCCGTTGACGCCGTCGAGCAGGCTCGACCAGCCCGGCGGCGTCCGGGTGAAGGCCCAGGGCTTCACGAAGAAGTGCGGCTCGCCCGGCGGATGCGGCGTGAAGTACTTCGTCAGGTACCAGAGCGCCCCGCGGTTCGCGGCGAGGAAAGCGTCGCCGAAGGTCCGCGCGAACGCGCGCTCCACCGCGGCCGCCCCGTCGGCGAGGCGCGGCGCGTCCGGCGCGACGGCGAGCGTGTGCCCGTCGAACGTCGCGCGGAACGGGACGGCGTTCCTCACCACGATCGACGCGAGCCGCCGAGCACCCCCGCGCCAGGGGACCGGATCCGGCCCGGCCGCGGTCGTGACCTCGGTCACCTCGATGATCTCGGGCGCCGCCGGCCCGGCGACGACCAGCCGCACGCGCGCCGGCCCTGCGCTCGCCTCGCGCGTGCTTCCCACGCGCGTGCTCTCCTCGCCCGCGCCCTCCCCGCCCGTGCTCCCCTCGCCCGCGCTCGCGTTCCGCCCACCCGCAGTGCCCCCGACGAGCCGCCGGTACTTGCGGGTCACCTGGCCCTTCTTCACCGCGAAGTACTTCGCGTCGTAGAACTCGGCGTGCGCCCGCCCCACCTCGGGCGCGTCCGCGAGCGAGCACGCCTCGATCTGCACGTCGGGGAGCACGGGCGCGATGCAGCCGATCTCCCCCTCGATCTGCAGCCGCTGCGGGGCCTCGTCGCGGACGCGCAGCTCGACCACCAGCGGGACGAACGCGCCGTCGTCGGCGAGGTATGCCTCGCTCACCTCGATCAGCGCGTTCCGGCGGTTGGCTGCCCCCGCGACGCGCAGCCACAGGCCCGGGTCGGGGCGCACCAGGAGCCCCGTCCACAGGCGCAGGCGGGGCGGCCCCAGCCCCTTGCGGCACGTCCAGGCGAGGCCGCCTCGCAGCGCCCGGTGCCACGCCCCTTCCGGCGCCAGGAAGCCCTGCGAGACCAGCCGGGTCAGCGCGGCGCGGTGGGCGCGGGCGAGCGCCTCGCGGTGCTCGCCCGCCGGCTCGGCGCGGAGCGACCCGAGGCGCCGCCGCACCTCGACCGGCCGCGCCAGCGTGATCTGGAGCCCGAACGCGTTGCCCTCGAGCAGCGGTACGCACGCCTTCGCCACCCGGAGCGGCACCGCGCCGTCGAGATCGCCGGTGCGCCGGGTGAGCCGGCACAGGCCGAGGGCGTCGAGCACCTCGAAGCGGGCGTCACCCGCCGCAGCCACCACCACCGCCGCAGCCGCCGCCCCCGCCGCAGCCGCCGCCGCCCCCGCAGCTCGACGAGCTGCAGCTCGATCCGCCGGACGAGCCGCCCCCCGTCGTGACCGGGGGGGGCGGGGTCATCGCGTAGACCATCGGCCCGAAGAGCGGCGACATCGCGAGCGCCGCCGTGCCGCTCGCGGCGACCGTCAGGCCGATGTCCACCGCCTCCCGGCGGCGGCCGCTCGCGACGTCGGAGCGGAGCGAGACGGTCGAGTCGTCGAGCCACCGGAGGTAGTCCGACTTCATGGTGCTGTAGGCGCTCGCGGTCCGCGCCACGATCCACGTGGCGACGAGCAGCGCGATCATCTCCACCACCAGGAACGCGTAGGGCCGGTCGAGCTCCTCCGCGCGGAAAGCGCGGATCAGCCCCACGCCGAGCAGGCCGAGGCCGACCGCCCACACCACGGCCGAGAGGGCCGTCATCGTCCCCCGCGGGCGGAGCATCCCCGCGGCGGCGAGATCGAGGCGGATCTCCTGCTCGAAGCGGGCCGCGATCTTGTCGGCGGAGGTGCGCACCTGCTCGATCGAGAGCGTCACCGTCTGCTGGCCGTGCGCGCCCCTCGACGAGAGCGAGCTGAAGAACGCCGCGAGCACCCGGTCCGGCGGGGGCGAGCCGACCAGGAGGTGCAGCGCCTGCGGCGCGTCCTTCGCGTCCCCCGCGGGGACGAGCCAGCCCGCGCCCATCGCGACCGCGATCAGCGTGGCGGCGACGCCCTTGTTCCCGTCGCGGAGGTACGCGATCGCCCAGTACTCGTCCGGCTGAGGGATCCATCCCGCCGAGAGCCGCTGCCGCCACGCCGGTGAGCGGTACGACGCGCCCCCCGCGGGGACGCTCGCCTGCCCCGCTCGATCCAGGGAGGCGCCGACCGCGCTGCGCACCAGGATGGCGACGACGAGGCCAGAGACCGAGAGCGCCAGATAGAAGAGCAGGAACGCCGGCCCCGACGCCATGTTGAACGGGAAGAAGTCGAAGATCTCGTGGATCATCGCGCCGCCTCCGGGTGCTCCAGCCGGTCGACGTCGTCGACCGCGCGCGCGAGCAGCTCCGCCAGCGCCGCGTAGGCCGGGCCCGGCGCCTCGTGGACGCGCTTCAGCGGGGCCACGTCGACGCCGAGGAGCTTGCCCGCTCCGGCGAGCACCGTGCCCAGATCGTCGCCGCCCTCGATCCCGTGCAGGCCGAGCAGGGCGTGGAGCGGGCCGCGGATCTGCTTCACCTTGCGGGAGACCGCCCCCTTCAAGGCGTCGTCCGCGCCCATCCCGTCCACCACCGCGCGCCGGAGGCGGATCTGCGCCTCGCGCAGCTCCTGCTCGACGCGCAGGCGGCGGTTCTTGCCGTCGATCACGAGCGACGAGAACGGGTCGCTGCCGGAGAGCAGCACGTGGCACCGGCGGATGTCGTCGTAGAGCAGCGGGAACACGTCCGCGGCCCGCGGGATCTCGGCGGCGGTGAGGATCATCGCCTCGATGCGGGCCGCGTAGCGCGCGATCTGGAGCGCGTTGGCGATCGCGTCGAGGCTCTGGCGGGAGGCTTCCTTGAGCACCACCATCAGATCGACGTCGCTCTGCCCGTCTCGGTAGCCGCCGCGCGCCGCGCTCCCGTACAGGAGCAGGCACGAAAGCTCGTCGCCGAGCGTCCGTTCGAGGCTCTCCTTGAGCTCGACGAGCCGCGCCTGCACCGGCGCCGGCAACCTGGAGACGGCGCTCCCCGTGGCGATGGATCCCTCGTTCATGGTCTACCTTCGCGGCTCGATGAGCCGGACCTCGGCGCTCGAGCCAATCCCCTTGATCGCCCAGACTACCCGACCTCCCGGCAGCCGCTCTCGCCGAATGAACGGCAGGAGCCTGGGCCTGACGCTCCCGTCGCCCGCGGGCCCGACGAAGCGGGCGCGGAGCAGCAGGCGGTCGACGATCGCCTCGGGCGCGAGCCGGGCGTCGTCCGCCGCCGCCGCGGCGATGCGGAGCGCGTCGGCGACCGCCGTGAGGCGCGGGGCCCGCGGCGACGCCTCGACGCACCGGGCCCCGAGGCGCGCGGCCGCCTCGCGGTGAGACGAGAGCCGCGGCAAGAGCGGGAGCGCGTCGTCGACGCGCTTGCGCTGGAGGATCGCGCGCGACCGGGCGACGTCCTCGGCGTCGAACGGAGCCACGGCTTCCGGCCGCGGATCGACGGGTGAGGTGAGCAGCTCGGCCACGCGGGCCTGGACCTCGGCGAGCGCCGACGCCTCGGAAGGTGAAGCATCAGGAGAATTTTGCAGCAAGGCGACACGAGAGGTGGGCAACCCCGGTCGGGTCGGCGCCAACGTGGGTTCGGCCGGTGTGGGCCCGGCCAACGTGGGTCGGGTCGCGGCCAACGTCGGTCGGGTCGCGGCCAACGTCGGTCGGGTCAACGTCGGTCGGGTCGGCGCGGACCGGACGATCGCCCTCGCGGTCGCGATCTCGGCCGCGAGCGCGGCAAAGGGCGGGAAATCACCGTCGCGCTCGAAGAGGATCGGGAGCGGCCCGATGCGAGCGACGACCTGGGCCAGCAGGTCGAACACCGGCGCGGGGACCGGATGGGCATGCGTGTCGAAGTAGAAGCCGTGCTCCACGACGCCCCCGGCGATGTGGATCATCGCCACGCGCTCGAGCGGGTAGGAACCGACGAGCTCCCCGGGATCGACGCCGGCGTTGACGGCGTTCGCGTAGACGTTGCCGACGTCGAGGAGCAGATCGCACCCGGTGCGGGCGACGACCTCGGCATAGAAGTCCCCCTCCCCGAGGGCGTCGCCCGGGAACCGCAGCGTGCACGCCGCGTTCTCGAGCAGCAGGGGGATGTCCGGGAGCGCCCGCCGGGCGGCGGCGACGTTCTTCGCGACGGCGCGCGCCGCCTCGAGCGTGTACGGCAGGGCGGTGAGGTGGCCGATCTCCCGGCCGCCGCCGCGCACGAACGCGACGTGCTCGCTCACGACCGGGGCCGAGAGCTCCCGGCAGAGCGCCCCGAGGCGGCGCGCGCGATCCATGTCGATGCCCGAGGCGCTGCCGAGCGAGAGCTTCACGCCGTGGGGCACCACCGGCCAGATGCGCGCGATGGCCGAGGCCTCGCGCCGCGCGGCCGGGCTCGCGAAGCAGGCCTCGGCGACGACCTCGACGAAGTCCACCGCGCCGGGCGCGGCCAGCAAGTCGGCGGCGAGCTCGGGGCGGAATCCAACGCCGACGACGCCGACGGCGCCGGAGAGGGGCGATCTGGGGGCGGGCACGAGCACGCGGGGACCTGCCTCAGTCTGCCCTCGCGGAGGGATCCGGAACAGAGGCCATCGGGATCGGCTGGAAGTCGAGCTCACCCGAGATGCGAGAGGCAGCACCCATGCGCGTGGCGATCCTCGACGACTACCAGGGCGTGGCGCTCCGGATGGCCGACTGGCGAAGCCTCCACCCTGCGGCGGAGGAGCAGGCCTTCACCGACCACCTCGACGACCTCGAGGCCCTGGCCGCGCGGCTGCGCCCCTTCCAGGCCGTGGTGCTGATGCGCGAGCGCACGCCGTTCCCGCGCGCGCTGTTCGAGAGGCTCACGTCTTCGAGCCCGAGCCGCTGCCCGCGGATCACCCGCTGCTCGCGCTCGACAACACGGTGATCACGCCGCACCTCGGCGTTGTCACCGAGGAGGGCTATCGCCTGGTCTATGGCCAGGCGGTCGAGGACCTCCGCGCCTTCCTCGACGGTGCTGCGGCCCTTGAACCAGCTCCCGGTCGACGTGGCCCCGCTCGGATAGGCGCCGCCGCCGCGCCCCGCGCGTCAGAGGAACTGGCTGCTCCACTTGCGGAACGTCATGATGCCTTTCTCCCCGGCGCACAGGACGGGCTGAGCGCGGTAGATCTTGTTCTCCCAGATCGGGATGTCCTCCTCGATCTGCCGGCAGACCTCCGCCGCCAGGGCCTGGCCGAGGCGCTGCGCGCCGTCGTTGCGCAGCCAGAAGGCGACGCGGATGTCGACGAGCTCGTCGTCGATCGGGGTGACCGTGTTCACGAAGAGGAGCTCGACGATGCCGGTGAAGCGGATCGTCCCGTACCCCATGCCGTGGCCTTCCCAGGTGATCGTGCCGTCGACCACCTGCCCTCCCGGGCCCTTCTGCTTCACCGCCGACCTGGATCGGATGATGTGGCCCTCGATCTCGATCTCGGTCCGGGGCGGCACCAGCATGCCGTGCACCGTCACGAAGTGGGCCGGATCCACGATGTTCTCGAGGTTCTCCTGGATGTGCGTCCGGACCCTCCAGCGCTTGCTGAGCTTCGGGGACCACTCCGTCGAGCGCGCCTCGGCGAGCGGCGGGATCTCGAAGGCGGGGGGCTCGCCGCCGAGCGCGTGGTGGACAAGGATCAGGCCGTCGAGCTCCCGTACCTCCCAGGCGCGGGTCTTCGCTTTCGGCGGGATCGTGTCCGCATAAGGGATGTGCACGCACTTCCCTTCGCCGGAGATCACCCATCCGTGGAACGGGCACCGGATGCCGCCCTGCTCGACGCGGCCCCCCACCCCGAGGTGCGCGCCCATGTGAGGGCAGTGGGCGTCGAGGACCCTGGCCTGTCCGTCCTGCGTCCGGAACAGCACCAGATCCTGCCCGAAGCAGCGGAGCGAAATGGGCCCGCCCGTGGACAGCTCGTCCGAGGTGGCGACCTGGAACCAGCCTCGGGGGAAAGGCTGAAGAGGGATTCGAGCGCTCACGTGGGTCTCCTCGGCTCAGCGTCTGTCGGGGCCGCCCGCGCGCTCGTGCAGCGCCGGGCGGAGGGGCCTCATCGTGCCGGTGATCGCGGCATGAGAACGTCACTCTACCAGCAAACCTCGCAGGCGTGAGTGCGCCGAGGCACTGGCACGCTCCCTCGCCGCGCGAGGCGCGCCTGGCGAGCAGCCGGGCGGCCGGGCGCGAGCTGCTGGGCATCCGGGGCGGGTGGTGGCGTACTTCCCCTGCCCTGCCGGAATGAAGGAACCGTCAAGACGCCAGAAGACGCCAAAAGACGCCAAAAGACGCCAAAAGACGCCAATTTTTTATATTTTTCTTGGCGTCTTCTGGCGGTTCAAAGCCCCACCTTCGGCCAAAGTACACCACCACCCGTGGGCGAGCTACGCTCGCGCCGGAAGGAGCGCAGCACGCTGATGGCCCCCATGCTCGGCGCAGTGTAGGCTCGGCCACGTGTCAGGACCGCGCTGGGCTCGCCGCGCGAGGAGGGCGACGCAGGCCGTCGTCGCAGCGGCGGGGCTCGCGCTGCTCGCGCTGCGCTACGTGATCCCTGCCCTGATGATGCAGGCGCATCCCATCGGGTCGACGGCGTCGCCCTACGGATATGTCGAGTACGTGCCGCCGGAGCCGGGGCCGCGCCCGCTCCTGATGGTACTGCACGGCGGGAGCAGCCGCGGTGACGGTAGCGATCCGCGCGCCATCATCCACCGCCTGCCGCCGCTGCGTTATCTGGCGCGCGCGCGCCTGTTCGGCATGTCGTCCCCGCTCGTCGACGCCGGCGTGCTGATCGCCGCACCGCAGTCGCCCGGCGAATGGGACCCGACGAAGATCGACGCTTTCCTCGACCACCTGCTCGCAACGCACGAGATCGATCGCGACCGCATCTATGTCACCGGTCCGAGCATGGGTGGATGCGGAACCTGGCGCTACGCCGCTATGCATCCGGAGCGGCTGGCGGCGGCGCTCCCCATCTGCGGCGCTTGCCCGCAGGCGGGTGAGCTCGCGGCGGGTCTGCGCACGCTGCCGGTGCGCGCGTTCCACGCGTTCGACGACGAGATCGTGCCGAACTACATGTCCGCGACCTGGGTATCCGCCATCGCGGCGCTGCGGGGCGCCCCGGCCGGCAATCCGATGCTGAGCTATCCGCCGGGGTCCGATTCGACCGCGGTGTTCGATGGCGGCCAGGTCGTCTGGCGTCCCGGCACCGGCGCGTCCGCGGACGAGGCGCTCACGCTCACCGAGTTCGCGCGCGGCGGGCACGCCGTGTTCATCGATGTCTATGCCGAGGATGGGACCTGGCGCTGGCTCTTTGCGCAGCGCCGCGGCGCTCGTGCGCAATGAACGCACGGCGGGCATCGAGCCGCCACGCCCGGCCCCCGCCGCGGCGGCCGAAAACGGCCCGGCACCGGCCACGAGCGGCCGCAGGATCCGGCGCTCACCGCCCGCGGCTCGTCCCCTGTCAACAAGCCGCCGAGAGCTGGTCCAGCCCCTCTTCCACGCCGATGACGGGCGTATCGCCGAGCTCGGCGCGGGCGCGGTCGATCTTCACGGTCACCGAATGCGACATCATGGCGACGGCGAAGCGGGTCATCGGCGGCGCCCGGCGGACGCCGAGGAGGCGCCATGCGCCCTCGATCGCGGCCGCGAGCGGGACGACGGTGGTCATGCCGCCGGGTTCGTTCGCGGCGAGCACGCGCCGCTCCGCCTCTGCCTTCGTCTCCGAGTACAGGAAGCGTTACCTCTCGGGATAAGGGTGCGTCAGCCCGATCAGCCGACCGTGGACTGTCTCCTCGACGTGCGCGCCGAGATCGTCACGCGGAGGGCGAACAAGCCGCAAGCTGTCCGGTGCGCCGTGTGCGGGGGCATAATCGCCCTTATCTCCGGTCTGGCAGCACGCGCATGCAGGCTGACAGCACACGCGCGTGAACCCCTGCGCCGACTCGCTGGTCGCAAGCCACGTATCGTCGGCAGCATCGTCGGAGGGAGTTCTCCGGCGCCAAGACCGGTCCTGACGCCGAGCTGCGCGACCCGAGCGAGGACCAGAGCCATCCCGCCCGGTTGCACGAATGTACATATTGGTGTACATCTATGGAATGGCGCATCGCTACTCCGTCGCAGAAGCTCGGGCCCATCTCCCCTCCATCATCGAGCAAGCGGAAGCGGGTGAAGTCGTCGAGCTCACCCGGAGAGGTCGCCCCGTGGCGGTCGTCCTGTCCCGGGAGGAGTTCGACCGGCTGCGCTCGGATCGACCGAGCTTCGGCGACGCGTACCGTGCATTCCGGAAGAGGCACGACCTCGCGGAGGTGGGCCTGGAGCGCGACTTCGCCGCGTCCGTTCGCGACCGTTCGCCGGGTCGACAGGTCAAGCTGTGAGCCCGCGCTTCTTGCTCGACACCTCCACGATCTCGGAGCCGATGAAGCAGGCGCCCGACGAGGCGATGCTCGCGAAGATCGAGGCCCACGCGCACGAGAGCGCGCTCGCCGCCCCCGTGTGGCACGAGCTGTGGTACGGCTGTCGGCTCCTGCCCTCAGGCAAGCGGCGCACGGCGCTGGAGGCGTACCTGCGCGAGGTCGTTTACCTGTCTTTTCCCATCCTGCCGTACGATGCCGCGGCCTCGGCATGGCATGCCGACGAGCGCGCTCGGCTCGATGGAAAGGGAACGTCGGCACCGTTCGTGGACGGCCAAATCGCCGCCATCGCGAAGAGCAACGACCTGATCCTGGTAACGGTGAATACCCGAGATTTTCGGCGATTTCAGGGCCTGCCGATCGAGAACTGGTCGAGCAGAAAGAAGCAATAGGCGCCGAGTTATCGTATCGACAGCGAAGGCAGGTGCCGCCGCGCAGCCCCGCGCGACAGCCGCTCAGGGATGGCGCAGCTCAGCCGAGGAAGTCGAGGACATCCTCGTTGAACTTCTCGGGGTTCTCGAGCCACATGAAGTGGCTGCCCCCCTCGTCCGCGCCGAAGAGGATGAGCTCGGCGCCGGGGATCTGGTCGGCGACCCACTGCTGGGAGATGGGGTTGAAGATGCTCGCCTCTCCGCCGACGACGAGCGTGGGCACGTCGATCCGCGGGATCACGTCCCTCCAGTCCTGCTCGGCCTGGTCCACGAGCAGCTTGGCGGCGTACTCGCGCGGGAGCTTCAGGTTCTGCTCGACGACCAGGGCGAGCTGATCCGCCGGGTAGCCGGCGGTGAACATGGTGGCCACGAGCCCGTAGGTCGTGGCGATCCCGTCGGGCCCGCGCAGCGCGGCGGCCGTCTCGTGGAGCGACTGCGGGGTGAACAGGGCCCCCGCCTCGACCGCCTCTTCCGGGGACCAGTCGGGCCAGGCCGTCATCGCCGGGCCCACGTCGACGAGGATCAGCCGGTCCAGAGCGCGACCCCCGTAGTTGTCCCAGTAGCCGTAGAGCGCGCCGCACCCCATCGAGTGACCGAGCACGGAGAGGTGCTTGAACCTCATCCCGGAGATGAATTCGTGAAGATCCCTGCTGAAGCGGGCCATGCGGTAGCCGTGCTCGGGCTTCTCCGACGCGCCATGTCCGCGCCAGTCGAGCGCGAAGACATGGTGGTGCCGCGAGAAGGCGAGGATCTGCGCCCTGTACAGCGCGGCCGACTGGGACCACCCGTGCAGGAGCAGCAGCGGCCTCCCCCTCCCCGCCTCCAGGTAGTTGAGGGCGACCCCGTCGCTCGTCATGAAGGTCCCGGAGCGGATGCGCGGCGCCGCCGACGCCTCGCCACCGAGCAAGCTCGTGGCGGCCAGCCCCGCGCCGAGGCCCACGGCCTGCTTCAGCACCTGGCGGCGGGTACGGGTCGAGCTGGACGAAGGTGCTCCTTGCTTCTTGTCGGTCATGGCTCTTGATCTCCACTGCCGGCCGCGCGCGCGAGGCTGCCCCTCGATCACGCGCTGCCACGGCCAAAAGGAAGAGTCTCGACGCGACCGCGGCGATCGCCAGGATTGACGATCATCTCGACCGCGCCGCCGAGCAGATTGTTCACGAACGGACCAAGGCCGCAAGTAAATACAAATGACAAACGGCTCAAGCAAATCTCCGACGCCGGGGCGTGTCTACGCAGGATACAGGCCGCGCGGCGCCGCGATCGCGACGGCGCGCGCCGTGTCATGCATGAATCGGACGCACTACATCGGAGGGAGGTGGCTTGAGATCGCCTGCCAGGAATCGCCTTGATCTTCCGGGGTCCGCCTGCGCGCAACGAAGCTCACCGCGCTGGCACCGCGCCCCAAACTCGAGCGGTAGCGTCGCGCGCCCCGTGACATGTCACGTCCCGGCGTGACGTGTCACGGTCGCGGCGTGACATGTCACGGTCGTGGCGCGAAGAGCATCGCGGTCGCCCCCGAGGCGGCAGCAGAGCCCTGGCCCTGCGCGCTGAATGGAAAGCGCCTTCGTCGGTCGATGTTTCCGGCATCCGCGACGCGCGGCGCCCCGAGCGGGTCCGCCAAGGCACCAGCGCCGCCGAGGAGAGCCACGGCCGGCACGGCCGTTGCTGACGTTGACGTCGCCGACGACAGTTCAGAAAGCGGATTGACCGGCGCTTCCACGGTATTCTGAGCCATGCAACACGACCTCCTTGCCAGTCTCGCGGCGCGCGCCGTGCCATTCTTCTTCTCCCTTTCGGCCCTCTCGGCGAGCTGCTCTCGCGGCGCGCCGGAGCCTCCGAGCGTCGACGGCACCGGCGGCACCGGCGGACATCCGGCGACCGCTGACGCGACCCAGGGCAGCACGCACGGGTCCGGGACTGCAGGCGAGGCGACGACCGGCGCCGGCGTCCCGGGTGACGCTGGCCCGGATGCGCCTGAAGATCAAGGCGACAGCACCTGGAGAGCCACGGGTTGGCTCGAAAGGTGCCAGGTCGACGTCGCCGACGAGCCCGGCAAGGCGCTGCCGTCCTTGCGCTGGGAGCATTGCCCGGGCAGCGCTCCGGGCTGCACGTCGCTCGTCGTCGACTGGGACGCCGGCAAGTATCCATGGACCGCCTCGCCGACCGTCGTTCGATGGGGCGACGGCTACCGCGTCGGGCTGTATTTCGAGCACCGGGGTGAGCGACGGACCGGCGTCTACGACGCCGACGGGACACCGCTCGCCGCATGGCGCTACAAGGACCTCGAGCCGACCGTGCCCGAGGCCGACCCGATGCAGGAGTACTGCATACCGACGGTACCCAGCGTCGGTCATGAGCGGGTCTGGCTCGGCGCGCAGAGGGTGAGCGTCGAGGCGCCCGGCTCGGCCTACCTCGTCTCCGGCTACGACGCGCTCGCCACCGCGAGCCAACCCATCCCGGTCGACGCGCTGAGCCAGGGCCTCTACACGACCGACGACACCCTCGCGCTATCGGGGCCCGGGCCCGGCACGGTCAACATCTACGACAGGATCAGCAACCAGGCCAAGAGGTTCGGTCGCCAGTCAGGCAACGGCGCGCCATCGTTCTACGAGATGGTTCCAGTCGGCGATCATGCGCTCGGCCTGGCGACCCTCGAAGACGCCACGTCCGAGGGGTGGATCTGGAGCCGTCAGACCCACACCGTCGAACCGCTGCTCCGGGCGGAGTCGCCTCGGGTCATCGCCGACATCAAGAGCGACGGCCAGACGCTCGTGTGGCTGGAGGCGGAGCCCTACTCCGACGACGGGCTCTACGGGGCGTCCAGCCTCTGGACCAGCCCCTTCGCGGCGACAAAGGCGGCTCTCGCGCCGCAGGAGCGCCGGCCGGGCCCTATCATCGGATACCCCATCTCGGCCGCCGGGGAAGGCTTCTATGCCGTCTACGCGATCGGCGAGAACGTGATCCACGTCTACCGCCTGTCCGACGCCCATCACTGGTCGTTCACGACGCCCCCCGAGCTCTTCGCCATCCAGAACATCGCTCACGTGGACTCCCGCGAGGTCTGGGTCTGGGTCCGGGGCGGCATCGTGCGCCAGGCGATCTCGGGGCTCGGCGCCGGCGATCCCGCCCCGTGATGTCCGACCCCACCCCGGGGACGAGCCTGGACGATAACGCGGCAAGTCCCATGGCGCGGCCCGCCTGCCCGTACCAGGGCTCACCCCCGTGGCGCCTGCGGCCACGCAAGCGGCGGCACGGGTTCAGGGATCGCGCGCTCCCGCGACACGTGGCTGGCGGGAAGCCTGCCTGGCTGGTAGTAGCGTCGAGCGGGTAGCAACCTCGTGAGCCCCCTCACCTCCACCACGGCGTCGTGGGAATGCGCATCACGCCGCCCGTTGGCTCGAGCGGAGAGGGGCTATTGCCCTGGAGAGAAGACATGTTGAAGGTGGCGATCATCCTGGGGAGCACGCGGCCGGGCCGCAACGGCGAGGCCGTCGCGAAGTGGGTGCACGACCTGGCGACGAAGAAGGGCGGCGCCGACTACGAGCTCGTCGATATCAAGGATTTCGACCTGCCGTTGCTCGACGAGCCGGCGCCCCCGTCGATGGGACAGTACACGAAGCCTCACACCAAGGCGTGGGCGGCAAAGATCGATTCGTTCGACGCCTTCGTGTTCGTCACGCCGGAGTACAACCACGGCACCTCGGGCGCGCTCAAGAACGCGATCGATTACCTGTACAAGGAGTGGAACAACAAGGCGGCTGGCTTCGTGAGCTACGGCAGCGCGGGCGGCTCGCGCGCCGTCGAGCACCTCCGGCTCGTGATGGCCGAGCTCCAGATCGCGGACGTGCGCTCGCAGGTCATGCTCTCTCTGTTCGACGACTTCGAAAATTTCAGCGTGTTCAAGCCCCGCCCCCGCCACGAGAAGTCCGCCTTCGCCTTGCTCGATCAGCTGCTCGCGTGGGCCGGCGCGATGAAGACGCTGCGCGCCGGGTGAGCAACGCGCGCCCGCGCAGCCTCGAGGGCCCGACGCCGCCGATCCGCAGCGGTTCTCGTGACGTTCGCCGATTCTACCGCGGACGTTGCAGGAGGGTACCAGGAGAACCCCGTGGAGGGGAAATCGCCGCCTGAGGCCGCCGAGAGGAAACCAGCGCCGACCTCGATTGTGTAGGGTGTCAGATGGCGCAGCTCGTGGTCGGCTCGTGGGGCTTCACGGCGGACGGGACCCTCGCTGGGAGGCGCCGGTGAACCTCGCCGCGCGACCTCATTTCGAGGGCCAGACCCGGGCGGAGGAGCTGCTCCCCCCTCCGGGGGACGGAGGCCGGAGCGCTCCGCCGGACGACATCGCCGTGCCTTCGGAGCGGAAGCTCCCCCCCGCCGTGACGCAGCGCTCCGGCGAAGAGGCGCTGGAGCTCGGCGCGCTCTACCGCAACCACCATCGCCTGGTGTACCGCCTCGCGCTCCGTTACGGCCGCGGCAACGTGGCCTGGGCAGAGGACGTGACGCAGGACGTCTTCCTCGACCTGATGAAGGCGCTCGACACCCTGACCGACCGAGACAACCTCGAGGGGTGGCTGTACCGGACGACCTCGAATCGCTGCCTGAACCGCCTGCGCCGGGACCGATTCCTGGCGCTCCCCCCCATCCGCTGGCTGCTCGGGCAAGGCGAGGGCGAGCGCAGCCCCCTCGATGAAGTGACGATCGCGCGCGACGATCTGCGCCGCGCGCTCGAGACGCTGGGCACGCTGCCTCCCAAAGAACAGGTCGCTTTCTCGATGTTTTATCTCGACGGCAAGGAGCAGGAGGAGATCGGGAAGATACTCGGCCACTCCAAGGGATACGTTTGCAAGCTGATTCAAAAGGCGGTTGCGCAGCTCCGCGACGCCGGATGGGAGGTGGGCCATGACGCGAAACCGTGATCTGCTCGCGTTGCTGCGCGAGGTGGACGAGCAGCTCGCCGCGGTGAAGCCGTCCCCTCGGCTCGAGGCGCGCCTCGTCGCGGAGCTCGACCGGCGCGGGCGGCGGCCTTTCATGGCCGGGAGCGGGGGGCGCTCGCTCGTGCTGGCGCTGGGCGCCAGCGCGAGCGTCGTCGCCCTCGGCACCGGGCTCCAGGGCCTGACACCCGGCTCGATCTTCACAGAGCGCCCCGTCGAGCCAGCGATCGAGCGCGCGGGTGATCCGACTCCCGCGGACGCCGGGCTCCTGGAGCGCACGCCGGCCCACGGCCCGACAGCGCCGCCTCCCCGGATCCGCGCCCCGCTCCTCCAGGAACCTCCCCGCCGGCTCGCTCCGGCGCCGCCCGTGCCGCGCAGCGCCGTGCCGCCGCGGGACGCGAACGACACCCCAGGGCTCCTGGACGACAGCGGGCTCCCTGTCGACCGCGCCTCGCCTCCGCCGGCGCGCGGGCGCGTCGAGCCGCTGACCCCTCCGCAGACGCTGGGCCGGAGGTGGGTCGACGGCCCGGAAGGGCTATCTCCTCTCGCGCAGCGCGGGCCTCACGCCGCGCTGCGCCGAGGCGCCGGAGGCGTCCCCGCGGAAGCGGCAGCGCACGAGGGCGAGAGCGGAGAAGGCACCCGTGCCCCGGACGCCGAAGGACCCGCGACCGAAGATCCGGTGGCCCCGCGGGACGAGGCGCTCTGCCGGACGGCGGACGTGTTGCGGCGTGAGGCCAGGGCGCAGTGCGAGGCGCAAGGCCTCATCGTCGCGGACCTGACGCTGCTCGATCCCTGCGATCACGGGGGCTACCTCGACGCCGAGTACACGTGCGGGAAGATGGCGCTGACCACGTGCTGGAAAGGGGTGCTCGGCGACGGCGTCACGTGCTTCGACACGACGTATGTCAAGGACGAGGTCTGGACGATGTGCAGGGACAGGGGCACGGAGCTCCGCTCCCTCGAGCAGGAGCAGCCTGACCGGGACTGCGGTGACCACGAGACGACCAGGGTCTACTACGAGTGCTGCCCCCCGGGGGATCCGCTGCCTTCGCCGTCGTGCTGGACGAGCGAGATGGACTTCGGTGAGGCGTGCCAGCCGTACGAGAGGCTGGATGCCGAGGCCACGGCGCTCTGCAGCGGCAAGGGCCACTATCTCTTCCGTCGCGTGTTCGGGGACAAACACGTCGCCTGCACCGACGCCACGGCCACGAGCCTGAGCTACACGTGCTGCCCCTTCTGAGCGCGAAATCGCCCGCCCGAGGAAACCGCCGGCCCCGTCGCGGTTGATAGATGGAGAGCGACACGACGGAGAGGGCGCGCTGACCCGAGCTCGAGCGGCGCGTTCGGAGCTGTCCGGCGCAACGCCGGCTTTCACGGAGGATCACGATGCGGACTTCCCTTGCGATAGGTCTATTGCTCAGCGTCTCGATATCCAGTCTCCTCGTCGGCTCCGGGTGCACCATCACCCTGGCGGCGGATCCCGATCCACCAGCGGGCTCGACGGGCGGGGAAGGCGGGAACGGCGGGGACGCGAATCAAGGGACGGGCGGCGGGGAGGACCCGGGCTCGGAGGGCGGCGGGGGACGTTTGCCTCCCCCCCCGCCCTCGGCGTGCTGGCTCGGGGACATGGGCGACGGGTTCACGTGCCACGACACGGCCACGCTCCGGGATCACGCCCAGGCGAGGTGCGCGAGGATGGGCGCGGAGCTCGCGAGCTTCGTGAGCGACACCCTCAACCCGAGCTGCGCCGAGCACGAGAGCAGCGAGGTGGTCTTCGAGTGCTGCGGCGGCGAGCCGCCGCCTCCGCCGCCGCCGAACTCGTGCTGGAAGGGCGAGCTGGGGAACGGGGCCTCCTGCATCGACATGGGCGCCATCAAGGATCGGGCCTACGCGATGTGCGTGAGCGCGGGCGCCCGGCTCACCTGGCTCGACGCCCTGCCGGACCCCGGGCGCTGCGGTCCGAACGAGGCCACCAAGGCCACCTTCGAGTGCTGCGGCGGCGAGCCGCCGCCCCCTCCGCCGCGCGCGTGCTGGAAGGGCGAGCTGGGCGATCGCAGATCCTGCGTCGACCCCTCCGCGCTCAAGGACCAGGCCTATGCGGCGTGCTCGCGCTCGGCCGCAGACCTCACCTTCTTCGATTACGAGCGGAACAACCCGAGCTGCGCGGCCCACGAGACCACCTGGGGTTACTTCGAGTGCTGCGGTAACGAGCCTCCTCCTCCTCCGCCGCCGCCTCCTCCGTCCGGCGCGTGCTGGAAGGGCGAGCTGGGCGATGGCCTCTCCTGCGTCGACCGCACGGCCATGAAGGATCGGGCCTATGCGACGTGCGTGAGCGCAGGCGCCAGGTTCACCTCCTTCACGTACGAGGAGGAAAACCCGCGTTGCACCGGCTACGAGACCAGCAAGGCCTTCTTCGAGTGCTGCGGTAACGAGCCGCCGCCTCCTCCGCCGGAGGCCTGCTGGGGTGGTTCTCTGGGCGACGGCACCTCGTGCATCGACGCGACCGCCCTCAAGGAACGGGCCTACGCCACGTGCGCGAGCGACGGCGCGGAGCTCGCGGCGTTCGACGCCGGAAACGATGGTCGCTGCGCCGCCCACGAGTCGAGCCACGCAAAGTTCACTTGCTGCGCCGCGAAGACGCCGCCCCCTCGGTAGCGCCGGCGCGACCGCGCGGAACCCCGGGCGAGCGTTCTCGATCCTCGAGCGCTCGCCGCTGCCGTCGACAGGTCGTGCACCCCGCCAGCGCCGCCGGTGAGCGTACCGAGCGAGCCCATCGGGCCGTGCATACATCCCAGGGTCGTAAGGCCGACAGCGGTCGCTCGGGGTCCACTTCAGGACACGACTCGACGATCACCCACATCGAGCCGATGAGCTGCTCCGATTCCAAGCAGCTCGCTTGTTCGCGGTCGGATGCGTCCGCGGCCTACACGTGAGATTGACGTCCTCGCGCCGGGGGCCGGGCCCGTCCAGCACGCTGCGCGGTCGCGAGGGGCGCGGGCGCCAGGCCCCCCTCAGCTCACGGCGGGCCCTCGCAGGGTCCGGGACCGAGGTGCACGGCGATCGCGGACATGGGCCATTTCGCTCCGATGCAACCTCATTGTTCGCCGGCTGCCTGCGGTCGGCGGCTGGCTCGGCGTCGGAAGACGGAACGGCCCGCTTGCGGACGACGACGCACCGGGCTAGGATGCCCTCCTCACGACCGTCCCTGGCCCTCTATAACGACGCTTTCCCTCTTCCCTCTCTCGTGAGGGAGATTGCAGCTCGCTCGGATGACTGGACGACGCACCGTGTGATCGCGCGGGAGTTCCGCGCCGCACGTCTCCGTTCGATCCGTTACGGCTTCGTCGGATGGCAGGCCGAGAGCGCTGCGGAGCGCACCAGAAAGCCGTAAAAGAGCAGGATGGCATGGGAAATCGTCTCTACGTAGGAAATGTTTCGTTCAGCACCACCCGCGAGACCCTCGAGTCCGCGTTCGCCGCGGCCGGCGAGGTCCGTGAGATCGCGATGCCGACCGACCGCGAGACGGGCCAGCCGCGCGGCTTCGCGTTCGTGACCATGGGCACGGCCCAGGACGCGAACAGCGCCATCTCGCAGCTGAACGGCGCCATGGTCGATGGCCGCGCGCTGAAGGTCAACGAGGCCCAGGAGCGTCCGGCGCGCGGCTTCGGCGGCGGCGGCGGTCGCGACCGGTACTGATCACGGGCGCGGCGTGGCGGCGCTCGTGCGCCGCCACGCCTGCGCACTCAGGACGCACCATGAGGTGCTGAAGAACGCGCCCGGAGGCGCCGAAAGGCCTGTTTCGCATGCAGAGACAAGGAGCATTGAAGCGGCAAAAGGAACGCGAACGGCAAGAGAAGCAGCGCGAGAAAGACGCGAACCGTCTCGCGCGCCGCATGGGAAAGGGCTCCGGCGTCAGCGGGACACCGGGAGAGGATCCGGACATCGCAGGGATCGTCCCGGGGCCTCAGCCTACGGTCACCGAGTGAAGCGCCCAGCGCCGAGCCTGGGCGCCGAGAGCGCCCCGCCAGAGCCAGGAGCCGACGAGGACGGCTCGGCGCAGGCGATCGTGCGGCAACGATTCATCGAGCAGAGCGCAAACGCGCTGGGTCAGGCGTGGGCCAGGCGTTGGCGTCAAGACCTCCATCGAGAAGGCCGCCCCGCCGCCGGCGGATGGCCCGGCACGCTGCGTGAAGCACGAACTCAGGTGGAGATCACCCTTCCCGGGGAGCTGCGCCATCGCAAGATGCCCGCCATCACCGGCGTGGAGCGCGAGCTCGCCGCCCGGACCGCCAACTCGAGCGCGCGGAACGAGTGGCGAAGGCACACCGATCCCGAAATCCCCTAGTCGGGGGCCCTCCCTCACGCCGGCGAGCTGGTCGTGCCAGTGCTCGCTCTCGGTCCGTCGAGCGTCGCGTCGGGCGCGTGCGTGAGGAGCGGGAGCGGCTCGAGCCCTGGCAGCTCCGGGAAATAGGACGCGCCGCGTCCCACGACGAGCAGCTTGAAGACCGAGTTCCCCACGAACTCGGCGAAAGGGCGCTGATCGGTGGACGCGAGGACCCGAGGAAGCTCGCGGCCGGCGATCGCGCGTTCAGGACCGAAGTAGACGTGCCCGAGCCCGGCCTCGCGAGCCGCCAGCGAGAGATCGGTGAAGTTGACGTCGGCCGTCAGGTCCTGCGCGCCCGGACGCGCGTACGGGGTGTTGGGGCGCGGAAGATAGCTCCCTTCATCGCAGTAGATCCGGAAAGGAAACTGGCCCTGCCTGGCCCCCTGAATGAGGCCCCAGGTCGTGTCGCCGTAATCGATGGTGAGGACCTGGCCCAGGCGCAGGACCTTGGCGAGCTCGCCGATGAAGCGGGTCGCGTGAACGTTCACATAGGTGATGACCCCGGACGGCTCAGCCGCCAGGGCCCGAGCCATTTCGGACGCGCCACGCCGAAGGACCACCGCGAGCGAGCCGAAGCAGGCGGCCGGCACGAGCACCTCGTCGAACCAGACCTTGTCGATCAGCGGCTCACGCTGGCCCGCGGGGAGCCGGTAGAGGGCCGTCATCAGATCTCCCAGACAGCTCCGATCGAGCAGGAGCTCACCGCCGTGGCGGGTCTCGCCGAGGAGCGGACGAAGACGCGCGTCGGCCTGACGGCAGGCGTCTCGGAGCTCTGGGCGGAGCGCATCGAGGAGCTGTGACTCGATGCGCGGGACGACCAGGACCGCCTCGGCGTCCCCGCTCGCCGAGAGACGGACCTTGTGGACTCCGAAGGCGTCCGGCAGCTCGTTGGTGACGACGAGCCCCACGAACCCCTCAGGGAAGTCGCGGCGCAGGCAGCCTGCCGGCGCCCGCGCGTCTCCCTCGAGCACGCGGGCGTCGGCGCCGAGCAGAGCCTGCTGCTTCTTGCGCAGGGGATCCGAGATCTCGTAGATGCGAACCTCGAGGACCTCCCTGAAGCGACGCCAGTCGTCGCTCGAGCCGCTCAGGCTCCGGACCGCATCCAGGACGTCGCGGGCAAGGCGTCCGTTGCCCGCGCCGAGCTCGACGAGCGAGAAGGGCTCATCCCGCCGCAGCTTGCCGCTCGCGCAAAGCTCTCTCCACACCTCGAAGGCCCAGGCGGCCACCCAGCGGCCATAGTGCGGCGTCAGGTTCTCTGGATGGGTCGAGAAGTGACCTTCCTGTCCGATGACGACGCGGTTGGCGTAGTAGCCCCAGCGCGGGTCGTGGAGGGCGTCATCCATGAAGGCCTCGAAGCTGGGAAGGAGCGACACGGCCGTGGCGAGGGCGTCCGGTGCCAGACGCCGTCCGCCGAAGAGCTCCGGATTGGCCAGCTCGCGGGCGGGGCGAGCGCGGGACCAGCGATCGAGAGCGGCGAGCGTGCCCTCCTCCTCGGCGGGCGCGACGCCTGGACACAGAAGCCGGCTCGGTGGCAAGGCCGCGAGGCCCGGCAGGCGCGCTTCGAGCTCGGCGCGACTCCGGTAGGGCCAGCTCTCGAACCATGTGTCGGCGGCCGACGCGCGCGCATCGGCCCTGACGCCAGCGCTCTCGAGCAGGTCGAGCACCTCCCTGCGATCGACGTCATTGACCGAGGGCGCCGAGCCGGCGTCCGCGGGATCCGAGACGCCGACCACCCCGAGCAAGCGTTCGATGAGGGTGCTGAGCGGCGCGGCGGCTTCCTCGCCGCGCTCGAGCCGCAATCGGTCGCGGCGTTGTCGCAGCTCGACCAGGTTCCACCAGGGTCGTCGCGGATCATCGGACGCCAAGGGGGGTGCGGAATGAGGATCGCGGTAGCGCTCGACCCAGGGGCGATAAGCCCTGCCTTCTCGAGAGCGCGCGAAGGAATCGAGGAGCGCCCGGGCCTGCGCGACGCCGCGCGCGGGATCCTCGCCGAGGTCCAGGCAGCGCAGGCCCCTGCCCCGCGTGAAGCCTGCGAACGCCGCCTCGGGATCGGTGAGCGGAACGGGGAGCCCCAGCAGATCGCCGTCGACCTCCCAGTCCTCGTACGCCATGAGCTGCATGAGATAGAGCAAGAACCGCTCGGGGCCGACGCCGCTCTCCAGGGTGCGCGCCGCCGTCCAGCGGAGCGCGAAGCTGCCGTCGCGATCCCGTTTCACCAGGAAGTCGCCGTCGTTGATCACGACGTCGGCGATCATCGTCCCGCTCTCGAGGTCGTAATGGTAAGCCATGGCCGCGCAGAGCTCGACGAGGATCTCCCGGGTCGAGCGTGCCCCGAGGCCGATCCCCCAGGCACCGTCCTCGTGGATGACGTCGACGCGGGCGCGACCCAGGCCGAAGGTCAGAGGGAGATAGCCGCTCGGCAGCCGAAAACAGGCCCCCACTCCGGCGCCGCGCGCCTCGACGAGCTGGTCCGGAGCCAGGAGATAGCGATTTAACCGGCGCTCGGCGAAGGTGCGCGCGTGCTCGAAGCAGCGCTCGGGCACGCGCGCTCTGCTGCGTCCGCCGACGCCCGCCTGGTCGATGCCGAGCGGCAGGACCAGGTGGACGGGGCCGCGCCGATCCCGGCCGCGGACGTTCCAGGACAGCACACCGAGGTTCGCCTCCTCCACCTCGAGGTCTCCGAGCACCGAGGTCAGCGCGTCGAGCTGCTCCTGCAGCTGCTCGACGCCGACGCGCGCCGAGAAGGGCCCGGTGTAGAGGCGCGACGGATCGGGGGTGATGAGGTTATCCCGCGACCAGCGGCTCGAGAGGAGGGCCGAGGGAACCAGGGGCACGAGCCCTTCGCCGGGTGGAGCCACGGAGGCGATTCTACCGAGATCGCCCGGCGCGAGCGAGCGCCCGGAGCTCCGGCGTCCGGGCGTGATGGGCCGCAGTGTGCGTGGAAGATGCTTGCACCATTGCCCTCGGCGTCCGGCTCCCGCGCTACGGCCGGCTCGCCGCCCGCGGGTACCTGAGAACGATCGAGTCTGCTCGCGCCAATGCTCATGCGACCGGCAAATCGCTCCTCGTTTCTCGGCGCACGATCCTGGGTCTGCCGCTGCTGGCCGCGCCGGCGCTGCTCACGGGCTGCACCGCCGAGACGCTGCTCAGCGCCGGGTTCAACCAGGACGCCGCATCTCAGCCGCCGGGCTCACAGCAAGCGGTCGGCACCGTCGCGACGGCGCTCGGCAACGGCAACGTGACGGTGGCCGCTTCTCCGGCTGGCGAGGCCAGCGATCAGTGGGTGCTCATCCAGCACCCGAGCTTCAACGACGTGACGTCGGTCCAGGGTCGCTTCAGCGCCTTCCGTGGAGATGGTCAGTACATGGCGACCGCCAGGCTCTTCATTCCAAGCGCGGGCGGCGGGGTCCCGACGCTGCAGTTCGAGGGCTTCAACCAGCCGCTGAACGACCTGAGCAGCTTCTTGCACCTCGACTTTCTCACGAACGGAACGATGCGCGTCAACGACGACAGCAACCTGACCTTTGGGACCTATCAACGCGGGCAGGTGTTCAGCGTGCAGGTGACGTTCAACATCGGCGCGAGCGCGGCGACGGCGACCATGACCCTCCTGGGGGCGGCGTCGGGCAGCCTCGACGTCGCGATCCCGAGCTACTACCTCAACCAGGCGCGGAACTTCGGCGCGGTCAGAGCCTGGATGGGCGCGAACTCCACGGGCGCCTTCTACGTGGATGATCTCTCGGTCATTTTCGTGATACCGTAGACATACCGAGAGGGAGGACGCGCGACAGCGGGACGAGGTGGTCTTCTCGTCCGGCGGCGGCGTTGTCCCGCGACGAGCTCGCCCCATTCACGCGATCCTCCAGCCGGGATCGCAGCCGAGCTGGTGCAGCGCAGATCCAGGGACAATGCTCGGGAACGCTATATTCCATCGAGAGAGGCGCATACCTGTCCGCCCAACTTATTTTCGTGCAGCCTCCCTGCACTCGTTGACACGTCGACCTATCAGCTCCGCCGGAAGGGCTGTGCCCACGGTACCCACGGCGACATCGCCAGAAGCAGCCCTCCCAGCAGCCGCTCCAGGTGGTTCACCGAGGTGCCCGGTGACAGGCTGGGGTGAGCTCCTGGCGTACGGCCTGTCGTGCGCCGCCGCCCCCCGCAGCACAGTTGTGTCGGGGGAGCACCGTTTGCTGCTATCCGGCCGGGTGCTATATGGCCGCAGGGGGCGAACAGGAGGCTTGGTGATGCGCGAGGATCGATCGAAGAGAGGGCTTCAATCCACGGGCTTCGGCCCCTCGCGGTGGTGGGCAGCGTGGGCAGCCTGGACTGCTGTCCTGTCGGCATCGCCGATGGCTGGCGCCATCACCGTCGGCAATGTGATCATCGAGGAAACCACGAGCCTGACTGAAGACCACATTGGCCAAATCGAGCTGCGAAACGGCGCGAGCCTGTTCTGCAACGGTCACAGCATCATCAGCTCTGCCGGGTTCGTCCCGCTGGAGAACTGCGAAGATGACACGGGAACAGCCCGCAGCTGCGGGCTCAAAGTGCTCGGCGGGTCCGGCGCCACGATTCACGATTGCCGCATCGGCAGCGCGGGGCGCTGGAACTATGGGCTCTGGGTGAAGGACGCGAGCGACCTGCAGATCATTCTCGTGGACGCGGGCGGCACGTACGGTGCCGGACTGCACGTGGCGGACAGCGTCAACTTTCGGGTTGAGGACAGCAACTTCTCCCAAAACTGGGGCCACGGGGTGGAGCTGATCAGGGCCTCCAGCGCGAGCATCGTGGACACCGCCGTCCTCGAGAATCGCGAGATAGGGTTCTACCAGGAGGACAGCGACTGGATTCAGTATTTTGGGGGAGAAGCGACCGGGAACTGGGGCGGGGGTCTCTACGTCCTCGGCGGCGAGAACAACGTGGTTGAGAATTTTGAGGCGACTGGCGGGTGGGTCGGCGTAGAGTTCAAGGACACTTACACTTTCACCATCGAGGGCACTGTCACGACGTCGAACGACTATGGGATTCGCGTGGCGAACGGCCGCAACGGGCACATCCTCGGCAACGTCGCCCACGGGAACTCCGTCTATGACGCGTGGCAGAGCTACAATTCGTCGTCGCCCACCAACAGCTGGCACGACAACGACTTCGAGACGCGGCGGAACGTGCCTGCTCAGTGACGCCCAGCGCTGGGGTCCCACGGCTGTCGTGGATTTAGGGACGAACTCAGGCCAGCGCCCTCTCGGACCGGGGCATCCGGGGAGGATTCGAGAGAGCGCACGGTCCGCCGCGGGGCTGAGCTACTGCTGCAAATACGTGCAGACGCCTTGGATGGCGTCGGCGAGGCTGCCGCTCCGACCGGAGAGCGAGGTGATGACGTAGCCCTTCGGGCAGGTATCGGTGAATGCGCCTCCGCCCGGACCTCCACCCGCGTAATAGCCGTTTCGGACGCTGCCGCAGCTGCACCAGTCGTCCACCGGGGCGCACTGGATCCCGATCTGATCCACATACTTCCCGGAGCGTCCTTCGAGGCCGACCAGCACCTCCCCGCTTGGACACAGCGTGGAGAATGGCCCGCCGCCATAGCCACCGGCGGAGCCGCGGGTGGAGTAGGGACCGATGCTGCCGTTTGCCTGGAGCGGCGCGCAGACGAGACCCACCTGGTCGACGAGCGCGCCGCTCCGCCCGTACAGTCCGATCGCCACCTCGTCATGCGCACACGGGATGTCGAACCAGCCGCCCCCCGTGCCACCGCGATACGCCATCCGGACATGAGCGTCAGTTCGTGAGAACGCCGCGGTCGCGATGCCGACGTCGTCCTGCGTTGCGGCACGATCGGATGCTTCGGGCTCCTGCGCGGCAGGATCAGGCTCGGTCACGTCCACCTCAGCAGCGCAGGCGGGCACGAGCGCGATGCTGGATAGTACACCTATGAGCAGACTACGCATGATAGCTCCTCGTGGTTCTTGGGCACCGTCGTCGGAAGGGCGCATCCGATGTGCCCAGTTGTCGCACACGGGGCACAACTGCAATACGTATGCCTCATCTCGAAGCGGCGGCGGAAGTACGCATAGTGGCCGGATAGCCGCGGGACGGCCGATTGGCGGAAAAGGGTTGAGCACGACGGATCTCGTTCTCCGTCCGCACCGGCGGGGAGCCGCGATTGTACAGCTGCGTTCTACGAATATGCTGGAATGACACCTATCGGTGAAGGAGGACCACGTCGCAGTCGCTCGGGCCCGCGGCTTCCAATTTGTCCAATACGGCGGCGCGCGCGGGCGACAGAATCGGCGCATGAAGATCATCGTCAAGATCATCCTCATCCTGGTCATTCTCTCTCTCGGAGGTTGCATGTCCCATACCACCGGATCGACCTCGGTCATGGAAGGCCCCGATGCCACCTCGGCCGTCGTCCGCTACCAGGTCACGGACGTCGATCGCGCCGTTCGCTTCTACACCGAGCGGCTCGGCTTCACGCTCGACCTGCAGGCCGGCACGGCGTTCGCGACGGTCTCCCGCGGTGACTTGCGCTTGCTCCTGAGCGGCCCCGGCAGCTCCGGCGCGCGCCCGATGCCCGACGGCCGCGCTCAGGTCGCGGGCGGCTGGAACCGCGTCGTCCTCTACGTCGACGACCTCGCCGCGCTCATCGAACGACTCCGCGCGGCCGGAACACCCTTCCGAAACGACATCGAAAGCGGCGTGGGGGGCGCGCAGATTCAGCTCGAGGATCCCGACGGCAATCCGGTCGAGCTTCACGAGGCGCCGGAGGAATCGACCTCGACAGCGGAAGTCCCCGATGCCACCTCGGCCGTCGTCCGCTACCAGAACACGGACGTCGATCGCGCCGTTCGCTTCTACACCGAGCAACTGGGCTTCACGCTCGACCTGCAGTCCGGCACGGCGTTCGCGACGGTCTCCCGCGGTGACTTGCGCTTGCTCCTGAGCGGCCCCGGCAGCTCCGGCGCGCGTCCCATGCCCGACGGCCGCGCTCAGGTCGCCGGCGGCTGGAACCGCGTCGTCCTCTACGTCGACGACTTCGCCGCGCTCATCGAACGACTCCGCGCGGCCGGGACACCCTTCCGAAACGACATCGAACGCGGCGTGGGGGGCGCGCAGATTCAGCTCGAAGATCCCGACGGCAACCCGATCGAGCTTCACGAGGCATCGGCGGGTTGATCATGACGACTCGGAGGCGACCGGGTTCGTCGCCGGTCGCGCCGCGGTGCGTCCCGACACCGCGCTGATCCTTCGCGGTCATCGGGTCGGGACGCCTCGGGATCGCGCGTGTCGCCGGTCCCTTCCGCGCGCCCCATCCGGCGCGGCTGGCGCGGCGATGGCGATGTGGTGCAACTTGACGCGTTCGCGGGAGGAGTGGGCGACGAGCGCGGTCGGCGAATTGCCGGAGAGCGCCACGAACTCGCGGATCAGGTGCGACTGATCGCAGAACCCTGACACGGCAGCGAGCCGGGCCCAGTCCGGCTCGCGCTCCCTCTCGGCCTGCGAGAGCGCCCGCCGAAAGCGTGTGATCCGGGCGAAGGCCTTCGGGGCGAGGCCGGTCTCGGCGGTGAACACGTCGACGAGCCGGCGGTGGCTGATGCCAAGCGTGGCCGCGACGTCGGCGACGCGCCTTTCGCCTCCCTCGAGCGCCGCGATCGCGTGCGGCACCAGGGGATGACCGGGGCGCGCAACCGAAAGGCGGTCGAGCAGCGCGCGCTCGAGCAGCGCGAAGCGCGCGCGCGGCTCCGGCGCCGCGCACAGGCGGTCGCGGAGCTCCGCCGCTCGCAGACCCCAGAGGTCCGCGAGGTCGGCGTGCCTGTCGGTCAGCGCGCCGGGCGGCGCGCCGAGGAACGGCCACGCGCCGCCGGGCCGGAACTGGACCCCGACCATCGACGCGTGCTCGCGTGTGTCGACGCCAAAGGCGGACTGGTACGCGCCCGAGACGACGGCACCGGAGTAGCGGCGAATGGTGGAGCCATCGTAGACGCGCACCTCGTCCTGGTCGAGGTTGACGACCAGCTGGAGGGTACCGGAGGGCAGGATGCGCTCGGCCGCGTGAGGCGGAGCAGCCGAAAGGTACCAGAGCTCGGCGACGTGCGCCGAGAGCGGCGGACCCGGCACGTGGCGGACATACAACACGTGGACACTATGGCCGGCAATCAGGTCAACGGCCACATCGCTGCGCGGCGATCGCCCACTTGTGCCGGGGCCGCGGTACGACGCAGGGTCTCGCTCATGCGCACCGCCACGACCAGGCCGGAAGCGAACGTGAGCGCGGCGACGAGCCACATCGCAGCCGGGAGGCCGAGCGCGTCGGCCGTGATGCCGGCGACGAGCGCGCCGAACGCGTAGCCGATGTCGCGCCAGAGCCGGTACACACCCACGGAAGAGGCGCGCCAGGAGGGATGCGCGACGTCGCCGATCGCGGCGAGCAGCGTCGGGTACACCATGGCCGTGCCCACGCCCAACAGGACCGCACCCACCGCGAAGCCCGCGAAGCCGGTCGACATGGCCACGGCCGCGATTCCCGCGGCCTGGACCCACATGCCGCCTGCGATGAGCCACTTGCGGCCCACGCGATCGGACCACGCGCCGGTGAAGATCTGAGAGATGCCCCAGGTCGCCGGATAGATCGCCGCGAGCGTGCCGATCTGCCCGAGGTTCATCCGGGCCGCCGCGAAGAAGAGCGGAAAGAGCCCCCACGCCATACCATCGTTGAGGTTGTTGACGAGCCCCGCCTGGCTGACGCTCGATAGGTTCTTGTCGAGGAGGGACGTCCGCCAGAACACCTCGCGCTGCGTGGGCATGCCCTCTGGGGGCAGCGCGCCGTGGAGCTTCGACTCGGCGGCCACGTGGTGCTTCGTCTCGCGGACGACGAGCACCGAGAGCAGGAGCCCGAGCGCGACGAACGCCACGCCCAGGTAAAACGGCTCGGGGCGCAGACCGTAATGCGCCGCGACGACTCCGGTAGCGAGCGCGCTGCCGGCGACGGCGAAGTACCCGGCGAACTCGTTGAGGCCCATCGCGAGGCCGCGCTTCTGCGGACCCGCGAGGTCGATCTTCATGATAACCGTCGTCGACCACGTGAGGCCCTGGCTGACGCCCAGGAGCGCGTTCGCGAAGAGCACCCAGGCCCAGCTCGGCGCCCACATCAGCAGGAACGGCACCGGGGCGGCCACGAGCCAGCCACCCACGAGCACGAGCTTGCGTCCGAAGCGATCCGAGAGCCGCCCCGCGAGGTAGTTCGTGAGCGCCTTCGTCACGCCGAACACGACGATGAACGACAGCACCGCCGTCTTCGCGGCGAGGTGGAAGTCCTGCTCGGCGATCGCCGGCAGGATGGTGCGCTCCATGCCGACCATCGCGCCGACGAAGGCGTTGACGAGGACCAGCAGCGAGAACTGCCCGAGGTTTTCGCGGAGGCCGAGCCGCACCTGGCTCATCGCGCGGGCGCCTCTCGGCCCTGGTTGACGCGGAGGATCTGGTCCATCGTCGCTGGCTTCGGGGGGACGTCCGAGAGCGCGTCGACGAAGTCCTCGCGCGACTTCGAGAGCAGCGGGTTCCACCGCTTCTCGAAGGCGATGGTGCTCGACGGCTTGCCGCTCATGCCGGCGCCGCACGCCGAACCGGCGAAGTGGCCCGGGTACACCTCGAGGTCGCCGGGCAGCGTGAGCAGCTTCTCGTGAATGCTGTCGTGAAGCTCGCCCGCGTTCTCGCGCGCACGCCCCGGGAGGTCAGGACGGCCAACAGCACCGACGAACAGCGTGTCGCCGGTGAGCACGAACCACGGGTCCTCGCCGCGTCGGAGATCCGTGACGACAAGGCAGAGGCTCTCCGGCGTGTGCCCGGGCGTGTGGAGTACCTTCGCGCGCGTGTTGCCGAGCTCGATCTCCTGGCCGTCCGCGAGGGGCTCGAACGGGAGCGCGACGTTCGCCGACTCGTACAGGCAGTACGCAGCGCCGGCTTTCCTCGCGAGCGCGGGCCCTCCGGAGCGGTGGTCGGCGTGCACGTGCGTGTCGATGACGTGCGTGATGCGCATGCCCTTCGCTGCGGCGAAGGCGATGTAACTGTCGACATCCTCCTCGTGCGCGTCGACGACCGCGCACTTGCCGAGCCCCCCGCAACCGAAGAGGTACGCGGCGCAGCCGGTCTCGAAGTAGTAATAGGGCTTGAAGATCATGGACGTGCTCCTTCGCGTTACGCGCCACCCGACGAGGCGCGCTGGCGCGCCTCGATGCTCCAGCCGCGGGCACGCCAGTCGACGACCCCCTGCTCCATGCGGTGGGCCTTGAAGCCCTTCTTGCGGAGCAGCTCGACCGCTTCGACGGCCATCACGCAGTACCGCCCGCGGCAGTAGGCGACGACCTCGCGATCGCCCGGCAGCTCCTTGAGGCGTGCTTCCAGCTCACCGACGGGGATCGAGATCGCGCCGGGGATGTGACCGGCGCGGTACTCCTCGCGGGGACGCACGTCGAGGACGGTCACCTCGCCGCTCCTGACGCGGCGAAGCAGCTCCTCGCCGTCGACCACCTCCATCACGCCGCGTCGCTCGAAGTACTCGCGCGTGACCTGGTCGATTTCGGGGAGTCGCGTCTCGGCAAGCCTGCGCATCGCGAAGACGAACTGGCCGATGTCGCCATCGGCGAGCCGGTACTCGACGTACAGGCCCTTCTTCTCGGCGTCGACGAGCCGCGCCGCACGAAGGACCTGCAGGTGCTGCGAGGCGTTCGCGACCGAGATGGCCGCCTGCTCGGCGAGCGACTCCACCGTGCGCGGGCCCTGGCAGAGGAGGTCGAGCAACTCCAGCCGCTTCGGTGCCGAGACGGCTTTCCCGAGCCGGGCGAGCTGCTCGTAGATCACGTCCTTGAACCGCCGATGGGGCGTCGCCATACGCTCAACTATTCAAGCAACAAGTAAAATAGTCAAGCGACGCGGATCTTGACTGACCTGGTCGGTCGGTTATGGTTCGCGGGTGGCGAGAACGATTCCTCCGGACCGGTTCCGTCAGCTTGTCGATGTCGCGACGGACACGTTCGTCGCCCGGGGGTACCGGATGACGCAGATGGCGGACGTGGCGAGCGCGCTCGGCGTCGCCAAGGGGACTGTCTACGGCTACGTCGAGTCGAAGGAGGCGCTCTTCGACCTGGCGCTCCGCTTCGCCGACGGCCCTCTGGCGCCCGATCCGGCCGCGCTGCCGTGGAGGACGCCTGGTCAGGGCGCGACAGTGGCCTACATCCGCGAACGGCTTGTGAGCGAGTCGAGCGAGCTCGTCCTGCTCCAGGCGCTCGGCCGGCCATGCCCGGGAGATGCGGCGGCGGAGTTCGCAGACATCGCGCGTGACCTCTATCGTCGCTTGGCGCGCAACCGGAGGAGCCTGAAGCTCGTCGACCGCTGCGCGCTCGATCACCCCGAGCTCGCAGCCGCATGGTTCAACGAGGGGCGATGGGCGCAGCATGCCGCGCTCGCGCATTACCTCGAGCGCCGCATCGCCGAAGGCGCGCTGAGGCCCGTGACGAACGTCTCGATCGCCGCGCGCCTCGTGCTCGAGACCATCGCCTTCTGGGCTGTCCACCGCCACTGGGACCCTTCCCCGCAGCCACTCGTCGAGGAAGAGGTCGAGGCCACCATCAACGAGCTCGTGTTCCATGGGCTCGCGAAGGAGTCATCATGATGAACCGCGCCCGCCTGTACCTTCCGCTTGCTGGTTTCGTGATCCCGACGGTCGTCATCGGATACGGCTTCGTGATCCCTCGAAGCTGCATCGCGGGCGTGAACGAGCTCACGCTCGGCTTCGCGACGACGATGCTCGGCGCCGTCTTCACCTACGTCGCTGGCCTGCGGACGGCGTTGTCGGAGATGCAGGGCGCGGCGTGCTCGAAGCCGCCGCTCCGCATCCGGCTTTCCCGCTGGGTGAACCGCCAGGCGGCCCACCCACGCGGCGTCTTCGGCCGCTTCCTCGGATGGAACTGGACCCGGGAGACCGCGGCGGTGAACGCAGCGACACTCGACCTCCTCTCGATCGAGCCCGAAAGCCGCGTGCTCGATCTAGGCTGCGGACCCGGCGTGACGCTGCGCGAAGCCGCGCGACGCGCGAGCCGTGGCAGCGTGGTCGGTCTCGATGTCTCGAATCTCATGATCGCCACGTCGCGACGATGCAATCGAAGCGGGATACGCGAAGGCCGGGTCGAGGTACGGAAGGCCGATGCGGACGATCTCACGCTCGAGGCGGAGGCGTTCGATCGCATCTACTCCGTTCACTGTATCTACTTCTGGAGCGACCCGGATCGCGTCCTCGGGCAGCTCGCCGCAGCGCTACGTCCCGGTGGAAGGCTCGTGCTCGCCTTTCGGCCGGAAGGGCCGAGCGTGCCCGCGCGCTTCCGCGACCCGACCTACCGCTTTTACGCGCCCGAGGACGTGATCGCTCGCCTCGCGCGGGTCGGGCTGAGCAGCGAGGTATCCAAACAATCGGATGACGTCGTCTGGATCGTGGCAGAACGGCCGTAGAGAAACAGATAACCAGCCGCAGCGACTGCGGCTCTCGGCCCTCTTCCCGGTCCGGCCGTCCTCCTAGCTGCGTGCGCGAGCTTGCGGCGGGCGGCTTGCTCGCGGAGCGGCTCTTTCGCGAACGTCAGCACGTCGTCGGTCACGAGGCGCCCCGCCTGGTGCTGACGGCGGAGCACCGCGACGAGATCGGTGTGCTTGCCGGCCCTCTCGAAGCGGGGGAACAGACGGCGCTCATGCCGATGCTGCCGGTCGCGAGCAGCAGCGTCCTTCGCGACAATCCGTCGTTGTTCATGGACGATGCCTCCCTCCCGCGGCGCGCCCCAGCTTGCTACCCGTGCTTCAGCCCCTCCACGCGCGTGGCGCGATCGAGCAGCCCATTCCCCTGGAGGCGCCGGTCACGAGCGCAGCAGCCGGCTCCATCCCGTGACGTGCGATGCGGGCGGTTCGAGCCATGGATCACGATACCAGGCAGCACCGAGCCGGCCGATGCGGAGGCGCCGGGCTCGATCGTAGGACCGAGCCGGAAGGTTACAGGCCGCGTCCGTACGATAGCGTGTCGAGCTTGACGACATTACGAAGATCGTCTACGCGCTTCGAACTATGATCTCGACGGCGGATCGTGAGATCCGGGTGGGCCTCTGGAAGATCCACATCCTTCACCACGCCGCGGCGCGCGAAGTTTGGGGCCTGTGGCTCCTGGAGGAGCTCGCAGAGCACGGCCATCGGTTGAGCCCCGGAACGCTCTACCCGGCGCTCGCCCGCATGGAGCGCCACGGCTGGCTGGAGGCCAGCCAAGAGACGCAGGCGCGTGGCCGGCGAAGCTACCGCGCGACGGGCGCGGGCCGCCGGCTGCTCGCTGCGCTCAAACGCGACGTGGCGGAGCTCTACCGCGAGGTCGTACTGGGCGAGGAGCCCCGCGGCCGCGCGGCAGCTTCAGACGAGAACCGTGGCGCCGTCGTGCGCCCCCGCAAGCGCACTCCATCAACGAGGGCTGGAACGAAATGATGAAACACCTGCGCAAGATGCTCGATTCCGAGGCGCCCGCGGCGACGCTCCTCGTCCGCCTCTCGGTCGGGGCCGTGTTCCTGTCCGAAGGGATCCAGAAGTTCATCTATCCGGCGGAGCTCGGCGCCGGACGGTTCGTCAAGATCGGCATCCCCTGGCCGGAAGTCATGGGACCTTTCGTAGGGGTGGTCGAGATCGTCTGCGGGGCGCTCGTGCTCGCGGGGCTCCTGACCCGGTTCGCCGCCGCTCTGCTCGTCATCGACATGGTCGTGGCGCTGGCCTCGACCAAGCTTCCGATCCTCCTCGGCCGAGACATCCTCGGCTTCCACGTGCGCAAGCTGCCGCACTACGGCTTCTTGAGCATGGCCCACGAGGCGAGGACGGACTGGGCGATGCTGCTGGGCGCGCTCTTTCTCGTGATCGTCGGCGCGGGGCGCTGGTCCGTCGACGCGCGCCTGGTACGGCGCCAGAGCGCGCCGTGAAGGAATCAACCACCTCTCCCGCGTAGGTCCAGCGCTGGACGGGGCCGATCTGAGGCCGGCGCGTCGCTCCCGAGCAGAAGTCCTATCCTCGATGACGGGACGAGTGCATCGCGACGGCGATGCCGTCCTGGAGCGTGCCCTTCGTGACGATGCCTTGCAGCGGCGCGTCGAGCTGCACGAGCGTTCGGGCCACCTCCGGACCTATCCCGGTGATCACCGTGCGCGTCCCCAGGAGCCGCAGGCCGCTGGCCGCGACGAGGAGCATGGTGGCGACGCTCTCGTCCACATGCTTGAGGCCCGTGATGTCGATGATGACGAACTCGGCGCCACGGCTGCTCGCGCCGTGGAGCATCGCGTGGTTTATCTGCTGAGCACGGTCGCTGTCCATCGTGCCGATGAGCGGCATGACAAGGATGCGATCCGTGATCGGAATGAGCGGCGTGGAGAGCTCGAGGAGCCGGCTGCGCTGCGCGGCGATGATCTGCTCGTGCAGCGCCGTCCTCTCCGCGTTCGCGTGCCCCTTCTCGACGAGCTCGCGCTCGAGCCCCTCCTTGGCCTCGCGCAGCTCGTCCGTACGGGTCATGAGCTCGACGAGGAGCGCCTCGCGCGCGGCCTCGACGTCGACGCGCCGCCGAACCTCCGACTCCAGGCTGGCATTCTTCTCCTGCAACGCCCGCGTCATGCGCCGGACGGCGATGTGCGGGCGTATCCGCGCAAGGAGCTCCTCCGTATCGAAGGGCTTGCTGATGTAATCCACGGCGCCCGCCTTCAACCCTTGCAACCGGTGCTCCCGATTGTTCAAGGCGGTCATGAAGACGACCTGGGTGTCGGCGGTCTGCGGGTTGGCCTTCAGGCGCCTGCACACCCCGAAACCGTCGATATCTGGCAACATGACGTCGAGGAGAACGAGATCCGGCTGCTCGCGCTCGATCAAGCTGATCGCCATGTTGCCATCCGTGGCGACGGCGAGGTCCAGCTGCTCGCCCGACAGTACGTCGAGGAGCGTGTCGAGGTTGGCGGGGTTGTCGTCGACCGCGACCACGAAACCATTGAATTGCGTCAAAATCGTCCCCCAGTGCCTGAAAAACGCAGCGTGGACGCTATCAAGGAGCGTGACGACTGTAAAGAGTCACGCATGCAGCGTCGCCCTGGAAGCGCTGTCCGACGCTCTTTGCGAAGTGCTCACACGACGCATCTGTAACGTGCTTCACGTCGAGAACACCAGGACAGATCGGACTGTACGAGTGCCAACGTGTACGGCTTTGCGCAAAGATGAACACGATCTGGAAACGGCGCACGCGGGTGTGCCCGCGCACGCGCGCGGGGTGCGCAAATGTGGCAGTCGCGAAGCGTCTTTCACAATTGCATTGACTTGTGTTGACCTGCCCAGGCTAGTTTAGCGAACACCCGGCTATCGCGCCGCGGTGCTCGTGCACGGGAGGGGTTCAGTGATGGAACTGACGGAGTACGCCCTGGGGGATATCGCCTACGAGGGGAGCGAGACGCGCGTCTGTCGCGCGGTGCATCTCCCCTCGGGCGCGCAGGTGGCGATCAAGCTTCCGCTCGCCGAGGTGCCCAGCCCTGGTGTCTTGGGGCGGCTGGTCCACGAGCATCAAGTGCTCCAGCAGCTCGCGGCCGTGCCAGGCGTGGCGCGCGTGCATGCGTTCGAGCAGCGGAACGGCACGGCGGCGCTGGTGCTCGAGAACCCTGGAGCGAGCTCGCTCGATCAGGTGCTCGCCAGGCACGGTCGCCTGCCGGTGGCGGCCGGGCTGCGGTTCGGGCGGCGCCTTGCTCAGGTGCTCGAGGGGGTGCATGCCGCCGGCGTGATGCACAAGGACGTCAAACCGCAGAACCTGCTCGTGGATGACACGTACGAGCAGGTCACCCTGCTCGACTTCGGCATCGCCTCGCTGCTGTCCCAGGAAGCGACCGAGGCGAGCATCCCCGAAGCGCTGGAAGGGACCCTGGCGTACATCTCGCCAGAGCAAACGGGGCGCACGGCGCGCGCGCTCGATACACGCACGGATCTCTATTCGCTCGGCGTGACGCTGTTCGAGGTGCTGTCGGGGCGGCGGCCCTTCACGGACCGCGATCCGCTCTCGCTGGTCCACGCGCATCTGGCCAAGAGCCCGCCTCCGCTCGACACCATCGCGCCGGAGGTCCCGAGCGGCGTGTCCGCGATCCTATCGAAGCTCCTGGCGAAGGATCCCGAGCGGCGGTACCAGACAGCCAGAGGCGCGGCCGAGGATCTGGAGGAGGCGCTCCGCGCGCTCAACGAGCGTGGCACGGCGGCGCCGTTCTCGCTTGGAAGGAAGGACTTCTCACGGAAGCTCCGGTTGCCGCAGGTGCTCGTGGGGCGGGAGCGGGACGTCGAGCGGGTGGGCGAGTCGTTTGCCCGCGCCGAGCGAGGCGCGGCGGAGCTCTTGCTCGTCGGCGGACCGTCGGGCATCGGCAAGACGGCGCTGGTGCGCACGGTCTACCACGACATCGCGAAGGCGGGGCGCGGCCTCTTGATTGCAGGCAAGCACGACCAGCTCGCGCGGTCGACGCCGTACGCCGCGATGGCGCAGGCGTTCGGGGGGCTGATGCGTCAATGGATCTCGAGCCCGAAGGCGGTCCTGGAGACCTTCCGGGATCGGATCCGGAACGAGGTCGGGGACAACGCGCGGCTGATCGCGGACGTGGTGCCGGAGCTCGACCTCGTCATGGGCAAGCTGCCGCCGGTGCCGCCGGCGGAGGGCGAGCAGGTGCTCAACCGGCAGAAGCTGACGTGGTTGAACTTCGTTCGAACGGTCACGACGCCGAACCCGCCGCTCGTCATGTTCCTGGACGACATGCAGTGGGCGGACAGCGCCACGCTGATCATCCTGCAGACGCTGCTGACGGACGTGGAGCGGAGATCGCTGCTGGTGATCGCGGCCTACCGCGACAACGAGACGCCGCCCGAGCATCCGCTGTGGAAGCTCGTGGAGGCCGTGGAGGCGAGCGAGGCCAAGGTATCGAGGCTGACGGTGGGCCCCCTGTCGGAAGAGCAGGTGCAAAAGTGGCTCTCGCGCACGCTCGAGAGCGAGCCGAAGCGCGTGGAGCCGCTCGCGCGCGTGCAGTGGCAAAAGACGCGTGGAAACCCGTTCTTCCTGGAGCAGCTGCTGTTCTCCCTGCACCGGCAGAAGCTGCTTTCGAGGGACGCGGAGAGCGGGGAATGGCAGTGGAATCAAGCAGACCTGGAGCGAGCGCAGATCACCGACAACGTGGTGTCGTTGCTGACGGACAAAGTGCGAGAAATGCCGGACGCGACACAGCAGCTCATGGGGCTCGCGGCGTGCGCGGGGCACACGTTCCATCTCCATGATCTGGAGCGATTGAGCGGGTGGGAGCCCGCCCGGGTGACGGGAGCGTTATGGCCGGCGCTGCAGGAGGAGCTCGTCGTGCCGGTCGACGGGGCGTATCGCCCCGCGCAGGCGCTCGGAGGCGTGGGCGACGGCGCGCTGGACGCTTCGTACCGGTTCTTGCACGACCGCGTGCAGCAGGCGAGCTACGAGCGGATCTCGCCGGAGCAGCGCGTTCTCGCGCACCTCGAGATCGGCCGGCGGCTCTGGGCGCGGTATCGCGCGGAAGGGGGCACGGCTCAGCAGTTCCTGGAGCTCGCGCGGCACATGAACCAGGGTTCGGCGCGGCTCACGTCCGCGGAGGAGCTCAACGACGTCGCGCGGATGAACCTGGAGGCCGCCCGCGTCGCGAAGGCCGCGAGCTCCCACCGCCTGATGGCGAGCCTGCTGGAGAACGCGCAGGGGCTCCTCGGCGAGCGAGCCGCCAGCGACGAGCTGGCGCTGTCGGTGGAGATAGCGCTGGAGCGGCTGGAAGCGGCCTATCTGCTGCGAGATTTCGAGGACGTCGAAGCACGTGCGCTCGACCTGCTCGCGAGGCCTCTCGGGGCGGTGCCCTGGCTGTCGGCCCAGGAGATCCGCGTCCGCTGCTGCCTGGCGACGGGCCAGTATGCGCGGGGGATCGGGCTGGGTATCGCGGCGCTCGCGGAGCGGGGCTTCGCCTTCCCCGAGACGGACGAGGCGTGTCAGCCGGCGCTCCTCGAGGAGTCCGCCGCGCTGGATCGATGGCTGGAGCAGGACCTCGGCGCGTTCGATCGAATGCCGCCCGAGCAGTCCGCGGAGCACCGGCTCATCGACGCTTTGATGACGCAGACGCAGCTCTGCTCCATCTACGGCGGCCGGCCGATGCTCTACACGCTCATCATCGTCCGCCTGGTCTCCGAGGCGGTGCGGCGGGGGGCCCTCACGCCAGCGGCCACCCTCATGCTCTGCAGCTTCGCCAACGTGTGGTCGGTGGCCACGGGCATGTACCGCCGGGTCTTGCGGTGGGTCGAGCCCGGGGTGCGCGCCGCGGAGCGCGTGGGGTCCCCGATGCTCCCCGAGTGCCTGGTGCTTCACGGTATCTACATGGTCTATTCCAGGCCTGTCGACGAGACGGCTGCCCTCTATGAACAGGGCATGGCGGCCGGCCTGAAGCTCGGTTCATTCCAGGGCACGAGCTGGGGCCTCCTCGCCGAGCTGTTCTACCACCGCGTCTGGCGTGGCCTGCCGCTCGGCCAGGTCGACGCGCAGGTCAAGGCGCGCTGGGATCTCGTGCAGCGCGCGGGCGACGCCGTGGGGAGGCACCACTTCGAGGCGATCGCGTCCTATTGTGACGTGCTGATGACCCCTGACGGCGCCCCGAAGCTCCTGGACGACGAGCCGCTCTCGCGAGGCTCGCACTCCCTCCTGGCCGACGGGGACGGGTTCACGGGAGGGCTCGCTCGTACTCTGGAAGTCTATCTGTTCTGTGTCACCGGCAGGTGGGAGCGAGCGTTGTCGCGGGCGCGGGAGGCAGACCAGTCTCGAGCCGACATCCTCGGCATGCCGCCGGTGACGGATATCCCGTTCTTCCTCGCCCTCTCGGCGGCGAAGCGCTGGCAGGACGCCGCCGGCGCCGAGGAGCAGGCGAGGCTGCGGGAGCACATCGACCACGGCCTCGAGCGGCTGCGGTACTTCGCGGAAGGGTGCGCGCCGAACTTCCTCCACAAGCTGCGCCTCGTCGAGGCCGAAGACGCCCGCGTCCGCGGCGAGACCGAGGAGGCCATCGCCAGGTACGACGAGGCCATCGAGCTCGCGCGCGAGCACCGCTTCCTCCACATCGAGGCGCTTTCGATCCAGCTCGCCGCCGAGCTCCGGCTGCAAACGGGCAAGAGGCACATCGGCGCGATGTACCTGCGCGAGGCGCGCGACGCCTATGCGCGCTGGGGCGCGGTCAACCTGGTCGCCCATCTGAACGCGAAATACCCTGCCTTGCTCAGGGCGGCCATGCAGGGGGCGCCTGTCGAGCGCGCGATGATGGCGGCGGCGACCACGGCGACCACGGGCGCCTCCACGGGCGCGAGCCTCGACGTGAACACCGCGGTGCGCGCGGCGCAGGCGCTCTCGAGCGAGCGCGACCCGGAGCGCGTCGTTGGCCGGCTGATGGAGCTCTTGCTGGCGAACGCGGGGGCGCAGCGCGGCGCCCTCGTCCTCCGCGAAGGGGAAGCGCTCTCCGTCGTTGCGCGGCTGTCGGTGGAGGGGGCTCGCATCGAGACGGGGCTGTCGGAGCCGCTCGGGCAAAGCCACGACGTGCCGGCGACGATCGTGCAGTACGCGGCCCGCGCGGGCGAGCCGGTGGTGACAGGCGATGCGACGAGCGACGCGCGCTTCGCCGTCGACCCTTACCTCGCGTCGCGCGTGGTGCTCTCGCTGCTGGCCCTGCCCTTGACCCACAGGGGGCATCTCGTGGGCGTGCTGTACCTCGAGCACCGCGACGTGCCGTCGGCGTTCCCTCCGGCGCGCGTGGAGTTCCTGTCGGTGCTGGCCTCGCAGGCGGCCATCGCCGTCGAGAACGCCGTCCTGTACCGGGACCTGGAGGCCAAGATCAAGGAGCGCACGGCCGAGCTCCAGATCGCCAAGGAGGCGGCCGATCGCGCGAACCGGGCGAAGAGCGATTTCCTCTCGAGCATGAGCCACGAGCTGCGCACGCCGCTCAACGGCATCCTCGGTTATGCCCAGGTCCTCGCTCGCGCGCCCGAGCTCTCCCTGAAGAGCCGTGATGGGGTGCAAGTCATCAAGAAATCGGGCGAGCATCTCCTTTCCTTGCTGGAAGACGTCCTGGACCTCGCGAAGATCGAGGCCGGCAAGATGGATCTCGTCGCGAAGAAGTTCGATTTCCAGGCGCTGGTGCGCACGGTGGTGGATCTGTGCCGCGTGCGCGCGGACCAGAAGGGCATCGCCTTCACCCATGAGATACGCGGCGGGACGACGTCGACGTTCTACGGCGACGAGAAGCGCCTGACGCAGGTGCTGTTGAACCTCCTGAGCAACGCCATCAAGTTCACCGAGCGAGGGAGCATCACCCTCGTCGTCGACGAGCTGAAGCGCGGCCCTTGTGAGGCGAGCACGTTGCGGTTCCGGGTCGAGGACACGGGCCCCGGGATCGCCGCGGAGCACGTCTCGCGCATCTTCGATCCCTTCGAGCAGGTCGGAGATCACAGGGCGAAGAGCGCCGGCACAGGGCTCGGCCTCGCCATCACGAAGAAGATCGTCGACCAGATGGGCGGCACGATCGAGGTCGAGAGCGAGCTCGGCCGAGGCAGCGCCTTCACGGTGACGCTCGCGCTCGCGGAGGGGCCTGCCTCCGCGGGCGCCGACAAGACCATCGGATGGCATACGATCACCGGGTATCGCGGAGCGCGCCGCACGATCCTCGTCGTGGACGACAACCCGCATAACCGTGCCCTGATGAGCGATTTGCTGGTCCCGATCGGCTTCGAGGTCGTGGAGGCCGAAGACGGTGAGGCGGCGCTCCGGCTCGCCATGGAGCGGAGGCCGGCGCTCGTCGTGATGGACCTGGTCATGCCGGGCATCGACGGCCATGAGGCCACGCGCCGCCTGCGGCAGATGCCCGAGCTCGGCGAGATCGTCATCCTGATCTCGTCCGCGAACGTGTCCGGAGCCGAACAGCAGGAGGGCGTCCGCGCCGGCTGGAACGACGCCTTGCACAAGCCGGTGCAAGCGGGCGAGCTCTTCGACAAGATCCACCGCTTCCTCGGCGTGGAATGGATTCACGCCGAGGAGAAGGCCCCTGTCACGGCGGCGAGGGAGAAGGGTCCGCTTGTGCCGCCTTCGGCCGAGGAGCTCGCCCTTCTATCGCGGCTGGTGGCGTCGGGGCGCGTCCGCAACGTGGTGACGGAGGCGGTGCGGATGGAGGAGACCGATCCGCGGCTCGGCCCGTGGCTCGAGCAGCTCAGGGCGCTCGTGCGGACGTACCAGATGCGAAAGCTGCAGGAGTTCGTCGACGGGTATGCCGCAGCCACGGTGCTTTCCAGGAAGAGCGCTAGCACTCCGGCAAATTGACCCCCACCTCCACCGGCAGCTCGAGCACGTTGACGGCGAGCCCCCCGCGCGCCGTCTCCTTGTACTTCGACTCCATGTCTGCGCCGGTGTCGCGCATCGTCTTGATCACCTTGTCGAGGCTCACGAAGTGCGCCCCGTCGCCGTGCAGCGCCATGCGCGCCGCGCTGATGGCCTTGATCGCGGCCATCGCGTTGCGCTCGATGCACGGCACCTGGACGAGCCCGCCCACCGGATCACACGTCAACCCGAGGTTGTGCTCCATCGCGATCTCGGCCGCGTTCTCCGCCTGCTCCGGCGTGCCGCCCAGCCCCTCGGCCAGCGCGCCCGCGGCCATCGAGCACGCCGAGCCCACCTCGCCCTGACACCCCACCTCCGCGCCGCTGATCGACGCGTTCTCCTTGTAGAGAATGCCTATCGCGCCCGCCGTCAGCAGGAAACGGATGACCCCCTCGTCCGTCGACGTCGGCACGAAGCGCCGGTAATAGTGCAGGACCGCGGGGATGATCCCCGCGGCGCCGTTCGTCGGCGCCGTCACCACGCGGCCCCCGGCGGCGTTCTCCTCGCTCACCGCGAGCGCGTAGAGGCTCACCCAGTCCATCGCCGTCAGCGGATCCCGGAGCCCCGCCTCGGGACTCTCGATGAGCTTGCGGTACAGGGCCGGCGCGCGGCGCACCACCTTGAGGCCGCCGGGCAACACGCCCTCCGCCCGGAAGCCGCGCCGCACGCAGTCCTGCATCACCCCCCAGATGCGCAGGAGCCCCGCCCGGGTCTCCGCCTCCGGGCGAAAGACCTTCTCGTTCTCCAGCATGACCTGGCTCACCGACAGGCCGCTCGCCGCGCACGCCGCGAGCAGCTCCGCGGCGCTGTGAAACGGATATGGCAGCGGCGTCGTGTCCGCTTCGATCGGGTTCTCCCCCTTCGCCGCCGCCTCGTTCACCACGAAGCCGCCGCCCACCGAGTAATACACGCGCGCGCGCAGCGGCGCGCCCCCCTCGTCCAGCGCCGTGAAGCGCATGCCGTTCGGATGAAACGGCAGGCTCCGGTGCAGGAAGGCCAGGTGGCCTTTCACCTGGAAGCCGATCTCGTGGCGGGAGAGCAGCGACAGCCGGCCGCTCTGCCGCACGCCCTCGACGATCGCGCCCGCCCGCTCGACGTCCACCCCGTCCGGCGTCTCGCCCATGAGCCCGAGGATCACGGCCTTGTCGCTGCCGTGGCCGCGGCCGGTGGCGCCGAGCGACCCGAACAGCTCCACCGACACCGCCGCGGTGCGGGCGAGCAGGCCCGCCTCGTCGAGATCCACCGCGAACATGCGCGCCGCGCGCATCGGCCCGACCGTGTGCGAGCTGCTCGGCCCGATACCGATCTTGAAGAGGTCGAAAATGGTGACTGCCATGTGACGTGGAACGCCGTTCAGCAGGATCTCCGGCGCCTTTGCCGGAGCGCGCTCGACGCTCGACGGTACACCCTACACCGGTGCAGGCCGGCGCGCAGGGCGGCTCGCGCCGCGAGCCCACAGCACGTCACCCCGCCGCTCCACCACGGGCCCCTTTTGGTATGCTCGGGGACGTCTTCCCGCATTTCCCTCACCCTCCAGAGATGGGGATCCCCATGCGCCATGCCCCGGCCGTGCTCCTCGCCGCCTCCCTGCTCGCACCCGCCGCCGCGCGCGCCGACGGCCCCTCGCCCGCGCCCCCGCCCGCGCAGAGCGCCCCGGCGAGGCCGCCCGCGCTCGAGGTGACGATCGACAGGTCCAAGGTGGACCTCAAGGGCCGCCAGATCGAGGTGAAGCTGTCGCGCGCCGCCAGCAAGGTGCGCATCAAGGTCCTCGGGCAGTCGGGCGCTGTCCTGGCCGAGGAGGAGAAGCCGTTCGGCGGGGCCGCCGCCGGCTCGCCGCTCGCCGTGACCTGGTCGCCCTCGAGCGACGAGCCCGTCGCGCGCATCGAGGTGTACGGCCACGACACCGAGGGGTACTGGGCGGGGATCGCGATCATCCCCTGGAACGTGAGCATCCCCCACGAAGAGGTGCAGTTCGAGACCAACTCCGACGTCATCCGCGCCCCCGAGGTGCCCAAGCTGGAGGCGAGCCTCCAGAAGATCTCGGAGGTCGTGGCGAAGACCAGCGAGCTCGGCAAGATCGCGCTGTTCATCGTCGGCCACACGGACACGGTCGGCAGCGCGGAGCACAACCTCGCCCTGTCGCGGAAGCGCGCCCGCGCGATCGCCGCCTGGTTCAAGGGCCGCGGCGTGAAGCTCCCCATCGCCTTCGAGGGGCTCGGGGAGTCGGCGCCGCTCGTGAAGACCGCGGACCAGGTGGACGAGCCCCGCAACCGCCGGGTCGACTACATCCTGTCGGTCGAGCCGCCGCGGCTGCCGTCGGGCGACGCGTCCTGGAAGGCGCTCTGAGGCGAGGCGCCCCGTGAAGACCACCGTCCTCGCGCTGGGCACCCGGGGCGACGTCCAGCCCACGATCGCGCTCGGCAAGGCGCTCGCGGCCCGCGGCCACGCGGTCCGCGTCCTCGCCGGCAAGAGCTTCCAGCCCTGGATCGAGGCGCACGGGCTCACGGCGATCCCGGCGAGCGTCGACATGGTCGAGGTCATGGAAAGCGACCTCGGCAAAGAGTGGGTGTCGCGCGGCACGAATCCGATGGCCCAGTCGCGGATCCTGCAGCGGCTCATCGATCGCTTCGGCGCGGAGATGACCGACGACGCCCTGCGCGCGTGCGAGGGCGCCGAGCTCATCCTGAGCAGCTTCACCTCGGACACGTACGCGGCCTCCATCGCCGAGGCCTCCGGCGCGGTGCAGGTCAGCATCCCGTTCCAGCCCTCCATCCTGGCGACGCGCCACGGGCCGACCGCGGTCGCCGCGCCCTTCCCGCGCAGCGACAGCCTGCTCAACCTCCTGTTCGGCAAGCTCCTGATCGAGCCGACGGTGTGGCGCTGGTACGGCGGCGTGACGGCCCGCGTGCGGCAGAGGCTCGGCCTGCCGCCGCAGGATCGGCGGGCGTACATGGCCGCGCTGCGCCGCATGCTGGTCGTCCACGGCTACAGCGCCCACGTCGTCCCGCACCCGCCGGACTGGCCGCCCAGCTACCACACGACGGGCTACTGGTTCCTCGACGAGGGCGAAGCGTACAGGCCGCCCGAGGCCCTCGAGCGGTTCCTCGCGGCGGGAGAGCCGCCGGTCGCCCTCGGCTTCGGCAGCATGACGTCCCACGATCCCGGCGCCACGACGAGGCTCCTCGTCGACGCGGTCGCGCGGAGCGGCCAGCGCGCCATCCTGCTCTCCGGCTGGGCCGGGCTCGGCGACATGGCGCTGCCCGACACCCTCCTCCGGATCGACGCCGCGCCGCACGACTGGCTGTATCCGCGGGTCGCCGCGGCGGTGATCCACGGGGGCGCGGGCACCGTGGCCGCGTGCCTGCGCGCCGGGCGGCCCGCGGTTGTCGTCCCGCACCTCGGGGACCAGCTCTTCTGGGGGCGCCGCGTCGAGGAGCTCGGCGTCGGCCCGCGCGCCATCCCGCGGCCGCGCCTCACCGCCGACGCGCTCGCGGCCGCGATCCGGACCGCCGCGACCGACGCCGGCATGAAGCAGCGCGCCGAGGAGCTCGGGCGCAAGATCCGCGGCGAGGACGGCGCGGCGGCGGCGATAGGCCACATCGAGCGGCACCTCGCGGCGCGCGGTCGCGTGACAGCGTAGGAATCCACCGTCCGAGGACATCGCCCCTCGGCCGCTCACGCCGTCGCTTGGGCCTCGCGCGTCCACACTGTGGGCGGCGAGGGCGCGCTGCGAAGGAGCCTTTCCAAAGTCCTCGTCGCCGGGGTCCGGGCGCATGTACTCTCGTCCGATCAGCGCAGCGGGCGCCCCGTCCGCCGAGCGGCTCGGATACTGCCGCTCGATCGGATACGCCCCTTACCTGGACGAGGCCATGATGCAGCCAGATCTTCTCTCCGGCACACCCGCCCGCGCGGGCGGCAGCGCCGGCGCCGCCGCCCGCGCGGTCTCGCCGCCGCTGGCGCGCGGTTTTCCGCTCGTCGGCGTGCTCCCGCACCTGCTCAAGGATCGGCTCGATTACCTCGTCTCGGCGAGAGCCGCGCTCGGCGATCTGTTCACCGTCGATCTCGGGTTCACGCGGATCGTCGCGCTGAACCACCCGAGGCACGCGCAGCACGTCCTGCGCGACAACGCGCGCAACTACCGCAAGGGAGGCGCCATATGGGAGAGCATCCGCGCGCTCATCGGCGATGGGCTGCCCACGAGCGAGGGGGATCTCTGGCTGCGGCAGCGGCGGATGATCCAGCCGGAGTTCCACCGGGACCGGCTCGCCGCGATGTGCGACCTCATGGTGCAGGCGATCGACGACGGCATGGCCGGCTTCGGCGCGGCCGCCGCCGCGGGGCGCCCTGTCGACGCCGAGCGGGAGCTCCCGCACATCACGATGAAGGTCATCCTCAACACGATGTTCGGCTCGGGGATCACCACGGAGGAGGCGGACGCCGTCGGCGGCTCGATGCAGTACGCGATCGACTACATGCTCCTCGGGGCCGCGCTCCGGGCGCTGCCGAGCTGGATACCGGCCCCGGGGCGGCGCCGCTTCGAGCGGTCGGTGAAGACGATCGATGAGAACGTGTTTCGCTTCATCGCGCAGCGCCGCGCGCAGCCGGGGCGGGGCGGCGATCTGCTCTCGATGCTCCTCGCCGCGGTGGACGCCGAGACAGGCGAGCAGATGTCCAACCAGCAGCTGCGGGACGAGGCGGTGTCGATGTTCCTCGCCGGATACGAGACGACCTCGGTCGCCCTCGCGTGGTCGCTCCACTTCCTCGTCGAGAACCCCGAGCTCCTGCAGGCGCTCGCGGCCGAGGTCGACGCGGCGCTCGGCGACAGGCGGCCCGGCTTCGCGGACGTCCCCCGGCTGCCGCTCGCGCTCGCGGTCGTGCAGGAGGCCCTCCGGATCTACCCGCCGGCGTACTGGATACCTCGCACCGCGGTCGAGGACGACGAGATCGACGGCTTCCACATCCCCGCCGGCACCCTGGTGGGCGTCATGAGTTATGTCCTGCACCGGCACCCGGATCACTGGGAGGCCCCGACGCGCTTCGACCCTGGCCGGTTCACGCCCGAGCGCGCGCGCGCCCGGCACCCGCTCGCGTTCATCCCGTTCGGGATCGGACAGCGGCAGTGCATCGGCAAGGAGTTCGCGCTCATGGAAGGGCAGCTCATCCTCGCGCGGCTCCTCCAGCGCTACCGGATCAGCGCGGTGCCGGGGCGGACGACGCGGCTGCACGTCGCGACCACGCTGCGCACGTCCGGCGGGGTGTGGCTCCGGCTGGAGCCGCGCGCGGGCAGGTGAGCGTTGATGCAGCTGGTCCTGCTGGCGCCCTCCGTCGAGATGGTCGACGACCTCGCGAGGTCCCGTCGAAGAGCCCCTGCCAGGAAGCCCGAAGCCGTCGCGGCGCCCCCGGCCGGGGCGGTCTGCACCCCGTCAACCCGTCCGGGTGATCCGGCTCGTCCACGCGGACATGGGAGGCACCCATCTCCCGGTCGCCGTGCCTCCACAAAAAGGCGGGGCAGACCCATCTCCGCGGCGGACGAGCCTCAACAAAAACATGGGTCGCACCCATGTCCCGGTGGACACGCCTCGAACAAAACATGGCTGCGATCCGTCTCCGCGGTGGACATGCCTCCAAGACTTCCCTGGTGCCGCGGAGCGATCGGCATGAAGGTCAACGATTTCAACTGGTTCCGGTCGATGCTCGACCGCGCTAGCTTCCGGTGTGGCCCAACGCGGGCCCAACCGGCCGCTTTCGGGCGCTTCAAGCTCCGCCTCGAGGGGCCCGGCAACGTCGCACGCGGTCGGCGCCTGGCTGGGCAGCGCGGCGGCAGCTTCGTTCGCCGCTCGTGCTTCCGGTGCCGCGTCCACGGGGCCGCCTGCCCCTGCCGAGCCTCCCTTGCCCCTGAGCTCGGGGATCGCCTCATCCAAGGGGGCAAAGTCGCTCAAGCCGAGCTCCGCGACCTTGCGCGCGGCGCGCTTGTAGTGGTGGATTTGGCCGCTCGACCTATGCCCGGTTCGGTCGGAGATCCACGTCTCCGTGCGGCCGTTCGCGAGCTTGATGGTGATGAAGGTAGCACGCGTATCATGCAGGCGGATGTTCAGCCTCGAATCCGTGGTCTCGAACAGCTCAGGCCGAGTGATTCCCGCGCGTCGAAGGTGGCCTCTGAAGCGCGCCGCCCCGTTCTGCCCCGGCAAAGAGTTGCAGCCCCACTTTCCTACGAAGATGCGTACCTTGTCCGGGCAGACCTCGCGCCACCTCCGGAGCGCGCGGACCACGTCGGGTGAGAGTGCCCAAGCCCGGGGATCGTCGGTCTTGTTCTCGTCGAGAACCACTGCGCCGCGATCGAGGTCTACGTCCGACCATTCCAGCTGTCCGGCCTCGTCGGCTCGCATTCCCTCGCGAATGAGGAAGCCGTAATAGATCCGGAAGCATAAGGGGATCGACGTACTCCCCATGAGGAGCTGATCCTCGTCAGGGTACAAGTATCCTTTTGCTTTGTCGGCGTCTGCCTTAGGGGCCCAGCCGCGCGGCAAGGGGTTATTGCCGATGAGGCGCGCCGGATATGCGGCCAGCGCCAGGATGCGGTGAATGAAACCCGCAATATTTCGACGCGATCCAGTCCCCAGATGCCTTGGCAGCAGGGACATCGCACGGTCCGCATGGTCCAGCGTGAGGCGCACGAGAGGAACAGGGCCGAGTACGTCGACTAAATGCTTTAGCCTCCCGCGATAAAGATCCGGGCGGCGAATCGCCTTCACATGATCCGGATACTGCTCGGCCAGCTTTCCCGAAACAACCCGCTCAGCGAACTCGGCGAAGGTGGTTTCCCCGGTGGCGCGGGCGCGCGCTTCACCCCTGCACAGGTGGTCGATCGCGAGCCGGACGTCACGGAGCGCGGTTCCCTCGCGCGCGGCAGCCTGCTCCAGCAGCGGCAGGCCGAGCACGATCTGACCCGCGGCGAGCAGGCGCCCTGCAAGCTCGGACAGGACCTCTAGCCTCGCGTTGGCTTCTTGCTCCGTGCGGCACGTCGGCAAGCTGAACGTGGGTCGACCGGCCTCGCCGAGGCTGAGGCGTGCGGTCCACGTCTTGCCGCGCAGCCGGACGGAGCCGGAGCCGTTGGCGCGCTTCTCTCCGGCGGACCTGCCGGCGCTACGGACGGCCGGCTTCGGGTGCTCCGTCGAGCTGACCGAGCCCGGCGGGCTCGCGTCGGGCGCGACGACATCCGCCGCCGGCGAAGTGCGCCCGCCGGAGCGGCTCGCACGCGCACGCGGGTCGGTCGATGTGGATGCGGGAACGGACGATGAAGGGAGGGCAGGCGAGCGCTTGGCGTGCGCCCACCTCTGCGGTACGTCGGTCATGGATCGGTCTCCGGTGATGCGGGGGTCGATCAAGGGCCCGTCCGGCGTTGCAAGCGCCGAGCGGGCCCGTTCTACTTCGGCGGCAGCCTACCATGGCGTGCGCCTTCGGGAGGGATGCTCGCTCGGCCCGTACGCGTCGAAGCGACGGGTTCAAGGCCGGCGGCGGCCAGCACGGCGGCAACCCGCGTGCGCTCGTCCGCCTCCGCCGTACGACGTGAGGCCGGCTCACCGGCCAGGGCGCGCAGGTACGCCACGAACACCTCGCGCTCGACCAGGCGCAGCTTGCCGAGCTTCGTGACCGGCAGGGGGAAGCCCGGCGCGCGGATGGTGTCGAGGAAGACGCGCGCCGGGATGCCGGTGACTGCCTCGACGTTCTTCTGCGAGAGCATCTCCGGCTGCGGCGCCGTGATCGTCAGCCCATCCAGCGGGATCGCGAGCGTTGCGGTTGCCGTCGCCGTCGCTGGCTGGTCGATCACCTTCGGGCTGGACCATCCGCCGGTGGGCGTCTCCAGGCTCGCTCTGTCGATAGCGCGCGTGCCGTTACCAGCCTGACGAAGAGCAAGCGGTGCCGATACACGCGCGAGAGCCGCTCGTGTCATGCCATACCTCCATCTGTGTTGGGTTCGTGCGCGACCGTGACCGCCGCTTCTGGAAGGAGCACGAAACGGTAATTCCGTATCGCCGGTAATTCGACACGAATTGCCCGGAGACCTGCCTGGGGAAAACACCCCGTCGCATCGCGGGGTTGGGTGTTCTGGAAAGCCCTGCCGAGGGGCCGAAATGGGGGGTTGCGAAGGACTCGATTTGGTAATTCGCGAGCTCCGGCGACGCCGCGCGTGGAGGCGACGTATGCCACGTTTCAGGGTCATGGGGCCACCCCGTTTCAGGGTCATGGGGCCAGGGGGAGACGACGTGATCGGCCTCGACGATGCCCGAGACCGCGAAGCGTGTCGAGGTCCCCGGAGCCGGGAGCGAAGCGACCGGCGACGTCTCTCTTTTTTGCAGGGTCATGGGGCCACCCAGGCCCCCTGGTAGGCTCTGGCGGAGAGCAGGGGCCACGACGCTCACGAACAGGTCCCCCGGCCCCCGCGGCACCGGCGGTTACCTCGACGAGGGCGGGCCAGGCGCGCCGCGGGGAGCGAGGGGGTCAGAGGCGGCGCGGCCCCGGGGGCGACGTCCTCGCCGGGACCGCAGCGGTCATCGACGCTTGGTGCGTGGATGGGTGGGCGGCTTGCCGCGCGCGGGCCGCGGCGCGGCCGTGCTGCTCTCGTCGAGCTTCGGCTTGAGCCGTGGCCTGTACGACTCGCCCTCGATGATGAAGTCGAACGCCGCGTTCTTGAACCGATCGACGGCGCTCTGCGCGAGCAACACGTCGTCGAACATCCCGAGCCACTCGGCCGTGTCGCGATTGCTCGTGACGATCATCGACCCGCGGCCCGTGCGTTCGAGGAAGAGCTGGTAGACGTCACGGCTCTCTTCCTTGTTCATCGCCTCGAGCGCGAAGTCGTCCAGGATGAGCAGGTCGACGGTCGTGAGCGCGATCATCTCGGCGTCGCGTGAGTTGTCGAGCCTGCTCTGGCGCAGCCTGCGCAGCATCGCGTCGGCGCGCAGGAAGCGCACGCTGTAGCCGTGCTGACACGCGAGGTGTCCGAGCGCGTTGGCGAGGAAGGTCTTGCCCACGCCGACGGAGCCGAGGATGACGATGTGCTTGTGCTCTTCGAGGAAGAGCAGGCTCGTGAACCCACCGAGCAAGCGCCTATCGAAGCTCACCTTCGCGGTCTTGTCCCAGAGCTCCAGGCGCATGCTTGGGTCGAGCCCGGCGTCGCGCACGCGGCTGTCCGTCGCGCTCGCCTCGCGGCGCGCGATCTCGTCAGTCAGCAGCATGAGCAACATCTCCTCGTGCCCCATCGACTGCTTCTCGGCGAGCAGGAGGCGCTCACGCAACGTCGCTGCGATGCGGCCGAGACGCAGCCGCTTGAGCGCCGTGACGAGCGCAGGGTCGACGTCGTTGGCGCTCATCGCACCTCCTCCTTCGTCACGGCAGCCGCCGTCGTACGTGTCGCGAAGTGCTCCGTGCTGCGCGCGAACCGCGGCGTGGGGAGCGCAACGACCTTGCGGTCCTCGGTCGACGGTGACGCGGCCGGCTTCGCCGTCTCGAGCATGCGCGTCACGCGCTGCACGTCGACGACGTCGAAGGCGAGCGCGCTCTGGCAGATCGCCTCGACGCGCCCATCACCGAACTTCTTGCACAGCCGCAGCAACGCATAGACGAGCCGCATGCGCGTCCAGGGCAGCGGCACGTCGAGCAGCCGCTCGGCGTAGATGCCGACGTGCGCCCCGCACTTTCTCGCGCTCGCGACGAGCGAGGCCACGTCGCGCACCGCCGCGACGGCCTTGCCCGTGGGGTAGTCGCTCGGGTCGGTGGAGCGCTTGCCCGGAGCGACCCGCGCGTGCAGCTTCACGAGCTCGGTACCCGCGTAGATTCTCACCGACGCGCGGTCGGCGCGGACGCGCACCGTGCTGCCGACGTAGCGCGTGGGCACGCTGTAGAGCGACCGGAGGACCTGCACATGATGGTCGGGGTGCACCTTCGCGTCAGTCCAGTGCGGCACGTCGAACGGCGCTTCCGGCGCCGGCCTCATGGCGCCCTTCTCGCGTGACTCGAACACCTCGCGCGGCACCTCGCGTGTCGTGCCGTGGATGCGCGCGCCGGCGACATCGCGACACCACAGCTCCGCGGATGCGCGGGCCTCGTCGAGGCTGGCGAACGACTCGCCGTCGAACCAGCTCTCGCGCACGTAGGCGACCTGGTTCTCGACGCGCGCCTTGTCTTTGGGCGACCTGACGCGTGCGGCATCGACGAACAGCCCGCGCGTCTGTGTGTAGTCGAGGAAGGCCGGCACGAGCACGACGGCGAGCTCGTCGGCGCGCAGCACGATGGCCTTCATGTTGTCCGGCAGGATCACTCGTGCCATCGCACCGAAAAACTTCCACGCCGTGTCCAGGCCCGCGCACACCGCCGTGGTGGTCTGCTCGAACGACGGCCACACGAACTGGTAGCGGCTGTACGCGAGCGTCACCACGAGCACCCACAGATTGCGAACCCGCTGCGTTGCTGGGTCGAACAGTCTTCCCATCAGGCCGAAGTCGACCTGCGCGATCTCGCCGGGCTCGGTGTCCGCGACGCGAACCGTCGGCGTCTTCTTGCGCCACGCGAGCTCCTCCATGGCGAAGCGCCGGAGCGTGCCGTAGCTCGCGCTGACGCCGTGATCGCGCTTGAGCAGCACGTGGATCTTCGTCAGCTTCAGCGGCCGGGGCTGGGCGAGCCAGGCCTCGATACGTGCGCGATGCGTGCCGATCTCTTTCCACTCCTCGCTCGTGTCGGGCACGGGGCGCGCCTGCACGCGCTGGGCGATCGCGTGGATCTCCTCGTCCGTCGGCTCGCGGTCACACGGCAGTGGCAACGTCGTTGCAGCCTCGAAGTACCTGCCGACCGTCTTGCGATCGAACCCTGTCGCGCGCGCCACATGACGCGCGCTCTGCCCCGCCGCACGACGGCGGAGCATTTCCTTGATGTCAACCATGATCAGCTCTCGGTAGGGCATCGGCCTCCTTCCGACGGCGACCCGCGCCGTCATCGGAAGGAGCCCGTCTCAGATCCCGACCTCGGCGTCCCGAGCTGGCCCCATGAGGCTGCAAAAAACCTCGGAAGCTGGCCCCATGACCCTGAAAAAAACTGGGTCACGCCCCCGCGCGGGTGGCCCCATCCTCCTGGATTTGGGGTGGCCCCATGACCCTGAAAAAAACGCCGTCAGGTGGCCCCATGAGACTGAAAACTGGCAGCGACGTAGAGCCACCCATCGGGCCTTGTCCACCCCAGGCGAGCGCGACGCCGTCGCAGAGATCGAGGCGGACGTCGGCAAACGTTGCGCCGTCGGCCTCGCCCATCGGGCCGAGCGCGGCACCGTACCGGCGCCGTGGCAGCACTCCTTGACGCACCTGGAGCTGCACGACGTCGCCCATGCGCCAGCGTCGCCTGCTCCCTGAATTGGGATCGGCGAGCGGGCGCATAGGCACGCACGGGAGAGGTACGCGGCGAAAGTCCAACGCGACGCCGCTTCATGTGCTCGACTCGCGCGCTTCCCGCCGGGCAGCGCTGCACCGCAGACCAGCATGCCGATCGCTCGGACGTGGGCTTGAGACCGCGGGCGTCCCGCGCTCCGCCGCCTCCCACGCGGCTCGCAGGCTGCTAGCAAGTTTTCCTCCCCCCTCCATCGGCGGTCCCATTCGCTTCAGCGCCTCCAGGCGCACAGCCTCCAGCCTCGACCGGCGCGGCGCCGTCGCCCGGCGCTTCTCCACGAGCTCACCGAGCACCTGCGCCGCGCGCTCCCACTGCTCCGCCGCCCCCGGCGCGTGCGCGATCCTTCGCACGGCGTTCCAGGGCGCTTCAAGCTGATCACACAGGTTGCCGATCTCCGGGTGCAGCCGTGCGATCGCGCGCAGGTGGCACCGGGTCTGCTTGTTCATCTGGAAACACTCTTCCAGGACGTGGCTCGGCGCGCGGACAACTCCGCACGCGAGCTCGTACCAGCGCCGCGAGCTCATGCGTCTACAAAAGCACCGAATCAGAAACCTGCCAGAGCGAAGCCTTCATTTTCCGTTCAACTTTAAAGAGCGTTAAAGCACAGTACAAGAGTCGGCTCCTGGCGAGGGCGACGGCATTAAAGTCTGATGTAGCGTGCGACCAAGAGGACGCCGGTTTTCACGTGGCACCGTGACCTGACTGGCATTCGCTGGGGCCCGATCACGTGACCTCGGTGTGCGGGGTGACCCCTCCGGCGATCCCACGGCCCGGCCGTCGTGCGGGGCCAGCTCGCTCGGCGCCGCGGCCGCGAGCCGCGCTGGGCGTCCACCTGAGGGAGCTCCGCCTTGCGCCAGCCTCTCGCCTGGACGAGCTCCGCGGCCCCGTGCGCCGTGTTCGCACCCTGCTGCGTGCTCGGCTCCAGGCCCAGGCCGGCCCGGCGTCCGCCGGGAAGAGCTCACGCCGCGCCCTTCGGGCCGCCCCGCGGTCGTGCCCGCCGCGCGCCGCCCTTGCATACGTGTGCGACAAGACGGAGGTCGGCGGCTCGTCGGAGCCCCTCAGCCGACCCCGCGCAAAATTACCAAATCGACCCCCTTCGCGCCCCCCAAATCGGCCCCTCGGGAGCTCCCTCGAAGCGGTCTAACTGCGCGTCACCAGAGCGGTTTCCACACTTGACCAGATCCCGGTAACTCGCGACGAGATACCGGGTCGTCAGAATTACCATTTCGGGCCGCCTCACGGGCTCTCGTTCAGGCTCCGCCTCGAACCCGAAACACCGCAACAACGGAGGTTCGGATGTGGCAGGAGCCGCCGCCAACGCCGAAGCGCGCCTCGCCCGGCCCCGTACCACCTCGCGCGGAGCGGACATCCGCGCCGGGGGGCGCCGCCGTAGCCTTCAGCCCGCAAACGTTGTCCTCACCGCCGCTCGCAGCAGCACCCGCCGGGCCCGCCGTGATGCCCGCGGCTTGCTGCGCGGTGGAAGCTGTTGCCGGTGACGTCGTGATCACGGACTTCGGCATCTCCGTCCGCCACCTCGACAGGCTGCTCGGCGGCCTGCTGCTCGCGACCTCGCCGCGCATCGACTGGGCCAAGCGCATCCGTCGAACGTTCAGGCTCGACGCCCTCCGTTGCGCGCATTGCGCCGGCCGCCTGCGCCTTCTCGCCGCCATCACCGAGAAGGCGACCGCCAGGAAGATCCTGGAACACCTCGGCCTGCCCGCCGATCCGACCTCGCCGCGATCCCGGACCCGCGACCCGGACGACCCGGCCTCCTGGATGGACGGCGCCGCCGAGTAGCGAGCCGCCACGAGACCGCCGACGGTCACCCGACCAGACGCCGGGACGAGGCGAACGTGTGGGCGTGTGGCACGCCGGCGCCCCCGTTTGGACGAGCTCAATCTGGGCGGCGCGTACAGTAGAGTGGCAACTGCTGAGCCCAACGGGACACGCTTACCTGCTAAAATTACTCGGTTTTTCTGGATGGCACGACCACGTCGTGGTTGTGGCGTTGGGTTAACTGGATGGGCGCGGCAGATTTCCTCTTCACTTCGGGAAGTCGGTAGGGCTCCCTATCCGCGGGGGACGCCCAGCTCCGCGAGCTCGTAACCTGGACAGTTCAGGTTGCGCCCTCAGTAGCGCTCTGCTCGAAATGCTGCTTCAGCGCGTATAGTCGATGCATGTACCGAGCAGCCATCTGTAGAGCGATGAAGCAATCCTCACGGCCAAATGTCACACCCGTGGGATGCCCCGCCTCGTTGCGGTTTATGCGGAGAAGATCCAGCACTGAGTCGAGCATCAAGTGCATTCCGTCGCGCAGTCCCTCTGGCAAATCCTGCCTTTTCGGCTCGATGCGCTTTCTAAACTCCTGAAACTTTGCAACATAGCTACCAGGACCACTAAGCAAGTTCTCGAACTTACCTCTTGCTTCACCCGACAAAGTACCAGCAAAGGATGACCCCAACTCTAAGAAAGCCGCCTCCGAGGCAACACCCAGCATAACGGTAGATGCAAGGTACAAACGCTGATTAAACGCGTAGAGCGACTCACTCATGTACCTTAGAACAACCTGACTCGGCTGAGGAATTTGCTGACGCAATCGATCAATGTAGCCACTCGGATCGTGCGGATTAAACTCGGAATCTTTTAGAACAGCGTAGCCACTCGCAGTTAACCTCAGCTCCCAATTGCTCGCCGACGGCTGAGTCGTATCGATATACGCGAGGCCCTGCGCCACGAGCGACCACATCGCTTCTTGAACGTCACCGCGCTGCGGCGTTGGGCTTAGAAGGCCTCGGGCTTTGATCGTATCGAAGAATCCGCGACCTCCGCCCGAGATGTATTTCGGCGACCTGTCGTCCGAGAGTAGGTCCATGAGGACACGCTGAATTTGAGAAGAGTCTGTCATGATTGGCCTCAAGATTGAACAACGAGTCAACCGTCGACATGTGTCGCGCTCAGCGTACAGCACTCAGCACGGTTGGCGATGGTACCCAACGGCGAGACCGACGCCAAGGCGGCAGGGGGCCGAGCTCCGCCAGCTCGACGACCTCGGGGCGCCGAGCTCCGTGAGCTCGACCTAGCGACGGGGCTCTACTGTCCGGCCTTACGGGCCCGCAGGAACGGCACGAGGTCAGGTCGATCACGCGCGCACGCCGGCGCAGCTCGAGACGCGGCGGCGCCTCCGGCACGGGCCAGTCGAGGAAGTCGGTAGGGCTCCCTATCCGCCGCCAGGGCGAGCGGCCGCCCCGCGGGCCCCGCCGTGGTGCAGGCGCTCGGCGACGCGGTCTGGGGCGCCGCCGTCGACCAGGAGGTGCTCGCCGGGCACGGCGGCGCGGTCCACCACGCGGTCTTCAGCCCCGACGGCCGCTCCGTCGCCACCGCCTCGGCGGACGGGGCCGCGCGGATCTTCCGCCTCGGCGGGCGCGAGGCGCCGGTCGTGCTGCGCGCCGATCTGGGCGGCGCGTACCGGTAGAGTGGCAACTGCTGAGCCCAACGGGACACGCTTACCTGCTAAAATTACTCGGTTTTCTGGATGGCACGACCACGTCGTGGTTGAGGCGCTAGGTTAAACTGGATGGGCGCGGCAGATTTCCTCTTCACTTCGGGAAGTCGGTAGGGCTCCCTATCCGCCGAGAATGGCCACGAGCTCCGCCGCGCGCCGCGCGGCGCTGTGCTCCGCGAGCACCCGCTCCCTCGCCGCGCAGGCGATCTCCGCGATCTCGCCCGCCGGGAGCGACAGCGCCGTGACCGCCTCGTCCGTGGTCGTCACCACCAGGATCTCCCTCCCCGGCGTAAAGAACCAGTCGAGCCCCTCCCAGCCGTCGCTCAGGACCGGCGTGCCTCAGGCGGCGGCCTCGAAGAGCCGCCCGGAAGGGCAGTAGCCCATCGCCGCCATCGCCCCCCGCGTCACGTTGAGCGTCAGCGGTGAGGAGCAATAGAACGCCGGGTGATCCGGCGGCGCCACATGGCGCACGTAATAGACGTTCTGCGCCCACGGGAGATCCTCGGGATAGAGGGAGCCCCCGAGGACGAACCGCTTTTGCGGCAGCCGACCGGCGCACGCCACCGTAGCACCGCCCACGATCCAGCACCCGCCACCGCAGCGGGTCTCGTCGCGTCGATCGGCGCAACCCGCCCTGACGGGCGCCGCAGCGGCCCCGCCGGCGCGGGCAGCGAAGCCCTCAGCGCGGCGTCGCATCGCCGCAGGGTTCTCGAGGCGATGGTCAAAGGCGACGGTCGCCTGAGATCCGGCAGGCTTCGCCCTCCCGCGAGAGCGGCGCGGGTGCGACCTCGAGCGCGGCCCGTCGCGGCGCCGTCGGCCGGCTCTTAACGGCGCGCTCAGGGGCGCACGCCTGGAGCGGCACGACGTCGTCCGTGCGCCAGCGTCGCCCTCGAGCGCATCCCAATTGCGGCGCGGCGGGCCGGTTGCGTCGCCGCCACGATGACACGGGTTCGTCGGCAGCTAGATCGTGACCTCGTCATCCCTCAGAAGCCCGTCAATCTTGCTTAGCAAATCTCGCTTGACCCGCTGCCGGTTCAGTTCGTCTTCGTAACCGGCCTTGACAGATGCCACCTTGACAACGCCCTTGATCATCATCAGGGCGTCGATCGTTCGCTGTGCTTCATCGTCATCCAAGTCGCGCCGAAAGTGGACAACCAGGCCCTTGACGCTCATTGCAATCCCACTCCCCGCACAGAGATCTCGCTGGCTTCCCGAAGCATAATGATATTACGCAATTCACCCATGGCTCCCCACTCCCGGAAGTGTCGTGTTCAGCGGAGAGCGTTCTACGTCCTCCCAATCGGCAGCCGTTGCGGAACCCGGCTCGCCTTCGTCACCCTGTACCGGGAAGCTCGTCAGCGTCGCAGCACGCCGGACGAGCTCAGTCCCTGTGGCGGCGCGGACAGGGAGCGGCGACCGAAGCCGCGGCTGTGGAGGCGGCGGGAGCTTCGCCCGCGGGCTCCTGGCCGCAAGCTCGGGAGACGGCACCACAGGCGGAGGAACGTCGAGCGCGCGGGGAGGTAGCGTCGGCGGTGTCGAGCTCTGCGCCGGCGACGACGCGGGACGCGCCGAGCTCTCGCGCTTGGTGACGGGCTCGCCGACCTGGATCACCACGGTCTCCTCGGCGTCCGTCCGGTGGTCGTCGTGCAGCTGCCAGAGGCGCTCCCAGTACCGCGCCGGCGTGCCGGTGAAGGCCTCCAGCTGCCGGGCAAGGCCGGGCGTCATCGGGAGGTCGCTCCTCAGCAACCGTTCCACCTCCCTCGGCTCCAACCCCATGCTCTCGGCCAGCTTCCTCCTCCACGAAGGCATCGTCGCGCAGAACGACTCGAGGACCCTTCCTGGCCAGGGGACGGGGCGCGCACGGGCGTCTGTCAGCTCTGCGAGCGCCGCGTCGACGTGACAGTCCAGAAGGCGCCGGTATCGGTCACGCTCCGCCGCAGCCTGCTCCTTCGCATCGGTGAGGGCTGCCTCCTCGTCGTCATGCGCGTGCTCGCGCGCCTCGCGAAGCCCGCGCTCGCGTCCGAGCGCTTCGCGCGCGGTGACCGCGAAGCCGATCGCGACACAGGCTATCATCGCGAGCCCGAGCGGCGAAATGAGCCACATCGCACCAAGTAGATCCTCCATTGTATTCATCGCGTTTCGTCTCCTGGACGTGATCGTTCATGTCGGGACGCAAGGCGGATCTTCGCCTTGTGCTGTCCGAAGACGTCACCAGGGTTACCGCCTGTGAGCTGCCGAAGGACAGCCGAGGATTCAGCGAAGCTGCCGGAGGAGTGCTTCGCGCTCGGCGACGAACCGCCCCCGGGGGAACTCCCGCGCGTGGGTATTCAGCAGCCGGAGAGCCTCGACGTTCGCCGTGACACTGCGGGCCTCGATGGCCCTCCGGGCCTGGTTGATCAGGCTCCGCTCGCGCTCCTCGCCGGTCGTCGGTCGAACGGCGTTCGCCGGAGACGCGGGCCGGCGATCGGTCGTCGTTGAGGGAACGGGCGTGCTGCTCGCCACGGCCTGCACGCGCGCGCTTCCTTGCGCCCTCGGCGACGACATCCCGCGCGCGATCGGCGCGGCCGGTGCTGCGGCGCTGTGCGCGCGTACTCCGCCGGCGGGCGCCCCGTCGCTGTGCGCACCGTCTCGCGCAGGTGACGCCGCAGCCTCCTGCGCAGCGGGCGGGGTGGCAGGAACCACCGCCGCCCCGAACCACGATTGAAGATCGGGCAGGGACGACACCGAGGAGACGAGCGCGCCGGTCAGCACGGCGAGCGCCCCCTGAACGAGGATCCTCACGCCCAGGCGTCGTAGCGAGGCCACCCACGACGGGCGACGGCCGAAGCCCAGTGCGAGCGGCACGCAGAGGCTATCGTCCCTTTCCTGCGAGCGCTCCTGCGCCTGCCACCGCTCCCGCTGCACCCGGAGCTCCTGGTGCGCCCGCCAGTGTCGCGTCCTCACCGTGTCCAGCGGAAGTCCCTGCTCGGCCGCGATCTCGGCGAGCGGAACCTCTTGGAGATCGTGCTTGATCACGAGATCCCGGTACTTGGGATCGAGTTGGTCTATCAGCTCCCGCGCGAATTTTTCCCGCTGCCGTCTCCGGAGCAGCTCTTCCGGCGTGGGGCACTCGTCTCGGATCTCGCACTCATCGAACGACGTCAGCACCTCGCCGCGGCAGCGTGCGTCACGGACGTGATTGCGCGCCTGGTTGATGGCGATTGTGACGCGGTACGGGGCTGGGTCTCCCCCTGGGTCGATCCGCTTGTCGGCCTCCAGCCCGCGCAGCAGCGCTTCCTGAGCGATATCCTCGGCGTTTCGCTCCGGCACGCCGTGGCGCCTGGCGAGGCGCCGGAAGAGCTCGAAGCCGGGGAAGACGGTCGGTGGCTTGCCCACGGTAAGCAGCACACTTGAGCCGACCAAACTGCTTCACAAAAAAGAACCGAGGAGCAACTTTGGTCGGATAATGTAAACCAAAGTATCACCTCAAACCACATGAAGACGGTCCTAGAGGACGACTGAGCACATTCCGTCATACGACCGCCAATTCTCGCCCAAACGGCCGAGGCGTCGCGATTTCTGGCGGTTGACGCCGAACGGCCGGCGTCAGTACCGTCCCTGGATGCGTTGCATTGCGCATTCGTTCTCGATATTTCTCACGCTCGGGGTCGCAACAGGCTTCCCGACCTCGGCCAGCGCCGATGATGCCCCCCCGAAGGCGCAACAGACTTCACGAAGTCTGCCAGCGCCGCCGATGTCCCCCCCGAAGGCGGGACCGAACGACAGCTCATCGGTGAAGGACCATGTTCGCCGTGGTCAGAGAGCGCGCAATGCCGGGCGGTGGAGCGAGGCATACGCCGCCTACAAGGCTGCTTTCGACGCCGCGGACCCGACGACCAGCACCGAGCGAGAGCGGGCGGAGATCGCCGGCGAGCTCGGCCTTTGCGAGGTCGCGTTGCACAAGTATCGCGATGCGGCCGAGCACCTTACCAAGAGCCTCGAACAGCGCGAAGCGCTGCCGGACGCGCTCGAGCGGCGATTCCAGGCAGGCCAGCGCGAGGCCGTGAAGCGCGTCGCTACGCTCGTGCTCTCGGTGGATCCGCCCGACGCCGAGGTGCTCATCGACGGCGAGCGCGTCGGACGGACTGCGCGCACCTATACGCTCTTCTTCGAGCCGGGGGACAAACACATGGTGCGGGGCCGTGCACCGGGCCACGCGGATGCGTTTCAGGGGTTCCTTGGCGTGGCGGGCGTCGAGCACGAGATGACGATGGAGCTATCCCGCGCGGCGGCGGGGAGCGCCACGGAGGCGAGCAGCACGAAGGACACCGCGCCGGCGACGCCGACCCCCTTGCACACGTTGCCCGCGGCGCGCGCGCAAGCTCCCAGCCCGTGGGCCTCCTGGCCGGGGACGCTGCGCATCACGGGGATCGCCGTCACGACGGCTGGCGTGGCGGTGGGCACCATCCTCATGATCCACGCGGGCAAGCTCGATGACGACCTGAGCGCCCGGCGTGACTGGCTCCAAAGCGAGCCGTCATCGAGCGCGTCGATGTGCTGGCAAGCGCCTCGGAACTCGCCGTGTGGCGAGCTGGCGCGCCTGCAGGACGCGCGAAACATGTTCGGCCGCGCCGGTCTGGCCACGGTGATCACGGGTGGTGTCGTCGGTGCCGTGACCGCCGCGTCATTCTTCACGGACTTCTCTTTCCTGAGATTCAAGCCGGCTCAGGATCGGGTCAACGTTTCGCCCGTGGCGAATGGGAACGAAATCGGTGCGCGAATCGAGGGGGTATGGTGAGCACGCGGGGGGCCGAGAGAATGGGTGCGCTGGCAGACCGAGGTGCCGTGACGTCGGTCGTCGCTCTCGCCGTCTGCGTGTGGGGAGCTGGCATGCTGACAGCTTGCGCTGCCTATTCCGAGGATTGCTCGGAGAAGCTAGCGTGTGCTCCCGATCCGGAGCCTCCGCCCGACCTGTGCGCGGGAGAGCCCGGCACAGCGCCAGCGCTCGACAAGTGCGGCGTGTTCGTCAGCGAGCAGGGCGACGACAACAGCCCCGGAACGAAGGGAGCTCCGGTCAAGACGCTCCAGCACGCGATCGGGCTCGCCGCGCACGGTCGAGGCCACGGCGAGGCGCCGACGCGGCGCGTGTACGCGTGCGGCGGGGTGTTCGAGGAGGCGATCTCGCTCCCCCAGGGAGTCGACCTCTGGGGCGGCCGTCTGTGTGCCGGCGGCGACTGGTCCTACGGAGGGCCGCTCGACGGGCAGAGCGCGTTGACCGTCATCGCTCCGCCCGTGGGGATCCCGGTGCGGGTCCTCGGCGTGGACGACGCGGTCAACGCAGGGAACGACGCGACGTCGGTGATCTTCGGCGTGCGCGCCGTGGCGGCCGACGCCTCCGCGAGCGACCACAAGTCGTCGATCGCGATGCTCCTGAGCTATGGATCCAGGGCAATCGTGCGGGAGAGCGAGATCCTCGCAGGCGACGGGAAGGATGGAGAGCCGGGCGAGGACGCGCCGAGCTACCGCGCGAACGCCGGCGCTTTGGGGAACGACGGCGTGGATGCGTGTACGGCGAACATGGCGCCGGGCGCCCTTCCGGTCGTGACCGTGTGCGGCGAGGGGGTCGAGTCGACGGGTGGCCAGGGGGGCGATGGAGGCCTCGAGACGGGCGATGATGGGACGTCAGGACTGCCGGAGCCGGTCGAGATTCCGGACAATCGCGGCTCGGCTGGCACCGGCGCGTCCAGCATGCCGTGCACGGTTGGAGGCCGCGGAGCAGACGGCGCCGACGCGGAGCGCGCTGCCGGAGCGGCAAGCGCTGGCCTCCTGGGTGTCGAGGGATGGGTCGGCCCCCGCGGGGAGAACGGGAAGCCGGGCGGCGTCGGTCAGGGCGGCGGCGGGGGTGGCGGTGGCAAAGGGCGCGACCCCATGAACGCGTGTCCGGCGGGTCGGCCCCAGGGCGGTGCGGCCGGCGGATCGGGGGGCAGCGGTGGCTGCGGCGGCAAGGGGGGCAAAGGGGGCGATTACGGCGGTGCGAGCATCGGGATCGTGGCCTTGCAGGGGAGCTCCCTCACGGTCGACGCCAGCACGGTCCTCGGGGCCAAGGGCGGCAATGGTGGGGTCGGCGGAACGGGCCAGTGGGGCGGATTGGGCCCCGATGGCGGCCACGGTGGGCACAGTCTTGGGCCCGACTGGTCGCGAGGCTGCGCCGGCGGCGGTGGCGGCAACGGCGGCCGCGGGGGCGATGCCGGCGGTGGTCTTGGCGGCCACTCGTTTGGCATCGGCTCCGTGGGCGCCTCGGTGGCCATCTTGGAGAACTCGACGGTCTCGCCCGGACAAGCCGGCACCGGGGGGATCGGCGGCAACGCAACCTTGGAAAGCGGGCTCGGCCAGGGGAAAGACGGGACTTCGCTGTTCTGGTACCGGTTCGATGCGCCAGACCCGGAGCCGCCTCGATGAACCGCCCTGTGCTGGCGGGGCACGTCAGGAGACGCCCATGAGGAAGACCACCGCTGCTACCTTCGTCCTTCTTTTGTCGCCGTGGGCGACCGGCTGCGGAACCGCGCCCGGCGTGAACGACCCTGGCGTGACGCCTTGTGAAGGCACCTCGTGCGAGGACGAGCCGCCTCCGGAGTCGGTCTGCGTCGAGCACGTCGCCGCCGATATCCTCGACGACGGCTGCGGCGTGTTCCTCGCCGGAAACTACGGTTTCGGCGACGACAGGAACCCCGGCACGAAGGCGAAGCCGGTGTACACCGTCGCGCGCGCCGTCGAGCTCGCGCGCGCTGGACGAGGGCGCGTGTTCCTCTGCAACGACGGATTCGTCGTGGAGGAAATCCGGGTGCCCTCCGGCGTGGATCTCCTCGGGGGCTTCCACTGCCGGAGATGGGACCGCGACCCTCTACGCCCGCGGACCACGTTTACTCACGATCGGGTCTTCGGCCCCATGGTGATCGTCGAGCCCGCGGGCCCCGAGGACACGGGGGCCGCGGACGGGGTGTCGACGCTCGCCGATCTCTACGTCCGGTCGGCGGGCCAGGTCGGAGTGCTCGTTCAGTCGAGCACGGCGATGGAGATCCTGCGGAGCGAGATCTCCGCCCGCGGTGGACTGAGAGGGAAGGCTGGCGAGAAGTGGCAGACCTCGCAACCCACCGGACCGGATGGCATGTTCGGTGGGGACGCCTGCTCGGCGGCCGTCGTCGCCGGCGGCCCTGCGGTCGTGAACCGGTGCGAGAGCGGGCTCACGAGCATCGGTGGCAAGGGAGGCGACGGGCTGCCCGAAAGCGCCGAGGATGGAGGCGACGGGGAGCCCGCCGACCTTTTGCCGCCCGCGCGCGGTGGTATCGGGGAGCGGGACAACGTCAGTTGCAGCAGCGGATCCGAGGGGGGCCCGGGGGCTCCGGGGACGCAGGGCGCGCCCGGCAAGGGCATCGGGCGCCTCACCGAGGCAGGATGGGAGGGCGACACGGGGGCCGAGGGGACCTGGGGCACGCCGGGCCAGGGCGGCGGTGGCGGCGGCGGTCGCTGGGGCGGGCTCGCCGTGTGCGGTGTGGCCTCCAAGGGAGGCCCAGCAGGCGGCTCGGGAGGGGCCGGCGGCTGCGGAGGCAGAGGAGGCCGCGGGGGAGCGAACGCACCGCCGTCCATCGGCGTCCTCGTGCTTCACGCCCGGGTGACCGTGCGCGACACCAAGATCACGGCGGACTTCGGCGGCAATGGCGGCGACGGCGGGGAACCTCAGCGCGGCGGCACAGGCGGCCGAGGCGCACCGGGCGGAACGCTCGGGGATGAACTCGCCGCCTGCTTCGGCGGCCGGGGCGGCCAAGGAGGGCCCGGCGGATACGGCGGCCCGGGGCGCGGCGGCGATTCGATCGGCGTCGCCTACCTCGACGAGGACCAGCTCACGCTCGAGGGCGTCACCATCGAGACCGGACAGCCGGGCAAGGGCGGCACCAGCTGGAACCACGATGGCAGCATGACGGTGGGAGAGAGCGGCGAGGCCCACAAGATGCTTAGGTTTCCCGAATAGCCGCGGTCACGTCACGGGAGGACGGCGCGGATCTCGGCGACGGCTACGAAGAGGCTTTGGGGGCCGAGTCCACGAGCGAACTTGCCAGGAAGCTGGAGGCCCAAGCGACCATGGAGGCTGGCGGCTCGCCTTCACCATCCCACCCGGCGACCAGCGCTTCGATCTCGCGGATGGCAGCTTCGAGTTCGCGCTTGGAAGCGATGCCGCGGGGAGTCTTCGGCTGATCCATGCGCACCCGAATTTCTGCAAGCACTCTCAATATTTCTTCTTTGCGCAGGACCCCATCTGTTGTCACGCCTCCGAAGAAAGCGCCCCGCGCCTCTGGCATCAGGCCCCACAAGATGTTGTAGAGCGCCGCCAGCACCTTGAGGACTGCGACGAATCGTCCTGTCAGGCAGCTCGCATCGACCTCTACCCCTGGCGTCCGCACTTCAGACGGCGAAGGGGGCACCCATTCATGACCGGCCGTAAACAGGCAGTCGCACAGTCTAGCCTTCCCGAGAGCCCGTGGGTTCACCGCCACATCCGGCACGAGCACGGTACCGACCTCCGGTGGCATGCGTTCACAACCGAAGGTCGCTTCGATGTCGCGGGCGATCCACTCTGCGTATGGCAGCTCATCGTCCGATAGCTCGAAGTCGATATACGACTCACTGAACGTGACACTCTTTAGTTTTTCATCATCCAAACTTAATACAAGCGCCGAATCATTCGGGCTTCGCGGAATGAAGAAATTTACACCGCCAAAGACAACCCTAAACCTCTCTGGCTGCCTCACAAACTGGACCAGGCGCCAACCATAGACGAGATAGTAAGGGACCAGGAAGCCAATGTGAAACCACAGCGTTCGGGCGCCGGTTGTATTTGGCAGGGAAACCGAAAAGGAGTAGGAAGCGTCCAGGGCTCCCGTAGGCAGGTGAAACGAATTATTCGTAACAATGCTAGAGGGGAATCGTTCTTCGATTCGACGCAGCAAGGCAGGCCAGCGTTCGTCCGCTGCCGCGCGCCGCCGCGCGGCCACCAGGCGGCCGTACTCTTCTGTTTCCTTGTAGCGCTGAACGTCGACCTGCTCGATGACATCAATCCCATGTGGGTAATATCTGTAGACGACGTCCAGCAGCTCTCTAACACTGTGCTTCATAGCCGTACCGCCTCCGCCTTGAGTTCGGGCGTAAACGCCCTCCTCCTTCTCCGTCCCATCACTGCCTCCCTTTGCCTTCGGGGGTGTCTAGGGAAGCGGGGAGAATCAGCCCATAAGCCTGGCACCGAGGCCCTCGTACTCTTTGTCTTTCTCAAACCGTTGGCGTATCTCGGTCTTGAATTTCTCGCAGAATACACCAGGTGGAAGATCGGTAAGCCCTTCTTCGTAAAATTTTGCAGCTATCCGATTCATCAGATCGGCACTGATGATCGCCGCCCTCTCCGCCGAGATCGCGCCCCAAGTCTGGGTTCGCAATGGCATCCCGATGTGAACCGTGCACGCGTCGACGCCTCGGACGCCTCGTCTGAACACTAACCCCGCCGTCGCCTCCTGCCAACCACCTGCTACGGTCCCATCGTAGGCTAAGGTCGTAACAAATTGAAACATCGACGGCTCGAACGCCGAAATGTTGCAACTCATTTGCGGAGTGCCGCTCTGCTGGCAGGGATCTGGCGGGCTCGTCGGGCTAGCTGTCGGCCTCTCCGAGCTGTCGCTCGGGCTTTCCTCCTCGTCCTCGTCCTCGTCCTCGTCTTCGTCGTCCGTTTTGTTGCACTGGATCTTGCGCTCGCTGCCGTACTCCGGTCCGCTCGGCGGCTCCGCCCCGAAGTCCCCCGACGAGACGGAGGTGAAGACAGGAACGTGCGGCCCGACTGGCCCACCTGCACCTTCGCCCTTCACCCACTCCTCGCGGGGATAGCAGTCTCCTACCGTCCAGTTGCAGGCCGCCAGCATGCAGATGGCGACAGCCAGAATCGGAAACAGAATTCTTTTTGCGTTCATTTTATACTCCATCGAAGCACGGGACCGACGACGACAAGCACGGACACGTAACCTGGGAGGACGAGGCTGCTCCCGCCGACCCAATCCACATTGGCGCTCACCGACACGCCGAGCGGTCCTGCAACGTACGCGTTGGTTTGCGCATGCGCGCCTACCGCCATCCCGGCGACGTGCCCACACAATGTGCTTCCGCAAGCCGGCATGAAGTAGAGCGCAACGGATGGGCCAGCGCTAAAATCGCCATTCTTCCAGCCAGATCCGAGAGCGGCGATGGTACTATTGTAGACACCGACCCCACCTATCTGGACTGGGGGAATAACGCTGAGCAGATCGTGAACATTTAAAATGATGTCGCCGTTGATGCGCCACGATATTCCCGCGTGCGGACTCACCGCCAGGCGCGTCACGGTGCCAGCCTGGATCCCCCCGAAGCTAATTCCGGCACTCAGCTCCGATGCGTCTGCCTGCGTCGGAACGACACTGAGCAGGAGAGCGAACACTGCCGACGATGAGATCTGCCGGTCTGTCGTCCTCATCGTCTCCCTCCCGGTCGTCCGAAACACGCGAGCAACGTGGCGACGTGGGCCATTCTTCTGATCACGGGATCGGCGTCAAACGGAATCTAGACGAGGACACTACACGGGCCAGGGGTCGTACCGTCCGGAGCGTGCGCCGGCGCGCAGCGACCTGCGCGGCATCAGCGCGTGTCGGCCTACTGGCGCCGGCTGCCTGCCCACGCCGCCGGGAGAGGGCGCTACCGGCCACGCGCCCCGGGCTGCGCGTGTCGGCTGCAAGGGCGCCCCAGCGCGGCGCCGCGCGCAGGCAGCGGTGACCGCGCGCTGTGACGGCCACGCGCGTGGCGCGGCACGACATCGCTCGCGCGGCCACGCCGCCCGCGAGCGCGGCGCCTGACGGTGGCCTGCGCGGTCGGCGGCGACGACGCGCTAGCGCTCACGCGCCTGGAGCTGCACGACGTCGCTCGCGCGTCCGTGTCGGCGCGAGCGCCACACGTCGTGGCCCCATCGGCGGGCAGCCGTGAGACCGGCCACGGATGGCCCGATGGGGCTCCGCAGGCACCGCATCGCAGCCCGGACGGTCCCGCAGCCCTCGCCGGCTGCTCGCTGGCGTCGTCGCTGTTGCCCCGGCCGGGGGGCCTCTCGGCGTCGTCGAGCTGCCGAGCCGCGCCTACGCCGATCACCACGCACCGACGATCCAGATCGCCCAGGCGCGCTATCACCTCGATCACACCGCGCGGTACTCCGGCGAGCGAAGCGGGAGAACAGACGAGCGAAGCGGGAGAACAGACGGATAAAGAGCTCGATCATGCCGTTACGCGCCCGCGCGTCTTCGATCGACGGCGCCCGCGCGACAAGGGCGGGCGCGCCGCGTGCCTCACGATTCTGCCGCGCCGCGATCACGCGCGGCTTGGACGCCCTCGCTGGCAACGAGCGACGGCCGGGCCCGACGCGCTTGAGCACACGGGCATCGACGGCCCCGAACTCGCCGGCGTCCACCTCGATCCCCGCGCGCAGCGCGGTCGCGGACCTCGGCCCTGCGGCCTGTCTGCTCGAGCGCCATGTAGCGCGCCGTCGGCGGCCCCGCGCACATGCGGCCTCTCTGGAGCGAGGAATGCGGCCTTCCTGTCTGCTCCGGCGCCATGTACGTCGCGCAGAACGGGCGCCAGCTGGCCGATGCGCGCCGTGCGGACTTCGCGCGCGAAGTCATCCAGGTGAACCTCGGCGCCGGCGACGGCTTCGCGCGCGCCGGCGTCCACCTCGACCCCGCGGCTGCTGTCTGCTCCGGCGTCAAGCAGCGCGACGCCGGCGCGATCCCGAGCTCGCGTGCGTCCATCTTGTGGCTGCAGCCGCTCCTGCGGAGCGCCCGGCGTGCCCCTTGATCTCCGCAGCCGCCCCCCAGCGTACTCAACCAGGCAGACGGCGGCGTCGATGCGGCCAGAGCTCGCCCGCCAGCATGCACTTCGCCTCGCTGGCAATGTGAGCTCAGTCGGGTGGACGGCGTCGCGAAGCATCTCCTCCAGGTAGTAGCGCCTCAAATAGTGGGCTCGGCTACCCTGCGGAGCCGCTCACGCCCGAGACGGCGCATTCTCGGGCATCACGCGCAGCATCTCTCACCTTGTGCGACCCCGCAGCGCGCCCGCCGAGCTCCGTGCACCACACGGCGGCTCTGGCCCTCCGCGGCACCAGCCCTCCGCGGCACCGGCGGCACCGGTGGCGGAGGCAGCGGTGAGCCCCCGGTCGGGGTCGCCTTCACAGCGACGTCGGTGTCTGAGGAAGGGGACCGGGTGGAGATCGATGTTCGCCCCGACGCCGGCCGCACCGAGTTCGCGGCTCATGCGAGAGCCAGCCGTTCGGCCGCACCGTCCGACCGCTCCTCTGGTACGCTCGCAGCGTGCGTCCCGCTCGCTATCCCTGCTCAGCTGCCGAGATCCTCCGATCCGTCCCGCAGCGCGACCGCACCCTGCTGCTCCGGCTCGGCCTCAACCTGGACAACCCCGCCCACGCCGAGCTCTTCGTCGAGGGTGTGCGCGCCGCGGACGACGCCATCGCGGCCCAGGTGCGGTGGGAGCGGGAGCGGCTGGGCTGATGGCCGCCCGTTCGGTTGACTGCGGGAGCGCATAGATCGCCGGCTCGGCCCAGACCTCGCATCCTGACCCGCGGAGCCCCGGACCCGGCGCCGAGGGCGATCTTCGCAACTCCGGCGTCCGGCGCGTCTTGCATCGGGTTTGATTCCCCGCGCCCCACCATGATTTCGCGCGCTTGCGCGCCGTGCGGACGACTCCCAGACGAGACACCGCCCTCCCAGAGCGAGAGCGGCACCGGCGGGAAGACGTCGCCAAGTCCCGCGTGGCCCCCTCGGCTTCGCAGATGTAGCCCTGCGTCGCCTGGACACCGGCGTAACCGGCGCGCTGCATGATCTCGAGCGGGGCGTCCCCCACGGACGGCAAGCCAGATGATGCGGCCGGTGGGCTGGTCTGAGGAACGGACAGCGAACGGGCGGGGGGGCCCGTCCTGAAGGCGCATCGGGTCCTTGGCCCGCCGGGGGACGTAAGTATATACTTTTTCGGCCAGCTTATGTGGTCAGCAGGCGGAGAGCAGTCGATACCCATGCTCGGCCACGCCCGAATCGCGTTGCCCGGTTTTCCGACAACGAGACGGTCGTCTCGTTGTCAATATTCGCGAACGTTCTGGACTCCAAGCATGACGACGCCGCCTGTACCCTCCACAGAACGCCCCACCGGGAGACCATCGCGCTTGGCGACCCTGGCATGCATCGTATTTGGAATAGTGCTGCTATCGAGCTTGATTGCTGGACTCGTCCTCAGTGACAGGGGCGCTGCCGTAGCCATCGCTGCGCCAACAATGCGACTCGCCATGGTGTTTGAAGGAGCCGACCTGTTCCGGGAGATCAAGGGCGCTGGTGTTGAGCTGAAGCGTCGCCAGGCAGAAGAGGTAACAAGAGAAGCAAAAGCAACAAATTTATTGCCTAGCCTCCACAGCGCAAACTTCAGGAGACAGCGATGACGCCTTGTGCCCAATGCGGGAGGAAGAGCTCACAGATCGCTGGCTACGGTAAGATGTCGACGTCCCCCAAACTTGAGCAGGTCCGGGCTCGCACCAGGCCCGCGTGACAGGACGAGGCGGTTCCGATGGCAGCTAGGCGTACCCCGAAGGACAATCAAGACGAGATCCTGGGTAGCAGGGTAAGCTCGCGGGCAACGGTTCTCAGAGCGGCGACGGACCTCCTTGAATCAGCGAGGGAAGATATTAGTGACGAACAGCGCTCGACTCTTCTGCGCGCTGTTGGCCTGGTTATGAACTCCGGGGTCGAAGATAGTCTCATTAAGACCGCGTCCGAGAAAAGTGGCAAGGATGTCGGAAAAGACATGACGCTGATTCACAACGCACTGCGACGGGCACTTACCACGATTGCATGGCACGGAGAGGAAGGAGGAGCCCAGCAGGCCAAATGGTTCATGGACAAGATGGCGAAGGCGGCCAAAGAGTACAGCGCGCGCACCAAGCCGACGCACCGCGAGGCTGTGTTGGGCGCCCTGAAATCGCTGAGCCACGCACGAACGATCGACCATCGCGATGTCTATTCCCCCAACTACGAAGCCATTGCACGAGCGGTACTTCAGAAGAAGCGAGCGCGCCCCGATTTTGAAGCCCAGGTAGCGAAGCTTGCTGGGCGACTGCCTCGAGACCTAGATCCTTATCTCACGGACAATGGCTATCGCCCAGATGTTGACCTCGATACTGTAGCGCAGGAGGCTTGCAAGGCGGGAGGTGTCGACCTTTACAACACGTTCAAGGCTGCAGCGAAGATGCGTGACCGCCGCTTGCGCGAGAAGCTGGGCACACAACCCGTAAGGCGTGGGCGCGGGGCGCGCCGCACCTAACGGCTACCCCATCGCGTTAGGGCGTGCGGGCGGTCACTCTGTCGTCCATGAGCACGACGCGCAGTACGAAGCCTGGACGTGGCACCCCGCCCACTCGTCGCACCCCCAGGACAAGCCAGCCCCGCGAGGCGCCGCCCCGCACCCCGAACGTGTCGATCATGGAGCGGACAACCGTGCCCCCTGCGTCCGCCGGCCCTCCGCCTTCGCATGTTTGGAAGGGCGCTTTGGCGGCCGCAGTCGCGATCGTAACCGCGAGGCGCGCCACAGCGGGCTCTGACGTGACTGTCCAGGTCGCCGCGCTTGCCTTCCTCGCGATCGTTACGCTCGTAGCGATCGTCGCGGTCGTGGCCGTGGCGCGAACACGCTGAGCTGGCTACCTGCGCGGGTCTCGACGGCCGGCGCTCGGCGTGGCAGGCAGGCCGCCTACCGTGGCAATGGGCCGCCGAACCCGGCGCTGCACCCGACGGGGCGAGCGCCAGCGCGTTCGGCGGCTTATGTGCTGCCAAGATGGGCCAGGCCGGAGGCGCCCACCCGCACGCGGGCCCGCGCCCCAACAACGGGCGGCGTCGAGACAGTCCAAGGCGAACCGCGTGGCAGGGACGATGCATTGGGGGAGGGCCGGCAATGACGGCGCGCGCTCAGGACACGGTCACGCCGCTCGCGGTCACGGCCCGTCGACGCGCCTCTTGAGGGGGGCAGTTTGTGCTACTTCCACGCCCGGACGGCTGCCCGGGTTCCGCCCGCAATGAACGAGTAGGAAACGAACCCCTGGGCAGCCTCTCCGCTCGGTGGTAGGGTCGTTACTGACCTGAGCCTATGGACGAGACCCCCAAGCCGACCGCGCCCGCTGTCCCCCGACCGATCCGGCCGAAGTACCAGGTCTTTGTCAGCTCCACGTTCGGGGATCTTGAGAACGAGCGGAAGGCTGTCACGTGGGAGATCCTCAAGTTGGGCGAGATCCCCACCGGGATGGAGAACTTCAGCGCCGAGTCCGATCGGGGCTGGAGGATCATTCAGAAGACCATCGACCGGAGCGACTACTACGTCTTGGTGCTCGCTGGCCGTTACGGTTCACCCTTCGATTCCGAGACGGGCGTGAGCTGGACGGAGCACGAGTACGACTACGCTCACGAGCACAATATCCCGGTGATTGCGTTCATCCGCAAAGATGCGGCGATCACCGGGGACAAAATGGATACGGGCAAAACTGCCAAGCGGCTCCAAGAGTTCAAGGCGAAGGTCAAGAGTCGGCACCTCGTCGAATGGTGGGACACTGAGGCCGATCTCCGCGCTCGTGTTGCATCCGCGATCCCCAAAAGAATCCGGGAGGACGAAGACGAGGGGACGCCTCGTCCCGGCTGGTATCGGGGTGGCCAGGGGGCCTCGCCTGCGGTTGTGGAGGAGATGGCGCACCTCTTGTCGGACAACCGCACCCTCCGCGAAGAGAACGAGCGTCTCAAGGCTCTGGTGGCCGCAGTGAAGGAGGTGACCACCTTCGAGGTCGAAGTGCTCGATTCCGAGGGAAATCCGCTTCCCGAGCTGACGTTCAAGTTCGTATATCAGCAGGACCCACAACATGCTGCCGGCGCATTCACGCCGCTGGAGCTTTCATCGGGATCGACTTCACCGGGACCGGCGGACTTGATGTGGTCGTCCCAAATGGTTGAGTTCAACCAGAAGATTGAAAAATATCTCGCTACGGCCGAGAACGCCAACAGGGTACGCCAGTACACGCAGGAAGTAGCGCTTAATGGAAGTACGCGCATCATATTCGCGATTCGAAGTGCCGGGGGACCCACCACCAACGATGTACGGTGCGAGATCGAATTTCCGGAGGGATTCACACTGCACTGCGGCGAGCTTCCAAATCCAAGGCTTCCTCATGATCTGCCTGAACGTCCCCGGCGCTCAGAACGAGGGCGCGGGAGCACTGCTGTCGCGACGCTCCTCGAATACGTCGGAGCGGCGGTTCCGAGAGCCGTGCCGCCGGTCGCGTCATTTTTTCATGCGCCGTCATCGAACACCGTTTATGTGGATGGGACAGCCGTCACCCTGAGTGCGAAAAAGCTACAGCATGCCAGCCGCATCGTGTTCTCGCGCTCAGACGATATTGTGACGGTTCTCACGCCCCAAAATCAGCTTCACGAAGGCGAACTCCGCTACCGTATCTTGTCCGACGAGACTAAGCCGCAAGAGGGGACGATCCCTTTCCGCATCGTTTACGAGTGAACCAACTCGAACAGGTAGGCCAACCCCGCCACCGAACAAGCCGTTGCAGCGGACGGACCACCCAGCCTCGCTCCGCTCGGCAGGGTTGGCCCGCCGCTGAACGGCAAGTCGTTAGCCCGACCTCACCACTTCGAGACGAGAACGCTCTTGGCCCTCCTGACGCCCCAAGAAGACACCGAGCTCTCGCTAATTCAAGCCGACGCTTCCGACCTTGCGCGCGTGCTCCTGGGCACTCGCGAGCATCCTGACCGAGGCGTTTTCCCTTACACCACGATGGGCCTACTCGGCCTTGTCATGGAAGAGAGCTTCCACTACCTCACCCAAAAGGGATCCGACTCCGCACTAAATCTGCCCAAGCCCGAGCTGTTTTCCAAGTTCGCCAGGAACGTCACTAAGACCCGTGCCAGGTTGAAACTCTTTGACGACACTGACGGGTATACCGACGGACTAGTCGAAGCATTGGCAGTTGCGCATGCAAAGAGCCGCGAATGGCTCAACGTGCCTCACCGCAGTTTGCTTCGCTCTTGGATTCGACATTTACAGCCAGACCTCGGGATCTACTTTCTTCACGAAGACCCTGTTGCCACAACGCACAGCGCGCTTCCAGCCGTCGGGATCACTCTTGATGAGTTGAGGGCGTTCGGCCCGGGGGATCTGGACGGCCTTGGCCGACGACTGTATGCCTTTAGTCACGAGGTCGGCGCTTACCTTGCCCAGCTATCGAACCTCTTCGAGCGTTTCGGTAAACCCATCGAATTAGTGCACAAGACTTTGGCGCTTGAGCGCGTTCGCTTCAGTCACAATGACTTCCTCGGAGCAAAGGTCTATAACACGGTCACGGAAGCGATGCGCCCGCGAGAGGAGCGATTCGCCGGCGCGGCCCTCATGGCGCAAGCTCAAATCAACTGCGCAGCCCACGCACTTCCCCTTCTCCTGGCTGACCGCGCGAATCTGCTGTTCCGCATACAGTTTCTCACGGCCTACCATGCGCGTAATACGCTATCGGCAATCATCCCGTGGTTAACCTCGGAACTGCCTACGTTCACAGAAGGGGAGACGGCGATCTTGACATCTCGCAAGCTTCGCAATCTCTGCGCGCATTATGGTCTTCGTGGCGCCGCGGTTGCGGCGATAGGGACACATGATCCGTTCTCAGTCATGATCGAGAGCCAATCGAACGCGAGCAGGGAGGATGTGGCGACCCTAGTCAGGCGGTGGTTAACGGCTGCTTCCTCCAGCCTCCGAGCACGCGTGTCGAAATCTACGCTCCGCAAGGTGCGAGCGCTTTTTGGGGATCACAATTGAAACCGGCGGGCTAACTCAGGTTTGCATCTGGCGGGTCCCAGCTGGATGCCTCGTGCCTCGCGGGCGTGGTGGAGTACCACGCCCGCGGTCTTGCCTTCAGCAAGATTGGTGCGTAGCCTGACGCGCCAGCAGGTGAAACCTCAGTCGTTAGGCCGCTTACGCGCCGAGTGCTCGACCTCCTTGTCTCTGCTGCAGCGAGCAGCCGCCACGATGGTCTCGTGGGCGATGCGAGCCGCCGCGACGTCGCCCGCGGCGAGCGCCGCTCCGGCCGGCGCTACCCGCCGCGGCGAGCGCGCTCGGCGGCGAGGTCGATGACGCCGGCAGCATTGGGTCCCGGCGCGCCGAGCAGCCGCCCGATGGTCTCGTGGGCGATGCGAGCCGCCGCGACGTCGTAAGCGCCCGAGATTGGGGAGGCGTGATGCCTCGCGGCAGGCGTGCCTTGCGTCCCTGGCGGCAGGCCGGACCGCGGACCAGCCCGGGCCCAACGTACACCCACAGCGGAACGGCCAGGGGCCGCTCGCCAGGAGCAGGGCGGCCGGGCGCCCCTCCTGCCGTCGGCAGAGGCACCGGAGGCGGCCCCGTCTTGACACCGGACGGGATCTCCGCTGGCCTCGCAAAGTGGGGTGGCCATGGGGATAGCTGGAGCGGCATCAGGAAACGGAGAGCTACGCTCCGAGCCTCTGCCGGGGTGCAATGCCATCTCTCCACGCCACCAGATAGACTGGACTTGGAGCCTGCTCGTTTTGGCCCCACCAACTAAGTAACCCCTACACAGCAGAGCGACATGGACCTGGAGTTTGAGAAAGAGATTGGCCATGGGGCTTTCGGGCGCGTCTGGCTGGCGGCAGATATGTATCTTCCCAGAAAGTACGCCGTCAAGTTCTTCGACCGCAAACCGGAAACCGCTCAGTACGACGCACTTATGCATGCTCGTTCGCTTGCAAGGGTTGAGCATCCAGCCGTTGTCCGCCTTTACAGCTTCGAGGATCAAACCCACCCAGAGACCAAGGTGAGTGCTCCAGCGCTGATAATGGAGTACATCGAGGGTGGCACCCTTGAAGACGTGCGGACCACCTTAGCTGGCCAGCACGCAGACAAGGTGGTTATCGACATGATCGCCGGCGTCGAAGCAATTCATGCGGCCGGCATTATCCATGGTGACCTTTACGACAAGAACGTCCTAATCACGCGAAGCGGCGCAAAAATCATCGACATTCTGTGTCGCCTATCACCCGAAGATTTTGGAACGCGAACGGCACGCATGAACATAAGAGATGATCTTCGCGCTCTAGCTAACCTTGTACGACAGGTACTTGAACGTCGCGAGAAGGTCGATGTTCGTGCACTCGGCGATGCCTATTATCAAGCCTTCACACACGCGGCGTCTACGAACGAGATCCGAGCGGCATATACAGCCGTCTGCCCAGGGTTGGCGGGCGCGCCAGGGTCAGCAGGCGCGGTCAGCAGCGCGAGCGACGCAGTATTAAGAGATGCAGTCGATAGAACTCGAGGGATCCGAATTTCGACGGAGCCGACTCCTACCGTTTCGAATGCCGCTGCACAGCCAAGCGCTGCCTCAACTAATGTGCCCCCTGTTCCATCAAAGGATCATGTAGGGGCTAGTGGCGACACGGCAGCACCCAAGCCTGGCGCTCAGAACCCAGGCAAGATTACAGCGGTGGCAGTACAGGCATATCGACCTGCAGAATCGACTGCATTCTTTCATGATCGCATGTGCGATGCGTTCCCCGGGGTCGTCGATACCTGCTTGGTGACGAGCCCAGGCGAGATCATAACACGACTAAAACACTTACTAAAGAACCCGCTCGAAATCGAACGGAATCAACCTATCTGGGAGGTGGGTCGCGGTACAATGGGCGTGCCGTCGTTTAAGGTGCTCAACAAAACAATAGTTTTGGTTGGGCATGAGCGCTATAGAGTATCGAAGCTTTTGGGTTACAGATCGAGGGCGTATTGGCGAGATTTTGTGCTTTTATACTGGGATGCGGATGAGCCTACTGGACTGTACCCCGTCCGAACCGCTGAGGAACTAGGAAATCGGGTCAACAGATATGGCTATTGCACTGAAGAATACGGGGTCTACGGGAAAAAACTTGTTACGCGACAGGAGTACGACGATGGTACTGTGTTTGTCAATGGCAAGCCGAAGCAAATCTCAGCCCGACTGGAGGTGCGACACTTGACGCCGGGAGCGGCATTTCTGGTGGCGCAGCGGTCGCCGCTAAACGACGTTCGCTTCGATATTGAGCGCGAGCGGCTGCTTAGTGGCCTTGTGCAGGGCAGCGTGGCTCACGAGCAACTAGTTGCCTGGGTCGAAAAGCTTCCTAGGCATCGAAGAGACGAAGAATAGCTGTATGACCGGTCATCTGACGGGGTGGAGTCAGGAGCTGTGGTACTGTACGCAGGCATCTGCGGCTTCAGCAGAGCCGCGAGAACGCCGCGCCAATCGGCAGCATCCTGGGCTTCGGTCGCCCTCGGAGACCTGCTCGCCGGCGCCGATGCGGATCCGGCTGGGAAGGCAGGAATCTACCGCATCCGACGCCACAGCTTGAGCACGGCGGCAAGGCGGCGGCCTCGACGGAGCCGCGAGAAGGCCGTTCCAGTGGGCACCCCGAGGTTCCGCGCGACCTCGCTCACCTGCTCGCCCTCGCCGACGAGGGTCAGCACCCGACCCCTCCCGGGGCTCGACCAGCCAGAGCGGCTCCAGGAGGGCACGCGCCTCGAGCTCCTCGCGGACGGCCACGTCGGCGCCGACGAGGCACTCCTGGAGCACGTCGTCGCGATCGGGCGATCGGGCGCGCGCACGCCGAACCGGGCGACCATGGCGCGCAAGAAACCGCTCTCGGCGAGGGTCGGCTCCGGGATCTGGGTCGGCGGTGGTTTGTCGGCGCGGCGGGCGGGCGCTTGGCCCTCTCCGCCGCTTGCTCACCCGGCCCGCCCGCGTTCAACCGGGCCGGCGGGCGCCGAGGAGCTGCCGGGCTCACTGGGCAACCAGCTCGGGCATTCGACCCGACTATCGACTGGATTTGGCTCGCCTCTTCGGTACCGCCGATAACTCGAGCAGCCGGCCGATCGCCTCGTGAATGACATGAGCCGCTTCCTCATCGCCGAGGGCGACGGCGCGGCTCAGGTTGCCGGCGAGCGAGGCGACCACGGCGGCCCGAGGCGACGTGTCGGCTGGCGCGAGCTCGCCAAGCTCAAGCGTCGGCGGTCGGGCCCGGGTTGGGTCGATGCCTTCCGAACGGGTGCGATCGGTGGTCTGGTGCCCCCAAGATCCCGGGGAATGCGACGGATCGCGACGGTTCGCTACCGCAAATTCGTTCCTCCAGCAAACGATGAATTGCAGCCATCTCCGGGCTTGAGAGCGCCTCCCTCCGCCCCCGCGATCATAGGCATTGCTCCAAGCTCAGCCGCCCAACAAGGGCTTCTGCTGCGGGTGGGTCTGACGCGCGCACCCACCCGCAGCAGAAGCCCTTGTTGAGCGAAGAAGTGGAGGAGACCGGAGCCGGCCCCGGAATCCGGAACCTGGATTTTGCGCACCCCGGTACGGCGCTGCCCCCATGATGAGAGCCTCGCTGCTCGCCCCGCCGGCCCCGGCCCTGGTTGGCTGGTTCGCGCCGGTCCTGACGGTTGCCGGCGCGCAGGCCGGGCACACCGCTCCGCGGTAACGGCGTGCCGTGTGGTAGGCTCCAGGCATGCCGAGCGACCTGGAAGACGTGCTGGCAGCTGCGCTACGCCTGCCTGACCACGCGCGGGCTGCTCTGGCAGCCGAGCTGCTCCAGAGCCTGGACCAGGCCGAAGGAGACGGCGATCATGTCGAGGAAGCCTGGACGGACGAGATCGAGCGCCGCCTGGACGAGGTGGATGCGGGAACGGTCACGCCGATCCCATGGCCGGAAGCCCGTCGCCGCCTCCTCGCGGCAGCCGGTGGCCGTGGCCAAGGCCGTTGAACTACAGCCAGCCGCCCTCGCCGAAGCCGAGGAGGCCGCCGTGTGGTACGCTGAACGGGATTCTGCCACGTCGCAGGATCATGGGGCCACCCCGTCGCAGGGTCATGGGGCCAGGGGGGAGACGCCGTGATCGGTCTCGACCATGCCCGAGACCGCGAAGCGTGTCGAGGTCCCCGGAGCCGGGCGCGCAGCGACCGGCGACGTCTCTCTTTTCGCAGGGTCATGGGGCCACCCAGGCCCCCGGCAGATCCCGGCAGGGTCCGCGACGCTCAGGAGCAGGCAGGTTCACCCCGCCCCCAGCGACACCCGCGCTCCCGTCGACGAGGGTGGGCGAGGCACGCCGATCGGAGCGAGGGGTCAGAGGCGCGGCCCCGGGCTCGACGTCCTCGCCGAGGCCGCAGCGGTCATCGCCGCCTGCCGCGTGGGTGGGTTGGCGGCTTGCTGCGCGCGGGCACCGGCGCGGCCGTGGTGCTCTCGTCGAGCTTCGGCTTGAGCCGCGGTCTGTACGACTCGCCGTCGATGATGAAGTCGAACGCCGCGTTCTTGAACCGATCGACGGCGCTCTGCGCGAGCAGTACGTCGTCGAACATCCCGAGCCACTCGGCCGTGTCGCGATTGCTCGTGACGATCATCGAAGCGTTGCCTGTACGTTCGAGGAAGAGCTGGTACACGTCGCGGCTCTCTTCCTTGTTCATCGCCTCGAGCGCGAAGTCGTCGAGGATGAGCAGGTCGACGGTCGTGAGCGCGACCATCTCGGCGTCGCGTGAGTTGTCGAGTCTGCTCTGGCGCAGCCTGCGCAGCATCGCGTCCGCGCGCAAGAAGCGCACGCTGTAGCCGTGCTGGCACGCGAGGTGTCCGAGCGCGTTCGCGAGGTAGGTCTTGCCCACGCCGACAGAGCCGAGGATGACGATGTGCTTGTGCTCTTCGAGGAAGCGTAGGCTCGTGAACCCGCCGAGCAGACGCTTGTCGAAGCTGACCTTCGCGGTCTTGTCCCAGAGCTCCAGGCGCATGGCCGGGTCGAGCCCGGCGTCGCGTACGCGGCTCTCCGTCGCGCTGGCCTCGCGACGCGCGATCTCGTCGGTGAGCAGCATGAGCAACAGCTCCTCGTGTCCCATCGACTGCTTCTCGGCGACCAGGAGACGCTCGCGCAGCGTCGCCGCGATCCGGCCGAGACGAAGGCGCTTGAGCGCCGTGATGAGCGCAGGGTCGACTTCGCTCGCGCTCATCACGAGTCCTCCTTGGTCGCGGCAGCCGCCGGCATGCGCGTCGCGAAGTGCTCCGTGCTGCGCGCGAACCGCGGCGTGGGCAGCGCAACGACCGTGCGCTGACCCGTGGACGGTGACGCCGGCGTCTTCGCCGTCTCGAGCATGCGCGCCACGCGCTGCACGTCGACGACATCAAACGCGAGCGCGCTCTGGCAGATCGCCTCGACACGCCCGTTACCGAACTTCTTGCACAGACGCAGCAGCGCGTAGACCAGCCGCATGCGCGTCCAGGGCAATGGCACCGCGAGCAGTCGCTCAGCGTAGACGCCGACGTGCACTCCGCACTTCTTCGCGCTCGCGATGAGCGAGGCGACGTCGCGCACCGCCGCGACGTCCTTGCCCATGGGGTAGTCGCTCGGATCGGTGGAACGCTTGCCCGGCGCGACGCGCGCGTGCACTTTCACGAGCTCCGTGCCGGCGTAGATCCTCACCGACGCGCTGTCGGCGCGGACGCGCACCGTGCTGCCGACGTGGCGGGTGGGCACGCTGTAGAGCGACCGGAGCACCTGCACGTGATGATCGGGGTGGACCTTCGCGTCGGTCCAGTGCGGCACGTCGAACGGCGCTGCCGGCGCCGGCTTCATGGCGCTCCTCTCGCGCGCCTCGAACACCTCGCGCGGTACCTCGCGCGTCGTGCCGTGGACGCGCGCGCCGGCGACGTCGCGGCACCACCGCTCAGCCGACGCGCGCGCGTCGTCGAGGCTCGTGAACGATTCGCCGTCGAACCAGCTCTCCCGCACGTAGGCGACCTGATTCTCGACACGTGCCTTGTCTCTCGGCGACCTGACACGCGCGGCATCCACGAACAGCCCGCGCGTCTGAGCGTAGTCGAGGAAGGCCGGCGCGAGCACGGGGGCGACCTCGTCGGCGCGCAGCACGATGGCTTTCATGTTGTCCGGAATGATCACGCGCGCCATCGCATCGAAGAAGCGCCACGCCGCATCCAGGCCCGCGCACACCGCCACGGTGGTCTGCTCGAACGACGGCCACACGAACTGGTAGCGGCTGTACACGAGCGTCACCACGAGCACCCACAGGTTGCGAACTCGCTGCGTCGCAGGATCGAACAGCCTGCCCATGAGGCCGAAGTCGACCTGCGCGACCTCGCCGGGCTCGGTATCCGCGACACGAACCGTCGGCGTCTTCTTGCGCCACGCGAGCTCCTCCTTGGCGAAGCGCCAGAGCGTGTCGTAGCTCGCCGTGACGCCGTGGTCGCGCTGGAGCAGCGTGTGGATTTTCCGCAGCTTCAGCGGGCGAGATTGAGCGAGCCAGGCCTCGATACGCACGCGATGCGCGTCGATCTGCTTCCTCTCGTCGCTCGCGTCGGGCACCGGGCGCGCCTGCACACGTTGGGCGATCGCATGGACCTCCTCGTCCGTCGGCTCGCGGTCGAGCGGCAGTGGCAGCGTCGCCGCGGCCTCGAAGTACCTGCCGACCGTCTTGCGATCGAACCCCGTCTCGCGCGCCACCTGACGCGCGCTCTGCCCCGCCGCACGACGGCGGAGCATTTCCTTGATGTCAACCATGATCAGCTCTCGGTAGGGCATCGGGCTCCTTCCGACGGCGACCCGCGCCGTCGTCGGAAGGAGCCCGTCTCAGATCCCGACCGCGGCGTCCCGAGCTGGCCCCATGAGGCTGCGAAAAACCTCGAAAGCTGGCCCCATGACCCTGCGAAAAACTGGGTCACGCCCCCGCGCGGGTGGCCCCATCCTCCTGCGATTGGGGTGGCCCCATGACCCTGCGAAAAACGCCGTCAGGTGGCCCCATGACCCTGCGAACTGGCACGGGATTCCACGGCTCCTTCAGCGTTACCGGCCAGCGCGGTGCCGGGGCGGACGACGCGGCTGCACGTCGCGACCACGCTGCGCACGTCCGGGGGCGTGTGGCTCCGGCTGGAGCCTCGCGCGGGCAGATGAGATCTCTACTACGGCACGATGAGCGGCACGCCGAACAACCCAATCGTGCACGGCGGGAAGTACGTGCCCACAGCGCCAAAGCGATAGCCCTATGCCTGTTTGGCCCATCCTGCCTTCGCCTCCGCAGCAAGCGGATGTGGACCGCGCCCTCGGCAGCGCGACGGCGGCGTGGCTCGTCGCGAACGATCGCCGCCGCGTTCGCGTCCCTCGTTCCGAGCTCGACGCGCTTCGCCCGCTGCTTCGCCTCCGCGGGAATACGCCTCCGCACGGCGAGGGCGCAGTTCCAGAAGAGGACACGCTGGGACCGATCACGGTGGAGCTCGAGCGCCATGGGCGGCCAATCGCCGCGCTGCGCGTGGGTGCTGACCTATCGATCCGGCTTGCGTGGGATACCGCCGCGCACGTGGACGCGCCTGCCGCGCTCCGCGCCTGGCTCACCGCGCACGGTGTAGCCGCACCGCGCCCTGAGCCAGGACGCGGCCAGGCGCCCGCAGGCCTGGCGTCAGGAGGTGCGCTCGTTCCTCCGGGGACAACCCTCGTTGCCGCAACGTCGTCGTCCTATCGCCGCCTTTGCACGGATGGCAGCCGGGTCTTTTCCATCGACGGCTGGAGGCTCGTGCGGCTGAAGAAGGACCACGGGGTCCTCGAGGTGCGCCCGGTCTTCAGGCCAGCCACACCTATCGCGATCCGCAATCGCGCGGTGCTCTTGCTCGACCCGAGCGGCAAGCGCTGCATTGTGACGGAAGAGGGTGAGTCTCGCCCAGACCTGCGACCGCTCTGTGGCCTGCCGGCGTTACGCCTTCGCCATGCGCTGCCACGCTTCACGGAGGCGCGCGACGCGGCGCTCGCCCGCCTCGTCCCGAACGACGCCGACCTGCTCCCGCTCGACCCCGGCTACGACGCCTGCGACGCCTACGAGGCGTTCGGCGGCCCGCTGCCGGCCGCGCTGCGGCTGCGCTCGTTCTGGGGCTGCGACGTTCCCCGCGGGCTCCTGCACGAGGTGCCGAAGCGCGGCGCTCCCCGGAACGTCGCGCTCGGCGGCCGCCCTGTCTGGCTGGGCGCGACCAGCACGGGCGTGCTCGTCGTCGTGGCGCGCGCTGACGACGAGGTCGCCGTCCTTGCGGTCGATGAGGGCGGCCCGGCCCGCTCGCTGGGCGCGTTCCGCGGCCGGGCGGACGACGTGCTCGCCGTGCTGCGCGTTGGCGGCGAGGCGTGGATCCACCTCGCTGCGCCGCTCGGCGACATCGTCGTGGCGCTGGAGGGTGCCGCCGGCGCATGACACCACTGCAAGGGGCACCTCTACCGCGGCACGGTCAGCGCCCCGCGCGCCGGCGGCGATCGATGAGCGCGGTCACGATCGGGAACAGCGGCAGCGCCATCAGCACGTAGAACCCCGGCTCATCGAACGCGGGCCCGCGCGGCCGGTAGATGCCGCCGCTGAGCAGGCACGTCGCGAGGTACGCCACAAGGATGGCCGCCCCGCACAGGCTCCACAGCCGCAGGTCGATCGGCGCTGGTGACGACGCACGCGCGGCCCGCGGCGTGGCCTCCGGCGCGTCGAGGACGCCGCGCCACCGCCCGACGTCCCACAGCGCCAGCCCGACCAGGCCCGCGAACATCAGCGTGACGACCGTCGCCGTCGGGACGACCGCCGTGCTCCAGCAGAACGCCAGGATCGCGCCCGTCACCGGCAGCGCCAGGAATGCGCCGGCCGTCGCGAACCGCTGCGTCATGAGCAGCGTCGCGGCCACCAGCTGGACCACGCCCACGAACGTGTAGAAGTGCCCGGTCGCGTGGAACGCGTGCAAGAACTCGTGGAACGGGCCGCGATTGCCCGGATCCGTGAACGGCTCGCCGAGGATCTTCTTCAGCCCCGCCGGCAGGAAGGCGAAGCCGATCAGGATGCGCAGGTTCACCACGGCGAGGTGCGCCCACCGGCGCTGCCGGAGCCAGGCGACCATCGCCTCGATGCGGTCCATCACGGAGTCCACGGGCCGCGCAGTGTAGCCGCCCCGCGCATAACGCCAAGGCCAGTCGAACCCGCACACCGGCGGCGAGCCGCGATCGGACGGCGCTGCTCCACGATCACGTTGAAAGACTCACCAAACTGTCCACTGGACAGACCTCGTCCTGCGGCTTCGACCGACCAATCGACTCATAGTTAGACAAACCAACCAATTTGCGCATGAAAACGACACAAGCACCGCCACTCGCGATACTGCTGTTGCACGCCGGCTGTGCCCGAAATGGTCCGTCGCCTCTGCCCCACGGCTCCGCAGCTCGACCGCCCAGCGTCGAGTCGATCGGCGACATCAACGTGGACGGCCGCGAGGACCACAGGGTGACATTCAGCGCGTCACCGCAAGAGCGATGCGCCGGTTCGCTGCGAGAGGACTGACGGTGTTCAGCGCGCCCTCGGAGATCCAGGCCCGAATGCCCGAGCCACGCTCATCCCCGATACCTCATGCAGACCTTCGTACTGGCAGAGGAACGAGTAGCGCATCGTGCAGGCGAGCATGTGCCGTCCAACCCGGTGTTGCCACCGATGGGCCCTTCGCTTACGCTCGGGTCCCAAGATCGAACGCACTCTGCTGGACGAAAAAAGGCTAAAAGCTGGACTGTGCCTCGGCAGTGGATCTGGAGATTCCCATGACGACGCTTCAGGAGCTCCTTGGAATCGATCTTCCAATCATCCAGGCCCCCATGGCCGGCGTGCAGGGCAGCGCGCTCGCGGTCGCGGTCTCCAGCGCTGGTGGGCTCGGTTCGCTGCCCGGCGCCGTGCTGGGCCCGGACGCCCTGCGCAAGGAGCTGGCAGCCATCCGAGCGCAGACAACGAGGCCGTTCAACGTGAACTTCTTCTGTCACACGCGGCCCGAGCCCGACGCCGAGCAAGAAGCGATCTGGCGTGCCCGGCTCTCGCCGTTCTTCGCCGAGCTCGGCGTCGACGCAAGCGCCATCCCGACCGGCCCCGGCCGGTTGCCCTTCAGCGATGAGGCAGCTGATGTGCTCGACGAGCTCAGACCTGCCGTGGTGAGCTTCCACTTCGGCCTGCCCTCGGAGGCCTTGCTCTCGCGGGTGCGCCGCTCGGGCGCGAAGATCCTGTCCTCTGCGACGACGGTCGACGAGGCGCGCTGGCTGGAGGCGCGCGGGGTCGACGCGGTCATCGCCCAGGGCATCGAGGCGGGCGGTCATCGCGGCAGCTTCCTGTCCGACGATCTCAGCCTCCAGCTCGGCACCTTCGCACTGGTGCCGCAGATCGTGGACGCCGTGAAGATCCCCGTCATCGCCGCGGGCGGCATCGCGGACGCGAGGGGTGTCGCGGCCGCCATGGCGCTCGGCGCGGCCGGCGTACAGATCGGGACCGCCTACCTGTTGTGCCCCGAGGCCACCACGAGCAGGGTGCATCGCGCGGCCCTCGCGAGCGACGCAGCCCGCACCACGGCGCTCACCAACCTCTTCACCGGGCGACCCGCTCGAGGCATCGTGAACCGCATCATGAGGGAGCTTGGGCCGATGAACGGCGCCGCGCCAGCTTTTCCCCTGGCGACGTCGGCGATCGCACCCCTGCGCGCCAAGGCCGAAAGCCAGGGCAGCGGCGACTTCTCCCCGCTCTGGGCGGGGCAAAACGCCAGCGGGTGCAAGGAAGTGCCAGCGGCCGAGCTCACGCGACAGCTCGCGGCTGCACTCCCAGGTGCACACTGACGCCGCCGGGCCTGCCGATGGATCCGATGGGCGCCCGCGGCTCATCTGCCGACAACGGGGTGACAGGCTCCTCTTTGTGTATCCTGCAGCGACCATGTGCTGCACCTTCTCCCCCGCGAGGCTCTCCAGCACCCTCCTCTATGCCGGCGATGCGCAGTGGAACGGCCTTTACGTCCACGTCCTCGCCTACCAGAACACGGCGTCGACCTCCGGCCCGAACGCCATGATCCTGCCGATCCCGGCCACGCGGCTCGGCCCGCAGAACGCGGTCGACACGCGCCCGTTCCGCACCTTCCTCGAGGACATCCGCCAGGCGACGCGCCGGCCGATCCCGCCAAGCTACGGCCCGCCGCCGTTCGCCGCGGTCGGGGCCGCCCGGGCCGTTGTCTTCGACGTGGGCAGCTATGCGGTGGTGCTCGCCGAGTCGCCGCGCGCGGTCCTCTCCGTCCTCGGACAGGTCCCGGAGCCCAAGCGGCCTGCGATCAACGATCGCCTGCTTCAGGCGTTCGAGGCCTACTACCCCGGCTGGCCGGTGGCGGTCTGTTGCTGGAACGGCAACCTCCAGCCCGAGCCGCTCCTGTGGTGGTACGAGCCCAGGTACCCGGAGTGGCTGTTCGCGCCCGCGCTCGACGCGCATGACGGCAACCCGCCCGATCTCCGGGCGACGGTCGAGGTCGATCACCACGTCGCCTTTGGCTCGGCCCTGAAGCCCGAGGGCCAGCCGGTCCGTTACCGCGATGAGGCGGGCGCGCACCGGCCGCTCTTGCCGTCGAGCGTGCACGGCACGGAGCTGCGGTCCCGGATGAACAACGGCGATTTCTGGGCGCAGCGCGACCAGCTCGGCGGGCCGGCGCTGCGTTGCGTGCCGGGCGACAGGGCGGGCGCGCCGATCGCGCTGAACGGCTGGGAGGGAGCTCCACCGCCCTGGCTACCGCCGGAGCCCATGGCGTGGACCTGGAATCCGCCGTCACCCCGCCCGCCCATGCCGCCGCCTCCTGACGGAAAGAGGTACTGCTCGAACTGTAACTTCCTGCCCGACGCCTCGGCGAAGCTCTGCACCATGTGCGGAACATGGATGGATGTCGAGGGAGCAGCCCAGAGCTGAGCTCGACGGCCACGGTCGAGCGATCTGAAAGCCGTCGACCCCGAGCAAGCAGAGGCGAAGGATGGTCCCCACCTCTCGCCTCTCCACCTTGGTCTCTCGATATATCTCCTCCCCGTCTCCCCGTCTCCCTGTGTGCTCTCTCTTGCTCTCTCTCCCGCCCGACAAGCCGGCGGGGCCACCTCCGAGCTGAAAATCGCGCGGTCATCGCCCGATCTACACCCTCGTGACGACCATCCCGCCATCGTATAGAGTCTGCGAGATGCTCCCCGCCCCGCTCGTCCTGTTCCCGAGCAGCCCGCTGCACCCGACCGCGCCGGACAGCGCCTTCGAGGAGGAAGCCGGGCATGCCGCCAGCGCCGGCTTCGACGTCGGCCTCATCGACCTCGAGGTGTTCCTCGGCGGCGGCGTGAAGCTCCGCCGGGTGCCGGAGGGCCCGGGCGAGGTGCTCTACCGCGGCTGGATCCTGGGCCTCGATGCTTATCGATGCATGAGCGAGGTCGTCGCCGCGCGCGGCCGGCGACTGATCACGGAGCCGGCGGCGTACCAGCACTGCTATCACCTGCCCGAGTGGTACGAGGCGATCGGCGGCGCCGAGCACACAGCGCGGTCGATCTGGATCCCGGGCTCCGCGTTCGACCTCGACGCCGTCGTCGTCAACGTGCGAGAGGCGTTCGGATCGGGCGCCGTGATCCTCAAGGACTATGTGAAGTCCCGCAAGCACGAGTGGTTCGACGCCTGCTTCATCCCGGCGGCGGACGACGAGGCCAACGTGCGGCGCGTCGTGGGCAACTTCCTCCGCCTCCAGGACGACCACGTCGTCGGCGGGCTCGTCTTCCGGGAGTTCGTCGAGCTGCGACGCATCGGGCTGCACCCGAAGAGCAGGCTGCCGCTTGTGAACGAGCATCGCTTCTTCGTGCTCGACGGCCGGCCGTTCTACGCGGCGCCGTACTGGGCCGACGGTGACTATCCGGGCGAGCCGCCGAGCGCCGAGGTCCTCGCGCCCGTTCTCGGCCGCGTGCGCAGTCGCTTCTACGCGGCCGACGTCGCCGAGAAGGAAGGGGGCGGCTGGATGCTGGTGGAGCTGAACGATGGCGGGTCGGCGGGCATCCCCGAGGGTGGGGCCGCGGACGCGTTCTACCGGCACCTGCGCGCGGCGCTCGGCTGAGCATGGCGCAAGAGACAGCGTTCGCCCTGTGGCTCATCCCCGGCGGAGCGCCGGCCGCGCGGCTCGAGGAGCTCATCGATGCGCTCGCCCGGGAGACCGGGGGCCCGGCGTTCGCGCCTCACCTCACCCTGCTCGGCGGGCTGCGCGGCGACGGCGGCGCGCTGGCCGCGAAGCTCGGCGGGCTGCGCGGCGACGGCGGCGCGCTCCGCCCCGTCGCGCTCGAGGCGCGGGGCCCCGCCACCGGCAGCACCCGCCACCAGTGCGTGTTCCTCGACGTGACGCCGTCCGAGCCGCTCGCGGCGCTGCGCCGCGCGGCCGAGGCGGCGCTCGGCGCGAACGCGAACGAGGCCCCCTTTCGCCCGCACGTGAGCCTCGTGTACGGCGAGCTGCCGGCCGCGCGCCGAGAGGAGCTCGCCGCGGATCCCCGGGTGCTTGCGCTCGCGCACGAGGTGTGTCGGGCCGACCGGCTCGAGCTGTGGGCCGTGGAGGGGCAGACCGAGCGCTGGCGCTGCGTCGAGCGCGTCACGCTGGAACGCCGGTGAGATCTCGCCGGCGCGGGTGTCATGCCTGCCCACCACGCGTCCCGACGCACGGCGCCGCCGCAGCGCAAGCGTCGACGAGGTATTTCCGCCCTGCGCGCAGATCGCCGCTCGCCGAAGTATGTGATCTCGTGGATCTCGGCTAGCCTAGGGCCCATGGCGATGGCTCCCGTTGCTGTGGGCGACGTCCTCGCGGGCAAGTACCGCGTGGAGCAGATCGTTGGCGCCGGTGCGATGGGCACGATCGTCGCCGCGTGGCACCTGGAGCTGGAGCAGCGCGTCGCGATGAAGTTCCTGCACTCGCTGCGGGCGGACGGCGGCGACCCGGCGGAGCGGTTCCGGCGCGAGGCGCGCGCGCTGGCCAGGATCAAGAGCGAGCACGTGGCGCGCGTCCTGGATGTCGGCTCGCTGGAGGGCGGGCTGCCCTACATGGTGATGGAGTTCCTGGAGGGGAACGACCTCGCCCACGAGATCCGGGCGCGCGGTCCGCTGCCCGTGATGGAGGCCGTCGGGTACATGCTCCAGGCCCTCGACGCGATGGCCGAGGCGCACGCCACGGGGATCGTGCACCGCGATCTCAAGCCGGCCAACCTGTTCCTCTCGCTCCGGCCCGACGGCGATCGGGTCATCAAGGTCCTCGATTTCGGGATCTCGAAGTCGCTGCTCGGCATATCGCGCGACCAGGTCGCGCTGACCCAGACAGCGTCGCTCCTCGGCTCGCCGCTCTACATGTCTCCCGAGCAGGTGCGCTCCGCGCGGGACGTGGATACGCGCGCGGATATCTGGTCTCTCGGCGTGATCCTGTACGAGATGCTGACCGGGCGGACTCCGTACGACGGCGACTCCGTCGCTCAGCTCTTCCACGCGCTGCTCTACGAGAACGCGGCCCCGGTCGCCCAGCTGCGCCCCGACGTCCCGCGCGAGCTGGACGCCGTGGTGATGCACTGCCTCGCCAAGGAGCGCGAGCAGCGGTGGACGAACGTCGGCGATCTGGCGGCCGCGCTGCTCCCGTTCGGCCCCGCCACGGGCCACATGCACGTCGACCGGGCGCGCCGCATGCTCGGCAGCTCCTCGGACATCGCGCGGCCGTCGCTCCTCCAGACCGGCGTGCCGAGCGGGGGCGCCCAGGGCACCGGATCGCGCCCGTCCGTACCGCACGGAGGCCCGCCCTTCGCGCCGGCCTCGCCGTCGTCGCCGTCCTTCGCGCCGGGCACGCCGCCCTTCGCGCCGTCGTCGCCGTCCTTCGCGCCGGGCACGCCGTCCTTCACACCGGGCACGCCGTCCTTCGTGCCGCCCTCGCCGACCGCGCCCAACGCGGAGACGGGGCCGACGGTCAACTCGTGGAGCAACTCGGGCCATCCGGTGCGAACGGTCCGCAACGGGGCGCGCGTCGCCCTGGCCATCGCCGCCGCCGCCTTGCTGGCAGGGGCCTCGCTCGGCGCCCTGTTCTTCCTGCGCTCCGGGCTCGCCACCGACCCGGGACAGCCCCCCGCAGCCGCGTCTACGCCCACCGCCGAGGCCACGGCGGCGCCCACCGCCGAGGCCGCGGCTGCGCCCACCGCCGAGGCCGCGGCTACGCCCGCCTCCGAGGCCACGGCGAAGGGCGACGCGCGCGAGGCTCCCGGCGCCACCGGCGCCGCGCCCGAGGCGGCCGGCGGTTCTCCGGCCCCGACCGCGCCTGCGGCCTCGTCCAGCGCGCCCGCGCCGCCGCCGGCGGCGGCCTCCGGCCCGGCGGCGCCGCTCGCCGCGCAGCCGGGCGCGCCTCGGGCGACCGCCACGGCCCGGCCCGTCGAGCGCGCGCAGCCCGACGCGGGGGCGCGCCCGGAGCCGACGCGGAGCAATTCGATCAGCGACTTCGGCGGGCGGCGCTGAGCGTGGCGCTCGCGTCGATCCGGCGACGGCCCCGAGGCTCGTCGTGGCCAGCTTGGAGGAGAACACGGGACGTATGAGGCGTACGAAACGTCGTCAGCGAAGCATCGCACACTGCGTCGGCCTGGGTCTGTGCGCGGCGTTGATCGCCGGGGGGCTCCCCGCGCGGGCGGAGCCGAGCGCCGCCGACAAGGCGACGGCGGAGGCGCTCTTCGACGCGGCGCTCGACCTGATGAAGCAGGGGCGCAGCGCGGAGGCGTGCCCGAGGCTGGAGCAGAGCCAGCGCATCGATCCGGGCATCGGCACGCTCCTCTACCTGGCCGAGTGCTACGAGAACACCGGCCGCACGGCGAGCGCCTGGGCCACGTTCCGGCAAGCCATGTCGGAGTCGCAGGCCGCGGGGCAGGCCGACCGCGCCCGCAAGGCGCAGGCGAGGGCGGCCCGGCTGGAGCCGGGCCTGTCGAAGCTGAGCATCGGCGTCGCGGCGGAGAACCTCGCGATCGAGGGCTTCAAGGTGCGCTCCGCCGGAAAGGCGGTCGATCCCGCGGTCTTCGGCGTCGCGATCCCCATGGATCCCGGCGAGATCGCGATCGAGGCGAGCGCCCCGGGCCACGAGACCTGGACGGCGACCGTGAAGCTCGGGGGCGACAAGAAGGGCCCTGCGAGCGTCGATGTCCCGGCGCTCAAGCGGATCGAGGGGCCGCCGCCTGCGCCCCGCGATGCGCCGCCTCCCGAGGCGGCGGGCCCTGCGCCGGCGCGCGGCGCCCCTGCGCCTGCGCCGGCGCCCGCGGCGTCCGGGGGCAACACGGCGCGCTTGATCGGCCTCGTCGTGGGCGGCGCGGGCGTCGTGGGGCTCGGCGTCGGGACGTTCTTCGGCGTGAAGGCCATCTCGAAGAACAGCGACGCGGAGGGCTACTGCAAGGGCGGCAGCACGTGCGAGGACGAGCGCGGCGTCACGCTGACCGAGGAGGCCAAGAGCGCCGCCACCGTGTCGAACGTCGCGTTCGGGCTCGGGGCGGCGGCGGCGATCGGCGGCGCCGTCCTCGTGTTCGTCGTCGCGCCGAGGCAGGCCCCGCCCGTCCAGGTGGGGGCGTTCGTGGACGCGCGCAACGTCGGGTTGCGCGTGGGAGGTACGTTCGAATGAGACGCATGACAGGGCTCCTGTCGCTCGCCCTGCTCGCCCCGCTCTCGAGCCTCGCGTGGCTCGGCTGCCAGGCCATCGCCGGCATCGAGGACCGCACCTTCGACCCGGGCAGCTCGGAGACGGGGGGCGGGCAGGCGCCCGTGAGCGAGCAATGCGCGTCGTACTGCGCCGACGTGATGGCGAACTGCACGGGAGAGCACCAGGTCTACGCCACGCTGGCGACCTGCCAGGGCGTGTGCGCGCTGCTCCCGGAGGGCGATCCCCTGGAGCCCGTGGACAACACGGTCGCGTGCCGCGCCCGCCAGGCGGAGCTGGCCGGCGCCACCGGCGAGGTCGGGGTGCACTGTCCGGCGGCGGGCCCGGGCGGAGACGGCGAGTGCGGGAGCAACTGCGAGAGCTACTGCGCGCTGCGGGCCGCGGCGTGCACGCTCGAGGTCGCCACCGAGGAGGAGTGCGTCGCCATGTGCGCCGGCCTCAAGGACGTGGACAAGTTCGACGTCATCGAGAACCACGACGGCGACACGCTGCAGTGCCGCCTCGTGCACGTGAGCTCCGCGACGGTGGACCCCGAGGAGCACTGCCCGCACGCGAGCCTGACGCCGGTGCAGCCCTGCGGCGATCCGGAAGGGACCGAGCCGAGCTGCGAGGACTTCTGCCAGGTGGTCATGACGTCGTGCACGGGTGATCTGGCCGTCTACGAGTCGAGAGCGCAGTGCCTCGCGGTCTGCGCGGCGCTCCCTCCCGGCGCGACGGAGGACCGGACCGAGAACACCGTGGGCTGCCGCAAGTACCACGCTTACAGCGCGATGCTGGCGTCGACCACCCACTGCCCGCACGCGGGGCCGGGCGGAGACGGCCATTGCGGGGTCGAGGAGCCGGGCTCGGGCGTGACGGGCAACTGCGTGTCGTACTGCACGCTGTTCGAGGCGGCCTGCAAGGAGGCCCTCGGCGAGGCGTACGTTGGCTGGGGCGCGGCGTGCCAGGACGAGTGCAGCACGATCACGGGAGCCGCCCACGACTCCCACTACGCCGTCGCGAGCGCCGAGGGCGGCGACACGGTCTCTTGCCGGCTGCTCCACGTGAGCCGCGCGCTCGAGAACCCGGACGAGTGCGCGGCGCTGGCCGACGGGACCGCCTGTCAGTGACGGCCCGCGGTGGCCAACACCACATTACAGGCCGAAGCTCGCCTTGATCGCGTCGAACTCGGCGAAGTCTTGGCTGTTGGCCCTGTAGGCGCCGCCCTGCTGCGTGAAGAGGGATGAGCCCCATGAACCGCTCTGCGTTGGCTCCCAGAAGAACGTCCCGAGCCCTCTGCCATCCGGCAGGTCGCGCATGATCTGATTGGCCGTCGTGCGTTCGGGGTTGTACTCCGCGATCGCGAACGACAGATCCGGGAATGTCTCGGCCAGGGCATTAAAGGTGTTCCGCCATACCGCGGGCTGCCCCTGAAATGCCGTGTAGCAGGAGAGTCCGAGGACGTCGAACTCGACGCCCCGCGTCTTTGCGCTGTCGACCCACCACGTGACTCCGTTGACGTCCTCGGTGTTCTCGACGTGCAGCATGATCTTGATGGTGTCATCGACCTCCTTGACCCCGGCGATTCCCGCCTTGAGCAGGGCGGCCAGGTTGTCCCAGTTCTGGTTCGTCGCTCGCCCGGTGAGGCCTTCCGGATGAACGACCGAATCGTTGCCCCAGCAGTCCGTGTTCGCGGACGGCACATGGATGAGCATGCCCGGCGTGATCTCGTTGCCGATCTGCACCATGTCCGGGCGCGCGCCCGCGCTGACGAGCGCGGCGACGACGTCCTTCGTGTAGGCCTTCAAGAGGCCCGCCATCTCGGCGATCGTCCGGGCGCTCCGCCAAGCGTCGGGGATGATCTGTTTGCCAGGATCCGCCCAGGTGTCGCTGTAATGGAAGTCGAGCAGGAACCCCATGCCCGCTTCCTTGATCTGCTTGCCGAACTCGATCGTGTGGTCCTTGTCGCAATAGGTCTCATTTTTTTCGCAAGAGCCGCCGGTCCCGAAGGCATATCCGTAGGTAGCGCCTGGGTCCACGAACGCCCGGAGCCGGATATAGTTGAACCCGTGATTCTTCAGCAGATCGAGCATCGGCTTTTCATTTCCGTCCGTGTCCGTGTACGTCGCGCCGTTATCGACCGCCTCCTGGACGCTGGAGATGTCAGCGCCGAGGATGAAGCTGGGCTCGAACGCCGGCATGCCGCCCATTCCGCCCGTCCCGGAGCCGCCCGTCCCCTGCGACGAGGAGGAGGACGAGGACGAGCTCGTTGAGACGGATACGCCTCCCCCGCCCGTGCTCCCTGTCGTCACGCTGCCACCGCCTTCCCCCGAGGTGGCTCCTCCCTGACCAGCGCCGCTGGCATCACTTCCATCCGAGCCTGACCCGGTGCAGTGACATAGAAAAAGTGAGATGAATAGCGCGCCGATCGTGGCGCTGGAGGGTAAGCTGAAGCGAATCGTAGCCATCATGCCACCATCATATCCGAGCCCGATCGCCAGCGTCACGAAGGAACCTTTCACCTGACGGCCCAGGAAGGAGGCGTCTACTGCAAGCGACTCGAGCGCTCGAGCGCCCGCGCCCCGCCGTGGGAACACGCCGTCATCCTGCTACCCAGGACGATGCCCCGCCGCGCGTACGCGCGATGGATTAGTGATCCCGGCGGCAGAGGGCCATGCACGGAGGAGGGGCTGTCAGGCCATGAAGAGAGCGGAAGCGAGACGGTGGCTTGCCCTTGTCGTGCTCGGGCTGGCGGCGGCGGGGATCCTGGGCTTCTTGTCGTGGCTCCGCGCCGGAGACGCGCCGGCGGAAGGCCCCGCGCCTCCGGCGAGCGCCGCTTCGACGCGGGGAGCGCGGCGCCTCCGCGCGAGGGACGCGCCGCCGCCGCAGCTCGGGAGCATCGCGGGCCGGGTCGCCGATGCGGCCGGCTCGCCCGTCGCCGGAGCGCTCGTGTGCGCCAGCGCGAGCGGCGGAGCGAGCGGACTGACGCCGTTCGATCTGGGCGAGCCGACGTGCGCGCCCGCAGGAGAGGACGGCCGCTACCAGATCGCGGATCTCTCCCCCGCGCGCTGGACGATCGTCGCCTCGGCGCCGGGCCACCGCCCCGCGAGCTACACCTCCCCTGCCCCGGACCGCGCCGGCTGGCTCGATCTCCGCCAGGGAGAGGCGCGCACCGGCGTCGATCTGACGCTCGTCCGCGGCGGCGTCGAGGTGCGGGGCCACGTCAAGGACGTCAGCGGCGGGCCCATCGCCGGGGCGCTCGTCATGGTTCATGGCTTCCTGGGGTCGCACCGGGGCGTCGCGGTGACCCGCTCCGACGCAGAGGGCTCCTTCTCCGCGTGGACCGAGGAGGGATACTGCCTGGCGCGCGCCACCGCCGACGGGTACGCCGAGGGGTCGCAGCACGGCATGGCGCCGGGGCCGCCGCTCGAGATCTCGATGACGCCCGGCTCGGTGATCGAGGGGCGGGTCGTCGAGGCGGGGTCGGGCGCGCCGATCGCCGGCGCGACGGTCCGTCCCGGGATGGATCAGAGGTGGGGTCCCGGGGAGGTGAAACCCGTGTCGAGCGACGCGGAGGGGCGCTTCCGCATCCCGGGTCTGCCGCCCGGGCGGTACAAGCCCACGGCGCGCGCCGCGGGCGGTTATGGCCAGACGCGCGCGAGCGTGGTGCTCGGGATCGGCCAGACCGCGAGCGAGGTGGTGATCGAGATGCACCCTGCCAGCAGCGTGGCCGGCCGGGTGGAGGTCGCGCCCGGGGGCGGGCCCTGCGCGAGCGGCTCCGTCACCCTGTTCCACGAGGGGAGCGGCTGGCTCCCGACGGTCCTCGGGGCCGACGGTTCGGCGCGCTTCGAGGGGGTGCTGCCCGGCTCGTACCAGGTGATGGTGCTCTGCCAGGATCACGCGTCGGAGCCGGCCTACCCCGCCGTGGAGGTCGGCGAGGCGGACGTCGAGGGGCTCGTGTGGACCGTCCGCGCCGGGCTGTCGCTCCGCGGCCGGGTGGTGGACCGCGAGGACAAGCCCGTGCGCGCCATGGTCCACGCGAGCCCGACCGACATCGGGGGGATGCAGCCGATGCATCCCGGCCCCGTCGGGCAGAGCGACGACGACGGCCGCTTCGTGCTCCGGGGGCTCCTCCCTGGCAAGCACAGGGTCATGGCGCACTCGAACGATCACATTCCGCCCGAACCGGTGATGGTCGAGCTCGTCGACGAGCGCGCTCCCGAGATCACCCTCGTGATGGACAGCGGGGGTCGCGTCGAGGGCACCGTGACCGACGAGGACCGCCGCCCCGTCGCAGGCGCGGACGTCATGCTGAGCGCGCAGCAGCCCGGGTGGGGCGGCCCTCCGAGAAAGTCCCTCGCGGACGGGACATTCGTGATCAAGGGGGTCGCGCCGGGCGCATACCGGATCTGGGCCATGCAGGGGGGTATGCCCATGAGGGCGAAAGGTCAGGCCGGCGGCGGCGACCCCGGGGTCGCGGTCACCGTGAAGGCAGGGGCGGCCGCGCGCGTGAGCCTGGTCGTGGAGCGCCAGAACGGCGAGATCCACGGGCGCGTCGTCGACGGGAGCAGCAGGCCGGTGGCGGACGCGTTCGTCAATGTCCAGCGGGAGCCCGAGGGCGCGGGCGGGCCGGGCGCCCCGGCCCCTCCGCCCCCGCCGCCGGAGAGCGTGGGGCCCTACGCGCCGGTGCTCACCGATCCCGACGGGGAGTTCGTGATCGGGAACCTGGGCCGGGGCACGTACACGGTCCAGGCGCAGCGCCGCGGAGGGGGCCGCGCCGCCGTCGAGCATGTCGAGATCGGCGGCACCGTGACGCTCATGATCCAGGAGACAGGCACCGTCTCCGGCGCCGTCTCCAGCCCCGGCGGCGCGCCGCCCGATCAGTTCACGATCCGCGTCACGGGCCGCGAAGCGCCGTTCTTCCGGAACGAGTCCTTCTCGTTCACGGACGGGGCCTGGACAATGAGCGATCTGCCGGCGGGCAAGTACGACCTTGCAGCCGACGCCCCGGAGGGGACGGCCACGGGCGAGGTGACGCTCGCGCAGGGGGAGCAGCGGAGCGGGGTGGTGCTCACGCTCGCCGGGCGCGTCGCGCTCCGGGGTCAGGTGGTGTCCCTGGAGGACGGCGCGCCCATGGCCGGGGTGACCGTGCACGCGTACCCGCGCGCCGGCGGAATGGCGCCCTCGCCGGTGCAGCAGCACGAGGTCACCGACGGAGCGGGCCATTTTCACCTCGACCGCGTGCCCAGAGGTCCCCTCGCGCTCATGCTCATGCCCGCGGATCCGATGAGCTCGGCGTTCGACGCGGCGATGATCCCTGTCGATGTGCAGCCGGGCGCGGAGACCGACGTCGGGCGTTTGCTTATGGCGAAGCGCCGGGTGAAGTACGACGAGCCTCCCGGCGATCTCGGGTTCACGGTCGAGCCGCCCCGGTCGCCGATGGAGTCGGCCATGCGGCCGCACAAGGTGGTCGAGGTGCGCCGCGACGGTCCGGCCGCGGCGGCGGGCCTGCAGGTGGGGGACGTGATCGTCTCGGTGGACGGCCACGATGTCACCGGCAAGCTGGGCTATCTGGTCGGGCCCCTGCTCCGCGTGCCCGCGGGGACCCGGGTGACCCTCGGGCTCTCGCGCGGGGCGCGCGTGGCCCTGGTGGCCGCGGCGATGCCGCCGCCCCCGGGCTTCGGGCAGGGCGGCATCGAGGCCGCGCCCGCGTCACCGTAGGCGCCGGCCGCTCCTCCCGGTGCCCATGAGGTCTCCGGGATCTCCTTCATGGACGGTACGCGCACGCCGCTCGGGCCCTCGGCCGCGGGTGTCTATCGGCGCAGCGCTACCCTCCCCGCATGAACGCACCGCCGCTGCCTCGCCTGCGCGCCGTGGACCTGAACCTGCTCACCGTGCTGGACGCCGTGCTCACCGAGCGCAACGTGACGCGGGCGGCCGAGCGCCTCGGCATGACCCAGCCGGCCGTGAGCAGCGCGCTGAACCGGCTGCGCCTGCTGTTCAACGACGATCTCATCGTGCGCCGCGGCAAGGAGATGGCCCCGACGCCGCGCGCCCTCGCGCTCGCCGGCCCGATCCGCAGGGCGCTCGACCTGATCCAGGCATCACTCGCCCACACCGGCGCCTTCGATTGCACGGCGAGCCGTACCTTCAGGCTGGGGATCAGCGACATCGGAGAGGCCCTCCTCTTGCCTCGTTTTCTGCAGTGGCTCGAGCAGCTCGGCGCCCGCGTCCGGCTCGATTTCTGTAGCGAGCCCGGGACCTCGCTGCAAAACGAGATGCGGCTCGGCAAGATCGAGCTCGTCCTGGATCACATCGCCATCCCGGGCGAGGAGTTCCGGCGAACACGCGTGCTCGACCTCGAGTTCGTCTCGCTGGTGCGCCAGGATCATCCGACCGTCGGACCCTCGCTGACCCTCGACGAGTACATGGCGCTCGAGCACGTGATCATCGAGCCGCGCGAGGGCCAGACCAACCTGGCAGAGCAGATTCAGGCCGCCGTCGGGCGATCGCGGCGCGTGCGGGTGCAGGTCCCCCGCTATCTCTCGATGCCGTTCATCGTCTCGCAGTCGAACGTCGTCTGCACGTTGCCGCTCCCCCTGGCGCGGCTGTTCGAGCAGCACTTCCCCGTGCGGGTGGTGAGCTGTCCGCTCCCCATCCAGCCGATCCCGCTGTTCATGATGTGGCATGCCTGTCAGGACGGCGACCCGGCCCACGAGTGGCTCCGGCGATCCCTCATCGAGCTCTGCAGCCGCGTCTGACGCGTCCGCTGCGGGCGGGCTCGGCCGGGTCAGAGGCGGGCGGCCGTGGATTCGGCGGAATATTCACGCCGGCAATCTGCCTCATACCATTTGCTGATTGGGCTTTTCGGTGGCCGCCTCCATGAAGCTGCGTGCAACAGGGAGCCATGACATCGTGAAAGCCATCTCATTCGGCGGCCGGACGAGGGGTCGAGCCGGGACCCTTCAACTCCTGGGCAGCGATCGCGCGGTCCGTATCGAGGCAGGAGAAACGCTGCTCAGCGCAGCCGTGCGCGGGAACATCCCGTTTCCACACATGTGCAGGGTGGGCGAGTGCGGCACCTGCAAGTGCCGCCTCATCAAGGGGCATATCCGCCTCAAGAGCGATATCTCGCGCCACGTCGCGCCCGAGGAGATCTCTGCCGGCTTCGTGCTCGCCTGCCAGAGCCTGGCCGTGTCGGAGGAGGTGGCGGTCGAGGTCCCGGGGATGGGCCGCGGGCGCTCGACGGATCGAGCGCCGGTGCGGATCGACGCGCGCGTCGCGCGCGTGACGCGGCTCGCGCCCAGCGTCGTCGCGCTCGAGGTCGACCTCGCCTCGGACGTCCGCTACGTGGCCGGGCAGGTTGCGCAGCTCACGGTTCCCGGCGTCCCGGGGCTCGGCGAGCCGCGCTGTTACTCGTTCGCCGAGGCGCCGGATCGGGCCTCGCCGCGCAGGGCGCTCTTTCATATCCGCCACGTGCCGGGCGGCGCCTTCACCGGTTGGCTCTTCGGGGCCGATCGCACGGGTGCGCGCCTCTGCTTCTCGGGGCCCCACGGCAGCTTCCGCTATCACGAGGCCGATCGGCCGCTCCTCTGCGTGGCAGGAGGCACGGGGCTCTCTCCGATCAAGGCGATCCTGGAGCAGGGGCTCTCGGATGGGCTCGCCCGCGATGTGACGCTGGTCGTCGGCGCGCGCACCCGGCAGGATCTCTATGCGCTCGACGCCATCGCCTCGATCGAGGCGCGATGGCGAGGTCGATTCGTCTTCATCCCCGTGCTCTCGCACGAGCCCGAAGGCTCGAGCTGGACAGGGCGTAAGGGGCACGTCACCGACCACCTCCGCGAGGTCGCCGCGGGCCACGCCGATTGCGCGGCCTACGTGTGCGGGCCGCCCGGGATGATCGACGCCGTGCTCGACGTGCTGCGCGGCGAGATCCCGCCGATGCACTTGCATCACGACAGATTCCTGGACCGCGGCTCGGTGGCTCGCGCCGCCGCTGCGGTCGCCTGAGCCAGGCCACGACGCTCGAAAGGAGAGCCCTCATGCTCCACGGCACGGTGTTCGTCCTCGTGTTCCTCGCGCTCTTTGCCGCCCTCGAGCTCGCGCTCGGCCTGTATCGGCGCACAGGCGCGCTCACCATGCGGGAGCTCGGCGCGAGCCTCGTGTCCGTCGGCGCCTACCTCGTGATCCGCGGCGCGTCCTTCGTCGCCGTGACCTGGGCGCTCGGGGCGCTCTGGCCCGGCTCCGAGGGCGCGCTCGCCGGCGTGAGCTCCCTGGTGGTGTTCCCGATCTACGTGCTCCTCGATGAGTACGGGATCTACTGGGTACACCGCAAGAGCCATGAGCTACCCTGGCTCTGGCGGCTCCACAAGCCGCACCACGTGCCGCGCAACATGAACATCGCGGTCACGTACCGGGAGAACTGGCTATGGCATGTCCTGTTGCCGGGCACGTGGATGGCGCCGCTCGTCGTCTGGCTCGGCCACCCTGGCGCCTATGTCCTCGGACTGGCCATCAGGACGATGATCGTGCTGGCGGAGCACAGCGATCTCCGCTGGGACCTGCACCTGCAGCAGAGCCGCTTCACGCGCCATGCCATGCGGGTCCTCGAGCGCATCGTCTCGCTGCCCGACACGCACCATGTGCACCACGGGGTCGGCCGCTTCGGCAATGCCACGAAGAACTATGGCGCCGCCCTCATCTGCTTCGATTGGATCCATGGCACGCTCATGATCCCGCACGCGCGCCAGGAGGGCTTCGGGCTCCCCGAGGGCGCGCCGGTCGAGCCCTGGGCCGAGCAGCTCTTCTGGCCGTTCGTGCGCTCGACGAAGCACGAGAGGGCGGATCGCCGCCGCCCGATCGAACCGACGCCACCGACGGCCGACCTCGCCATGGCGGAGGCGGTGATTTACACCGCCGATGGCCGCGCTGTCGTCGTGAGGTGAGCCCTGCCAGACGGCGCGCCCGGCGCGCCCCGCCTCACGGCGGCATGACGAACGACGCCGGCCCCGCCACGGCGGGGGACGGGTCCTTCCGGTAGCGCTCCAGCAGCTCGCGCCGCTCCGCGGTCCAGCCGTTCTTCGGCGACGCCGCCTGCACGAGCGCCTCCAGCGCCAGCCGGCGCAGCCGCGGATCCGGGCTCCCCCGGAGCTCCTGCTCCAGCTGCGACGGGTGGACGCAGCCGTGCACAGCGGACATCGCCGCGACCATCGCGTCGTGGTGCAAGAGGTCCCGCCGGCCGAGCTCGACGAGCGCCTGCCCGAGCGCCTTCCAGGGAAGGAGGCGCGCCGCGAGCCCCAGGTACTGGGGCACGGCCAGGGCGTCCGCCTCGAGCGCGGCGAGCAGCCCCTCGCCGACGGCGACGTGGTGCTTCGCGGCATACGAGCCGAGCCGCGCCGAGAGCGCGGGCAGGAACGCCACGAGGTACCGGCGCCTCGGCGAGAGCTCCGCGAGCCGCTGGACGACGGTCGCGACCTCCCCGTGCTGCATCCTGGCGAGCGCCGCGGACAGCGCCTCCGCCGCCTCCTCGGGCGCGGGGGCGGCCATGTGCTCGAGCAGCCGGCGGAAGAGCGACCGCGCCTCGTCCCGGAGCGGCAGGTGCGCCGCGCGCCGCAGCAGGTCGAGCCGCGCCTCCGGCTCCGCCCGCCCCAGGATCGCGGCGAGCAGGTCCACCACGCGCCGCTCGGCCTCGGTCGACAGCCTGCCGAGCGGGATGTCCGCGAGCTTCGAGGCCACGATCCAGTCGGGATCCCGCGCGGCGCGGCCGAAGACGTCCCACGTCTCGGGCTTGTCCAGGTGGTCCCAGAGCGCCCGGAGCAGCGCGATCCGCACGTCGCGGTGCGTCTTCGGGGCGTCCAGCCGGAGCAGGTCCCGGTAGGCGTCGTCGCCGCCCAGCTCGCCGAGCAGGCGCACGACCTCCTTGGCCACGGTCACCTTCGTTGTCGGCACCGCCCGGAGCTCGGCGAGCACCCGCTCCCGGGACATCTCGGAGAAGGCCTTCCGGAGCGCGTAGATCGCCCAGCGCGCGCGATCGTCGCCCAGGCACTCGATCAGGACGGGGACGCCCTGGCCGGCGTCGAGCCACGGCAGGCCCCGGATGGCCATCTCGCGCAGGGGCGGCCTCGGATCCGAGGCGAACGGGGTGATCGCCGACGCGTCGACGTACGCGAGCCGGACCAGCGCGGAGATCGCGAACCGCAGCGTGGGGACATCGCTGGTCTCGTCGCCGAGCAGCGCGCGGAGGCCGGCGGCGTACGTCTCCTGCTGCCTCGCCGTCCAGCGGCCGTGGCCCCCGCCGAAGTCGAGCACCCAGCGCGTCTTGCCCGTCGCGAACCTGCCGGTCATGGGCTGCGCCCGGTCGAGCAGGGGGTCCAGGAGATCCTGACGCTTCTGGCTCACGTGCTGGGCGACAGCGCCGATCAGCACGAAGCTCCTGTCCTCGCGCAGCAGCGCGGGCACGAGCCGCGCGAACCGCGGCCTGTCGTGGGCGCGCAGGAGGCCGAGCGCGCCCGCCGCGACGCCGACGAACGGGAGCTCGCGGGACAGCCGCTCGAGCGCCTCGAGCAGCGGCGTGACCACCTTGAGGCGGATGCCGAGGCTCTGCGCGAGCGAGAGCACCGCCCCTGCCCGCTCGCCGGTGCTCCACGCGCCCGCGAGCTGCGCGAGCGCCGGGCTGAGCCGCTCGGCCTCCGCGCGGGTCAGCCCGTCCCCGAGGCCCGCCGTCGAGACCGAGCCGCGCACCGCGAGGATCTTCGTGAGCCAGCGCGCCCCCCACGCCCCGTCGACGCGGAACAGGCGGACCACGAGCCGCTCCACGGCCGAGGCCGTGGCGTGGGACAGATCCGCGGCGTCGAGCGCGTCCTGCGCCACGGCGCCCGCGGCCTCCAGGTGCTCCTGCGCGAACCGGCCGAGGGGCAGCGCGGCGAGCGCGCCGATCATCGCCCGCCGCACCGGATCCTGCTCGAACTTGCGGGCGCGCACGTTCGCGAGGGCGTCCGCGAGCGCGCCCCGGTCGTGCAGGACGCTCGCGAGGAGCAGCGCCTGCGCCTTCGCCCGCTCGTCGCCCTCCGGGTGCCCGAGGAGCGGCGCGAGCACCTCCTTCGCCTCGGCGAAGGACAGGAGGCGCGCGTAGCTCATCCGCCGGTCCGGCTTCGAGACGAGCGACGGGCAGCTCGAGAGGTGCCGCCTCGCCTCGCGCTCGCGCAGGTCGCGGGGCAGCGCGTCGAGCACCTCGGGCGCGATCGAGCCGTCGGCGGCCTGCGCCGCGCAGGACCAGCGCGCGAAGGCCCGCTCCCGGATCGCCTGCTCCTCGGCCGAGTCGGCCTTCACGTAGCGGAACAGGAAGGCGCCGAAGCCCCCGCGCCCTCCGAGCAGGAAGGCCCGCAGGACGGCCTTCTGGTCGTCGGGGCCGAGCCGCAGGAACCACCGCGGGCCCAGCTTGCCGTCGCTCAGCGCGCCCCAGGCGTGGCGGATGAGGTAATCGAGGCGCTCGGCGCCGAGCGCGCGCGCGCCGTTGTCGAAGCACACCACACCGAAGACGCCGGGCGGCGGCGCGGGTCGTCCGCTCTCGTGGCGCGCCTTGAGGAGGTCGAACGTGGCGGCCGGGCGCGATCGGGCGAGGAGGTGCAGGGAGCCGGCGAGGGACGAGGGCTCCTCGCCGCGCTCGAAGAGGGCCTGGATCAGCGGCAGCGCCGCGTCGGGCGCGCGCCGGGCGAGCGGGACGAGCAGCGGCGCGAGGCGGTAGCGCAGGCGAGCGTCGACGGACTTGGAGCGGGCGATCGCCTCCCCGAACCAGCGCGCCGCGGCCGCGGGGTGCCTCACGCCGAGCCGATCGAGGCAGCTCGGGCCGCCCGCCTCGTCGATGGCGCGCCGGTGCGCCGACACGAGCGCCTCGGAGCCGAACGGGAGCAGATCCACGATCAGGGGGTCGCGCCCCGCCTGCATGCGCGCGCCGAGGAAGGCGTCCACGGCGGCCTGGCGCTTGCGCCGCGCGAGCTGGGCGACGGTGCGCCGGAGGGTGCGGCGCTCGAGGAGGGCGCCGAGCGCCGCGAGCGCCTGCGCGTCGTCGCAGAAGCGGGCGATCATGCGGCCCGCGCGCCGCCGCACGGAGCGGGACGGGTCGGAGACGGCCGCGACGACGCGCGCGCCGTCGCCCGAGCCGTAGACGCTCATGAGGGCGAGGAGGCGCTCGTAGGGCTGAGCGCTGCTCCAGAGCGCACCGAGGAGCGCGCTTGCGCCGGCGTCGCCGCGCGCGGCGGCGCGGCCCAGCTCCACGACGCGGCGGACGCGGTCGTCGTGGGTCAGCGGCTCGATGTCGGCGAGGAAGGAAGCGGCGTCCATGGAGGGCGATCATAGCGCCCCGGGGCCAGAGGCTCGCAAGGCCGAGCGCGGCGACGCTCCGGAGCGTCGAGCCCCTCCGGCCAGAGGTTCATCTCTCCCGGGAGGCTGTCGACACCCTCCGGCCAGAGTTTCAACTCTCCCGGGAGGCTGTCGACACCCTCCGGCCAGAGTTTCAACTCTCCCGGGAGGCTGTCGACAGGTTCAGGCCGCGATGGGTCACCCCGGGCCGGGTCGCGCGCGCCTCACTTCCAGTTGACGGTGGCCCAGCCGCGGGCAGGAACGCTGAACTGGAGCTTCTTGCCGGCCACGCCGAGGGTGGTCGTCTTCGCGGCGCTGCCCGAGTTGTACATGACCGTGACGATGCTGCCGTCCGGGTTCTTGAACGCCAGCGCGTCGCCGCCGGTCGTGTTGACGCGCATCGCTCCAGGATCGACGTACTGCGAGACGTGGCGGAAGACGTAGTAGGCAGGGGTCAGCACCAGCTCCTTCGTGTCGGCTTTCACGTTGAGGAGCGCGTTCTGGGGCCACGGCCGCTGCGAGTCGATGTTCTTCCCCACCGGGTCCAGCACCATGTTCCAGGCGCTGTACGAGTTCACCCCCGCCTTGATCCAGTCGCGGATGAGCCCCCAGCTCTCCTGCCCGTACGCGTGATCGTTCGCTGCCGTGTTCGGGTTGAACGCCGGCACGCCCGGAGGGTTCCAGTTGTAGTTGCCGCACTGGTGCTCCGTTTGCACGATCGGCATATTCCGCGATTTCAAGCCGTTCACGCTGCCCCGCATGTTCCACTGCAGCCCGAAGCCCTTGACGTACTTCATCGCGGTGGCATCCCCGGTCACGGCGCTCAGGATCCCCGGATCCGCCGCTTCGTTGGACATCGTGCCGAGGAAGATCTGCGCCTTGATCCCGCGCTCTTCGAACGTCGGTCCGAGGTAGGTGCCGATGAACTTGGCCATGAGCTGCCCCGTCCACCCGCAGCTCGGATACCTCGTCTCGTAGGTCGGCTCGTTCTGGGGGTGGACCGCCTCGATGGTCATGCCCTCCGCGGCGTACGCCTCCACGAACTTCGCGAAGTACAGCGCATGCGCCTTCAGGGTGTTCGCGTCGTCCTTCATCTTGCCACCGTCGAAGGCGCCGTTGCTCTTCATCCAGGTGGGGGGCGTCCAGGGGCTGGCCCAGAGGTGGAGCCCGGGCCTCACGGCGAGCGCCGCCTTGATGTACGGGATCAATTTCTCCTTGTCCCGCGCGATGGAGAAGCTCTCCATCGTGAAATCATCCTTCTTCTCGTTGAGGCTATAGCGGTCCATCGCATAGTCGCTGGCCCCCATGGGGATGCGCCCGTAGGCGAACCCTGCCCCCTCGTTCTTGTCGAAGAGGAGCTTGATGGCTCGCTGCCGCTCAGCCTCGCTGAGCATCGAGAGCATGTTCCATCCCATCTCGTTGAAGGAGCCGCCGAAGCCATCCCAGCGCTGCTGCGTCGCCGCGTCATCGACGGTCACGTCGGCATTGCCGCTCGTGACCTCCGTCGGCGTCCCGATCTTCCAGTACTCGTTCGCGCCCGAGGTGATCAACGTGGGCTCGACAATGTCGGGCTCACCGCCGCCGGTACCGGAACCGGACGACGAGCCGCCGCCGCCGTCTCCGCCCGGATCGCCGCCCGCACCGTCCGAACCGGTCGAGCCGCCCGTCCCCGCGCCGCTGCCTGCCGTCCCGCTCCCGCTCGCGTTTCCGCTCCCGCTCGCGTTTCCGCTCCCGCTCGCGTTTCCACTCCCACTCCCGCTACTGCCCGCACCCGCACCCGCACCCGGGCCGCCCGAGCTCTCGGGTTCTTCCGGGCCGCTCGAAGAACCACAACCCACCAGGAGAAACGCGAGCAATATGCCGACGGTCGAACCGCGTGCCCTGTTCATCACAAAAATCCTCCATCCCAGGGGTGCAACCCCTTGGCGGTGCCTGCAGCAGGCGTCAGAAAGTGGCCGTCCTATATGCCCAGAAGGCCCCACGGTGATCGGGCGGGTGGGATAAAAGGGGGCAAGCTCCACGTCGATGACCCGGCGCACGCACGAGCCATGTGCTCGCGTCACGCCTCCCGTGCCGAGGGTCCGCGCCGACATCGCGGATGGCACGGCGGCACGCCTTCCAGATCGTGCACAGCAGATCCAACCCGGCCGTACGATTGCTGTGTTTCGATGCGCGTGTTAGCGTCGGCCCCCGATGCGAACCGCGGTTCTCGCCCTCGCCCTGCTGGCCGGTTGCGGGAGCGCATCCGGGGCGGCGCCCGGCTCGGCCCTCTCCCCCTCCTACGCGACGAGCCTGGGCTCCACGTCGGCGAGCATGCCCAGCATGCTGCCCGCGCCGGCGTTGCCCAGCCGGGCTTCGGTCCAGGCCGATCTGGTCGTCCGCCCCGACGTGCTCGTCCTCGGCTTCGCGCTCCAGGAGACCGATGCCGATCCGCAGCGCGCCCTCACCGCGGCGCAGGCCGCGGTGCAGGACCTGGAGCGGCAGTTCAAGGAGGCGACCGGCGGAGCATCCACGGTGAGGATGCTGGGCGCGTCGTTCACGGCGGTCTTCACCGAGAAGGCGGGGAGCGAGGGCGACGCCGTATCGACCACTGTCGACGGCGTGATCGAGGTGCGCCTCGCCCCCGAGCTCGACTTCTGGGCGAGGAGCCGGCAGGCCGCAGCCGTGGCGCAGGTCAGGCGCGAGGTGAGCGCCGCGGTGCAGGCGGCGAAGGACGGGCGGCGCGGGGCCACGTTCGGGCAGCTTCGGGCCGAGGTGAAGGAGCCGGAGGGGCACCGCGCGCTGCTGACCGAGCAATGGCTCCGGAGGGCGCGGTCGTTCGCGGAGGCGGCGCAGGCGGCGTCGGCGCCGCTCCTGCTGGTGGACTGCGCGCCGCCGGGAGCCATCGAGCAGCGGCCCATCTCGCTGCTGGAGGTAGGGCTCTCTCTGTCGGTCGCGTGCCGCCTGAACGCGCTCTCCGCAGGACCGAAGCGCGACTGACGGCCTCCGGGCGGTTCACCCCCGGTCATCCGTCGTCGGGCAGGACGTCACCCGGCGATCAGCCGGAACACGGGGAGCTCTGGCCGACATGTGAACCGCACAGGAAGGACGCTCGTGCCGACACCGCGGCTCACGTACACCCTGCCATGGGCCGTGTCGTACATACCCGAGCGAAATCGGCCCGATCCAGGCGGAACCCACACCGCTGTTCCGAGCGCTCGGATCTGTCCTCCATGCGTATGCCCCGCGAGGCCCAGATCGAAGCGCGGCGCGCCGGGAGGGAGCGTATCGAAGACGCCGGGCGCGTGCGTGAGAAAGAGCCGCGCCGGAGCGGACGGCACGTTCGCCAGGGCGGCGCGCAGATCGGCGTTCCCGCTGCAGAAATCGTCCGTCGCGACGATGGAGACGCCGCGCTTCAGCAGCACCGACTCGTTCCCGAGGAGCCTGGCTCCGGCGCGCGCGTACACCTCGCTCAGCCTTTGCAAGGGGACGTGCCCCCAGTGTTCCCAGTTGCCGACGGTGGCGAGGACCTCACGCCCCGGCGCGGCGAGGCTGCGGCAGAACTCCTCCAGCACGCCGAGCGAGCCCTCGCCCTCGATCGCGTCGCCGGTCAGCACGACGAGATCAGGCGCCAGCCCGCGGATGGCGTCGATCGCCTTCTCGTGGACGCTGCCCAGCGCGCGCAGGTGGATGTCGGAGAGGTGAGCTATCCGAAACCCCTGGAGCGCGGCCGGGAGCCGCGGGATCGGGACATCGTGCTCGGCGACATCGAGCCAGGAAGGTTCGATGGCGATTCCATCGAAGGCGGCAATCCCTGCAGCGCAACAGCTGGCGTGGAGGAAGGCTCGGCGGGTGACCGGTCGGACCATCTCGGAATCTTAGCAAACTCAGCTGGAGGGCCGCGGCTTGCGCGTGAGCTGGACCAGCCGCTCCGGGGAATCATCGTGCCCGGGATCGGGGCCGTCGAGATCTTCCAGCACGAGCTCGAACAGCCCGTTGTCGAACGGCCTCCCCGCGGCCGGCGCGGCGGGGATGAGGCGCTCGCGCTTGCCCTGCGCGGCCAGCGTGCGCGCGCGGAAGTGGCAGTACGGGTTGTTCCCCGGCCGCCCGAAGAGCGCGTGCGCCGTGAAGGTGCACCCGCCCATGCACACCTCCGCGAATGCGCAGCTCCGGCAGAAGCCCCAGAGATCGTCGGCCGTGCGCGCCCGCGCGAACGCGAGGCGCGGGGCCTCGTCCCAGATCTCCTGGAGCGCGCGCCCGCGCAGGTCGCCGCCCACGTAGGCGTCGCTCTGGAGCGACGGGCAGCCCTTCACCGCGCCGTCGGACTCGATCCCCAGCACCAGCTTCCCGGCCTGACAGCCGCGAAAGTGGTCGCGGCCGCCCTCGCGCAGCGAGCGCAGGAGCGCCTCCTCCGGGCCGAAGTAGCCGAGGTTGTTGCCGGGCATCACCGTGATCCCGTCCCGGAAGGCCCGCCGCTTCAGCTCGGCGATGCGCGGGAGCACGTCGAGCAGATCGTAGGGCTGGAGCAGCATCGCCGGCCGGTCGGCCGCGCGGCCGAGCGCCGCGGTGATCTGCACCTGCCACGCCTTGATCCCCTGCTCCCGGAGCAGGTCGTAGAGCGCCTCGAGGTCGCCCTGGTTCACCCGGTTGAGGTTGGTGTTGGCCGCGGTGAGCAGCCCCGCGCCCCGGAGGTGCCCGAGCGCCGAGAGCGCGCTCCGGTGGCTGCCCGGGGCCTTGCGGATGAGGTCGTGGGCGCGCTCCAGGCCGTCGACGCTGACCGAGACGCTGTGCAGGCCGGCCTCCTTCATCCGCGCCGCGATCTCCGCCGTGATCCCGCGCGCTCCGGTCGTCATGGTCGGCCGCACGCCCGCGGCCTTGAGCGCAGCGATGATCTCCAGAAAGCCGTCGTGCAGGTAGGCCTCGCCGCCGATGAGCACCACCTCGCGCGCGCCCATCGCCGCGAGCTGCCGCACCACGCCCAGCGCCTCGTCGGTGCCGAGCTCCGAGTGCCGCGCGGCCCCTGCCCTGGATCCGCAGTGCCGGCAGGGCTGATCGCAGCGGAGCGTCAGCTCCCAGACGACGTACGCCGGGAAGTACTCGCCGGGGACCACATCGAGACGGCGCAGCGCCATGCCGGAGCCTAGCGCGAACGCCGCCGGCGGATCCTGCTCTTCGCCGCCCTTTCTATCGCGCGGGGGGGATGGTGACCTGCGTACGCGCACGCGCACGCGCACGCGCACGCGCACGAACACGAGCACGAGCACGCGGGGCCGCTGCGCCATTCCCCTCCATTTTCCTTGCGCGTCGCCGGGGCGCCTTGCCGTAGAATGGAACGGTTTGACCTCCCTGGCTCGGCCTTCCGAGGCGCACCAGGGCTCGGCCACAGGGCCCCAAAGGCGGAGATCCTCATGCTCACCCTCGGCGCTTGTCCTTGCTGCGATGGTTTCCTGCCTCCCGGCGCTTCCGCCTGCCCGCATTGCGGCGTGACGCCCACGGCCGAGCGCGCCAGCTGCGCGCAGGCGCGCCACGGGATCGCGGGCCGGCTGCTCGCGGTGGCGTCGGGCGGCATGATGGCTGTCACGCTGATGGCCTGCTACGGCATGCCCCCGTGCGACGAGCCCGCGACCGACAGCGACGGCGACGGCTACCAGGCGACATGCGAGGGCTACGGGCCCGAGGAGGACTGCGACGACGGCAATCCTGACATCCACCCCGGCGCGACGGACGTGGCAGGTGACAGCCTCGATCAGGACTGCAGCGGCGACGACACCCCGCTCGGCACCGGCGGCGGGGGCGGCAGCGGCACCGCAGGCGGCGCCTCCTGAGGCTCGGCGACCTCCTCCTCGTGCTCTGGCACGATTCTGCTGAAGCGGTCGGATCCGGGGTTGCCTCTATAGTCCGGTGGCGAGGTACTTACCCCACCTTGCCGAAATGATGGGGCCGCCATAAGACGCCATAAGACGACGCCATAAGACGCCAAGATTATTCATTTTTTGGCGTGTTTTGGCGTGTTTTGGCGTCTTTTGGCGTCCTGGCGGCTCAAAAGACCCCACCCTCGGCCAAAGTATCCAACCACCTACAGTCCGAGGGAATCGTCGTCCCCTTGCGAGGCTGCGGCCCATTCGGACAACACACGGCGGACGCGCTCGAGATATCCCCCCTCGCGCACGATCTCCTGGTATCCCGGCACCGCGCCGACCCACTCCCGCATACGCACGTTCGACGCCTCGGTGAGGTACATCGTGGGAAGCCCCATGAGCGCGGGCCCGTCCATGCCTGCGGTCGTGACGCCGAGCTGGCCGACAACGCCGTGCGTTCGTTTCAGGTGCTCGAAGAACTGAAGCTGCGCCCGGCGCATGTCGAGCTGCCGGAAGGTCGGGTCCTTCCAGAAGAGCGTCATGTCGATCGCGCCCTCGGGGACCCGTGCGTCTCGAAGGGCGTCGCCGGTCAGCACAGGCACGAGCCCCGTGCGTTGAACGAGGTCCGTCAGCTCCAGGAGCTCGGCGAGCGTCGTGTTGCGGTGCGGGTGGTGGGTCCCCTCGCGGATCCAGAGCAGCACCTTCTTCCGGCATGACGCTCCCGCCCGCGCTTCCGCGAGCCTGCGATCGACCCAGGCGATCACCGATCCCGGAATGGGCGCGTCCGCCAGAAACGCCGCGCGGAGCCTCCCCTGGGCGGAGGACGGATCGGCCTTGAAGGCGCGCGCGACGATCTCCGTGGTCTGCTTCACCGCGCGCGGGCGCGAGCGGTACGCCTGAAGGTGATCGCTCAGGCCTGCATCGCGCAGAAACGCCTCGGCTTGCGCCGTCCCCGCTTTGCCTGGCTCGACCTGGATCGCCGCGCCCGCGAGGACGGCGGCCGCGGCGACGTACCACCCCTCGCCGAACGAGAAGCCGCCGTCGGTGTGGAATGTATACGCGTGGTTTCGCTCCTCGATGATCCTGCGCGCCGCGCGGGCGGCGACCGCGGCCTCGTGAGCCGCCGCGCGCGCCGCGCGGGCGACCTTGGACCGCGAAGAGCCGCCCTCGAGCTCGGAGGCGCAGTCCGCGGCCGCGCGGGCCGAGGCCTCTGCGCCGGCCACGATCGCCTCCACGCGCCGCCAGCCGTCGTCGCAGGCGCCGCGCGTCGGCGCGCGCTGCGCGCTCAACGAGAGCTGGCCCGCGCCGTGGAGCGCGTCTTCTGCTCGCGCCGCGTGGGCCCTTGCCAGCGTCGAACGGGCGCCCATCGCCGTAGCGAGGATTCGCTCTCTTCCAGCGGCGACCTCATGTTCCTGGAGGGCGGCGCGCTCCTGCTCGGCGGTGGCCAGCGCGCGATCCGCCTGCTCGATCGCGCAGTCGAGCAGACGCCGGTAGCGCTCGCGCTGCCCCGGCGTGTGCAGCGTGGTCGCCAGGGCGAGCGCGGCGTCGAGGCTGCTTTCGGCGTCGCGCTCGATCTGCTGTGCGGCGAGCGCCTCGGCGACAACCACTCCCATGCACACCGGATCGAGTCCCTCGATCATCGTCCTGTCGGTCACCCGCCGCTCGCAGCGCTGCCGGCAATAGCGGTTTGTTGGTCCCGCACCCCTGCCATGGGAAATGCTTCCGGTCCGGGCTTTGGCGCATCGAGCAGCCCATAAGGATACCTTACGATATCCACTGGGATGCCACCCACCATTACCCGCAACGCCGCATCGGTCATGCTTATCACCTGCAGATCGGGCACCACAACCCGAACCTCCTGGGCGAGCATCGTCAGATCGACGTCCGCGGAAATGCTGAACAAGTCGAGGTCCAGCGACCGACGGTGGCGTAGATGCACTGCGATGGCCGTCCCCCCGGCCAGATAGAACCGCTCGATCCCTGGGATGATCTTCAGTCGACCCAGAGCGCGGCTCTGCTCCTTCGCCAATCCGGTGGACTTGCCCACACTTCACCCTCCGCTTTTAGTACTGCCCGCCAGAACGCAAGCGTCCGCCCACTCAATTCGGGGTGCCCGAGTTCCCGCAAAAACCGGTAAATCCCGTTCATTCCGTACGTCCGGATGAGCCAGCGCACCTCCTCCAGCCGACCGAACTCGAGAACTCGCGGGATGATGTAGTCCTGGCCCGTCACTGTATCGAGTGCCTTCGCGTCGACGTCCCAGAATACCCAGCGGAATCTCTCCGGCACCTTCGCCATGCCCGAGTCTACCGCACCTGGAGCCCCGCGAGGAAGCCGCTGCCGCCCGGCTTTCGCCCGGGCAGCCGGAATCCGCCCGCCTCTGTCCGCCGCCGGGAGCTCGCTGCTGGAACGCCGGCGCGGCCGAGCACCGGCGGTCTGCGTCCAGCGAGGTTCAGTAGGGGTATCCGGGGATGTTCATCTCCATCGCATAGAGCGACGCGCCCGCCGTGATGTAAAGGGTCTTTCTATCGGCCCCGCCGAACGCGACGTTCGACACCTCGCCCATCCCCGTGATCTTGCCGAGCCTCGCGCCGCTCGGCGCGACGATCTCGATGCCCTCACGCCACGCGATGTAGACATTGCCCGCGCAGTCGACGCCCATTCCGTCGGCCTTCGGCAGGTTCGCGGCGAAATCGGACGAGGCGCCGGGCGCTCCGTCGGCGCTCAGCGTATAGCGACGGATCCGGCCGGGGGTGAACTCGGTCACGTACAGCACGCTCTCGTCCGGCGAGAGCGCGACGCCGTTGGGGGTCTCCAGCGTGCCGATGAGGCTCACCGCGCCGGACGGAGACACGCGGTACGCTGCTGTCGGCAGCTCCGGCCTGCCGCCGCTGAGCTGAAAATCGGGATCGCTGAAGTAGACGTTGCCGTCGCTCCGCACGACGACATCGTTCGGGGAGCTGAACCGCTTGCCCATGTACGATCCGGCGATCTCGCGCCGCGCCTTCGTGCCGAGATCGAACACGGAGATGCTGCGCGTGTCGTGGGTACATGCGACGAGGTTTCCGTCGCTGTGGAGGCCCAGCCCGTTCGTCCCGCTGTTCTCGAGGAACACCTCGAACGCGCCCGGCGGCGTGAGCCTGTGGATCTTCGCCTTTGGACCGTTGAGGGGCGGAGCGTTCTGCGCCTGCATGTTGATCTCCGAGAAGAACAGCGCCCCGAGCTCGGCGACCCAGACCGGGCCCTCGACGTACGTGAACCCCCCTCTCACCAGCTGCGGCCTGCCGTTCGCCGGCACCGGATCGGCCGCGTACGGGCCGCCCGGGCAGACGGCCGACACGTCTTCACCGCCACCCGCCCCGGCGCCGCCCTCCCCGGCGCCGCCGCTGCCGCTCCCGCTCCCCGTCGCGTCGCCCCCGCTGCCGCTCGTCACCGCAGCGCTGCCCGCGCCCGCGCCCGCGCTGCTTGTGCTGGCGGCGCTGGAGCTCGTGGCGCCCACGCTGCCCGTGGAGCCGCTCGACCCGCCAGCCCCAGCGCCGCTGGAGGCTCCGCCCCCGCCCTCCGACTCGAGCGGGTCGTCGTCGCCGCCGCCACAGCCAGCCGCCGCAACGAGCACGATCCAAGAAACGACGAGCGAGTACCTGACCTTCATAAGCAAGTGCCTCCAAGCGCCCCCGGATGGTGTGCCGATCGGGCACGCTCATCATCGTCAGCTCGCCTCGCGCCGCAAGGGCCGAGGTGACGGAGCGGCACAGCGCCTCCGACGCGCGCTCCGCGCAGTCCGAGGACCGGTGCGACGCGGTGCGCCGTGAACGGCGGCGGCGGGCGAGGAGGCAACCGGCGGTCCGCGACGATAGGATGCAGGGACATCATGAAAATTGCTGTTTACGGCTTCGGATCCATCGGCGGTTTGCTCGGCGCCCGGCTGGCCACGGCCGGCTGCGACGTCAGCGCCGTCGCGCGCGGAGAGAACCTCGCCGCCTTGCAGAAGCGCGGCCTGCTGCTGCAGGTCGATGGAGAGATCACCCGCGTGCCGATCCGCGCCGCAGAGGATCCGGCCGCGCTCGGCGCGCAGGACGTCGTGATCATCGCGGTCAAGGCCACCGCGCTGGCCGACGTCGCCGCGCGCATCGCGCCGCTGCTCCGCGAGGACACGATCGTCGTCCCCGCGATGAACGGCGTGCCGTGGTGGTTCTTCGCGCCCGAGAACGTGCCGTATGCCGGCGCTCGGCTCCGCTCGCTCGACCCGGGCGACGTCGTGCCGCGCGCCATCCGGCTCCGCCAGGTGGTCGGCTGCGTCGTGCATCTGTCGGGCTCCAGCCCGGAACCGGGGCTGGTGCGCGTCGGCCTCGGCAACCGCCTGCTCCTCGGCGAGCCGGCCGGCGGACCGTCGGGCCGGGTGGGCGCGCTGGTCGAGCTGCTGCGGCGCGCCGGCTTCGAGGCCGAGGCCAGCGCCGATATCCGGACCGACATCTGGTACAAGCTGTGGGGCAACATGACGATGAACCCGGTGTCGGTGCTCACCGGTGCGACGTGCGATCGGATACTGGACGATCCGCTGGTGCGCGGCTTCTGTCTCCAGGCGATGCAGGAAGCGGCGGCGATCGGCGAGAGGATCGGTTGCCCGATCGCGCAGAGCGGAGAAGACCGGATGGAGGTCACGCGCAGGCTCGGCGCGTTCAAGACCTCGATGCTGCAGGACGCGGAAGCGGGCAAGTCGCTGGAGATCGACGCGCTGGTGACCGTGGTCCACGAGATCGGCGAGCTGACCGGCGTGCCGACGCCGACCATCGACGGCTTGCTCGGCCTCGTGCGCCTGTGCGGCCGCGCGCGCGGCCTGTACGCCGGATGATCCGCTGCCCCTGCGTCGCCGACGCCGCCGCGGCGCCGCCCGGGCAGCGGCGGCGCTCGCCGCGCGGCGCCCGCGGAGACCTGCCGCCGCCGCCACGGCGGCCCGGGTGACGGGCGCGTCAGAGCGCGTCGCATGTAATGCCGAGCCGCACCAGCGACACGGGCACGAGCGTGGCTCCGATGGAGACGAGCCGAGGCTCGCCCATGGATTCGGGGTCATGAATTGAGGAGTAGGGGACTCGCTCCTTCGTCACGTCGTGCTCGACGGCGACGGCGAGGCCGAGCTCGAAGTGCACGGGACCTGGACCGAAGATCCAGCTCGCCCCGGCGCGAGCCCCGACGAAGATCGTGTCGCCGTCGACGCCGGGGCCGCTGTCCCAGCCGGGAGCCCCCACCCCCGTGTAGGAGTGTCTCCCGAAGGAGCCCGCGAGCGAGAGTCGAAGCCCGGCTGGCGATCTCCACGCGACGCCCGCTGTCGCGCCGACGCCGCTGAAGCTCTCCCCGAGCGGCTCCCCCCCTGTCTCGGCGAAGCCACCTACCTCGATGACGCCGATGCGGTACGTGAGCGCGAGATCGAAGCGCAGCCCATCGCTGTCCGAGCCCGAGTAGAGGCCGGCGCCCGCTAGCACGTTGAAATCCATGCTCGGCGCGGACCGACGCGCAGGAGCGACGTCAGGGGCGCTGCCCTCCTGCGCGCGGGCCGCCCCGGCGCAAAGAAAGAGGGCTGTCGCGAACCATCGAGACACGTTCGATCGAAGTGAGCGCATGTCGCGCCCTGGAGCATCGCGTGTACCAGGTGCGTCGTATTCATGCGGCCCGCCGCCGGGCGCCGCCGCGCTGGCCTGTCCGACGCGAGATCACGAGTCCTCCATCGCTCCCCTGGGCCGCCGGCCGCTCTGGCTCGCCTGCGGGCGCGCGCTGGCGCTCGCGCGGCCCGTGACAACCTGGTCGCGGTGTCGCTCGAGCAGCACAGGAGGTGACGCAGCGCCGGGGGTGTTGTAACTGCAATCTTCGCTGTGCGGCGCTGTGCACCTGGCCTCGGCTTGCTTGTCGCGGGCGCCCTCGCGGGCGCGTGCGCTGCCGCGCCGGACGCGCCCGCGCGGCCCGCGGGTGACGTCGAGGCGCCGGCCGGCGGCGCCCTGCCCGGGGCCGCGGAGGCGGCGCGGGTGCCCATGCCGGGGCCGGCGCGGGCGCGGCTCGGGGCGGCGGTGATCGCGAACCGGGCCTGCGAGGGGTGCCACGAGGAGGTGGCGCGGGAGTGGCGCGCGTCGCTCCACCACCGGGCGAACACCGAGCCGGCCTACCGGCGGGCGTTCGCGATCGAGCCGATGCCGTTCTGCCGGGCGTGCCACGCGCCCGAGGCGAGGCCGGAGGAGCCAGAGCCGGAGGCGCTCGGGGCGCTCGGCGTGGCGTGCGTGACGTGCCACGTGACGACCGACGGCGAGGGCGAGCTCGCGGGGCAGGCGGTGGCGCCGGTGCTCGCGGCGCCGTGGGCGGGGCGCGGGGCGCCGCCGGCGGCGCCGCACGCGGTGATCCGGGACGCGCGGTTCGGGGGCGCGGACGCGTGCGCTGCCTGCCACGAGTTCGCGTTCCCCACGGCGCGAGGGCGGTCGGCCGCGGAGCTGATGCAGTCGACCGTCATCGAGCACCGCGCATCGCCGGCCGCGGACCAGCCCTGCGCGGCGTGCCACATGCCCCGCGGGCCGGGGGGGCGGCGCGGCCACGGGTTCGCGGGATCCCGGGACGAGGCGCTCGTGCGGAGCGCCGTGGCGGTGACGGCGCGGCGGCTCTCGGCGACGCGCGTGGCGGTGACGCTCGCGCCCGCGAACGCGGGGCACGCGTTCCCGACGGGAGATCTGTTCCGGAGGCTCGAGGTGTCGGCCGAGGCGCTCGGGCCCGACGAGCTGGTGCTGGGGCAGGAGACGCGCTACCTGGCGCGGCACTTCGCGCTGCGGCCCGGGGCGATCGGGCGGAAGCTCGTGGCCGACGACCGGGTGCACGCGGAGCCCGTGACGGTGGAGCTCGATGTCGGGGCCGCCGGCGAGGGGCGCGCGATCGCGTGGCAGGTGGCCTACCAGCGGGTGGCGCACCCGAACGGGGTGGACCTGCGCGACGCGGAGATCGAGGGCGAGATCCGGGTCGCGTCGGGGAGGCTCGCGCCATGAGCGGACGAGGGATCGGCGCGAGGGGGAGCAGGCCGGCATGGCGAGCGGTCCGGGGTGGTGGGCTGCCGGGCAGCCGGCGGGTCGAGGACGAGAGCATGAGAGCGCGGCGCGGCAGTCCGGCGCGGCCGTGCCTGGAGGAGGACGAGCGATGATCGGGCGAAGGGCGTGCTGGGGGCTGGGCGGGCTCGTGATGGCCATGGCAGGGTGCGGCCCTGCGCCTGCGCCGCAGGCCGCGGATAAGCCGCGCGCGGAGGCCGCGGCGCAGGCGACGGGCGCGCCCGGTACGGCAGGCGCGGCAGGCCCATCGAGCACCGGAGGCGCCTCGAGCGCGGCGGGCGGGGTGAAGGCGGATGAGGCGACGAAGCCGGCGCCGCCGCCGGAGTCGGCGTTCACGCCGGTGGCGCAGATCCCGGAGGACCTCGAGATTCGGCTGCACCCGGTGGAGGGAGCGCTGCTCGTGTCGACCCCCAACCTGACGGTCGTGGAGGGGGAGCAGACGAACGTGGCCACCGCCGTCGGCGTGCTGAAGGACGGGAAGATCGATTTCCCGGAGCGGCTGCGCGTGCCGGGGTGGATGGTGACCGTGAGCGGCGTCCACGGACGCTATCCCGACCAGCTCGACCTGATCGCGACGGGCACCACGGGCCGCACCGGCGTCGCCGAGCACTACGCGCTGGGGGCGAAGGGCTGGGATCAGCGCGTGGGCGACGCGGGGCAGTGGTTCACCGGCGTGGCGAGGATGGGCAGCTCGCTCGTGGGGCTGACCGGGCCGACGATGATCGGACGCTCGAGGTTCGTCACGCTGCGCGGGCCCAGGGTGGGGCTGACGATCACGCCGGCGCCCAGGAAGGGGGAGTGCCGCGGGTTCGACGCCGAAGCGGCATCGCGTTACTCGGAGGCCGAGGTCCGCCCGGAGGCATTCGGGGCGACGCGCGACGGGACCGCGCTGAGCTACGGGCGCAACTGCAACGGGGACAACGCCGTCGAGGTATGGAAGCCGGGCGAGAAACGGTCGACCATCCTGCCCGTCCCGGCGCCGTCCGAGGAACAGACGACCGACGAGGTGCGCACGCTGATCCTGCCGGGCCCCGGCGACGGCGAGGCGTGGATCGTGGACCGAGGCGTGCTCCGCTACCAGGGCGGGGAGGCGAAGAAGATCGACCCGCCGGCGAAGGGCGCGCGCGTGCTCACCGCGTCGGCGGCGCCGGACGGGACGCTGTGGGCGCTCACGGACGACGCGCTGTTCACGCGCAAGGGAGACGCCTGGGAGCAGGCGCCGCTGCCCGACGGGGTGAAGGCCCGCGACGTGGCCGTGGGGAGCGACGGGGCGGTGTGGGTCGCGGCCGGCGGGGCGATCCTGAAGCACGGCGGCGCCAGCGAGGCCGCGGGCGCGGCGCCCGGGACCATCCAGCTCCAGAAGGGGCCGCCGCCGAAGCCCAGGGAGAACCGGACCTTGCCCAGGCCCGGCGGGCCGAAGTGCCCGCAGAACCTCGTGGTGCTCTACACGTTCAGCAAGACGGCGCCGGACGACTACGACTTCCCGCTGACGCGCAAGGCGCTCAAGGGACGCACGGAGTTCTCCCCGGCGCGCTTCGTTGTGACGCGCGACATGGGGCAGCGCTTCCTCGCCGCGTTCGTGCCGACCTGGGATCTCGCCAAGAAACTGGAGGAGCGGATCAAGACCGATGTGCGGGGCTCGACGCCGCAGATCGTGTGCGCCACCCCGGAGGTGGTGCGGGAGCTCAAGCTGGATCTGAAGACGGGAGAGGTCGCGAAGTAAGACGGGTGAAGACGGCGCGGCGGGGGCGCCGGCGTGCGGCGGCGCCCCCGTCGATGGGCCTCCGTCCGCCGCAGCCAGCGGCGGCGACGGTCACAGGTGCCGGGTCTCTCCCGGCGGCGCGCCCCAGTTGTTGTTGCGTCCGTCGGCGTACCGGATCGGCGCGGAGATGAGCTCCGCGAGATCCACGTCGTCCAGCGAACCGAGCTGGACCGCCACATAGTCGCCGCCGATCGCCTCGACATACCCGCGCCCGAACGAGCGCACGCCGCAGTGTCGACAGAACAGGTGGTGCCCGACCTTCATGCCGAACTGGTAGTCGCTCAGCGCGTCCTCACCCGCGAGCAACCGGAACGCGTCCGGCTTGAGGATCACGTTCCAGTTTCTCGTCTTGGTGCAGATCGAGCAGTTGCACTTGTTGGTTCCAGCGCTCAGGTCGATGTCGGCCTCGAAGCGGACCGCGCCGCAGTGACAGCTCCCCGTATAGGTCTTCTTCATGTGCAAACCTCCTGGCAGGACGGGCGTTCGCGTTCGAACGCGCGACCACCTGAAGGCCTGACGGTACCCGAATCCGCACCGGCGGGGGCCCCTTCGAAGCGCCGCCGCGCGGCCTGGAGGCGCGCTGCGCCGGCTGGGCCGGGGCGTCCGCCAGCCGAGCCGCGGGTTCGTTGCCCTGACACACCTGTCATGCCGCTCGGCGGGCGCCTGGCACAAGGCGTCAGGAGCGCCGGCTTCTCGCGCCCGCGCAGGCGGCCTGCCCATTGCTACGCCAGCGCGTCCATCAACGGCGGTTCCGCCGTAGAGAGGATGCCCCCCATGACCTTATCTCTTTTTTCCCTCGTCCCACTCGGCTCTTTCGCGCGCAAGGCCGCCGCGCTCGCCGCCGGATTCACCGTGGCCTCCGCCATGCCCGGCTGCATCATGAACCAGAAGCAATGCAACGAGATGGCCTGTAGCGACACCTTCACCATCACCGCCACGACGGCGAACAGGAGCTGGGCAGCGGGAGAGTACACGCTGGAGCTCGCGGTGGACGGCAACGCGGTGTCGTGCGCCTACAGCTGGACGAACACACCGAACGTCGGCGGCAGCGGCGTGTTCGTCCAGTGCAGCCCGACCGTCAGTGTCTCGGTCAATGCGGTGGAAATCTGCACGGAGACGAGGCGCGGCGACGGCGTCTCCCAGAGCTGCGTCCCGGCCCCCGGGCAGTTCACCCAGCAGCTCGCGATTCGTGGCACGCCGGCGCGCGTCGACGTCGTCGTCCGGCGGGACGGCGCGCTCCTCGGAGAGCGGAGCTTCACCCCCGCGTACCGGACATGGTACCCGAACGGCGAAGACTGCGGGCCTGGGTGCCGACAGGACGCGCAGGACTGGGCGCTCCCGTAGCCGTCGGCGCCCAAGGGGCGCCGAGGCGCTTGCCTAATCCCAGCGCGCGGAGAGCACGCTTCTCATCCTGTCGATCCGCAGCGCCCTCTCCAGGGCGCGTCCCTCGTAGGCGCTCAGGAGCGCGGGGAGCGCCTGCCGGGCCAGCGCCAGCAGCGCGCGGCGGCGGACCTCCGGATCGAGCCTGCCCTCGACGACGATCTGGCTGAAGGCCAGGGCGAGGATCGCCTCGTCGCGGGTGAGCAGGCCGTACTCGTCCTCTTCGCCGAGCGCCTCGACCTCGGCCGCGCCCACGGCGTCCCAGCCGGCATTGCCGACCTCCCAGCGCTCGAGGAGCGCGTCGAGGAGCTCGATCGGGCTCTTCTTCGGGTGCTCGTCGCGGAAGTCGCGGAAGGCGGTGAGGGTCTCGTGCGCGGTCTCGTTGCCGAACGGAGCGGTCTCGTCGGTGAGCGACCAGAAGAACGGGTCGGTGAGGGCAGCGGCGGCCCGGGGGTGGCAGTCGTCGGGGGAGAGGTCGGGGAGCTCGGGCGCTTCGGTCATGGGAGAGGGCTTTCCGTCGGGTGAGGCGCGGGCGCGCCGCGCCGCACCTTACCGCGTCGGCGCGCCCCATCCGAGCGCGGCGCCCTCCTCCCCCTTCATTTCCAGTGCCCCTTCCCCTTGTGCTTGTGCCTGTGCTTGTGTTTGTGCTTGTGGATGACGAGGACCCGGCCGTCGTCATCGTCGTCGTGCACCACCACGGTCGGCTTGACGTCGACCTTCACGGCCCACGTGGTCGCCACCAGGATGCCGATCACGGGCGCGCTCGGGCCGACCACGATCACCGCGCCTGGACGGTAACCACAGAGGACCACGTGCGTGTGCCCGCCTTCCTTGAGCACCACCGTGATCTTGGTCGGATTGACCTTCACGCCGAGCTTGCCGGTGAAGTAGAGCCGATCGGGCCCGGGCGCGAGCACGATGACGTCAGGCCCCGACGCCGTCTGGATGGCGAGCTTGATCTCGCGCTCGCCGATCGGCACCGGCTTGAGGTTGAGATCCAGCACGTACACGCGCAGATCGCCGCTCTCCTTGTCGGCGACGATCTCCACGATGTCGTCTCCGACCGGCTGGAGCACGCCCCCGTTCGGCCCCTTGGTCCCGTCGAGCTGGGTTGTCTGGTGCTCCCTGGCGCTCTCCTGGAGCTCCCGGGTCCCGCCGCGCGGCACGTGCAGCACCCCCTTGAACGGCTCGCCCTTCACCTTGAGCTCGTAGCTGACCTCCGTCAGGTCGTCCTCGAGCGGCGGGAGCTTGGCGAGCAGCACGCCCCCCGACTTGGGCTCCGGCACGAGCGCCGCGCTCATGGGGGCTCCGCCCTTGCCAGGCACCTTGACCGAGACGCTGCCCGACACGTCCGCCGCGATGGGCTTGCCGTCGCGATCCTTCACGAGCGCCGTCACCTGCCCGTCCTGGGCCACCGTCATGACGACGGACCCGGGCTCGTGCTGCTCCGTCAGCGCCCAGTTGTCCTCCATGCTCTCCGCCGTGATCTGCGGCGACTTGCTGCAAGCAGACGAGGCGAGCGCCGCGGAGGCGACCCCGAGCGCGACGACCATGGACCGGAGACAACGTTGGATTCGCATACACCCCTCTCTGGTGACATCTCGAAGGCGCGATCGCCTCATACCTGCTTGCGCGTCACGGACCAGATGAAGCCGTCGTACCAGAAGTGCATCAGCGCGACGGTCTGCGTGATCGACCACAGCGCGCGGTCGTCCGCCGGCGCGAGCTCGGCCAAGACCCCGTACACGAGGACACCCCCGAGGAAGACCGCCGCCGCGATCGGCGCCCCGGCCCGGAGCGCGTCGAGGCGCAGCCGGCGGCGGAGGCGGCCGCCCTCCGACCACCAGACGAGCGCCAGGTACTGCACGGCGTGGAACAGGTTCATGATGAAGAAGGCCTGTCCCCAGGGGTTGAAACCCCACGTGTAGATCGAGCAGAGGCCCGTGCTGACGAGCAGCCACACCTTGGGGAACGACACCCGATAGCCCCGCCGGATTATCGCGCGGTAAGCGAGCGCGTAATAGACCAGGTACGACGTGCCCGCGGCGATGACGGCCCAGCTGATGACGCGGTGGCTCGACGTCATCAGCGCGGGGACGGCGGTGAAGAAGGCGGGGCCCACGCCCTCGAAGGCGTCGAAGCTCTGGAAGTGGAGGAGCATCGTCGCGCCGCCCAGGATGGGGCCGGCATAGAGGACGAGGTTGAGCCAGAGATCCAGCCGGCGGCCGAGCGCCGGCGCATTCCCCGCGCGCGCGTCGTAGATGCGCCCGAGGCCGAACGTCTGGAGCGCCGAGTGGTAGACGTCCCAGAACACCACGAGGACCGACACGCAGGCGACGGCCCACATGGACAGCATCATCGCGGCGAACAGGGCGACCGGCGCCACGAGGAAGCGGAGCCGGTGCCGCCGGAAGATGTCCGCGTTGCCGTGGCTCCGGAGGAGCACCGCGGCGAGGTGGCCGTGGATGAGCGTGCCGATGAAGAGCCCCGCCCACGTGACCTTCTCCCCATGAAGCCTGAACGGCGCGTCGGCGAACGGCGTCCCCGCGATCAGGGCGCCCGCGGCGAGCGCGAAGAGCGGCGGGAGCAGGAAGAAGGCCCAGTCGTACAACGGGCCGACGATGTACGCGGCCCGGCCCACACCGAGCAGCGCGGCGGACGCGGGCTCGGCCCGTGCGCTCATGCGGGCCGCGGGGCCGCCGCGGGCCGCGGCTCCGGTGCTTCTGGCGAGAAGCCGATCGTCCATCCCTGCACGGCGAGGAGATCGACGAGCGACAGCAGGAAGAGATTCACGCCGACCATCTCCATCGACTCTTCCACGAAGTCGATGAGCGCGTAGATCAGGTTGTCGCTCCCGGCCCGCTCGGTCCAGTACCCGAGCGGCAGCTCCAGGACGAGCGCGCCGGTGACATAGATCCCGCCCGAGAGGAGGAATCGATTCCGCATATCTCGCGGGAGGTGCGAGAGGAACTGGAGGTAGGCGACCGCGAACACCGCCACCGCGGCGGCCGCCGGGATCACCCAGCTGAAGTACAGGACCCCGCCCAGATCGAGCCAGGAGCTCGCCGCTTCATGGATCTCGACCACCTCGTCGAGCGAGATGTAGAGGAACGCCGCGGAGAGCCCCCACCAGTGCTTCACGAACTTGCCCGTGCGCCGGGCGCCGACGGCAATGACAGCGAGCGTGAGTGAGCACACGAACAGCAGGGACGAGGTGTACCACGTGGGCACATTCTGTTCGTAGCTCAGCGAGAACAACGGGACGACGCCGCTCTGGCTCCTCAGGTGGAGGAGCGGCTTGAGCACCTCGACGCCGAGCCCGGCGCCCGCGATCACCGCCATCACGGCGAGCAGCGCGACCTGGAGCCGGGCCCGCGACAGGGTGATCTGCATCGAACGAGAAGAACTACGCCAGGACGCCGGACACGGTCAATGCGCAAAGCAGCCGACACCGGCGCAGCGAGGCGGCGCGGCGCGCCCCGGCGAGCGGGCTCGGGAGCGCTCGCCAGGGCGCGCTCTCGAGCCAGCGGCGCCTCTGTGCGAGATAGGTGTTGAAGTCCAGGGCGTGTGTTCAGATCCAACGCATCGAATATCGATGCTTCGTCCTGATAGCCAGCGCGCGTGATTCCGCCCTGGCCAACGCGCGCTGCCCCTGTGGACGAAGACACCGTGAGATGTCTCCGCACGAGCGCTCAAGACCATTGAATCCGCCGAGATCGCCGCGCGCGGCCGCGGCGCGCGCCGCGCCACCCTGGGCGGCAGTGGAGAGCGTCGTGCGCCGGCGGAGGCCCGCCGGCGGCGCGTCAGCGCCCGGGGAGCGGCAGCCCGGCGTGCGCCGAGAGCCGGGCCATCGCGAGCTTCGCGGCGACGAGCGCCTCCTCCGGCGTGCGGCCCGTGGCGGAGAGGTGGCCCATCTTGCGGCCGGGGCGGGCGACCCGCTTTCCGTAAAGGTGGAGCCGGACGCCCGGGATCTCCAGCGCGGCCTCGAACGGCGGCGGCGCGCCGCCGAGCCACACGTCGCCGAGCAGGTTGAGGATCGCCGCGGGGCGGACGATCTCGACCGAGCCGAGCGGCAGGTCGCACACGGCGCGGACCGCCTGCTCGAACTGGCTCGTCGCGCAGGCGACCTCGGAGGCGTGGTAGCTGTTGTGGGGCCGCGGGGCGAGCTCGTTGATGAGCAGGCGGCCGTCCTTGAGCAGGAAGAGCTCGACGACGAGCAGCCCCTCGACGCGCAGGCCGACCGCGAGGTCGAGCGCGATCTGGACCGCCTGCCCCGTCACCGCGGCCGAGAGCGGGCCCGGCAGCAGCGACCAGTCGAGGATCTGGTCGACGTGGTGGTTCAGCGCCGGCGGGTAGACCGCGAGCTTGCCGCTCGGGCTCCGCGCGACGAGCACCGAGAGCTCGGCCTCTAGGTCGAGCGCCTGCTCGACAACGCAGCGCTGGCCGCCGAGCGACGCGAAGAGCGACGCGGCCTCGCGCTCGAGGTCGCCGGTACCGCCGGCGCCGCCGCCGCCGTCGTCCAGGCGCGCGTCCCCCGAGAGCCGCAGCTGGCCGCGGCCGTCGTACCCGCCGACGCACGACTTCACGAAGCACGCGCCGCCCATGGCGCGCGTCGCCTCGAGGAGCTGCTCGCTCGTCGCGACCTCGCGGAAGGGCCCCACCGGGAAGCCGTTGCGCGAGAGCCAGCCCTTCTGGACGCCGCGGTCCTGCACCAGGGTCAGCACGTCGGCCGACGGGCGCACCGGCGCGAACCGGGCGGCGGCGACGAGGCCGTCCGTGGCGACCTTCTCGATCTCGAGCGTCACCACGTCGCACTGCGACGCGAGCTCGGCCGCCTGCGCCACGTCGTCGAACGAGGCGACGATGCAGTGATCGAGCACCGAACGGGCCGGGCAGTCCGGGTCAGGATCGAGGGCGTGGACCTTGTACCCGAGCGTGCGGGCGGCCAGCGCCGTCATGCGGCCGAGCTGGCCGCCACCGAGGATACCGAGCGTGGAGCCGGGAGCGATGGGCATTTCCGGAGGACCTGGTCGAGGGGGAGCGAAACGAGGCCTGGCGAGGCCTGACGAGCTAGACGATGACCGAGTCGCGTAGCACCGCCGCCTCCTGGGCGCCGCGGAAGGCGGCGAGGCGCTCGCGGAGCTCCGGGTGCTTGCCCGACAGGACCGCCGCCGCGAACAGGGCCGCGTTGGCCGCCCCGGGCTTGCCGATCGCCATCGTGGCGACGGGGACGCCCTTCGGCATCTGGACGATCGAGAGCAGCGCGTCCATCCCGTTCAGCGCCGTGGCGGGGATGGGCACGCCGATGACGGGCAGCACCGTCTTCGCGGCGACCATCCCGGGCAGGTGGGCGGCGCCCCCGGCGGCGGCGATGATCACCTCGATCCCGCGCTCCGCGGCCGTGCTCGCGTACTCGAACATCCGGTCCGGCGTGCGGTGCGCCGAGACGACGCGCACCTCGTGCGGGATGCCGAGCTGCGTGAGCAGCTCGCTCGTGACGGCGAGGTGCTCGTAATCGCTCTTGCCGCCCATGATCACGCCGACCCAGGGCTTCTCGGCCGAGCTCGCTCCCATTTCCGCTGGGGTCCGGCCCTCGCCGGCCCCTCCCTCCGCCATCGTGCTCATCGTTCCACCGCTCACCGGCTCATCGGCCGTCCGTCGTCCGTCATCCGTCGCCCCCCGCCCGCTTCAGCGCGTGAGCTGATCCAGGAGGCTCAGGCTCTCGCGCTCTTCCTCGCCGATCTCGCCGTCGGACGAGATCATCTCGCGCGCGGCGTTCAGGAAGAGCTGCCGGTGCGCGCGCGGGATCTTCATCGGATCCACGTCGTCGGCCGCGGGCGGCACCTCGAGCCAGCCGCGCACCTGCTTGGCTTCCTCCGCGTCCAGGTGGAGCCGCAGGATCATCTTGCGCACGAACGCGCGCTCCTGGTCGCGCACCTGGAGGTCGGCCCAGGCGAACGAACAGATGAACCGCATCAGCTGGAGGCGTTCTTCGCGAGAAAGCTTGTCGAGCATGGGCGGGGACTCTAGCCCGGATCCGCCAGCGTTTTGTGTGGAAATCGGCGAGCCGCACGCCGCGTCAGGGGATTCCCGGTTCCGCGCTTTCGCCTTCCCGCGCTCGCGTTCCGACCTGCGCGTCCTCTCTGATGGGCCGCACGCTCCAGCGCGGTCGCCGCAGCCCCCGCCCGGGCGCCCGCTCCTCGCCGCTCAGCGGTACGGGCGGGCGACGCGCGGGCCGCGCAGGAGCGCCGCCACGTGCAGCTGCTCGCCGAGCAGATCGCGCAGGGTGGCGGGGTCCTCGAGCGGGGCCGGCAGCGTGATCACGATGGCGCGCGGGGCGATCCGGAGCGCGCGCGCGCGGGCCCGAAGGCCCTTGACCGCCTCGCGCGCCCTCGGCGACGCGGCGCGCAGCTGCTCGGGATCGTCGGGATCGAGCGCCGCGTCGAGGGGCGGATCGACCACCAGCGTGATCTCGGAGCGCTCGGGGTGGGGGCCGCGCTCGAAGCAGGTGTCGACGTGAAACGTCGCGCCGTCGACCTGCGCGTCCCGGATGCGCATGCGGCCCACCTCGAAGCGGCCGTGGACCTCGGCCGCGAACCGCTCCCAGGCCGCGCGCATCCCCGCCATCGGCGTGGGCGGCGGGATGCGCGCGTTCGCGGCGCCGATCTCGGCCGCCAGCGCGGCGAGGTGCTCCAGGAACGCGCCGAGCCAGGGCTGATCGTGGCCCGGCGTCCGCGACCGGACCGACACGTGCTCGTCGTCCAGCCGGACGTCGTCGAAGGCGAGCAGCGCCCGGCGCAGCGGCCCCGCGACAACGGCGCGCACCTGGCCGGGATCGCGCCCGCGCACGCGGTAACGGCGGCCGAAGCCCTCGTCGTCCTCGGACGACAGCGCGAGCAGGAAGCGCTTCACGCCGACCTCCAGGTCGAGCCCCCACGACGGCCAGCGCAGCTCGCCCACGAGCGCGCCGCTCGACGAGGAGCCCGCGTCGATCCACACCGACGCCGCGGCGCCGGAGAGCGTGCCCGAGAGGCGGAGCTCCAGCGCGTCGAGGGACAGGCCGTGGCGCGCGCCGACCGCCTCCCAGACGGCGCGCCACCTCCCGGAGCCGATCTGCCGCCGCATCGCGCCGAGGCCGGGCGGGCTGTCGAAGACGCCGAGCACGAGCGGCGTCGTGTGGACGACCCCGTCCGCGCGCGCGAGCTCGACGCGCACCTCGAGCCCCCAGACGAGGGCGACCCAGCCGGCGTCGAACGACGGCGCGACCGAGCGGGGGATCCTGAACCGGAACGGCAGCTCCCGCCCCTCGTCGCGGCTGTCCGCGCGGCGGAAGGCGGTGAAGCGGTGCGCCTCGGTCGCGCGGTTCGGCGCGGAGCGGTCGGCGCTGAGGAGGCGCTCGACGCCGACCAGCGAGATCTCGATCCCGCGCACGCCGCGGCCCTGCACGTTGCCGAGGGCCACCGCCCCCGAGATCTCGTCGCCCGGCGCGAAGACGCGATCGTCGAGCGAGACCTCGACGAAGGGGCTGTCGCCGCGCGCCGTGGTCCCCGCGGCCGGCGACCGGGCCGGGCGGGTGACGGGGCGGGGCGTGACGAGCACCTCGTAGGACTCCTGGACGTCGAGCCACCACGGGATCGCGATGGAGAGCGTGATGCCGTAGCGGATCTCGGCGCGCGTGCCGAGGTAGGAGCAGGGCGCGTCGTCGGGGAGCGGGAAGCTCGCGCGGTAGCGCTGCTCGCCCTCCGGCAGCGTCGTCGGCCCCGAGACGCGGGCGACCAGCGAGAGGAAGTGGGGCGGCACGAGGACGCGCTCCTCGACGCGGGCGACCTGCATGCCCTCCAGGTGGAGCTCGATCGCGTCGACCGGCGTCCTCCCGCGGCAGCGGAGCACCAGCTCGACGAGGACGACGTCGCCCGGGTGCACGGTCCTGGACATCCGGAGCTCGACGTCGGGTCGGGTTCGCATGGTGTCCGGCTCAGCGCGGCGGGCGCGGGCTCACTTCACGAGCGGGGCCGGGACGGTGAGGCGGATCGGCCCTCGGGGAGCGCCGCGCTCGAAGAGCTCTCCGCGCCGGTCCGCGACGCCGAGGCGCATGAGCCCGTCCGCGCGCACGAGCGCGAAGGGCGCGCGCGGGGCCGGCGCGTCGCGGCCCGAGCCGCCCCGGCCCGCGTCGAACGGGACGACGAAGACCACGACGTCCTCGGCGCCGGCGGCCGGCGCGCGGGGCGGCGCGGGGCGGGCGCAGCGCCCGGCGACCGCGGCGTTCCTGTCCTCGGCGGCGCAGCGGGCGAGCGCGCGGCGATCGTCGTCGGCGCCGCTCCGCGCGAGGTGGTCGGCGGCCGCGAGGCGGACCGCCTCCGCGGGGTCGCGCGCGAGCAGGTCCCGGGCCGCGTCGCCGTCGCAGCGGGCGCCGGCCACGGTGAGGGCCGCGAGCGCGTTGGCCCGCACGTAGGGGCGCGCGTCGGGGAGCGCCGCGCAGAGCGCCGCGGCCGCGCGGGCCGCCTGCCGGAAGCGGCCGGCGGCGCGCCCGATCGCGCCCGCCGCGTTGCCCGCCACGGCGACGTCGGGGTCCTTGAGGAGCGGCAGGAGCAGCGGCAGCGCGTCCTTGTCCCCCGCCGCGCCCAGCGACCAGACCGCGTTGGCGCGGACGCCAGGATCCGGATCGCCCGCGAGCTTGCGGAGCGCGGCCGCGGCCTCCGGGTGCCCCGCGAGCGCCTCGGCGATCTTGCGGCGATCGTCGATGGGCGCCGCCGAGGCCATCCGCGCGAGCGCGGCGCCCGCGGCCTGCCCCGGCATGCGGCCGAGCCCCTCGATCAGCGCGTCGCGCGCGGCGTCCGGCGCGCTCGCGATCGCGGCCGCGACCTCGTGGACGAGGCCCTTGCCGCCCGCGTCGTTCGCGGCCTTTGCGGCCTTCGCGTCCGTTGCGCCGCCCCCGCCGCCGGCGTCGTCCGCGCGCGACAGGGCGCCCGAGAGGGCGATGCCGAGCGCGCCGCGGTCCTGCTCCGCCGCGACCGTGAGGCGCTGGAGCAGCGGCCGGGCGCTCCCTGGGCCGGCGACGCGGGAGAGCGCGATCGCCGCCCGGAGCCGCACGTCGGCCGACTCGTCGTCGAGCGCCGCGAGCAGGGCGGCGTCCACGGCCGCGCCGAGCGTCCCGGCCGCGCGCGCGGCCCCGAGCGCCTCGATCACGGCGAGGCGGAGCGGCGTGGAGCGCGCCTTGGCGAGCGGCAGCAGCGCCGCCTGCGCGCGCGGCGACCCGGTGCGCCCGAGCAGCTGGACGAGGGCGAGCTTCTCGTCGGGCGCGGTCGCCGGGTCGACCAGCAGGGCGCGCGCCGGGTCCACCGCGCGCCCGTCGGGCCGCGCTGGATCGAGCAGCGCCGTCGCGGCGCGGATGGCCTCCGCGCGGACCGCGGGGTCGCCGTCGCCGAGCAGCTCCAGCACGCCGGGCAGCGCCGCGGGATCGCCGAGCGCGCCGAGGGCGCGCAGCCCGTGCCGGAGCGGGACGACGCCCCGCTGCATCCCCCGCGCGAGCGCGGGCAGCGCTTCCCTGGCCTTGAGCTCGCCGAGCACGAGGGCGGCGCCCGCCGCGGCGTTGGCCGACGGCGCGGCCGCGAGCGCCGCGACGAGCGCGGGGACGGCCGCGGCGCCGGCGCTGACGAGGGCGTCGCGGACCGCGGAGCGCGGCGCCGCGGGGTTGTCCTTCGCGAGCGCCGCGAGCAGCGCCTTCACGGCCGCGTCGGAGCCGATGCGGCCGAGCGCCCGGAGCGCCGCCTCCCGCACGTCGTTGCTCGAGGTGGCGCTGTCGGACGGCCGCGCCCCCGGGAACGCGCCCGCGGCCCCCGGCGACGCCGTGACGAGATCGGCGATCGCCGACGTCGCGTCGTCCGAGCGCAGCCGGCCGAGGGCGGTCACCGCCTCGACGCGCACGTCCTGGGATGCGTCCTGGAGGGCGAGCAAGAGCGCGCTGACCGCGCGCGGGTCTCCGAGCTCTCCGAGCGCGCGCGCCGTGGCCTTGCGGACCTCCGGCACCGAGTCCTGCACCTTGCCGATCAGCGGCACGACGGCGCGCGCGTCGCCGATCCGGCCGAGCGCGCGCGCGACCTCCGCGCGCACCTCCGGCGCGGTGTCGTCGAGGTGGCCGAGCAGCGGCGAGACCGCGTCCGGGAGCCCCGCCGCGCCCATCGCGGTCGCGGCGGCGAGGCGGACGTGCGGGTCGGGATCGCCGAGCACCCGCCCGAGCGCGACGACGGAGCGGTCCGTGGGCGCCGCGCGGATCACGTCGCAGGCCGCGAGCCGCAGGCGCGCGTCGCCCTCGCCGAGCCACTCGATCACGAGGTCCCCCGCGCGCGGCATCCGGAGGCGCACGGCCGCCCCGGCGAGGTGCAGCCGCACCTCGATGTCCGGGTCGCTCATGCCCCGCTGGATCAGCCTGATCGCCGTCTCCGGGGCGAGCTCGCCCACGCGGGTCGCGGCCAGGCGCCGCTCCAGGGCGTCGCCCGACGTGAGCGCGCGCGCGATCTGCTCCGGCACGTTGGGCCAGAGGGTCGCGGCCGCTCCCCCGGGCGACGCGATCGCGGCGGCCGAGGCGGCGACGACGAGCAGGACCTGCGACAGGCGGCGCAGCGGCAAGGACGAACGGCGCACGAGCCGAGCGTAATACAGCGGGCGCGGCCTCGTCATGGCGTTCCAGACGGCACGAGCGCCGCGGGGCGCGCCGGCAGGGGCACGCTGGCCGGGGCGCGCCGGCAGGGGCGCGCCGGCGGGGGCGCGCGCCGGCGGGGGCGCCTCTTCGCCGCGATCCCGCGTCGAGACCGCGCACGAGCCGCGCCGATCCCCGGGCGCTGCCGCAACCGTCCGTGGCGTGCAACAGTCTGGCGAGGTGTCCAACATGATTCCCTTCTCCGTTCTCGACCTCGCCCCGATCGTCCAGGGCGGAGACGCCGCCCAGGCGCTCCGCAACTCGCTCGATCTCGCGCGCCACGCCGAGCGGCTCGGCTATCACCGCTACTGGCTGGCCGAGCACCACAACATGGCCGGCGTGGCCAGCGCCGCGACGTCGATCGTGATCGCGCACGTGGCCGCCGGCACCTCGACGATCCGGGTCGGTGCGGGCGGGATCATGCTGCCGAACCACGCGCCGCTCGTGATCGCCGAGCAGTTCGGCACGCTGGCGTCGCTCTTTCCCGGGCGCATCGATCTGGGCCTCGGGCGCGCTCCGGGCTCCGACCCGGTCACCGCCCGCGCGCTCAGGCGCCACCTGGCTGGCGACGCGGACGGCTTCCCCCAAGACGTCCTGGAGCTGATGGGCTACTTCCGCCCGGCGGAGCCTGGCCAGCTGGTTCAGGCCGTGCCCGGCGCCGGGCTCCGCGTGCCGATCTGGATCCTCGGCTCCAGCCTCTTCGGCGCGCAGCTCGCCGCGGCGCTCGGCCTCCCCTACGCCTTCGCCTCGCACTTCGCGCCGGGCCAGATGACGCAGGCGATCGCGCTGTACCGCAGGGAGTTCCGCCCCTCGGACGAGCTCGCAGAGCCCCGCGTCATGCTGGGGATCAACGTGGTCGCGGCCGGCACCGACGAGGAGGCGCGCCGGCTGTGGACGTCGCTCCAGCAGGCCTTCGTCAACCTGCGCCGTGGCCGGCCGGGGCCCTTTCCTCCGCCGGTCGACGATTTCGAGCGCGACCTGAGCCCCCTGGATCGCGCCGGCCTCGAGCAGGCGCTGTCCTGCTCGGTCGCCGGCTCGCCCGAGACCGTGCGGCGTTGGCTGGACGCCTTCATCACTCGCACCCGCGCCGACGAGCTCATCGTGAGCTCGCCGATCTTCGATCACGCCGCACGCGTGCGCTCGCTCGAGCTCACGGCAGCGGTGCGCGACGAGCTCGCCCGCGCCGGGTGAAGCGCCTTGCCGAAGGCGCCTCGGCGTGCAGCCCGGCTCGTTCACGGGGCGGTGCTCGACCACCTCCGGCCAAGCCCACCGGGCTCCCGCGACGGTGCTCGAGCACGCTCACGCTCGGACCGGACCGAGGCGGGCGTACGCGTCGTCGGTGCGGCAGTTGCGCAGGTGGTCCCAAGTGCGAAACCGGCAAATTGCGCCGCGGACCGGCGCGATCATGGAGGGCACGTGAGGCCGACCGACGTCTGAGCGCCGAGGCCGATCACGTGGACCACGCGCGCACCCACGCTGCTCACCGTAAGACCTCCTTTGCATGCAGGACCTGACCTGCCCCCGCGCTATACCCTGCGTCCGACATGCACCGAACCGCTTGCTTCCTCCTCGCGTTCACCACCCGCCTGTTCGCCGCGTCGAGCCTAATCGCGTGCGACCTATCGTCGCCGGTGCCGCCGAACGCATCCACCACCGGCCCACCGCCGTCTGGGACGTCTCCGCTTTCCTCGTCCAGCGTCACTCCAACCGCATCCGGTGGCGCCGCGATATCTGCCGGCGTTCTCGCTCCGCCGTCCGCTGTCGCGCCGATCCCCGCGATGACGGGTGGGCGTCCAAAGGTCGATGCAGCCACGCCGTTCGACGTTGATGACTGGCTCACGGCCCGCGGCGTGCGGTGGCGGCCCGACGCTGCCTGCTGGTCGACGCTCGCCGTCAGCCCACCTCAGCCGGTCAACGACTGCAGTTGCAGCGGGACGCTCGTTCTGCCCGATGCCGAGCTGCTTGTCTGCTGGCGCGGGCGCGAGCAGAAGGCCGCGCTCGTCCCCTTTGTCGCACACACGGTGCTCTACGTCGCGGAGGGCAGCGCCCTCCGGCCAGTACTCGACGTGCCCTCCTCGGCGGCACTTGATGATTGCGCTCCCCAGAACCCGGCCATCTGCAGGGTCGCGATCGTGCCGCGGGTCGAGGAGGGCGTGCTCCGGTTCTCGGACTCGGCCGCCGCTGCCGCCGGCTCGTCCTGCGATGATGCCCTCAACGCCGTCGACGCGGCCCACCGCGGCGCCGCGCCTGAAAGCCGTGCGGCATGGCAATCGGCGCGCGACGTGTACCGGCGCGTCTGCAGCGGCCGCGGTCGTTATACCTGGCAAGGCCGTGCCCTCCGGCGCGCCCCCTGAGAGGCGCATTCAGCGCACTCAAGGGACCATGAACAGCGATTCCTTGAGGAACCGTAGCAGGAACGTCAGCGCGAACGGTCCGGGCAGGGCTATGTAGCCGCCGAAAATCGCAAATTGATGCCGTGTATCGGGATGGCTTCGCAGGTCCTCCCGCTCCTTGAGGACGTGATCCCAGAGCGGGTTGACCCTGGGCGCATACCCCTCGTTGCTCTCGGGGATCGCTGTCACGTGCGTGAGCGGCCCCGTCACCCCGTTCGTAGTTTGAATCGTTCGGTAGATGGCTTGGTGCTTCGCGACGTTGTACGCGCCACCCACCATCCGGAGCCGCGCTTCGGGACGACTATTGTACCATTGCACGATCGTTCCGGCGCTCGTGTCCGTGCCGACGCAATCGAAGGCGTACACCTCATCGACCCGACCAATGTTAGAGGTCAGCGCGGGCCACAGGCTACCGCCACCCCGGCTGAAGCCGGAGATACCGAGACGGCCGAGTCGAACATTGGCTGTCCCCCGGAAGATGTGCTGATCGGCCCAGAGCAGGCGAAGCGCGCCGGAGCAGAGAGCTGGCAGCTCGCTGCCCGCTGCGCCGCCGAAAGCCGTGCCGCTCGGCCAGGGGTGAAGCATCACCACAGCGCGCTGGCTCCGTGCGAGCGCATCCTCGAACCCGCAGCGGATGAGGTTGTATCCGTCGCCGGCAATGTAGTCGCGTTCCCACGACTGGGCCGTTGCATCGTCCGCCTCCTTGGGTTTAAGGAGATACCGGGCCAGTGCGGCCATCTGGTGTGGCTGGTTCACCTGGGTATAGATATAGTTTTCCGGGCGAAAGAATACAAGACACGAGGCGAAGCCGTTGGTGCAATGAAGGCAGGCGTCCGGGATGCTCGCGAACCAGATGATCGGTGTCGCGCCCGTCGCGCCGAGCACCAGGAGCCTGGTACCCGGCTTATGCTCGGTCTCGTAATAGCTCCAGACCGCCGCGTAGACTTTCCAGAACGGCGTGATGTCGACGAACTCCGTGCGAAGCTTGATGGAGACAGCGGCATGAAGATTAGCCGCTCCGACCATGTGAACGAGCGGATGCGGGCCTGCGTACGCCGGTTGATTCACCGGCCGTAGCCGCGTTCCGCCGTCGACTACATCGAACTCCTGCTGGGCTCGGAGCACGACATGGGTCATCGCTCCGACGTCGCTCAGCACATCCGGGTTCTTGGCCGTGCCCTTGACCGGGCCGAACGCAACCGAAAAACTCGCCTTCAGCGAGAGCTTCGCCGCACCGTCCGGGATCTCGTACTCCCGCCGCCCGGGCGCAGTCTGCTTTGGCGTGAGCGGTGTGCCTCCGGCTTCCAATCTCACGTCAGCGAGATTGTCCGGGAGAAGCGGGCTGTTTGCGTTTGGCCAGGTGACCGCGATGTGCAGGGTCATCCCTCCTCCGACGCCGAGTAGGGCGAATCGACCTGCCCCTCGAAGGCCAGGTGGGTCAAGTGAGCTCGAAAAATAAGCTCTTCGAGGATGGGCGCTGGTGCCTGCGCTGGGGGCGGCGAGGGCTCGATGGGCAGGCTCTCCAGGAGGGAGATGACCGTGTCGAAGTCCTTGTCAAACAGCGCTTCATGAATCCAGTCCACGGCGATGCTGAGCCATTCCGGCGCCGTCCGAGATGTCGGCCAGGATCCTGCGCCGCCCGCCGCATGGGCAGGCGAGCACGTCTCGCAGGTAGATTCGGCGCAGCAGGGAAGGCTGCTAGGAAGCGCGAGAGCGTTGCTGCCGGCCACGCCGTGCCCGGCGCCCGTCCTCCGGACGTCGAAGGTTCGGCGCAGAAGAAGATGCCAGTCGATGCGGCGCGATCCGGCGAAGAGCTCGCCCTCGCTCGAGCGCCCCCGATGCGCGACGGTGATGCTCGTGATCGCCGAGCAGTTCGGCACGCTGGCGTCGCTCTTTCCCGGGCGCATCGATCTGGGCCTCGGGCGCGCTCCGGGCTCCGACCCGGTCACCGCCCGCGCGCTCCGGCGCAACCTGACCGGCGACGCCGACGGCGTCCCGCAGGACGTCTTGGAGCTGATGGGCGACTTCCGTCCGGCGGAGCCTGACTGGAGCAGGCGCTGGCCGCTCGGTCGCCGGCTCGCCCGAGACCGTGCGGCGTTGGCTGGACGCCTTCATCACCCGCACCCGCGCCGACGAGCTCATCGTGAGCTCGCCGATCTTCGATCACGCCGCGCGCGTGCGCTCGCTCGAGCTCACGGCCGCGGCGCGGGATGAGCTCGCCCGCGCCGGCTGAAGCGCCTGGCCCGGAGGCGCAGGCTCGCGCCGGGCGGGGCGCCGACTCGGCACGCAGCGCTCTCCGTCCGGCTCGTTCGCGGGACGGTGCTCGACCACCTCCGGGCAAGCCCGCCGCACTTCCCCGACGGTGCTCCACCACCTCCGGGCAAGCCCGCCGCACTTCCCCGACGGTGCTCCACCACCTCCGGGCAAGCCCGCCGCACTTCCCCGACGGTGCTCCACCACCTCCGGGCAAGCCTGCCGCACTTCCACCGAGGTCCTCCACCACCTCCGGGCAAGCCCGCCGCACTTCCCCGACGGTGCTCGACCACCTCCGGGCAAGCCCGCCGCACTTCCACCGAGGTCCTTCATCACCTCCGGCACCTCCGGACAGCCGCCGGGCGTGCTGGTCATGAAGGATGTCGACGCTGCTCGAAGCTCGGCGAGCTCACGATGAGCTCGTCGGCGCGGGTGCGGGTGATGAAGGCGCCGAGCCCCCGAGGCGGGCGTAGACGTCGCCCGATCCCGATCCGAGGGTCAGCGACGCGAGGAAGCGGCGGATGCCATCCGCGTCGAGCCACGCCGCTTCGCCGAGGACGAGGCTCTCTCCGCGGGACCAGTTGTAGCGGTAATCCCCCAGCGAGGTGAGCCGCTCGACGCACTCGAGCGCGGTCTCCCGCGCGGCGGGCAGGTATTCGAACGAGAGCGCGGGCAGCGACCTCGAGAGGCCCGAGAGCACCTCGGCCTCGAAGCCTTCGACGTCGATCTTCACGAAGGCGGGAACGCCGAGCTCGTCGATCAGCGCGTCGAGCGTGCGCACCTCGACCTCTGCGCCCTCGGACCATCTCACGCCCCGGAACGACGGATCCCTCCGTACCTTGTCGATCCAGGCGCGCGACAGCGTCGTGACCGTCGGCGCGCGCTCGCTGACGAAGAGGCGCGCTCGTCCCGGCGCTCGACCGAGCGCGGCGTGCAGGATGACGACGTCCCCGTCGCGTCCATAGAAGCCACGAAGCAGGCGGACGAACGCGGCCTGGGGCTCGACGGCGACGACACGCGCGCCGAGGCGGCGGAACGCGCCGATGCGATCCCCCGCGTGCGCGCCGACGTCGAAGCAGAGCGAGCCCGGCGTCACGAACTGCCCGTAAAGACGAGCCATCCGGCCGCCGCGGCGCGGCACGCCGTAGTACATCGCGAGCGAACGCGCGATGCCGAACCAGCTCTCCACGCGCGTCATCGCGCTCCTTCCGCCCCGCGGGTCGAGCCCGGAGCGTCGAAGGCCCCCCGGGGCCGCCTGGCGTACCTCGTGTCGTCCTTCGGCGGCGCAGCTCCGATCGTGAGCCGCCGCGAGCGACGGTAGCACGGCGCCCGCTCACCCGCCGCTCCACGGGGAGCGGTTCGATTCCACGTTACCGAGCGGCCGTTACGTCCACTTCCGGCGCGTCCGTCCGCTCGGCGAAGGCGACATCAACGGCTTCACTCGAAGCCGGGGAGGATGCGCGGCGAGGCGGATGGATCCGCAGCGGCGCGTGACGGATCTTGGCCGCCGGCGTCACCGGCCGTGGTTGCGGGTCCACGGGGCGTCGGTGTCATCTCACCGTCGGTCACCAAGGTCGGGGTGGTCGTGCCGGTGAGCTCCTGATAAACGGACGCGCACCCCCCGTGGTCTTCCCGTCACCCCGATGCCCTCTGGAGAAGCCAGCATGAGTCGATTCGTCGGCAGCCGCAGCCTGACCGTTCGAGATCCGGTGAACGACCTCTCGTTCCCGGTCCTCGTGATGTACCCGACGCACGTCCCTGCCGAGGTCGTATCGATGGGGCCTTACTCGCTGGAGGTCGCCAGGAACGCGCCCGTGCACGGCGGCCCTCTCCCCTTCGTGCTCCTCTCGCATGGCGGCGGCGGGACGCCCCTCGCGTATCGGACGCTCGCGTCCCACCTCGCGCAGAGCGGCTATGTCGTCGCGATGCCCGAGCACCCCGGGGACAACCGCAACGATCGGTCGCTGACCGAGGCGGTCGAGAACCTGGAGCGCCGGCCGCGGCACGCCCGGCTGGCGGTGGACGCTGTCTTCTCCGACGCGGAGCTCGGGCCTCACCTGCTGGGCGACGACATCGCCGTCATCGGGCACTCGATGGGTGGCTACACAGCGCTCGCCCTCGCGGGCGGGCAGCCCTGGACGGGGCCGGGGCAGAGGGTCGCGGTCACGAAGGACCCGCGCGTCAAGGCGCTGGTCTTGATGGCCCCCGCGGCGTGCTGGTTCGTGCCCAACGACGCCTTGAAGGACGTCGAGGCGCCCATCCTCCTGCTCGTGGCGGAGCACGACCGCATCGCGCCGAGATGGCAGGGGCAGCTCGTCCTCGACCTCGTCCCCGACCCGGCCCGGGTCACGTTCCAGGTCGTCGAGAACGCGAACCATTACTCGTTCCTGAGCCCGTTTCCTCCCCAGATGCGGCGCCCGGACTTCTTGCCCGCCATCGATCGCGAAGGGTTCGATCGCGAGGCGTTCCACCGTCGGCTCGAGCGCGACGTGCGCGAGTTCCTCGACGCGGCGCTGCGGCAGAGCCCTTAGAGCGCCACGCCGGCAGCCCGTCCCGGAGAGAGCAGGCGACGCGCCGGCGGCCGTGGAGGCACCTCAGCCCGGATCGAGCCGGTAGATGCGCCCCGTGTTGAACATCACCACGTAAACCTCCCCGGCCGCGTCCTCGCCGAACGAGGACGGCAGTCCATTCGGGTTCAACGCCGAGGTCAGCTCGACGGGATCGGTCGCTGCCTTGCCGTCCCACACGAACGAGAAGAAGCGACCCGTCACGTAGTCGGCGTACAGGTAACGGCCGCGCAGGCACGGGATCTTCGCCCCGCGGTAGACATAGCCGCCGACGATGGAGCCCGCCTCGCTCCGCGGGTGCTCGACCGCGGGCGGGAGGCCGCGCGGCTTGCACGTCGTGCCAGGAGGGTAGCAATGGGCGCCCTCCATCGTTTCCCAGCCGTAATCGTTCCTGCCCTGGCCAGGGCGCTCCACCAGGATCTCCTCCCAGCTCTTCTGGCCGACGTCGCCGATGTACATGTCCCCGGTGAGCCGGTCGAAGCTGAACCGCCACGGGTTCCGGAGCCCGTAGTCCCAGATCATCGGATCACCGCTCGTCATGTTGCCCGCCGGCGCCTTGCCCGGCTGATCGACGTCGATGCGGAGGATCTTGCCGAGCTTCGAGGTGAGATCGGCCGCGGGGCTCGGCGATCGCGCGGAGTCGCCGATCGCGGCGTAGAGATGGCCGTCCTTGCCGAAGGCGAGCATCCCGCCGACGTGGTTCCACGCGCCGTGCTTCACGTCGACAAGCGACCTGACCGGCTCGGGATGGGCGGAGTCGCCGCCCTGCGCCGCGCGCTTCCACTCCTCGATCACCACGTTGCCGCGCGGGGCCGACGAGTAGTGGAGCCAGAAGCGCCCGTTCTTCTCGTAGTCCGGGTGGAACGCGAGCCCGAGCAGGCCGCCCTCCGCGTTCGGCGCCGGAAAGAACACGCGCGAGCGCACGTCGAGGAACGGCGCCTGCTGGACGGCGCCGCCCTTGATGAGCCGGACGACCCCCGTCTTTTCGAGCACGAGGAGGCGCGACGGATCGCCGGGCGACCCGGCGACATACGTCGGCTGATCGAGCCCGCTCGCCACCAGGGTGAGCTTGAGCTGCGGGACGCCCCCGCACTTCGCCGGGCGAGCGAGCTCCGCGGCGCTCGCGGGCGCCCCCTGCGCCCCCTGCGCCCCCTGCGCCCCCTGCGCCGCGGGGGCGCCTTGCGCGGCGGGCGCCCCCTGCGCAGCCGGCGTGTCTTGCGCGGCGAGCGCCGCGCCAGGCGCCCCCGAGCCCCCCTGAGCCGCCTGGACCGGGCTCCCCGCCGCGGCCTGGCCGGGAGGGCCGCCCTCGCGAGGCTCCTCGGGCGGCCCCGCGACCTGCACGCGCCTGTCGCAGGCGGCTACACTGCCGGCGAGCAGGAGGCACCAGGCGGTCCGATGGCACGCTCTCATCAGATAGGCAGCGCGCCCCACGACGCGCCGGTGGCTCGGTCTCTCGGGCAAGCGGGCACCTCCCTCTCCACCTTCACCACGAGAGGCCGCGCCTGGCAAGCCGTGGCCGCGTCGCTGCTGCTGGCCGGCTGCGGCGGCTGCGGCGCGCAGGAGACGCCCGGGCCCGAACCGCTCCCCACCGCACCGGACCAGACCGCCCCGGCGGCCGCGACCACCACGCGCGCGGCCGGCACAGGCGATCTCCCCGGCCAGGGCGCGGCCCAGGCGCGCGGAGGCCTGCCGCCGTGCAAGGACGGCGACACCGATCCTCACGATCTCCGCTGCACCGGGCTTTACAGCGACCCCGGCGCGCGCACGATCGCGGCGGGTGTCCGCGAGTTCACGCCGGCCTTCGAGCTCTGGAGCGACGGCGCCGAGAAGACGCGCTGGATCTACCTCCCTCTGGGCGCGACAATCGATGTCTCCCGGATGAACGACTGGATCTTTCCTGTCGGCACAAAGCTGTGGAAGGAGTTCCGTCTGCCCGTCGCCGGCGCGAGCCGCCGTATCGAGACGAGGTTCCTGTGGAAGACCGCGGAGGATGGCTGGACGCGCGCCACCTACGTCTGGTCGGAGGACGGAGCGAGCGCCACGCAGGTGAAGGCCGGTGTCCCCCACGTCCCCGGCGCCCCCGACTATGCGATCCCGGCGCAGGTCGACTGCATCCGTTGCCACGCTGGCAAGACCGACAACCCGCTTGGATTCGAGGCGATCCAGCTCGCCGCGCGGGGCGCCGGCGGCCTGACGTATGCCGAGCTCGTCGAGCGCGGCCTCCTGTCGACGACAGCCGGCGGCCCGCTCCCCGGCGCGGCCGCGCTCGAGGTGCCCGGGACCGCGACGGAGCGGCGCGCCCTCGGCCTGCTGCACGTCAACTGCGGCGTCTCGTGCCACCACCCGCGCGGCGTCGCGACGCACTTCGAGATGCGCCTCGACGTCGACGCCGCCGGCCGGGTGGGCGACGTGCGCGGCACGCGCGTCTACCAGACGGCGATCAACCAGCCCGCGAAGGTCCGCCCGCCCGGAGCGCCGCCGGGAGCCCGCTATGACCGGCTGAGGCCCCTCGATCCGGATCGCAGCGCCGTGCTCCGCAGCATGTCCCGGCGCGACGCGCCCGGCGCGCCGCCCGAGCAGATGCCGCCGCTCGCGACCCGGCGCGTCGACGAGGAGGCCGTCGCCGCGATTCGCGCCTGGATCGAGGCGATGACCCCTGCCGCCGGCTACCCGCGCCCCTCCCCTTGATCGCCCGCCGGGGTAGCCCGGCGCGTCGCGAACACCCCGCCTCGTGGCAGCACCTCACGCCGCCGTCCGAGGCGCCGGGAGGAAGGGAGCGCCGGAAACGCGCGAAGGGCGCCCGCGGGAAACGCTGTTGCTCGCGCGCCGGCCCGTGGTGATCGCGGCCGTCGAGCTTCATGCTCCCGGCGGGTCGCAGCGCCGCGCGGCCTCGACCGCGCGGCCTCGACCGACCTCGCGCTCGCCGCGCCCACGGCGCCGGCGGATGCCCCGCCTTGCCCGGCGAGCGCCCACGACCACGACCGGGGGGAACACGTCACGTGAAGCAGCCGAAAGAGATCAAGACCGCGGAGGGCAAGCTCGGGGTCCTGCTGCCGGGGCTGGGCGCCGTCTCCACGACGACCATCGCGGGCGCCCTGCTCGCGCGGCGCGGGCTCGCGGCGCCCATCGGGTCGCTCACCCAGATGGGCACGATCCGGCTCGGCCGGCGCACCGACGAGCGCGCGCCCAGGATCAAGGATTTCTTGCCGATCGCGGCGCTCGATCAGCTGGTGTTCGGCGCGTGGGACATCTTCCCCGACAACGCCTACGAGTCGGCGCGGCACGCGGACGTGCTCGAGCACCGCCACCTCGACGCCGTCCGCGAGGAGCTCGAGCGGATCCGCCCGATGCCCGCGGTGTTCTACCCGCAGTACGTCCGGCGGCTCCACGGCAACCACGTGAAGAAGGGCGCGAGCAAGGCCGCGATGGTCGAGCAGGTCCGGCAGGATATCCGCGACTTCCTGCGCGACAGCGGCGCTGCGCGCGCCGTCGCCGTCTGGTGCGGATCGACCGAGGTCTACATCGCGCCGGCGGAGGTCCACTCCTCCGTCGCGCGCTTCGAGGCGGGCCTCGCCGAGGACCACCCGGCGATCTCGAGCTCCCAGATCTACGCGTGGGCCTGCCTGAAGGAGCGCGTCCCGTTCGCGAACGGCGCCCCGAACCTGACGGTCGATTTCCCGGCCGCGTGGGAGCTCGCGAGCAAGCAGGAGGTCCCCATCGCCGGCAAGGACTTCAAGACCGGCCAGACCCTGATGAAGACGGTGATCGCCCCGGGGCTCAAGGCGAGGATGCTCGGCGTCGCGGGGTGGTTCTCGACGAACATCCTCGGCAACCGCGACGGTGAGGTGCTCGACGACCCGGACTCGTTCCGATCGAAGGAGGTCTCGAAGCTCGGGGTGCTCGAGCACATCCTCCAGCCGCACGTGTACGACGAGCTCTATGGCAAGCTCTTCCACAAGGTGCGGATCGAGTACTACCCCCCTCGGGGCGACGCCAAGGAGGGGTGGGACAACATCGATCTCGTCGGCTGGCTCGGCTACCCGATGCAGGTGAAGCTCAACTTCCTCTGCCGCGACTCGATCCTCGCCGCGCCGCTCGTGCTCGACCTGGCGCTCCTCCTCGATCTCGCGCAGCGCGCCGGGCTGCGCGGCACGCAGGAGTGGCTCAGCTTCTACTTCAAGAGCCCCATGACCGCGCCGGCCCTGTACCCGGAGCACGATCTCTTCATCCAGTCGATGAAGCTCAAGAACACGATGCGCTGGCTCATGGGGGAGGACCTCATCACCCACCTGGGCAACGAGTACTACGACTGATCGCCCGCGGCTCCGCGCCGCCCCCCGCGGCGGCGTCACTGCCAGCGCAGGTGCACGTCGACGACCGCGCCCGTCCGCGTCGAGGCGCCCTCCGAGAACGTGAACGAGGCCCGCTCGATCTCGCAGTTGCCGCGCGTGTCACAGCGCCGATCGCGCCCGTAAGAGAGCTCGATCGCGACGAGCCCGCGCGACGCGAGCGGCTCGAGCTCGCCGGCGCTCGACGCGCGGTTCGCGTCGCGGTCGCTCCAGAGCACGAGCCGCGACCACGCCTCGTCCCGCGCCGTGATCCGGCCGTCTCCGTCGGTGTCGAGCTCGCGGAGCGCGGTGAACCCGTTGTCCGCGCGGGCGCCGCTCGAGAGCACCGTCGCCGAGCCGAACAGCTCCTCGCCGCCGTCGATCGCCCCGTTGCCGTCCCGATCGAGCGCGAGCCACGGCGTCGCCGCGGTCGGCCAGTCGGTGGCGATCGTGGCCCCGAGCCCGCTCAGATCGAAGGCGCCGCTCATCGCGGTCACGTACTCGACAGGCCGTTGCTCGAACGAGAGCACGAGCGGCGTGCTGGCGGCGCCGCCGCCCGCCTGGCACCCGGTCCAGGTCGCCACCCCGTCGATGTCCTCGCACTGCTCGAAGCCCTGCGTCCCGTTGACGGTGCAGCTCCGGGACTCGCCGATCTCACACGCGGCCTCGGCCTCGTCGCCTTCGAGCTCCTCGCCTTCGAGCGCGCCCTCGTCGGTCCCCTCACCGCTTTCCCCATCTGTCACCTGCGCGGCGCATCCAGCGCCGATCGACGCCACGCCGAGGAGGAGCGCAAGCGAGGCAATTCCCATCGAACCGGAGCGAAGAATGGTCAGCTTGATGTTCATGGCACAGACCCGGAGCAAGCGTTGCGCCAGCCCCTCGCCGCCCGTTCATCCCGCGAAATCCCGGGGAGTCATGGCACCAGGAGCCCCGAAGCGCCCCAACGTGCCACCCTGCGCCATGAGCACGACACGAGTCGTGCCACTCTGGTCCAATCCGTGTCGTCTCGCGCCCTGCCGGACGGGTGAGCCTCATCCGCGCGGCGGCGCGTAGAAATCCACGATCCGGATCGGCTCGGTCAGGCGCACGCGCACCCGCGATCGCTCCCCGCGGACGTCGCCGCCGATCTGGAAGCTCGTCACCGGGTCCATCTCGATCGTGACCTCGTCCACGAAGTAATCGAACACCGTCTCCAGGTCGTCGTACTCGCCGCTCCAGATGCTCGAGAAATTCCGCACGAACGTGAACGGCGAGACCACCGACACGCGCAGTTGCATCCGGTCCTGGCGATCGTCCGCATAGGGGAACATCCGGAAGCCGAAGCCGTAATAGGGGATCGTCGACAGCGCCGCGATCTTCGCCGGCCCCTCGTAGATGACGCCGCCCTTCTTGATGGGCGCCCCCAGCATCGCCCCCTTCTCGCCGACGCGGATCGCGTCGTTGCCCTCGTTGATGATGCGGCAGTGCGGTGTTCGCCGCACGAGGTAGCTCGGGATCGTCCGCGTCGTCGCGGCGACGGCGTACGCCACCGGCCCCGGCGCGAGCCGCTTCAGCGGGCCCCGCGCGAGCGCCGACTTCACCGCGTTGTAGTCGCGGAGCATCACCGCATCGATCCCGAAGCCGCAGAACGGCGACAGGATGTCCTCGGCCTCCACCAGCCGCAGGTTCCGGCTCCCGGCCTCGGCGCGCAGCCGCTGGAGGTCGACCGCGAGCCCGGGCTTCGCGCCCGCGCCGCCGGACGCGCCGAGCACCCACGCCAGCGAGTTGCCCGTCCCCAGGCGCAGCAGCCCGAACCGCGGCAGCGGCAGCCCGCGCCGCTTCGCCTCGTTCACCACGGCCGTCACCACCACCGTGAACGTCCCGTCGCCGCCGCCCGTGAGGATCGTGCCGTAACCCCGGTCGACGAGGATCCGCGCGATGCCCTCGCTCTCCTCCACCCGCCGCGAGACGAACAGATCCCCGGTGTCAAGGATCTGATCGAGCGTCTCGATCACCTCCGCCGTCACGCTCTTGGCGTTGCCGTTCACCACCACGGCAATCCGGCTGCTCGCCGCGCCTCGCGGTATGTCGCTCGCACGACGCGGCGCATCAGCGACCACGGCCTTGGGGACGTCATCGGCGGGGCTGCGACCGGCGGGCGGAGAGGTCATACACCGCGATCTACCACGACCCACCCCTGCGCTTGGAGCGCGGGATGACGCGGGATCGCGCGGGATGGAGGATGGATGACCAACCGCCCGGCCGGGCGGCCGGCGCGCGACAGGCGTCGCGGGCGCGGCCTTCGCCGAACCGCAGCGCCGAGCCCGCCGAGGCCGGCGATTGTGGACCGATGTGGCCAGCGCGACCCAGCGGCCCCGCCCGACGACCGGCTTTCGGGGAGGCCCGATAGCGTGCGATGCTCGCTGGTTTTGGCTCCGAGACCGATCTTGGGTCATGCTGCCCTTCGGGAAAGCGAGGAGCCTCCCCGAAACTTAGTGGACGGGGTGGTCGATTTTTTGGTAAGGCGACGACCTGGTGAGCCAATTGGGCTTGACAGCCGTGCGGGTCTTTACCGCCGCGCGGGCGGCGCGCGCTTGAGGCGAAGGGCCGCGACGATCTCGTACCCAGCGGGGGACGCAGCGACATGCCGAAGATCACAAAGCAGGGCAGCTCCGAGAAGGCGACGGGTATGAAGAAGAAGGCCTCTTCGAGCAGCAAGGGGGGCGCAGAAGCTCAGCTTGCGAAGCCCGTGAATCCGGTAATCAAGGAAGATTCGAAATCGGCGTCGAGCGCGTCGAAGCGTAAGCTCGGCCTCCGTGGCGCTGCGCCCTGGGCTGCGCGGCACGCCGCGAAGCACGCCGCCGAGGCGCGGGCCCGGGCCGCGGAGCCGGCGCCCCCTGGCAGCGCCCGGGCGACCATCCGCGTGCCGAGCGGCGCCGAGGAGATCAAGGCGAAGATCGCCGAGCTCCACAACCAGACCCAGAAGATCCGCACGCTCCGCAAGCGGCTCGACAAGGGGTTCTTCGATATCGGGGTGGTGCTCGCCGAGATCCAGCAGCAGGAGCTGTATCAGGCGAAGGGCTACGGCTCGTTCGAGGCGTTCCTCGAGCGCGAGATCGACCTCGGCAAGCAGACGTCGTTGCGCCTCATCAAGGTCGCCCACGTCTTCCAGCGCGAGGTGGCCCTCGACTACGGCATGGACCGGCTGTTCGTCGCGCTCGCCGCCCTCGAGGGCGAGGTGCCCAAGCCCGCCCCCTCCGCGATCCCCTCCGCCCCCGGCTCCAAGCCCCCTCTCCCCCTGAAGCCCCCCATGCGCATCGTCGGCTGAGCGGCGCTCACCCGCCCCGTCAGGCGCCAGCGCCGCGGGGGGGTGACGAGCCGATCGGGCGCTCGACAGGCTCGGGGACGAAGCGGGGGAGCCTCACCCGGACCGTCGTGCCGTCGGCGGCGTGCGCGTCGACATCCACGCGGCCCGCGTGCTGGTCGACGATCTTCCGGACGATCGCGAGCCCGAGGCCCGTGCCCGCCGCCTTCGTGGTGAAGAACGGATCGAAGATCTCGGCGAGGATCGTCGGCGCGATCCCCGGCCCCGTGTCCCCGATCGACAGCCACACCTCGTGCGCGTCCCCCGACGCGCACGCCCGCAAGACCCCGCCGTCGGGCATCACGTCGAGCGCGTTGACGACGAGGTTCAAGACCACCTGCTTGAGCTTCTCGACGTCGCCCAGCGCGAAGCAGTCGTCCGCGAGATCGCGGACGACCTCGACGTGGTGGCTCGCGAACGCCTCCTCCTCGAGGTCGAGCACGTCGCGCACGACGCGGGCCAGATCGACGGGCTCCCGGTGGGGCGCGCGCGGCCGGGCGAGCTCGAGGAACTCGCCGAGGAGCCGGCCCAGGCGGGCGATCTCCGCCTCGACGATGCCGACGCGCCGCTTCATGGGCTCGCGGATCGCCTCGTCGGAGAGGCGGTCGATGCCGCGGCTGAGCAGGTGGAGCTCCAGGACCGCGGCGTTCAGCGGGTTCCTGATCTCGTGGGCGAGCCCGAGGGCGAGCGGGGCCATGGCGTTCAGGGCCTCGGCGTCGGCGGCCCGCCGCTCGAGGGCGCGCCGCTCGGTCACGTCGATGCCGATGCCGTAGACGAGGTCGGTCCTGCCGCCGCGCCCGCCGCCGCGGACGCCGGAGAGGTGCCAGCGCACGCGGCGGATCGCGCCCACCGCGTCTCTGAGGCCGACCTCGACCTCGGCGGCGGCGTCGCCCTCGACCACGCTCAGGAACGACTGGTTGAACCGGCGCTGTTCGGGCTCGTCGACGAGCGCCTCGCAGAACGCCATGCCGAGCGCGGCGTCGCAGGACACGCCGGTCAGCGCGGACAGGCGCGGGTTGAAGAGCGCGACGCTGCCGCCGGCGTTCAGGCCGAGGATGAGCACGTCCGCCGCGTCGATGATCGCCCGGTACCGGCGCTCGAGCTCCTCCCGCTCCCGCTTCAGCGAGATCTTCTCGATCGCCTGGGCCACGGTGGAGATGAGCTCCTCGGGGCGGAACGACTTGAGGATGAAGGCGAAGGCGCCGGCGCGGAGCGCGGCCATGGCGGCGTCGACGGTCGCGAAGCCGGTCACGAGGACGATCTCGCCGTGGGGGGCGGCGGCGCGGAGCGGGGCGATGAGCTCGAGGCCGCTCGCGTCCGGGAGCTTGACGTCGACGACCGCGACGTCGAACCCATCGCGCCGGGCGGCCGCGAGCCCCTGCTTGCCGTCGGGCGCGAGGGCGACCTCCACGTCGAGCTCGCGCGCGCCCTCGAGGACCTCGCGGAGGTTTCCGGCGAGGCTCGTGTTGTCGTCCACGATCAGGATTCGAGCGGGCACCTGGGGTCTCCTGGGCGAGCGGTCCGGCGGGCGGCCCGATGCGCGGGGCGCCCTTCCGCTTTGGGGTCTTTCCTAAATTGTATGCTATGAGCCGCCGTCATGCGGTTCGTCGATCGGTGCCGTCTGAAGGTGATCGCCGGGGATGGCGGCAATGGAGCGATCGCATTCCGTCGTGAGAAGTACATCCCGTTCGGCGGCCCCGCGGGTGGAGACGGCGGCCGCGGCGGGGACGTCGTCTTCGTGGGCGACGGAGGCCTGTCCACGCTACTCGACTTCACCTACGCGCGCACGCTCGAGGCCGACCGGGGCGAGCACGGGATGGGGAGCGACTGCCACGGGCGCGCCGGCGCCGACCGGGTCGAGAAGCTCCCCGTGGGGACGCAGATCTTCGACGCGGAGAGCGGCGACCTGATCGCCGACGTGACCGAGCACGGCCAGCGGGTCATCGTCGCCCGCGGCGGCAAGGGGGGCCGCGGCAACCTGCACTTCAAGTCGCCGCACGACAGGGCTCCGCGGCGCGCCGAGCCGGGCGAGCCAGGCGAGGCCCGCGAGCTCCGCCTCGAGCTGAAGGTGCTCGCCGACATCGGCCTGCTCGGCTTCCCCAACGCCGGCAAGAGCACCTTCGTCGCGGCCGTCTCGGCGGCCCGGCCCAAGATCGGCGACTACCCGTTCACGACGCTCACCCCGATCCTGGGCATGGTCGAGATCGGCGGCGGCGTCCGGGCGGGCGGGTCGAGCTTCGTCATCGCCGACATCCCCGGCCTGGTCCCGGGCGCGAGCGAGGGGGTCGGGCTCGGCATCCAGTTTCTGAGGCACGTCGAGCGGACGCGGGCGCTCCTCCACCTCGTGACGCTCGACCCGGGCGAGGGCCGCGAGCCGCTCGCCGACTACCGGGCGCTCCGCAAGGAGCTCAAGAAGTTCAGCCCGGAGATCGCGGAGCGCCCGGAGATCGTCGTCCTGACGAAGGCCGATCTGACCGAGGTGCGCGAGGCCTACCCGAAGCTCAAGGCGCGGTTCGCGAAGGCGAAGGTGAAGCTCCACCTCGTCAGCGCCGCGACGGGCGAGGGGGTGCCGGAGCTCGTCCGCGAGCTCGCGGCGCTCGCGCGCAAGCGGGAAGAGCCGGCAGAGCAGGAAGGCTGAGCGCCTCGGCCCGGACGGCCGGCGCGGCGCGCACCGACGGCGCGGCGTGAGCGCCGCCGCCGTCGGCGCACCGTGACACGGCGGAGCCTGCTGGCCCGCCGGCTCGCTCGGACGCTGGCTCGCGGAACGCGAAGGCGCTGAAGGACGCTGACGGCATCGCAGAGCCGGCGCCGTGCGCCGCCTCGTCATCACATCACCCGTCATCCAGCGCACTGGAAAAAGGGGATTGCCCGTCTTCGTGCGTACAGACACGAAGTGTTCTCACGTGGGCTGGTCCTCCACATCCGTCGTTATTTGGTTCGAGCGGCCGCGCGCGTCGCCTGGACAGGAGAGCAAAACTCGCGTCCAATTTACGATCCGGACGCACGTGTCCTGTCGGAAGGAGAAGCCCTAGCCCATCGTCGAGCCTGGCAGCCAGACCGAGCAGTGCGACGGCATCGACAACGACTGCGACGACATCGTCGACGAGGAGGCGCCCTGTCCGGAGGACCAGGTGTGCAGCCGCGGCCGCTGCGTGAACCGCTGCGGCTCGGCCGAGTTCCCGTGCGAGCCGGGGCTCGTGTGCGTGGAGGGCCTGTGCGTCGAGCAGGCGTGCGTCGACGCGAAGTGCGATGTCGGCGAGGTGTGCCATGACGGCGTGTGCCGCGCCCCGTGCGACGGCGTGGTGTGCCCGCACGGCCAGATCTGTCGCGGCGACCGCTGCCAGGATCCGTGCGACGGCGTGACGTGCGGCGCGGGCGAGGTGTGCGAGAGCGGCGTCTGCGTGGTCCAGTGCGGCTGCCGGGGCTGCCCGTCGGAGGACCGCTGCGCGGCGGACACCGGGCGGTGCGTCGAGGCCGCGTGCGCCGACGTCGCGTGCGGCGCGGGCACCACGTGCCGTGGCGGGGCGTGCGTCGACCTCTGCGACGGCGTCGTGTGCCCCGCGGGCGAGCGGTGCGTGGCCGGCATGTGCGCCGAGGAGCCGCCGGCTCCTGCCACCACGACGGCGGCGGGTCCGACGCTCGACGTGGCCGCCTCGGTCGGCGCGGGCGACGCCGGATCGGGCGCGGGCGGGGACGCCGCTTCAGGCTCGGGAGGGGCTCCCTCCACCGGCGCGGGCGGGGACGCGAGCGGGAGCGGGGAGTCGGCGGGCTGCAGCTGCAGCCTCGGCGGCGACGCGCCCTCCGCCGGCGGCGTCGCCGCGTTGCTCCTCGCCGTGAGCCTCGGGCTCCGCCGCAGGAGGGGCGGAGACCCGGGGCGCTCGGCTCCGGGCCTCCGTATCCGTCGTTCAGGGTGACTCGGACGTCGGCCCGAAGAACTCGACATCGTCGATCTCGATGGTGCCCGAGTCGACCTTGTCCTTGCCGAGGAAGCCGTTCGCGCGGACGCCGTTCATCTCCGCGCTGAAGGAGAGGCCGACGATCGACCGGAGCACGTCGTTCACGTCGTCGCCCGGGTCGCGCCCCTGATCGATGGCCCAGCCGGGCAGCGCCATCTCGGCGAACCTGAGCTCGATCAGCGTCGGCTCCGCGGTGAGCCGCACGTCCCATCCGTGGCGAACGCCCGTGAGCCCTTCGCTCTGCGCCGGGCTCTCGACGTCGAAGCGCATCCCGCGCGCCGCCTCCGCCCGCGCCCAGAAGCGGACCCCCTCGAGCGCCGTCGCGTCGATCATGCCCTCGGCGAGGGGCACCCCGAAGTAGACGTACTGCCCCCAGGGAGACGCCTCGTCGCGGAAGTCGAAGCGGAGGAGCATGCTCTGCGCGCCGTTCAGCGGATCTTCCTGCGAGAGGCCCTGCACGGCGCTCGAGGCGTTGTTGGTGGACAGCACCGTCCCGACGTACAGCCCGAGCGTGTCCGCGGCCTCGAAGTCGTTGATCCCCGTCGCGGTGAACGAGAAGGGCGCGAGCGGCGTGCCGCCGGCGAAGCGGCCCAGGCGCTCTCGCAGGATCGGCAGCTCGTTCCTGAGGCGCTCGACCGCGGGCTCCCACCCGGCGAGCCCGGGCCCGAGCGGGTCCTCCTCGACGGCGGTGCGGATCAGCGCCGCGTACTTGTCGACCTGCTCCTCGAGCCGCCCCTCGCTGAACGGGCCCTCATGGAGCGCCTGCAGCGCGGCCTTGTAGCCCGCGGCGTCCTGGTTCAAGGCGGCGAACAGGGCGTCGCAGCCCGGCGGGCGCACGTGCTCGGAGCCCATGAACACCGGGACCACGGCGCTGCAGTCCGCCGGCGTCTCCGTCCATCGCGGCACGTGGCCGAAGTAGGTGCTGGGGCCGAGGGTCTGATCGAGATCCCACGGGATGAGGTGGAACTTGCCCGAGGACGGCTCGTCGTAGAAGTAGAAGTTGTGGTTGAACGCGGCGCCCGCCTCGTTGGCGTAGTAGGTCGTGACGCCGTCCCAGTTCACGATCGCCTCGTCGACGGCCATGTAGCGCTGCAGCTGCTCGATGTCCGCCCACTCCGACAGCGCGGTGAGCCGCTCCGCGCCCTCGGCGGACGCGACGGCGGTCGAGAACGCGATGAATCGCTCGTGCGTGGCCACGTCTTCGTTCGTCTCGATCCGCTCCGCGTAGTAGCCGGCGTCGTCCGAGACCGGCCACGCTTCCTTGTAGAGATCGCCGTCCGGAGCCTCGGAGAAGTGGTGTTCCAGGAAGCGGCCGTCCACGTCCTCGACCATCGAGAAGAGCCCTTGCGACTCGCCGTTCACGCGCAGCGTCGCCCACGCGCTCCGCGGGGCGGCGACGCCCATCTCCCGGAACAGGCCATAGGCGATCCGCTCGTGGAGCCTCGTCGGGTCCCAGATCATGGAGTGGAAGTTCAGGCGCTTCTGCGCGTAGAAGCGCTGTCCGCCGACGTACTCGTCGAACTTCACCTTCATGCTGAGCTTCGGACAGGTGAGGTTCCCCTCCCCGTCGAAGCACATGTCGAGGGTGCCGTAACCGCCCTTGAACCGCAGGCCGACCACGCCCAGGCTCTTGCCCTTGTAGCAGGCCTCGGCCTCGACATACCGCTCGTCGCGGGCGTTCTCCTTGAGCTCCGCCCAGCGCTCTTCCGGAAGGTAGAAGTCGAAGCGCGGGACCTCCTCCGCCGCGTACAGCTCGTCCGCGTCGCGGTCGGCCAGCGCGGGGTCGGACGGCTCGCACCGCGGCGTCGGGGGCTGCCCGCCGCTCCCGCCGTCGCTCGTGCCGCCCTCTCCGCCGGCGCCTCCGCCTCCAGCGCCTCCGCCTCCAGCGCCTCCGCCTCCGGCGCCTCCGCCTCCGGCGCCTCCAGCGCCCGCCCCGCCCGAGCCGCCTGGCCCGACGCCGCTGCTCGCGCCTTCGTCATCACCGCAGCCCGCGCCCACCGCGGCAGCCGCCAATGCAAGCACCATCCAATACCCAAGCTTCATCCAACGATCCTCCAAGATCCTCGACCCTAGTCGCGGCCCCCCCGTCCGTCGATGCCTGATTTTCACGGCAGGCATGGACGCCTCGCTGGACGTCGTGCATCGCCGCGCCGAGCAGGCGCGCCGCGTGAGCCCGCGACCCCGCTCATGACCCGGCACGAGGCGCGCCGTGATGGTAGCTTTCCAGGCGTGAGCCAGCGCCCGTATCCCGAGCCCCAGGCAGCCCGCCTCTTGTCCGTCGCGGAGTGGGCAGCGCTGCCGGAAGACGAGGCCGGTGAGCTCATCGATGGCCGCCTGGTCGAGGAAGAGATGCCCGATTGCGTCCACGAGCTGGCCGTCGCCTGGCTCATCCACACCCTGCGGGCCTGGCTCATCCCGCGCGGCGGCTTCGTCTTCGGCTCCGAGGTGAAGTACGCGCTCAAGCCGCGGCGCGGTCGCAAATCCGACGTGTCGGCGTTCCTCCCGACCTCACGGAGGCCCCCGGCCCGCGGCGCTGTCGGCGTCCCGCCTGACATCATGGTCGAGATCGTCTCCCCCTCGCCGCGGGACAGCCGGCGCGATCGCGTCGAGAAGCTCGAGGAGTACGCCGCGTTCGGCGTGCGCTGGTACTGGTTGCTCGATCCGCAGCTCCGCACGCTGGAGATCCACGAGCTCGCGCGCGGCGGGCTCTACCAGCGCCGCCTCACCGCGCCCGGAGGGGTGCTCCGGGAGGTTCCGGGCTGCGAGGGGCTGACGCTCGATCTGGACGCGCTCTTCGGCGAGCTCGACCGGCTCGACGCGACGGAGCCGCCGCAAGGCACCGCGGACGACGAGGCGTGACAGCGCGGGCGGCGAACGGCGCGGCCGCGCGGCGGTTCACCCGCGATGTCAACGCGGCTCACCCGCGGTGCCGCGGCGCGCGCTCACCCGCGGCGGGGGCCGGCGCCTCGGCCTCGACAGCCAGGCACGCCTCGAACCCCTCGATGTAGCTCGGGTAGAGCAGCGCCATCCCGAGGGCGCGCTTGATCTTCGCGTTGTCCACGGCGCGATCGTGGCGGAGCGTCTCGTGTAGATCCTCCCGCGGCGCCCCGGCCGGCAGCGCTAGGCCGAGCCGCGCGCAGAGCCAGCGGACGACCTCGATCTGCGGCACGGGCGCGTCGTCCGCGACCAGGAAGGCCTCGCCAGGGGCGGCGCTCGCGGCGCTCGCGGCGCGCTCCAGCGCCGCGAGCGCGAGGCGCGCGAGGTCCTCGACGTGGATGCGCGAGACGACGTTCCTGCCCTGCCGATCGCCCTCGCCGGTCATGCGGAAGTCGCCGCGCAAGAGCCGCTGGTGCAGGCCGCGGCCCGGGCCGTAGATCCCCGCGGCGCGCAGCACCACGGCGCCGCGCGCGCGGTACACGTCCTCGGCCGCGAGGCGCGCCGCCGCGCGGGGGCCGTCGGCCGACGTGGGCGTCGCCTCGTCGATGCGCCCCGTCGCGTCGCCGTACACGGCGGTCGACGAGACGTACGCGATCGCGCGCGCGCGGCGGAGCGAAGGCGCGATCGCGGCGTCGGTCGCGCCGTCGGGCGGGAAGGCGACGAGCACGTCGGCGCCGTCCGTGACGAGCCGGTCGACGGCCTCGGCGGTGAGCGCCGGGAGGACGCTCACCTCGATGCCCGCCTGCGCGAGCTCCGCGGCGCGCTCCGGCGAGCGCGTCGTCGCGACGACGCGGCCGCCGGACGCCCTCCGCAGGCCGGCGACCACCGCGCCGGTGAAGCCGCAGCCGAGGACGATGAGCGGAGGGGAGGTGTTGAGCATGGGTGCTGGGCGACGCTTCTACCAGCAAGCGCGAGAGGACGCCTCCGCGGCGCGAGAGCGCTGCCGGCCGCGCCCGAGGTGCACGGATGAGGTCGCGTCGTCGTCGTCTTCGTGCGAGCGGGTCGCCAGGTCGGCGCACCGCTGCCTAGGATGGTCATGGTAGGGCTGGCGGCGACGCTGCGATCGCCGGCATGGCGGGGGAGCGGCGCACCGAAGGCAGGAAGGACAGGGAGATGGGCAATAGGGAGAGAGCGAAGACGCTGCTGCTCGTGGTCGCGACGGCGGGGCTCACCGCGTGTGAGGAGGACGGCTCGACCAACCCCCCGTCTCCGCCGCTCGTGTGCGAAGAGCTCACCCACAACTCCTGGACAGGGCTCTTTGCGACGGCGAGGTTCAACAAGGATCCCCAGGATCCACAGGCTCTCCTCTTCATCGAGCTGCACATCAACAATGGCGGCGATTGGACCGCCCCCCCCGTCGTGACGGCCTTGTCCGGAATGACCATCAACGCCTACAACCAGTCGTCGAGGACCATCGTCGCCCGCGTGGACGACGGCGCCACGACCGCCAGTTTCCAGCTGCGCGGCCAGCTCGCTGACAGCGAGACGACGTGCGACGTGGACCGCACGTTCACCCTGACGATCGACGAAGAGAACAAGGTTGAGATCACGAGGCACGACGCGCTCCCGTTCCTGCCGCACAGGCACGCCTCGCTCGATCCGGGCAGGCACTCCTCGTTCGACGTGATGCGATGCGACGGCGGCGACGCCGGGCCGCGCGCGTCGGGCGGTGAAAACGAGCGCGTCCCACGGACGAAGGCCGCTGGCACCACCGAGGCGACGGCCGACGTGGCGCGCGGCGACGCTGGCCGGAGGGGCCGGGCAACGACCAAGCGAAGAGGCTGAGCGAGCGCGGCGAGCACGTCTCCGCGCCGGCGTCGTGGCCCCTCGACCTCGCAGGTCGACTGCCCGCGCCCCGGGGAGCCGCCCCGACCGCTTCCATGGCACGGACGGCGTGGATCCAACGGAGGGTCGAGCGCCCGCGCCGCGTCTGGTAGCCTGGTCTGCGGGGAGCGGGCGGCCGGGATGCAGCGTGCTCGCCGTAGCGACGCTCCTCTGCGCATGGCGGTCCACGTCTTCATCTCCTACGCCCCCGCGGATCGGTCGCACCTCGAAGCGCTCGAGGCGCACCTCGCCTCGCTCAAGCGGCAGGGCCTGGTGAGCACCTGGCACCACGGCCGGATCGGCCCAGGCGCGATGCGCGACGAGTCGATCGCGGCGGAGCTCTCCTCCGCCGAGGTGGTGCTGCTGCTGGTGAGCGAGGCGTTCCTCGCCTCGGACAGCTGCTACGAGCGAGAGCTCGGGCGAGCGCTGGAGCGGCATCGCAGCGGGGCGGCGCGTGTGGTGCCCATCCTGGTGCGCGCGTGCGACCTGGAGGGCACCGCTCTTTCGGAGCTCCAGGCGCTGCCGCGGGACGGCGTGGCGGTGACTAGCTGGGGCAACGCGGATGAAGCGTGGAGGGAGGTTGTGCAGGGCATCCGCGCGGCGGTCGAGGAAGCCGCCGCGAGCGCGCGCCCGGAGGCTGCGCTCGCCAGCGCAACCGCGCTGCCCGGCGTGAGCCTGCGCGAAGCAGACGAGACGATCCGCGCTGTCGACAAGCAGATCGCCGCCGCGCAGAAGCGGCGGGTAAGGCTTAGAACCGCCGGTGCGAGCACGGAGGAGGTGGACCGGGAGATCGTGGACCTCCGGCGCAAGCGCCGGGAGGGCGGCCAGCTCCACGTCGGCGAGGAGCTCAGCGACGGTCGGTACCTGCTGCTGGAGCGGATCGGGCGCGGCGGGTTCGCGACCGTGTGGCGCGCGCTCGACGCGGGGCGGGGCGACCTGCCCGTGGCGATCAAGGTGCTGCACCCGAACCTGGCGGGCGACGAGAGCCGACAGGAGCGGTTCTTCCGGGGCGCGCGCGCAATGGCGGAGCTCGACCACCCCGGCGTGGTGCGCATCCTCGATCCCAAGGGCGAGGACAGCGGCTGGCACTACTTCGTGATGGAGCTCGTCCATGGCGAGGACGTGCGCAGCGCGGTCATCGGGAAGCGACTGCCAGCAGAGCGGGTGATCCCGATGCTCCTCAGCGCTGGAGAGGCGATCTCGTTCGCGCACGGGAGGGGGCTGGTACACCGGGACGTGAAGCCGGCGAACATCCTGCTCGATGCGGACGGTTTGCCCCGGATCACGGACTTCGATCTGGTGTGGGCACGCGACACGACTGGGGGCACGGGGACCGGCGCGATGGGGACGTTCCTCTATGCGGCACCGGAGCTGATGCACCGCCCGCAGGAGGCGGACGCGCGCGCTGACGTGTACGGGCTGGGCATGACGGCGGTGTTCTGCCTGCACGGCGCGGAGCTGCCGCCCGTCATGATGCGGTATCCGGGGCGGGTGATCGAGCGGCTGCCGTGCAGCGCTGCGGTGCGGAAGGTGCTGGAGCGGGCGATCGAGTTCGAGGCGTCCGAGCGGTTCCCAGATGTGGCGGCGTTCTGTGAGGCGCTGCGAAGCGCGGCGGGGAGCGGGGGTGAGGCGCCGCAGACCGCGACAGAACATACAGCGACGCTCGAGAGCGGCGAGCCGAGAGAGAGCACAGCGTCGAGCGAGCGCGTGGCGCAGCTCAACGCGGCGGATGGCGTTCAACGGTCACATGGCGGCCTCTCGCGCACGGTGCTGCGAGGCTTCGAGCAAGGCGGTCATGCGTACGCTGCGATCCGAGATGCCATCCTGGCCCCGCGGGAAGCGCGGGTCAGAGATCCGGTTGAGCTGACCGTCGTGGGGTTCGAGATGAACGGGGAGCAACTGGTCGTGTCGGGAGGCTGGAGCCTGCCATGGCCGAAGCACCCGGTCCCCGGATCGGCCGAGGAGCCATTCCAGGAGCACGGGACGTTCCGCTGCACCCTCATCGGGAAACCAGGCAGCAGCGGAGCCACGAAGGTGACCTACCGGAGCGACTTCTTCGAGTCGCTCTTGCCATGGGTGGACATCCCTGGTGGCACGTTCCTCATGGGCAGCCCCGATGACGACACGGAAGCCCACAGGGCCGAAAGACCCCAGCACCAGGTGGACGTCGAGGGATTCACCATGGCCGCTACGCCAATCACGGTAGGGCAATACGCGGCCGTGACAGGCCAGGCCGCCGAGCAGGAGGATCCGAATCGGCCGATCAGAAACGTATCGTGGGGAGACGCCATCGATTTTTGCAATACGCTCTCCCAGTTGGCAGGAAGGCAATCCTGCTACACGTCGACGCCGACGGGTCTGGCGTGGTCAGAGGACATAGACAGCTTCCGGCTACCGGATGAATCGGAATGGGAATACGCGTGCCGCGCCGGCACCACTACCCGATATTCCTTCGGCGATGACGAGCGCCAGCTGCGCGAGGTCGCATGGTACCTTGAAAACAGCAATGGCCAGATCGCCACGGTTGGGCTGAAGAAGCCGAATCCATGGAACCTTTACGACATGCATGGGAACGTGTGGGAGTGGACCTGGGACTCATTCCTTGACGTCAACGGCGAAGCCGCGGTGGGCAAGAGCAAGGTGTTCCATCTCGTCGAGAGGGCAACCGCCGACACGAGCAAGAGCGAGTCGGCTCGCCCTCGGACCGACAGCCTCCGGGTGGTGCGGGGCGGTTCGGCCATCGAGAGGCCCAGGTGGCTGCGCTCGGCGAGCCGGCTCGGATGCGTGCCCAGCCACAAATACGAGCACCTCGGCTTTCGCTGCGCCGGTCCCGCCCGCCGAAAAGGCTGATCTCCGTCTCCCCGCCTTCACCCCCCCGCCTTGCGCGTGTACCGGTGCTTCACCCCGAGCGGGAAGTACTCCGGATCTCCCGCCGCCCTCAGCGTCACCCGCGGCGCCCGCTTCCCTGCCGGCACGTAGCTCCTGAACTCGCTGTTCAGCCGGACGAGGTGCTCCTCGATCGACCGCGCCGCCGCCTCGCGCCGCGCCTCGCTCTCCCCCTCCCCGGGCGCGAGCTCGACCACCACCGAGAGGACCACATCCCTGTCCGCGCCCTCGCGGACCTCCAGCACGAACTTCCCCGTCACCCACTCCTTCACGCCGGGCTGCTCGATGCCCACGACCACGTTCTCCGGATAGATGTTCGCCCCGAAGTACGACACCGTGAAATCCGAGCGCCCGAACACATGGACGAACGGGAGCTCCCTGGCCCCACGCTCCCCGTCGAGCTCCCGCCGCGGGTCGAAGCCGAAGCCGGCCAGGGCGGCCATCATGTCCGCGTGCGAGGTGACACCCCCGCTGTCGAGGATCGCGTAACGCACCAGCGGGACGCCGTTGTCGCCCGAGAAGAGGAGCATCCCGTCGCGCTGCTCGAAGAACCGCTCCGCGGGGTCGTACTGCACCAGCGTGGGGAGCCGGTCCTGCCCGAACAGGGCGCGCGCGGCGTCCGGCCTCCCCGCGAGGAACCTGCGGATCGCGACGCTGAGCGGCGTCTCGTTGCCCAGCACGCCGGCGTCCGCCGTCCCGTACAGCGAAGCCGAGTCGTAGCAGGGCGACGTCGACCCGACGCGCTCGCCGACCAGGGTCCGCCACTCCTCGCTGAACACCTCCCCGGCCATCACGAGCTTGATCCGGAAAGGCGCCCAGTCGACGCCCCGGGCCCGCCCCGTGTCGATGACGTCCTTCAGGAACGGCGGATAGCCGAGCAGGACGACCTGCTCGAACGCCGGCCCCAGATCCTGCACGACGCGGAAGATCTCGTCCTTGTTGTTGCCCGGCGTGACGACCGTGATCGGATACCCCTTCGCCGCGAGGTGACGGCAGCACGCGGCGGTGTACATCCCGCCGACCCACGAGCCGAGCGCGAAGCACACGACCGCGAGCGTGCGGCGCGTGTCCGCCCGGAAGCCGTCGTGGAACACCTGCTCGAAGCGCCGGGCGACCGGGAGCTCGTCCGTGACGGAGCGCGGCCAGAACGTCGGCTTTCCGGTCGAGCCCGAGGAGACCGCGATCATGTCGCACGGCTCGACCCGCCCGCCGCGGCATAGATCCGCGATGGGGTGCCGGAGCACGTAGTTCTGCTTCGTGATCACCGGCAGCGCCGCGAAATCCGCGGGCGTCCGGATCGCCGCCGGGTCCACGCCGTGCTCCGCGAGGAAGCGACGGTAGGCAGGGACAGCGGCGGCGACCTCGTGGAACAGCGCGAGCGCGCGCTCGGCCGGATCAGCCTCACGGTGCCGCGACAGCGCCGCGTCGAGCGGCGTGCTCAGGAAGGCGTCGATGGCCGCCAGGACCCGCTTGGGTTGCACATCCTGCATCGCGAGATCTCCCTCCGTCCGATGGTTCGCAGCAAGCGGACGCCGCTTCAACGAGAGCGCCCGCCTGACTCTCTATCCGCTCGCGGGCGAAGGCGCCCCGCGCAGGGTCAGCGCCCTCCACCCCCCGCCGCGCCGGCGAGCTCCGCCGCGAGCGCGATCTCCTCGGCGCGCTTCTCGTAGCCGTCCGGCGGCTCGGAACGCGGGTTCGCGAGCAGCGACGTGATCACCGTCTCCAGCCAGCGCCGGAGCGGCGTGTGCTGGAAGCCGAGCTCCGCCCTCGCCTTCGCCGGATCCAGCATCGACATCCAGCGGTCGCTGAACGGCGACATCGCGACCGGATCGATGCCGCGGGCCCTGATCGCCGCCGACGGGATCGGCGCGAGCCGCGCCGGCGCGCCGAGCAGCGAGGCGATGAGCTCGAGCAGCTCGGCGAGCGTCGGCGTCTCGTCCATGCAGAGGTTGTACGCCTCGCCGAAGGTCGACGGCACGAGGAGCAGCTTCACGATCGCCCTGACGACGTCACCGCTGTAGACGTGCCGCACCGCGTGTCCGCCGCCGTCCGGGACGAGCAGCGGACCACCGTCGAGCATGCGGACGATGTACCGATCGAGGCGGCGGTAGGGATCGCGCTCCCCGTTCACCATCGGGATGCGCAGGACGGTCGCGGGGAAGCGGTCCCGCTGCCAGGCGGCGGCGATCTCCTCCTCGCAGCCGCGCTTGTTCACGCCGTAAGACCACGCCGCGCGGTCCTCTTCGCCCGCGGGCTCAGGGAGGAGCGGGCCGTTGTAGTCGCGCTCGCGCGACGGCCGCGGGCACGCCTCCCGGACGAGGTACACCGAGCCGGTGCTGATCATCACGTAGTGGCCGATGCGCCCGCCGCCGAGCGCCTGGGCCGCCGCGCGGCCGTCCGCGGCCGTGTACGCGGTGAAGTCCACCGCGGCGTCGAACGCGCGACCTCCGAGCGCGTGCGCGAGATCGCCGGCCGCACGATCGCAGCGGACCCGCGCGACGCGATCGCCGAACGCGTCGGGCGTCGCGCCGCGGTTCAGGAGCGTGACCTGGTGGCCCGCAGCGAGCAGGCGATAGACCAGGAAATGACCCATGAATCGAGTGCCGCCGAGCACGAGGACGCGCATGCGCGGCAACCTATCACCGCCGCGCGCAACGACGATGACGATGACGAGGACGCCATCACGCGCGGGAAGACGCGCGGGACGGCGCGCGGGACGGCGCGCGGGAAGGAAGCCGCCGCCGGGCGGCCTCGCGCGCGGCGCGGACCGGGACCAGGTCGACCCCGGGTCGTGCTAGATAGCGGGCCGTGCCGTTCTCCCACATCCTCGGCCAGGACACCGCGGTCGGCACGCTCGTTCGCGCGCTCGAGGCGGGCCGCGTGCACCACGCCTACCGCTTCGAGGGCCCGCCGGGCGTCGGCAAGGAGCTCGCGGCCGTCGCCCTCTCCCAGGCGCTCGTCTGCACCGGGGGCGACCCGCTCGGCTGCGGGCGCTGCGACGCGTGCCGGCGCGCGGCCGCGCGCTCCGACGGGCGCCCCGCGGCGCCGCTCCACCCCGACGTGCAGATCGTCGCGAAGAACTTCTACCCCGCCGCCGTCATCGGCCGGAGCCGCGACGAGCTGACCGAGATCTCGGTCGATCAGGTCCGCGCCATCGTGCTCGCCCGCGCCGCCTACCCGCCCCACGAGGGGCGCGCTCGGGTGTTCATCGTACGCGACGCCGAGGACCTCAGCGTCGGCGCCGCGAACGCGTTCCTCAAGACGCTCGAGGAGCCGCGGCCCGGCACCCACTTCATCCTCTTGACCTCGCGCGGCGACCGCCTGCTCAACACGATCCGCTCGCGCACCCTGCCCGTCCGCTTCGCCCCGCTCTCCGAGGCCCTCATCCGCCGCATCCTCCGCGATCGCGGCGTGCCCGAGGGGCGGCACGACCTCGCCGTCGAGCTCGCCGCCGGCAGCGCGTCCACGGCGCTCGATCTTGCCGACGAAGAGCAGACCGCCTCGCGCGACGCCTTTGTAAAGCGTGTCCTCGAGGCCGCGGCCGCCCGGGACCTCGGGCCCGCCGTCGTGTTCGCCGAGTCGGTGGACCGCGACAAGGGCGCCCTCAAGGACGACCTCCGCGCGCTGAGCGCCGCGCTCGCCCGCGAGGCCCGCGCCGCGGTCACGTCCGATCCGCGCCACGCAGGCCTGTCGGCCCGGCGTTACGCCGTGGTCTCCCGCGCCGTGGCGCAGCTCGAGCGCAACGCCTCGCCGAGCCTCGCGATGGCGTCGCTGATCGCGGAGCTGCGCAGCGTCGTCGGCTGACAGGCGCCGCGCGCCCACGTCGCCGCGCGGGCCGGCGTCAGCCCTCGCCGCCTCCGCCCAGCCGCTCGTATCCGCCGTCCTCGATGCGCCGCCCGGCCCACGCGTGGATCCGCCCCTCGCTGGCGAGCACCACGGCCGCGTCGCGCCCGGCGCCGTCGTAGAGGGCGATGATCCCTGCGTCGCCCACGGGGGGCGCGCCCTGCCCGCACCGCTCGAGCGCCGCCGGCAGCCGCGCCCGCCGCCGCATGGTCGCGCCCGCGATCTCGAGCGTCGCCGGCGGCTCGTCCGGCGAATCGGCCGCCGCGGGCGCGAGCCACAGGATCTCGCGCCGAGGCGCGGGGAAGGCCACGACCGCCCCGTGCGCGCCGCCCTCGGGCGCGAGGAACACCGCGGCGACGATCTCGCCCCGCTCGCGCGCGACGATCGCGCCCGAGAGCCAGCGCTCCTCGCTCCCGGCGAGGACCACGTCGCCGAGCGCGAGCGGCAGCTCGTGCCACGGCGCGTCCCCCGGGGGCGCCGCCGGCGCGCCTCGCGCGCGCTCGCCGCCGTTCCCTCCCGGCGCCTCCCGCTCGCGGCGCGACGCCATGTAGCCCACGGTCGCGGCCACCGCGGCGGCCGCCGCGAGCAGCGTGAGGCTCATCGCGCGCCCCTGTCCACCGGCGCCGCACGCGCGCCCGCGCCCGCGCCCGCGCCCGCGCCCGCCAGCGCGAGCGCCTGCTGGAGCGCCCGCGCCCGCGCGCTCACCTCCTCGAGGGCGCGCGGCGCGGGCGTGCCCTGCTCCGGCAGCAGCGCGGCGATGATCGCGGCGGCGGAGCAGCGCGCGCCCACCTCGGCCGCCCTCTCCAGCGAGATGCCGCCGATCGCCACGACCGGGAGCCCGGGACGCTCCCGCTCGACCAGGGCGCACAGCGACGCGAGCCCCTCGAGGCCGACCACCGCGTCGGGGCGCTCCTTGCTCGAGGTCGCGAAGATCGGCCCGATGGCGACGTAGTCGAGGCGCTCGACGGAATCGCCGGAATCACCGGCGTCGCGGAGCTCGCTCGACGCCCGGAGCGCGGCCTCGATCTGCGCGGACGTGTGGGTCGAGAGCCCGACGCGCAGCGGGACGGAAGCGCGCTGCGCCAGCCTGCGAACCGCGGCCACCGGGAGATCGTCCTGGCCGACGTGCACGCCGTCGCAGCGGGCGAGGATCGCGAGATCCGCCCTGTCGTTCGCGAACAGCGGCACCCCCGCGCGCGCGGCCAGGGGCTGGATCGCGCGGAGCAGCGAGAGCGTCTGGGCCGCCCCGCCCCGCTTGTCGCGCAGCTGGATGGCCGCGGGGCGCGCGTCGAGGACGGCCTCGGCGAAGGCCGCAGGATCGAGCCCGCGGCGCGCGAGCGAGTCGGTGTCGACGATGGCGTACAGGCCGCGCATGACCACGCTTCGAGCGGTGGGAGAGCGCCCGGGCGCTCCGGAGGAGGCCAGGCTCGCTGGCTACGCTAAGGTTGACGCCCCCGGAAAGAAAGCGGAAGCGTTCGCTCCCGAACGGATCCTCCATGCGCACACGTCTCGTCCGGATCGCCTGTCTGTTCACCTCGATCGCTCCTGCTGCAGCGGCCATGATGGGGCTCGCGTCGAGCCCTGCGCTCGCGCTCGCGGACGAGAAGTCGAGCCCCGCGCAGCAGACCGAAGGACCGGGCTCCGCCGTGCCCGCGGAGGGGCCGAAGGCTGGCGCCGCTCCGCCGCCCGGCGGGAGCAAGGTCGCCGCGCCCAAGGCGAGCGTCGCCGCGCCCAAGGCGAGCGCGAAGAAGAAGGCACCCGAGTCCCCGCCGCTGCCGCCTTCACCGGCGCGCCTGTGGCTCATCGCGCCGTCGCCTCACGGGCCCTGGACGTTGCGGATCGACAACGAAGGGGAGCGGCCGATGCGCATCCCGGCGGACGTGCGGCTGCTGCGCCTGGAGGTCGAGACGCTGAACAAGCGCGCGAAGAAGACGGTCCGCTGCGCCGCGCCCGCGGGGCTCAAGCCGAGCGGCTTCCCGGAGCGGCGCGCGCTGCTGCTGGCGCCCGGTCAGTCGTACATGGAGCATTTCGACCCGCGCCTGCTCTGCTTCGGCAAGGACGAGGCGGCGCTCGCGGGCGGCTCGGTGGTGAGGACCTGGTACGGCTGGGGTCCGCCGCCCAAGTGGTCGAAGAAGCCGCCGGCGGCGCCGTTCGCTGCGGAGTCGACGGACGATCCGCCGGCGTTCGCCCCTGCGCCCGGCCTCGCGGCGCCCACCGTCGTGCTGAGCTATGCCCTGCCCCCGGATGCGGCCGCGGACGATGCCGGCGGCTCCGAGCCAGCCTCTCCGGCGGGCGAGACGGCTCAGCCTCCTGGCGACAAGGCGGCTCAACCCACGGACGACAAGGCGGCTCAGCCCACGGACGACAAGGCGGCTCAGGCCACGGACGACAAGGCGGCCCCGACGTCCGCGGACAGGCCAGCTGGCGAGTCCGCGGAAAAGCGCGTTCCGGCGGACAAGGACCACGGCGCCGGTGCGCGGGGCAAGCCGATCGTGGACGCCAACGCGCCTCGCCTGGAGCTCACGAGCGAACCCTGGTCCGACGCGGCGAGCCCTCGCTCGATCGTCGTCCGGGTGAGCGCCAAGAACGCTGGCAGGCGCGCAATGACCGTCGCCATCCGGTCTCGGATGCTCGAGTTCCACGTGGCCGGCCCGAACGGCGAGACGATTTGCACGGCGGCCCCGCCGACGAGGGCGATCCCGCGCGATCTCTTCAGGACGCTGAAGCCCGGCGCATCGGCCGACGTCTCGGTCCTCCTCCGGGAGGTCTGCCCCGCCGACACGTTCAAGCGCGAGGGCCTCTACGAGGTCACGGCGACGCTGCACGCGAACGAGCCGGGCACCGGGCTCGGACTGGATGCGTATACCGCCGTCGTCCACGCCAAGAACACGACGCTCCTTCGCGTGAAGAGCGCACCAGAGCCGTTCTATGCGGCCGCGCCGCGAGCCGTGCCGACGCCGAAGCCCGAGGCCAGCCAGGCGCCGGAGCAGGAGGATCGCGACTGATGTCGTAGAGGTGTGCTGGGGTCGCTTCGATGCGACGCTCCATCCAGGATTTCTGGGCGAACGTACGCGCCAGAGGGGACCATGACCATCACGTGGCGACCACCTACGAAGCGAAGCAGGGTCGAGCGCATCCTGCACGACCATCCCGCAGACAGCAGCCGCTGCGACGAGGCCGCGAAGGCGATCTGGCCTCTCGCGCGCGAACAGGACGACGACGCGGGATTCTGGCTCCTGCGCGCTGCCCCCTGGTGTGGTCCTTTGTTGATGATCCAGAAGGGTCTCATCGGCATCCTACCCAAGGGCATCCCGGATCCGCCCAAGTGGACCCACCACATATGCGTGACCACGGAGAAGCATTGCGTCTGCGCGCTGACGGGCGCCGATGGATATCCCGAGGAGCGATACCTCACGGAGAAGTTTCAGTACACGGAGGACGTGCACACGACCAGGGTCATGGACTCTCCGGGGCTTGACGAGTCGCTGGCGGCGCTTCGCGCGGGATGGAGCACATGATCGATCCGATCAGCGCTGCCGTCGGCTACCTCGACCGGCGCCTCTTCACTATGAAACGCGCGCCTGGCACGTGGGGCTCGCCGGAAAGTCTGGAGCTTCAGGCCCTCCTATTGATCGAGCTGCGCACGTTCCTGTTGCGTCGCCGGACACACGCGAAGAATCCCTTCGAGGTACGCGACGCGTACATCCGCTTCATTCACGCGCGCTTCCCCGATCGGCCTGGATACTTGCTGTCCGCTCTGCTGCCCGCGGATGATGTCCAGGTCGACTTGCCTCCGCTGCTTGAGGAATTTCGAAGGCAGATCGTGGAGAAGCTCCTCCGTGAGGATCCGTTTGCCATGAACGAATTGGTGCTCGATCTCGTGCTCGGCGGGCGCAAGGGGGAGGGACGTTTCGCTGCGGCATGCCGCTACTTCTGTCGCTTCGAGCGCGCACTGCGCGCGTTCCTCCGTACAGGCGCTTCGGGACGGAGGAACACGCGGGGCATCCTCCCAGAGCCCGAGGTGCAGGTCCTGCGCGACGACGGAGGCGCAACGCGCGTGCGTATACTCATCAACGGTCTCGACCGGGGTGGAGGCGAACCGGTCGCCCGCGAGGCCCTGGGGGCGCTCCTCGCGACGCTCGCTCGGCTCGAGAAAAAGGCGGAGCAACCCCCGGCAGCGCACGACCGATCGTTGGTGGCAGCCGCGCGACGCCTGTTGCCGCGTAGCGGACTCCAGTCCATCTGCATCGGCGGCGTGATGACGGGCACCGCGCCGCTGGTCCTCCAAGCGAGCGGGGATCGCAGGGAGCCTGCGCTGCCGGACTGGGCCGCCCTTTCCGCGATGGATCCGCAGCTGCCCCCGCGGTTGTCTCCCGCGCCTCCGGAGGCGTTCCGTTGAGCATCACCCACGCGGATCGCCGGGTGGTCACGTTCTACGCCTACAAGGGCGGCGTAGGGCGGACCATGGCCCTCGCGAACGTTGCGTATCGGCTCGCGGACACCCACGCGCTCGACGTGATCGCGGTGGACTGGGATCTGGAGGCGCCGGGGCTGCATACGTTCTTCGGAGTCCCTGAGCGGGAGCTCGCTGAGGCGCGAGGCGTGCTCGACTACCTCGAGGCATGGGAGGAAGCCGTGCTGCGCAAGGACCCCGAACCGCCAGACGCGACTGGCTGGCTCATGCGGATCCAGGAAGGGCAGCGCGGCCCCCGGCACGGCTCGCTGCGCCTGATGATCGCGGGGCGCCAAGATGCCGAGTACGACAGCCGCCTTGCCCGCTTCGACTGGAAAGCGTTCTACGAGACGAGGGCGGGGGCGCGGGCTGTCGAGACGCTGCGCGCCCAGCTGGTGGATCGAGCGGACTTGGTGCTCGTGGACAGCCGAACTGGCCTCACGGATCCAGGGGGGATCTGCACCGTTCAGCTCCCGGACAGCGTTATGCTCATGACGTCGCCGAACCGGCAATCGCTTGAGGGGATCGAGCGCGTGGCGAGATCGATCGCTGCAGCAGGGCCCGAGCAGCGGGCCGGACGGAAGAAGCCGCGGGTGTGGCTTTCGGTCTGTCGGGTCCCGATCGTGGAGGAAACGACGCTGGCAGAGCGCTGGCTCGCGGAGCAGAAGCCGTGGTTTGAAGCGGGGATCGAGCAGGGCATCTGGACGCAAGAAGAGCATCCGTATGGGCTCCAAACCCATCTAGTACCGCAGCGGGCCCGCTACGGATTCGGTGAGGAGCTGCTCGGCCGGGCGACAGACATCGCCGTCCATGAGCCTCTGGCCGAGGCCTACGACGGGATTGCAGCCACGCTGCTCGAATGGGCGGTCGATCCATTCCGCACGACCGAACTGGTCGAGCCCACGCCACGGGACCGCGCTGGAAAGCAGCTCTCTCTTCTCCAGAGGCGCGCGGAGGAAGCGGAGGCGCGCGAGGATGTCCGCGGGCTCATTCTGGCACTCGCGGAGCTCGGTGTCGCCTTGGTCAATGCAGGGCAGAGCGACGCGGCGTTGAGGGTTTTCGAGCGCACTGCTGCTCTCGCGCAGGGGCAAGGCGATCGTGAGGCGCACGCATCGATCAGCGTCCTTATAGGGGTCGCTCTGACGCAGTGCAGGGAGCACGAGGCTGCCCTCCGTCGACTTGAGGAAGCCATTCGTGAGGCGGACTCGATCGGGAATCGACAGATCGCGAGCATGGCACGGATGCATGCATCGATGTCAGCAGTGGCTATCCAGCGGATCGACGATGCCGTTAGTATGCTCGTCTCGGCGTCTCAGGAGTTCCGAGCACTAGGAGACGAGAAGAATGCGGATGCTGCGCTACGTATGATGCTGAGATTTCAGGTTCTGGACGCGAAATTCCGCCCAGTGAAGCGTATGAGAGCGAAGATGGAGCACCAGGCTCGAGAAATCGCGTCGCTCGCACGCAGAACAAACCAGCCTGACAGAGAAGCTCTCGTCATACGCCAGCTACTCGCTCTTTCCGACCTTGGTCCCGCGCTGGCCGACCATGACGACCTTCGCCGCCGCCTCGCGGAGCTGGAGGGCCCCAACGCTGCGCCTGAGCCCTCGCCTGCCCGTCCCCCGCGCCCCAAACGCCGCCGCGCGCGCTAACGCACCGGGCTCGCCCTACACCGGAAGGATCCCCCGCTTCTTCTCCGGCCGCTCCACCCGCTTCTTCCGCGCGAGCTCCAGCCCCCACGCGATCGCCCTCCGGGTGTCCCGCGGATCGATCACGTCGTCGATGAGGCCCCAGCCGGCGACCTTCATCACGTCGATGTTCTTCTGGATCGCGTCGACCATCCCCTGCTTCACCTCCGGCGGCGGCGGCGCGTCGCCGAACATCTTCCTCGCCGCGATCCCGAGCATCCCCTCCGGCCCCATCACGCTGATCTCCGCGGTCGGCCAGCCGACGATGAGGTCCGGCTCGTACGCGCGCCCGCACATCACGTAGTAGCCCGCGCCGTACGCCTTGCGCACGACCACCGTGATCTTGGGCACCGTGGCCGCCGCCATGACGTGCAGCATCTTCGCCCCGTGGCGGATGATCCCCTCGTGCTCGACCTTCGAGCCGATCATGAACCCCGGCACGTCCTGCAGGAACACGAGCGGGATGTTGAACGCGTCGCAGATCTGCATGAAGCGCGCGGCCTTGTCCGACGCGTCCACGTCGAGGATGCCGCCCATCTGGGTCGGCTGGTTCGCCACGACGCCGACCGGCTGGCCGCCGATGCGCGCGAGGCAGGTGATGATCGACCGCGCCCACCGCGGCTTCAGGTCGAACCGCTCGCCGTGATCGACGATGGCGTCGATCAGCTTCAGCATGTCGTAGGCGCGCCGCGGGCTCTCCGGCAGGAGGTCGAGCAGCGACTCCTCCCGCCGGTCGATCGGATCCGTGATCGGCAGGCGCGGCGGCTCCTCGTCGCAGCTCGAGGGGAAGAACGACAGGTACCGCTTCACCGCGGCGACGCACTCGGCGTCGCTCGGGTACTCCGCGTCCCCGACGCCGCTCTTCGTCGTGTGCACCTTGCTGCCGCCGAGCTCCTGCTCGGAGATGTCCTCGCCCGTCATCGCCCGCACGAGCGCGGGGCCGCCGAGCGCCAGCGAGCCGACGTCCTTGACCATCGGCACGAAGTCCGCGAGCCCCGGGATGTACGCCGTGCCCGCGGCGCCGGGCCCCACCATGGCCGCGACCTGCGGCACGACGCCGCTCATGTGCACCTGCTCGCGGAACAGGTGCCCGGAGCCGGCGAACAGCGAGATGCTGTCCGGGTGCATCGAGCCGGGATCGATGCGCGCCCCGCCCGAGTCGATGAACCACACGATCGGCCAGCGGCCGCGGAGCGCCATCTGCCGCAGGCGGGTCACCTTCTCCTCGCCCGTCTGCCCGATGCTGCCGCCCTTCACGGTGAAGTCGTACGCCGCGGCGCAGACCATCCGCCCGTCGACCTTGCCGAACCCGCAGACCACCGCGTCCGCCGGCGGCCGGTCGCTCCCGTCCGGCCCGGCCGCGAGCCCCATCTGCGTGCCGTGCATCCCCACCTCGAAGTGCACCCCGTCGTCGAAGAACGCCGCGAGCCGCTCCCGCGCCGTCATCTTCCCGCGCGCGTGCTGCTTCGCCACGCGCTCCTCGCCGCCCATCCGCCGCACCAGCTCCCGACGGGCCTCGAGGTCCTTCACGAGCTCTCGCATGTTCACGGGCCACCTCTCCCTGCGCGCCCCGGCGCGCCTACCTGCCCGACCAGCGGGGCTTTCGCTTCTCCAGGAAGGCCAGGAGCCCTTCCCGCGCGTCGTCCGTCGCGAGGCAGCCGGCGAGCCGCTCGCGCAGGAGCGGCAGCGCCGACTCGAGGTCGAGATCGTCCTGCGCCGCGAACGCCTCGAGGCCGAGGCGCACCGCGATCGGGCTCTTCGAGGTGATGGCGGAGGTCACCTCGTCGACCGCGGCGTCGAGCGCTCCCGGCTCGACCACCTTGTTGAGCAGGCCGCACTGCGCGGCCTCGTCGGCGTCGAGGCGCTGCCCGAGGAGCATCATCTCCAGCAGCTTGCGCCGGCTCACGTGCCGCTGGAGCACCGCCATGATCATCATCGGGAACAGGCCGACGTTGATCTCCGGCGTCCCGAGCTTGGCGCCGCGGGCGCCGATCGCGAAGTGCGACGCCGCGACGAGCCCGAGCCCGCCGCCCAGCGCGTGCCCGTTCACCCGCGCCACGATCGGCTTGCTCGAGTTCGCGAAGGCGAGCAGGAGGTCCGCGTAATCGCCCTTCATCTCGGGCGGCGGCGCCCCCTCGGCGCCCGCGATCTGCGCGAAGTCCCCGCCCGCGCAGAACGCGTCGCCCGCGCCGGTCAGGACCACGCAGCGCACCGCCTCGTCCGCCGCGCCCGCCGCGAGGGCGTCGAGCAGCTCGCCCACCATCGCCGGCCCGATCGCGTTCTTGCGCCACGGGTTGTTCAGCGTGAGCCGGAGGACGCCCCCCGCGGAGAAGGCCTGGATGACCGTGTACGCGCGCTCCGTCACGAGGCCGTTCCTCCTGTCGCTCCTGCCGCGCCGCCGTCGTGAAGGCCCAGGATCTGCCGGGCCTCCTCGACCGTCGCCGGCCTGCGGCCGACGTCGCGCACCATGCGCACGGCCACCTCGCAGAGCTCTCCGTTGCTGCGCGCCATCTCGCCGCTCGGCAGGTAGAAGTGGTCCTCGAGCCCGCACCGCACGTTGCCGCCGAGCACGAGCGCCGCCGCCAGCATCCTCCACTGCCCGTGGCTGATCCCGATCACCTCCCACTCCGAGCCGGGCGGCATGATCCTGGTCTGGAGCTGGAGCGACTCCACGTGCGCGGGGATGCCGCCCAGCACGTTGACGATGAACGAGAACTGGAGCGGGGGTTTGAGCAGCCCCATGTCGACGAGCGGCCAGGTACCCTGGGTGTGCCCCGTATCGAAGCACTCGAGCTCTGGCTTCGTCCCGGCCTCGTTCATTGCGTCAAGGAGCTTGCAGATCTTCGCGTACGTGTTGGGAAACACCATATCGAAATCGAAGGTCTTCCGCGCGCGCGAGTACTTCGAGTAGTTCATGGTGCCCATGTTGAGCGCCGCGATCTCGGGGCGGCTCTCCCGGACGGTCGCGCACTGCTCGCTCACGTCGTCGAGGAGGGTGCCCGTCGAGAAGTTCAGGATCACCGGGCAGCGCTTGCGCACCTCGTCCTTGATCCGCGCGAACACGGCCGGAGAGAACGTCGGTGATCCGTCATCGTTGCGCGCGTGGATGTGCACCGCCGCCGCCCCTGCGTCGTAGGCCCGCTTCGCCTCCTCGGCGATCTCGACCGGCGTATAGGGGATGGCGGGGCATTGCTTGCGGCCGGCGAGCACCCCTGACAGCGCGCAGGTCACCACGCAGATATCGGGATCTCGTCCGTTCGGATCCCTCGGTTCCCCGGTGAACGTCGGCTTCTCTCTCATGCCCCCTGCCTCCCTTTCGCGTCCTCAGCGCCGTCGCTCTTCTTCTGTCCGGCTCAGTCCGACCCGCGAGACCACCTGTTTCTGCAGCTTCGTCAGGATCCGGAGCAGATCGCGCAGATCGGTCGAGCTCAAGCTCAGCAGCGCGCTCCGGAAGATCTCCATCGGTTCGACCTGGATCTCGCGGGCGAGCCGCGCCCCCTTCTCGCTGAGCCGGATGTGGACGACGCGCCGGTCGGCCTTCGAGCGTTCGCGGCGGACGAGCCCCTCTCGCTCCATGCGATCGACGATCCCGGTCACCGTGCTGTTCTGCGCCCGGATGCGCTCCGACAGCGTGGACAGCGAGAGATCCTGGAACGACTCGAGCAGCTTGAGGATGGTGAGCTGTGGCCCGGTGAGGCCGAATCCGCTCGCCATGCCCTTCGTGAGCCTGCGCGACTCCGTGTAGAGATAGATGATCATCTCCACGATGGCGTCGATCTCCGGCCTCTCGGGCGGCGGCAGGGTCGCTGTCACGATGCTTCGTGTACGAAATATTCGCTCCCCGGGGGAAGCGCAACCTGGATCTACCGCCGTCCCAGCCGCGGCTTCCCTGTCGCCCGGTCTGCCCGGAGCTCCCGGATGCACCACCTCAGCGCCTCCTGGAGGTCCCGATGCACCTGGACGGACGAGAGCTCGACGCCGAGCGACGAGGCCGTCTGCGCCACCTGCGGCTGGACCCCGGCCACGACCCCTTGCGCGCCGAGCAGCTCGATCGTCTGGAGCATGCTGATGAGGTGCTGCGCCGTCGTCGAGTCGACCTCCTCGACCCCCGTCACCTCGACGATCGCGTAGCGCGACTTCGTCTCGACGATCGTGCGCAGCAGCTTCTCCGTGATCTCTGTCGCCCGGTGGCGATCGATGCTGCCGACGAGCGGCAGCACGAGCACGCTGTCCCAGACCTGGATGATCGGCGTCGACAGCGTCTCGATCGCGGACTCCTGCCGCGAGATCACCGCGCGCATCGACTCCTGCTGCTCGACCACCGCGCGGAGCGACTCCTCGGCGCGCATGCGCTCCAGCGTGATCGCGAACATCTCGCCGATGACCTGGAGCAGCGCCCGGACGCTCTTGTCCCACGCGCGCGTCGATCGCACCGCGTCGAGCCCCACGACGCCCACGAGCCGCCCCGCGTACGCTGCAGGCATCCGGACGAGCGAGGCGATCCCGAGCTCCGTGAAGGCCCGCCGCTCGCTCGCTGCCTCCTCCGGCAGATCGGCCACGCGCGGCACGTCGCACACCTCGAGGCGGAACAGCCGCTCGACGAGCCACGGATACACGTCCCTGGACACGACTCCCCGCTCCGCGCGCAGCGACGGCACCCCGTCGGCGCACCACTCGTGCGTGTTCAGGAACCTCCGCCCGTCCTCCGCGAGGAGGAACAGGCTCGTCCTGTCGGCGCAGAGCGCCTTGCCGAGCTCCGCGAGCGCCGAGTGGAAGCCGCGGTCGACGTCCGAAAGCTTCACGTTGATGAAATGGGCCGAGATCGACGCGACAAGCATCTTGGTCTCGATCCGCTGCATCAGCGCCCGCTCGAGGCGCTTCTGCTTGCCCACGTTGCGCGCCCACCCGTACACGAGCCCCTCGCTCGGCACCGAGAGCATCGACCACGACAGCCAGACGTAGAGGCCGCTCCTGCTCCTGCACCGGTTCTCCAGCCCGAGCGTGACGGGCCCCTGGCGGAGCCGATCCATCTGCTCCCTGGTCGCGACGACGTCGTCCTGGTGCACGAGATCGAGGAGGCTCCGGCCGACGAGATCCTCGGTCCCGAGGCCGAGCGTCCGCTCCCAGGCGCCGCTCACCCGCAAAAACGATCCATCGCTCCGCAGAACACACAGCGGATCGGGACAGACAGCGAAGAACCTCTCTACGTCCGCTTCGTTCGCAGGTGTGTCCATCGCCGGTCGCCTTCCCCAGCCCACACCCCCGCGCTTAGGTCTCCTTGACGTCCTCGAACGTCGTCCGCGCGGCCACGTGCTCCTCGTTCAGGTTGAGCAGGATGGGCAGCGTCTCGTGCTGCCAGTCATCGTCGAGGATCCGCCGCACGGTCACCCGGCCGGGCACCAGGTTGTACACGGCGTCCACGATATCCATGATGACGTAGAAGCCGTTCGAGTTGCAGAACCGCATCTTCACGAAATCCATCACCGTGGACGTGATCGGGTGCTGCGGGAGGACTCGGGCCAGCTCGTCCAGGTAGCTCGACAGGTACCGGTACGGGTTGTCGATCCGGATAGCGCCCTCGAAGGTCAAGACGAGGCGGTTGTCGTCATCGAGCCGGGCGACCGACTGAAAGACGCTCAGCCCGCCATCCGTGATTTCTCCATAGCTGAGAGCCTTCATACGCGACCTTTCGTGGAAAACATACGCAGCCTTTTCAAGGGAAAGTAGCCTGGACGACGAGGATTCCATCGACGTACTGCGTCGAGAGATGGAATTTGTTCTCGGCGGTCAACCGAATGAGCCCTAGACCGCCCCTGCGTCGATCGTTGCGCCGCTCGCGCACCGTCCTGGCAAAGAGCTCTCTCGGGTCCTCCGCGGCGAAGATCTCGTCGAATACCGCCTTGACGGTCCGGTACTCTTCCGGCGTAACGCGGTTGGATACCTTGATGAGCAATCGATCCGGATCGATGCTCAGATCGAGCCGCACCTCGCTCTCACGCTCGGTCCCGTGCTGGAGCACGTTGGTGACCAGCTCCGTGACCACCACGTTGACCTTCTGGCAGATCCGTCTGGGATAGAACCTCACCAGAAGCGCGTCCAAAAAGTTCGCAAGCAGGCCGGCCACGTCGCCCGTGATGTGATCGATCGGAGATATATATATCGATGCACCGACCGACGTCTGCGAATGATTCTTCTCGGGCTTCATCAGGCGCACCTTCGCAGGATGATCAGTGTGATGTCGTCGGCGTCCGCCACCCGGAACCGCGTGTAGTCCTCGATGCACCGGTCGAGGATCACCTGCACCGGTTCCTCGCTGTGCTTGACGACGATTTCGTTGAGACGTTGCACGGAATATATCTCCCCGCTCGCGTCCTGCGCCTCGAACATCCCGTCTGTGTACAAGGCGAGGACGTCATCCTCCTCGAACGGCAGCTCGAACTCGTGAAATGGCTTGATGCGCAGACCGATGAAGTTGCTCACCCGGTTGAACGAGCGAGGCGTACCGCGACGGACCAGGAGCCCGTACCCTCCGCCCGAGACGTAGCGGAGGAATCGGTCAGTAAACATGACGAAGTTCACCGTCGCGTACCGGCGAACCTCCCGGAGGAACGAGTAGGCGCTCCGGTTCACCCAGTCCACGATCGCCCCAGGGCTATCGAGCCGCTTGGTAGCGTGGGCGAACTGCGCCTTCAGAAACGCCATGATGAGCGCCGACGATACTCCGTGACCTGAGATATCGTAAACACCTATCGCGTGGCGCTCGCCGGGGAGGTAGAAGAAGTCGTAGTAGTCTCCTCCGACCTGGGCGAGCTGCTTGTGGAAGATGGCCATGTCGAACGAGGAGGCGATGGCCCCGCTCGCCTCCGGAAGGAGGGCGCGCTGGACCTGCCGCGCCACCGCGAGGTCGTCGTCGATGGCCCGGTTGTACCCTTCGAGCTCGTTCTCGATGCTGGTCGCGTGCTCCAGGATCGCCTCGTGCACCAGGGAGAGGTCGTCGAAGTCGAGCTTCAGCTTGTCGACGTACTCCAAGAGCGCGCTGCAGCGCTCCATGAAGTCTGTGAAGTTCCCCTCCTCGCGGAGCAACGTGTTCCACGCTTGCCGCTCCTTCACGATCGCCCTGATGGCATCCAGATTGCTCTGCTTCTGTAGGAAGCCTCTGGAGTGCATCGAGCTGATGTCCTTGGGTGCAGTCATGGCTCGACCTGGACGCGATTCGGGTTGGACGGAAGAACCCATCCGATCTCAATCACAGAGTATCATCTCGAAGTTCTGATTGAACTTCTTGAGGTTGGGCAGCGACTTCCCCTGCCACGGGATGGACTTCGACCCGCGGACGATGAGCTGGAGCTCGCCCTTCTTCCTGGTGGCGATCGCGAACTTGTAGAGGACGTTGATCCCGGAGCTGTTCAGGAAGTTCAGCGCCCTGACGTCGAGTGTGATGGTGGGAGGGTTCGTGGCCAGGACCTTGTCGAGCAGCTCCTCGATCGGGGCGTACTCGGTGGTGCCGCCAAGACGAAGGATTCCTTCCAGGTACACCACCACCTCAGAGGGATCGTACCAAACCCGGTAGTTACCACCTTTGATTTCCATTCTCGACCTTTCATTCAAAATAGGAATCCTGGCCATCGTCTTGATGCTGAAGCTGTTGACCGAGATCGGGTCCAGCTTCCAGCCAAGACTGACACCGTAATCATTCATGATGATGAGATACCCGAGCCCCGACCCGGCGTTCTCCGCGTCTTCGGCGTTCGCCTCCGCCTGCCGACGCAGGAGCTCCCCAGGGTCCTCCTGTGTGAGCTCTAGGAGCTTCTCACGAAGCGAGGGGACGGCGGCGTTCGTGATCTGGTTGCTGACGAGGCACACCAGGTCCTCACGCCCGATACCCACGGTCACCGTGATGTCACCGTGCTGATTGAACTTGACGGCGTTCTCAACCAGTTCGTTCAGCACGTACCCGATGGCGCCTGAGACCTCGTCTCGGCTGATGAGCCTGTCCTCGCCGTCTATCTCCGGAAAGAGCTCGCCGAAGTACTCGGCCATGAAATTGGCCGTCAGGTTACAAAGGCTCCATCTCACCGCGAACGAGTCGGGGTACAACGTCAGCGACATGTGTTCGCTGAACGAATCGTCTAAAGAGTAGACGCCGATGATTTCGCTCATGGTAATGCCCAGTCTCCCCCTTGCTCATACCCTCTTAATGACAAGTACAGTAATGTCATCATGGATTTTGTTGTAGCCTACGTGCGCCAAGACGTCCTCGATGATAGCGTCCTTGATCTCCCGCGAGGTTCTTTCGTGGTTCCGCGAGATCACCTGACACAGACGGTCGATTCCGTACTGCTCCTCTGAAGAGTCCTCCGCCTCGGTGATGCCGTCGCTGAAGAGCGTCACGACGTCCCCGGCCTCCAGCTTCACCTCGATGCTACCGATGAAATCGCTGATATCCAGGTCGATGCCTATCGGCAACCCGAGCCCCATGGTCTCGACACGATCGAGGGTCCCGTCCTTCCGGACGATGATGAGATCCTCGTGCTGACCGGTGAGCTGGAGCTCGCCGTCGCTGTAGTCGAGCAGGGTCAAGGACAGGTTCTTGTCCGATCGGATGCGCTGGATGTTCTGGTAGATGACCTTGTTGACGATGCTCAGGAACTTCTTCGGATCCCGCTCGTTGGCCGCGAGCAGCGTCCGGACGGCCGTCTGGACCATCAGCATCAAGACGCCGCTCTCCAGCCCGTGGCCGGTGACGTCGCCGATGCCGATCTTGACGAGCCCGTCGCTCCGGAGCACGTCGTAGTAGTCCCCGCCGACCTCGTCGGCAGGGGCCATGTAGCCCGCGATGTCGAGGCCCGGGATCTCCTGGAGCTCGCTCGGCGCGGGGAGCACCATGAGCTGGAGCTGCCGCGCGACGTTCAGCTCGGCGCCGAGCCGGATGTTCTCCTGGGCGAGCTTCGCGTTCAGCTCGCTGATCTCCTCGTTCGCCTTCTCGAGGGCCCTCGTCCGCTCGCCGACGAGCTCCTCGAGGTTGTTCGTGTAGGCCTCGATCTCGCTCGCCATCTCGTTGAACGCGACGCCGAGCTGCCCGATCTCGTCCGCGGAGTTCACGTCGATGCGAACGCCGTAATCGCCCTCGCGCATCCGCGTCGCGCCGGTCGAGAGCGCGACCAGGGCGCCCGTCATCTTGCGGGAGATCAGGTAGACGCCCAGCATGAGCACGAGGAACGAGGCGATCGTGATGAGGACCTGGGTCCCGACGATCACCGTCCTGCTCTTCTCGATGCTCTTCTGCGCCGCGAGGAGCGAGGCGTACATCTCCTTCTTCGGGACGACGAAGCCCATCGTCCACCGCTCCTTGGCCACGCGCGCGTCCGGCCCGGCCCAGCCGTTCACCGGCGCGAGCCGCTGGAGGGCGATGATGTACGTCTCGCCCGATATCACCATCTCCCGGTAGTCGACTTTATCATCGTTCGGAAGGACGATGCCAGAGACCCCCGGGTCCTCGCTGTCCTTGAAGAACCGCTGCAGCATGCCGACGCCGGAGTTCTGACCGGCGCCCGCGTCCGTGCGCAGCCGCAGCGTCTTCGCGCCGAGCTCGTTGACCGCGAAGACGTTCCCGTCCGCCTGCGCCAGGAAGGCGAAGCCCGCGGTGGCCAGCTTGACGTCCTTGATCGACTCGATGAGCTGCGCGAGCGTGAGATCGAGCCCGACGGACCCCACGAAGCTCTTGCGGTCCTTCGCCCAGAGCGGGTGGAACGCCGTCATCACGATGCCGCCGCCCGCCGCGTCGTCGTACGGCGCCGTGACCGTGGTCTGATCCGGGTGCGCGCCCAGCCCGGCCGGGTCCTTCGCCCACTCGTTCCAGCTCTCGGCGATGCCGGGGAAGAAGAACTTGTACCACCCCTGGTCGTTGTGCCCCGGATACAGCTTGTCGAACGTCGACGCCAGCTCCGTGTACGGCGTCAGCCGCACATACGGCTTGTCCTCAGGGCCGACGTAATAGATCTGAAGCTTGTCGGCGCCGTACTTGCCGAACGCGGGCATGATCAGGTCGAGAAACGCCGTCTCGTCGACGGCCCGCTGGACCTCGGGCAGGATCGTCCCGTCCTTCCCCATGTAGCCCCAGACGCTGACGACGCTCGGCTCGCTAGGATCGTTCTGGTACCAGTTCCCCTTCGGGTTGTACTTCATCTGATCGCGGAAATACGGGAAGTCGGCGGCCGTCCGCAGGAACGGGGCGACGTCCTCCTCGCGATCGATCACGATCTGCAAGACGCCGGCGAGGGTCTGGAGATCCCTGTACGCCTCGCCGAGCCTGAGGTTGACGTGAGTGGCCTTGTCCTCCAGGTGATTGGTGAGGTACTCGCGGTTCGCCGAGTTGAGGCCCGCCTCGATCTCGGCGGCGGCCTCGCTGCTCAGCCGGTGGATGCCTTGCCGCCCGACGACGACGTTCCACACGGCGCCGAGCAGGACGCTCACGCCCGTCACGAAGATGATCTTGGTGCTGAACTTCCTGAACCTGAAGAGCAGGCTCTGAGGCCGCTGTTCGCCAGAGTTCCGAGGTTGAACGCTCACGGCTGGCAATCTCCTAACGGCACGGCCCTGGGCCACTCGATCGGCATCACGACGCGGCGGAGCATGACGACCCGGTCTCTCCCCTCACATGACCCGCATCGGCTTGCGGCCCGAGCCGGCGTAGATCGGCCACGAGGCGAGGCCGTGCGGGTGCGTGATCGCCGCCATGTGAGCGCGAAGCCCGGTGCTCAGCTCGGCGTGGTAGTCCGGCGGGGCGCCGGCGGTCCGGGCCATGTTGGCGGTCACCGAGATCCAGCACTCGACGACGCGCGCGAAGTCGAAGCAGTCCGTATTCATGTTGTTGATGTCGATCAGGTTGACGCGGATGTCCTCGAGGCCCGCCTCTCCCATGATCTGCCGCGTCTTTATCCCCGTATCGAGATCCATCCCGATCGACCTGCCGAGCTCGACGAACCGCTTGTAGGTCGCGCGGATGAGGTCCTGCTCCGGATAGCCGTACGCGCACGACAGGAGCTCGTTCGTGATGTAGATCCGGCCGCCCGGCTTGCAGATGCGATAGAGCTCCTGCATGATGCGCTCGGGCTGCGGAAAGACCTGGAGAGACAGACGGCAAGACACGAAGTCGAACGAGTTGTCCGGCAGGAGCAGCGCCGCGGCGTCGCCGTACTGATACTCGACGTTCTCCAGCCCGAGCCGCCGCACGTGGTCCTGCGCGTAGCGGAGCGCGGGCCGGGAGTGATCGACCCCGACGACGTGCTCCGGCTTGAACTCCTTCTGGAGCAAGATCGCGAAGTCGCCGAAGCCGCACGCGATGTCGGCGATCTTCATCCCCGGGTAGAGGCCGTGGTTCGTCAGCCCCGTCTTCTCGTGCTCCCAGATGATGCGCTCCTGGAGGCGGAGGACGTCGATGAACTCGGCATCTTCGAGCATCCCCTGGCTCGGGTAGAACGCGACGTCGTAGATCTCGACGGAGACGCTCGAGTAGATCTCCGCGATGACCTGGAACTTGCGGATCGCCCAGGGGATGACGCTGGAGATGATCAGCCTGATCTTCAGGTTCGGACGAGCCTCGACGGCCCAACGGACAAACCTGTTTATCTCCAGGAATGCCACGTTGTTCATGTACTTGAGCCGCTTGAAGTCCAGGCAGAGCTCGCCGCTCGCGTTCTTGGCCGCGGTCTCCAGCGTGCCGCGGATGGCCCTCATCTGATCGGCACCGAACGGCCGCAGCATGCCCGAGAGCGCAACCTCCTGGTCGGTCTGGTCGACGCGCATGCTGAAGGTCACCTGCGAGCGCCACGAAGGGAGGCCGCTCGCAGACGAGGGCGGTACGGCGGATTCGCGACCGATCGGAGCTGTCATAGTTCTTCTACCTCAGTGAACGGGAACTGAATCGCCAGAAGGAGCCAGTCCCCGTTCGTGGGTTCGGAGATACTGAGCTTCGAGCCGTAGACGACCGCGAGTTCGAGCAGCCCGAGCGCCTGAGCGTCATCATCCGGAACGTCGTGCTCGAGCTGCTCTCGATACCAGGCCATCGGATCCGGCTGATTGGCCAGCTGGACGGCGTGGTTGTAGAACTTGGCGCTCTGCTCGTTGATCGGGACCTCCGCCTCGACGAGGATGTGGTTCTGCTTCTTGCGGAACCGCATCTTGATCTCGCCGGTGGAGCCGTGATTCCGGTATATCGCTTCCAGCAATTCGTTGAAGAACGTCGAGAGCAAGGTCGCGTGGCGCTCGGGGTCATCCTCATTGGCGCTCGCGTACCTCGCGAGGAAATTGGCTAGCTGATGACAGTGGTTCCACCGTTTACTGAAGCCACCGACCGAGAAGTTCGCGGAAATGACCATGCCGTCCGCCGGTAACGCGGGCGGCGGTCGCAAGGTCGGAGCTATGTCGGCCTGCTTGGAAACGGACATCAAAGCCTCGGGGGTTGGTTGACAAGTGAGGCACGAACGAGGTTACCCGGGTTCGGGGTGCCCCGTCGAGTGCATCGCGAGGTTTCCAGCGAGCGCCATCCGGGCCTTCACGCGGCAGAAACGTCAGCGACCGCCCGGCCGGTTGCACCAGGCATGCCACCGCGCCGTAAGCTTTCTGTAATACAGCTCGCATTTATCGACGATCACTGGTCTCATGACCAGGTGAACCGATGTAGGGCGCCGCCTGCTGGTCGGCGGCTCCGTTCGGTCGTTGCGCGCTTATCCGGGTGAAACGGGCTCCGCTTGCCTCAGCACGCGATGTTCGTGGGTCACCACGACAGGCAGACATTTTGTCCACAGAGCACCCGCGCCGGCGGCGCCATTTGTAATTCGCTACACATGTGCGCCCCGCCGCCTCGGCGGGGCGCACGGTCGTTGACCATCAGACCATTTGGAGCAGCAGAAGAGAGGTAATCGAAAGTGCGTCGCTGCTGTCAACCCCTTCCTGCGCGCGGCGGAGGTGCGCTCAGACATCGTGTGGTCCGGCGAGTCGCCGCGGGAGTGCGAGGAGATCCGTGCGCCCACCTACCACGTGGCCCATCGCGCGCCGGGGCCGAGTGCGTCTCTCGGGCGCGGATTCGGTATGCGGCCCTCTCGCGCGGGAGTCGGCGTCTCGAGGCAGCGCCGCGACGAGCCCCACGCCGGGCGAGCGCTCGCGGCTGGCGCTGGGTGTCGTCAGGCGTCCGGGAGCGCGTCGCAACATCGATGGTCCCGCAGCCCTCGTCCTGCGGCTGGGCGCCGCTCGACCGAGCACCCTCACCTTCGCCGCGAGCTGCGCGCGCGGCGCGAACGGCGCGAACGGCGCGAACGGCCAAGAAGCGCGCGAGGCCGGACATGGCAACGATTGAGCTTGACAATCATCCATGCGGGCCGCGTGTGTTCGCCGTCGCGCTGTCCGGCGCTGCAGCGCGCCGCGTCCCGACCGCAACGCGCGGCGCCGCTGTGGCGCGCGCGACCGGCGCCTCGGCGTCACCGCGGCGGAGCGCCGCGCCGCTCGATGGCGTCGAGCTCGTCCATCACCGCCTTCACGCGCGGATCCGTGGGATCGACGGCGCGCGCCTTCTCGTACGCTGCGCGCGCGTCCTTCAGCTGGCCCGACTGCGCAAGGGCGTTGCCCAGGTTGATCCAGGCGCTCCCGAGCCTGTCGTCGAGCTTGAGCGCCTCGCGGTAGAGCGCGGTCGCCTTCTGCAGGTCGCCGCGGAGGTGGTGCGCATACCCGAGGTTCGATCGGTAGGTGGCGCGCGCCGGATCGCGCGCCACGGCCGCCTCGAGGTGCGGAACGGCGCGCGCGGGATCGTTCGCGGCGAGGAGCGCCGTCCCGAGGTCGTTCTGCAGCCGCGCGTCCGCTGGCGAGAGCCTCGCGGCGCGCTCGTAAGCGCGGATCGCGTCGGACGTCCTCCCTGCGGCCAGGAGCGCTGTCCCGAGGTTCGCCTGCCGCTCCGCGTCCCCGGGGGCGAGCTCCGCCGCCCGCGTCAGCTCACGGACAGCGTCCTGCAGGTCGCCGAGCGCGAGGTGCGCGACGCCGAGCGCGGAGTGCGCCTCGGCGTCGCTCGGGGCGAGCTCCGCGGCACGTGTCAGCTCACCGAGCGCCGCGTCGGCCCGGCCGAGGACGAGGAGCGCGCGGCCGAGCTCGAGGTGCGCGAGCGCGTGGTCGGGCTCGAGCGTCACCGCGCGCTTCAGCTCCGGGAGCGCGGCGAGCAGCGTCCTGTCGCCCGGCGCCCCGTTGTAGTCGGTGGACACGCCTGCCCTGGCGATCGCCGCGCGCTGGGCGCCGACGATCGCCGCCGCGTCCTTCTTGTCGAGCCGCGCGGCCGCGCGATAGGCCCTCTCGGCAGCGGCGAAATCGCCGCTCGCATAGGCGGCGTCGCCCTCTTCGAGCTTCCTGTCCGCCGACGTGCCGGTGCCGCGCGCGACGCGCGGAGGAGGGCTCGCCGCCGCGGCCTCGCTTGTGGACGGCGCGTCGAGCGGGACGCCCGAGCCGACCGGCGCGCCCGCCGCGCCCGGGGCAGCGCCGCTCCCCGGAGGCGGCGCGGGCGCCGTGTTCGCCGTCGGATCGAGCCGGGCAGGCGGCGCAGGGGCCTCCGCCGAGGGTCGCGGCGCCGGCGAGCGCGACGCCGGCGCCGCCGGGGCGCAGCCGGCGAGCGCGAGCAGGACGCCGAGCCGGCGGATCGCTCCGCAGGCGCTCACAGCTTGTACGGGGTCATCGCGTGCTCCTTGCCGTCGTACCGGAGCAGCACAGGCTTGTTATCCATCTTCGTCGCCACGCCGACCGGCCGCTTCCAGCACCGGACGAGCGCCACGAGCGTCTCGCGCGCGTAGTCGGCGCGAAGGTCGAAGCCGCCGTGCACGTGCTCGAGCAGGAGCTCTCCCCGGTTGCCATAGTTGGCGTCGACGACACGGATGTACGGGTCGCCGAAGTTCGTCAGCTGGAAGAGGAGCTTCTCCTTCACCTCCTTGAACTCGCGGCTCTCGATCTCGAACCTGTCGTTCCGCCCCGAGAAGCCGAACGTGTACATCTTCTGCTCGATCACGAACTCCGGCGTCAGGAACTCGTCGATGAAGGTCACGTCGTTGTAGAGCGCGCGCACCTGGAAGATCTTCTCGCGGCCGAGGCCAAGCCGCATGTCCCACGTGCGCTTCGCGTCGAGGTCCGCGCACTCCTCCCACTCGCGGCCGAAGCGGCCCTTGTTCCATCGCTCCTCGATGTAGCGATAGAGCTCCACGCCGACCTTGTAGGGGTTGAAGCGCCCCGGCGCCGTCGCCATGACACCGGCGTTGTTCTCGGCGTAGTCGATGATCTCCGACGCATCGAGGACCTTCTCGGTCATCATCTTCGAGTGCCAGTACGAGGCCCACCCCTCGTTCATGATCTTCGTCTGGCGCTGCGGGACGAAGTAGTAGGTCTCCTCGCGGATGATCTCGAGCACGTCGCGCTCCCACCGATCGAGCGGCGCGTGGTCGATCAGGAACTTGAGCACGTCGCGCTCCGGGCGCTCCGGCACCTTGCGCTCCGGCTTCTTCTGGTCCTGCCGCTTCTTCCGCTGCGCCGCGAGGATCTCCTCCGGGTTGATGAAGGAGTCCATGTACTCCTTGGCCCGGAGCTTGTAGGTGTCCATCGGCTCCTCCGTGGGCTCCTCGTCCTCCTTGACCACAGGACGGCCGGTGAACGGGGCCCACGGGTCGATCAGGTTCTCGAGCGAGAGGCAGTGGTCGACGAACGCCTCGACCTTGTTGATGCCGTAGCGCTCGATGTGGCGCGACACGCGCGCGCCGTGGTTCGCCATCTTGTCGATCCACTTGCGGTCCGGATCGTAGGCGTCGCTCTTCCGCACCGGGTCGAGGATCGGGCCGCGATGGTCGAGATCGGTGGACCGGAAGCAGAAGTTGTTCTTGAAGAAGTCGACGTGCGCGTACACGTGCGCCATGACGAGCTTCTGGTCGGTGAGCGAGTTGCCCTCGAGGAGGTAGGCGTACGAAGGGTTGTTGTTGATGACCATCTCGTAGATCTTCGAGAGGCCATACTCGTAGCTCTTCGAGAGCTGCTCGTACTCCATGCCGAACCGCCAGTGCGGGTAGCGGCTCGGGAAGCCGCCGTACGCGGCGATCTCGTTCATCTGATCGTACGTCAGCATCTCGAAGATGACGGGGAAGAAGTCGAGCCCGTAGTCCCGGGCGATCTTCTCGATGCGCTCCTTCTCGGTGCGCAGGTAGCGGGGAAGCGCGGTGTTCAGGGCGAACTTGCTCATACCGCTCTACTTCCCCTTCCCCAGGAAATCCTTGATGCTGCCCACGATCGCGTCCTTGTCCCTGATCTCGCTCACCACCACCCGATCGTCCTGCGAGAAGTGTTCTTTCAGATCCTTGATGAACTGGCCCGAGCCGTACGGGCTCTCGACCTGCCCGTAGGCGAACATGTTGACCCGCGGCAGGATCTGGGTCTTGAGCACGTCCACGCAGGAGAGCGTGTCGTCCATCGACCAGTTGTCGCCGTCGGAGAAGTGGAACGGATAGATGTTCCACTCGTCCGGCGGGTAGTCGTTGTCGATGATCTGCGAGCACAGCTTGTAGGCGCTCGAGATCATCGTGCCGCCGGACTCGCGCGTGTGGAAGAACGTGTCCCGGTCGACCTCGCGGGCGATCGCGTCGTGGATGATGAAGCGCGACTCGAGGCCCTTGTACTGGCGGGTCAGCCACGCATCGATCCAGAACGACTCGATGCGCACGATCTCCTTCTGCTCGTCGCCCATCGACCCGGAGACGTCCATCATGTAGATGATGACCGCGTTCGCGACGGGCTCGGTGATCGTCTTCCACGAGCGGTACCGCTTGTCGTCCGGGACGGGGACGACGACGGGCGCCGACGGACGGAACGTCCCGCTCGAGATCATGCGCTTCAGCGCCTCGCGGTACGTCCGCTTGAAGTGGCGCAGGGACTCGGGGCCCACCCTGCGGATGCCGGAGTAGCGATCGTGGGCGTTCGAGATCTTGCTCTTGCCCTTGTCCTGGATGTCGGGCAGCTCGAGCTCCTCGCCGAGGATGCCGGCGAGCTCCTCGAGCGTGACGTCGACCTCGAGGAGGTGGTCCCCCTCGCCGCTGCCCGCCTGCCCCTGGCCGGGCTGCTTGTCGTCCGAGCCCCCCACGGGATCGCCGGGGTTGCCGTCGCCCTGCCCCACGCCGCCGCGTTGCTTGTCGCCGAAGCGGAAGCGCGGGATGTCGATCTGAGGGATGGGAATCGAGACGAGGTCCTTCCCCTTTCGTCCGATGAGCTCGCCCTGCGAGATGTACTTGCGCAGGTTCTCGCGGATGCGGCCGCGAACGATCTGACGGAAGCGCCCGTGATCCTGGTCGATCTTCAACGACACGCTCGCGAGTGTAGCATCGGAAGCGGCCTCGGGTCCGCACGTTCGGCGGGCCGCCGAGGTCTCCCGCCCCGGCGGCGCCGCTTCCCCGCTTCCGTTCGACATCTCCATCTCCACTTCCCCACGTTCCCCACGTCCCCGCCGTTGCCCCACCGCCACGCCCGCCCGTCGTGAACTGCCCCCGTGGTAGCCTCCGCGCCGTGCTTTTCCGAGCGCGCTGCCTCCTCGTGTTCCTCGTGCTCGTGGTCCTCGCGGCGCCGGCCGTCGGGTGCGGCTCCAGGGAGCAGCTCGTCGGGCTGCCCGATCTCGCGGGCGCAGGGGGCGCCCCCGACGCGCCGCCCCCAGATCCGCCGGTGTGCCGGGAGGACGGGCTCCCCTGCCAGGGCGCGGCGGACTGCTGCAGCGCCGCGTGCGCGCAGGGGATCTGCGGCGGCGACGGCTGCGCGCGGGACGGCGCGCCGTGCGCCGCCCCGGGCGACTGCTGCGCTGGCCTGTGCGCCGGCGGGCTCTGCGGGCAGGGCTGCTCGGCCGACGGCGCGCCGTGCCAGAGCGCGGCGGAGTGCTGCGCCGGGGTCTGCATGGGCGGGGCCTGCGGGCGGGGCTGCTTCCGGGACGGGAGCGCGTGCGGGTCCGCGGGACAGTGCTGCTCGCTGAGCTGCGTGGAGGGCGCGTGCCGCGCGCCGTGCATCCCGAACGGCGCGCGCTGCGGCGCGGGCGACGCGTGCTGCAGCGGCGCCTGCGTCGCGGGCGCCTGCGCCGAGGCGTGCGCGCCCGACGGCTCCGCGTGCGGCCAGGGCGCGGACTGCTGCACCGGGCGCTGCAACGCGGGCATCTGCGGCGGGTGCAGCTCGGACGGGGTCGCGTGCGGCTCGGCCGATGCGTGCTGCTCCGGCGTCTGCGCGCAAGGCGTGTGCGGGGGCGCGGCGTGCTCGCACGCGCCCTGCGAGATCGGCGCGCCGCTCGCCGCGGACTGCGGCGGGTGCGCGGCCGAGCTCTGCCGGTTCGACCCGTTCTGCTGCACCACCAGCTGGGACGAGATCTGCGTCGGCGAGGTCCCCAGGCTCTGCGGGCTGGTCTGCGCCGAGTGCGCCGCAGACGGCGGCCGCTGCGCGTCCGGCGAGGCGTGCTGCAGCGGCGCGTGCGAGGACGGCGTCTGCCGGCCCCCGTGCGCGCGCGACGGCCAGCCGTGCGCGGACTCCGGCGAGTGCTGCAACGGCAGCTGCCAGGACGGCCTCTGCGGCGGCCCCGCTTGCCCATCGGACGGGACGGGCTGCGGAGGATGCGTGGCCGACCGCTGCTGCGCGCAGCTGAGCCAGTGCCTGCTCAGCCCCACCTGCGCGGACGACGTCGCGTGCTTCTTCGGCTGCCTCGACGAGGGGAGCGGCCCCGCCGTCTGCGGGTTCCAGTGCATCCACAGCCCGGAGACGTTGCAGCTGCTGCGCTGCGTGGGCAGGAGCTGCGGCGGCGGCACCTGCTTCTGACGCGCGGCGCGGGGCGTGGTGGAGCGCGCCTCGCGCGGGCGTGGGGCTCGCCGCGCCCGCGGCTCCACCGCGCCCGCGGCTCCACCGCGCGGCTCTGGAGCGCGGAATTGCCGAGCGCCTGACGCGCAATAGGCGCTTTCGCCGGGGTTGGCTACAGCGGATCCTGATTTCGATTCCGGTGCTTCCCGCCGACTTTCCGACCGGGAAAGAGGGAAGGCTGTGGCACCATGAGTCCACGAGCGAGCTCATGTCGAGAGAGCTCGGGGGGAGGGCTCAATGCCGAGAGGCGAGACATCGAAGGATACGTCCAAGCAGAGGAAGCGGGTCCAGAGCGGCGAGCGCGAGCAAGCTGCGCCCGCGAACTCCCAGGGTGAGGCGGGTCGGAAGGCTCCGCGCAGGCGGACGAAGTCCGCCGCCGCCGCACGGATGGCCGCTGCGTCGACCCGGCGAGTGACCCGGGCGAAGAAGGGAGCGAGCAAGGCAGGAGCGAGCGCCGCGGCGCGACCGGGCACGGCGCGGAGCACCGCGGCGGCGGAGAAGAAGAAGACCAGCAGCGCGCCGAGGAAGGCGACAGCCGGACAGACGAGCCGGCAGCAGAGCGGCGCGGCCAAGAGGGCGGCCACGACGAGGAAGCGGACCGCCACCGGTAGCGCGGCGGGGCGCGGCCGGAGCGCGGCGGGCGCGACGCCGGGCGGGCGCAAGACGACGCGCGCGGCGGGCGCGACGCCGGCCGGCGGGCGCAAGACGACGCGCGCGGCGGGCGCGAAGCGCGCGGCGCCGCAGCGCGCAGCTGCGATGAGGAAGCCGTCGGCCAGCGCCCGCGTCGGGCGCGGAGCCGCGCGGCGAACGAAGGCGGCGCAGCCGGGCGCGCAGAGGGCGGGGCAGAAGCGCGCGACCGCCGGCAAGCGGTCGGCGGCCAGCTGAGCAGCAGCGTCGGGCGCGCCGCTCGCCGCGGAGCGCCCAGCCGCACCTTTCCCATCACATCCCATCCCAAGCATCCCAGGAGGGCGCCGGCAGATCTCGGCCGCCGAGCCTCCGCGCGAGGGCCCCACCTCCGGGCGCAGCGGCGCGCCAGCCACCTTCGCGGCCAACGGGAGAGGTGGGCGCGCGTCAGCCGCTCCGCCGCGCTGGCGACGAACGCTCCCGGAGCGCAGCGTCGTGCGCGGCAGCGCGGCCGACGCGCACGACGCAGCGCACGGGCGCTGCAGCGCGGCCGGCGCGCACGACGCAGCGCCCGGGCGTGATCAGGGCGGTGACGGCAAGGGCTCGCCGACCATGAGGACCACCCAGGTGGCGGCCAGGAAGGGATACGGCGCCCCGCCGAGGCCTGGCATCGTCGACCGAGCGCGCCGCGCGCAGAGCGGGCAGCCCGCGTCGCCGCGCCGGCTGAACAGGTACCGGCGCGAGGACGGCGGCGGCGGCGCAGGACAGACCTGAACTTCATCGCCCTCCATCACTCCGCGCATCCCCCCCATCTCGCCCTGCAGCGGGAGCGCCTCCGTGCGCCCGGTCTCCTGCGACGCCCCGCGCAACCGCGGAGCACGACCGCCCTCGCGAAGCCAACGCTCGATGGCCCGACATGCAGCCGCTGGCTTAGGGCGATGCTGGACCATCGTAGGAATGTTCCTTCTGCCGAGCCGAAGACCGCGACCCAGGCTCCGGATGTAACCCCGCACTGCGGGCGAGATTCATCCTAGCAGGATCCCCGGACCATGCATGGATGACATTCCGTATCTGCGTGGTGCTTCCCACCGCGACAGCCCCTTGTCTCGGCTGTCGTCATGATTGTCGTCTTCGTTCGTCTTCGTGCGTCTTCGTACGCTTCCGTCTGCTCAATCGATATCGAGGACGCTCTCCGCCCATCATCAAGGATCGTTTGCGGGGCAGCTCGGGATGGAGACGACGTAGTTCAGGAGAATACCGACATGCGTCCTTCAGCGCCGGCGGGGCTCCGGGGCCGGCGCGCGGGCGCGCGGGGCGCCGGCAGCGCGGTGGATGCCAGGGAGGCAGGTCACTGCGGGATGGGGATGGGGATCGGCGGCGGCTCGTCGTCGGGCACGATGCAGGACGACAGGTCGAACAGCATGAAGAGCAGCGCCTTCTCCTGAGCGCTCAGCTCCTCCGTGGAGCACCCATCCGGGAAGGGCGGGCCCGTGAGGTCCGCCGCAGAGACATGGATGTCCGTGAACACGAGACGCCCGCACTGCTGATCTTCTGGGACGTCGACGGGCGTGTTGAATGTGAAGTACTGGACCCCGGCCGGCTCGGGCTCGTCGTAATAGATCCACCGGGTCGAGATGTCCTCGGTCACGTCGCTCACCGTATGCTGTGCGCCGTTGATCACGATCTGGCCGGGCACGTCCGACGCGCCGACATTGACGAGCCACTCCGCGAGGGCTTGCCCCTTCGGGAGCGTGGTGTCCACGAGCGCCGTGAGAGGGCTCTCCGGGTCCGTGATGTCGTTGTCCCAGACCGCCGTGTCCGGGAACGGCGCCGGCCCCCGCTTCAGCCAGACGTTGTGCCAGTGGGACGCGAACACGCGCCCGCCGAGCGAGGTATAATCGAACATGGCCTGGCGCGCCGGCCCGGGTTTGTCTTCCTGGTGCGGGTCGCCCTCGCAGGCGAGGATCACCATGTCGTACTGGCTCAGGGCGTCGACGGTCCCCCAGAGGCTCGTGGCCGGCGTGAACTCCGCGCCTTGATTCAGGCGGTCCGCATAGCGCGTCGTCTCCACGTGATCGACGTCCCCGCGGCCGGCGAACAGGTGGATCCGCCCGGTCCCGGTCTCCGGCGTGAACTCGCTCTCATCGATCCCGAGTTTGTGCAGCAAGCACTCGAGCGGATCGGCGCCGCCCGTCGTGAGCGCGATCTTCGGGATGTGCCCCTCCGATTGGTTGCGCGGCAACCGGATGATCCCGGCGTCCGTCGCGGTGTCCTCGCATCGCTCGACCACGGGGAGCGTCATCTCGCGGCGCCATTTGCCCACCTGCACGACGAGCGGGATGTTCTCGCCGACCGGCACGTCCTCCAGGACGAATTTTCCTTCCGTATCGGTCAGCGCTGTCACGAGCGGTTTGCCGGAGAGCGTCGCGCTGCACTGATCGCAGGTCGCACCGTCGGGGATGGGATCGAGCGGCGCATTGGGGACGTAGACGATCACGTTGTAGAGCGGCAGTTTGCCCGAGGGGTCGTACACGGTGCCGCTCACCGTCGTCTTCGCCCCGTTCTCGCATTCGGCCTGCTGGCATTCGAGGCCCTCGCAGCCGCCTTCGCCTCCGACACCGCCCCCGCTGACGCTCGCCGGGAAGCCGCCGAAGCCACCGCCAATTCCACCGCCAATTTCACCGCCGATTCCAGCGCCACCGCCAGGCCCCGCGCCGCCGGATGCTAGAGGCGCCGTGCCCCCGGTATCTCCGCAGGAGCAGCCAGCCATGACGCCCGGTGCTACAGCGATCGCAGCCATCAAGACTCCCGCCTTGCCCGACCAAGTCACCATTTCGAGCCTCCCGGCGACGCGAGCAAAGGTGCTCTGCTGCCGCCCAGTCTCTATCGTATGCCAGACTGTAGAAATCGGGAAGTATGTCCAGCAAAGAGCAGGAATGGAGCGATGGGTTATTAGGGCGAGCCCTGATACCTCTGACTACCGCGTCCGCGAAGGACATGCGTGTCGCGCGGCCGGACGGCCCGGACAGTGGATCTCCGTGCGTCCGACATGGTGCGTGACGCAATGACAAGAAGGATTGACGGATCGATGATTCGCGACGGGCGCGTTGCTCTCTGACGTCGCACGTCGCACGTCGCACGTCGCACGTCGCACGTCGCGCGCCGCGCAATTGCGCCGCGAGCGAGGTCCCGCGACGAGCGCCGCTCGCGCCTCCGGCTCGCCTGAGCCCACTTCGGGCCCGTCCGGCCGATTACTGCGGATCGACGCGGGTCAGCCCGAACCAGAGCACGGCGTGCCACCGCTCGTGCCACTTCAGCAGCATCGGTCCGATCGCGAGCCCGGGCTCCACGGTCCGCAGCTCGTCCTTGACCGCGCTCACCGGCCAGGGATTGCCGAACGCCTTCTCGCCATACGTCAGCGCGAGCGTCGGCTTGCCGTCGAGCTCCGAAGGGATCAGCTGCGCCTTGAAGCGGCAGATCCGGCTCCCGAAGACCACGTTCGTGCCGGAGTTGCCGCCATGATCGAACTCGTTCCCTTTCCAGGGCATCCAGCGCGACGCGAGCGCCGTGATCAGCGGGCGGGTCGCCAGGTGGATCCCGGCCGTCGGCTGCAGGGCGAGCAGGCGCCCTCGCGGCAGATCGCCGAGCTCCGCCGGATCCGCCGGCTTCCCTGCCTCGTAGAACTGCCTCAGCGTACCCGGGTGCGCGCCGACGAGGCTATCAAGGGAGCTCGTCCCGGTGACATGACGGTGCCCGACGGACGGGCGTGCGCTCTGCTCGCTCTGGGTGGTCATCGGAACGCCTGGCATTCCACCGCGTCCGACAAGGGTCAACGGCAACCTTCAGCGCTCGTCGTCGCGCGGTTCCCTCGGTTCCCTCGGTTCCCTCGGTCCCCTCGGTCCCCTCGGTGCCCCCGGTTCCCCCGCGCTCGCCGTGCTCGCCTCTCGCGCCTCGCTCGCCTCACCGAGAGGCGCCGCGCCGCCCGCGACGATGGCCTCGTACGCCCGGCGTACGCGCTCGGTGATCGCGCCATAGCGCGCGAGCAGCTCGCGCGCGGCCTCGGCCGCGGTGCGGCCCCGGATGCCCGTCCGACGCGCGAGGGTCGGGACCCCGGGCGCGTCCTCCTCGAGGAGCTGCGACGCGTCCGCGTGCACGATGCGGATCCGCTGCTCCAGCTTGCGCAGGAACGCGTGGCCGTCCCGGAACGTCTCGGCGTGCCCGGCCGAGAGGTGTCCGGCCGCGGCGAGCGCGTCGATCGCCGCGAGCGTCTCGGTGGTCCTGACGCGCGGATCGGCGCCGTGCCGGATCTGCAGGAGCTGCACCGCGAACTCGATGTCCGCGAGGCCGCCCCGCCCGAGCTTGAAGTCGCGGCGGCCGCGGCGCTCGTGCGAGAGCTCGCGCTCCATGCGCAGCCGGAGCCGGTGGATCTCGTCGGCGATCCGATCGAAGTCGTCGGCCTGGAGGTACGCAGCCTCGTGCGCGATGGCGATCGCCTCCGCCCCAAGCTCGGGATCGCCGGCCGACGCGCGCGCCCGGATCAGCGCGAGCCGCTCCCAGATCGCCGCGCGCATGTGCCGCGCCCCGGGCGACGACTCCGGCTCCGCGGGCGCCGGAGAAGCCGCGTCGGCGCGGCGGATGCCGTGGTAGCGAGCGAACGAGTCGACGGACGTGACGAGCAGCCCCTGGCTGCCCGAGGGGCGCAGGCGCGTGTCGAGCTCGTAGCCTGGGCCCGCCGCGTGCGACATGGAGATGAGCCGGATGATCTGCCGCGCGCGCCGCGCGTAGTACGTGCCGGGGTCGGACGCGGCCCCCTGCTCGCCGGGCGGCGCGCACGCCGGGTCGAACAGGAAGAAGACGTCCAGATCCGAGCCGTAGCCGATCTCGCGGCCGCCGAGCTTGCCCATCGCGATCACGGCGAGCCCTCGCACGGGCTCGCCCGGCGGCGTCCCCAGCGCGAAGCGCGTCGCGGCCTCGAGCGACGCGTCGGCCAGATCCGAGAGCGCGAGCGTCGCCTCGCGCGTGCCGACCTCGCCGCTCAGGTCGGCGAGGCCGACCTCGATGGTGACGCGCGCCTTGGCGCGCCGGAGCGCCCCGATGAGCGCCTCCTCCGGATCCTCGTCCGGCGACGCCTCGCTGAGGCTGGCCTCGATCGTGTGTCGGATCAGCTCGGCGCTCGGCGCGCCGCGCGCGAACAGGACGGCGTCGACGAGCTCGGGGTACCTCACCATGGCGTCGCCGATGAACGCGCTCGACCCGAGCGCCTCGACGAGCCTGCGGAGCGCGCGCGGCTCGTCGCCGAGCATGCGCGCGTAGACGGAGGAGTGCCTGATGCGGGAGAAGCACAGCCGGAGGAAGCGCGCGGCCTGCTCCGGATCGGCGGCGTCGACCACCGCGGCGAGCAGCGTCTCCGCGAGGGACGAGGACGCCTCGCGGCTGCGCGCCCCGAGCAGGCCGTCCGGGTGGCGGGACAGCTCGAAGAGATCGTCGGCGACGTCGCGGAAGCGCGCCGTCAGCGAGGCGTGCGGCTCCGGCGGCGCGGCGAGCTCGGGCGCGGCGCCGTCGGCGGCGGCCGCCGGCTCGCCCCCGAGGACGAGCACGGCGTGCTTCGCCAGCGCCTCGGCGAACGCGTCGCGATCGCCATGGTCGAGCGCGGCCATCGCGTCGATCCACCGCGACGGCCGGGCGCTCCCCTTCGGAAGGAGCGACAGGAGCCGGGCCTTGATGCGCCCCCGGCGCTGCGCAGTGTCGGCCAGGAACGCCGCGGCGTCCTCGAAGCGCAGCGCCCGCGCGAGGCGGGCGATCTCCGCCTCGCTGTCGGGGAGGAGGTGCGTCTGCACGCCCGTCGCGGACTGCACCGCGTGCTCCGCGCGCCGGAGCGCGAGGTAGCCCTCCGCGAGCTCCCGCCCCTCCCGGTCGGTCACGTACCCCAGGGTGCGCAGGCGCCGCAGGCCGTCGAGCATGCCCTGCGCGCGCGCGCGGGGCTCGCGCCCGCCCCAGATGAGCTGCAGGGCTTGCACAAAGAACTCCGCCTCGCGGATCCCGCCCGGGCCGAGCTTCAGGTCGCGCGACGCGTCGTGCGGGAGCTCCGCGCGAGCGCGATCGACGAGCTCGATCATGTCGACGGCGAGCTGCGGATCGACCTGGCGCCGCCACACGAACGGGCCGAGCACCCCGAGCGCCTCCGCGCCAAAGTCGAGATCGCCGGCGATCTCGCGGGCGCGCAGCAGCGCGGCGCGCTCCCAGAGGCGGCCGAACGACTCGTAGTAGCGCTCGGCTGCGGCCAGGGAGTTGACGAGCGGGCCGCTCCGGCCCTCCGGGCGGAGCCGGAGATCCACGCGCCAGACGAAGCCGTCCTCCGTGACCTCCTCGAGCGTCGACGTGAGGCGGCGCGCGACGCGGGCCCAGAAGTCGTGCAGGGTGACCGAGACGGGGCGGTCGCCGGGCAGGCCCACGTGCCCGTCGTCCGTGTCGTAGAGGTAGATCAGATCGACGTCGGAGCCCGCGTTGAGCTCGTCGCCGCCGAGCTTCCCCATCCCGAGCACGACGAACTTCGAGCGCGCGCCCGTCGCGGTGCGCGGCTCTCCGAACCGCGCGGTCACGGCGGAGACGGCCTCGGCGAGCGCGACCTCGATCGTGGCCTCGGCGAGCGCGGTGAGCTCGCGCGCGGTGACGTCGATGTCCGCGCCGCCCGCCGACGGCGGGAGCAGCTCGCGCAGCGCGACGCGGATCCGCTCCTCGCGCGCCACGCGCCGGAGCTCCCGCCGGACGCGGTCCGTGTCCGAGACGTCGCCGACGCGGCTCCGGATCCGCGCCAGGTACGTGGCGCGATCCCGCGCCGTCTGGTGGCCTTCCGCCGCGAGCCGCTCCACGATGTCCGGATTCGCCTCGATGATCGCGCCGATCGCGGGGTAGGCGGCCGTCAGGAGCGCCGCGATGGCGAAGGCCATCGTCCCGGGACGAAGGCGAGACGACAGCCGCTCCGCGCGGTCCTTCACGCGTTGCTCATCGATCGCGCTCGCGATCTCCAGGAGCCTCGAGACCTGTTGCATGGCGGGAGGCTAGCAAGACCGTGGGGGCGTGAACGGCGGTTCCGCAGGGCCCGACCGCCGGTTTATCGCCACCTGGCCCCACCTCGCGCCTTGGCGGCGTCGCTCTCAGATCCTATGCTCGCCGGGTGCGATTGCTCTGCGTCTCGGATATTCACGGCCACGCCGACGCGCTCGCGGCGGTCCTGGCCACGGCCGAGCGCCGAGGGTACACCCAGCTCCTGGTCGCCGGAGATCTCTGCTTTCCCGGCCCGAAGCCGCTCGAGACGTGGCGCCGGCTCACCCAGGCCAAGGCGGTTTGCGTACAGGGCGTATCGGATCGCGCCCTGGCGACGCTGGACCTCGACAAGGTCAGGGCGCGGAGCGAGCACGAGCGCGCGCGGCTCGATCGCCTGTCCCAGACGCGAACCGAGCTCGGCGAGCTGATCCTTGCGCGGCTGGCGCGGCTCGCCCCGACGTACCGCCTGCCGCTCGAGGACGGCGGCGAGCTCGTCCTGGTCCACGGCTCCCCGGCGGATCCGCTCGAGCCGATCTCTCACGACATGACCGACGAGGAGGTGCTCTCCCTGCTCGGCGACGATCCGGCCGATGTCGTGATCTGTGGTGGCTCCCACGTCCCGTTCGATCGGATGGTGGGCGGGGTGCGCATCATCAACGTCGGCTCGGTGGGCGAAGCGCCGTGCTCGCTGCGGGGCACCGTCGATCACGTGCGCGCAGGTGCGCGCGCTCCTGGCGAGCTTGGCGAGCTTGGCGAGCTTGACGACCTTGTGCGGAGCGGCGCCGTCTCCGCGTATGGCGCGGGGCACGCCGACGCGACGTTCGTCGAGCTCCGGGCGGGCGAGCTCTGGGTCGAGCAGCTCGTGGTGCCGCTCGGCAGGGCTGCGTGAGCGCACAGGTGCGCGGGAGCGCTCCGTCGGGAGCGCGCGCAAGGGGCGGAAAACGCGCGTTCCGCGCGAAACGCGCGACGCTCCGTCACGCACCCTACCCGACAGGGAACATCGCCTGTGCCATGCCCTCCCGCTTGAACCTATTTCAAGGATTTAGGATCATCCTCAGGGAGCATGGGCAGCTACCTCCCCGACGATGACTTCGAGGCCACGCGGGTGGCCAACGTTGGGGAACTCCACAAGGAGCTCCCGGCGCGCTCGCCGAAGGACCGCGCCTACCTCATCGTGCTCGCTGGCTCGAACGTCGGCGAGATGTACCGGGTCGAGGGCGCCGAGATCGTGATCGGCCGGGCATCCGGGGCGACCATCCGGCTGAACGACGACGGCATCTCGCGGCGCCACGCGCGCCTCCTCCAGATGGACAGCCAGGTGCTGATCGAGGATCTCAACAGCTCGAACGGGACGATGGTGAACGGCGAGCACATCACGCGCGTCGCCCTGCACGACGGCGACAAGATCCGCCTGGGCTCGACGACCATCCTCAAGTTCACCTACCACGACCACCTGGATGAGTCGTTTCAGCAGCAGATGTACGACGCCGCGCTGCGCGACGCCCTCACCAAGGCCTTCAACAAGAAGTATTTCCTGGATCGGCTCGAGACCGAGGTCTCCTATGCGCGGCGGCACGGCGCGCACCTGTCGCTGCTCATGTTCGACGTCGATCATTTCAAGAGGATCAACGACACCTTCGGGCACCTCGCCGGCGACTACGTGCTTGCGAGGATCGCCAAGATCGCGAGCCACACGGTGCGGACCGAGGACGTGTTCGCGCGCTACGGCGGTGAAGAGTTCGGCATCCTGTGCCGCGGCGTGGGGCTCGAGAACGCGGGCATCCTCGGCGAGCGGCTGCGCCTCCTCATCGAGGGGTCGGTCTTCGAGCACGAGGGCGTTCGCATGCCGACGACGATCAGCGTCGGCGTCGCGGCGCACCCCGAGCTCGCGGTGCAGAACGGCATGGAGCTCATCGCGGCGGCCGATGAGGCGCTCTACGAGGCGAAGCGCACCGGCCGCAACCGCGTGCTCCTGAAGTTCGGACCGAAGCCGTAGAGCGGAGCGCGGGTTCATCGCAGCGCCGATCCGCACGGCCGCGCCGGGGCGCCGCGCCGCCCGAGCGGCCGGCGCATGGAATCGTGCGCCCGCGGAACGCGGGCGACGGGGCGCGGCCGCCGGCGCGCGCCTCAGTCGATCTTGAGGAGCTCCTTGACCTTGGCGATGACCTGCGGGGCCTGGATGGGCTTCGTGATGTACGCGTTCGCGCCGAGCTGCAACGCGCGCTGACGATCCTCCTGAGACCCCTCGGTGGTGATGATGATGATCGGGGTGTCCTTGTGGACCGGATCCGTGCGCACGCGCTTGACGAGCTTGAGCCCGTCCATGATCGGCATGTTGATGTCGGTGATGATCACGTCGTACTTGGTCGAGGCGAGCTTGCGGAGACCGTCGACGCCGTCGTCTGCCTCGGTGACGCGGAGGTTCTTCACGCGCGCCAGCGCGAAGACCAAGAGCTGCCGCATCATGGGCGAGTCTTCAACGATCAGACACGAGTACTCGGCCATGATCAGTCCTCCAGGTCCAGGAATGCCTGGACGCCAGGCACCTTCCGGCCGGCGTCGGTGAAGAGCCGCGCGTTGATGAGGGCGGGGGCGGCCTGGGCCCCGAGGAGCTTGAAGAGCTCGGTGTCCACGTTCACGAACTCCGTCTTTTGCGGGAGCGTGCTGAAGATCGCGATGACACCCACGGTGCGCCCGTTGAAGTCGAGCGGGATCACTGCAGCGGGATCCTCGATGCTCCCCTTGGAGACGTCCTTGGTCTCGTCGAAGAAGATTTCCCCCTTCGAGAATGCCTGGCCGACGACGCCTTCGGTCACGGGCATGCGCGCGATCTCCTCGACCGCGACGCCTTCGCTCGCGATCGAGACGAGCTCTTTACCATCGGGGGACGCCAGGTACACGGAGAAGGCGCCCGCCCCGAGGAACTGCGCCAGGAGCTCCTTCAGGTTGCGGAGGACATGGCGCACGTTGCGCGCCGCGTGCAGCTGCGACAGCGCGACGTACAGGTTCGCGAGGTTCGCGAGCTCTCCCTCCGCCTCCGAGTAGCGGCTGTTGAAGCGGTCCGAGGCCGCCACCATCCGCACCGACTGCGTCACAAGGTCGCGTTTCTCCTGCTCGAGCTCCTCGATCTTGCGGAGCAGATCGCGGATGGCCGAGTCGCTCGCGAGGTGCGCGCGGAGCTTGCCGTTCTCCGACTCGAGCTCGGAGATCTTGTCGCGAAGGCGCTCGTTCTCGCGGAGGAGCTCCTCGGTCAGCTGCGCCCCCTTGCGGAAGAACTGCTGAATGAAGGCATCGCGCTCCTTCTTCAGGTCCTCGGGGGGACGATCGCTCGGACGCCCTTTTTTCTCCGTCATTTTATCCCGGGGTTCTCCAGAGCTTCGGACCGTATCATGCGGGGCTGACCGGACGGAAGCGTCGAGCGCGGGCCAGAGGCGTGCCCGGCGCCCCCGCCAAGGACAGCGACCGCTGGGCGCCTCGCCGTCCCCGCCGACAACGTCGGTTCGGCCCCGCCGGCCCTACCCCGGGGACCGGACCCCGCCGACTCGGCCCCCCTACCCCCGTTGCCCCGACCGCCACGACTACGCCCTCTCCATCTGCTTCATGTGCTTCAGCAACCGGGTCCACCTGCGCAGCTCCCGTCCGAGCAGCACGGGTGCCTTCTGGAGCGACGCGACGTCGCGCGCGCCGACGAGCAGCATGACCGCCCGGAGCTCGGCCTCGACGCTCTCGAGGTACCGCACCGCCGCGTCCCGTCCCCCCGAGACGAACGCCTGGAGGACCGGGCGCGCGATCCCGGCCGCATGCGCGCCGAGCGCGAGCGCACGAGCGACGTCAAGGCCGCTCGTGATGCCCCCGGTCGCGACGATCGTCTTGAAACGAGGACGGATAGCGCGGGCGATGAGCACCGAGGCGGCCGTGGGCACCCCCCACTCGCGCAGCGCCGCACCGAGGGAGCGGGCCGCCCCCTCGGCGCGGGCCGCCTCGACGGCGACCCAGGAGGTGCCTCCAGCGCCGGAGACGTCCAGGTCGCGGACGCCCGCCCGGGCCAGGCGGTACGCCGTCCCCGGGCCGATCCCGCAGCCGGTCTCCTTCGCGACGACCGGCACGCTGAGGCCGCTCGCGAGCCGGCCCATCGCATCCAGCGCGCCGGCGAAGTCCCGGTCGCCGCCCGGCTGGACCAGCTCCATCGCGGGGTTCATGTGGACGCAGAGCGCGTCGGCGCCGACCTGGGCCACGAGCTCGGCGACCGCCTCCGTGGACAGCGATCGCGCCTGAACGGCGCCGATGTTCCCGAGGAGGAGGGTGGTCGGAGCGTGCGCGCGGACCTCGTAGGTGGCGGAGGCGTCGCCGTTCAGCATCGCCCGCTGGCTCCCGAGCCCGAAGCCGTACCCGCGCTCCTCGGCGATCTGCGAGAGCTCCCGGTTGATCGCGCGCGCGCGCTCCGTCCCGCCGGTCATGGCCGCGATCAGGAGCGGGACGCGGAGCCGCTTCCCGAGCAGCAGCACCGAGGTGTCGATCGCGTCGAGGGAGAGCTCCGGCAACGCGTCGTGGATCAGCTCGACCTGCTCCAGCAGCGTGGTCTTGGCGCGGAACCCGACGTCGCCGGTCGCGCAGAGCTCGATGTGATCCGCTTTCCTCTCGGAGATGCCCTTCGCCTCTTCCGTCATGGGGGCACAACTTTACGCGGTCGCCGACCGCCGTCGAAAAGGAAGTGGCATGGACAAAAAAACGCCAAAATTCGCGTCCCCGAGCCGGGCGTTGCCGCCCGGCCGGCCTTCTGCTGAGGCGACCTGGGAACTACCGCGCGACCGCCGCGCAGCGGTGGCATACACTGGCTGTATGGACCTCCCGGACGAACCGCAGATCCGCTGGATCCTTCGTACGACCGCAACGCTCCTCCAGCACGGCGCGGAGCCGGTGCGCGGGCTGGTGCAGCCGACGGCCGAGTTCTTCCCGGACGCGTTCGACGGCTCGCCGAAGACGGTGGCCGCCCTGATGGTGCGGGTCCAGGAGCACGCCGGGCTCCAGGATGTCCCGGTGGAGCTCGCGGTGGTCACCCCCGAGGGGCAGGCCAGCACCGTGAGCTGCTCGAGCGGCGCATGCGGCGGGATGGCGCTGGAGTCGAAGCTGGAGCGCGTCGCCCCGCGCGGCGACGGCGGGTACCGGGTCGCGCTCTCCGCGGGTGAGCTCCGCAACCCCACGGTGCTCACGACGGCGTTCGTGCGCGCCGTGGCGTACATGTTCCTGAGCGAGGCCGGCGCCTTCGACGCGCTCGCGCCGTCGGACCGCGAGCCCGCGGTGGATCTCGCCGCCGTGCTGCTCGGCTTCGGCGTCCTCGCGACGAACGGCTCCTACCTGTACGCGAAGGGCTGCGGCGGCGTGCAGGTGCACTCGGCGACCAAGATGCCGGTCGACGAGCTCGCGCTCGCGCTCGCCGTCTACTGCCGGCTGCACGACGTGCCCGATCGGACCGCCGCGCGACACCTCGACGTGACGCCGCGCGCCCACTTCGACGAGTCCGCCGTCTGGGCCAGCTCCAACGCCGCGCTCGTCCGCATGCTGCGCGCCGCGCCGGACCGGATCGCCGCGGACGACTACGCGATCGGCGAGTCGAGGAGCTGGCTGGCCCGCGCGCTCGGCCTCGGCAAGCGCCGGCCGGCGCGGACGGCGGACGACGAGCTGCGCGAGCTCGAGCGAGAGCTCGCGCCCGCGGCCGGCGCGGCGAAGCCGCGACCGCTGGACGAGGGCAAGGCCAGGAAGCTTGCCGAGATCCGTGCTCTCGTGGACGAGAGCCTGGGGAGCTGAATGAGCGTACGACTGTGGGACAAAGGGGGCGCGACCGACGCCCAGATGCTGCGTTACACCTCGCGCGACGACTGGCAGCTCGATCAGCGCCTGCTCGCGTACGACCTGCGGGCCACGATCGCGCACGTGCGCGGGCTCGCGCGGATCGGCGTGCTCAGCGAGGCGGAGCGGGACGCGCTCGTCCGCGAGCTCGAGGTGCTCGCGGCCCAGAACGAGGCCGGCGAGCTGCGGCTCACCGAGGACGACGAGGACGGCCACAGCGCGATCGAGGCCGCGCTTGTCGCCTGCATCGGCGACGCGGGCAAGAAGGTGCACACCGGCCGGAGCCGCAACGATCAGGTGCTCGTCGCCACGCGCCTGTACGAGCGCGACGCGCTCGACGAGCTCGCCGAGAACGCGACGGCCGGGGCCCGCGCGCTGCTCGATCTCGCCAGGCGCGAGGCGGAGACGCCGATGCCCGGCTACACGCACTTGCAGCGGGCGGTGCCGTCGTCCGTCGGCTACTGGGCCGCCTCGTTCGTCGAGGGGCTCACCGACGCGATCGACGTGGTGCGCGCGACGCGGGCGCTCGTCGATCGCTGCCCGCTCGGGGGCGCCGCGGGCTTCGGCGTGAACCTCCCGCTCGATCGCGTGGGCGTCGCGCGCGAGCTCGGGTTCGCCGGCGTGGCGCTGAACCCGCTCGCGTCCCAGACGTCGCGCGGCATCATCGAGGCGCAGATCCTCGCCGCCGCGTGGCAGGTGATGGCCGTGAGCCGCCGGCTCGCGTGGGATCTCAGCCTGTTCGCGATGAGCGAGCTCGCGTTCATCCGCCTCCCGGAGGCGTTCACGACCGGCTCGTCGATCATGCCCCAGAAGCGCAACCCCGACGTCGTCGAGCTCATGCGCGCGGCGTGCTCCGTCGTCCAGGGGGCGCTCGCCGAGGTGCAGTCCATCGTGGCGCTCCCGTCGGGCTACCACCGCGATCTCCAGCTCACGAAGGGCCCCACGATGCGCGGGCTCGACGAGGCGCTCGCGACGTCGCGCCTCTTGCCGCGGCTCGTCGAGGGGCTCGCGTTCGACCGGGAGCGCATGGCCCGCGCGATCACGCCGGAGTGCTTCGCCACGGATCGCGCCGTCGAGCTCGCCGTGGAGGGCGTCCCCTTCCGCGAGGCCTACCGCAAGGTCGCGGCCGAGATCGCGGCGCTGCCGGCCGGCGACGCCGCGGCGAGCCTCCGCGCGCGCGTGTCGCTCGGGGCTCCGGGCAACCTCGCGCTGGACGACCTGGCCCGCAGGCTCGATCGCCACGCGCGCTAGCTCCACCTGTCATCGATCCCGCCATGAGCGGGCGCGCGCCGCGCTGGCGCCGCCCGCCCGAGGGCCGTGTTCCCTGGCCTCGCGTGCGTGCGATCCCCGACGGGATCCGTGACACGCCGAGCTAGCGCTGCCGCGTCAGCTCGCGGACGGCGCCCGGGTCCGCCACCAGCACGAGGGTCGCCATGTCGAGGAACAGCCCCGTGTCGACGACGCCGGGGATCTTGCGGATGCGCGCGTCGACCGCCGCGGGCGCGTCCATCGGGCCGAACGCGGTGTCGAGGATCCAGTTGTGGTTGTCGGTCTGAAACGGGTACCCGTCCGCGTTCTTGCGGATCACCGGCTTGCCTCCGAGCGCGATCAGGTGCCGCGTGGCCGTCGTGCTCGCGAAGGGCACCACCTCGACGGGGATCGGCACGCGCGAGCCGAGCTTCTCGACGAGCTTCTCGGGCGTGACGAGGATGATGAACTGCGCGGCCTCGTAGGCGACCACGCGCTCGCGGAGGAGCGCGCCGCCGAGGCCCTTGATGAGGCCAAGGTCGGGCGCCACCTCGTCCGCGCCGTCGACGGCGATGTGGAGGCGCTCGACCTCCTCGAGCGACACCATCGGGATGTTCTCGCGGCGGGCAAGCGCCTCCGAGCGCTCCGACGTGGCGACGCCCTTGATCTGGAGCCCTCGGCGGACGCGCTCCCCGAGGCGGCGGATGAAGGCCTCGGACGCCCGCCCGGTGCCGAGCCCGAGCAGCATCCCGCTGTCCACGCGCGCGAGCGCGGCGTTGGCGATTCGATCGAGGTCGGAGGGGTCCGGTCCCGCGGTGCTCATGCGCTGCTCATCGGCCATCGGGACCGTCAGCGCAACGGGATTTTGTCGAGCTGGTCGAGCGGCCCCGGGCAGAGCGGCCGGAGCTTGCAGCCCTTGCACTCGGCGCCGGTCCAGATCGCCTCGAACGTCCCCTGCATCTCGTCGAGCAGGAGGTCGTCGTCGGTGAGCACGCCCGCCTCGAAGTTCCGCCGCCCCTCGCCCTTCGCCCCGAGCCCGGCGCCGGTGAGGTTGGCGGAGCCGAGGTAGAGGAGCGCGCCGTCGACGGCGATCATCTTCAGGTGGACCCGCGGGCAGCGCCGCATCTCGATCGGCGGCCGGGGCCGCCGGCGGAGCTCGGCGCGGAAGGCGCGCGACGGGACACCGGCGTGCAGCAGGCGCAGCTCGACCCCCCGGGCGGCGAGCGCGTCGAGCAGGTCGAGGAACGACATGTACCGGCCGCGCGCCCGCGCCCTCGATCCGATGGGCGCCTCCACGCGCAGCTCCTTCACGTTGGCCGTCGCGATCCACACGGAGACGCGCGCGTTCGCGACGGCGCCCATCACGAGCGCGTCGTAGTGCGCCCTGTCGCGGAGGAGCGTCAGCTCGACGCGCCGCTTCAGCAGCGAGCGCGCCTTCGCCTCGGGTTCGGTCCTCGCGCGTGCCCGCGGGCGCGCCGGCCGAGCGCTCACGCCGGTCGACCGGCGCTGGAGGGCGCCTGCTCGAGATCGAGGTGAGCGCCGAGCAGGGCCCGGACGTCCTCCGGCATCGGGACCGACACCAGCTGCACGAGGTCGGTGGTCACCACCGTGTGCCGTAGCTCCGCCGACAGCACGCCGTCATGGGCGCGGTGCATGCGGTACCGGAGCGTGGCGCTCCGCCGGCCGATACGGACGACCGACGTCTCGATCCGGAGCGCCTGGCCGTAACGCACCGGCGCCGCGTAGTCGGCCTCGACCCGCACCGCCGGCAGCCCGATCCGCCGCTCGAGGATGAGCCCGGCGTAGCCCCCGTCGAGCGGCGCGAAGAACCGCTCCATCGCCTCGTGCGCGTAGTTGAGGAAGCGCGCGAAGAAGACGATGTTCGCGGCGTCGACGTCTTCGAACTTGATCGGACGATCGAGGGAGACCATCGCGGCTAGGACAGGTCCTCGGCGAGCTTCTCCAGGGTCGCTCTCCCGAGCGGCGCCTTCACCGTGTAGCGCGGGTGCCCGACGACGAGCGATACCGTCGCCTTCCTCGCCTTGATCGCGGCCTGCGCCTCGGCAGGGAGATCCGCCTTGAGGTAATGCACGGCCGTCGTGCGGTCTTCCATCGTTCCGTCGCGCTTGCCGAGCGCCCGCGCGGCGACGCCGTCGACCTCGATCGAGACGGTGTCCTCGAGGCCCACCAGATCGATGAGCATCCGATCGCGCAGCGCTCGATCGGGGATCTCGACGAAGAGCGTCAGGCTGAGCTGCCCCGCGCCCGGGATGAGATCGTTGTACGTCTCGATCTCGTGGAGGATGCCGCTCTCGCTCGTGATGCGCTCGGTGCGGAGCATCTCCTGGATCTGGAAGAGCACCGAGTCGCGGTTCTCGAAGACCGCGGTCAGGTGGTCTCCGAGCCGCACGCGGCGGGGTCGCTTCTCCTCGATGATGCGGCTGCGGAATCGCTCGCGGATCGCCTCGTATTCGCCGATCCCGAGCACCTCGTTGCGATCGATGGGACGCATGACGCTCCTCTCCTTGACGACGTCGGACCGAGGTTCACGGCGTCGGGCCGAGCCCGTAGGCGTGGGCGAGCGCCTCGACCGGGTGCAGCACCTTCGCGCCGTTCTCCTTGACCATCCTGAGACCGGCGAGGGTGCAGTCGCTGACGATGACGTCCGCGCCGGCGACGCCGCGCACGAGCTTCGACGCGTACTTGCGCCCGGTCTCGTAGTGGGCCGCCTTCATCCCCCACGTGCCGTCGACCGCCGAGCACTGCTCGATGACGCGCACGTCCGTGTCGGGGACGACGCCGAGCACCCTGGCGCCCGGGAAGCCGATCTTCTGCGCGCGCAGGTGGCACGCGGCGTGGTACGCGATCGTGCCGAGCCCCTTCTTGAACTCGCGGTTGAGCTTCTTCTCGCGGCCGAGCTGGACGAGGAACTCCATCATGTCGACCGTCGCGGCCGCGACCTCGCGCGCCTCCGCCGTCTGCAGGTACTCCGGCCACTCCTTCTTCATCGTGTAGCCGCACGTCGGGCCGACCACGACGATCTTCCTCCCCCTGCGCACGTGCGGCAGCAGGAGCGCGACGTTGTGCTTCACCTTCGCGGTGAAGGCCGCGAGATCGCCGCCGTCGAGGTTCGGCATCCCGCAGCACGTCAGCGCCCCCGCAGGGGTGTCGCGCGGATCGTCCGCCCGCGGAGCGTCCGCCGACGAGCAGCCAGGGACGTGCACCGCGTAGCCGTTGTGCTCGAGGACGCGGACCGCCGCCTCGGGGACCGCGGGCGTGTTGTACTCGCCGTAGCAGGTCGCGAAGAGCACCACGTCGCCTTGCTTGCCGGCGCCGGCCGCGGCGCCGTGCTCCGCGAACCAGGACGAGAACGGCCTGCGCGCCATCTCCGGGAGCGGGAACTCCGACGAGATCCCGGTCACCTTCTCCTGCACCTTGCGCAGCAGGCGGCTCGCCTGCACGAGGTTCGCGAGCGGCGCGGCGGCGCCGGAGCCCAGCTCGCCGATCAGCTGCGGCTCGCCGAGGATCCTGTCCACCAGCGGGATGCCCTCCCGCTGGGCGCGCACCGCGCGCTCTCGCGCGAGCACGCGCGGGAAATCGAGGAGCTCGTAGGCGTGCTCGTCGGCCGTGTACGGGCACTTGATGTAGCAGAGCTTGCACTGCCAGCACGCGTCGCCCACGGCCTTGAAGTCATCGTAGGTGAGGGCCTCGGCGCCTTCGGCGACGCCGGCCTCGATGTCCCTGTCGACGCGCGCGAAGAGCTCGGGGAACGAGCCGCAATACCCGACGCACATGCGGCACTCGTGGCAGATCTGGAACGTCCGCCGCAGCTCTGCCTCGAGATCGCGGGGCTCGAGATATCGCTCGTCGTTCGGCGATGTCGCCGGTGGACGGTCTGGTGCACGCCGGATGACGCTCACTGGTCGGCTCCTCTCCAAAGCTTCAACTTGGGGTACGGCGCGGAGCGACGGCTCGCCGCGCGGCCTGGCGCCGGACGGCCGTCGAGGTCGCGATGGCGCGCGCGCCCCGGGTCGAGCCGACGTCGGTTCGGCGCGCCCCGGAGCGCTCGCGCTCTCGCGTCGGTCGCCCTCAGAAGTCGAGCGACTGCAGCGCCTTCGTGAAGCGCCCTGCGTGCGACTTCTCGGCCTTCGCGAGCGTCTCGAACCACTCCGCGATGTCCTCGAAGCCCTCGTCGCGGGCCTCCTTCGCGAAGCCCGGGTACATCGTCTCGTACTCGTGGGTCTCGCCGGCGACCGCGGCCTTCAGGTTCTTCTCCGTGCTGCCGATCGGCAAGCCGGTCGCCGGATCGCCCGCCTGCTTGAGGTAGTCGAGGTGGCCGTGCGCGTGGCCGGTCTCGCCGTCCGCCGTGTCCTTGAAGAGACCGGCGACCTCGGGGCGACCTTCGACGTCGGCGACCTTTGCGAAGTACAGGTAGCGGCGATTGGCCTGCGACTCCCCGGCGAACGCGTCCTTCAGGTTCTGGTGCGTCTTCGTGCCCGTAAGCTGCTTGGTTGTCATGGGTTCGCTCTCCTTCCTTCGGTTGAACGGCTGGGATGATGAGTCCCTGGTGCCCGCGCAGGTCGCCTCGGCGGCGCGGTGGATCCGCTAGACACGTCCAGGGCGCCGCGCCCCTCGAGCCCCTGCAGGGCGGAGTCGACTGTCCGCCGCGCCTCGCCCGGCGTCTCGCGCCTTGCCACGCGCGCCTTCGCCCCCCCGGGTGCCCCGCGCGCAGGCAGCGCAGAGCCCCCGGTAGATCCGCTCGACGGCGCGGACCTCGAAGCCGGGCGCGGCAGCGAGAGGCGCGGGGGCGATCTCGTCCGAGCGCTCGGCGGATGGCTCGGGCGGCTCGCACGGCACATCGCGGACGAGCCCGCAGCGATCGCAGACCGCGTGATGATGCGCCGCCATGTTCGGGTCGAAGCGCGATGCGCCCGGCGACAGAGACAGCGCGGCGCACAGCCCCGCGGACGCCAGCGCGTCGAGCGTGTTGTAGACCGTGGCGAAGCTCATGGTCGGCAGCGCCTGCCGGAGCCGCTCGAACAGCTCCTGCGCCGTCGGATGCGTCGGATCCGCCGCGAGCTCGCGCACGATCGCCAGGCGCTGCGGCGTCAGCTTGAGCCCCGACGCTCGCACGCACGCCAGCATGGAGGCGATCCGGGTATCCGCCTCGACCACCCTGCGCTCGAAGCCGACCGCGCGCCCCCGGGCACCCCGTGGCGCGGCCCCCTTTGCCGCAGCTGTCCGCGCGGTGGCCACCGAAAGATGTGTACTTAGAAAGTTTCTCAGGTGCAAGTCCTAACAATTACCCACGGGAAGCCTGAGAAATCCGGGGAAACTGCGGATTCGGGCGAAACCTGACGAACAAGACGAGTCAGTCGGGTCTGGCGAAACAGGCGAAACAGGCGAAACAGGCGAAACAGGCGAAACAGGCCGGACGGCGCGCCGTGACGTCGTGCCGCGCGACTACCGGGAGGTCTTGCGAGGCTAGAAGGCCTCTGCCATAGTGCGCGCCCCGCGCTGCCGGCCCCCGCCGGCTTGCATTTCGCCCGCCGAGTGGGCCAGTTTTTTCCCAGCAGAGGACGCTTCGAGACATGCCGACAGACGCCATTCAGTGCAAACCGCTCGAGGTCGCCGTGGGCGACAAGGGTATCGAGCGCGCCATCAAACATCTCAAGAGGAAGATGGCCGCCGAGGGGATCCTCCGCGAGCTGAAGCGCCGTCGGCACTACATGAAGCCGTCCGTGAAGCGACGGAAGAAGGCCTCGGAGGCCGCTCGTCGTCGCCGGAAGCGGTCGAAGATGGACATGGTCGCCTAGAGCGGCTGGAGCGACCACCCCTCGCGCAAGAGCAGCCGGCCAAGACGCAGAAGACGCACACGGACGCTTGATTCGAGCGTCCGCGGCGTGCTCTGCGTCTTGTCATTTTGTTCGTCCAGCAGTTGCCCCGGCAGGGTGATGCAACCGCGGTTGCGCGCCTGAGCGGCGCGGAGGCGGTGCCGCGCCGCGTCCAGCCTGGTGAGGTCCCGATGCGCGCCGTGGTGGTCACGACGTCCTATCCTGTCAGCGACGAGGATCCCTCCGGCCATTTCGTGCGGTCGTCGGCGGAGGCGCTCGCGCGCAGCGGCGCCGAGGTCCACGTGATCGCCGCCGGGGGCTCGCACATCGATCCACCCTCCCGGGACGGCCGGCTCGTCGTCCATCGGGCAGGCGGGGGCGCGCTGTTCGCGTGGCCCGGCGCCGTGGCGCGCGCGCGCGAGTCGCCGCTCCGGCTGCTCTCCGTGGCGCCGTTCGCGGCCGGCGTGCTCCAGCGGCTCCGTGAGATCGGGCCGGTCGATCGCGCGGCGGCGCACTGGATCATCCCGTGCGCGTGGCCGCTCCTGCTCGCGCTTCCGCGCACGCCGATCGAGGTGCACGCCCATGGCGCCGACGTCCGGCTCCTGCTCCGCGCGCCGCGCGCGGCTCGCGCCGCGGTGGTGAGCGCGCTCCTCCGGCGCGACGCGCGCTTCGTCTTCGCGGCCCGCGCACTGCGCGACGCGCTCGCAGGCTCGCTCGCTCCGGAGCAGGCTCGCGCGCTGGACCTCGCCTCGCGCGTCGAGCCCCCCGTGTTCGATCTGCCGCCGGTGGCGGGGCGCGCTGCCGCGCTCCGTCGCGAAATCGTGAAGGGCCCCGGCGAGCGCCTCGCCGTCGTCGCGTGCCGGCTGATCCCGACGAAGCGGGTCGAGCTCGCGATCGAGGCGGTGCGCGCCGCTGGACCCGGGTTGCGCCTCGTCGTCGTCGGAGACGGTCCAGAGCGCGGCGCGCTCGAGCGCCTCGCGAGCCGCGGCGACCTCGATGCAGAGAGCTCGCGCGGCGCGGGCGTCACGGCGACGAGCGACGGCAGCGCGGCGGTGCGCTTCACGGGCACGCTCCCGCGGAGGGAAGCGCTCGCATGGATCGGCGCAGCGGACGTGCTGCTGCACCCTTCATCGCACGAGGCCGCCCCCACGGTGATCCGCGAGGCGCGCGCGCTCGGCGTGCCGGTCATCGCCTGCGACGCGGGCGACGTGGTCGCATGGGCAAGGAGCGACGACGGGATCCTCGTCGCGGACAGCACAGCGCAGGGCCTCGCCACCGCGCTCCGCGGCATCTGATGGCGCCGCTCGGATCGCGCGCCCGCGGCGTCGCGGGGAAAGCCCCGGCGTTCTCGTTGGACGATCCGCGCCCCGCGCCCGGCTGCATCCAGCGCCAAACGCCCCGTCTGGAGCGAGTCTGCGTTCCTCGATGCGATGCCCTTGCAATTCCCAAGGCTTCGACTACGGTGCGCCCTCGCTCCGCACCGAAACGTGGCGGCGGAGTGGCTCGGGGCGTAGCGCAGCCTGGTTAGCGCACTTGACTGGGGGTCAAGGGGTCGGTGGTTCGAATCCACTCGCCCCGACTGGTCCGGCGGAGAGGTTCTCCGGCGGACCTTTCGGCTTTGTAGGGCTTCAGTTTTTGTCGACCGTGGACGCGCCGGACAGCGACCGCGCGGCGGCATCATGGAGCTCCGGTGTCGCCCTGGTCAGCCGGCTCCCGGCGTTCGCCGCGTCATCCGGCGAGCGAGGGCGGTGAGACAGGCGTGACGGGCCGATCGGCCTCGCCGGCGAGCTCGTCCTCGATGGCGATCATGGCGGCCATCACCACGTGTTCGGTGAAGGGGAAGCCGACCACCTGCACCCCGACGGGCAGGCCCACGCTCTTCGCATCGACCTCGGCGGCCCGCTTCTCCAGCCGGTCGCGTGGCCGCTCGCGGCGCGCCTCCTCGGGCCGCACGCGGGTCACGGGGACGACGCCGGCCGGGAACTGCGTGAGGTTCCACAGCATCGCGGCGCTGCCCGCGAGGACGAAGTCGCGCGACGCGGCGTGCGGCAGGGCCGGCGTGGCGTACGGCGGGCAGAGCAGCAGGTCGAGCGCTTCGGCGCGCATCGCCGACGCGATCGCGGCGCGCGCCTCGCGCAGCGCGTGCGTGGTGCGCCAGAACTCCGAGACCGACTTCGGCCCGGTGACCTCGAGGAGACGCTGGAGCCGCCGCTCGCCCGCGAGGCCAGCGACGCGCGCGGCGGCGCGGCGCGCGAGCGGCGGGAGCGAGGCCATCGTGCGGAGCGAGCGGAGCGAGACGTCGATGTCCGTCGCCTCGCTGCCGTCCTCGCCGGCGTCGAGGAGCGACAGCGCCGTCGCGCCGCCGTCCGCCGAGAGCGCCGCGAAATACGCGTAGACCGCGTCGGGGATCCCGGGCGGCGTGAACGGCACGACCGTCGCGCCCCGCGCGCGCAGGGCCGACGCCGTCTTCGCGACGGCGCGGGCAACGGCGGTCGAGGGAGGCACCAGCCCGTCGTCGCAGTAGAACCCGACGCGCAGGCGCGCCACCTCGACGCTCCCCGGCTCGACGATCGGGAGCGGCGGCACGCGCACGTCGAGCTCCACCATCGACGCGGGATCGAGCTCGGACATGACGAGCGCGACGTCGCGGGCGCTCCTGGCCATCGGCCCGACCTGCGCGCGGATCGCCTCCTGTCCGAGGAGCGCCGTGTTGCTCCCCTTGTTGGTCCAGCGATCGAGCGTGGGCTTGAGGCCGACGATACCGCAGCAGTGCGCGGGGACGCGGATGCTGCCGCCGATGTCCGTGCCGATCCCGAGCGGCGACATCCCCGCCGCGATGGCGGCCGCCTCGCCGCCGGACGAGCCGCCTGGGCTGTGATCGAGGCTCCACGGGTTCGCCGTCTGCCCGAAGAGCGGGTTGCGCGCCTCGTTGTACAGCAGCAGCTGCGAGACGTTCGTGCGCCCGAGGATCACGGCCCCCGCGCGTCGGAGCAGCGCGATCACCGTCGCGTCGCTTGTCGCCCGATGCCCCCTGCGGGAAGCGACGCCGAGCGTCGAGGCCATGCCGGCCATGTCGAGCGACTCCTTCACGGTGATCGGGAGCCCGTGGAGCGGGCCGCGGATGTCCCCGCGACGGCGCTCCTCGTCGAGGCCGCGGGCGGCCGCGAGCGCCTCGTCCCGGAGCACCTGGGTGAAGGCGCGGAGCCGCGGCTCGAGCGCCTCGATGCGCGCCAGGTGCGCCCGCGTGAGCTCCTCGGAGCTGATCTCGCGCGCCGAAAGGAGCGTGGCGAGCGCGGTCGCGGAAAGATGGGTCGGATCGGTCGATGCGCTCACGGCAATTCGACGAGTATCACAGGTCCGCGCGCGCCAAGGATTGCTAGGCTCCGCTGCCGCGCGCCCATCGCGCGGAGAGCGCCGAAGCCATGCAGCCGCTGCCGATCGATCCGATCCTCCCCGATCTCTGCGCCGCCCTGCGCGCGCGCCCGAGCGTGGTGCTCGAGGCCCCGCCCGGGGCGGGCAAGACGACGCGCGTGCCGCGCGCGCTGCTCGACGCGGGCTTCGCGGAGCGCGGCGAGATCCTGGTGCTCGAGCCGCGGCGGCTCGCGGCGCGCCTGTCCGCGCGGCGCGTGGCCGAAGAGCTCGGCGAGCGCGTGGGCGAGACCGTGGGCTACACGATGCGCTTCGAGGAGGCGTCCAGCCCGGCCACGCGCGTCCGCTTCGTGACCGAGGGCGTGCTGACGCGGCGGCTCCTCGTCGATCGCGAGCTCCGGGGCGTGAGCGCCGTGGTGCTCGACGAGTTCCACGAGCGGCACCTCGCCGGCGACGTCGCGCTCGCGCTGCTCCGGCGCCTGCAGCGCGGCGCGCGGCCCGATCTCCGCCTCGTGGTGATGTCCGCGACGCTCGACGCCGGGCCGATCGCGGCGTTCCTCGGCGGGCCGGAGGCGCAGCCCGCCCCGGCGGCCGAGGCCGAGCGCGGCCACGACACCGCGGCGGCGGGAGCCTCGGCGGCGCCGACCCTGCGCGCCGAGGGGCGGATGTTCGACGTCGCGATCGAGTACCTGCCGAGCGCCCGGGTGAGCGCGTCGACCCACGCCGCGGGCGACCGCCGCGCCCCGGCGCACTGGGGCGACAGGACGCTCGAGAGCCTCGTCGCGTCGTCGGTGCGGCAGCTCATCGAGGAGGGGCTCGACGGCGACGTGCTGGTGTTCCTGCCCGGCTCCGCGGAGATCAGGCGGGCGATGGACGCGTGCGCAGCCATCGCGAAGAGCGAGGATCTGCTGCTCCTGCCGCTCCACGGCTCGCTGTCCGCGGCCGAGCAGGACCGCGCGGTGCGCCCCGCGGATCGGCGAAAGATCATCCTCTCGACCAACGTGGCCGAGACCTCCGTGACCATCGACGGCGTCGTCGCGGTCGTCGACAGCGGCCTCGCGCGCGTGGCCGCGCACGCGCCGTGGTCGGGGTTGCCGACGCTCCGCGTCGCGCCCATCGCCCGCGCCTCCGCGGCGCAGCGCGCGGGGCGCGCCGGGCGGACGCGGCCCGGCCGCTGCCTCCGGCTCTACACGCGCGGGGATCTCGCCTCGCGGCCGGAGCACGAGGCGCCCGAGATCCGCCGGCTCGATCTCGCGGAGACGGTGCTCGAGCTCTGCGCGGCAGGGGTCACGGATCTCGAGGCGTTCGGGTGGCTGGAGGCGCCGCCCGCCGCCGGGCTCGCCGCGGCCGAGGCGCTGCTCGTGCGGCTCGGCGCGCTCGACGAGGGGCGGCGCGTGACGCCGACCGGAAGGCGGATGCTTCGCTTCCCGGCGCACCCGCGCCAGGCGCGGATGATCGTCGAGGCCGAGCGGCGCGGCGTCGCCGGCGACGGGTGCACCCTCGCGGCGCTCGTCGCGGAGCGCGACCTCGGCGCGCCGTCGGGCGCGCGGGAGCCCCATGGTCGGAGGAGCGACGCGCGGCACAGCTCCGACCTGCTCGCCGCGCTCCAGGCCTTCGAGGAGGCGGATCGCGCGCGGTTCGCGGCGGACCGCCTGCGGTGGCTGGGCGTGGACCCGGCGCGCGCGCTCACCGTGGAGCGGACGCGCAAGCAGCTCTCGCGGCTCGCCGATCACCGCAGCGCCGCGCCGCCGGAGACCGTCGAGGCGCGCGAGATCGCCCAGCGCATCGCGATACTCTCCGGATACCCCGACCGGGTCGGGCGTCTCCGCCGGCCGATCAGCGCGACGGGTCGGACCGGACGGGAGGTCGTGCTCGCCGCCGGCGGGACGGCCGCGCTCTCCGAGGCGAGCGTCATCGACGAGGTCGATCTCGTGGTCGCTGTCGACATCGAGGAGCGCAGCGAGGGGCGCTCGGCGCGCGCGGTCGTCCGGGCGGCGAGCGCGATCGAGGCCGACTGGCTGCTCGACCTCTTCACGGACGCGATCCGGGACACGACGGAGGCGACGTGGAACGCCGCCGCGGAGCGCGTCGAGGTCGTGCGCCGGCTGTCGTACGACGCCCTCGTGCTCGACGAGGCGCGGCCGGCCGCCGGCGCCGGCGGTCCGCTGGCGGAAGCGGCGGCGCGGGAGCTCGCGGCGCAGGCGAGGGCGAAGGGGTGGCGAGCGTTCGTGAAGGGCGACGCCCTCGAGAGCTGGCTCTTGCGGGTCGCGTTCGTGCGCGCGCACTGCCCCGACGCGGCGTTACCGGACGTGGACGAGGACGCGGTGCTCGCCACGCTCGAGGCGCTCTGCGACGGGCGCAGGAGCTTCGCCGAGCTCCGCGACGCCGATCTCTCGAGCGCCGTGCAGGCCTCGCTGGGCCCCGCGAAGGCGCGAGCGCTCGCCGAGCTCGCCCCCGAGTCGATCGTCCTGCCCGGCGGCCGGCGGGCGCGCCTCGAGTACACGGCGGGCGCGGCGCCGTCGCTCGCGTCCCGGCTGCAGGACTTCTTCGGCATGGCGGAGGGGCCGCGCGTCGCCGGTGGACGGGTGCCTGTCGTGCTGCACCTGTGCGCGCCGAACCAGCGCCCCGTGCAGGTCACGACCGATCTGTCGGGGTTCTGGGCGCGCCACTACCCCGCCATCGCGAAGGAGCTCCGCCGCCGCTACCCGAAGCACGCGTGGCCGGACGACCCCGCCCACGCCGCGCCGCCCTCGCGCGCGCCGCTCCGCAAGGCGTGAGTCAGCGCACGAGCGCCACGCTCCGCGCCGTGTCGGCGACCGTGCGGAGGAGCATGCGCACGATCCCCTCGCCGAGGGGCAGCGTGAACGCGACGTCGCTCTCGCGCTGCGCGACCTGCATCGGAGGGACCGAGCCGTAACCGAAGCCCCACGAGGAGAGCAGGGTCGCGATCCTGGCGATCTGCTCGAGGTTGCGGAGCGCGACAGCGCCGTTCGCCGCGCTCTGCGGGTCCGTGTACGTGAGGGCACCGGCGAAGTTGACCCCGGGCGGCTGGAAGTTGCCGATGACGCGCACGTACTGGAGCCCCGCGAGGAAGGGGAACTGCCCCGCCGCAGACGCGACCGCCGCCTGGCTCGAGAGATCGCCGGCCACGGCGAACGACGCGCCCTTGGTCCCGAGCAGCTCGACCATCCACGAAGGCACGGAGCGCGTCAGCTTGCCGGAGCGGAGCCGATCGAGGGCCCGCCGCATCCCGGTCTCGTTGCCGGTGAGGATCGTGTGCGGCGTGAGCACGACGAAGCCGACGTTGCCGGCCGTGAAGAGATCGTTGTCCGCGTAGCGCGTCTTCACGAGCGGCGCGCCGATCACGGTGACCGACCTGGCGTCGGCGGAGCGGCGGATCGCGTCGACGTCGAAGTTGCCCTGCATCACGGCGCAGAAGTCCGCGCCCTGCATGGCATAGAGGCCGCCGTAGACCTTCACGATGTCGCGCGACGGGACGAAGTTCGACTCGGGGCCCAGCGGGAGCAGGCTCGTGACGATCTGGTTGACCTCTCCTCCCAGGCCGGACGTGAACATGGCCGCCGCGTCGAGGTAACCGAGCATCACCGCGCCGCTCGGGAGGACGGCCAGGGGGTCGCGATCGATCGCCGTCGCGTCGATCTTCTCTCCGCCGACCAGCGCGAGGCTGTCGTCGGCGCCGCCGCAGCCGCCGAGCGCCTGGAGGGCGAGCGCCGCGATCGCGATCGCGCCCGCCGCGCGGCGCAGGGCGGCAGCGCCTCGGGAATGGAACAGCGTCCGCACCATCTCGTTCGCCATCAAGCTCGCTCGTGCGGCGGGTCGGGGCGCTCCAGCGGGAAGGAGCCGATGATCTTCAGCATCTTCGTCTCGCGCTTCACGCCCTCGAGCGCCGCGACGAGCGCCCGATCGGTCGTGTGTCCGCTGACCTCCACGTAGAACACGTAGTCCCAGCCCTCGCCGGGGACGGGGCGGGAGTGGACCCGCCGGAGGTTGCAGCTGCGCTCCTTGAAGTGCTGGAGGATGTCGTGGAGCGCGCCGGGCCGATCGTGGACGCTGAAGAGGATCGCCGTGGCGTCGTGGCCCGAGCGCGGCGAGGGGAGCCGGGACAGCACCGCGTAGCGGATCCGGAGCTCCCCCTCGTCGCCGACGTTCTCGCGGGCGACCCTGAGCTCCTGCCCGCCCGCGAAGCCGCGGGGGACGATGGCGGCGCTGCCCTCGTTCTCCGCCGCGAGATCCCAGGCGGCCTGCGGGCCCCGCACGTCGAGCACCAGCGCGCGCGGGTGCTGGAGCTCGAGGTAGTTCACGCAGGCCACGTGATCCTGGGGCGAGGAGTACACCCGCTCGACGGCGGCGAGGCTGCCCGTCCGGTTCACGAGGTCGAGCGCCTGCACCAGCTGGCGCTCGCCGACCACCTTGAGATCGGCGCCGCCGATCGCCTGGATCGTCGGGAAGATCGGCCCTTCCTTGAGCGACTCGTACGGGATCACCGCGAAGTCGGCGCGCGAGCGCGCGACCTCCTCGATGGCGGCGAGGGGGCTGTCGGCGCGGACGAACTCGCCTCCGATCCCGAAGTGATCGTGCGCCGCGGTCCAGCCATAGTCGCCCTCGGCCCCCAGGTACGCCACCCGGGGCGCGACCTCGAACGCGCGCGAGGCCGCGTCGATGGCGACGAAGATCGGCCGCACCGCGCGCTGCGGGAACGGCGGCGTCACGGCGCGCTCGAGCGCCTGCACGTGGGCGGCGTCGGCCGTGGGGGCGAACCGGGCCGTGCCCGTCCTCAGCTTGGCAAGCTCGTGCGCGATGCGAGCCCGCCGCTCGATGCTGCGAAGGATTTCTTGATCCAGCTCCGTGAGCTGCCGGCGGAGCTCCTCAAGTCGCTTTCTCTCATCCATCCAGGGCACCCTAGCACCGCGCCCGGCGCCGGTGGGCACGCAGCATTGCCGGCGCACCACGACGGCGCCACTGCGCGCTGCGCCGCGCTGGCCACACCCCCGTCGCTGCTCGCCGAGCTGGCGTCAGGCCGCCGCGGAGGAGGAGGAGGCGGACGACGCGCTGGAGTCGCTCTTGGTGCTGCCGCTCGCCGGCGAGGCGCTGCTCGACCCGGAGTCCGAGCTCGCCCCCTCCGACCCGGAGGAGCTGCCCGACCCGCCCTCCGACTTCGCGGGCGGCTTGTTCGACCCCGAGGCGTAGAGGTCGGAGTACCAGCCGCTGCCCTTGAGGATGAAGCCCGTGCCGCGCGAGATCTGCCGCCGGGCTGTCGCGTTGAGGCACGACGGGCACTCCGAGAGCGCGGCCTCCTTGATGGACTGCTCGGCCTCCCATTCATGCGCGCAAGATGTGCAGGCGTACTCGTAAGTGGGCATGACGTTTCTACTCCTCGGAACAACCCGAGGAGTATGGCCACGTTAGCCACCTGTCAAGGCGGCTGCCAAAAGCACACCTTGCGCTCCGGACATCGCTGCACCAGCGGGATGCGCAAGACCTGGTCCTCGGCGCGCGTCAGGAGCCAGGATTCCGCTCTTGCCGCGCGGCGCCAGCCCACGTAGACCCCGAGACGCCAGTTGTGACGGTACGTGGCGTGCTGTGACGATACGTTTAAGCCCGCCCGGCCGGTCCCGGGGACGTCATGCGCATTCGTAAGCTCGAGATCAGCGGGTTCAAATCGTTCGTCGACCGGACGGTGGTCCATTTCGACACGGACGTGGTGGGCATCGTCGGTCCCAACGGCTGCGGCAAGTCGAACATCGTCGACGCCATCCGGTGGGCGATCGGGGAGCAGAGCGCGAAGCACCTGCGCGGCAAGTCGATGTCGGACGTCATCTTCAACGGCTCCGAGACCCGCGCCCAGCACGGGATGGCCGAGGTGACGCTCACCTTCGACAACAGCGAGCCGACGGCGGCGTCGCAGCTGCCGCTCGAGTACCGGGACTACGCGGAGATCGCGGTGACGCGCCGGCTCTTCCGCGACGGGACGAGCGAGTACCTCATCAACAAGACCCAGGTCCGGCTCAAGGACGTGACCGACCTCTTCCTCGGCACCGGCGTCGGCACGAAGGCCTACTCCATCGTCGAGCAGGGAAAGATCGGGCTCATCGTCTCGGCGCGCCCCGAGGACCGGCGGATGCTCATCGAGGAGGCCGCCGGCATCACGAAATACAAGGCCAGGAAGAAGCAGGCCGAGCAGAAGATGGACCAGACGCGGCAGAACCTGCTCCGCGTGGGGGACATCGTCTCCGAGATCCAGCGGAACCTCGCGTCCTTGAAGCGCCAGGCGGCCAAGGCCGAGCGGTACGTCAACTACCGCAAGGAGCTGGAGGACCTCGTGCTCCACGAGGCGTCGCACAAGCTCCTCGAGATCACGGTGCTCACGCAGCACGAGTCGCACGGCAGGGCCGCGCACGCGGAGCGCGAGCAGGCGTCGCGCACGGCGCTCTCGGCGCGCGAGGCCGAGATCGAGGTCACCCGGCTCGAGGCCCTCGCCTGCGAGGAGCGGGCCGAGCGCGCGCAGAACGAGGCGTTCGCGGCCGACAACCAGGTGCGCACCCACGAGGCGGAGATCGCGCGGGCGCGCGACCGCCTGCGGCACCTCGAGGAGCGGCTCGTCACCGCGGCCAAGGAGCAGGGAGAGCTCGAGAAGACGGTCGACGAGCTCAGCGCAGAGAAGGCGCAGCTCGAGGCGCAGCTCGCCGGCGTCGACGAGGAAGAGGCGCGGGAGAGCGAGCTCGCGCTCGAGCAGCACGAGCGGCTCGAGGAGCTGCGCCACGGAGAGCGGACCGCCGAGCACGAGGTCGCCGCCCTGCGCCGGCGGGCCGCCGAGGCCACCGCGGCGGTCGCGGCCGCCGAGGCGTCGCTCGCCGGGTTCGATCGGCGCATGGCGGAGATGAGCCAGCGGCGCGCGAAGCTCGAGGACGAGCTCGGGCGGCTGATGTACGAGTCGGAGGAGCTCGAGCGGCGGCGCTCGTCGCTGACGCGCAACGTGGCGGAGCTCGCCGAGGGGAAGCGGATCTCGGCGGAAGACCGGACGCGGCTGGACGCAGAGATGAAGGCGCTGCGCGAGCAGGCGGTCTCGAGCGACCGCGCCGTGGAGCACGCCAAGAACGAGCTCGGGCAGCGGCGCAACCGGCTCCGCGCGCTCGAGGAGCTGCACGCGCGGCTGGAGGGCGTCGGCGCCGGGGTGAAGAACCTCCTCAAGACCAAGGACCCGGCGCTGCTCGGGCTCGTGGCCGACCGCATCGAGGCGCCGGCCGAGCTGACCGCGGCCTTCGCGGGGCTGCTCGGGGACCGGCTGCAGTGCGCGGTCGTGAGCGACGTCGAGCGCGGGATCGCGCTGCTCGCGGATCTGTCGAAGAACAACCGGGGGCGGGCGAGCGTGATCGCGGCGCGGCCCTCGTTCGTGGCCGGCGCGGCGCGGCGGCCGCCGCGCGGGGAGGGCGTGCTCGGGCCGCTCGTGGACCGGCTCGTCTTCGCGCCCGAGGACGAGGCGCTGGCGCGCGCGCTCGTGGGGGACGCGGTGGTCGTCGCCTCCGCCGAGGTCGCGGCGCGGCTCGCGGCGGAGGGCGCGGGGTGCACGCTCGTGACGCTCGACGGCACCGTCCTGCGCGAGGACGGCGTGGTGAGCGGCGGCTCGGGCGACGCGGTCGCGGCCGGTATGATCGAGCAGAAGCGGGAGATGCGCGCGCTGCACGAGTTCGTCGCGACCAAGTCGGAGGAGGTGACGGCCCTGCTCGACGCGCAGCAGAAGCTCCGCCTGCGCATCACCGAGGTGGGGACGGCGCTGGAGCGGGCGCGGAGCGAGGCGCACGAGGGAGAGCTCGCGCTCGTGACCGCCGAGAAGGATCTCCGCCGCGCGGAGGAGCAGCTCGCCGCGGCGCAGAAGCGCGAGGGCGTGGTGCGATCCGAGCTCGAGGACCTCGCCGACAACCTCGACGCCGGCGGGAGCGAGCAGCAAGCGGCGCGCGACAAGCTCGAGGCGGGGCGAGCGGCGCGCGAGGCGGCGGCGGCCGGCCTCGAGCACGCCGAGCAGGTCGCGGCCGAGTGGCGCGAGCGGGTGCTCGGGCAGCAGTCGGTCGTGACCGAGCGCAAGGTGAAGCTCGCGCGCGTGCGCGAGCGCGCCGCGGCGGCGCGGGGCACGGTCGAGCGGCTCACGCGGTCGTGCAACGAGCTCCGTGGCCGGATCGCCCGGCTCGACCAGGAGCGGACGGAGAGCGCCGTGGGCGCAGGGAAGGCCGCGGCGACGATCATGATCGCGCGCGAGGCGCTGGTCCGCGCCGTCGCCGAGGCGCACGCGGCGCAGGCCGCGCTGACCGAGGCGCGGCGCTCGCTGGACGAGGCGCGGCAGGCGCACGGGGTGCGCGAGGCCGACCTGCGCGGGCTGCGGCAGGAGCTGGCCGAGGTGTCGGAGCGGCTCCGCAAGCACGAGCTCGCGCTGGAGCGGCTGCGGGTCGAGCACGACCACCTCATCGAGGGGGTGCGCGAGCGCTTCCGCGGGCTGGAGCTCGCCCGCGTGGTCGGCGACTACCACAAGCGGCCGCCCGCCGACGCCTCGCACCGCGCGCGCATCCAGGAGCTGACGGAGCTGCTCGACCGCATGGGCCCCGTCAACCTCGACGCCGTGCGCGAGCACGCCGAGGCCGAGGAGCGGTACACGTACTACTCGGGCCAGAAGGCCGATCTCGAGAAGGCGATCGACGACCTCGAGAAGGCGATCGCCCAGATGAACCGCGAGTCGAAGCGGCTCTTCAAGACGACGTACGACGGCATCAACGCGCGCTTCAAGACCCTGTTCCCCAAGATGTTCCGCGGAGGGCAGGCGGAGCTCCGGCTGACGAACCCCGACGACATGCTGGAGACGGGGATCGAGATCCTGGCGCAGCCGCCGGGCAAGAAGCTCGGGAACATCGAGCTCATGAGCGGCGGCGAGAAGGCGCTCACCGCGGTGTCGCTCATCTTCGCGATCTTCCAGTTCAAGCCGTCGCCGTTCTGCATCCTCGACGAGGTCGACGCGCCGCTCGATGAGGCGAACGTGGCCCGCTACAACGAGGCGATCCGGAGCATGACGAGCCACTCGCAGTTCATCCTCATCACGCACATCAAGCGCACGATGCAGTCGGTCGACGTGCTCTACGGCGTGACGATGCAAGAGCCCGGCGTCTCGAAGCTCGTCAGCGTGAAGATCAACGAGACGGCGAAGCGCCCGGAGCGCGAGGCGGCGCCGGCGGCGGCGGTGGCGTGAGCGCGGACGGGGCGGCAGGGCGGCGCCTGTCGCGCGGCGCATCCGGGCTCCGGCACCTCCGCTGGGCCCGCGAGGTGCTGGCGACGCTCGAGGCCCACGTCGAGCACAACCCGGCGCTCTCCGGCGCCGATCGCGAGGCGCTCCGGGGCGAGGCGAACGCCCTCGCGGCGGCGGTGCAGGCGCTCAGCGGGGCGGTGAAGCCGTACCGGGATTTCCTCGAGCGGACGCGGGTCCGCTACCGCGGGCGCGTGCGCGTCGCGGAGTACCTGGTCCGAGAACCCGACGCGGGCGAGGCGGGCGGTGCGGCGCGCGCGCACCTCGAGGAGGCGCTCGTGGAGCTCACCTGGATGGAACAGGCGCAGCGCCAGCCGCTCAAGGCAGCGCTCTCGGCCGAGATCGATCGGCTGCGCGAGGCGATGGCGCGGATGGATGCACACCTCGCGGGTCGGCTCTCCGGGGAGTTCGTCGAGAGCCTGTACCCGCTGCTCGCGGACGGCGCGACGAGGGTCGCCGACGACGGCGATCCGGACGACGACGCGACGTCCAGCCCCCGATAGCCGCGCGAAGCGGGCGAGCCGACCGGCTGGCGAGCGGCGCGAAGGAGACCGGCGACGCGGCGAGGCGCCTGGCAGGCGCAGCGGAACGGATCACCATGCCTGCACGCCGGGATGGAGATGCGGTAAAGGATCTTCGAAGGACACCTGAAACGGGTCTTCGAAGGACAGCTGAGAGGACGTCGATGGGCTGCGCGGAGCCGGCCGCCATCCTGCTCCTCCGCGGGCGCGCCGCGGCGAGCGAGCGATTCGAAGCGCTGATCCGACGTCACGCGCCGGACGTCGGCGTCACCTCCGACCCCGCGCATGCCCTGGAGCGGTGCCTGGGCGAGGCGCCGCCGGTGCTCGCCGTCGACTGGAGCGAGCCCGCCAGCGCCGCCGCGCTCTGCGGCCGCGTGCGGGCGCAGCCCGGCGGCGATGCGGTGTTCGTCCTCGCGATCACCGAGCGCGACGGGGACATCGACGGCATCCTCGCGGCCGGCGCGAGCGATTTCCTGCTCGCGGGCGGCGACGGCGCGGGCCCCCGGGCGCGGCTCTCCCTCGTCCGCGAGCGCGCCGCGCGCGACGCCGCCTCGCGCCAGGCGCTCGCGCAGACGCAGGCCCGCCTCGTCGGCGCCGGCCGCATGGCGAGCGTCGGCACGCTGGCCGCCGGCGTCGCCCACGAGATCAACAACCCCCTCGCCTTCGTCATCACGAACGTCGACGCGGCCATCCGGCGCATCGGCTCGCTCGATCGCCGGAACAGCGCCGCGCGCGGCGGCCCCTGGGCGCGCTCTCACGGCGACGGCCGCGCGCCGTCGAGCGAGCTCTCCGACGTGCTGAGCCTGCTGGAGGACGCGCGCGAGGGCGCCGAGCGGGTGCGGCTCATCGTGCGCGATCTCCACAGCTTCTCGCGCGCCGAGGAGGACCGACGCGGGCCGGTCGACCCCCGGCGGGTGCTCGACGCCTGCGTCCACATGGCGATGAACGAGATCCGGCACCGCGCCCGCGTCGTCCGGAGCTTCCAGGAGGTGCCGCCCGTCCAGGCGAACGAGCCGCGGCTCGCGCAGGCCTTCCTGAACCTCATCGTGAACGCCGCGCAGGCCATCCCCGAGGGGCTCGCCGAGCAGAACGAGATCGAGCTCTCGACGCGCTGCGACGCCGAGGGGTCGGTCGTCGTCGAGGTGCGCGACACGGGCGCCGGGATCGCGCCCGAGTCGCTCGCTCGGGTCTTCGAGCCGTTCTACACGAGCAAGGAAGCTGGCGAAGGGCTCGGGTTGGGGCTCGCGATCTGCCACTCCATCGTCACGGCGCTGGGGGGTCGGATCGAGGTGGACAGCCGCCCCGGCAAGGGGAGCACGTTCCGCCTCGTCCTCCCCGCCGCCGCGGCCAGCGAGGCGCGCGCCTCCGCCGCGCCCGGCTCCGCCGCGTCGAGGTGGCCGCGCGAGAGCGGCAGCCTCGACGCGCTCGCGCCGGAGGCGGCGCAGCGGCAGCGGGTCCTCATCATCGACGATGAGCCGCTGCTCACGCGGGCGATCGCGGGGACGCTCGAGCCACGGCACGAGACGACCGCGACAGCGAGCGCGCGCGACGCGCTCCGCCGGATCCGCGCCGGAGAGCGCTACGACGCCATCCTGTGCGACCTCATGATGCCCGACATGACGGGGATGGATTTCTACACCTCGCTTGCCGAGCACGCGCCCGAGCAGCAGCGCCGTGTCGTGTTCCTGACCGGCGGCGCGTTCACGGAGCGCAGCAAGGCGTTCTTGCAGCAGGTCAACGCCCGGCTGCTCCTGAAGCCGTTCGACGCGGCGACGCTGCTCTCGCTGGTCGACGAGGTCGTCGCCGCCCGCTGACGAGCGCGCTCGCGTCGACGAGGTCGTCGCCGCTCGCTGACGAGCGCGCGTGCTCTCCTCACGCGCCGCCGATCGCCCCGCGCTCCGGGAGCGCGGCGTCGGCGCGCCCTCACCGGTAGTCGCGCGATTTGAGCGCGATCTCCTCGCCGCTGGGCAGCTCCAGCCGATCGAGCTCGCGCGCGAGCACGTGGACGACCTCGCCCTGCCGCTCGATCCGCCCGGCGACGAGCAGGAGCGCCGCGTTCCTCGCCACGTGCTCGTACTCCGCGAAGACCTGCCGCTGGACGATGACGTTGACCACGCCGGTCTCGTCCTCGAGCGTCATGAACGTCACGCCGCTCGCGGTCGCCGGCCGCTGGCGTCCGACCACCATCCCGGCGACCCGCACGCTCTCCCCGTCGCGCGCGGCCTTGATCTCCTCCGCGGTCCGCACGCGCCCGGCCCCGCGCCGCCGCTTGAGCGCCCGCCGCACGTGCCGCATCGGGTGGTCGTGCAGCGACAGACCCACGCGCCCGTAGTCCAGCGCGAGCTGCTCCAGCGGCCTGAGCGGAGGGAGCCCGACGTCCCGGTCCTGCTCGATCGGAACGCCCTCGAACAACCCCTCCACGCGGGGGGCGCGCGCGCGCCAGAGCGCCTCTCTCCGGGCAGGCACCAGCGCGGCGAGCGCGCCCGCTTCTGCGAGCGCCTCCACCTCGTTCTTCTTCAGCTCCGTGCGCCTCACGAGATCCGGGAGGCTCGTGAACGGCGCCTCCTCGCGCGCCGCCACGATCGCCGCCGCGGCCGCCTCGCCGAGCCCCTTCACGAGCCGCATGCCGAGCCGCAGCGCCGGGCCCGCCGAGGGCTCGGCGGAAGGCTCCAGGGTCGCGTCCCACGCGCTCTGCACCACGCACACAGGCCGCACGTCCACGCCGTGCCGCTGCGCGTCCTGCACCAGCGCCGACGGGCTGTAGAACCCCATCGGCTGCGCGTTGAGCAGCGCGCAGGTGAACGCCGCCTGGTGGTGGACCTTGAGCCAGGCCGACGCGTACACGAGGAGCGCGAAGCTCGCCGCGTGCGACTCCGGGAAGCCGTACTCCCCGAAGCCCTGGATCTGCTGGTACAGCATCTCCCCGAACTTCGCCGAGATCCCCTGCTCGGCGAAGCCCTGGATGAGCCGCCCGCGGTGCCGCTCCAGGCGCCCGTGCTTCTTCCACGCCGCCATGTCGCGGCGCAGCTGGTCGGCCTCGCCCGGCGTGTAGCCCGCGCCGACCATCGCGATCTGCATCACCTGCTCCTGGAAGAGCGGAACGCCGAGCGTGCGCTCCAGGATGGGATCCAGGCACGGGTGCGGGGACACCGGCGGCTCCTGCCCCGTCCGCCGGCGCAGGTAGGGGTGCACCATCCCGCCCTGGATGGGCCCGGGGCGCACGATCGCCACCTCGATCACCAGGTCGTAGAACTTGTTCGGCTTCAGCCGCGGGAGCATCGCCATCTGCGCGCGGCTCTCGATCTGGAACACCCCCACCGTGTCGGCCCGGCCGATCGCCTCGTAGACAGCCGGGTCCTCCGGCGGGATCTGCGCGAGCGCCGCGATCGGATCGAACGCGGCGCCTCGGCCCGCGTGGAACGAGACCCCTGCGGGCGCAGGGTCCCGTGCCGCGTCGACCAAGCGACCCGCGAGCCCGGCGTACCGGTCCGAGTGGATCAAGCCGAGCGCCTTGCGGATCGCCGTCAGCATGCCGAGCGCCAGGACGTCGATCTTGAAGAAGCCGAGATCGTCGAGATCGTCCTTGTCCCACGGGATCACCGTGCGGCCCTCCATCCGCGCAGGCTCGACCGGGGCCACCTTGTGCAGCGGCTCGGACGACAGCACGAAGCCGCCCACGTGGATCGAGAGGTGGCGCGGGAAGCCCTCGAGCGCGCTCGCCATCATGACGGCCTGCCGGACGCGCACGTCATCCGGATCGAGGCCCGCCTCGCTGACCCGCTGCTCGGTGATGTCCGCCTCGTGGTGATGCACGAGGCCGCTCAGCCGGTCGACCTGATCCGCCGAGAAGCCGAACGCCTTGCCCACCTCGCGGAGCGCGCTCTTGCCGCGGTAGGCGATCACCTCCGAGACCATCGCCGCCCGGTCGCGCCCGTACATCTCGTAGATCGCCTGGATCACCTCCTCCCGGCGTTCGTGCTCGAAATCGACGTCGATGTCCGGGGGCTCGTGGCGCTCCTCCGACAGGAAGCGCTCGAAGAGCAGGCTCGACCGGGCCGGGTCCACCGCCGTCACGCCGAGCACGAAGCACACAGCGCTGTTCGCCGCGCTCCCGCGGCCCTGGCAGAGGATCTGCCGCGCGCGCGCGATCTTCACGACCTGCTGCACGCTGAGGAAATAGGGCGCCACGCCGAGCTTCGCGATCAAGGCGAGCTCCTTCTCGATCTGCGCGCGCACCGGAGGCGGCGCCCCCTCCGGGTAACGGTCGCGGCAGCCCTCCTCGGTGAGGCGGCGCAGCGCCTGATCCGACGTCTCCCCCGGCATGCAGAGGGCGTCGCTCGGGAAGCTGTAGCGGAGCTCGGACAGCGAGAAGCGGCAGCGGGACGCGACCTCCACCGTGCGCGCGACCCAGGCCGGATGATCGCGGAACAGCGCCGCCATCTGCGCGCCGGACCGCACGTACGCCTCCGCGTTCGGCGCGATCCGCGTCCCCGCTTGATCGAGCGTGGTCTTGGTCCGGATGCACGCGAGCACGTCCGCGAGCGGCTTGCGCGACGGGTGATGATAGAGCGGGCGCGCCGTCGCCACCACGCAGGGGCCGTAGCGGCGCTCCGCCGCGAGGGCCGCCGCGACGCGCTCGCCGTCGCGGCGATCGAGGTGCTTCCAGGTCGCGACGAGCGCGCGCTCGCCGAACGCGTCGCGCAGCGTGCCGAGGAGCGCGCCGGAGACGCCCTCGGGCACGAGAGGATCGAGCGGCACGATCGCGGAGAGGCCTCGCTGCGCCGCCGCGATCGCCTCCGCCGAGATGCTCGCCATCCCCTTCTCGCACTCGGCATGCGCGATCGTGAGCAGGCGGCAGAGGTTCGCGTAACCCTCGCTGTCCTCGACCAGGAGGACCACCGACGGCCGGACCTCCGGCGCGCGCTCGGCGCCCCCGCGCGGCGCGCCCAGCGTCAGCTCGGCCCCGACGATCACCCGCTGCTCGACCTTCTTCGCCGCCGTGTGCGCGCGCACGCTGCCGTAGATCCCGTCGCGATCGCAGAGCGCGAGCCCCTCGAGGCCGAGCTCCTTGGCGCGGTGCACGAGCTCCTCGGGGTGCGAGGCGCCCTCCAGGAACGAGAAGCAGGAGCGGCCGCAGAGCTCCACGAACGGGACCGACGCGCCGGCGCTCACTCGCACCACCCCTGCAGGAACGCCTCGCCCGTCGCGCGGTCGACGTAGATCCACGCTTCGCCGCAGGAGCTCGCGCTCGCGCCGTCTCGAGGAGGGCGCAGCTCGCCGAGGCGCGCCGGGGCGGCCTTGCCGGACGGAGAGCCCGAGACGAGCCAGGCGCGCGCGTAATCGCGCGACGCCGGCGTGGGCGTCCACCACTCCACCGCGTCGATGCGCATCACGAAGGAGAGCCGCTCGATCGCGTAGAGGTGCCGATCGACGGCCACGATCGCCCCGCGCCCCACCCGGCCGAGCGGGATCGGCTGCGCGAGGAGCCGCGCGGGCTCCAGCGCCGGCGCGTCCGCGCCCCCGGCCTGCTCGGCCGCGCCCCGATCCGCCGCGGTGCGCGCGCGGGCCGCGGCGGACGCGCGCGTCATGGCCGCCTCGCCGGAGGCCGGCACGAGCCGCGAGCGCGCCTCGGGGCGGTGCGCGTCGGCGATCTCCAGGATGCCCACCCGCTCCTGGCCGATCTCCGCCGAGAGCTCGGCCAGGAGCGCCGGCAGGCTGTCGGGATCGACCGACCGGTCGCGCGACAGATCGAGCTGCACCCGGCGGGCCCGCGCGATGCGCGAGGCGATGACGTGCACCCCCACCGCGGGCGCCGCGAGCTCGATCCGCTCGAGCCTCGCCTTCAGCGGACGGAGCAGATCGCCCGCGTCCGAGAGGGGCACCGGCATGTCGACGTGGAAGCGCAGCGAAGGGCCGCGCCCGTCGTCTTCCAGGAGCGCCGCGGCGGCGTCGTCCTCGCGCTCGCCGAGGCGGAGCCGCGCGATCGAGCGATCGTAGGCGATCGCCACGTTGAGCCGCCCGCACGCCTCCCCGCGCGCGGCGAGCCGCGACGCGATCCGCGACGTCATGCCGCGCAGCACGAACAGGAGCGACTCGGCGCTCTCGATCGGCTCGTCGAAGAGCACCTCCTCCTCGAGCAGCCGGGGCACCTCGAACGGCAGGAGCGGCACGGGATCGCGGCCTGCGAGGAGCTCCATCACGTCCGCCGTCCGCGGCCCCAGCCGCGCCGCCACCTGCGCCCGCGGGAGGCGCGCGAGATCCTCGACGCGGAGCACCCCGAGCCGGACGAGGAAGCTCGCCACCTCGCGCTCGACCGGGAGCGCCTGCACCGGCAAGGGCCCGATCGCCTGCGCCCCCTTTCCTGGCGGCGCGATCGGGGCCTCCGCCCCTCCCCCGCCGTCCGCGTGCGCGCCGAAGCGCGCGAGCGCCTGCGCGAGCCGCGGCCCGTCGGCGATCGCGAGCCGCGCCCGGTGGCCGAGCGCCGCGACGCGCTCGCCGAGCTCGCCGAGCAGCGCCTCCTCGCCGCCGACGAGGTGCGACGCCCCGGTGATGTCGAGCCACACCGTGTCGTACGGGCCGTCGCCCCACGGGCTCCGCGCCTCGCTCGCGGCGCGCTCGGGAGCGCGGCTCGCCCGCGCCGCGCCGGCGCGCGGGGCGCCCTGCTCGCCGAGCTGGATCGCCGCCGTCGCCCCGAGCCCGAGCGCCACCTCGGCGACCCGGCCGAGCGCCGCGTCGATCTCGGCGAACGTCACCCGGTGGATCGCGAGGTGGGCGACCAGCGCCGCCGCCTCGACGACCTTCTGCCCCGGCCTCACCCCGTACCGCCTCGCCTCGTCGTCGACCACGTCGATCACCGCCGCCGGCGCCTGCGGCTCGCGCTCGGGCTGCGGGGCGAGCGCCGCGCGGCGGTCCTCCTCGCCCCCGAGGATCACCGCGAGCGGCGCCTTCCCGCTCGGCGAGACCGGCCCGCGCTGCTTCACCAGCTCGCACGCGAGCTGCGGGAGCACGATCGCCACCATGCGCCTCACCGCCATCGCCTCTCCTCCCTCACGCCCGCGACAGCGCGGGCCGCGGCTCGCCGCCCGCCGTCCGCTCTGCCTTGTCCCCGGGCCGCTCCCCGAGCACCACCGGGGTCGGCGAGGTCACGCGCCCTCGGCGGTCCTTGGCGACGCGGACCATCAACCGGTTCTCGGCGACCTGCTCGAGCTCCAGCCGCATCGCGACCGGCAAGGGCATCGGCCGCGCCGCCTGGCGATCGGTGAGGAGCAGGATCGTCCCGTCGCTCCCCTCGATCGCCAGGGCGAGCTTGCGCACCACGTTGACCCAGCGCGCGAGGTCCTCCTCGCGGCGCCCCGCCCCGGGCGCGCTCCGCTCCCCCTTCCCCGCGCCCTGGCCGAAGGCCCCCGGGACCCCGGCCACGTCGATCACGAGCACCGCGAACGCCCGGCTCATCGCCATCCGCACCGCGACCTTCGCGAGCACCTCCGGCGGGGGCCGCACAACGAGCAGCCGGCTCAGATCGACCTGCGCGCGCGCGACCGCCGGCGCGTAGAGCGAGCCGCTCGGGTCGATCCACGCGCACCACGCCCCCGCCGTCGCGCTCGTCCCGCGCAGCCGCGCCTCCGCTTGCGCCGACGCGCACGCCGAGAGGGCGAGCGAGGTGGAGCGCCCCAGCCCCCGCGGCGCGGCGAGCTCCACCACCCCCCCGCGCGGCAGCCCCCCTTCCGGGAGCGCGTCGTTGATTTCCCGCAGGCCGAGCGGGAGCGTCTTGGCGCGCGCTTCGAACTCGGGGAGGGTATGGCGCAGGAGGTCCCGGGCAAGCGGAGCGGCAAGAGCGGCGGACGACATACTGAACACGATAACAGTGCCCCCGCGAGGCTGCCAACTTTGCAGGACGAACAACGTCCTACCCGCGCCCGGCGCGTTCTCCTTTTGTCCTTCGAGGGCTGTGGAACGGCCTCTCCGGCAATTTCTGTGCGGATAGGATGGAAGGACGACGGGGGTGAAGTGAATGCCGTCACGGACTCTTCAATAAGTCCGACCTGGGCAGGTCGACCTCGTGGCCGGCACGAGCGCTCCTGCCAGCAGCCTCACCGCGCGCGCGGCGGGCCCGACGCCTCAATGCGGCGGAGCTGCCGCTCCAGGGACGCCCCCGATGTAGCGTGAGCTCGGGCGAATGAGCCGCCCCGCGCGCCGTTGCTCGTCGATGTGCGCGCACCAGCCCGCGACCCTGCCCGCCGCGAAGGTCGGCGCGAAGAGCGCGCGGGGCAGCCCGAGCGCGTCGAGCAGCACCGCCGTGTAGAACTCGACGTTCGCGCGCAGCGGGCGCTCCGGGTGCCGCGCGCGGAGCGCGGCCTCGGCCGCCCGCTCGACCTCACGCGCCAGCGCGAGCCGTGCGCTCCGCGCGCCGCCTGCCGTCCGCTCGAGCCGCTCGAGCCGCTCGATCGCCCGCTCGAGCACCGCCGCCCGCGGATCCCTCACCCGGTAGATCCGGTGGCCCATGCCCATGATCCGCCGGCCCGCCGCGAGCTCGGACTGGATCCAGCGCTCGGCGGAGCCCTGGGGCGGCGCGCCGCCCTCGCCCGCCTTCGCCGCGATCGCGTCCAGCATGTCGAGCACCGGCCCGGGCGCGCCGCCGTGGAGCGGCCCCTTCAGCGCGCCGATCGCCGCGACCACCGCCGAGATCGCGTCCGACCCCGTCGAGGTGACCACGCGCGCGGTGAAGGTGGACGCGTTCATGCCGTGGTCCGAGACCGTCACGAGGTACGTGTCGAGCTCTCGCGCCTCGGCCTCGCTCGCCGCGGCCCCCCGCGCCATGCGCAGGTAGTCGGCCGAGAGCCGGAGCGCCGGATCGGGCGCGACCGGCGCCTCCCCCGCGCAGCGCCGCGCCCACGCCGCCGCGAACGTCGCCACCGCCCCGGCGATCGCCGCGGGCGGGACGTCGCCCGAGAGGTGCGCGACCGCGGCGCGGATCGCATCCATCCCGTCGCCCGCCTGGAGCGCGTCCCCGAGCCGCCCGAGCAGCGCAAAGGCCCTCGTCCGCCCCTCGGCGATCGCTCGCCGGAGCGACTCCCGCTCCGCCGCCCCGGGCAGCGCGCCGCCCCAGAGCAGCCCGCACGCGTCCTCGAAGGTCACCCCGCCGCCGCCGGCGAGCTCCTCGACGTCGTGGCCCGCGAGGGTGAGCCTCCCCCGCTCTCCGTCCACCTCCGAGAGCCGCGTCTCCGCCACCACCACGCCCTCCAGGCCGCTCGCGAGCGGCGCCGCCACATCCCTCATCCCGATCACCTCCACTGACGACATCTTGGGCACCGCACGAGGTTGATCAACCTTGATTGTACAATCAACCATGCACGGCCTCGAAGCGCGTCGAGGAAGAATCCCGGAGGATGCCGAGGAGGGCGGTGCTAGGAGGAATGGATGTCGCCGATGTCGCCGATGTGCCGATGTCGCCGGCGCGCGCGACGCCGGCGCCTCGTGCATCGGAGGACAGGATGGATGCAACGTTGATGGGCGCTCATGGTGGATCTACCTGACTCGGGTCAGCGGCCCTCGGCGTACGTGACCGGCGCCGAGGCGGCGGAGCTGCTCGGCGTGAAGCGGGAGACGCTCTACGCGTACGCGAGCCGGGGCGTGCTCCGGGGGGTGCCCGGCGGGCGAGGGCGCGCGCGGCTCTACCTCCGGGCGGACATCGAGCGGCTCAAGGCGCGGCACGACGCGCGCGCCGGCCACGGCCCGGTCGCCGCCGAGGCGCTCCGGTGGGGCGAGCCGGTGCTCGAGTCGGCGCTCACCGCGATCGGCCCGCGCGGGCCCGTCTACCGGGGCAAGGAGGCGGTCGCGCTGGCGCTCGACGACGTGCCCTTCGAGGCGGTCGCCGAGCTGCTCTGGACCGGCGAGCTGCCGGCGGAGGGCGCGCCGGCGGCGCGGCCAGGCCGGCCGAGCGTCCGCCCGGCCAAGCTCGCGGCGCTCCTGCCGGAGGGCGCGCCGCCGTTCGTCGCGCTCGCGCTCGTGGTGCCCGCGCTCGGCGCGCACGACGCGACCCGCCACGTGGGCGCGCCCTCGGGCGACGGGCGCATCCCCACGGGCGACGCGGAGCGCGCGCGGGCGCGGGCCCTCGTGCGATCGCTCGCGGCGCTCGTGGGCCTCGGGCGGGACGCGCGCAGGGCGACCGACGCCCTCGAGGCCGACGGAGCGGCGCGGCGGCTGCTCATCGCCCTCGGCGCGAACCCCTCGAAGAAGGCCGAGCGCGCCGTGAACCGCGCGCTCCTGGTCTCGGCCGATCACGAGCTGAACGCCTCGACGTTCGCGGTCCGGGTGGCCGCCTCCACCGGCGCCGACCTCTACGCCTGCGTCAGCGCGGGGCTCGCCGCGCTCTCCGGCCCGAGGCACGGCGGCATGACCGACCGGGTGGAGGCCCTGGTCGCCGAGGCAGGCCGGCCCGAGCGCGCCGCCGCCGCGGTCCACGAGCGGCTGCGCCGCGGCGAGCCCATCGCCGGCGTCGGGCACAGGCTCTACCCCGAGGGCGACCCCCGCGCCCAGCTGCTGCTCGACACGGCCCGCGCCCTCGCCCCGCAGAGCGCGGCCTTGCGCACGGTGCTCGCGCTCGTCGACGCGCTGCGCGACGCCGGCCTCGATCCGCCGTCGCTCGACCTGGGCCTCGTCGCGATCGCGGCCGCGCTCGGCCTGCCGGCCGGCACGGCGGCCGCGCTCTTCGCGGTGGGGCGCGCCGCCGGCTGGATCGCCCACGCGTTCGAGCAGCGGGAGGCGGGGTACATGCTACGGCCGCGCGCGCGGTACACGGGGCCCTGAGCCCCGCGCCCTCCTAAAAATCCACCTGCATTCCGAGCTCGACCACGCGGTTCGGGGGCAGACCGAAGTACGCCGTCGCCGGCCGCGCGTTCCGCGAGATGAAGGCGAACAGCCCCTTGCGCCACCGGGACATCTTCGAGCGCCCGGTCGTCAGCAGCGTCTCCCTGCCGAGGTAGTAGCTCGTCCTCCCGAGATCGATGTCGAGCCCGTGCCGCTTGCACCCCTCGAGCACCGACGGCGCGTTCGGCGTCTGCATGAAGCCGTAACACGCCGTGACCTGGTAGATCCCCTCCCCCCGCGGGATGACCGTCGTGCGCCGCTCCGCCGGCACCTCCGGCACGTTCGTCACCTGGATCGAGAGGAGCACCACCTGCTCGTGCAGCACCTGGTTGTGCTTCACGTGGTGCAGCAGGATCGGCGGCGTGCCCTCCGGGCTCGACGCCATGAAGACCGCCGTCCCGCGCACCCGGTGCGGCTTCACGCGCTTCACGTCCTCGAGGAACATGTCGAGCGGCAAGATGGCCGACTTGATCGCCTCGGCGAGGTGCTTTCGCCCCGTCTTCCAGGTCGTCATCACCGTGAAGATCGCCGCGCCCATCACGATGGGCACCCAGCCCCCGTGGAAGAACTTGGCGCTGTTCGCCGCGAAGAACGCGAGATCGATCACCAGGAAGAGCCCGGCCAGCGGGAGCGACTTCCAGACCGGCCAACCCCACGTCTCCCGGGTGACCACGTAATAGACCACCGTGGTGATCCCCATCGTCCCCGTGACGGCGATGCCGTAGGCAGCCGCGAGCGCGCTCGAGTTCTTGAAGGTGAGGACCAGCACGATGCACGAGATGAGGAGCCCGCTGTTCACCTCGGGGATGTAGATCTGCCCCGCCTCGTCCTTCGACGTGTGGACGACCGTGACACGCGGGAAATACCCGAGCTGCACCGCCTGCTGGGTGAGCGAGAAGGCCCCGGAGATGAGCGCCTGGGACGCGACGACCGTCGCCGCCGTGGCGATCGCCACCGTGGGGTAGAGCGCCCACGACGGGACGAGCGCATAGAACGGGTTCGCCGCCGCGGTGGGGTCCGCGAGGAGCTTGGCGCCCTGGCCGAAATAATTGATGAGCAGCCCGGGCCAGACGATCGTGTACCAGGTGTACTTGATCGGCACGCGGCCGAAATGCCCCATGTCGGCGTACAGCGCCTCGCCGCCCGTGATGCAGAGGACGACCGCGCCGAGGATCAGGAAGCCATGCAGTTGGTTCTCGGCAAAGAAGCTCACCGCGTAGGTCGGTGAGACGGCCCGGAGCACTCCGGGGCTGCGCATGAGCTCCTTGGCCCCGAGCAGAACGAGCGTGACGAACCACACGAGCGTCACCGGCCCGAAGATCGACCCGACCCCGGCCGTGCCGCGCTTCTGCACGAGGAACACGGCGAGCAGCACGCCGCAGGTGATGATCGGCACGACGGCAGGGTCCAGCCTCGGGATCGCGACCTCGAGGCCCTCCACGGCCGAGAGCACCGAGATCGCTGGCGTGATCACGCCGTCGCCATAAAGGAGCGCCGCGCCGAAGAGGACGAGGAGCACGAGGAGGCCGCGGCCCTCGCCCTTGCGATCGCCGCTCGGGACGAGCGCGAGCAGCGCGAGGATGCCGCCCGCGCCCTCGTTGTCGGCCCGCGTGATGAACGTCACGTACTTGACGGTCACCACCATCATCAGCGACCAGAACATCAGCGAGAGCACCCCGAGCACGTTCGCGGGCGTCGGAGCGACGTGGTGCGGGCTGCTGGGGCTGAAGCACTCCTTCATCGCGTAGAGCGGGCTCGTCCCGATGTCGCCGTAGACGACCCCGAGCGCCGCGAGCATCAGCGGCCACATCTTCTTCGAGCTCCCCAGGTGGGCGCGCTCGGCCATCGGAGAGGACGCGGGGCGCTCTGCGGCAGGGGCCGGTCGTGGGCTCATCGTCATCGCGGGCGGATCCTACTCCATCGAGAGCGCTCCTCGTGAGGAGGCGACGCGCGCCGGCTCAGCCGAGCGCGCGCGCCGCCACGGTGAGATCCTCGATGAAGCGGGAGAGCTCGGCTCGCCTCGTCGCTTCGTCCGGCATGCGGAGGATCGACGCGGGGTGCACGGTCGCCAGCACGCGCGGCGCGAGCGGCGAGGCGACGATCCTGCCGCGCTCGCGCGTGACCCGGAACGAGCCGCCGAGCAGCGCCTGCGCCGCCGTCGCGCCGAGACATACCACGATCGCCGGCTGCACCACCGCGATCTCCGCGGCGAGCCACGGCAGGCACGCGCGGATCTCGCGCGCGTCCGGCTTCATGTGGACGCGGCGCTTGCCGCGCGGCTCCCACTTGAAGTGCTTCACCACGTTGGTCACGTACGCCCGGCGCCGCTCGATCCCCGCCGCCTCGAGCGCGCGATCGAGCAGCTGCCCCGCCGGGCCCACGAACGGCTTGCCGGCCAGATCCTCCTTGCCGCCCGGCTGTTCGCCGACGAGGAGCACGTCCGATCGCGCCGCGCCCTCGCCGAACACCGTCTGCGTCCCGCGCTCCCAGAGCGGACACGCCCGGCACCGCGCGGCGGCCTCGCGCAGGCTCGGCAACGAAGGAGGGCTGGGGACGAGCGCCGCCGCCGTCGCCTCGCCGGCGCCGCGCCCTGCTGCATTTCGTCTCGCCACGGTCGTCATGACCGCCTCCGCAGCATCGCTCGTGCCATGGGCGACGCGGCGCGGTCGAACGCGCCGCGTCGCGAGGAGCGCGGCCGACGAGCGTCTTGACGGCTTCCGGCGGCCTTCCCATAGTGCCCCGGTCCTCCGACGTTGACCGACCAGTCAGAATGCCCCGCCTTGCCGATCGCCGCGCCAGGATCGAGCTGCTCCGCGCCGCCGAGGCTGCCTTCACCGAGCGCGGCCTGGCCGCCGCGAGGGTCGAGGACATCACCGAGCGCGCAGGCGTCTCGAAGGGCGCGTTCTACCTGCACTTCCAGAGCAAGGACGACTGCTTCAAGCAGATCGTCGAGACCTTCATCGCGCGCCTCGCCGACTGCGTGGAGCCGCCGCCCATCGTCTTCGAGGCCGAGCGAGCGTCGGTGAACGAGTACTTCAAGCGGGTCCTCGCCCACGACCTCGAGGTGCTCGAGTTCTGCTGGCAGAACCGGGCGCTCCTCAGGATGATGCTGGCGGGAGGCGGTGGGACCCCGTACGCCTACCTGATCGACGAGTTCGCCCAGCGCGTCGCGCGGCAGGTGGAGGGCCGCGTCCGGTACGCGATCGACATCGGCCTCTACCGGCGCGATCTGGAGCCCAGCGTCATCGCCGCGCTCATCTCCGGCGCCTTCGATCGCCTGGTGCGCAAGCTCATCGACGCGCCGTCCAGGCCAGACATCGCCGCCTGGGCCGCGCAGGTGCTCCAGCTCTTCACGCACGGCCTGCTCGCCCCGGAGGTGCGCGCCGTCGCTGACCTGTCGGTCATGAAAGCCCCCCCGCGCAGCGCGCGGCCGACCGCCGACCCGCCGCCTGCCTCAGCGTCGAGCAGCGAGCGCCGGCGCTCCAAGGCCAAGGCGACCTAGGCGGCCTGCGTGACCCAGAGACGACCTGCGTGACCCAGGCGACCCGGACGTAGGGCTTTGCCTGAACAAAACAGCCGGAGGCTCAGCGGTGCCAGGACAGCTTACAGGGAATCCCTGACGAGCGATTCCATATCGCCCTAGCGGTCGGTCGGGCAGCAGCTGAGCTACAGCTAGCGGTCAACGGGATTTTCGGCGGGACAGTGAGGGGGTGGAGCGGGGAGCCGGAGGGGGAACCGCTCGGGCAACTCGGGAGGAGCGCAGCCTTGGGGAGCGGTCCTGCTCGTTCAATCGCGCCAGGCTGACCGTCGCGCGCTCTGGCCGGTCGCAGGCACTCTCTGGACGGCTCTCCGCAGAAGAACGGAACTGTCGAGGGGGGCGGGATGGGCAACCAGACGGGTCGTGATAGACGGTTAATCCAGGAGCTGCTCCGGCAGACCTGCCGCTCGATCCAGTGGCGCGCGGACACCGCAAGGTCGATCGCGGACAGGATCGACGTCGCCCTCGCCGAGCACGCGCTCCACGTCTCCACGCCGGACGTCGACCTGCGCGTCCGGCTGACCAAGGACTTTGCGCTCGCCATCGCGATACGCGTGCTGTCCTTCGGCGAGGACGCCGAGGAGTCGCTGAGCAAAGCCCTGTGTCAGGACAGGTCGCTCATGGCGGAGCTCGTGAAGGCAGAGTGGCAGCTCGTGCGCACCGCCTGCAGAACAGCCGAGCAGACCGCCGGGAGGCTGGTGCTGCTGACGGCGGTACCGGAGGCGTGAGACCGCTAGCAGGACGCGCGCCGAGAACTCGCGCCCTGGGCTCACGGCGCGAGATCCGTGAGAATCTCATGGAGCGGGGGGCTCGCCCGCTCGGCCCGGCGCCATGGCGAGCCGCACCCCGGGAGCTGCTATCAAGAAGAGCGCGGACACCGCATGACGCGACCGGGCCGACGAGGCGATGGAGATGGCGCCCCAGACCAGCTACAGCATTTACGTTCGCTTCCGGGGCAGGCGGCTCGCGCTCACGAAGCACATCCGCTCGCTCGAGGCGGCCCGGTCCGCGCTGCAGGCCTTGCGGGCAGAGCGGTTCCACGACGCCGATCAGGTCTTCCTCGTCAACGACGCGACGAAGCAGATCGTCGACGAACGGGGGTGGGAAGACGCCGGGGGGCCCGCGGAGGATCAGCAGATCAGCGCCAACCTCCGCCTTCCGACCGATGGCAAGCGCGCGGAGCGCACGCAGGAAGCCGGGAACGACGAGGCGGATCGATCGCTGCGAGGGGCGCAGGCTCCCGCGCTGCTCGCGGCGCCCGACGCGCTCGCGCCGCCGCTCGCGGCGCCCGCCGATCACCTGGCGCGAGCCGAGGGCGAGGCGCGGCGCGTCTCACCGGAGAGGAGGTGGTCCGGCGTCGAGAACCTGGAGCCGCCGCGCGCACGCCTGCGCCGCGCGATGGAGGCAGCCCAGGTCGCCCGAGCGCGCCACGACGCCGCGCTGGAGGCCATGACCAAGCTCCAGCCCGGCGGGAGGATGGATGAAATGACACTGACGAGGCTCAACGATTCTGCCCGAATGGTATCCGACCGATCCGCACACATCATCGAGCGGATCGAGCAACTCCTGAAGCGCCTGGAAGGCGCGCGCTGATATGGTGAGATGACCGTGAGGCGCCGTGTCCCATGCGCGACATGGACGACGACAGCCATCGTTGATCGACCGCCCACCGGAACCCTGGCTTAGTCCCTGTCAGGCTCTCGCCGCCGCGAGACGCGTGAGAGAGCGCCCAACCGTTCAAGCCGACAATGCCCGAACAGAAGAAGTCACGCCGGACGCAACTCGGGGCACCGGGCCCGAGCGACGCCGCGCCCCAGGCCGGCAGGGCATCCGCGCCGGGGCGCGCGCCGGTCCCGCCCGAGGACGCCGGCGAGAGCGCCGCGGCGGGCGGGCCGCGCGCCGAGGGTGAGCTGCGCTTTCCCGTCGTCTGTGTGGTCGCTTCGGCCGGCGGACGCGGCGCGATCGCGGAGCTCCTCCGGCGGTTGCCGAGCAGGGATACCAGCCTCTCTCTCGTCCTGATCTACAGCGCAGATCCAGGGGAGCTCCCCCTCCTCGAGCTCGTGGCGCAGAGCAGCCCTCTCCCTGTGGCCGAGCTCCGATCGGAGATGAAGCTCGCGCCGGGTCGCGTCCAGGTCCTGCCCCCGGAGGCGCAGGCGACGCTGGCGGGGCTCCGCGTCGAGCTCGCGCCGCGGGGCGAGGGCGGCCCGGGCCCTGGCGATCTCTTCCTGCGCTCGCTCGCGGGCGAGCTGGGGTCGGGCGCGGTGGCCGTCGTGCTGTCCGGCGCCGGGAGCGACGGCGCGCTGGGGCTGAAGGACGTGAAGGCCGAGGGCGGGGTCACCTTCGCGGAGAACCCGCGCGGCGCGGAGCGGCCGGCGCTCCCGCGGAGCGCCATCGCGGCGGGAGGCGTCGACTTCGTCCTCAGCGTCGAGGAGATCGCGGCGGAGCTCGTGCGGATGGGTCGCCCCGGGCACGTGCTCGCTCCATGGCTCAGGCAGGGTGCGCCCCTCGGCATGGACGCCGATCTCAGCAAGCTCCTCAGGCTGGTTCACGCCGCGGTGGGCGTCGACTTCAGCCAGTACAAGAAGAGCACCCTGAGGCGGCGCATCCAGCGGCGAATGACGCTCCATCGGCTCGCCACCCTCCAGGATTACCTGGATCATTTGAGAGCGCACCCCGGCGAGATCGAGGATCTCTACCAGGACCTCCTCATCAAGGTCACCACGTTCTTCCGCGATCCGGGCGCCTTCGCCGCGCTGAAGACCCACGTGTTCCCGGTGCTCATGCACGGCAGGCCGCAGGACTCCCCTGTTCGCATCTGGGTGCCGGGCTGCTCGACGGGCGAGGAGGTCTACTCTCTCGCGATCTCGTTGCTCGAGTTCCTCGAAGCCGACGCGACCGATCATGCCATCCAGATCTTCGGCACCGACCTGAGCGAGGCCGCCATCCAGCAGGCGCGGTCCGGCATCTACATCGAGAGCATCTCGATGGACGTCTCTCCCAGCCGGCTGCGCCGCTTCTTCGTCAGGGTACAAGGCGGCTTTCAGGTCAACAAATCGGTCCGCGATCTGTGCATCTTCTCGCGCCACAACGCCGCGACCGACCCGCCCCTGTTGAAGCTCGATCTCACCAGCTGCCGCAACCTGATGATCTACCTGGAGCCGAGCCTGCAGCGCCGGCTGCTGCAGACGTTCCACCAGGCCCTCAAGCCCACGGGGTTCCTGCTCCTCGGCTCGTCCGAGAGCCTCACCACGGCGCCCGATCTGTTCGGGGTCGTGGACAGGACCCACAGGATCTTCTGCAGGCGCGCCGCGTCGGAGGCGGCTCACCCGCTCGCCCTCAGCGCGCCCGCTCTGCCCGGCGCGCCGGTGGTCGCGCTGGCGTCGGAGCGGCCGCGGGAGCCCGAGGGGCTCGGCATGGATGCGGTGCGCAAGGAGGCCGACGCCATCGTCATGGCGCGCTATGCCCCCGCCGGCGTGGTCGTGGACGAGGAGATGCAGATCGTCCAGTTCCGGGGCAAGACGGGGCCCTACCTCGAGCCGTCACCGGGCGACGCCAGCCTCCACCTCTTCAAGATGGCCCGAGAGGGGCTCGTCCTCGGCATCCGGGCCGCCATCGACGCGTCGATGAACTCGGGGGCGATGGCCCGCAAGGAGCAGCTCAAGGTCAGGCAGGACGAGAAGATCCGGTACGTCGACGTCGAGGTCTGGCCGCTCAAGGTGCGGCTCCCGCAAGGGCGCTGCTTCCTCGTCACCTTCTCCGAGTCGGGCGCCGCGCGGCTGGACCGGCAGGGCAGCGACCCGGCCCCGAGCGACGCCCAGAAGGATCTGGAGATCGTCCAGCTCCGCAGGGAGCTCGTGACCACGAGGGAGTACCTCCAGTCGCTCATCGATGAGCTCGAGGCGACGAACGAAGAGCTCCTGTGCACGAACGACGAGATCCTCGCGAGCAACGACGAGCTGCACAGGGTGAACGACGCGCTCGAGGGCGCCCACGACGAGCTCGAGTCGGCGAACCAGGAGCTGACGACCATCAACGAGGAGCTCCGCAGCAGCAACGTCGCGCTCGGCCTCGCCAACGACGAGCTGCGCAAGCTCCTCGGCGGCATGAACATCCCGATGCTGATGGTCGACGCGGATCTACGGATCCGCCGGGTCGCCGGCGCCGCCGACAAGCTGCTCGGCCTCGCCGCGAGCGACGTGGGCAGGTCCATCCTCGAGGTGAAGTCGAGGAGCGTGGCCGACATCGCGCCGGTCGTCGCCGAGGTGCTAGGCACGATGAGCACCGTCGAACGGCGCGTCGAGGACCGCGACGGGCGCTGCTATCTCATGCGGGCACGCCCTTCCCGGACCACCGACGACGAGGTCGACGGCGCGGTGATCTGCTGGCTGGAGAGCGATGCGCCGAGGCGCGCGGCGCGCGACCTCGCGGGCGCGCGCGACGGCCTCTCCGCCGTCTTCGAGGTGCTGCGCCATCCGTTCCTCCTGCTCGACGGGGAGCTCCGGATCCGGGCGGTCACCCGGCGCTACTGCGAGCAGTTCATGGTCCCGCTCGGGGACATCGAGGGACGATCGCTCTCGGCCATCGACGCCGGATGGAACACCCCGCAGCTGGAGCAGCAGCTCCGGGACGTGCTCCACCGCCGCGCCGCGCTCGTCGACTTCCGCCTCGAGGCCGTGCTCGCGCACGCCGGCCGCAGGACGCTCTCGTTCTCAGCCTTCCGGCTCCAGGCCGACGAGGGCGAGCTCCCGGCCCTGCTGCTCGTCGTCGAAGACAGGACGGCGCCCGAGATCGACCCGGCCGGTCCACCCGGGCTGCGGCCAGCGCGCCGCGCCGGCCCCGGCTGACGCGCTCATCGCCGCCGTGTCCGCCAGTCCCCCGAGGCGATCCGAGGCCACCCGAGCGCCTGCCCCGCGGGCATCAGGTAGGCCTCGCAGAGCGCGCCTCCATGGAGCTCGATCGGCTCACGCCTGAAGAGGTCGGGGCAATCCTCGTAGAGATCGAGCGAGGGCAGCGCCTCCGGGTCCGGCTCGTACAGCTCCCCGAGGACCGCGACCGAGCCCCCGCGCACGAGCGCCGGGTAGGCGCCGAGATCGGCGAGCTCGAACGACGGGGCCGTGCGGGCGGGCCCGAGGCACCGCGCGCGCCCGAGCAGCGCGTGCGCGCGCTCGCCGCGCATCAGCGTGCCGTAGACGAACAGGCGCGCCGTCACCGGCAGTGCTGTTCGACCGCGGCGAGCAGCTGCTCGAGGTTGATCGGCTTCTTGAGGAACTGCGCCGCGCCGAGCGAGGACACGAACTCGTCGCGGCCCGTCGCCGAGATGATCACCACCGGGATCGCGGCGAGCTCCGGATCCTTCTTCTGCTCCGCCCTGAACTGCCAGCCATCCATGATCGGCATCATGAGATCGAGCAGGATGAGCCCGGGTCTCGGATCCGTTCTCAGCGCGCTGAGCGCCTCGCCGCCGTGCGCCGCCGACGCGACGGCGTACCCCTCCTCCTGCAGGAGCTCGGCGAGGGTCTCTCGAATATCCGGATCGTCATCGACAACGAGGATCCTCTTCAAGGGAGTGGCAGGCACGGTGCATCAACCACTATGCGAAAGCCTGACGTCACGGCGAAACAGGGAAAGCCCTGAATCCCTGCTCGGGTTCCGCTTGATGAGGCTCTTTCTGCGAGGAAGGGGGCTCATGAAGGTCTCTCTACGTCTCTCTACGTCTCTCTGCGTCTCTCTCCGGCAATCAGCGCCGCAAAGACGCCTCGGAGCGGAGCCCGCTCCCGCGTCGCCCGTGCGGCCAACCAACCACGCGGGGTCGACGTTGGTTGAGCCGGCAGCTCTGGCAGGCGGGTACGGGCGTACGCATTACGGCGATCGATCGTCGGCGGTCGAGCCCGATGTTACAGCACGGTGACGCTCCGGCGAAGCCGCTCTGTGCCCGATCTGCGGCCAGCCAGGGTGAGCGCAGCGCGGCCTGCTCGCCATCCACCACGTCATGAGCGGCGATCCTACCACCGGCGCCGGGGGGCGCAGCAGCCCGGCGTCCGCCGGAACGACGGCCCGAGGCGCTCGCGACGCGGTCCGAACGGGCAGCGTCAACGGTCGATGTCTGTTGATCCGCGCGAGCCGAGCGAGCCGAGCACCACCTTCGAGAGGGTGCCCAGCAGGACGTCGATGTCCACCGGCTTCGGGATGAGCGCGGCCGCATGCAGCCGCTCGGCGATCGCCTGCATCTCGTGGGGGAGGCGGGCGGAGAAGATCATGAGGGGCGAGGGCGTGCCGAGCCCCTCGATCTCGGAGACGAACCGGTCCGTCGTCATGCCCGGCATCGTCAGATCGAGGAGGACCGCGTGGAAGCGCCGCTCCGCGAGCGCATCGAGCACCGCGCGCGCGGTGGCGGTCAGCTCGACCTCGTACCCTTCCAGGGTCAGGAGCTCTTCCAGCATCGTCGCGGTGTCAACGTCGTCCTCCGCAACCAGGATCACGTGCTTGCCACACATGGCTCCCCTCGGCTTTCTTCAGTAGCGGGGGTCGCTCGCCAGGGCAGCGCGCCCTCTCTTCCCCATGCTGGGCGAGGACGGGATGGGCGCTCGACGCTGCCCGAGCCTCCGCTGGCCAGCAGCCAGCGCAGCGCGAGCAACCTCGGTGATGCCCCCGGTGTGACGAATCGTCCGGACACACCGAAGCGCTCGCCGCGGTGCGCCACACGTACGACCACGCCACCAGGTGCGCAGCCCGACAGTCCGCCGCTGTCTGCCGATCCAGTACGTTCCGTTCCCCCTCTCCCGCCCAGGGCAGTATGAAAGCCCGACTGCGCGCCGGATGCAACTCCGGGTAGAAGGAGCGACTCCGGGCGCGAGGAACCGACCGGGGGGGGTGGGGAGTGAGAGCAGACAGAGAGCGCGAACGGACTCCCCGACAGGGGAGACACCCTGGTAGACTCTCATGGATGCCTGGCGAACGCCGCGTCGCGCTACTCGCGATGGAGCCAACCATGCCGGACGGTGGGGGAGCGCCGTCCAGCCATGGAGTCCGTCGTGTCGAGGCCTCCTTGCTCGCCGATCCGGACCTCGCCGGCGTACCGATCCACGTGATCGACGCGCAGACGAGGGATCTCGACGCGTGGGTCGCGGAGGTCGAGACCGTGGACGCGGACGTGGTCGGCCTCGCCGCGCACGTCTGGTCGTTCCCCACGTTCATCGAGATCGCGCGCCACCTGCAGCGCAACCGGCCGGGGCGCACGATCGCCCTCTGGGGGCCCCTCGCGCGCCCCGCGATGTTCGCGCTCGCGCCCTGGCGCGACGCCACCGCTTGCATCGACGCCCTCGTGCACGGCAACGAGCTCACGTTCCGGGACATCGTCCGGCTGAGCGAGCGCTCTCCCGATGCGCTGCGCGCCGTGCCGGGGCTGCACGTGTGCACCGCCGGCGGCTGGGTCTCGACGGGCGACCCCCTCTACGTGGCGCCCGACGCGCTCCCCTCGCCGATCCGGATGAAGCTGCTCCCGACCGATCGCATCGTCCCGCTCGAGATCTGCCGCGGGGGCGCCATGAGCTGCGCGACGTGCGGCGTCTCCGCGGGCGACGCCGGCGGCGTCTTCTCCGAGGCCTACCTCGTCGAGGAGCTGAGCGCGCTCCGCGCCGCCGGCGCGCCGGGCGCGCAGATCGTCGACGCCCCGCTCAACCTGAGCGCGGAGGCGTTCCGGAACCTGGTGGCCGCGGAGAAGCAGGTCGGCTTCTTCAAGCAGGCGACGCTGACGGCATCGATCGATCCCGAGCACGTGCACGACGAGCACCTCGAGTTCCTCCGCGGCGTCGCGCGTGTGTCGCTCGACGCGCGGCTGCCGCCGCTCAACAAGGAGACGGGCGACGGCACGCAGCGCCCCTTCAGGGAGTCGAAGTTCGCGAAGGTGATCGAGGAGCTCTCGACGTTCACGGACATCGAGGTGGACATCCTCCTCGGCCTCCCGGGCGACGGTCCGATCACGTTCCGGCGCACGCTCGAGCGCGCGCGCGAGCTCCCGTGCAAGGTCCGCATCTTCCACAGCCTCGTCCTTCCGGACGACCTCATGGTCCGCGCGCCCGCCTCGTTCGAGCTCCGCTTCGACCCCTTCACGCTGATGATGCGCTCCTGCCTCGGCTGGTCCGAGGACGCGCTCTCTCGCGAGCGCAGCCGCCTCATCGAGATGGCCTACCGCGAAGGCGGCGAGATCACGCCGGACATGTGGTCGTTCCCCGGGCCTCGGGAGATGCGGCGGCCCGCGATGCCGCTCGGCAGCGGCGTGGTCCCGCCGGGCGCCGAGATCCGGGTCGAAGGCGCGACGACGCTCGCGCCGGCGGGTCAGGACTTGCAGCGCGTGCTCGAGCTCGGGATCAAGGAGGCGACCTCCGGCGGGTGGACGTTCGTGGAGGCCTCGGCGCGCCCGGGCGAGATCGTCGTCATCATGAAGACGCGCGACGGCGCGCTGGTCGTCGAGATGCGCCCCGCCTCACCCACGGAGAACGCCTACAAGGTCGTGGACGGCGTCGCGTTCGGCTACCGCTCGCCGCGCGGCGTGAAGATGAGCGACGGCGCGCTCCGCCTGCTCGATCGCGTCCTCCAGCGCCTCCACGCGCCGGCGCGCACGGCGCTCGGCCTGTCGACGCAGGACGGCGGCCCCGGCTCGGCGCGCGTCCGGCGCTTCCGCGCCACGCCCTCGTGACCCCCTCGCCCTGATCGCGCAGCGCGCCGCGAGCCTCCGGCTACTCCTTGCCGCGCAGGGCGGCCGGCGCCCGCGGCGGCATCGATTCCATGGGACGGGCCCTCGAGAGGAGCTCTCTCCGGAGCTCGCTCAGGCGCGCCGGAGACAGCTCCATGTGGTCCACGATGTAGGGGTGGACCTGGCGGCTCTTGCCCCGGATGCTCAGCGCGCCGGTCGGCTGCGCCGGGACGCAGTCGTCGAGGGTCGCGTACGTCGTCTGGCAGATGATGATCTTGGAGCCGAGCTCCTTGTTGAACTGCTCGAGGCGCGCGGCCGTGTTTACTGTATCTCCGATGCAGGTGTATTCCATGCGCTGGAGCGAGCCGATGTTGCCGGAGATGACGGTGCCGGTCGCGATGCCGACGCCCATCTGGATCTCGCCGCAGCCGAGGAGCTTCCGCTGGTTCATGCGCTCGAGCGCCTGCACCATCTCGATCGCCGCGATGACGGCGCGCTTCGGCGCATCCTCGACGGAGAGCGGCGCGCCGAACACCGCCATCAGCCCGTCGCCGATGTACTTGTCGAGGGTGCCCCCGTAGCGGAACACGATCTCGACCATCTCCGTGAAGTACTCGTTCAGGAACGAGACCACGGCCTCCGGCTCGACCGACTCGGTGAGCGGGGTGAAGTTGCGGATGTCCGTGAACATCACCGAGACGTGCCGCCGCGTGCCTCCCAGCTTGAGCCGCCTCGGATCGGACAGGACGAAGTCGACGAGATCCTTCGACAGGTACCGGCCGAGCTCCTGCTTCTCGCGCTCGAGCCGGAGGCGGGCCATGGACTCCACCTCGGCCCGCACGACCAGGTTGCGCGACATCCGCGCGATGATGCCGGCGACGACGCCGGGGAGCGCGATGAAGAGGATCTGCTGGCACTGATCCGCGATGTTGATGGCGTTCTGTCCGTAGACGGACACCGGGCTGATCGGGACCGCGCCGGAGCCGACCGTGACGGCGAGCACGATCGAGTTGAAGAGGGCCGACAGCCCCGCCGAGTACAGGCACGCCGCGAGGCTGTAGCGGAAGCCCGACATCAGGTTCCAGAGCACGTAGACGGTCGCGAGGTAGCTCGTGAAGTACTCGATGATCCCGGAGTGATTCCTCGCGTTCCCCAGGGCCGTGAGCGTCAGGAGCGCGAGGTCGACGAAGATGCTCACGTACTTGAGCCAGCCCGCGTAGACGCCGGGGCGCAGCCGGAAGAACGCGTAGAGCACGAGCGAGTAAGCGAGGTACCCGCCGGTCAGGATCGCGAAGATCTGGTTGGCGGCCGGCGTGTTGATCGTCCACACGTGCACGAGCGTGGCGGCGCTGAGCAGCGCGAACGCGAGCCGGATGTGGTTCACGATCTGCTCGCCGCGCATCTCCTGCGCCTCCATGATCCGCACGATCTCGGGCGACTTCTCGATGCTCATGTGCGACGCCCCCCTGCGCGCTGCAGCCGGGACCGCGCCGCGGCGAGCCCGCGCGCGCAGAGCGCGGTCGTCAGCGCTCTGCCCTGGTGGTGGCCCTCGCGACCGCGCTTCATGGGCACCCGGTAGAGCGGCTCCGCTGGCCAGGAGCCGTCCACGAGCTGGCGCTCGCCGAGGTAGCGCATCCCTCGCTCGAGGAGCAGCGGATCGGGCCGCTCCCTCATCGCGGCCCCCTCGAGGCACGCGGCCGTGCGGAGCGGCGCCCCGGAGCCGCCGTCGAGCCGCGGCGACTGGAGCATCCGCGACAGCGTCGCGGCCTCGACCGCCGCGACCTCGTCGGCCCACCGCGCGTCCCCCGCCCTCCCCCGGTAGAGCCGCGCGAAGCGGAGGAACGCGAGGTCCGTGTACGAGGCATCGTAGAAGCAAGCGCCCTCGAAGCCGCTCCCCGAGGCGACGTCGAGCACGCGCCGCGCGTTCGCGTCGATGAGCCGCGCGAACCGCTCCGCGTCGAACGAGAGCAGGCCCACGAGCAAGTTCAGCCGGACGGTCGTGCAGTCGTCGCCGGCCCACGCCACGCCCGGCGTGGTCGGCCCCGCGGGCCCGCGGTAGAACCAGGTCGGAACGACGCTGTCGTCACCCACGTTGGCCAGCATGACCTCGATCCACGACTCCGCCCGCTCCTTCGCCGCGCCCGTCTCGGCGACCAGCTCGAGCGCGACGCCGAGGAGGTCGGCGTCCGGCGGGACGTCACGGAACGCGGTGAAGTAACGGAGCTCCCCCGCCGGGATCTCCTCGAGCAACGCCGCGGCGTCGGCGCGGACGTCGCGCCCGACCTCCCCGATCTCGAGCAGCGCCCTCAGGATCGTCGCCCGGACGAACCAGTGCCCGACCGGCTGCTCGCTCGACCCGAGCACGCCGAAGCGCTGCACTTCCCAGGACTCGCGCCACGGCGCGGCGTCCAGGAGGAACGCGACCGCCGCCTGCAGATCCGCGCGCGCCTCGTCGGGCGGCGCCGGCTCGCCCTGCGCGCGCGGCGGCCCGAGCGCCGCGCCGGGGCCGAGGAGATCGCGGAAAGACATCAGCCCCTCGAAGAAGCGGAGGCGCTCGCCGAGCGCCTCGAGGAATTCACGCTGCGCCTCGGCGAGGCCGCGCGCGCTCGGGCTCGTCCGAGGAGAGGCGGCCACGACCTCACGGGCGGATGCGAGCGTCTCCTGCATGCGCGCGGCGAGCGCGGCGCGGTACGGGCGGGTCGCGAGCAGGCCGTGGATCTCGCCGCGGCGCACGCGGGACGCGCGCTCGCCCGAGAGCGCGCGGAGCAGCGGCGGAGCGAGCCCCGCGCCGCGCAGCCAGAGCGCGAAGAGCGGCGTGAGCGTCGGCGCTGCGAGGTCAGGCGCGATCGGATCGATCCAGAGGCGCACGAGCCCGTCCAGCAGCCAGATCGGCTCGGCCACGGTCTCTCCGAAGCGACGGGAAGGCGCGAGATCGTCGCCTGCGACGAGCGCGGGCGCCGTCCAGAGGGCCACGGCCTCGCGCGCGCCGGCGGCGGGGGGCGCCGCCAGGACGCCGGAGCCGTCGATCTCGATCACCGGGTTCTCGCGCCACGAAGCCTCCGCCAGGTCGGCCAGGCCCAGGAGCCACCCGTGCGCGCGCGCGTCGTCCGCGTGCCGCGCGAGGAGACGCGCGGCGATCGCGCCCCGCGCGAGCGCGTCAGGAGCGCCTTCGATGCCCCCGGCGGCCACCGCGGCGACCGCCACGGCGGCGTCCGCGGCTGCGTCGCGCGCGGACACCCGCCCGCAGAGCCGCAGCGCCCAGCTGGCCCACGGAACGCTGTACCCCGGCGGTGTGCCCACGCTGCGCTCGAGCGCGAGCGCTCCCCACGCCGATCCACCGCGCTGAAGCGCCCCCTCGGATGACAGGTGCGCCGACCAGGCGTGCTCGCACACAGCCCGGTCACCCGGGTCGAGCCATGGCCAGGCGGCGGTCACCCCTCCAGCAGGGGACAGCGTCACATACCGACTCCGCCCTCACGCGCCGCGGCCGAGATGGCCGCATCGACCGCTTCGGGCGTCGAGGTCGCGGCGTCCCGGATGCGCTGGAGCGTCTCCGCGCCGACGTCGTACCCCTCTGCCTCGATGGTGCGCTCGGGATCGGCAAGGAGCTGCTGGCGGAAGCTCGAATCCACGACGGCGCGACCGATGAGCTCTGCCTCTGATTTCTTCGACGTCACGACTCCTCGCTTTCTCGCTCGGGAGGCTAGGAGACCTCCAAACGGCGAGCAAGTACAAGCAGGCGCGTCCGCGCGTGCTCGCGTCCTCGCGGGGTGAAGCGTCCGCGCACGACACACCGGTTCACCGCGGCGCGACGACGGGCTCGCCGGCGAGCGCGCTGAAGAACGCGAGGAATACCCGCCGCTGGATCGCGACCATGTACTGCTCGCGCTCCCTGCAGAACCGCGCAGCCTCCGGTAGCCCGAGGGCCCCCGCGGCGATCTCGGCGCGAGCCAGCTCACAACGCGCCTCCTCCAGGATGGCGTCGAAGCCGCCGCGCGCGAACAGCCGCGCGCGCAGGGCCGCCGCGCTGCGCATCTCCTGAGCGCGACAAGACCCGCTGTCGGAGACGTCGGCCCCGCTCGGCGACGCCGCATCCGCCTCGGCGAGCGCCCAGAGCCGGGAGAGCACATACGTTGTGTTGCCGAACGCACGATCCTTCTCCGCGTGCAGCAGGTCCGCGAACAGCTGATGCGCTGCAACAAGGGCGGAAACGAACTCCTCGAGGGCGGCCATGTGCTCGGCCTGCGACACCGCGAACAGGGCCGCCGCGGCCGGGAGCACGAGCGGGCGCGAGCGGGCGAGCACCCGCCGGAACGCGGCGCCGTCCCGCGGGCCTGCGCCGCGGTGGAGCCGCCGCTCGAGGAGCATCGCCTCGCCATACCCGAGCCAGACCTCCTCGAAGAGGCCCCAGAAAGCGCTCCCGCCGGGCAGCGAACGGGCGAGCAACGCCTGATGGCGAGCGAACAACGCCCCGGACAGGAGCACCGTCGCTCCAGGCTCACCGACCCCTTCGTCCAGCAGGTCATCCTCGATCCGGACGTGCAGGTACCCGACCGCTGCCGCCTCGGCGAGGTCGGCGGCGAGCGGCGGAAGCGCCGGCGATCCAGCGTCCAGCGCGAGCGCCGGCCCGCCGGGACGCATCGCGACCCAGAGCGGCAGCTCGAGCACCGGGAGCGCCGTCGGGTGCGAGAAGTAGCCCTCGCCCGGCTCCCCCTCGAACAGCCTGAGGCGCGCGGCGAGCTCATCGAACAGCGCGCCGAGCTCGCGCCCCAGCCGAGCCCGGAACGACGCGAGCCGCCGCAGCACCTCGGCCTCGAGCGCCGCCTCGATGGCGCCTTGCGCGCTTTCGCCTCCCCCTGCGCGGCTGTCCTGGCTCATCCCACCTCCGGACGGCGCTGGCGGCGCCGGCCCGGGCGACGCTAGCACGAGCCGCCCGAGGGGGCGGGCCCCGCCGACTTTGCCCCGCGCGCCGCCCGTGCGACACTCAGCGACTTCACGAGATCAGAGACCATGATCGATTCCGAGCGTTTCGCTGGGCGTCACGGGGACATCACGACCGACGCGCGCGCTGACGTCCTCGATTTTCGCGACACCCTCTATCGCCCCACGATGGTGGAAGTGCCTCCGATCATGCCCCCGGAGCGCTTCGTGGAGTACGGCGTGCCCGTGCTCGACCAGGGCAAGAACAACGGCTGCACCGGCTTCACGGTCGCCACCGTGGCGCACTACCTGCTGCGCAGGCGCCGGGTCTCGCCGGACCGCAGCCTCGTCAGCCAGAACATGGTGTACACGATGGCGCGCCGCTACGACGAGTACCCCGGCGAGGACGACGCGAGGGGATCCAGCCTGAGGGGCGCCATGAAGGGCTGGCACAAACACGGTATCTGCTCCTATGAGCACTGGCCGTGGGACGCGAACGATCTCCACGGCACGCTCACGCCGGAGCGCGCAGTGGACGGGATGCTCCGGCCGCTCGGCCTGTATCAACGGGTGAACCACAGGGACCTCCCGGCGATGCACAGCGCCCTCGCGGAGGTCGGGATCATCGCGGCCTCGGCGCTGATCCCGTTCAACGGCTGGTATTATGGGACCCAGAGGAACGGCATCATCCCGACGGTCGACAAGACGAACCCCTTCATCGCCCCCTGGGGAGGTCACGCGTTCGCGATCATCGGGTATGACGCGGAGGGCTTCTGGCTCCAGAACTCGTGGGGTGTCGGCTGGGGCAAGGGCGGCTTCGGTCGACTCTGTTACGACGACTGGCTTCAATACGGCTTCGACGCGTGGGTCGGGCGGCTCGGCGTCCCGATCCGCCTGAACCAGGCGCGCTCGCTCCGCCCGCTCACGTCCACGAGCCGGACGTTCGCCAGCCTGCGGCCGCACCTCATCAGCGTCGACATGCACGGCCAGCTCCAGCAGCGCGGCGCCTACGGCACGTCGTCGGAGGACGTCCGTATCATCATGGAAGAGGATTTCCTGAGCGCGACCGCGACATGGAAGCGCCGCCGGCTCGTCCTGATCGCGGGCGGCGGGCTGCGCCGGCAGATCGACGCGATCAACCGGATGTCGCGCCTCCGGCCGAAGCTGCTCGGGCACGAGATCTACCCCATCGAGCTCCTCTGGGAGACCGACCATTACCCGCGCCTCCTCGAGATCCTCCATCGCGCCACGGAGGGGCGCCGCCACGACGGCTACGATCCCAGGGCGTTCGGGTTCATGATCGATCGGCGCGACGACGCCCTCGAGCCGCTCGTCCGCCGCATGGGCGGCAAGGCCGAGTGGGACCGCATGAAGCTGGCCGCGGGTGACGCGACGATGGACGCCGACCACGGCGGCCTCCGCGAGATGATCGGCCGCCTCGCGTCGCTGATGGACGGCGATCCGAAGATCGAGCTCCACCTGGTCGCCCATTCGAGCGGCACGTTCCTGCTCGCGCCGCTCGTCCAGCTGATCACCTCGGAGAAGGGCAAGAAGATCGAGGGCGGCCCGATGCGAGGTCAGCTCGGGCTCGGGCTCCCCATCGAGTCGCTCTCCCTGCTCGCGCCGGCGAGCGCCATCGACGCGTTCCGCGACACGTACATGCCGCCCATCAAGAGCGGCATGGTGCGCCGGTTCGCCCTGTTCACGCTCACGGACGAAGCGGAGCTCCAGGACCACTGCGAGGTCTACGGCAGGTCGCTCCTCTACCTGGTGTCGAACGCCCTCGAGCGGCGCCCGCGGGTGCCCGGCACGAGCGGCGTCTCGCTGCTCGGCATGGAGGCGGGGCTCCTCGATCCGGAGAACGCCGACGTCCTTTCGCTGCTCACGGAGACCAAGGACGACCGGCCCGTCGTGTTTCCGAGGGCGGAGTGGATCAAGGGGCCCAACACGAGGCCCCCTCCCCACGGCTCCGAGGCGCGGCGGCATGAGGACTTCGAGAACGACATGACCACGTGGAAGTCCGTCATCGCCCGCATCCTCAACCAGCCGTTCGCCGATCACCTGCCGCCCATGTCGGCGCGGGATCCGTGGTGAACGCGCGCCCCTCACCCCTCCGGGCGGCGCCGCTCCGCTGAGCTCAACCCGCCGAGCGCCGGGGCGCCGAGCCGCCCGGGCGCGAGCGGCGGCGCGCTCGCGCCGCTCAGGAGGAGCGCGAACGACGCCCGGATCTCCTCGCCGAAGTTGATCCGGAAGAGGCCCATATCGGGGCGGCTGCGGATATCGCGGATCACGTCGCTGGGATCGCAGACCTGGCGCATCCCGATGAGCAGGGCGTACATCCGGATGAGGGTCGGGCCGCCGTGGCCGGGAGCGAGCGACGGCAGGCACCGCTCGAGCAGCACCCCGGTGCGCTCGACGTGACCCAGGAGAGAGAGCTTGAAGCGGAGCGCGGCCTCGTAGCTGACGTTCTGCTCGAGCACGCTGTGGAGGATGCCGAGCAAGCGCGTCATCGCGTCGCGCGCGGCGAGGGTCGTCGACAGGATCGAGGCGACGCTCGCCGACGCGTCCTCGGCAGGCGCCCCGGGCGCGGCGCGGCGGGCCCGCGAGGGCCGAGGGCGCGCCGCGCTCGCGTCACCGCGGGAGGCGCAGAAATGCGTCAGATGGATATCCACATCGTGGAACCACTTCGCGAGCTCTTGATCGACGACCGCGAGAAAGAGCTCCTCTTTCGTGGTGAAGTAGAGGTAGAGCGTGCCCTTGGCGAGCCTGGTGCGCTCGGCGACCTGAGCCATGGTGACCTCGGGATAGGGGGTCTCCTGGAACAGCTGCCAGGCTGCGTCGATGATGAACCGCCGCCGCTCCTCCTTCTGCTCCTCCTTCCTCGCTCTCCGCGTCGGGCCCATAGACTTCTCGGTCTACGATGTCTCCAGAAGCGCCGCAATCCAGACTCAGCGGTCACCACACAGCGAGAATTCGAGCCGACGGGCGCGACCAGCGCTCGCCGCGATCGCTCAGCAGAGCAGCGAAACGCATGTTGCAGCCGCGGTAACCGCGTTCATCACATTTCGCCGGACACGGTCACACCGAACCCGTGCAGACCAAGGAACATCGGGGTGACGCCCGAGCGCGCCACCCACGAGACGGTCCTTGAGAGGGCGCGCGCGACCCGCGCCGGGAGCCAGCCCGAGGCCTCGGGTACGCCGGGAGGCACGGCGGCGCGCGAGACGCGCGCGACGCGCGGCGCGGGCAGCGCGAACAGGCCAGCCCCATCGTTGCAAGGCAGCGCGAAGCAGAGAGGAGAAGAGACCAGGGTCGCCACCACGACGACCACCAATCCCCTCATGATCGCCGGACCAGCGCTCACCCCTGCCCCCACATCCAACCTAGCGCTGCCACCGGCGATTGTCGTGAGCGTCAGGGCAGCAAAATAACGTTGCCGCTGTCCAACCATGGACGTTCGACATGGAGAGTCGCCCTTTCTGCGACATCTCACCTCTGCCACGGCCGCGCCAAGTCGGGCGCTCCCTGGATCGCGCCGTTTCAGCCGACGGCCGCCATCGCCAGGGCTTTATGGATCACGCGGAGCGCGACCTCGGTGAGGCCGTAGGCCGGCAGCTCGGGGACGGGTACGAGGGCCACCTCGGAGGCGTCGTCGCCTGGAGAGAGGGCGCCTCCGATCGACTCGCACAGATAATCGAGGATCACATAATGATAGGGAGTCGCCACGATCTCCACGACCTCCACGAGGGGACCGACGCGGACGTCGAGGCCCGTCTCTTCGCGGATCTCGCGGGCGACGGCGTCCGCGAGCCGCTCTCCGGGCTCCACGCGCCCACCCGGAAGCGACCAGGAGCCCTCGAGCGGAGGACGAGCGCGCTTGACGACGAGCACGCGCGGCGCGTCAGGCGCATCCGGCCGGCGATCGATGACGACGGCGCCCACCGCGACGCGCGGGGGCGAGAGGGCGCATGCCGGCGCGTCGCTCACGGGGCGGCGGCTTCCGTGCGGCCGGCCTTGCAGCGGACGTCGCCCGGCGTCGCGACCGCGAGGTCGTACTCGCCCAGCGCGAAATCGCCGGGGATCACGACGGCCCCGTCGTACCGGCCGCGGTCGTCGGTCGACAGCGAGCCGACCGTCACGCCCTGCGGCGCCGCGGTCCCCGTCAGGACCACGTCGACGCGGACGTGCCCGCACGGCGCCCCGGCGCTGCTGACCTGTCCCTGGAGGTGGAGGGGAAAGCCGCGGCGGATGTCCTTGTCCAGCGCGGTCACGACGACGTCGGTGCTCTCCGCCGCGCGCCCGGCCGCATCGGTCGTGGGCGTGGGCGCGGGGGGCGGCGGCGCGGCGGCGCCGCTGCTCCCGGCCCCTGGGCCAGCGGGCCCCGGCTGCGCCTGCTCGGCGCGCGTGCGATCGGCGAGATCCTGGCCCGAGTCGCGCTGCTCCGGCCAGCTGTAGGGATCCGGCGGCGGCACATGCGGCGGGCGGCTCGGATCGACCTCCTGGTCCATGTTGAGGGCGGCCCCCCCGAGGTCGATGCGGTGCCAGAGCGAGCCGTCGAAGACCTCCACCCAGGCGTGCGCCTCGTTGACGACCATCCGCGCGGGGATCCCGATGTGCAGGGCCGTGACGAGGAACGCGAAGGCGCGGTGCCGGCAGACGCCTTTTCGCGAGAGCGCGAGATCCAGGTAGATGTCGCCGTTCCCCTTGGGCGGGTCGTCCGACGGGGCGAACGACCGGAAGTACTCGACCATCTTCTGAACGACGTCGCGCGGCCGCATCGCGGACGAGATGCCGATCGCCTGGGCGACCTGCCTGAACGCCGCCTCGTGGGAGGCCTCCTGCGGCCCGCGGAAGGGCTCGAGCTTGCTCCAGCCGACGTCGGCGAACTCGCTGCCGAAGGTCGCGCGGGCGATGGCGAGCTGCACGATGAGCCGGACGCGCGCGCTCTTCGTGCCGCGCACGAACCAGTTGTCGGCGCCGTCACGCAGGACGACGACCGGGGTATCGGGGTTCACGTGCATCCGCACGAGCCGCGTGTCCGGCCCGACCGTCGGGATCCGGACCGGCTCGTTGGGCACGAGATCGACCGCGATGTCCCCGTAGAACGCCTCGTCGCCCGCCGAGACGGCGCTGTCCGCCTTGACGGTCTTCAGGTTCCTATCTCGGACGACGAGCGAGTAGTCCGCCCTCACGGCGTCGTACGCTTGCAGCCGCTTGAACGGCGCGGTCGCGGGGGAGAACGGATCGTCGTAGCGCTCGACGTTCGGGCGGCGGGTGTCTCGATCCGGCTCGTAGGACGCGTCGGGGCCGGCGTCGGATCCGACGTTGCTGTAGACCTGCTGCTGGTTCGACGGCGGGCGCTGCGGGTCGGGCGCCGTGGCCAGGCCGCTCGGCGTCTGGATCGCCGCGGGGAGCCCGCCGTCGAGCGTCGTCGTGGCGAGCGACACGTCCTCCGCGGGATCCGGCGCGATGAACTCGTGCAGGAGCGACGCCTGCGCATCGGCGAGCCGCGACACGGCGCAAGCGAGCGCGAACACGAGCAGGCTGCGCGCCGAGCCGCCGGACCGGCGCCTGGACACGGGGACAGCCGGTGGAGCAGCAGGGCGCAGGCGCGCGGCCGGAGAGGACATCAGGGGCCTCTTATGAAACCAGAAACCCCGGTGATGTTCCACGGCGGCTGGTCGGTTGCCGCCAGCTACCTGCCCGGCGGCCACCTTCGATCGCGCCGGCGGCGCCGGCGTCGCCCACGTCGCCCACGTCGATCACCGGTCAGCGCCGGAACTGCGCGGCGTCGGCGTGCTGGCGCCGCGGGTGCGGGGCGGAGCGCAGCCGGTCGATCGCTTCGGTCGACTCTCCGCGCGCGGTGAGCTCGGCGGCGAGCACGTCGAGGGCGGGCTGGAAGATGTCCGTCCGCGCGAAGCGGCCAGCGCGCCCCCCCGCGAGCCTCGGCAGGACGGCGACGATGCGCCGCATGCCGTCGGCGTAGCGCCGGGAGATGGCCAGCCGGTCGATGAGAGGCTCGAGGAAATCGGCGACCGCCGCCGCGCGGTCGCGGACGCCGTCGCAGGCCTCCTTCATCGGCTCGAGGAGCAAGAGCGTCCAGAGGACCGTGTCGTCGAGCGGGCGATCCGCCGCGGTGCGCCGGTCGACGTAGTCGAGCACGCGCCAGAGGCGCTGGCCGGGGCCGTCATCGCCGCGATCGTCGTAGAGCAGCGCCGAGACCTCCGGCAGGAGGACGTCGAGCACCCCTGTCTCCCACGCGAGGTAGATCGTCCGGCGCGCCTGGCCGCCGCGCAGCAGGCGCAGGATCTCCTCCGAGAGGCGCGGGCGCGCCGCGAGCGCGAGCGCGTCCCGGCAGTAGACGACCGCATCGTAGACGTCGGGGGTGATCGCGAAGCCCAGGCGACCAGCGAACTTGAGCGCGCGCAGGATGCGGATCGGATCCTCGCGGAAGCGCGTCTCCGGATCGCCGATCGTGTGGACCACCTGGCGGCGCACGTCCTCCATGCCGCCGACCCAGTCGAGGATCTGCCGCGCCTCCACGTCGTAGAAGAGCGCGTTGATCCGGAAGTCGCGGCGGAGCGCGTCCTCGTGCGCGACGCCGAACGCGTTGTCGCTGCGGATGAGCAGCTCGCTCCCGTCGTCGGAGTCCTCCTTCGGGTTGCGGCGGAAGGTCGCCACCTCGATGACCTTGCCGCCCTGGAAGAGGACGTGCACCAGGCGAAACCGCCGGCCGATGATGCGCGAGTTGCGGAACAGCTCGCGGACCTCCTCCGGCCGCGCGCTGGTGGCGACGTCGAAGTCCTTCGGGCGCCGATCCAGCAGCAGATCCCGCACACAACCGCCTACCAGGTAGGCTTGAAAGCCGTGGCGTACCAGGCGTCGCACGACTTTCTGGACGTCCGGATCGATCCGCGCCTCGTCGAAGACGACCTGGTAGCGCCGCGGGGTGGGGATGTCTTCGTCGACCAGCTCGACGCGAAACGGATCTTCGTCGAGGGCGCCTGTGTCCGTCGGCATGAGCTCGCCCTCGGGCCCAGCGCGCGGCCCGGAGGCGCTGCGGCTCTCGTACATCGGGAGTTCGGCGTCGTGAAACGCCGCTGTGCCGTTATCAGGTGATGGGGTCGCGCGACCCATAGTCAGCAACCGAAAAAGCGCCAGGCAAAGCCTGGAGGGAGTGGAGGACGACTGGCGCGCGATTCTGGGATTCCAGGACTCGCTGGAGAACCGACCCGCGCAGATGAGGCCCGCGCCCGCGGACCTCCGAACCACGCCGGCTCGCTCGCCGCGGCCAGCGTCGGCCTGACGAGCGGATCCGGCTGTCGCCCGGAACAAGAGATGGTAACGGCCGTCTAGCAGGGCTTCGCCGTGAGAGCAAAGCCGAGGCGCAGGGGGGCCGACGGAAGCTTCCGGAGCGAGCGGGCTTCACGGTTTGGTGCCCCAGTGCCCGACGCCGGGGGGCGGCGGCGCGCCGGCGTCGGGCGGAGCGGCGGACGACGTCCCGGCGCGGGCCTCGGGCGTCGCGAGCAGCGCCTGCCGCAGCTCCGCCGTCGAGGCGAACCGGCCGCGGGGGTCCTTCACGAGCGCCTTGCGCACGACGGCGTCGAGCTCGCGCGAGATGAGCAGCCCCGGGTGTACCCGGTGAAGCGGCGGCGGCGGCTCGCGCCCGTGCTTCTCTGCGATGGCTGGGTACGGGCCCTGAAAGGGGACACGGCCCGCGAGCATCTCGTAGAGCACGATGCCCAGGGAATAGACGTCGGCGGCGGGCGCCGCCGGCGCGCCCTGCGCCTGCTCGGGCGCCATGTACTCCGGCGTCCCCACGACCCGGGGGAGCAGCGCGCCTTCGGCGCCCTGGCCCAGGATGCACGCGAAGCCGAAGTCGAGCAGCTTGACGATCTCGCGCCCGTCGGCCGCGTGCACGAGGAACACGTTCTCCGGCTTCACGTCGCGGTGGATCACCCCGGCGCGGTGGGCGGCGTCGAGGCCCGAGGCGAGGTCGGCGGCGATCCGGACCGCGCGAGACGGGACGAGCGCTCGGGTGAACGTCAGCGTGTCGGCGAGATCGAGCCCGACGAGCAGCTCCATCGCGAAGCACGGCGCGTCGCCGGCGCGCTCGAGCGCATCGACGCAGAGGACGTTGGGATGACGGACGCGCGACGCCGCGCCGGCCTCTCGCTCGAATCGCGCGACGAGCAGCGGATCGTCGCGGAGCTCTGCCCGGAGGACCTTGACCGCGACGCGCGACGTCGCGGCCTCACGCGGCCTGCCGACGCGATCCGCGAGGTAGACGTGCCCGACCCCGCCGCTGCCGAGCAGCTGCACGACGCGGTACTTGTCGCAGAGGAGCTTGCCCACGAGCGCTTCAGCGGCGACGCGAGCGGGAGGCATGGGATCGATCGTAGCGCAGTCGCGCCTGCCGAAGGGCACGGAGGGCACACGGACGCGACAGCGGCGCAGAAGAGAGCGCTGGCCAGCCTGCGCGCAGCCAGGAGAGGTTCGCGCCCGCACCATCGGGAGGCCGCGTCGCGCGCCCCGCTGCAGCGCAGCGCTCCGGCCGCGACCGTTCCCACCGGCCGGGCCGACGCCACAGGAGGACCGTGGCGCCGCGAGATGACGCGCAAAGTCATCGGTGTGCGCGCAGACCTGGTCGAGCCTGCAGCAGGCGTGGTCGAGGGTCCCGCGGCCAGACGAGCACACCGCCACCGCAGGGCCGCGCGCCGCCCAGCAGCGCCGCGTGCGCTCCCAGGGCGCGGCCGAACTGCCCGCCCTGAGCGCAGGCGCGCGTGGATCGCTTGAGCGGCGGCGAGGAGGCGGCCACGCTAGGCGCCGCATGACCGACGACCGTCGATCCTCCACCCCGAGCACGCTCGATCTCGACGCCGAGCTGGCGCCCGCGGCGACGAGCTCCGCAGAGTCGAGCGCAGCAGCCGCTTCGCACCCGCCCCCGCTGCGATGGCAGAAGAACCTCGCGCTCTTCTGCCTGACGGTCGTCTCGGTGTTCGTCGCCGGCACCCTCTGGACCCCGATCACGCCGGACGACGACAGCGCGCTCTCGTTCGTGAAGGCGCTGCCGCAGACGTGGCCGTTCGCGGTGCCGTTCCTGTCGATCCTGCTGGCGCACGAGTTCGGGCACTACTTCGCGGCGCGCGCGCACGGGGTCGAGGCGTCGCTCCCCTACTTCATCCCGCTCCCGGTGGTGAGCCCGCTCGGCACGATGGGCGCGGTGATCTCGATGAAGGGCAGGATCAAATCGCGGAACGCGCTGCTCGACATCGGCGCCTCCGGCCCGCTGGCCGGCCTCGCGGTGGCGCTCCCGGTCCTCTTCGTGGGCCTCATGCACTCGGATGTGCACGCGAGCTCCGGACCTGCGCTGCAGGAGGGGCGCAGCCTCCTGTATCTCCTGCTGAGGCGGCTCGCGGTCGGCTCGATCCCCGAGACCGATGACGTCTTCCTCGGCCCCACGGCGATGGCGGGGTGGGCCGGGCTGCTCATCACGGCGTTCAACCTCTTTCCCGTCGGCCAGCTCGACGGAGGGCACGTCGCCTACGCGTTGTTCGGCAAGGAGCAGGACCGCTACAGCCGCGCCGCGCACTGGCTGATGCTCGCGCTCTTCGTCGGCAACGTCGCCTATTTCACGCGGCACTTCATCGCCGAGGGGCTGTCCGACGCGCTCCTCTCCGCGGTCGCGAACGGGATGCCGTGGCTCACGTGGTTCGGCTTGGTCCACCTGATGTTGCGCGTCGGCGGGCGGGAGCACCCTCCCACGGAGGCCGGCGAGCTGTCGCCGGCGCGCAAGGTGATCGCCGTGGTGACGCTGCTCCTGTTCGTGCTGCTGCTGATGCCGACCCCGTTCGGCACCTACTGAGCGCTCGGGCGCTCAGGGTTTCGCGGCGCCGAACTTCGCCCGGAGCGCGTCGCAGACGGCGGCGGGCGCGTAGTGGCTGACGTCGCCGCCGTGGCTCGCGATCTCGCGCACGAGCGACGCGGAGACGAAGCCGTAGTGGGTGCGCGTCGGCAGGAAGACGGTATCGACGCCGGGGAGCATGTCCGCGTTCGCGTGGGCGATCTGCAGCTCGTACTCGAAGTCGGTCGCCGCGCGCAGGCCGCGGACGATCACCCGCGCGCCGACGCGCTGGCAGTACTGGATGAGGAGCCCCTCGAACGAGTCGATCCGCGCGTTCGTCACCTCGCTCGTGGTCTGGCGCAGCAGCTCGAGCCGCTCCGAGTACGTGAACAGCGGGTGCTTCGTCGGATGCCGGCCGACGGCGATGATCACCTCACCGAACAGCTTCGACGCCCGCTGGATCAGATCGAGGTGACCGAACGTGATCGGATCGAAGCTCCCCGCGTAAACCGCCAACAGATCCTTGGACATGACGCTCACTGGTCCGGCGTCCGCTTGGGAGCGCCCGCGGGCGGCGCCGGCTTCGGAGCGGCCGCAGGCGGAGTCGACCTCGGAGCGGCCGCGGGGGGTGCCGTCGGGGGGGTCAGCGGCGCCTGGAGCGCGGGCCCCTGGGGCGCAGGTGAGCCGGGCGCGCCTGCTGGACCGGCGCCCTCTGCTGGCGGCGCGGCGGGAGCCTGCCCTTCGTTGACGGGTGCCGGCGCGCCGCCCCGGAGCACCTTGTTCACGGCGGTGTCGTCCTCGATCCACATGAGCCGACCGCCGTCGCCGAAGGTGACACGGAAGTAGGCGAGCAGCCCCGCCCCGATCACGCCGTCCAGATCGAGCTGGAGCTGCTTCTCGAGCGCCTGGAGCGGCGCCCCGTACACGCCCGGGACCTTGGGGATCTCCAGCGCGCCCAGCCGCAGCATCGGCACGACGCCCTGCTTCAGCTTCTGCTCCGGATCCTGCTCGACCCGCTTCAACCCATCGGCCTCGAAGCCGGCCTTCTTCCAGCCTTCCTTGTCGAGCGCGATCGGGAACGTCATCGACGTGTCGATGAGCAGCGGCCCCTGCACCGACTTGTCGGGGCCGAGGCTGCTCCGCAGCACCATGCCGCCGCCCTTGATGAAGGCGACGTCGACGCGCGTCGCGTCGGGCGGCGCCGGCGGGGAGAAGCTGCGCACGACGAACTGCCAGCCGCTGTAGTCGATGGTCGCGTTGAGGCGGCGGAGCAGGTTCACCCCGAGCAGCGCCTTGACCGGCGCGCCGATCTGCTTCGAGACGCCCGACAGGTCCTGCGTGAGGGCGGGCACGTCGTTGATCTCGAGCTTCTTGCCGAAGCGGAGGGACACCCAGCTCGGCTCCTTGCGCGTGCTGCTGTCGAGGACCACCTCGCCCGTGCCGGTCGACACCATCGCGAGCGCCGACTCGCCGTCGATCTCGAGCGGGACGACGAAGAACGGGGCCGCGGGGCTGACGTGCTGCATCTCGATCGCCGCGAGGAGCGCGCCCGAGACAGTGAACGGCGCGCGCCCCGCGCCGCGCCGCGCCAGCTTGGCGATCGACTTCGCCCACTCGTCGACGACATCGGGATCGTCGAGCATCGCCTCGAGCTCGTCGGCGGCGGCGTCGAGATCGCCCTTGTACCAGAGCGCACGCCCGCGGAGCCCTGCAGCCTCGGAGCCGGCGACGCCCTTGAGGAGGCGCAGCGCCTCGGCGTAATCGAGCCGGGCCAGCGCGATGCGCCCCGCGAGCAGCCGGGCCTCCGTGTCGGTCGGGACGATCGTCAGCGCCCTCGAGACCGCATCGCGCGCGTTCTCGACGTCGGCGGACTGGAACTCCTGTCGAGCGCGGGCGAGCCATTTCTCGGCCGCCGGCGGGCGGGCGGACTCCGGGCCGATCATGCTCGAGCACGAGGCGAGGAAGGTCGCGGTCAGGAGGCCGCCGAGGCGGACGGCGAGGGAGCTTCTCGTCGGCGAGGTTCGGTTCGAGTGGATTCGCACGTGGATCTCAGGCCCTTTGCGGCACGCCGTCCGGCCCGAGCTCTCCCGGCGAAATCGGCTCGATCGCCAGGATGCGATCGGCCCGTAGCTCGCGACGGCTGCGCGACGGGAGCAGATAGCCGAGAACCCGGGGTGGGTCGAGGTCCGTTCGCACCCCCGTTACGCACACGACGAGCTCCTCCGGCCCTCGGCGCGCCGGACGGTACCTCACGCGCACGGTGGCGGCATGCTCGGCCGCGCGCACCGCCGCTGCCACCAGCGCCGGGCGGGCGTGGCGCTCGCCGATCCGGACGTGCCACAGGTCGCGCGGCGTCCGCGGCGCGAGGACCTCCACGATCTTGCGGAACACGGCGCGCAGGGCGTGGACGTCGTCTTCGGCGCGGTGAGCGCGCTCGCGGTGCACGCCGAGCTCCCTGCAGAGGGAGGCGAGGCTGTGGCTCGGCAGGGCGAAGGCCCGGCGGGAGAGGACGAGCGTGTCGAGGTAGTGCGGGAGGCGCCTCGCCCTGCCCGCCCGCGCGAGCTCGGCCTCGAGGAACGCCACGTCCCACGCGGCCGCGTGCGCGACGAGCACCGCGCCCTCCGTGACCTTGTCGATGCGATCGCAGAGCTCGGCGAACGTGGGCGCGCCCGCGAGCTCCCGCGGATCGATGCCGTGCACGTGCGCGTTGCCGAACACGCCCGGCTCGGGCCGCACGAGCGACGTGATCGCGTCCTCGCGCGCATCCCCCCGCGTCCGCTCGGCGCAGACCTCGATCACGCGATCGCTCTCGGGGCGGAGGCCCGTCATCTCGAGATCGAGGAACACGAGCGGCGCGCTCTCGATCGGATCATCCCATGGCGAGCCGGCAGGGGGCTCCGCGCCGGTCGCCCGCTCGGGCCCCACCCCTTCGCGCTGCTCCGTCATCCGACCTGCTTCCCCACCACGGCGGCTCGACCCAGGAGACGACCGTCCCTCGACATGGACGCGTCTTAGCGAATACGGCGCCCGATCGAAAGCGATCCGCGCGGAGCGTCGAGCGCGGCGCGCCCGGCCCGTGACGTCCGGGCTCCGGCGCGCAGCCCGAGCTTCGACAGGGCGGGCGCGGGGGGGTTCGAGGCGATGCCCTGACGGCTCAGGGCGCGGCGTCGCGCCCGATCCGCCGCGCGGCAATGGCAGAGATCCAGCAGAAACGCCGCCGTGCAGCGCCGGATGTTCACCGGAGCTTTCGTTGCTACACTGCCCAGCGTGCCGGACGGGGTAGCTACAGTCCCGGGGGGCTCTCCTCACGAGGAGCTCGATCTCGGCGACGGTTTTTCAGGGTTCCGCTGCGAGCGTAGGACCGAGCCGCTCGATCTCCCGGTCCTCGTGGTGAACCGCTTCTTCCAACCTGTGCAGATCACGACCGCGCGTCGCGCTTTCCTGCTGCTCTTCGGCGGGGCCGCCCTCGCGGTCGACGAGGTCGGCGATCTCCACGATTTCTCGGCGTGGCGGACTTTGCCGGTGCGCGAGAAGGACGATGGCCTCCCCGTGGTCGGCGGCTCGCTCCGCGTGCCGCGCGTCCTCCACCTCCGCCGGTACGACCGCATGCGGCGCCCGACGATCCGGCTGACGCGGAAGAACGTGATGCTCCGCGACACGCACCAGTGCCAATACTGTGCGCGCCGCCCGCCCGTCCGCGATCTCAACATCGACCACGTGCTCCCCCGGTCGCGCGGCGGCGAGGACACCTGGGAGAACCTCGTGACCGCGTGCCGCACGTGCAACCTCCGCAAGGGCTGGCGCACGCCGGACGAGGCCAGCATGCGGCTCATCCGCCAGCCTCTGCCGCCGCGGTGGTCGGCGACGATGCAGATCCTGATCGGCTTGCCGCATTCGTTCGACGAGTGGAGCCCCTTCCTCAGGGCCGGCTGACGCGCCCCCCCGTGGCTCTCTCCTCGGCGCCGAAGGCAGGCGCCGACGAGCCGATCGTTCACTGCGCCACGATCACGCGCCCTTGCTGGTCGCAGTAGGCGATCGCTCTCCACCCCTGCTCTGTGCAGAGGAAGAAGTCGATGCAGCCGGTCCAGCACGCGGTATCCGCGCAGGTCTCCGCGGCGTCCGCCGGGCAGTCCGGCTGCTGCAGGGCGGGCGAGCAGCCCGCGGCCTCGCCGCTGCGATCGAGCGTCACGACCTCGCACGCGCCGGGGTCGCCGCCCGCGCCCGCATCCCCATCCCCGGCAGGCTCACCCGCGGAATCGCAGAACGCGGCCTCCGTCCAGGCCCCCTCGAGGCAGTCGTAGAGCGCACGGCACGCGGCATCGTCGCAGGTGCCCCCCCGGCCGACCGGACACCCTCCCTGGGGGATCTGGCCGCACAGCTGCGGCTCCGCGACGGGATCGCAGCCTGCGGGCGCAAGGACGGCGACGGCGGCGGCCACGGTGAAGCACAGCGGGATCTTCAAGACGGCCGTCGAGGAGACCCCGGATTGCCGGCGCGAGGGGAGAAAAACGCAAGGCGCCTCGCCTCCGCTCAGCCGAACCGTTTAGTATGCGCGCCATGCGTCCCTGCGCCACCGCCAGCGCCGTGTTCACCGGAGTCCTCCTCGCCGCGGCCCTGTTCGCGGCCTGCTCGAGCGGCGCCGCGCCGCCGCCTTCGCCGCCTGACAGCGCGCCGCCGCCTTCGCCGCCGCCGGCCTCGCAGCCGACGTCCCCTGGCGCCGCGGACCCTGGCGCCACGGCCGCTGGCGCGGCGGACCCGGGCGCCGCCGCGCCCGCGCAGCCGGACCGGCCCGCGAGCCGCAAGAAGGCCGCCGAGACCGTCGAGGACTGCAAGGTCATCGCCTCCGAGATCACGAACGATCCGCCGGACGGCGGGGTCGTGATGAACAACGCGACGACCTCCGCCGACGCCGGATCGAGCGATCGCCTGCAGCCGCTCGTCGACGCGATCAAGGCGAGGCGCGACGCCTTCCGCTGCTGCTTCGATCTCTACGCCCGCAAGCACCCGGGCGCGCAGGGCAGGGTCACGTGGCAGCTCAAGCTGAAGCCCGACGGGACGTTCGAGGAGGCGAGCATCGTGCGCGACAAGAGCGACGTGACCGCGCCGCAGGTCGAGACCTGCATGGAGGAGCTCGCGAAGTCGATCACCTGGGCGCGCTCGCCGAGCGGCAAGGAGACCGTGCTGACCTACCCCTTCGACTTCAAGCGACGCAACTACTAGCAGCGCGCCGCCTGCGAGGAGCACGTCAGTGTCGAGCGACGCTTCGGGGATCCTGCGCGGCTCGGGCCACCCCGGCCGCAACGCCTACGCCGAGCTGCTCCGCGACACGCGCGGCCTGAGGCGGGAGCAGCAGCAAGCGCGCGAGGCGTGGTTCGCGCGCCTCGCGGCCGACAAGAAGGACGAGACGCTCTTCGAGCTCGAGATCCTCCTGAAGGGCGTCGCCTGCTTCGCGAACCCGCGGAACCACCCGGGCGCCGCGCGGCGCCAGACGATCGTCAGCCACGACTTCCGCGAGCACCTCCAGCACGCCCGCGACGGCATGGCGCGCGTCGTCCAGCTGACGCGCACCATGCTCGGCGATCGCGATCGCGCCTTCGTCTTCCAGCGCTACCTGGAGACGGTGCTCCCGGAGGACACGGCGCGCACCCGCCTCCTCCACGCGACGATGGCGCAGGAGTCGCCGGAGTCGAGCCTGTTCGTGCTCCGGCACGGCTTCACGAACCTCATCGAGGTTGCGGGCGGGCTGCTCCGGCTGCCGAGGGTCAGCTTCAGGCTCTTCTACGCCCACCTCGCGACGGCGATGCGCGAGATCGCCCAGAGCACGTTCTTCAACCCGCTCCACGCGCTCGAGTTTCGCCCGGAGTTCGATCGCATCCCGTCGACGCAGGTGCTCGAGCTCATCCACCGCGTGCCCGGCGAGCAGGCGCACCGGCTCGTGGCGCTCACGTTCCTCGCGCTGTTCAGGATGCTCAGGTACCTCCGCCTGCTCGACGCCATCGCGCTCGATCACTCGGATCACCGCGTGGCGGGGCGCGGGTACCTCGTGCTCGCGGTCCTGCGCAGCGACGCCCGCGCGCTCTCGAACTACCTCCGGCGCCGGGCGGGCGCGCTGCTCGCGGACAGCTTCGAGCGCGATCTGCTGCGCGTGCCCGCAAGCGACATCGTCGCGCGCCACGACGAGCTCGCCGCCGAGGGGCACCGCCTCCTCTCCACGAAGGCCGCGCTGAGCGGGCTCGCCGCGAACCTGCGGCTCGAGATGCGCCGCGCCTTCGAGCACGACCTCCCGCCCGCGGACGCGCTGGTGAGCGAGTCCGAGTACCGGGTCCGCCTCCGCGCCGTCTCGCACGGCCTCCGCCCCGCGCTGCAGAACGCGATCCTGTTCCTCGGCAGGTCGCTCGGCGCGAAGCTCGAGGAGGGCCGCGTCTTCGACGATCAGGCCGCGCGGCGCGCGACGAGCGATCGCCTCCGGCGCGACGTGTGGATGTTCGCCCAGATCTCGCGCGCGTTCGCGAGCAAGGCGCGCCACACCGGCCCGGCGCCCGACCGATGGACCGGCATCGCGAGCTTCGCGTTCGTGCGCGAGTTTCTCTCGTATTTCCGGGCGATGGGCTACCCGCTGCTCCGGGTGGGCGACTACCCCCACGTCGACGCGTTCGTCTCCGCGATGACGGCGCTCGAGGAGAGCGACCTCCTCGATCCGCAGCGGCTCGACGCCGCCATCCGCGAGTGCGAGGCGTTCTTCGAGTTCCTGATGAAGCTGTTCGAGCAGATCTCGAAGCGCGAGGACCTCGCCGGCGTCCCGTTCGATCGCAAGGGCGCCGCGCGCGCTCTCCGGCTCTACCTCGGCGAGCGCACCTGAGCGCCCCTCGCGCGGGCCGCGCCGCCGCGGGGACATCGTCCACCCGCGCGCGCCTCCGGCCTGGACCCGCGCGTCCGGATCCTCGGCGTCCTCACCCCCCGATGGTCTTGTAAGACGGATTATCTGGTCGCAACCGGCGGGTCGGGTCGCCGCGCCTCGTTCTGTTGGAAGACCCGAGGCGCTCCCGTGTCGCCTTATTCCGACTCGTCGGACGGGCCGGTGCTCGCAGGAGCAGGAGCCGGCGTGCTCTTGCGCGCGCCGCGGGTGCTCGCGCCCTTGGCCGGCGCGCGCTTGGCGGCGGCGCGTCCTCGAGGAGCGGCCGCCTTCTTCGGCGCAGCCGCCCGCTTGCCGGCGGCCTTCGCCTTGCGCTTCGGAGCGGCCTTCTTCGCGGCCGGCTTCTTGGCGGCGGCGCGCTTCGGGGTCTTCTTGGCGGCGGCGCGCTTCGGGGCGGCCTTCTTCGCTGCCTTCCGCGCCGGCTTCTTCGCGACCTTCCCGGCCTTCGCGGCGGCCGGCTTCTTGGCCGACTTCGTCACCTTCTTCGCAGGCTTCTTCGCGGTCTTCTTAGCAGCCATTGGAAATCCTCCTGCATTCGCCCCGGCACGGCACGGCGGACATCGCCAAACGTCCTCTCCGCTACAGTTTCCCTACCGAGGCAACAGATGTTGCACGACGTATATTGCCACGCATGGTGATGGTCAAGGAAAATCTTGCAGGCCCTAAACCGATGTATCCCGTGTGTTCCAGGCAAACTGGTCCGCAAGCGTTGCGAGGGTAAACGTCGGAGCAGGCCATGGTGAAGCAACCAGACCGAACCGTACGATTGATTTTTGTTGACAGTTGACGGGATGTCTGTCTTGGCCCTTCGCGCTCCTTCCTGGCGATCGCGCGCCTGCACGGCGCGGCAAACGGCGCCGGTGCGCTCATGGTCGCACGGAGCTCCAGCGTTGCGCAGGCTCTAGAGAGCCTTGTGCGGCGCCATTCGCCTCGCTACGGTCGCGCCGCCTGCGCGGCGCCCCTCATGGCCGAGCGCCGCGCTGCTCTAGGCTGCTCTAGGAGGAAAGGTATGTTGGTTCGTCGCTCGACGTCGTGGTTGTTGCTTGGCGCAACGCTCCTTGCGGGCTCGGGGGCGCTCGGGTGCGGCTACTCGGAGGAGGAGATGCAGGCGAAGATCCGCGAGATCGAGGGCCTGAAGACCCAGCTGAGCGCCGAGCAGGCGCAGAACAAGAAGGCCAAGAGCGAGCTCGACGAGGCGGCGGCCCGCATCGAGCAGCTCAAGTCCCAGCTCAAGGCGGCGGGCGTGGATATCTCCAACCTGAACGCGAACCTCGAGCAGCAGGCGCGCGCGCTCGAGGACTTCCGCCGCCGTGCCCAGCAGCTCGAGGACATCAAGAAGCGCTTCGAGGTCCTGCGGGACAAGCTCCAGGCCCTCACCAAGCTCGGGCTCAGCGTGACCGTCCGCAACAACCGGATGGTCATCCAGCTGCCCGGCGACGTCCTCTTCGACTCGGGACGGGAGACGCTCAAGAAGGAGGGGCAGGAGATCCTGCTCAAGGTGGCCGAGGTCATCCGCAACGACTCCGGGCTGTCGGCGCGCTCCTTCCAGGTCGCCGGGCACACGGACAACGCGCCGCTCGCCGGCGGCCGCTTCAAGGACAACTGGGGGCTCAGCGTGATGCGCGCCCGCGAGGTGCTCGCGTTCCTGCTCCAGCCCGAGGACAAGGCCGGCGGCGGCCTCAAGCCCGAGCGGTGGAGCGCCTCCGGCTACGGCGACACCGACCCGGTGAAGCCCAACGACACCCCGGAGAACAAGCAGGCCAACCGGCGCTGCGAGCTGGTGGTGCTGCCGAACGTCGAGGAGATGCTCGACCTGAAGACGCTCACCCAGTAAGGCCCGGGGCATGAGCGTCGCGGCCATCGACATCGGCACGAACTCGGTCCTCCTGCTCATCGCCGAGCGCCGCGGGGGTGAGCTCGTCGCGCTCGTCGAGCGCGCGACCATCACCCGGCTCGGCCAGGGGGTCGACGCGGCGCGCGCGCTCGCGCCCGAGGCCGTGGAGCGCACGCTCGCCTGCCTCGCCCGCTACGGGGAGGAGCTCCGGTCCCGGGGGGTCGAGCGCGTGGACGCCGTCGGCACCAGCGCGATGCGCGACGCCGCCGGCGGCGAGGCGTTCATCGCCCGCGCCCGCGAGCTCATCGGCGTCGCGCCGCGCGTGATCTCCGGGCCGGAGGAGGCGGAGCTCACGTACGCCGGCGCGCTGACGGGGCTCGACCTGCCGGCCCGCGGTCCCACGATCGTTGTCGACGTGGGCGGCGGCAGCACGGAGATCATCGTCGGCAGCGCCGGCGGCGCGGTGGAGCAGGCGGTGAGCCTCGACGTGGGGAGCGTCCGCCTGACCGAGCGTCACGTGCGCACGGATCCGCCGGCCGCCGCGGACCTCGAGGCCGTCCGCGCCGACGTCCGGGCGGCGCTGGCGACGCTCCCAGCCGTGCCCCAGCTCGCGGCGCCCACGCTGGTCGGCGTCGCGGGCACGGTGACGACCCTCGCCGCGCTCGTGCGCGACGTGGCCCCCTACGACGGCGCCCGCGTGCATGGCGCGCGGGTATCCGGGGCAGAGATCGTGGACGTCACGTCCCGCCTCGCTTCCCTGCCGCTCACCGCGCGCAGCCAGCTGCGCGCGCTGGATCCAGCGCGCGCGGACGTCATCGTGGCCGGCAGCGTGCTCATCGAGGAGATCCTCGCGTGGGCCTCGCGGCTCGCCGGAGCGCCTGTCGACCTCGTCGCTTCGGATCGCGGCGTCCGCTGGGGGCTCGCCGAACGCCTCAGCGCCGCCTGAGCACCCCGGCTCGTTTGAAGGCCGGACGGACGTAACGCCCGCCGTCCGTCGCGTCCGTCACATTTTCGAGTCATCCCACCCAGGTCAGGTCCGCCACCTCTCCCGGAGACGCCCGCTCTGCCCTAAACTAGGCGGGTGAGCCGGCGCGCACCCACGCCGATGCCTCCATCGGTACACACTGTCACCCCGCCCGACCCCGAGGAAAAACCAGAGTGATCACGCCACGATGGCTCAACCCCGGGGATTTTCGTTGACGTATCTCTGCCGGCTCACTAGAGTGCGCGCGCCTGGCGCAAACCGGCCCTTTTTCAAGAGGGCCGTTCCCCCAACCTCAATCCCTTCCGCCCGCACCCGTCCGCTTCAACCGCCGCTTGTCAAGATTCCGCTGTGCACGCCAGAGCACCGACCCCTCGCGGGTCATGGAGGGTGCTCGCGTTCCTGCTTCTCGCACAGCGGTCTCGAGCGGCGGCTCATGGCTCTTTTCTCGGAATTTTTCTCGGAATGCGTGACGGTGTGTGTCGGTTCTGCGGGTCCAGGTTCAACCGCATGTGCAGCGTACGCCCCTCGAAGGGATTTCGGGAGGCAGACGAAAAACTAAAAGGACGGCGGGGTGGAAGGCAAAGGAGACGATATGCAGGCTCGTTCGGAGATCCAGTTCAAGGTGGGCGACAAAGCCGTCTACCCGGCCCAAGGCGTGGCCGAGGTGGTCAACATCGAGGAGAAGGACATCGCTGGCAACCGTCAGCGATTCTATGTTCTCCGCATCTTGGACACGGATCGAAAGATCATGGTTCCAGTCAGCAACGCGAGCGCGGTCGGCCTTCGCCAGGTCATCTCTGAACAGGAAATCCGGGAAATTTTCGACATCCTCCGCGAGCGTACCATCGCGTTCGACAACCAGACCTGGAACCGTCGGTACCGCGGCTTCATGGACAAGATCAAGACGGGTTCTATTTACGATGTCGCCGAGGTGCTACGCGACCTCTATCGCTTGAAGACGGACAAGCAGCTCTCGTTCGGTGAGCGCCGCATGCTCGACACCGCCCGGACGCTGATCGTGAAGGAGATCGCGATCGCCCGAGGTCAGACGGAAGAGCAGGTGAAGACCGAGATCGAGGCGATCTTTCTCGCCAACTAAGGCGTTACCTCATGGTTAGCGGCCTTGCGGCCGCTGCCGATGGAGGCCGGCACTGCCGGCCTCCGGGCTTTTGTGGGCCGAAAACGCCGTGCGCCATCGGTGCGGGCGCGTTCAGAGATCGCTGCCCGGTCGCTTCTGCACGGGAGGGAGCGGGGGCAGCGCCACATCGACGCGCCACCCCGCGTCCTCGTAGACGCAGGGCACCTGGACGCGCTCTCCCGGGAGCAGGCCGGCGATGTCCACGAGGGCGTGGGCGCCGGCGATCTGGGCAGAGTAGCGCTGCGGCTCGAAGCGCAAGAGGAAGCGGGACGGCGTGATCATCGCCTCGGGCGCGATCGCCTTGCCGGTCGCGGCGCTGTAGCGCTGCGCGCGCGACGCGAGGTTGTCCCGAGCGCGGCGCGACAGGAGCTCGAAGGCGGCCTTGGCGTCAGCCGGGTCGCCGTGCAGCTGGCGCAGGCGAGCGACCAGCTCCCGGACGGCGCCGTCGGGCGTGCCGCTCGGAGGCCGCCTGCTGCATCCGGCGGAGGCGAGCGCCGCGACCGAGAGCGCGACCGCCACGCCGGCCCGGACGAGGCGCGCGGCCGGCCGTCGGGCGTCCTGTCGCGCGGGTTGCTGGTGCATGACCATGCGGCCCTCTCCTTAGAACGACGCGTCGCCGACGTCCACGGCGCGCGGCCGCCGGGCCCAGGGGGACGCCGCGGCGGATCGCGCTCTTACAGGATGTCGCGCGCGCCTACGCACACGCGCCGTCACCCCGGCGCGGCGCAGGCGAGCGCGCCCACCTGGCGGAGCGCCTCGTACAGGACGATGGACACCGCGTTGGCCAGGTTGAGGGAGCGCACGGGACCCAGCGTGGGAATGCCGAAGACGTCGTCCGGCATCCGCGCGAGGAGCTCGGGGTCGAGGCCCACGCTCTCCTTGCCGAACACCAGCGCGTCGCCCGGCCGGAAGTCCGCGTCGAGGTAGCTCCGCGGAGCCACCGCGCTGAAGAGGCGGAGCCGCGCGTTCGGGTGATGGTGGCGAAAGTGGGCGATGTCGAGCTGCTGCTCGAGCGTGACCAGGTGCCAGTAGTCAAGCCCCGCGCGGCGGACGCTCCGCTCGTCGATGCGGAACCCCAGCCTCCCGAGCAGATGCAAGGGGCTCTGCGTCGCCGCGGCGAGCCGCGCGATGTTGCCTGTGTTCTGCGGGATCTCCGGCTCCACCAGCACGATCCGGAACGGCGGATCGAGCGGCGCCGCACGGAGCCGGGGGCGACCATCGTTGAGCACGCCCTCTCTTTCCGCGACGCGACCGCGCGCCGCAACCCCCGAGCGAGGGATCGCGCGCGCCGCCTGGCTCGCCAGCGCCGCCTCGACAGATAGCCGGCCCACGCGGTCGCGCGGAAAACGCGGACCGAACGGACGGAGGCCCCTCTGTTCGCTTGACGGCTGTACGAGCGGACACGTAGCCTCCCGCCTCGGAGACACGGAATGCGCGCATCGTGCTGGATCGCTTCGGCTATTGCCCTCGCAGGAGTGGCGTCGTCCTCGCTCGCGGCCGCCGACGTCATGGATCCGGCGCTCGCGCGGCTCGTGCGCGACCCGGAGCCGAGCCTCGGCGGCGCCGCCGTACCCTGCCGCATCACGGGGCCGGACGGTGGCCTCTACTACAACCCCGCTTCCCGTTATCAACGCTGCCTGACCGACGACGCCGCGTTCGCCAAGCTCATCGCGCAGTACGGCTTCGCGGTGGCGCCGTCGGCGATGCACTCGGCGCGGACCACGGGCTACGGCGGGTTCGAGATCGGCATCGAGGCCAACTACACGAAGATTGACAGCGACGCCGAGTATTGGAAGCAGGGCACGCAGGGGCCGCAGGATCCGACCAGCAAGAATTTCTCCATCGAGAACCGGAGCCCGGACTCCTTCCTGCAGCACTACTCCCTCAAGGTCCGCAAGGGTTTTCCGTTCGGGTTCGAGCTCACCGGCGCCGTCGGGTTCCTCGCCAACACCAGCCTCGTGAGCGCGGGCGCCGACGTGCGCTGGTCGCTGTTCGAGGGGTTCCGCCGAGGGCTCCCCGCGATCCTCCCTGAGCTCGCCGTCGGCGGCAGCGTCCGGAGCGTCACCGGCACCGAGGAGTTCCAGCTGACCGTGGCCGGCGCCGACGCAGTGATCTCGAAGCCCCTGCCGATCGCCGGCACGGTCGTGATCACCCCCTACGCCGGCTACCAGTGGCTCCGGATCTTCGGAGACTCGGGGCTCATCGATCTCACCCCGAACACCGACGCCGTGAACTTCTGCAACTTCCGAGGGGTGAACTCGCCTGCCAACCCGGTGCAGGGGCAGGACGGCAACCCGCTCCCGCACGACGGCCAGCCGGTGTGCGACGGCGGCTCCCAGGCCGACTTCAACAACACCGTGGTCTTCGACGCCGTGCGCATGAACCGCCACCGGCTCCATTTCGGCGCGCAGCTGCGGTTCCAGATGGTCAAGCTCGGCGCGCACTTCATCACCGACATCGTGAGCCCCGAGGACGCGAACCAGGGCGCGGCGAACGAGATCGACGGCGAGAACAAGTTCGCCGGGCTCGGGTCGCAGTGGACCCTCGGCATCGATCTCGGCGCGATGTTCTGAGACTGGCTGCGCCGGGGACGCTCGCCACGGGCCCCCGGCGCAGACCCGCTTCGAGCGGGCGCGGCTCGCTGCGCTCCTCAGCGCTTCGAGCTCAGATCGGGCAGCGCGTAGCCGAGCTCGGTGATGAGCGCACGGAATGCGCGGTCCTCGTTCCGCGCCACGGTGAGGTGCTCCATGAACTTCTTGAAGTTGCCCTGAGCCGCCGCTTCGGCGGCGCGCTCGCTGTTCGCGAGCACGAGCAGGAGGTGCGGGTGCGCCTTGGAGACGGAGCTAGGGCACTCCATCTTGCGCGCCACCAGGGCGCGCGCTTCCGCGAGCGCATGCACCACCATGACGAGCTCCTTGTCATGGGTCCGCGGCAGGAGCATGTCGCCCTCCCTGCGCGCCTCGTCGAGCAGCAGGCTCGCCCTGTCCAGGTAGCTCCCGGCCCAGGCCGGCAGCGCGACGAAGAGCGAGCAGAGCGCGATGGTGAAAGCAAGCATCAGGTGACGGATCATCGACTGGGTCCTCGGTCGTTCACGGTTTGCTCGGAGGACGCCTCGCCGGATGGCGGGCCCCCCCTGCCCTCGGGCGCACCTCGCAGGGCCTCGGCGGCTGCCCGTCCATCGGATGCGGCGGCCGCGGGCTCCGGCGCGGCGCAGGAGAGGAGCGCCGCGCGCGCGGCCGCCTGCTCCGCGAGCTTCTTCGATCGGCCCCGGCCGGTGCCGATGACCTGGCCGTCGACCTCGACGGCGACGAGGAACGCGCGGTCGTGGTCGGGCCCCTCCGTGCCCATCAGGCGGTAGCGCGGCGACGCAGCGCCGCGCGCCTGCACGCGCTCCTGCAGCTCGCTCTTCGCGTCACGCCCGAGCAGGCTGCCGCTCGCGAGCTGCGCGAGCGGGCTCGCGGCGATCTTCCGGCTCAGCGCCCGCGCGCTCTCGAAGCCGCGATCGAGGTACAGGGCCGCGACGAGCGCCTCGGTGGCGTCGGCGAGCACGTTCGTCTGGTCGCGCTCACCGGCGACCTCCGCGCCGCGCCCGACCCGGAGCGCGGCGCCGAGCTCGATCCCTCGCGCCCACGCCGCCAGCGCGTCCGTGTTGACCAGGGCCGAGCGCATCATCGAGAGCTCCCCCTCCCTCGCCCCCGGGAAGCGCTCCATGAGGAGCTCCGTCACGCACAGGCCGAGCACGGCGTCCCCCAGGAACTCGAGGCGCTGGTTGTCCACGCGCCGGCCGCCTCGCTGCTCGTTCGAGAAGCTCGGATGCGTCAGCGCCTCCTCGAGGTGCGGCAGGTCCCCCTCCAGCCCCAGATCCAGACGTTGCAGCAGCTCGCTCGGGAGCATCCCCTGCACCTTGCCCACGCGCAGCGTCAGCCCGCGCTCAAGCGGTCGGTCAGCTCGGCCAGCTCCAGGTCGAGCGCGGTCAGACCGCCAGCGTCATGCGTGGACCACGCGACCCGCACCTTGCCCCACGACAGCGCGATCTCCGGGTGATGATCGCGCCGCTCGGCCAGGAGGGCGATCTGCATCACGAAGCCTACGCCGGTCCCGTAATCCGGAAACGAGTAGCTCCGCTCGATCTGCTCGCCCGCTCGCACCCAGCCCGGGTGAGCAGCGACGAACCCGGCGATCTCATCGTCCGAGAGCCGATCACGCTTGCCCATGGGACGCAACTATGGGCTAAGCCCCGCCCCGGTGGAACCCCGGAATGCGGCCCCCGCCCCGCGCGGCGTCCGCCGCGCCGTTCGCCGTGCGCTATCCTCCCGCCTCGATGACCGGGCTTCACGCCTGCCCCTTCTGCCGGGAGATGTTCGAGGCGAAAGAGGCGTCCACGTGCCCCGCCTGCGGCCTCCGGCTGGAGGCGCTCGCGAAGCTTCCGCCCTCGTACGACGCGCTCCAGGAAGAGCCTGACGAGCCGCTCCCGCCGCACATGGAACCGCTCCCGTGGACCTACGCCGGGCGCGGCCGGGGCGCCCTGCTCGCGCTCGCGCTCCTCGGCCTCGCGGCGTTCTTCGCGCCGTGGATCCACGAGACGGCCCCCGAGCTCCGCGACCTCAGCGGCTTCGGGCTCGCGCGACGGCTCGGCTGGATGTGGGCCCCGGCGGTCGCGTTCTTCGTGATGATCCCGCTCGCGCTGACCCGGAGGTCGATCCACAAGATGCGCGGCGCCCGCGTGGCCGTCGCTTTCCTCGCCGCGGTCGCCCTCGTCACCGTCGCGATGCGCCTGACGTTCACGCCGGGCAGCACGCTGCTCCGTCCCGTCCGCTTCACGTGGGGCTACGGGCTCTACGCGACCGGGGCGATCGCGCTGCTCGCGCTGTTCACCGCCGCGTTCTTCGGAGGAAGGATCGACGACCTCCCGACGGGGCAGCGGCGGCGGGGCGACGAGGTGCTGCACTGAGGCACTGAAGAGCGCGTGGCCGGTGGCATCTCGGGTCGACAGGCTCGCCCGTGCGACGTAACCTTGATGGGAGTGGCCTTTGTCCGCTGCTCGAAGGTGCGCAATGGCCAAGCGATCTGCCAGCGTACGCCGTGAGCTCTCGCGGGACGACGAGACGTTCGATGTCCCCGCGGCGGTGCTCTGCGCGTGCTGTGGACAGCCCGACTGCGCCGGGTGCTCCGCGGCGAGCGACGAGGGCTCGGGGGTCGTCGCGATCGTCCCGTGGGAGCGCCCGATCGGCGGGGTCTGGTCGCGGCTCTGGGCCACCTCGAGGGCGACCACGCTGGGAGCCGAGACGTTCTTCGCCACGATCCCCGACGGCGCGCTCCCCGCGGCCATGCGCTTCGCCCTGCTGGCGGAGACGCTCGCGATCCTGTCGATGATCGCCGCGCTCCTGCCCCTCATCGCGCTGGCGCTGCCGAGCCTTACGCTGGAGCTGGCTCGCAACCCGGCCGCACGCGCGAGCGCCCTCCAGTGGCTCGCGATCGGCGTTCCGGTGGTCACCGTGTGGATGGTGCTCGCGCACACCTTGCACGGCGCCGCGCTCGACCTCGGGGCACGGCGCCAGGGCGCGCGGCCAGAGCGCCGGCGCGCGCTCCGCTTCGGGCTCTACGCGTGCGGCTGGGATCTCATGGCCGGCCCGCTCGGCGCGCTGGCCATGCTCATCACGGGCGGCACCAAGGGAGCCGAGCAGGTCCTCTCGGCCTCGCTCCGGGTACCGGGCAAGGCGTCCATGGCGCTGCTCCTGGGCGTCTACGCGCTCCACCCCGACGCGGCGGAGCGCGCTCGACGCGCCGGGAGCATCGCCGCGCTCGTGCTCACCATCGCCTCCGGCTTCGCCGCCATCGCGCTCGCCATCGCCTTGAGCTGACGCGCCGTTCAGCGCCCTCGGGGGTGTCGCCCTCGGCGGCGCTGCCGCCGAGGGTGGCGAGCGCCCATCCGTGCGCGCCGGCCGAGTCAGCGCATGTCGTGACGCGGCACGGGCGAGGGCGGAGGCGCGCCCGGACGCCGGCCGCTCGCGAGGGTGCCCGGGCGCCTCTTCGGCTGCAGATCCCCCGTCGAGGTGATGTCGATGAGGTCCACGAGCTCGGGGGCGTGACCGGAGACGTCCTGCGCTCGCAGGCGATCGAGGAGCTGCTTCACCTGCGCCTCCGCCTTGCCGTGCGCGAGGATCTGACGGATGGACGGCGCCTCCTGCTCGAGCGAGCGGCTCACGGGTTTCCTGCTCTGGCGCCGCCACAGCACAGCGAAGCCATCGCCCTCGGGCACGGGCTCGGCCACGAGCTCCGCGTCTTTCACCCCGGCGGCAGCCGAGAGGAGCCCCGGGTCGACCTTCAGCCCCGGCTCGGACGTGGTGCCATCGGACGCCACGAAGCCGAGATCGCCGCCGCGCATGCTCGTCGCCTTGTCGAGCGATTTCTCGCGCGCGATCTCCTTGAAACGCTGGGGTGACGGGTCCTTCTTCAGCTCGGCCAGGATCGCCTCGGCCTCCCCGCGCGTCGCGACGAGGATGCGCCAGAGCGCCACCATCGCCGGGGAGCTGAACCTGTCGCGGTGGGCCTCGTAATAGGCGCGGACCTCCTCGTCCGTCACCGGGGAGCTCGCCGCCGCCTCCGCCTGGATCCGCTGCAGCAGCGCGGAGCGCAGGACGCCGCGCACGCGATCCTGCACGTCGGCGCGCTCCGTGAGCTTCTGCGCGGCGGCCCCCTGGGCGAGGAGCAGCTCGCGCACGAGGACCTGGTTGACGAAGTTCTTCCGGATCTCTTCCGGGGTACGCCCGAAGGTCTGGAGCTGAAACGGCGGGACCTGCGCGAGCCTGCGCTCGACCTCCGACGCCGTGATCGCCGCGTCGCCGACGCGCGCCACCGGGGCGTCCGCGGCGGCCGCTGGCTGGGCCTCAGCGCGGAGCGACAGGCCGGTCGACGCCGCGCACACGACCGCCATGGCGGCCGCGCCGAGGGGGAGCTTCAGCGTTCTCGCGCGCATCGGAGCGGGTTATCCCCGCGCCGGCAGGCAAGGTCAAGCTGCCCCGCGGCGCGCTGCCTCGGCGGACGCGCCGCGCTCGTCCCCGCGCTCGCCGCCCCGCAGCACCCCGGCCTTCCGCAGCGCGTGCGCGTCGAGCCCGACGAACCGATACACGTCCGCGGAGAAACCGTAGGCGCGGTGGAGGTGCCTCAGGCCCTCCACGAGCTCGGCGGTCACCTCGACCGGGGGCGGGGGCGGGTACGCCTTACGGATCGAGGCGAGCGGCTCGCCCAGCGCCAGGAGCTCCTCGACGCGCGACAGCACGTCGATCGGCTTGAGCGCACGCTTGCCTCGCCGCGCGACGCCGTCGGCCAGCTCGGAGAGCAGGCGCCGGCGCCGGCGCTCGGTGCGGCCGTCTCCGGCGCGGCCGCCGCCGCCCAGGAGCAGCTCGTTGAACCGGCGCGCGGCCCGGCGCTTCTCGACCGCATCCGGACTTCCCCGGCGGTTCTGCGCACCGCCGCCCCGCTTGGCTGGACGTGGCGCTTTGGTGGACCCGGCCGTGCGGGCCGGCGAGCTCTTCGTCTTCACGATCCTCGGCAAGAGCACAGCGCGCTCGAGGAGCCGGTATTCCCCGGCGCATCTTCTTGCTGTCCCGGCAGTATAGACAGCTCATCCTCCCGCTTCGAAGAAAGCGGCGGGCGCACGGTCGCGCTCGCCCCGCGCGGCGCTGGACGTCAGCGCCCGCCAGCGCACCACGCGAGGGCCGTCCCGACGGCCGCGATCAGCCAGGCCGGCCACGTCGCGCGCACGAAGCCGACGAGGTCCGACAGGGCGCCGCGCCGGGCGCGCCGCACGGCCTCGGCGTGGCCCACCCGGCGCAGCTCCTCGCGCGTGATCTGCTCGTGCTCCTCGTCGTCGAGCGGATCGCTGCCCGCCAGATGGTGCAGGTGATGTGTCACCTCGTGGTCGATCGTCTCCTCGATCTCCGCGTCGATGTCGAAGCCGGGATCCTCGCGGGCCTCCGACCGGAACGTCCGATAGAAGATCCTGATCTCCGGAGGATGGGCGATCCCGAGCGCATCCGCGGGTGTCCCGGGCGTGTAGCAGCCGAGCAGCGGCTCGCCTCCGTCGTCGCAGGCCGGCACGCCTGCGTCGATGAAGAGATCGATGTTCCGCACGCCGCGGGCCTCGTAGATGCGCCCGGCCGCGGCGCGGACGCGCGCCTCGAAGCCGTCGAGATCCGGAAAGGCGCTCGAGGCGCTGGCCCGAGCCCTCGTCCCTGCCCTCGTCGCGCGGGGCTGCCCGAGCTCGTCCGCGTCCGCTCCGTCCACTCCAGCAGCGCGCAGCGGGGCGCGCGCGAGCTCCCGATCGAGCGGCACGTCGAGATCGTTGCGGGCGCCGCAGCCCTGGCAGCGGTAGACGGCGAGGAGCCGCGCGGGGTAGCGCGCCTCGTGGTAGAGGTCGACGATCGCCGCCCACGCCTCGTCGGGGGCGCTGGCGAGCGCGTCGGCGATCACCGGCGCGCGGCGCTCGCGGCCGAGCGCCGCGATCCCCATGGCCACCACCAGCGACGGCGTGACGCGGAGGACGCCGTCGTCGGGCATGCGGAGGAGCGGCATCGCCTCCTCGACGGTGCGCTCCACGAGCCGCACGGCGCGGCAGACGGCGCGACCCACGCGCAGCGCCGGGATCGGGTGCGACACGCCGAAGTCGAACGGGCGATCGAGCTCGGGATCGTCGAGCTCGCCATCGGTGAACGGCCCGATCTCCAGCAGCCCCGACGGCGCGACCTCGAACGGGGCGCTGCAGTTCTCGCAGGTGTAGGCGCCTGGCTCCTCGGGCACGATGCCGGCAGACGCGAGGAGCGCGCGCAGGACATGGGCGTCGGTGAGCGGGAGGCCGAGAGGATCCAGCGGCGCGCCGCGCGCGTCGGCCAGGACCGACGGGCCCGCGAGGACCTGCATGTCGAGCGCGCACCTGCCGATGGATGCGCGCTCGCCGCCGCCGCGGCCCGCGGGAGCGCCGAAGACGGACGAAGCGCGAGCGCGCGCGGCGGCGTCCGACAGGCGCGCCACGCCGCCGGAGGGGAGGTGGACCTGAGCGGGGAGCGGGCGTCGCGCGGGCGCAGGCATCGCGGCGGCCTATATAGCGGGTGGCTCCCCTCAGGGATCCTCGGGACGCGGCGGACCGCCAGCGCCCTCGTCGGCCGGAGCGAGCGAGCCCCACGGCTCGCGGTCTCTGTCGGTCCCGGACGGCTCGCTCGCAGCGCGGCCGACGTCGAGGCCGGCGGCGCTGGCGAGCTCGGCGGCCACCGCCGCGGAGAGCGAGCCTCCGCTGAGCGGTGACGCGCCGGCGACGGTCGAGATGGGCGACGGCTCCGAGGATGGGCGATCTCGGCGGCGACCGCGAGCGAGCACCGGCGCGCGCTCCCCGTCGCCGGCCGGATCCGGCGCGGCCGCGCCCACGCGGTGGACGGTCGCGCGCAGCTGCACGCGCCCGAGCGACAGGCTCGCCGCGCTGGCGGGCGGCACGCTCGACGAGAGCTCCGCGCCCACGGGCACGCCTGTCCCGAAATCGAGGTAGCGGGTGATCGCCAGGGCGTAGATGAGCTTGCGCACGGTCGGCTCCGGCGCGACCCCGGATCGGAGGAGCGCCGCGAGCGTGGTCGTGGAGCTCTCCAGCGCCTCGATCACCGCGAGCTCGCCCTCGCGAAAGCCGAAGCGGCCGGGCTCGAGGGCGGGGTGCAGGCGGAGGGGCACGGCCCCGATCCGCTCCAGGGTCCGCTGGAGGCGCGTCGAGCGCTCGCCGTGATCGCGCAGCCCCGCCCAGAGGAGCGCGAGGGGATCGACCTTCGCGGGATCTCCCCCCCACTCGGCCAGCGCGTCGAGGCCGTCGAAGTAGCGGTACTTCGTCTCCGGGGGCAGATCGAACAGGCGCACCATCCGCCGCACGAACTGGACCTGGGCGAGCCAGTCGATGGTCACGGCGTCGACGCACCCCGACAGCAGCAGCACGTCCCCCAGGAGGCCCCTTGTCGCGAGCGCCTCCGCCAGGATCTCGGCGGTGATCACCCCCTCTTCGAGCAGGATCTCCCCGAGCCGGGCGTACCCGTCGCTCGGACGGATCTTCACGGGGTTCCCCCGGACGATCCGCAGCGTGTGCTCGGCGCCCGTGGGCTCCACCAGGATGAGCGCGCCGGTCAGCCGATGCTCGACGGCATAGACGAAAAGATGAGCGAACGGCGTCCGCTCCAGATCTCCTTCCGCCGTCGCGAGACCGTCGGGAGACATCCTGGGCCAAGCTACCATAGCGCGCGCAAGCCGGATCCTCCTTTCTCCACGTGCGGCGGCGCGGCGCGGCGGCGCGGAAGCTGGGCAGGCGCCATGGGTCCCGCTGCCGCGCTCCGCCGGAGCGCGGGCATCGGCCGCGGCGGTTCCGCGCTACGGTGGCAGACATGCCGCGCGGACATGTGCTGGTGCTCGATGACGAGCGGGCGATCTTGACGACCCTTCAGAAGGCGCTGTCGCTCGAGGGCTACACGGTCGACGTCGCCGGCGGCGTCGGGGTTGCAGAGGAGAAGCTCGCGAAGCGGAGCTACGACATCGCGCTCTTCGACGTCTCGCTGCCCGACGGTGACGGCGTGGAGCTGCTCCAGCGGATACGCGTTGCCGGCTCGGAGCTGCCCGTCGTGATGATGAGCGGCCACGCGACGGTCGACGCCGCCGTCCGCGCGACGCGGCTCGGGGCGATCGATTTCCTGGAGAAGCCGCTCTCGACCGATCGGCTGCTGCTCGTGCTCGAGAACACCCTGCGCCTCGTCCGCGCCGAGGCCGAGGCGAAGGCGCTGCGGACGCAGACCGGCCAGGTCGGCGAGCTCATCGGAGAGAGCCGGGCGATGCTCGACCTGCGCGAGCAGATCGCGCGCGCGGCGAAGGCGACCGCGACGGTCTTCGTGACGGGCGAGCGCGGCACCGGCAAGGAGCTCGTCGCGCGCGCGATCCACGGCGCGTCGAAGCGGGCGCGCGGGCCGCTCGAGAAGATGAACTGCGCCGCGGTCCCGAGCGAGCTCATCGAGAGCGAGATGTTCGGGCACGAGGCCGGCGCGTTCACGGGCGCGACGAAGCAGCGGCGAGGCAAGTTCGAGCGCGCGAGCGGCGGGACGCTGTTCCTCGACGAGGTCGGGGACATGCCGCTCGCGATGCAGGCGAAGCTGCTCAGGGTGCTCCAGGAGCGGGAGATCGAGCGCGTGGGCGGGCACGAGACGATCAAGGTCGACGTGCGCGTGGTGGCGGCGACGAACCGCGACATCGAGGCGGCGTGCCGGGAGGGGCAGTTCCGGCCGGATCTCCACGATCGGCTGAACGTGCTGCCGCTGTCGCTGCCGCCGCTGCGCGCGCGGCGCGAGGACGTGCCGCTGCTCGCGCGGCATTTCCTCGCGCTCGCGACGCAGGCGAACGATCGGCCCGGGATGGCGTTCACGGACGGCGGGATGGGCATGCTGGTCGCCTACAGCTTTCCGGGGAACGTGCGGGAGCTGCGCAACATCATCGAGCGGCTGGTGATCCTGACGCCCGACGAGACGATCGACGAGGGCGACGTGAAGGTCTGCCTCGGAGGGCAGCAGGCCGCGATGAAGGGCGGGCTCTTCCGGCCGGGGGTGCCGTTCCGGGTGCTCGCGGAGGAGGCGGAGCGGGCCATCCTGGAGGAGGCGCTCGGCCATCACGGAGGGCAGATGGCGGCGACGGCGCGGGGGCTCGGGCTCGAGCGGAGCCACCTGTACAAGAAGTTCAAGGCGCTCGGGCTGCGGGGGGACAAGGGCGAGGCGGAGGACGAGTAGGCAAGGGAGGAGGCGGCCCTGCCGGGGGCCGCGCCGAGGGGAGGGTCTGCGCGGCGGCCGCGGGCGGGCGCTCGGCCATCCGCCGAGGCGGGAGCGCGGAGCTTGCGCTGAGAACACCGCCCGGCATGTCTCCCTTCGGGCCATGCCAGCTGGGACGTTTCGTCGCGCGCCACACAAGGCGCGCCTGAGACGTGGAGCCCGCTGGGACCTTATGGCACCTCGGTCGGTGCTCGTCGCGCCCACCCGCGGCCGCCGCGCAGACCCTCCCCTCGGCGCTACGGGAGTGGATGCAGAGCAAGCGGGCGCCGCATGGATCGCGACCGATGCAGCGCAGCGCTCGCCGCGGATGACTGTCGCTGCACGGCGCATCCGGCGGACGCGGGTGCTCGGCCACGGGGAACCTCGGCGCGTTGACGGGACGTCCACCGCGCGGTCAACTGCCGCCGTGGACTTCCTGGAGCGCCTCCGCGCTTACCTCGAAGGCGTCGCGCGCACGCCCGAAGGTCAGCCGCGCGCGCGGATCGATGTCGCTGCCCACCGGAGGCACGTCCTCACCGTCATCGATCAGCTCAGCACGGATCCGGTGCAAGCACGCAGGCTCACGGAAGAGTGGCTGCGACCGTCTTTTGCGGTGTTTGTCGAGACGCTCGCGGAGAGCATCGAGGGAGACATCCTCGCGCCGGATGCGTCCCAAGCCGAGATGGTCGCGACGATCGACATTGCGATCAGCCGTCTCCTCGGCGCGACGGCGACTACAGGGTCGCTCGCTCGTGATGCGGCGCTCGATCGAGCCGCCGAGGTGACCGCCTACGGGGCGGACTATGACTATAAATTTGGAGGTTGGGCCTGCCCGCCGCCGCGCTACGCGTTCGAGATCAGGGCGGTCCGCAAGCGCGGAGAGCGGACCACGCTGACGCCGCTGGGCGCGACCCTCCTCGATCTCCCCAGCGCCGAGGCAGTCCGCTGGCTTCTTGCCATTGAGGCAGCGCAATCGCTCGGTCCGAACGACGACTGGCGCGTCCACCCCGAGCTCGCGCGCGAGCTTCTTCAAGCGCCTGAACGCCATTTCGACCCCATCCATCACCCCGATCAACCGGCGTTCCCCTATTCCCGCATCTCGCTTGAACGGCTCGCGGACTTCGGGCTCGTCCGATACCGCCGCTTGATGGATGCGCCGTTCGACTGGAGCTACACCGTCCCAGAATCCACGCGCCCTCTCCTCGAAGAGATCGCCGAGCGACGCGCGACCCCCTTCGCCGTCTTGGCCGACGCCCTGCTCCGTGATGAGGCCTCGCTCGCCCTGGGTCGCGCGCTCCCCGAGCCAGGCCTTGCGGCGCACGAGAGCGCCGCCGCCGCCAACGCCCTGCAAGCCCGCATGGTGGTGCACGAGATCCGTAACGCGCTCGTCCCCGCCGAGGTCGCCCTTGCCCGCCTCGTCCGCGATGCAGGCGAGGCCGCCGAGGTCAGCAAGCAGCGCGCGCGCGTCGAGGCGGGCATCCGTCGGGCGCTCCGCTTCGTCGACGAGATGATGAAGGTCGCCAGCCTCGGCGCCGAGCCGCCCGCCCCCTTCGATGTCGTCTCATCGCTCCGCGAGGTCGTGGCTGGCATGGCGGACGAGCTGAATGGCCACCTCCGCTTCGCGCCGCCCACAGAAGGCATCGTCCTCGTCGGCCCCCGCGCGCGCTTCGCCCTCGCCGTCCGCAACCTGCTGAGCAACGCAGGCCGTGCGGTGGCCGGCCGGGACGGCACGGTCGAGATGACGATCGCTCCGGCAGAGGACGCCGTCACCGTCCACATCGATGACAACGGGCCCGGCGTGCCCGAAGAGCAACGCCGGGCCATCTTCGCGCCCGGGGTCGCGCTGGTCTCGGGGGGGAGCGGCCAGGGCCTCGCCCTCGTGCGTCAGGTCGTCGAGGACGAGATGGGCGGGGCGGCGGTCTGCTCGCAGAGCCCGCTCGGCGGCGCGCGGTTCACGATCACGGTTCCGGTGAAGAAGTCGAGGACACCATGAAAGGCGACGCGCGGATCCTCATCATCGACGACGACAAGGCGTTCCTCGAGCTCTACGACGAGGTCCTCTCCGCCGACGGCTATCAGGTCGAGACCGCGACGAGCCGCGCCCAGGCCCTCGATCGCCTCGACACGCCGGGCTTCAGCGTCGTCCTCATCGACCAGAAGCTCCAGGGGCCCGGCGGGCCAGACACCGGGCTCGATCTCGTCGCCGAGACGGCGCGCCGCGCGCCGGGCGCCAAGGCCATCCTCGTCACCGCGTTCGCTTCCAGGGAGGCCATCGAGCGCGCCTTCCGCGAGGGTGCCTACGACTACCTGGAGAAGAGCGCCGTCTTCGAGGCGCTCCTCCGCGTCAAGGTCCGCAACGCGGTCGAGGCCGTGCGCGAGCGACGGATGGCGTCGATGGATGACGACGAGACCGAACGATCCATCCGGAGCACCTGGGACGCGGTCCGCGCCGAGCACGACAGGAACCGGAAAGGCCTGCTGCTCGAGCACCTGACCGCGCTGCTCCTCAAGACGATCCCGGGGTTCGCGCGGCTCGGCAGCCGCCTGTCGAACGAGCTGGAAGAGCTCGATCTGCTCGTCCAGAACGCGTCGCCGGACCCGTTCTGGCAGAAGGAGTCGCCGTACTTCCTGGTCGAGTGCAAGAACTGGTCGAAGCACGTCGGCACCAAGGAGCTGCGCGACCTCTGGGGCAAGATGGACGGGCGCTACGACCGCTGCCGGCTCGCGCTCCTCGTCGCGCCCGGAGGGATCGCCGAGACGGTGCACCAGCTCCAGCTCCAGAACGCGAAGCAGAGCAAGCTGGTCGTGCTCATCGGCCCGGGCGATCTCGATTGGCTCGTCGCTGGACCGGACCGGAGCGCGATCCTGAAGGAGCTCCATCAGCGCGCGGTGAGCGCCGCGTCCTCCGGGGGCGACACGGAGAGCAGCCTCTGAGTGAGGACGTCGCGATCGCTGGCAGCGCAGGCGGCGCGCACGGCGCGGGAAGGGTGCAGACGGAGCGGACGGCGCGGGGCGAAGGGAGCCTCAGGACGGCTCAGCCGCCCTCGGGCTCCTCGGCGGCGCCGCGCTTCCTGGAAGCCTTCGACGCGACGTCCAGGAAGAAGCCGCCCACGTAGGCGCGCTGGCGCGGGAAGCGGGCGTCGAGCGAGCCCTTGAGGCTCGCGAGCGCGAGCGCCGCCTCGACGACGAGCCGCGTGCCCTCGCTCGCGAGCCGGGTGCGCGTGGCGTAGCCCTCGTCGCGCGCCTTCAGGAACTCCTCCTGCTTGTTCGCGCGCGCGGTGAGGTCCGCCTGGAGAGCCGCCCTCTCATCGAACGGGGGGAGGTCGTTCATGCGCGCGACGGCGGCGAGCACGGCAGCGGGCTCGCTCGCGATCGGCGCGCCCGTGAGGTCGTCGACCCGCTGGCCGAACGCGTGCGTCGCGTCGAGGCCCGCCTTGCCGCGGAGCGCGAGCTTGGTGCGCGCGTTCGCCGTGCGCACGCCGCGGTCGAGCACCTCGTCGCCGATCTCCACGGTGGCCTGCTGGATCTCGCCCGTGCCGAGGTCGTGCTCGTCGAGCGCGAGGTAGACCGCCTTGAGCTGGGCAGCGAGCGGATCGAGCTTCGCCTGCTCGGCGGCGAAGAACGCGCGATCCTCGTCGCTGCGCTCGATGTCGGCGGCGATGGCCGCGGTGAGGGAGCCGATGGTGTGGCTGAGCGCCCGGCGCATGGTCCGGATCGAAACCGTGGGGCCTGCGAGCATGGATACCTCCCGGTAGATGTTCGCGACCATGGGAGCGAGCGAGCTGATACGCTGTCAAGAGCAATCTCGGCTACGGAGGGCGTCAGGCACCGCCAGGTGGCCAGCGGGCGAGGATCGGGGACACGGAAAGCTCGCCGGAGGGCTGTCGGACGAGAATCGGGGGCCCGGAGGGGGCGCCGGGCGCCTGGCGGACGGAATCAGACGCCGCGGAGGGGGCGCCGGGCGCCTGGCGGACGGAATCAGACGCCGCGGAGGGGGCGCCGGGCGCCTGACGGGCGACATCGGAAGGCGCGGGTGCTCCACCGGAGGGCTGGAGAGAGAGAACCGCGCGGGGTCTGGGCAGTGCCGCCGAATGATGGGTGAAGCGTCGCCGCAGGCATGGGGAGCAACACGGATGGCCGGCGGCGATGTCCCCATGCTCCTCGGGCGTCTCCCAGGCTGGCCGAAGCCTGCGCACGACATCACACGCGAGGGCCTCGACCGGCGGCTTGTCATCGTGCCTCACGCGACGACAAGATGCGCCATGACGACGGCGCACGTGCTGGACCGGGAGCTCGAGGCCCCCTTCGCGGGTCGGGAGGACGATCTCCTCGAGAAGGAAGAGGAGCCGTCGCCGGACGAGACGCAGCCTCGGCAACCCGCCAGCTGGCCGCTCCAGATTTCCAAGGTCGAGCGCTCGATCTTCGAGCTGCACCGGAGCTGGAAGAACGGGGTGCTCCGCCTCGATCCGGACTTCCAGCGGGAGTTCGTCTGGGATTACTGGCGCAAGGTCAAGCTCGTGGAGTCCGTGCTCATGCGCCTCCCGTTGCCGGTCTTCTACCTCTCCGAGGAGAACGAGGAGGAGACGCTCGTCATCGACGGCCAGCAGCGCCTCACCACGCTCTTCAGCTTTCTCGACGGAGAGTTCCGTCTGAGCGGGCTCAAGCTGCTCCCGGAGCTCAACAAGAAGCACTTCAAGGATCTCGACGGCAAGGTGCAGCGCCGGTTCGAGAACACGCCGCTCACCTGTTTCATCATCCAGCCGGGCACGGATGAACAGGTGAAGTTCCAGATCTTTGAGCGCGTGAACGAAGGGGCCGTTGCGCTCAACGCCCAGGAGATCCGCAGCTGCCTCTACCGAGGGCCCGGCCTCGACTTCATCAAGCACCTCGCGAACGACGCATCGCCCGGTTCGTTTCGTGACGTCGCCGGCCCGAGCCGGGTTTACAGACGCATGAGGGCGGATGAGCTCGTGCTCCGCGCCATCGCCCTCCTCGATCTCGGGGTGGACCGCTACCCCGGCGAGCTCAAGAGCTTCCTGAACGACGAGCTCAAGCGGCTGAACGCCTCGACGGGAGAAGAACGCGACGCGCTGGAGCGCAGGCTGAAGGACGCGCTCGCTCACACGAAGACCGTCTTCGAGGATCACGCTTTCTGCCGCTACAAGCCATCGGATGGCTCGTGGGCGCGGCAGCTCAACGGCCCGCTCGTCGAGGTCATCGTGGCCGGCTTCGATCGCTTCTTCCCTGCAGGGAACCCCTTGCCTCCCAGAAAGATCAAGGCCATCCGGGATCGCTTCCGGGCGATCTCCGGCGAGGAGGCGTTCCGCGCCTCGATCACCTTCGCCACGCAGTCGACGAGCTCCGTTCGAACGCGGTTCGACCTCTGGATGAAGGAGCTCGCTCATGTTGCGTAGCGTGCTGCTCGAGGGCTTCCGCTCGTTCGAGCAGCCGACGGCCGTGCGCTTCGCCCCGCTGACGATCCTCGCGGGGCCCAACAACGCAGGGAAGAGCTCCGTCATCCAGGCGCTGCTCGCGCTCGTTCAGTCCGAGCAGGCGTCGAGCGCCGATTCGCTGCTGCTGAGCGGCGCCTGGTGCGATCTCGGCCGGTTCGACGAGGTGGTGAGCGCGGGCTCGCCGACCGACCAGCGCCGGTTCCGCATCGGCCTCACCGGAGCTACGCCGGAGGGTCTCGCTGTCGATGCGGTTTGGGAATTCGGACCGCGGGAGGGCGACGAGCCCACGCTCACATCGGTCTCGCTCCTCTCGCTCACCTACGCATTCGAGCGAAGAGCGGGGCGCGTCGAGCGCCGTGTGACGGGCTTCCAGTGGGAGAGCGACAATCCAGCCGATGGGTATCAGGGCCAAGCCGCTGGCCAGGCCGTGTTCGCCGATCCTGGGGCGTTCCTCATCTTGACCCTCGCGAAACCTGAGCAGGACGAGGTCGGGCGTGCGAGCCAATGGAATCGACCTGTGAGCGAGATCCGTCCGTCGCCGCTCGATGCCTCGCGCACCCAGTACGTCGGTCCCTTCCGCTCTCCGCCACAGCCGCTCTACACGCCACGCACGTCTCTGGCCGGCCCGCCGCTCGGCCGGCACGGAGAGCACACGGCCGAGCTCCTGTTCCGGCATCGCACGCAGCGGACCGACATCGCCGTCCCGGGGCAGCCGCACGACGACGCGGGCGCGCCGATCCTCTCGGCGGTCAACGCGTGGTGGTCGACCCTCTTCGGCGGCAGCTTCGCTCTCCAGATCGACGCGCCCGCGCGCCTCGGCTTCACGCTGTCCATCGACACGCCCTCCGCCGAGCGGCTCGGGCTCGGGCAGGTCGGGCTCGGACTGTCCCAGGCACTGCCGATCGTCACGGCGTGCCTCGTCTCCCGCCCCGGCGATCTGCTGCTCATCGAGACGCCCGAGGCGCACCTCCACCCCGGCGCGCAGCACCGCCTGGCGAGCTTGTTCATCGAGCTCGCCCGCAAAGGACGGCAGGTCGTCGTCGAGACCCACAGCGAGCACCTGGTCACGGCCGCGCAAATCGCCGTCAAGGAGGGGCTGCCGCCGGAAGATATCGCCGTCAGCTTCTTCAGCCAGGAGGCTGGCCGGACGGTGGTGCAGGAGATCGAGCTGAACCCGCACGGACGCGCGCTGCGCTGGCCGCCCGGCTTCTTCGACCAAGCCGCCATGGATCTCGCGGAGCTCCTCCGCTGATGCCGGTCGTGTTGTTGAACCATGACTTCGTGGAAGGGATGGCCCACCGCACCGACCTCGGGCCGGTCGCCGTCGCGCTGCAGGACGTGCAGCGACGCCTCGGGGGCGATCCGATGCATGTGCACCCGGAGCTCGCGCGGCAGGCCACTGGCGGGGGACCGTTCGTCGCGTGGGCCAACCAGCACCGCAACGACGCCGAAGCGGATCGCCGCCCGCTCATCGCGCTGCTGCTCCGGCTGCTGAGCGGCCCGTTCGTGACCGATCTCCCGCTGGAGCGAGAGGTCTCCCTGCTCTCGGACGATCCCGCGCTCCCTCCCGAGCCTCCATGGCGGCGCGAGGCGATGCGGCACCTCGCCGCGCATGCGCTCTCGCCGCCCTGCGCGGCGCCGTGGGCCCTGTCGTTCGATCCCCGTTCCGATCTCTCGCAGCCCAGGTACCGGTTCACGCAGGGCGACGCGATCGCCGAGGTCGACAACTTCAGGAGCAGCGCTGAGGCGCTCAGCCGGCTGGGCGAGCTGGCGACCCGCGGGCTCGTCGGCGCCCTCGCGGCGCTCGAGGCCGCCGCGCAGCACGAGAGCCGGCTCATCGTCCTCGATCGAGCCCGCGACGTCGCGCGGAAGTGGAACCTCGACTGCCCGGAAGCCACCCTGTTCCGCGCCTTGGTCGACCTCGCGGTCTACGCCGCGGCGCTCGACGAGGGGCTCTCTCGCGAGCTGGCCGCCGAGCGTTACCACAAGGCGAGCGGCGTCCCGATGTCCCGGGAGAGCGGTGAGGTCTCCCGCAGCCCCACCTGCAAGCGGCAGCGTACGTTCGTCGTTCCCGGCCGGGGCGAACAGTATTTCGACATGCACGCGAAGCCCGGCGCCAGCACCCGCATCCACGTCTGGACGGACGTCGTGGAAGGCCGGCACGTCGTGTACGTAGGCCATTGCGGCGAGCACCTGCTCCTGCCCGGCGGCAAGCGCTGATCGCGCACGACAGCAAGCGTTCTCTGAAGCGACGATGCGCTCGTCGTGAGGATGATTCCCGCATCCCGAGCAGCTTCATGGCCACCGCGTGGTCGCCCCACGCAAGCGCCGGAGGGGGTCTCCGCGCGGCAGGGTGCGGGTGGGCGCGGCGAGCACCGACCGAGGTGCCATAAGGTCCCAGCGGGCTCCACGTCTCAGGCGCGCCTTGTGTGGCGCGCGACGAAACGTTCCAGGAGGCAAGGCCCGAAGGGAGACATGCCGGGCGGTGTTCTCAGCGTAAGCTCCGCGCTCCCGCCTCGGCGGATGGCCGAGCGCCCACCCGCACCCTGCCGCGCGGAGACCCCCTCCGGCGCGTGCAGCCGGGATCTCCGCCCTCTCTCGCCCCGAACCGAGAGCGCCGAGCCCGGAGCCCCGAGCCTCAATAATCCGGCATCGCCCGCGGCGCAGGCGGCGACGCGCTCTTCATCGTCTTCTGGTACTCGAGCGCCTGCTTCGCGTAGTCGTCCCGCTTCATCTTCGCGTACGCCTTGGCGAGCTCCCCGTAGATCTCCGCCGCGTCCCCCTGCTTCGGCCCGGCTAGCAACGCGCTGTTCAGCTCGTAGATCGCCGACACGTGCCGCCCCGTGCGCGCCAGCGCCCGCGCATAGAGCCGGTGGATCTCCGGGTTCGCCACGTCGACGAAGATCGCTCCCTCGCCGACCTTGCGCGCCTCCTCCCACGCGCCGCGCTCCACGAGCAGCCGGAGCAGCCGCCGCCAGACACGACGATCGTGCTGATCGAGGAGCGCGAGCCGGCGCAGCGCCGAGAGCTCGCCCGCCGCGTCCTTCTGCCGGCGCGCGAGATCGTAGAGCCCCTGGAGCGGCTCGGCCTGCGTGGGATCCAGGCGCGACGCCGCCTCGAGGTTCGCCTTCATCCTCGCCGCGTCCTTCTTCAGCTCGGCAAGATCGGCGAGCTTCATTCGCACGACGTAGCCGTCGTGCCCGTCGGCGATCATCTTGCTCAAGAGCCTCGCCGCCTCGTCAGGCTTCTTCTCGGCGAAGGCCGCCCGCACCTTGAGGTAGGTCGCGTCAGGCTGCTTCGGGTCGACCCGGAGCGCCTCGGCGAGCACCGCCTCGCCCTCCTGGCGCTGCCCGTCCTCGAACAGCGCGAGCGCGAGCTCGACGAGCCGCTTCGCGTCCTTCGGAGCGCGCGCCGCCGCCTTGCGCGCCTCGTCGAGCGGCGGCGCGTGCAGATCCGGGACGTACTGCTTCTCGTAGCGCTCGAGGCGGGGCTTCAGCCACGCGCGGAAGCGCCGGTCGAGCTCCTCCGCGCTGATCCCGAGCGACTCCTTCACCACCTCCTGCGTCCGCTTGCCCGCCGCCCACCGGGGCAGCATCGAGACCACCTTCGGGAAGCCGAACTCGCCCGCCATGAAGACCACGATCTGGCTCGCCGCGAAGTAAGCCATCGTCACGTCCTCGATGTTGTCGACGTGCGTGAACGCCCGGTTGAACCCGTCGACCGCCGGGATCCTCCCGCCCTTCAGGGCGGCGAACAGCGCCGGATCCTCCTCGCGGTGCCACTCGGGCCGCCGCACGATCGTCTCGTACTCGCTGAGCCCCTCGGTGAACCAGCGCGGGACGTGGTTCTTCGAGAGCTGGATCGCGAAGACGTGCCCGAGCTCGTGCCACAGCACGTTCCCCCAGTTGAACTCCGCCGCCGCCGGGCTCAACGCCGCCAGCGTCTGGCCGAAGCAGACGCCCTGGATGCCCACGTTGGGCAGGCCGCTCGTCCTGACGCTGAAGTTCTCCGTCGACGCGTAGAGCTCGATCGAGACCGGGACCTTCGGCGTGAAGCCGTACCGCTTCACCATCGAGCCCCAGGCCTCCTCGAGCATGCGCGGCACGTACCGCTCGAGGATCGCGCGCTCCTGCTTGTGGTAGCGGACGCGGAACGTCTGCCCCTCCACGGTCACGTACTGCGTCGCGATGTCCTTCTCGTAGAGGTTCAGCGTGTTGAAGACGCGCACGTTGAAGCGGTCCTTGTCCCACGCCTTCTGGAGCGAGAGCACGCCGCCCTTCTCGTCGCCGGCGCGGATCAGGTTCAGGCCGAGCGTGGCGTGCGCCTTCGCGTCGTTCGGATCGACCTGCGTCGCCTCCCCCATCATCTTGACGATGTCGTCGTAGCGATGCTCCCACTCCGCGAACTCACCGACGATCTGGAAGAACCGCGAGAACTCAGGGTTCAGGCCGAGCACCTTCGCCTTGATGGCCTCGAAGCCGGCCGCGTCGTCGGCGAGGAAGCGGCCCGCCGCCTTGATCGAGAGCAGCGCGAGGTCGTTCGGGTTCACCTTGAGCCCGCGGTCGGCCGCGGCGTCCGCGGCGTCGATGTCCATGTCGCGGAGCGCGAGCCCGGCCCGGACGAAATACGCCTCGGCGAGGTTCGGATTCACGGAGAGCGCCTGCGCGACCTCGCTGTCGGCGCCGCCGAAGTCCATCGCGCTCTCGAGCTTGACGCGCGCCATGGCGACGCGGCAAAGCGGATCCTTCGGGGCGAGCTTGAGCGCCTCCTTCACGACCTGACCGGCGTGGCCGGGGTCGTATTTGTCGAGGAACAGCTCGGCCCGCCAGAGCAACGTCTCGATCCGCTGCTTGCCGCCGACCTTCTCGGCCGCGTTGAACGCGTCGTTCGCGTCGCGCGCGCTCCGGAGCAGGTGGGCCGCGCGCCCGACGAGCGACAGCCCCTCCGCGTCGCTCGCGGTGATCTTGTCGTCGTTGTAGTCGTCGATGATCGTCATCAGCGGCGCGCGCGCCTCGCCCCGCTTGCCCGACTCGATCAGGAGCTCGCCGAGCACGAGCCGCGCGCGGCGGGCCTCGTCCTCCCGCTCCACCTCGCGCACCGCCGCGATCGCCTCGGCCATCTTCCCGCGGCGCGCGAGCGCCTGGGCCCGGAGCGGCGCGGCGGCGATCCGCGCCTCCTTGCCGAGCGCGGCGGCGGCCTTCGCCGTCTTCGCCGCGTCGTCGTAGCGGCCCGTGAGCAGCTCGATCCGCGCCTTCGCGAGCAGCGCCGCGGCGCGCTCCTTCCCGCCCTGGAGGCCGAGGATGACCTTCTCGGCCTCCGCGTAGTCGCCCTGCGCGAGGAGCGCCTCCGCGCGCGAGAGCGAGGGAGACGGCTCGCCGGAGGCGGGCGCGGGGGCCGCGCAGGCGGCGGCGACGAGGAGAGCGGCAAGAGAGCGGCAGATCGAGTGGCTTCGCATGTCACCCCGTGCGCAACCGTGCGCGACCGTTCGTCAATCGTGCACGACCGCACGCACACGAACGCAAACCTACGCAAACGAAAACGAACGCAAACCTACGCTGAGACGCGGCGCCCGGTCGAGCCGGGTGAGGCCATCGTAACCGACGCCACCGGCGCGACCGAACGGCGAAAGGCCGAGCATGAGCGAGCGCGCCAGGGCGCGCCAGGGCGCGCGCTCCCGCGATCGTGGTATGCGGGCGTCCATGGCAAGCAAGCTCGCCGGGCGGGTCGTTCTCATCACGGGCGCGTCGTCGGGGATCGGCGAGGCCCTCGCCAGGGAGGTCGCCCGGCGCGGCGGCCGGGTCGTCCTCGCGGCGCGGCGGGCCGAGCGGCTCGAGGCGCTCGCGACGGAGATCCGGCGGTCCGGCGGCGAGGCGCTCGCGACGCCGTGCGACGTCACGCGCGACGGCGACGTGGAGCGCGCCGTCGCGCAGGCGAGCGAGGCGTTCGGGCGGCTCGACATCGCCGTCGCGAACGCCGGGTTCAGCGTGGCGGGGCGCGTCGAGGAGCTCGCGCTCGACGATTTCCGCCGGCAGTTCGAGACCAACGTGTTCGGCGCGCTGCGCACCGTGAAGGCCGCGCTGCCGGAGCTCAAGCGATCGCGCGGCGGCGTCGCGCTCGTCGGCAGCGTCCTCGGCTACCTCGCGGTCCCCGCGGTGGGCGCCTACACGATGAGCAAGTTCGCGGTGCGCGCCCTCGCCGAGACGCTGCGCGCGGAGCTCCACGCCGAGGGCGTCGCGGTCACGCACGTCGCGCCGGGGTACGTGGCGAGCGAGATCCGCCTGATCGACAACGCGGGCCACCTGCACGAGGGCGCTCAGGATCCCGTGCCGCGCTGGCTCGTCATGCCGGCAGAGACGGCGGCGCGGCAGATCATGGACGGCATCGCCGCGCGGCGCGCCGAGGTGATCGTCACCGCCCACGGGAAGCTCGCTGTGTCGCTCTCGAGGCACGCCCCGGCGCTCCTCCGCGCGACCGCGTCGAGGCTCCCGCGCAAGCGCCGCGTCAGCGAGCGCTGAGCCGGCGCGGCGCCGCCTACGGCGCGGCCTGCGCGAGCTCGCGCCGGACGAGCGCCTCCAGGGCGTCGATGAAGCGCGGCCGCGTGTTCACGGCCGGTGCCCGGGAGAGCCGCGCGAGGCCCGCCTCACGGGCGAAGACCTGCGCCTCCACGTCGAGATCGTAGAGGGTCTCGACGTGATCCGCGACGAAGCCGATCGGCGCGATCAGCGCCTCCCGCACGCCGCGCGCGGCGAGGCCGTCGAACGTCGACCGCAGATCCGGGCCGAGCCAGGCGTCGCCGGTCATGCCCTGGCTCTGGAAGGCGACGAGCACCGGGTTCCCGCGGGGGGCGATGCGGCGCTCCACCTCGGCGGCCATCGCGCGGAACTGGCGCTCGTACGGATCTCCGGCGGCGATGATCCGCTGCGGGAGGCTGTGGGCCGAGAGGATCACCGCCGTCTTCGCCCGGCTCTCCTCGGGGACGCGCGCGAGCGCCTCGTCGATCACCTCGACGAAGGCGTCGATCAGGGCCGGCTCGAGCCCCCACGCGGGCACGCACCGGACCTCCATGCCGCCCTGCTCGGCGGCCGCGTCGCGGACGACGGCGTGGTAGACGTCGACGGACTGCGGCGCGAGCGGCAGCGAGACGACGCGCCTCACGCCGCTGCGGTGGAGCGCGCCGAGCACCTCGGCCGGATACGGGTGCCAGAGGCGCCCGGCGATCGCGACGGGGAGGCCGATCCTCGCGGCGAGCGCGTCCGCCTGGGCCTGCGTGATGCGCATGAGCGGCGAGCCGCCGATCGCCTGGAAACGGCGGCGGACCTCGTCGAGCACCTCCGGCGGGGCCGGCCGGCCGCGGCGGATGTTGGTGACGAATGCGGGCAGATCATCGAGCCGCTCGACGGTGCCGTGGCAGCTGAGGAGGACGGCGGTGGTCACGGCGCTACTCTACATCGCCACCGCGCGAGCGGCGCAGCCCTACCGACGCGCGAGCAGCGCAGCCCTACCGACGCGCGCGAGCAGCGCAGCCCTACCGACGCGCGAGCGGCGCAGCCCCGCCGACGCGCGAGCGGCGCAGCCCGCCGCAGCGCGAGCGGCGCAGCCCGCCGCAGCGCGAGCAGCACAGCCCGCCGCAGCGCGAGCAGCACAGCCCTCGCCGGCGCGTAGGGGCGCCGCCGCTCGCTGGCGCTGGCTCAGTCCGCGTCCCAGGCGACGACGACGCGATCGTGGCCGATGAGGCCGTTCTTCTTGCGGGCCAGGTGCTGCGCGATGACCCGATCGCCGGCCTCATAGACGCGCACCTCCATGTACGCCAGCCCCTCGTCGGTCTCGATTCCGTCCAGGATCTCCGTCGAGTCGAGCTGGCGCTCCCAGCCCGAGATCGGATCGCGGAAGAGATCGCTCTTGAGCCGCTCCAGGATCGCCTGCCTCCCGCTGGTGACGCTGGGGTGGGCCGGCGGATCGCGGCTGCTCACCTCCTCGATCACAGCGTCCTCCGCGTAGATCCGGGAGAGGGCCTCGATGTCCTTGCCCCTCAGGGCACGGTTGATCTCTGCGAGCAGCCCACCGTTCACCCGCTGGGCCGAGGGTCGCGTCCGCGCCGAGCCTTCCATGCCTGCTTGCATGGGACGCAGCGGCACAGGCGTCGAGCCCGTGCCAGGGGCACGCCGCAACGGTGACGGGGCCCCATCGCATCCCGGCGGCGACACCGGGCCGCAGCGCGACCGTGACGGATGTGACAGACGAGCGCTGAGCTCGGTGGGCAGCGCTCCTCCACATGGCCACCCGCCGAGATCGCGCGGCTGGCGGTGAGTTGCAGCGCCCGGACGGACGTGATGGATAAGGAAGGTTATGACGCAGCGCCGCACGGTCGTGCTCGCCGATCTCCATCTCGTGCGCCAGACGCCGCGCGACGTGACCGCCGATCTCGCCCGGTTCGTGGAGGCCCACCGGGGGGCGCGCATCGTTGTCGCGGGCGATCTGTTCGATCTCTCCTCCGAGTCACCCTGGATGCCCCGGCCGCGCGCGCTGCGCGAGGCGCTGCTCGCGCACCCGACCGCGCGTGCGGCGCTCGCCGAGCACCTCGACCGCGGCGGCGAGCTCTGGCTGGCGGGCGGCAATCATGACGCCGAGGTCGGGGCGCCCGACTTCCCCGTGGCGCTGGCGGAGGCGCTCGAGGTGACCGGCGAGCCCCGGTCGCGGATCCGCACGACGCCCTGGTTCTTCCGCGAGGGGGCGATCCACCTGGAGCACGGCCACCTGTACGATCCGGACAACGCCCCGGCGCACCCGCTCGTGGTCGGCGAGCGCAGCCTCGGCGTTCACTTCGTCGAGGAGTTCATCGCGCCGACCGGCGCGCACCGCTATCTGCAGGCGAACGATCAGACGCCGCTCAGCTTGTTCCTGTCGGCGTTCACCTGGTACGGCCCTCGCGCGCCCTACGTCATCTACCGCTACTTCCACGCGGCGCTCGGCGCGATGTTGAAGAGCGGCCCGCTCTACCGCGCAGGGGGCGAGGCCACGGTGGGCGCCGCGGCCATGGATCGCTTCGCGCACGAGCTCGGGGTGCCGCGCGCGATGGCGGACGCGCTCGTCGGGCTCGGGGCCACGCCGACCCTGGAGAGCGCGGCGCGCACGTTCACGCGGCTGTACTTCGATCGGGTGATCGCGACGCTGTCGATGGGCGCCGGGATCGCGGCGCTCGGGCTCGGCGCGCGGGGGACCGGCGCCGCGGCGCTCGGGCTCGGCGCGCTGCTGATGGGCGCGAGCTGGGCGAGCGGGCACAACCGCTACGCCGGCACGGTCGCCGAGCGCCTGGCCGAGGGCGCCGGCCGCGTCGCGAGGACGACCGGCGCGAAGCTGGTCGTCTTCGGCCACACGCACCGCGAGGCGCTTGGCGACGGCTACGCGAACACCGGGAGCTTCTCGTTCCCTCGCGCCGCGCCCGGCCGGCCCTACGTGGAGATCGAGGGGCCGCCCGAAGCACCGCGCGCGATGACCCGCTTCTGGCGAGCCGTGGCGTGACGCAGCGCTCGCTCTAGCCGCCGCTAGCGTGCGCTGTGAGCGCGCCCTCGACGAGGTCGAGCGCGAGCGGGACGTCCTCTTCCGGGATCGGCGCGCCGCCGAGCATCGCCGCCAGCAGCCGCTCCCTCGGCTCCGGCCGCAGCACGACAGGTCCGCCGCCACAGGCCCGGCAGACGAGGCCGCCGCGCGCCGGATCGGCACAAGCCGACCGCGTCGTGTCGCAGGCGCGCCCGCAACGGACGCACTGCGTGAGCTCGAGGCCCCAGCCGAAGGCGACGAGCAGGCGCAGGCCGGTCTCCGCGAGCAGCGCCTGGGGAGGAGGCGTGGACACCTCGTCGAGGCGGTCGAGCAGCTGGTTCAGCTCGCTCCACGCCGCCTGCTCGGCGGTGTGCGCCGGCGCGATCTCCCGCACCCAGCGCAGCGCGCGCCCGGCCACCTCGAGGCGCCCGAGATCCCCCGCGAGGCGCAGGCGCGGGCGCTCGAGCGCCGCTTCCGTGAGCTGGGCGAGCTCCGCGCCCGGACGGATCTCCAGGGTCACGCGGAGCAGGTGCATCGGCTCGAGCGCCGGGAATCGCTTGGCCGAGCGGCGCGCGCCACGCGCCGTGGCAGAGATGAGCCCCCCCTGCTCGGTGAAGAGCCCGACAAGGAGGTCGGCTTCACCGAAAGGGACACGCCGGACCAGGAGCGCCCCGGTCCGGAGGCGCTCCGTCCGCGGGCGAACCGATCGAGGCATGGCGGGTACCGGCGGTTATGGCGCGAACCGCGCGCGAGCGCCCGGCGAAAATTTGGCCCTCAGGCCGAGAGGGAGGTACTCGCCCTCGCGAGCGTGCCGTCCGAGAGCTCCGGCGGCATGTCGTGGCCGCGGGGCCTGAGCACGATGCTGAGCGCCAGCGTGAAGAGGATGAGCAGCAACACGAACGCGATCGCGACCCCGAAGCGCCTGCTCTGGGTGCGGCGCGCGGGCGCCGCGATGGGCAGCGGTGTCACCAGCGCGATCCGGCGGCTCGCCGTGTATCGGGCCAACACCTCCTCCATCGGGAGCGAGACCGCGCGAGCGTACGCCTTCAAGAACCCCCGAACGAACACCTCGCCGGGCAGGTCGTCGAAATGATCTGCCTCGATTCGCTCGATGGAGATCACCGGGATGCGCGTGGCGCGGGCGACTTCCTCCACGCTCATGGCTCGGGCCTCACGCGTGCGTCTCAGGTAGCGTCCGATCGACTCCATCCCATTCCACCCATCGTCATTCGGTCGTCACTCTACTCACCCTGAGAACCGTTGCTCAACCCCCTAGCGCACCCCTCTGTACTTCTCGGAGAGCGGCGCGCCGAGGCCCTATTGCAACGTCTGTAACTGTGCAGCGCAGCGCTGCCCCACGGCCGTCGTCGCGTTGATCTCCCGGCACCGCTCGAGATCGGCGCGCGCGTCGTCCACGAGCCCCCTCTTCTCGGCGATGCGGGCGCGCGCGTCGAACGCGTCCTGGAGCCGCGTGCACTCCGGCTGGTCGGTCTCGACCGCCCTCGTCAGCGCCTCGCGCGCCAGATCGAGCTCGCCTCGCTTCTCGTAGGCGAGGCCGAGCCGGTACTGCCCCACGCAGAAGAGCGGCTGCGCGGCGACCGCGCGGCGTAGCGCGTCGATCGCCTCGTCGTTCCTGCCCTTGAGCAGGTACGCCCAGCCCAGGTTGCCCCACGACTTCTCCGGCGAGGCGTACAGGATGTCCTCAGTCAGCGGCTTGAGCACCGCGATCGCCTCGTCGTAGCGCCGCTGATGCACGAGGATGACGCCCAGCGCGTTCTTCGCGTCCCGCATCTCCGGGTTCGCCTCGAGGGCCCGCCGCGCCATCTTCTCGGCGCTGTCGAAGCGGCAGTCGCTGGAGTGCGCATCACCCGCGCAGAAGCCGAGCAGGATCAAGGCGCCGAGATAGGACGCCTCGGCGTTGTCCTCGTCGTGCGAGAGCGCCTGCTCGACGTGCGCCAGCGCCTCGCGCAGGCGGCCGCGCTGGAACGCGTCGCGCGCGAGATCATACTCCGCGAGCGACCGCGCGTCGCTCGTCTGCGCCGAGGGTTGCGCGCCACCGCACGACGCGAGCGCGACGGATGCAACGGACGCAACTGACGCAACTGACGCAACGGACGCAAACGACATCAGCGACCCCATCGACACGACAGCGGCCGCGCCGCGGATGCACCCCGCGCGGGTCGCTGCTGTCCTGTGTCGCTGCGAGGTCATGTGCGATCTTGAATCCGCTGCCGAACGCTGCCGCGGCGCGGCACATTGTCAGGACGGGACTTCGCCTGCCCTGCGGGGAACCCTGAGTAAACCAGGCCGCTTGTCACGTCAACCTGCGAATCTCCCTGGAAGACGCGGCGCGTTCTCAGGATCCCGATTCGGCTTCCAGCAATTGTCAGGTCGGCGTAGGATGGTGGCGCAGGCGGTTCTTGCTCGTCACTGTTCGCCGCGGATCTCGTCCTTGAGACCCAGAAGGCCGAACAACCTCCGCAGCGCTTCGATATCGGGGATCTCGAGGCGCTCGTCAGCGACGCGCAGGTACTGGCCCTCCCGGAGCTGCTGGACGGCGCGCTTCACCGTGTCGACGTCGAGGCCGACGCGGGTGGACAGCTCCATCGGCGAGATCGCGAACGAGGCGCCGTTCGAGGCGGCGCCGCCGGTGGCGCGCGACTGCTGCGCGAGCTTGAGGAGCGCGTTCACGACCTTCGATTGCGTGTCGGTGAGCATCATGATCTCGATCTGGTCCTCCGCGTCGCGGAGCCGACCGACGAGCTGCTTGATGATGCGCATCGCGACGGCCGGGTTGCGCTCGACGAGGTTCTGCAGCGTGCCCTGATCGAGCGCTAGCGCGACCCCGCGGGAGAGCGCGATCGCCGTCGACGAGCGCGCGGCGCCGCCGAGGAGCGCGGATTCGCCGAACAGATCGCCGGGCTTCAGGACCATCAGGCTGCGCTCGGCGCCGCGGACCTTCTTGATGAGCCGGACGCGCCCTTCCTCGAGGAGGTACGCCTCGGTCCCGGGCTCGCCCTCGCGGAAGATGACGTCGCCGGCCTCGAACGGGCGGCCGAACCGGGCGCGGAGCCGCTCGGGATCGGGCCCCGGCTCGGCCGACTCGACAGGGGCGGACAGGGCCGCGGGCTCGTCGCGCGGCGCGGCGGGGACGGAGGGAGAGCGAGCAGAGTCCGCTGCCGCGGCGGGCGGCGGAGCGCGCTCCGCGTCGCTGGGGCTCGAGGCCTCGCGCTCCGCGTCGGGTGCGACGCCGTCCCCTTCAGGCGAGCTGATCATCGGGGCGGAGTGTATCCCAGCTCGGCCGGCTTCGCGTCCGGCGCGCGCACATAGAGCGGCTCGAGGAGCGCCGGATCGTGCAGAGCCGCCGCTGACCCGCGCTCGCCGCCCGCGACGGCCGCCCAGAGCCGGCCGATCGCGAGGCGCCCGATCCACGTCGCGTCGGGAAAATCCAGGGCGTCGCCCCGCGCGGCGAGCGGCCGGAGCGCCTCGATCTCCTCGGCGACGGCGCCGACGACGACGATGCGGCGCCCCGCGGCGAGCTCGGCCACGACGTCGAACGCCGCGTCGCGCGGCAGGTGGCGCGGCGGGATCGAAGGCGCCGCCGCGGGCGCATCGAAGGCGGCCAGGAAGACCTCCCCCTTCTTGGCGTCGATCAGCGGGACCAGGAGATCGCCGGGGCTCGCCGCGCCAGCAGCGAAGGCGGCGGCGGCCATCGCCTCGAGCGAGGTGACGCCGGCGACCGGGACGTCCAGCGCCAGCGCGACGCCCTTGGCCGCCGCGACCGCCACCCGGACCCCGGTGAACGAGCCGGGCCCCACGTCGCAGCCGAGCGCCTGGACCGCCGCGGCCGGTAGGCCTGCCGCGGCGAGCACCTCGTCGACAGCGCCGAAGATGCGCTCCGCGTGCCCGTGCAGGTCGGCGTAGGTCGTCGCCGCGAGCAGCCGCGCGCCGGCCGCCGGCGCCGCGGCGGGGCCGGCGGTGGAGAGCGCGCTGCCGCGCGACGCCGCCGCCCCGGCGTGCAGGTCCACGTCCGCTGCTTCGAAGAGGGCGGCGCTGCCGCGCGGGGTCGAGGTCGAGAGGGCGAGGAGCTTCAAGGCGCGCTCGGGAACGTTGCAGCCGCGATGCTGTCTGGCAGAACCTCGGGCCAAGAGCAACGAGCTTCGGCGAGGCGCCGGGGCCGCTGCGCGTCCGACTGGGCCGAAGGGCGGGGTGCGAGCCGATGCGCGATCAACGAGCGATGCTGCCGGCGCTCCTCGTATCGGCGCTCGTCCATCTGGGCGCGTGGAGCTCGGCGCGGCTCGGGCCGGAGGCGCCCGCCAGCGATCCCGCCGAGCCAGCGGCGGAGCGCGAGCCGATCGATCTCTGGACCGGGCTCACGGCCGCGCTGCCGGGCAGCGGCGGCGCGGCGCGCCCGAGCGACGCTCGCAGCGGGCGCGACGAGGCCGGCGAGCGCGGCGAGCCGACGAGCATGCCAGCGGCGCGCGCTCCGGCCGATGCCAGCCGGCCCACGGCGCCGGCAGAGCGCCCTGCAGAGACCGGCGGCGAGCCGGCGCCGCCGCTCGTCCGCGCGGCCGCGCCGCGCGGCCCGGCAGCGCCTCGGCCGAAGGCGACGCCCCGGCCCAGGGCGACGCCGCGACCCGCAGAGCGACGCCGGGATCCCGCGGCGACCGGGGAAGCCGGCGCACCGGCGCGCTCTGCCGCGGCGCGGACGAGCGCTGGCGCCGGAGAGGACGGCGAGGGCGACTTCGGGGCGGCCGGCGTCAGCGCTGTGCGCAACCTCGGGCGCGCCTTCACGAGGGCCATCCCGCCCGCGTGCCAGGCGGATCCGATCTGGGCGACGCTCCCGCCCGGAAGCGCGGGGAAGGCGCGCTTCGTGATCGACATCGACGACGCCGGGCACATCGCGACGTGGCGTCCGGAGCCCGGAGGGGAAGAGCCCGCGCGACACCTGAGCAACCTGGCGAAGCGGACGATCGCGCTGCTCGGCGGCGGGACGTTCGCGGTGGCGCGGGGCGCCGTGACGGCAGGGAAGCAGACGCTGGAGGTGAGCGCCGTCGTCCGCGTCGGCGAAGGCGCGGGAGAGACAGGCGCTCCCGCCGATCTGGCGTGGCGCTTCGAAGGGGGGCGCGGCAAGGCGTCGTTCGTCCAGCCCGGCGGTCGCCTGGTGGAGGTCGTCGTCCAGGTGGTGCGCACGGAGGCCGCGCGAGGCGCGCCTCCTGGCTGAGCGGCCAGCGAGCCGCGCGTACGCGCCTCGTCCGGCCCACGGAGCAGCTCGGCCGCGGCGCGGCGCGGAGCAGCGCTTTCCAGCGGCCGGTCCTCGCGCGCTTGCGGTCGCGCCTCGAGGCTCTACGTCCGGCCCGTGGGACGGCTCCGCGCTGCCGCATGGGCGTGTGTCGGGTTCCTCGGGACCGCACCGCTCGCTGCCTGCGACGACCGGGCAGCCGCGCTCTCGCCCCCTCCACCGCCCCGCGGCCCGGCGAGCGCGCCGTGCTCGGTCCTGCGCGCGGAATCGCCGCCCGAGCCGCCAGCGGCCCGCGGCGCGATGGCCCTGCCCGCGCTGATCGAGCAGGTGCGGCCGGTGGTGGTGACCATCACCACCCTGCGCACGCCGTCGTTTCCAGACGGGCGCGCGGGCCCGGCGCTCCCGTTCGATGGCCGTGTGCAGCGGGTGGAGCGGGCGATCGGATCCGGGTTCGTGATCGCCGAAGAAGGGCTCGTGCTGACGAGCGATCACGTGATCGGCGACGCGTTCGGCATCGAGGTGCAGCTCTCGGACGAGCGCGCCTTCGAGGCGACCGTGGTCGGGCGGGATCCGACGCTCGACGTGGCGCTGTTGAAGCTGCTCGGAGCAGGGGCGCTGCGGGTCGCCTCCCTCGGATCGAGCGCGCCGGTCCGGCCTGGCGACGGCGTCATCGTGATCGGGAGCCCGTTCGGGCTCGGACCGACGGTGACCCGGGGCATCATCAGCGCGACGTCGAGGCCCATGGGCACGGGGAACCTCGACGGCTTCCTCCAGACCGACGCCGCCATCAACCCGGGAAACAGCGGCGGGCCGCTCTTCGACGCGACGGGGCAGGTGATCGGCATCGCGACGGCGATCCACGCCGATGGCCGCGGCATCAGCTTCGCCCTGCCGATCGACGAGGTGCTCGAGATCCTGCCCGAGCTGCGGGAGACGGGCCGCGTGGACCGAGGGCGCATCGGGATCAGCTTCCAGGAGGTGACCTCGCAGCTCGCGCGGGTGCTCCGGCTGCCAGGGCGGATGGGCGCGCTGATCACGGAGGTCGAGCCGGAGGGCCCCGGATCGCGGCTGGGCTTCAGGCCGGGCGACGTGATCACGTCGGTCGAGGGGCGCCGCGTCGAGCACGCGCGCGAGCTCGCGCGCATGCTCCGGCGAGCCAAGCCGGGAGACGAGGTGGAGCTCGTCTACAAGCGCGACGGCGCGGACCGGCGCGCGACGATGAAGCTCGATCCGTCGGCCTCCCACGAGCCGTCGTCGAGCTGGCGCGCGCCGGAGGATCGCGCGCCGAGGGGCGCCGAGCAGCCGCCGTTCGGCGTGCTGGCGAGCGACGCCCTGGGAGGAGCGCGCATCGAGTCGATCGCGCCCCGGAGCCCCGCGGCTGGCCGCCTCGAGGTGGGCGACGTGGTGCTCGACCTGAACGGCGCGCCGGTGCGGGGCGGCGCCGACCTGGCCGCGCGCCTGGGCGCGGCGGCACACCAGGATCTCCTGTTGCGGGTACGGCGCCACGGGGCGCCCCGCTACCTCGCGGTCCCGGCGCGCTGAGCGGGCGTCGCTCCAGCGACCTCGGTCCAGCGCGCTGAGCGCGGGCGACACACGCACCGAGCGCTGGCCGCACGCCCGCCGAGCGCGGGGCACATGCCGGAGAGCGCGGGCCCACGGCTCACCGAGCGCGGGCTACATGCCCGCAATGGACGCTGCTACGTTACGCCGCATGGGAGCTTTGGCAGGCGCGAGGTGCCCGATTTGCCGCAAACCGGCGGGGCCCCGGCCCGAGAACCCGGCCTTTCCGTTCTGCTCGCCCCAGTGCAAGCTGGTGGACCTCGGCCGCTGGCTCGACGGCGGCTACCGGGTGCCTGGCCCGCCCGTTTCATCCACAGGGGACGCCGAGACCCTGGAATCGATGGGACGAACCGACGGGCTCGACGGGAACAGCCAGGAAGAGGACGAATGATCGCTCGTCGCGCGCTTTGCTTGCTCACCGTTCTCACGTCGGCCTCCATGACGTCCGCGGCCCTGGCACAGCAGGGGCAGCCGTTCCCGGGGACCTCGCCGAGCGTCGGCGCCGGCGCCGCGGCGGCACAGCCGAACCCGTACGATCCATCGATGCAGGCCGGAGGCCTGGCGCCGCCCCCTCCGATGACCACGCCCGAGCCGGAGCCCGCCGCCCCCGACGGCACGGAGCAGCGCCTCGACGAGGCCAAGGAGCGGGACTCGGGGCGCGGCCTCGAGATCGTCTGGCTGAACGTCGAGGGAGGCTACGAGAACGTCGGCCTCCAGACGTTCAACATCGACGAGGACGACTTCACGGCCGGGTTCGTTTCGAGCGCGGCCAACGGGGGCGTCATCGGCGCGGGGGCCGGCGTCCGGCTCCTGTACTTCACGCTGGGCGCCCGTGGACGGGTCGGGTTCTTCAGCGACTGGCAGCTCTTCACCCTGGGCGGCGAGGTCGGCATGCACCTGCCGCTCGGGAAGCTCGACCCGCACGTCGATCTGGGCTTCGGCTACGCCGGCCTCGGCAGCGTCAAGAGCGCGGTGAGCGGCGCGGCCGACGCCATCGCGATCCGCGGCTTTTACGGGAGGGTCTCCGGTGGGCTCGACCTCTACCTGTCGCCGGTCTTCTCGATCGGCGCGAACGCGAGCTGGGAGCTCCTGGCGCTGACCAGGCCGGGGCTCTCCGCAGCCGCGATCGAGGGGATCAAGGGCGGAGCCGCCGCGCCCCAGCAAGCCAAGGCCGATCTGCTCGCGGCCGAGGGCTCCAGCGTGGGCTCGGCGCTCGCCCTGACCGCGGTCGCCGGGCTCCACTTCTAGCCGCAGCGAAGCCAGCTCCGCCGCCCCGCCCCTCGCGCCCATGAACGCCGCCGCAGCGCTCCTCTGGCTCGCCACCGTCGCAGCGCCGCTCGGAGGGCTGGCCGCGCTCCTCGTCTGGTCGCAGCGCCTCTATGGCAGGCGCCGGTTCGCGGTGGGGACGGCGCTGCTCGGCGCGCTCGCGTTCGTGCCGGCGCTGCTCATCGAGACGTTCCTCCAGCGCTGGCAAGGCGTCGACAAGTCCGCCAGCGCGCTCGACGCCGTCACGCTCGTCTACATCTTCGTGGTCACGGCGCCGCTGGAGCAGGGCCTCAAGGTGGCGGCCGTCGCGCCGATCGCGCGGCTGCGCGCCGTGGAGGAGCCGTTCGACGGGCTCGTGTACGCGGCCGCCGCGGCGCTCGGGTTCGTGTCGGCCCACAACGCCGTTTACCTGTGGGGCCGGCCGCTGGAGCCGCTCGACATCGCGCGGGCCCTCCTCGCCGTGCCGGCGCACCTCTTCTTCGCCTCGCTCTGGGGCTACGCGCTGGGCCGCGAGCGCACGCGGCCGCTGGGCGGCCGTCGCTTCAACGCCGCGTGGCTCGGCGCGATGGTGCTCAACGGCGCCTACGACTACATCGTCTTTGCGTGCCGCCCGGTCGCGCTCGTCATCGCGGCGCCGGTGCTCCTCGGCACCGGCCTTGTGACCTTCCTCGCCGCCCGCGACCTGCTCCGCCGAGGCGCGTCGCCGCACAGCTCGCAGCGCAGGGAGCGCCGCTTCCTCCCCCGCATCGCCCCGCCGTCGCTCGGAACGTTGCGCGAGGCGCTCAGGCGCACCGAGCGACCGGTGACGCTCACGTGGATCGCCTTCGGCGCGCTCGTCACGGTCGGGGTGATGACGACCGCGCTCGCGATCGCGATCGCGCTCGGCCATCGCTTCGGCGTCGACTTCGCGGCGGTGGACCGGGGTGACGCCTCGACCGCCGCGGCGGCGCCGCTCCTCTTGCTCGTCGCAGCGGCGATCGCCGCCTTCCCCCTGGCCGGTTATCTCGTCGCCCGGGCCTCGTCGACGGGCAGCGTCCTCGAGCCGGCCGCCTCGGCGGCGCTCGCCATCCTGGGCTCTCTGGTGCTGCTCGGCCTCGCGGCCCCGGTCGCCGTCGTGTTCGCGGCCGCGCTCGCCCCCATCGCCTTCAGCCTCGCGTGCGCGGGCGCCTGGATCGGCACGACGCGCTGAGCGCGGCGCCCCCTCGCGCCTGGCGCGAGAAATCCTGCCAGCTCGCCGGGCGTCGGCGCCGTTACGCGGTCGCCGCCTTCGCCGCCGGCTGGTGCTTGGCTACCTCGTCCTGGAAGCTGCGGAGCAGCTCCTGCGCTGCGGGCGACAGGTTCCGCGGCACCTCGACCTGGATGACCACCTGGAGCGAGCCGCGGCCGCGACCGTCGATCCGCGGCGCGCCCTTGCCCTTGACCGAGATCACCTCGCCGGGCTGCACGCCCGCCGGGACCTCGACGTCGACGACCGTGTCGTCCGGCAGGTCGATCTTGATCGTGCTGCCGAGCGCCGCGTCGGCGAAGGAGATGGGCGCCCGCGTGATGAGGTCGAGCCCGTCGCGCTCGAAGCGCTCGTCCGCGGCGAGATCGACGTCGACGTACAGATCGCCGGGCGGCGCGCCCTGGGCGCCCGGCATGCCCTGGCCCGGCACCCTGAGCCGCTGGCCGCCGTCGATGCCGGCCGGGAAATTGACGACGACCTTCCGCGTCTTCTCGACCGCCCCGAACCCCTTGCAGGTGGCGCAGGGCGTCTTGACGACCGACCCCTCGCCCGAGCATTCAGGGCAGGTCTGGGTGAACATCACGAACCCGCGCGAGGTCGAGACCTGCCCGGCGCCGCCGCACGTACCGCACGGCTTGCGTTTCGTCCCTGGCTTCGCCCCCGAGCCGGAGCAGTCGTCGCACGCCACCGGCGTCCGCAGGACGACCTCCCGCTTGCAGCCGAGCAAGGCGTCCCGCAGCGAGAGCCGCTGCTGAACCCGGATGTCCTGGCCGCGCGCGGGCCCGCGCCGCCGGCGCTGCCCGCCGCCGAAGCCGCCGAAGAACTCCGAGAAGATGTCCTGGAAGTGGGAGAAGATGTCGCCGTCGGCCGCGCCGCCGATCCCCTCGAGGCCGGCGTGCCCGAACTGGTCGTACCGACTGCGCTTCTCCTCGTCGGAGAGGACCTGGTACGCCTCGGTGGCCTCTTTGAAGCGGGCCTCCGCCGACGCATCGCCGGGGTTCCGGTCGGGGTGGTTCTTCAACGCAGCCTGACGATAGGCCTTGCGAATGTCGTCAGGCGTCGCGTCTCGCGCGAGGCCAAGAACTTCGTAGAAGTCGCGCTTTTCACTCATGAATCGTGGACCGCCGCGTCGATCCTGCCCGACAGCGGGCACAGGCGCCGGCTGACCATAAGTCGTCGTGCGCGCCTGTCAACGCGTAATACAGCGTGAACGCTCGCGGTGGCTGCGCACCGGGAGTTCTTCCGCGTGGGCTGCGGTGCTGCTACTGGCCCCGGCGCTGGAACGCGGGCGTGTCCCAGTCGGAGTCGAGCGGAGGGACGAAGCTCGCGCGGTCGCGCGGGCTGCCGCCTGCCGCCTGGACCTGCGGCGCGGGCCGGCGGGTGGTCGGATACGCGACCTCCTCGTGCCGGTGCGGCTGGCGCTGCGTCATGGGCATCGGAGGAGCGCTCGGGGCGGAGCGGCCCGACATCGGCCCGGCCGCCGCGGCCAGCGACGCTCCGATCGAGTGCGCGGTGGCGCGCGGCTGCGCGGCGCTCGCGAGCTGCTGCGGGACCTCGGCGACGAGGTGGTCGAAGCCGGTCGCGATGACCGTGACCTTGATCATCTCGCCCATGTTCTCGTCGATGGTCGCGCCGAAGATGATGTTCGCGTCCTCGTGCGCCTGCTCCTGCACGAGCGTCGCGGCCTCCTCGATCTCGCGCATCCGCATGTCGGGGCCGCCGACGATGTTGATGAGCACGCCGGTCGCGCCCTCGACCGAGATGTCGTCGAGCAGCGGCGAGCTGACGGCCATCTCGGCGGCGAGGCGAGCGCGGCCCTGCCCCTTCGCGCAGCCGGTGCCCATGAGCGCGCGGCCCATGTTCGACATCACCGTCTTCACGTCCGCGAAGTCGACGTTCACGATCCCGTTCTGCGTGATGAGATCGCTGATGCCCTTGATCGCCTGATAAAGCACCTCGTCCGCCTTGCGGAACGCCTCGACGAACGAGAGGTCCTCGTCGCCCAGCGAGAGGAGCTTCTGGTTCGGGATCGTGATGAGCGTGTCGACGTGCTCCGCGAGCATCGCGAGGCCGAGCTCGGCGCGGCGCGAGCGCTGCTTGCCCTCGAAGAAGAACGGCTTCGTCACGACGCCGACGGTGAGGCAGCCCTCCTCGCGCGCGAGCTGCGCGATGACCGGCGCGGCGCCCGTGCCCGTGCCGCCGCCCATCCCCGCGGTGACGAACACCATGTCCGCGCCCTGGAGGCACTCCTTCACCCGCGTCACGTCCTCGAGCGCCGCCTTGCGGCCCTTCTCGGGATCGGCGCCCGCGCCGAGACCGCGCGTGACGCTCGCCCCGATGTGGAGCTTGGTCGGGGCGAGGCTCGATCCGAGCGCCTGGGCGTCGGTGTTGACGACGATGAACTCCACGCCCTCGAGGCCGAAGTTGATCATCGTGTTGACTGCATTGCCGCCAGAACCGCCACAACCGATGACCTTGATCCGGGCGTCGTACCCGGTGTGCTCGTCGGCAAACTCGATGGAGAAACTCATGAACTCCTCCCGGGGAAGTACAGCTAGCCGCTCGGCCCGGCGCCGACCCCTACGGAGGTCGAGCGGCGCGGAACCCTCAGTGCGCGAGGACGTCCTCGCTCCGGACGGCATTCGGAGGGGCGCCTCTTCCCCTTCGAACACCGCGCTTCAAACCCTCTTGACTTCGCGCTCAAGAGGGATCGCCAGTGCGCTATCGGACCCTCTCAAACCCAATTCTCTAACAACTTTCTCTTGCTACGTCATGCCTAGAATGCTGCTCGAAGCCAGTTCCAGAACCTCCCGCTCGACCTCTTTTCAATCGCCATTTCTTCGACGACATCTCGACGCGACTCGCGCTCGCGGAGCTTCTCGCGACGGATCTCCGCGCGTCCGGCGTGGCCGGCGTCGAGCGTCACCGGCGTGAGCGCGCGCGCCTGCGCGAGTGCGTTGGCGCCGTACTGAACGAGGCCCACGCCCGTCGCGTACTGCGGGCCGGCCACGAGCTGCGTGATGCCTCGCACGCCGACCGGCACGCCGAGGCGCACGGGCATCCCGAGGATCTCCTCGGCGAACTCCGTCATCCCTTCCATGAGGACGCCGCCGCCGGTGACCACCGCGCCGGCCGAGAGCTGCTCGAGCATCCCGGTGTCCTCGATCCGCTTGCGGATGACAGCGAAGATCTCCTCGACGCGCGGCTCGATGATGTCCGACAGGACGCGGCGCGCCGCCTTGCGCGGCAGGTGCCCGCCGACGCCGGGGACCTCGATCTCCTCCTCGTCGCCCACCATTCGGCCCAGGGCGCAGCCGGCGTTGCGCTTCAGGCGCTCGGCCTCGCCCATCGGCGTGCGCAGCCCGGCGGCGATGTCGGCCGTCACGTTGTTGCCGCCCGCCGGGATCACGCTCGCGTGCGCGATCCCGCCGTCCACGTAGAGGAGCAGATCGGTCGTACCGCCGCCGATGTCGATGATGGCGACGCCGATCTCCTTCTCGTCCTCGGAGAGCACCGCCTCGGCGCTGGCGAGCGGCTCCAGCACCACGTCGGCCACGGTGAGGCCGCAGCGCTCCGCGCAGCGGACGACGTTCTGCACGCACGAGGTCGCGGCGGTGATCAGGTTCACCTTCACGCCGAGCCGGACGCCGCTCATCCCGACCGGGTCGCGGATGCCGTCCTGGTTGTCGACCGTGAACTCGCGCGGCAGGACGTGCAGGATCTGACGATCGGCGTCGACAGGGATGGCCCGCGCGCCCTCGAGGACGCGCTCGACGTCCAGCCGCGTGACCTCGCCGCCGGAGACCGCGGCGACGCCGTCGGACTGCTGGCAGCGGATGTGGCTGCCCGCGACGCCGGCATACACGGTGCGGATCTCGACGCCCGCCATCGTCTGGGCGGCCTCGATCGCCTCGGCGATCGAGCGCACCGTCCAGTCGATGTTGCTCACCACGCCCTTCCGCAGGCCGCGGCACGGGACGTTGCCCACCCCGAGGATGGTGATCCCATCAGCGTCGATCTCGCCAACGACCGCCGAGACCTTGGTCGTCCCGATGTCGAGTCCGACGACGATCTCAGTAGTCTCCATCCGGCTCTTCATTGCGTGCACCACCTCATGCGGGGACGAGCCCCATGCGCGTGTAAGGCGGGCACGACGCTGCCATGAGCCAGCAGCACCGGCCAAGTTTTGCTCGGCGATCGCCGGCGCGTAGAGCGGGCCCGACGGCGCTCATCTCATCCTCACCACGACGCGCTCGGGGTGCGCGTCGTTGTCGAGGAAGATCACCGACGCGTTCGCCTTTCGCTGGGCGAGCTCGGTGAGCACCCGCGACGCCTGGGCGACCTTGTCCCGGTAGGGCGGCTGCCCGAGGTGGAGCGAGATCGCCTCCTTTCCGATGGTGACGACGATCGACCCGTCCCGCTCGACGTGGAGCTCCTGGGTCGGATAGCGGCGCGCGACGCCGGCGCGCTCCAGGTCCTCGACCACGTCGAGCAGGCGCCGGACCGCGATGACGACGCCGGGGCGATCCCGCGCCACCTGTTCGCCGGTGATCCCCGTGACGATCGGGAGGTCGACGGGGTCGTCGCCGGCGAGCTCCTTGAAGAGCTCGCCGTCGCGCGTCGCGAGGTAGAGATCGCCGCCGATGGCGACCAGGGCCTGCGCCTCCCGCTCGACGACGTCGACGTGGATCGTCGAGGGGAGCCTGCGCGTGACCGTCGCCTTCTCGATCCAGGGGTCGGTGGTGATCGAGGCGCCGGCGAGCTCGAGATCGAGCGTGAAGATGTTCTTGCCCACCTCGATGCCGCCGGAGCTGGCCACCTGCTCAGCGGTCCGGCGCTGGACGCCGTCGACGAGCACCGTGCGCACGGCGAAGCGAGGGCTCGACACGATGTAGCGGCGCGCGCCCCAGGCGACGGCGGTCGAGGCGACGAGCACGACGGCGGCGCCCGCGAGCAGCTGCAGGGCGCGGAGGGGGCGCGCGATCGGCCGCCGGGGGCGCGCCGCCGGGGGCGCGCCCTCGGCCGAGCGCTCTCCGCGATCGATCGCGCGCGGCGGGCGCACGGAGACGCTCGTCGCGGGCGGGGCCGGCGACTCGTGCGACGGCGGGGTCGACGCGCGCACGCGCTCGTTCTTCGGCGGCACCGCCGCCACGGGCTCGGGCTTCGAGCCGCGCGAGGCCGCCCGGACCGGCGGCGCCGCGGGCACCGACGGCAGCGAGCGGCGGCGGTTCGGCGGGGGCGCGCTGGGACGCTCGGTCATGAGGTGCCCTCCTGCGGCGGCGACTTCGCCTCGAGCCGCGCCTTGAGCCCCCGCACGCACGCGTTCACGTCGCCCGCGCCGAGCGCGATGACCACGTCGCCGGGCCGGGCGATCTTCTCGAGGGCCTCCGGGAGCTCGGCCTTGTCGGCGATGTAGCGCGCGTCGTGGTGGCCGTGCTCCCGGATCGACTGGACGAGGCGCTCCGCGGTGACGCCGGGGATCGGCGGCTCGCCCGCGGCGTAGATGTCCGTGACGAGCAGGACGTCGGCCTGGTTGAAGGCGCGCGTGAACTCGTCGAAGAGATCGCGCGTGCGGGTGTGCCGGTGCGGCTGGAAGGCCACGACGACGCGGTGATCCTCGCCGGGGAACGCCCGGCGGGCCGCGTCGATGGTGGCGCGGATCTCGGCCGGGTGGTGGCCGTAGTCGTCGATCATCGTGACGCCGCCGACCGACCCGACGACGGTGAAGCGGCGAGCGACGCCGCCGAACGTGGCCAGCGCCTGCTTGGTGACGTCGAGCGGCACCTCGAGCTCGTCCGCGACCGCGATGGTGGCGAGGCAGTTGAGGACGTTGTGCGCGCCCGGCATCTTCACCGTGAAGCCGCCGAGCGGCTCCCCCCGGCGGTACGCGTTGAAGCTCGTCTCGAGGCCGCGGAACTGGATGCCGCGCGCCGAGTAGTCCGACTGCGGCGAGACGCCGTACGTGACGTGGCGGCGCGGGATGCGCGGGAGCAGATCCTGGACGTGCGGGTGGTCGAGGCAGAGCACGGCGAGCCCGTAGAACGGGACGCGCGCGGCGAACTCGACGAAGGCGTCCTTGATGCGCTCGTGCGTGCCGTAGTGATCGAGGTGCTCGGGGTCGATGTTGGTGACCACCGCGATCGTCGGGGTGAGCCGCAGGAACGATCCGTCGCTCTCGTCGGCCTCGGCGACGAGCAGGTCACCGGCGCCGAGCCGCGCGTTCGTGCCGAGCGCCGCCATCTTGCCGCCGACGACGACGGTGGGATCGAGGCCGGCGGCGCGCAGGACCGTGGCGACCAGGGAGGTCGTGGTGGTCTTGCCGTGCGAGCCCGCGATCGCGACGCCGTACTTCACGCGCATCAGCTCGGCGAGCATCTCCGCGCGCCCGATCACCGGGGTGCCGAGCGCGCGCGCCTCGGTGAGCTCGGGGTTCTCGGGGCGGATGGCGCTCGAGTAGACGACGACATCGACGCCGCGGACGTTCTCGGCGCGGTGGCCGATGTCGATCCGGACGCCGAGCGACGTGAGCCGCCGCGTCGTCGAGCTCTCCTTGAGATCCGAGCCGGAGACCTCGAACTCGAGCGAGCGCAGGATCTCGGCGAGGCCGCTCATCCCGACGCCCCCGATGCCGACGAAATGGACGTGGCGAACGCGACCGCGGAACATCAGCCTGCCTCCTCCCAGCCGAGGCCAGCGCCGAGCGGCGCGGCCTGGTTCGTCACGGCGCCGCGCTGCGCCTCGCCAGCGCGCGCCGCCCGCCCTCCGAGGGTGGGGAAGCGCAGCGCGCGGTGGCGCGGAGCCCGCGCGAGCTCGAGCAGATCGGCGGCGACGCGCGCCGCGGCGTCCCGCGTGGCGAAGGCCGCCGCCGCGTCCGCCATGCGGGCGCGGAGCGCCGGCGCGGCCGCGAGCCGGGCGATCTCGTCGGCGAGGCGCGTCTCGGTGGCGTCGCCCTGGGCGATCGCGACCGCGGCGGAGGCCCGCTCGAGGGATTGCGCGTTCCTCAGCTGGTGGTTGTCGGCCGCGAACGGGTACGGAATCAGGATGGAAGGGCGCCCGACGGCGCAGAGCTCGGCGAGCGTCGACGCGCCCGCGCGGGCGATCACGACGTCGGCCGCGGCGAGCGCCTCCGCCACGTCGTCGATGAACGGGACGACGCGCGCGCGCCCCGCCAGGCCGAGCTCGGCGTAGAGCGAACGGACCGCGGCCTCGCGATCCCTGCCCGTCTGGTGCACCACCTCGAGGTCGACGCTGCGCTCGCGGCCTCGCGCGATCGCGCGCGGGACGACGTCGTTCAGCGCCAGCGCGCCCTGGCTGCCGCCGAGGACCAGCAGGCGGAGCGCGCCTTCGCGCGGCGCGTACGGGGCGCGGGCGAAGGCGCGCCGGAGGGGGACGCCGAAGAGGCGCACGGTGCTCGGGCGCAGCGCGCGCGCCGTCTCCGGGAAGGCGACGTACGCGCGATCGACGATGGGCGCGAGCAGCCGGTTCGACAGTCCGAGGACGCTGTTCGGCTCCAGGATCGCGACCGGAACGCCGAGCGAGCGGGCCGCGAGCGAGACCGGTCCGCCGGCGTACCCGCCGAGCGAGAGCGCCACGCGGGCGTCGAGCCGCTCGACGAGCCGCCTCGCCTCCGGGAGGACGCTGCCCGCGCGGGCGGCGCCGCGCACGAAGCCGGAGAGGCCGCCCCCGCGGAGCGGCAGGACGTGGAGCAGCTCGAGGTCGTCGCCGCGCTCGCCCATCACGCGCACCTCGATGCCGCGCGCGGTGCCGACGTAGACGACGCGCGCTTCTTCGTCGCGCGCCGCGGCGCGGACGGCGTCGCCCACGGCGATCATCGGGAAGACATGGCCGCCGGTGCCGCCTCCGGCGATGAGCACGGTCACCATGCGCCGCCCTCCTCGGCCGACGCGGCGACCACGGCCGACGCGCTCGGCGCGTGCGAGGCGCCCGCCTCGCCGCGCTTCTCGGGGGCCACGACGGTCCGCGATCGGCTGATGCTGAGCAGGATGCCCGCGCCCGCGGCGTTCACGAGCAACGAGGAGCCGCCGTAGCTGAGGAACGGCAGCGTGAGCCCCTTCGTGGGGAGGATCGCCATCGCGACGGCGAGGTTCGTCATCGCCTGCACCCCGAAGAGCGTCGCGATGCCGAACGCCATGAAGCTGCCGTAGTCGTCCGCCGCCTCGAGGGCGATCTTCACGCCCCGCGAGACGATGACGAGGTAGGCCGCGCACAGGCCGACGATGCCGACGAAGCCGAGCTCTTCGCCGACGATCGCGGACACGAAATCGGTGTGCGCCTCCGGCAGGTAGAGCACCTGCAGCCCTCGCCCGAGGCCGAGGCCGAAGAGCCCGCCCGAGCCGAAGCTCATGACCGACTGGAACGGCTGGTAGGCGAGGTCAGCGCGGTTGTTGTCCATGTCGATCCACGCGAGGTAGCGCGCGTAGCGGTACCCGCTGAAGCGAACGAGCGCGGCGCCGGCGAACGCCAGCAGCATGGAGAACGCGGCGATGTACGGGACGCGCGCGCCCGCCACGAACAGCAGCGTGAAGGTCAGGAAGAGCAGCACGACCGCGCTGCCGAAGTCGGGCTGCTTGAGGCAGAGGAGCATCAAGAGCCCGACGACGAGGAGGTGCGGGAGGAAGCCGACCGAGAACGACTTGATGCGCTCGGCCTTCTTCGACAGCGAGTAGGCGAGCCAGAGCACGATCCCGAGCTTCGCCACCTCGGCCGGCTGCACGTGGACAGGGCCGAGCGAGATCCAGCGGTAGGCGTTGCCGGCCTTGTGGCCGAGCCCCGCCACGCAGGCGACGAGCATCCCGGTGACGGTGATGAGCACCGGGTACGTGAGGACCTTGAGCCGGCGGTGATCGATGCGGCTCGTGATCCACATCGTGGCGATCGAGAGGACCGCGTAGACGGCCTGACGCTTGAGGAAGAACTGCGCGTCCTTGTAGCGGACCGTCGCCTCGACGGCGCTGGCGCTGTAGACCATCACCACGCCGAAGCCGATGAGCGCCGTGACGACCGCCGCGAGGAGCGCGTCGACCGGGCCCGACGGGCTCGATCGCACCTTCCAGAAGGCCTCGGCGGCCGCCGCGATCCCGCCCGGCGCCGCCTTCTCCTGGTCGGGGGGACCGACGTGCCGGTTCTTGGGTGCGTCGGCGCGCGCGCCGAACGCGCTGCTCCACGACGTCACGACGCCACCTCCCCGGCGGTCCCGCCGGAAGCTCCCTGGAGCTCACGGACCGCGCGGACGAAGGCGTCGCCGCGGTCCTTGTAGTCGCGGAACATATCGAAGCTGGAGCACGCGGGGCTGAGCAGCACCGCGTCGCCCGGCCGGGCGAGGGAGCGCGCGGCGAGGACCGCCTCCGGCATCGAGCCCGCCCGCGCGATCGGCAGGACGCCGGCGGCCGCTGCGGCGATGCGGTCCGCGGCCTCGCCGAGGACGACGAGGCCGCGCCCCCGCTCGCGCAGCGCGGACACGAGCGGGGCGTAGTCGCCGAGCTTGTCGCGCCCGCCCGCGATCAGGACGGCCTTCGCCTCGATCAGGCCGGAGAGCGCGGCGACGGAGGCGCCGACGTTGGTCCCCTTCGAGTCGTCGTAATAGCGGACCCCGTCGACGTCCGCGACGAGCGCGGTCCGGTGCGCGAGCCCCTCGAAGCTCGAGAGCGCGTCGCCGATCGCCGCCGCGGGGGCGCCGAGCGCGGCGGCGAGCGCGGCGGAGGCGCAGGCGTTCGCGAGGTTGTGCGCGCCCGCGAGCCGCACGCGATCCAGCGGGTAGCGCGCGCCGGCGACGCGATCGACGATCGCGCCCCCCGCGGCGCTCACGTCCGCGCGGGCGTCGCGCGCGCTGAACGTCACGACGCGGGCGCGCCCGCGCGCCGCCTGGCGGGCGACGAGCTCGTCGCCGAAGGGGACGACCGCGACGTCGTCGGGCGTCATGCGCTCGAACGGGTTGCCCTTCGCGTCGGCGTACGCCGCGAAGCTCGCGTAGCGGTCGAGGTGATCGTCCGTGATGTTCAGCAGCGCGTGGGCGCGCGCGTGCAGCGTCGGCACGCGCTCCGCCTGGAAGCTCGAGATCTCGAGGACGAGGACGTCCCACGCCTGGTCGACGACCTCGGCGAGGGGGGTCCCGAAGTTGCCGCCGACGAACGTGCGGAGGCCGGCTCGATCGAGCATCGCGCCCGTGAGCGCCGTCGTCGTGCTCTTGCCGTTGGTCCCGCCGACGAGCACGACGGGCGCCGACACGAAGCGCGACGCGAGCTCGAGCTCGCCGATGACCTCGCGCCCGGAGCGAGCGACGGCGTCGAGCGCGGGGAACGACGGCACGCCCGGCGAGACGACCACGAGGTCGGCGCCGTCGAACAGCGCCGGATCGTGCCCTCCCGGCGCGAGGACGACGCCCTCGCCCTCGAGGGCCGCGGCCGCGGCGGAGAGCCGCTCGCGCGGCGCGCCGTCGTTCGCGATCACGCGCGCGCCGCGCGCGTTCAGGAGGCGCGCGGCCGCGACGCCGCTCCGGCCGAGACCCACGACGATCGCTGTTCGCCCGCGGACGTCCATCATGCCCTCACCGCAGCTTCATCGACGCCAGGGACACCAGCGCCAGGAGGATGGAGATGATCCAGAAGCGGACGATGATCTTGGGCTCCGCCCACCCCTTCTTCTCGTAGTGGTGGTGGATCGGCGCCATCAAGAAGACGCGCTTGCCGGTGAGCTTGAACGAGAGGACCTGCGTGATGACGCTGACCGTCTCGATGAAGAAGATCCCCCCGAGGATGATCGACAGGAGCTCGTTCTTGGTGAAGACGGCGAGCATCCCGAGCCCGCCTCCGAGGGCGAGCGACCCGACGTCCCCCATGAAGACCTGGGCGGGGTACGTGTTGTACCAGAGGAACCCGATCCCCGCGCCGATGACCGAGCCGCAGTACACCGACAGCTCGCCGGCCGACGCGATCGCCGGGATGTCGAGGTAGGTCGCGAGCGAGAAGCTCGCGATGGAGGCGCCGACGATGTACGCGAGGATGAGGTAGGTCCCCGCGTTGATGATCACCGGGCCGATCGCGAGGCCGTCGAGGCCGTCGGTGAGGTTCACGGCGTTCGACGTGGCGACCACGACGAAGACGGCGAACGGGATGTAGACGTAGAGCGGCAGCTCGATCGGGTACTTCGAGAACGCGACGAACGGGATCGCGAGCCGCGTCCTGATCTCCGCCCAGTCCGGCGGGAGCTTGGACGCGAGCAGGAACGTGTAGGCCACGGCCGCGCCGCCGATCAGCACCTGGCCGATGAGCTTGTAGCGCCCGGGCAGGCCGCCGCTGTTCCGCCGCTTGATCTTGAGGAAGTCGTCCAGGTAGCCGATGACGCCGTAGCCCGCGGTGACGGCCGTCGTCGCGAGGACGAAGGGGTTCCTGAGGTCGGCCCACAGCACGGTGGGGAGCAGCAGGGAGAGCAGGATGAGCGCGCCGCCCATCGTCGGCGTGCCCGCCTTGATCTTGTGCGTCTCCGGCCCCTCGGCGCGGACCACCTGCCCGATCTGCTTGCGCCGGAGCTCGCGGATGAACCACGGCGCGAGCACGAACGTCAGCACCATGGCGGTGATCGTCGCCATGATCGTGCGGAACGGGATGTAGCGAAGGACGTTGAGCCAGCTCAGCCAGCCGTAATGGAACTTGAGCGGGTAGAAGAGCTCGTAGATCACCCCGCACCTCCGTGCGACGGCCGCTCGCCGAGGGCGCGCGCGCGGCGCGCGGCGAGCGCGCGCCGCGCCTCGTCGCGATCGTCGAACGGCAGCGTGACGCCGCCGATGATCTGGTACGGCTCGTGGCCCTTGCCGGCGATGAGGACCACGTCCCCCGGCTCGGCGTCGAGCACCGCGCGCTCGATCGCGCGCGCCCGATCGAGCTCGACGACGACGCGCGCGCGCCCGGCGGCGAGCCCTGGCAGGATGGCGTCGGCGATCGCGCGCGGGTCCTCGCTCCGCGGGTTGTCGTTGGTGACGATGGCGACGTCGGCGCCGCGGCCGACCGCCTCGCCCATCTGCGGCCGCTTCAGCGGATCGCGGTCGCCGCCGCACCCGAAGACGCAGAGGATACGCCCGCCGCCGAGGGCGCGGACGCTCGCGAGCACGCGGGCGAGCGCGTCCGGCGTGTGCGCGTAGTCGACGAGCGCGATCACGTCGTCGGCGCCCGGGGTATCGCAGCGCTCCAGGCGGCCCGCGACCTGGATCGGAGACGAGAGCGCCGCGGCGGCGTCACCGACGGCGAACCCGAGCAGGTAGGCCACGGCGAGGGCGGCGAGCAGGTTCGACGCGTTGTGCGCGCCGAGCAGGTGGGAGCGGATGGTGACCTCGCCGGCGGGCGTGCGGGCGCGGATGAACGTGCCGCTCGCGCTGTGCGCGAGCTCGACGGGTGCGATCTCCGCGGCGTCCGGGCCCGCGCCCACCTCCGCCGAGTAGCGCGCGAGCGTCGCCGCGGTCGGGCGCGAGAGCCCGCCGGGGGCGAGCGTCTCGACGAGCTGCCGCCCGAAGGGATCGTCGACGTTGATGACCGCGGCGCCGGGGCCGAGATCCACGAACAGGCGCGCCTTCGCCGCCGCGTACGCCTCCATCGTGCCGTGGTAGTCGAGGTGGTCCTGCGTGAGGTTCGTGAAGACGGCGACCCGGAACCGGACCGCGTCGACGCGCTTCGCCGCGAGCGCGATCGACGACACCTCCATCACGAGGTGCGTCGCGCCGCGGGCGACCATCGCGGCGGCGACGCGGGCGAGCTCGTCCGCCTCGGGGCTCGTGTGCGAGGCGTGGACATCGAGATCGCCGAAGCGGTAGCCGAGCGTCCCGACGATCCCGGCCTGGCCGCCGCACCGATCGACGCAGGCCTGGACGAGGTGGGCCGTCGTCGTCTTGCCGTTCGTACCGGTGATGCCGACGACCTCGAGCGTGAAGGTCGGGTGTCCGTAGACCACGGCGGCGGCCTGGGCGAGCGCGAGCGGCACGTCGGGGACCTCGACGCGCGCGGCGCCGAGCGTGTCGGCCGCGCTCCCGCGGGCGACGATCACCGCCCGCGCGCCGCGCGCCACGGCCTCGGGGATGAAGCGCTCGCCGTGAGCGCGCGCGCCCGCGCGCGCGACGAAGATGTCCCCCTGCCCCACCTTGCGCGAGTCGAGGTGCACGCCCGTGACGACCATGTCCTCGGCGCCCGCCGGAGAGAGCGCGGCGCCCGGGATCTCGAGCAGCACGTCGCCGAGGCGGAGCGCGAGCTCGACCTCGGCCAGGCTGGCTTCCTTGTGATCGTGCTCCGTCATGTGGGGGGCTCGAAGATGAGCTTCAGGGGCGATCCCTTGGGCAGCACGGTCCCGGGCGGAGGCTCCTGGCGCGCGAGCCGCCCCGTGCCCTCGACGCTCGGATCGAGCCCGAGCGCGGCGGCGCTCTTCACGGCCTCGCGCTGCGGCAGCCCCGTCAGATCGGGGACGCGCAGCTCCCCCGCCTTGAGCGGCGCGGACGGCGTGACCACCCCCGCCGAGATCGGCGCGGCCGCGGCGCGCGCCTCGCTCAGCACCTGATACGTGCTCGCCGCGAGGTCCTCCCCGGACTGCTCGCGGATCTCCGACAGCTTCATCGGCACGCTCCCGCGCGGGGTAACGCCCAGGTAGCGCAGCGCCATCTCACCGACCCGACGGAAGACGGGCGCCGCGACCGAGCCGCCGGCGTACGTGCCGCCCATCGGCTCATCGAGCACCACCGCGATGGCGATCCGCGGCCGCTCGGCCGGGACGAACCCGACGAACGACGCCACGTAGTGGGTGTCGGTGTACTTGCCCGTCGCGGGATCGATCTTCTGCGCGGTGGCCGTCTTCCCCGCGACGCGGAACCCCGGGATCGCGGCCTCGACGCCGGTCCCGTCCCCCTCCGTCACCGCGACGAGCATCTCCGACATCATCCGCGCGATCGGCGCCGGCACCGCGTCGCGGCGCACGCGCGGCGACGGCTCCGACAGCGTGACGCCCGTGCCGTCGGTGACCCGCTTGATCAGGATCGGCTCGAGCAGCCGCCCGTGGTTGGCGATCGCCGCCGTGGCCATCGCCAGCTGGAGCGTGGTCACGCTGATCCCCTGCCCGAACGAGGCCGCCGCCGTCTCGACCTGGACCCACGGGCGGCCGCGCGGCCGCAGCACGCCCACGGACTCGCCCGGCAGCGGCACGCCGGTCAGGTCCCCGAAGCCGAACCGCCGGAAGCCCTCGTAGAGCCGCTGCTCGCCGAGCCCGAGCGCGATCTTCGCCGTGCCGATGTTGGACGACTGGGCGAGGATCTGCGGCACCGTCAGCCACTTGTGGATGTGCGTGTCGTGGATCACGACGTTGTCGATCGCCATGTTCCCCTCCTCGCAGTAGATGGTCGCGCTGGGGGAGACGCTCTTCGCCGCGATCGCGCTCGCGATGGCGAACACCTTCATCGTGGAGCCGGGCTCGAAGCGATCGACGACGCAGCGGTTGCGCCGCGACCCCGGATCGCTCTGCGAGTAGTCGTTCGGGTTGAAGCCCGGAGCGCTCGCCATGGCGAGGATCTCGCCGCTCTCCGGCTCGACGACCACGATCGAGCCGCCGAGCGCCTCGTAGGTCTTCATCGCCGCCTCGAGCTCGCGCTCGGCGGTGAACTGGATGCCCTTGTCGATCGTCAGGTGGACGTTGTGCCCGGCGAGCGCCTGCTCGTCCTCGATCCCCTCCGAGAAGATGAGCCGGCCCGAGCGATCGCGGAGCCCGCGCACCTCGGACGCGTTGCCGCGGAGCTCGTGCTCCAGGCTGAGCTCGATCCCCTCCTTGCCCTCGCCGTCGGTGGCGACGAAGCCGAGCAGCGGGCCGGCGAGCTCGCGGTTCGGGTAGAAGCGGCGCCCCTCGCCCTCGATCACGAGCCCGCGCACCGGGTAGCGCTGCGTCCTGTCCCCGAGCGCGCGGACGTTCTCGACCTCCTGCTCGGAGATGCGGCGCTTGAGCCAGGCGAAGCGGCGCCGCCGGCCGAGCTTCTCCACGACGTCCTCGAGCGGCAGCGAGAGCGCCTGCGCGATGCGCTCCGCGTACTGCTGGATCCGCATCGGGACGTACTTCTCCTCGATGCCGCGGAGCATCTCGACCGCGTCCACGGAGACGCTGGGCACCTCCACGCTCTCCGCGAGCGGCGCGCCGTTCCGGTCGTAGATGGTGCCGCGCTTCGGCGTGATGTGGAGCCGCCGCTGGCGCTGCCGCTCGGCGAGGTCGTACCACGCGTCCCCGTCCTCGACCTCGATGCGGTAGGCGCCGGACACGACGCCGCCCAGGCCGAGCGCCATGAGGCCGCAGAGCAGCCCCATGCGGATGCGGATCCACCGCGCGCGCCGGGGATCGAGGTTCTTCACGGCTGCCCTCCGCTCGGCGGCGCGCGGCCGGGCTCCTCGCCATCGGGCTCGCGCTCGCCGGGCGGCGCCGAGTAGCCCCGCACCGGGATCACGCGCTCGGGCGGGGGCGGCGTCATGCCGAGCAGCGAGCGGGCGACCATCTCCACGCGCTGCGGCGTCTCGTAGCTGGCCGCCTCGAGCGAGAGCACCCGCTTGACCTCGCGCAGCCGCGCCTGCTCGGCGCGCGCCCGCCCGAGCTTGTAGCCCAGGTCGACCGTGCGCCCTCGCAGCGCGAGGTGCACGACGAAGGCCGCCACCGTCGCGGCCACCGCGAGCGTCCACAGGATGAGGAACGGACGCTGCTGCGTCACGCGAGCGCCTCCGCCCCGCCCACGCGCCGCGCGGCGCGGAGCTTCGCGCTGCGGGCCCTCGGGTTGCCTTCGACCTCGTCGTCGCCCGCGGTCACCGGCTTCTTCGTCAGCGGCTCCCAGACCTCGGGCTCGCGCAGCGCGCGCTTGACGATGCGGTCCTCGAGCGAGTGGAACGAGATCACGGCGAGCACGCCGCCCGGCGCGATGATCCTGGGCGCCGCCTCGAGCAGCGCCTCGAGCTGATCGAGCTCACCGTTCACCGCGATGCGCAGCGCCTGGAACGTGCGCGTCGCCGGATCGACCCCGCCGATGCGCGCCGGCCCGACGGCGCGCACCACGGCGCGCCGCAGGTCGAGCGTCGTCACGAGCTCGCCGCTGTCGGCCGCCTGCTTGATGCAGCGCGCGACCCTCCGGCTGCGGCGCTCCTCGCCGTAGCGGTAGATGAGATCTGCGAGCGCCTCGTCGCTGAGCCGCTCGATGAGCTCGAGCGCCGTCTCGCCGCGGCTCGGGTCCATCCGCATGTCGAGCGGCCCCTCCGCGCGGAAGCTCATGCCGCGGCCCGGGTCGTCGAGCTGCATGGAGCTCACGCCGATGTCGGCCAGGAGGCCGTCCACCTGCGGGACGCCGAGGGCCGCGAGGTGCCGCTCGATCTCGGAGAACTCGCCGTGAACGTAGGTCACCCGATCCCCCGCGCGGGCGAGCCGGGCGCGCGCGATGGCGAGGGCGCGCTCGTCGCGATCGATCCCGATGACCCGGGCGCCAGGCGTCTCGAGGATCGTCGCGGTGTGGCCGCCGGCGCCGAGGGTAGCGTCGACGTAGACGCCCTCGCTGACCGGCGAGAGCGCGGCGAGCACCTCGCGGCCGAGGACGGAGACGTGCTGCTCGCCGCGCGGGCGCGGCGGCGGAGGAGGCAGGTGCATGGGGACTACATTGACGACGTTCATAGGCGGAACTGCTCCGCGATTGCGTTCTTGAAGCTCTGAAGCTCGACCTCGCTCATCTGCTGAGCGGCCTTCCACCGTTCCTGCGACCAGAGCTCGATCGTCTGGCCCATGCCCGCCCACAGCACGTCCTTCGTGAGGTCCGCGTGCTCGCGGAGAGACGGCGGGATGAGGATCCGGCCCTGCTTGTCAAGGTCACACTCGACGGCCGCGGACAGGTAACGGCGCCGGAAGGCGACAACGTTCGAATCAAATTGCGGAAGTGCTGCAATTTTCGCCTCCAGCTCTTCCCAGGCCTTCATCGGATACGCGTGCAGGCAGGGGTCGAAGAGGGCCGGGGTGATGACCATCCGCAGGTCGTTCGCGGCCGCGAGCACGTCGCGAAAGCGCGAAGGAAGGCTCGTGCGCCCCTTCGCGTCGATCGCGTGCTCGAAGTGACCGCGAAACATCGTGCTCATCGACCCCAGCTCCGGCTGGTCCGTCCCGCCGAGGGGTTGGCGACGCGTTGCTCCACCGGGCGCACGCCGCGTCGTGACATTCTCTGCCACTTCTTCCCACGAAGCTCCGCCACGCTACGGAGTGAGGTGCCGAGTGTCAACAGTTTGGGAGATTTCTGGACCTCATCCGCCACCTATGTAGGACATAAACCCTCAAGGTCACACCCTACAAAACAGCGGGATTTATCGACAAATGGCCCTCTGACGGGGCCGTGGGAGGAAGTGGGGAGCCGCCAGGAGGTGGGCTGGAACGCGTCGGGCGGACGCTGGCAAGACGGAAAGCAAGCAAGACGGATCGCCGCCCTGAGCACGTCGATTCGCGGCCGGGCGAACGGGTGCGTAGCCGGGTTACCGGGCGGGCTCAGCGAGCCTGCGGCTGGGGCGAAACCGGGCGGGCGAGGAGCGCGGTGGGGGAGAGTGGGGAGGCGCGCCGCGGTGGGGGAGAGTGGGGAGGCGCGCCGCGGTGGGGGAGAGTGGGGAGGCGCGCCGCGGCGGCGGTCAGCTGTGGGGGGTCACGTTGGTCTGGACCCACTCCACGATGCTCTTCAGGGTGGTCCCGGGGGTGAAGACGCCCTTCACGCCGGCGTTCTGGAGCCGCGCGATGTCCTCGTCCGGGATGATGCCCCCACCGAACACCACGATGTCCTCGGCCCCGCGGCTCCGGAGCGCTTCGATAACCGCGGGGAAGAGGGTGTTGTGCGCTCCGGACATGATCGACAGCCCCACGGCGTCGACGTCCTCCTGCACAGCGGCGGAGGCGATCATGTCGGGGGTCTGGTGCAGGCCCGTGTAGACCACCTCGAAGCCCGCATCGCGGAGTGCCCTGGCGACCACCTTGGCGCCGCGGTCGTGGCCGTCCAGGCCGGGCTTCGCCACGAGGATTCGGACTTTGCGCTCTGCCATGAGCGCGTCGATTACCGCCTGCCCGGGCAGACGTAAAGCGACGCGCCCGATCGAGCGGCCTTCGCTCCGCAGGGGTGCATCCTTGCCGAGCAGCGGGCTTACTGCGCGGCGAAGACGAACGGAATCGTCACGGGGGTGGAACCCGAGGAAGGCGGGAACCGCCAGGACTTGATCCGGGAGGCGATGCAGCTCGACAGGCCGGGGTAATCCTTCTCCGACCCGCCGGCCGAGACGGACTGGACGGCGCCCGACGCGGCGATGACCACCGAAGCGGAGACCCTGGCGGTGCTGGCCGCGTTGCTGGCGCGCGCGTCGAGGGCGGGCTGCCAGCAGTGGCGGCGGACGCTGGGGCGGTTCGACTCGACGACGCCGGAGATCTCCCCCTGGGAAAGCGGGGTCAAACTGGCGCTGGTCCCCTGGCTGCCCGGCCCTGACGAGGGGCCGGGGACCCCGGCGCCGAACCCGGACCGGTCGATCTGAGCCGAGGCCGATGGAGCGACCGGCTTGTCCGGCGGAGGGCGCTGGCTCGCGACGCCGCCCGCCTTGCCCGTCGATGCGACCTCCGGCCGGGCGGAAGCCGTCTCGGCCGGTGCAGGTGCGTCCGGCTCGACGGTCGGCGGCGGCGGCGGGGCCGCCGTGGGCAGATCGGCCGGCTGGCTCTGCGGCGGAGGGGCGGTCACGACCTGCACGGGCTGCGGCTTCGGGGAGAGCAGGACGAAAGCGGAGACGCCACCGAACGCTGCGGCCATGGCGATGAAGGCGTATGCGAGCGGGCTCATGCCCGATTTCCGCCTTGGCGCGACCGTCTCCACCAGGCTGCCAGGCGTGGCCACCAGAGGTGCGGGCTCCGCGGCGGAGAGGGCTCCTGCCGCGGCGGGCGAGCCCCCGGCGGTCAGCCTTCCGCCTGCTGGCGCCGTCCGATCGGCCGCGAAGGGATCGGCGAGCACCTCCACCGGCGCAGCGCCCGCGGCGTGGGTCCGCCCGACGCTTGCCGGCGCGCCTGGCCATGCGGCCGGCGCGCTCGCTGCTGGCGCGACCGGGGTGACGCGCGCAACGGACGTAGCTGACGCAACGGACGCAACCGACGCAACCGACGCAACGGACGTAGCCGACGCGACCGGCGCGGGCAGCGGGGCCGACACAGCGGGCGCCCCCGCCGCGGTGAAGGCGGCGACCGCCGGGGCCTGCTCGTTCAGGCCAGGAGGCTCCGGCTCACGCATCGCCGGGCGCGCGGGCGCGGCCCCCCCGAGCGCAGGGACCCTCGACGAGGCGGGCGCCTTCGCCGATGACGCCTGCGGCTGACCGACAGAGGAGCCCGTGGTGCTGATGCGGCGCGCGGGCGGGGACAGGCGGGTGGACTGAGCCTGCGTGACGATCTCGAGCAGCTCCGGGAAGTTCTTGAGGGGCTGCCACTCATCGAAGCCTTCGCGCCAGACGAGCGACTCGCCGTCCACCGCGCCGGCCAGCGCCTTGTCGCGGATGACCGAGAGCCGCACCGGGCCGAGCGGGACGCCGCCGACCCCGACGTACCAGTCCTCGCTCGACGTGGCGCGCACGGCCGGCGCCTTCCCGAGCGGGCGGTCATTGGACATCGCGCGCGTGAACGCGCCGGCGGCCCCCATCGGCGGCGTGGGCTCCGCCGCCCTGGCGGCAGGCGCAGGGGAACGAGCCGGCGCCGCGGGCGCCGGCTGGACAGCCCGGGCTGCCGGGGAGGCCTGCGGCGCGGTCGCCGGACGCGGGCTCGACGCCGGTCCGGGGACGGCGCGCGGCGCGACAGGAGGTCGAGGAGCGCCCGCCGGGCGCGGCAGGGCCTGGGATGCCGGCCGGGGCGGCGCTGGCGCGGCGCCGTGGTGGCCCAGGGGCGAAGCCAGCGGCGGCTTCAACGGGCTCGCCGCGCCCCCGTCCGCCGCCGGCGCCTCGTCGCTCGGAGGGGCGACGTGCGCCTCGTCGCCCGCCTCGCGCGGCGGCTCGACCGGGAGAGCACGCGCCACGGAGCTCTCGGTGACGCTCGCGCTGACCTGGATGAGGTGCCCGCATCGCCGGCACTGCATCCGCACCATCTTGCCGGCGACCTTCTCGTCACCGATCTGGTACTTGGCCTTGCAGTTATCGCAGATGAATTTCATCCAAGGACGCGCCTGCCGGTGGAATGGCGCAGTCTACGACAGCTTGGCCCCGGACGACATGGGGTAGGCGGTCAGAGCAGCCCGAGCAAGTGCTCCTTGATCGATTGCCGCGTCGGGTCATCCGGGGCGACGCCCAGCGCGCGCTCCCAGGTCTCGATGGCTTTGTTGCGAAACCCGGCCTTCTGATAGAGCACGGCAAGGTTCTTCAGCGCGGGGAAGTGCTTGCCGTTGATGTGCAGCGCCGTCTCCAGCTCCTGGATGGCGTCGTAGAGCTGCCCCTGCTTGCCGTAGAGCAGGCCGAGGTGGAAGTGCAGCCGGTACGCGAGCGGGTCGATGGCCGTGCCCTCGCGCAGGTGCCGCACGGCCTTGTCGAAATCGCCCGCGCGATACGCCGCGATCCCCGCGGCGAGGAGGCGCTCCGCCTCCGCCGAGATCCGGTCCTGATCGCCGCGGATCGAGCGCGCCTGGAGCGCGTTCTCCACGGCGGCGACGACGTCGGCGACGCGGAAGGGCTTCTCGATGTAGGCCTCCACGCCGTAGCTCGACTTCAGGTCCTCAGCGAACCGCCACCCGCGGTAGACGGCCGAGATCATGATGATCGGGATGTGGCCGTAGCGCTGGGTGCCCTTCATGCGGCGGGCGATGTCGAAGCCGTGCACCTCCGGCAGCATGGCGTCGAGGATCATCACGTCGGGCGGATTCTCCTTGACCATGCGCAGCGCGAGGAGCCCGCGATCGGCCTCCTCCACGCGGTACCCGCGCTCCTCGAAGATGCGACGGAGCAGCTTCCGGATCTCCGGCTCGTCGTCGACGACCAGGATCGTCGTCTGATCGCCCTGCGGCGCCTTGCCTGCGCCCGGGAGCGACTCGACGACGGAGAGATCACGGTCAGCGGTGCCGAAATCCGTGTCCGTGAGCTCGTCGGCCGCCGCCGCCCTCCGCATGGCGTCGTCGACGACGAGCGGCGGCCCCGCCGAGGAGAGGCGGGCCGGCGACGGGGCAGCAGGCGGGCTCGGCTCATCGGTGAGATCGGCGAACGAGATCTCCGCGTCGTCGCGCGGGCGATCCGGCGCGGGCCGCGGCGGCGGCGCGGCGCTGGGAGCAGGCGCCGCAGGGGCCTGGGCCGCCGTCGCCGGGGGCACGGCGGACGCGGGCCGGCGCGGCGCGGGCTGCGCGGGGGCTGGCGGGGGCGCGGGCGGCGCCTCGGAGGCGGACGACGCCGTGGAGCCGAGCCCGGCCCGCTTCAGCACCTCGGGCGGGCACTTGGCGCCCACGTAGAAGGGCTCGCCCTGCTCCTTCATGTCGTAGGCGGCCGCGATGGTCCGCACGAGGGGGCCCGCGAGCGCGATGTACGGGAAGACGCGCTTGCCGGTCACGAACTCGAGCTCGTCGATCACCTTCTTGTCGGCGGGCGCGGCCATGGCCACGAGGATGCGATCCTCGCGCACGAGCACGGGAAGGAGCTTGTGCTTGGCGGCGATCTCGCGGGGGAGGATGGAGAGGTCGCTCAGCTTGATGCAGACCTGGTTGAGATCGATGCCAGGAACGCCGCTCTGCTCGGAGAGGGCCTTCAGCGCAGCGACCTCGGAGACGGTGCCGCTCTCGATGAGGTTCGTGGCGAGGGGCACCCCCTTCGCGCGCGCCTCGAGGAGCGCCTGTTCGAGCTGGGGCTGGGTGACCGCCCGTTGCTGCAGGAGGATGCGTCCGAGCGGCTTTTTGTTGGCGTCTTGCGTCATTCCGCGGGCCGAGTTCGAAGGCTAATGGACGAGGAATGCGCGGGCAAGCACGCGACCCGCGCGCGAAGGCGGCCATCCGACCGACACGACCGGCTCGGGCTCGTGCGCCGGCGGCTCGGGCATACGGCCGGGTCGAGCGCGGCCAGGGCGCCGCCCGATGCGCGCGGATCCGAGCGCGCGTCCCGACGCCAGAGGCGAGAGCTCACCATCCGCCCATGTTACTCCGGAACCCTCCGGGCAGCGCAGGCGATGCGCCGGCGGCGCGACGGCGCCCGCTGCGCCCGCTCCGCGAACGCATCGAAGAGGCCATGGCGACGATGTAGGGTCACTCGGTTTGCTCTGTCTTACTCGGTCGCGCCCACCGTCTCGTTCGCGTCGTTGGCATTACCGTCGCCGCTCGCGCCGAGCCACGCGCGAGCGAACGCCGCGTACCTCCCCTCGGCGATCGCCGCGCGCGCTTCTCGCATCAGGCGGCCATAGAGGTGGAGGTTGTGCTCCGTCAGCAGGCGCAGCACCAGGATCTCGCCGGCCATGTAGAGGTGCCTCAGGTACGCGCGGCTGTATCCGCCGGCGCAGGTCGGGCAGGCGCAGGTCGGATCGAGCGGCGAACGGTCTTCTTTGTAGCGGGCCTGCTTGATGACGATCTTGCCGTGCTGCGTGAGCGCTTGCCCGTTCCGCGCGTTCCGGGTGGGGAGCACGCAGTCGAACATGTCGACCCCGGCGCCGATGGCGTGCACGAGGTCGATCGGCGTCCCCACGCCCATGAGATAGCGGGGGCGCGCCGGGTCGAGGTGCGGCCCGATCTGGGCGACGACCTCATGCATCATCGCGATCGGCTCGCCCACGGAGAAGCCGCCCAGGGCGAGCCCGTCGAACGGCAAGGCGCCGAGCTCATCGGCGTGCGCCATGCGCAGCGCGACCGAGGTGCCGCCCTGCACGATGCCGAAGAGCGCCTGGCTCGGGCGCTTCGCGGCGAGGCAGCGCTTCCCCCAGCGCGTCGTCAGGCGGCACGCCTCCTCGACCTCCGGGCGCGGCGCCCCGCCCGGCGGGCACACGTCGAGCTGCATCGCGATGTCGGCCCCGAGCAGCCCCTGCACCTCCATCGCGACCTCGGGCGTGAGCGCCTTGCGGGCGCCGTCGAGGTGCGATCGGAACACGAAGCCGTCCTCGACGAGGGTGCGCCGCTCGGCGAGCGAGAAGGCCTGGAAGCCCCCGGAGTCCGTGAGCATCGCGTGCGGCCAGCGGGTGAACGCGTGCAGGCCGCCGAGCTGCGCGACGAGCTCGGGGCCAGGGCGGAGCCACAGGTGGTACGTGTTGCCGAGGACGATCCTCGCGCCGGTCGCGGCCACCTCGGCGGGGGTCAACGTCTTCACGCTGCCCTGGGTGCCGACCGGCATGAACGTCGGGGTCTGCACGTCGCCGTGCGGCGTGGAGAGCACGCCCGTCCGGGCATGCCCGTCCCTCGCGAGCTCGGAGAAGGAGAAGCCAGGCGTCCGGCTCATGGCGCGTCCACCCCACGGATCAACATGGCATCACCATACGAGTAGAAGCGGTAGCCGGCGTCGATCGCCGCGCGGTACGCGAGGAGCGTGCGCTCGCGTCCCGCGAAGGCGAACACCAGCGCGAGCAGCGTCGAGCGCGGCAGGTGGAAGTTGGTCAGCAGGGCGTCGACGACGCGGAACCGATAGCCCGGCTGGATGAGGAGGCGCGTCTCCCCGGACTGCGCCCTCACGAGGCCGGCGCGGGCCGGATCGGCGGCCGACTCCAGCGCGCGAACCACGGTGGTGCCGATCGCGATCACCGGCGCGCCGCGCTCGCGCGCCCCCGCGATCGCGCCCGCGGTCGCGTCCGGGATCGAGTAGACCTCCGCGTGCATCGGGTGCAGGTCGAGATCGTCGACCGTGACCGGCTGGAACGTGCCGAGGCCGACGTGCAGCGTGACGCTCGCGATCTCGACCCCGTTCGCGCGGAGCCGCTCGACGAGGCCGGGCGAGAGGTGGAGGCCCGCCGTGGGCGCGGCGACCGCCCCTGGGACCCGGGCGAAGATGGTCTGGTACCGCTCGCGATCGGACGCGTCGTCGCCGCGGCCGAGGTAGGGCGGGAGCGGGACGTGCCCGTACGCGTCGATCGCAGCGGCGACGGACAGCCCCGCGGGTGAGGAGAGCTGCACCGTGAGCACGCCGTCCTCGGCGCGCTCCAGCACCTCCGCGACCAGCGCCCCGTCGCGCTCGATATCGAGCACCGATCCCGGGCGTATCGGCTTGGAGGCGCGCCCCATCGCCCGCCAGCGCTCGGACCGCGGCGCGCTCTCCTGCGGCCCTCCGCCGAGGTCCTCCGCGCCGGCCGGCGCCCCGTCCAGCCGGCGCAGCAGGAAGAGCTCGACCTGCCCGCCCGTGCCGCGCTTCCTCCCGAACAGACGAGCGGGCACGACCTTCGTGTCGTTGACGATGACGAGCGCGCCGCGCTCGATGTACCGGTCGAGATCGCGGATCGCCGCGTGCTCCACCTCGCCCGCTCCGCGGCCGCGATCGACCAGGAGGAGCCTCGCTCCGTCGCGCTCCTCGGGGGGCCGCGAAGCGATCAGCGCTTCAGGGAGTTCGTAGTCGAGCAGCTCGCAGCGCACGCCGCGCTACTAGCACGACGCGGGCGTGAGCACGTTCGTCTTGGCGCGGAGGAAGCGACAGATCTCGCCCACCTGGTAAGGCTTGGGGACGAAGGCCACCGCGCCGCAGTCGGCGCGCTCGACCTGGCGCGCGGAGAGGTGATACGCGCTGGAGAGCACGACCCGCACCCTCGGGAACGCATGCCGGATGTGCCGCGCGAGATCGAGGCCGTTCAGGTCCGGCATCATCAGATCGATCATCGCCACATCGATCGGGGACGAGCCGAGGGTGAGCAGCGCATCCTGGAACGAGGCGGCGAACACGACCTCGAACCCCTCGACGCTTAGCCCTGCCGAAAGAGCGCGACGCTGGGAATTCTCACCGTCCACGATCAGCATGCGGGCCATTAAGCGTCCTCCTGCGGCGATCGCCGCCATCCAAATACGCCTACCTGTCTAGCAATCATCGGGCCAAGTTCCCGAATCGACGCATTGCGGTTGCCGACGCTAAAGTGAAACAGAAGAGCACAGTCTACATCAGGCGCCTCATTGCACTAAGGCAAATCCCGACGCTGCATCATTGCAAAAATGCAACCTCGCGTGGGCTAGCTCCCCTGATTTGCCGCTGAGTCAGGTGGTTTGCTCGGATCGGGCGGCCGCATCCATACGACCCGAACGGAGGAATGCAGGCTGAGCTCGATGGGCAGCAGGTCGCGGTGCCCAGGGAGCACGGCCTGTCGAGCACGGTCCGCCTGAGGCCGCTGTGTGCCGTGGGAACGGGCTGCTGAACCCGGCCGGTGGGCGATGGAAGGCGCTCGGCAGGCCGGCGCCACTTCAGCCCGGGGGATACGTGATCGTCAGGCGGGTCATCTTGCGCCACAGCGTGGTCGCGCTGATCCCGAGCACCTCGGCGGCGCGCTCCCGGCTGCCGTCGCACTCCCGCAGCGCGGCCTCGATCGCCTGGCGCTCGGCGCAGTCGACGACGTCGGCGAGCAGCCTGCCGCCGGCCTCGGGCGCGCGCTTCGGCTGCACCGCGGCGGGCAGCACGTCGTCGACGCTGATGACGCCGCCGCCGGAGAGGGCCACCGCTTGCTCGACCATGTTCTCGAGCTCGCGGATGTTGCCGGGGAAGTCGTACTGCGTCAGCGCCTCGACGACGCCGTCCGCGGCGCGGGCGCGGCAGCTCATCTTGCGGTTGTACTTCTCCAGGAAGAACTCCCAGAGGATCGGGATGTCCTCGCGACGCGCGCGGAGCGGCGGGAGCACGAAGCGCGCGACGTTCAGCCGGTAGTAGAGATCCTGGCGGAACCGCTTCTCCGACACCGCGGTCAGGAGCTCCTGGTTCGTCGCGGCGATGATGCGCACGTCGACGTGGATGGGTTTGTTCTCGCCTACCCTGCGGATCTCGTTCTCCTGGATCGCGCGGAGCAGCTTCGCCTGGAAGGTGAGCGGGGTCTCGGCGATCTCGTCGAAGAAGAACGTGCCCCCGTCGGCCTCCTCGAACAGCCCTTTCCTCGCCGAGATCGCGCCCGTGAACGAGCCTCGCGCGTGGCCGAACAGCTCGCTCTCGAGGAGCGTCTCGCTGATGGCGGCGCAGTTGACCGGCACGAACGGGCGGTCGGCGCGCTTGCTGTTGGCGTGGATGGCCTTGGCGACGAGCTCCTTGCCGGTGCCGCTCTCGCCGGTGATGAGCACCGTCGCGTCGGTGGGCGCGACCTTGACGATCCGGCCGAGCACCTCGCGGACCGCCTGCGAGCGGCCGACGATGTTCTCGAACCGGTAGCGCTCCTTGAACTCGCTGGCGAGCAGCTGCACCTCGCCGGTGAGCTTCCGGTTCTGGATCGCGCGCTCGACCTTCACGAGGAGCTCCTGCTCCGAGAACGGCTTCTGGATGTAGTCGAACGCGCCGAGCCGCATCGCCTCCACTGCGCTCTCGATGGTGCCGTACGCGGTCATCACGATGACCTCCGTGTTCGCGTTCGACTCCTTCACCGCGCGCAGGACGCCGATCCCGTCGAAGCCGCCCATCCGGAGGTCGGTGAGCACGACGTCGTACGCCCCCTTGGCGCCCAGATCGGCGCCCTGGCTGCCGTCCGCGGCTTCATCGACCTCGTACCCGGCGCCACGCAGCATCATCGCGAGCGTGGTCCGCATGTTCCGCTGGTCATCGACGACAAGAATCTTCGACATGGATTTCCCCCGCCGCGCTCATCCTCCTCCGGGAAACGAGCGCGGCGCGACGATCACGACCGACGTGCCGCGCTGGCGCGTACGCGCGCGAGCACGGTCGTCCGCGGCGCCCTTGGACATGCGTCCAGAGCATCGTACGTCAAGCACGACCTCCGCCGCCAGAAGGTGCACGGGGGACGCCCCCTGCGCGAGGGACGGCCCTCACCCTACCCTACTCGCGGATCTGCTGGGCGAGGTAGGCGGTCTCGCCGAGCTTCTCGATCAGCCCGATTTGCGTCTCGAGCCAGTCGATGTGGTCCTCCTCGGACTCGAGGATCTTGGCCAGGAGATCCTCGGTGGTGCGATCCCCCTTGTCGCGGCAGAGGGCGATCGCCGAGTTGAGCCGCTTGACCGCGTGGTACTCGAGATCGAGGTCGCTCTTGAGCTGCTCCGGCACGCTCTGCCCGATGTGCAGGGTGTCCAGGCGCTGCAGGTTGGGCAACCCATCGAGGAAGAGGATGCGCTCGATGATCGCATCGGCGTGCTTCATCTCGTCGATCGACTCGGCGCGCCCGTGCGCAGCGAGCGTGACGAAGCCCCAGTGCGAACACATCTTCGCGTGCAGAAAATACTGGTTGATCGCAACGAGCTCTCCGGCAAGCACCTCGTTCAACGCATCAACGACGTCTTTTGCACCCTTCATCGGACCCCTCTCGCGCTCATGCCTGTCGTGCGGACCCCGCTCCTGCAGGGCGGGCGGGGGACGCTGGCTAGAACGCCAGCGCCCCGCACAAATGCGCGAGGTCCGTGGAGGTGCGCAAGAAGTTTCTAAGGAAATAGGTGCCGCTGCCGTCGCTTCCGACGGAAACCAGGGCATTCAGGCTGTCGCCGGTCGAGCCGGAGAATCAGGCTGCGCTGGAGACCGGCGCCATCGTGAGGCGGCGCGGTGTCGAGGTGCCATCGCGCTCGCCGACAAGCTCGGCGATCGTTGACCGACAGGAGCCGCACCGCGTACCGGCGCCCGTGCACTCCATGACCTGCGAAACAGAGCAGGCGCCCTCGCTCATCGCTTCACGAATCTCTCGATCACAAACGCCCATGCAGAGGCAGACGTACATGCAGACCCCCGGCTACGTAACGGGTGGGATTGATATTGAACATAGCTTTCAATATCGAAGCGTCAAGGGGAATGTCGCCTGGGCGGATCGCCGAGCTGGATCGAGGTCGGAGATCCCCCTGGATCGAGCCAGCAGCGCTCGGTCAGCGAACGCGCCGAGCAGCGCTCGGTCGGCGAACGCGTCGAGCAGCGCTCGGTCGGTCGAGCGTCAGAGGAGCGTCGAAGGAGGAGGGATCGGGCAGGGATGCAGCCGGTCAGACCGGCGGAAGACGACGCCGCGCGAGCGCGGCCGGAGGCGAGGCGCGAACGCACCCCCACCGCGGAGCGGTCGGCCGCGCGGCGGCGTCACATCGTGAGGCCGCCGTCGACGTCGATGCAGCGACCGTTGAAGTACTCGCACTCGATCACGAAGCGCACGGCCTGCCAGATGTCCTCGGGCACGCCGATGCGGCCCACGGGGATCATGGCGACCAAGGCGTCGCGCGCCTTCTGGTGCATGCCCTGCGTCATGGGCGTCTCGATCATGCCGGGCGCAACGGCGCCGACGCGGATGCCGAACGGCGCGAACTCGAGCGCCCAGGTCTTCGTGTTCGCCGCGAGCGCGCTCTTCGCGGCGGTGTAGCTCGACTGGCCGCGGTTGCCGTGGCGCGCGATGGAGCTGATGTTGACGATGACGCCCTTCTGCTCGGTCTCGATCATCTTCGCGACGACCTCGCGGACCATGAGCGTGGCCCCCGTCAGGTTGACGTCGATGACGGCCTGCCACTGCGCCGCGCTCAGCTTGACGACCGCGCCCGTCTGGCGGTCCTTCTTGACGAGCAGGCCGTCCCGCAGGATGCCCGCGTTGTTCACGAGGCCGTTCAGGCCGCCCATCGCCTCGTGCGCGAAGCGGACGAACGCCTCCACCTCGGCCTCCACCGCCACGTTGACCGCCCGCGCGTGGACCTTGCCGGCGAGCCCCTTGCTCGCCTCGACGAGCGACGCGAGCCCCTCCTCGTTCATGTCGCCGGCGGCGACCTGGCCCCCGAGCTCCGCGAGCCGCAGCGCATAGTGGCGACCCAGCCCCTGGGCAGCACCTGTGACGACGAACTTCGTGTCCTCGAGTCGCATGATCGCACTCCTCCAGGGATCGCTCCCGATCACCGTGTCGAACGCGCCGTCTACCACGACACCGCCGCGAGGCGGCGGACGACGTCGCAGCGCGCCCCCAACGCCCGCGACCCCCGCCCGGCCTGCAGGCCCCGGCGCAATCCGTGCAACCCATGCAACCCGCGTAAAAGCGCAACCCGGGCAACAGCGCGGTCACCGCTTGCGCCGGGTGGCATCGATGTTATTCAGCGCCCATGAGGTCGATCGCGCTCGCCGCCGTGTGCGCCGGCATCCTGACGCTCGCGCCTGCATGTGACCGCACCCCCCCGGTGCCCGAGACCTCCGATCCGACGGGCAAGGATCTGGTGATCGGCGCCGTCGTCGCAGCCGCCGAACAGAGCGGAGGGTTCCGCATCTACAAGATCGTCGAGGTGGAAGAGCTGCCCGCGCCGTTCGGGTCCGATCTGCACATGATCGCCTACGATCCGAAAGCGCAGAGCTTCCAGGAGGCCGCGGAGCTCCGCCGCAAGGGGAAGCTGACCGTCGCGAAGGACCACATGACGGTCCGGCTCGTGTATTTCCTGCCGCGCGACCACCGGGTGATCAGCAACGAGCCGGTCAGCGACGACGAGCGGGCCCCGTATCTCCGCTCGTTGCAGAGCCGGCAGCGCTGACCGGCGTCCGCTGGCGGGCGGCGAGGCGCCCGCGCCTCAGCGCGCTGCGCGGAGCAGCTCGCACAGCCGCTCGATCGCCTGGCTGTGCAGCCGGCTCGCCCAGCTCTTGCTGATCCCGAGATCCTGCGCGATCTGATCGAAGCGCTCGTCCTCGAAGTAGTGGCGCTCCACGAGGGTGCGCTCGCGCTCCGGGAGCTCGCGCACGGCGTGGCGCACGGCCTGCGCGAGCTCCGCGCGAGAGGCGCGCTCCTCCGGATCGTCCGCGGCGTCGGGGACGGCAGCGACGTCCCCGTGACTCGAGAGCAGGCCGAGCGCCATCGCGGCCGCGTGCCCGGCGAGCACACCGCCGAGCCGCGCGGCGTAGGCCTCCTGCGTGGCAGGCGCGTCGGCGTCGTCGTCCGCACCGCGTCCCTCCGCGAAGCGCGCCGACGCAGCGAGCGCGCTGGCCCGCGCGGCCGCGGAACGCCAGCGCGTCTCCCTCCGGACGCCGTCGAAGATGGCCCACCGGAGCTTCCTCTTGGCGTAGGCCTCGAAGGTGGAGCGGCTCGGATCGTGCGTCCGCACGATCTCGAGCAGCGCCGGGTGCCCCAGTGCGACGAGGTCCTCCACCGGGATGCGGCGGCCCAGACGGCGCGCGATGCGCTTCGCGACCAGCTGAAGCAGGTCGAGCCCCTCGGCGAGGAGCCGGTCTTCCGGAGTGCGCACCGCTATCCCGCCTTGGCGCGCTCCGCTGCGCCGAGCACCCCGAACGCCCGCTCGCCGCTCTCGTCGACCTCGCGCGGATGCGCGCGCCGCAGGAGGCGGCTCGCCTCCTCGTCGTGCAGCAAGACCTCCACGAGCTGCTCGCGCATCCACGCGATCTCGTGCGCCGGCAGGCGCCCCACGTAAGGCGCCACGGCGGCGTCGACCTGAGCGGCGATCCAGGGGTCATCGAGGAGCGAAGCGTCCATGGGAGACGCCCATTATATCTCCGCCGAGCGCGCCGTCATCCGCCGCTCGCCGCGTCGCCGAAGCGTCATGTGGACGGCGGCGGCGCGTTGAGGCAGGCCTCGAACGCCTTGACGGTCCGCGCGTCGAACGCGCACTTGAGCGACCTCGGATCCACGCTCTTGCCGACGTTCTGCTCGCACGACTGCGCGTACTGCTCCCCCAGCGTGGCCGCGACGGCGTCGATCTTCTTCTCGGTCTCGCCCCGCTGCTCCGCCGTGAGCTTGGCGCTGAGCGCCGCGACCTGCTCCAAGCGCGTGAGCGCCGTGAGCCGCTTGCCCAGATCCACGCAGTCGCCATGCATGAGCGCGTAGTCGTCGGGCACCGAGTCGTCGCGGCGCGGCGGCGCCGGCGCCGCGGCGCCGGGCTCCGCGTCTGCCTCCCGCGCCTCGGCGCCCTGGGCGGCATCGCTCGCGGGCTCGGCCGCCGGCGCCCGCTCCTCCGGCTGCGCCGGCTCGGGCTGCTCGATCGGAGGCGGCGGGGCCCCTCCGCACCCGAGCAGCAACGTCGACAACGGACCCGTGACCATGATCAAGAAAAGAGCTCTCCCCATGGAGCGAGGGTTGATCGGCTCGCGCCGGGCGTCCATGCCGCGCCGGGCGCGCTCGGCGCTGCGCGGCGGATCGAGCGACGCCTCGGCCTGCCGCGCTTGCCGCGCTTGCCGCCAGGGTGCACGGGCCGTCTTGGCAGGCTCCGTGCAGGGCGCACCGTGACGACAGGTCGGCCTCGCCGGCCATCTCGACTGTCCGTGCGGAGGCGGGAGCATGCGGTCGCTCTGGATTGTTCTCGTCCTGGTGCTCGGCTCGGCGTTGCTGCTTCAGGTGATGGCGGCGGCCGACGGCCGGATCCCCTACGCGCGCTTCCGCTCGCTCGCGGAGCGCGGAGAGCTCGCCGAGATCGAGATCCGGGACGACATGTACATCGGACGCGCGGTGCCCGGCCTGAGCGCGCGCGCGCCGCAGAGCTACCGCACGGGGCGCATCGAGCAGACCGAGAAGGATCTGCTCGCCGATCTCGACCGGCGAGGGATCCCGTACACGCGCGTCGCGGACGAGCTGGGCCTGCCGCCGTACCTCTGGCTGCTGCTGCCGCTCGCCGGTCTGGCGGTGATGGGCCACCTCGCGTCGCGCCGCGGGACGACGGCAGGGACCATCTCGGGCGCCGCGACCGCCTTCGGCAAGCACAAGGCGCGGCTCTACGAGGAGCGGGGCGCGATCGCGACGTTCCGCGATGTCGCCGGCAACGCCGAGGCGAAGACGGAGCTCGGCGAGATCGTCGACTTCCTCAAAGCGCCCGAGCGCTACGAGAAGCTCGGCGGGCGGATGCCCAGAGGGGTGCTCCTCGTGGGGCCGCCCGGCACGGGCAAGACGTTGCTCGCTCGGGCGATCGCGGGAGAGGCGAGCGTCCCCTTCTTCAGCGCTAGCGGGTCGGAGTTCGTGGAGATGTTCGTCGGCGTCGGCGCCGCGCGCGTGCGCGACCTCTTCTCGCAGGCGCGCGAGAAGGGGGCCTGCCTCGTGTTCATCGACGAGCTCGATGCGGTCGGCAAGGTGCGCGGCCTCGGCGGCTCCGTCGGCGGCCACGACGAGCGGGAGCAGACGCTCAACCAGCTCCTCACCGAGATGGATGGGTTCGACGCGCACACGGCCATGGTCGTGATCGCCGCGACGAACCGCGCCGAGATCCTCGATCCGGCGCTGCTCAGGCCAGGGCGGTTCGACCGCCGGGTGCACATCGATCGGCCCGACCTCGCCGAACGGAAGGAGATCCTCGCGGTGCACGCGAGGAAGGTGGCGCTCGAGCCTGGCGCGGATCTCGACGCCGTTGCCGCGCAGACCGCGGGGCTCGTCGGCGCCGACCTCGCGAACATCGTCAACGAGGCGGCGCTGCTCGCGGCGCGGCGCGGCGCGGAGGCGGTGGGACAGGGCGATCTGGAGGCGGCGATCGAGCGCGGGCTCGCGGGGCTCGAGCGCCGTGGCAGGCGGCTCGGAGCGCGCGAGAAGCTCGTCGTCGCCTACCACGAGGTGGGGCATGCGCTGACCGCCTCGCTGCTGCCGACGCAGGATCCGGTGCGCAAGGTGTCCATCGTGCCGCGGGGGCCGGGCGCGCTCGGGTACACGATCCAGCAGCCGCGCGAGGATCGTTACCTGTGGAGCCGGCAGGAGATCCTCGATCGGCTCGTCGTGCTGCTGGGCGGGCGCGTCGCCGAGGAGGAGGCCGTCGGAGACCTCTCGACCGGCGCGCAGGACGATCTGCTCAACGCGACCGAGCTCGCGCGTCGCATGGTCCGCGAGCTCGGGATGGGCCAGGGGCTCGGGCTCTCGGCGCTCGATCCGCGCCGGCCGCTGTCGTTCCTCGGCGAGGCGCAGGGCGCGATGCCGTCCGGCGCAGGGCCGCGGGAGTGCAGCGACGCGACCGCGCGCGCGATCGACGCGGAGGTCGCGCGGATCCTCGCGGACGCGGAGGCGCGGGCGCGCGCGTTGATCCAGGGGCACCGGCCGACGCTCGAGCGCGTCGCCGCCCGGCTCTACGAGGTCGAGACCCTGAGCGGCGATGAGCTCAGGGAGATGGTGGCAAGAGGGGAAGCCTAGAGCAGCCGCTCAGTCGACGCTCCGCAGCGCGCGGGACAGATCGAAGCCCGCGGCGTCATGGTGATAGACGACGCGGAGCACGCGGCCGCGCAGCAGCTCCCTCGGCACCGCCCCCATCGCCCGGCTGTCGAGCGAGGCGGCGCGGTTGTCGCCCATCACGAAGAGGTGGTCCGGCGGGACGACGACCGGACCGAATGCGTCGAAGTCGGGCTCGCCGGCCGCGTGTGTGACCTCGCCGAGGTGCTCCACCCGCGTGCCGTCCCCGAGCTGCTCGAGGGCTTGCGCCGCACCGTCGACGTACAGCACGCCATGCCGGAGCATCACCGTCTGGCCCGGGAGCGCGATCACCCGCTTGACGAGGAGGGTGGACCCGCCGCGCGGATCCGCGAAGAGCACCACGTCGCCGGCGCTCGGCCCGCTGCGCTCGAAGAGGTAGTGATCCGTGAGCGGGACGCGGAGCCCGTAGGCGACCTTGTCGACGAAGATGCGATCGCCCGGGGCGATGGTCGGCCACATCGACCCGGTGGGCACGTGGTACTGGTCCGCGAGGGTCGAGCGACCCAGCGTGAGGATCGCGAGCGCCGCGAGGATCTTGAGGAGGCTCCGCCCGAACGGCGCGACCGTCTGGTAGGCGCGCCGCGCGAGCGCGCGATCGGATCGAAGCGTGAAAAGTCCGGCCTTGTCGGGCTGGAGGCACGCCGCCGCGGCCTCCACCGCCGGCCGGGGAACGCTGGGCTCGCTCATCTCTGGCGGGGCTAGCATCCGCGCTCGAGACAGGCCAGCTTCGCTGCATGCACGGCTGCACTTCATCGACTGCACCACTCTCCCGAGCTCTGGGCCGCCTCACACTCTGCGGATCAATGTCGCGTCATCCGGTAACGACAGGGGCCGCCATGCACCTCGCCGGCTACCGCGCGCTGGGACTCGATTTTACCTATATCCCTTTTGCGGTGACCGATGTTGAAGGCGCGACGCGCGGGATGCGCGCGCTCGGGATCCGCGGCCTCGGCGTGTCGATGCCCTACAAGCAGGCGGTAATTCCGTTGCTCGACGAGCTCGATCCGGTCGCCGAGCGGATCGGCGCGGTCAACACGATCGTGAACAACGACGGGCGCCTCAGGGGCTACAATACCGACTGGATCGGCGCGGTGCGGGCGCTCGAGGAGGCGACGCGGCTCGGGGGCGCGCGGGTGCTGCTCCTCGGCGCCGGCGGCGCGGCGCGCGCGGTCGCGTTCGGGCTCGCGGAGCGCGGCGCCAGCGTGACGGTGGCGAACCGCGATCTCGAGAAGGCGCGGCAGCTCGCGGCGGCGGTCGGCGGGGCGGCCGTGCCGCTCGACGCAGCGGCGCTCTCGCCCGACCACGGCGTCCTCGTGAACGCCACGTCGCTCGGCATGGCCGAGGTCGATGCACGAAGCCCTGTTCCAGAGGAGGTGTTGCGGGAAGGTCTCCTGGTGATGGATATCGTGTACAAACCGATGATCACGGAGCTCGTGGCGGCGGCGCGCCGGCGCGGAGCGACCGCCGTTCACGGCGGGAGGATGCTCCTCCACCAGGCTGCAGAGCAGTTCCGGCTGTACACCGGGCGGGAGCCGCCGCTCGATGCCATGGACGAAGCGCTGCGCGCTCAGCTCGGCTGACGCGCGGAGCCGCGCCGCGCGCGCGGCCTCCGGAGCAATGGCCAAGGACGGGCGCCACGCGTAGGCTTCCGGCGATGGTCTCGTTCGAGATACGCGCAGCCGTGACCGGCGACGAGGAACAGCTCCTCTATGTCGCGCGCCACCTGAACTCGGTCAACCTGCCGAACAACCGTGACGCAATCCACGAGATCGTCGCCGAGAGCCACAAGAGCTTCAGCGGGGCGATCCAGGATCCCCGCCTCCGCCAATACGTCTTCGTCCTCGTCGACCTGACGAAGGGCGACAAGGGCATGATCGTCGGGACGTCGATGATCATCGCGCAGCTCGGCCGGCGCGGCGTCCCCTACATCTTCTTCGACGTGCTCGACGAGGAGAAGTACTCGGCCACGATCGACAAGCACTTCCATCATACCGTGCTGCGCATCGGCTACTCGTACAACGGCCCCACGGAGATCGGCGGGCTCGTGCTCATGCCGGAGTACCGGCAAGGGACCGAGCGGCTCGGCACGATGATCTCCTATGTTCGCTTCCTCTACATGGCCGCGCGATCCGCGCTGTTCCAGGACGAGATCCTCGCGGAGCTGATGCCCCCCCTCGAGCCGGACGGGACAAGCCACCTCTGGGAAGCGCTCGGGCGCAAGTTCACCGACATGAGCTATGCCGACGCGGATCTCCTCTCCAAGAAGAACAAGGAGTTCATCAAGGGGCTCTTCCCGGAGGGGACCATCTACGCCTCGCTGCTGCCCGAGGACGCGCAGCGCGTGATCGGGAAGGTCGGGGCGCAGACCCGGGGGGTGGAGAAGCTGCTCCGCCGCGTCGGCTTCCGCTATGCCCACAGGGTCGATCCGTTCGACGGAGGGCCGCACTTCACCGCCCGCATGGACGAGATCTCGCTCGTGCGCGATACGCGCCGGGCGAAGGCGGGCCGCCCGTTCACCCCGAGCCCGTCGGATCCGAAGGGCATCCTCGCGATCGAGCGCCCGGACGCCCCTTATTTTCGCGCGGTCGCCGCGAGCCTCCGCGATGAGGGAGAGCTCGGCATGGCGATCGCCGAGGACGCCTGGAAGCACCTCGAGCTCCAGCCTCGCTCGCCGATCTGGGTCCTGCCGATGCCGTGACAGGGCGCGTGTGCTCCACGTCCAGTGCGCAAGGCCAACGGATCAGCCCGCCTGTGCGCCACGTCCAGCACACGCGAGACCAGCGGATCAGCCCGCCTGCGCGCCATATCCACCAGCGGATCAGGCCGCCTTGCCTTGCAACGATTCTGTTGCTACAGAATTAACAGAAGTTTTCACGAGCGTTTCGGAGGACCATGACCCTTGGATTGGACCTCGATTTCGGGCGCTTGCCCGCGCTGGAGCGGGGGGAACGCCGGTCCGGGACACCGAAAAAGGATGCCGGCCCGGAGAGGGCCCCCGAGGCAAAGGGCGGCGCGGCGCCCAGGCTCTCCGGGCGGGAGATGCGTATCGCCGCCGCGCTCGCCGAGGCGGCGATGCCGCCCGGCCGCTTCCTCGACGGCGCGGGCGCCGCGACCGCCGGCCGGCTCGCGGCCTGGCTCGGCTCGATCCCGCCGCACCTGGCGCAAGGGGTGCGCGCGGCGCTGTGGGCGATAGAGCTCGCTCCCCTTCCGTTCCGGCTCAGGCCGCTGTCGGCGCTGCCGCTCGAGGATCGGATGGAGGTGCTCCGCGGCTTCGAGCAGAGCCGGGCGCGGACGCTGCGCTCGCTGCTCCGCGCCGCGCTCACGCCGCTCAGGTTCGTCCACTACGACCGGCCCGAGATGTTCAAGCACGTCGGCTGCCGTTACGAGCTGCCCACGGTGCGCGACGAGGCGCCGCGCTGGCTCGCGCAGGTGACGGACGGGCGCGAGGTCGAGGAGGACCTGGAGCTCGAGTGCGAGGTCCTCGTGATCGGCACCGGCGCCGGCGGAGCGGCCGCGGCCTACGAGCTCGCGTCGCGCGGACACGCGGTGCTCATGCTCGAGGAGGGCGACTTCCACCGCCGCTCGAGCTTCACCGGACGGCCCGCGCGCGCCTACCGGGAGATGTACCGCGACCACGGGCTCGACATGACGCTTGGCAACGTGAACATCCCGGTGTTCGCGGGGCGCGCCGTCGGAGGGAGCACCGTGATCAACTCCGGGACTTGCTACCGGGCTCCGGAGAGCACCTTCGCGTCGTGGCGAGACGGCATGGGGCTGCCTGCGGAGTTCTCGTCCGGCGGGCTCGCTCCTTATTACGAGCGCGTCGAGCGCATGCTCCAGGTCGCCCCTGCCGACCCGCTGCACCTCGGGGCGATCGGGCCGATCGTCCGGCGCGGGGCGGAGCGGCTCGGGCTGCGGCACGGGCCGCTCCAGCGCAACGCGCCGGACTGCGATGGGCAGGGGATCTGCTGCTTCGGCTGCCCCACGGGAGCCAAGCGCTCGACCGACGTGAGCTATGTGCCCGAGGCGCTGAAGCGGGGCGCGCAGCTCATCACGGCGGCGCGGGTCAGGACGATCGACATCGTGGCGGGCCGCGCGCGGGGGGCGACTGCAGTGCTCGGCGGCGACACGAGGGCTGGCGGCCGCGCGGCGAGCGGCGCTGGGCGGGGGCCGCGGCTCGTGGTCAGGGCGGAGGCCGTCGTCGTGGCCGGCGGCGCGCTGATGACGCCGCTGCTCCTGCGCCGGAGCGGAGCGTGCCTGTCGAGCGGCGCGCTGGGAAAGAACCTCTCGATCCACCCGGCGTCGAAGGTGATGGCGCTCTTCGATGAGCGGATCGATCAGTGGCAAGGCATCCCGCAGGGCTACCAGATCGACCACTTCGCCGATGAAGGGCTGATGTTCGAGGGAGGCTCGCTCCCGTTCGACGTCGCCGCGCTGGCCGTGCCCTGGACGGGACACCGCTACACGGAGCTGATGGAGCGGTATCCGCACCTCGCGACGTTCGGGTTCATGATCAAGGACACGAGCCGCGGCGAGGTGAGGCCCGGGATCGGCGGCACGCCGCTCGTGCTCTACACGATGAACCGGGAGGACCTCGCGAAGATGAAGCGCGGGGTCGAGCTGCTCTGCGAGGTGTTCCTGACCGCGGGGGCGCGGCGCGTCCTGCCGCTCGTCGCCGGCTGCGACGAGGTGAACGGCCCCGCGGACCTGGAGCGGCTCAAGGCGCGGCAGATCCAGGCCGGGGACCTCGACGTGGCCGCGTTCCACCCGCTCGGGACGTGCCGTATCGGGGTCGATCCGCGGTCATCGTGCCTCAGGCCGGACCACCAGGCGCACGACGTCGCGGGGCTCTACGTGTGTGACGGAAGCGCGATCCCCTCGTCGCTCGGCGTGAACCCGCAGATGACCATCATGGCCATGTCGCTGCGCGCGGCCGAGCTGCTGAGCGAGCGGCTATCCGGCTGAGCCGTCGCGGTACCCGAGGGCCGCGGCGCGCTCGCTGCCGATGCGATCGCTCTCGATCGTCCCGTCGCGCATGGTCACCACGCGCGGCATCGACTCGGCGAAGCTGAGGTTGTGCGTGACCACCACGACCGTGGTGCCGTGCTTTCGGTTCATCTCGAAGAACAGCTGGTGGATCGAGTCGCTCGTCGCGGTGTCGAGGTTCCCGGTCGGCTCGTCGGCGAGCAGGAGCTTCGGCGACAGGACGAGCGCCCGCGCCAGGGCCACGCGCTGCTGCTCTCCGCCCGACAGCTCCCCCGGCCGGTGCGTCGCGCGCGCCGCGAGGCCGACCTCGGCGAGCAGCGAGCGCGCGAGCGGCTCCATCTCGCGGCGGGTCTTCCCCTGGATGAGGCCCGGCATCATCACGTTCTCGACCGCGTTGAACTCGGGGAGCAGGTGGTGGAACTGGAAGACGAAGCCGATCGTCCGGTTCCGGATCGCCGCGAGCCGCGAGCCCGGGAGGCCGGTGAGCTCGTCGTTGCCGAGGCGGATACGGCCGCTCGTCGGGAGGTCCAGCGTGCCGATGCAGTGGAGGAACGTGCTCTTGCCGGCGCCCGAGGGGCCCACGAACGCCACGACCTCGCCCTGGTTGATGACGATGTCGATGCCGCAGAGCACGTGGAGCTCGCGGCCCATGTGAACGAACGTCTTGCGGAGGTCTTCGACGACGACGAGCGGAGTGGACATGGAGTGATTACTCGTAGCGGAGCCCGTCGACCGGAGAGAGCCTCGAGGCGGCGCGGGCCGGGTAGATGGTGGCGATGGTGCAGATGAGCATCGACGCGACCGCGACCATCGCGTAGTCGGAGAGGTTCACGTTCACGGGCAACCGGTCGATGTAATAGACGTCCGGATCGAGCCGGACACCGAACCAGTACAGGCCCGTGCAGACCGCGAGCGCGGTGCCGACACCGTAGATCGTGCCGATGGCGCCGATGATCACGCCCTCGAGCATGAACACGCGCATCACCATGTTGTCCGAGGCGCCCAGCGCCTTCAGGACGGCGATCTCCTTGCCCTTCTCGGTCACCATGAGCAGCAGCGTGCAGACGATGCAGAAGCTCGCGACCGCGATGGCGATGGACAGGATGATGAACGTCGCGATCTTCTCCAGCTTGAGCGCGCTGAAGAGGTTCTTGTTCATCTCCATCCAGTCGCGGACGCGGAGCTGCGGCGGCGGCTTGCCTCCCTCCGGCGCCTCGTCCAGCGCGGCGCTCGCGGCGACGGCCGCCTCCACGGCCGGGCGGACCTCCTGCACCCGCTCGGGATCCGGGACCCGGATGTCGATGTGGGTGATCTTGTCGTCGAGGCTGAAGAACTTCTGCGCCTCTTCCATCAAGACGTACGCGTGCGTGACGTCGTACTCGTACATGCCGCTATAGAAGATCGCCGCGACGCGGAACTTGCGGGAGCGGGGCATCACGCCGGTGGGGCCGAGCTCGCCCATCGGCGACAGGAGGGTCACCTCGTCCCCGACGAGCACGTGGAGCGATTTCGCGAGCTCGCGGCCGATGATGACGCCCGGGTACACGCGCGTCTGCTGCTTCAGGTAGTCGCGCACCGACGGGTCGACGTCCGTTGGCTGGCGGAAGTCCGGCCCCTTGAAGTACGGCTCCCCGCCCGGGCCTCGACCGATGATCTCCTCGGGAGGCAGGCTCGTCAGCTTCTCGGGATCGCGCAGGTAGTCGAAGCTGCCGACCTCGATGTTCTTGGCGAGGTCGATGACCTGCCCGATGGTGTCCGGATCGATGCCGCGGACGAGCGCGCCCGCGGTGTTCGAGGCGCTGGAGCCCATCGCCTCGCCGGCCGCGACCGGGGTCGCGGCGCCCCCGTAGGGCGCGAGCGCGACGCGCACCTGGGTGAGCTTGTCGTCCCAGTTGCCGAAGCCGCCAGGGCGGGAGGCGTCGACGACCATGTGCGCGTTGTTGCCGAGGATCTTGCGCTTCAGGTCGGCGCCGAAGCCGCCCATGATGCTCGTCACCGAGCACAGGGCGCACGAGCTGACGGCGACGCCGGCCATCGACAGGACCGAGATGACCGTGAGAAAGCCGCTCTTCGAGGCGCGCACGTGGCGCGCGGCCACGTGGGGCACGAAGCTCCGGCGCTCGAGCGCGTCGAGGGCGAGCGGCAGGAGCGCCGACAGCACGAAGAACAGGAAGACGACGCTCGAGACGAGCGCGGTGAAGCGGATGATCTGATCCGTCGAGTTGAACGACGCGCCCTTCCCGACGGGCATCCTGGCCGTGAGCGTCGCGGTGACGCCGAACGCCACGCCCACGAGCGCGCCCCACCACCAGCCGAGCGCGCGATAGAGCCCCTTGCGGACGGGGCGGCTCCCGGCGACCAGGTAGCCCGCGCCCGCGCCGAACAGGGTGCCTCCAAGGATCCACCTGAAGGTCGGCTGGATGGGCAGGACCGCGACCCAGAGGACGACGATCGCGAGCGCGGCGAGCAGGGACATCGCGCCGAGCACGCGGAGCCCCACGCGGGCCTTGAACCCCCACCTGCCGGAGAGCCACCGGGCGTTGTCCGCGGTCATCCTGGCCCGGAACAGCCGAAGGGCACCCCCCACGATCAGCGTGGCGACGAGCTGGGCGATCTGCTGGGTATTGCCCGCGAAGAAGGCGCCGATGGGCGCGAGGCCCTTCGCGCGCCCGCTGGACCCGATGAGCGTGAGCGCGAGCAGGCTGGCGCCCGTGAGGGCGACCACGACCCCGACGCGCACGACGCCGGGGCGCCGCGGCTCCAGCTCGCCCTTCTTGTCGAAGCGGGTGTAGCCCCGCCAGGCGAGCAGGACGATGCCCAGAGCGACGGCGGCGAGGAGCGCGGCCTGCAACGACCTGGAGAGCTCGATCACGCGTCGGTCTCGGGACGGAGGAGCGGGAACAGGATGACGTCGCGGATGGAGGTCGCGCCGGTGAGGAGCATCGTCAGGCGATCGACCCCCATGCCGAAGCCCGCCGTCGGCGGGAGGCCGTGCTCCAGGGCGCGGACGTAGTCGGCGTCGTAATCCATCGTCTCCTCCTCGCCCCGCGACTTCTTCTCGACCTGCGCGCGGAATCGCGCGTCCTGGTCCTCGGGGTCGTTGAGCTCGCTGAAGGCGTTGCAGAGCTCGCGGCCGTCGATGAAGAGCTCGAAGCGGTCGACCAGCGAAGGATCGCTGTCCTTCTTGCGCGCGAGCGGGGAGACCTCGAAGGGATAGTCGATGATGAAGACAGGGACGCTCTTGTCGCCCGCCTCCGTGCGGTAGTCCCTCGTGAGGAACGGCTCGACCACGTACTCGTAGGCGCAGAAGACGAGCTCACCCGGCGACTCGCACTTCTTCGCGCCCGCGCGGAAGTTCGTCCAGTCGATCTCGCGCCCGCTCGCCTTCGCCGCCTTCGCCCACTCCTTGATCGGGGCGTCGTCCGCGGCGACGCGCTGCGGGACGTCGGCCGGCAGGCCCGACTTCGCCAGGGCGCGGGCGATCCCCTCGGCCATGGGGACGCGCTCGAAGCGCTCGAGCGAGTACGTGCGCTGCGCGGCCCAGGCCGCGCGCTCGGCCGGGAGCCGCTCGGCGAGGCGGGCGTCGACGTGGCGGAGCATCGCCTCGGTGGCGTCCATCAGCGTCTCGTACGTCGCGTACGCCTGGTAGTACTCGAGCATCGTGAACTCGGGGTTGTGCCGCGTCGACAGCCCCTCGTTCCGGTAGCAGCGCGCGATCTCGTAGACGCGCTCGAAGCCGCCGACCACGAGCCGCTTCAGGAAGAGCTCCGGCGCGATGCGCATGAAGAGCTCGAGGTCGAGCGCGTTGTGGTGGGTCTTGAACGGCTTCGCGGCCGCGCCGCCGACGAGCGTGTGCATCGTCGGGGTCTCGACCTCGAGGAAGCCGCGCGCGTCGAGGAACTCGCGCAGCGCGGCGACGATCGCGGAGCGGGCGCGGAAGACCCCCGCGACGTGCGGGTTGGCCACGAGATCGACGTACCGCATGCGGTAACGCGACTCGACGTCCTTGAAGCTCGTCTTGGTCGGCAGCGGGCGGTAGGCCTTCGTGAGCAGCCGGAGGCGCCCTGCGCGGATCGAGAGCTCGCCCTTCTGCGTCGCCATCGCGACGCCGTGGGCCTCGACGAAGTCGCCGAGATCGATGTCCTCCAGCCGCTCGAAATCGGCGAGGCTCCCCTGCTCGCAGTAGAGCTGGAGCTCGCCGGTGCGGTCGCGCAGCCGGACGAAGGTGACGCCGCCGAACGAGCGCACGAAGAGGACCCGGCCCGCGACGCGGAACGGGACCGGCTCGACGCGCGCCGGATCGTAGCGATCCGCCGCGGAGGCGGATCGCTCGGGCGCCGCGCCCTCGGGCCTCGGCTCGGCCGCGGCCCGCGCCCCGTCGAAGCGGGCGCGGACGGCCGCGAGCTCGACGAGCGGCTCGCCCTCCGTGACGTCGTTGGCGAACGGGTTGTCGCCGCGCGCGCGGAGGCGCGCCGCCTTCGCCTTTCGCGTGGCGATCAGCGTCTCCTCGGCGCGCGCGGCCTCGGCGGCCTCCTTCACGAGCCGCTCGGTCTTCTTGTCGTTCGGTCTGTCTTTTTGCTGGCTCACGGAGCGTCGTCCTCCGCGACCGAGCCGCCCTTCCTGAGCGAACCGCCGGCCGCGGCGAGCAAGTAGGCCTCGATGAAGCCCTCGAGATCGCCGTCGAGGACGGCGTCCACGTCGGTGGCCTCGGTGGAGGTGCGCACGTCCTTGACGAGCCGGTAGGGCGCGAGGACGTAGTTCCTGATCTGGCTGCCGAAGTTGATGGAGCTCTTCGCGGCGTTGTAGGCCTGGACCTCGGCCTCCCGCTTCTGGAGCTCCATCTCGTACAGCTTCGCCTTGAGGACCTTCATCGCCATCGCGCGGTTCTGGTGCTGGCTGCGCTCGGCGCGGCACACGATGTTGAGTCCGGTCGGGATGTGCCGCAGGCGAACGGCGGTCTCGACCTTGTTCACGTTCTGCCCGCCCTTGCCGCCGGCGCGCATCGTCGTGATCTCGATGTCCTTCTCGTTGACCTGGATGTTGATCTCGTCGTCGCTGTCCGGGGTGACCTCGACGGCGGCGAACGCGGTCTGGCGGGTGTGATCGGCGTTGAACGGGCTCATCCGGACGAGGCGGTGGACCCCGGCCTCGGAGCGCAGATAGCCGTACGCCGCGTCGCCGCTCACCGTGAGGGTGACAGCGTCGATGCCGGCCTCGTCGCCGTCCTGGTAGTCGATGATCTCCGTCTTGTACCCGCGGCGCTCGCAGAAGCGCAGGTACATGCGGAGGAGCATGGACGCCCAGTCCTTCGCGTCGGTGCCGCCGGCGCCCGGGTGGATGCTGACGATGGCGTTGCCGCGGTCGGCGGGGCCGGACAGCATCCGATCGAGCTCGACCTTGCGCAGGCGCCCGGCGATGGCGTCGGCCTGCGCGTCGGCGTCGGCGATGACGCCCTCGTCGCCCTCGGCAGCGCCGAGCTCGAGGTACTCCGCGAGATCCTCGATCTCGCGGCCGAGCCGCTGCGCCACCTCGAGCTTTGACTCGACCTGGGCGCGCTTGCGGAGGACGGCTTGGGCCTTTTCCTGATCGTTCCAGAACCCCGACGACAGCGTCGTCTGGGTCAGATCCTGGAGCATCCGTTCGAGCTTGGGGACGTCAAAGATGCCCCCTTAGCGCCTCAAAGCGCCGTTTGATGTCGAGGACTTTCTCGCGGGTCTCGGAGAGCATGGCCGGGGATCTATTCGATCTGGGCGGCGATCGCCAGGAGAGACGCCAGGCGAGACCGCCGCGCGCGGGCGGGCCGAGGCGGCTCCACGCCGGCCCCACGTCGGCTCCACGTCCGGCGCGCCGGCGACGCGCTCTCCGACGCGGCGCGCGGCCGGAGAGGGTGCGGCGGATGACCCGGCGCCGCGGATTCCTTGGCCGTGGACCGCGTCACGACCGCCGGGCGCCCCGAGGCCGCGCGAGCTCCGAGCTTCCCGTCCAGCAGGACAAGGCGCCTCAACCAGGAGTCGGCGCAGGGACGGACTCCCGGACGGCGCGGCGGATCCTGGACCACAACCGCTGAGCGCTCCGCGCTCGCCTTGGGTGCCGCAGGGCATCCCGGATGGCCCGGAGGGAGACCGCGGGAGGCGGCGCCTTGCTGCTCAGCGCGGCGTCGAGGTAGCGGCCCAGGTACTCCGTCAAGGCGACGGCGGTGACCGCATTGGAGAAGAGACCGGCGACCGGGACGAGGCCGAGCGTGAAGTTGGCGAAGAGCCTGACGCCCGCTCCACCCCAGATGATCTTGCTCACCTGAAGCCACGGAGCCCTGCGGAGCGGCACGCCCCGGCGCCGGGTCAGCGACACGGAGAAGGAGTAATGAATGGGAACCACGATCAGCTCATCTGCGCCGGGAATGGGCTGAGTGACGAAGCTGATCACTGCAGCGATGGCAGAATACTTGTTGGTCAGCCGGCGGATCGTCGGTTCCATGGGTCGTATATACGGCCTGGAGCCTGCCGCCGGGAGGCCGAGACAAGCATGTTGACGAGGGCGCGGCGCGCGCAGCCGAGGGCGGATCACGCTCGGCCTGGACGAAGCATGGGAGTCTCCGCGCTCGTCGGTGTCCTGAGGGCCCTGGAGATCTTTGCAGGACAGGGAGAGGGAGATCTCCAAAGCGCGCTGGGGCGCCCCGCGGATTGGACCCCGACATGGGAAAGACCATTTCCCGCGGCCCTCGCGGGGCGCCGGCGCTACGGATCGAGCCCTTCCCTGCACGCGACCCGGAGCTCGCCGAGCGCGGCGACGAGCGCGCCGCGCTCGCCCTGCCACGCCGGCGACGGGTCCTCGGCGTCACGCCGGCGGATGTGCTCGCGGGCCTCATCCCAGAGCGGACGCGGCGGCGCGAGCGGCGGCACCCGCGCGCGCACCGCGTCCGTCAGGCGCAGCACGCGCTCGACGCGGGACAGCGCCTCGCCGAGCGGCACCTCGCCCGCCTTGCAGCGCCGGAGCAGGCCGCACTCGTAGCTGCTGCACACGGAGAAGCGCATCTCGTAGACGGTGCACTTCCGGTCGAGGTGGCAGGGGCACGGCAGGCTGAAGGCGTCGTGGTACCGGTTGCAAGCGAGCGGCAGGCGCAGCTTCTCGGCCCGCGGGAGCTCGTGCTCCTCGAGCGGCGCGACGTCGAAGAGCAGCCCCGTGCAGCAGAGGCCACACGCGGTGCAAAGGTCCGAGCCGTCCGGCCGCGCCTCGGGGGCTTCGTTCGCTGGGGGAGCGCTCACCCGCGTCGATTGGCACGCGCGTGGCCGCGCGTCGAGGCGCGAAGCGGACGGGCGTGCCCCACGAGCGCGTGTCCGACGAGCGCGTGTCTGACGCGCGCTCAGAGCGCGGCGTCGTCGAGCACGATCTCGCGCAGGTGGTCGAGCCCGACGGACCCGGAGCCGATCACCCTGGCGTGAAACGCCTTCAGATCGAAGGCCTCGCCGTGGCGGCGCCGCAGCGTGTCGCGCAGCTCCAGGACGACGCGCTCGCCGACCTTGTAGGAGATCGCCTGCCCCGGCCAGCCCAGATAGCGCGTCGCCTCGCTGTGCGCGTGATCCAGCGTGAGGAAGGCCCGGCGGTGGAGGTACTCGACGGCGATCTCGTAGCGCCAGGGCTCGCCGGCGTGGAGCGGCGCGTCCCGGGGGATCGGCAGCTCCAGGTGCATGCCGATGTCGAGGACGACGCGGTAGGCGCGCGTCAGCTTGCCCGCGAGCATCCCGAGCACGTAATCGGGGCGCTCGAAATAACCGAGCTCGTACATGAGCTGCTCGGCGTAGAGGGCCCACCCCTCGGCGTGGCCGGAGTTCGTCACCAGGAAGCGGTGGAGTCGGCTCAGCCGGTCATCGAGGTGCACCTGGAGCGCGCACTGCAGGTGATGGCCGGGAAAACCCTCGTGGTACGCCGTGGTGATCTCCTCGTAGAGCGGGAACGCCTGCTTCGTGCCGGGCGCATACCAGACGGTGCCGGGCCGCTTGAAGCCGTCGCTCGGGGGCACGTAGTAGGCGCCGAGCGCGCCGCCCGGCGGAGCGAGCTTCACCTCGATGTGACGGATGGGCGCCGGGATGTCGAAATGGACGCCGTCGAGATCGGCGAGCGCCTTTCGCTGGCGCTCGGACATCATGCGGAGGAACTCGTCGGCGCCCTGCGCGCACCGGGCGGGGTCGGTCATGAGCAGATCGATCACCTCGGGCAACGACGCGCCGGGGAGGATCTCGCCGGCGAGGCGCGCCATCTGGGCCTCGATGGCGTGCACCTCGGACCACCCCCAGGCGTAGGTCTCGATCGGGTCGATGCTCGCGCCGAGGAAGCGGCGCGCGAGGCGCAGGTAGCGCTCCTCTCCCACGGCGTCCGCGGCGCGCGCGCTCGGCAGGTACGTCTGCTCCAGGTAGCCGGCGAGCGCGCCGAACGCGGCGCGCGCCCGCTCGACGCCGTCGACGACGCGTGCGCGGCCGGCGCCCGCGCCGCAGCCCGACGCCTCGTGAGCGGCCGGCAGCGTGAGGAAGAACGACGCGTCGCCCGCCTGGTAGCGCGCCTGCTCGATCACGGCGAACACCTGGCGACGCGCGACGACCTGGCCCGTCCGGCGGCCCTCCTCGAGCGACGCGCGGTAGCTGTCGCACGCGCGGGGCAGGCCCTCCAGGCGCGACGCGATGGCCTCCCAGCCGGCGGCGCTGTGGACATCCATGAGGTCGAAGACCATCCGGAGGTGCTGGAACGCCGACTCGATGTTGTTGAGATCGCGCAGGTGCTCGCCGTGACGGAAATCGTCGAGCCGCTCATCCAGGTGTTCCGCCATGACACGGCGTGCGAGGCGACCCCACCGCGCCTCCCCGCCGGGGCGCGGCGGCGGCAGCGAGCGGAGCCGCTCCTGGAAGGACGCGACCGTGGAGGCCCAGGACGCGGCGCCGCTCGGGCTCCAGTCGTTCCAGGCGCCTTCGTCGCAGGGGATGCCCGCGAGGGTGGCATGGGCAGGACAGCGGGCAGCGAAGGCTTCGACGAACTCGTCGCTGAGGGCGAAGATGGGATCACGCGCGTCGTGGTCTTGGCTCACCGCGACAGCATATGCGGCCACGACCGGATTTTCTCCGGGCGCGCGAGACGATCCGTCGGGTCTTCGTTACGCTTGCTGGAGGGAGGTCGCTCACGCGGCGGCCTCGGGGAGCGACATGAACCACCGCAGCCTGCCAGGCGAGCTCCATGACGACGACCGGCCCTCCTGCGCCGCTCCTCCATCGCGCCCCCGCCCCCCGCGGCGGCGCGCCTGGCCCCGCGCCTCGGCGCTCGTCGCCGCGGCGGCGATCGCGGCGCTCGGCTGCACCGCGAGCTCGACAAGCCAGCCGGCGACCTCCGCGTCACAGCCCGCGGCGATGACGCCCGCGCAGATCGCGGCGCGCGCCATGCCGGCGGTCGTCACGATCCGCGGCGACGGCTCGCTCGGGGCGGGCTTCCTCGTCCGCGAGGACGGCTGGATCGCGACGAATTTCCACGTCGTCGCCGGGATGCCGGACCTCAAGGTCGTCCTCTCCGATCAGAGCGAGCACCCGGTGCTCGAGGTGCTCGCGTTCGACGAGGCTCGAGATCTCGCGATCGTCCGGATCCACGCGCCTCGGAGGCTCCCGCTGCTCTCGCTCGGCAACAGCGGCGCGGTCCGCCCCGGCGATCCGGTCGTCGCGATAGGCCATCCGCTCGGCCTCGCGGACACCGTGTCGAACGGCCTCGTGAGCGCGGTCCGCGTCGTGGATCCGGAGCTGACGCTGCTGCAGATCTCCGCGCCGATCGCGCCAGGCTCCTCGGGCGGCCCGCTGTTCAACGACCACGGCGAGGTGATCGGCGTCGCCGCGGCGGTCTCGACGCAGGGGCAGAACCTCAACTTCGGCGTGCCCGCCGACTACCTCAAGCGGCTGCTCGTGCGCCCCGATCCCGTCCCGCTCTCGACGTTCGCGGCCGAGACGGCCGAGGAAGAGCAAGGGCTGCCGGCGGTCAAGCGATCGGTGCCTCACCACGCGCTCGCGATCCTCCGCGGCTGCACCGAGGGTGACCTGCTCGTGCTGGCGCGCACGATGGACGGCGCGATCCAGGTCGGCTCGCCCCTCTACAACCAGGGGGATTTCGCGTCCTGCTACCACGTCTACGCGGGCGCCTCGCTCGACATGGAGCGCCGGCTCGGCCCCGCGTGCAGGGGCCCGAGGAACGCGCTCGTCGAGGGGCGGCGCAAGGCGGCTGGCCTCGACGACGAGGCCGCCCAGGCCTGGGCGATGCGCGACGCGTTCGACGGGCTGCTCGAGGTGATCCTGCGCAAGGTCCACGGCGAAGCGCGGTGAGCGGCGCCTCGCCGCGGTAGCGAAGGGGGCCGGGCGCGGCGCGCCGCGGCCCCGGAGCGCGGTCGGGGTGCCGCTAGTCGAGCTGCGCCGGCGCCGGCCGGCCCGCGTCGTGCGCGACGGCGGCGCGCGCCGCGGCGCCGCGGTGCCCCGCCGCGACGACCCCATCCCCCGCCGGAGCGACGCCGCCCTCCCCCGCCCCGCGCGGCTCGCCCTGGTCGTCGCTGCCCCGCATGAAGGGCAGGATCCGCTTGAGCCACGACGAGACGTCGTCGAACAGCGAGTAGGCGACCGGGGTCGCGAGCAGCGTCAGGAGGAGCGCCAGCGTCTGCCCGCCGATGATCACGAAGCCGGTCGCGCGGTTCGTGCCCGAGCCCGCGCCGCTCGAGACGACGAGCGGGATCATGCCGGCGACGAACGCGAGCGTGGTCATCAGGATCGGCCGGAGCCTGTCGCGGTTCGCCTCCAGGATGGCCTGCGCCCGCGGCAAGCCGTGCTCGCGCAGCTTGATCGTGTGATCGATCTGGAGGATCGAGTTCTTCTTCACGACGCCGAACAGCACGACGATGCCGAGCAGCGAGAAGATGTTGAGCGACTGCCGGAAGATGATGACCGCGATGAACGCGAACGGCACCGTCAGCGGCAACGACAGGAGGATCGTGATCGGGTGCAGCCACGACTCGAACTGCGCCGCGAGCACGAGGTACATGAAGACCAGCGACAGGAGGAGGGCGACGAGGAAGCTCTTCATCATCTTGACGAGCTCCTTCGACGCGCCGACGGGGCCAGCGGAGTAGCCGGACGCGAGGTTCATCTGCGACGCGGCCTTGTCGAGCTCCTGGATGACCGTCTGCTGCGAGTAGCCCGCCTCGAGGTTCGCGGTCAGCATGACCTGCCGCTGCCGGTTGTACCGCTCGATGCGCGACGGGCCCGTCCCCTCGGTGAACGACACCACGTTGTCGAGCGTCACGGCGCCGAGCTTGGTCGAGGGCACCGTGATCTTCGCGAGGCCTTCCTTGTCGGAGCGGAAGCTCGGCAGCGCGCGCGCGCGCACCTCGTACTGCTCCCCGCCTTCGTTGTAGGTCGACACCTTGTACCCGCCGACCAGGAGCCGCAGGGTGCTGGCCACGTCGCCGACCTGAACGCCGAGATCGGCGGCCTTCTTGCGGTCGATGACCACGCGGATCTCCGGCTTGCCCACGAGCAGCGAGGTGTCCGGATCGACGACGCCCGGGATCGCCTTGAGCTTCTGCAGCAGCACGTCGGAGTACTGGCCGATCTTCTGGAGGTCGGGGCCTTGCACCTGGTAGGCGATCTGGGTGTTCTGGCCGCCGGAGAAGGCGGGCACTGGGCCGATGTTCGCCCGGAGCTTCTCCGCGTCGAACTTGGGCTGGAGCTCGCGCCGGGCGCGATCGATGAGGTCCTGCTGCGACAGCGCGCGTTCCTCCGCCGGCTTGAGCTTCACGTAGATGGTGGCCATGTTCGGCGTCTTCTGCGGATCGTCGCCGATCGTCGTCAGCGTGTACGAGACGCCGGGGAGCTTCTCGATGTCCGACGCGAGCCGCGTGGCGATGACGCGCGTCCCGTCGAGGCTCACGCCCTCGGGCGCGCGCATGCTGACCTGGAACTGCGACTCGTCCTCGATCGGGAGGAAGTTGAACTTGGCCATGCCCCCCAGCACCGGGATCGAGAACAGCGCCAGGAGCGAGGCGAGCACGATCACCCAGCGGTGCGCCATCGACCAGCGGAGGATCGCCATGTAGCCGCGCTCGATCGGCCCGTAGAAGCGCGACTCCTTGGAGCTGCTGGCGTCGTGCTTCTCCGGCTTCTTCAGCCATCGCGCGGACAGCATGGGCGTCAGCGTGAAGCTCACGATCAGCGACACCAGGATCGAGAACGCCATGGTGAGGCCGAACGAGTTCAGGAAGCGGCCGACGATGCCGCTCATGAACGCGACCGGGAGGAACACGGCGACCAGCGAGAGCGTCGTCGCGAGCACCGCGGGGCCGATCTCCTTCGTGCCCTGGAGCGCCGCCTCCCAGGGGCTCGCGCCCTTCTCCTCGATCCAGCGGTAGCAGTTCTCGAGGACGACGATCGCGTCGTCGATCACGATGCCGACCGCCAGCGTCAGCGCGAGGAGCGTGATCCCGTTGAGCGTGAAGCCCGCCACCTTCATCAGGGCGAACGTGGAGATGATGCTCGTCGGGATGGCGATCGCCGAGATGATGGTGCTGCGGGCGTTCGCGAGGAAGAGCGCGACGATGATCGCGGCGAGCAGCGCGCCGAGCACGAGGTGCTCCTTGACGGCGTGGACCGAGTTCTTGATGAACTCCGACTGATCGCGGGCGATGGCGATGCTGTACCCCTCGGGGAGGCGCTTCTCCACCTCGCTGATCCGCGCCTTCAGCCCGTCGATGACCTCGACGGTGTTCGTCCCGCTCTGCTTGCGGATGCTGAGGAGCACGGCAGGATCGAGGCCGCGGAAGCCGGCGGACTCCGGCTCCGCCATGCCGTCCTGGACCTCCGCGACGTCGCCGAGCCGGACGGAGTAGCCGTCGCGGTTCGCGAGGACGATGTCCGCCATCTGCTGGACCGACTGCACGCGGCCGCGCGTCCGCAGGGTGAGCGCCCTGCCCCCTTGCTCGATCCGGCCGGCCGGGATCTCGACGTTCTGGCTCGCCAGCGCCTGGGTCACCACGCCGCCGGTCAGGGCGTACTTCTCGAGCTTCTCCGGATCGATCCAGATGTTGATCTGCCGGCTCCGGCCGCCGATGAGCAGCACCTGTCCGACGCCGGCGAGCGACTCCAGCTCGCGCCGGAGCGTCTTGTCGGCGAACTCTGTCACCGAGCGGACGTCCGCCTTCGGCGACGAGACGGCGAGCGTGAGGATCGGCGCGGCGTCCGGATCGAGCTTGCCGACCACCGGCGGGTCGATCCCTTCCGGCAGATCCGCGAGGATGCCCTCGACCTTGTCGCGCACCTCCTGCGCGGCGACGTCGACGTCCTTCTCGAGCTGGAAGGAGATCATGACCTGGCTGAGCCCCTCGACCGAGGCCGAGCGCAGCTCGTCGATGCCGCTGATCGTGTTGACCGCCGACTCGATCTTGTCGGAGAGCTCCGTCTCGACCTCCTCGGGCGCTGCGCCGGGGAGGACGGTCGTCACGACGATGAACGGGAACTCGACCTTGGGGAACCGATCCACGCCGAGGCCGAAGTAGGAGAACGCCCCGAGCACCGTCAGGAGCAGGACGATCACCGAGGCGAAAACCGGCCTACGGATGCAGATTGCCGCGAGCCATTGCATGGTCGCTACCTTTCTTCAGTAATGAGGCGCGCGGTGCGCTCGGCTCACTGCGCCGCCGCGACCTCGATGCCGTCCGCCAGCTCGCTCACGTTGTCGATCGCGACCTCATCCCCCTCCGAGAGCGGACCGACGACCTCGACGAGGCCTTCGATCTTGCGACCGGGCTTGACGAGCCGCTCCGTCACGCGATCGCCCGACTTCACGAACACGCGCGCGCTCGTCCCGGAGGTGCCGACCGCCGACTCGGGGACGAGGATCGCCGTTCTTGACTCGCCGGTCAGCGTCAGCTGCCCCTGCGCGAAGAGGCCGGGGCGGAGCTTGCCCTCGCTGTTGTCGAACTCGGCCTCCACGGGCAGGGTGCGCGACGAGGCCTTCAGACTCGCGCCGATCCGCTTCACGACGCCCGGGAACAGGCGGTCGGGGAAGGCGGCGACCGAGACGCTGACCGGCTTGCCCACCTCGATGTGCGCGATGTCCGCCTCGGGCACGTCGATGCGCAGCCGCAGCGGGTTGTCGCGGACCACGACCGCCACGACGCGGCCGGGGCTCGCGTACTCGCCGACGCTGATCCGCTTCTCGGCGATCGCGCCGTCGAACGGCGCCCGCACCGTCGTGTCGGACACCGCCTTCGAGGCGAGCCCCGCCTGCGCCTGCGCGGACGTGAGCGCCGCGACGGTCGCGCGGATGCCGTTGACCGCGGCCTCGTACTGCGCGGCCGCGTTCTGGGCCTGCGTGCGCGCCGCGTCCCAGGTCGACTGGGGGACGGCGCCCTGGTCGTAGAGCTGCTTCACGCGCTCGGCCTCGGACTTCGCGAGCTCCATGCTCTGCTTCGCGGCCCGGACCTCCGGCACCTGGTCGGGATCGATGCCCTTCGGCGACGCGCCTTCCTGCAGCGCAAGCTTGGCCCGCGCCTGCGCGACGGCCGCGGACGCGGCCTGCGACTGGAGCGCGACGTTGCGCGCGTCGAGCACGACGAGCGGATCGCCCTTCTTGACCCGGGAGCCCACGTCGACCGCGACGCTCACGACCAGGCCGCCGACCTGCGTCGCCGCCTCGCTCGTCTCGTCGGCGACCAGGGTGCCGCTGATGTCCAGCGTCTGCGCGAGCGGGCGCGCGGTCACCTTCCCGAAGCGCACCGCGGGCTTCTGGCGTGGCGCGGCGGAATCGCGCGCCGGCGACGGCTGCGCGTCCGCCTCGGGGCGGCGACAGCCGGTCAACGTGGGCACCGCGAGCGCAGCGAGCAGCGCCGCGACGACGGCGGCGCGGGAGTGATTCGATGCGGCGCTACGAGCGCCGAGAGCCCATCGAGCGAAACGGCGCTCGGGTCCGCAAGGAGGATGTGTCATGGGGAGTCCGCCCGGTTCTTTGCCAGCGCCTGCCGGTGCGGTCCAGGAGCAAAGCTGGCGGGCAACACACTAGGGTGCTGACCGGCCGGTCATCAAGGGGGTGTTCCGGACAAGGTCTCCGTCCCTCTCGCACTTCATGCCGCCATGACCGCGAAAAACGTGCTGGGAGATGGGCGCCGGATCGCGCGGCCGGCGGCCGGCGATGAAACGAGCGGGTGAATCGCGGGTCACCCTCCCGAAAAGAGGCGCCGAGGGCGCCGCCGCTGGGCGCACACGCCCTCCCACGGAGTCGACCGCCGCGACGCGGAGGGTAGGCGACCATGTGAAATATCGTCGCAGAAATTTTTAACGTAATTTAATACTCCGTTGCCGGAAATTGATCTGCCCCCTGGAGCGCGGGAGATCCGGAGGCGAGCGGCGCGGACGAACGCCGGCTCAGCGCCACGGGTCGAAGGCGCCTCGGAGCACAGGGCCCGAGAGCTCGACGAGGAAAGGGTCGAGCGCGCACAGCGCGTCGAGCCACGCCACGTCCGAGGGCGAAGCCGTGGGCTGCTGGGCCAGGGACGCGAGGCGGCGGGCGCGGGTCGCGTGGGCGTGGGCGCGCGCCTCGGCATAGGAGGCCATCTCCCCGGCCGACATCATGAAGGCCCAGTCGCTCGATTGAAGGAGGAGGAGCTCGCGGATCGCCTGGTCCAGCGCGCGGCCGGGCAGGCCGCCCGCGTGGCGGCAACGCGACAGCGCGCCCAGCACGGCGCGCTCGGCGTGGTGCGCGTGGCGCCACAGGGAGGACGCGCTCGGGCCCGTCCAGAATGCGCCGAACCCGCCTTCACCCCACGTCGACGCGGCAGGCTCCACGACCTCGACGGGCGGATGGCGCTCCAGGTACGCGCCGAGCGCGATCGGAACGGCGCGATCCGAGGCCGCGAGGCGGCGCAGGGCGTGCTCGAGGAACTCGGGCCCTTCGAGCCACCAGTGGCCGAAGAGCTCGGCGTCGTAGGGGGCCACCAGGATGGGCGGGGCGTTCACGCCGCGGATCGACGCCAGCGCGGCCTCGCGGCAGGCCACGAAGTCCGCGGCGTGCGCGCGCGCCTGCGCGGAGGCGCGGACCGGGTCGTACGGCGCCTTGTCGGGGCCGGGCCCGGTCACGCGATGGAGCTTGAGGCCGGTCATGAGCCGGGTGCCGTCGGGACCGACCTCCCCTTCGAGCTCGCGCTCGGGCAGGTCGAGCCCGACGTCGCGGTAGAACTCGCGGTACACCGGGTGACCCGGATAGCCGGCGTCGCGCGACCAGACCTCGCGCGCGCTGTCGCGATCGCGCCCGAAGCACGCGAGGCCGGCAGGCGAGCGCACCGGGACGGACGCGCCCGCGGACGCAGGAGGCGCGGCGAGCGTGAGCGCGTGGGCGTCGAGCACGGTGAAGCGGACGCCCGCCGCCGCGAGATCGGCGTCGAGGCCGGGCGCGTAAGCGCACTCGGGCAGCCAGAGGCCGCGAGGCTCGGGCGCGCCGGTGAAGGCCGCGAAGGCGCGGCGGCCGAGCCGCAGCTGCGCCCGGATCGACGCCGGCGTGGCGAGCAGTCCGGGCAGGTACGCGTGCGTCGCGGCCGTGGTGAGGAGCTCGAGGCGGCCCGCCCCGGCGTGGCGCACCAGGGCGCCCGGGACATCGCCGCCGAGCGCCTCCCAGGAGCTCGCCGCGTCCGCGAGCCGCGCGCGGTAGAACGCGGCGGCCTCGGCGAAGCCGCTCCCGGCGAAGCGGGCCTCCACCCGGGCCGCCAGCGCGGTGAGCCGGCGGAGGTGGTCCTCGAACCGGCGAAGGAGCAGCTCGTCGCGCAGCATCGCGAGGAGCGACGGCGAGACGGAGAGCGTCAGCGGGGCGACGACGCGGTCGGCGGCGAGGCGATCGAGGACCCCGAGCAGGGGGAGATAACACTCCCAGAGCGCCTCGAAGAGCCAGCGCTCCTCCAGGGAGCGGACGTGCTCGGGGTGACGCACGTACGGCAGGTGAGCGTGGAGGACGAGGGCGACGTAGCCCGGCATGGAGCGCTGGGGGCGGGAAACCGCCGGCGGGCTGTCTCGCACGGTCGCGCCCGCGCGGGAAGCGCGCCGGTCATGGGCTGCGGCGCGCGAGGCGCGGGCCGGCGGGCTCCGCCTGGAGGCGCCGGCGCGCGGAGCGCTGGCTATCACGTCGCCAGGCGACCGTTCATCCCGGCGTGGTACGGAGATCCCTTGTCGATTCCATTCCAGAAATGTTCTGGACGTGGCAGCCGTCCAGTCGAGTTACACGCCTCAACCCTTCTTGAGCTCCGCCCCGAGGTCCGCCCCGAGGCGCTCGGCTTCGTGCGTGTTTCCGGGCCACGACAGGCGCCTTTCCGCCCTCCGCAACCGGGAGCCGTCGGGCTCGGCGAGGAGCGCCCGTAGCCACAGCGCGCCGCCGTCCCGCACCGCATAGGCGGCCACCGGCGTCCGGCAACTGCCTTCCACCGCGGCCATCACGGCGCGCTCGGCAGAGACGCAGATCGTGGTCTCGGCGTCCGCGAGCGTCCCGAGGACGTCACGCACGCTGTCGTCCGCCGTGCGGCACTCGATGCCGAGCGCGCCCTGTCCGATGGCGGGCAACGACACCTCGGGCGACAGCACCTCCGTGGCGCGGCCTTCGAGGCCGAGCCGCTTCAGGCCGGCGAGCGCCAGCACAACGGCGTCGAACACGCCGTCGAACACCTTGCGGAGCCGGGTGTCGACGTTGCCACGGACCGGCTCGATCACGAGATCCGGGCGCGCCTCGCGCAGCGCGACCGCCCGGCGCAGGCTCGAGGTCCCGACCCGGGCGCCCGCCGGCAGCTCCGCGAGCAAGGCGCCGCTCCGGGTGACGAGCGCGTCGCGCGGGTCCTCCCGCGCGGGGATGCAGGCGAGGCACAGCGCGGGGGCGATCTCGGCGGGGACGTCCTTGATCGAGTGGACCGCGAAGTCGGCGCGCCGGTCGAGGAGCGCCTCTTCGAGCTCCTTGATGAACAGCCCTTTGCCGCCGATGTCCTGGAGCGAGCGATCCTGCGTCTTGTCGCCCGAGGTCACCACCTCGAGCTCGCGCAGGGAGAGATCGGGCACCGCCGCTTCGAGGGAACGAGCGAAGGCGCGGGACTGGGCGAGGGCGAGCGCCGAGCGGCGCGTGGCGAGGGTGAGCTCCGTGGGCATCACGCTCCCTTTAGCCCAGCTGCGCTCACGGCCGCGGCTGGATTCGCGACGGCCATGACGCCCGCCTCGGCGGGGCGCCCGCCGGGCTGCCGCGCGTAGACGCCGTTGTCCTCTGCAGCCTGGGGGCGCGGATCGGCGTGCCGGGGCGAGCCGCCGCCTCGAGCGCCGGAGGCGGGAGGCGCTTCCCCGCGGGCGGAGCGAGGCGTGGGAGGCCCGTCCACCGCGCCGCGCAGCTCCCCCTCGGCGAGCGCCGAGGCGGCGGCGTTCTCGGGCGGCGCGCCGTCGATGTCGAAGAGCTCCCGGAGCGAGTCGACGTGCTCGGCGACGCGGGGATCGCAGGCCATCGCGCGGAGCCGGGTGGTGGGCACGTGGAGCAGCTTGTTCGTGGCGGCGTCGATCATCACCGCGAGGGCCTGGCGCTCGGCCACGCCGAGGTGCCGGAGCTTGCCGGAGAGGCTGCGCTCGACCTCGGCCGCGAGGATGGAGCGCGTGCGGGCCCGCAAGCCCACGATCGTGGGCGTCAGGGCGCGCTCGAGCGTCCACGCCTCGAAGGCCTGCGCCTCGTCCGCGACGATCGCCTCGGCCCGCGCCGCCTCGGCGGCGCGCCCCTCGACGGACTCCGCCACGATCTGCGAGAGGTCGTCGACATCGTAGAGGTACACGCTGTCGAGCTTGTTGACGGCGGGGTCGATGTCACGCGGGACCGCGATGTCGATGAGAAACAGGCTCCTGCCCTTCCTGGCCTTGCGGGCTCGGCGGACGAGGTCGGGCGTGACCACGTAATTGGGGCTCGAGGTCGACGAGATCACGATGTCGGCGTCGATGACGGAGCGCTCGAGGTCGGCCCAGGGGCGAGGCTCGCCGCCGACCTCGCGGGCGAGCGCGGCGGCGCGGTCCGGGCTCCGGTTGACCACGATGAGGCGGGCGCCGGCGCGGACGAGGAGCTTCGAGGCGGCCTCGGCCATGTCGCCGGCGCCGATGAGCAGCGCCGTGTGACCGGCGAGATCCGCGAAGATCTGGCGGGCGAGATCGATCGCCACGCTGGAGACCGAGACCTGCCCGGCGCCGATCGCCGTCTCCGTGCGCACCCGCTTGCCGACCTTGATGGCGCGGTGGGCCGCGCGGCCGAGCCGGGCGCCGAGGGTCTTCGCCCCGCGGGCCACCTCGATGGCCTCCTTCATCTGTCCGAGGATCTGCGGCTCGCCGACGACCATCGAGTCGAGCGACGCGGCGACGCGGAAGAGGTGGAGGACGGCATCGCTCCCGACGCGGCCCGCGAGGTGGCCCCGGACGGCGTCTCCGCCGAGGCCGACGAGGGTCGCGACGGCGGCGCGCAGCGCCTCGTTGTCGCGCGAGAGCTCCTCGTCGGACGGCGGCGGAGCGCTCCCGGGGCGGGGCGGCGCGGGCGCCTGCTGCCGGGGTGAGGCGTAGATCTCGACGCGGTTGCAGGTGGAGAGGACGAGCGCCTCGCCGATGGCAGGGTGGGCCGTGAGGCGCGCGAGCACCTCGGGCAGCCGATCCCGCCCGATCGCGAGCCGCTCGCGCACCTCGATGGGCGCGGTCTTGTGGGAGAGCCCGACGAAGATCACCTGCGCTAGCCTCCGAGCCCCGCGGCGGGACGGACGAGATAGATGACGAGCACCGCCCCGGCGCAGGCGAGCCCCGCGATGGTGCCGTACGCCGCGCGGCGGCCGCGCCAGCCGGCGGCGGCGCGCAAAAGCAGCACGAGCGCGATGAGGAGCCATGTGGCGTAGCCGAAGATGGCGCGCATCACCTCGTCGGCGTTGCCCATCTCGAGCCGGTGCGCCCAGTACGTGCCCGTGACGATGCCGAGCGTCAGCAAGGGGAAGCCGGCGCTCAGGAAGCGATGGATGGCGCGGTCGAGCGTGTCGAGCGGCGGGAGGTTGCCCATGCGCTCGAGATGCCGCTTCCGCTTGAGCCGCTTCTCCTGGACGAGGTAGAGCGCGGCAGAGGCGCCGGCGAGCAGGAAGAGGGCGATCCCGAGCAGGTTCGCCATGACATGCGCCGCGATGAACAGCGGGCTGAGCTTCGGCTCGGGGTGCGGCTTTCCGAGGAAGAACGTGCCGAGCAGGAAGGCGAGCCCGAGCGGCCCGATGAGGAGCCCGAGCGCGTCGATGCGAAAGCGATGGCGGGCGACGAGGTAAACGGCGATCGCGAGGAGGGACGCGACCGAGAGCATGAAATGAACGGAGTGCACCGGGCAGACCCGCGCGACGAAGCTGGCGAGCGTGACGTAGGTCGCGTGCCCGAGGGCGCCCAGGCCGAGCAGCAGGGGCGCGTGCCGCGAGGCGGACGCGGCGACCGCAGCGCTCGGCCGAGCGCCGGGGTCGTGGACGCGCGCCCCCGCGCCGAAGAGGCCCGCGAGGTCGCCCGCGGAGGGGAGCCGGGCGCGGCTGCGGGCGACGTCGAGGAAGAAGAGCGCGCTGGCAACGCTGTAGAACAGCAGGGCGAGCGCGAAGCTGATCCCGGAGATGACCTCGGGCATGGCCCCGTTATAGCCTGCCTCACCGGGGATGGCCCGCCGGCCGCAGAGGCGGGAGCGTACTCTCGTAGGCCGAGGCCTGACAGCGCGGACGCGCCGGGAGAGGCGGGCCCGAGAGACCGTATCGGCAGCGCCTCGCCACCGCGGGTGTGGCGCGCGGAAGCGACCGGGCGCGGCGCCGCTACATCTCGCTGGTGAGGAACGCGGCCAGGAGCTCCTCGTCGCTCGTCGGGCTGCTGCTGGTCGCCGTCCCCGCCGGGGCGGCCTTGCGGTGCTCGGCGAACGTGCCCACCGGGGCGCCGATGAACCCCGGGATCACGTCGTAGGCGTTGTCGCCGATGATCATGGACCCCTCGAGGATCTCCGCCCCGAGCTCCCGCAGGAACGCCCGCGTCTTGACCCTGCCGAGGACCTCGTGGATGTCCGCCGAGCCCGTCACCTCGCGGAGCACGCGGATCGCCTCGATGATCTTGTAGCGGCGGCCCTCGGTCTTGATCAGAAGCTCGTCGTTGTTCAGATCGACGCGGTCGCTCGCGATCCAGTCGTCGAGCGCGGCCTGCGGAAAGAACACGCGGTTCTTCATCGCGCGCAGTCTACTCAAAAATGAGCCGGAGCGGTTGGGTCGCGATGCCGGCCACCAGGGGTGAGCCCGAGCCGACGAGTCTCAGGCCGCAGGCGCTTCAGGCCGCAGGCGCTTCAGGCCGCAGGCGCTTCAGGCCGCAGGCGCTTCAGGCCGCAGGCGCTTCAGGCCGCAGGCGCTTCAGGCCGCAGGGGGTACCGTGGGCGGAGGCACCGAGTCCCTACGCAGGCCGCGGAGCCGCGCGGGCAGGTGCCAGAGCGACTCGAAGATGCCGAGCAGCACGTAGAAGCCGAGCAACCACACGAGCACGAACGCGGGCTGGAGCTGCGTCGAGATCACCGCGCTCGACCCGACGGCGAACGCCACGAAGAGCACCGTCCGGACGTTGAGCCGGAGATCCTTGAAAGAGCGGAACCGGATGGTCGAGACCATCAGCAGCGACAGGAGCGTCGTGGTGGCGAGGATCGCCGACGCGTAGCGCTCGCCGCCGATCTCGCCGGCGGCCGCGTGGTTCGCGACCACGATCGAGACGAGGATGCCCGCCGCGCCCGGGATCGGGAGGCCGACGATGTACTTCGAAGGCTTCGTGGGCTTGCCCGCCTCCCCCATGGAGAGGACGTTGAAGCGCGCCAGCCGGACCGCGCCGCAGGCCGTGAAGATGAACGACACGAGCAGCCCCGCGAGATCGAAGCGGTGCAGCGTCCACTGATACACGAGCATCGACGGCGCCACGCCGAACGAGACGATATCGGCCAGCGAGTCGATCTGCAGGCCGAAGGCGCTCTGGGTCTTCGTCATCCGCGCGACACGCCCGTCGAGGGTGTCGAAGAACATCGCGAAGACGATCAGCAGCGCGGCGCGGTAGAAATCATCTTCCGACTGCGCGGTCGCGGAGCGCCGGATCGAGTCGAAGCCACAGAAGATCGATGAGAGGGTGATCAGGTTCGGAAGCAGGAACAGCGTCTTCCTGAGCTCGAACCGCCGTCGCTTCCGGATCATGCCGCCTCCCGTTTAGGCAGGCCAGGCTATCGCCGCAGGGACCGCGAACGCAAGCGTCGAAGCGCACACGCGAGTCGCTAGAAGGTTACCGCGAGCCAGGATCCGGGATCGTTTCATCTCACCGTCAGCTTCGTTTCATTCGTCGTTTTTGCTTTTCCGCCGTGGCTCAACGCGCGGGCTGCGCCATGCCCGGCTCACTCCATACCGCCTCCGGGACCTCCGCGCCGGGCTCGAAGCGGCACGCCATCGGGCGGAGCTCGACGGCCGGGCCGCTCGATCCGCCCCCAGCGACCGCCGAGCCCGCCGCCGCCCGGAACAACCACGCCTGGGCGAGATCGCCGGGGATGATCGCAGAGCGGGGCGCCCGTCCGATCGCTCGCGCGTCCCAGCCCGCGACACACGGCGCGGCAGGCGTACCGTGGAGCACCGTGGTGGAGGTCAGGAGCACCGTGACCTCGGGCGGGCTGGAGGGACCAGCGGCGTCCACGACGAGCACGGGGTGGCGTGTGCCCGGGAACAAGGCCGTGCTGCCGAGGAACAGCGGCGCCTCCTGACGCGCGGTCGCCGCGCGTTCTGCGGCAGAGCACGGGCGCGGCGCGTCTCCGAGGTCGAACGGCGTCGGCAGCGGCAGCGCGGGGCCGAGCGTGCCATCCCCGCGAAAGGGCTGGAAGATCGACCACGCTGCCGCGTGCCCGGGGTGGGCGACCAGCGTCGCCACGCCGATCGACCGTCCAGCGTAGGTCCAGTCGGTGTGCACGATCCGATCGCGGTCCGCCGGCGGAGCGACCGAGACGGCGTCGATCGCCCACGCGGCGCCCGGGCCCAGCGCGGCGGACGCGCCGGCCGGAGGCGCCGGGCGGTGGGCGAGCAGCATCCCGACCATCGGGCCGTTCGACGCCTGCCGGACCATCCCCACGCCGACGGGCTGGCCGTCCGCCAGGACCGCATCGGCGCGCACGTCGAGGCTGCCGTGAAGGCCCGACGCAGGCCAGGACGGGAAGTCGAAGCGCTGGAGCTTCCCCGGCGGCTCGTAGAAGAACGTGAGCGCCGACTGAGCGCTGCCGGAGTGCGGCCGGAGGAAGAGCCCGCGCAGCGTGACGGACAGGAGCGCGGGATCGAAGAAGTCGTCGGGGGGCGGCGCGCGGCGCGGGGCCGCGCCTCCCGGGCCGGCGCCGGCCTGCGGCCGGGCGCCCGCGCGCGGCTTTCGCGCGGCGTCGGGGACGACCTTCACGTCGCCGAGCTCGAACGGGCCGGCGTCGGGGATCGTGCCGCGGCCCGAGGTGCCATCCAGGAAGTTCTCCCAGGCGACCTCGACGTTGCGCATCGCGGCCCCCGGCACCGCCGCGCCGCCCGGGATCCGCAGGCGCGCCACGGCGTAGCCCTCCATCTGGAGGGTGACGTTGGTCGCGACCCGCGCTCTCCCGAGCCCCGCCGGCACCGCGGGCAGCAGCGATCGCGTGACGATCCGCGCCTCCCCATCGCCGGACTCGGGGAGCATCGCGGAGACGACGTCGACGGCGCCGCTCGGGGCGCGCGTGAGCAACGACCACACCGACCGGCCGCGCAAGAGCTCGTCGCCGTCGGGCAGGCCGAGGCCGCTCGAGTCGACATGATCGACGCGCGTCCACTTCGAGGACGGCAGCGTCTCGCAGACGATGGGCGTGCGCGCGGAAGGCTGCGCGCGCGGGGCCGGATCCGGCGCGCGCGGCAGCGCGCCGTCGACCTGGCCGCCCCAGCCGACGCGGGTCGCCACGTCGCCGAAGAGGCAGCCGCTTCCGCCGCATGTGACGGCGAGCTGGGCCTCGGAGAGCTCGCGCGAGAGCGCCGGCATCTCCGGGAGCTCCGCCCAGCTCACGCCGCCGTCGAGCGACTCCCACAGCGCCGCGACGTCATCGCCGCTGTCTCGCGCGCGCGACGCGAGCGCGAGCACGCGCCGCCCGAAGCCGGCGAGCGCCGCGCTCTCCGCCGGCGGGGTCGTCGCCGTGAGCACCCGGCCGTCCTCGTCGGCGGTCAGGTACGTGAGCGAGCCGCGCTCCGAGAGCAGCAGGCCGACGGCGCCGTCTTCCGCCGGGCGCAGGGCGCTCTCCTCGACGACGTCGAACCCCTCCGGCGAGGGACCGTCGCCCGGCCCGCCCTCCTCGTCCTCGTCCTCGGCGCCGTCCGCCTGCGGGGCGGGCAGCGCGGCGGTCGCGTCGAGCGGGCGCGGCGCGAAGGTCTCGCCCCCGTCGTGCGAGACGAACAGCGCGAGGCGCTCGTCCTTGCCGCGGAAGCCGAGGAAATACGCGGAGCGCCCGTCCGCCGAGAACGCGGGCAGCACGGCGGGCGCGCTGAGCGTGGGGGCCGCCGCGAGGGCGACCGCGGCGCGATCCTCGTCGTTGGCGCCGTCGTGGGACAGGAGGAGCGGCGCGGTCGGCTTGCAGCTGTCCGCGCCGTCGCTCGGCTTGCAGACGCCGGTCAGGAGCGCCGCGCCATCGGGCGCCACCGCGACGCCGACCTGGTCGATGTCGGGCGTCTCCAGCGTGGCGGCCGGCGACCACGCGCCGCCGCCATCGTCGCTGCGGAGCACCCGCGCCACGACGCGATCGCCGTCCGGCTCGGCGCACACCGCGACGACGCGCCGGCCGTTCGCGCCGAGCTTGATGCTCCCGCAGTCGCCCGTGCCCGGCATGGCCGCCTCCTTGAGCGGCCCCTCGATGGGGCCGCTCGCGAGGAGCCACGGCGCGCCGGCGTCCTCCGGGCGGACCGCCTCGACGTAGCGATCGCCGCTCATCGCCGCCCGCCCGATCGACACGGCGGAGGCGGACGGGGCGCGCGGGGCCGTCACGTCGAGCTCGACGTCGGCCCGCGGGAGCGTCGCCGCGCTGCGCGAGAACGCGGGCGTGCGCCGTGGATCCCAGGTCGCCGACGCGAGGAGCCCCTCGGCGAGGAGCTCGCCCCCGAGGGCGCCGACCCGCGAGAGGCCCATCGTCGGGAGCGGCGCGCGCGACCAGGTGCCCCCGCCGTCCTCGCTGGCGAACAGCGCCTCCGGCAGCGCGAGCACGAGCGCGCGGCCGCCGTCGGCCATGGCGACGCCGAAGGCGCGCGGCGGGGCCCCGCCCTGCCCCGCGGCGCCGTCGAGCAGCACCGGCTTCCAGCCGAGCTCCTCGCGCCACCGGAGCACGCCGCCGCCCCGGGTCACCCCGATCAGCGAGCCGCCGGCGCCCGCGACCTGCAGGAGCGGCTCGGGCGGAGAGAGCGCCCGCGTGAGCTGGCCGAGCGGCGAGGAGGCCTCGTAGATCGCGCCGCTCGCGCCGACGAACATCCAGGAGGCCGGCGAGCGCCGCACGATCGCGGTGAGCTCCTCGGGCGCGGGCGAGGCGCTCGTCCTGCCCTGGCCGGCGCAGCGCGCGGCCTGCGCAGCGGGCCCGGCGGCGCTCGGCGGCGGCGCGGACGTCCGAGGATCGGGCGTCACCGTCCATCGCTGGCCTCCCTGGGCGACGACGACGCAGCCGGCGCCGGCGAACGGCGCCCACGCGACCGCGGCGTCGGGCGCCGCCGGATGGTAGCTCCAGCGCGCGGGCGAGGTGTAGGCCGCGCCGACGGCGTCCGTCGACGGGAGGGTGGCCTCGGCAGGGCGGGGCGGCTGCGCCGGGGCGCCCGAGCAGCCCGCGAGCGCGCACGCCGACGCGAGCGCGAGCGGCGCGCGGGTCCGCGACGGCGGCGCGGTCATTCGACCCAGCGGGCGACGAACAGGTTGGTCTCGCCGGGCTTCGCGCCGTGCCGGTTCGAGGCGAAGACGACGTGCTCGCCGGTCGGAGAGAACATCGGGAAGCTGTCGAAGCCCTCGTAGAAGGTCACGCGCTCGACGGGCGGCACGCCGTCCGCCGCCAGGGGCGCCTCGGAGTCGACCAGGTAGAGGTCGAAGTTGGGCATGCCCCGGGCGCCCTGGGGGGTGCTGAAATCGGAGGCGAAGAGGATCCGCCGCGAGTCCGGGAGGAAGTAGGGCGCGAAGTTGGCGCGGCCGTTCCTCGTCACCGGGCGCGGGTCCTGCCCGTCGGCGCCCGCGACGAAGATCTCGAGCGCGCTGGGGCGCACGAGCCCCTTGGCGAGCAACGCGCGGTAGTCGTCGAGCGCCGGTCCGGTGGGGCGGCTCGCCCGCCAGACCAGCTTGGTCGCGTCGGGGGAGAAGAAGGCGCCGCCGTCGTAGCCGGGCGTGCTCGTGATGCGCTTGACGTCCGAGCCGTCGAGCTTCGCTGTGTAGAGCTCGATGTCCCCGTCGCGCGTGCTCGTGAACACGAGGCGCGAGCCGTCGAACGCGACGGTCGCCTCGGCGTCGTAGCCCTTGCCCTGGATGAGGGGGCGGAGCTCCGAGCCGTCGGCGTTCGCGGTGTAGATGTCGAACTCGTCGAGCGGCCAGACGTACCCCTGCGAGTGGTCGGGCTTCGGGGGGCACGCCTCGCCGGCGGCGTGCGTGGAGGCGAAGAGGACGCGCGCCTGGGCAGAGGCCGCGGGCGCGGGGAAGAGGAAGTAGCCGCAGGTGGTCTTGCCCTGGCCGTTCGAGACCCGGCGGACCTCGCCGCTCTCCAGATCCAGGACGTACTGCTGGTCGCACTTGTTCTCGTCGCGGGTCGACTGGAACACGAGCTTCCTGCCGTCGGGCGACCAGTAGGCCTCGGCGTTCTCGCCGCCGAAGGTGAGCTGCCGGAGCTCGGCGAAGTGCTTCTCGCGCGGATCGGCGGCGACGCTCTTGCCGGCGCGGATGCGGAAGGGAAGCCACTCGGGCTTCGCCGTGGTCGTCGCCTCCGGGATCTGGCCGATCGGCTCCTTCGGTCGGGGTTCCGAGGAGGCGCAGGCGGCGAGCAGCAGGCAGGCGAGCGGAGCGGGCAGCCTTCGTTTCATGGCGGCGCGACCATAGTACGAAAGCGGCGAGCCGTCGCGGGGAGGCGCCCGCGGCGGGTCAGCCCGAGGCGAGGCGCGCGGCGAACCGGGCGGCGGGGCAGGTCAGGAGCCGACTCGGCTGCTGCTGCCGGAAAATCACGCGTTGGCGAGCGCAGCGGAGAGGAGCCCGTGGCCGCGCCGCGCGCCACCGACGGGGCGCGCGCGACGGAAACCCGGACCCGCTACTCCCGGAAGACGGTCACCGTCGTCGGCGTCGTATGGCCACCACCAACGCAGTTCGGGAAGCTGCCGTCCGACGTCGGAGCGCCGCAGATGTCGTCGCAGTCGCCGAGGACGTCGACGATGCAGCCCTGCGTGTCGACGCCCGTCCCGCCGCACACGCGGCTGATGAGCGTCGAGCCGGGCGACTTGCACGCGAACCGGCGCTGCTCCGGCGCGAAGAGGTCGCCGAAATAGGCCGCCTCCCGCCGAGGGAAGGCATCCTGCTCCGCTTGATCCGAGTCAAGGGCCTTGTGCTTGCCACGCATCGAGAGGGGCACGCTCTCCCCGAGATGGTTGATCCTGGCCAGCATGCAGGCGGAGAGCCACCCCTGACAGCGGGCGTTGCACTGACCATGAGCTCGGCCCCACTCGGGGGAAAGACCGATGCTCCCCCCGAAGGTATAGGTCTCGCCGTCCAGCGAGACCTGCACGGATTGCCCCTCCGGGAGCGCGCAGCTCGCCACGTACGTCAAGAACTCGCGGGCCAGAGGATCGCGCAGCGCCCTCATGACATCGCTGCTGCTCCCGACTGCGTCGCTCGTCAGCGGGTTGCCCGTGAGCGCTTCCGTGGCAAGCGTGTCTGTCGCGAACGCACTCTCCACGAGCGCTTCCTTCGTGAACGCATTCCGCGTCACCATCTCTTGCTCCGCCGTGCCGCCGGCTGCCTCCAGGGGGTCAGCCTCGCCGCTACAGGCCGGGAGAACGCACGACAGGCCCAGGAACGAGATTGCGAGTTTGAAACGGTATTGCATAGCCCCCTCCTCACAAATGAAACACGCATCAGGAATTTCCTCAACGATTTTTCCGGAGGAACCCTAAAATTCCGCGCCTGCGGTGACGTCGTGAGAACGGCGAGAGACCGGTCGTTCAGGCGCGCTCGTGGGCAGCGCACGGCTCCTGGAAGAGCCGCGAGCAGGGAATCCCACGTACGACGGAGCGCGAGCTCATGGAGCGTCTCGGTCGCCGAGCCAGCGCGCCGCGAGCGCGAGCGTCTCGCCGTTGTCGAGCGCCGACAGAAACCGATCCCGGTAGAGAGGATTCGAGATCTGCCCGGCACGGGCGATCACGCTGTCGCGCGCCCGCGCGATCGCGTCGAGCGCCTCGGCCTGCCGGCCGCTCGCGAAGAGCGCCTCGGCCCGCACGAGGCGGATCAGCGACTCGCCCTCCTCGACCGCGCCGAGCGACTCCAGGAGGGAGAGCGCGTCGCCGGAGAGGGCGAGCGCCTCCTCGGCGCAGCCCTTCCGGAGCAGGACCCGCGCGCAGAGAGCCCACGCCGCCGCGCGCATCGGCGGCGCGCTCCGCAGGAGCTCCGCGGCCGCGCGGGCCTCGGCCTCGGCGGCGCCGAGATCGCCGCCGAGCAGCGCCGCCTTCCCCAGGTAGGCGCGGGCGATCCCCTCGGCCCTGGGATCGCCCAGCCGCTGGAACGTCGCGATCGCCTCGGCCTGGACCCGCCGGGCCTCGTCGAGGTTGCCGCGGGCGCTCATCACGTTGCCCAGGTTGGTGCGGGCGACCGCGGCCAGATCCGTGAGCTCCATCTGCTCCGCGGCGCGCAGCGCGGCGCGCAGCGCGGCCTCGGCCCCCTCGTAGTCCCCGAGCTCCATGGTGATGGCGCCCAGGTTCACCCGCAGCGAGCACGCGTTGCGGCGATCGCCGCTCCGCTCGAACACCTCGAGCGCCGCCTCGATGCCGTCGAGGCAGGCGCCGAGATCGCCGGAGGTCATGGTGCGGATGGCGCGCGCCTCGTAGAGCCTGGCGAGCACCTCGACGTCGAGCGGCCGCTCCTCCTCCCCGCTGCGCTCGAGGGCCTCGATGATGCCGTCCGCCACCGCGTAGCGGCCGCCGAAGGCGAGCCAGTTGGCCCCCTCGACGAGGCAGATGTCCCTCCCGGTCAGCGCGCCCTCGCGGGGCGACGCGCCCCGCGCCGTCGCCACCCAGGACTCCACGCGATCGAAGGCCCCCTGCTTGCCAGCGGCCGTGACCACCCAGGTCACGGCGGAGTACCAGGACGGCGAGCCCGGCTCGAACCGCGCGACGGCGTCGAGCGCGCGCTGCTCGGCGACGGCGAAATCGCCACGCCACACGCGGGCCTCCGCGTCGACGAGGAGCAGCCCGCCCGCCTCTGCCTCGGTCGCGCCGCACGCGAGGCCGCGCTCGGCGTGGCGGATCGCGGCGAGGAGATCGTTGCCGCGCAGCGCCTGCTCCGCCGCGCGCCGGTACCACGCCGCCGCGCGTCCCGGCTCGGCGCCGCGCTCGAAGTGCTCCGCGAGCTGCGCCGCGTCGCCCTTCCCCTCCCCTTCGAGCCACTCGCCCGCCAGCCGGTGGCCGAGCCGCCGGTCGTACTCCGTCAGCGCCCCGTACGCCGCCTCCCGCACAAGGCCGTGCCGGAAGCTGTGCTCGGCGTCGTCCGCGCCCGCCTCGATCAGAGGGCCAGGCTCGGGCGCCCCGGCACGGCACGCCGGCGAGGCCTCGCGCTCGGGCCCGTCCCCGGGCCCCCCGCGCGCGGACGACGTGGAGGAGAGGCTCTCACCAGGCGCGCCGCCCCGGCCAGGCGGCCGCCTCGGGACGATCACCTCGCGCTCGACGAGCTCGGCGAGCCGGACCGCCACCTCGGCGTCGGCGCCGCCGAGCAGCGCGGCGACGCCGGCGGGCCGGAAGCTCTGGCCGAAGACGCTCGCCGCCCGGAGCACGCGCCGCGCCTCGGGATCGAGCGCCTCGAGCCGCGCCTGCACCATCGCCAGCACCGTCTCCGGCAGCGCGGCCCCTCGCCCCTCGGCGGCGGCGCGGATCTGCTCTTCCAGGAAGAAGGCGTTGCCGTCGGCCCGCTCGACCAGCGTGCCGATGATCTCCTCGGTGACGGCGCCGCCGAGCGCCTGGCGCGCGAGCCGCTCGCTGGCGCGGCGCGAGAGCCCCGTGAGCTCGATCTCCTGGACGCCGCGGCCTGCCCACAGCTTCGGGAACATCTCGCGCACCTCGGGCCGGCCGAGCGCCAGCACCATGAGGGGCGCGTCGCGCAGGTTGCGGAGGGCGCTGTTGATCATGCCGACCGTGGGCAGGTCGCCCCAGTGCATGTCCTCGAGGACGAGCAGCACCGGCTGCGCCGCGCACTCGGCGCGCAGGAACTCCTCCCACGCGAGGTGCAGCTGATCGCCCATGAGCACGGAGCTCCGCCGCGCCGCCCTGAGCGCCTCGCTGGCCTCGTCCGGGAAGGGCGCCCCCACGAGCTCGCCGAGGAAGGGCGCGACGTGGGCGCCGCGCTCGCCGTGACGATCGACGTGCTCGCGGATCTTGCGCTGCACCGCCGCGGCCGGCGCGCCGTCGGCGACGCCGAGCGCGCGGCGGAGCACCTGCGAAAGGAGGCCGAAGGCAGAGCCGGCGCTCATGGGGTCGCCGCGCGCGATCCAGACCGCCATGGGCTCGTCCCGCGCCCGGAGGCGCCGGAGCAGCTCGACGCGCAGGCGCGACTTGCCCATGCCGGCGGGGGCCGTCACCAGCACCGCGGACGGGGTCTGCTCCTCGATGCACTGGGCGAACGTCGCCTCCAGGAGCGACAGCTCGCGGTCGCGGCCCACGCACGGCGTCGGCTTGCCGAGGAGGCGCGGCACCGCCTCGAGGTCGTCGCACTCGCCGCGCAGGAGATGGCCCGCGTGATCCGACCCGAGATCGAACCGCGCGCCGAGCAGGCCGGCCGTGACCTCGTCGATGCGGACCACGCCGAGCCGCGCCTCGTCGCCGGCGAGCAGCGCGGCGGCCTGATCGATGAGCTTGCCGATGGGGGAGCGGGCGGTGATCTCGGCGCGCCCCGAGACGAGCGCGACGGGCGCGCCGCCGAGCAGCACCTGCATCGCGAGCGCGCACCGCGCCCCCCGGGCGGCGAGGTCGGTCGGCGCGACGGGGCCGGACAGCACAACGACGGGAGAGCGCGCCTCGATGATCTCGAGGCGCCCCTGGTGGCGCTCGGCCAGGGCGCTGAGCGCGCGCACGCGGAGCGCGTCCTCGCCCTCGGACCGCGTGGCGTCGCTGTCGAGCGCGCCGTCGCGGGCGACGAGCAGGCATATCATCCGGCGCTCGCCGGTCGTCAGCTCGGGCGTCGGGCCGCCGATGGGCAGGGGGAGGCCGCGCCGCGAGCCTGGCGCGAGATCGCCGAGCGACCCGAGCTCGGCGGCCACGGCCGCGCCGTCGCGGGGGCGGTCGCGCGGGGCCTTGGCGAGCATGCGCGTCACGAGGTCGTCGAGCGCGGCCGGGACCTCGCCGCGGAGCTCCCGGAGCCGCGGCGGATCCTCGAGGAGGACCTTCACGAGCACGGAGAGGCCGTCGTTGCCGACGAACGGGGGCCGGCCGGTGAGGCAGCGGTAGAGGATGCAGCCGAGGGCGAAGACGTCGGCGCGGGCGTCGATGGCGACCTCGCCGCGCGCCTGCTCGGGGGCCATGTAGCCGGGGGTGCCGAGCATCACGCCGGGCATGGTGAGCTCCTGGCCTCCCTCCGCGACGCGCACGACGCCGAAGTCGAGCAGGGTGACGTCGTCGATGGAGCCGCCGGCGAGCAGGAGGTTGCTCGGCTTGAGGTCGCGGTGGACGATGCCGAGCCGGTGGAGGGCGCCGAGCGTGGAGGCGACGCGCACGCCCAGCGAGAGGCTCTCGGGGACGGTGAGCGGCTCGCGGAGCAAGCGCTCGGCGAGGGTCTCGCCGGAGAGCCACTGCATGGCGAGGTAGAGCTCGCCGCCCTCGGTCGTGCCGTGGGCGACGTACCCGACGACGCCGGGGTGGCGGAGCGCGGCGAGCGCGTGCGCCTCCCGGCGGAAGCGGTGCGACTCCTGCGGGCCCGTGCGCTGGAGGATCTTCAGCGCGACCGGCTCGCCCGTGAGCCGATCGCGGGCGCGGAAGATCTGCGCCATGCCGCCGGAGGTCGCGTGCCCTTCGATCTCGAAGCGGTCGGCGACGATGTCACCGGCGCGCATCAGCGGTACCCCTGAGACGACTCAGAGAGCCGCAGCGCTCGCCTGTGGGGTGCTTCGGACGAGCTCATCGCAGCGACCGAGGATATCCAGAACCGCAGCGCTCCCCGTCAGCAAATTGTGCTGTAAGCAAGGCAACGTCAGGGACCGCGGCGCGGTGAGCTCGCGGCGAGGGCGGATCGGAGGTTGTGCACCTCACCACACGCGAACAACGATGTACCCGACGTCTGCCCGAGTCGATCAGCCCTGCAGGTGTCCGTCCTTGGCGCCGGAGAGGACCTCATCGACAAGTTTCACCCAGGCGCGCTTTCCATCGAAGACCGCGGCGAGCTCATGCACGGGGGCGGCGCCGGCGGCGACCAGCTCGACCGCGTAACGGCGATCGCGGACTTGCCGCGCCGCGGCGAGGAGCGCCTGCTCCGGGGTCTCGCCTCGCTGCGGCACCTTGAGCTCCAGCACGACGCCTGGACGGCCCGGCGCGCGCGGCCGCACGAGCAGGTCCGCGCGGCCGAGGCCGGACTCGCGGTTCGAGCGAACATCGTAATCGCCCTCGAGCTGCACGAGGAGGCCAAGGATGAAGCCGTGATAGAGCTTCTCCGGCTCCCGGCCGGCGGGGTCCTGATAGGACATCACCGTGACGAGCAGCCGCTCGAGCAGCGCCTCCAGCGACGGGGCGTCGCCGCCGAGCAGCGCGCGGAGAAGCGCCTCGGCGTGCCTCCGCTCGGGGAGCCCGCGCCGGAGCCAGGAGCGGAAGAGATCGCGGTACGCGACGCGGACCTCGAGGTTGGGAATGGCGAGCGAGGCGGTGACCTCGCCGAGCTCCTCCCGCACCGCCGTGGCGGTGAGATAGCCGGAGAAGAGGAGGAAGCTCCACAGCGCCTCCGGCTGCTGGTCCAGATCGCGCAAGACGATGTTCTCGTCGATGCGCGCCTCGACGGGCTCGCCGCGCAGGAGCGCCTCGGTCTCGCTCGAGAGCCCGAGCCCCCGCCGGGCGATGAGGTGCTGGAGGAGCTCGGTCGAGGCGGTGTTGACCCAGTACGGCCGGAGCGCGCCGCTGGCCACACAGTTGAGGATCGACCAGGGGTTGTAGATGACCTCGCCCCCGAAGCGATATCCGTTGTACCATGCGCGTACCTCCTCGACGCGCGGCAGCGTGGGGTCCGGGAGCGGGGCCGGCCGCGCCGCGGAGACGCCGTCGGGCCGCGCTTGCGCGAGGACGCTGGCGACCTCGGCCTCGGTGAAGCCAAACGACGTTGCGTAGCGGCGATCGCTCAGGATCGACGACACGATGACGTTGTTCAGGCCGGAGAAGAGGTTCTCCCGGGCGACCCGCAGCACCCCCGTGAGCGCCCCCTTGAAGAGAGAAGGGTTGTCCTTGAGGGCGGCAGAGAAGAAGTTCCGGAAGAACAGCGTCACCTCGTCGAAGAAGCCGTTCAGGTAACCGGACTGGATGGGGGTGTCGTACTCGTCGATCAGGATGGCCACCTTCTGGCCGTGGTGGCGCGCGAGGTAATCGGAGAGCTCTCTCAGTGAGCCACGGCAGTCTTCCTCGGAAATCTCTCCGAGGAGCATGTGCTCGTAATGTCGCCGCTCATCGGGGCGGAGCGCGTCGCTCTTCAGCAGGTGTTGATGCTGGCTGTAGAGGCGCTGAACCTCCGTACGGATCGCGTCCAGCGTGGTCTCGTAAGAGAGGGTCTTGATGTCCTTGAACGTCAGAAAGAGGACGGGGTACCGCTGGAAATGCTCGCGGGCCGCCGGGTCGTTCCAGACGGCGAGATCCTGGAACAGCGGGGAGAGGTCCTCGTCGCGTTTCTCGAGGAAATACGCGAGGGTGGAGAGGTTCAGGGTCTTTCCGAAGCGGCGCGGCCGCGGGAACAGGACGACCTGCGCAGGATCGGCGAGGAGCTGTCCCAGGAAGGGCGTCTTGTCGACATAGCCCGCGCCCGCGCGGCGGAGCTCGCGAAAATCGGACTGGCCGAGGGCGGGGATGAAGGGCATGGCGACTCGCTGCGCGCAGGGGGCTGTCGCTCGACGTGATGGCGTCGACGTTACCAGACAGAGCGCGCGGGGGACTGTCCCCGGCCGCCCCCGGCGCGTCAAGCGCTCGGCCGGAATGGGAAAGTCGTCTGCTGAGCTCAGCGGCCTCGCATGTCCCGCGTCCGCGCCGCCCCGATCGCGCCCGTTCCCGGCGCCGCCGCTGCTCCGCGTGGCCGGCCGCGCACCGTCGATCTACCCTACCCAGGTGCGATCCCACGTTCTGGCCGGCTGCCTCGCGGTCCTGATCCCCGCGGCCGCGACGCTCGCTATCCCGCACGCCGAGGCCGCGGATTTCGATCCGTCCGGCCGCGGCAAGCGGCCCAGGCCGAAGGCCCCGAAGCCCGGCAGCGGCAGACCGGGCCCCGCCGCGCGGCCGCAGCCCGCGAAGCCGCCGCAGGCGAAGCCGGAGCCGGCCGAGACCGGCGACGGGAAGCGGGGCGGCCCGTCGAGCGACGCGCTGATCGCGCGCTACACGGCCATCGTCATGAGCCAGCCGAGCGCGCCCTTCCCCCTCCAGCGCCTCGCCCAGCTCTACCGCGAGCGCGACGGGAACCTGAAGAAGCTCGTCGAGGAGTTCGAGCGCCGCGCCGCGCAGCCCGGGGCCGACGCCTGGGCCTCGAAGGTCGTGCTCGCCGGCGTCTACAAGCAGGACGGGCGCTACGACGACGCCATCAAGACCTACGAGGCCGCCATCGCGGACCGGCCCGGGGACCCGGCGGCGATGATGGCGCTCGCCCAGCTCGAGGCGGACCGCGGCGACAAGGCCCGCGCGCGCGGGCACTACGAGAAGGCGCTGCCGCTGCTCAAGATCCCCGCGGACGTCGAGCAGACGCGGCGCACGCTGCTCGCGCTCTGCCTCGACCTCTCCGACTTCGAGGCGGCCAAGGCGCAGCACGACGCGCTCGTGAAGAACGCGCAGGGCTCGCTCTTCGTGAAGGCCGAGCTCGGGCGCGAGCTCTCCGCGCGCGGGCACCACGCGCGCGCCGAGGCCGAGTTCCGCGAGCTCGTGAAGGCCGCGGCCGGCGACAACCGGGCGCTCGCGCCGGCGCTGCGCGATCTCGGGCAGGCGCTCGCCAAGCAGAAGAAGATGGACGAGGCGCTCGCCGTGCTGAAGCGGGCGCTCGCCATCGCCGGCAGCGCCGCCGGGGTGCGGGCCGAGATCCTGCTCATCATGACCGACGCGTTCCGCGCCGAGGGCAAGCTCGCGGAGCTCATCGCGATCCTCGAGGCCGAGAAGGGGCAGGACTTCCAGCGGCTCGCGACCCTGGGCGCCCTGTACGAGGAGACCGGCGACGTCGACAAGGCGATCGGGATCTACAGGAAGGCGCTCGCGCTCGACGGCAAGCACATCGACACGCGGCTCCGGCTCGTCCACCTGCTGCAGACCGCCGGCGAGCTCGACGCCGCGATCCGCGAGTACGAGCTCCTGATCAAGGCGGCCCCGGGCAACGCGGACTTCGTCTTCGAGCTGTGCGAGACGCTCATCCAGCGGGGCGACCGGCCCAAGGCGCTCGCGCTGCTCACCCAGCTCGAGGGGCGCGTCGCGGACGAGGCCGAGACGCTCGCGGCCGTCGCCGATTTCTACGAGCGGGTGGAGGAGAAGGACCGGGCCCTCAAGGTGCTCCAGCGGCTCGCCGCGGCCGCGGGCGGCGATCCGAGCCACCTCGTCGACCTGGGCGACCGGTACTTCCAGGCCGGCGACAAGAAGAAGGCGCTGGAGACGTGGGCGCGCATCAAGCAGGTCGTGCCGAGCCGGGCGCGCGCCGCGGCCACGCTCGGGGAGGTGTACCTCGACCACGACATGGTGGCGGAGGCGCTCGCCGCGCTCCGGGAGGCCGCGCAGCTCGAGCCCGCGAACAGCCGCTACAAGAAGGCGCTCGCGATCGCGCTGGAGCGCACCGCGAGCGCGCTCGGCAACGCGGGGCCGCGCTACGCGGAGGCGCGCGAGCTCTGGGAGCAGCTGCTCGCCGGGGCGGGCAACGACAAGCTGCTCGCGCGCGAGGCGCGCACCCACATCGTCAGTCTCTGGTCGCTCACCCACGAGCTGCCGAGCCGCGTCGCGCCGCTCGCCGCGCGCTTCAACGCGGCCCCGCCCGACCTGGAGGCGGGGCGGCTGCTCGCGGAGGTGCAGCGCAAGCTGCACCGGCTGCCCGACGCCGAGGCCACGCTCCGGCGGCTGGTCCAGGCCGCGCCGGGCGACGAGGACTCGCTCCTCGCGCTGGAGCGCGTGCTCGTGCTCCAGCAGAACCTCCTCGGCGCGATCGACGTGCTGGGCAAGCTCGTCGAGGTGAACCCGAAGCGGGCCCGCGAGTTCTACCAGCGCATGGCGCAGTACGCCGCGGAGCTGTACCGCGACGACGACGCGATCCGGTACGCCGCGCGGGCCGTCGAGCTGTCGCCCGAGGACGCGAGCGGCCACCAGAAGCTCGGCGACATGTACCGCCGGCGGCAGGACTTCCCGCGCGCGATCGCCGAGTACCGGCAGGCGCTCGCGAAGAACGACCGGCTGTTCCCCGTGTACTTCGACCTCGCCGAGCTGCTGCTCACCGCGGGGCAGGCCGAGGAGGCCGACCGGCTCTTCCGCCGGGTGGTGAGGGCGTCGAACGACGAGGAGCTCGTCGCGCGCGCGGCGCGGATGTCCATGCAGGTGAACCTCGGCAGGGGCTCGCTCGAGGTGCTCGAGCGCGAGCTCCTGCCGGTCGCGGTCGGCAACCCGCAGAAGCCGCTCTACCGGCGGCTGCTCGTGGAGCTCTACGGCGCGATGACCTTCCCGCTGATGCAGAAGGTCCGCGGCGACGGCCGCGCGGCGAGCGCGGCGGCGCGCGCGGAGCTCGCGAAGATCGGCGCCCGCGCGGTGAAGCCGCTGCTCGACGCGCTCGCGGACGAGAAGGAGTCGCAGCAGAAGATCGCGATCGAGGTGCTGGCCTACGTCGAGAACAAGGGCGCCGGGCCGGCGCTCTACAACTTCGCGATCGGCCAGGCCGACAAGGGCCTGCGCGCCCGCGCGATGATCGCGTGCGGCGCGCTGCGCGACCCGGCCATGCTGGAGCGCTACGAGCAGATGCTCGCGCCGCGCGACGCGGCGGCGAGCGTGCTGCCGAACGACGCGGTCGCGGTCGCCGCGACCTGGGGCGTGGCGCGGCTCGCGGCGGGCGGCGGGCGGCCGGCGGCCAAGGCGGTGGCGCTGCTCGCGCGGCTCCTGTCGTCGCCGGCGCCGGAGGTGCGGGCGCTCGCGGCGGTCGGCCTCGGGCTGACGCACGACCGGAAGCACGCCGCGGCGCTGTCCGCGGTCGCGCGGGCGCCCGAGGCCGGCTCCGTGCCGCGCGCCGCCGCGGTCCGCGCGCTGGGCGAGCTCGCGGGCGGCGGCGAGGGGCCCGCGCTGTTCATGTCGCTCGCCGACTCGAGCGAGCCGGAGCTCCGCCGCGCGGCGCTGCTCACGCTCGCGCGGCTCGGCGGCGGCGGCGCGGGCCCCGGGGGCGGCGGCGCCGGCGAGGCCGAGGCGGTCGCCGCGGGCGGGGCCGCCCAGGCGATCGCGGCCGGCGCGTTCTCGTCGGACGAGGGGCTGCGCGCCGCCGCGGTGTCGGCGGCGGTCGCGCTCACGCGGCGCGCGTACCCGCGCACGCGCGAGCCGCTGCCGGTACCGGACGGCGCGCTGACGGTGAAGGACGTGCTCGCGGGGCTCGACCCCGATCCGCCCGGCCCGGAGGATCGCGCGGCCGCGCTCGTGGCGCTCGGCCCGGCGCTGCAGAAGGCCGCTGTCGCCGCGGTCGCGACGTCGCCCGAGCGGGCCCTGGTCGTCGCGGACGCGATCCTCTCGCGCGGCGCGGCCGTGTCGGGCGGGGCAAGCGGCGATCGCGGCGCCGGCGGGGGCATCGCGGCGCTCGGGCTCGCGCCGTTCACGGACGGGCGCGCGGCGCTCGCCCCGGAGCCGAGGGGGCAGGTGGAGGCCGCCGTGGAGGGGATCGCGGCGGCGGTCGTGAGCGGGTTCGTGGCGCTCGTGCGGCACCCGGCGATCGAGGTGCGCACGCGCGCGGTCGAGCTGCTCGCGACCCGGCCCGAGCCCGAGGCCCAGGCCGCGGTGGTCGACGCGCTCGGCGATCCCGAGGAGAGCGTGCGGCGCGCGGCGCTCGCGGCGCTCGGCGCGGTCCGGCACGGGCCGACGATCGCGGCCGTCTCGGAGCTCCTGCGGACCTCGTCGAGCTGGCCGCTGCGCGTGCGCGCGGCGGAGGCGCTGGGCCGGCTCGGCGCGCCGGGCGGGGGCGCGGGCGGCGGCAGGCCGAGTCAGGTGGCCGAGACGCTCGGCGAGGCGGCCCGCGCCGACGCGTACGCCCTGGTGCGCGAGGCGGCGGCCCGCGCCCTCGCCTCCGCGGACCGCGCGGCGGCGGCGCCGGTGCTCCGGCAGCTCGCGGCGGGCGATCCCGAGCCGCGCGTCCGCCAGACAGCGGCCGAGCTGATGCGGAGCGCCGCGCCTTGAGCCGCGCTTCTCCGCCCGGGCCGCGGCGCCGCGCGCTGCGGCTCGCGCCGCTCGCCCTCGCCGGCGCGATGAGCGCCGGCGGGGCGGCCGGCTGCGACGATCTGAGCCGGTTCTCGACGGCCGACGGGGAGGCGTACTGCGGCGCGATCACGCTGGGCGGCGCGTTCCGCGCCGGCCTGAGCCCGCGGGTGCAGATGCGGCTCACGCTCGACGCGGACGCGCTCGACGGGCCGGAGCCGCCGGGCGCGCTGTGGACCTACGAGGCGCCCGACGGGGCCACGGCCGAGCGGCGCCTCCTCGACGGCGTGCCGCTGCGGCCGATCGGCGCGCTCGCCCACGACCCGCTGTCGCGGCTGGAGTTCGGGGAGGGCCGGGAGCGCAACGCGATCTACGCGGTCGACGCGTCGGAGCCGGAGGCGGAGCCGATGCTCGCGGTGCTATCGCTGCGCACGGACGCGTCGGTCGAGGTGCGCCTGCTCCGGCCTGGCCGGGCGCCGCTCGCGCCGGACGAGGCGGATGCGGCGGGGCAGCGGCAGGTGTTTGGCAATTTCAGGCTGACGCGGCGGACAGGGACATGCGGGTTCTAGGGATCGAGACATCGTGTGATGAGACGGCGGCGGCGGTGGTCACCGAGGGAGGCGACGTCCTCTCCGACGTCGTGCGCAGCCAGGTGGCGCTGCACGCGCCTTACGGGGGCGTCGTGCCCGAGGTCGCGGCGCGCGATCACGCGCGCGCGGTGGTCCCGGTGGTGCGCGAGGCGCTCTCGCGCGCGGGCGTCTCGGCGGCGGATCTCGACGGCGTCGCGGTGACGTCGCGGCCGGGGCTCGCCGGGGCGCTGCTCGTCGGCCTGCAGGCCGCGAAGGGGCTCGCGTGGGCCGCGGGCAAGCCGCTCGTGGGCGTCGATCACCTCGTTGGGCACCTGCTCGCGGTGTTCCTGCGGCGGGGCGGCGCGCCGCGCTTCGACGAGCACGAGCGGCCGTCGTTCCCGTACGTCGCGCTGCTCGCCTCGGGCGGGCACACGGCCATCTACCGGGTGGATGGCCCGGCGATCGGCGCGATCCGGGAGCTCGGCGCGACGCGCGACGACGCCGCGGGCGAGGCGTTCGACAAGGTGGCGAAGCTGCTCGGCCTCGGCTATCCGGGCGGGCCGGTGGTCGATCGGCTCGCCGCCGGGGGCGACGCGGCGGCCGCGGCGGACGCGGTGCCGGCGCTGATGGCGCGCAAGGAATCGCTGGAGTTCAGCTTCTCGGGCATCAAGAGCTCGGTCGCGCGGCACGTGGCGAAGCGGGGGCGGCCGGAGGGGCAGGCGCTCCGCGACCTGTGCGCGGCCTTCCAGGGGGCCGTTGTCGACGCGCTCGTGCAGAAGACCGTGCGGGCCGCGCGGGCCGAGGGGATCGGGCGGGTGGTCCTCGGCGGTGGGGTCGCGGCGAACCAGGGGCTCCGCGCGAAGATGGCCGCGGCGTGCGAGCGGCGGGGCCTCGCGCTGTTCGTGCCGCCGCTCGCGAGCTGCACGGACAACGGGGCGATGATCGCGTATGCGGGCGCGCTGCGGCTCGCGGCCGGGGAGCGGGACACGCTGGATCTCGCGCCGGAGACGAGGACGGCGCTGCCGCGGGTGACCCGCAAGGGCGGTGGCGCGAGGTGATCGGGACAGCCCGGTAGCGGGAGCGGCGCGCGGAGGACGCGGGTCCTGTGTGTGGGGGGACATGGCGTCCGGTGGCGTCCGGTGGCGGACCATGGCGAACGGTGGCGGACGATGAAGTCATGGCTCGTGCTGGGGATTACCTCGGACTTGTACGCTGCGGCGAGCCGTGGTCTGATGCGTTTCTCAGGATTCAGGCCGGCCCGCGCTCGCCGTTCTTCCGGCCGCGCGGGACAGGACAGGGCGGGATAGCCCGCCCGGCGGGGCGCGAGGATTGTAAGCCATGCAGGTTGTTCTACCGATAGTGCTCGGGTTGATCGCGGTGGCGTGCGGCGCAGGCGCCGTGTTCCTGTTGATGCAGGCCACGCAGCTGAAGCGGCAGCTCCAGGACGCGAACCAGCACATCGAGGCGCTCCGGCAGGCCAAGGGCCAGCTGGATCAGATGCGGTCGCAGTACGGGCAGATCCAGCAGGCGCTCGAGATCGCGAGGAGCGACGATCGCCAGAAGGTCGACTGGCTCGACGCCCAGCAGAAGGAGATCGACTGGTACAAGAGCGAGCTCGAGAGCCGGCCGAAGATCACGCAGAAGCGGTACAAGATCCTGACGCTCGGCATCAAGTGGACCGGCAAGACGTCGCTCACGCTCAAGTGGGCGAATCCCCTCGTGGATCTGGGCACGCTGCAGGGGACGAAGATCGAGCGTTACGAGCGGACCGTCAGCCACGTCCTCACGAAAGAGGTGTTGACGGAGCACGTGTTCGAGATCGGCGACTGGGGCGGCGAGCACATCGTGGATGCGCAGCAGGAGCTCATCATGGAGGAGATCCATGGGCTCTTGATGGTCGTGGATCTGGCGGGCAAGGACGGTCAGAAGATCGAGCCGTCGAGGATCCAGGAGCAGCTCCGGGAGTTTCAGCCGCAGTCGCTGCAGTTCTTCTTCAGCCCGAAGACGCTGGCCTCGTGCAAGGCGGTCGTGCTCTTCATCAACAAGTCCGATGTTCTGTCCGGGACGCCGGCCGAGGTGGAGCGGGAGGCGCGCGGGTATTACAAGACGCTCATCGACAGCCTGGAGCGGTACAAGAACAACATCGACATTCGCGTGCTCGTCGGGTCGGCGAGCTACGGGCACAGCACGCATCACCTGTTCTCGCACTTCGTGGAGAAGATCCTCCCGAAGAACGCGTATGATCCGCAGCTCCTGCAGCGGATGAAGCAGGACATCAGCGGGCATTCGGCGCTGTCGCGGACAGCGGCGCTCCCTGCCCCGCCGGTGCCGCAGCAGGTCAGGCCCAATGTACGGTAGCGAGGGCGCTTCGGGGTATGTGATCCCGCGGTACCGCGCGCCGGCGGACGCGGCGTGGTATCATGTGCTGCACGGGAACATCCCGGGGCACCAGATCGACTTCATGTACTGCCCGGAGGTGCCGCAAGGGCCCCTCACGACGACGCAGTTCAGCCACCTGGCGCGGCTGATGAAGTACATCGAGCCTGCGACGGGGGCGACGCACGCGTTCGCGATTGGCAATCTGTCGAGGGATGACACGCAGCACGAGCCTGGCCACGGGGCGGTGGGGCTCATCTTCGGCTTCCGGATCGGCGGGGCGGTCGACCATGCCGGGCGGGGGAACCCGCCGTTCGCGCACGGGATCGTCGCGGTGGATCGGGACCTCGGGTATGCGACGCTGCTGGAGGCGTCGGCGACGTTTTACCGGCACGTGATGAACGCGACGGAGCTGAACTCGTCGGCGGGCATGTTTTACCGCGAGTACACCGGCGCGGTGCGGGAGGCGCCGGAGCGTGTGGCGCACGTGCTGGAGCGGTATGTCGAGGAGTTCGGGGATCTGCCGTATCTGCGGCGGAGCGGCGCGACGTGGGACTGGGTGGCCGACGAGGGGGCGCAGCCGAAGCGGGTGGTGATCGTCCACAAGCCGGATGAGCCCTTCGGGTCGATCGCGCTGGCGGCGGCGAAGATCGCGACGGTGCTGTACCGGTCGAACATCAAGTGGACGTCGATCACGAGCGGGCGGGAGGCGGATATCCCGGGCGGGGTATCTGTGCGGTTCGTGAGGGAGCGGGACGTCACGATGGAGGACCGGCACGGGGTGCTGCTCCGGATCGAGGAGGTCTCGGAGGACGAGGGGGAGATCGCGCGGGGCATGTTCGGGGCGCGGCCGCTGGCCGAGGTGGAGGAGAAGCCGCAGTTCGGCGGCGGGTGGCGCGAGCGGTTCGCGGCGCAGCAGGGCGGGACGGGGCCGGTGGGCGTGGCGGGCGCGATGCCGGGGGTGGCGCTGCAGGAGCGGCGGGCGCCGGGGTCGCTGCCGCCGTCGCAGAAGGGCGTGGCGGGGCCGGCGGGGCCGGCGTCGCAGCAGGTTGGGCCGAAGGGGACGCTGGTCATCGACTCGGAGAAGCTGCTGGGGAGCGCGGCGCTGGCGGCGGGGATCGAGGCGGGGGGCACGGGGCCTGTGCGAATGGGCCAGGCGGCGGCGGGGAATGCCGTGGCGGCGAGCGGCGGGGCCGGGCGGGCGGCGAACGGCGGGGCGTGGAGCGCGCCGGCGGGGCCGATGCCGCCGGTGCCGAGCGTCGGCGGGGAGGAGCGCGACGAGATCCCGGTCATCGTCGAGAAGCCGGCGTCGTCGCGGACGTGGATCTGGGCCGTCGCGGGGCTCGGCTTCGTGGCCGTGGCGGGGATGGTCGCGGTGCTGGTGTCGCAGGGGGCACCCGGGGGTGGGACTGTAGCGCCGGAAGCGACGGGGCCGGGCGTGGCGCCGCCCTCGGGGAGCGCGGCGGCGCCGGGGCCGAGCGCCGAGGCCGGCGCGGCGGCGACGACAGGCTCGCCCGCCACGACGGCACCGCCGGAGGCGACGGCGAAGCCGCAGGCGGCGCAGGAGCAGCCGCAGCAGGGTGAGCCTCAGCCGAAGGCGCAGCCATCCGGGCGGACAAGGAACACGAAGGCAGGTGGGGCCGCGCCGGGGCGCTTGGACCCGAAGCCCAGAGGGGGTAAGGTGCCGCCGTCGAGCACTGCCGTGCCGCCTCTCCCCGAAGGGAAGCCTGAGTTCTGATGACTCCGACGATGAGAAAGCGACCGCTTCTGTGGAGCTTTGGTGTGGCCGTGGCGTTGATGGCGCAGCCGGCGGGCGCGCAGCAGCCGGCCACTCCGGCCGTCGCTGAGGAGACCGACGCGCTGACGGACAAGGCGCGGCAGCTCTACGAAGAGGGGAGACAGGCGGCGGCGGCGGGGAAATGGGCCGATGCGCACGCGTCGTTCCTCGCGGCGTGGGCGATCAAGCCACATTACCAGATCGCGTCGAATCTGGGGGTCGCGTGCCTCAAGCTGGGCAAGCACCGCGACGCGGCAGAGTACCTGACGCGGTATCTGCGCGAGGCGCCGGCCACCAAGGTGAACGAGCGGCAGAACGCCGAAGCGTCGCTGAAGGAGGCGCTCGCGAAAGTCGCATCCGTGACGGTGCAGGTGACGCCGGCGGGGGCGGAAGTGACGGTCGACGGGGCGGTCGTGGGCAAGGCGCCGCTCGCGGATCGGGTGTTCTTGGCACCGGGCGAGCACGAGATCGGGGCGAAGCTCGATGGGTACGCGCCTGCGACGCGTCCCGTCGCGGCGGTGGCGGGCCGTGCGGAGACGGTGGCGGTGCAGTTGGAGCGCGCGCCGGTCGCTGGCGTGGGCGCGCGTCCCTTCGTGGTGGAGCCGGTGGCGCCGCGCGCTGAGCTGCGGACGCCGTTGCTCGTCACGGGCGGGGTCGTGGCGGGCGCCGGCATCGTGACGGGCGTGGTCTTCGCGGTGCTCGCCGGCAATCGAGCCGATCACGCGGAAGAGGTCCGGAACGAGCTGAAAGCCCAATGGGGCGACGAGAAGAGATGCCCCGAGGGGGACGTTCCCAGGTGTAGCGACCTTAAAGACGCAGTCTATGACGAGATCGACCTGGGCAACGTCGCATTCTGGAGTCTCGTGGCGGGGGGAACGGTCGGGGTTGGCACGCTGGTCTACGGGCTGGTGACGATGAACGCTGAGCCTCAGAAGACGGTCCCGGGCACACGCGTGGCGCCGTTCCTCGGACCGGGCATTGCCGGGCTTTCGTTCAGCGGAAGGTTTTGAGCTTACGTACTTCGAAGGGAGAAGGCCGTACTATGCGTCGTCGCGCCCATCTTGCTGCTGCGATCTTCCTGGGGACGATGGCCATGGGAACGATAGGACCTCAATGCAGCGACCCCACGTGCCTTGACTTGAGTGGTGAGCTGCTGGATGACTGCCAGTCGGACGGAACGGCAGGAGGGCCGCCGGATCCGCCGCCGAACTGTGTGCCAGGGGAGGGCGAAGGGTGGAAGGCCGACGCGTTGTGTGGTGGGATCTTCGTGAGGCTCGACGGAGACGATGAGAACGCCGGGACGCCGGACGCGCCGGTGAAGTCGTTGGGGAAAGCCATCGCCCTCGCGACTGCCCTCCCCGATGCCACGAAGAAGAACGTGTATGCGTGCGCCGAGACGTTCGAAGAGAAGGTCGAGATCCAGGCGGATGTGACGCTGTTCGGTGGACTCGACTGCGAGAACGGCTGGCAATGGATAGGCGAACAGAAGCGGACGACGCTGACGGCCGAGGCTGGGACCATCCCGCTTACGATGCACGGGGGCGGATCAGTTCGGATGGAGGACGTGCATGTCCTTGCTGAATCGGTTCTGACATCCGGAGCGTCGTCCATCGCGGCCGTGGCCGATGGTGTCACGGTCTCGCTGGCGCGCTGCACGATTGAGGCAAGTCATGCTGCGCCTGGCGCCGATCAAAGCCAGGACTCGAACAGCGCCACGCGCGGTGACGATGGGAACCCAGGTGAAGCTGGGTGCATGGCCTCTGTTACCGCCGGCGGTGTCGAGCAATTCAACGACTGCGAAGATGGGGGCGAGGTCTCCATCGGCGGCGCTGGCGGAGTAGGACAGACGAGCAACGGTGGCAACGGCAGCGATGGCCTACCGGGTGACTCGGCCAATGGCGGAGCCGGGCAGACGACAGGGGGAACTGTCTGCGCCCCTGGCAACGCTGGTGCAGGTGGCATGCCCGGCGAGCCAGGCCGCGGGGCCACGGCTCTCGGCACCCTCTTACGAGGTGGCTACGACGGCGCAGGCGGCCTGCCCGGCCTGCCCGGAACCAAGGCGCAGGGTGGCGGCGGTGGTGGCGGCGCTCGCGGTGTTCCCCAGAGTGGCGCCTCCGGGCGCTCCTGCCCCGACCCCAATGCCAAGGGAGTCGGCGGCCCCAGCGGCGGCTCGGGTGGCGCGGGCGGCTGCGGTGGCAAGGGCGGCCTCGGGGGTTCCGCCGGCGGCGCGAGCATCGCGCTCATCAGCCTCGACGCCACCCTCCAGTTCCACGACGTCACCCTGAAGACAGGGCGCGGTGGCAAGGGCGGCAACGGCGCTCCAGGACAGCGCGGCGGCAACGGCGGCAACGGCGGCACCGGCGGCAAGGCGCTATCGGGCTCCTCCGGCCTTGACGACGCCTGCGACGGCGGCCCGGGCGGCCCGGGCGGTCAGGGCGGTCGCGGCGGCGGTGGCCGCGGTGGTCACTCCATTGGCATCGCCTTTCGCGGCACGCCGCGGCCCATGGACGCGAACGACCTCCATTTCGAGCTCGGCGAGCCCGGCCTCGGCGGCGAGGGAGACGGGAGCAACGGCGACGGCGCCTCCGGAGCCAAGGAGTCGACGCTCGATTTCGCCTCCCCGTGACGCCACCGTGCCCCGCGGTTGCCTGGTCTCGTGAACTCGCCGGCTCGCGTTCTTTCCCCGAGGACAATCTGTGAGTAAGAGTGCGGCGATGAACTACCGTTCTGCAGCGGCCAGCCTGCTCCTCGTCGGCCTGCTCTGCACATCGCCTGCGGCGGCGCAGGACAGTCCTGTGTCGGCGCAGAGCAAAGCAGCCGCTGTCGCGCTCGCTGAGCTGGGATGGGCCCACTACGAGGCTGACCGGTACACGGAGGCGTTTCAGGCGTTTCGTGACGCGGAGGCGAAAGCGCACGCGCCCCCGTTCCTGCTCATGGTGGCGCGCTGTTACGTCAAGCTCGGCCGCTTTCTCGAGGCGCGCGATATATATCGGCTCGTCGTGGACGAAAAGCTTGCGCCCGGCGCTCCACCCGCATTCGCCGACGCGAAAGCCAGCGCGACGAAGGAGCTTGCCGAGCTAGAAGCGCGCACCCCGACCGTGGAAGTCAACGTCACGGGTACCGTTCCTGCCGGGCTGGAGATAACGCTCGATGGCCTGCCCATCCAGGGTTCTACCCCGGTGCAGCGCGATCCAGGCGCTCACACCTTGGTCGTTCGCTCGCCTGGGCGCCGCCCCTTGACCCGGGCTATCCAGCTGGCCGAGGGATCGAGAGAACGCGTCAAGCTTGATCAGGCCGCGATCGATGCGTTGCCGGCCGTTGAGCAACCGGCAGCCGAACGCATGCCATCCTCAAGCGTGACTGAGCGCGCTGCCCCATCGATCTCCTCGGCACTGATAACGCCGCGAGATGACGTCCGGACGGCAGTGCTCGTCGGAGGCGGGATTGCGGCTGGCGCTGGCGTCGCGGCGGGCGCGATACTCACGGTGATGGCCAACGCGCGGGCGAGCGAGGCAGAGCACAAGAGGGATGCGTTGCTGGCCAACGGGTACAGCGAATCTTCCTGTCGTGGCATGAGCCAGACCGGCTGCAATGGCCTCAGGGATACGGCATATGCCAAGGTTGATCTCAGCAACGCGGCGTTCTGGAGCTTCGTGGCAGGCGGGGCGATCGGAGCTGGCACGCTTGTGTATGGGCTCGTGACGAGGAAGCCTGTTGAGGTGGCGCCAGGCGTGCGGGCAGCGCCGCTCCTGGGGCCGAGTGTTGCCGGACTCTCGCTCACCGGACAGCTCTGATCTCGCATTCCTGGACAGGAGGAGTTTGCACTATGCGTCGCCGCGCTCGTGTCGCCTCGGTGCTCTTTCTAGCGACGATGGCCCTAGCCGCCGGCGGGGCCGGGTGCGACTGGCCGTTCTCTCGTCCTCAGGAGGCCGACGAAGCGGGCTCCCAAGGAGAGGACACCACCGGCTGCGCGGACATCCTCGGCTGCCACGGGAGCGATGGAGAAGGCGGAGCCGGAGGACAGCCGCGACCGCCGCCGCAGTGTGTGCCAGGAGAGGGCGACGGATGGAAGGCCGACGCGTTGTGTGGTGGGATCTTCGTGAGGCTCGACGGAGACGATGAGAACGCCGGGACGCCGGACGCGCCGGTGAGGTCGTTGGGGAAAGCCATCGCCCTCGCGACTGCCTTCCCCGATGCCACGAGGAAGAACGTGTATGCGTGCGCCGAGACGTTCGAAGAGAAGGTCGAGATCCAGGCGAATGTGACGCTGTTCGGTGGACTCGACTGCGAGAACGGCTGGCGATGGGTAGGCGAACAGAAGCGGACGACGCTGACGGCCGAGGCTGGGACCATCCCGCTCACGATGCACGGGGGCGGATCAGCTCGGATGGAGGACGTGCATGTCCTTGCTGAATCGGTTCTGACATCCGGAGCGTCGTCCATCGCGGCGATGGCCGATGGTGTCACGGTCTCGCTGGCGCGCTGCACGATTGAGGCAAGTGATGCCGCGCCTGGCGCCGCTCAACGCCAGGACACGAACAGCGCGACGCGCGGTGGCGATGGGAACCCAGGTGAATCTGGGTGCATGGCCTCTGTTACCGCCGGCGGTGTCGAGCAATTCAACGACTGCGAAGATGGGGGCGAGGTCTCCATCGGCGGCGCTGGCGGAGTAGGACAACCGAGCAGCGGTGTCAGCGGCAGCGATGGCCTACCGGGTGGCTCGGCCAATGGCGGAGCCGGGCAGACAGCAGGGGGAACTCTCTGCGCCCCCGGCAAGGCCGGCGCAGATGGCATGCCCGGCGGGCCAGGCGCCGGGGCCACGGCTCTCGGCACCCTCTCACAAGGTGGCTACACCGGCCTATCCGGCGTTTCCGGCATGCCCGGAACCACGGCGCAGGGTGGCGGTGGCGGCGGTGGCGCTCGCGGTGTTCTCAGCAGTGGCTCCCCCGGGCGTTCCTGCCCCGGCGGTGCCAAGGGAGTCGGCGGCCCCAGCGGCGGCTCGGGCGGCGCGGGCGGCTGCGGTGGCAAGGGCGGCCTCGGCGGTTCCGCCGGCGGCGCGAGCATCGCACTCATCAGCCTCGACGCCACCCTCCAGTTCCACGACGTCACCCTGAAGACAGGCAGCGGTGGCAAGGGCGGCAACGGCGCTCCAGGACAGCCCGGCGGCGGCGGCGGCAACGGCGGCGTGGGCGGCGTGGCACCGCCGGACTCCTCCGGCCTTAACGACGCCTGCGACGGCGGCCGCGGCGGTCAGGGTGGTCAGGGCGGCCGCGGCGGCGGCGGCCGCGGCGGTCACTCCATCGGCATCGCCTTTCGCGGCACACCGCCGCCCATGGACGCGAACGACATCCATTTCGAGCTCGGCGAGCCCGGCCTCGGCGGCGAGGGAGACGGGAGCGACGGCGACGGCGCCCGCGGAGCCAAGGCGCCGACGCTCGATTTCACCTCCTCGTGACGCCATGGGCCCCATCGATGGCCCCTCGTGCGTCTCGCGCTCCCCAAAGGCCCCGCGATCCCGCCAGCGGCGTCGCTCGGCGTGGCCCGCTTCCCGAGATGTCACCGCTCCACCGAGAGGAGCGCAAACACGCTGTCAGCACCCCTGACCTCAGCATCGGCCGCGCGCCCGAGCTTCCGTCCACCACGCCCGCATCAGGAGAACCCCGGTCGGCACCCCATCACCGCCTGCCCCGTGCCGCCCTCCCCCAACCGCCGCCACCCGATCCACCCCCGCTCCCCCTCATCCTCTTCCTTCCCCGCGTCCGGATCCGCTAGCCTCTTCCCTCCTCCCGAACTCCCGCCCATGCACCTCGGCGCCGGCTCCGTCCTCATCGACAAGTACCGCCTCGAGCGCCCGCTCTCTCGCGGCGGCATGGGCTCGGTCTGGGTCGCGCACCACCTCCAGCTCGGCACGCCGGTCGCCGTCAAGTTCATGGACCCGGCCTACGCCAGCTCTCCCGCGTTCCGCACCCGCTTCGAGCGCGAGGCGCGCGCGGCCGCCCAGCTCAGGACGCCGCACGTCGTGAAGGTGCAGGACTTCGGCATTCACGAGGGCGTCCCCTACCTCGTCATGGAGCTCCTCCAGGGCGAGGACCTCAACGCGCGCCTCCTGCGGCGCGGCCGCTTCCCGCTGCTGGAGGCGCATCGCATCCTCGCCCAGACCGGCAAGGCCCTCCGCAGCGCGCACGACGCCGGCCTCGTCCATCGCGACCTCAAGCCCGCCAACCTCTTCCTCGCGCACGTCGACGGCGAGGACGAGGACTTGGTGAAGCTCCTCGACTTCGGCATCGCCAAGGAGACCACCTCGAAGCTCGTCGCCGACGCCTCCACGACCGGAGAGGTGATGGGCTCGCCCCACTACATGAGCCCGGAGCAGCTCCGCGCCGAGCGCGACGTCGACGCGCGCAGCGACCTCTGGGCGCTCGGGGTCATCCTGTTCCGCATGGTCACGGGATACCTCCCCTTCCCCGGCGATGTGCTCGCGCAGGTCATGACCAGGATCCTCGTCGACCCGATCCCCTCCGCGACCCAGCTCGCCCCCGGCCTGCCCCCGACCATCGACGCCTTCTTCCACCGGGCGCTGGCGCGCGATCGGGCCCACCGGTTCCAGACCGTCCGCGAGCTGGTCGACGAGTTCGCGCGCATCGCGGGCGCGCCGCGGTTCGCGTCGTCCGTGTCCGATGCGCACGGACCGTTCCCCCTGGCCCCCACCGGCTTCGTTCCAGGGGCGGCGACGCCCCTGCCCGGAATGCCACTGGGGCCGGGCGGCACGACCCCAGGCGGGCCGCTCGCTCCGTCACCGGCGCCGCTGGCGGGCTCTGTCTCGGCGGGCACGCTGACTGGCACGATCGATCCTGCCAAGCCGTCCGGTGGACGGCGCTCGGTCGCGTGGACGACGTGGCTCATCGCCGCGGGCGCCGCGGCTGCCGTCAGCGGGCTCGGCGTGACGCTCGGAGCGTACTATGGCGGGCAGGCCGAGGCTCCGTCTCCCGCAGACGCCCCGGCGACCGCCGAGCTCGCGGCCTCCGGCCCGGAGATCACCACCCGCGATGCCCCGTCCGCGCCCCCGGCGAGTCGCCTTGCTGCAGAGACGTCGACCGCTGCACCTCTCGTGGTGCCGTCTGCGCCGGTGACGGATGCGGGTTCGGAGGCCGCCTCCGAGCCATCAGCGCAGGACCCCACGCCACCCAGCGAACCAACGGCCGTTCGCGCCGGCGCGCCGGCAGCGGGTCGCACGGGCGCGCCGAGCGACGATCGCGGCCCTGTTGCGCCAGCCGCCGGCACACAGCCCCCGAGCGGCCCCGCCCCCCACAGCACATCCCCTCGGCGGCCGTCTCCGCCGACAACCCCCAGCCCGCCGCAGACGCCGAAGCCAGCGAAGCCGCGCTGGGGGATCTGAGGGAAGTCGAAGGGAGGGGAGCAGCGGTCTCCGGCGCTCCGAGAGCACGCTTCTCCCTCCGGGAAGCCCCTCAGCCGAGGCTGTCGCCGCGCAGCACGGCGGGCGGGGCGGCGTGCGGCGGAGCCGCTGCACCATCACGCCCTGCGTGGAACGGGTGGACAAAAGCTTCCGTCACGGCGCGGAAGAGGTACGGTTCGCGCTCCAGGGTGGGTAAAGTACGGCTGTACGCGTCTTCCGAACCGCAGCTCCCTGGAGCACCGCTGGACTCCTTATGACGACGAACCGCCCGCTGCTGTGGACCTTGAGCATCGCCGTCGCCTTGCTGGCACCTGCCGCCGGAGCACAGCCTGCGCCCCCTCGGACCGAGGCGCAGGAGAGCGACGCGCTGACGGACAGGGCGCGCCAGCTCTTCGAAGACGGGGTGAAGGCGGCCAACGCAGGAAAGTGGGCCGACGCGCACGCGGCGTTCCTCGCGGCGTGGGGGCTGAAGCCGCACTACCAGATCGCCTCGAACCTGGGCGTGGCCTGCCTCCGGGTGGGCAAGCCCCGCGACGCGGCCGAGTACCTCACGCGCTACCTCCGCGAGGCCCCCGAGACGAAGGTCCAGGAGCGGCAGCGCGCGGAGGCGTCGCTGCAGGAGGCGCGGGCGCAGGTCGCGGCGGTCACGGTCCGCGTCGCGCCGGACGGGGCCGAGGTGACAGTCGACGGGGCGAGCGTCGGGCGAGCGCCGCTCGCGGATACCGTGTTCCTCGATCCGGGCCGGCACGAGGTCGGAGCGAAGCTCGACGGGTATGTGCCGCAGGCGCGCTCGGTCGAGGCGACCGCCGGCGGGACGGAGGCGGTGGTCCTCGATCTGCAGCGCACCCCGGCGCCCGACGCGACGCGCGCCGGCGCGGAGCAGATCGGCTTGCCGGCTCCCGAGGTGCGGCGGGGCAGCGGGAGGACGGCGGTGCTCGTCACGGGTGGGGTCGCGACCGGCGTTGGCGCCGCGGCGGGCGTGCTCTTCACGGTGCTCGCGAACAACAGGGCCGGAGATGCCGAGACGCAGAAAACCGCGCTGCTCGCCGGAAATCGGAACCCGTGCACCGCCCGGCCCGCTCCAGCGGCGTGTACAAAGCAAAGCCAAGCGGTCGACGAGAGCGCGCTCTACAGCAACGTGGCGTTCTGGAGCTTCGCGGGGGCCGGGACGGTCGGCCTCGGGACGCTGCTCTATGCCTTCGTGAGCGGCCCCGAGGCGCGCGTGCAGGTGACGCCCAGGGTGGGAATCAACGACGTGGGTCTCTCGGTGGGCGGGGCGTTCTGACGACCGGGATCTGAACTCAAGACGATGGAGAATGGCTGATGCCTCGGACTGCCCGTACCGCCGCGCTGCTCGTCCTCGGAACGACGGCCGCCGGCCTCGATCTGGCTGGCTGCTTCCCGTACTCGAACCACGACGATTGCAAGCACAAGCCCATGTTCTGCAGCGAGAACGGGGGTGACGCAGGGGGAGCAGGAGGCGTGGGCGCCGGAGGGACCGGGGGTGCCGCGGGGAGCGGGGGCGCGGGCGCGGGCGGGAGCGGAGGTGCTGGGGGGAGCGGAGGTGCCGGGGGAGGGCCGCCGCCCCTGGTGTGCGTGCCCAGCGAGCAGGGCTGGACCGCCGACGCGCGCTGCGGCGTGTTCGTGTCGGCCACGGCGAGCGACGGCGGGAAAGGGACGCCCGAGGCACCGGTGAAGACGCTCGCCGAGGCCATCGCGCTCGCCGCGCAGATCCAGGACGAGAGCGCGCGACGCGTGTACGCGTGCGCCGAGGAGTTCGAGGAAACGCTCACGGTGACTTCGAGCGTGACCGTCTTTGGCGCGCTCGATTGCACCGCGAACTGGCGGTGGGGAGATGAACCGAAGACCACGCTGAGGGCGACGCCCCCAGCCGTGCCGCTGACGATGCGCGTCGTCGGCGGGACGGTACACTTGGAGGATCTCCATATCGTCGCTCGGTCGATCGATCAGGCGGACGCGGGGACCTCCGCCATCGCAGCTATCGCCGATCACTCCAAGGTCGACCTGGTCCGCTGTGTGCTCCAGGCAGGGGATGCATCCTCCGGGAAGTCGGGGGACGCACCTCCCCCTCCTCGCGAACAGGCGCCCGACGGCAGCGACGGCAATCCTGCTTGCTCGGCAGAAGCGGTGGCAACAGCACCGCCGGAGACGAATAATTGCGGCACCACCACGGATACCAGCGACGACTCGCGCGGCGGCCGGGGAGGAAATGGCCGGGATGACCGCGGGACCTCCGGTAACATAGGCTATCCAGACGAGAAAAACAACGACAACGCCGGGGGATACAATAGTTCAACCGCGATGTGCAGCCCGGGCAAGAGGGGTAGCGACGGGGACCCGGGCGTAGCTGGCGCAGGCGCACACGGCGTCGGCCAGCTCTCAAGCGCCGGCTACGCCGGTGAACCCGGCGGTGATGGCCAACGCGGGAAGACCGCCCAGGGCGGCGGGGGTGGCGGAGGCTCCCGCGGGAGTACCGAATGCCCTGGGACCAACGATGGCGGCGCCAGCGGCGGCAACGGCGGCGCAGGCGGCTGCGGCGGTCAGGGCGGCAAGGGTGGCGCTCCAGGGGGGTCGAGCATCGCTCTCGTGAGCCTCGACGCAAAACTCACGTTCCATGAGGTTCGTCTGATCGCCGGCAAGGGCGGCAGGGGCGGCGATGGCGCCGCCGGCCAAATCGGCGGGTTGGGTGGAAACGGTGGGGCGGGCGGGGAGGGCCAGAGTTTTGGTCCCAATAATTCCATTCGTAACGCCTGTGCCGGCGAGAGGGGAGGCCAGGGAGGCACCGGCGGCAAAGGCGGCGGCGGTCAGGGCGGCCATTCCCTCGGCATCGCGTTCCTGGGCACGCCGGACACAATCCCGCCGCTCGACGACGCCATCATTGAGCTCGGCACGCCCGGCGCCGGCGGCGAAGGCAGCGACGCCGCGCAGGACGGTGAGACGGGACAAGCCCTCCCGCTGCTGGACTTCTCCCCGTCAACATCTGCTCCGCGGCCATGAGGTCCTGCCGGCATCCCGCCTAGGTCGACCCCTCGCCCGCGCAGAGCTCCGGCGGCCCTCTGCGACACGCTGAAATTCAACTCGACCGCCCACGGCTCCCATGCACCTCTCCGCCATGCGATCCCGCCGACGACTCCGCCTGGCTCTGCTCCTCGTGCTCGCGCTCCCGGCCGTGCCGGCCACCGCGATCTCCCAGCCGGCCCCGTCGACCGCGCAGACCAAGGCGGCGGCCCGAGCCCTCGCCGACAAGGCCTGGGAGCACTTCAACGCCGGCCGCTACGAGGAGGCGCTCGCAGCCTTCCGCGAGGCGGACGCACAGGTCCACGCGCCGCCGTTCCTGCTCTTCGCGGCGCGCTCCTGCGAGCGGCTCGGCCGCCTGCTCGAGGCGCGCTCGCTCTACCAGCGTGTCGTGGACGAGCCGCTCGTCGCCGGCGCTCCACAGGAGTTCCAGCAGGCCCAGGCGGACGCCCGGATCGAGCTCACCGCGCTCGCATCCCGCATCCCGACCCTGGAGATCGCGATCGCGGGCGTGGCGCCGGGCGCAGTGGAGCTGACGCTGGACGGCGAGCGCGTCGTCCAGACCGGGCCGGTGGAGTGCGACCCCGGCGAGCACACGGTGACCGCGACCGTGCAGGGTCTGCGCCCGGTGACGAAGACGATCCAGTTGAGCGAGGGGGGGAAAGAACGCGTCACCCTCGATCTGGCGCCGCCCCCCGCGCCGGCGGTCGCGACGCCAGCCACCCCGCGCCACGCGCGCGAAGACGCAGGGATGGATGTGCGCGGCGCCGCGCTCGTCGGCGGCGGGGTCTTGACGGGCGCGGGGGTGGTCGCGGGCGTCGTGTTCACGCTCGTCGCCAACGGCAAAGCGAGCGACGCGAAACGGCAGTGGCGCGTGGTCGACGCCATGGAGGGAGAAGCCGTCGACTGCAGGTACCCCGCGGGCATCAACCAGACGCAGGAGTGCGGCGAGCTGCGCTCGCTGGTCGACGATCAATATCTCTTCAGCAACCTGGCTCTGTGGAGCTTCATCGGCGCAGGCGCCAGCGCGATCGGGACGCTCGGCTACGTCTGGCTCGCTGCGGCGCCGAGCGAGCCGGAGCGCCAGGTGCGCCTCGCACCGCTCGTGCTGCCAGGCGGCGGCGGACTCGTCGCCGGCGGCGCCTTCTGAGTCGAGGAACCCATGAACCGACCCATCAAGAGAGGGATACGGCTGGCTGCGCGCGGGGCCTCGACGCTGGTCCTGGCGTCGTTCGCGGTGGCGAGCCAGACAACGAGCTGCCTCGGCCCCGACTGCAGCGAGCTGCATCGATGTGGAGACGAAGGCGGGAGGGGTGGCGAGGCAGGCGACGGCGCCGGGGCGGGCGGCGCCGCTGGAACCGGCGGAGCAGGGGCGGGCGGCGCCGCTGGAACCGGGGGTGCCGCAGGCTCAGGGGGTGCAGGGGGAGGGCCGCCGCCCCTGGTGTGCGTGCCCAGCGACCAGGGCTGGACGGCAGACGCGCGCTGCGGCGTGTTCGTGTCGGCCACGGTGAGCGACGGCGGGAGCGGGACGCCCGAGGCACCGGTGAAGACGCTCGCCGAGGCACTCGCGCTCGCCGCGCAGATTGAGGACGAGAGCGCGCGACGCGTGTACGCGTGCGCCGAGGAGTTCGAGGAAACGCTCACCGTGACTTCGAGCGTGACCGTCTTTGGCGCGCTCGATTGCACCGCGAACTGGCGATGGGGGGATGAACCGAAGACCACGCTGAGGGCGACGCCCGGAGCCGTGCCGCTGACGATGCGCGTCGTCGGCGGCACGGTACATCTGGAGGATCTCCATATCATCGCGCCGTCGATCGCTCCTAACGACGCGGGAACTTCCTCCATCGCAGCGATCGCTGATCACTGCAAGGTCGACCTGGTCCGGTGTGTGCTCGAGGCAGGGGATGCAGCCCCCGGGGCCTCGGGGGCCGTACCTCCTTCGCCGCGCGAACAGGCGCCCGACGGCATCGCCGGCAATCCCGCTTGCTCGGCAGCTGCGGTGATAACAGCACCGCCGGAGGTGAATGATTGCGGCACCACCCTGGATACCACTGACGACTCGCGCGGTGGCCGGGGAGGAGTTGGCCGGGATGACCGCGGGACCTCCGGTGACATAGGTTATCCAGACGAGAAGAACAACGACAACTCCGGAGGATACAATAGTACAACCGCGACGTGCACCGCGGGCAAGAAGGGTAGCGACGGCGACCCTGGCGTAGCTGGTGCAGGCGCGCGCGGCATCGGCCAGCTCTCCAGCACCGGCTACGCCGGTACACCCGGCGGTGATGGCCAACGCGGGAAGATCGCCCAGGGCGGCGGGGGCGGCGGAGGCTCCCGCGGGAACACCGAATGCTCCACGATCGCTGGCAGCGGCGGCGCCAGCGGCGCCAGCGGCGGCAACGGTGGCGCAGGCGGCTGCGGCGGTGCAGGCGGCAAGGGCGGCTCTCCAGGGGGGTCGAGCATTGCCCTGGTGAGCCTCAACGCAAAACTCACGTTCCAGGACGTCCGCCTGATCGCCGGCGATGGCGGCAGGGGCGGCGACGGCGCCGCCGGCCAGACCGGCGGGTTGGGTGGATACGGTGGGGCGGGCGGGGAGGGCCAGAGTTTTGGTCCCAACAATTCCGTTCGTGATGCCTGTGCCGGCGGGCGGGGAGGTAACGGCGGCAACGGCGGAAACGGCGGCGGCGGTTTGGGCGGCCATTCCCTCGGCATCGCATTCGTGGGCACACCGGACACCATCCCGTCGCTCGACGGCGCCACAATCAAGCTCGGCGCGGCCGGCGCCGGCGGCGAAGGCAGCGACGTCGCGCACGACGGCGACGCAGGGCTAGCGCTCCCGCTCCTGGATTTCGGGGCACCGCCTGCGCCAGGGCCGTGATGCCCCGCCGGCATCTCCGCCTCGGTCTGCTCCGACAGACGTTCGACAGCCTCGCAGGGACATCGCACATCGTTCGACCGAAAGCCGCCCTGGTTCCAGGGATGCGCGCCATCGATAACTTCCGTCCGCTTACCCCGCCTCGACTTCTGGCTGCGGGGCCGCGATGGTTGGACGCCTCGCACCGGTCGCTCGAAGCCTCCGACCGATTTCTGAAGCCTTCCACCGATCTTCGAACGTTCGAACCGATCGTCCGACGCCTACGACCGCTTTTTCAAAGCCCAAGATGGCCGGCCAATAGCCAGGGATCGCCAAGCTCGGGTCTGCTGTCCTGCCGGAGGCGAGATGCGCCCTCAGTTCCTCGGATGCCTGGCTCCCCCGCGCTCAACACCGCTCAGGGAGCGTAGGGGTCCTTCTTCTTCGCCTGGTCCCGCAGGCAGTTCGTCCGCATGAACCCTGTCTTGCCCGCGCACGGATCCACGGGTTGCCGCCGGACCGTCGTTGTCTGCGCAGGCCGCGGCGGCGCAGGCGCAGGCTGCGCCGACGGCTGGATCCTGGGCTGCGCCGCAACCACCGACCGCACCGGCGCGGGCGCCGCAGCAGCCGGCGGCGCCGTGACGACCGGCGCCGCCGCCGCTGGATTCGGCGCCTCCACCGCCGGCTGGCTCCGCTCCACCGACGCCGGCTCCGTGCCCGCCGGCCCCGCGTCCGGCGCGCTGTTCGCCCCGCCGGCATCCACCGTGGGCGGCTCAGCCGCCGCCGAAGCCTGAGGCGCAGCGGTCGCCGGCGAGGGCGGCGGGTCCGGCTGCCTTGCCGCGCTCGCGGCGCTCTCGATCCCGGCCTCCGGCAGCGCCTCGATCCCGGCTGCGCTCTCCGCGGGCGCTGGCGAGCGCAACGCGACGAAGAGCGCTGCGCCCACCAGGCCAGCCGCGCCGGCGGCGAGCGCCACCACGGCCGGGAACGGAAGGCGCTTCCAGCCTGCCTGCCGCCGCGGCGGCGTCCGCGGCGCCTGCGGAGGCTCCGGCGTTGCGCGCGCTGCCCAGGGCGACGGCTGCGCGCCTCGGCCTGCCTCCGGGCCCGGCACGAGCGGCGCGGTCGTCGATTTCCCCGGCTCACCGTGGCCCCATGCGGGCGACGCGCCCAGCGCCGCCTCGGCGCTCGCCATGGCCTCCGGCTCGAGCCTCTGGGTCAGCTCGGCGTTCCACTCCGGCGCAGACGCCCCGCTCGCCATCGGCGACACCGGCGCCCCGCTCCCCGTCGCCGACACCGGCGCCCCGCTCGCCATCGGCGACACCGGCGCCCCGCTCCCCGTCGGCGACACCGGCGCCCCGCTCGCCATCGGCGACACCGGCACCCCGCTCCCCGTCGGCGACACCGCCGCCCCTGCCGGTGCCCCGCCGGGAAACGCGGGCGCCTCCATCGCCGCCACCTGCCCGCCGCCCCCGCCGCCCCCGCCCCCGACGGCGAAGCCCGCCCTCGCCCGCGCCCCCGCGGCCGTGTACCCATCGAGGAGGTCCGCCACCTCCGCGGCCGACCCGATCCGCTCGTCCCGGTGGCGCGCCATGCACCGCGCCACGAGCTCCACGAGCCCCGGGTCCACCCGCCGCACGTACCGGGAGATCTTCGGTATCTCGCCCGTCAGGATGCCGGTGAAGACCGCCCTCGCGTCCCCCTGGAACGGCCGCATGCCTGTCAGCATCTCGAACAGCACCACGCCGAGCGACCAGATGTCGGCCCGGTGGTCGACGTTCGGCTCGGCCCTCACCTGCTCCGGGCTCATGTAGAGCGGCGATCCCACCGCGCCGCCCGTCGCCGTGCGGATGCCGTCGTTCACGGCGAGGTTCTTCGCGACCCCGAAATCGAGCACCTTCACCACCGGCTCGTCCGCGTCGGCCTCGCGGTGCAGGAAGATGTTCGCCGGCTTCAGATCGCGGTGGACGATGTGCAGCGCGTGCACCGCCGCGAGCCCCCTCGCCACGTCTCGCCCGATCGACGCCGCCACGTCGGCGTCGAGCCGCCGCCTGCGCACGAGCAGCTCCGCGAGCGTCTCTCCGGTGAGCAGCTGCATCACCAGGAAGGGCTCGCCGAACTCGGTCTCCCCCATGTCATACATGTCGATGACGTTGCGGTGCCGCAGCGCCCCGCCGTTGCGCCCTTCGCGCTGGAGCCGCCGGCGGAGCTCGGCATCCGGGCGGTGAATCAGCTTCAACGCCACCTCGCGCGACGTGGACAGGTTGAGCGCCGCCCACACGACGCCCATGGATCCCTCGCCCAGCCGCCGCACCAGCTTGTACTTCTCGGCGATCACCAGGCCGGCAGCGATCTGCGTGAAAGAGGTGGACATCGAGCTCAGCAGGGTGGGTCGAGGCGCGTCGCCGCGGCGGGCGAGGTCGCTTTACCTGGCGCAAACGAGAGGGCGACGCGGAAGGTAGCACGCTCTCCGCCGGGGTCCCTCGGGCGCTCCACCTCGCTGCGCCGCAAGAGATACCCCGCGGCCATGCCGATCCCCAGGAGGAGCGCCGCCGCGACCACGGCCATCGCGATCCACACGACAGGCGAGCGGGCGGGCACAGGCGGCGGCCGCTTCGGCTCGGGGAGCGGATCGAGCGGCACCGTGCCGCCGAGCGACAGCGCCTGTCCGAGGGGAGCGGCCGGACGCGCCAGCGACGCGCTGGACCCGCCGGCCTCGGATCGATAGGCGGCCGCCTGGTCCGGTGAGATCTTGATCGTCCCGCGGTCCCCCAGCAGAGGATTGCTCGCCATCCGCTCCCGAGGCCCCGGCGCCGCCGCCCCGCCCGCCGCCGGCTGCCCAGGCCACGCGCCCGCCGCCGGCTGCCCAGGCCACGCGCCCGCCGCCGGCTGCTGCGGCGACGCGACCGCCCCGCGCGGCCCCGAGACCGGCATGTTCGGGTGTCCCTGCGGGGCCTGCAGATGTGCCATCGACGCTGGGAGCGGCGTCCCGGTCGCCGGCGTCGGCGACCGCCCAGGAGGGTGTCCCTGCGGGGCCTGCAGATGCGCCATCGACGCCGGGAGCGGCGTCCCGGTCGCCGGCGTCGGCGACCGCCCGGGAGCGGCCCCACCCCACGACCCTCGCCCGAGCTGCTGCGGGATCTCGTGCCGCAGCTCCGGCGACGACCCCGGCCTCGAGGGCACACGCTGCGGCGCCGACGGCGTGACGAACGGCTCGAGCGCCGCCGCGACCTCGGCCGCCGAGCGCGGTCGCTTCTCGCGATCGCGCTGGAGACACTGCGTCACGAGGGCATCGAGGCCGGGATCGATCTGCCAGACGAGCTGGGACACCGCCGGGATGTCGCCCTGCAGCACGTTTCTCAGGAGCTCATGCGCCTTGCCCTGGAGCGGCCGCCTGCTCGTGAGCATCTCGAACATCACGACGCCGAGCGCCCAGAGGTCCGCGCGTGTGTCGATATCGCTCTGCGCCCGCACCTGCTCAGGGCTCATGTACGCCGGCGAGCCGATGAGGATGCCTGTCGCGGTCTTCACCTGTTGAGGACCCACGAGGAACTTGCTCACGCCGAAATCGAGTATCTTGACGATGGCATCGCCCTCGCCAGGCTCGGTGTGGAGAAAGATGTTGGACGGCTTCAGGTCGCGGTGGATGATGCCCCGCTCGTGCGCGGCGGAGAGGCCGCGCGCGATGTCCCGAGCGATGCGCGAGGCGTCGTGGATCTCCAGCTTGCGCTTGCGCTTGAGCAAGGACGAGAGCGTCTCGCCGGAGAGCAGCGGCATGACGAGGAACGGATCGCCGTTCTCCGTCTCGGCAGCATCGTAGATGTCGACGATGTTCCGGTGGCTCACGGCGCCGCAAGCGCGCGCCTCCCGCAGCAGCCGCACGCGGAGCTCCGGGTCGGGCCGCACCAGCAGCTTGAGCGCGACCTCCCGAGAGGTAGCCTCGTTGTGCGCCGCCCAGACGACGCCCATCGCCCCTTCGCCGATCCGCCGAAGAAGGCGGTATTTGCCGCAAATGAGCGCACCTGGCGGCGGCGCGGCAGGAGCCGAAGGGGACTGCATGGGGTGGTCTCGCTGGAGGACGGACGTGGCAGCAGGTCGACGGTGCTTGGAAGAAGTGTCGCAGGTGAGACAGCGCACCGTCAAGAAAAGCTGCCGGCCGGGCTCGCAGAGCGCGAAGCCGGCTCCGGCGCTTCCGGTGCGGGCACGCGCTCAGCGCACGTGATCGTCGCCACGTCGTCGCTGCCCAGGAATCGCGGCGTTACCGTGGCGTCATTTCGGGAGGGGCGGCCCGAGCCGCGGAGAGGCCGAGTCTATTTCTTGAGCTTCGCCTCGCACTGCTTCTTCGCCAGAAACCTGAGATGATCGCACGAGGACGCGGAGGGGGCAGGAGCAGCCTTCGCCGGCCGCGATGGCGCGGGAGGCGCCCCGGGCGTCGCGCTGCCCGTCTTCGCGCCGCTCGCCGTCCCCGGCGCCGTGCCCGCGCCGCCGCCTGGCGCCGGCGCGCCGGCCGCGCTGCTCGTCGGAAGGGCGCTCGGCGCCGAGGGCACGGGCGGCGCCAGCGCCGAGGAGCCCGGCGGCGCCAGCGCCGAGGAGCCCGGCGGCGCCGACGCCGAGGAGCCCGGCGGCGCCGACGCCGAGGAGCCAGGCGGCGCCTCCGCGGGTGGCGCCGAGGGCTCCTGCGCTGGGAGCTCCTCGTCCCGCGGCGGCGCTCCCCCGCGCTCCGGCGGGGCGACCGTGTCTCCTCCGGCGCGGTCCAACGACGGCATCGCGCTCCCGGACACTTCCGGCGCGGCCGACGACGTCTCCGGCGACCTCAGCGAGATGAGCATCCCCACGACGATCAACGACAGCGCGGCAGCCACGATCGCGAGCGTCGCGGCCGTGCGCTTGCGCCTCGGTTCGTCGCCGTGCGGGGCCCGCTCCTGAGCGTCCTGGGCCTGGTGCACCCCGACCTGATGGACCGACGGGTGGTTCGAGACGAGCGGGGTCGTCGACGAGCTCCCGGCCTGGCGCGGCGCGCCCGTTCCCGTGGTCGCGCCCGGCCTGGAGTCCGAGGCGCTCGCGCCCGCTTCCGGGCCGAGCCTCGCGGCCGGCGCCGAGCTCCAGCTCGGCTGCGCGGCGATGCCTCCCGGCGGCAGCGCGCCAGCAGGGCCGAGCCCACCCGGCCCCGCCGCTGTCTCGGGCATCGGCGGCGCGTTCATGCGCACCGTCATCGCCCAGGAGCCCTGCTGCGGCGCCGCCACGGGCGCAGGCTGCGCCGGAGCCGCTTGCGCCGCGCTCGCCTGGGGCGGCTCCGGCGCTGCGAACGCCGCCACCGACGACGACGGGGGCCGGGGCGCAGCGGCGGCAGGCCCCGCCGCCGGATAGGTCCCCGACCCGGCGCGCGGCCCCGCGGCCCCGGCCGCCTCCGCGTTCCGCCGCGTGAGGGGCAAGGTCGCCACGTCCTCGTCCCGCAGCGCGCGCACCACGGACGCCGCGGCCAGGTGCTGGCCCGAGCTGCCCGGACGCCGAGGAACCGCGCCCGCCGCAGGGCCGGCGCCCGACGCTGGCCCCCCATCCGCCACGCGGCTCATGCCCGACGCTGGCCCCGCAGCCACCTGCCCCGGCCCCAGCGACCTGTGCGCCTCAGGCGACTCCTGCACCGGCACCGGGGCCCGCGGCCCCCCGCCGAGCAGCGCCAGCGGCAGCGCTCCCGCGCCCCCCTCGACGCTCCCCGAGCGGTTCGCCACCGACATGGGTTGCGCCACCGACGCAGGCTGCGCCGCGAGCGCCGACATGGGTTGCGCCACCGACGCAGGCTGCGCCGCGAGCGCTACCGTGCCGCCTTGCGACTCCTCCCAGCCGCCGTCCACGTCCTCGTCCGGGAGCGCCCCCCGCCCCTCCGGCGACGACTGCCGCAGCGCCGCGTCCCTGCCCGGACCCGCGCCGCGCTCCGCGTACCGATCGAGCTGCGCCGCGACCTCGGCCGCAGAGCCGATCCGGTCCGCGCGATCCCTGCGCATGCAGCGGGCGATCAGGTCGACGAGCCCCTGGTCCACCCGCCTCAGGTACTTGGACACGGTGGGGATCTCGCCCGTCAAGATCCCCATGAACACCGCCTGCGCGTCCCCCTGGAACGGGCGCATGCCCGTCAGCATCTCGAAGAGCACGACGCCGAGCGCCCAGATGTCGGCCCGGTGATCGACGTTCGGCTCGGCCCTCACCTGCTCCGGGCTCATGTAGAGCGGCGACCCGACCGCGCCGCCCTGCACCGTGTGCAGGCCGTCGTTGACCGAGAGGTTCTTGGCGACCCCGAAATCGAGCACCTTCACCACCGGCTCGTCCATGTCCGGCTCGCGGTGCAGGAAGATGTTCGCCGGCTTCAGATCGCGGTGGATGATGTGCATCGCGTGCGCCGCCGCGAGCCCCCTCGCCACGTCTCGCCCGATCGACGCCGCCACGGGCGGGTCGAGCCGGCGCCGCCGCGCGAGCAGCTCGGCCACGGTCTCCCCCGTGAGCAGCTGCATCACCAGGAACGGCTCCCCGGCCTCGGTCTCCCCCATGTCGTAGATGTCGATGACGTTCCGATGCCGCAGCGCCCCGCAGTTGCGCGCCTCGCGCTGCAGCCGCAGCCGGAACTCGGTCTCGGGCCGGTGGATCAGCTTCAGCGCCACCTCGCGGGCCGTCGCCACGTTCACCGCCGCCCAGACCACGCCCATCGCCCCCTCGCCGATCTGGCGCAGGAGCCGGTACTTCCTGTCGATCAGCACACCGGACGCGAGCAATGTCGAGCTCTTCGGCGAGGGCATCATCGGCTTTCCGGAAGCGCGGCGCGCCCCACCGCCACGGAGCGCTCACGGACGGCCGCGACCGGCAGAGCGAGGCGAGCCACGGCGCACCCGCGACGCCCCCGCCGCCCAGCGCTCACGCCGCGCGATCCGTCAACCACCTGCGCCCGCGCGACATGACATCCGGTCCCCAGGTCCACGGGACAGCCTCCTGTGCGGGCATCCTACAGCAGATCTCCCTGGCGCGATACGTTCCCTGCAAGGATGAACGCACGAAGAAAACCGACGAGGAAAGAGGGAGAAGCCCGATTCGATCCATCCAGGACCGGACCCACGCTCGTCGCCAGACCCGGCAAATCATTCGTGGGGGAAAGCGAGGCGCACATGAGCGACACAACCGTCATGAAGGTCTCCTCCGGCCGCTCTCCGACAGGCCAGATGGGACAAAAATACCTGGCCTCCGGGATCCAGGTCTCGATGCGGCTCTGGGAACGCGAGCCGCCAGGCGACGCCAAACAGCCGACCGCCCGGGATTACGAGACCGTGGGGTTCGTCATCGCTGGACGGGCCGAGCTGCTCATCGAGGGGCAGATGGTGCGCCTCGAGCCGGGCGATTCCTGGACGGTCCCCAAGGGGGCGTCGCACGCCTACAAGATCATCGAGCCGTTCACCGCCGTGGAGGCGACGAGCCCGCCGGCCGGCGTCCACGGGCGGGACGAGACCGGGGCGACGCCCTCTGGCAAGACCTGAGACCTCGACGCGGGGGGCTCGCCCCCTGGGAAGCCCGAGCTCACCCGGACCTCACAGCGCGGTGCCAGCGCCAGCCGCGGGCTTCCCCTTGTCCTGCGCCTCCTTGGCGCGCCCCGCCGGCTGCGGCTCGGCAGCGCCACGCCCCGCGGACTTCTTGTCGTCCGCTCCGCCCGCCGCCGGCTTCCTCTCGCCCTCGGCGGCCTTCCTCTCGCCCTCGGCGGCCTTCTTCTCGCCCTCGGCGGCCTTCTTCTCGCCCTCGGCGGCCTTCTTCTCGCCCTCGGCGGCCTTCTTCTCCTCCGGCTTCGCTCCGGCCAGGTCGCCCGCGCCCGCCGCCCCCGCGCCGCCGGGCTTCCCCTCGCCCGCGCTCGCCACGACGGGCGCCACGGGCGTCAGCAGCACCGCCGGCTTCACCGGCTCGGCCGCCGCCTTGTCGCCGTCGTCCACCGCGCCCGCGGCCTGAGCCGACGCCACGCGGACCTCATCCTCGCGCGGCTCGACCGGCGCCGGCTCGTCCGGTCGCGAGGCCGGCACGTACACCACCAGCCGATCCCCGGGCATCAGCGGGCTCCGCCGCGAGCGCTGGTTGATCCGCTCCAGGCTGCCGACGCTGAGGCCGTACCGGCTCGCGATCTTGCTGAACGAGTCCCCCTCCCGCACCGCGATCTCGATGCGCTTCCGCCCCTTCAGCCCCTCGAAGTGCGTGAAGAACTCCTCCGAGCCGACCTCGATGACGCGCGCGCCGCCCTCGTCGAGCAAGAACACGCCGTCGTGGCGCTGCGACCTCGGGACGAACAGCTGGAGCGTCATCCCCTCATGGAGCGACGCCCCAGGCGCCAGCGTGTTCCAGCGGCAGATCTCGTCGGGCGTCACCGAGAGCACCGCCGCCAGATCCCGCAGCGTGTCGCCCGCGACCACCCGATAGAACACCCGCCGCCGCCCCTCGTAGGAGAAGCGCTGCGCCGGGACCACCACGACCGGCTTCCCCTCGGACGACAGCGGCGCGCCGCTCGCGAGCAGGTGCTCGGCCGCCGCCGCCCCGACGCCCTCCGCCGCCGGGACGAACAGCAGCGCCCCGGGACGCACCGGCTCGCCAGCCCGCAGGCCGTTCAACGTCTGCAGCGCCCACCGCGTCGTCCGCCGGAACGTCGCGATGTCGTCGAGCGACTCGCCCCAGCGGACCAGGTAGCGCTCGAGCTTCGGCTCGCGCTCCAGGAGCTTCGGCATCGACTTCGCCGCGCGCGCCCCCGCCCCCGCGGGCACCCGGACCTCCCAGCGCGCCTGCTCCTTCGCGTCCACCGGCGACGGCGGCGTGCGCTTCGCCACGAGCTGCGGGTTGAGCGCCTCGATCTCCGGCGCCGCCGCGCCCGAGGCCGCCGCCACCGCCTGCAGCGACACCCCGGAGCCCAGCGAGATCTTGTCGAACGTCACCGCCGGATCGAGCTCCACGTCGTCGCAGCCGAACACCGCCGGGTTCCGCGCCACGATCGCGATCGCGAGGATCTTCGGCACGTAGAGCGCCGTCTCGAGCGGCATCCCCGCCTCGAGCCGCGACAGCTCCCAGAAGTCGTTCGTGTTGTACTTCCGGATCGACGCGAGCAGCCCCCCGTACCCCATGTTGTACGCCGCGAACGCGAGCTCCCAGCCGCCGAAACGCCGCCGCAGATCCGAGAGGTACCGCGCCGCCGCCAAGGTGGATCGCTCTGGATCCAGGCGCTCGTCGACCCAGCGATCGACGGTGAGGCCATAGATGCGCGCGCCCTCCGGCATGAACTGCCAGAGGCCCGCCGCGCCGGCCGGGGAGTGGATGGTCGGGTCGAAGCCGCTCTCGACGAGCGAGAGCCAGAGGAGATCCTCCGGCAGCCCCTGCTCGCGGAGGACGCGGCGGATGGCGGCGCCGTAGCGGCCGCTCTTCTTGATCCAGATGACCACGGCGGAGCGGCCCCGCGGGTCGTTCTTGTAGTACTCGAGGTAGCGCACCACCCGGCCGTCCCAGCGGACCGGGATCTCGGGCAGCTCGAGCTGGCGCAGCCAGGAGATGTCGCGGGTCTCCTCCGCTTCCGCCGGCGGGGCGGGCAGGCCCGCGGGCGGCAGGCCGGAGACCTCGAGACGCGGCTCGCCCGCGCCGAGCAGGAGCGTGCCGTCGACCGGCCACGCGGGCCCGGCGCTCGGGGCCGCGCCGGGAAACAGCGCCAGGTCGATCGCGCGCAGCGTGCGGAGCTCGGGCGACTCGCCGGTGCTCGCCCCCGCCGGCGTCGCCATGCCGGCGATGACCCGCCGCGCCGCCTCGTCCGGCGCGCCCGGCTCCCCCGGCTTGCGCGTGATCTTCGCCGCGCCCTTCTTCGACGGCTTCGATCGCGGAGCGGCCTTCGCCGGCGCCTTGGCCGCGCTCTTCGCGCCGCCCTTCCCGCCAGACACGGCCGCCACCCTGACCGGCGCCGGCTTCTCCGCCTTGCCCTCGGCCGACCCGTCCTTCTTCGCGTCGACCTTCGCCGGCTCCGCCTTCGCGGGCTCAGCTTTCGCCGCGTCGGCCTTCGCGGGCTCCGCCTTCGCGGGCTCTGCCTTCGCCGCGTCGGCCTTCGCCGCACCGGCCGCAGGCGCCGCTACCTCCGAAGGAGGCGCCGCAAGGCCGTCGAAAGCGACGCCCGAGAGGGCGGCCAACCAGCCAAGACATACAAGCCTGCGTGCGGCGCGTCGGATCCGCATGTCAGGGACCGACCTGTCTCACGATGCGCCCGAGGGGTCAACTTTGGCAGCCCGCTGGAACCCAGCCCACCTCAGGAGAGCAGCGCGATGAAGTCGCCGATCGCCGTGAAGGGCAGGCTCTCGTTCACGACCCCGGCCCGCACCGCGGCCCCGGGCATGCCGTAGACCACCGCCGAGTCCTCGCTCTCGGCCACCACCGTGCCCCCGGCCGCGCGGACCGCCCGCGCGCCGTTCACCCCGTCGTCGCCCATCCCCGTCAGGATGATGCCCACCGCGCGGCTGCCGCCCACCTGCGCCACGCTCCGGAACAGCCGGTCCGCGCTCGGAACGTACCGATCTCCAGGCGCCGGCGCCCCCACCCGGATCCGGATGTCGCCGCTCAGCCCGACCCCGCTGCCCGGCGTCACCGCGATCTCCATGCACATCCTACCCGGGCACACATAGGCCTTGCGGGCCACCACCTGCTCGCCGTTCTGCGCCTCGACCACCCGGAGGCCGCCCTTCCGATCGAGCCGCTCCGCGAACGTGCGGGTGAACTTGTCCGGCATGTGCTGCGCGATGAAGATCGCGCCGGGGAAACGATCCGGGATCCGGTTGAAGATCTCGAGGAGCGCCGTGGGCCCGCCCGTCGACGAGCCGACCGCCACGAGGTGGCGCAGCGAGACGCCGAGCCGCGACGACTCCTGCACCGCGCGCGGCGACGCAGGCTGCGCCGGCCGCGCCGGGGCCGGCGCGGCAGGCACCGGAGACCGGGGGCGGAGGTAGCGCACCAGCAGGACCTTCTGGATGATCTCCCGCCGGATCTGCGCGTCCGCCGTGAACTGCCGGTCCGGCTTCGCCACGAAGTCGACGGCGCCCAGCTCGAGCGCCTTGAAGACGTTCTCCTTGTGGCTGTAGCTCGAGACGATGATGACGGGCGTCGGCTGCCTCGCCATCAGGATGCGGAGGAAGGTGAAGCCGTCCATGCGCGGCATCTCGAGATCCAGCGTGATCGCGTCCGGCCGGAGCTGCGCCGCCTGACGTAGCGCGTCGTCGCCGTCACCGGCCTTGCCCACGACCTCGATCTCGTCGCTTCCGCTCAAGATTTCGGCGATGTTGCGCCGGTTGTACGCGGAGTCGTCGACGACGAGCACGCGCAGGGGAGCGAATGTCATGAGCGCAAAACCTTCCGCCGGAGGTTCATTCTACCCCACCCGGAGCGCCATGGGACCAACCGTCGCCTGCGCAGCCTCGACTTCCTCGGCGCCTCATCCGCCCTCCTCCCCGCCGCCCCGCTCCGGGCCGCCCCGATCGGGCGAGATCTCCGGGATCCCCAGACGCAGCGTGGCCGCCGGCTTGCGGTACACGAGATCCTCCCGAAGGTGCACGAGCTCGAACGCGGTCGTGACGTTCAGGAGCGACTCGGAGTGGCCCAGCAGGAGGAACCCGCCGGACGAGAGGCGCTCGTAGAAGATGTCGATCACGCGGCGCCGCGACTCCTCGTCCAGGTAGATGAGGACGTTGCGGCAAAAGATCACGTCCACGCGCCCGACCACCGCCGCGCGCGACGAGTCGAGCAGGTTCAGGTGGCCGAACTGGCAGAGCGTCCGCAGCTCGTCCGCCACGTGGAACCCGTCCGGGCGCTCCACGAAGTAGCGCCGCTTGAGCTCGGGCGGCGTCACGCGGAACGACGAGGCGCCGTACACCCCCCTGCGCGCCGCGATCACGCAGCGGCGGGAGATGTCGCTGCCGAAGATGCGGACCTCGCGGCGCTCCGCGGCGCCCGACTCCCGCGCGGCGATCGCGATCGAGTAGACCTCCTCGCCCGTCGAGCAGCCCGCGCTCCAGATGGACAGCCGGCCCCTGGCGCCCCCCGCCTTGACGATCATGGGCACGAGCTCGGTCATGAGCGCGCGCAGCTGGTAGTCCTCGCGGAAGAAATACGTCTCGTTGACGGTGATGAGCTCGAGCGCCTCGTCGAGCTCGGCGCGCCCGCGGCTGTGGAAGCGCAGGTACTCGTGGTACTGCGCGAACGACGAGAGCCCGAGCTCGACGACCCGCTCGCGCAGCCGGCGCTCCATCGACGTGCGCGCCTCGGGCCCGAACTGGAGCCCGCAGTGCTTGTTGAACAGGTCACGCAGCCTCTGGAACTCGTCAGGCAAGAGGCGGATCTCGTCGTCCCGCCGCCGGTTCACAGCACCTTCCCCGACGGCGGCCCGCCGGTCATCCCCGAGGGGGACGCCGGGGCCTCACCGCCGTCGATCGCCACGGGCGCGCTCAGCCGCTCGGCGGCGTCGCTCCAGGGAGGATCCGAGCGGAACGGCGCGCCCCCCTGCGCCGCGGCCGCGATGAGATCGGGCTCCCCCGACGCGCGCACAAGCCCGAGCAGCTCGCGCGCGCGCGCCCGCTCGTCGCTCGCGCGGTCCGAGAGCGACGCGTACAGGCGGCCCAGCGCGCGCGCCGCGGCGAGCCGGACCTCGCGCTCCTCGTCGGCCAGGGAGAGGCTCAGCACGTCGAGCGCGGAGACGCCCGCCGCCGCCGCGATCGCGGTCACGGCCGCGCGGCGCGCGCGCACGTCCCCCGCCGACGCGGCGCTCGTGAGGAACGCGATCTCCTCCGGCTCCGCGTCGCCGAGCGCCTCGATCACGATCGCCGCCGCGAGGTGGGTCTCCTCCGTCAGCGCGAGCCCGCGCGCGAGCTCGCGCGCCGTCCCGGGGTAGCGCTCCGTGAGCCCCGCGAGCGCGCTCTCCGCCGCGCGCGCCACCGGCAGCGAGATCGCGCGCGTCTGCGACACGATGAGCGGGAAGTCGACCGCGGCCCCGATCTTCGCGAGCCCGTAGAGCGCGCTGGTCGCCACGAGCGTCGAGGGGCTCCGGACCGACCGCCGCACCGCGCCGAGCAGCTCGGCGAGCGTCGCGTCGATCGCGGGCCGCTCGCCCGGGAGCGCGCCCTCGCGCCCGCCCTGCTCCGCGATCGCCACGGCGCCGTCGAGGAGCGCGGCCGTCGCGTCGTCGACGCCCTCCCAGAGATCCGGATCGGGATCGATGTGGCGCTCGAGGTAGGACAGCACCGAGGGCAGCGCCTCCGCGCCGAGCAGCCCCAGCGCGCGCTGCGCCGTCTCGACGAGCGCGGGCTCGATCATGGCCTGCACCGCGGCGTCGGCCGCGCCCGGGGCGCGCGCCATCGCCGCGAGCAAGAGCGCCTGGGCGCGCCCGCTCACCGGATCCGCGCCGAGGCCGCGCCACGACGGGGGCTCCGCGCCGCCCGAGCCCGGCGCGGCGGAGGCGGCCTGCACGAGGCGGGCGCCCACCTCGGGCGGCGCCGCCCGGAGCGCGTCCACCGCGTGCGACGCGAGCGGCCCCTCGGCGAGCCGCGCGAGCGCCCGGACGAGCTGCGCGAACGCGCCGCCCCGCGCCGTCGCGAGCGCCGCGCAGAGCGCCCGCGGCGCCTCCGGGCTCTCCGCGAGCGCCGCGGCGACCAGCGCCGCCGGCCGGAGGATCGGATCGTCGATGAGCGACGAGAGCACCCGCCACGGCACCGGCGCCTCGAGCCCGTTCAGCCCGTTCAGCGAGGTCAGCCGCACGAAGCGATCCCGATCGGAGAGCCGCTCGTACAGGATGTCCGTCACCCGCTCGCGCGCGATGAGCCCCATCCCGGCGATCGCCTCGATCGCGCTCTGCCGCAGGTTGTCGTCCTGCTCGGCGAGCGCCGCGTAGAGCGGGTCGAGCGCCGCCGGGTCGCGCGTGCGGCCGAGCGCGTCGACGACGAGCTTGCGCTCGTCCCCCGCGAGCGCGCCGAGCGCGTCGACGAGCGCCGGCGTGGCGTCGCGGCCGCAGTAGCCGAGCACCTCGATGGCCGCGTTCCTGAGGCCGACGTCCTCGCTCTTCTGAAGCGCGTCGAGGAGCGCCGCGACGAGGAGCTGCGGGGCGGACGGCCGCTCGCCCTCCGCGCCGGCGCCGGGTGAGGCCGGCCGCTCCCCCCCGGCGGCCTGCGCCGGCGCGGAGGCGGGCGCGGCCTGGATCAGCCGGTGGCAAGCGTAGGTCGCCTCCTTGCGGACGCGCCAGTCGGGATCGCCGAGCGCGCGGAGCAGCAGCGGCAACGCCTCGACGACGTCGGCCCTGCCGAGCCGCGCGGCCGCCTGGCGGCGCTCCTCGGCGTCGTCCGCGGAGAGCGCCGCGGCGATGACCGCGATCGGCATCGGCGTGCTCCGCACGCTGGGCGAGATGGACTCGGGCTCGGCCGGCCAGGAGCCCGCGTCGCCCGCGCGCGGGCCCTCGAACGGACCCAGATCGTCGAACGCGCGGCTCACGGGGCCTCCAGGAGGGCGCCCGACGCGGCGAGCGCGAGGGCGAGCTCGATGAAGCGCCCGACGTCGAGCACGAAGATCATCCGCTCGTCGTGGGTCGTCACCCCCGTGATGCCGCGCAGATCGCTGCTGCCGCCCACCGGCGGCGTCGGCCGGTAATCGCCGCTCGTCCCGAAGACCTCCGTCACCGCGTCGACGACGAGCCCCACCGTGTGCGTCCCCACGTCGACGAGGATCCACTTGGTGCTGCGGGTCGGATCGACCGGAGGCAGCCCGAAGCGCACGCGGAGCTCGATGACCGGCACCACCTCGCCGCGGTGGTTCGCGACGCCGGCGACCTCGGGGGGCGTGTGCGGCAGCGTGGTCACCTCGAGCGGATTCACGATTTCGCGGACCCGCGTGATGTCGATCGCGTAGTGGACGTCGCCGACCACAAAGCCGACGAGGCTCTTCTGCGGGTCGGGACGGCTGCGCTCTCCAGTCAACGGCATCTGAGCCTCCGAGCGCCCGGGCTCTTGCGAGCCGCCCGGGCGCGGACGAATCGTCCGTTAGGACGCGAGTATGGCCTGCAGGTCCAGCAGGATGATGACGCGCGGCTGCGCCTCGCCCAGGGTGCCATCCGACGCGCTCGCCCCGTGCATGGGCCGGGCGATGCCGGCGATGTAGCCCGCCACGTCCCCCCCGAGCGCCGTCGCGGCGTGCTCGATCTCGGCGTCGGCGAGCCGGTAGACCTGCTGGACCTCGTCGACGAAGAGGCCGAGCGTCTCGCCGTTCGCCGCGTCGACGAGCAGGATGCGCGCCCGCCGCTGCGCCGCGCTCTCGTGCAGCCGCATCCGCCGCCGCAGATCGATGACGGTGACGAGCTGCCCGCGCACGCTGACGATGCCCATCGTCGAGTCCGGCGCGCGCGGCACCGGGGTGAGCGGGGGCGGCTTCAGGATCTCGCGCACGAGCGAGACGGGCGCGGCGTAGGTGTCGCCCGCGAGCGTGAACGCGAGGTACTCGGTCCGCGGGCCGCTCGCCTGCGCGCGCGAGTTCCGCTTCGAGACCGGTATCCGGGCGGGCCTTCGGGTGAGGTTAGCCATGGGTGCTCCGCGGATCGCTGCGCTGCCGGTCCCCGCCGTGGAGGATCTCCTCGATGAGCGCGGGGGCGTCGAGGACGAGCGCGATGCGCTGGTCGCCGAGCTCGGTGGCGCCGGAGAAGCCGCGCACCGAGGAGAGCGACGGGCCGAGCGCCTTGATCACGACGTCCTGCTGCCCGATGAGCGTGCTCACGACGAGGCCCAGCCTGCGCGCGCCGACCGACGCGACGACGATGTACTTGCGCTTGCTGCCCCCCTGGAGCCCGAGCGTCGCGCGCCCGCCGTCGCCCCGGCGCCCGCCGCCCACCGCGGCGCGCGCCGCCGAGCCGCCGCGCGCGCCGCCGAGCAGGCCGGCGATGCGCGCGCTGAGCTCCTCCTCCTCGTTCAGGCCGAAGAGCCGCGCCAGGTAGCAGAGCTGGAGCGTGCTGTTGCGCAGCGTGATCATCTCGCGGCCGTCGATCTGGCGCACCGTGGCCTCGTCGAGCGCGACCGCCTCCTGCACGTTGGTCAGCGGGATCGCGAACAGCCGGTCGGCGACCCGGACGATGAGCGCGCTGATGATCGCGAGCGTGATCGGCAGCGTGACCGTCATCTTGGTGCCGATGCCGGGCTCGCTGTGCACGTCGATGACGCCGCCGAGCTTGCTGATGTTCGTCTTCACGACGTCCATCCCGACGCCGCGCCCCGAGAGCTCGCTGACGTCGGTCTTGGTCGAGATGCCCGGCTGGAAGATGAGGTTCAGCACCTCGCGGTAGCTCGTCGTCCGCGCGTCCTCCGGCGTCATGACGCCGCGGCGCAGGGCGGCGTCGAGCAGCTTGTCGACGTCGATGCCCTTGCCGTCGTCCTCGATCTCGATGACGACGTGGTTGCCCTTCTGGAAGGCGTTCAGCGCGATCGTGCCGACCGCCGGCTTGCCCACCGCCTCGCGCATGCTCTTCGACTCGATGCCGTGGTCGATGGCGTTGCGCATCATGTGCATGAGCGGGTCGCTGAGCTCCTCGACGATGAGCTTGTCGACCTCGGTCTCGGCGCCCGTGATGACGAGGTTCACGAGCTTGTCGGCGTCGCGGCTGATCTGGCGGACGACGCGCGCGAGCTTGTCGAAGACCTGCCCGAGCGGGACCATCCGGACCTCGAGGATGCCCGCCTGCATCTGGGCGAGGTGCCTGTCGAACGTCCGCTGGAGCCTGTGCAGATCGAGGGAGAGCTCGCGCTCGGTGGGCGCCGCGCGGAGCCGCTCGACGAGGCGGCCGAGCGCGGAGCGGACGAGGGCGAGCTCGCCGACGATGTTCATCAGCCGGTCGAGCTTGTGGATGTCGACCCGCACCGTCTGCGCGACGGAGCGGATGGAGCTGAGCTCCCCCTTGCGGTTGCCGCGCGCGCTCGACGGCGGGCTCGCCGCCGACATCGAGCCGGTCAGGTCGACGGCCCGCGACACGCCGGTCGGCGCGCCGCCCCGGAGCGCCGCGGACATCGACGGCATGCCCGGCGGCGCGACCCGGCCGTGGCCGTTGTTGTTGCGCCGGGGGATCTCCTCGACGGCGGCGCCGGCCTGGTGCAGCGCGCGCTGGAGCTCCTCGAGCGGCGCGCGCGAGGCCATCAGGATGTCGAGCTCGATCGAGTCCTGATCCGCGCCCGCGCCGGTCGGCAGGTAGGTGATGATCTCGCCGTACGGCTTCGCGGTGATCTTCAGGTCGTCGAGGGCCTGATCGATCGTGGCGAGGTGGAACTGCACGCGGAGCCGGAACAGGGTCATCCCGCTCGCGATGTTCGTGCGCAGCCGGTGCTCCTCGTACTCGGTGAGCACGGAGAGCAGCCCCGGATCGAGATCGTAGTTGTCGTCGGGGAGGCCGGCCGCGCTCGGGCCCGCGTCCTGGTGCAGCTGGCGCAGGAGGTCGTCGACCTCGGGCATCGGCGCCTCGCGCCCGTCCTTCTCGTTCTGGAGGATGCGCCCGTAGAGCTCGACGCTGCGGAACAGGAGGTCGAGGACCGACGCGCTGATCTCGATGCGCCCGAGGCGGAGGTTGTCGAGCAGCTCCTCGAGCTCGTGCGAGAGGGTGGCCATCCGGGTCGCGCCGAAGAGCCCGGCGAGCCCCTTCAGGGTGTGCACGGCGCGGAAGACGTCGTTGATGACGTCGGGGTCGACCTTGTTGGTCCGCACCGCCTCGTCGAGCGCGAGGAGGTCGCGCCCGAGCCCCTCGACGATCTCCTGCGCTTCCGAGAAGAACTCTTCGCGCGCCCGATCGCCGCTCTCGACCATCAGCCGCCGCCTCCCTCGCCGGAGCCGGGCTGCTTGGTGCGGGCCGCGGGCTCCTCCGCGCGCGGGGAGGCAGCGGGAGCGCGCTCGTCGACGCCGGCGGCGCCGCCTTCGGACGGCGAGGCGCCGGCCTGCGGCGCCGCGGCCCGCGCGTCGAGGCTCGCGACAACCGCGTCGCGCAGGGCCTCGGGCGTGAACGGCTTCGGGAGGAAGCGGTCGGCGCCGAGGCGGAGCCCGCGCTGGATGTCGCGCTCGGTCGCCTGCGTGGAGATGATGAGGATCGCGACGTGCCGGTAGCGGTCGCTCTGCCGGACGAAGCGGATCACCTCGAGCCCGTTGATGTCGGGCATGTTGATGTCGGTGATCACGAGGTCGAACGCGCCGCGCGGCAGGAGCCGGAGCGCGTCGAAGCCGTTCACGGCCTCCACGATGTCGACGTCGCCCGCGAGCCCCAGCACGCGGTCCTCCAGCGTCGAGCGGATGTACGCTCGCATTGCCGGCGAGTCCTCGACGATCAGGATGCGTGCCATGCGGCGACAGGGTAACGGAAATCGGCCCGGGGAGACCAACTCGCTGAGCGCCCGGGGGCGACGCGCGCGGTTTTCGACGCGCACGGGGCTATGTACGGCGGTCTCCCTCCCGGAGTAAACCAGCGCGAGCGCCTCCCTGCACGATCGGCGAGGCGGCCGCGCGTCTGGCGAGGCCGCGCGGCGCGGCCGGGCGGGGCCGCCGCGCGCGGCGCGGCCAGCGCCTCGGTGCGGGGTCCCGCCCTCCCCGCCGGCGCGGCCGTGCGGCCGTGACCGCCCGGCGGGGCGGCCGCGGGGAGGGGCCGCCTGCGGGAGCGAATTGACATCGCGGCGTCCGATGCGCGCTAATCGCGCGCGTGAAAATCCTCCTTTGTTCTCCAGCGTTCCGGATCCTGCTCGCTGCCCTGTTCGCTCTGTCGAGCGTGGCGTGCGGCGGCGGGCTGCGGGTGACCCGGATCAACTCCGCCCAGAAGAAGCCGAACAACGTCTGGGTGTTCTTCAGCGTCGATGCCGGCGAGGACGAGCCGGTGGGCGGCCTCACGGCCGAGGACTTCGAGATCTACGAGGACGGCGAGATCGTCTCGAAGTTCGAGAGCAAGCAGACCATCCAGAACCCCGAGGTCGCGGCGGTCATGTACACGATGCTGCTCGTCGACATGAGCGGCAGCATCACCGAGTCGGGCCAGGCCGACGCCCTCGTCGACGCCGCGCAGTCGTTCAGCGATCGGGTGGGCAAGAGCCAGAAGGTCGGCGTCTATGCGTTCGACGGCGAGGTAAAAATCCACTCGGTGGTGCCGTTCACCGAGGCGCAGGGCTCTGTCGAGGGCGGGCTCGAGGGGCTCCGGAGCTACAAGCCGAAGGACACGTCGACGAACCTCCACGGCGGCGTGATGGAGGGCATCCGGGAGCTCAAGAAGCAGCTCGACAAGGACCGTCGCCCCCTCAAGTTCGGCACGCTCGTCGTCTTCTCGGACGGCACCGATCGCGCGAACCGCGTGAGCCGCGAGGACATGCTGAACGAGCTCAAGAAGGAAGAGTACGAGAACTACCAGATCTTCGTCGTCGGCGTCGGCGCCGAGATCGAGAAGGCGCGCCTCGACGAGATCGGGCGCGACGGGACCGAGCTCGCGGCGGACCAGGCGAAGGTCAAGGAGTCGTTCGACAAGATCGCGGCGAAGATCGAGGCGCACATGAAGCGCTTCTACCTGCTCTCGTACTGCACGCCGGCGCGCGCGGGGGAGCACGAGGTGGAGATCAAGGCGATCCGGAAGGATCCGTCGGCCTCGGGGTCGCTGTCGTGGAAGTTCAACGCCGACGGGTTCGGGCCGCCGCCGGAGTGCGATCCCAACACCCCGCCGTCGTTCGAGCTGAAGGCGACCGTGCCCGCGGACGACGACGGCGGCGGCGCGGGCGGGAAGGCGAGCTTCAAGGCGAACGCCAACGTGAAGGTCGAGGCGAAGTGAGGTGCGCCGCGGCCGCACGGGGCGGCCGCGACCCCGTCCCAGCGGCTCGCCGCGCCCCGCGGCGGGCCTGATCCAGCCAGGCTCGAGCCTCCTCCCTCCCGTCGGCGTTCACGCGCCGGCGTTCACGCCTCGACGTTCATCCTCCTCTGCTCGGCGCCGGCGCTCGCTGCGGCGTGGCGCGCGCTGCCATCAGGACCCGCCAGGCGGTGGCGCCGAGGAGGACGGCGCCGCCCACGGTCGACCAGATCCCGGGGCGCTCCCCGACGAGGAGGAGCGCCCAGACGGGGTTGAGCACCGGCTCCAGGAGCACCAGCAGCGAGGCCTCGACGGCCGGCGTGTGGCGCATGCCGCGGCTGAACAGGGCGGTCGCCACGCCGATCTGCACCGCGCCGAGGAACACGAGGAGCCCGAGGTCGACGAGCCCCGGGCGGGCCGCGCCGCCCAGGGCCATCGGCAGCGCGCCGAGCCACGCGAGGACGTTGCCCCAGACGAGCACCGCGGGGTTGTCGTCCGGAGCGGCGCGGAACCTCATGATGCACAGCGCGAACGCGAGCCCGGAGAGCAGCGCCAGGGCGTTGCCGAGGAGCTGCCCCGCCGAGAGCCGATCCAGAAAGAAGAGCGCGAGGCCCAGGAGGAAGATGGGGGCCGCGATCCTCTCGCCGCGCGAGGGCCGCTCGCCCAGCAGCCAGGGGCTGAGCAAGAGGACGTACACGGGCGAGGTGGACTGCAGGAAGATCGCGTTCGCCGCCGTCGTCAGCTTGGTGGCCTGCACGAACAGCACCATGACGGCGGCGTAGATCGCCGCGACGCCGAGCGTGCGCCACGAGGGGAGGCGGCGCGCGCCCGGCATGGCCAGGCCCAGCGCGAGCGCCGCGATGAACGCGCGGGCCGAGGCGACCTGCCACCCGTCGAGGGAGATCAGCTTGATGGCCGCCCCTCCGGTGGACCAGAGGACCGCGGCGGCGAGGATCATCAGTCGAGAGCGGAGCATGGGCGACGAGGGCGGCGAGCCTAGCCGAACGGTCGACGAGGCGCGCAGGGGCAGATTACGCTGCTCCGCGATGCCACCCCGCCGCCCCGAGCGCGCCGACCGCGACGTCGATCCTCGCCCCCGCCGCTCGGTGGAACGCGCCTCGCCCGGGTCGCCGACGTCGCGCGGCGCACGCAGCCGCGGGCGGCTCCTCTCGCTCGCCGTGGCGGCGCTCGTCTCGGCGGCCCGGCCCGCGCCGATCGCGGCGCAGCCGCGCCCCGCCGAGCCGGCGAGCGAGGCCCTCGCCGCGGCCCACGAGCGCTGGAGAGCGGCCGTCGAGAGAGACGATCTGGCCGGGGGCGCCGCCCTCGCCGACAGGTACTTTGCGCTGCTGGAGGGCACCTCCGGGCTCGATGGCGAGCTCGCGCATTTCTACCTCGGCTACGGCGACTACGCGCGCGCCGAGGCGCTGCTGGTGCGGGGGCTGACGCGCGAGCAGCCCTCCTTCCACGACGAAGGGATGCTCTATGCCCGGCTCGCCAACGTCTACCTGGACCTCGGGGACCTCCAGAGCGCCGAGGAGCTCCTGAAGCGAGCCCAGCCGCTCCTCCACGGCTGGGGCGAGTTCTACGCCGTCGACTCGCTCGCGCGGCTGTACCTGGAGCGACGCGCGCTGCGCTCCTTCGCGGAGGCGCTCGACAGGATGCGCGCGATCCTCAGGGAGGCCACCGGCGGCTCGGCGTGGGCCTACGCGATCCCGGATCTTCGCGCCGCGCAGCTCTCCTTGCGGCGCGGGCAGGTCGAGGAGGCCGAGCGGCGCCTCCTCGACCTGCGCCCGCGGCTCGAGCCCGCGCTCCCGGCGCAGAGCGCGGTGCGCGCCGATCTGCTGGAGGAGCTCGGCGTGCTCTCCACCCGCAAGGGCGATCCCGCGGCGGAGGCGCTGCTCCTCCAGGCGCTGGTGATCCGCGAGCGGGTCTTCGCGCCGGATCACCCGGCCATCGTCCGCGCGCTGGGGCACCTCGCGGACCTGTACGTCGCGCAGGGCCGGACCGCCGTCGCCGTGCGGACGCGCGAGCGGGCCGCCGGCCTCCAGGACCGGAGCGCCCGGGCCAACCTGGCGAGGGGCTCCGAGCGGCAGAAGCGCCTCTACATGGGCCTCGTCCAGCGCGACACCGACGCGACCCTCTCGCTGCACCTCCAGGGTGCCCCGCGCGACCAGGCCGCGGCGCGGCTCGCCCTGCGGTCGATCCTCCGGCGCAAGGGGCTCGCGCTCGACGCCATCGCCGAGAGCTTCGCGTCGCTGCGGCGGAGCCTCGACGCCGAGGGCCGGGCGCTGCTCGACGCCCTCACGCAGCTCGACGCGAAGCTGTCCACCGCGATCACGCGCGGCCCGATCGACCTCCCCGCCGAGGAGCACCAGCGCGAGGTGCAGCAGCTCGAGGCCGAGCACCAGCGGCTCGAGTTCCAGCTCGCCGCGCGGACGCGCGCCGCGCGCCCGGCGGACGCGAAGGACCCGCCGATCACCGTCGAGGGCGTGCAGGCGGCGATCCCGGACGGGGCGGCGCTCGTCGAGATCGTCCAGTACCGGCCCCACGACCCGTTCGGGCCGCCGGTGAGGCCCACGTGGGGCAAGCCTCGCTACGCGGCCTATGTCGTCGGGCGGCGCGGGGGCGTCACCGGGGTGGATCTCGGCGACGCCGCCGCCATCGACGCGGCGGCCGCGGAGCTCTCGCGGGACCTCTCGAACCCGGAGCGAGACCCCCGGGAGCGCGCGCGCCGCCTCGACGCGCTCGTGATGCAGCCGCTCCGGAGCGCCCTCGGCCCCGCGCGCTGGCTGCTCCTCAGCCCGGACGGCGCGCTGAACCTCGTGCCGTTCGCCGCGCTCGTCGACGAGGACGGCGGCTATCTCATCGAGCGCGCCTCGTTCACCTACCTGACCAGCGGGCGAGATCTGCTGCGCGCCGCGGGCGCCCTGGCGCCGCGGGCCGGAGCGCCGCGTGGAGGCGTGCTGGTCGTCGCCGATCCCGCGTTCGGCAGCCTCTCGGAGCTCGCGCCGGACGACGGCGCCACGCGCGGGCTGCGCTCGGCCGAGCTGGCCGGGGCGCGCTTCCCGCCCCTGCCGGGCACGGAGCGCGAGGCGGAGGCGGTGCGGAGCGCGCTGGCCAGCGCGACGGTCCTGACCGGCCCGTCGGCCACCGAGGAGGCCCTCAAGCGGGCGCAGCGGCCGCGCGTGCTGCACATCGCGACGCACGGCTTCTTCCTCCCGGACCAGGGCTCTCCGGCGGATCCGGCGGGCACCCGCGGCGCCGAGCGCGGCGCCGAGATCGAGGGCCGCGCCTTTCGCGAGAACCCGCTCCTGCGCTCGGGCCTGGCGCTGGCCGGGGCCAACGCGCGGCGGAGCAGCTCGGACGAGGACGACGGCATCCTGACCGCGCTCGAGATCTCCTCGCTCGACCTCCGCGGGACCCAGCTCGTGGTGCTCTCGGCCTGCGAGACCGGCCTCGGCGAGGTGCCGCGCGGCGACGGGGTCTACGGGCTCCGCCGCGCGCTGCTGCTCGCCGGGGCGGAGACGCAGGTGATGAGCCTGTGGAAGGTCGGCGACCTGGCGACGCGGGATCTCATGACGTCGTACTACGCGGCGCTCGCGCGCGGCGGAGGGCGCAGCGAGGCGCTGCGGTCGGCGCAGCTCCAGATCCGGCGCGAGCGCCCGCACCCGCACGCGTGGGCCGGCTTCATCACCTCGGGCGAGGGCGCCGCGCTCGACGGCAGGCAGGTCGCGCCGGCCTTCCCGCGCGTGGGGGGGGCGAGCCCGCGCGGGTGCGCCTGCGCGGCCGGCGAGGGCGGCCCGAGCGCTCCGCCCGCGATCGCCGCGCTCGCCGCGGCGCTCGTCCTGGCCGCGCGGAAGCGCTGGCCCCGCAGGCCTGGGAATTGGTAGACGTCGACGCCGGAGCCCACCCATCGCGGGCTCGTGGAGGTCTGCATGCGTCGATCGGCGATCGTTCTGGTGCTCCCCGTCCTGGCCTGGATGCTCTCTGCCTGCGGAGGCGCGCAGGCGCCCGAGCAGCCCGCCGCCAAGGAAGGCGAGGCCGAGATCTGCCCCACGGGTGATCCCAGCGTGCAGCCGTGCCCGGAGGGCTGCGTGTGGGACGAGAAGGTCCAGAAGTGCAACAAGGACCGCGGCATCATCGTGCACTACAACCCGGGCACGCCGGCCCCCAAGCCGTGACGTGATCACCCCCCGTCGAGCCACGCCGCCATCTCCGGGAGGATGGCTCGCAGGAGGTCGATGACGCGCGGGCTCGACGCGCGGACCTCCCGGACGAGCCGCCGGCGCGCCTGCGCGGCTCCCGCGGCTCTCCTGCGCACCCACGGCGGCCCTCCTGCGCGGCTCCGGCGCCCTCCTGCGCGGCCCCCGCGGCCCTCCTGCGCGGCCACGGCGGCCCTCCTGCGCGGCCGCGGCGGCCCTCCTGCGCGGCTCCGGCGCCCTCCTGCGCGGCCCCCGCGGCCCTCCTACGCGGCCACGGCGGCCCTCCTGCGCGGCTCCGGCGCCCTCCCGCGCACCCACGTTGGTATCCTATCGTACAATTTCGCGGCTCCTGTGCTTCCCCGCCGCCCTCCTGCGCAACCCAACATCGCACCACGAGCCTGCAGGATCGAGGCAGTCTGATCCTTGTCGGGATCGGGCATGCGCGCGCACAAGACGGGATGAGCGACAGCGGGGCACCCGAGATGACGCATTCTCCTCGGCACCTCGGCTTCGTGTGCGACGAGAGGCGGCTATCGGCGGTGGCCAAAGCTTCTGCGCCGCACGTTCGCGCTCGATGTCCTCGAGTGCCCAGCCTGCAAGGGCAGGACGAAGCTCGTCGCCATGGTGACCGGACCAAGCAGCATCGTCCGCTTCCTCTCCGCGCTCGGCGAGACCGGCCACTTCAGTGCGCCGCGCCACATTTCCTCGCGTTGCAATCCGGCTTCCTTTGTCCACGCGCTCAAGCCGCCTTGACGGAGGCGACCCGTTGTTCTCTTCTTCTTCTTCTGCTGCGTCAGCGAGATCTTCCGCGAGAGTGCATAAATGCAACAACCGATGACCCGGGGCTCTCTGATTCTCAATGCAGCAGCCTACTCGGACGTGCTGTGTGACGAGGCTGGGGTCAGCCGGGTTCGTCACGGGCTCTCTCAGGAGCTCAGGAGGGCGCTGGCCACCATGTCCAGCACGGGGTGGTACCCTCGCGCCTACTACGTCGAGGTGCTGCGCGGCATCGTCCAGGTCCACAACGAGCCATCGCAGAGCTACCTGGACGTCGTGAGGTGCGGCCGGGCGGTCTTCGAGAAGGAAGCGAACACCTTGATGAAGCTGCTTCTCAAGGTGATGAACGCTCGGCTCTTCCTCCGGAAGTTCCCCGATTTCTGGGCGCAGGATATGGTCGGCGGGACGCTGCGGGTGGACTCCTCGCAGATCGAGCGGAACGAGGCGACGCTGCTCGTGACCGGGGTCGCAGGGTTCGAGCACCTCGGACCGCTGTGCGTCGGTTTCGCCGGCCGTGCGCTGGAGCAGGTGATCGGCAAGCAGGTCGACGGGACCCAGACGGGCTGGTCGTTCGACGAGCCAGACGCGGATGAGGTCACGTTGCGCTTCTCGTGGTGAGCGCGCCGGCGCGCCGGCGTGAGCGGGAGCGATGACTGCCAGGCTGAGGAGGCGAGAACGTCCCTGAGACATAGGAGGATATCGCTCGCTTCTGGGGCTCAATCCTCTTCGCAGTCTGCATGCGCTTTGCGCGGATCATGCGGCGAGCTCTCGGATCTCGAGGAGGCGCGTCCTCACGTCTTTGTGCGCGAGGAAATCGAGGACTTTCGTTTCCAGCTCCTCGACGTCGTTGCACTCGGGGCGCTCGACGTCGAAGAGGTCGAGGGTCACGGGGAAGCCGTCCGGTGGCACATAGGCTCGGAACAGCACGTCCCGGAGCTGGACTTTGTCGACGTACACCACGAAGTTGTATTGCTGCCCGTAATTGACGCGGTGGCCTGCCTCGACGTGCACCCGTACAGTGTCCGCCGCGAAGGAAGCCTCCACGGCTTCAGCCAGCTCGCGGAGCTTCCGGACCGCCTGTCTGAATCGATCCAGGTCATCGCCCGCCTCTTCCTTCAGCAGCTCCGCGACCCTCTTCTTCAGCTCGTCCTTGTCCATGGTTAGCCTCTATGTGCACGAGAAACTTCGCGGTCAGGGGGAAGTGATCCGACGCGCCGCGCGCCACACCTCCAATGAAGCTCCATCGGCTAGGTCGCCGGTCACCATCGGGTAGGTGGTGGCCGATGATGTCGTCGAAGGCATAGTCGACGGTGCCCTCCTGCAGCAGGATCGGGCCTCCGGCGATCGCCCGCGCGGTCACTAGCAACTGATCGAACACGACCGAGACCGGGCGCTCCTTGTCGTAGTAGTCGAGCGTAGTCCTCGCTCGCGAGGCTCGGTACTGTTTCCCGTGCGCGACCGAGACCTCGCAATAATCCGGCTCGGTGAGGAACCGCCACGCGGTGTTATAGAGCCTCGGGTAGACGAGCGGGCGGAAGTACCGGGTCGCAGAAAGATCGCCTTCGCCGAACGGCGCCTCGAAGGGCTCGGCGTTGAAGTCCCCGACGACGATGGCGCAGGTGTCGGCGCCGTTCTCCGCCAGCCACGTAGCAAGCGCCTGCGCGGTATGCCGGCGATCGGTCTCCGCTTCCGCGGCTTTGGACTGGCCCACCGGGATCCTGCTTCGCCAGTGGTTCACGACGAAGAAGAACGGCTCGCTCCCCTCGGCGAGCACGCAGCGGACAACGATGTAGCGCGGACGGTAGAAGGAGCTTTGTGGGTACTGGGTGACAAGGTCGAGCGAAGCAAAGCGCTCCTTGCGGGCCAGGATGGCGAGCCCGGTGAGCGCGTAGTCGGAGTTCCGGCAGGGCTGCCAGACGAGGAGGGGCATAGCGAGCTGGCGAGCGAGCTCCTTCACGATCCCGTCGGAGTGGATTTCTGCCAGTCCGACAAGGTCCGGCCCCTCTCCGCCGAAGAGGCTCTTCAGGACCTGGGCAATCCTGGCGACCTTGGCGTCCCGCTCCCCCACGCTCGCGGGTGCGCGAGGGTCATCTCGCCTAGGTTCGAAGAGGTTGTTGACGTTCCCAAAAGCGATCTTGAGATCCGGCACGGCGTGACGCGGAGTATACAGGAGCCGCCCCTGGGAAGCCACTACCACGCGGCAGCAGCCCGCCTCGGGCGCCGCTCCGGACAGGAGCGCCCATGCGTAACTCTCCGCACGGCGCCACCGATCAACGCTACAACTTCCGCCCGCCCAACGTTCGCACAAGCTGCAGGCAGGCAACGCGAGCAGCACGGTCCAAGGACGCGCTGCGTAGGTAGACTGACTGCCGGCCTCACGCGAACCTTAGCCTGGCTGTCGCAGTTCACGTTGCACCCTCGCATCAATGACTCGTTGTATAGCCCTCTGCAGCGCATTCGTACCGGTTGCCTTAGGCCAGCAAAGCTGCGCGGGCCAACCGGCGATCCCGTAGGCGGTCCAGCATTCGACATTGCCTCCGGGCAATTGCAGAAGCCAGGACTTTCCATGAACGGCTCCAACCTTCGACAAATCTTGCAGATCCCTTCCACCGACGCCCCAGAGCGCATTTGCTCGCGCAATGACTGTCCTCCCGCACAGAAGTACCAATGCTGGTCGAAGAACGTCAATTTGCCTGTTCAGCCAGCGCCCAGGGCACTCAGCGAGCGGATGCTCTTGCGCAACTCGGTCGAGGTGCTCTTCGTTCGCGGTGGCACGCTTATAGATGTCGAGAAAAGTGAAGTGCTTGGCGAGTAGCTTATGCGCTGTGTCGCAGTTGGACCCGAGAAGCAACTTACATGCCGCTGACAGCCATTTCTTGTGTCCGGGATGTTTGGCCACCCAAGGAGCGAACTCGCCCGGGTCTGCGCCTGCGAAGATCGCCAAAGACTCGTCGGCGAACCGCAATTTACGCCGATTATCCTCGTCTCGGATTTGCTGGTAGATGGCAAGGCCGCCGTCGCGGCGTGCCGCGCGCGCGGTTCCCCCCCTCGAACCGTTGGCCTGCGGCCTGTAACGCTCGTCCTCCCACGCAGGGTCGAATGGTCGCTGTGCGTTGATGGTGAGCACAAGAATCTTGCCAGGCTCGTAGCCGCCGAGGATGTCTTCATGATGCCAGCATCCCCGGGCAGTCTTACTGCCTTTAAAGCAATGGTTGCACGAGAGAATCTCGTGTCTCAGTGCCAGGATGTCGTCAGAAGTCATGGAGACCGGCATGAGTCCTCATCGATGCAGGTCACCTCGCCCAGAGCACCGAGAGATCGAGCTCGACGGCGTCGAATGGCTCGACGCGGACGCGGGCGGCTTCGCGGTGGACGACCGCAGTTCCCCAGCGGCCATCCGCGCCGAGCACGTACACCTCCAGCGTCCGCTGGATGGGGTCGACCAGCCATGCGTGCCGCACGCCCTCGCGCGCGTAGATCGGCATCTTCTCGTCGCGGTCGACGCCCTCCGTGGAGGCGCTCAGGACCTCGCAGATCCAGTCCGGGGCGAGCGCGAAATACGCCGTCTCGGGCAGCTCGGGCATGCGCTCGCGGCGCCAGCCGGCGATGTCCGGCACCAGCGCGTCGATCTCACCAGGCGCGTGCGGGTCGGGGAAGTGCAGCTCGGGCTCGTCCAGGATCCACCAGCCGCCGGGGCCGCCTCGCCCGCGCTGGAAGGCGCCGTGCAGGTCGGCCCCCAGCGACGACGCGGCGTTCGCATGTCGCGGCGCCGGCCGGGGCATGACGTGGAGCACGCCCCGGATGAGCTCCGCCACCTTGTTCGGCGGGACGGCCTCGAGGTCGGCGTACGTGGCGCGGCGCTGCTTCTCGGCGGACTGGCCCACGACGGAAGCCTGCCCGTGGGCCGGCGGCGGGGCAAGGCGTTCAGGCCCGCCCGTCGCTCCCCCTCGCCGCGGCCGCAGCGCCCTGATCAGCGCATCGATCCCGCGGGAGCGCCACCTCAGCGCAGGAGCACAGGCAGCTTGTCCGGCCCGTGCGCGACGGATTCCTTCGCGCCAACCATGAAGATCGGCCGCTCCTCGGGGACCGCCCGGAGGCCCGGGAAGCGCGCGAGCAGCGCCTGGAGGCCTACCCGCGCCTCCATGCGCGCGAGCGGCGCGCCGACGCAAAAGTGGGCGCCGCCGCCAAATACGTTCGCTGCGGGCAGCGGCTTGCGATCGATGTCATAGACCTCAGGCGAGGGATAGGCGGTCTCATCATAGTTGCCGGCGATGCCCGCGAGGCAGACGACCGTTCCCGCGCTCAGCGCCTGATCGTCGAGCTGGACGTCACGCTCGACCATTCGCAGCACGCCAAAGGAGCTCGGGCACCAGCGCATCCCCTCCTCGATCGCGGCGGGCAGCAGCGAAGGATCTTGCCGGACCCGCGCCAGCGTGTCCGGGTGCGCGAGCAGGGCATGGATGGTGTTGGCGACCAGCCAGCTGGTCGTCTCATAGCCGCCGAGTATCAGGCTCAGCACGATCTGCCGGCAGGCCTCGATCGTGTCCATGTGCTCTTCCTTCAGGGTGCGGAGGATCTCGCCGAGCAACGTGTCGCTGGTGTCTCTGCTCTCGCGCTCGACGACCTCCGTGATCAACCCGAGCGTCTCCCCGTAGGCCCTCTGGCTCTCGGCCACGGCGGCGGGGTCGTGCATGCGGACGAGGCCGCGGAGCATCGCCCGGACGCGCTCGTCGGTCTCGTGGAGCTTCTCCGCCGGGAAGCCGAACAGCTCGCCGATCACCCGCCGCGGCAGCTCCATCGCGAAGTCCTCCAGCAGATCGACGCGGGGCTTGCCCGCGAGCCGATCGACGACCTGCTCGCTGATCGGCCGGACGAATCTCTCCTCGTACTGCGAGACGGCGCGGGGGAGGAAGAACATGTTGTAGACGCGCCGCATCCTGGCGTGCTCGTCTCCCTGCATGGCAGCGAGACCGCCGTTCAAGATGCCGGCCTGCAACATGCGTGTCGAGAAGGTCGCTGTGTCGCGATATGCGGTGGTGATGTGAGACTTGCGCAGCAGGATCGGCATCCCGAACACGGTATCGAAGACGATCGGCGCTTGCTGGGCGGCAGCACGGAGACGCCGGCCGAACGCCGTCGCATCCTCGGAAGGCACGAAGAACAGATTGGCCAGCGGGAAATCCATGCTGGAGACGCTATGGAGGGCGTCGTGGAGAGTCAATCGGGGGAGCGCGGCGGCGAAAGCATCGACGCGGCGGGCGGCGCCGGAGCTTCGTTCTCCGTCTGCTCTGGCGCCCTTTTGTGCTCGCGCCCCGGCGCTTTCTCGTCTGCCATTGCGCCGTCACGCGCCTTCTCGAGCCGCCCGTGGGCGCCCAAAGCCGGCGACGCGATCACCCCTCGTCGAGCCACGCCGCCATCTCCGGCAAGAGGCCCCGCAACAGGCCAATGACGCGCGGGCTCGACGCGCGCACCTCCCCGACGAGCCGCCGGCGCTCCGCCTCGAGCCTGCCGAGCTGCGCGCGGCGCAGCGCCGCCCAGAGGCGCGCGCCGGCGGCGATGCTGTCGTCGCCGTGCTCCTCGGCCACGCGCCGGGCCTCCACCGCGTCCTCGAGCGCCTCCCCCACCCGCTCCAGCTCCCATTGGATCTCGGCGCGCCGGAGCAGCGTCAGCGCGTGGTATCGGTCCCCCCGCGCCCGCTGGAGCTGCTCGGCCTGATCCGCGCTCTCCAGCGCGGCGGCCGGCCGGCCCGCCCGCGTGAGCGCCGCCGAAAGGAGCGAGAGCGCCGCCGCGCGGAGCGCGGGGTCCCCGTCCTGCGCCGCGAGCTCCGCGGTCCGCCGCGCGACCTCCGCCGCCTCGGCGAAGCGCCCCTCGCGCATCAGGAAGGCCGAGAGGTTCTGCAGGAGCAGCCGGAGCTGGCCCCGCATCCCCTGCTGCTCGGCCTCGGCGACGAGCCTGCGCAGCCGGTCGATCGCCACGCCGGTCCGCCCCAGCTCGGCCTCGAGCACCGCGAGATCGCCCCCGATGTGGACCCTGTGCCACGCCGAGGCCAGCGGCGCCGCGATGGCGAGCGCGCGCTGGAGATCGCGCTCCAGCAGCTCGTGATCGCGGCGGTTCTGCGCGTAGTTCAGCTCGCACCGGAGCACGCGGGCCGCGAGCTCGGCCGCGGGGCCCGCGCCCGCCGCGAGCTCCACCGCCTCGCCCGCGAGCTCCATCGCGCGATCCCCGGCGACCCCCGCCCCGGCGGCGACCCCCGCGAGCGCCATCCGCGCCTCGCAGCGGAGCGCGGCCTCGCCGAGCGCGTCCGCGTCGGCGAGCAGCCCCGGATCGTCGGCCCCCGCCTCGCTGAGCCCGCGCGCCACCTCGAGCCGGTGGATGCGCCGGCGCACGTCGAGCCGCCCGCCGCGCGCCACGACGGCGTGCTCCGGGAGGCGCGCGAGCCGCCGGCTCGCCTCCTCGAGCTTCCGCCCCTGGATGAGCGCCCGGACCGCGTCGATCTCGAGGCCGGCGCGCGCCTCGGGATCCGCCGCGAGCGCGGCCAGCCGATCCGCGAGCGCCGCCGCCTCCTCGAAGAGCCCCGCGGCGGCCGCCTCGGCCATCGCGCGGCCGAGCCAGCGGCGCGCCTCGGCCGCCGCGCCGAGCCGCTCGTAGCCCGCGCCGAGCAGCCCCGCGTCCACGCGCCCCTGCGCGCCCTCCGCGAGCGCGTCGAGCAGCGCCCGGTGCAGCCGCTGGAACCACGGCCGCCGCTGCGTCAGGTGGAGCGCCGCCTGCCGCAGCATCTCCTGCGGGAAGCTGTACTCCTGCGCGTCGCCCGAGGCGGTCAGCACGCCCGCCCCGCCGAGCGCCTCGAGCGCCGCCTCGGCGCGCTCGTCGTCCCCCACGACGCGCAGGAGCACGTCGACGCCGAGCCCGCCGCCGCAGAGCGCCACCGCGGCGAGGGTCCGCAAAGCGCTGCGCTCGGCGGCGCTGTCGTCGGCGAACGACGCCACCCGGGCCTCGAGCAGATCGGCCACGCCGGGGACCTCCCCCCGCAGGGCCCGGTCGTCCGCGGCGCAGAGGGTCCCGTCGCGGAGCGCCAGGGCGCCGCCCTCGTGCCACGCCATGAGCGCGTGCACGATGTAGAAGGGCACACCTCCGGACGTCGCGACGACGGCCCGCTCCAGCGCGGGCGCGAGCGGGGCAAGCGGGGCAAGCGGGGCGACGAGCGCCGCGGCCCCGCCCTGCGTGGCCGCTGGATGCAGGCCGCGGCCCACCGCCTGCGCGAGCTCGGCGGCGGCCTCGGGGTCGAGCGGCGCGAGGCCGAGGTAGGTCACCCCGGGACTCACCCGCGCCCGCACCTCGCCCAGCAGGGCGCGCAGGGGCGCCGGCCGGCTCGGCTCGCTGCGCGCGGCCGCGATCACGAGCAGCCGGCCCTGCCCCTCCGCGGCGGCGCGCCGCAGGAGCAGCTTGATCAGCTCCAGCGTCGCCGCGTCGGCCCACTGCAGATCGTCGACGAGGAGCAGCAGCGGCTCGCGGGCGCTCGCCCGCAGCAGCGCGTCCTCGATGGCCTCGACCGTGTGCGCGACCTCGTCCGCGGAGGGGAGCAGCGCCGGAGACAGCGCGCGCTCCAGCGCCGCGGGGAGCGCGCGGAGCTCGGGCAGGTCGCTCTCACCGAGCTCCTCGGCGGCGCGGCGCAGCGGATGGAACGGGCTCCGTCGCTCGGGCAGGCACCGGAGCCGGACGACGTGGCGCAGGTCCCACCCGGTGCGCTCGACAGCGGCGTCGAGGAGCCGGCTGCGCCCGATCCCCTGGTGGCCGCCCACCACGATCCCGCGCACGCGGCCCTCCTGCGCGGCCTGCGCGGCGCGCGCGATCGCGTCGAGCTCGGCTCGCCGCCCGAGGAGCGGCGGCCGGCCGTCGGGCGGGAGCCGCGCGGGACGGTCCTCCGGCAGCGGCCGCGCGGGGCGATCCTCCGGCGAGCGCCGCGCGGGGCGACCCTCGGGCGCCGGCCGCGCGGACAGGTCGGACGCGCGATGTGGCGGCTGTGACCCTTCCTTGCTCCCTGGCGGGGCGAGCTCGGGATCGAGCGCGGCGAGGATGCGATCGAGCTCGCGCGCGACCTGATCGGCGTGCCGCGGGCGGCTCTGAGGATCCAGGGCGACCAGCGTCGCCGTGAGGCGAGAGAGGAGGCCGGTCGCCGTCGTCGGATCGGGCACGAGCGCATCGAGCGGGGGCGCCGCTCGCCGCGGCACGAGGAGCCAGTGCGCGGTCTCCCCGCTGCGCTGCTCGAGCTCGGCGGGGAGGCTGCCGGTCCTCAGGCGGAAGATCAGGACGCCGAGCGCGTAGAGATCGCTGGCGGGCGTGGCGGACTGGCCGGCGGCGCACTCCGGCGCGATGTAGCCGGGTGTGCCCGCGAGCACGGAGCCCAGCTCCCGGACGGCGCCGGCGACCGCGGGCACGCTCAAGGTCATTGTCGCGCCCGCCGGCTCCTCGGCCAGCACCGTGCCGGAGTATCCGTCGACCGCCACGGTGGGCGGCGGCCCTGTGGGGGCGGCGAGCCCCCGCTCGACCCAGCTCCGCGCGTTTCCCCCGGAGATCCCGAAATCGATCAGCTTGTAGGCGCCCGACCCGCGGACGACGTTGGCGGGCTTGACGTCCCGATGGACGAGCCCGGCGGTGTGCACCGCGGAGAGCGCCCAGGCGACGGCGGACGCCGCTTCGAGGACGACGCGCTCGGGGAGGCGGCCTGCCTCGCGAGAGAGCTCATCGAGGCTCGTGCCGGCCACGTACTCCATCACCAGGCCGACCACGCCGAGGGCGTCGTCGCGCTGGAACGAATAGAACCGCACGACGTTCGGGTGCTCGACCCGGCAGAGCGCCTGCGCCTCGTCGAGGATCGTGTCTCGCCACGCGGCCGTCGCGTCGGGGGAGCCCGCGAGCTGCTCGGGGACGAAGAAGAGCTTGATGGCGACGTCGCGGAGCTTCCTGCCTTCGTAGATCTCCTCGGCGAGCCACACCGGCGCGAACCCGCCGCTGCCGAGCTGCCGGACGAGCCGGAAGGGACCGAGGCGGCCGCCTTGCCCGAGCGGGGCTCCGGAGGGATTCGGCGACGAGGTGGGCATCCGCCGCGAAGCATATCCCAGCCACCCCGGCGCTCCCGCAGGAACCGGTCGCGTACGCTCTCCCTCGTCCGCTCGTGCGTTCGCGCGCGGGCGCCGTCAGGGCACGATCTCGCGGACGCTGCCCTTCTTGTACAGGAGCCCGTCGGAGCCCACGCCGTCGCTCCGGAAATAGACGCTGATGTTGGGCTTGCCGGTCTCCGAGCCCTCCCGGGTCGGCTCCCGCGTGAGCTTCATTGCGGGATCGATGCCCGGCCGACAGGGCTCGCCTCCCACGCCGAAGTCGGTCCCCTGGTCGACGTGCTCGAGGATCTTCACCCAGGTGCCTCCGTTCGCGCCGTCGGTCTCGTCGATCCAGAGCTCCTGCTTCACATCGCCGTTCGGCAGGTCGTAGACAAGCTGCTTGTACCCGATCCATACCTGCTCCGGCATGCCGCCTTCCCAGTACCTCTTGCTGAGGATGGCCGAGGAGGCGGGGTGGCTCGTCTCCTTCTCGAAATCGATCTTGCCGTCGTAGCGCATGCGGGCGGCGATCCCGCGCGTGTCGCATTTGTTGACGTCCTCGTCGCCGATCGTGCCGTGGTTGGTGCGCGTCATGGCGACGAGGCCGCCATAAGGTGTCCCGTCGTCGGCGGCCCGCAGGAAATACATCGTGACCTCGACGTCGCGCCACGGGTCGGCGAGCGCGGGGTCGTGCACGTACATCCGCGGGACGCGGCCGCTGATCTTGAGAATGCCCTGGCCGTCGGTGTCATACGACGCATCGCCGTGGTCGGCGTCGAACCAGGCGTCGGCCGGATCGATCCCCGAGAACGTGCGCGCGGCGCCGTTGTCCCAGGTCGAGAGCCACGTTTTGCCCGAAGGCAGCGTGGGCCGCAGCATCGCTATCCCGAACCTGTCGAGCCGTCCCTCCTCCCCTCCCCCGGCGCCGGCCGAGCTGGACGCCTCTGCGCTGCTCGATGCGGACGACGCCTCCGCGCCGCCGCCGAGGCCCGCGCCGCCGGGGCCGCTGCCGCCGGGGCCGCTGCCGCCGGGGCCGTTGCCACCGAGGCCCCCGCCGCCGGGGCCGCTGCCACTGAGACCATTGCCGCCCACCCCGCCGCCACCGGAATGGCTTCCTGACGCAGGGGCGTGATCGTCTGCGCAACCGGCGCTGCTCAAGCCGACGGCAGCCGACGCGACGGACATCGCGACCGTGAGGAAGACGCGCACGCCCTCGTGCATAACATGCTCTCAGCGCATCCGCGAGACCATTGACGGCGAGATCCCGGCTGCAACGTACCTGCCAGGTGCTTACGGAGACAGCTCGGTTTTAGTTCGAGAATTGCACCTTTCATCGTGCTTCAAGCGGCGGCATTGCGGTGGTCGTGCTCGGAGGGCGATCCGTGAGGTTGCCGCCTGCACGCGACATTGGCTGCAGCGCTCCGTGTCTGCTACCTCCCGCAACACGATGGGTCAGCCGGACCTGTTCGCGAAGCGGACGTTTGCCGAAGAGATAGAGCGGGTCACGGCTGGAGCTGTGATGTGGCAAGATCCGCCCGAGATCCGGCTGGAGAAGGTACAGGCCGACGGCCTGCTCGCGATTCTCCGCCCGGGGCTCCTCGCGCACCTGCCGCCCCCGTGGCCGGCGGCGCAGGCGTACGGGGAAGTCGTGGTGGAGCTGAAGCTCGCGGGGGACCATCTGGACATGACCGCCGTGGAGCGGGCCCTGCTTCGCCGGCAGGCCAGGCAGGTGCAGCGGGTCGAGGAGCGGGCTCCGTCCTGGCCGGGTGAGACGCCGCTCTGGCTGGCGGCGCCGCACGTTCCGGGGTGGCTGAGGCAGGCGCGCCGTCCGGTTCGCTTCGCGCCTGGCTGCTACGCCGTGGAGCCGCTGGGGCGCTGCTTCGTGTGGGTGGCGGCGAACGAGCTCCCGCTGCGCGACGAGCTGGTGCCGTTCCTTGTCGCCCGTTCGGGGCAGCCGCTCGACGAGCTCGCCCGCTGGGTGGCGCCGCGCCGGCCGCTTGAATGGGTGCTGTCCATGCTAAAGTACCTGCCCATGTCGACGACGGCCCGTGAGGAGCTCCTGTGGCGGTTCGCCAGGACCGGCGATCCCGAGATCGACGCGCGCCAGGACCGCATCCTGGAAGTCCTGCTCACGGCCAATCCCAAGATGAAGCAGCGTCTGGTCGACGAAGGTCGCCTCGAGGGGCGCCTCGACGAGGCGCGCGCGGCCCTGCGCCGCGTGCTCGCGCACCGGCAGCTCGCGCTCATCGCGGAGGATGCGGAGCGCATCGAGGCGTGCACCGACCTCGCGACCTTGGAGAGGTGGCTCGGTCAGGCGCTCGCGGCGTCCAGCGCACAGCTGGCCCTGCGCTGAGCGCCGCCGCGGGCGCACCTCAGCACCGGATCGGCCGCGGCAGCATCAGCGTCCCTTCCGGAAGGTGGACGCGAGGCGGTGCCGAGGAGACATCGAGAACAGGAACGGCCGGCTCCGCTGCGACCGCGGCCGCTGACGCGCGCCGCGGAGATGAGCAGGCGCGCATCGGCCTGCTACGTGCCCCAACGGCGGCGCTCGTTGGGCCGGCGGCGCCTCACGGGTCAACGAAGGCCCCCGCCGTCAGGCGGAGAGCAACAGCGAACGCCGGACGTCGGCCGCTCGAGCGAGCGAGCCACGTGGACGTCCGATCCTTCATTCATCGAGGGGTCGCGCTCGGCATGCGGTCGTCCAATCTCCCTGGCACCAGCCTCTCCCAGCAGACGCGATCCGTCGCGCCCCCCTCCGCCGCCCTCTCGCGGCTCACTCGATTCGTCGGCCCCCCTCCGCCACCCCCTCGCGGCCCACTCGATCCGTCGCGCACCCCCTCCGCCACCCCCTCGCGGCTCACTCGATCCGTCGCGCACCCCCTCCGCCACCCCCTCGCGGCTCACTCGATCCGTCGCGCACCCCCTCCGCCACCCCCCTCGCGGCTCACTCGATCCGTCGCGCACCCCCTCCGCCACCCCCCTCGCGGCTCACTCGATCCGTCGCGCACCCCCTCCGCCACCCCCTCGCGGCTCACTCGATCCGTCGCGCACCCCCTCCGCCACCCCCTTCGCAACGGATCGAGTCCGTCGCGCACCCCCTCCGCCACCCCCTTCGCAACGGATCGAGTCCGTCGCGCACCCCCTCCGCCACCCCCCCGCGATGGTTCGAGTCCGTCGCGCCCCCTCCGTCTCCCTCGAGCGCGGCCGTCCGTGTCGGCGGCCCGCGCTGGTACGGCGTCGCCTTAGTTCCTCCCTGGTTCTGCGTCCGCGGTAGGCCCCCGGAGGGGGTGCTCGTCGCGCGGGCGCGGGGTGGGGATGGGCCGATGTCTGAGCCTGAGCCCTGTCTCCTCCGGCTCTGCCGGAGGAGACAGGGCTCAGGCGAGTTCGGCGGGGCCCCACCCCGCGCCCGCGCGACGAGCACCCCCTCCGGGGGCCGGGCGTCTCGGTACGACCTCTCTCGCAGCCAGGAAGCGAGTTCGGCGGGGCCCCACCCCGCGCCCGCGCGACGAGCACCCCCTCCGGGGGCCGGGCGTCTCGGCACGACCTCTCTCGCAGCCAGGGAGGAACGCAGGCGACTCGCTCGTGAATGCGCCTTCGCCGCTACCCCTTCCGCTCCTTCCACGGATCGTCCTGATACAGGTAGTTCGGCTTCAGGATCTTGTTCTCCATGTTGGTGTGGAACACCGCCATGGTCGACGCCGACATCGGCGGGACGATCCACGTCCAGTCCGCGTACACCGGGCGCTCGCACTGCCGCTCCTGCTGCTCGAACTTCTTGAAGTACTCCGAGAGCGTGTGGTGGTCCATCATCCGCACCTTGGCCTGCCGGAACGAGTGCAGCACCGCGACGTTCAGCTCGACCAGCGCGGCGTCCTGCCACAGCGTGTCGCTGCGTGACCGGTCCAGCCCGAGGCGATCCGCGATGAGCGGCAGCTGGTCGTACCGCGTCACGTCGCTCAGGTTGCGCGCGCCGATCTCGGTCCCCATGTAAAAGCCGTTGAACGGCGCCGCCGTGTACTGGATCCCCCCGAGATCGAGGGCCAGGTTGGAGACCGCCGGCAGCGCGTGCCACTTCAGCCCGAGCTCGGCGAACCACGCATACCGCGGGTGCTCGATCGGCACCTCGAGCACCTTCTCCCGCGGCAGCTCGAACCACTTCGGCCGGCCGTCGCCGATCTGGAGGATCAGCGGCAGCAGATCGAAGCGCGTCCGCTCCCCGCCCGGCCAGCCCAGCGCGAGCGCCTGGTCCGTCAGCTCCACGTTCCCCGGATCGCCGAGCACGCCGCCCTCCGGGAGCCGGTAGCCCGCATAGCGGACCAGCTGGCCGTTCCAGATGCGGATCCGCGGCTCACCCGGCCTGAACACCGTCATCGTCGCCCGGATGTCGCCCCCGTTCGTCGCCAGATCGAGGTGCTCGACGAGCGCCTGGAAGATCTCCTCCTCCGTCCTCAGGTGGCGCAGATCGCGCACGTGGAGCGTCGACCAGAAGAAGCGCCCGATGCAGCGCGAGCTGTTGCGCCACGCGAGCCGGGCGCCGTAGGCGAGCTCGTCGGGCAGGTGCGTGTACGTCCCGTGCTTCGAAAGGCTCGCCCGCACCTCCTGCCAGCGCTCTTCCACCGCCGAGGGCACCCCGAGCTCCGCGTAGCACTGGCGCAGGAACGCCTCGGCCTCGGTCGGCACCGCCTCGGGCGCGGTGGGGGTCACGTGAAACGACCCGTGCTCGACCGGACACACGCCGCCAGCCGCCCGCGCCGCGCCGGCGCGCCGGAGCGGCGTCGGGCGGACCTCGCCGGCGGTGTCGACGTTCGAGCTGAACAGCTCCCGCTGGATGGCGTCCGGCGGCCAGCCCACCGCGCGCAGGTGCTCCTGCGCGTCGCGCATGAAGGCATCGGGACCACACACGAGCGCCCGCGATCCCGGCCGGTAAGGATACAGCTCGGCCACCTGCTCCCTGGACAGCCGACCCTCCGCCTTCGTCGCACGCAGGCGGAACGCGACGCCGGGCGTGCGGCCGGCGATCGCCCGCAGATCCTCCTCGAAATAGGCGAAATCCGCGGCGCGCGACGCCGACCAGTCGAGGAGGAAGGCCCGCGCGTCGAGGCGGTCGGCCCCGCCGTCGAGCGCCCGCAGCATCGCCATCGCCGGCGTGACGCCGATCCCGCCCGCGAGGAACACCACCCGCTCCACGGGCGGCGCCGGAAGGACGAAGCTGCCCTTCGGCGCCGACGCGCGCAGCAGCGAGGCCGCGGCGCGCTCGCACAGCCACCGCGAGAACACCCCGAGCTCCTCGCGCTTCACCGTGATCTCGTAGTCGCCGCCGGCGCGCGCCGGCGCAGACAGCGTGTACGCGCGCGCCACCCAGCGCCGATCGAGGTAGCCCTGCACGAGCACGTGCTGCCCGGGCACCGACGCCGCCGGCGCGCCGCCGACCGGCGAGAGCGTGATCTGGAAGATCCCGGGGGAGAGCTCCCGCGCGGCCTTCACCTCGGCCTGCTGGAGGCTCGATCCGCCGAACATCTCGGCGAGCGCCGGGGCGCAGCCGCCGCAGATCTGGCCCGCCCGCGTCCGCTCCGACAGCTCGGCGGGCGTCGCGCACCCGGCCTCGATGAGGCTCGTGATCTGCCCGCGCTTGACCCCGGCGCAGTTGCACACGACCTCGTTCGGCTCGAACAGCGCCGCGGGTTGATCGATCTTCAGCTCGCCGAGCTCCCGGAACGTCGTGAGCTGCCAGCCGGGCAGCGGGCCGCGCGCCATGAGCAGCCGCATCGCCGAGGGGAGGTCGTTCCATTCCCCCTCGACGTGCAGCCCCGTGAGCTGCCCGCTCGACAGGAGCAGCGCGCGGCGCTTGTCGCGATCCCCGCACGGCACCCACCGGAGGCTCTCCATGGGCGCGTCGAGCCACCGCGCCGAGACGCCGCTCCCGTCGAGCGCGCGGGAGAGCGACAGGATGCGGCCGCCGCCGTCGACGATCTTCGAGATCGCGGCCTCCTTGCCGGCCAGCGCGCCCATCGCGGCGCTGCTCTCGACGACCCCCTCGCGCCGGGAGAGCAGCCCCTGCCCGGGCAGGAGGTGGACGTTGACGAAATCGAGCGCGTGCCGCTCGGCCCAGGCGTCGACGGTCGCGGGCGGCAGCTCGAGCCAGGCCTCGTCGGACCCGCGGACGTCCGCGGGGATCCCCTCCCTGGCCAGGCTCGCCCAGCCCTCGATCAGCGCCTCGGCCGCCGCCTTCCGCAGGCCCGCCTGGACGAGCGCCGCCGCGGCCCGATCGGCCGGCGTGTCCACGTACCGGAGCTCGAACGGGTCCTCGCGCAGCAGCTGCTGGACCAGGTTGTCGAGCCGCCCCCGCAGCCCGGCGGTGAACTCCTCGAAGTCGACGGTCCCGTCCCCGGTCGTGTCCGCGGCCAGGAGCAGCGCCTTCGCCTCGTCGGCCCGCATCCCGAGGCCGGTGAGGTACGGCAGGAGCTCATCCTCGCTGAGCTTGCGGTCGTGGTCGCGATCGATCTCCTCGAACCTTCGCCAGGCGAAGCGCTCGCTCGTCAGGCCGGCGCGGAGGCCGCGGGAGAGCGCGGCCGCCACCTCGGCGCCCGAGCACGCGGCGGGGCCGCAGACGACGGGCGCCGGCGCGCCGGGCTGCTCCAGCGCGCGGATCGCCCTGCGGGCCACGTCCGCGGGCGCCACCCAGGGCAGCGCGCCGCCGCCCAGCGGCAGCGGCAGCGTGCGGCGGAGCCGGATGTCCTCGCGCCAGAGGTTGAGCGCGCTCAGCAGAGGTCCGTGCCAGACCGTGGTCACCGCCTGGCCAGAGGCGCGCACGGACGCCTCGGCGTCGCGGATCTGCTGCCCCACCCGGCTCGAGGGAGGGAAGTACGGCGCCACCCAGAGGAGGTGCGACGCGCCCACCTCCCTCGCCGACGCGAGGAAGGTCCGCGCGGCCACGAGCGGATAGGCGAGATCCGCGGTGCCCATCACGAGCGCGATGGCCGGCCCCGCGGGCTCGATCGGCAGCGACTGGAGGAAGGAGGCGAGGTCGTTTCTGGGCTCGGAACAGACGATCTTGAGGAAGCTCATGGTGCTCGGCAGGGGCATCCGCGGAGGAGCGCAACCGCCCTCGCCGCCGCCAGGCGGCGTCGAGGGCCGCGCATGGCGCGGAGCGCTCCGCGCCAGGATACGGCGCATCACCCGGCCGGCCGAGACCCGAAAACGCCCGCGCGACCCGGCACACACCGCCGCACCCGGATTACCAAGGTGTGCGCGGCGTCGGGGGATTCCTTGTTTTGCCTCGAGGGAACCCGTCCGCGCGTCACAATCTGCCCCATGGGGCACTTTGGCGCGCCGGCCTGCGGTCTCACCGCGTCAGGGCACGACGTCGACGCGGGCACCGCTCGACGACACCGCTGCTGGTAGCCGCGCGGCGCCACCGGAACCTCGCCCGCTCGCCCCGGACCGACGGGCGCGCGTTCGCCTCTGTATTCGCGGGAAATCCGGCGTGAAGGGCGACCTGGCGAACGAGCGTGCAAACACCCGCCGCGCGCGCTCGAGCCCAGCTCTGCGCGCGCTCGTACCTCCTGTGGCTGTGTACGACTGCGGACCGGACATACGGGCACGATCCTTGAATTCGCTCGCTCCGCGCAGCCATGAAGACCCTTACTTCGGATCGACCCCTGGCGATGAGGAGCAAGCAGACGCGGTCATTGGCTGCGTCCCATCCCGCGGTGTCCACCGCGCGTCATCCCGTCCTGCAGGGCGTGACGATGACGCCGGCGAACGTCTCCGAGGCGCTGATCGCGCTGGAGACGGTCGCCGCGCGGCTGCGCGAGAGGAACGACCCGCGGGCGGTGTTCCCCGACGTCTACGCCGTGATCACGCGCCGGGTGAAAGAGGCGGTCGTCGACGGCTCGGACGGCCGGTTCCTCGAGCCGGCGTGGATCTCGCGCCTGGCGGGGATCTTCTGCGAGTACTACCTGACGGCCCTCGCGGCGTCGCTGGAAGCGCGGTCGACGGGCATCGAGGCGTGGGACGTCGCGTTCCAGTGCGCCAGCGCGGGCGGGTCGGCGGCGGCGGCGCACGGGCTGCTCGGCATCAACGCGCACATCAACTACGACCTGGCCCTCGGGCTCTACCGGAACATCGTCCAGCACGGCGCGGCGCAGGACGCCCGGCTTCTCGACCGCTACCGTCACGACCACGACCTTGTGAATGAAATTCTCGCGGCGGCGATGCCGGAAATCTTCGCGATCCTGCGCGCTCGTTATCGCTGCCCGCTCGCCCGGATCGCGACCTTCAGCCGGGACGTGGAGCGCGCCATCTCGAGCGTCGTGATGTTCCTGCTGAGGCGCTGGCGCGACCGCGTATGGACCGACCTGCTCTCCTTGCTCGCGACGCTCGGGCGCACCGGCGAGACGGGCAAGCGCGCGGTGCTCGTCCGGATGGACCAGCGTTCGGGGAAGATCGCCCGTACGTTCGCGGCGGGCCACGGGGCGCTCCGCGCCGGGGCCCCGCTCGCCCGCGGCGCCGCCCTCACGCTGGCTCTGGCTGCCTGACGCGGGCCATCCCCGCGAGCTGACCGCAGGCGCCGCCCACGTCGCGCCCCCGCGGCCGCCGCACGAGCGTCGTGACGCCGTGGCCGGACAGCCGCGCCACGAAGGCGTCGAGCCGCGCGGCGGACGGCGGGCGCAGCGCCGGATCCGGGCCGGGGTTGCAGGGGATGACGTTCACCCGGCACCGGAGCCCGGCGACGTACGCCGCGAGCAGATCCGCGTCCTCCGGGGCGTCGTTGAAGCGATCGAAGAGCACATACTCGAAGAGCACGCGCCGCCCCGGCGGCAGCGCCCGCGCGATCGCCTCCTTCAGCGCCGCCATCGAGAAGCGCGCGTTCACGGGCATGATCGCCTGCCTGCGGGCGTCGTCCGGGGCGTTGAGGCTGACGGCGAGCTCGGCGCGCGCGTCGCGGAAGAACGGCTCGATCTTGTCCGCCACCCCGACGGTGCTCACGGTGACGTGCGACGGCGCGAACCGGAACGCCCGCGGATCGGTGAGCAGCCGGATGGCCTTCAGCACCTCGCCGAGGTTATCGAACGGCTCGCCCATCCCCATGAAGACGAGGTTCCTGAGGGGCGCGCCGCCGCGCTCGGCCGCGAGCGCCCGGGCGATCCGGACCTGATCGACGATCTCGCCGGCGGCGAGCTGGCGCTCGAGCCCGAGCCGCCCCGTCTCGCAGAACGAGCAGGCCCGGGCGCAGCCGACCTGGCTCGAGACGCAGAGCGTTGTGCGGGCGGGCCCCGGGATCAGCACCGACTCGATGAGCGCGCCGTCGCCCGCGCGCAGGACGAGCCGGAGCGTGTCGTCCTGCGCCGGCGCCCGCTCGGCGATCTCGAGCGACGGCGCCGGATCGAGCGCGAGCAGCGCCTCGTGCGCCCAGGCCCCGACGCCCAGGGCGGCGAGCGCGCGCGCGTCCCAGGCCGGCGCAGGCGCGCCCGGCTCGGCGCCGAAGGCGTGGCGCACCACCTTGCCGGAGACCGCGCGCGCCGCCGACGCCGTGCCGCCGGCCTGCCGGAGCAGCTCCGCGAGCGAGGCCGCGTCGTGGTCGGCGAGCCGCGCGCGCCAGCGTGGGACGCGCGCGCTCCTCCGGATCAGCGGGCGCCCTGCGACCTGCGCCGGCGGGTCGCCGGCGCGCAGGGGCGACGCCATCTCTTCGGGGATCTCCGGAACGCGCATGCGCACCCGCTAGCACGCCGGGCGCGGCGCCGCGCGGCCCAGCGACGCAGCGCCCGGCGCGGCCGCCTCACCCGGACGGCCGCCGGATGGACCGCTCGCCGGGCGCTCTGGCCGGCCGAGCCCCGGCGCCCGCGCGTCCGCCGGATGGACGCTCGCCGGGCGCTCCAGCCGAGCCCCGGCGCCCGCCGCCTCCCCCACCCAGGTCATCGCGAGCTTGTCAATCGCATGTCGATCGCCACCCGAAAGACAAGCGAGAACGCGCCCGGCGCCCCCCATCCGACACGAAACCTGCGCGCCGTCTGGGGCCATCAGGTGGCCAATCTGTGGACAAGCATGTGGACTGTCAAACCGGGCTCGGGAACGTGATTTTTGGGTTGCAGATTGGTTCCGAAGGAGGGAGTTTAGCGCCCGGAAGTCGGGCGGCGCGCCGGGCCACGGAGCGCCAGAAATCGCAGAAAAATCAGTTGCATCGGTGTGGGCGGCGCGTCCATGCCCGGGCTGGCTTCGGCCGGCGCCGGGGCTTGGAGGGGCTGCCGCCCCGCGATCGGCGCAGGACGGGCAGCTCCGCGGAGTTGCCAGGGTCCCACGGGGTTTCCACAACCTGGGAACAACCTGTGGATTATTTGTCCCTCCTGCGTGTGGCGTGTTCCAGGATCGGGTGAGCGGGCTTCCCGTCCCCAAGCTTTTCTGGCGCTCGCTGACACACCGGTGGGCTACGTTGCGCGCCGATGTCCGCACGCAACGGCCCTGTTTCCCGCGCGCCGCGCGCGTCCCCCGCGATCGCGGGGAGCCTCGCCGGGTGGCTCGCCGCGGGCCCGGAGGTCTCCTCCGCGTTCGAGCAGGCGCGCGCGGCCACCGGCGCCGGGGTGACCGGCGCCGATCGAGGCCCTCTCGCCGAGCCTCGCGCTCCGCGCGAGCCTCACCTTTCCTGCCGTGACCGCCGTCCTCTCCCCGGAGGTCGGTCTTTCCCTGGGGTTCTGAATGGCTGACACCTCGGATATGCGCCGGGGGGCGACTCCCCCGGGCGCGCTGCGCAACCCGAAGATCGACGCGGCGATCGAGCGCGCCGCGCAGAGCGGCGATCCGGCCGAGCTGCTCGCGCTGCTCGATCGCAGCTCCGGGCTGCCCGCCCGGCGCGGTGGGGTGCGCGCCCCCGGCCCCGACCTCGGGCCGAACGCCCCCTTGCCGCGCGTGAACCTGGATCTCGCGCGGGCGGTCGGCGCGGCGATCGCGGACCGCGGCGCGCCGGCCGAGCGGCTCGTGCGGGCGCTCTGCGCGACCACCGAGGAGTACGCGCTCATCGTGGCGGCGCAGGCGCTCGCGTCGCTCGCGGTGCAGGGCGCGGCGCGGGCGGGCGGAGCGGGGCAGGCGCCGCGCGCGGGCGGCGCGCGCCGCGGGAAGGGCGGGCTCGATCCGCTCGAGGCGCTCGAGGAGCTGGCCGAGGACCCGCGGCGCATCGTGCGCGACGGGGTTGTGGCGGCGCTCCGCGCCGTCATCGCGGCGCGCGGCGACGCGGTGGTCGGCGAGCTCTCGTCCTGGACCGACGGCTACCTGCAGGCGTACGTCGCGCTCGAGGCGCTCGCCGAGCGCACGCTGCTCGCCGGGCTCTCGGCGGGCGCGGAGGTGGTCGCGCGCCTCGAGGAGGCGTTCGTGCTGTCGGATCGCTCCCCGCGCGCGGACGAGCGGCTGCAGGGCCTGCGCCTGCTCCGGCAGGGGATGCCCGCGCAGATCGCGGCCCTCGCCGGCCGCTTCCCCGAGGTCGTGCGCTGGCTCGAGGAGAAGACGGGGGCGGAGCGCCCCGAGTCGCGCGACGTCGTGGCGGGCGCGATCACCGCGCTCCGGAAGGCGTCGTTCTCGGATGCGGAGGTCGACCGCCTGTCCGCGGCGCTCGGCGCGACCGCCCCGACGCCGCGCTACGCGGCGCGCATCGTCCAGGGGACGCGCAAGCGGAGCAAGGGGCGGCGGTAGGGGCCAGGCGCCAGAGGGGACATCCCGGCAGAACGATTCGCGCTTCGGAAGGGCGCTCTGCAGGCGCCATCGAGGCGAGCCCGGCGCGGGACACGCGGCCTACCGCTTCCGCTCCCGCGTTCTTTTGCGCGCACCAACGGCTGGAGCTTTCGTGGGAGGATGGGCCTTCGCGGCGAGCTTCTCAGCCAGCATTTTCATCTGGGGCCAGCGCATGCCGAGCCTGGACAGGACGATACTCCGCACCATGCCTGCATGCAGGCGCTCCTCACCGCCGAGCGAGACCAGCGCCTCGGCGTGGATCTGCGCACTATCGAGCTTGCCGTCGACGAGCGCCTGTTCGAGCCCTCTCGCGTGCCGGGTCGCGTCCTCCGCGAAGCCCTGCCGGACATGGCGCAGCGATTCACGGCGGGAAAGCCCGAGCGTGCGGATCGTCGCCTCCCCATACTCGCTCCCATGGCGGGCGATGATGTCTCCAAGCGCGCTGAACTCCAGGTGCTCGACGGGATCTTCCACGCCGTACGGGTTCAGGAGCAGCGGCGTGTAGCGCCGGCCCGGCGCGGGCGGGCACGGGTGCGGATGTTCTCGCACCGGAAAGAGCGATCGCTTCCAGCCCGTGTTGCAACGCTCGCACGCAAGCAGCCAGTTATTCCAGTCATAGGCAAGCCAGTGATACCCGGTCGGGCTGATCTGTGCCGTGGCACGATCTCGGACGCCATAGAGCCCGTCCGCCTCGATCCCCTCGCTGGCCAGAGCCTCGACTTCGCCCTTCGGCGCGTAGTGCTCGATGGCTGGGGGGTGGTTCAGCGAGTACGTCTCGCAGTAGCCACATTTGCCGTGCTGTGCGGCCACAAACTTCCGCTTGTACTCGTCCTTGCGCCACAAGGGGAGGAAGTCCGGCACCTGCCCCGCGGCGCACGCGCTCGCCACGGCGCGGCGGACCGCACCGACCTCCTTCGCAAACCCCCTGGGGCGCTTGGGCCGCCGGAACCCGAGCATGTCCCCGCTCAACCTGCTGATTGCTTGGGCCGTCTCGCCTTTGGCTTGCTCTTTATGGGCGCCGGCTTCACCGGCCCCGGCTTTTCATCGAGCATCGCCGCGACCGTCGCCCGAGCCTGCTTCCGCTCCTCGGGCGTCAGCTCGCGCAGATCCTTCTCGACGTGCTCCGCCATCGCTTCGTGCGCCAGCCGCTCCACCCGCGTATCCGCGAACGACCCGAGCCGCCGCCGCAGCTCCTCCTCGAGCTTCACCGCCTCGGGCGCGTCGAGGCCGCGCTCGCGGATCAGCCGCTGGTGCTTGGCGAGCATGTCCAGCGTCTCGTCGTCCAGCGTTGACGGGAGCCCGAACCACTCGCCGGTGAGGATCCGTTCCGCGCCCGCGCCGGGCGGCAGATCCCGCTGGAGGATCTCCACGTTGCCTTGCGCATCCCGCCGTAGCACGTAGATTTCTCCAGGTTGTGCGCCGAGAAGCGTCAGCGGGTTGTGCGTGGTGACCACGAAGCTCATCCGCGGGAAGTGTCCGCGCACCATCGAGATCACGTCACGCTGCCATCGCGGGTGGAGGTGCAGATCGATCTCGTCGACCACGGCGACGCCGGTCATCTTCTCGTGGAAATCACCGTCGACCTCGATGTTGCGCCGCCTCGCTTCCTCGACCCAGCGCGCCACCATGTCGAGGATCCAGCCCATGGTCGTACGGTAGCCGTCGCTCAGCGCTCCAAGCGGCACCCGGCCGAGGGTGGGGCCCTCGACGTCGACCCCCTTTGCGCTCACGTGGACCGCTTTGACGTCAGGAAGCAGCTCGCATAGCGTGGAAAGGATCGCGTCGAAAAAGCGTGCATCCTGCGAATCCTTGCCGCCCTGCAACGCTGCGAGCTGCCATCGGATGAGCCAGGAATCCGGCTGCATCAGGCTGGCGCCCTCGTCGAAGAGGGTCTCGACGGCTGCGAGGGGCGTGGCATCGGCGCTGCGTCCCGAGTCGAGGAGGCCGGACCCGCGGCGGGAGCCGTAGGCCACGACGAAAGGCATGGCGGCTTCGGTGAATGTCCGCCGCCGGAGGACTTCGCCGCCTGGAGATGGCTCCAGGGTGAGCGTCGTGAGATCGTCTTCTTCGTGAGCTCCCAGGCGGATGATGGCCTTGGCACTGCCGGCCCGCACGGTGGGAGAGGTGACCCCCATTCTCCCCAGCACGGCATGAACCACATCGCTCGGAGAGAGTGCGAGCGTGAGGGCGCGCAGGATGGTGGTCTTACCGATCCCGTTGTCGCCAAGGAGGACGGTCCACTGTCCCTGGTCCTGCTTGGCCGGCGGTTTCATCGGAAGCTCTAGCAGGGGAAATCCTCGCACCCACGACAGAGATAGGCGCTTCGCCCAGAAGACTCTCGTGAGGTCGACCTCCCTCTCGGAGGCTGCCTCGGTGGCTGCTGCAACGTGCGCGGCCGCCCGGAGTGGCTCGATGGGACGCGCCTGCAAGAAGGCTAGCGCGAACGATGTGGCCACCCGACAGGCGTACGGAATCCATGCAGGGTCGCGCTCCATGCCGATGATTTCACTGATGCCTCTGATCGACATGATGGGCAGCCCGCGCACATGCGCCGCGCCGTACGCATTCAGGGACTTTACCTCGACGGCGCGGACGCTGTGCCGCAATCCATTAAAAATGGATCTCAGATCGTCGTCGCTCATCACGTAATCGCTCGCGACGATTGCACCTGCCACACAGCGAGACTTCCCGACTTTCACTCGCGGAATCGAATTAGCCAGCGTCGAGGGTGGCGTAAATTGACGCTTAAGCGACAAGGACACTTCATCTTTGAGCGAGACATCTCCTGCAAATTCATGGGCTATACTGGGAGCCGGGCCCGTGAATTCTTGATGGTTCCACCCCGACGAGATCAGCACTGGCAGGCTCGACGCCCATTTCACGACGTCTTTATGCATGTGCTCTATCGAAAGAGGCTGAGATTCACGCATTGCTTTCCTGCTCGCTTTGACGACGGCGGTCGCTACCACGACGTCTCCGAGCGTGACCTCCTCGGACGGTATCCCTGCCGCGATGCCAACGATGAGCAGCAGTCGAGGTGCCAGGTCTTGGACGAGCTCGTCGATGGCCCCCACGACATCGCTGCTGGGGAAGTCCGCGACGCAGCGGGTTACCGCGACGGTGTAGCTCTCACCTTCCTCGATGGGTAACCGGCTAATACTGTAAATCCGCGCTCTGGAGACGGTCGTCTCCCGCGGAAAGCGCTCCAGGACGGCCTCGAGCTCGTCCTCTCGGAAGGTCAAGATCCCGACATCTACCCTCGGCAACGCTTCCCGCATGCGCAGGCCCACGTCATACCACGACCGGAGGCACACGGCGGCCCTTCCGAGCGATCAGGCGTGCCGCGTACGCCGCCGAGGCGCTTGCCGGCCGCAGGTCGCCGTTCAGACGGCCTGCTGCGCCTCGTCGTTCCCCCCGCCAGCGCCCCCCTGCCGCTCCCCGGCGGCCTCGGCGAACAGGAACTGCAGCGCCCCCGGCGCGCGCCGGCGCCATGCGTCCTCGCAGTGGGTCCCGTCCTCGTCCGGGCAGAAGAGCAGGTCGGCCTCGCCGTAGCCGCGCTGGCGCAGGTGAGCCACGAGGCGCGCGGCGTCGCGCAGCACCGAGCCGTCGTCCTCCTGAGCGCCGGCGTCGATATACAGCCGCGAGCTCGCCGGGACGGCCTGGGAGGCGATGAAGTCGAAGATCTTCCGCTCCGCGAACCAGAGCGACGGCGACATGCAGAGCGCGGCCCCGAGCACGTCGGGGCGGCGGAAATGGGCGTAGAGCGCCGCGAGGCCGCCCATGGACGAGCCGCCGATCGCCGTGCCGGCCGGGTCGCGCCGCACCGCGAAGCGCTCCTGTACGGCCGGCACGATCTCGGAGGTGATCCAGCCGAGGAAGTCGTCGAGCCGCCCGTCGCTGCCGTCGCCCGGGAACGGCGACAGCTCGGTCAGCCGCTCGCTCCCGCCGTGATCGATCCCCACGAGGACGGGCGCCACGAGGCCTCGGCCCGAGAGATCGCGCACCGCTTGGTGCAGGTGCCAGCCGCCGCTGTAAGACGGGTCGTCGTGAAAGACGTTCTGCCCATCGAACAGGAAGAGCACAGGCGACGGCCCGGCGGGCGCCCCCTCGCTGGGCAGGTAGACGCGGACGTCGCGCTCCCCCTGGAAGCCGGGAATTCGATAAGGACCGAGGAGATAGATGATGTGTTCCGCCATGAGAGCTTCGAGACGGATGACCGGCGCAGCTCGTTTGCTCCGAGCACACAACCGCTCCGTCGTCCGAAGCTCAAAGCAATCGCCGGGCCGCCACTCGGCCGCTGCTCTCCGGCCGCGGAGCGCGGCGCGGCCCGGGCCATCTCGGCTCCCGGGTCGCGCCGCCCCGCCATGGCAGAACGCCTCATGCGTGACAGGCTGCTGCGAGCAGGCGGCCGCCGCCGCGGGTGCCTGGCCTAATTGCAGCTCGCCTCGGAGCTGCCGCCGAACACCGTGGTCCAGTAGGACCCGTAGGTCCCGCCTCCGGTCGCCCGCCCGATGCCGATGACCTTGTAGGCGGAGCCGAGCATGTTCTTGTTGTGGCCGTCCGAGTTCTTCCACTGCGTGAACGTCGCCTGTGCTGCCGAGTTGCCAGCGGCGATGTTCTCGGCCATGGCGGTGCCCCCGCAGCCGAGCTCGTAGCAGGCGTTGCACATGCGGGTCCAGGGCGTCCGGCCGTCGAGGCTCGTGTGCGAGAAATAGTTCTGATCGCGCATGTCCTCGCTGTGCCCCTGAGCGGCGCGGTTCATCGAGGTGCAGGCCGAGAGCGCCCCGAGGCCGTTCTGCGCGCGATACTGGTTGATGATGGTGAGGAACGCCTGCTCCTCGGTGTCGAGCGGAGTCGTGCTGGGCCCGGCGCCGCTGCACATCTGGCATGCGCCGCAGTCGCTCGAGCAGCTCGAGCAGTCCTCGCCCGCGCCGCAAACCCCATTGCCGCAGACCTCACCGCCCGTGCCTCCGGTGCCGCTCGTCGAGCCGCCCGCGCTCCCGGTGCTGCTCGTCGAGCCTCCCGTACCGCCCGCGCCTCCCGCGCCTCCCTCACCGCCCGTGCCGCTCGTCGAGCCGCTCGCGCCGCTGCCCGGCGTCGCGGGGCCGCACGCCGCCTGCACGTAGAGCCGCTTCGCGGTCCTCCTGCACGGATCACCGGAGAAGGTCGCGTTGCTCGCCCGCACGGCGCAGCTCGCCTTTCCGAGGCACGCGCGCTCCACGACGGCCTTCGACGTCGGCGCGTTGCACGAGGTGGCCGCGTAGCCGCCGCAGACGCCGCGCGGCCTGCCATAACTCGCGAACTGGATCGCCGTGATGACCTCGCCGGCAGGACAGGAGAGCTCCACATCCGAGCCCTCCGACGCGGTATCGCAGACCGCCCCCGCGAGCGGCGAGGACTGGTCGTCCGACAGCTCCGCCGACGGCTCCTCGCCGACCTCGGTCGAGGCGAGACAGCCGACTGCAGAACAGCCAGCGATGAAGGCGAGGACAAGCGTCCTGTGCAAAGCGCTCATATGCATGCTCCTTGGTTCTCTGGGCCCGTCCGAGCTCGGCCCGCCCCTGCGTCGCGGCTCGCGCCAGCACGTACGCCGGGGCACACGACACCTCGACGGGCCACCCCAGTACAGCGTTGTTCAGGGGGCGGAGTAGCGCACAGCGCGATCCCACGCAGCGCAGCGCCTCCCTTCGATTCGCTCACGACACGGTGTCACCTGACCGCTGGCATGTCCAGGCACGAAACACTCTGGCACGCATGATTTGCCGCCGGATCACTGGATCTTTTCAAGACCCATGAAACCGAGCTTCCCGGAGCTCGACGACACAGGATTTCTTCACACGAGGACGGTGTGAGACATGGAGCCATCAGGGCACAACATCTCCCCTGGTCCGAAGGGTGGGTGTCCGTGTCCGACGACAGACCGCGATCGGAAGCCCGTGGGGGCGACCACACCCTGCGAGCCTCCGCCTCCGCCCGCCGTGGATCGCGCGTCGACGCGCGCCGCGGGGAGCCACGCCGCATATCAGCAGCAGGTCAATCGAACGCCCATGAAATCCGCGCGACTCCCCCGCTCCTCGCCACACCGCCACACCGCCACACCCCCACACCGCCTGGCCGCTCGCCTGAGGGCCCTCGCCCGCTCACGTCCGCGGCAGAGCTCGCCCCTGCGTCACGCGCGGGGTGGTGGTGGATGTGGCCTCCCGCCGTACGCGCGCGCCATCTCATCCGCCCGGCACGCCGGCTGCCGCGCTCGTGGAAAGGTGGAAAGGCGGAAAGGCGGCCCGACGGCCCGATGACCCGATGACCGCGCGGCGACCCCGCAGCACGGCCGCTCGACCGCGAACCGCGAGGCCGCACCCGCGGCGGCTCCTGTGCTATGACCGCCGACCATGCGCCTCAAGGACCGCGTCGTCTTCATCACAGGAGCTTCCCGCGGGATCGGACGGGCCGTCGCCCTCGCCTGCGCGCGAGAAGGCGCGGATATCGTCGTCGCCGCGAAGACGGAGGTCGCCGAGAACCCGCGCCTCCCGGGCACGATCCACGACGTCGCCCGCGAGGTCGAGCAGCTCGGCCGCCGCGCGCTGCCCATCAAGCTCGATGTCCGCGACGACGAGGCCTGCAGGGGCGCCGTCGCCACGGCCGTCGAGCGCCTCGGGCGCATCGACGCGCTCATCAACAACGCGGGCGCGCTCTGGTGGGCCGACGTCGTGGACACACCCATGAAGAAGTTCGACCTCATCATGGGCATCAACGTGCGCGCGTCGTTCGCCCTCTCGCAGGCCGTCCTCCCCCAGATGATCGCGCAAAAATACGGCCACATCATCATGATGTCGCCCCCCGTCGACGCCGGGGCCTGCGCCCACCACGGGGCCTATGCGGTCTCCAAATTCGGCATGACGATGATCGCCGACGCCATCGCCGGCGAGTACGCCGAGCACAACATCACGGCCCACGCGCTCTGGCCCGCGACCGCGATCGAGAGCTTCGCCACGATCAACTTCGGCCTCGGCGGCCCGGAGCTCTGGCGCAAGGCGGATATCCTCGCCGACGCGACGCTCGCGCTGCTCTCGCGCGAGCCGTCGGCCCGGCGCGGCAAGGCGTGGATCGACGAGGCCCTGCTCCGCGAGGAGGGCGTCACCGACTTCTCGAAGTACCAGTGCGTGCCCGGCGTGGAGCCGCCGCACTTCCCCTTCACCGCGATCCCCAAGGCGACCACCACCAAACCATGAGGCGCGACCCGTGACCCGCGACGACGACAAGAAGACGCGCACGGCCGCCGGCGGCGGCGTCGATCCCGGGCCAGAGCTCGCCGCGGTCTTCGACGACCTGGAGACGCTGCTCAAGAACGGCGACGTGATCGAGGCGCTCACGGCGCGCGGGATCAACGCGAGCCTCGCGCTACTCGCCGCCGACGCGCTCCGCGCCTACCTTGCGGGCCGCAAGGCCGACGCGGCGGAGGACTTCGCGACCGTCGCGGAGGAGATCCGCGGCCGGCTCGCCGCGAGCGCCGAGGCGCGGGGGTCGGACGACGGATCGCCAGGGGAGCCGTCACGCTCGAACGGGAGGCGCTGAATGGGCACGAGCTTCGAAGCAGAGCAGACACCGAGGCCAGGCGAGGGCGCGCGGCCGGCGCCGCCCTGGGAGCCGGCCGCGGCCCTCTCCGGCGCCGACTACTCGGCCGTCGAGCTGGCGCAGGGCGACGACCGCGTGTTCCTCCTCGAGCAGCGCGAGCTGCCCGAGCGCGAGCGCTACCTCACGCTGACCGACTCCGCCGGCGTCGCCGAGGCCATCCGGACGATGGCGGTCCGCGGCGCCCCGGCCATCGGCATCGCCGCCGCGTACGGGATGGCGCTCGCCGCGCGCGCCGCCCGCGACGAGGGCGCCTCCAGCTACGTCGCCGCCATGCGGGCGGCGGGGGAGCACCTCGCCTCGGCCCGGCCCACCGCCGTGAACCTCGGGTGGGCGGTGCGGCGCGCGATCGCCGCGGCCCTGCAGAACGCCGGGCGCCGCGGCGAGGAGCGCGCGCGGGAGCTCGCCGAGCTCGCCCGCGAGATCCACCGGGAAGACGTCGCCGCCTGCCACCAGATGGGCCGCGCCGGCGCCGCGCGCCTGCCGGAGTCGGGCACGGTCCTCACCCACTGCAACGCGGGCGCGCTCGCGACCGGCGGCTACGGCACGGCGCTCGGCGTGATCCGCGCCGCCATCGAGGAGGGCAAGGCGCTCCGCGTGCTCGCGTGCGAGACCCGCCCGTACCTCCAGGGCGCCCGCCTCACCGCCTGGGAGCTCCAGCGGGACGGCATCCCCGTCGAGGTGATCTCCGACTCGATGGCCGCGTGGTTCATGCAGAAGGGCGAGATCGGCGCCGTCGTCGTCGGGGCCGACCGCATCGCGCGGAACGGCGACGTCGCGAACAAGATCGGGACCTACGGCCTCGCCTGCCTCGCGCGCCACCACGGCATCCCGTTCTACGTGGCCGCCCCGTGGAGCACGATCGACCTCGCCACCGACAGCGGCGCGTCGATCCCGATCGAGGAGCGGAGCCGCGACGAGCTCGCCGTCGTCGGCGGCCGCCGGGTCGTCCCGCCCGGGGTGCCCGTCCGGCACCCGGCGTTCGACGTCACCCCCGCGGAGCTCGTCACGGCCGTCTTCACCGAGCGCGGCAAGCTGACGACGCGCGAGATCAGCCGCTCCGTGCCGCCTGCGCCGCCGGCCGGCTAGCGCACCTCCCCCTCGCGCTCCCCCGCCGCATGGGCTAAGGACACCCCTGATGGCGCAGTTCTCGCCCAAACCTGAATGGCTCAAGGTCCGCGCTCCCGGGGGTGACACGTACCACCACCTCAAGGAGACGTTCCGCAAGCTCGATCTCCACACGGTCTGCGAGGAGGCGCGCTGCCCGAACGTCGGCGAGTGCTGGCGCGAGGGGACCGCGACGGTGATGCTCCTCGGCGACGTGTGCACGCGCGGCTGCCGCTTCTGCGCGGTCACGACGGGCGATCCGCGCGGCGCGGTCGACGTGCGCGAGCCGGAGCACGTGGCCCGCGCCATCGCCCGGCTCTCGCTCCAGTACGTCGTGATGACGATGGTCAACCGCGACGACCTGCTCGACGGCGGGGCCGAGCACGTCGCCCGCACGGTGAGCCGCCTGCACGCGCTCCGGCCCGACCTGCTCATCGAGACGCTGGTCGGCGACTTCCAGGGCCACATGAGCGCCGTCGACATGGTGGTCGACGCCGGGCCCGACGTCTTCGCCCACAACGTCGAGGTCGTCCGCCGCATCACGCGCGTCATCCGCGACGTCCGGTCGAGCTACGACCAGTCGCTCGCCGTGCTCCGGCGCGCGAAGGAGCGCCAGCGGCGCCTCGCCGCCGAGGCCGCGGAGGCCGGCGCGCCCGCGCCGCGGCGGCTCACCAAGAGCTCGATCATGGTCGGCATCGGCGAGACGGACGACGAGGTCCTGGAGGCGCTCCGCGACCTTCGTGAGGCCGGGGTCGACATCGTGACGATCGGCCAGTACCTCCGCCCCTCCTCGAAGCACGCGCCCGTGCAGCGCTTCGTCGAGCCCGAGACCTTCGCCGCGTTCGAGCGCGCGGCGCTCGAGATGGGCTTCCTCTACGCCGCCAGCGCGCCGCTCGTTCGGTCGAGCTACAAGGCGGCCGAGGTCTTCGTCCGCAGCCTGATGGACCGAGGCGGCGCGGCGCTGCCCGCCGGCGCCTCCCCGGGCGGCGCGCCGGCCGTCGAGGCGCTCCTCGAAGAGCGCCTGGCCGTGGCGCGCCGCGAGGCCGCCCGCCTCACCGCAGAGCTCGACCCGGACGAGCCCCGCCCGCCCGACGGCCCGGCGGCCGCGTCCGCCAGCGCCGCGCGCCTCGTCCCGGCGGCCTCCCTCGTCCGCCGCTAGAGCGCCACTCAGCAAGCGGCTTGACGCTTCCGGGCGTTTGGCCGAGCGTGTTGGACGGCAGGAGGGTCCAACACAACGATGTCCGCTCCCATCAACAGGCGCCCCGGCGGCATCGCGCCTCGCGCATCGCGCCTCGGCTCGGAGACGCCGCGCGTGCGCGTGGCGTCGATCCTGGCCCAGGCCGCGAGGGCCTACAGCGCGCGCCCTCCCATCGAAGACATCACGATGCCCACCGGCTTCGATCCGGCCGCGGTGGCGCTCTTCGAGACGATCATCGAGGCCGCGTTCCTCGTCGCGAACGCCGACGGCCACTTCGACGACGAGGAGCGCGGGCGCTTCCAGGCGATCGTCGCCGGCGCCTGCCAGAACCTCGTCCACGAGAAGCAGATCGAGGCGCTCCTCGCCGACCTCGGCGAGATGCTGGCCGAGGACGGGCTGGAGAAGCGCATCAGCATGGTCGCCCGCACGATCGCGCGGACCGAGCACCAGCGCGAGGTGCTCCGCGTGGCGGCGTCCATGGCGCACGCCTCCGGCGGCGTGAGCGCGCAGGAGCACGGCGTGCTCGAGCAGCTCGCGCGCGGCTTCAAGCTCGACGTGGCCGCCGTCGACGAGGCCCTCGCGCAGGCAGCCGAGCCCGTGAACGTCTAGCGTGGACATCAGCGCCGCCGCGTACGGCGGGAGACGCGCATCAGGGCGCGCCGGTTCGAGCTCGCCGCGGCGAGTCAAACCCCGAGGCTGATCGCTGCGACGAGTCAACGTCACCCCAACGTCACGCGTAAAGCGAATGAGCGTACGCCGCGTCTGGGCACTGGTCTCTGGCAGCGCCTTTGGTTAGTGTCCCGCGAACCGATGAGCACCGCGACGTACTCCACCGACCGCCCGCCGAACGTCTCAGGGGCAAGCCTCGAGCCGCAGGCTGCCGTCGCGCGGCACCCGCTCGATACGTGTGCCGACGACGTGATCAAGGTCCTGCGCGACGACGGCTCGCTCGACCCCGCGCACGATCCGAAGCTCGAGCCATCGGAGGTGATCGCCCTCTACAAGGCCATGTTGCGCACGCGCCTGCTCGACGAGCGGCTCGTGGCGCTGCAGCGCCAGGGGCGCATCGGGTTCCACATCGGCTCGCTGGGCGAGGAGGCGACGGTCCTCGGCAGCGTGTCCGCGACGCGGCCCCAGGACTGGGTGTTCCCGTGCTACCGCGAGTTCGGGGCGGCGCTCTGGCGAGGGCTGCCGCTCCAGCGGTACATCGACAACATGTTCGGCAACGCGAACGACACGGTGAAGGGGCGGCAGATGCCGGACCACTACACCTACCGCGAGGGCCACTTCGGCTCGGTGAGCTCGCCAATCGGCACGCAGATCACCCAGGCCGTCGGCTTCGCGTGGGCCGCCAAGCTGAAGCGCGACGAGCTCGTCACGCTGGCCTACTTCGGCGACGGCGCGACGAGCTCGTCGGATTTCCACAGCGGCCTGAACTTCGCTGGCGTGTTCAAGGTGCCGGTCATCTTCCTCTGCCGGAACAACGGCTGGGCGATCAGCGTGCCGACCGAGCGCCAGACGTCGAGCAACACGTTTGCGGGCAAGGGCGCCGCGTACGGCGTCCCCGGGGTGCGGGTCGACGGCAACGACGTGTTCGCCGTCGTGAAGGTGACGCGCGACGCGATCGCGCGCGCCTCGCGCGGCGAGGGCGCGACGCTCATCGAGGCGATGACGTACCGCCTGTCGGGCCACTCGACGAGCGACGACCCGAAGGCGTACCGCCCCGACGCATGGCTCGACCCGTGGCGCCGGCTCGATCCGATCGCGCGGCTGCGGCAGCACCTCGAGCGCACCCAGGGCTGGACGGAGGCGCAGGATCGCGAGATCGAGGCGGCGGTCGACGCGGAGGTCAAGGCGTGCATCGCGGTCTCGGAGAAGGTCCCGCCGCCGCCGCTCGACTCGATGTTCGAGGACGTCTATGCGGAGCCGCCCTGGCACCTCGTGGAGCAGCGGGAGCAGCTCAAGGCGGGCCCGAGGCCCAAGGGCCACGGCGGCCACTAGGCCGCGCGGCCGGCGGCGGCGGCGTGGCGGCTCGCCGGACGGCGGCGCGGCGGGGGTGGCGCCGCTGCCCGCGATCGGCGGGGACCCCCGGGGGACCGGGGCGCCGGTGAGGTTGTACCCCCACCTGTTGGCCGAGAGACGGAGACGAAGAGCATGCCTCAGATGAACATGGTCCAGGCGATCAACGACGCGCTACGCCACGAGATGCGGCGGGACGCGCGGGTCGTCGTGCTCGGCGAGGATGTCGGCAAGGTCGGCGGCGTGTTCCGCGTGACCCAGGGCCTGTTCGACGAGTTCGGGGACGACCGGGTGATCGACACGCCGCTCTCGGAGAACGGGATCGTGGGCACGGCCATCGGGATGGCGCTCTACGGGCTCGTGCCGATCCCGGAGATCCAGTTCGCCGATTTCATCTATCCCGCGTACGACCAGATCGTGTCCGAGCTGGCGAAGTACCGCTACCGCTCGGGGGGCGAGTACCCGTCCAAGCTGGTCATCCGGACGCCGTTCGGCGGCGGCATCCGCGGCGGGCACTACCACTCGCAGTCGCCCGAGGCGCAGTTCATCCACGTGGCGGGCCTGAAGGTCGTGTGCCCGTCGAACCCGGCCGACGCGAAGGGGCTCTTGCTCTCGTCGATCCGGGATCCGGATCCGGTGCTGTTCTTCGAGCCGAAGCGCATCTACCGCGCCGCGAAGGGCGACGTCCCCGAGGGCGAGTACACGGTCCCGCTCGGCCAGGCGAAGGTGGTCCGGCCGGGCTGGCACGTGACGCTCGTCGTCTGGGGCGCGATGCTCTACGAGGCGCTCGACGCGGCGAACCAGGCGGCCGCCCAGGGCGTCGAGTGCGAGGTGATCGACCTGCGCACGCTGTGGCCGCTCGACATCGACACGGTGATCGAGTCGGTGAAGCGGACGGGCCGGTTCATCGTCGTGCACGAGGCGCCGAAGACCTGCGGCCTCGGGGGCGAGCTCGTCGCGCTGGTCAACGAGAAGGCGTTCCTCCACCTGGAGGCGCCCCCGGTCCGGGTCACGGGCTTCGACACCCCGTTCCCGTACACCCTCGAGAACGAGTATCTCCCTCTGTCCCATCGTATCCTTCCGGCGATCCTGGAGACGGCGAGGTACTGACGCATGGGCAAGTACGAGTTCAGGCTTCCGGACATCGGCGAGGGCGTCACCGAGGGCGAGATCGTGACCTGGCTGGTGTCGCCGGGCGACATGGTCGCCGAGGACCAGCCGATGGTCGAGGTGATGACCGACAAGGCGACGGTGACGATCACGTCGCCGCGCACGGGCAGGATCGTGGAGACGCGGGGCAAGGTGGGCGGGGTCGTCCCTGTCCACTCGGTGCTCGTCGTGTTCGACCTCGACGACCGGCCTGGGGCGGCGGCGGCGCCAGCGTCGGGGGCGGGGGTGCGCCAGGCGGCTGCGAAGGCCGGGGCTGCGGAGCCGCCTGCGGCGGCCGCGAAGTCCGGGGCCGCGGAGCCCGCGGCGACGGCGGTCGGCGACATCCGGGAGGACCTCCCGGGGATGAACCTGGTGGCGCCGCCGCGGTCGGCGTGGGCGAACGGCAGCATCGGCGCGGGGTCGCGCGCGGCGGCCTACTTCAACGAGAAGCCGCTCGCGACGCCCGCGACGCGCAAGCTGGCGCGCGACCTCGGGGTCGACCTGCGGCGCGTGCCGCCGACGGGCCCGGCGGGCCGCGTGACGAAGGACGACGTGCGGGCGCTCGAGGCGCCGGAGGTCGAGCCCCCGACGGCTCCGATGGTGTTCGATCCGGGGCATCACCGGGCGGCGGCGCCCCTGGACGCGGGGGAGCGCGCCGCGGCCGGGCGGCCCGAGGAGGACCGCGGGCGCGGGGTGGCCCGGCCCGAGGGGGAGCGCGGCCGGGAGCTGCCGTCGGGGCCAGGCGACGAGCGCATCCCGCTGCGGGGCGTGCGCAAGCGGATCTTCGAGGCGATGTCGCGGTCGAAGCACACGGCGGCGCACTTCACCTTCGTCGAGGAGTGCGACGTCTCCGCGCTGAAGGAGCGCCGCGCGCGCCTGCGGCCGCTGGCCGAGAAGGCGGGCGTGAAGCTCACGTTCCTGCCCTTCTTCGTGAAGGCCGTCGTCGCGGCGCTGAAGAAGCACCCGATGCTGAACAGCGCCTTCGACGAGGCCGCGCAGGAGATCGTCGTCAAGAAGAGCTATCATATCGGCATCGCGTCCGCGACCGAGGCCGGGCTCATCGTGCCTGTCGTGCGCGACGCGGATCGGCGGAGCGTGCTGGAGATCGCGCAGGAGATCGCGCGGCTCGGCGAGGACACGAAGGCGGGGCGGGTGAAGCCGGAGGATCTCGGCGGCTCGACGTTCACGATCACGTCGCTCGGCCAGCAAGGGGGGCTGTTCGCGACGCCGATACTGAACTTCCCGGAGGTCGCGATCCTCGGGATCCACCAGATGAAGCAGAAGCCGGTGGTGCGCGACGGGCAGATCGTGATCGGCGAGGTGATGCTGGTGTCGCTGTCGTTCGACCACCGGATCATCGATGGGCACGTGGGGGCGGCGTTCGCGTACGAGATCATCGGGTACCTGGAGGATCCGGATCGGCTGTTCCTGGAGATGAGCTGAGCGGCTGCTGCGCGCAGCGGCTGCCGCGCGCGGCAGCAACCCACCCACGGCTTGTCGCGCGGGGCCGGAACCGGCAACATCGCGCGCCGTGATCGCGATTCCCAAGACGCTCGAGGACGCGCTGCGCGACCGGTTCGTCGTGCCCTTCGTCGGCGCCGGCGTGTCCATGGCCGCGCTGGACCGGAACGGGAAGCGGATGTTCCCCAGCTGGGGAGACCTGCTCCTCGGGGCAGCCGCGCGCCTCCGCGAGGACGGCAAGCGGCCCGAGGCCAACGTCGTGGAAGGGCTGCTGGAGAAGCGGGCGCCCGACTACTTCGAGGCGGCCCGGCACGCGCGCGAGGGCATGGGGCCGGGCTGGTACCGCTACCTCCGCCAGGTGCTCGATCCGCCGGGCAATCGCATCGACACCGGATCTCTGTCGCTCGCGCGCGCCGTCTGGCAGCTGCCGAGCAGGCTGGTGATCACGACCAACTACGATCAGATCCTCCGTTACGCGCTCGACGATCCGAACGATCTCGTGCAGATCAGCGTCGACGCGACGGCGGAGCTGTCCGCCATGCTGCGCGACGAGATCGATCGCCCGACGGTCTGGCACCTGCACGGCTTCATCCAGCAGCCGCAGCGGCTGATCCTGACGCCGGACGGCTACCGCGAGCTGTACCCGAGCCAGGAGGACGAGGTGCGCTACCGCGGCGCGCTGCAGGCGCTGCGGCACCTCCTTGCGGCGCGCACGTTCCTGTTCGTCGGCTTCAGCCTCGACGACGCGATGTTCGGCAACCAGATCGCGTGGGTCCAGGAGGCCTTCGGCGGCGCCGCGGGGCCGCACTACATGCTCGTCCGGGCGCGCGAGCTGCGCGATACGCAGCGGCGCCTGAGGGACCTGAGCTGCATCGAGTTCCTGCCGTTCGAGGAGTTCGGTGATCCCCTGGTGGCGCTCGTCCACGCCCTCGGTTCCGCCGGGAACCGGGAGCCCACCACGCCGCCGCCGCTCATGGCGGGCGCCCCTCGGCCCACCGCGCACCTCGAGGTGGCAGCCGCGCCGTCCCCCGCCGGGCCCCTCGCATTCCTCGCCGACGAGGTCGAGGTGATGGTCCCTCCCGTCACCCGGGTCGCACACCGCTCGCTCCTCACCGAGGCGGCGCCCGCCCCGCGCGCCGCCACCGCCGCGACGCCTCGAAGCCTCGAGACGGCCGCGGGGGACGGCGGCATCGACATGGCGCTCGTGAGGCAGAGCTATCGGCTCGTCCACCAGTATCAGCGCAGCGTCTTCGATCGGCTGGCAGAGCTGTCCGATGCGCTCGCGGGCATCGGGCTCGCGTTCGAGCGCTGGGATCCGTCCCTGTTCTCGCGTCACCCGAAATCGACCACCGAGTTCTTTCGCCGCAAGTACTGGGCCTGGGATTTCCTGCCTGCGTATCGCCTCCAGCTCGTCTGGCAGTCATCGGCCAGCACCTCGCGGAGCGTGGTCCTCGAGGTCGTGTCGGACACGGGCTTCACGCGCAGCGGGGGTGATGAGCCGGATCCGACGCGCTTCGGCGGCGCGCGCGCGGCGGGCTCCGAGCTGCAGATCAGCCTGATGCGCTCCTCCGTTCGGAACCTGCCCTGGAACCAGATCTGGTCGTCCTTGAGCGAGCAGGAGGACACCATCTACGACGGAAGCGATCACGACCTCGACGCCGGCGGGCGCCCGTGCACCTACCGCTACCTCCGCGTCGATCTCGGCGCCGCGCTGGACAAGGAGGCGTTCAGCGAGCGCGTCATCGCCCCTGTCACCGCCTGGCTCGCTCGGTGATCGAGATCCTCGGACGAGCGCGCCCCGCGCGGGCGCAGGGGGCAGGAGGCTGAATCGATATGCTGTTCGGCGATCGGCTGGACTTCGCCATCGAAGCGGACGTGGAGCCCAACCTGGAGCCCCCGAGCGCAGTGTGGGGGCGCATGTGCGTCTGGTGCCGCGGCGTGGCCCTCGGAGACCTCGGGGAGTCGCACTGTGCGCTGTACCCGGCTTACCGCTCCTTTCGCTGGCTGCCCTCCAACCTCGACCGCCTGTGGTCCGAGAAGCTGGCCGGGCTGGACGACATCGCTGCCTGGAACTTCCTCGACGAGCAATTGTACGGCCATCCAGGAGACGTCGAGGTGCCCGATACCCGAACGGCCGAGGAACGCCGCCGGGACTGGACGTTCTGGAGCGCCCACGATTTCCTGACCAACTGGGGCGAGCAGTTCGGCGGATGCAAAGCATTCATCCTCTGTCCGCCCGGCGGCTCGGTTCGCATCCTCTCTCGCGAGCTACCCGGGCACATGGGCCGCGGCGTGGAGGTGTCGCGGGCCGGGCTCGTTGCGGCCGCCGAGGGGTTCACACGCTGGTTCGAGCAACAGGCGCGGCGTCTGGAAGGTGGTCGGGTCTAGCGCATGGCGCGCACGGAATGCAGCACCCAAGGTCCGGCTGCGCAGCGCGGACGCGGAGGATCTCGTCGCCCGGCACGGCGTCTCCGTCCGGCAGCTCTCGAGCTTCCCACTCGACCAGCCGGTCGCAGTGGACGTGGATCACGGGCTCTCCGCATCGTCTGCTGGCGGCCGCGTCTGATATGCTTCGACGGCGCCCCGCCAGGCTCGACATGGTTTCTCGTCCGCATTCCAGTCCCTGGTCTCATCCATCCAGCGCCCCCAGCCCGGCGCCCACTTTCCCACGCCTTCATCCCAGTGTCGCACATCACCGGATTCGTACAGGCGCACGTGCCCCCCGAAGATCTCCCAGACGCGGCAGGAGAGCGTCGGCGCTGGCGCCTCCCGACCGTCACGCGCTGCGAGGCGTCGCTCCGCGTCGGTGCGGGCCTCTGACTCATTGGTATAGAGCGCGATCTTCGACCGCCGCTCCGCCCAATCGCCGCGGCCAAGGAAGAACATCGTCGCGGTCGACCGGATCAGATCTGCAGGGGTGGACTCGAAGCAGATATCCGCGAGCTCCGCGACTGGCCCAGGGTCCACCACGCACCACATGCGCTCGATCTTCATGCCGTCTCCTCCTGCTGCCGCTCCGACGCCTCGCTCGCCGCCCGCGCGGCCTTCTTCCCTGTCCCGCGTTCGTCCGCGAAGGCCGCCGCTCGGCCAGCGGGCGCGTTACGACATCGGCGCAAGCTACCCCAACGGCAGCGCAATCGTCCCGAACAAATTGACCATGGAGGTCATCGATCGCTCCACCGGACGCAGCGACCTCATGTCGTTCTCGAATCCAGACGGAAGCGGCTCGAACGTTACCTCGGAGAAACACCGCGGGGCTGCGTTGCTCGGCAGCAACGGTCGAGAGCGGACTCGAAGGGGCGATGTCTCGTCGAGGTCGGCGGCAAGCAAGACGCGCTTCGCGTTGACCTCTATGTGGGCGCCGGCCTCGATCCCGCGCTCTTGCCCGAGGCGGACGCGCCTCAGGCTGTCCAGCCACGCCTGACCGCCGGAATCCGAGGCGAGCGCGCCGGAGACCGCCAGCAACGCTAAAAAATTCCTCCCGAGCACGATCGAACAGGCGCGCGCGAAAGCCGCGAAACCGACCTGCCCTCCGTCGCGTAGCACCATCGAACGACGCGCCACGAGCCATCGCTGGTGGAGGCGGGCGCCCGCGCCCGCTCCGGTCTCAGGGGTGTGCCGGAGGACCGATCGCCGCGACGCCGCTCGCCGCGGCGGAGGCGATCCAGGTCGCGTCATCTCAATCACCGCTTCTGGAGGATGGTCATGAAGATTCGGAATCGCGCGCTGTCGGCTCTGCCCCTCGTCCTCACCCTCGCCGCCGCTTGCGGCGACGGCGAAGGCGGCGATACCACCGGCGCCGGTGGCATGGGCGGGGGAGGCGCGAGCGGGCCCGGCGGCGGGGACGCGGCCACGAGCTTCGACGTGACCCTCGAGAACGTGACGCCCGCGCGGGATTACCGGGTGGCCGGCGTGTTCGACACGCCCGTGGGCGAGAGCATGCCCGGGCCGCTCTTCCCCGAGAAGAGCTTCGAATTCCGCGTCGGCGCCCTGCCGGGCGACAGGCTGTCGTTCACGACCATGTTCGGGCAGTCGAACGATCTGTTCTATGCGCCCGATGGCGCCGGGATCGCGCTCTACGACGAGTCGCGCAAGCCGGTGAGCGGGGACGTGACCGACCAGGTCCTGCTGTGGGACGCCGGCAGCGAGGCCAACGAGGAGCCGGGCGCGGGGCCGAACCAGGCGCCCCGGCAGAGCGCCGCGAACACGGGCGCTCCGGACCCGGACAACACAGTGCGGCTGGTCCAGGATGGCTATACCTACCCGGCGGTCGAGGAGGTCATCCAGGTGACGGTGACGCCGGAGCCGGGCAATGAGTTCACGATCCGGATCACCAACATGTCGGAGGTGGGGACGCTGATGCCCGAGGGCGGGGAGCCGGCCGCCGTGCCGCTGTCGCCGGGGCTCTTCGTGGTGCACACGATGGACAACCCGCTGTTCACGGTCGGGCAGGCGTACCCCGACAACGGGCTGGAGGCGCAGTCCGAGGACGGGAACCCGAGGATGCTGCACGAGGGGGTCATTCCCCGCGCGGGGCTGACCTCGCCGGTTGCGCCGGGCGTCGCGGTGGTGCACGGGCCCGGAGCGCCCCTGTTCAGGACGGGCGAGGCGGACCGGGGCAAGGGCCTCGAAATGCTGGCCGAGGACGGGAATCCGACCACGCTCGCGGCGTCGCTGGAGGCCGAGGTCGGGGGCGAGAGCGGGATCTCGTCGGTGCTCGTCTACAACACGCCCGTGGGCGCCTCGGCGCCGGGGCCGCTGCTGCCCGGCGCGAAGTTCAGCTTCACGGTGACCGCGCGGCCCGGCGAGCGGCTGAGCTTCGCGTCGATGCTGGGGCAATCGAACGATCTGTTCTTCGGGCCGAGCGATGCGGGGATCGCGCTGTTCGACGCGAGCGGCGAGCCGGTGAGCGGCGATGTCTCCGACCAGGTCACGATCTGGGACACGGGCACCGAGGCCAACCAGTGGCCCGGCGTGGGCCCCGACCAGGCGCCGCGCCAGGCCGGGCCGCAGACGGGCGCCGACGATCCCAAGGACCAGGTGCGCAACGTCGATGACGGCTATCTGTATCCTGCGTCGAACCAGATGCTGAAGGTGACCATCACCCCGGCGCGGTAGCGGGGGCGCGAGCGGCACCCCAGGGCCGCTGGACCACGGCCCGGGGGTGCCAGGCGGCCGCGCGGGGCGCCTCCGCCCAGCACTGCCATGGTGGCGCCTCCTCAGGGGCCTGCCGCCTACGGAGGAGCCTGCCGGTGCTGGATGGCGTGCTCGGCCTCCATCGTGTACCGGCGGCTCTCGGCCTCGTCGGGCTCGAGCCCCAGCTCACCATAACGATAGGCCATCGCCAGCGCCTGGAGCGCCGCCGGGTGCTCCCGCTCGCCAGCGCTCTCGTAGAGCTCCACGGCTCTTCTGTCATTCCTCGGCACGCCCGCGCCCGCGCGATACGCGTTGGCGAGCAGGAACATCGCGTCCGGCGACCCTCCGCGCGCCGCGCTCTCGAACCAGCGCGCAGCCTCCGCGGGGTCCGCCTTCACGCCATCGCCGTTCTGGCTCATCACGCCGAGGAAATACGCGGCGCTCGGGTGCTGCGAGGGGACGGCGCGCAGCAGCCAGGCGCGGGCGCGCGCCGCGTCCCTGGGGACCGACGGGAGCCCCTTCAGGTAGATCCTTCCGAGCGACACCTGCGCCTCGACGTCTCCCTGCTCGGCCGCCCGCGCGAGTGAATCCATCCCGGCGAGGACCTCCCCGGGATCCGCCAGCGTGAGCAGGCGAAAGCCGAGCGCCCGCGCCTCCATGCCGCTCGAGGGCGGCGCCCCGGGGCGCGACGGCGGCGAGGGCGCCGCGGCGGCCGTGAAGCGCTCCACCTCGGGACGATCGCCCTCGCGCAGCCCTCCAAGGGACAGGGCGGCGGCGCCGCCGAGCACGAGGACGCCGCCGACACGCACGGCGAGCCGCACGGGACGCGGGGCGCTCATCGGCTCAGGTCGATGGAGTAAACCGAGAGCATCTTGCCGCTGCCGTCATCCTGCGCGACGAGCGAGAGGTTGGTCAGCCCGGCGGCCTCCGCCTTCGGGAGCGCGTTCTGCGCGGAGGTGAAGGTCACGGGGCCCATCGTCGTGACCCGGGCGAAGCGCCAGCTGCGGGCAGAGCCGTTCTGGGCCCGCGTAAGGTTCTCGATCTTCTTGATGTACGTGATGAGCACGTCGCGGTTCGTGTCCGGCGCGGCGTAGATCGTCTTCGTGCCGTCGAGGCCTGGGAAGCTGCCGCCGCCGCTCGCGCGGTAGTTGTTCGTGGCCACGATGAACTCCGCGGCCAGATCCATGGGCTCACCGTTCCACTGGAGGTCCTTGATCCGGCCGCTCGCCTTCATCCCCGTGGGCGGGAGCGGCTGGGTCACGTCGATCTCGTACGTGATCCTGCTGTCCGTGAACATGTCGAAGTTGTATCCGGGCATCGCGCTGTTGATGAGCGGCTGAGGCTCCGTCTTGCTCGGATCGATCGGATTGAAGCGCGTCGCGGCCCTCTCCAGCCAGTCGAGGATGTCCGCGCCGGTGACCTTCACCGCCTGGACCGTGTTCGCGTACAGGTAGAGATCGGCCGCGTTGTTGATCGCGATGCTCCCCGCCGGCACGTCGGTGTAGTCGTTGCCGCCCTGAAAGCCGGACTTGAACGGCGCGCTCACCGAGAGCACGGGGAGCGACGCGTACTGGGGCAGGTTCTCCTCGATATAGCGGGCGACGTAGTCGGCCTGGGCCTGGTTGACGATCTGGATCGCGCTGGCGTCCCCCACGTCGGCGAACATCGACGACATCGCGAAATCGCTCGTGCCGATGGGCGTCTTGACGTAGGCGACCGTCGCCTGGTGCTCGGCGTCGAGGAGCGGCGCGAAGGAAGCGTCTGCCGCGACGAGGACCTTCGTCTTGTCCGGCTGCGCGTCGCAGAGGGTCGCGAACGCGCAGGGCGCCCCCGTGCGCCAGCGCTCCATCGCATCACACGCCTCGGGGAGCCCCCCCTTGCAGGTCGTGGCGATCGGCCGGGCCTCGACGACCGTCTTCGCCTTGTCGACCGTCCAGCCCTCGCCGTCGTGGGTGAGCCCCAGCTTGATGACACCGAGGTGCTGGCCCCAGAAATTCGCCATGACGGCGGGGACGCCAGCGACCGTGCCCGCGTCCTTGTCGACCTGCGGCAGGCTGAACTGCGCCACGGTGCTGCTCGGGTTGGGGAAGATCTGGTGCGAGTGGCCCATGAGCATCGCGTCGATGCCGGGCACCTGGGCGAGGTGCCACGCCTGGTTCTCAAGGGTGGGCGAATACGGCGCGTCGTCGAGGCCGCCGTGGATGATGGCGACGACCAGCTCGGCCCCCCTGGAGCGGAGATCGTCCACCAGCGGGGCCGCGACCTCCTTCACCCCCTTCGTGAAGACCTTGCCGTCGAGCCATTTCTTGTCCCAGCTCAGGATCGTCGGCGGCGTGACGTCGATGAAACCGACCTTGACCACGCTCTCGATGGCGCCTCCGCCCGGCGCCGTCGCGGAGAGGGTCTTCTCGACGAGGACGGCCTTCGGGAAGAGCGTCTCGCTCGTCTTCAGGCTGAAGACGTTGGAGTTCACCAGCGGGAACCGAGGGCCCTCGCAGCCCGCCGATGCGGCGAGATCGAGCCCGTCGACGTCGAACGGGGTGTGGGTCACCTGCGAGAGAAAGGCGAGGCCGAAGTTGAACTCGTGATTGCCGATCCCGCCGACGTCGAACCCGAGGTGGTTCATCGCCTTGTAGATGGCCAGCGTCTCGCCGCACGCGATCGGCTCGACGAGCGCCTGATGGTCGGCGAGCACGGTGCCCTGGATCGTGTCGCCGTTGTCGATCAGGAGAGTGTTCGCGAACTCGCCCCGCGCCTGGTGGATCAGGGTCGCGGTGCGCTCGAGGCCAATCGATGGCTCAGCGACCAGCTTGAAGTAATCGAAGCCGAGGAGGTTGGTATGGAGATCGGTGGTCTCGAGCAGCGCGAGGTCGGCCGTGGCGCCGCTCGGCGTCGCGGGCGCCCCTCCCGCGCCGCCTCCTCCCTCCCCGCCTCCTCCCTCCCCGCCTCCTCCCTCCCCGCCTCCCCCCTTGCCGCCTGAGCCTGAGGAGCTGGCGGAGCTGGAGGAGGGGCTGGAGGCCGATGCGCCTGTGTCGCCCTGGTCATCGCCGCACGCGGTCAGCGCGGTCATGGCCAGAATCAGCGACGAAACCGACGCCACCCGTCCGACTCGACCTGTCATCGTGAACACCTTTCCGAGCGCCGCTTCGGCCGATGCCACTCCGCGCGCCGCTGCGTCAATCCGATGGACGGCTGGTAACAGTCTCGTCAACGCTCGCCACGTGCGAAGGACCGCGTGGCCTCAAAACACGATCGTCCAACCCGGATTGCTCACCTGCTGCTTCGTATAGGACACGCCGTCGACCTTCAGCCCTTCGGCGTTGAGCAGCGTGATGAGCCCGCCCTTGTTGGAGAGGACCATCGGAGCCTGGACGACGACCGTCGTCAGCCCGCCCGGCTGAAGCTCTCCGGTGAGCGCCATCCTCGATTTGGCCTTGTCGGCCAGCGACCAGCCAGCGAGGTCGATCTTCCGGTTCGACGTATTCAACAACGTAACGGTCTCTCGCTCGGGTGTGCGCACGTCGTTCACGAGGGCGGCGACGATCCGCACGATCCCGTCGGGCTGCTCCACCGTGGGGAGCCCACCGCCTCCGCCGGCCACGTCCGACGGCGGTCCGGATACCGGGACGTCGAGCGTGTGCCCTGTCTTGTCGTCGGTGTGCCACGCCTGCGTCTGAAACTTCAGGAAGATCGCGACCCACTGGTCCCCACGCGGGAAGTGGATGAGGAGGCCGCCGTCCTGCCAGACACCATCATCCTTCTTGAAGCGGGCGTCGTTGCCCTGGTTCATGTGGATATCGTGGATGCCGTTTCCGGGCAGGAAGCCGAAGATCTTGTCCTTCTTCCCGTTCTCGGGGCCCCAGCGCTCCCCGAAGGCGTACAGGAGCGCCGTCTCGTCGGACATCGCCCGCTGCACGTAGTGATCGAGCTTCTCGTTGAGGTCGTTGTCAGGGCCCGGGGCCGAGAATGGCAGCGGGACGAACTCCGTCCGATCCAGGAGGTTTCCCCGGATGAAGTCGAGCCCGAGCCCGCCCGGCTTGCTCTCCAGCGGATGAAAGCCCGGCTTCAGCTCGTGGATCTCTTGAAGCAGCGGGTGCGCAAAATGGGACTTGACGACATATTCGACCTGGGAGCCGTCCTGCGACTGCACATTGACCGCGATGCGATAGTCTACCGTGTCGTCCACGACGTGGATCTGATAGTGCGGGTTCGCTCCCGACGCGAAACGCCGATCGATCACTGTACCCTTCAATACGCCATAGCTCTTCAGCGGCATGTTGCCTCCCGCATCCATCGGCTGAGCACGGCCGGTGCCCGCCTGTGAGATAGCATCAAAACCCTACTTCACTGCTTCGAATGGCGATGAATCATCCGGCATGCGCTCCCCCCTTGGAGCCGGTGACCGACGGATGTTGAATGGAACGCGCGACAGCGCCTTTTACACCATGTGAATCCGTCATTTCTTTGAAGTCAAGAGTGAACTGCCCGTGGACTCGGAAATTTCGCCGCCCTGTCACGCAATGGTCCATGCAGCGGAACGCCAGGGAGCTGACGCCGGAACCCCATCATCTCTCGAGCGGCCAGCGCCGAGCCGAGGCGCACGCCACTTAACTTACAGGCACATCAAATTCATCATGGATTCGCTCGCGCGGCGGAAGACGCGCTTCGAGTCGATTTCGGCCGCGACGGATCTCGCCGGAGCCGTGTTCGAGGTCGGCCGGACCGCTGCCGGCGCGGTTCGCCTTCACGGTCGACCCACCATCGTCTCACGGCCGGAGGGAGCCGTTATCCGCGGTACTCGCGCAGCGCCGTGCCCTGGGCGCGGCCCAGCATGGCGAATGCGCGGCGCTCCGCCTCCCAGAGGATTCGCTCCTCGTCGAGCGTGAGCAGCTCGTGGTCCTTCATGACGAGCCGCCCCGCGATGATCGAGTGGCGAATGTCGCTGGACCTCGCCGAATACACGATGTTGCCGACCAGGCTAGTGCGAGGCCGGGTGTGCGCGTTCCAGAAGCCGGGCAGGGCGATGAGATCGGTGCCATCGAGCACCTCGTCGGCGAGAAAGCCGGGGGGCGCCTCGCCAACAGCCACGATCGAGCCGCCCTCGATGGCGATATCGACCCCGCGGAGCACATCGCCGGCGTCGTTGAGGGTGATCACGTCGACGGCCTTGCCGAGGAGCGACGGCATGATGTTTTTACATCATTCTTTGCGCGAGGGCTCAAGACCCATGCGCGTTTTCACGACGGACGTGATGGCTCGTCGGGCGGCTGCGCCCGGCGCGCGCCGGGTCGGTCGCCGGCAGCTCCCCGAGGAGGTGGTCGATGCAGGTCCGGACGGCGGCCGTCAGGGCGCGATGCGAGCGATAGAGGAGGCTGACGCCGCCGGCCTCGGCCTCGTAGCCCTTGAGGACGCGGACGAGGCGCTTCGCGGCCACGTCCTCGGCGCAGAACACCTCCGGAAGCAGCGCGATGCCGACGCCCGCGAGCGTCGCGCGGTAGGCGGCGGAGGACTCGCTCACATAGAAGCGGGGCTCGAAGGCGACGCGTCGCCTCCGGCGCCCCTGCCCGAGCGTCCACGTGGCCATTCCGTCCGTCGCGTGCACCGCGATGCAATCGTGACGCGCGAGGTCCTCGACCCGGTGGGGAACGCCCCGCGCCTCGAGGTAACGCGGGCTCGCATACAGCAGCTTCCGCGTCGCCCGCCAGAGCTCTCGCGCCACGAAGTCGGTGGTGTCGTCCACGTGACCCGGGACGATCGCGATGTCGAAGCCCCCGGCGAGGAAATCGACCCGCCGTGAATCGATCTCGAGGTCGACCGAGACGCGGGGGTGCTTCGCGAGATAGGTGCAGACGGCGCTCGCCACCGCGGCGCCGAGGGCGATCGGCGCCACGATCCGCACACGCCCGCGCGGCTCACTCTGGAGCTCGCGGACGTGGTGCGTGCCTCTCGTGAGATCGTCGATCGCCCGCTCGGCGTGGCCGAAGTACGCGCGCCCGGCCTCGGTCAGGTCCAGCCGCCGCGTGGTTCGCTCGAGGAGCCGGACACCGAGCGCGGACTCGAGCCGCGCGATGCGCCGGCTCACCGTGGAGACCGGCACGCCGCGCTCGCGGGCGGCGGCCGAGAAGCTGCGCGTCCGGACGACGCGCACGAGGAGCGCGGCGTCGTTCAGGTCCAGATCGATTCGTGCGTCCACGGCAACAGTTCCTTCCCTCCAGGCACACTAATGCGCTCCGGTGGCCGCCGCTAGGCTCGACGACGTGAAGAAGCCCATCGTCACCGGGCCAAGCGGAGCACGGTGCGCCGCGCCCGCGTGATCCCTGGGATGACCGCGCAGGGTCGCTGCGCCGAACGCAGCAGGAGGAGATTGTCATGATCATCGTCACTGGAGCCAACGGTCACCTCGGCCGAGCCATCATGGAGCGGCTCCTCCAGCGCGTGCCCGCCGCTCGGCTCGGCGTCAGCGTCCGCGATCCGGAGCAGGCCAGCGCGCTCGCCGAGCGCGGCGTCCGCGTGCGCCGGGGGGCCTTCGACGACGCCGCGAGCCTGCGCCGCGCCTTCGAGGGCGCCTCGCATGTCCTGATCGTGTCCATCAACAGCACAGGCGAGGCCGCGGTGCGCCAGCATGAAGCCGCGCTCGAAGCGGCGCGCGCGGCCGGCGCCCGGCGCGTCCTCTACACGAGCCACATGGGCTCGAGCCCGGCGTCCCGCTTCGAGCCCATGCGCGACCACGCGGCCACCGAGGCCTCGCTGCAAAGGTCGGGGGGCGCTTTCACCTCGCTCCGCAACGGGTTTTATGCGGCGTCCGCGCTCATGCTCCTCGAGCGGGCGCTCCAGACGGGCAAGCTCGTCGCGCCAGAGGACGGCCCGGTCTCGTGGACAGAGCACGCCGACCTGGCCGACGCGGCGGTGATCGCGCTGACCGACGAGGCGCGCCTCGACGGGGTGACACCGCCGCTCACCGCCTCCGCGGCCCTCGATCTCACGGAGATCGCGGCGATCGCCTCGGAGCTCGTCGGGCGCTCGATCACGCGGGTGACCGTCAGCGATCGCGCGTTCAGGGAAGACATCATGTCTCACGGCGTCCCCGAACACCGGGCGGACCTGTTTCTGGGCATGTTCGCGGCGAGCCGAGAGCGCGAGTTCGCCGCCGTGGATCCGACCCTGGAGCGCCTGCTCGGCCGAGCGCCGATGTCCATGCGCCACTACCTGACGGCGCGCCTGTCGCGCTGAGGCAGGGGGCGCAACGCGGCGGGGCGCTCACGACCGCAATGGGTCCGGCGGATTCGACCCGGCGCCTTCGCCCGCGTCAACGTCGCGCGCCGTGAGACCGAGGGTGTCTCCCCGCCGCTTCCGGATGCGCACGGGTCTCTCCTCAGAGCCCTCGGCGCGACCGTGTTCCAGGCGACGTTACGCCCACGCGTGAATGAACCGACGAGCCGAGCGCGGCCGGTCGCGTCGGCGGGTCGAGCGCTGAGAGCCCCCTTCCTGCGGGATGGACACCATGGCGGCTACACCGAGCGCCCGCTCGCACACAGGGATCCATCGCTCGCCCCTGGATCACGACGATCTTCGCGGGGTGATCTTTTGGTACTGTGGTCGCAGGCGCCTCGCCTGCCCGATGCGCGCTCGCTCGATCGAGCAGGGCGCGCCGTGTCGGCGCCTGGCGCGCCTGATGGGGTTCGAGGGAGGGGCATGACAACAAAGGCCTTCATCAAGCGAGGGATATTCCGTGCTGTCGCGCTGCTGGCGCTCCCTGCGCTCGGCGCGTGCGGCGCGGAGACACCGCCGTACGACGACCTGCCGCTGCGCGACGCGCTGAGCGCCGCGCCGGAGGTCCTCGCCGCCTTGCCGGAAGAGGTCCTGCGCGACGTGGCGGCGCGGCTGGAGGAGGCGCACGGCGAGCCGGGGGACGAGACGGCGATCGACGGCGCGGAGATCGCGAGCGTCCCCGCGCTGGTCCGCAGCGCGGACGCGGCGCGGGACGAGACGGGGAAGGACGCGATCGTCCTCGGCGCGCTCGATCCGTCGGAGGACGGGTTCGTGCTCCGCTCGGTCACGCCCATCGCGGGGACGCGCGGGCCCGAGGCGCCGCTCGATCGACCTGTGCCCACCCTCGCGGGGCCGCCGGCGTCGCCGGAGACCGCGCCGCTGGAGGACGCGGCGCTCGGCGGCCGGGCGGGCGAGATCCTGGCGGAGCTCGCGCGGCGCGCGGACGCGCAGGCCCTCGTCCGCGTCACCGGCCTGCCGGCGGGCGTCATCGCCCAGGATCACACGGTGTACGTCAACGCCGCGTGGCTCGTCGCGCTGAGCGCCCTCTCGCCCGAGGACGCGCCCGCGCTCCCCACCCCCCCGGGCGGCGCCGCGATGCCCGCGTGGCCCCGGAGCGAGCCGCGATCCGTGCGCATCAACCCCTATCACCTCCCCTCGTCCGTCGCGGAGTGCGCCGCCGAGGTGCGGGACGTATGCACCTGCGCCGTGGCCGGGCAGTGCGAGCACGACCGCACCGACCCGGCGTTCGCGGACGCCCAGGCGGAGTGCTCCTGGGTCAACGCCGGGGCGCTGAACGCCGAGGCGCTCTGCATCCTCGCGCTGCTGAGCATCGACGGGGTCAAGGAGTGCGTCCTCTCCGCGGGCAGCGGCGCGTGCGCCGCGCTGCCGATCGCGGGGCGCGACGGCGCGCTGGCGTTCGCCGGGGACGAGGGCTGCATGGCCGTGCTCGACCGCTGCCTCCAGTACGGCAGCCCGACGGTCCCGGCCGTCACCCCGAGCGCGCCGAGCGGCTCGTCGAGCAGCGACGACTGCGGCAGCTGCGGCGGCTGCGACAGCTGCAACGAGGACGTCTCGGGTTGCAACCAGAACTGCAGCGACTGCAACCAGAACTGCAGCGATTGCAACCAGAACTGCCGCGACTGCAACCAGAACTGCAAGGACGGCGATCCCTCCACCGGCAGCAACTCGAGCTGCAGGCTGAGCGCCGGCCGGCGCGATCCCGGAGGCGGCCTCCCGGGCGCGCCCGTGCCCCTCGGCGCCGCGTTCTGGCTGCTCCTGCCGGCGGGTTACATGCTGCTGCACATCCGGAGGCGGCCGTGAACCGGGCGGTGATGCTCTGGCTCGCGAGCCACGGCCTGCCGCCGTGGCTCGCGCCGACCTACACGATGATGGTCGCCCTCGCGGGGCTCGCCGGGGCGGCGGCGTTCTTCTGGCTCGTGCGCCGGGATCGGGGGGATGTGGCCGTGGAGGGCCGGGCGCTCCTCTCGGGCTACATCGCGGCGCTCCTGGGCGGCTACGTCTTCGAGGCGCTGCGCGCCGCGCCCGAGGCGCTGGCGAGGGGCTCGTGGGGTCCGATGCTCCACGCCGGCCGCGCGGCCTATGGGGGCCTCATCGCCGGCGTCGCCGTGGCCGGCCTGGTCCTCCACCGCCGCGGCGCGGCCGTGCTCCCGTTCCTCGACCGGCTCGTGCCAGGGCTCGGGCTCACCTACGCCTGCGTGCGCACCGGGTGCTTCCTCGCGGGGTGCGACTACGGCCGCGTCACCGGGGGCGCGCTGGGCGTCCGGTTCCCCGCCGGCAGCCCCGCGGCGGCGGACCACGCGGCGGCCGGCTGGGTGCCCCTCGGCGCGCCGAGCCTGCCCGTGCACCCCACGCAGCTCTACGAGGCGGCGCTCGGGGCGATGGCGAGCGCGCTCGCCGCCCTCTGGCTCGCCCGGGGGCACCGCGACGGGCGCGCGTTCGGGACATGGCTCGCGCTCTACGCGGCTGGCCGGTTCTTCATCGAGCTCCTCCGCGGGGACGCCGGGCGCGGCGTGTACGGGGGCCTCAGCACCGCCCAGCTCGTCTCGCTGGCGCTCCTCCTGGGGCTCGCGGCGGCCGTCGTGCTGGCGCGTCGGGCCCGCAGCGCGCGGCGCGCCGCCGCCGTGGCGCCCGCGCTGGTGGCGCTCGCCTCCCTGAGCCTCGCCGCGGGCGAGGCCGCGGCCCAGCCGGCTCGCCCCGCGCCGCCAGCGCCAGCGAGGCCCGAGGCAACGACGCCCGCGGCCGCGAGCTCCGCGCCGGCTCCGGCGCCTGCTCAGAGGCCGTCGCCGGCACCAGCGCCCCACCCGCACGCGCCGCCCCCCGCGGGCGGGCCTCCCGCGCCCTACCCCTACCCGCCGCCCTCGGGCGGGTATCCCGCGCCCTACCCCTACCCGCCGCCGCCCTCGGGCGGGTATCCCGCGCCCTACCCCTACCCGCCGCCCTCGGGCGGGTACCCCGCGCCCTACCCCTACCCGCCGCCGCCCGCAGGTGGCCCTCCCCCGGCCTACCCCTACTACGCGCCGCCGGCGGGCGGATACCCCGCGGCCGCCCCTCCCTCGCCCGCGGGTCCCGCACAGCCGCAGAGGCGCACCCCGGAGACGTCGCCGGGGCCCGCCGCGGAGCAGCGCGCGACGGGTCATCAGGCGGAGGCCAACGCGCGGCGGATGGCGCTCTCGCTCGGGATCTCCGGCTACTTCGTGCCGGGGCGCTTCACGGTGAAGGACGGGATGTCCGTGGATCTCGACGTCCTCGCGCGCCTCCGCCTGAGCGAGACGCGCCGCTTCGAGGTCGGCCTCGAGCTCAGGAGCGTCTCGACAACCGACGTCAACCAGCTCGCGGTTGGCGCGCCGCTCCGGCTCGTGATGGGGGTCGGCTCGCACGTCGAGATGTCGGTCGGGATCACGCCGGGCTACCACCGCATCTTCTTCGACTCCCCCTACTTCGAGAGCGTGGGCGCCTTCGGCGCTCGCTTCGGGTGGGGGATCCAGCTCCCGATCACCTCCCACCTGTTCCTCGGCTTCTCTCCGCTGAGCTTCCTCGTGCTCGCCTCGGACGACGTGGACGCGCTCGTGGCGTACGAGCCCGGGCTCTGGGCCGGCGCAGGATTGCTGTGACCGCCGTCGCTGACGGCAGCTCCTCGACCTCGAGGGCGCGGCCGTTCTCTAGCCGCGACCGATCCTGGTCGCGATGATGAGCCCTGACGACCAGCAGAGCTTCGTCAGCACGAGATCCTGGCGTCGCTCGAGCGCGGCGATCAGCTCTGCCACCTTGGGGGCGTGGTCATCGGGCCAGTTGGGCTGAGGGAGCATGTCGTCGATGACATAGAGCCCGCCGGGCTTGATCAGGCTCAGCGCCTCGTCGAGGGCGTAGTACTTGCCCGGCCATGTATCGGCAAAAACGAGCTCGAATTGCGGACCCTGGACCGAGCGCAAGAAGGCTTCGCCATCCATGTTCTCGAGCGTGAGGCGGGGGTCGCCTCCGAGGTGCTGGCGCGCCACGGCCTGGACCTTCTCGTCGTGCTCCACGGAGACGAGCGTGGAGCTGGCATTCATGCCATCGAGGATCCAGCACGTAGAAATGCCCGTGCCGGTCCCGAGCTCGAGGAGAGCGCCCGACTTGGCGGCGGCGAGCGTACGCAGCATCGAGCCTGTCTGCCTGTCGCTCGCCATGGCAAACCCGATCTCCGCGGTGGCCCGCTCGATCTCCTCGAGCACCGCGGGCGGTCTCAAATTCTCCAGATCCTTCATGACCTGATCCCTCTTCACGCGGCCAGTCGCGCGTCACTCTACAGCACCTCGTTCTGGCGGCCCCCCTGGAAAGAGCCAGCGGTGGAGGGCGTGCTGCGCGGGGGGGCGGCGGGGCAGGCCCCCACAAACCCCGAGCGCCGGCCCGCAGCGCAGCGGGTCGCCCCCTGATCTCGTCTCCCGCACAGCGGGCAATAGCCCCCCAAAAGGCGCGAGTTTGTGGGACAGCCCCGCCGCCCCCCCGCGCAGCACGCCCTCCACCGCTGGCTCCGCTGCAGCCGGCTAGACCGACCGCTCTCCCGCGCCCCCCGCGCCCCCCGCCGGCACCTCAGCGATCTCATCGAAGCGCTCAGCCACCGCGTGGCGGCTCTCCGCGTCCCGCGCCGTCCCCGGCCGGAGCAGCTGCACCGTGCGCATGCCGGCCGCCGCCGCGGCGTCGAGCTCGGCCACGATGTCGGACAGGAACAGCACCTCTCCCGGCTGCAGCCCGAGCGCCTCCGCGATCCGCTGGTAAGCGCCCGCCTCTCGCTTCGGCCCGGTCGTCGTGTCGAAGAACGCCGTGAACAAGCCGGTGAGATCGCCGGCCGTCGTGTGCCGGAAGAGGAGCTGCTGCGCCTCGACGGACCCGGAGCTGAACACGGCGAGCGTCACCCCGAGGTCTCGCCATCTCCGCAGCGCCGGCTCCACGTCCGGATACACGTGGCTCCGGAGCCCCCCCGACTCGTAGGCGCTGCGCCAGATCTTGCCCTGGAGCGCCTTCAGCGTCGTCTCCTTGCGATCCTTGTCGATCCACGCGAGCAGCGCCGCCGCGAGCTCGCCGTCGCTCACCGCCTGCTCGCCCTCGCCCCGCTCGCGCGCGACCGCGCGCCGGGCGGCCTCGACCTCCGGGCTCCCGGCGTGCGCCGCGACGTACGCGGCCAGATCCCGGCGCGCCACGGAGAACAGCGTGTCGTGCACGAAGCGCACGTCGGTCGTCGTCCCCTCGATGTCGACGAGCACCGCGCGCGCAGGGAGCGGCGCCACGCTCACGCCTCGAGCCGCGGGAAGCGCGACGCGATGTCCGACCCGGTGTGCTCGGCGACCCACCCCTTCGGGTCGGAGAACCACCGGATGCAGGTGAACGAGGGCTCCGGCCCCATGTCGAACCAGTGCCGCGTCCCGGCCGGCACGCTGATGAGATCCCCCTTCTCGACGAGGAACGAGAGCACGCGCTCGCCGTGATGGATGCAGAACAGCCCTCGCCCCTCGACGAAGAAGCGCGCCTCGTCCTCGGTGTGGATGTGCTCGTCCAAAAACTTCCGCCTGAGCTCGGCGTGGTTGGGGGTGCCCGGCGACACCGACACGACGTCCGCCGTCACGAACCCGCACGCCTCGGAGAGCTGCTTCACCGGCCCCGCGTACGCCTCGAGCACCCGCTCCTGCGCCGTGCCCGGCGGCAGCGGGCGCTCGGCGGACCAGCGCTCGAAGCGGATCTGCGCCTCGGCGGCGACGCGGGCGATGTCCTCGAGCGTCGTGTATTCGTCGGCCCTCGTCGGGTCGCTCTCCCGGTAAACCCGCAATCGACTCATGATAGCCCCCCTTCCAGCAGCGCGCAGTCCAGCATGAACTCGATGGCCTCGATGTGGCGGATGGTGCTCGCGATGTCCGATCCCCACGTGTACAGGCCGTGACCTGCGATGAGGTAGCCGTACACGGGCGGATGCGCCGACATGAACGCATCGACGTCCTCCGCCAGCCTCCGGATGTCCTGCGTGTTGACGAAGACCGGGAGCAGCACCGTGGCGGAGTGCGTCGTCATCCCGGAGAGCGCCTTCGCCACCTCGTAGCCCGAGAGGGTCACGTATCCCTCCTGCGCGCACCGGCGCGACAGCACCGTCGCCGCCCGCGAGTGGGTGTGCGCGACGGCGCCGATCTCGCTGGAGTGCCGGTAGAGCTGGCAATGCAGCGCCGTCTCGGCCGACGGGCGGGCCGGCGAGGGCCCGGTCAGGCGGCCGTCCGCGTTGACGACGACGATGTCCGACACGCCGAGCGCGCCCTTGGGCCGCCCGGACGCCGTGATCGCCAGGGAGCCGTCGCCGAGCCGGGCGGAGAAATTGCCGCTCGTTGCCGGCGTCCAGCCGCGCTCATGGCAGAAGCGGGACAGCTCGATGAGCTCGGCCGCGACCGAGGAGAACGATGCAAACGACGTCCCGCGTACACTCACGGCGCAAACATACCAAAGCGAACGCGGGCGATCAACGCGCCGCACCGCCGCTCGAGCCGCGTCCGGGCCGCTGAACCCGGGGATCACCCGCGCTGCTCGCGCTCACGGCGCCGGAAGGCGCTCGGCCTCGCGCCGGCCAGCGCCGTCCCGCGCGCCGCGGAGCAGGCCGGCCCAGAACCCGAGCCCGTGCGCGGCGTGCACCGCGGGGAAGATGGCGCAGAGCAGGGGGAAATCGCGCGGCGAGGCGCGCCGCGCGAGCCGGAGCGACTCCGCGATCACGAGCGCGGCATAGGCGAGCAACGCGAGCGCCAGCGCCGGGCGGACCGCCGGCGCGAGCGCCGACGCGAGCGCGAGCAGCGCTCCGGCCGTCACCATGAAGAACGGCAGCGCCGGCCGGAGCGACAGGAACCTGCGGCGGCACAGCAGCGTGCGCGCGCGCCCCTTGCCATACGCGAAATACTGCCGAAAGAGCGCGGCGAACGACGACCGCGGGTAGTAATAGGCGACGATCTCCCGGGACAGGTAGACCGCGCCGCCGGCCTCGATGATGCGCTGGTTCAGCTCGGCGTCCTCGTTGGTGATGGCGGCCGGGTCGTAGAGGCCGGCGATCTCGAACGCCTCGCGCCGGAAAGCCCCGTTGAACACCGACTCGACGAACCCCTCGCGCGACGGGTCCCTGTACGCCGAGCCGCCCACGCCGAGGGGGCTCGAGAGCGCGGCGCAGAGCGCCCGCTGAAAGCCGTTCCGGTGGCGCGGCCGCGCCGCGCCGCCCGCGTTGAGGGCGCCCGTCCTCCGGAGCGCCGCGACCGACGCAGCCACGTAGTCGCCGGCGTAGTCGGCGTGGGCGTCCATCCGGACGATCACCTCACCTCGCGCCCGGCGAATGCCGATGTTCATCGCGGCGGCCTGGATCCGGTCGGGGTTGTGGAGGAGCGTCACCCGTGGATCCTCCGCCGCGACGCGGCCGACGAGCTCCCGTGTGCCGTCGGTCGAGCCGCCGTCGACAACGAAGATCTCGAGGAGCTCTGGAGGATAACGCTGCTCGAGGGCGCAGCGGAGGACGTCCTCGATGTAGCGCTCCTCGTTGTAACAGGGAATGACGATGCTGCACCGCGGCCGCTCGGCGAGCGGGCGCAGAGAGAGACGCCCGCCTCGAGGCGCGCTCGCTGTTCGATCCATGGACTCCCCCTGTCTCTCGCGGGTCGAGTCGACCCGCAGCAGGACTGCGACAGCCGCGGATACAATCGCGGGGCCAGGCGATCTCGCGGGGTCGCCCGGATCGAACTGCACTGCGCGACGCGGCCTGGACCCGGCCGGGGCAGGCCGCTGGGCTCGGGCTGCACACCGGCGGGCTCATGCGAGGGGCGCGCGGCGCGAGCGCGAAGGTACGAGCGCTCGACCTCATGCTGGCAGGGCAGCGGCCCGAAGGGCGCGGCCGCCGGGGCGCGAGCGCCATGGAGCCCGGATCGGGGGGCGCGCGGCCCGCGCGGAGCTCATGCTCCGCTCCACGGCCATGCCCCGGTCCGGTGGGCTTCCCACGGTCCCGCGTGGCCGGCGAGCGAGCTCCTCGAGGAGGCGTGCCGATGGACTTCGATCTCGTGATCTCGCGGGGAACGATCCTCGATGGCAGCGGTCAGCCTCGCTACGTGGCGGACCTGGGGATCCGGAAGGGCAAGGTCGCCGCGATCGCCGGGCCAGGCGCGCTCGCGGGAGGGCGAGCGCTCGACGCCAGCGGGCTCGCCGTCGCGCCCGGCTTCATCGATATCCACTCGCACGTCGACTGGCTGCTCGCGCTGCCCGACCACGAGGACGTCCTCGCGCCGATGGTCGCCCAGGGCATCACGACCGTTGTCGCGGGCAATTGCGGTCATTCGCCTGCCCCGGTCACCGAGGCGTCGATTCCGCTGGTGGAGCACTCCGCGGAGATCCTGAAGGACGGAGCGCTCGCCTACCGGTGGCGCTCGATGGGCGAGCTGCTGGCGGCGCTCGAGGCCGGCGGGCTGCTCGTCAATGCGGCGCTCCTGGTTGGCCACGGCACGCTCCGCCAGGCGGTCATGGGCAACAGCGCCGCTCCCCCGAGCCAGGAGCAGCTGGACGCGCTCTGCGCGCTCGCGCGCGCGTCGCTCCGCGAGGGCGCGTTCGGGCTCTCCGCCGGGCTGGCCTACACGCCCGGGGTCTTCGCGCGGAGGCGCGAGCTCCTGACGCTGCTCCGGGCGGTGGCGGACGAAGGGGGCGTGTTCACGGTCCACGGCCGGGCCTACACGTGGATATCGCCGTTCTACAGGCCGCTGCTCCTCGGCCCGCCGCACAACCTCCGCTCCGTCCGCGAGCTGCTCGGCCTGGCCGAGGAGAGCGGCGCGAAGATCCAGCTCTCGCACCAGATCTTCATCGGCCGGCGGACGTGGCCCACGGTGCCCTGGGTGCTCCGCGCGATCGAGCGGGCCGTGGACAGAGGGGTCGACGCCGCCTTCGACGCGTTCCCCTACACGGTCGGCAACACCACGGTGAACGCCCTCTTCCCCGCCTGGGTGCTCGACGACTTCCGCGCCCGCATCGACGACCCGGCCGTCCTCCGCCGGCTCCGGCGGGAGTTCGCGATGTTCCGGCGGCTCCTCGGGCTCTCGTACGCCGACATCCGGCTGCTCTGGGGCGGAGCGCCGGAGCTCGCGGCGCTGGAGGGGCTCGATTTCGAGGCGATCGCGGGGCGCCTCGGCGGGAGCGGGTTCGACGCCTACGTGCACGTCGCCCGCGTGAGCGACGGCAAGGCGCGCGTCCTCCTGAACACGTACTCGGGCGTCGACGCGCACGACGAGCCGCTCCGGGCCGTGCTCTCGCACCCGCTCTGCGCGTTCGAGACCGACGCGATCCTCACCCGGCGCGGCCAGCACAACCCGGCGTCGTTCGGCGCGTTCCCGCGGGTGCTCGGCCACTACAGCCGCGACGTCGGCCTGTTCCGGCTCGAGGAGGCCGTGCGCCGGATGACCTCGCTGCCCGCCGAGCGGATCGGGCTCCGCGACGTGGGGCGCATCTTGCCCGGGCACTGGGCGGATCTCGTCGTCTTCGATCCGGCCACGGTGGCGGACAACACGACGCCGCGGCGGGCCGACGCGCCGCCGTCGGGGATCCGCGCCGTCCTGATCACCGGCGAGGTGGTGGCGCAGGACGGCGCGCTGACGAGCAAGACCCGGCAGGGGCGCCTCCTGCGCAGGTAGGCGGGGCGGCCAACCCCTTCGTCAGATCCAGTCCGCGCCAGCGGACGCGCGGTTTGTGTTTGGCGGCTCGACCGTCCAGGGAGGACGCCGCTGTTTCAAGCCTCGGGCGCGACGCAGCCTGTTCGAGTAGACTTCGCAGGCATGGGTCTTCCTCGCCGAGCCCGGACAATTGTGATCGACGACGAGCGCTACCGATGGCTCGTTACCGAGCCGGAGCGTTGGATTGAGAACGCCTCCGCATGGGACGATGTCCTCCGGGCCCGCAGGCTCACCCTCGTCGTTCAGCATGAAGGCGGTCGTGGTCAGAAGCTGCTCGCGTGGGTGCCGGTCTATCGCACGCCCATCCACCACGCTGAGGTGACCGTTCCTTGCGGAAACGGCGTCGTCTCCCTGCTCACCCCTCATCAAGAAGCCGTCGTCTCATCGGCTCTCGTACGACGGGTCATCGAGTATACATTGCAGCGAGGGTGGAAACCGTCAGAGTCCGGCAGCGACTTCATCGTTCCAGAAGATGCGCTCGGAACGCTGCTGCACGAATCTCAACCTGGGCTCAAGTAAGAGCTCGCGGCTTGACTGCTATCGCGCGAAGCGCGGTTTCGTTCAAACGCGGATCAGTCGATCGTACTTCTTGTACGCTATGCCAACTGCCGGTCGTCAACGAAAAATTCTTGTCAGGCCGGAATGGCTTGGCGCGGGCTATCCTCGGTGGCACGCCAGCGCGAACGCTTGGACGGCCTCGAGCTCGTCAAGGCGAGCCCGCGGCGTCGCGACGAGCACCGGCGGTCCCTCGGGCCGCTCCTCTCCGCCGTCGTCCCGTCAGCTGAAGACAGCCAGTCTCTCGATCCATTACAATCCTTATTACACGGAGTTGAGATTACCATGCTCAGAAATAAAGTCGTTTTGATCACCGGGGCCACATCGGGGATCGGGGCCGCGACAGCGATCGCGGCGGCGCGGGCCGGCGCCAAGGTGGTGCTGGCCGCGCGACGCCAGGAGATGGGCGACGCGCTCGTGGCCCGCATCAAGGTGGAGGGTGGAAGCGCGCTGTTCGTCCGCACCGACGTCACCGTCGAGGCGGACATCCAGGCTCTGATCGAGCGCACCGTGGAGGCCCATGGGCGGCTGGACAGCGTCTTCAACAACGCCGGTATCGCCACCGCGCTCGGGCCGCTCGCGGACGTGCCGGTCGCCGATTACCTCGCTCTCATGCAGGTCAACCTGCACAGCATCTATCTGTGCATGAGGTATCAAGTGCCCGTCATGAAGAAGGGCGGCGGCGGCTCGATCGTCAACTGCGGCTCGATTGCCTCCACGGTCTCTGCGCCCGGGTTCGGCGTCTATGCCGCGACCAAGCACGCGATCCTCGGCCTCACCAAGTCTGCGGCCATCGACTACGCGGCGGACAAGATTCGCGTCAACGCCATCCTGCCCGGCCCGGTGGAGACCGAGATCTGGGGTCATATGCAAAGCGGCGAGCAGGTGCTCGACGCCTTCGGCGCGGCCACGCTGATGAAGCGGTACGCGCACGCAGACGAGATCGCTCGACCGGCGGTCTTCCTGCTGTCCGACTGGTCGTCGTACATGACCGGCACGCAGCTGACCGTGGACGGCGGCTACACCGCAGTGTGACCCGGGGCAGCGCGCCTCGGAAGATCCAGGCGCGCTGCCGGCACCTACGATCTCGGCGCGCACGTCGAGGCGACGGTCCACGTCCGGCGGATCGAGCCCACGCCGGACTTCGGACCCGGGCGGAGGGCGCCGTCGATTCGGGTCCTGGTCAGTCCTGCGTAGCCTGCGTCTCCGCGGTATTGCCGCCTGCGCTGGCGCCGGAGCAGTCGGCGGCAACGGCCCGGAGCGCCGCGACGCCTCCACGCGGAACGGCGTAGGTGATCGCAAAGGCCTCGCCGGACCAGGCGACCTGCGCGCGCGTCGCTGGCGTCCGGATCGGCCTCGCGCAGGTCGATGTCCTCGCCGACGGTGCGATGGAGCCACGTTCGCCGCCGGAAGCGCCCGCGCTCGCCGTAGGGCTCGACGTACTCGGCGAAGGGCGTCCGGAGCGCGCCGCGCTCGGCGGCGCCGTCGAGGCGCAGCGCGAGGTGGTCGAGGGCGCCGCCGGCGCTGGCCGCGCCGGGAGCGTCGATGGCGTCGAGGACGGCGTACTGGACGGTCTCCATGGAGATCAGCCAGACCTGCCGCGCGACGTGGATCCTGCCGTCGGGCCCCCAGCGGGCCTGGAGGCGGGCGTCGAGGAGCCGCCCGGAGAGCGCGTCGGTGAAGTTGCCTTGTACCGAGCGCACGCCGCCGGGGCCGACGACGCGCAGCGCGCCGCCCTCGTCGAGGAGCAGGAGGGTCGGCGGGCCGGAGCCTCGCACGGGAAGCGCGTAGTCGGCGGCCGGCAGCTCGCTCCTTGTCACCTCGAGCGCGTCGCTGGCCGGCGCGCGTGCGGCGCACGAGCGCACGGCCGGCGCGCGTGCGGCCGGCACGTGGATCGAGATGAAGTCCTTGCCCGTGACGAGCGCGAAGGCGCGGTCCGTCCCGGGGATCACGGCTTCGATGTCGAAGGGGCCGCCCTGGAGAGGCACCCACGCGCCGAGAGCACATCCTGCGGAGTCGGTGCGCTGGGCGACGAGGCCAGCCGGCTCGAGCCCGGGGCACGGGCGCCAGCAGGGCCGGGAACAGACGTGCGGTTGCGGCGTGCCCGCCGGCCACGAGGAGCAGGTCGCGTCGACGCAGCGCGACGCGCAGGCGCGCGGGCGCACGCCGAGGCGCTGGGCGAGCACGACGAAGCCGCCGGCGACGGGCACCACCTCCCGCGGCGCCGCGTCCTTCGGCAAGGCGAGCGCGACCTCGGCGCCCACCGGCTCCGCGAATGCCGTGAGCGGCCTCGCGCGTGCGCCTCCAGGGCCGGCCCACACCGCGAGCCCCCCGCGGTCGCCGAAGCCCAGGGCGAAGGCGCCTCCGGCGGCCAGGGCGCCAAGATCGGAGGGGCCGCGGAGCTGGCAGCGCGCCGCGCCGGCGTTGGCGGTGGTCGCCTCGGGCGGAGGGCGGCGAGGGGCGGCGGGAGGAGGTTCGCTCGCGGCCGCCGGAGCCGGAGCCGGGGCGAGCGTCGGGGCGGGGACGCAGCGGGCCGCGGCGAGCGAGGCGAGGACGGCAGCGCAGGTGCGTCGGGAGGGCATGATCAGGCGCCCTGGAAGCCGCCCGCGCGGTACGTCAGCACCAGCGTGTCGCGATGGCCGAGCTCGCCGGCGGGCTGGATGGGCGTCGTCTCGTGGATCACGCGCTCATCGTCCAGCAACAGCAGGCTCCACGGCTCGGTGAGCGTGAATCGCTGGCCTGCGGGCCCGTCCGCCTGGAAGACACGCGTCTCGCCGCCCTTGATGCCCTCACGCCCGACGAGGAACACCGCCACGAGATCCACGCCGTCGCGGTGCGCGCCTTCCGGCGTGGGGCGGCCGATCCCCCCTTGCGTATCGATGCGGAACTGGTGCGCCTCGACGAACCAGGGCTGCTCGCCCTTGCGGCCGGAAGCGACCTGCCCGAGCGCACGCAGCAGGCGCGCCCAGGCGGGCGGATCCACCACCTGCGGCTGCATCGGCTCGAACCACCGCTGCATGCCGCCGTGCAGCGCGTTGTATTCGACGGGCTGCCAGTGCGCGCGACGCGGCGCCTGGCGCACCGCGCCGCCTTCGACCACGAAGCACGAGTGCCGCCGGCTGCGGTAGCGCCCGCCGTCCTTGAGGTAGCGGTCCGGCGGCAGGTCGTCCCAGGAGGGCCGCAGCGCATGCAGCTCGCCCAGGTCGCAGCCCGTGAGCTCGGCGACGCCCTGCGGGCTGAGCACCGCATAGCCCTGCTGGCGCAGCAGCACGGGCACCTGCGCGGGATAGGTGAAGGCGGGCGTGAGCTCCATCGCCTGCGAGTTTACCAGGCAACCGGCCGCGCTGCCCGCGCTGCACCTGAGCAGCGCGGGCTTCGGCGGTCGCGCGGGCCGCTGATGGACCCGCCACCCTCCTTCAGCCACGCGGGCAGCCGAGCGCGGAGTGACGATCCAGAGCCGCGCGTCGCAGGCGCCGCGCTTCACAGGCGCGCGTCGCAGGCGCCGCGCTTCACAGGCGCGCGTCGCAGGCGCCGCGCTTCACAGGCGCGCGTCGCAGGCGCCGCGCTTCACAGGCGCGCGTCGCAGGCGCCGCGCTTCACAGGCGCGCGTCGCAGGCGCCGCGCTTCACAGGCGCGCGTCGCAGGCGCCGCGCTTCACAGGCGCGCGTCGCAGGCGCCGCGCTTCACAGGCGCGCGTCGCAGGCGCCGCGCGACGCCACCGACACCCCCGCCGCGTTCGCGGTGCAGGCGTTGCTGTACGTCCGCCCGTCGCAGCCGCAGACCGGGTTGTACACATGGAGGCAGGCCTGCGGGGTGGGCTCGCACGTGCCCATCTGATCGCCCGCGCCGCACTGGGCCTCCGGGCTGTAGTCGCAGAAGAACCCGCGCTCGCACGCGAGGCCGGCGATACCGCCGCACGCCTGCTCCCCGACATCCCCGCACTCGCCGGACGACGCAACCGACACGCCCGCCGCGTTCGCGTAACAGGCGTTGCCATACGTCTTCCCGTCGCAGCCGCAGACCGGGTCGTACACGTCCAGGCACGCCTCCGGGATGCGCTCGCAGGTGCCCGTCTGATCGCCCGCGCCGCACTGGGCCTCCGGGCCGTAGTCGCAGAAGAACCCGCGCTCGCACGCGAGGCCGGCGATGCCGCCGCACGCCTGCTCCTCGGGAGCCCCGCACGCGCCGAGCGACGCCACCGACACGCCCGCCGCGTTCGCCGCGCACTCGTTGCCGTACGTCTTGCCGTCGCAGCCGCAGACAGGGTCGTACTCCTTCGTGCACATCTTCGGGATGGGCGTGCAGGCGCCCCACTGATCGCCCGCGCCACACATGGCATCGATCTCGTAATCACAGAAGAAGCCGGGCTTGCAGGTGAGGCCGAGCAGGCCGCCGCAGAGGGCCACCGAGATGGTGCCGCCTGCCCTCGCCTCCTGCGCCTCGGAGGCGATCGGCTCGACGGCCTCGTCGGCCACCTCCACCTGACAGCCCGCGGCGAACGGCGCCATCGAGAGCGCGAGCCAGAGCGCGGAGGCGAATCGATGAGTGTTGATACGACGCTGAACGTTCATGATGTCTCTCCATGGGGCCGCGCCGTTCCCGGCGAGGCGGTTGCAATGCACGAGCATCTCCCTCCGCGGCGGCGACATCCGCAGCGTCGAAGCGAAGGATCGACGCGTTGCTCGACGCGGCGATCGCCGTGTCGAGGACGCCTCGGCGACGCGCCATCGGGGGTCGGTCGCCGTGTTGCGGAGGCGTGGTTCCCTTGGCAGGAGTCGGGCCACGCGGCTTTTGCGGGGTTCACGCCTTTCCGCGGTCCCCGGGCGGTCCGGATCGGGCAGGGGCTTGCTCAAATGGGGTAGAGCTTGCGCAACTTGCGCGACAGCGCCCCGCAGGGGACTCCGGCCCGCGGTTCTTGGTAGGGAGCGCGGATGCACCGCCGCCTTCGCCCCGCCGCCCTCACCGCGCTCCTCAGCAGTTGCAGCGCCACGCCCGACGCCGCCTGACGACACCATGGCCGCGCGGGCGCTCGCTCGCCGGCGCGCCGGCTACCGCGGCGCCCTGGCCGGCGCCGCGCCGCGGGCCGGGAGCGGCATCGCCGATCACCTGGGGGAGAAACGGATGGCCGCGAGCAGGGCATCGAACACTGCGCGGTCGAGGCGGGTGGTGTAGATCATGTACCTGCGGCGCGCGGGAGGAGGCCCCTCGACGTGGGCGACGAGGACCTCCCTTTCATGGCCGAAGAAGTGGCTGGTGCGGCTGACGGTGGCATCGGCGGAGCCCACCTGGACCTTCCAGGTCTCCACGGCTTTCATGGGGCCTCGGTCGCGCGTGGGTGCACCTTCCCAGGCAAAGAAATAGAGGCCCTGTCCGGAGGCGTCCTGGTAGCTCCGGAAGTGCTCCACGGCGGGGCTCCCCGGGATGAGGGAGGAGACCTCCTCGCGGGTATCCGCCTGGAGGGTGAGCCCGGTGGGAAGGGTCAGAACGAGATCGACGAAGGTAGATGTGCTCGATGTCATGGTCGGGCTGGTGCCAGGGGCGGAAGCGGCGGTGGGAGGTGGAGCAGCGTGTTCGGTCGAGGTGCCGCTGGAACAGGAGAGCGCGAGGGCGGAGGCGAGCCCCTGGACCCAAGGTCGCATGCCCGCAGGGTACAGGAGATCGAGCGTGCGAGAGAGCAACTCTGCGGGGCGCCAAGGCGGTGGGCGGCGCGCGCGTCGCCATAAGGAGGGACGCCGCCCCGTCGCCGCGACGCCGCGACGCCGAGGATTACGTCCGGAGTATGCGAAGATGGCCGGAACGGTGCCAGGGGCGTTCTGAAACGGCGGCGTTCGAGGAACGGAACATCGAGCTCACTCCTTCGTGTGAGATCGTCCACCCCACGCTGGTGACAAGACCATGGATAACGAAAAGCCCCAGACCCCCACGCCTTCCCTCACCGATCTGATGGGCGCGATGGCGGCGGCCCAGGCCGCGCAGGAGCCGTTCTTCCTCGGCCGCCTCCGCGGGCACTTCGGCGCCGACCCCCGCACCCTCCCCGTTGTCGCCGAGGAGTTCCCGGCCTCGGACCACCCGAACTTCCAGCTCGCGATCGATACCCACCTCCGCGACGGCGGGTTCACCTCCGAGCTGCTCGGCGTCTCCGGCGGCGACATGTTCCGGGGGGTGAGCCTTCCCGATCTCCTCTCGCCGCCCCCGGCGATGCCCGGGATCGGCGGACCGCCGCCCTCGCAGGGGCCCGTGCAGTACCGCAACGTCCACCTCGACGCGGAGCGCCTCATCGCCTGCGTCGTCGGCGGCCTCTATCTCTTCGCCCGCGGGGGCGACCGCTTCGCGCTCCTGGTGCGCGGCCCCAGCGACGCCGGGTTCCGGCGCAGCCAGCTCGCCGTCGAGCTGATGGCGGGGGACAACGAGCGCGCCCAGCGCCTCCTCGCCGAGCTCCGCGTCCTGATGCGCCGGCTCAACGTCTACCGCAGCCGCGTCGTCACCCTGAGCGAGACAACGGACGGCTTCTCGGCCGCGACCAAGATCGAGCTCCAGAGCCTCCCGCGGATCGAGCGCGACGCGCTCATCCTGCCCGCGGCGCTGCTCGCCCGGCTCGAGCGGTCGACCATCGGCTTCTCCCGGCACAGAGAGATCCTGCTCAGCTCGGGGCGACACCTGAAGCGCGGGCTGCTCCTCTACGGGCCCCCGGGCACCGGCAAGACCCTGACCGCGATGTACCTGGCGGGCCAGATGCGGGAGCGCACCACCCTGCTCGTCACCGGGCTCGGGGTGAAGCTCCTCAAGGAGGCCTGCGCGATGGCGCGCTCGCTCCAGCCCTCGCTCGTGGTGCTCGAGGACGTCGATATCATCGCTCAAGACCGCGAGAGCGCGGACACGAGCTGCCGCTCACCGCTGCTCTTCGATCTCCTGAACCAGATGGACGGCCTCGCGGAGGACACCGACGTGATCTTCGTCTTGACCACCAACCGCCCGCAGGCGCTGGAGCCGGCGCTGGCGGCGCGGCCAGGGCGGATCGATCTCGCCGTGGAGATCCCGCTGCCGGACGCCGACTGCCGGCGGCAGCTGCTCGCGCTCTACGGGCGCGGCCTCTCGCTCGAGGGCGACGACCTCGCGCCGCTCATCGCGCGGACCGAGGGGGTGAGCGCGGCGTTCATCCGCGAGCTCCTGAGGCGGGCGGCGCTGTTCGCGGCCGACGCGGGGCGCGGCACGGCGGTCGACGAGGAGCACCTCAAGGAGGCGCTGCACGAGCTGCTCGTCGACGGGGGGCCGCTCACCCGGAGCCTCCTCGGCGCTCACGCTCACCGCCCCACGTGATCACCGAGACCCACCCATCCGCTACGTTTGCATCTCCGCCGGCGGCGTGCCGGGCGGTTTCACTGCTCGACGCCCTCGAGCGTGTGGCAGCCATTGCACGAGAAGTCGCCGGTGTTGGTCATCGGGTCGTACGCGGCGATCTGCAGCACATCGGCCATCCGAGGCATGACCGTCTCGAACATCCATGTGCCCCACCGCTCGATCTCCGGATCCTTCACGTACTCGGCGAACGCCTCCTCGGTGGCGGGGAGCGGGGGGAGGTCGGGGCTCGGCATCGCGAAGGTCCCGTCGGCCGCGCCGCTGCCGTGACAGGTCACGCACGTCATTCCCTCGAACTTCGCGTCGAACGCGACGAAGGTCTCCTTCATCTCCGGCAGGACGACATCCTCCATGAACGCGAAGCGCTGATCGAAGCTCATGTCCTCCCACGCGACGGGCGCGTCGTCCTCCTCACCCCCACATGCAGCGACGAACAGGCACATCGCGATCAAGACGCGCTTCATGACCATATTCCTTCTCCCTTCGTGACAGCTCGCGCGGCGTCTCATCCGGCGGCTCGAACCGCTCTTCCCGGTCGCGGCGGCGACGAAGGCCGCATGCCCCGAGCGCCGCCGCCGTCCCCGGCGACAGCCGGCGTCATGATCCCGACCGGCTGTACCCCATAGACCCCGCTGCCCGAGGAAACTCATCGCTGAAAAAAACGCGGGGGAGAAAAATCGAACGCCCATCGGCCCAGACCGCCGCCCGGCCTACTGCGCCCTCGAGAAGGACACGCTCCACGTCGGCGCCACCTCGGCAAGGATCTCCCTGAACCGCGGCGGGATGTCCGAGAGCTCCGTCATCTGGTGGATCGTGAGCACCTCGGCGCTCCCGAGCCCGACGGGGCAGCGCAGCGCCCAGGCGATCGCCTCTTCCTTCGAGCCCACCTCGATCAGGTAGAAGCCGCCGACGAGCTCCTTCGACTCGGCGAAGGGCCCGTCGAGCAGGACGCGCTTCCCCCCCGAAATCCCGACGCGCGCGCGCGCCCCGGCGGGATTGAGGCCCTCGGACGCGATCAGCACGCCGGCCTTCTGCATGTCTTCGTTGTATTTCATGTACGCGGCGAACAGCGCCTCGTCCGGGGGCGCATCCTCCGCTGCCTGTGCGTCGTGCTTCGCGTCGTCGGTCGACCGTGCCGCGGTGATCATGAATCGCATCGTCGAGTTTCCTTCCGGTTCGAAGAGGAGCGCCCCGGCGGCGTCGACCGCCCGGCCCCGCCTCCACCGTCACGACGAACGGGCGACCACGCGATCGACACGCGGGGCGATCTTTTTTTGAAAACCACCTAACACTTCGTGATCACGAGGTTTTTTCTGACGGGCGGAAGCACCTGGTCCGTCCTCCGGGAACGGTGTACTGGTCGATGCTCCGGTTCAGACATCGACAGGGGCTCCCGGCGGTCTCCCTCCGCCGGCGTGGGATCGAGGAGGGGCAGCGTGGCCGAGAGATCCCGGAACAACGAAGCAGCGACGGCGCGGCGGGGGCTCGTGGCAGCATGTATCGCAGATGTTCATGGAACCATTGCACACCGGCTACGTCTTCCACGGCGATCTGAACGGGAGGTGATCTGGAATGAGTCGTGACATCAATCACCTGCACCACGTAGGCCATGTGGTGAGCGATATGGAGGAGGGGCTCGAGCTCTACCGGCGCCTCGGCTTTCATCTGTCGCCGCCCGCCTACCCCGCGCTGTCGCCCGCGGAGGGCGAGCCTCCCCGGCCGTTCGGCGCGGCGAACACCCACGCCGACTTCCCGCGCAGCTTTGTCGAGCTGATGACCTGCGTCAGGGACGACGGCTCCGCCCGGATCCCCGCCGGCGCGAAGATCATCCCCCTCCAGGCTCCCCCCGAGCACCTGCCGCGGATCATGCAGGCCATCCGCGCGACGGTCGCCAGGATCGCCGCGTGCCTCGCGCGCTTCCAGGGCCTGCACATCCTCGTGCTCGGCGCGCCCGACGCCGCCGCCCTCGCCGGCCGCCTCAGCGCGGAGGGCGTCCGTCACGGGGGCGTCAACACCGTGCAGCGGCCGGTGGAGACCGCGGAGGGGCTCCGGATGGCGCCGGTCCGCCTGCTCGAGCTCGACAGCGGCGATCTGGAGGAGGCCGGGTCAGGCCGCGTCCCCGAGGGGAGGATCGCGATGGCGGAGGACCTGCAGGCGGAGCTGCTGCAGACGCAGCTGCGCATGGATCATCCGAACGGCGCGGTGGACCTCGTCGACTCCGTGCTCTGCGTGGCCGAAGCTGATCTGCCCGAGGTCGAGCGCCGCTACGAGAAGTACACTGGCCGCAGCGCCCGCGCCGACGGACCGACGCGCGTCTTCGATCTCGAAGGCTCCCGGATCACCCTCGTCGCCGACTCCGATCTGGAGGCGATCTTGCCGGGCGAGCGCGCCCCCGCGCTCCCGGCCTTCGTGGCCTACGCGGTCGCGGTGCGGGACGTCGGCGCCGCGCGGAAGCTGCTGGAGGAGAACGGCTTCCCGCTGAGGGAGTCGGCCTCCGGGGACATCTTCGTTCCAGCCAGCGCGGCGCTCGGGACCGCCGTCATCTTCCGGAGCGCGGGCTGAGCACGCCCGGCGAGCGAAGGTTGCCCGTCCGCGATCGCACAGATCGCCCCCTCGGCGCCCGAAGGCGATCCGCCAGATGATGGCGGCCGAGCACGCCATCCAGCACCGGCAGGCTCCCCCGTGAGCGCCCGGGCGCCCACGCGGTCGCGACGTGTCAGCGCATCGCCCGAGGACCGAGGACCGAGGGTGAGCTGGTCCCTCGCCGGCAGCCAGCCGGGCGCGGCGCGTGCTAAAACGTCCGCATGGAGGCGATGAGGATCGAGGGAAGCGAGCGCGATCTCGAGACGTTCGCGGCGGGGATCCTCCAGGGCGCCGCGCCCATCGAGACGCCCACCCCGTTCGAGCGCCAGGTGCGCTGGGACCTGCAGGGCAACACGGGCCTCATCAGCGCCTCCACGCTGCGCTCCGGCATCTCCCTCTCCGCCACCCGGTTCCGGTGGGCGTGGGCGTCGGGGATGGTCATCGACCACGCGCCGACGGGGCTGGAGTTCGTCCTGTCGCGGGGACCCCACATGCGGGTGAGGAGCAGCGAGGGAGACGGCTTTCTCCTCGGGGGCGGGACATTCCGCATCGGCCAGGTGAAGAGGCCGCTGAAGCTCGTGTGCGAATGGGACGAGTCGACCCTCGGTCAGGATCAGGACAGCCTCTGCCTCACCATCGACGCATGGCGGCTCCGCGCGCTCCTGGGCTCGCAGGTCCTGCCTGCGCCCCTCGAGCGGATCGTGGCCCACACCGGGGGTTACCCGCGCGCGACGCACGCCATGTCGCCGACCCTGTACCGGCTGCTCGACGAGATCCTGGGCTGCGACGCCAGGGGTCTCTCCCGGCAGCTCTACCTGGAGGCCAAGGGGCTCGAGCTGATGGCGGCCATGATCGATCAGCTGGAGGAGAGCGAGAGCTCCGCGTCGCCGCTCCTCTCGCAGCACGACATCGCGCGGCTCGAGCGGGCGCGGCACGCCCTGCTGGCGCGCATGGTGGACCCGCCGACGCTCCCGGAGCTCGCCCGGCACGCCGGGCTGAACGAGGTGAAGCTCAAGGCGGGGTTCCGCGCGCTCTTCGGCGCGCCGGTCTTCGCGTACCTCCGGAGCCACCGGCTGGAAGAGGCCCATCGCCTGTTGCGCCAGCGGGCGTGCAACGTGACCGAGGTGGCGCAGCGGGTGGGGTACGAGAACCCGAGCAAGTTCGCGGCCGCGTTCCGCAAGCGGTTCGGCGTGCCCCCGTCGACGGTGGGCTGAGCGCCCTGGGGGCGACGCTCGCTGCCGCGGACGGCGAGGGGGCGCGCGGGGAGCATCGCCACGAGGGGTAGGCGCTGCCAGGGGCCGGATCGAGGCACGGTCCTCCCGCCGGGAGCTGAAAGGCTCCTGCGTGGAGCGGCGGCGCGCGGCCTCCGGAACCACCATCGCAGCGGGCGGCGAAGGGGCTCGCCCCGGGAGAATGCGATGAAGGCGATTGTTCAGTACGAATACGGTTCGGCGGACAACCTGCGGCTCGAGGAGATCCCCATGCCCGCGCTCAGGGACGACGGTGTGCTCGTGCGGATCGAGGCCGCGTCGGTGAACGCGGCCGACTGGCACATGATGCGGGCGGATCCGTTCTTCCTTCGGTTTCTCGGCTTCGGGCTCTTCGCGCCGAAGCACCGGGTGCCCGGCGCCGACATCGCCGGTCGGGTGGAGGCGGTGGGAAAGAACGTGACCCGGTTCCGGGTGGGCGACGAGGTGTTCGGGGATCTGTCCGCTCACGGGTGGGGAGGCTTTGCGGAATACGTCTGCACGTCGGAGCAGGCGCTGGCCCCGAAGCCGTCGAACGTGAGCTTCGAGGAAGCGGCGGCCGTCCCCTTGGCGGCGCTGGCTGCGCTCCAGGCGCTCCGCGACTGCGGGCGGGCTCGGGCCGGGCAGCGGGTGCTCGTCAACGGCGCCTCCGGAGGGGTGGGGACGTTCGCTGTCCAGATCGCGAAGGCCCTGAACGCGGAGGTGACAGGGGTGTGCAGCACCAGGAACCTCGATCTGGTGCGGTCGCTGGGCGCCGATCACGTCGTCGACTACACGCGCGCGGACGTCACCCGGAGCGGGCACGAGTACGACCTGATCGTGGACGCGGCGGCTTACCGATCCGTCTCGGACTACCGGCGCGTGCTCCGCGATGGCGGCACGTACGTGCTCGTCGGAGGGACCACCGGGGCGTTTCTGCGGGTCGCGCTCCTCGGGCGATGGTCCGGGTCGAAGGCGATGAAGGCGCACGCGTCGCGTCCGAGCGCCGCCGATCTCATCGCCCTGACGAAGCTGATCGAAGCGGGCACGGTCAGGCCGGTGCTCGATCGGCGTTATCCCTTGAGCGGGGTACCGGAGGCGGTCCGCTACCTGGAGAGCCGTCGCGCGCGGGGGAAGGTGGTGGTTACGCCCGCCACCGCCGTCGTCCCGCCGTCGTGACGCCTGGGAGCGGCGATGCAGCCTGATCAGCGACAATTACTGTCGCTTGACACTCCGGACCCCCCAGGACGCCGCCCTCCGATGTCCGCGACCCTGCCAGAGCCGTTCGCCACGCCCTACCTACACCTCGTCGCGCCGCGATCGGGCTTGTTTTACTTACGCGCCACCGCGCTGGAGGACTCCGAGGCTGCGTAGCGGAGGCGAGGACCAACGACCAGGCGCCGGCGTCGAGCCATAGGAATACAGGGCCCCAAGTGGGCGCTCAGGAGGGGTCCGGGGCTGCGCAGGAGGAGTCCGGGGCTGCGCAGGAACCACAAAAACGTGTGATAGGACATGAAATTGGGTACGCGGGAGGGCCGCTGGGACCGCGCAGGAGCCACGCGATCGTACGAAAGGACACCAAAGTGGATGCGCAGGAGGGGCGCCAGGGCCGCGCAGCAGGGCGCCTGAGCCGCGCAGCAGGGTCGGCGGGACCGCGTAGAAGGGCCGCCGGGGCCGCGCAGCAGGGCCGGAAGACCGCGCAGCACGGCCGCAGGGGCCGCGCAGCAGGGCGCCAGGGTGAACGACCGGGAGCCCTGGTAACACGTTAGACCGGGAGCCTAGAGGACCGATCTCGTTGAAACCCGGAGAATTTTCACAGGGAGGCGGGGAGGCGGGGAGGAAGAAAGAATGAATTTCTTTCTCTTGCCGTCTCTCGCTCCCCGCCTCCCCGTCTCCCTGTGAAATTCTTGCTTTTTCTCGTGGTTTCAACCCGTTTGTCGCTCTAGGTGACACTTCCTTGAGCCACGGGCCCCTGCTCCGGGAGGACTGGACACCTACCCGTTGTGCGACGCCCCGTCCGTCATCGATCAGGAAGGAGCCCTCGCCACGCCGCTCGTGGGCCGCTCGGCGGCGCGCGCCGCGCTGGAGGAGCTGGGCGCGTAGCCGTACTGGAGGATGGGGGTGCTGCCCTGGACCGTCGTGCCCTGGAGCACCACCACGCTGCTCCCGGTGCCCTGCAGCTGGAGATCGATGTCGCCGCCGTCCGTGTCGCACTCGGCCTTGAACTTGATCGAGGTGCCATAGAGGTTGTTCGAGGTGTCCGTCCACATGACGGTGAAGTAGTCGTTGCTGCTGGGCACGAGCGCGGCCATCCACCCCTGCGCCAGGGTGCTCTGGCCATTCGCGACGTTCTCCCCGATCCAGCACTCGGTCCACGGGGTCTCGCTGGTGGTGTGCGCGAGCCAGACCTGGCCGATCCCGTAGCCGAGGTTGTTGGAGACGTAGATGTTCACGTAGGTATTGTCGGACATGATGATTCCTCCATGCGCGGTCCACGAGGGGTCCGCGCGGTCTGTCCGCGAGCGAGCGAGATGCCCCTCGCGAGCCGCCGTGGCGCGGGGTGCACGGGTGGAGCGAGCCGTCGCTCCTGCCCGTCGCCCCGCGGGTACAGAGGAGTCTTAAGCCGCCGCGCCCGACAGCGCCATTACACGAGTCTTACGCGCCCGCGCCCGCCGCCGGCATCGGCGTGATCACCAGCCGCTCCGTGCCCACGCGGAGCTGCCGGCTGCTGCGGCGCCGCTCGATCACCGCGGCGGCTCTGGCGAGGCCGGCGGCGCTCATCTCCTGCCGCACCCGGTAGATCTCGACGTTGAGCTTGTTCTCGTCCATCGACAGCATCCGGCAGAGATCGTCGACGAAGACCCAGCCGCGCTGCGGGGGGCCGAGCGACCCCGCGTCGCGGTCCCGGAGCCGGGCGCGCGCCAGCGTGAGCAGCATGTAATGGTGCGAGCGGGGCGGGAGCACGCGCGCGTCTCCGCCTCCCGCCACGGTGAGCTCGACCGCCTCCTCGTCGCGGCTGACCCGGAAGCGCAGCTCGGTCTCGTCGATGCGGGCGGCGTGCTCGCCCGCGTCGTCGGTGGCGGCGGGGGGCGTGGGCAGGTGCAGCGCGAACGCCTCGCCCCCGAGCTGCAGGACCTCGCCGTCCTGGGCCGGGCGCGATTGCCCGTCGATCTCCACAAGGAAGCTCCCGCCCTCGACCTCCACCACGCAGGCGCGCAGATCGTCCGCCGAGGGCAGGGCGAGCAGGGCGCCCGCGCCGGCGAGGAGCGCGCCGTCGGAGAGCCGCCGCGCCATGGGCACGGGCGGCGAGGCGTCGGCGAGGGTCCACGTCGCCTCCGGATCGCCGAACGCGAGCTGGTCGCCCCCGGCCAGGGCTCGCGCGCTCCCGGGCGCGAGGCGCTCGCCGTTGACGAAGGTGCCGTTCTTGCTGCCCAGATCGCGCACCGACCAGGCGCCGTCGCGGTACGACAGGCGCGCGTGCTCCGCGGAGGCGAGCCGCACCTCGATCCGCACCGCGCACACCGACGACCGCCCCACCAGCGCGTGCGCCGCGAGCGCCGCCCGGGTGCCGCCGCCGCGTTGCTCCAGGATCGCCACGGTCGCGAGGCTACCACCGCCCCCCGCGCGGAAAGAAGGGGCAGCTGTAAGGTTCGCGTCATGGATGCTGCCCGGCAGGTGCTTTAAAGGTGGGATCGACAAGGAGGACGAGGATGACGAAGCTCGACGAGGCCGCCGTGGGATCGAAGCCGCGGCCGTATCAGCTCACCCCGGACATGAAATATTCGCTGTCGATCTCGGGCGTGACCAGCGCGTCATGGGCTGTTTACGTGACGGGCCCGGCGTCGGGTTTCGGTGTGACCGACCCGGCGTCATCCAGCAGCAACAGCTACCCGACGAACACGGAGCTCTGGGAGATCGATCCCACCTTCCTCCATGACCTGAAGAACCCCGAGACGGGGACGACCCAGATCACGATCGGACCAGGGGAGGAGCTGGGGAATGCCCCTTCGACCCCGCCGCCGGTCGACATGCCCGCGCAGAGCCTGTGGACACCGGTGACGGCATCGGCGTTGCCCCCGGCCGGCCTGTTCCTCGGCACCAACGCCGCCGGGGACCAGGTAGGGCTCGATTTCGCGCTCAAACACAAGACGCCCTGGCGAGGGACCGTGACCTGGTATGTCGGCACGCAGAGCGGAAGTCCGCCGCAATATGCCGTCGACAGCAACGGAATCACCCTGACCTACGACACGGTGAGCTCCCCCGCCGGCGTCACGTGGTACAAGATGACGCAATCGCCGCTGTCGTGGGGCCAGCCGGCGACCGTCGGCGGCGCCGCGCTCGGCGTGGGGCTCGCGCAGCTGGGCGATACGTTCTACCTCGCATTCACGAACGCCAGCGACAGCACCGTCTCCTGTTCCACCTCCGGGGACGGCGCGACGTGGTCGGACCCGACCTCGATTGGCATATCGGCCGCTGGCGAGCCGGCGCTGGCCTCGCTGGACGGCACGCTGTACCTCGTCTACCAGAAGAGCGGCTCGTCCTCGGTGAAGATGTGCACGAACGCCGGCGAGGGCTGGTCGAAGAGCACCCACACCGGGGCCAGCGCCTCGAGCGCGCCGGCGCTGAGCGTGGTTTCCGCCGGATCGACCAGCGTGTTGTGCATGGCCTACCTGACCGCGTCAGGGAAGCCTCACATGCACGTGCGCACATGGAACGGGTCGCGCTGGTCTCCCAACCATGGCAGCCCGGGTGTCGAGGCGGCGGGCGCGCCCGCGCTCGTTGGCTATAACGGGCAGCTGCTCCTCGCCCAGCAAGGCGCCGCCTCGCAGACCATCGAGATCTACGCGACACACGACGTCCAGGCCTCGCCCGAATCGTGGTCCTGGCACAAGACGGCGCGCCTCTGGGTGGACGCGTCGACCTTCACGGTCACGAGCGATCCTTCGGCGCCGGAGCCCGCGAGCCCCCTCGTTCTCTCGAACCCGAGCTTCTGCGCCTACCTCGACCGGCTGTACCTCGCGTTCACGGACGCGTCCCAGAACGTCTGGATCTGCTCCAGCGACGACGGCAAGAGCTGGTCTGGCTTCGCGCAGCTCCCTGAGCAGATCGCCGGCTGTGAGGCGCTGGCGAATCCGGCTCTCGCGGCGTTCACCCCCAGCAGCGGCATCCCCACGCTCGCCCTCGCGGTCGTCACAGGGAGCGGCGTCTCCGTGCTCACCGCGACCTGATCCCGATCAGCCCGGTGCCGGAAAGGAGCGCGCCGGCCGGATGCCCACGAGCGGCCGGCGGATCCCCGGGCGCGCGCCGAAGCGCACGGCGGCGCGCGAATACGCGATCGAGCTCCCCCAGCCGCCCCCGCGGATGGCGCGGAAATCGTCGTCCTCCGGGTCGGCCGCCTCGAGCCGCAGCCGCCCGCCCTCCACGGGCGGCCCGCCGTGCCGCCACACGTTCGCGCACCAGTCGCGCGCCGTGCCGCCGAGCCCGCGCGCGCCATAAGGGCTCTCGTCGGTGGGCGGCTCGTCCACGGGCCACGGCGTGGGCTCGCCGCGGTGGATCTCCAGCACACACGCGAACGCCGGCTCCGCGTGATCCCCCCAGGGGAACAGCCGCCCGTCGGCGCCGCGCGCCGCCTTCTCGCGCTCGATCTCGTCCGGCAGCCGCCACGGCTTGCCCGTGCGGATCGCCAGCCAGCGCGCATAGGCCCCGGCGACGTGGCCGTCGACGATCGCGGGCCAGCGCTCCTGGGGCGGCGGATCCGGCGTGTCGCGGCGCAGCGCGAAGCGGCCCGCGGCGTCGCGCGTGATCCCCGGCATCCCGAGCGCCTCCGCGAGGACGCCGGGGTGGGCCGCAGGCAGCCCCAGCGCCGCGTTGTCGAGGCCCTGCCGCGCGAGGTCGTCGAGAAACTCCAGGAGCTCGCTGTTGGTCACGGAGAAGCGCCGCAGGACGAAGCCGTCCACCCAGATGCGACGCCGCGGCAGCGCGTCGGCCGCCTCGGGATCGCCGCCGGTCCAGGCGTACCCGGCGGGCACGTAGACCTCGTCGGGGCCGAGATCGCCCTCGCGCGGGAGCGCGATGGGGACGGGCGCGGACGCGCCGGACGGCGTGCTGTCCCAGTGCTCGCCGCGCTCGACGAGCACCGGATAGCGGACCTCCCGGCGCCCCGGCGCCGAGACGCGGAGGAGGTAGCTGCCGTGCGGCAGCGCCGCCGCATGGAGCGGCGTCCGGCCCAGCTCGCCCGCCGGCTCCTCGACGAGGCGCCGCCCCCGGAGCCCGTAACGGTGCACGGTGACGCGCGCGCCCGGCGGATCGGTGACCAGGGTGACGGCCCCGTCGCCGCGCAGGAACGCCGCGTGCCTGCCGCGATCGTGGGCGCGCAGCAGCACCTCGGCGCGGGCGGCGTCGGCGAGGCGGCGCGCGCGCTCGGCGTCGAGCAGCTGATCGCGGTAGTGGTCGGCGAGCGCGCCGTGCGCTTCGGGCAGCTCGGGATCGATCGCCAGCGCGCCGTGCACGGCCTGGATCCACTCCGCCTCCCGGAGCGAGGCCTCGCGCTCCAGCCGCTCGGCCTCGTCCTCGCGCTCCCAGCCCGGCGCCTTGGCCTCGATGGCGTCGGACGGCTTCACGCCCGCGAGCGCGCGCCGCGCCTCGTCGCGCGCCGCCGCCGCCCGCGCCCGCAGATCTGCGCGCGCCTCGCCCAGCGCGCGCACGCCCACGAACGCCGCGAGCGCCCGCTCGCGCCGCCGCGCGCCGTCGAGGAACGCCTCGACGTCGCGCGCCAGCGCGCCCGCGTCCGGGTAGCGCGCCTCCACCTCGAGCGCCATGGCGCGCCGGCAGATGGCCGCGAGCTCCGGCGGCACGTCGGACGTCCCGCGCGCCCCGTCGAGCAGCGGCGGATCGTCCGACGCCACCCTCGTCGACGCGGCGGGCGGCGGGCGGCCGACGAGCACGTCGTGCAGCATGGCCCCGAGCGCGTAGGTGTCCGTCGCGGGCCCGTGGCGCCGCACGTCGCCGCGCGCCTGCTCGGGCGCCATGTACGCGGGGGTCCCGATGACGTCGCCCGCACCCGTCAGCCCGGCCGGCGCCGCCGCTCGGCCCGCCCCCGCGCCGGGCCCGGCGACATCTTCCCGCTCCCCGGCGCTCCGGGCGATCCCCCAGTCCATCACCAGCACCTCCGCAAACGGGCCCACCATCACGTTGGCCGGCTTCAGATCGCGGTGGATGACGCCGCGGCTGTGCGCGTAGGCCACGGTCTCGCAGACGCGCGCGAACACATCGAGCAGCCGGCGCCGCGGCACGTGCCCGCCGCCCGCGCGGAACGCCTGGTCAATGACCGCCCGCAGCGTCCGCCCCCGCACCTCGGCCATCGTGAACCACAGCTGTCCCCCCTCGAGCTCGCCGTAGTCGTGGACCGCCACGATCCCCGGGTGCGACAGCCCCGCGGTCAGCTCGATCTCGGCGAGGAACCGCGCGCGGCGCGCCGCGGACGGCGCCACGTCGGGCCGGAGGATCTTCATGGCCACGGCGCGCTTGAGCTTGCGATCCCAGACGCGCCGCACCTCCCCGAAGCCGCCGCTGCCGAGCTGGCCCCGATCCTCGTAGCGCTCGGGCAGCCCGAGCGCGCCCGCGAGCGCGCCCGCCGCCCCGGCGCCCGTGGCGGTGCTCTCCGTTTCGTCGCTCGGCGAAAGCTTCGAGGCCATGCGGCGCGGCGATGGTACCGGCAAAGCTCGGCCGGGACAGCCCTCGAGGCGCGCGGGAGGCGCGTCGCGAGACGCGATGCGGCGTTACCGGGCGCCTTGCGGCGCAGAACGGTGCGCTTCAACGTTCGGGGCTCCGGGTCGCCTGCGGCGCCCTGCGCCCCGAACCCCCGCTCGGGGCTCCGGGTCGCCTGCGGCGCCCTGCGCCCCGAACCCCCGCTCGGGGCTCCGGGTCGCCTGCGGCGCCCGCCCCGGATCAGGGGCACGTCGCCGCGTCGTCGTTGTTGATCACGGACGCTCGTGGAACGCCGGTCCGCTCACGGAGCTCTTCCACTTCACAGGTGGGGAGCTTCGGGTTCGTCGTGATCTCGAGGCCGTAGTGGATCCGCTCGAGCGAAGAGAGTCCATCGATGCTGGCGAGCTCCGGGTTGTTCGAGATGACGAGATTTTGCTCGATCGCCCGGAGCGCAGAGAGCGCATCGATGGAAGTGAGCACCTCGTTGTCCCTGATGGTGAGATCTTGATAGACCATCTCGATCGCCGAGAGCCCATCGAGGCTCTCGAGCTTCGCGTTGCTCATGACGAGGAGGTTGGCGAGCTGACTCACGCCGTCGAGGCCCTGCAAGCTCTCGAGGGCCGGGTTGGACTTGAGCGCCACCGCGCCCGTGGCGGTCAGGGTGCGCAGCCCGGCGAGGCTCGCCAGGACGGGGTTGTCCTCGATCTGGATGCCAGAGCGCACCGTCGTCAGACTCTCGAGCCCGCCCAGGTCAGCGAGGCGGAGGTTCGAATGGAGGGTCAATGCGCCATCCACGACCTTCAGGCCTTGGAGCCCCGTCATGCTCGCGAGCGCGTCGTTCTTCTCGATCGTGAGCCCCGCCCCGATGGACTCGAGCCGTTCGAGCCCCTCGAGCGTGGCGAGCTTGCGCGTGTACCGGATGGTGACCGTGCCCGTGACGTGCCGTAGACAGCCAAGGCGGTGCAGCTGACTGACGTCTTCACTGAGCGCCAGGTCCCCGCGGATCTCCGAGATGGGCGGCAGATCGTCGAGATCGCCCTGGTATTTCAGATCGACCGAGCTCGGGAACAGCCGCGCCGCGGCGCAGTCCAGCTCCGCGGGCGCCCCCGCGCTCCCGCCGGTTCCATCCGGAGCCCCGCCGCTCGTGCTGCCCACGTCCATGCCGCCCGAGCCCGCCGCCGCGCCGCCGTCACCCGCCCCGGTCGAGCCGAACGGGCCACCCGTGCCGGAGCCGTTGCCCGTGGTCCCGCCCGCGCCGCTTCCTCCCACGCCTCCTCCTGACGCCGTGTTCCCGGCCTCCCCGGAGCCCTCGACCTCGGAGGAGCTCCCCCCTTCCCCGTCGCCCTCGACGCCTGGATCGTCGAGAAGCACCCTGCTGCAAGCCAATGGGCCTCCTGCTGCGACGAGCCCTGCCGCCGCAATCGGCGCCCACCACCAAACCCGCCTGCTACGCACCGGCATGACCGAACCTCCGCCGCCGAGTATAGGGCAAGGCAATGCCCTGGAGCGAGGGTTGGCGCCCGTCGAAGCCGTGCGGATCGAGGACACACCGTCACGCGCGCCGAGGTTTGCGCCAGCATTGATGTAAATGTGCCACGAGCGCGGAGCGCCGGAGCGCCGGGCCCCCGCGGCGCATTCATGACTCGGGCGCGCGACGAGCCTGTCATGAATCGACGGCATCGCTCTCCGGTGCCTGGCAGTGCAGGTGAAGCTCTTTCACATGCGCGGCGCGTGCTCACTCGCCCATCGCTCCCCGACACGCGGCTCCTCGGCGACGGCACGCCGCGTGCTCGCTCGCGCCGAGGTGACGCGCTGGGCAGCGTTCTTCAACACCGACATGCACAGGGCCTTCAAGCAACTCTTCACGCCGCGTCGGCTCCTCGCTGCCCTCAAGCTTCTCCGCTTCAGCGAACGCATGCGCGCCGGCCCGGCCGTGCAGAAGGCGCTCGCGATCGACGCGTACCCTGTTCAACCACGAGGATCCCATGCTCCAGAATCTCCGTTTCGCCTCTCGCACTTCGAAGCTCGTGAAGAGCACCGCCGCCGTGGCGGCCGTCGCGGTGGGCCTGCTCGCCTGCCCCGCTGCCGCCGCGCCCGAGCCGGTCGTCACGACGCTCCTGACGAAGGAGCTCGCGAACATCCCCGGCAAGGAGCTGATGATGCTCATCGTCGACTACCCCCCCGGCGCCGCCGATCCGGTGCACCGTCACGACGCCCACGGCTTCATCTATGTCCTCGAGGGCTCGATCGTGATGGGCGTGAAAGGCGGCAAGGAGGTGACGCTCACCCCGGGCCAGACCTTCTACGAGGGGCCCAGCGACATCCACACCGTCGGCCGGAACGCGAGCGCCAAGAAGCCCGCGAAGTTCCTTGTCGTGCTCGTGAAGGAGCGGGGCGTGGCCCCGCTGCTGCCCGCCCAGTGATGCATCTCGTGCAGGGCCGGTAGCAAGCGGCCAGTCGAGTCAGGTCCAATCCGGTCAAACGCGATCCCACGGGAGAGCTCACCGCCCCCGCGCCCGCCGGGGCGCGGCCGCCTTCTCAGGAGCGGTAGGTCACCGGCGAGTGCTCGCCACGGGCTTGCCGCATCCAGACGAACGACCCATGGGACCCGGCGCCGGCGTGCCCTGCCTGGCACGCACGACGACGAGCGAGCAGGTGCTCGCAGGAAGAGGGGACGCGTGAAGTCGGTCGCTGCCTTGATGGCCGAGAGGGTTGTGTGTCTCGTCGAGGAGGAAGACCGACCGGAGGCTCGGCGGCTGGCGAACGGGCAAGCGCTGCTCCGCACGCTCGCGGTCGGACTGTGCGGGACCGACCGGGAGATCGCCGCGTTCACGTACGGGTCCGCCCCGGCAGGGACCGACCGGCTCGTGCTGGGACACGAGGCGCTCGCCGAGGTCGTGCAGACGGGTGAGGGCATGGTTCGCCTTCGTCCCGGAGATCTCGTGGTGCCGACCGTGCGTCGGCCCTGCACGAGGATCGACTGCCCGGCCTGCCGCGTCGGGCACCAGGACTTCTGCGCGACGGGCGAGTTCATCGAGCGCGGTATCTCCGGGGCGGGCGGCTTCATGACCGAGCTCTTCGTCGAGGAGGAGCGCTACCTCGTCCCCGTCCCTCCGGGCGTCGGCGAGCTCGGCGTCCTCGTCGAGCCGCTGAGCGTCGTGGCCAAAGCGTTCGCCCAGCTCGACGCCGCCCTGACGCGCCTGCCCTGGGAGGACGACGCACCGCGGGGCCTGGTCCTCGGCGCCGGGCCGATCGGCGTGCTCACGGCGATGGGGCTTGTCGCGAACGGTTATCGGGCGGTCGTGTATTCGAGGGAGCCGACGGACGGCGATCAGGCGCGCTTCGTGCGCAGCATCGGCGCCGACTACGTATCGAGCGAGTCCACCGACGTCGCGGGGCTGATGAGGCGCCACGGGCGGTTCGACGTGATCATCGAAGCGGTCGGCGTGCCGGCGTTCGCGTTCAAGACCCTCCCCGCGCTCGCGGCGAACGGCGCGTTCGTCCTCACCGGCATCCCTGCGCCGGGGCCCGCGATGGACTTCGACACATGCGGTCTGATGCGCGATTTCGTCCTCCAGAACCAGCTGATGTTCGGGACCGTGAACGCCGGCCGCAAGTCCTACGAGGCAGCCGTCCGGATGCTCGAGCAGTTCCTGATCCTGTTTCCCGACGCCGCGCGCCGGGTCATCGCGCGGCGGATCTCGCTCGACGAGGCGCCGGCCTTGCTGCGCGCGGGAGCGGGTGGAGCGAAGACGGTGATCCACATCGCGGAGGCCGGAACGGCGGCGCGCGATGAAGGGCTTCGGGCTGCCGGGTAGGCCGTGGCGCCCCTCGTCCAGGAACCGGGAACCGGGAAGGACAGCGATGAACCAGAAGCGAAAGCTGAGGAGCCAGGCATGGTGGGACGACGCGACCAATCCGGAGATGACGGCGCTGTACCTCGAGCGCTACTTGAACTTCGGGCTGACCCGTGAAGAGCTCCAGTCCGGCCGCCCCGTCATCGGGATCGCCCAGACGGGGAGCGACCTCGTTCCGTGCAATCGCCATCATCTGAGCCTCGCCGTCCGGGTCAAGGAGGGCGTGCGTGACGCCGGCGGGATCCCGCTGGAGTTCCCGGCGCACCCCCTCCAGGAGACAGGCAAGAGGCCCACCGCGGCCCTCGACCGGAACCTCGCGTACCTCGGGCTGGTGGAGGTGCTCCACGGATACCCGCTCGACGGCGTCGTCCTCACGACGGGCTGCGACAAGACAACGCCGTCCTGCCTGATGGCGGCGGCGACCGTCGATCTGCCCGCGATCGTGCTCTCGGGCGGGCCGATGTTGAACGGATATTACCGCGGGAGGCTCGCCGGCTCGGGGCTCGTGATCTGGGAGGCTCGACGGCTCCTCGCGGCCGGCAGCATCGACTACACGGAGTTCATGGACATGGTCGCCGCGGCGGCGCCCAGCGTGGGGCACTGCAACACGATGGGAACGGCCCTGTCGATGAACGTCCTCGCCGAGGCCGTCGGGATGTCGCTGCCCGGATGCGCGGCGATCCCGGCGCCCTACCGGGAGCGGGCCCAGATGGCCTACGCGACCGGGCGCCGGATCGTGGAGATGGTGCACGAGGACCTGACGCCGAGCGCGATCATGACCAAAAAGGCGTTCGAGAACGCGATCGCCGTCGCCTCGGCGATCGGCGCGTCGACCAACTGCCCCATCCACATGAACGCCATCGCGCGCCACGTCGGGGTCGACTTGACGAACGACGACTGGCAGCGGGTCGGGCAAGACGTCCACTTGCTCGTCGACTGCCAGCCCGCCGGGCGCTTCCTGGGAGAGGACTTCTATCGCGCGGGGGGCGCGCCCGCCGTCATGAACGAGCTGCTCCGCGCGGGCCGTCTCCACGGGGATGCGCTCACCGTGTCCGGACGAGCCGTGGGGGAGAACGTGGCGAGCGCCGCCGTCGCCAACCGCGACGTGATCCGACCGTACGAAGATCCTCTGCTCCGCGCCGCCGGCCTGCTCGTCCTGAGCGGGAACCTCTTCGACTCGGCCGTCATGAAGAGCAGCGTCATCGGAGAGGTCTTCCGCGGCCGCTACCTGTCGGACCCCGCGAACCCCGATGTCTTCGTGGCGCGGGCCATCGTCTTCGAGGGGCCAGAGGATTACCACGCTCGCATCAACGATCCGTCGCTCGGGATCGACGAGCGCTGCATCCTCGTCATGCGCAACACGGGGCCCATCGCCTATCCGGGCTCCGCGGAGGTCGTGAACATGGATCCGCCCGACGCGCTGGTGCGAGAGGGGATATCCCTGCCGACGCTCGGTGATGGCCGCCAGAGCGGCACCTCGGACAGCCCCTCGATCCTGAACGCGTCGCCCGAGTCCGCGGTGGGCGGCGGCCTCGCGCTGCTCCGGACGGGGGATCGCATCCAGGTCGATCTGCTCCGGCGTCGCGTGGACGTGTTGCTCTCCGACGACGAGATCGAGCAGCGCCGCAGGTCCCTGAAGCTGCCGGAGCTCGAGAGCCAGACGCCATGGCAGGAGATCTACCGGAACGCGGTCGGTCCCCTGTCCACGGGCGCGTGCTTCGAGCCGGCCGTCCGGTACCAGCACCTCGTTCAGCTCCGCGGGCTGCCTCGTCACTCACATTGAACGGCACGGGAACGGAGATAAGGACCATGAGCATGGAACGGACGGGGCAGGTCGTCGTGCTGGACTACGATTTCGGCGACGTCGACATCGAGCGCTCTCTCGTGGAGCCGGCCGGCTTCGAGCTGGTCGCCGCGCAGTGCAAGACCGAGGAGGACGTCGTGGCCGTCGCGCGCGACGCCGTCGGCGTGCTCACGCAGTACGCCGAGGTCAAGGGGCGAGCCATCTCGGGGCTCCGGCGCTGCCAGGTCATCGCTCGGTACGGCACCGGGGTCGACACGGTCGACGTCGCGGCGGCGACCCGCCGTGGGATCCGCGTCACCAACGCGCCGAACGACTGGTGCGCCGACGAGGTCGCCGACCACGCCGTGGCGCTCTTGCTCACGCTCGCCCGCAAGCTGCCCGCGTACGATCGCGCCACGCGCCGTGGATCCTGGTCCTGGCAGGATGGCCGGCCGATCCACCGGATGCGGGGCGCGACCCTGGGGCTCCTGTCGTTCGGCGCGATCGCCCGAAGCATCGCCGCGAAAATGGCGAGCTTCGGTGTGCGCGTCACGGCGCACGACCCCTTTCTCGGCGCGGACGAGATCCGCGCCGCCGGCGCCGACCCCGTGTCCTTCGACGAGCTCCTGGAGCGCTCCGACTACCTCGTCATCCAGGCGCCGCTGACCCAGGGGACCCATGGCCTCTTCGGGGAACGCGAGCTCCGGCGCATGAAGCCGACAGCGATCCTCGTCAACACCGCCCGTGGTCCGATCATCGACGACGGCGCGCTGTACCGGGCGCTCGCGGAGGGATGGATCGCGGGGGCCGGGCTCGACGACCTCGCCGAGGAGCCGGCGAAGCGCCGGGACTGGAGGCCGACGAGCCCGCTCTTCTCGCTCGAGAACGTCGTCATCTCGCCCCACGCTGCCTATTACTCGGAAGAGTCGATCGAGTTCGTCCGACGATTCGCGGCGAGCGAGGTCGTTCGCGTCCTGTCCGGACAGGAGCCGATGTCGCCCGTGAACCTCATGGCCGCCTGAGGCCGCCGCCTCGCCGGAGCCGGCGGGTACGGGGGATGCATTCGGAATGGAGTGAATGGGGTGAATCTGGTGGAGGAACGCGTCGATGCCACAACCAGCCCCGAACCGGGCCCAGGAGCCGCGGGTCGACGTGAGCGTGCCACTCTTGCGCCGGCGGCGATCGGAAGAAACGGAGGAGGTACACCATGGAGCAAACGAACATTCGTGACGTGCCTATCCCCGTGAGCCGGGTCGGCCTCGGGACCTGGGCCATGGGCGGGTATCAATGGGGAGGCGCCGACGACGACGCGTCGGTCCGCACGATCCACGCGGCGCTCGATCTCGGGATCAACCTGATCGACACCGCGCCGGCCTACGGGTTCGGGCACTCCGAGGAGGTCGTCGGACGGGCCATCGCCGAGCGGGGCCAGCGCGAGCGGGTCGTCCTCGCGACCAAAGGGGGCCTCGAGCGGCGCGGCGACGCGCTCTTCCGGAACGGGACGCGCAAGCAGCTCCTGGAGGAGGTCGAGCTCTCGCTCCTCCGCCTGCGCACCGATTACATCGATCTCTATCAGGTTCACTGGCCGGATCCACAGACGCCCTACGAAGAGACGGCCCAGGCCCTCCTCGATCTCCAGCGTCAAGGCAAGATCCGCGCGATCGGCGTCTCCAATTACTCGATCGAGGCGATGCGGCGGTTCCGCGCTGTCGCGCCGATCGCCTCGGCGCAGCCGCCGTTGAACCTCTTCGAGAGGCAGGCGGAGGGGGACATCCTGCCTTGGTGTCGCGACAACGGGGTTGCCACGCTCACCTACGGCGCGCTCTGCCGCGGGCTCCTCAGCGGCGCGATCGACGAGAAGACCGCGTTCAAGGGGGACGACCTCAGGAAGACCGATCCGAAGTTTCAACCTCCTCGCTTCGCGCAGTACCTCGACGCGGTGAGGGGCCTCGATCGGTTCGCGCGCGGCCGCTACGCTCGGGGCGTGCTCGCGCTCGCGGTGCGCTGGGTGCTCGACCACCCGGGTGTCTCGGTGGCTCTCTGGGGGGCTCGACGGCCGGAGGAGCTCGCGCCGATCAACGAGGTGATGGGATGGAGCCTCGACGACGAAGCCCGCGCCCACATCGACGCCGTGCTCACCGGAGCCGTGCGCGACCCGGTGGGTCCCGAGTTCATGGCGCCGCCGGAGCGCCCCGCCGCGGCGCGCAGCGCGGCCTGACGCCGCGAATCCATGGCGACGGCCACGCGCTGGCCGCCGCCATGGCGACTCACGCCGCCCGGAGCCCCGACTCCGGGCGCGCTCGACCGAAGGCGTCGCACCTGCCCCAGCGCCCGCGGATGTCGAGCAGCCGGATCTCCCCGAGCTCGGCGGGGACCGCCGGATCGACGAACAAACGATTGCCCATCGGCTCCAGCCCGAGCACGACGCGCAGAAAGAGCAAGGGAGCCGCGGTGGCCCAGGCCTGGGGGCTGCACGCGGTCGGATACTCGACAGGGAAGCTGGTGAGCTCTCGTGGATACCCGGCGAACGCCTCCGGCAAGCGGTAGTGGAAGAAGGGCGCCGCGGCCAGGTTGCCCGTCGCGACGCGCCCGGCCTCCACGCTGAAGCCGTAACGCCGGAGCCCGAGCGCGATCAGCGAGTTCTCGTGCGGCCAGACCGTGCCCACGTGATATCCGATGGGGTTGTACCCGCCCTCGTCGTCGGCCATGGTGCGCACCCCCCAGCCGCTGAACAGATGCGGTCCGAGGAGGTGCTCCACCACGCGCTCGGCCTTGGACGTGTCGACGATACCGCTCCAGAGCAAGTGGCCGATGTTCGACGTCAACGAGTCGACCCGGCGCTTCTGGCCGTCCAGCGCGAGCGCGAAGAACCCGCGATCGTCGAGCCAGAAGTCCTGATTGAATCGACGCTTCAGCTCGGCCGCGTCTCGCTCGAGGCGCGCCGAGAGCTCGGGGTCGCGCCAGAACTCGCGCGCGAGCCGGGCGCTGCGCACCTTCGCGTCGTAGACGTAGCCCTGGATCTCGCAGCACGCGAGGGGCCGCCGCGCGAGCGATCCGTCATGAAAGACGATGGAGTCCCACGAGTCTTTCCAGCACTGGTTCTCCAGGCCGGTCTCGGGGTTGCGCGTGTCGTACTCGACATACCCGTCCCCGTCGCGGTCGCCCCACTCATCGATCCATCGAAGCGCGGCGCGCGCTGTGTGCTCCATCGACAGGACGAGCTCCGCGTCGCCGGTCCAGCGCTCGTACTCGTCCAGCAGGATGAGGAAGAGCGGCGTCGAGTCGGCAGAGCCGAAGTAGGGGGAGTGCGGCCGCTCCTCGAAGGCGGTCAGCTCGCCCCAGCGCACCTCGTGGAGGATCTTTCCCGGCTCCTCGTCGCGGAAGTCGTCCCGGCGGCTGCCCTGGCGGCGCGCGAGGTAGCGGAGCGTGGAGCGCGAGAGCTCGGGGACGAACGGCAGCGCTTGCAGGCTCGTGATGATGCTGTCGCGGCCGAAGGCCGCCATGAACCACGGTAGACCGGCGGCCGGAATGGCGGCGTCCGGCATCAGCTTGGAGAAGAAGCGCAGCGCGGCCAGGTCGATGAGGCTCCGCTCGTACGTGCGGGCGAGCGTCTCGTTCGAGGTGAGGAGCCGCGGCGCGTGGTCGACCCAGCTCTCGAGGCTGATGCCGATGTTCGGGCGCGCGTGGCTCTCGCCGTGGGCGTACTTCACCCGGGTGTGCCGCTCCTCGAGGCCGTCGATCGCCGCCACGACGTCGAGGCAGGTGCTCCAGCGGCCGTGCGGCGCGATGCTCACCCGAAACGTCAGGCCGCTCGGATCGATCTGCGCGGGCTGCGAGGCGGAGATCCACGTCTCGCGCACGAAGCGCTCGCGTCGATAGCCGAGGACGAGCCGATTGTCCTCGATGCGGTGATAGCGCTCCCCTTTCTTCGGGAGCATGTCCTTGACCTCGAACAGGTCGGCGAAATCGGCGCCGGCCTCGATGCGGACCTCGAGCTCGACGGGGAGCTTGCCGTGGTTCATGAGCAGGAGGTCCTCGTGGAAGCCGTCGCCCGCGAACCGGCTCCGGACGATCGAGAGGGTCGATTCGACGTACATCGCGGCCGGCCTCGGGACGAGGAAGAACTGGGCCTGGAAGTACTGCACGTCGTCGGTGGACAGCGCGGCCGGGACGACGCCGTCGATCGTCAGGATCCATTCGGAGAGAAAGCGCGTGTCGAGGTGAAACAGGCCGAGCGGCCGGCTGACGGAGTGCTCGATGTTGCCGCGCAGATCGCTGACGACGAACGTGCCGCCGTCCAGAATGCTCACTTGCCGTTCCATGGGCCCCCTCCGATGACGGTGGCTCAGCGCGTCGCTTCCGGAGCCTGTTGCTCTCCCGGGGAGAAGACGCTCTGAAACATCTGGGCGACGCCCAGGTCTCCTCGCACGCCGACGCGGCCCTGCATGATCGCCGTGATCAGGTTCTGTTCACCGCGAAAGATCCGCAGGAAATCGTCGAGCGAGCAGGAGAGCTGGCAGTCCTCGCTCGCCCCTTCGGGCGCGATTCCGAAGGACCCGTCGGCGATCTCCACGACGACGCGCTCGTCGTCGCTGAGCTGCACGGCGCACACCTTCCGTGTTCCTCGCAGGCGGGCGTCGTAGCGTCCTGCCGCGAGATCCTGAATGAGCTTTCTTGTTTGCGACATGGCCAAAGAGTGTGTCCGGTTTGCCAACCTGGCCTTCGCGCTCGCCGCGATCCATACCTCGAGCAAGGGGTGTGCCCTTCTGCGCTGCGCGGAGGTCGCCTCTTCACGGTCGCGTTTCGAGCACGCGAGCGCCGCCCACCGCGATCAGGATCATCGACATACCGCCGGTCAGAAGGCTGATCCCGACGAGCAAGCCGAGCACCCGCACGGCCGTGGTGACGCCGCCCGTGATGATCAGCATCCCGAGCCCCACCGAAAGGATGCCGTCGAACACGAGCCATCCCGAGCCCCGCAGCCCGCGGTGCTGATAGGCGCGGATGAGCTTGAGCGCGCCCTCGGAGACGAAGTACGCCGCGGCGATCACCATCAGCGCGAGCTTGCCTGTCATCGGGGCGACAACAAGGAGGAGCCCGAACGCCACCTGCACCAGGGCGCTCACGAGCTCCCAGCGGGCGCCGGCCCAGCCGCGGCTCTGGATGGCGTGACAGCCCTCGGCCACGCCGGCGAGCACGATCAACCAGCCGAGGGCGATGGCGGTGATCCGGGACGCGACGAAGGGCATGACGAACGCGAGCACCCCGAGCGCCATCGTGGCCACGCCGATCGCGAGGAACCAACCGCGGTTCTCCCGCACGGTGTGAAAGTCGACCTGCGCAAAGCGAAGCGACCTCGTGGACTCGCCGAGCGGAGCAACCATGGGAGACCTCTCTGGTTCGTGGAGCACGCGTGTCCCGTCGGTCACCCGCCGCGCGAGGACGGGGTGGCCGGGACCGCGTCGGCTTCGAGCATCGTCCGTGCCAGCGCGCCGGCGAGAACATTGTGCCTGGCGCTCACGGAAGGCTTCGCGGCCGAGGGCGGACAGCAGCGCGCCGCCTGATCAGCGGGCGGCGGCCTTCGCGGCCCTGGTGCTCGGGCTGGTCGCCTGCCGGACCGCGCGCCGCTGGAGCTTCGAGCCCTGCTTCGCGCGATTGGCGCTCTTGCGCGTCGACTTGCGCGACGGGCGGTCCTGCGCCGAGTCTTCGAGCGTCGCGGTGGCCTTCCGTGTCCTCTGCATCGTGTTGCGCCGCGCCGTCGAGCCGCCGCCCGCCTTCCGGTCGGTCGCGCTCTGCCCCGGAGCGGCCGTGTCGACGGGAACGTCACGGCGCGACTTCTCGGGCCGCTCCAGCGCGCGCTCGAGGTTCTCCTTGCCGCGCCCCACGCGCCGCCCGATGAAGCTGCCCTCGGGTGATGGATGACCGCGCCGCGCCGGAGCCGCCGCGCTGCGCTTCGCCGCTCGCGCCGTGGGCTTCGGGCCGCGCGCCGGCGCGCGCGATGCGGCGCGCGGCGCGCGCTCGAGGGCGCTCTGCACGGCCCGCACGATCCCCGGGACGGCCCTGTCGATCGTCTCGCGCGGCTCGTGACCTCGCATCTGGTAGACGACGCTCGGGTGCCCGCTCAGGACGACCTTCACGTCGCACGCGACGTCGACGCCGCCGCGAGGCCCGTTCACGTCCGTGAAGCGCACGGTGAGCCGCTCGATGTCGGGCGCGAACCGCCCGAGCTTCGCCCCGAGGGTCTGGCGCACGTGCGCCCTCGTCGCCTCGTCGACGCCGACGCCGAAGGTCCGCATCGCGAGCGGCGTCCGCTCCGTCGGTGTGCGCCCGGCGCGCGCCCGGACCGGTCGCGGCACGGTGGAAGGGAACTGCGGACGTTGCCCGGTGGATGGTCGCCCCATGCGCACAACATCGAGACCGGCCCCCCGTCGTCAAGCGTCGCCGCCACCGGCGAGATCGGGTTCCTGTCCCCTCCTCCGCACCTCGGCCGGCTGCCCGCCCTCGCCGCCCGGTCCCCCGCGCGTCCGCCGCTGGCGCCGCAGTCCGCCGGCCAGGAGCTCGCGCTGGTGGAGCTCGAACACCGCGAACCTCGGCCGAGGCGGTCAGTCGGCGGGCGGGATGAAGAGGCCCGGACAGGGCTCGTCGCCGAAGACCCTTGCGCCGAGCCGGTACATCGTGATCTTCGGGTTCGGCGCCCAGTTCCAGCTGCCTCCGGCGTGGGAGTAATCGTTCGACTGGTCGAACGGCTGCCAGCTCGACGCGTGGAACGCGATGTTGAACCGGTCGGTGGAGGACGAGGGATCGACCGAGAGGAACGGGAGGCGCACGTCGAGGTAATGCGTCGCGCCCGCGCAGCCGCCCCCGGGCACCTCATGGAAGCTCATCTCGAGCTCGCTCGAGCAACCCCAGCAGGTCGCCTCGAGCGAGCCGGGCGGCTCCTGGCTGAAGTAGTACCGCACGGTCGAGCCCGCGAGGTACACGCTCTCGCTCCCCGTGTTGCGCACCTGGATCCCGGGCGTCACCCAGCTCGGCTGCGGCCCGTGGGAGTCGTACAGCACCTCCAGCTGGCAGTCCGCCGGGCACGACGTGGTGCTCTCGCCGCTGCTGCAGACGCCGTCGCCGCAGGAGCAGTCGCTCGCGCACGACGCCGGGCTCTCGAGCGGGCCGCAGGCGCCGTCACCGCACGAGCACAGGTCCGAGACCGTGCGCTCGCACATGGCCTGGATGGCCCGGAAGGCATAGGTCACGTCCTCGCCGCGGCACGCGTCGTCGGCGCAGGTGAACGGACGCACGCAGTCGCCGTCCTGCACGAAGTCGCGCTCGCCGCGCACCAGGATGCCCACGAGCTCCTTCGTGTTCAGATCGAACACGCCGGACCCGGAGTTGCCCACGAACGTGTCCAGGTTGCCGACGAAGAAGTCGAGGCTCGGCGCGTTGCTCCGGATCGCGGCCCCGTCGGCCAGCTTGAGCGGCAACCCGCGGGGGAAGCCGTGCACGACGAGCGGCGTGCCGATGGCCAGGGGATCGCTCGACACACGCACCGCGGCGGGCGTCCGCCCCACGACCGGCCGATCGAGCCGCACGACCGTGTAGTCCGCGCCCCGCCGGTCCTGGTAATAGCTGACGAAATCCACGCAGCTGTAGACGTCATCGCTGGTGATCTGGCCGAGCTGGCCGGACGGCGTCATCGCATAATCGAAGACGAAGCGGCTGTTATTGCAGTTGTTGATGCAGTGCGCGGCCGTGAGCACCAGGTCGTCGTCGATCAGCGTCCCGCTGCAGTCGGCGAGCGCCGGCTGGGACGCGAAGCGCTCGTCGGCGCACACGCCGTCGCGCCCCGCCCACGTGGGCCCGGCGATCTGGATGTCGTTCGGGTCCGAGTCGTCGACGGCCGACGCGGGGACGAGCGCCACGGTGAAGTCGAGCGCCTGCGCGGCCCAGGCGGGATCCGCGTACGTGAAGGGCTCTTCGCGGTCATCCTGGCCATAGATGACCTCGGCGCGGGCCTCGCCGGCGGCCTCCTCCCCGGCGGGCGCGGGCGCCGCGCACCCCGCGGCGGCCCCCATGGACAAAAAGCCAGCAGCAATGATGAAGTGGTTCGCTCTCATGACAAGCTCCCAAGTGGTGGACGAAGAGCGACGATCACCGGGCGGGCCCGATGACGACGTCTCGATGCCTGGCCGGCGTCGAGCAAGGATCTGACGCCCGACAAGCAAGGACCGCTGAGTGGCACGCTCATCCCGTTCTCAGCGAGGGGGATCTACTTCTTCGTGAGGCGCGCACCAATTCATATGCGCCATGGACCTCATGCACACGCTGCATCGAGCCGGCGCGGCCCGGGGCGCGAGCGCCCGCGAGGGCGCGCCCCTGACGACGGATTGACCATTGTCCAATGGATTGGCGCCGCCTCCAGCAGGCGGACATCCCGGGCTTACCCTCGTCGCATCGGGAGAACGTCCTCCTGGGGAGCACCATCATGAAGGTAGCCATTTTGACCGGCAGCGTGAGGAGCGGGAGACAGTCGCACAAGATCGCCCATCACCTGGAGCGGGAGCTCCGGGAGCGGGGCGCCGAGGCCGATCTCATCGATCTGGCGGAGACGCCGTTGCCGATCCTGGAGGACCGGTCGGGTCGCACCCCGCAGCTCCAGGCGACGGTCCAGGGGCTGAGCGCGCGCCTCCGCCGCGCGGACGCGCTCGTGTTCGTGACGCCGGAATACCACGGGAGCTTCTCGGGCGTGCTGAAGAACGCCCTCGACTATTTCTGGGAGGAGTTCGACAAGAAGCCGATCGGCGTGGTCACGGTCTCCGCGGGGAAGCTCGGGGGCATCAACGCCTCGACGCAGCTCCAGCACGTGATCCTGAGCCTGGGAGCGTTCCCGCTGCCCCTCAAGCTGCTCGTCCCGGAGGTCCAGAGCGTCTTCGACGAGTCGCTCCAGCTCAGGAGCGAGCAGGTCGCGAAGGCGGCCGACAGGTTCCTCGACGAATACCTGTGGTTCGCTCAGGCCATCGTCCAGGCGAAGCAGGCCGGCGAGATCTCCCGGCCTCTTGTCGCCTGAGGCCCCGCGCCGGAGATCGCCCTCGCCGGCAGCGAGGGTCGACGAGGTCGTCCTCCTACATCGACCTCCACGTCCACGCCGACGGCAGGAGCGCGAACGCGCGTGCGGGCACGCGGGCGAGGAGCAGGGCGTCTTGCGGTGTCGCGCGATGTTCGATATCGTCGGTCGTCGGCGGAACGAGCGCCTCAACCACCATCGGATATGGTTCAATACGTTTCTCCTCATCCCGGGATCGAGGGCCCCGGGGCCACCTTCGCGTCGATCGCCACGGCGCTCGGGGCGCACGGGGACATCGGGAAGAGGGTGCTCTCGACGCTGGGCGTGTCCGAGCTGGTCGCGGGCGAGTGGTACCCTCTCCAGATGCTCCTCGACCTGCTGAAGGGCGTGGCCCAGGCGACCGGGGACCACACGCTGCTCGGCATCGGGAAGGCGATCGTGGAGCACGCCGTGTGGCCGGCCATGCCGCCGACCATGGTGGAGGCCCTCCAGCTCGTCGACGTGGCCTACCACATGAATCACCGGCTCGACGGAGAGGTGATGTTCGATCCGGCGACCGGCGTCATGCGGGAGGGGATCGGCCACTACCGCTGTCATCCGGAGAAGCACCAGATCATCATGGTCTGCGATACGCCGTATCCCTCGGAGCTCGATCGTGGGGTCCTGCTCGGCACGGCGCGGCGATGGGCGTCGCGCGGGGTCAGGCCGCGCGTCGACGTCGTGCTCGACGAGTCCCGCCCGTCGCGGAAGCGCGGCGACGACTCCTGTACCTACCGCGTCACCTGGTGAACCTGGGACGTCGATCATCGGCGGGCAGCGCACCTCAGCGCTTCGCTGATCATCGAGGCCCGGACGTGCAGCAGAGCCTCCGCCCCGTCGCGCCGCCTCGTTGGCCGGGCGCGGTCGACCTCGAGACCTCTGGCGGGCAGGAAGCCCAAGCGCATTCGTGGATGTCAAGCGATTTTAGCCTCTCCAGCCTCCGGCCATTCCGTCCCGCCACACATTTGTGAACGCACACACACGCGGCCTTGGCCATGCCGCCTCGGCGCCAGCCGAGCGGACCAGCGAAGCCCGTGATCCTGCGCTCACCGCTCTGAACGCGGCGCTCCGAACGAGCCCTCGTCCGACGCGGCGCTCCGAAGGAGGCCCGCCAGCCGCGTCCTCCCGCGGGATCGAGCACAGCCGCAGGCCGGTCGATTGGAATTGACATCCGGAATGTGAACGTTCACTTTCCTCCTCGTGGGGCATCCTTTTGCTTTGCCGATCGATGACGTATCGATGACGTGCCGCCAGCGTCCGTAAGCGCCTGAAGACCCGTGACCACGTGCCCCGCCAGCACCGCGCCGGGCCGGGCGCTGCCCCATCCGAGCTGCGATAAAGATTCATAGCGTGGGTCGAGTCGAGGGCGACGCCTCGGGGCACACCAGGCGGCCAGCGACTCGAATCGCGGAGAGACGCGAGTGGAGTCCATTTCTTCGATCGCTCGAGGGAATACGGTGTTGTTATGAAGAACAAATCTAGTTTGGCTTTCACCTTGGCCGCGCTGGGCATGATCGCCGGCGCTTGCGGCGGCTCCGATGGCGACGGCGACCCTGGGGGGAGCGGCGGGGCCCCGGCGGGCGCAGGAGGGAGCGTGAGCGGCTCGGGCGGCGAGCAGGCGAGCACCACCGGCGGGCCGCTGCCTTCGGGCTCGAGCAGCTCGCAGAGCACGGCCGGAGGGTCCGACCCCTCCGGCTCGGGCACGGGCGGAGGAGCGCCTGCCGGCGGCGGCGGCGGCGGCGGGGAGATGACGGGCGGGAACGGCGGCTCGGGCGGCGACGGCGGCGGCTTCACCGGCACGTGCACCGAGTCACGACCGGCCGGTGGAAGCCGGTCGGGGAGCGGCCCTCACAAGGTGGTCGTCGAGACGAATTCGGACCCGGGCATCAACCAGGGCACCATCTTTCGCCCGGAGGATCTCGGTGGGAACGCCAAGTATCCGATCTTCGTCTGGGGGCAGGGCGCATGTTCGCGAGACGGGCTCGCGACGGAGGCGGCCATGGCCGAGATTGCCTCGCATGGCTACTTCGTGGTGGCGGACGGGACACCGGGAGGCAAGGAGCCCAACCGCGACCTCGGGGGCGGCGGCGACGTGCTGCTCGCCTACGTCGACTGGGTGATCGCCGAGAACGAGAAGCCTTGCAGCGCCTACTACCGGAAGATCGAGACCACGAAGGTCGCCGCGAACGGCTTCTCCTGCGGCGGCTTGATGGCGGCGGGGACCGCCGCAGATCCCAGGATGACGACCTGGGGACACACGAGCAGCGGCTCTTTCTCGGTGAATCAGGCCTTCTACAAGTCGATCCACACCCCCGTGTTGATCGTCACCGGCACCGCGGACAGCCTGGGCGCGCACGAGAACGGCGCGAGAGACTACGAGAACATCGCCGCCCGGGGTGACATCCCGGTCATGATGTTCGCCAAGGTCGGAGCGGACCACGGGGGCGACCTGTGGGCTCGCAACGGCGGCGAGTTCACCCAGGTCAACCTGGCGTGGCTCAACTGGTGGCTCAAGGGCGACGAATCGGCCACCGGCAAGGGCATGCTCGTCGGCGCGAGCTGTCGCTTCTGCACCGACAGGAGCTGGCAGATCTCTTCCGCCAATCTGCCCTGAGCGGCGGCTCAGGATCAGCGCACCGGCGGGATCGCGCCGGCGACGTCCTCACGATACCTTCTCGCTCAGAAGCGCAGGCCCAGATCGAGCGCTGCCGTCGCGTAGGCGTCGCTCTCGTCGACGGGCTCGGAAAACTGCGCAGAGCTGCCACCCGGCAGATCGTCGACGCGGGCCGCGAGCTGGAGGGCGTAGCCGGCGCCCGCGCAGCCCGACCCCCTGGCTGAAAGCGAACGACCGCCCCTCCTCGAGGAACGACGCGCGGCTCAGCCGCAGCGAGTCCAGGTCGGCGCCCGCAGGTCTCGGCGCGTCCGGGAAGGAGGTCGCTTTTCTCCGCCAACGACCGGCAGTTGACACGACGCACAAAAAGTACGATCCACGGATCCGCCTTCAAAAAAACCAACAGATCCAACGAGCTCACTCGACCGTGTAACATTTCTCACACCACGCCAAGGATTCTTCTTACCCGACCGAACCAGGAAAGGATTGCTGCGATGAGCGAACTGATCATCTGGACCTACGACTGGGTGCCTGAAGGCCCTCGTGGTTTTGTGCGTGATCTGAGGCTGAGATGGGCGTGTGAGGAAGCCGGCCTCATCTACGTGGTCAAGACGATCCCGTTCGATGGTCGCGAGACCAATCATCTCGAGCGCCAGCCGTTTGGCCAAGCTCCGTTCCTGAACGACGGAGAGCTGGAGATATTCGAGAGCGGCGCGGGGCTGCTGCACCTGGCCCGGAAGAGCGACAAGCTGTTGCCGCCTGATCCGGCCGGAGAGGCGGAAACATTGCAATGGACCATCGCCGCGCTCAACTCGATCGAGATGGTCACCGTACCGTGGTGGTTCCTGAAAATATGCGGCGATGAGGACAATCAACTCGCCGGATGGATGGGCAAGCGCCTCGACCAGCTAGAAAAGGTACTGAGCGAGCGAGAGTGGCTCGCGGCCGGCCGCTTCACCGTCGCAGACCTGCTGATGGCGGATGTGCTACGGGTCCCGAAGGTCCGCGCTTTCGGCGATCGGCCGGCGACCGAGGCCTATGTGACCCGTGTGACGGATCGCCCCTCATTCAAGAAAGCCCAGGCCGACCAGATTCGTCTCTTCGAAGCGGCCGACGAGAAGAGAACAGAAAAAGGGGCAAACTGACGAGCGGCTTGGCCTCCGTCATTCGCGCACCGCGCTCGAGCCGTTCGCGCTCGTTCGTGTGAACGAGCTGAGCTCCCGGGTCGCCGCGTCTTCGACGCCTGCTCTCCGTGTTCACGGAGACCAAGCCCCGCGCCGACGAGCGCCGGCTCGACGGCACCCCGATCCTGGAGACCGCCATCGCGCCGATCCACATCGAGCCCGGCGGTCTCGCGCTGAATGCACGTCATCACCGCTCGCAGGGCGTCCATCGCTTCGTCATCGGCCTCGTGAGGAGTGAAGCGGAGGCCGACGAACGGCGGCCCTCCCTGCAACAGCGCCGTGAGGATGCAGCCGCACGCGTACAGATCGGTGCTCGGCCCGCCGCGAGCGAGCGGCACTGCTCCGGGCTCGTGTACTCCGGCGTGCCCGCGACCATGTCCTTCGATCTCTCCGTCGAATCGCGCTGGGAGGCGGGCAAGTCGGCCCGTCTGGGCCATGTGTACCTGATCGAGAACGGGACGCTGCTCGGCGAAGTCGGCGCCTGTTGAGCCCAATCTGCGGTGCGCGCGTCCGTCGTTCACCCACCGAAGCGGCCTGCGGCGCGCAAGGGCAGCGCAAGCGGCGCTCGGCCGGCGCGTCGCCGCTCCCACGCCAGGCGAGCTCGCCTCGATCGGCGCATGCCTTCGTTCATCGCGCCGCGCGGGCCGGGAACGCGAGTTGACCAATGTCCAATCGAGGCGCTCGCAGCACCCCCGACGAGCCTGTCACACGCTCGGCGCAAACGGGCCTCTCTTTACAACTCTTCACAATTGAACTCAAGATTCAGACGATGAATTTTTGTTCGCCAGAGCTTGACGGCCGCGCTCGCATCGAACACTTTTCCGCCTGCATCGAGGCTGGCGCGGCTTGGATCGGTCGCCACCGGCCTCGGGGCGCGGCTCGTTCTGGGCCGCGTCTGGCGGGAGGTTTGCTTAGGAGGCTGGAGCGACCCGTCGAGCTGCGAGGCGCGCTCGCGTCAGTGCGACAAGGAAGAGCAGGAGTACCTGCGGCTGTCTCCGCCCGTTGCGTCCACAATCGTCAACTCGAGCCCGACGCAGCCGCGTTACGTGTCGACTTCGCCCTAGAAGCGCCGGCCGCTCAGCGGCGGAGGCCGAGGCTCCGCCCGCGGGGTGAGCGCGCGTGATGGCCGGCGTGAAGCGAGGGCGCGCGGGGCTCGAGGGCCCGGCGGCGTCGTCTTTCCGTCATCAGCACGAGAGGGACGTGCGCTCGGGAGGGTTCGGCTTGCAGGATCGGCCTTGTTTATTCTCATCCCCGTCGGTGCGACGCGGCGATTGACGGATGTAGTGATGGATAGGATCGACGCAGCTCGGAGCCGCGATACACGCTTCCCGTGTGCGCGAGCCCTGAGCCGGCGCTTCCTCGTTTCAAAGGAGAAGGTTGGTTCATGATGTTGGTTTCCAAGAAGATTAAGTTTAGAAGCCTCGCTGGCGTGCTCGCTGGTTGTGTCGGTCTGGTCGCCGCTCAGGCGTCGGCAGGCGTGGTCGTGGGTAAGCCCACCCCGCACGGCAACACTGCGTACCCCGAAGCCGGGACAACCATGGCACGGGCAGGGACCTTCACCCTGGTCGGCGCGCTTCAAGAGCACGTGAAGATCAGCGGCGAGGCAGAGCCGACGTTCCCCAGCACGATGCAGGGCGCCGTCTACTTGATGAACGGGACGAGCACCACGCCCGAGCGCGTTTACCAGTTCCCGGGGGTCGCCCAGTTCAACCTCCAGGCCGGGAGCCAGCTCGCCATCTCGAATCGCTTCCTTGCATTCGCGACGCGAGGCACGGATTCCGACTCTCCGCAAGCGAACTCCGTGTTCATCGCCCGGAACAACAACGGCTCATGGGCGGAGTGCCCCCTGGTCAGCGGTCAGCGAAATTGCAACGACGCGGTACGCGAGAACGGACAAAACATCAGCCGCGCGCTCACCCGCATCCCGCTCACGTACCCCGCGAACGTCAGCTTCAAAGACATCGCGCTCGCCCTGTCCGACGACTACCTCGTGATCGGCTACAAGCGACAGAGCGTGCTCGAGATATACCGCTACAACACCTCGAACGACACGTGGGTCCTTGAGCTTTCGCTCGACGAGCCGGACGAGCGCTTCACCGGCGCTGCGGTTGCGATCGACGGCGACCTGGTCGCGGTCGGATCGCCGTGGTCTGAGGGTGGCACCGCCGGGGCCGAGCTCGGCTCGGTCCGCATCTTCCGTAGGAATGCCAGCGACAGCACCTGGAGCTCCGTGGCCATCACGAGCGGCTATTTCTCGACCGGCGCCTTCGGCCGAAGTCTCGCCATGGCTTCCGGAAACTTGGCCGTCACGTCCGGCGTGACATTTCCCGTCAACGGCGTTACGCCGCAGCAGCACCTCTCGTTTTACCGTGTGGCGGCCGACGGTGCGATCTCTGCGCGCCAATCTCTAGAAACCGCCTACCCTCACGTGCACTTGGCGCTTCACGGCGACACGTTGGCCAGTACGGTCAGCGGTGGAGACGAGGGCCTTTCGCTCTACAAGCGCGCTGCCGCGTCGGGGCAGTGGGCCTACGAAACCGGTCTGATTCGCGACTTCTACAAAAGCGTCAACAGCTCCGGCGTCGGGTACGGCGGCATCGACCCCATCGGCCTCGTCGGTGATGACCTGGTGCTCGGCTGGCGCGCCTTCTCGGGCCTGCTGGGCGGCGTGATCCACGAGAAGGCCAGCCTAATCGACGCTTGCCGAGATCCTCTCAACCTCGTGAATAATTGTTCTTTCGATAATGTGACCAACACCGCGCTCGCGGGAACCCAGAGCAGCAGCGGCTGGCAGGTCCTCAACTGGAACGGTGCCTCGGCATGGGCGGACTTCAACGGACGCCAGATGCGCATCAACGTGCAGCAGCCCGGCTCCGACATGTGGCACATCCAGGCTCGCACCACGGTCAACTTGCCGCAGGCGGGACGCTACCTGCTGACATTCCGCGCCAAGGCGGACGACGTGCGCACTTTCGTGGTGAACCTGGGGCGCAACGGCAACGGCGACAACAACTGGGCGAGCTACGGTCGCGTGACCGCGGCGGCGGGCCCCGAATGGGTCATCTACTCGTTCGAGCTCCCGAACGTCCCGCAGGATTCCGCAGCGTTCCTCGACTTCAACCTCGGTAACGCAGGGACCGCGGCCGTCACCGTGGATAGCGTGAAGCTCGTCCGTCTGACGCAGTAAACACGTCGCGCAAGTCGCGGAAGAGGGGCTAGCTAGCGCCCCCGGCGCGCCACCCGCGCGATCGTGCGAGACAGCGCGTCCGGCGCGACCGGATAACGCGCCACGTCCGCGACGCCCGCCGCCACGAGCGCGTTCATCCGGTCCGAGGAGAGCCCGGCCGCGCACACGACGGCGCGCACGCCGGGCGCCGCGCGGCCGAGCGCCTCCAGCAGCGCGCACGCGCCCTCCACGTCGGCGCCGGCGTCGATCACCGCCACCCCGAGCCCCGCCTCGAGCAGCGCGGCGGCGTCCGGCACCTCGGCGAGGTGGATCCCCTGCGCGTCGAGCCCGATCTCACACGCCTCGCTGAGCCCCTGCCCCGCCGGCGCGAGCCGGAGCAGCGCGACGGTGCGCTCAGTAGAAGGGCGTTATTCGCGCGTCGCTGCTCGCCGGCCCGACGCCGCTCAAGGACACGCGTCGTTGTCCGAGTAGGGCGTCTCCTGCGCGAGATAGAGGCTGACGTCGGCGTCAGCCGACGAATAGCCGTCCATGTTCTCTCCGAAGGCGTGGAAGAGAAAAAACGTCTCGCCGCCTCCGCTGTGCACTTTCCCGCTCTCGATGGCCGCGTCGACGTCGAGGATCAGCTCCGCCCTGCTGGCGTCGCCGCCGATGCACGAGCCCTTCGGCCCAGGTACGCAGTCGTATTCGGGCGCCGACAGTCCGCCCGCGAGCGGCGTCGTGCTGGGATCGTCGCTCCCGGGCGCGGCCTGCACCTGGACCATGCGCACCTTGCCGGACCAGCGAAGGCGAACGATGTCACCTCGGTTGACCCCGACGTTGTATTCGTACTGGAAGCCGTCGCGGTCGTTGTAGAAGTCGACGACGCGGCATGCCTGGCCCTTGCTCTTGTCGATCGCGCAGCAGCTCCCCTTCGCACCGACGATCGGAGAGCTTCGCGCGCGGAGCAAGTACTGCATGTTGACCCCGGTGGGGCTCGGGTTTCCGGTCTTGCTCGGACAGTCGGCGTGGTTGTACGCGCACTCGTCCGAAATGTGGATCATGCCAGGGCGCCAGTCGGTCGTGTCGATCATGTGCTCGCCGAGCGACGACGAGCCGTTCGAGCACAGATAGTTCGGACCTCCGGTGCAATTGCGCTTCGCTCCGCTCGTGACACCGCCCGGACCGAAGAGCGTGTCCTGAGTGACGTCGTGAACCTGGACGACGCTGTGGTATCCGGTCCAGCGGAAGAGGACGAGATCGCCTTGCTGCGCCGCGAATGTCGGGTCGACCCAGTCGTGGTGCGGCTCGGTCTGGAAGTTGTTGACCTCGTGGATGGTGCAGTCCTCGCGGCCCGCGTACGAGGCGTACCGCCCACCGTAGGCAGCGACGTCGGAGAGCGTGCTGCAAGGCTTTGGATCGAAGTGGTTCTGTCCAAACTCGGGCTCGGTGAGGGACACCGCCGTGACGCCACCGCCACCCGCGCCGTCCTTGAAGTAGTAGAGGCCGGGGCGATAGCCACAAGCGAATCCGCCGACGTTCCAGTCGAACGTCCCGTCGTTCGTCGGCGCGCCGCTGTCGATCCTCCGACCGAGGCTCGCATCGATCGGCGTGCCGTCCCAGTCGGCGACCTGGACGACGCTGTGGGTGCCGCTCCACTTGAAGCGCAGCGTCTGACCCGGCTCGATGGTGTGCCCTGTGTTCGATGCAGCCGGCCAGGCGAGCTCCTTCACCTCGCCGGCCGGGTTGTCCTGCGATGAACAAGGGTTCGTGCCTTCGTCGAAGGGGACACCGGCATCGTCGTTCATCCCTCCGGCCCCCGAGCCGCCGTTTTCCCCTCCTCCACCCGAGCCGCCATGGTCCCCTCCGCCACCCGGGCCACCGTTCCCCTGCCCTCCGCCGGCGCTGCTTCCGCCGCTGGTCGAGCTACAGGCGTTGACGATGAGACCGATGGTCAGTGCGGTCCAGAGTGCGAGGGTTCGACGCTTCGGCATCATGCCTCCAACGATAGCGATGAGCGCCCTCCCATCGCAATACGTGCCGGCCTCGCGCTCCGCGTCGCCGCGCGTCACCTCGCGCGCGGCGGCATGCTCCTGCGCTTCCCGGCGGAGCGCATCGAGCCGGATCCGCGCCTCGTGCCCGCAGGCGGGAGCGCGCTGCACGCGTGGATGCCGGGCTTCGACGCGCTCATCGGCCCGCGTCGCGCGCTCGCCCGTCCTCGAGGCCCAGGACAGGGCCAGCTCGTGTCGGAGTGAGGCTGTTCTGGCAGGCGAGGGCACGCTACCTCGTCGAGCTTTCGGCGCGTCGTTCTTGGAAATATTTACAGAGAAGCGAGGGGTTCCTGCGGGTCCCCCAGCTCCCATCCTTGTGGTTATTGGCGCCGAGAAAGCACGGCCTGCCACTACCAATCCAGCTGCAGCTACGCGGCCACACCTGCAGATGAGCCGCGCGGCGCCTCTTCCGGAAGTCTGAAGTCCGCTTTATGAGACCGCGAAGAGAGCTCTGCCTGCACCTGTTCACCAGCTCTCTCTGAGGAGGTCCCATGCAGTTCCTCGTGTACCGCTCGGCGGGCATAGCCGCTGCCAGTATCGCCTTCTTGTTCGCGTCTCACGGCCTGGCCCGACCTGTGCCGCGCAGGCCAGTCCAGGCGATCTCCGTGAGCAGCAGCCTGTGCCTGGATGTCCCGGGTTTTAACACGAATCCTGGCACCACTCTTCAGCAGTGGGGATGCAATGGCGGCGGCAACCAGCGGTTCTCGCTCGTACGCGCCGGCGGCGGCAATTACAATATTGTCGCCACGCACAGCGGCCTGTGCCTGGATATCCCGGGCTTCAGCACGAGCTTCGGGACGACCATCCAGCAGTGGGGATGCAACGGCGGCCGCAACCAACGGTTCTCGCTGGTACGCGCGGGCGGCGACAGTTATTTCATCGTTTCCGAGAGCAGCGGCCTGTGCCTGGATGTCCCGGGCTTCAGCACGAGCTTCGGGGCAACCATCCAGCAGTGGGGATGCAACGGCGGCGACAACCAACGATTTCGATTTGTCCCGTGATCCCTCAGGATCGATGCGGCTGCGCGCCGTGGGCTGGCGCGACGGGCATACCCTCGCCGGTCTTTTCGACTGGTGACGCCAACTTTGCCTGTGCCACGTAACCGCGGCCACGAGAGCAAGCGGCCCATCACCACTTTGTCACAGCCGGAGGGACCGGAGCCGGTGCTAGCGCCCCCGGCGCACCACCCGCGCGATCTTGCGAGACAGCGCGTCCGGCGCGACCGGATAACGCGCCACGTCCGCGGCGCCCGCCGCGACGAGCGCGTTCATCCGGTCCGAGGAGAGCCCGGACGCGCACACGACGGCGCGCACGCCGGGCGCCGCGCGGCCCAGCGCCTCGAGCAGCGCGCACGCGCCCTCCACGTCGGCGCCGGCGTCGATCACCGCCACGCCGAGCCCCGCATCGAGCAGCGCGGCGGCGTCCGGCACCTCGGCGAGGTGGATCCCCTGCGCGTCGAGCCCGATCTCGCACGCCTCGCTGAGCCCCTGCCCCGCCGGCGCGAGCCGGAGCAGCGCGACCGTGCGCTCCGGCACGGGCGCGAGCTGCGCTGTCTCGCCGTCCGGCCAGGCCTGCGCCCGCTCCGCCCGGTCGCCGTGCGGCGCGCCCGCCTTGCGCGCGGGCAGCCGCCGCGCCTCGGCCTCCCGCGACATCGCCTCGTCGAGCCGCGACCGCGCCGCCGCGGCGCTCTCCGGGCGCTTCTCGGGCAGCTTCGCCAGGAGATCCAGCCGGAGCCGCTCCAGGAGCGGTGGGACCGGCGGAGCCCCGGGCGGCCGGCGCAGCGGCGGCGGGATCGAGAACATGTGCATCGCCATGAGCTCCACCTGCGGGAGGCCGACGAACGGCGGCATTCACGCCGCCATCGGGGATCCGCGCCGTCCTGATCACCGCCGAGGTGGTGGCGCAGGACGGCGCGCTGACAAGCAAGACCCGGCAGGGGCGCCTGGCGCGCAGGTAGGCGGGGCGGCCGTGTCGTTCGTTGGCGCTATCGAAGGGGCCGCGTTCGCTCCGCAGCCTGCGGGGCGTGCGTTACCTCGTCACGACCGGCGGCACAGAGCGCCTGCCGGCACGACCTACACGGTCCCCGGAGGCCTGCCCCTCACCGTGAACAGCTTCGCCGCGCAGGGATATACGGCCAACATCACCGTCCAATATTGACCACCCCGCCACGACTTGCCCGGCTCGGGCGCTGTCTGTGATCGCGTCGCGGCCGCGAGGGACGCTATCGATGGAAGCCATCCGGTCGTTCCCGCCAGGAGGAAGCCCGCCCGTTGCGGAGGAGAAAGCGGCGGCGTAGGATGGCCCCGACAGCTCACGCACGGACCGACGCGTGTTCTGCAGCGGGAGTGAAGGAGGGCGCCATGAAACGAGTGGCTTTTTCATTGATGTTCAGCGTATTGATCGCGACCACATCTGGGGCAGACGCCGACGAATATCTTGCTTCAAACGAGTACATGTTCCCTGGACAGCGCCTGACTGCGCCGAGCTGCTACTACCACGTCGACATGCAGTCGGACGGGAACCTCGTGATCTACGGTGGTCAAGGCACCTCGTACCCAATATGGGCCACCAACACGGTGGGCTGGGGGGGCTACGTTGTCATGCAGCCGGACGGAAACCTGGTCATGTACGACTGGAGCGACGCGCCTGTCTGGTCGACGGACACCTGGGGATACAACTATTCATCCTACGCAATACAGAACGACGGCAACTCCGTCGTCTACTCCAGCACCGGCTACCCGCTGTGGGACTCTGACACGTACGGCGAGAGCCTCGGACAGAGCCCCTGCTCCACGCGTTCGGTAAGCACGCAGCTCGAGCTTGGTTGGGACAGGCCTGGCGGCGACTACATCGGATACTACCTCAACGAGCCACGCGCGAGCCACTGTGCTTATTTCTGCTCGCAAGACTCGCAGTGCAAAGCATTTACCTACGTCCCTCCTGGCGTGCAGGGGACGACGGCCGTCTGCTGGCTCAAGTCCAGCGTGCCGGGTGCATCCTACAACGCTGGCATGGTATCAGGCAGGATCCTTCGGGATTGACGCGCGACGTGCTCTCACAGGGCTCGGTGTTTCGCGAAGCAATGTGCGCTCCAAGCCCTTCACCGCGGAGGTGGTCCAGGATGAACAAGATCGAGGTGGCTGGCAATGGTGTGATGAATGTGAAGCCAGACCTGGAAGATTTGAAAAACGCGCACTTCGGTCCTCTCCGATGATCACATAGGCGAAGCGGCCCTCGGCGACGATCCCGCGAGGCGGCAGCTCTATGGAGCAGACGGTGCTCACCTCGCCGCCCGCCTTCGGGACCCCGCAGATCCTGCGCATGTCCGGATCGATCCAGAGCACGTGGGAGGCGCTCACGGCGATGGTGGGCCCCGTGAGCGCGCGCGACGACAGCTTGGTCGGCACGCTCGCCAGCACCTCCCTCGCGCCCCCCGCCTGCGGCATCCGGACGAGCACCGGATCTGGGGCGGCGTCGGTCTTCGCGTACTCCACCCAGTAGAGGTGGACGGCATCGCTGAGCAGCGCCGCCACGCACGCCGACAGCGAGGCCAGCAACATCGGACCGCCACCCGAAGGCCGCGCCCTCACCAGCTGCGTCGGAGACCAACCGCTATAGGGCGAATCCGCAAAGAGCTCGGGCGTCTCGCGCGCGACAGCCCAGAACGCCTCACCTCCCGTGGTCACGAGATGGCAAAGCTCCTTCTGCTGGCTCGCTATCACGGACGGGGCGAGCGCCCCTCTGCGGTCCACGCGCACCACCATGGACCATTGCCAGCCGCTCCACATTCTCCTCGATGCCGACCCGGCGGGTGGCCTGGAGTAGCCGCTCCCAGAGCGCGTCCGGCACCGCGGCCAGCTCGCTCTTGCGATCCGACAGCGTCGAGAAGTACCGTGCCGCGCCAAGGAGCGTTGCCTCGGCCACCGGCTCGCGCCGCTCCAGCGCGCGAAGCACGGTACCGCTTTCTACCCGGAGGAGGAGCTCGCCGGGGATCGACTCATAAGACGAGTATGCCGACCATGTCGAGGAGGAGTGTGCGAACCACGTCAAGAGGACCAGCGCCCGCTCCTCCGCGGATGGGTACGCCGCAGCGAGCGCCTCCATGGCCTGACCGTAGGCGGGGTCGTCGCCATTGTGCGGAAGGAAACCCCTCCCGAAGAGCGACGGGTCAAGACCGGCGGGAGCGGCCTCGACCCACGCGCGGTAGACACGTTCGGCTTCCTGCTGCTCCCTCTCCTGTTGTTCGAACTTGTGAAGCGGGCCCGAGGCGCCCCGCTCGGCCATCCAGCGGAGCAGCGCCGGGCCGTCGAGCAGCAACGCGTCGGAGTTCCAGCGCTCGAACCGGATAGAGAGGCCATGGTGGAAAGTGATCGTCTCCAGGAGCCCCGCCTCTCCGTGAAGCTCGATGCGGATGTCCCCGTCGCAATCGCAGAAGAATGTTCTCTGATGCTCTTGGATGCGCAGCCGATCCCGGATGGTCGCGACCTCTGCGCGCTCGAGATCGAGCAGGACGATCTGCTCCAGCCACACGTCACAGTCCGGGTCGAGCGTCTGAATTTCCACCCAGCGTTCCTCGATGATCCTGACCCGGCGCGTCTCGCCGAACAGGGCGTCAAGCGCGGCCTGGCTGGGAGCTTCTAGCGAGGGAGGGGTCGATGTCATGGGGGCAATGGACGCTCAAGGGGCTAAGAAATCCAAATGCGATACGAAAGTCAAGCGCCTCGTAGCGGTCGTCCCACCGTACAGCCACGCTGCATGCGCTGGTTGACATAGGACACGTTACGCGACCCACCTCGCTCCTGCGCAAACCAAGCTGAATCAGCAAGAGATCCGAGCCACGTGAGGTGAAGGGAGACATCGAACCACCTCTGAGTTTGTGCCAATTGACTGCGCAGACCGCGTCCCATCGCTCCAGGGCGCGGCCGACGCGCTCCGGGAGCTTCCAACGTGAAGCCGAGAATCGCGGGGCGTCCGGCGAGTCGTGTCAGGTTTGGCAACAGAATTTACTATATTGAGCGCGGGCGATGCAGGACAGCGGCTCACACCGCCACCGACGAAGTGAAGATAGGTGGGCGGGGTCGCCGCCTGGTCGGACGGGATGGGGCGAGCTTACCGCAGCGGAGGTGCAGCTCGCGACCCAGGGAGGGGCAGCATCTGATATCTTGACGAGCATGCGCACCATCGCGGTATCCGACGTTCCCCCTCCAGAGCGGCCCCTCCGGCCCGTGTCGCTCGCCGCGTCGCTCTGGCTGCAGTGCAAGCTGACGGCCGAGGCGCACGGCAGCAACCTCGGGCACCTCGTCTACGGTCCTCAGATCCTCGAGCACGCATTCCTCCAGGCCGTGCATGCTGCGTTCGACCACCATTACCCGCTCGTGCTGTCGCCGGACGATATCTGGCTGTGCATCGCGCAGGGCTTCGGGGTGCACGTGAACCTGCACGCCGAGGAGCTCCGGAGGCGGTTCGTGCGGCACGAGGGCCAAAAGACGCTCTCGATCCAGCGCCCCGCCTTCGTGAAGGGGTCGCCCGACAACGACTGGCCCGGCTGCTTCGCCGAGTTCTCGGACTACATCGCGGAGCACGTGGGCAAGGCGCGCGACCTCGTGGTCGCGTCCTTCTCTACCACAGGCCCCGTCGAGCGGGCAGCCTCCGAGGTCGTGCTGATGAGCGCCATGCAGCGCTATTTCAGATACGAGGTCGTAACCTGGTGCGGCATTCCCGAGATCACGCTGCTCGGGACGCCGGAGGACTGGCGTGCGATCCGGCGCCGGGCTGAGGTGCTCGCGGAATACGGGCTCACGACCTGGATGCGGGGGCTCCTGCCGGTGGTCGACGAATTCGTCGCGGTTGCGTCCGGCGGGGCCGTGAACCGGGGTTTCTGGGCGTCGTTCTACAAGCATCGCAGCACGTCCGGCGACTCTTCCGTGACGGGCTGGATCAATGCACTGTTTCCGTACCTAGAGCACGAGGGGATCCCGCGATGGAACCCGGGCGTCGCGAGCTGGGGCACCAAGTCGCAGGTGGGCGCGTTCCCCAAGGGCCTGTCGCTCGCGCCTTTCACGTGGCAATACCTGGGTAAACCGATCCCGATGGAGCTGCTCGGCGGATTCATCGGGATCTCCCAGGACCCGCAGACCTGGGCCGTGCGACCGGCCATCGGCTGGGCGGTGCGGGACACGATCTCCCCTGCTCAACCACCCGTGGAAGCGCAGCAGGTGCTCGCTGCGATCCACGCAGAATTGGAGGCGAGGGATCGAAAGGGGCGGAAAGACGGCTGGTGAAGCGCTTCCCCGCACGCCCAAGCAGCGCTCCCAGCTTGTCGCGGAGCGCACGGAGGGCCCCATGATGACGAAACAAGAGATCCTCGCCGCGCTCGCTCAGCCGCGGGGGGGCTTCGTGGATGGCAAGAGGCTCGCGCAGGACCCGGAAGGCCGCGCGGTGCTCCTCGAGATCGCTCGCGACGCCGGCAGCGCCGAGCGCGTCGCCGCGGCCGATGCCTCGCTCGCGGAGAGGCTTCGCTGTCCCTGGGTCACGCGTCGCGACGAGGAGGCCGGGTGGTCGATCGTGTGGGCCATCAAGGCGCTCGCAGACGAAGGCCTGGCGCCGCCGCCGGTGCTCTTTCGGGCCCTTGGAGATCCGCACCACTACGTCCGCTACGAGGCCGTTTGCGCGTTGCAGTGGCAGATCCCTGTCCATGAGGCGCAGGTGTTCCTGCGCGCGGAGGCGAGGTACGGCAGCTACAAGGCGACGCAGGCCGGCCTGGAAGCGCTCACGACGGCCGAGGACCTCCGCGCGCTCATCGATCCGATGGAGCCGGACGACCTGCAGTTTGCCGTCCAGTTCTTGAGCTTCGAACATTGGAGCGCCCCCTTGCAGCAGGAGGCCTGCCGCCTGCTCCGGGAGCTCCTGCACCACCCGGACGGGCGCGTGCGCGCCTCGGCAGCGCTCACGCACCCGGACGAAGACGATCCGGCCGTGCGCGCCGCTCTCCTGGACGCCCTCCGTGTGCCCGAGCCCTGGATCCGATGGGTGGCCATCGCGCGGCTCGCGCATGATCCCGCGGCGCACCCGCTCATCCGGGCAGCCTTGCGAGATCCAGATCCGCGGCTCCGCCTGGCGGCGTCAGATTCCTTCGCAGGCGTCGACGAGCCGACGACCCGCGAGATCCTCGGGGATGCCGGCGGCGATCCACCGGATCCCAACCGTAGCCGTGGATGGAGTGACCGGACCTAGCGCCCCCGGCGCACCACCCGCGCGATCTTGCGAGACAGCGCGTCCGGCGCGACCGGATAACGCGCCACGTCCGCGGCGCCCGCCGCGACGAGCGCGTTCATCCGGTCCGAGGAGAGCCCGGCCGCGCACACGACGGCGCGCACGCCGGGCGCCGCGCGGCCCAGCGCCTCGAGCAGCGCGCACGCGCCCTCCACGTCGGCGCCGGCGTCGATCACCGCCACGCCGAGCCCCGCATCGAGCAGCGCGGCGGCGTCCGGCACCTCGGCGAGGTGGAACCCCTGCGCGTCGAGCCCGATCTCGCACGCCTCGCTGAGCCCCTGCCCCGCCGGCGCGAGCCGGAGCAGCGCGACCGTGCGCTCCGGCACGGGCGCGAGCTGCGCTGTCTCGCCGTCCGGCCAGGCCTGCGCCCGCTCCGCCCGGTCGCCGTGCGGCGCGCCCGCCTTGCGCGCGGGCAGCCGCCGCGCCTCGGCCTCCCGCGACATCGCCTCGTCGAGCCGCCACCGCGCCGCCGCGGCGCTCTCCGGGCGCTTCTCGGGCAGCTTCGCCAGGAGATCCAGCCGGAGCCGCTCCAGGAGCGGTGGGACCGGCGGAGCCCCGGGCGGCCGGCGCAGCGGCGGCGGGATCGAGAACATGTGCATCGCCATGAGCTCCACCGCGGGGAGGCCGACGAACGGCGGCGTTCCCTGTAGCAGCGCCGTGAGGATGCAGCCGCACGCGTACAGATCGGTGCTCGGGCCCACCGCGAGCGAGCGGCACTGCTCCGGGCTCATGTACTCCGGCGTGCCCGCGACCATGTCCTTCGAGGTGAGCGTCGGCCCGGCGTCGAGCGGGTCGTCGAGGTGCGCCAGGCCGAAGTCGACGACCTTGGCGACGCGCTCGCCGTCCTGCTCGGCGAGCAGCACGTTCTCCGGCTTGAGGTCGCGGTGGACGATGCCGCTCGCGTGCGCGGCGCCCACGCCGTCGAGGATGTCCGCGAACAGGGCCGCGACCTCCGCGAGCGGCAGCAGCTCGCGCGACGCCCGGAGCAGCGCGCCGAGCGACTGCCCCTTGAGCAGCTCCATCACGAGGTAGATCGAGCCGTCGCCGTCGTCCTCGTCGCCCCCGAGGTCGAGCACCTTGACCACGTTCCGGTGCACGAGCCGCGACGCGGCGCGCGCCTCGCGGAAGAACCTCCGCCGGCTCTCCGGGAGGATCGCGACGTGCGGGTGCATCGTCTTCACCGCGACCGGAACGCCGAGGAGCACGTGCTCCGCCTCGTAGACCTCCCCCATCCCGCCCGCGCCGAGCAGCCGCACGAGGTTGTACTTCCCGCCGAGGACCCGCCCGGCGCGCGTCCGCTGCGCCGCGCCCGCGCCGGGCTCGTCCGAGGGGAGCGTCTCCGCGGCCGCGAAGCGGTCGGCGCGCGGTCGAGGCGCGGGCGCCCGCCCGTCCGGCGCCCGCTGGCCCTTCAGCACGGTGCGGTCGGGGTCGCCGTCCGGCGGCGGGCGCTCGCCGTCGCCCGCGCTCACGGCGACGCCTCGCGGAAGCCCACCGCGATCTGCGCCGTCACCGGGCCCTCGCCCTCGTCGCGCCACGGGCTCGCCCGCAACGACAGCGCCCCGAAGAGCGCGCCGCCCGCCTCCACGCCCGCCGACAGCCCGCCGAGCACGTCGTCCGCCCTGACCTCCCGGTGGACGAGGTGCAGATCCAGCGCGCCGTGCAGCCGGAGCCACGGCGCCGGATCCGCCGTCGCCCCCATCAGCAGGAAGCCCTGCACGTCCGGCGTGGCGGGCTCGCCGCCCGCCGCCGCGCCGTCGCCCCCCGCCGCGCCGTCGCCCGCCCCCACCGCCGCGCCGTCGCCCGAGGCGCGGATGCGGGCCCCGACATCGGCCACCCACGTGAGCCGGCCCGCGGCGCCGCCGAACGCGATCCCGGGCTCGATGCGGAGCGGGGGGCTCCCGTCGGCCATGGGCACGCCCAGGCGGAGCGTGGGGCCGAGCTCGAGCTCCGAGCGCCCGAGGCGCAGGACGCGCGCGCGCGCGCCGAACCAGCCGGTGCTGCCCGCGCCCGCGCCATCCCCCTCGCCGGCCGGGTTCGAGCGGAGCGCGACGTCGAGGCCCAGCGGGCCGATCGCGCCGCTCGCGCGCACCTGCCCCGCGGCGACCCAGCCGCCCCCGGAGCGCGCCGCGGCCGCGCCGACGGCGGCGACCGAGGGCGGCGTCGGCGCGAGCCAGAGCGCGTCGGCCACCCCGGACATCGGCAGCAGCGGGAGGTACGCGCCCAGCACGGGCGCGGCCGGGGGCGCAGGCGGAGGCGCGGCGCGCGGCGCCTCGGGCGCGGCGGGCAGCTCGGCGTCGCTCGTCCCGATCACGCCGCCGCGGCCGTCGGCGACGTCGAGCCGGACGCGCAGCGGCTCACCGGGGCGCAGCGCCTCCCGGGGCAGCGGGATCCGCGCCGTCAGGGCGCCGCCGCGATCGCCGCCGGTGAGCGCGACGGAGCGCACCCCCCCGGGCAGGTGGGCGAAGAGCCGCGGCGCCACCCGCCGCGCGACGTCGACCCCGGCGAGCCCCTCGAGCTCGACCCGGGCCTCGATCGCCGGCCCGCCCGGCCCGCCCGGCGCCGGCGTCACCGCGCGCGCGGCCGAGACCGAGACCACCGCGCCCACCTTCGTGTACCGGACCGGGAGCGACGTCGCCGCGTCGGGAACCGCGCTGCCCCGCTCGCGCAGCCGGAGCGCGCGCGGGGCGCGCTGGAGCAGATCGATGCGCTCGGGGACGGGGCCGAACGGGCCGTCGTCGAGCGAGAGCTCGAGCGCGGGAGACGGCGTGAGCTCGATGATCCCGTACGGGTTCGCGGTGATCTCCTGCGCCGCCGGGACGACGCCCCCGGCGGCCCGCGCGGCGACGAGGTGGAACCTGCGCACCGCGCCCACCCCCAGGTACTCCTCGCGATCGACGACCCGGACCCGGAGGAAATAGGCGCCTGCCGGCATCTTCTCCGCGCGGAACGACAGGACGTCCGGCTTCACCTCCTCGCGGGCGATGAGATCGTTGAACTCCGGGTCGCGCGCGATCTCGACGCGGTAGCCGGCCGCGGCCGGCGCCGGCTTCCACGACGCCGACAGGACGCCGAGCCCCTCCGGGGCGAGCGCGATCTGCGCGGCGTCCGCGGTCGTCCACTCGACCGGCGCCGGCAGCGGGCGCGGGCGCGCGGGCGGCGCCTTGGCCACGAACCGGGTGCCGTGGTCCTTCGGGACCACGACGGAGAGGCCGCCCGACGTGACGCCCGCCTTGCCGTCGAACACCGCGACCGTCGTGCGCTCCCCGCGCCGCTGCACCACCGTGTCCCGCGACGACGCGCTCACGCGGCCGCCCCCGCTCGCGGCGACCTCGACCGACTGGCCCCGCAGCGCGGCGAGCGCGGCCTTCACCTCGCCGTCCGCGAGCTCGACGGCCGCGGGCGGCGTCTTCGACACCCGCGCTCGGCTCGCCGTGCCGTAGATGACGACGAGCGTATTCGGCGCGAGGAGCACCCGAGTCCGATCCACAAACTCGATATCTGCCCTGCCCTCATCCAGCGTGTTGACGCTCGAGTTCGTGAGCAGGGGCATCCCCTGAGCCGCGGGCGACCAGGCGCCGCCGGCCGGCCGCGCGCGCACGTCCGGGTGCATCGACCGGAGCTTCGCGTCGGGGATCGACGTCACCTCGGCCGGGAGGACCAGCGTGAGCCCCTCGGCGAGCGTCGTGCCCGGGCCGCACGCGACGCGGTTGTACCGCTGGATCAGCCCTGCATGCCTGGACGAGCCGTAGAGGACCGCCGCGATGTCGTCGCAGGTCTCTCCCGCCTGCACGCCCCATTGAATGACCGCCTCCGGATATCCGGGCGTCGGCTCTCTGGCGCTCGCCACGCCGACGTATCCAGCGTGGATCGCAGCGTGGGTGGCGCAGCCGAGGAGCACCGAGATAGCGACGGACTGGCCATTTGACGGTGCCACGGCAGCGGCACGCTACCGGATCGAGATCGGCGTTGCAAGGGACCAGGCAATAGGATACGAGCAGACCGATGGAGTATTGGCCGGCGCGCGTCATCGCGCCCCTCCTGGCCTCCCCGCTGCTCGTCGCAGCGGCAACGGCTTCCATGCCGGCCGCAGCGCAGGAGGCCACAGCGCTCGACAGGCTCGCTCCCGCGCCCGCGGGCGACGGGCTATCCACTGTCCCTTCTGCCGGCGTATCGGGGGAGCTCCGGCCCGCGGTCGGACTTCTGTTCTCCTATTCTCATCAACCCCTCAGCCTGCGCGGGACTGCGCCTGCCGGCTCGGTAACGTGGGTGGGCCGGCAGGCGATCGTCCACGCGCTCGCGAGCGTCGAGCTCCTGCGCCGGATCAAGCTCGATCTCGACGCGCCGTTCGTGCTGGACCAGGGCGGCGCGTCCGGCGCGCTCGGGAGCATCCGCGTCACGGCGCCCGCCGGCGGCGCCACGCTCGGCGATCTCCAGGCCGGAGGGAGGGTGACGCTCCTGCCGCAGGAGGGGCTCCGGCCGGCGGCGGCGCTCGGGCTCTCCGTCTGGCTGCCGACGGGAGACGAGGCGGCGTTCGCCGGCGCGGGCGCCGTGCGTTACGCGCCGCGGGTGATCGTGGGGGCCGAGCACCCGGGCTTCCGCTGGTCGGCGTCGGCGGGGGGCCGGTTCCAGAAGGCCTCGGCGGACAGCCTGACGGGCAGCGAGGTCCTCTTCTCCGCGGGCGCGGGCGTCCGCAAGGGCCCGCTGCAGCTCGGGTCGGAGCTCTCCGTCTGGGCCGCCGCCGGCGAGGGGTCGGCGCTCGAGGTCCCGGGCCGCGCGGGGGCCGAGCTCCTGCTCACCGCGCGCTGGTCGCTCGGCCCCCTCACGCTCGACGCGGGCGCGGGCCCTGGCTTCGGGCGGCTGCCCGGCACGCCGAAGGCGCGCTTCTTCGCGGGGATAGGCATCGCCGCGGACGTCGTTCCGCCGGCGCCCGCTGCCGCCGCCCCCTCGGCCGTCGCCGGCGCGTCCACCGGGACGAAGGGCGCTCGCGGCGCGGCGGGGGCCGCGCCTCCGGCCGCCGACTTCGACGGGGACTCGGTCTCCGACGCCGAGGACGCCTGCCCCCGGGTCATCGGCGAGGCGCGCCCGCCGGCCGCGGCGGTGGGCGCCCGGCCGGCGTTCCGCCGCGGCTGCCCGCCGGACCGGGACGACGACGGGATCTACGATGTCGACGATCGCTGCCCGGACGTGCCGGGGGTCAGCAGCGCGGCCGCCGACGCGGGACCCGGCGGCGCGGCTCCCGGGGTCACGTCCGGGCCCTCCGCGAAGGCGGGGTCCCGACCTGCGTCGAGGCACGGGTGCCCCGCGGACACGGACGGCGACGGCATCCCCAACGCCGCGGACGCTTGCCCCTACGAGCGCGGCAAGCCGAGCGAGGATCGCGCGACGCACGGCTGCCCGTTCGCGGTGCGCATCGAGGGCTCGCAGATCGTGATCCTCCAGCAGGTCCAGTTCCGGACGGGCCGGGCCGAGATCGAGCCGGAGAGCTTCGAGCTGCTCTCCGAGGTCGCGGCCGTCCTCGAGGAGCACCCCGAGATCGCCCGGGTCGCGGTCGACGGCCACACGGACAACCAGGGCGCCGCCCAGGCGAACCTGAGCCTCTCGCAGCGCCGCGCGCTCGCCGTCGTCGCGTGGCTGACCGCGCACGGCATCGACGCCCGCCGCCTCGAGGCGCGCGGCTTCGGCGCGCGCCGCCCCCTCGCCGACAACCGCACCCGAGACGGCCGGGCCAGGAACCGCAGGGTGGAGTTCCAGATCCGCAAGCGCACCGACGAGGGCGCGGCCGGCTGGAAGGACGGTCCTCTTGAGTGACGCGTCGCCCGCGGAGGCCTCCGCGTGAGGGAATTCTCGCTCAAGACGAAGGCGATCGCGCTCTTCACGGCGATGGCGCTCGTCCCCGTCGCTGTCGCCGTGACGCTCCTCATCGACGTGAACCGGCGCGCCGTGCGGACCTCCGAGGAGAGGCTGCAGACGGCGATCCTCTCCGAGGTGGCCTCGGCCTCGATCCAGCTCGTCCGCGACGTCGAGAGCGATGCCGTCGCGGCGGCGGCCATCTTCGGCCACGCCGCGGGCGGCTCCATCCGGGACGAGGACGCGGTCGCGTCGGTGCGCGCCCTCGTCGCGACGCGCGGGCTCGTCGAGGCAGTGCGGCTCGAGGTGCCCGACGCGGGGATCAGCACCTTGATCCGCAAGGCGTCATCCGACGCTGACGTCGCCGCCGCGCCGGCAGCGCTGCGCCAGCTCGCTGACGAGCGCGGCGTCGGCTTCGGCGTGGTCGGGCCGGCCCGCGGCCTCCTCGTCGCCCGTGTGCGACCCGCCGGCGACGCGGGCGCCGGGGCCGCGCCGGGCGCTGGCGCCGGCGCCGGCGCCGGCGCGCCGCCTCCCCCGGCCGGCCCGGCCGGCTACGTGGTCGCCGAGGTGCCGCTCGACATGCTCGGGCTCGACCTCGAGGTGATCGCCGGGCGCCGCCTCGGGAGCCGCGCGGTGCGCCTGCTCATCGCGGGCCACGATCGCCAGGCGATCGCGGCGTTCGGGGTGCCGGGCGTCGCGCCGGGCAGCGACGTCTCGTCCTTGCCGATCTGGCACAATCTCCCCCCGGGCGCGGGGTTGAACGACAGGCTCAGCGTGCTCGCCCCGCACGACGAGGGCGGCCAGCGGATGATCGGCGCCATCGAGACGGTGCCCGACCTCGGCTGGGCGGTCGCGATCTGGCGCCCCGAGCCGGAGGCCTTCGCCGCGCTCGACGAGATGCGGCGCCGCGGCGTCGCTGTCGCCGCGGGCGCGCTCGTCCTCGCGCTCGCCCTTGCGCTCGTGACCGCCCGCCACGTGACGCGCCCGATCCTGCACCTCGTCGCGCAGGCGCGGCTCATCGGCGCCCGGCGCTGGCGGGACATCGCGCTCGGCGACGCGCTGCGGGGGCGGCGCGACGAGATCGGCGAGCTCACGACGTCCCTCGGCCGCATGGCCCAGGACCTCGAGCAGGGCGAGGCGGACATCGCCCGGGAGGCGAAGCTCCGCGGCGATCTCGGCCGGTTCATGGACAGGGCCGTCGTCGACGCGATCGTGCGGGGCGAGCACCCGCTCGCCCTCGGCGGCAAGCGGGCGGCCGTGTCGGTGCTCTTCGCCGACGTCGTCGGCTTCACGCCGCTCGCCGAGTCGCGCGACGCCGAGCGGATGGTCGCCCTCCTCAACGAGCTCTTCTCGATGCTCACCGAGATCGTGTTCCGGCACGGGGGCACGGTCGACAAGTTCATCGGCGATTGCATCATGGCCGTCTGGGGCGCCCCGATCGCGCAGGAGGATCACGCGCGCCGCGCGCTCGCGGCCGCGGAGGACATGATGCGCTTCCTCGAGACGGCGAACGAGGAGTGGCGCGAGCGGTACGACGTCGAGGTCCGCCTCGGCGTGGGCGTGAACTCCGGAGAGGCCATCGTCGGCAACATCGGCTCCGACAAGCGGATGGAGTACACGGTGATAGGCGACGTGGTGAACGTCGCCTCGCGGCTCGAGGCGATCGCGGCGCCGAACCAGGTGCTGGTCTCCGAGGCGACCCGGGACCTCGCCGGCGACGCCTTCCCGCTGCGCGCGCTGGGCGAGCGCAACCTGACGGGGCGAAAGACGACAACGGCCGTGTACGCGCTCGATCCGGACTGACTGCGCCCCAATCCCCCCTAGTTCACCAACGCGGTCATGCTCGTGGTCGTGGTCGTGGTCGTGGTCGTGGTCGTGGTCGTGCGCGTGGTCGTGCGCGTGCGCGTGCGCGTGCACGTGCGCGAGACACGTGGCTATATCGGCACATCCTTGTCAGCATGGCGGCGAGCCGTGACAGAAGGTGCTTGCCATGCTCGACGTCCTTGCTCTGGACGACGCCCATGATGCGGCTGACGTCGACCAGGGCCGCGCACTCACGTGCACGCGCACGCGCACGCGCACGCGCACGACCACGCGCACGACCACGACCACGACCACGCGGGACCGGGAGTCTGGGCAGCGGCGGCGCCGGCGGCAGCGGCGACGGCGTGCCCGATTGCTCCCGGCTCCCGCCGTGGGCGCGGGGATACGGGGGGTCCGGCGACGACGTGGGGCTGTCCATCGTGAGCGACGCCGCTGGCAACTTCTACGTCTCGGGTAGCTTCCGAGGAACGGTCGACTTCGGCGCCGGCCCCGTCACCAGCGCAGGGGGGTCGGACGTCTTCTTCCTCAAACTCGATCCCGCAGGCTCGTTGATCTGGAGCAAGCGCTTCGGGACCGAATACAACGACGCGAACGCCACCATGGCCGTCGACGGAAGCGGTGACATCGTGCTCGTCGGGGTCTATGACGGTGGAACTCTCACGCCAGGTCCGGATCTCGGTGCGGGTCCCCTCCCGCCCGTCCTCGATGAGGGCGCGCTGTTCGTGGCCGCATTCGACCCCGGCGGCAATCACATCTGGAGCAACGGCTTCCCTGGCAGACTCGGCACCTCGGGCTGGCCCTGGATGGTACGGCAGGCTGCCGTCGACGGCGCCGGCGATGTGTACGTGCTCCATGTCGTCGATGAAGGTTATCGACTGGCGAAGGTGGGCGCCGGAGGTACCGCCGTCCTCTGGACAGCCCACCTGCAAGGGATGTACAACTATTCACAGGTGAATGGAGCGGGACGCATCGCGCTCGACAGCGCTGGCAACGTGCTCGCTGTGACCCCCAGCTTCGATACGGGCCTGCCCCCGTGGCCGACATTCAACGTCACCAAGCTCGCCCCGACGGGGGCCGTGCTGTGGGAAAATCGGTTTCCGTCGACGGCGACGTACCCCCTGGCGGCGGCCTATTCGGTGGCGGTCAACGCGGCGGACGAGGTCCTCGTGACAGGCATCACGGACGGCACCGTCGACTTCGGCGGCGGCGCGGTGGGGGGGTCCGTGCTGGTCAAGCTGGACGCAGCAGGAGAGGTCATCTCCAGCCACACGATCAGCGCTCCCTTCCACAGGATCTCCCTCGATCCTGACGGCGGAATATTCGTCGCCGGGCCCTCGGGGCTCGCCAAGCTCGACGAGAACGGGACCGAGCTCTGGTCGGTCGTCTTCGACCCGCCCAGCAGCGACTCACACGACCGTTTCGTGGAGGACATCGCCGTATCTCCGAATGGCACGGTTGCGATCACCGGCGGCACGGGCGCGCCGGTCGACTTCGGGACCGGGCCGATCCCCCACGCAGCGGGGAGCGACATCTTCGTCGCCACGTTCAACCCCTGAGGACCTCGCCTCTCCGCCTGCACGTCAGCCTCGCGGAGCGGGAGCTCGAACGCCTTCGCTGCCGCTCCGCGACGTCGGTCGTCGGTGTCGCGCACCGACAGGTCCAGCCCGGTGAACGTGCCCGTGAGGCCGGTCCTCCTGACCGCCATCGCGCCGTCAGATCGCCGGCGCTCTGTAGCCGCCGAGCTCCCGCTCGATGTGGCCGGCCAGGGCGAGGACGACATCCTCGCGGAAGGGGCGGCCGATGATCTGGACGCCGATCGGCGTTCCTCGCGACGACGTGCCCGCGCGCACGACGACCGCCGGCCACCCTGTCATGTTGTAAGCGAACGAGTAGCTGAATCCTGCATAGACCCCGTGCACGACCCACGCATCGTGCGGCAGCGCCTCGAGGACACACGGCGGGCAGACGATGGCGTCGAAGTCCTGCATGAAGCCGAGCATCCGCCCCCGCCAGGCGTCCAGCCGCTCGACCGCCGCGGTCAGCTCACCGCTCGACAGCGGCACGCTCGCGAGCGAGGCGTCCACCTCGGCGCCGGGGTCCGTGGTCCCGGCCAGGTCCAGGAGCCGCTTCAGCCAGGCGCCGCCGTCCGCCCGGAAGATATCCGCGTCTACCGTGAGCACGTCGCTCAGCGCGTCGGGCTTCTTCGACTCCACCCGCGCGCCGCCCGCCTCCAGCGCCGCCGCCGCGTCCACCACCGCCTGGCGCACCGCCGCGTCCGGCGCCGCGATCCCGTTGTCGGTGTGCATCGCGATCCGCAGATCCCTGAGCCGCACGTGCTTCGGGTCGCCGAGCGGCGCCGGGATCAGCGCCGCGTCGCGCCAGTCGGGCCCCGCCAGGACGCTGAAGAGCAGCCAGAGATCGTCGACCGAGCGGGCCATCGGCCCGAGCACGGTGAACGATTGGAGCAGCCCCTCCGCCGGGACGATATGGCCCGTCCGCGAGACGCGGCCGGCGGTCGGCTTGAGCCCGGCGATCCCGCAAAAATGCGACGGCAAGCGGATGCTCCCGCCGGTGTCGCTCCCCACGTCGAACGGCGAGCCGCCCGCGGCCACGATGGCGCCCGCCCCCCCGCTCGAGCCGCCCGGCGACAGGTCGAGGCCATACGGGTTGTTGGTGCGCCCGTACACTGCGTTGTTCGTCTCGTACGACCACGTCATCTCGGGCGTATTGCTCTTGCCCAGCAGGATCGCGCCCGCTTCCTTGAGGCGCCGGACCACGGTGGCGTCCTCCGCCGGAACGAAATTCGTTCGCCCGCTCGTGCCGCCGGTCGTCACGACGCCGGCGGTATCGATGGAATCCTTGATCGTCATCGGCACGCCGTGCAGCGGGCCGAGGTGCTTGCCTCTCGCCAGGGCCTTGTCCGCCGCCCGCGCCTCGGCTCTCGCCTCGTCGGCGCGGAGCTTCACCACGGCGTTCAGCCGCGGGTTGATCTTCGCGATGCGCGCCAGGTGCGCCTCCACGACCTCGAGCGACGACACCCGCTTCCGGCGGATGAGATCCGCCAGCTGCCCCCCGGTCGCCCGTGTGAGCTCCGACCGCGCCTCCGCTGTAGGCGCCTCGACGGGCGTCATCCCGTCGCATGCGCCCGACAGGGCCGCCACGCCCCCGGCGAACGCCCGCAAGAAGAAGCGGCGCGAGATCTCCCCTGTGTGCGCGGCAGCGCCCGGGTCATTGACGTTTGCTGATTCGCTCATGCTCTCTTCCCCACGGGAGCGTCGTGAGCCAGCGTCGCGCGGCTCGCGAGACGCACACCGTGATTCTTCGGGTTCAAATGATGCCTTTACAGGAAACGAGCCATTGCACAGCAGGATACCGGCAATGGCGAACGGGCCGCCATCGCCCCGCGGCCCACGACCCATCTACGGCGCTCACCGCGCGCGGTTGCGGCGCCGACCACCGATTCGACCGGAGGCGCGAACGGCGCCGCAGGCGCCGACGAGGCGCACCTCGCATCACCAGGCTGGAGGCGAAGCCACCGCAGACACACGCACATCTCGCCGCTCGGTAGCACGGTGTAAAGCGTCCGCGGGAGGTCCACACACGTCGTCAGACGTCCGGGAAGGGACGAGGCGCGCTCAGGCGCGCGGCGACAGGCGCATGCCGCCGTGAAGGTCACTCGGGCCGGCTGCAGCGGAAGGAGTAGCCTCGTTCGTGCCGCCTCGACAGGGCGGGTCTCTCTGTCGCGCCCCCGGCGTCGGGCAGCCCGGCGCGGGTCCCGCGGTCGAGGCTTGACATTTCGAGTCGGCTTGGATTTCCTTCCCTCGGGGAAACTTTGACGTGCAACTTTTCACCCGGACGTCGCCGCGCCTCGCTCGAGGCGGCGCGCGCCCGCCTGTAAGCCTGGGAGCATGGATCTATTCCAAGTCTCGGCAGCGCTGCTCTCGCTCGCTGCGATCTTCAGCTTCTTCAACCATCGGGTCCTCAAGCTGCCGACCACGATCGGGTTGATGCTGATCGCGATGACGACGTCCCTCGTCATGGTGGGCATCGGAGAGCTGTTTCCGGAGGTGGAGGCCGAGGCGAAGGAGCACCTCCATGGCATCGACTTCAACAAGACGTTGATGCAGGGGATGCTCGGGTTTCTGCTGTTTGCCGCCGCGTTGCACGTCAACCTGGCGGATCTGAAGAAGCAGCGGGTCGTCATCGGCATCCTGGCCACCGGGGGTGTGCTCATGTCCACCGTGCTGGTGGGCGGCATGACGTACGCCCTGATGACGCTGATGGGCGTGCACATCCGGCCGGTCTACTGCTTGCTCTTCGGCGCGCTCATCTCCCCCACCGATCCCATCGCGGTGCTCGGGGTCCTCAAGCACGTGGGGGCGCCCAAGGAGCTCGAGATGAAGATAGCCGGAGAGTCGCTCTTCAACGACGGCGTGGCGGTCGTGGCGTTCATCGGGCTCCTGGAGATCGCGTCGGGGACGTCGGGCCTCGATCTGCAGCGGCTCTCGCTGCTGTTCGCCCAGGAGGCGATCGGCGGCGTGCTGTACGGCCTCGCGCTCGGCTTCGTGACGCTCGCCATGCTCCGGCAGGTCGACGACTACAAGGTCGAGGTCTTGCTCTCGCTGGCGACCGCGGCGGGCGGCTATGCCCTGGCGTACGCGATCCACGTCTCCGGCCCCATCGCCATGGTGGTGGCCGGGCTCTTCATCGGGAACGAGGCGCGCGCCGGCGCCATGAGCGAGAAGACCCGCGAGCACCTCGACGACTTCTGGGAGCTGATGGACGAGATCCTGAACGCGGTGCTGTTCGTCTTGATCGGCCTCGAGCTCTTGATCGTCGCCTTCGACGCCCAGTCGCTGCTCGCAGGGCTCCTCGCGTTCCCGGTCGTGCTGCTCGCGCGGTTCATCGCTGTCGCGCTGCCGGTGAGCCTCATGAAGAGGCGCAGGGTCTTCACCCCGGGGGCGATCCGCATCCTCACCTGGGGCGGCCTGCGCGGCGGCGTCTCGGTGGCCCTCGCGCTCTCCATCCCCGGAAAGCTCGCGGACGGCACGCTCGTTCCGGAGCGAGAGATGGTGCTGACCATCACCTATGTCGTGGTGGTCGTCTCCATCGTGGTGCAGGGCCTGACCATCGGCCCCTTGCTGCGCCGGACGCTCGCCGCCGCCGCCGCCGCCGAGCCGGAGGAGCCGCTCCCCGTGGAAGCCGCCTGAACGACCTGGAGAAGCGGCGTTCGCCGGAGATCCTCGCCTGTCGCGGCGCCGCTCGCCCGCGGCGCCGCTCGCCCGCGACGGCGCTCAGCGGTGCACGGCGTTGATGATGCCGTCGAAGAACTCGGTGCAACCGATGTTGTCGAGCATGCGGTTCCAGCCGAGCTCGTCGAACGGCTGCGGCAACCCGTGGTTGGTCAGGAGGACGCCGATGATCTCGAGATCCGGATCGACCCACATGAACGTGCCGGCGCCGCCCGCCTTGCCGAAGGCGCGCGGCGACAGGCGCATGCCGCCGTTCGAGAAGCGCCGCGTCCGCATCTCCCACCCGAGGCCCTTCGGGGCGAGGAGCAGGTTGTTGATGGGCGACGTGTCGGTCTCCGCCTCCGTCACGTAAGGCGTGTTGTTCTTCTTCATCTGCCGGACCAGATCGGGCCGCAGGACCTCGGCGCCGCCATAGGCGCCGCCGTTCAAGATCATCTGGCAGAAGACGGCGACATCGAGCGCGGTGCTGAACACGCCGTCACAGCCGGCGATGCCGCCCAGCGCGAAGTCCTGCTCGTCCTGGACCTGCCCCCGCACGAGGCAGCCCCGGCGGGCGGAGTACCCCGTGGCCGCGACGCGCTCGACGAGCTCCGGGGGCGGGTTGTACATCGTGTCGCTCATGCCGAGAGGACGCCAGACGCACTCTCTCGCGATGGCGTCGAGATCTTCCCCCGCGGCGGCCTCCATCATGCGGCCGAGGAGGCGGTAGGTGAGATCGCTGTACAGCGCCGATCTGCCTGTCGCGTATTCGAGCGGCGTCTCGGCCATGATGGACCAGGCCGTCTCGACGTCCTCATCCAAACACTGGTTGTCCAGCGGCAGACCGGACGAGTAACGGAGCATGTCATAGACGGTGACGGCCCCCTTTCCGTTGGCGGCGAACTCCGGCAGGTACCTGGCGACCGGCGCGTCCAGCCGGATCACGCGCTCCTGCACGAGCGCGAGGGCCGCCGCCGCCGTCGAGAGCACCTTGCTCATCGACTGGACGTCGAAGATCGTGTCGAGCGTCACCGGCTCGTCGGCGCCGGGGACCTTGCTGCCGAAGGCCCGGTGACCCACGATGACCCCGCGCCGCGCGACCAGCGCTGTGGCGCCGGGAAACAGGGCGTCGTTCACGCGGCGCTGGATCCGCGCGAAGACGTCCTCCAGCCGCTCCGAGCTCATGCTCACGTCCTCGGGCCGCCCCGCGGTGAGCGTCGTCGAGCAGGCGCCTCTCCATGGGTCCGAACCGAGCGCGGGCGCCGCGGCGGCCACCGAGGCGAACTGGGTCATCCCTTGCAAGAACATCCTGCGGTTGACCGCTCGTCGTTGATCGATCATGGCTCTTCCCAACCTTGCTTTCGTGAAGAACGAATCCTTCCACGGCGCTTGCCCCCCGGAGGGCCGGAGGCGCATTCAGCGTGGGCGTCTGGCGTGAAGGCTCGCAATTTGTACGCCAGCGTGACCTGCCGTCTCCCCTTCGAGCTGCACCGCCAAAAAGAGCTGCTACCTGGCCGCTGGTTTCAGCTGAGAGGTCCGGCGCGTCCCCTTCAATGGAGTTGGCACGACTGGAATGGAAGCGCAATCGATTGCGGGATGACGCAAGCAGATGACATCCTGGACGACCGTGGACGACCGCGGACGAATGGACGCGCTGTTTCCGGGTTCCGGGTTCCGGGTTCCCGGGTTCCCGGGTTCCCGAGTTCCCGAGGGGCCACGGGCCCTCGGGGCCTGACGTCTCCCCCGCTTCCTCTGCCGTCGCCTCTCCCCCCATCACTCGCGCTCTCGCGCGCCAGCGGACGATACGCGAGGGTTCCGCTCACGGCCGAGCTCGGCAGACAGCGTCCGACGGCGCTGCGATCGGCGCGGCTCGCCTTGACCGGCCGTCACGCCGCGGCCGACGCGTCGAGCCGATCATCGGACGCCTGGACCGCCGCGGCGCCGACCGCCCACCGCTGGTATCGATCCTGCCTGTCGATCCGCAGCGCAGCGCAGCGCAGCGCAGGCGCTTTCGAGCGCAGCCGCGCCCCGGGGACATGTGTCACGCCCAGCACGCCAGAGCCATGCAGACAGCGACCGAATACCTCGCGGAGGCCGTGCTGGACGAAGGACCGGATTTCGCGCTCTACCGGGCGCGCGAGCCGGCGGGGCGGAGCGTCCTCGTCAAGGCCCTGAAGGTCGCTCACCCCTCGACGGCCGAGTACGAGGCGCTGCGGCGCGAGCTGGAGGCGACGCGGCTGGTCGGCTGCGACGTGGCCATGGAGGCGGCGCGGATCTGCACGTTCCATGGCCAGCCCGCGCTCGTCCTCCAGGACGACGGAGCGACGCCGCTCGCCCGCCTCATGGGCACCCCCATGGATCTCCGCCGGTTCCTGAGGCTCTCCACCGGCATCGCCGGGGCGCTGGCGACGATCCACGGGCGGCAGATCGTCCACCTCGGCCTCACCCCGCACCGCGTGATGCTCCTGCCCGGCGACGTCATCAAGCTGACCGGGTTCAGCCCCTGGTCGCTCTCGCCGGGCCGGTGTAGCCCCCGATCGGCCCGTCCGTCCCCCTGCACCTGGCCGTACCTGTCGATCGAGCAGGGCGGGCGCCTCGGCCTGGCGATCGATCACCGCTCGGACCTCTACTCCCTCGGGGTGATCCTGTTCGAGCTCCTCACCGGACGGCTGCCGTTCTCCGCGAACGATCTGCTGGGATGGCTCTACTGCCACGCCGCGGTCGTCCCCCCGTCGCCGCTGGTGTCCATGCCCGGGCTGCCCTCGAGCGTCGCCGAGCTCGTCCTGAAGCTGCTCGCGAAGCTCCCCGAGGACAGGTACCAGAGCGCCGCCGGCCTCCAGCACGATCTCGTCCGGTGCCGGGAGGCGCTCCGGACGGAGGGGCGGATCGCGCCGTTCCAGCCGGGCCTCGCCGACGTGCCGCCGCCTCTGCGGCTGGCCCCCGGGCTGTACGGCCGCGCCGGCGAGGTCGCGCGGCTGGAGAGCGCGGTGGCGCGCGTCGGGCGCGATGGCCGGACGGAGCTCGTCCTGATCTCGGGCCCGCCGGGCGTTGGCAAGACGCGCCTTGTCCATCGCCTGGGCGAGTCCGTCCGCGCGCCCGCGGCGCGCTTCACCGGCGGCAGGTGCGAGGCGGCCCCGCGCCACGCCCCGTGCGAGGCGCTCCTCGCGGCGCTGGACGGCGCGCTCGTCCAGGCCCTCGAAGAGGGCGAGGCGTCGCGCGCGGAGCTGCAGCGCGGCCTCGCGGGGACGCTGGGCGCGAACGCGCCGCTGCTGGCCGGCATGCTCCCGGCGCTCGCCCGGATCCTCGGCCAGCGGAGCCCGCCGCCCGAGATCCCGCCCCCCGAGGCCGAGGCGCGGTTCCAGCTGGCGCTCAGCCAGCTCCTCGGCGCGCTCGCGCGGCCGGGGAAGCCGCTCATCGTCTTCCTCGACGATCTCCAGTGGACGGACGCCGAGACGCTGAAGGTCGTCGAGCGCTGGGCGACCGACCCCGGCGTCCACGACACGCTGATCCTCGGCGCGTACCGGAGCAACGAGGTCCCCGATTCCCACGCGGTGCGCCGGATGATCCGCCGGCTCCGCGAGCAGGACGTCGCCGTGACCGAGATCGCGATCGCCCCGCTGTCCGCCGACGCGGTGACCTCGTGGGTGGCCGACTCGCTGCGCGCCCCCCGGGAGGAGGTCGCCCCGCTCGCGGCGAGCCTCCACGAGAAGACAGGGGGAAATCCGCTGTTCATCGCGCAGCTCGCGGGCACGCTCCACCAGGAAGGGCTGATCCGCTTCTCGACCACCGCCCGAGCGTTCCGGTGGGATCTCGAGACGATCCGGGCGAAGCGGTGCTCGGACGACGTCGCCGAGATCATCGCCGCGAACCTCCGCAGCCTCGACGCGGGCACGCAGGACGCCTTGCGGCGGTTCGCCGTGTTCGGCGACGCCGCCGATCTGACGACCCTGGCGCTCCTCCTCGGCTGCCCGGAAGACGCCGTCATCGAGCGCCTCCAGGCGGCCTTCTCCCTGCGGCTCATCGTCCGGATCGACCGCGAGATCCGCTTCCTTCACGACCGCATCCATCAGGTCGCCTACGAGCTCACCCCCGCCGAGCAGCGGCCCGAGGCGCACCTCGCCGCCGCGCGCGCCCTGCTCGACGGCCTCCCGCCCGACCGCGTCGAGGCCCAGCTCTTCGAGATCGTGCGCCAGATCACCCGCGGAGCGCCGCGGATCACGTCCCCGGAGGAGCGGGCGCGGGCCGCCGAGCTCAACCTGCGCGCGGGCCGGAAAGCGCAGGCCGCGACCCACCACGCCGCGGCCATCGGGTTCTTCCTGCTGGGCGCCGAGCTGCTCGCGGGCGCGCGCGGGGAGGCGGCGCGCGCCGGGCTCGCGTTCGAGCTCGACTTCGCGCTGGCCCAGTGCCGGTTCGCGACCGGCGAGCTCGCGGCCGCGGAGCGCATCTGCGCGTCGCTGTGCGAGCGCGCCTCCGGGCGGTGCGTGGCCGCGACCGTGTACGCCCTGCTCGCCGAGATCCAGGTCGCGCAAGGCGCGATGGACGCCGCCGTCGAGAGCTGCGTCGCGGGCTTCGGCAACTGCGGGCTCCCCCTGCCGCGCCACCCGGAGGCCGCCGCGGTGGACGCCGCCGTCGCGGCGGTCCTGGGTCGCCTCGAGGGCGGCGCCCTCGCCATCGCCGCCCTCCCGGACCTGCCGCCCATGACCGACCCGCGCGCCCGGGCCGTCTGCGACCTCGCCGCCACGCTGTACCAGCCCGCTTACCACGCGAGCTGGGACCTCATGGCGGCCGCCGCCAGCGCCGCGGTGGAGCTCTCGCTGACGCACGGGAACACGAGCAGCTCCGCGGCGGCCTACGCGACCTTCGGGCTCGTCCTCGCCGAGCGGCGCGGGCGCCCCGCGGACGCGTTCGCCTTCGGCGAGGCGGGCTATCGGCTCGCCCAGCGCGAGGAGAACTCGCCCTACAGGCCCAGGGCGAGCTTCACGTTCATCGCCTTGCTCGGCTACCTGAGGATGCCTGTCCGACGCTGTCTGGAGCTCGCGCGGCGCGAGCTGGACGCGGCGCTCTCCGCCGGCAACTACCCCTTCTCCTGCTATTTCGGCCACCAGCTCATCGCGTTTCAGCTGTTCGCCGGCGACTCCCTCGACGACGTCGCCGAGGAGGCCTCGCGTCGCCTCGCGCTCGCCGAGCGCACCTGCGGCCCGGCGGACCAGGACATCTTCCGCGATCAGCTGCGGCTGCTCGCGCGGCTGCGCGACCCGTCCACGCCCGGCCGCCCGCCGGGGTGCTCCGCGGAGGAGCTCGCGCGGAGGGCGCCGGTCAGGGCCTTCTATGGCCATCTCCTCGACCTGCAGACGCGCGTGCTCCTCGGCGATCTGGGTGAGGCCGCCGGAGCGGCGGAGCGCGCGGGCGCCTTGCTGCACGCCGCGCGCCGCTTCCTCGGGGCCGCCCAGGTCCACTTCTACGCGGCGCTCGCGCGCTCCGCCGGCCACGCCCGCGCGCCCCCGCCGGCCTGCCTCGAGGCCGTGCGCGCGCACCTCGCCCACCTGGCGGCCCTGGCGGACGCGTCCCCGGAGAACTTCGCACACCAGGTCGCCCTGGTCTCGGCCGAGCTCGCGCGCCTCTCGGGCGATGAGCTCGCCGCGGAGCGCGGGTACGAGCAGGCCCTCGACGGCGCCCGCGCGGGCGGGTTCATCGAGGTCGAGGCGCTCGCCAGCGAGCTCTGCGCGCGCTTCTACGAGCAGCGGGGGCTCGACACGGCGGCGAGCGCCTACCTCGCGCGCGCCCGCGACAGCTACGAGGCCTGGGGCGCGCGGGCGAAGGTCTGCGCCCTGCTCCAGCAGCACCCCGAGCTCGCGCGGCGGCCCGCGTCCTGGGGTGGTGACGTCAAGTACCTGGATATGCTCGGTATTTTGAAGGCCTCGCAGGAGATCTCGAGCGCGCTGGTCCTGCCCCAGCTGCACGCCCGGCTCCTGCTCGTGGCCATGGAGCACGTGGGCGCGCAGCGCGGTTGCCTGCTCCTCTCGTCGCCGGAGGGCCTCGTCCTGGCGGAGGCGAGCGGCGACGGAGAGCGCGCCTTCGGCCCCGCAGGCCACCTCGCGGCGCCGTCGCAGGTGCCCCTGTCGCTCTGCACGGCCGTCGTCCGCGCCCGCAAGCCCATCGCGATCGCCGACGCGGCCGCGCCCCACCGGTTCGCGATGGATCCCTATTTCGGCGACGCGTCGCGCCGCCGGCGCTCGGCCCTCGGCGTGCCCATCGTGCGCCAGGACGAGGCGGTGGGCCTGCTTTACCTCGAGAACAACCTGGTCCCGGACGCCTTCTCCACCGCGGAGCTGGGCGTCCTCGACGTCCTCGCGTCGCAGGCGGCCATCTCGCTCGAGAACGCGCGGCTCTACGGCGAGCTCCAGCAGGAGAACGCGCAGCGCCGGCGCGCGGAGGCGTCCCTGCACGACAGCAACGCGCTCCTGCAGGCCATCCTCGACAACACGCCCGCCGTCGTGTTCGTCAAGGCCCCGGACGGGCGGTACCTGCTCATCAACCGCCGTTACGAGGACGTCGTGCACGTGACCCGCGAGGACATCCTCGGCAAGACCGACCACGAGCTGTTCCCGGCCGAGATCGCCGACGCGGTGCGCGCCAACGATCTCGCCGCGCTGCGGGAGGACCACCCCATCGAGAGGGACGAGTACGTCGCGGCCCCCGACGGCATCCACGCTTTCCTCTCCCTCAAGTTCCCGCTGCGCCACCCGGACGGGCGGTCCTATGCGCTGTGCGGGATCGCGACGGACGTCACCGAGCGCAAGCGCGCCGAGGAGATGCTGCGCCACTCGCACGCGCTGCTCGAGGCCACGCTCGACTCGACGGCGGACGGCATCCTCGTCGTCGACGAGGCGGGCCGCCCCGTGCGGCACAACCGCAGGTTCAGGGAGATGTGGGGGATCCCCGAGCAGGTGCTCCTCTCGCAGGACGATCGCCTGGCGCTCTGCCTCGATCAGCTCGCGGACTCCGAGCAGCTCCTCCAGGAAGCGAGGATGACGAGGAGCGTCGACGACCCCCGCGAGGCGAGCGGCATCGACACCCTGACGTTCGACGACGGGAGGGTCTTCGAGCGCTACTCCCAGCCTCAGCGCGTGAGCGGGCGCATCGTCGGGCGGGTCTGGAGCTTCCGCGACGTCACGACGCGCGTGCAGGCCGAGCAGCAGCGGGACCGCCTGCTCGCGGACGAGCAGCGGGCGCGCGCCCGCGCGGAGGAGGCCGTCCGCGCGCGGGACGAGTTCCTCTCCGTCGCCTCGCACGAGCTCCGGACGCCGCTGACCAGCTTGCAGCTCGCCGTCCACTCGATGGAGAAGAAGCTCTCGCGCGGCGCGGAGGGCATCGAGCGGGCGCGCGCGTCGGTCGATCTCTCGCAGCGGCAGGTCAAGCGCCTCGTCGCCCTCGTCGACATGCTCCTCGACGTCTCCCGCATCCACGCGGGGCGCCTGGAGCTCGACCCGATCGAGATCGATCTCCGCGCGATCGTGGGAGAGGTCACGACGTACCTGGACGACCAGCTCGCGCGGGCGGGCTGCGCGCTCGACGTGCGCGCCGCCGGGCCGGTCGTCGGCCGCTGGGACGCGCAGCGCATCGAGCAGGTCGTGACCAACCTGCTGAGCAACGCGATCAAGTTCGGCGGGGGCAAGCCGCTCGAGCTCACCATCGCGTCGGACGGAGAGATCGCCCGGCTGTCGGTGACCGATCATGGCATCGGCATCCCCGCCGACGTGCGAGAGCAGGTCTTCGAGCGGTATCGCCGGGGCGTCTCGTCGCGTCATTACGGCGGGCTCGGGCTGGGCCTCTACATCACGCGCACCATCGTCGAGGCGCACGGAGGGCGGGTGAGCGTATCGAGCGAGATCGGCGAGGGCTCGACCTTCTCCGTCGAGCTGCCGCTCTCGCGCGACGTCCCCCCGCCCGCGCGCGGCCGGGAGCCGCGGCGGCGGCGGCGGCAGCGCATCGAGTAATCGAGTGGCGAGAGTGGCCAGAGTGGCCAGAGTGGCCAGAGTGGCCAGAGTGGCGAGAGGAGCGAGAGCAGCGACGAGCGCGTTGACAGCGGGCGCGCTGGCGCTACCCTGGGCATACCGGTCAGGAACAGGATCCGTCATTCCACCGACCGACGAGTCATGACGGGCCGCGCTCGCGCCTGGCGACGATGGACCTGAGAGTGTCCCTGATCCCACATGGGGTCTCGGGTGATGAGGTCGCGCCATGCGAAAGGCGGAGATTGAGGCCCTGGTGCGCGCGCACCGGGGCCGTGCCCGTCCCGTCGCGTTCTTTCATGTGCTCCGTCAGCCGTCGCTGGAGCCAGACGATCATGCCTTCCTGTCCGAGCACATCGACGAGCTCGGGACATCCGATCTCCTGCGCTGGAGGGCGCGCTGCGAGAGCGGCTTCAGCGGGCCGGTGATCCGGCAGCTCGCGCGGCTCGCGATCCAGGATCCCGCGCACTTCCAGCACGAGGTGCTGGGCGTGCCGCGCCTCGTGCTCGACGAGGAGGAGTGGATCGAGCTGTCGGATCTCGTGCGCGGCAAGGTCCCGGCGGGGATCTACGAGCGCGTGCTCGAGCGTTGCCGGCGCGAGCCTGTCCAGTGGCCCTCGGGGTTCATCCTCGCGCCCAAGGTCCACAAGGGGCTGCCGCCGCTGCTCGACGGGGACGAGCTCGACGGCCTGAACGGCGAGCGCCCCGCGCTGCGCGATCTGCCCGTCCCGAAGATCCTCGCGGCGCGGCGGGCCGGGGCGCTCTCGCTCGACGACGACGCGCTGGCCACGCTGGCGATGGAGCGCGCGCGCGGCTCGGACGAGGACTGGAGCGTCGATATCCGCCATTTTCCCCCGGCGCTCCGGGACGCGATCCTCGAGAAGGCGCGCCGGACGCCGCGGGGCGCGGAGCGGGCGAACCTGCTCGGCTGGCTCGAGGCGCACGGCGTGGCGCGGGCCGCGCTGATGGACATCGCGCTCGGCGCGATCCGGGCGGGGGACGACGCGTATGCCGTGCTCTCCTGGCTCGCGCGCCAGCTGACGACGCGGGCGGCGTGGGACAAACATGGCCTGGAGACGCTCTCCACGCTGATGTCGGCGCGCGCCTTCTCGGAGATAGGCGAGCTCGTGACGCTCGCGTGGAGCGAGGCCAGCCAGGGCGGCAAGGAGATCTCCCGCGGCTTCCTGGAGGCGATCCAGGTCGCCTTCGCGCTCGTGCTGCTCGGGATGGCGCGGGAGGCGCTCGCGGCGGGCCGCGAGGCGGGCGCGACGGCGGCGCTGTCGGCGCTCGCGTGCCTCGACCCGCCGTCGCGGGTGAGCCGCGCCGTGCACGAGCTCCGGCGGGTCCCGGGCGCGAGCCCGGACGTGGTGGAGCTCATCGCCGTGAACGAGCGGCTGGTGAAGCACAGCGACGCGCGCGACGCCTCCCTGGAGGGCTTCGTGGCGGCCCTCCACGCGATCGCCGACGCGTCATCGTGATCGCCGCCGGCGCGGCGCCGCGCGCGGCGGCAGCGGCGGCGCGTCCGCTCGCCGCCGGCCGCGCGTGACGTAGCGCCGGGGAGCGGCGAGCGGGGCGTACCGCGCGGCGCGCCGTGGGCGAGCCGGGGCGCCCCCAGCGCGGCGCATGAAATCGTGGGGAGAGCGGCCGCCGCCTCCCCTCCCAGCGCAGGAGTCGACAACGGCCGCCGCGCCGAGCGGCGGCCGTTGATCGCCTTCGTTTCCAGTGCGCTTCACGACGGTCTCCATCGCTTCCAAGGCGATGAACGACGGTCGCCTTCGTTTTCAATGCGGGGACGGGCCTTGCCTTCCCTCGAACGTCGACTCTGGAGGAGCACGCCGATGGCGTTCATCAACTATGCGAGCCGGGAGATCTACTGCAAGATCGTCTATTACGGGCCCGGTCTCTGCGGCAAGACGACGAACCTTCAATACGTGTACGACCGGACGGTGCCGGCCGCCAAGGGGCGGCTCATCTCGCTCAAGACCGAGAGCGATCGCACGCTGTTCTTCGATTTCCTGCCGCTCGATCTCGGGGGCCTGTCGGGCTTCCGGACGCGCCTTCAGCTCTACACGGTGCCGGGTCAGATCTTCTACAGGGCGAGCCGGAAGCTCATCCTGAAGGGGCTGGATGGCGTCGTGTTCGTGGCGGACTCGCAGCGCGCCCGGGTCGACGCGAACGTCGAGTCGATGGCGGACCTCTGGGACAACCTCGCCGAGGAGGGCCGCTCGCCCGGCCGGCTGCCGTTCGTCGTCCAGTACAACAAGCGCGATCTCGACGGGATCGCCGATGTCGCAGAGCTCCGGGAGCTCCTCAACCCGGACGGGGCGCCCGAGTTCGAGGCCGCGGCGGCGAGCGGGCGCGGCGTGTTCGATACCCTGAGGGCGATCTCGAAGCTCGCGCTCAAGGAGGTGCAGCGCCGCCACCGGTAGGGCCTTCGCGAGCGCCGATCCGTTGCGGCTCGCGCGCGCCGGGCTCACCCTGCCGGAAAGAGGACACGCCATGACACAGAGATTCGCCTACCACGTCATGCCGGACCCCGACGGCTGGGGCTGGGTGGTCGCCGCCGAGGGATACGTCACCCGCTCGCTCCCGTACGGCACGGTGCAGGAAGCGTTCGAGTCCGCGGAGGACCTCGTCCGCCAGCACCCGGGGAGCACGCTCGTCGTCGACGAGCAGCCGCCCGAGCTCACGCCTATCGAGATAGAGCACCGGCTCGCGGCGTGACCGCGGCCAGATGCATCGCCTCATCGAGGCGATGCGCCGGGCCGTCGAGATCGCCCGGCAAGGTAACCCCGGTGGGTACCCGCCCTCGCCAGGCTCCGGCGGGACGATCACGCATTCTCGCACGCCGCAAAAACTCCCATCTGCCGAAAAACGCGGGGGGTGCGCTGCTTTGGTGACTGGCTCCGAGCGGCTCGGGCAACCAAGGAGGTCATTCATTGATCCTCGGTCTCCGAGCGTCACCGGCCGCAGGGCCGCCGGCGCTGGAGGCCGAGGACCTTTCGCGGATCGCCTCGCGTTCCGCGTGCTCTGAAAGGAACTTTCCATGCGAACTTGCTTGTCGGCGGCGACCGCCGCCGCCCTCGTGCTCCTCGGAGCGTGCGTCGTGGAGGACGCCTACGGGCCGGAAGAGGGGCTCGAGCAACAGGAAGCCTGGGACCAGCCGCTGGCGGGCGAGGGGCTGACCGCCACGCTGACGGTCGCGTCGGACTGGGGGACCGGGTACTGCGCGGACGTCGCCATCCGGAACACGGGGACCACGACGACGACGAGCTGGCGGATCACCACGAACCTGAACGGCTCCACGCTCGCGAACGCGTGGAACGCCACCACGAGCGTGAGCGGGCCGCAGCTGGTCGCCACCCCCGCAGCGCACAACGCGACCCTGGCGGCGGGCGCATCGACGAGCTTCGGGTTCTGCGCCAACGCGAGCGGCGCCTCGCAGCGCCCAGCGCTCACCAGCGTGACGGCGGGCGGGTCCGGCAGCAGCAGCAGCGCCAGCAGCAGCAGCAGCTCCAGTAGCAGCAGCGCCAGCAGCACCAGCGCCACCACCGGCAGCGGCGGCTCCGGCGGCGCGGGCGGCTCCGGCGGCGCGGGCGGCTCCGGCGGCGCGGGCGGCTCCGGCGGCGCGGGCGGCTCCGGCGGCAGCGGCGGCGCCACCCCGACCGGGCATTACCAGATGGAGGACCTCGACCGCGGGGTGGTCGCCGTCAAGGTCTCGAACGGCGTCTACGTCGGATGGCGGATGTTCGGTTACGAGTACGACGCGGCCAACCCGGGCGCGATCTCGTACGATGTGTACCGCAACGGCACGCGCATCGCGAACGTCACGAACAGCACCAACACCCTCGATACCGCCGGCACCAGCTCGTCGGCCTACACGGTCCGGGCCGTCGTCGGCGGCGTCGCACAGGCCGCCTCCCCCGCCGCCGCCACCTGGGGCCAGAGCTACCTCCGCATCCCCCTCACGGCCCCCGCGGGCGGAACGACTCCATCGAAGTGCGATAACGCCGGCGAGAGCTACTCGTACTCCGCGAACGACGCGAGCGTCGGAGACGTCGACGGCGACGGGCAGTACGAGATCATCCTCAAGTGGGATCCCTCGAACGCCAAGGACAACTCCCAGGCCGGCTGCACGGGGCCTGTTTACCTCGACGCCTACAAGCTCGACGGCAAGCGCCTCTTCCGCATCGACCTCGGGAGGAACATCCGGGCGGGCGCGCACTACACGCAGTTCGTCGTGTACGACTTCGACGGCGACGGCAACGCGGAGATCGCGGTGAAGACCGCTCCAGGCACGCGCGACGGCGCGGGCGCCTACCTCAGCCGAGGTCCCGCGGCCTCCGACGACGACGCGGCGGACTACAGGAACGCCGCCGGCTACGTGCTCACCGGCCCCGAGTACCTGACGGTGTTCAGCGGCGCGAGCGGCGCGGAGCTCGCGACCGTCGCCTTCGACGTGGCCCGCGGGACGGTCTCGTCGTGGGGGGACTCGTACGGCAACCGCGTCGATCGGTTCCTCGCGAGCGCGGCGTTCGTGAGCGACCTCGGGGCAGGCCAGGACGCGAGCGGCAAGCCGGCGATCCTGATGGCCCGCGGCTACTACACGCGAGCCACCGTGACGGCCTGGAGCTTCCGCGGCGGCAAGCTCACCCAGATCTGGAAGGCCGACAGCAACGCGAACACCGCCTACACGGGCCAGGGCGCCCACTCGATGGTCGTGGCCGACGTCGACGCCGACGGGGCGCAGGAGGTCATCTACGGGGCCTCGACGATCGACAGCAACGGCACCCGGAAGTGCTCGACGGCGCTCGGGCACGGCGACGCGCTGCACGTCAGCGACTTCATCCTCTCACGCCCGGGGCTCGAGGTGTTCATGCCGCACGAGGACGGCACCAAGCCGACCTACGACATCCACGACGCGAACTCCTGCGCGATCCTCAAGCAGGGCCCCGTCACGGGGGCCGACACCGGGCGCGGCGTGGCGGGCGACGTGCTCGCGAGCAACGCCGGCGCGGAGATGTGGACCAACTCCACGGGAGGGCTCCTGTCCGCGACCAGCGGGTCGAACGTCGGGAGCCAGCCCGCGTCGGCCAACTTCCTGATCTGGTGGGACGCGGACGAGCTGCGCGAGCTGCAGAACAACACGTCGATCACCAAGTACGGCGGCGGCTCGCTCCTCAGCTGCAGCCAGTGCGCCTCGAACAACGGCACGAAGTCGACGCCGGCGCTCACGGCCGACCTGCTCGGCGACTGGCGCGAGGAGATCGTGTGGCGCGAGTCCGACAGTTCGGCGCTGCGGCTGTACACGACGACGAACGTGACGACGCGCCGGCTCTACACGCTGATGCACGATCCCCAGTACCGCATGCAGGTCAGCTCGGAGCAGACCGCCTACAACCAGCCGCCTCACCCGAGCTTCCACATCGGCGGCGGAATGGCGGCGCCCCCCAGGCCGGACATCCACGTGAAGTGACGCCGACGCCCTGACCAGTTCCCTCGTTCTGCTGGCACTTTTATCAAGAGAAGAGATTGAACAGGGAGGCGGGGAGGCGGGGAGGTCCATGGGATTTTACTCCCCGTCTCCCCGCCTCCCTGTGAATTTTTCTGAAATTAGAGAGGATGCTTCAGGTTGATGCCGCGAGCTCGACAGGCGCGTCGGTCCCGTCACTTCCGGTACTGCGCGAGCGTCAGGCCGGCGTCCTCGGTGCCGTCGGCCACCAGGCCCGCCATGACCCGGGCGCCGGTCTCGTTGAAATGGGTTCCGTCGACCGATTTGTCCGCCCGGACGAGGAAGAAGTCCTCGCCCGCCGCCACGCATCCGATCGAGTTCAGGTGGGCGAGCGTCTTCGCGTTGAGATCGATGACGGCCACGTCGAGCTCGTCTCCGAGCTCCCGCATCGCCTGTGAATGGGCGCTCAGGCCGTTGCCGAATTCGTGGCTGTCCCCGGAGCACGATCGCCGCGGGGGCGGGGTGACAAGCACCGGCGTCGCGGAGCGGGCCTGCGCGCCCGCGATGTACCGCTCGAGGTACGATTTGAAGTCCGTCGCGGGGTCCAGGTAATAGGGGATGGTCTCGCCGTCGTGCTCGTACGTCGCGGTCTTGTTGCTGTCGTTCGTGCCGAACTGCACAAGGAAGTAGTCTCCGCTCTGGATGTCCTCGAGGACGTCGTCGAGGCGGCCCTCATCGATGTACCGGCGCGCCGTCCGGCCGCCGATGGCCCGGTTGTCGACGCGCACCCGCTCGTCGAAGAACTCCCCCAGCATCTGGCCCCAGCCCGCCTGGTGAAGTGCGCTGTTCACGTAGGTCTGAACGGTCGAGTCGCCGGCGATGTACACAGTGACGTCCGGCAGCTCGGCGCTCCCGCCGCCGCCTTCCGAGCCGCCTGAAGCGCTCGTCGTCCCTCCGGCCGCGCCTCCGCCGCCACCCTCTCCCGCACCGCCCACCCCCGCGGCGCTGGGGCCGGAAGCGCCGCTCGCACCGCCCGCACCGCTGCTGGCGCTCGTGCTTGCGCCGGTGCTGGCGCTGCTACCGCCGCCACCGCCGCTGCCTGTGGTCTGCGCGGCGGGGTGATCGTCGGGGTCTCCCGAGCTGCAACCCCCGGACGCGAGGCCGATGCCGGCGGCGAAAGAATGAAGCACGACGGTCATGAAGAGAGGTCGAATTCGCATGACGAGCTCCTGCAGGAAAACAGTGCACGATGAGCACGCGTCGGGTGCGTGCCCGGAGGGACGTAGATGGCCAACGTGGGTGAAGACAGCGCGACGCGAACGCCGGGGCCCGAACCCGAGCCAGATCGGCGCCCCGTGATCACCCTCCGAGCTCGGCGAGGCGGCGGCGGGCGTGCTCGACGTACGGCGAGCCCGGGTGCTCCCGGAGCAGGCGCCGCCAGGCCTGCGCCTCGTCGCCGGCGCGCCCGAGCGCCCGCAGGGCGCGCCCGCGGCCATAGAGCGCCTCGACCGCGAGCGGGCGCGGGCCGGCGACGCCGAGGTACCGGTCGAACTGCGCGAGCGCCGCGGCAGGCGAGCCGTCGTGGAGGAGCAGGCCGCCCAGCGACACGAGGGAGAGCGTGGCCTCGGGCGACGACGCGAACCCCCTCTGGAGCGCGCGGTAGAGCTCGATGGCGCGCCGGGAACGGCCGGCGCGCCGCGCGTCGTTGGCCTCCCGGAACAGCCGCTCCGCCGTCGAGGCGGTCGGAGAAGCGCCCGGCGAGGACGCCGCCGCGGCGTAGAGCCAGGCGCTCCGCGCCGGCGCTCCCTCGCACGGCAGGTCGATCACGGCCCTGCCGATCGCGGCGTTCACGATGCGCGCGAGGAGCTCTGCGTCCCCGGGCTCCGCCGCCCCCGCGGCGTCGAAGTCCAGCGCGAGCACCCAGCTCATCCGGCACGACGCGCAGGTGCCGAGGTGGGCGTCGAGGGCGAGCCGGTCCGGCTCCGTCGCGACGCCGCGGCGCACCCGCGTGAGGAGCTCGCTCCGACAGCCGGCGGTCACGTCTCCTTCCCCCGGAAGAGCTCGGCCAGCTTCGCGTTGTTGGCGAGCGCGCGCCGCAGCGCCTCCTTGCCGAGCCGGAGCCGACTCCAGACGGTGTTCGGAGAGACGCGGGCGTGCGCCGCGATCTCGTCGACCGTGTAGCCAAGCACGAAATGGAGGGCCAGCGCCTCCGCGGTCGCCTCGGGCATCCTGTCGAGCACCTCGAGCACCATCTTACGCCGCCGGCTCGAGACCGCCTCGGCGAACGGCGACGCGCCGCTCTCGTCCGGGGCCACGTCGATCGGCGCGCCCGGCTCGTCGAAGCGCGCGCGCGCGCTGAGGCGCCGGCGCGCGCCGAGCGCGGTCATCACGGCGATCCGGTTGGCGAAGTGGAGCACGGTGCACTCCGCGCGAAAGGACGGCAGCGCCTGGAGCAGCGCGAGCACGGCCTCCTGGGTCACGTCCTCGACGTCGGGGTGATGCGGGCCGAGCACCTTCCGCACGCCCCGCAACATGGCGCCGCCGAGCTCGGTGATGAGCGTGCGGATCGCCGCCGGATCGCGCCCCGCGGCGGCGCGCGCGAGCCCGAGCAGCTCGTCCGCCCGCGGAGGCGCTCCCTCCGGCGGCGCGAGGAGGTCAGTCACGGGCTTTCGCCTTCTGGCGACGAGGGTGGAATCCATGAGTCCCGATCATCAGGGCGCGCAGCGCGGAGCCCGGCGGCGGTGGCGCGACTAGGGCCCTCCGGAGCGCGGAAAGCCGTCGGTGTCCCACGCCAGATCGGAGATCCGCAGCGTGGGGGCGCCGTTCGATTGCGCGTCGTAGGCGTGATAGACGTTGTAAGAGCGATCGCCGGAGAACAGCACGGCGTTGTGCCCGGGCCCCCGCCAGCGGGAGCCTCCTTCCACGAGGATGCTGCCGCCGCCGGACATCATCGGTATCCCCTTCTTGTCGACGTACGGGCCTGTGATGCTCTTCGAACGACCGACGGCGATCTTGTACGTGCTGTCCGTCCCACGGCAGCAGGCGTCGAACGAGACGAACAGGTAATAGAAGCCGCAGCGCCGGACGATGAAGGGCGCCTCGAGCGCCCCGCGGGCGTCGGGGCGGGCGGCGAGGGCGTGGAGCTCCCCGTCGGCCCGCTCCCCCGACGGGGCGAGCTTCACCATCTTGATACCGCCCCAGAAGCTCCCGAACACGAGCCACGGCGTCCCCTCCTCATCCATCGCGACGTTGGGATCGATCGCGTTCCAGTCGTCCCGCGCCCCGCCGTCGTTGGAGCAGATGGCGGCGCCGCGGTCCGTCCAGGGACCTGCCGAGTCGAGCGATGCCTTCGTCGCGTGCCCGATGCACGACCGGTTGCTGCCGAACGTGGAGGCGGAGTAGTAGAGATGGTAGGTGTCCCCGAAGCGCGAGATATCGGGCGCCCACAGGTCGGTCACGCCCGGGACCTTCTCTTCCAGCCAGGCGGGCTTCGCGTCGAACACCCGACCGGCGGCCTGCCACGCGGTGAGGTTCGACGAGATCTTCATCGGGAGCCTGTCCCCCGTCTGGAACAGGTAGTACCGGTCGCCCGCCTGGATGATGGCCGGATCGTGGGTCCCCAGGTTCCCGGACAGGGGCAGCGCCTCTGGCGGGCTCGCCGGGTCGTAGAGGGCATCGGCGCACCTGTCCGCGGCCCCTCCCGCGCCGCCGCCCCCGCCAGCGCCGCCGCTCCCGCCGGCGCCGCCGCTCCCGCCGGCGCCGCCGCTGTCTCCGGCGCCGCCGCTGCCGCCCGCGCCGCCGCTCCCGGCGCCACCCACCCCGGCCGTCGCGCTCGGATGGCCTCCCGCGCCGCTGCTCGCCGTGGTGGCGGAAGCGGTGGTCGTGGCGCCGCCGCCGGTGGCGCCGCTGTCCTGGCCGCCTGAGCCGGAGCCCTGCGCCGAGGTCTCCGTGCTGCAGCCCGCGAGCGTTGCGGAGACGCCGATCAGGAGGCTCCACGTGGGCGCGGACACCCGTCGTCGCCGCGACCGGTAAAGCGTGAGACGCATCTTGAACTCCTGAGGATCCATGGGCGGATCATCCGTCGATGTGCTGGCCATGGGGTCGGCTCGATGTCCTTCGGGACGAGCCGTCCCGCGCTCCCACGTGGGCCGGAGCGCCCACGATCCATCATGGGTTGCTCGAGCTCCTCGTGGGGCGTCAAAAACCGTCTTCGAAGAAATTTTACATCGAGACGGCGATGCCACGACGCATCGTGCGACGCGCCGAGCTTCGTAGATGTCGGCCACCCCGCTCCGCGTCGACGCGAAGAACAGGACGGCCCCGTCGGGCGAGAGGGATGGATCGGTGTCGCGCTCTGCGGGAAGGCTCAGCGGCTCACCGAGCGACTCCGCCTCTTCGAAGGCCGCGTCGGTCGACGGCCGTCGCGCCCCAGGACAGGTCTCCTCCGCCCTCGTGGATCGATCGGAGCAGGATCTGGCGGCCCTCGTCGAACACGCTGGATCGAGCCCCGTCCCCGGCGACGCGGGCGGGCCGCCTCAGCCGACGCCGGCCTCGCTCGGCGGCGCGACGGCCGCGTCTCCTCCATCGGCCTGGAGCGGCACGCGGGGGAACCACAGCGCCGCGATGAAGCCGGTGACGCCCATCGCCGCGATGATCCAGAACACCGTCGTGAGGCCGGACGTGAGCGCCTCCCCGAGGTGCTGGAGGATCGACGGATCGAGGTCGCGCGCCCCCTCCGCCGTCAGGAGCCGGCTCGCGGCGTCCGCGGGGATCGACGGGTCCTTCGCGAGCTGGGCCGTCAGGACGCCGCCCATGATGCCCACCGCCACGACGCCGCCGAGCAGCCGCGAGAACATCGTGCTCGCGGTGGCGATCCCCCGCTGATCCCACGCGACGCTGCTCTGCACGGCGATGAGCAGCGCGACGTTGGACAGCCCCATGCCCACGCCGAAGACAAGCGTCGTCGCGCGGAGCATCAGCGGCGTGTCGTGCGCCCCGCCGAGCGCGAGCGCGAGCCCCGCCGTCGCCGTGACGCCGAGGCCGATCCAGATGAGCGGGCGGAACCCGACCCGGGGGATGAGCCGCCCGCCGATCGCGCTCGCGACCGGCCAGCCGATGAGCATCGGCGCGATGGCGCTGCCTGCGTCGGTGGGGGTGCCGCGGAGCACGCCCTGCACGAAGAGCGGCACGAACGTGATCGTGCCCATCATCGCGCCGCCGAGGATCGCGCCGGCCACGTTGGAGATGAGCATCACCGGGCGCCGGAAGAGCGGCAGCGGGATCATCGGCTCGGGGGCCCGGCGCTCGACCGCGAAGAACGCGGCGAACAGCGCCGCCGACGCGACCGCCGCGAGCAGCGTCGTCTCCCCGCCGAGCCTCCCCGTGGCGAGCAGCAGCGCGACAACGCCGGCGGACAGGAGCGCCGCGCCGAGGAAATCGAGCTCATGAGGCCGCCTGTCGATGCGCTCGTGGAACGAGGTCGCCACGAGCGCGACGGACGCGGCGCCGAACGGGATGTTGATGTAGAAGACCCAGCGCCAGGAGAAGTAGTGCACGATGAGCCCGCCCACCATCGGGCCGATGATGCCGAACAGCCCCCAGGCGGCCCCGAAGACGCCCTGGATCCGCGCGCGCTCCTTGAGATCGAAGATGTCGCCCGAGATGGTCATCGCCATCGGCTGCATCGCCCCGGCGCCGGCCCCCTGGAGGGCGCGGAAGGCGATGAGCTGCGGCATCGTCTGCGCCGCGCCGCTGGCGATCGAGCCGAGCAGGAAGACGGCGATACCGAAGAGCATGATCGGCTTGCGGCCGTAGATGTCCGACAGCTTGCCGCAGATGGGCACCAGCACGGACGAGGTGAGCAGGTAGGCGGTGGTGACCCAGGCGTACTGCTGAATCCCCCCGAGATCGCCGATCACGGTGGGCATGGCGGTGGCGACGACGGTCGATTCGAGGGCGGCCATGGCGAGGGCCAGGATCAGCCCGGCGACGGTGAGGGCGCGGTGGGTCTTGCGTTCTGAGGCCATGCGGGCCGTGGGGATGTGGTGTGGATGAGCCGTCGCGGCAAGCGGGGCGCAGCGCCGCGCGCCGGGGCGGAAGGCGCGGAAGGCGCGGCGAGCGCGCCGTGAGGCCACCCGCCGCCGGGAGGTGACCGTCGTGGATCCGCGCCGCGCGGGGATACCGCCGCTCGCGCGGTCGGCGACCGCTGTCGGGGCGAGATGTGCGTCAGCGTCTTGTGCAGAGAGCTCGTCGCATGACGAGCGCCCGGGGGCGGGTCCCGGAGAGGGGGCGGTGCGACGGGAGAGGCTTCAGCCGCGCTGCTTCACGCGGCGAGCACCGACGACCGGGTCATCACCTGGCTCACGCCGTCCGTCTCGGGGTCGGCCACGGGGGCGCTCACGGGGTGCGCGAGGGCATAGCGCAAGAGCTCGTGTGTCCACGGCTCGAATATCGCGTACACCTCGTCCGCGAGCGCGATGTACCGCGCGCGCGTCTCGGCGTCGAGCGGGATGCGCGCGAGCTCGGCGTGATCGGCGTTCACCGCGTGGCCCGACTCGCGCTCGAAATGGAACGAGCCGCAGTAGCGCAGCTGCGTGCCGAGGCGCTCCTCAAGGGCCTCCGCCAGGGGAAGCATCGCCCCGAAGAGCACGTTGCCGGTCTCCTCGATCGCCTCGATGATGACGAGCCGCTCGAGGCCAGTCGTGCCCTTGATGAGCGCGGTGAGCCGCGCGGTGAGGATCCGGTTCTGTATCGTCTCCTCACCCCAGAGGAAGTTCAGCAGGTCCGTGCTCCGGCCCTCGACGTCGTAGCCGAGCTTGGACAGATCCTCCAGGTACCACGGCCAGTGATGGTCGTCCTCGCGTGTGTGGGCGTTGACCATCTCTTGATATTTGTCCGCGGCGTGCTCCTCCCGTAGTACGAATTTGTTCAGATCACCGAAGCTCAGGATGAAGTACGCCATGCATGGATAGAACGCGAGCCGCTCGCTCGGATCGAGCAGTTCGTTACGCATGTGCTCGAACAGGGGTAGACGAGCGTATGCCTGCTTCTTCTCGAAGATGTGCCGCAAGACCTGCCGCATGAGCGATCTCCTTTTCGGCTGTGGGGTGTCAGTTGGTTGAACAATCCCTCTGTTTACGTGAACCAAGCGCCGTGAGCGCCCCGAGAGGCCTCAAGACAAGATCACGGCGCACCGAGCATGGACGCTGCTGCTGGACCTCACCTCGGTTGAAATCCTGCGCTCTCCCCTCGCGCTTCATTCCGAGCTTGATTACTGGAATTTTCCACCAACCACCTCAGACGTTTCTGCAACGCTGCGGGGTGCGTCCAGCCGGTGCATCCACTGTAGCGCACGCCCGGCGTAAGTTGCACCCACAATCTTGGGATCACCATTCAAATTTGAAACGGCGGCCGGTGGGCGAACCGGCGCTGGGGTGCGACACGGCTTGCGACGTTCACGATTGGCTGGCGATTGATCCTGCGAGACGCCCGAGAGCAGGTGGCGACTCAATGGGCCGAATGTGGAAGCGGGCCGCGGTCATTGCCTCGTCCCATGTCTCTCCGGCCTTCACATGGGGCGCATGTCGCGGCTCCACAGTGTTCTGGCGGGGTGCTGGCTGGTCCCACACACGCGTACCTGAACGATGGCGAGCCGGTATCCACGGCGCCGACCGAGGACGGCCGCCGCAAAGGTGCTGCCAAACAGCTTGAATGCCGGCGGTCGAGGCATGTAACTTGCCGGTTGTGCCGTGAAAGACCAACTCGACTCAGCTCTGATGGTGGAACCCGAGAGCCGCGCGGTCCCGAAGAGCGCGCCCATGCGGGCGGAGATCGTGCGGCTGGTCCGTGAGAAGCGCTACGAGGAGGCGCTGGCTGTGCTGTACCGGGCGCGCGCGGAGGCGCCCGGCGATCGCGAGCTGCAGGCGAGCATCGAGCGGATCAAAGAGTTCCTCGCCGGCGCCTACGCCAAGCGGCTCGGGGGCCTCGATCAGGTGGCGGGGCCCATCCCGGTGTCGGCGGGTCGCTCGCCCGACGCGCTCCTGGTCGCGCGGTACATCGACGGCGCCTCGACGTTCGACGACATCATTCAAATGTGCCCGCTCGGGCGGCTCCGCACGCTGCAGGTGCTGGTCGGCCTCTACACGGGGAGGGAGGTGGCGTCGCCGTTCAGCGACCGGCCGTCGGTCTCCTTCCGGCCGCAGCTGGACACGCTGCCGTCCGAGGCCGGCGCCGATCCGGGGCCGCCGACCATGCCGGCGCGCGGTCTGGAGCGGCGCTCGCCGGAAGCTCCCCCCGCGAGCGCGCCGGTTCCCCCCGCGAGCGCGCCGTTCACGCCGCGGGTGTACGAGACCGAGGAGGATCGGCTCTACCGCGAGGCGTTCGCCCGCGGCACCGCCGCGTTCGTGCAGCGCCGCTACGACGCTGCGGTCGAGGCGTTCGAGGCGTGCGCGCGCATGCGCCCGGGCGATACGGCGTCGTCGGTCATGCTGCGCCGAGTGCGGCGCGACACCGGAGGCTGATGGCCATCGTCGTGGTCGCTGTTCCCGATCTGCGCGAGCGCATGCGGTGCATCCGCGTCATCGCCGGGCAGGCGCCGGTGAGCGCCCTCGGCGCCGCGACCTGGGAGGAGCTCGATCAAGCCCTCGACGGCGTGCAGAGCGCGGAGCTCATCATCTATGCGCCGTCGCTCCCGGGTGGGCCGGAGGACGCCGTCGCGCAGCTCTTCCGCCGCACGGCGCGGCTGGTGCTCGCCGTCAACGACGGCGTCGAGGTCCCGGGCGCGGCGAGCGCCACGCGGGTGACGTGGCCCATCGCCGAGGAGACGCTCATCCTCATGGCGCACGCCGCGGGCGCCCAGTCGGCGCCGATCGGGATGAACTTCGTGCCCGTCGACTTCTTGCAGATGATCTGCATGTCCGGCGAGTCGCACGTCCTCGTCGTCAGCAACGCGAGCGCCGACGTGGGCCTGATCGAGGTGCGGCGCGGCCAGGTGTGGACGGCGTTCGACGGTCTCGGCGTGGGCGAGGAGGCGTTCGCGCGGCTCATCCGCCCCGAGATGCGCGTGCGCGTCACCCCGGCCGTCGGCTCGACGAAGGAGCGCACCATCTTCAAGGACCTGGCGGAGCTGGTGCTCGACTCGCTGCGCCGGATCGACGAAGGCAGCGTGGAGGCGCCGCCGCCGATCTCGTCGAGGCGGATCGAGATCGCGCTCATCTCGCCGGAGCAGCGCGCGGCCCGCATCAAGCAGCTCAACGCCGACGCGCGGCGCCTCTTGATGGAACGCAGCTACAGCGAGGCGGCCTGCGTCCTCATCGACCTCTCGACCCTCGACCCCGCATCCAGCCTCGTGCGCGCTAACCTGGAACAGCTACGCAAGCTCGGATACCCAAGATGACCCGATCCATCGCATTCGCCAGCCTCAAGGGCGGAGTGGGAAAGACCACCGTGGCGCTCAACTGCGCCTTCGCCTTCGCGCGCCGAGGCGCGCGGACCCTGCTCGTCGACACGGATCTGCAGGGCGCCATCGGCATGTCGCTCGACGGCGTCAGCGACCGGCCCGGCCTCGCCGCGAACCTCGCGCGAGGCGGCCCCCCGCTCGAGGGCCTGGTGAAGACCCGGCTCCCGGAGCTCTGCCTCTTGCCCATGGGCCCCGTCGACGCGCTCGATGAGGATCGCTTCGCCATCAACGCGCGCGAGGCCAACATCGTGGGGCGCATCCTGGAGCACAGCCAGCGCGACTTCGACCTCGTCCTCTTCGACACGCCGGCCGGGCTCGGCGGGATGTCGCGCATCGCGCTGGAAGAGGTGGACAGCGTCATCGCCGTCGCGCAGTGCGAGCCGCTCGCGCTGCGGGCCATGCCCCGGCTGCTCGAGCTCCTGGCGCGGCTCCGCGACATCGGCTCCGCCTGCTCCCTGCTCGGCGTGGTCGGCACCATGAGCTCGTTCCGCGATCCGGTGCTCTTGGCCTCGCTGGAGGAGCTGTGGTCCCTCTACCGCGATCAGGTCTTCGACACCGCGGTCCCGCGCGACAGCACGTTCCTCCAGGCGAGCCGCGCGGGCGTGCCGCTCGGCCTGCTCAGCCGCCGCCCTCCGGCGGTCTCCGCGGTGTTCGACAAGCTGGTGGCCGAGATCGAGGAGCGCCTGGGCGCCGATGCAGGAGGCGAGGATGACGGTCCGATCCGTCTCGTGGACTGACGCGCAGCGGGTGACCTCGCTCCTCGCGCGGGTGACCGCGACGCGGTCGCGGGAGCCCGCGACGCTCGTGACCGCCATGGGGGCAGCGCGCGCCGGCGCGCCGGGGAAGGCGGCGCCCGTGCCGGCGAAGGCCGCGCCCAAGGAGGTGAAGGAGGTGAAGGAGGTGAAGGAGGTGCCGCGCCTCGTTCAGACCTCCGACAACCCGGCCGATCGGCTCGACGTGCTCGTCGCCTGGACGCTCGATCACCACCCGTGCGTGGGCGCCTTCGTGGCCGACGACAACGGCCTCACGCTGGCGGCGCACGGCATCTCCGAGGCGCACGTGTCCCTCGTGGGGCCGCTGCTCTCGGCGCTGGTCGGCGTCCGCAGCATCCCCGGCGTCGACGCCACGGCGGGCGCGCTCTGGCTGGGCGCGCAGATGATGTCCTGGGTCGAGGCGCGCACGGCGCGCGGCGGCTTCTGCCTCGGCACCGTGGGCGACGAGGCTCTCTCCACGCGGTCGTTCGAGCAGCTGAAGGAGGCGCTCGCGACGACCTTGCGCGGGCTGTAGTACATCCGGTTTTTCAATGCGGGCGCGCGCGCCCAGGAGCGACGGAAGCACGATGATCGACACCAAAGTCCTCGAGGCCGCAGTCCATGATCTCCGCAACATCCTCCGCGACGGGCTGCTGGCCACCGACATCTGGGAACGCTCGGCGGGCCTGTCGCTCGCCGGCTTCAACCAGCAACCGGTGGCGGTGGCCCTCTTCACGCGCATCACCGAGGAGCTGGACAGCTCGCTGCGCGACTCGAACTTCCCTCCGCTAGGGCGGTATTACCTGCTCGACATGGCGGGCAACCACACCGTGGTGGTGCTCAACCACGGGACGCTGCTCCAGGGCATGCTGGTGGACAACAAGCGGGCGAACCTGGGGATCCTCATCTCCGTGGCCATCCCGCGCATGATCGAGACCATTGCGCACGCGAGCGCGCACTGAGCTGCCCGGCACCCCTCACCCGCCTCGGCGCCGCCGCCTGAAAGAGCGACGCCATCAACAACTTATTCAAAAGACCTCCTTCACGCCACGGCGAGCCGCGTCGCCCGCCGCGCCGTGGCCCTGGCGCCGCACACCTCCTCGCGCACCCCGATGGACGTCTGCGTGAGGCCGCCGGACAGGGCGCCGTCGTCGCTGATGCACGAGGTCTGGTTACCAGCACGACCTTGCCTCGAAGGGCCGCCGGCGTGCGCGCATCGGACCGCGCGCGTCGTTCCATCCGACATGCCGCGCGCGCCCGCCCGGGCTCGTCCGTGTCGCCGGTCGCTCGCGTGGATTTGCGCCGGAGCGGCATCCAGCGCCGCGCACATCTACCGATCGGGCGACAGCGTCGTCATAACGACCCAATCCACCGTTTACCGCCGGCTCGCGCGTCCGCCGCCGAGCGAACGGCGTCGAGCGGATCACGGAGCGAGAAAGCAGCATGTCCGGAAAGGAAGCCTCCTCGAAGGAAGGCAGGCTGATATCGACACTCCAGCGCTTGCTCGAGCTGCCGGCGGCCGATCTGAGGCAGTCGCTCAACCAGGCGAGTGACCTCCTCGCCGGCGCGCTCTGCGCCGACAAGATCGACATCTTCCTCTTCGACCCCAGCAGGAACACGCTGCATGCCCTGGGGACGAGCAAGACGCCCATGGGCCGGCTCCAGCGGTCGCTCGGGCTCGACATCCACCCGGTCGCGAACGGCGGGTCGATCGCCCGTGTCTTCACGACCGGCGATCCCCATATCACCGGGCATTCGGAGCAGGAGCCCGGCGAGCTGCCCGGCCTGGTCCACGAGCTCGGCGTGCGGTCGCACATGGCGGTCCGGCTCGTCGTCGACGGCGAGCGGCGCGGCGTCGTCTCCGCTCACTCCGCCGCGCCGGAGTTCTTCTCGGACGAGGATCTCCGCTTCCTCGGCGCGGTCGCGCACTGGATCGGCGCCCTGACGCACCGGGCGGAGCTCGTCGAGCAGGTCACCTCCGCCGCGCTCGCGCAAGGCAGGCGCCAGGCCGCGGAGGAGCTCATCACCGTGCTGGCGCACGATCTGCGAAACCACCTGACCCCGCTCATGGGCCGCCTTGGTCTGCTCCACCGGCGCGCGGCGCTCGCCGGCCGGGTCGACGACGTGCGCGACGCCGACCGGGCGACCGAGTCGGTCGCCCGGCTCGGCCAGCTCATCTCGGATCTGCTGGACGTGGGGCGCATCGAGCAGGGCCTCTTCGAGATCGCGCCTGCGCCCATGGACCTCGTCTCGCTGGCGCGGGACATCGCCGTTGCGCTCGGGACACCCAGCGTCGAGATCCGCGTCGAGGGCCCGCGGGAGCTCGTCGTCGTGGCGGACAGGGACCGCCTCCGCCAGGCCCTGGAGAACCTCGTCAGCAACGCGATCAAGCACTCGCCCCCGGGAAAGGGGGTCCTCATCACGCTCACCAGCGAGCTGATCAAGGGGTCGGAGCACGCCCACGTCGACGTCGTCGACCGCGGACCCGGCGTGCCGCCGGAGATCCTTCCCCGCATCTTCGACCGCTTCGTCACGGACGGCTATGCGTCCGGGATGGGCCTCGGGCTGTACCTGGCGAGCAGGATCGCCGCCGCCCACGGGGCCACGTTGGCCGTGAGCTCCCCTCCCGGGAGCGGCGCGACGTTCCGACTGAGCTTGCCTGCGAGCGGGCCGCCCGTTCGTGGGGACGACCTGTGATCCCGCTGCGGTAGCGGCGCAAGCGCCCCTCGCGCCGTCAGGCGCGGCGCTCCGGCCGCGGTGGCGGGCGCCGCCGGCTCGGCTACACCGCGCGGATGCTCCGCCGGCTCCGTGAATGGCTCGACAGCGCGCTCTCGCCCCGCGCGCCCGCGCCCCCCGATCTCGCCGGGCTCGACGCGCCCGGGGCCGGGCCGCCCGAAGGAGCGCCCGAGCCGCCCGGCGGCGACGGCGTCGTGGTCATGCCGATCGAGGACGCGATCGACCTGCACACGTTCGCCCCGCGCGACGTCGCCTCCGTTGTCGAGGAGTACCTCCACGAGGCGCAGCTGCGCGGGTTCCGCGAGGTGCGCGTCATCCACGGCCGCGGCAAGGGCGTGCAGCGCCGCGTCGTCCAGGCCGTCCTCTCGCGCCACCCGGCCGTCGACGGCTTCCGCGACGCCCCGGCCTCCCGCGGCGGGTGGGGGGCCACCGTCGTGTGGCTCAAGCCGGCGGGCGGCGACCGCTCGCCCTGAGCCGCCGGCAGGGCCGCCTCTGGACGAGCACGGGCTCGCGCGTAAGATGGCGCGCATGCCGCGCCCCCCCGCCACGCCCGACGACCCCGGCCCGCCGAGCCTCGCGGCCTCCACGGAGCCCCGCATGGCGAAGGGCGAGGTGCTCGCGGTGCCCCGGATCGAGCTGTGCGTCGAGCGCGAGGCGGGCAAGCCCGCGAGCCGGGTCATGGTGCTCGACGGCGATTTCATCCGCATCGGCTCCCACCAGAGCAACGACCTGGTGCTCGCCGACCGCGCCGTCTCCCGCTTCCACTGCATCCTCGAGCGCGTGAAGTCCACGTTCCGGCTGACGGACGTCGGCTCGCTCAACGGGACGACCATCGCCGGCGTCCGCGTGCGGGACGCCGACGCCATCCTGCCGGAGTGCCGCATCGAGCTCGGCGAGTCGGTCGTGCGCATCCGCGACGCCGACGCCGTCGCCGAGACCGAGCTCGCGCGCGCGGTCAGCTTCGGGGCGCTCCAGGGCGTGTCGGTCCCCATGCGGCGCCTCTTCCCCGTCCTCGATCGCGTGGCGAAGAGCGCGCCCGACGTGCTGATCGAGGGCGAGAACGGCACGGGCAAGGAGGTCATCGCCACCGAGCTCGTCCAGCGCGGCGCCCGCGCCGACAAGCCGCTCGTCATCGTCGACTGCGGCGCCATCTCGCCGAGCCTCATCGAGAGCGAGCTGTTCGGCCACGTGCGCGGCTCGTTCACGGGCGCCACGCGCGACCGCGCCGGCGCGTTCGAGGAGGCCGACGGCGGAACCGTCTTCCTCGACGAGATCGGCGAGCTGCCGCTGGAGATGCAGCCGAAGCTCCTCCGCGCCCTCGCCTCGCGCGAGGTGCGCAGGCTCGGCGAGAGCCGGGTGCGCAAGGTCGATATCCGGGTGATCGCCGCCACGAACCGGCGCCTGGAGCGCGAGGTGAACAGCGGCAGGTTCCGCGAGGACCTCTATTACCGCCTCTCGGTGCTCACCGTGCGCGTCCCGCCGCTGCGGGAGCGCAAGGAGGACATCGGCCTCCTCGTCCACTGCTTCCTGAACGAGCTCGGCGCCGTCGACAAGGTGCACCTCTTCCCCCCCGAGGTCATCGAGGACATGAAGCGTTACGACTGGCCCGGCAACGTGCGAGAGCTGAGGAACTACGTCGAGCGCCGCGTCGTGCTCGGCGAGGGCGCCGCCATGGGGGCGGCGGCGCCGCCCGAGCGCAGCTCAGCGCCGCAGGGCGCCGCGCCGCCGGGCGCCGCGCCCGAGGAGCCCGCCGCGAACATCGAGATGCCCTTCAAGGAGGCGAAGGACGCGATCATCGACCAGTTCGAGCGGCGCTACCTCGCCGCCCTGCTGGAGTGGTCGAACGGCAACGTGAGCCGCGCCGCGCGCAAAGCAGGGCTCGACCGGATGTACCTCCACCGCCTCCTCCAGCGCCACGGGCTGCGCCGCGCCGCCGCCCTCGACTGAGCCGCGCGCGAACGGGCCACCTCCCGCGCCGGGCCGCATCGGGGCCAGCCCGAGGCCACCCCCCTGCGATAGAAAAGGGCGCAGCGGTGCTGCACATGTCACAGTCGCGTCGCAATGGCGCGATCCGTCCGTGTGCGCAACCTCGCAAAATCTCTGAATATTTCAGAAACCGATCTGCTCCTCTGGCTCGCGGAGCATGCGCCAGCGACGGAGCTCCGCCACCCCGCGGACTTCCTCCCGGCTGAGCTCGCGGGCCAGGCGCAGCAGGCGCTCGGCCGCCCCCGGCCGTCGGCGCCGGCGGAGGAGCGGGTCGAGCGCCGCTGCGCCGAGTGTGTGAAGCTGCCGCCGAAGTCCGGGCTCCGCGTGGTCGAGGTCGGCGCCGACGCCGTCTGCGACCTCTGCGGCAGCTCGGCGAACAAGCGGGCAGCGCTCGCGATGATCGGCGCGTTCCACGCGCGCGGGTTGCGGAGGCTGCTCGTGGTCGGCGGCGGGCCAGGCACGTCCGAGGACCTGCGGCAGCTGCTCGCGGGCGAGGTCGAGATCCGCATCGTGGACGGAGAGGGCCACCGCAATGCGGCGAAGGCCGACGCCGATCTCCGCTGGGCCGACGTTGTCGCGGTCTGGAGCTCGACGATCCTCTCGCACAAGGTGTCGAAGCTCTACACCGATCAGCGCGCCAGCTTCCGCGACAAGCTCGTCACCGTCCCGAGGCGCGGCGTGGCCGCGCTGTGCATGGCCGTCACCGAGAAGGTGAACACGCCGGCGGGATGAGCGGCGCCCGGCCTCCCCGGCCGCCTTCCGCCGGGTGGCGCTTCACCCTTGCTCGGGGCGGTCGGTCAGCCAGCGCCAGCGCGAGCGCTCACGCGGGGCGGCTGCTCAGTCGCACCCGGCGGAAGGTGCGCCGCGCGTGGGGCACCCAGCCGTGGAAGTGCCAGCGCGCGGCCATGACCAGCCCGCGGACCCACTCGTCGGCGGCGTAGGCGACCCAGACGCCGGCGAGCCCCCAGCCGAGGTGGACGCCGAGCAGCCAGGACAGCCCGACGGCCACGGCGAACATCGAGAAGACGCCGAACCCGACGGGAAAGCGGGCGTCGCCGGTGGCGCGGAGCCCGTTGATGACGACCAGGTTGAGCGTGCGGCCCGGCTCGACGAGGAGGGTCAGCCACAGCAGCCGGGAGCCGGTGGCGATCACCTCGGGATCGCGCGAGAAGAGGCCGAGCAGGTGGGGGCCGAGCAGCGCGGTGGCGAGCACCAGGCTCACGCACACGCAGAACCCGATCGCCAGGCCGCCGCGCACCAGCCGATCGGCGCCCTGCAGATCGCCGGCGCCGATGTGGTGCCCGACCACGATCTCGGTCCCGAAGCCGATCGCCATGCCGAACAGGAGCAGAAAGTGCATGATCTGCATCGTGTACGTATGGGTGGTGAGCGCCGTCTGCCCCATGTTGGCGACCATCGCGAGGATGATCATGAAGCTGATGCGATAGACCACGTTCTCGCCCGCCCCCGGCAGGCCGATGTGCAGCATCTCGCGGAGGCGATCGGGGCGAATGCGCCAGAAATCCTCGAAGGTCGGGCGGATGCCGAGGCGCGAGATCCAGAGCTGCCGGTGCATCCAGAACGAGAGCGCGCGCCCGACCACCGCGGCGAGCGCGAGCCCCATCATGCCGAGCCCCGGAGCCCCGGCGACACCGAACATGAGCGGCAGGCTGAGCGCGAGCTGCACCACGTACATGACGACGATGAGGCGCAGCGTGTCGCGGGTGTGGGTGTGCGCGCGCAGCACCGAGCCCATCGAGAAATTCACCGCGTCGAACGCCAGCATCACGCCGACGGCGATCAGGTAAGGCTCCGCGATCGGGAACAGGGAAGGCGGCAGGCGCATCAGCTCGAGCAGCGGCCTCGCGCCGATCGCGATGACGGCGAAGCTGAAGACGCCGAGCCAGAGATTGGCCGCGAGCGACGCCCGCGCGACCTGCTCCGCCCCGGCGCGGTCCCGCGCGCCGAGATACTGGGTGACCACCACGCTCGCGCCGACGCTGACGAAGCGAAAGGTGATCATGAAGGTCAACATGATCTGGTTGGACAGCCCGTACGCGGCGGCGGCCTCGTCCGAGAGGCGGCTGACCAGCCATACGCCGAACACACCGACGAGCATGTGCAGCAGGTTCTCGCTGAAGATGGGCCAGGTGATCTCCAGCAAACGCGGGCGAGGGAGAGCGGGGGCAGGTAGGACCGATTGCAAAGCGCCGCATCCTACTCTGCCGAGGGGCATCTCGCCATGACGGAACACGGCCACGCGGGGCGCGGTGGTACGCGGAACGAAGGTTGGCGCCGCTGTCGCCTGTCTCCTCACGGTCCGCTCGATCGCACGCGCACGGAAACCTGACGAGGCAGAGCGGAACCGAGCGAATGACACCCGACTGCCCCGCGCCGCCCCCGGCGGCGCAGACGGAGAGGAGGGCTCCCGTCAATGCACGCAGGAGCGTGTTCTCGCTCGCATCCTTGCATGGTTGTCCCTTCCCGTATCCGCGCGGTTCGATTACTCTTGGAATGGGCGGAACAGGGCACATTCGCCTCTGTGCGCCTGGAGGATCGAATGGGCATAGTGCACGGCAGCGCCCGATGGCTCCTGGCCGCGGCGGCCATGGCCCCGGCTGTCGCTGGCGGATGCTCCTGCGGCGATTCCGGCGGGACGATCGGCGCCACGTCCGGCGGCGGAGCCGACCAGAGCGCGGGGGGCGGCGGCTCCGGGGGAATCCCCTTCCTGGCGGGGAGCGGCGGGTCAGGGGTCACGAGCGGCGGGTGCGAAGGGCTCGAGTGCCAGCAGATCGCCTGTCCAGCCGGCGGCACGACCACCGTGAGCGGCACCGTGTACGAGCCTGCGGGCAGACTCCCGCTGTACAACGTCACGGTGTACATCCCGAACAGGGAGCTTGAGCCCATCACCGACGGGGCGAGCTGCGATCGGTGCGATGTGACGCTCTCCGGCGATCCGATCGCGACCGCGCTGACGGACACGCACGGGCGATTCGTGCTGGAGGACGTGCCCGTCGGGGTGGATATCCCGCTGGTCGTCCAGCTCGGCAAATGGCGGCGCCAGATCACGCTGCCGAAGGTCGAGGGGTGCGTCGACAACCCGACCGTGGACAGGACGGTCCGCCTGCCGCGCAGCAAAGCGGAGGGCCACCTCCCGAAGATCGCGCTGACGACCGGCGGCTCGGACGTGCTGGAGTGCCTGCTGTACAAGATGGGAATCGACGCGTCGGAGTTCACGCCGGAGGCGGGCGACGGGCGGGTGAACCTGTTCGCCGGGCGCGCCATCGAGGGCGACAGCGCGACGAGCAGGTACCGGGACGGCCTGAACGACGGCGCCCCCTTCTCCCGCGCGCGGGAGTTCTGGGGCTCGCTCGACACCCTGCGTCGATACGACATGGTGATCCTGTCGTGCGAAGGCTCCGAGTTCGAGGACGACAAGCCGGAGGCCGCGCTGCGAGCGATGTTCGACTACGCCTCCGCGGGAGGCCGCGTGTTCGCGTCGCACTGGCACAACACCTGGCTCCGCCTCGGGCCGGAGCGGTTCCCGGAGACGGCCGAATGGGACGAGGAGAGCGATCCCGACGACGGGCTCCCCGTGCTCGTCGACACCACGTTCCCGAAGGGCCTGGCGCTCCGGGACTGGCTCGCCAACGTGGGCGCGTCGACCGTGCCCGGGCAGATCGAGATCGACGATCCGCAGCACTGGGTCGACTCGGTGAACGAGGAGATCGCGACACGGTGGCTCTACAACGAGGCCAACACCGATTTCGACGCGCCCGCGGGGGTCAAATACTTCACCTTCAACACGCCCATCGGCGCGCCGGAAGAGGCGCAGTGCGGCAGGTTCGTGTACACGGACATCCACGTGGCGGCGAGCGACGTCGCCGGGGCGCCGTTCCCGAGCGGCTGTGAAGACCGCGACGGGGCGATGCATGAGCTGACCGCCCAGGAGAAGGCGCTGCTCTTCATGCTGTTCGACCTGTCCGCCTGCATCGCGCCGGACGACGAGCCGCCGCCAGTGCCGGTGCCGACGTGACGAGCGCCTCGACGGCGCGGCGAGACAAACCGGGCGCGGCGCTCGAGGCGTGACATCCCGGGAGCGGTCGCTCGCAATTTCCTGAGCAATATTGACGCCCTGCGCATGGATAGGCGGTTGCCCAGGGTGGTCACCCGACCACCAAGGGGAACACCGTAGCCTGCGTGGACCCGCGCGGCACAGCCCCCCGCACAGACCGGAGACGCAGCGCAGCAGCGTCCGCATCACGGGCTCCGCCAACTGGCATATTTTTTGCGAAATTTCTGTTGCCTGCACACCACGGCTCCCTCAGATCGGCGCCCGTGAAGGCTTCGCCTCACGGTCTCGCTGGAGACCACCGGCCACAGTTGTAACCTGCGCGCAGAATACTGTATTTTGCCATACAAACGGCGTGGATTTCATCCCTTGATCAGAGGCACGCAGAGGGCTTGCCATGGCGCTGAACTGCCCTTCTAATGCCGCGCCATCCGGATACTTCTCTTGGAGGACATGATGAAAAGAGTTTTGCTTCGCGGTGTGCTTGGCAGGTCGAAGTGGTCATTCGGCCTCGCGGTGGTTGCGTTGCAAGCCACCGTGCTGATCGGCTGCGGTGACGCGGGGACGGACGACGGCGTGGGCGGCGTGGGCGGCGCGGGCGGCGCGGGCGGCGGCGGGGCGACCTCCGCGAGCGTGACGACCTCGAGCGCCTCGACGACCTCCGTGGGCGCGACGACCTCGAGCGCCTCGACGACCTCCGCGAGCGCGACGACCTCGAGCGCCTCGACGACCTCGGCGACGACATCGGCCTCGTCCACGACGAGCGCGAGCACCGGGGGGGTGGTGCCCACGGACGGCACGCCGGTCGAGCGTCATGGCCGGCTCCGGGTCATGAACGGCAACATCGTCGGCGAGCACGGGTCCCCGGTCCAGCTCAAGGGCATGAGCCTGTTCTGGAGCCAGTGGAGCAACTACTACAACGGCAATGTCGTCAACTCGCTCGCGGACAACTGGGAGTCGACCGTCGTCCGCGCCGCCATGGGCATCGAGGGCGAAGACGGGTACCTCCAGGACGCGGGCGCCCAGAAGGCCAAGGCGAAGACCATCGCCGACGCGGCGATCGCGAAGGGCATCTACGTCATCCTCGACTGGCACGATCACAACGCGCACCAGCACCTGGACCAGGCGAGGAGCTACTTCCGCGAGGTGGCGCAGGCCTACAAGAACACGCCCAACGTCATCTTCGAGGTCTTCAACGAGCCCCTCAACACGAACACCTGGCCCGCGGTGAAGTCCTACGCCGAGGCGGTGATCTCCGAGATCCGCGGCCAGGGCGCGAACAACCTGGTCATCGTCGGCTCGCCGAACTGGTCGCAGGACGTCGACATCGCCGCGGACAATCCCCTCAGCGATCAGAACGTGGCGTACACCCTCCACTTCTACGCCAACACGCACAAGGCGTCGCTGCGCGACAAGGCCCAGAAGGCCATCAACAAGAAGCTGGCGCTGTTCGTGACCGAGTGGGGGACCTGCTCCGCCGACGGCAACGGCCAGCTCAACCTCGGCGAGTCGCAGACCTGGCTCGACTTCCTTGACTCGCACAACATCAGCTGGGCCAACTGGTCGCTTGGCGACAAGGCCGAGGCGTGCTCCGCGCTCAGGCCCAACGCAAACCAGATGGGCAACTGGAACGACAACGACCTCACCGAGTCGGGCAGGTGGGTGAAGGGGAAGATCGCAGAGTGATCCCCTTGCGGGTCACCGGCCGCTCGCGCCGGTGACCCGGCCCCGACCGAGGGCGCCGCTCACCCGTGCGCTCGTTTGCTCTCCACGGACAGGGGCCGCCCCGCACAGAAGGGGCATTGTTCGTCCGAGCACCAGTCGTCGTCCTCGAGGCCGAGCATCCGGAGCTGCTCCAGCTCCCACGCGCGCGCCTCGGGCGAAAGCGGGGCGGGACAGGTGGACTCGTGGTCTCGCAGGCTGCTCAACATGGACGGTCCCGTTCGGTTGTGCTCCGGAGAGCGATTCCGGGATCTATCGCGCACCGCCCTGCAGCGCCCGCGAAATCGGCCGATCCGCGCCGCGTCCTCCTACATCCGAACGTTTACGTGGTCGTAGTCGTTTACGTGGTCGTGGTCGTCAACGATAGGCCGTGAACGACCACGTCCACGTAAACGTTCACGTTCACGTTCACGTTCACGTTCACACTCACGTTGGTGACGGATGGTGGGGTGGAGGCGGCGCGCTCTTCAGCGGAGCGCCCCGGCGCGGAGCCGCTCGGCGACCTCCCGGCGTCGCAGCTTGCCGCTCGTCGTCTTGGGCAGCTCGCCCGGCGGAACCAGGACGACCTGGTCCACCGTGACGCCGTTCGCCCGCAGCGCCTCCCGCACGCGCTCCACGAGGCCGGCGTGCTCGGACGCCTCGGCGCGCGTCTCGGCCACCACATAGACCGACTCGGTCTGGCGCTCCTCGACGAACAGCCCGACGGCGACAACGCACCCGGCCCGGATCCCGTCGACCCGGGAGGCGATCTCCTCGATCACGGCGGGGATCATCGTGTGACCCCCCTTGATGATCACCTCCTTCTTCCGGCCGGTGACGAACAGCGTCCCGCGATCGATGAACCCGAGATCGCCCGTGCGCAGCCACCCGCCCACGAGCGCCTCGGCGGTCGCCTCGGGCTCGTTGAAATAGCCCTCCATCACCGTCTCCGAGCGCACCTCGATCTCCCCCACCGTGCGCTCCGGGACGGGGCTTCGCTGGGCGTCCACGATCCGGATCTCCGTGTGCGGGATCGGCCTGCCGACGCCGGCGAGCTCCAGCGACAGGGGGCCAGGCGCGGCCTCCTCGACGCGGCCCTCGCGCTCCAGGAGGCCGCGATCCACCGTGAGGGCGCGCGGCTCGGCGTAGAGATCGGGGAAGGTCACGGCGACCGTCGCCTCGGCCAGCCCGTAGACGGGGAAGAACGCCTCGACGCGGAAGCCGCAGGGCGCGAACGCCTCGGCGAAGCGGCGGAGCAAGGCGGGGGAGATCGGCTCGGCGCCGATCATCGCGCACCGCCACGCGCCGAGATCGAGGCCCGCCTCGACGGCGCGGCGGGCGAGGCCGATGCAGATGGCATAGGCGCTCGGCGGCCCGAGCGAGATGACACCCCGGATGCTCGACATCTCCGCGAGCCACGAGAAAGGCCGCGTCCGGAACTCGAGCGGCGAGAGCATGTGAACGGGGAAATCGTTGAAGAGCGGGAAGAGCAGCCCGCCGACGAGGCCCATGTCGTGGTGGAGCGGCAGCCACGAGACGCCCCCCGCGCCCTCGCCGCGCACCGGGAGCCGCTGGCTCATCGCATCGAGGTGCAGCATCAGCCGCTCGTGCGGGATCACCACGCCGCGCGGGTGCCCGGTGCTGCCGCTCGTGAGCTGGATGAGCGCGGGCCCGGGCGCGCGCTCCGGATCGGGCAGCGAGCCCGTGAGGGGCGCGTCGAGCAGCGGCTCGGCGGCGAGCTGGAGGAGGCCGTCCGCCCCCTCTTCGCCCTGCGCGAAGCCGAGCAGCGCGGACGAGACGACGAGCGCGCGCGCGCCGACGCGGGCGGCCGTCCTCCGGAGCTCGCCGAGGAACGCCGCCACGTCCGTGAGCCGGTACGGCACCCCGACCTGGATCGGCACCGCGCCGAGCACCCAGACGCCGAAGAGGCACGGCACCGCCACCTCCACGTCCGTCACGAGCAAGAGCACGCGATCGCCCGGGCGCACCCCCGCCGCGAGCAGGCCCGACGCCGCCGCGCGCGCGCGGCGCCAGTACTCCGCCCACGACCACCCGACGAACTCGCCCTGCTGCTTGTGATAGAATCCGAATCGATCCGGCGTCGCCTCGGCCCGCGCCCTGAGCAGGCCCGCGACCGTCCGCGCAGAGAGCCCGCGGCTCACGGCGCGCGCCCCGGCTCGGGCGAGGGCGCGACGCCGAGGCGCTCGCGGCCGCCGCCCTTCGTCGCCACGATCATGTACTCGAGCGCGGTGCGGCGCGCGAAGGAGAGCCGGCCCACGGTCATGTACGTCTGGAGCAGCCGCGAGAAGCCGGGCGCGCGGGCGTCGATCCGGGCGCGGTTCGCGCGCACGTTGTCGATCCACCGGGCGACCGTGTGCACGTACGAGCTCGTGAGATCCTCGACGCGCCGGACATCGAGGCCGGCCTGCTCGATCATCCCGAGCTCCTCGGCCAGCGAGATCAGGCGGCAATAGCCGAGCGCCTCGACGAAGATGTACTGGGTCGCAGAGCTCTCCCGATCCCCGCGGGCGCGCGCCGGGAAATAACAGTCGGAGATGAGCAGCCTGCCGCCCGGGCGCAGCGCGGCGGCGATCTTCTGGTGGATCCGCTCGCGGTTGTGCATGTGCACGATGCTGCCGACGAACAGCACGGCGTCGAGCGACTCGGGCGCGAGGTCGATGTCCTCGATATGAGCGAGGTCGATGCGGACCCGCGAGGCGACGCCCGCCCGGTCGGCGCGGCGGAGCGCCTCCTGCCGCTGCTTGTCGCTCAGCGTGACGCCATGGAAGCTCCCGCCTGTGCGCTCGGCGAGATAGATGAGGTTCGAGCCCCAGCCGCACCCCACGTCGAGGACGCGCTCTCCGGGGTGGATGTCGAGCTCGCGGCGGACCCAGTCGTACTTCCGCTCTTGCGCCGTCTCGAGGCTCTCGCCAGGATCGAGGAAGATGCCCGTCGCGTAAGCCAGGCGGCTGTCGAGGACCATGGAGAATATCTCCGGGTCGTTCTGGTAATGAGCTGCGACCTCCCGCCGCTCGTGCTCCCGCTGCTCCTCGGGCGTCCGGACGGCGGCCTCGCGCTCGGCGCGCGTGCGCGGGGCGGTCAAGGCGCCCCTCCCCGGCCGCCCCGCGCCGCGATCTGCGCCTCGACGAAGGCGATGACGTCGCCGACCGTGCTGATCTGCGCCTGATCGGGCGCCGCGAAATCGGGCGCCACGATCTGGAATCGCTCCTCGAGCGCGACGTTGACCTCGATGAGCGCCAGTGAATCCACGCCGAGGCCGCTCTCGAGCGACAGGTCGGGAGTCACGGCATCGACGCTCATCCCACATCGCTCTGCAATGATGGTACGGACCTCTCTGGCGATCTCCGGATCTCCCCCGCCCGCCACCTGCGGCTGCTTCCGAAGCGCCGCCTCGCTCTTGTTCATCGCGCTCTCCAGTCCAGGGTTCGGCGCGCGACCATCAGCACGCCAGCGCGATAGATGCTCATGCCAGCGCCGGTCACGGCCGTAGCGCGGCGTACCATGATCACCAGTCGTCGTCCATGGCCGGACGAGCCCGCTCGGCCGCGAGGTCAGCGCGTCGCCGGCGCGCTCGCGAGCTGCGCGCCGGAACCTACGCGCAACAGACGCTCGACGGACGCGCGACACACGCGCGAGGCCCTGCCGCGGCGCCTCGCCGCGGCAGGGCGCGAGCGGCTCAATCGCCGAAATCGCCGTCGAACCCGCCGCCGTCATCGAACCCGCCGCCGTCATCGAACCCGCCGCCGTCGTCGACCCCGCCGCCGTCATCACCCCACGGATCGCCGTCATCCGCCCCGTCCCCCTCGTCGCCCGCCGAGAGGTCGTCGCCGCCGCGATCCGCGCCGCTCAAGAGGTCGGGATTCTCGGCGGCCTCCTGCGCTGTGCCGAGCATCGTGCCCGCGGGGCTCACGAAGAGGACGTGTGGAGGCGTGAGCATGTGCATGAACGAGGTGATGAGCATCACGTCCAGCATCATCCCGAGCGGGCTGGGTGGGTAATAGACGACGAACGGATCATAACCCGGGTGCGTGGGGCCCACGGGAGGCCGCTCGGCGCCCGCGCCGTCGCCCGCTGGAGAGTGCACGACGCGCGCGTCGGCGTGGTGATGGTCCACGCGCGCCTCCGGCATCGTGGCCTTGAGGGCCCCCTCGACCCGCCCGACGAAGGACTCGAACTGCAGCCGCGCCGCCTCGAACAGCGCCGGATCCTTCGCCAGGGGCTCGACGCGGCGGCGGTAGTCCTCCGCGGACTCGCCGGCTCGCGGCTCGAGGTCCCGCAGGCGCCCGCCGATGGAGACGAGCCCCGACGGCTCGTCGTCGGCGTGCTCGGTGCGCGCCCGCGTCTCGATGACCAGGTGCAGCCCCGCTTCCTCGTGCTCGGCGGCGAACCTGAGCTCGCTGAACCCGCGCCCGAACACGGCGGAATGCTCGGACAGCGCGAGCACGAGGTCGGGAAGATCGTCCGGCTTCCCGTCGGTGTCCTGGAAGATGACGGTGTCGTCGATCACGAGCGAGAGGGCGTTCGTGACCCCGAGCTGGACGAGCGCCCGCCGCACCTGATCGACCACGGCGGTGGCCTCGAGCTCGACGCGCACGCGATCGGTGTCGAGATCCACCGTGGCGCCGAAGCTGCGCTTCAGCTTCTCCCAGACGGTGGGGTTGCGCTGGATGATGCTGCCCTTGAGAGAAACGTGGATCTGTCCGATGAGCCGCATACGCGCTACTTAGCACCGCGGCGGCGCGCCATCGTCGACGACGCTCGCGACCGCGGAACGCAGCCGGGGCGCGGGCGCCGGGTGAGCGGCGATCAGCCTCGCGCCTCGCGCCGTACGGCGGCGCAGGAGCCCGGCCGCCCCTGGCCGACGGGGCTAGCCGAACGTGAGCCGCTGCGCCACGCGCTTGTACGCCTGCTCGACGACGCGGCGGGCGTGGTGGATCGCGTTGGAGTGGGGGAACTGCAGCGAGGGCGGCGCGCCCTCGTCGACGCCGCGCTCCCCGTGCGTGGAAGGCGCCGCGTCCGAGAGCCGGCGCGCGAGGGCGCCCACGGTGTCGACCTCGAAATCCCTCGAGTTCTCGTCGAGGAAGCGGCAGAGCCCGCGGAGCCGCTCGACGTTGAGCCGGTTCGGGAAGCCGCGGCGCGCCTCCGCCGAGTCGAGGAAATAGAACTCGAACGAGTGGGTCACCAGCGTGACCTCCTTCACCCCGAGGGCGCGGTAGCGGAGGAGACAGTGCTTGATCTCGTCGAGGGTCACCGCCGTGATCTGAAGGTGCCTGAAGCGCCTCGTGGGCTCGATGAAGTTCGTGACCGGCAGCTCGTACACCCCCGGCTCGGGCGTCTCGAAGAGGCCGAGCCGCGCGCCCGGATACTGCATCTTGCAGTTCTTGCTGAAGTAGCAGGGGTTGTAGTTGCTGCTCAGCACGAGCCCCGCCCGCTTCATCGCCCGCCAGGTGTCGTTGCTCGCGCCGAAATTGCCGGCGCGGTAGCCGAGCAGCTCGCCCGCCGGGACGCCCGCGCGCACGAGCAGGTCGCGCCCCTCGAGGAGGAGCCGCGTCTGCTCCTCGACCGGGTAGTCGGCGATGTCGTCGGAGACGCGGGGCTCGCCCCGGGTGTGCCAGTCCGCGCGCCGCTGCACGGGGTGCACGTGCAGCTGCACGTCGTGGCCGCGGCTGTGGAGCGCCTGGCACACGCTCGTCAGCCCGTCCATCCCGAAGCTGTACGAGCCGATGGCCTCGACGAAGAACGTCCCGCGCTGGCCGTACGCCTCGAGCTCGCGCATGATGAGCTCGATGCCGAGGGGCTCGCGCTGGTTGACGAAGCGACCCCAGATCCGGAGGTCGTAGCCCATCGCGGGAGACTTGGTATCGCCCAGGATGCGCTCCTCGGCGCACTCGACGTCCACGGTGATGTAGACCCGCGTCCTCCCGTCAGCCATCGCCAGCTCCTCCCTCACCGCGCTTCTGAAGAACCATCGTGATCGTCGGGGACACGAAGCCCACGTGCATCCCGAGCGGGCCGAGCAGCCGGTTCGCCGCCGAGAAGGCCATGAGCCGCGGCCCGGACAGCCCCATCTTGGCCTTCAGGTCGACGATCAGCCGGCCCCGATCCTGCTGCGAGATGTCGACATAGTCGCCGAACCCGCGCCGGAGCTCCCAGGGGAATACGCTGTAGATCGACCTGCCCGGGAACAGCGGGCGCAGCGCCCGAGGCACGTAGTTCATCAGGATACGGCGGCTGTGGCACTCGACCGGCCAGAGGCGGTTGCTCGTGCCCAGGATGACGATGAACCCCCACGGCGCGAGCACCCGATCGATCTCGCGCTGGACGGCCGGCAGGCGCTCGGGCGGGACGTACTCGAGCACGCTGTTGCAGGAGACGAGCTCGAACTCCCGGTCGGCGAACGGCATCGCGGTCGTGTCGGGGACGTGATGAACGCGGATCCGGTCCGACATCCCGTGGCGCTCGGCGTTCAGCTGCGCCAGCTCGACGTACATGGGGTCGACGTCGAGCGCGGTCACCTCGGCGCCCAGGGCCGCGAGCACGACCGAGGTTCCGCCGAAGTGGCAGCCGAACTCGAGCACCTTCTTGCCGCGGACCGACGTGAAGAGGTCGTCGTAGGCGTGGCGGCTGCGGCGCCACTCCCACGTGGCATACCCCCCGACCCACGGATCGTCGGGATCCCAGCCGTGGCGCCGCGCGCTCTCGCGGAAGCGGTGATCGGCGTCTGCGTCGCGGACGACCGGCGGGGTGGCGGCGTTCTGGCTCGGCTCGCTCATCGGGGAATGGATCAAGCGTCGGCTGTCCCTGCGGGCAGCAGGGGCGCACGGTAAATGGCGAACAGGAAGGGCGAGAACCAGGGGTTCGTCTCGCCGGGGACCACCCGGCGCGCAATCGCCTTGAGGGGCGGGACGACCTTCCAGACGACACGCCGCGCCAGGAGCGGCGCCTCGTCGTCCAGCCAGAAATCGAAATGGCCGCCCGTGTAGCGGGCCTGGACGATCTCGGCGCCGTTGCGGCGGGCGGCGGCCTCCAGGAACGGCAGGTTCATGATGCGGGTGTTGTGGCCTCTCAGGTTCTTGCGATCGAGCAGCCAGTGGAGCGCCTTCTGCCCGCCGGCGAAGTTCGGCATGCCCACGACCACGGTGCCGCCCGGCTTCACCAGCTCGAAGTGCCGATCCATCACTGCCCCGGCGTCATCGAAGTGCTCGATGAACCCGAAGGAAGCAACGATATCGAACTTCTGCTGGGGCTTCCAGCTGAAGAAATCCCCCTTCTCGATCTTGCCGACCTTGATGCCGCGCTTCCGGATCTCCTGCTCGACGACCTCCGGGTCGCAGGCGTAATCCAGGCCGTACGCCGTGAACCCCAGGCGCCCACAGAAGTCGACAAGGATACGGCCGGGTGCGCAGCCGATCTCGAAGAACGACAGCCCCTCCCCGCGCGGCAGGAACGGAGCGACGTCGTCGTAGATCTCGCAGCCGCCCCCCAGATCGTCGGTGCCGACGTAGCCCTTCCAGTGGTTCTCCCAGTACTCCTGTGACGTGAGCTTCACCGTCGCCTCCTCGATGCCATCGCGAAAAGGGCGGCTCCACGGGGAGCCTCCCGGAGAACCGCAGTCGACCACGCGCGGCGCGGGCGATCGAATGCTGCCGAGATTCGTCCAGTTTGACGAATCCTAGAGGACGGGGAGGCTCACATGCAAGCCGGCCCTCCGCCTTCTTCCCGCGCCTCCACTCCTCAACGCAGGCGCACGCAGGCGCGGCGCGCGGGGTAGACGCGGCGCGCGGCGTGCGTGGTAGACGCGGCGCGCGGCGCCCGGGCCCGCTCCCCGGAGCTCCGCCGCGCCCGCGCGTCGCGCGTCCCCGGCGCTAGGAGGCGGCCCCCTGCTGGAGGCGCTCGCGGAGCAGGACCTCGAGCGAGGCGAGCGCCTTCGCGAAGCCGTCGATGCCCTCGCTCAGCTTGTCGCTGGCCATCCGGTCGGCGGCGTGCATCGCGCGGAACGCCGCCTCATCCATCGGGACCTTCGCGATCTGCAGGGCGCGCGCCGCGTCGGGGTCGAGCTTCCTCGGCAGGTCGCCGCGCGCGGAGGCGAGCTCCGAGAGCAGCTTCGGCGAGATCGTCAGGAGGTCGCAGCCGGCGAGCTCCTTGATCTCGTCGATGTTGCGGAAGCTCGCGCCCATCACCTCGGTCTTGTAGCCGTGCTTCTTGTAGTAGTTGTAGATCTTCGTGACCGAGACGACGCCGGGGTCCTCGGCCGGCGCGTAGCTCGTGCGGCCGGTGTCCTTCAGGTACCAGTCGAGGATGCGCCCGACGAACGGCGAGATGAGCGTCACGCCTGCCTCGGCGCACGCGATCGCCTGGTGCAGCCCGAAGAGCAGCGTGAGGTTGCAGTGGATGCCCTCCTTCTCGAGGACCTCCGCCGCGCGGATGCCCTCCCACGTCGAGGCGATCTTGATGAGGACGCGCTTGCGCGAGACGCCGGCCTCCTCGTAGAGGCGCACGATGCTCCGGCCCTTCTCGATGGTCGCCTGGGTGTCGAAGGAGAGGCGCGCGTCGACCTCGGTCGAGACGCGGCCGGGGATGATCTTCAGGATGCGCAGGCCGAAGTCGACGGCGAGCCGCTCGAACGCGAGGCCCACGACGTCGTCCGGCCCCTTGCCCCGGCCCGCCTCCTTCTGGCCCCAGGCGAGCGCGCCGCTCACGATGTCGGCGTACTCGGGCATCTGGGCCGCCGCCGTGATGAGCGACGGGTTCGTCGTCGCGTCCTGGGGGCGGAATTTCTCGATCGAGTTGATGTCGCCGGTGTCCGCGACGACGACGGTGTACGCCTTGAGGCGCTCCAGCAGGTTCTGGTCCATGGGCGGCATTGTACGAGCAGCCAGCCAGGACGCTTCAAAGCTTTCGTGGCCTTCGTGTGAGGACCACCCCTCCGGCTGGATGCACGGCCGGCGGTGGCCTATGGAGAGGGCCCCGTGGAGCCGCCCCCCAACGCCGTCGCGCAGCACGTCCTGTCCGCCTACGAGGATCGCCTCTCGGTCCTGCGCGCCGAGGCCGGCGCGCTCGAGCGCCGCTCGAAGACGTTCTCGCTGCTGCGCGGCGTCTCGTTCCTGGCGGCGGTCGTGGCCGGGGGGTACGCGCTCTTCGGCGACGTGCCGCGGTGGGTCGCGTACGCCGCCGGGGCGGTGACCGCGGTGTTCCTCGGGCTGCTCGTCGCGCACGCGCGCCTCGTCACCCGGATGACGGAGCTCGAGCAGCGCATCGGCCTCTACGTGCGCGGCAAGCGGCGGGTCGCCGGCGATTTCGCCGATTTCCCGGAGCGCGGCGACCGGTTCGCCGCGCCGGACCACGATTACACGGGCGATCTCGACGTGTTCGGGCAGGCGTCGCTGTTCCAGCTGCTCAACGTGGCGCAGACGGGCGAGGGCGAGGCCACGCTCGCGGCCTTCCTCGCGGAGCCCGCCCCGGCGCCCGCCGTGGCGGCGCGGCAGGAGGCGGTGCGCGAGCTCGCCGGCCTCGGGGCGTTCCGGGAGGATCTCGCGGTGGTGGGCATGCAGGCGGGGGCGCGCGGGCGCGAGGCCGGCCCGCTCATCGCGTGGGCCGAGGCGCCCCCGGCGCTGCTCGGCCCGGAGGCCCGCGCCGGCGGCCTGCCGGTGAGCGCGCTCCTGACCGCGGCGAAGGTGCTCGTGCCGCTGACGCTGGCGCTGCTCGCGGCGCCGCGGTTCATCCCGGCGGAGCAGCTCGGGCTGCTCCGCCACGCCTACCTCCTGCCGCTGGCCGCCCAGATCCTCGTGCTGGTCCTGCTGCGGCCCGCGGTCGAGCCGATCGTCGCCGCGGCCTCGTCGCGCGAGGCGCCGTTCGCCCGGTACCGGCCGATCCTCGCCCGCGTCGAGGAGCAGGCGTTCTCGTCGGCGCTGCTCCGCGAGCTCAAGGCCGAGCTCGCGGGGCCCTCGGGCGTGCTCGCCTCGCGGGAGATGACGGCGCTCGAGAGCCGGGTCGGCTACTCGGACCTGCGCCACAGCGGGCTCGTCCACATCGCCGCCAACCTCTTCCTGCTCTGGGACGTGTGGTGCGCGCTCGCGCTGGAGCGGTGGAAGCTGCGCGCGGGCCGGCACGTGAAGGCGTGGATGCGGACGCTCGGGCACATGGAGGCGCTCGCGAGCCTCGCGACGTTCGCGCACGAGAACCCCGACTACGCGTACCCCGACGTGAAGGACGGCGAGCCGCGCTTCACGGCGGCGGGGCTCGGCCACCCGCTCCTCCCGCGCGACCGGCGGGTGACGAACGACGTCTCGCTGGAGGGCGCGGGCGCCGCGCTGCTCGTGACGGGGTCCAACATGTCGGGCAAGAGCACGCTGCTGCGCGCCGTCGGGGTGAACGCCGCCCTCGCCCTCGCGGGCGCGCCGGTCTGCGCGTCGTCGCTGTCGCTCTCGCCGGTCCGCGTGCGGACGAGCATGCGGATCAAGGACTCGCTCGAGCACGGCGTCTCGCACTTCTACGCCGAGCTGACCCGCCTGAAGCGCGTCGTCGACGGCGCGAACGGCGGCGAGCGGGTGCTGTTCCTGCTCGACGAGATCCTCCACGGCACGAACGCGCGGGAGCGCCAGATCGGGGCGCGGGCGGTCGTGCGGCACCTCGTCGCGCGGGGGGCCATCGGCGCTGTGTCGTCCCACGACATGGGGCTCTCCGTGCTCGAGCAGGAGACCGCAGGGCGGGTGCGCAACATGCACTTCGAGGAGCTCGTGGTCGAGGACAGGATGACCTTCGACTACAAGCTGAAGCCCGGCGTGGTGACGAGCGCGAACGCGCTGCGGCTCATGAAGATCGTCGGGATCGACGTCGACTTCGCGGAGGGCGAGCGGACGGCGATGGCAGCGACGACCGCGGCGGCGGCGCGGGAATGAGCGGCGGCGACGGCGGTGACGATCGCGGCGATGGCTCGGGAATGCGCGCGGCCCCCGGCCGCGTTGAGGGCGCCATGCTTTCTCCGCTCCCCGGATGCCTCTCGCGCCGCGCCCTGGCCTCGGCGCGTCCGTTGCTCTCCTGCACGCTCCTCGCGATCGTCACGACGGCGAGCGCCTGCGCCACGGCGCCGCCGCCGCCGTCCGCTCCCCCGGCGGCGAGCGGCGGGGCGGCCCCGCCCGGCGCGAGCGCGCCGGCCGCGAGCGCGCCGGCCGCGGCGCGGACCGAGATCGACGAGGGCGGGGCGGCGCTCCTCCGCGCGGAGGGCGTGGACGGCGCGTTCGTCCTGTTCGACGCCGCGCAGGGCGTCACCCGCGTCGTGAACCCCGACCGCGCGGCGGCGCGGTACGTGCCCGCCTCGACCTTCAAGATCCCGAACACGATCATCGGCCTGGAGACAGGGGTCATCCCGGACGAGCGCTTCACGCTGCGGTGGGACGGGGTGCAGCGCCGCGTGCCCGACTGGAACCGCGATCACGATCTCGCGTCGGCGATGAAGCACTCGGTCGTCTGGTTCTACCAGGAGGTCGCGCGCCGGATCGGGCCCGAGCGCATGCAGGCGCACCTCGACGCGCTCGGCTACGGCAACCGCGACATCTCGGGGGGCATCGACCAGTTCTGGCTGACCGGGGGGCTCCGCATCTCCCCGCACGAGCAGATCGATTTCCTGCGGCGGCTCCACGCCGGCGCGCTGCCCTGCTCCGCGCGGAGCATGGACATCGTGAAGCGGATCCTGGTGCTGGAGCAGACGCCGGCCTACACGCTGCGCGGCAAGACGGGGATGGAGATGGACGAGCGATCGAGCACCGGCTGGCTGGTCGGCTACGTCGAGCGCGGGGCAGACACCTACTTCTTCGCGACCGTGCTCCTCGGCGCAGGCAGCGACGGCGAGCGCATCATCCCGCTGCGCCGCAGCCTGACCCGCGCCCTGCTCAAGCGGCACGGCGCGCTCCCCGAGGACGCCTGACGCCGGCGCCGCCCCCTACGCCGCCGGCGCCGCGCTCGAGGGCGACGGCGCCGCGCCCGGTGACGCCGTCGAGCGCGCCGCCCACGCGAACGCGGCGATCCGCTCGGCGAAGCGGCGCGGGTCGTCGACCTGCGGGCAGTGCCCGATGCCCTCGGGCTCCTCGATCTCCGCGTGCGGAGGGAGGTGCCGCCGGTAGTACTCGAGGTTGGCGCTCGGCATCAGGCGGTCCGAGCGGCCCCAGATCAGCAGGATCGGCATCGAGAGCGCGCCCAGCTGCTCGGGCGTGAACGCGTGATCGCACCGGGCCGAGCGCCTGAAGGAGAGGATGGTCTCGCGCGAGAACGTCCGCACGACGTCGCCGGCGATGAGCGGGGTGAACCACGGGACGCGGTGGTAGAGGCGCGCGAAGAACGCGTGGGCGTCGGCCCGCGACCGCAGGTTGAACACGCCGAGCAGCTCGGCGAGCTCGGCCTGCTCCATGCAGGCGCCGGCCGGCGACGCGAGCACCAGCGCGCGCACGCGGCCCGGCGAGCTCAGCGCGTAGCTCACCGCGACCGCGCCGCCGAGGGAGTTGCCGACGACGATCGCCGGCTCGTCGAGCTCGCGGTCGAGCAGCTCGTGCATGGCGGCGGCGAGGCACTCCGGCGTGAACGCCGACGCCGGCGCCGCGCTCCACCCGTGCCCCGGCGACTCCGCGGCGATGACGCGGCGGGCGCGCCCCCGGAGTCGCTGCAGCACCGGCGCGTACGGGAGCGCCGAGGAGCCGATGCCGTGGAGCAGGACCACCGTCGGGAGCGGGCCCGTGCCCGGAGCATCGTAGAGGTGCAGCCGGCAGACCGACGTGTCGACCCAGCGGCTCTGCACCCCGGACCTGTTCAGCGCCTTCTTGGCGAGGCGTTCGGCGAGCGGGAGGATGCCCATGCGCCGGGCATAGCAGATCGAAAGGGTTCCCGCGGGGGCGGAAGCGCTGGCGCGCGCGGGGGCGGAGGCGCTGGCGCGCGCAGGGGCTGTCGAGCGATCCGGCGGGCCGCGGACCGGGCCGCGGACGAGGCCCGGTGGCGCGCCCGATTTCCGTTGAGCTCCATGGAGATCCGCGCCACATCTCCCGCCGTGCGATCGCCTCTCCTCGCCGCCGCCGTCACCCTCGTCGCGTGCTCGCGCCCCGAGCCGCCGACGCTCAAGCCCGAGCTCGCGACGGTGACCGCCGTCACCGTCCAGGGCATCGATCTGCGGCTCCAGATCCAGGCGTACAACCCGAACAGCATCGATCTCTCGACGCGCTCGATGAAGGCGAGCGTGCTGCTCGACGGCAAGTACGACGTCGGCACGGTCACCGCGCTCACGCCGCTCGAGCTGCCCGCGAAGAAGTGGACCCGGATCGAGGCGCCGATCTCGGTGAAGTGGCAGGACCTCACGAGCATCGCCGCGCTGGCGGCGCAGAGCCGCGGTATCCCGTACCAGGTGAGCGGCACCGTCGCGATCGGCGGAGAGACGCTCAACGTGGATGTGCCGTTCCGCCTCGCGGGGACGATCACGCACGAGCAGCTCATCACGGCGATCGGCAACTCGCTCCCGGGCCTGCCCCTCCCCGGCCTGCGCTGAGGAGGGCTGTCGCGACCGACGAACAAGCGAGCCGCCTCGGCCGCTCGGGCGTGTCATCGTTCCCGTTCGACCCTCGCCTCGACGACGGCCCTCGCCTCGGGCGTCCGTAGACGCGCTGCCGCAGCTGTCTGTACCCCTCGCGGGAGGCACAGAGGAAATCGACGTCACGCGAGATGCGGAATTCGTCGCAGCGGAGCGATATCGCCGTCCCGCCCGCAAACCAGCACTCGGACTGCCTTAGCAAGGCTGCATCCAGCGACGTGAGCAGGTCGAGGATCCGCCGGTGCTCGTCGCGCTCAGCCATTGAATACGCCTCGGCCGTACCGCGCAACGAGATAGTCGAAGAAGCGCCGCTCGCGCTCGCTCATCGAGGCGCGATCGACCCATTGCCGGTTCGCCTCGTACAGCGCGAGGGCCTCCTCCTCCGTGATTGCGTGATCCTCCCTGTTCCAGAGGAGCAACCGGAGCTGCTCCAGCTCCTCGCCGACGATCATGGCCCAAGGATAGCGGAAGCCGCGGTCGCTGCACTGCTGACAGGGGGCACGCTCGCTGCGCTGCACCGCCGGCGCCCGCGGCGCAGCGCTGGGTGGCGCGCCGTCCTGCCGAGGGTCCAGCGCGCCCTGCTGGTTCCAGCGTTGTCTCGAGCCCACAAAGCTTGCAGAATCGCGGCGGAGGAGACGTCCGTGCCCACCCGCGAGCCCGCCTGTCACGCGCCCCCGCGCTCGTCGATGCGCTCGTCTCCGCCGCCGGAGGGCGCAGCCCCATGTCCGGCGGCCTGATCTTCCACGACGGCGGCGGCGGGGCCGTCGCGCGCTGCACGCGCTGCGGCGCCGAGGCGGCGGGGCCGTGCGCGCGCTGCGGCGCGCCCGTGTGCGGCGACTGCTGCGTGCTCACGGAGGGCGGCGCGCGCGTCTGGGCGATCTGCCTCGCGTGCGAGGATCGCGGCGGCCGCTCCCTCCGCCGCGGCTGGGCGGCGGTCCTCGGGTGGATCGCGCTGCCCATCGCGGCGCTCGCGCTGATCGTCGGGCTGCTCGCGTGGCTGCAAAGCAACTGAAGAGACCGGAGGAGTCATGTTCAGCGTGAAGGAAGTCGAAGGCGCGATTCCCACCATCGAGCTCGCCGACAGCGACGCCGCGAGCCGCGCGGTGCTGGCCCCGGCCCGCGGCGGCATCCTGACCGAGCTGACCGTCGGCGGCCGCGCGCTGCTCTACCTCGATCGCGGCACGCTCGACGATCGCACCGCCAACGTGCGCGGCGGCAACCCGGTGCTCTTCCCCTCGCCCGGCAAGCTCGCCGGCGACGCCTGGTCCGCCGCCGGCGCGGCGGGCCAGATGCGCCAGCACGGCTTCGCCCGCACCCTGCCGTGGTCGCTCGACGACCGTGGCACCCTCGAGTCGGGCGGCGCGTACGCGCGCCTCGTCCTCCGGTCGAGCGAGGCGACGCGCGCGCAGTACCCCTGGGATTTCCGCGCCGAGCTCACCTACACGCTGCGCGGCAGGGCGCTCCGCGTCGATCTGCGCATCACCAACGAGACAGGCGACGGCGCGCCGCCGATGCCGTTCGGCGCCGGGTTTCACCCCTACTTCGCCGTCCCCCAGGCGGACAAGGCCCGCGCCTCGATCGAGACGCGGGCGACGCGCGCGTTCGACAACACGACGAAGCGGGAAGCGCCGTTCTCCGGCTTCGACCTGACCCGGCCCGAGGTCGACCTCCACCTGCTCGACCACGGCTCCACCGAGAGCGCGCTCTCGATCGAGGGCGCCGCGGGGGTGCGCATCGCCGTCCGCGGCTCGCCCGAGTTCACCCACTGGGTCGTGTGGACCTTGCAGGGCAAGGACTTCGTCTGCCTCGAGCCCTGGACCTGCCCCGGCGACGCCCTCAACACCGGAGAGCGCCTCATCCACCTCCGGTCGCGCGAGACTCGGGCGCTCTGGATCGAGCTCTCCGCCTGAAGCGCTGACGGCCGCGCGCGACGCGCTGGAGGACGCGCTGGAGAGCCCGACGAGCCGCGCCGCGTCGGCGGCGGCGCGCGGCTTCCCGGTTGACTGCCGGCCGGAAAACGCGTCGAATCCCGCCATGACTTCTACCGATCTCCTTACCGCACATCGATCCCTGCTCGCCCCCTCCCGGGCGCTCCTCGCGCGGCGACCTCGCCGCTCGCTCTCCACCCTGGCCGCGGCCGCGCTGGCGACGACGCTCACCGCGGGCGCCTCCGCGGCGCCGGTCTGGACCGGAGACTTCGAGACGGGCAATCTGAACCAGTGGAACACGACCCTGAACGGCGAGCACATCTCCGTGGTGACGTCGCCTGTCCTTCAGGGCACGAGGGCCGGGAAGGTCCAGCTCACCAACGACGCGAGGTGGTCGAACGGCATCAAGCGCGTCGAGCTGAACCACAAGCCGGCCGCCGGGCGCACGGCCGAGGGCGCCCAGACCTACTTCGCCTGGAGCTTCTACCTCCCCGAGGCGCTCGCGGCCGACCCGCCGACGCAGATCGGATACTGGGAGTCCGAGAATAGCTATAGCCAGATGATGTCGTTCGAGGTCGTCGGACAGCGCATCAGCTTCGCCACCCGCAAGCCCGACAACAAGGTGCACTGGGAGGCGGCCGGCGCGGTGACGCCCGGCGTGTGGCACCGCATCGCGCTGCACATCCGGTGGTCGACGAACCCGAACCAGGGCTCCGTCGACGTGTGGTTCGACGGCGAGCAGGTCGTCACCGGCGGGAAGGCGCAGACGCTCGCCGACAACAACGCGCACTTCACGCAGATCGGCCTGCTGCGCAACCCGTCCGAGTTCACGGACAGCCCCGTCATCGTCCTCGATGACGCCGTGGAGGGGGACACCCTCGAGGACGTCCGCCCCGCGCTGCCCTCCTCCGGGGAAGGCGGCGCCGGCGGCGCGGGCGGCTCCGGCGCCGCAGGCGGCGCGGGCGGTGAAGGCGGCGCGGGCGGCTCCGGCGGGAGCGGGAGCACCGGGACCGCGGGCGGCGGCGCCACGGGCGGCAGCGACGGCGCGGGCGGCGACGTGGCGCCCGGCCCCAGCGCTTCGAGCTCCTCCTCCGCCGCTTCCGGCGCCGGCTCCACCGGCGCGGGGACCGGCGGCACGGACGAGGTGGAGATGGCCGAGGGGGATGACGGCTGCAGCTGCCGCGCCGCCGGCTCGCCCGCGGCCCCTGCGCCCATGGCCCTCGCCGGCCTCGGCCTCATCGCGGCGCTCGCGTCCGCGCGGCGTCGCCAGCGGCGCTGAGCCGTCGCGAGCGGCACGCGCCGCAGCGCCCCGGGCGGGCCGAAGCCGCGCCGAACGCATGACGAGGGCGGCTCTTAAACAAAATTGATTTTCGGATCAATTTTCATCACCTCGACATTGACAATATTGACCTCGGTGAGGATAATCCACTCATCCCGTGGCAAGATTTGTCGTCCGATGCCCTAGCTGTGATGGGGAGCTGCGCGCGACGCGGCTCGGCTGCCAGAGCTGCGGAACCAACCTGGACGGTCAGTTCGAGATCCCCGCGCTGCTCCAGCTGTCGCCGGACGATCTCGCCTTCGTGACCGCGTTCGTGCGCTCTTCAGGCAGCCTGAAGGCGATGGCTCAGGTCCTTCAGATCAGCTATCCGACGGTGCGAAATCGCCTCGACGAGATCATTGGCCGGCTCGACGCGCTGGAGCAGGGCATCGCGCGGCGCCGGCACGAGATCCTGGATGCGCTCGAGAAGGGGAGGCTCTCCGCGAAGGAGGCCGAGGAGGCTCTGCGCAAGGTGGGATTATGATGATGACCACGCCCGACGAGAGAGTTCGCGCGCTCGTGCGCGACAACGTCATCAAGCCCGCGGAAGGCGAGCGGCTGCTCGCCACGATGTCGCCGCGGCCTCCCGTGCGCGGATGGCGGCTCGCGCTGAATCCATTCGAGCGCTTCGGCGGGGGGCTCGCCGCCGCGGCGGGGCTCGCCGTCGCCGCGCTGAGCGTCGCCGTCACGAGGCTCGGCGTTCGCTTCGACGGCTTCCTCGACCTGCACGCGGCACCTGCCGTCATCCCGTACCGGACGGCGCTCCTCGAGCAGGTCGTCGCGTGGCCTTTGCCCGCCCTGCTCTTCTGGACGTATGCGCGGCTCCTGCGGCGCCGCGTGCGGCTCGTCGACTTTCTCGGGGTGATCGGGCTGTCGCGCGCGCCGCTCGCGCTCGCCGCCGTCGCGCTCGGCCTGCTCGCCCCGCGGCTGCCGGCGAGCGCGCCCGCGTTCACCCCTGAGCTGGCCGTCATCGCCGTCCTCGGGACGGTGTGTCTCGTGTGGTCCTTGACGCTCCTCGTCGGGGGCTTCAGGAACGCCTCTGGCCTGCGGGGCGCGCCTCTGATCGCGGGGCTCATCGGCCTCGTGCTCCTGTCGGAGATCCTCTCGAAGGTCGCGCTCGCGCACCTCGGCTGAGTCATCGATCCTCCCCGGCGCGCCGCCCCGCTCGCGCGGCGCGCTCTCTGGTGCTCGCGCGACCGCGAGGGCGCACCGGTGCGCCCCGGGCGGCGCTGCACCTCTCTCTCATCCTCGGAGGGCTCGTCATGTCATTGCGATCGGTTCTCGTGGTCCCGGCGCGCCGCGCCGCGCTCGCCGTCTCGTGCGCCGCCGCGCTCGCGTCGTCGCCCCTCTGCGCGGGCTGCGGCGCCGGAGAGCGCGCGTCGTCCGCCGGCGGGAGCGGCGCGCTCCCTGACGACACGGACGTGCCTGGCACGGAGACGCCGACAACGCCGGACGCGCCGGGGTGTCCGGCGGCGTCCAGCGCCAGGACCACGGTCGACAACGCACGAGGCACGCTGGTTGGCACGCTGGTGGTGCCGGCCGGGTGCGGGCCGTTCCCTGCAGTCGTGATCATCCCCGGCTCGGGGCCGACCGACCGGGACGGCAATCAGGTCGCCGCGGGCATCGAGCCGGACACGTACAGGCTCCTCGCGGAAGGGCTCCGGGACAGGGGTATCGCGTCGATTCGCTACGACAAGGCCGGCATCGGCGCGAGCGTCTCCGCGGCCCCCCGGACGGAGCAGGAGCTGCTCTTCGAGATGGGCGCCGACGACGCCGGCCTGTGGGTGAAGAAGCTCCGGGAGGACGGGCGCTTCGCGACGATCACGGTGGTGGGGCACAGCGAGGGATCGCTGCTCGGTATGCTGGTCGCCCGGGAGACCGAGATCGACGGGTTCGTCTCGATCGCCGGCGCGGGCCGGCCCATCGGCGATGTCCTGCGCGATCAGCTCGAAGTGCTCCCGGACGCGGATCGCGAGAGGGCAAACGCGATCCTCGACCAGCTCGAGGCCGGGGAGCCCGTCACGGACATCCCGCAAAGTCAGGTGTTCATGAGCCTGTTTCGGCCGAGCGTGCAGCCGTTCGTCATCTCCTGGATGAAGCACGACCCCGCGGTGGAGCTCGCGGCCGTGACGGCGCCGATCCTCCTCCTGCAAGGGACGACCGATCTCCAGACCAAGGTCGAGGACGCGGAGCGGCTCGCCGGCGCGCGGCCGGACGCGACGCTCGTCATCGTCGAGGGGATGAGCCACACGCTCAAGGAGGCGACGCTGTCGAACGCGTCGCAGGCCGACGCGTACACCGATCCGAGCCTGCCTGTCGTACCGCGCGTGTTCGAGGCGATCGAGGCGCTGATCCGGGAGGAGTGACGCGGATCCGGAGGACGAAAGCACCAGCTCGTTCACCTCGTCGAGGGCAGAAGGCCTCAAAGGATCGTGGGCGCGCCGGCATCAACGGACGAGCTCGTGCGGCGGAGTGTCGCTCTGCCCACGCGTCGGAGCGCTGCCGGGCGGTAGCGGCACCTCAACGGTGGCCGCCAGCACGTTGCGCTCGATCGTACCGCAGATCTCGTCGAGGGGCAGATGGCTCAGGCTCGTGATCGCGAATGGGATCTGAAGCTCAGCGCCGATCTGCTCGACCGCCAGGATGGGATACGTGATGAAGAGCGCGGCGATGGGCGTGAACCAGCCGATCGATGACACGAGGGCCAGCGGCAGGGCCAGCAGGTAGACGGCGATGAAGCTGCGGGTCGTGAACGAGTAAATGCTCGGGATCGGCGTCGCGAGGATCCGCTCGCACCCACCGGCGTGCTCGAGCAGCCTGACCCGCTCGCGATCGAGCTGCAGGAACGCGAAGGGGTCCATGTGGTGCTGGTCACGAGCATCGCGCAGCAGCACTGCAAGGCGGGCGCTTGCGTAGCTGGGCATGTGCTCCGCCCCCGCGACCGCGGCGGCGTCGGGCGCGCCGACCAGCATCACGACCTCAGGCAGCGCCCGCTCGGCGCGCAGGCTGCGACGCGTGACATGCGCGAAGACGGCCACCCACCGGGTGATCGCCTGCCGCCACGCAGCGTCGGTCGGCCCGTAGGCGAAGGCGGATACGGTCAGGTTGCGCGCCTGGTTCACGATGCTGCCCCAGAGCGCGCGGGCCTCCCACCATCGCGCGTAGCCTGCGTTGGTGCGGAAGACGAGCAGCAGGCCGAGTACCACGGTCGACGCTTCGATCGGTTCCGGCCGAAGGGCGACGGAAGGTGCCCGCTGGTGCACCAGCACGGAGGCGACGGCCGCCAGCGCGAAGACGAGCATCCGCGGCAGGAGCCGCGCTGCGACGGCGCCCTGCAGCGCGAACGCCTCGTGCCAGAAGTCCGAGCCGGGCAGGACGCGCCGGGCGCTCATGTCGGGACGTCGTCGAAGAAATCCACGGCGCCCGTCGCGAGCGAGTACTCGGCGCCGATGACGACGGCGTCGCCGCGCGCGACCATCTCGACCAGCCGCCCGCTCTGGCTGAGCTCCCGAACCGAGGCGCGCACGTTGGCGCGCGTGGCCGCGGCGAGGATCGCCGCGCGGTCGAGGCCGGGCTGCCTTGCCTCCTCGACCGCCGGCCTGATCCGCGCGAGGATCTCGTGGACAGCCCCGGAGGGCGAGGCGCCGCGCTCCGTCATCCAGTCCAGCGTCGCGGCGAGCGCGCCGCAGTGCGTGTGCCCCATGACGATCACCAGCGCCGTGCCGAACGCAGCGATCGCATACTCGACGCTGCCGACCAGCGTCGGGGCGACGACGTTACCGGCAACGCGCACCACGAACAGGTCCCCGAGCCCCTGATCGAACACGAGCTCGGCCGGGACGCGCGCGTCCGAGCACGACAGGACGATCGCGATCGGCGCCTGGGCTGCGACCAGCGCGTTGCGCGCGGCCTGGCTGAGCATGGTGTCGACGCTCCGCACGTTCTGGGCGAAGCGGCGGTTACCGTCTCGCAGCCTGCGCAGTGCTTCGCCGGCTGGCATCGGCTGACTGCGTGAGAGGCTCGACGGCACGTGAGGACGATCTGAGGGCGTCATGGGGACTGCCTCTAGCATGTCGCAATGGTTGTGCGTGATCGCCTGGTGAAGGTTCGAGGTCCACGCCCGAGCTCATCGTCGAGAAATCCATGAAGCGGGCGCCGGTTTTGCGGATATGCCCGCTGATGCGAGGCTTTCCCGGGAGCTTCTCAGGTATCGCCCGAGGGACGCCGAGAAGGCGCTGCTCCGGAGCGGGCTGCCTATCCGTCGGCCCGCGTGGCGTCGGGCTCCAGGCGGGCGACCTGACGCTTGTCGGGCATCTGGAGGATGCCCATCCAGGCGAACACGCGGATGACCTGATAGGCCGGGTCGATCTCAAACCACCGCACCGCGAAGTTGGGGCTCATCGAGTACTTGTGGTGGTTGTTCTGGAAGAGCTCGCCGAGCGTCACGAGATCGAGCGCCAGCGTGTTGCGCGAGCCGTCGTCGTTGTTGAAGTTGCGGTAGCCGTAGCGGTGGCCGCACCAGTTCACGATCGCCCCGTGCAGCGGGCCCAGGGTCCAGTGCAGCGGGACGAACAGGAACTGCCACCAGTGCGAGGCGAAGACGATGTAGATGACGGCGTAGCCCGCGCCCCACGAGATGCGGCTGAACCACGAGTTGCCGATGCGGTCGAGCGTGCGCCACTCGGGGTAGCCGCCGCGGAAGCGCGGCTCCACGTCGGCGGCGCCGTCGCAGATGGCGTCGTAGAGCTTCTTGGTTCGCCACATCATCGAAGCGGGCTCGGCAAAGTACCGCGGCGAGTGCGGGTCCTTCGGCGTGTCGCTGTACGCGTGGTGCATGCGGTGCAAGATCGCGTAGGCCCAGGGGACGAGGTACGAGGAGCCCTGCGTCAGGTACGTGAGGAGATGGAAGACTCGCTCGGAGCGCTTCGACATCGTGAACATCCGATGCGAGGCGTACCGGTGCAGGAAGAAGGTCTGGAAGAAGACCGCGAACGTGGAGTGCGCGATGAGGAAGATTGCTAGCTCCATGCGCGGTTTGTACACCGGAACCGGACTGACGGTAGGTTAGCGCACTGTCATAATGCAGACGTCCGGATACCATCCGTATTTCGTCCTGCACGTCTCGGATGTGCGTAGTTCCGTCCGTGACGACGATTCGCGACCGTCGAGACCGTTCGGACAGCAGCGGCGACGGGCGATGAGCCTGGCCATTGTCCTTGACGCTGGCACGCTGCGGTCAGGCTCGGCGTGCAGAGGGATCGAGCGTCGGTTGTAGACGCTAACGACAGGGGCGCGCCGGACGCCGTCGGTCGCTCTAAGGGACCGGCGCCGCTGCGGCGAGGATCGCCTTGACCTCCCGCAGCATCTCGGTCGTCTCGGCGCGCTGCGCCCCCTCGGCGAAATACGCCGAAAGCTTCTCCGAGCCCGCCCGGATCGCGTCGCTCTCCTCGCGCACCACGACGCGGAAGATCGGCCGCTCGGCGGTGCCCGCGAGGTCGACGCTGCCGTCGGCGGGCAGCGCGTCGCTCCGGTAGATCGCGAGCCGCTCGTCCCGGAACAGCTCTCGAAGACCCGAGATCTGCTCGGCGGTGAGCTCTCCGCGGAGCGCCGTCGTCCCCTGGTGCCCCTCGAACGTGCCGCTCAGCTCGATCCAGACGACGGTCTCCTCGCCTGCGCCGCGGTTCACCTCGAGCTGCGCCCAGGGCGCCGGCGGGATGTCCGAGCCAGGGTGCCCGGCGCACCCCGCGAGGCACAGCGCGCCCCACAGGAGGCCGCCGAGCAAAAGCCGCCTAACACGTGATGATCTTGCTGCCATTGCTCGTGATGTTGAAGCAGGGATTGACGTCGAACATCGTGTTCAGGATCCGGTTCGCCTCGTCCCTCGCGAAGGCCTTCATCGTCGACGAGCTGTGCTGGGCGTCGGCCTCGAAAGCGTACCACCACAGCCACAGGACCTGGTAGCCGGCCGCGCCCCGCCCGCTGGGCGACCCGATCCCGGAGCACCCATCCAGGTACTTCTCGTCGCACGACTCGCTCTTCGCAGGGCACTTGTTGCTGCCGTCGTTGCCGCTGTGGCCGCACCAGTCCGCGTGGCGCGCCTCGTGGATCAGCGTCCCGGCGCGCTCCACGACGTTCTCGTTGTAAAAGAACGGGATGTAGAGCTCCGTGTAGTCGTCGAACCCGCCCCAGGTCGTGTACGCCCGCTTCGACCCGTCCCCGCACCGCGCGTCGAGCTCGTCGAACTCACGGATCGTGTAGTTGCCGCCCCAGCGCAGGATGTTGCCGTTGAAGTCGTTCGTCTTGAGCGCCTCGTTCGGCGACGCATAGTTGAGCAGCTGGATCGCCTGGAACGTGCGCGCCAGCGGCCGCCTCCGGTCGCACGCGGCCTCCCAGCCGAAGCCGTCGTCCCAGTCCCCCTTGTCGAAGTCGTACGCATCCCAGTAGAAGTCGATCCACGGCTGCGTGCACCAGAAGCTCGTCATCACCCCGGGATCGGTCCCCCGCACGGTGTCGCAGGTGTCGGCGCGGGCCTCGGAGGCGACGCCGAGGAGCAAACAAGACGCAAGAATGGCGCTGATCGTGCTTTTCATGATCGATCCCTCAACGAGTGATGACAGGCGTGTCGGTCCGAGGAGCCACCTTGAATACCTGCGATCCGGGCTTCTCCGGCTGCGCCGGTCGACCGTTGTTCGGGTTGTAATCCTTGACGTCGGCGACGTCCTCCGCGAGCGCCTTGCGCGCGTCGATCAGCTGGATCCCACCGACGTCGATCCCGAGGGCGTAGAGGCTCGCCGCCGCCGGGTTGCGCAGGAGATCGCCCGCGGAGAAGATGGCCTTCAGCTCCTCCGCGGCGCCGAGCGCCTCGAGCCCGGCGATCGCGCGCAGGCGAACGCGGTATTCATCCGCGAAGAGCTGCTCGTCGGCCTCGGGGTCGGGGAGCTTCGTCGTGGCGATCTCGTTCAGCGGCTTGATGCCGTCGCGCGAGCCGAGCAGGCCAAGGAGGTGAGCCGCCCGCCAGCGCATCTCGCCAGGCCTCGCCGATTCGGCCTTGTCCGGCGGGAACGACACCGACCACGCCTTGTAGACCTCGGCGACCACGGGGACGACCGCCGGGCCGATGGCCACGAGCTCCCGGAGCGCCCGCGTGAACTCCTCCTCGTTCCCGAACTCGCCCATCAGCGAGAGCTGCCTGTTCACCATCGCCAGGATGCACTCCTTGCTGCACTCGACGGCCTGCGACTCGACCGCCGTTTCCTCCGGCGCGTCCTTCTCGGCGGGCACGGCGCAGCCCGCGGCCGCGCCGATGAGAATGAAGATCATCGTTGTTTTGATGGAGACCGACGACATGGTTCACCTCGGGTTCGGTTCGTGTCGGGGCGCTCTCGCCCCCAGGGCGGCGCGCGCGGCCGCGGCGCCTCCGCGCCGGCAGGCCCGCGCGCTCGTCTCACGCGAGCGCGATATCGATGCTGGGCAGGCGCTCTTCCCATCCCTCGACGTCATGGTGGGAATCGCCTGACCGACCGTGCGACCGACGGAACAACGGATCGACGTAATTGCAATCGTCAGGCCATGCGCTGGAGGCACGGCTGGGCGGCCCTGCGCGGCGCCGCCGGAGGCCGCGCGCTGGGCGGAATACCCCCGAGTTCGCGGCGCTTGGTTGTGGAGCGAGCGCCGGCTTCGCGTGATCCCGGGTGCCTGCTGGAATGGCCTGGGCCCGCTCGTAGGTCATGCCCTGGAGGCCGCGGCCTCCAGGTGTGGAGGCTGGCCCCTCCAGCGCGGCGCGCCAGGGCCCTTCATGGCCGGCTTTGGCGCGGCCCCGCCATTTCGGTCCTCCCGCCGGCGAGGCGTGCTAGAAGGCGACGACCATGAGCAGGCTCTCCGAACGTGCGTTTGCCGAGATGGTCGAGGCGGGGTGTCCCGCGTGCGGGGGACAGAAGCTCAACCTGCGCTCGTATGTCGACGGGCTCGTGCCGCTCATGGAGGGCGAGCCCGTCGGGCCGGTCAAGTGGGTCTACAAGGGCGAGATGTTCGTCGACGGGCTGTACGAGATCACGTGCGGCGCGTGCCAGCACCTCGTGTTCACGGACGACCGCTGCCCGCGGTGCCACGCCGAAGGCGGCCTCGCGCGCGGGCTCACGACGACCAACGCGTACGCGGTGCCGGAGCGGTGCTCGCGGTGCGAGCACATCGAGGTGCGTTATATCGCGTTCGTGCCAATGCGCGTGAAATACGAGGGAAAGCGCGCGGACAGGGCGCAGACGAGCGTCGAGCTGCACGACCCGGGCTTCCACGGCTATCGCGTCGATTGCAAGGACTGCGGCAAGATCGCCGAGCGCGCGGACGCGTGCCCGATCTGCGAGAGCCCGGCGCCGATCCGGGCGCGCTTCAGCTGATCGTCAGGCGTGGCTCGCGATGAAGCTGGCGGTCGCCTCGGGCGATGAGAGGATCGCCCACTGGCGCTCCGGGTACGAGAAGTTCGTGGCGAACGCGTCGGCCACCGGCTGGCTGCGCGACGCTGCGACGAGGAGGGCCAGCGCGTGGTCCGGCGGCGGCAGGAGGAAGGCGTTCGTCCACTCCGTGGCCGCCCGGAGCCCGTTCCAGAGGCGGTCCTCGAGGTCCGCGCAGAACGCCTCGTCGAACGCGGCGCCGGCGGCCGCCTGCCCGGCGATCTGCTCGGCGGCGAGCGACGCCGCGAGCGTGGCCATGTTCGCGCCCTGGCCGGTTATCGGATCGTGGGTGATGTGGAGATCGCCCAGCGCGAGCGCGAACCTCTCGCCGCCGAGGGGCGCGTACGCGCGGCGCACCACCGGCGTCACGGCGCCCGTCAGGTAGTCGCGCGGGCCGGCCACGCCGAAGCTCGCCCGATCGACGCGCTCGGCCGTGAGCGGCGCGTGCGCGAGCACCGCGTCGAGCAGCGCCGCGTCGAAGCGCGCCGGATCGTCCTCGTAGCGCATCCGCGTGATCGGCTCGAGCGCGCCGCCGGGGATCGCCTCGATGAGCACCGAGGGAACGATCCCGCCGAGCGTGATGTACTGGTTCTCGAAGATCTCGCCGTGCCCCGGGGAGAGCTGGAACATGAACTCCATCGGCCCGGGCGGCATGCGGAGCCCGCGGACGATGCCCGCGAAGAGCCGCCGCATCGGCGCGGCGTGCGGGCTTCGCTCGGGGACCCTCGGGAAGAGGTCCGTGAGGCCCGCCCGCCCCGTGGCGACGACCACGAGGTCGTGCGCCGCGGCGAGGCCGCGGACGCCGGCCGCGTCGAGCGCGGCCCTCACCACGCGGCCGCCACGCGCGACGAAGTCCTCGAGCAGCCGGGGCAGATAGACCCGCATGTCGATGAAGAGCGCTCGATCCGCGAGGCGGCCGACGAAGTCGATCGGCGGCTCGGCCGCGACGCGGATCCGGATGGTCCTCGTGGCATGTTCGGGCCCCTCCCAGTGCGCGACGCCGAGCGCCCGCTGGCGCTCCCGGGTCAGCAGGGAGAGCCCGACGGTGCTGGGCAGGCGCCCCGTCCGGATCTCGTCCGGCGTGCGCTCCTCGTAGAGGCTCACGTCGAGGCCCTCCTTCTGGAGGTGCAGCGCGAGATGCAGGCCGGCCACGCCGGCGCCGACGATCGCAATGGTGGGCATCCTTGTCCTCATCTCCTCTCAGCTGTGCGTGCGAGCTTCACGGCATGGGAGGTCCGCCGGGCTCTCGGCGCCCCCGACCACGGCGACATCACGGGAGCGGATCGCGGCGGCGAAGGCCCCTCGCGCGGCGGCTCCGTCCGGCGGATCCATTGTCGCTACCGTCACCCCTCCGTGGTTCTGACCAGCGTAGTGGAAGTACGAGGACGAGTCGCGGCTTCCGCAGCGGAAGTACGAGGACGAGTCGCGGCTCCCGTCGCGGAAGTACGAGGAAGTACGAGGACGAGCCGCGGCTTCGAGCGCAGCACCGTGACTGGCTTCAGCGCGCGTCGACAGGCATCATCCCATGTCCCCCGCCGCCGGCAGGTACGCAGCGCCGAGCGTCACGCCCTGCGCCGCGCGGATGGCGCGCACCACGGCCAGCGTGCAGACCTCGGCCGCCATGACGCACAGGGTCATCATGCCGAGCGTCGCGCCGGATGCGCCCGTGCCCAGCGCGAAGAGGGCGTCGCCGTCGGAGAGCGTGTGCAGCGGGTTGATCGCGCGCGCCAGGCCGTCGTGCCCCACGGTGGCGAGGCGGCAGGCCTGGCTCTTGGTGAGCACGGCGTCCGTGGCGATCACGCCGATGGTGGTGTTGCTGCCCGCGAGCATGGGCCTCGGCGTGTCGCCCCGCAGCAGCGCGCGCCGCGTGTCCAGCAGGCGCGTGCCGCGCTCCGTGCGCGCGCCGGCGAGCACCTGGCCCGTCTCCGGGTCGACGACGTCGCCCAGCGCGTTGCAGGCGACGATGGCGCCCACGGTCACGCCGCCGACGGTGACGGAGGCGCCGCCGATGCCGCCCTTCATCGCGCGGTGGAAGCCGAAGATCTTGCCGACCACGGCGCCGGCCCCGGCCCCCACGTTGCCTTCGGCGGGCGGCGTGCTCGACGCGGCCTCGCAGGCGGCGTAGCCAGCGGCGGCGTCGGGACGGATACGGTGGTCGCCGAGCGCCAGGTCGAACAGCACGGCGCCGGGCACGATGGGTACCCGGGCGGGGCCGACGGTCATGCCCACGCCGCGCTCGTCCAGCCAGCGCATCACGCCGCAGGCCGCGTCGAGGCCCCAGGCGCTGCCGCCGGCCAGCAGGACGCCGTGGACGCGCTCGACCACGTTGGAGGGCGAGAGCAGGTCGGTCTCGCGCGTGCCAGGCGCGGCGCCGCGCACGTCCGCGCCGGCGACGGCGCCCTCGCGCGCCAGCACCACCGTGCAGCCCGTGGGGCGGCGGCTGTCGGTGAAATGGCCGACCTCGATGCCGGCGACGTCGGTGATCGCGCCGGGGCGCGGGGAGGCGGACGCGGGAGCGCCGGGAGGCATGCGCTCATTGTCCATGGCCCTGAGGAGCCGCGCCATGCGGCCGCGTCCGTCGCGGTGCACACGGCCGCGCGGCGCTGCCGGGCCTCGGCGCCTGCACCTGACGGCTCGGATGGGTCGAGGCGCGGCGTCGTCCTCAGCAGCTGGACGGGTCCGCGAGCATCGCGGCGGCCTCGGCGGAGAGCTCCACGCCGTCGAGGCCCCCGACGAACTCGCTCCACGCCGCGGCGTCGCCCTGGGTCAGCTCGCGGGCGACGCACACCGCCAAACCGTCGAGCGGCGTCGTCGGCGCCGCGCGCAGCAGCTGGCGCAGGGCGGCCAGGGCCTCCGCGTTCTCCGACGCGGTGGGCGCCTTCGTGCGACTCATCCCGTCGAGCGCCTGGTAAAGGAGATCGAACACCTCCGTGGACACGGCGATCTCGGCGAAGAAGGCGCGGAGGGCGGGGACGTGCTCCGGCCGAGCGCGATCGATGTCGAGGCGGATCCTCGTCATGGCGAGCGAGCGCGCGCGCAGCGAGCTGGACTGCCTGGCGACGTTCCCCCACGCCGATACCACCGTCTCGAGCGGCAGCTCGAAGTTGTACAGGAACAGCAGGTGCGCGTCGGAGAGGTCGCCGGCCGGCGGCCCCGCCGCGAGCGCCGACCACGCGTCCGCGTAGAGCGCCAGCGCGTCGACGACCTCGCCGCACGCCCCGTACTCCAGCGACGGCGTGAACTCGGTCCAGCGCGCGAAGGGCGGCCCCGCGAGCAGCGGCGCGAGCGCGCTCGACCACGCCGCGCGCAGCGCTGGATCCAGCGCCGGATCCGCGGCCCTGACGCACGCCGCCGCGACCGCCATGCCCTTGGCGTCCTCGGCGTCGAGACCGTCGAGGAAGTCCGCGAACGCGCCCGGGGCCAGGGTCTCCGGCAAGCCGACATGGAGGGCGGCCGTCTGGTGGACGCCGCCGGCCTCGAGGAGGCTCGCGACCTGCGAGGGGCTCGTGGGAAGGCGAAACGAGGAGAAGCGCGCCGCGTCGTCCTCCGGGTCCAGGCTGGAGTCGACGAGGTAGAACCAGGGGATGTGGCGGTCGAGCGGATCGAAGATCAGCAGCTCGCCCTCCTGCTGCGGGGCGACGTCCGCGCCCTGATCGACCTCGAGCACCTGCGAGCGCGTCGTTCCGTCGTCCGCGATCCAGAGCAGATCGAGCGGCGCGACGAGCGCGCCGTCCGGATCGCGCAGCGTCACGAGCACGCCGCCGGAGGGCGACCGCCCGAGCTCGAGGTGCGGGAGCGCGCTGGCCCGGAGCGCCCGCCGCGCGCGGGCGGTCGCGTCGGGGCCGAGGTGCCGCGCGAAGGCGCCGAGGAACTCGTCCGTACCGATGGCGCCGAAGCGGTGGTCGTTGAGGACGTCGCGCAGCGTGCCCCAGAAAGACTCCTCCCCGATGAGGCTCCGGATCTGGGTGAGCAGCCACGCGGCGCGGTCGTAAGGTCCGCTCGTGTACTTGTCGTCGGGATCGCGGTCCGGATCCACGATGAGGGAGTCCACGACGGCCGCGAAGGAGTCGCCGTTCAGCGTCCCCTCGCCGCTCTCATCCAGGTAGAGGCGCGCGCCCTCCTCCGCGAGCAGCGTCGCCATGCCTTCCTTGATCCACAGATCGTCCCAGGTCTTGACGGTCACGAGGTCTCCGAACCACTGGTGGCCGAGCTCGTGGATCGTGAGCCTCAGGTCGTCGGAGCTGGTCGGAGCGGTGCTCCGGGACTCCCCCTGGAAGGTGATGCCGAGGTTCTCGAGGCCGCCGCCGTACTCCGGCACGAGCACCAGCGCGTACTTCTCGAAGGGATAGGGCACGAGCAGCTCCTCGAAGAGGCCGATCGAGCGGACCACCTCGTCGAGCAGACGATCGTAATCGCCCGGGACGCCGCGCCGGTGCCAGACAGAGACGGGGAGGCTCCCCTTCATCGTGCCCTCGACCTCGAAGTCGCCGATCGCGAAGGCCATGAGGTAGATGGGCACCGTGTAGTCCGTCGCGTACTTCATGCGGCGGCCGGACGCGCCCTGCTCGTCGGAGACGAGCGTGCCGTTCGCGATCATCGTCTCCTGTGCGCCCATCCCGAGGTCGATGGAGAAGACGGCGCGGTCCTCGGGCGTGTTGTGGCACGGCATCCAGAGCGCGGCGTTGAGCGGCTCCGAGAGCGTGTAGACAGCGCGCGACGCGGCGGGGTCCCCCCGGCGGGCGGGGATCGCGTGGAGCGCGTCGCTCTCGGCGGCCTCATAGTCGATCTCCAGCGTGATCGCCTGGTCCGCCGCGATGTCAGGCACGCGCGAGACGTCGATGCGGAGCGCCCGGAGCTCGGCGTCGACCGCAAAAGGCAAGTCCGTGCCCCCGGCCAGCCGGACCGCCTTGACCTCGGCGACCGCGCTGTCGAGGCGCAGCGAGCGCAGGCCGTCGTCGCCTGGCAGGAGCGTCATCGCGACCGTCGCGACCAGCCGCCCCCGGCTCCAGTCGAACTCGCCCGTCACCTCGTAGCGCTGGACGTCGATCGGCGCGCCTGGCGGCGGCTCGGGCTCCGGCGGAGGCTCGGGCGAAAGCTCGGTGTCGTCGGGCGGCGATTGCCCTGGAGCGGCGGGTTCGGCGCCCGAGCACGCGGCCACGCACGACGCCAGGAAGACGGCAGCGAGCCGCGTTCCCGGGCGGACAAGGGATCTGGCAAGGTCCATTCGAACACCTCGATGGACGAAGGGACGCCGTGGACCTCCCTTGATTGGCTCCTCTTCCCGCCGGTTTTGTGCTCCTGGCACGGAGCGAGCGGATCGAGGACACGGCGCACCTCGCGCTGTCGGGGGCTGAGCACGGCCGTGAGGCGAACCGCTCGTCAGTCGTCCTTCGTGGGCGAGAAAGGCACGACGGGCGCGGATTCCTCGATCTCTCGCCTGGGCGGGTTCTTGACGGAGAGCTGGCTGTCGATGAGGACGGCTCGACGCGGGCGCGGCGCGCTGACCTGCGCTTTGCAAAGCTCCTCGACGACGCGGCCGCGCAGCGCATCGTTCACTTCCTTGTTCTTGCCGGGTGGCACGCGCGCGCTGATACGCAGGACGATCGATCCCTCGTTGAGCTCCTCCACGCTGACCTCCACCTGCCCCGGGGCGCCCGTCTGCAGCTCGACCTCCTTCTCGGCGACCCTCGCGAGGAGCTCACGCACCCGCTGCACGTCCTCCTCGTAAGGCACGTGCACGTCGACCACCGCGTTCACGTAAGATCGCGAATGGTTCGCGACCTTGCGCACCTCGCCATTCGGGATCGAATGGAGCACGCCGATCTCGTCGCGGATCTTCGTGATACGAACCCCGATCTCCTCCACGCGCCCCTGGATGCCGCCGATCTCCACGAGATCCCCGACGAGGAGCAGGTTCTCGAAGAGGAGGAAGAAGCCGGCCACGATGTCCCCCACGAACGTCTGCGCGCCGAAGCCGATGGCCACGCCGATGACGCCGGCGCCGGCGAGCAGCGGCGTCGGATCGATGGAAGCCTCGCGCAGACCCAGCACGAGAGCCGAGAAGTAGATGGCGTACCGCACGAAGCCCATGGCCACGGGGACCAGGGTCTTTCGTTGCTGGAGCGTCTGGGGGTTCTCCTCCGCCACCTTCCCGAGGAAGAGGTCGTTGATGAGGAGCACGCAGAGCTCGACGAGGACCCGGCTCGCATAGACGATCGCGATGATCCGGAGCCCGACCCGCCCGGCCTGCGCGAGCCACGTGTCGGGCGTGAGCGCGTCGGCGACCCACGTCGCCGCCGTGATGTACACGCAATAATCGACGACGCGCTTCGTGATCCCGAGCAGGTGCGACAGGCTCCCGAGGTACCTGAGCGGGCTCTCGAGACGGGCGAGCCTCGTGGAGTTGTCGAAGAGGATATCGAGGAGGAGGTATCCGATCCCCGTCGCGAGGCGGCTCACGTAAAACGCGCCCAGCGTGTAGCTGGCGAGCAATACGGCGCGCTGGGTCCCCGGCGCGAGCGCGAGCTTCTCGGTGAGGAGGACCGCGGCGGCGCCGAGGACGACCACGCGGAGCGCCTTGCGCAGGCGTATCGTGACCTCTGCGACCGGCACGCGCCGCTTCTCCAGCCAGTCCGAGCGCGCGACCGCCTTTCCCAGCGCGTCGGCGAGCCCCCGGGCGAGGGCGTCGGCGAAGAGCGCGCCGACGGCGATCCCGAGCGCGGTGAGCAACCGCGTCCTGGCGATCGCGGGATCGTCGCCGGCGAGCCCGACGAGCGCGCTCTTCACCACGTCGAGGGCGCGAATCCCGCGAACCGCGGCGAACGCCGCGCCGCCCATGAGCGCGGCGCCGACGAGCGCGACCCAGACGAGCGCGCGGCGACGGACGCGACGCCGGAACGACTTGCGCTCGTCGGCCGTGACGTGCTCCAGCGTCGGCGAGCGCAAGACGAAGGCGTAGCCCCGATGGATCAGCCTGACCACGAGCTCCGAGAGGAGCAGGAGCACCACGATCGCGATGCACAGCGCGACGAGGTTATGGAGGAGCAGGTCGAGATGCAGAGTCATCGGCGCCGTGGAGACTACCGACCGATCTGGACGTTCTCAAGGACGCCGAGCGCGTCGGGCACCAGCACCGCGGCGGAGTAATAGGTGCTCACAAGGTACGACGTAATGGCCTTTCCGTCGGTCTCCATCCTGCGGGCCGAGACGCCGGGCTCGATCTCCTCGGGGAGGCCCGTGCGGTGGAGGCCGATGACGCCCTGGTGCTCCTGCCCCGTGCGCATGACGAGGATGGAGCTCGTCTTGTCCTCGTTGATCGGGATCTTGTCGCAAGGCAGGATCGGGACGCCGCGCCACGCCGCGACCTGCGTGCCGGAGAGCTCGACGCTGGTCGGGTAGATGCCGCGGCGGCTGCACTCCCGGTGGAAGGCGGCGATCGTGCGCGGGTGCGCCAGGAAGAACTGCGACTTGCGGCGCCGGCAGAGGATCTCGTCCATGTCGTCGGGCGTCGGGGGGCCGCTCCGGGGATGGAGGCGCTGCTTCAGGTCGGCGTTGTGCAGGAGGCCGAAGTCACGGTTGTTGATGAGCTCATACTCCTGCCGCTCGCGCAGGGCCTGGACGGTCAGGCGGAGCTGCTCCTCTCGCTGATCCATCGGATCATTGAAGAGATCCGAGACGCGCGTGTGGAGCCGGAGGACCGTCTGCGCGACGCTGAGCTCGTATTCACGCGGCGCGGTCTCGTAATCGACGAACGTCCCCGGGAGCGCGCGCTCGCCCTTGTGACCGGCGGCGAGGGCGATCGCCGCCTGTCCGAGCTTGTCCTGCGGCTTCTTCAGCCGCTCCTTGAGCGACTCGACGTGCGCGTGGAGCGCCGGGGATCGCGAGATCAGCTCCTCGAAGGCGCGCTGCGGGAGCTCGAGCACGATGCACGGCGTGACGGCCCTGACCGAATAGGTCCATACGTCGTTCGACTCGATGACGGACTGATCCCCGAAATGGTCCCCGTCCGCGAGGACGTCGAGGATCGTGTCGGCGCCGTACTTGCCTGCGCCGAGCTTCTGGGCCTTTCCGTGCGCGAGCAGGAAGATCGTCTCCGCTGGCTTTCCGCGCTCGGCGATCAGCGCGCCGGGCTTGTACTCCCGCTGGACGAACCGGCTCGCCAGGGTGTCGAGCACGGCGTCGTCCGAGAAGCCTTGCAAGAGCGGCAATTCGCAGAGCTCCTGCGGGATCACCTGCACCTTCGCCCCGACGTTGCCGAAGCTCAACCGCCCGTCGCCGACGGCATAACTCAGGCGGCGGTTCACGCGATACGTGCCGCCCGTGACCTCGATCCAGGGCAAGACCCGCAGGAGCCACCGGGACGTGATCCCCTGCATCTGCGGATGCGACTTGGTCGTCGTCGCGAGCCTTCGCGCCCCCAGCGTCCCGAGGCTCGAACGCTCACCATCGTTCCCGATCCCAGGGTTTTCGGCGTTTGCCATGATGTACCTTTCCTTCTGCGGGCTTCGGAGAGCAGAGCGCTCCGCGTGTCCCCGGCGTTCGCGCGGGGCACACGCGGAGCGCCTACCGCTCGCGGCTCACTCGTGGGCGCGTCCGATCTCGACGCTCTCCAGGACGCCGAGCGCGTCGGGGACCAGCACGGCCGTCGAGTAATAGAGGCTGACGAGGTACGACATGATGGCCTTCTCGTTGATCCCCATGAAGCGCACGTTGAGGCTCGGCTCGACCTCGTCCGGAATGCCGGCGTGGTGCAGGCCGATGACGCCCTGGTTCTTCTCGCCCGCGCGCACGAGCAGGATCGAGGTCGTCCGCGTCTCCGAGACCGGGATCTTGTTGCACGGGAAGATCGGAATGCCGCGCCACGCCGGGACGCGGTGGCCGTTCACCTCGATGCTCTGCGGATAGACGCCGACGCGGCTGCACTCCTGGCCGAACGCCGCGATGGCCCGCGGGGGCGCGAGGAAGAACGACGGCTCCCTCCAGACCGTGGCGAGGAGCTCGTCCATGTCGTCCGGCGTCGGGGGGCCGCTGTGGGTGTGGATGCGCTGCTTGAGGTCGGCGTTGTGCAGGAGGCCGAACTCGCGGTTGTTGATGAGCTCGTGCTCCTGGGTCTCCTTCAGGGCCTCGATGGTCAGGCGCAGCTGCTGCTCCGTCTGGTTCATCGGCTCGTTGAACAGATCCGCGACGCGCGTGTGGATGTGGAGCACGGTCTGCGCCACGCTGAGCTCGTACTCGCGGGGCGAGGTCTCGTAATCGACGAACGTGCCGGGGAGGACGGGCTCGCCGGAGTGGCCCGCCGCGATCTCGATCGCCGCCTCGCCCGTGTTGTCCTGCTTCTTCGCGGCGAGCGCCTTGAAGCTGTCGAGGTGCTTCTTCAGCGACGGGTGCTGGGCGACGAGCTCGTCGAAGACGTTCTGCTGGAGCGTCAGCACCGTGACCGCGGTGACGGCCTTGGCCGTGAACGTCCAGTAATCCTGCGTCTCCAGGAGCGCCTGGTAGCTGTAATGGTCGCCGTCCGCGAGGACCGCGAGCACCGTCTCATCGCCGTACTTGCCCGCGCCGATCTTGTTGACCTTGCCGTGCGCGATGAGGCAGATGTGATCGGCCTCCTTGCCGCGCTCGGTGATGACGTCGCCGGGCTTGTATTCACGCTGCACGAAGCGGTTCGCCAGCGCGGTGAGGACCTCGACGTCCTCGTAGCCGCGGAGGAGCGGCAGCTCGCAGAGCTCCTGCGGGATGACCTGGATCTTCGCGCCGGTGTTCGTGAACGTCACCCGCCCGTCGCCCACCGCATAGCTCAGGCGGCGGTTCACGCGGTACACGCCGTTGACGTGCACCCACGGCAGGAGCTTGAGCAGCCACCGCGACGAGATGCCCTGCATCTGCGGCGCCGACTTGGTCGTCGTCGCGAGCTGCCTCGCGGCCGCCGTCGCGAGGCTGGTCTGGTGCTGATCGATCGAACCCAGATTCCCTGTGATAGACATGAGTCCCTCTTTCCCGGACGGCTAGGCCCGCCCGTGCTTCGCCGGCACGGACCGCGCCGTACCCATTGAAAGATCCGCCTTCGCAGCAGGCGCCGCGGCGCCGGCTCTTCCGGCGCCGAAGAAGCTGCTGATACGCGCCGCAGAGGCGCCAAACCCACGCGCGCCGTCGATCGCCCGTTCGATCGGCCGGCGCTCGAGCTCCGCGTCCACGTACCGGCTCGTCACGACGTGCCAGTTGAGGACGCCAGCCATGTACAACCGCTGGTTCTCGACGTACCCGAGCACGGCCTCGCGGGCCGCCTTGTCGAGGTCGAATTCGTCGAGGATGCGGGGCAGCTCGGTCGCCACGATGTGCTCGAACTCCAGCACGCGCGCCGTGATCAGGTCATTGACGACCTCCTTGGCGCGCTGCGCGTCGCATTCGAGGAACCGCTCGGCGACCAGCACGAGGTTGCTGATCTCGCCCTCGAACTCGATCTCCTTGCGGTACGAGTAGAGATCGTTGATCCACCCGCCCACGTCGGCCGTGGTGTTGTCGAGCCCTCGCATCGTCCGCGTGCGGAAGACCGCGGCCGGGACCACATCGCCCAGCGTGAGCTTGGGCAGGCTCATCGTGAGATCGGCGCCGAACGTCTTGCGGCGCATCTCGATGTAATCGACCGGATCCGGGATCCGGTTCTGGATCTGGTTCAGGAGCTCCCAGAGCCAGCTCCCGGTCATGGTCTCGACGCTGCGGCGGAGCGATTGCCGCGAATTCATCGACATGGGGGAGGCCGTGCGGATCCAGAGATCCAGCAGGCCGCTCTCCACCGGGTTCTCGGGCACCGGGGCGCCCGCGCAGTCGAGGGGCATGAACATCGAGAGCCGGGCGTTGAACCGCTTCGCGCCCGCCATGTCCCGCGTCGCGCCGAACACGAGCGGGAAGTAATCGTCGCCGTACGTCCCCCACGTCAGCCAGGCCGAGCTCAGGTCGAGCTCGTGCGGGGACGCGTCCGGGTGAATGCCCGCGGCGCAGATGGGGAAATCGAAGCCGATGAGCCTGCGCTCGTCCCAGATCCCGGACCCGAAGACGCCCGGCACCACGTCGAGCATCGCGAACCTCCGGGCCCACTCGACGGTGCTCCGGCGCGCCGCGGCGAGATGCGGGCTCAAGCGGAGCTTGAATGGCATGGTGATCTTCGGGAGCGGCGTCCTGCCCACAGGCTGGAACGGGGCGTGGGTGAGGGTCTTGATCCGCTGCAAACCCAGGGCGGCGGGCGTGAGCCTGATCCGGAACGCCGAGGTGCCGAGCCCCGCCGGCGTCCCGGGGAAATCGGGGACGCCCGCGGATTTGTCCGCGTTTTCGTTCATGTAGCGGCTCGATCGCATGTGCCATTCGTGGCCGCCAGACTGCCAGTCCTGCAGCCCCTTCACGTACCTGGCGACGTCGAGGGCTTGCGCCGGCGTCAGCCCGTGCTCGACGCAGAGCGCCGGCACCTCGACGAGCGCCGTGTTCTCGAATTGCTGGAGCCGCGACGTCAGGATCTCGTTCGTGAGATCGGCCGCCCTCTGCGTGGGGACGCCGAGGAAACGCTCGAGGACGAGCACGCAGTTGGCGTTCTCCCCTTCGACCTCGACCTCCCGCTGGTACGAGAACAGGTCATTGCGCAGGTGGACGCCGTCCGAGAACGTGTCGCGCAGGACCTCGAGGGGGCGCGTCGCGGCGACGGCGGCCGGGACCTCGGCGCCCACGGCGATCTCGACGAGGCCCGCGGACCAGGGCGCGCCGCCGACCTTGCGGCGCATCTCGATGTATTCGACCGGGTTCGCGACGCGGTTCTCCTGGATATTGGCGAGCTCCCACATGCATTCGAGCATCAGGTTCTTCGTCGCCTCGAGGAAGCGCTCGCGCCAGTGCACCGATGTGAGCGGGACGGTCCGCGCCCAGAGGTCCGCGAGCGCGCGCTCGACCACGTTCGTCGGCTCCGGCGGCGCCCCCGTGGGCACGACGGGCATGAAGAGCGGCAGGCGGTCGAGGTACGCCTTGGCGCCGCGCATGTCCTTGGTGCGCTTGTAACTCTCGAGGAAATGGTCATCGAAGAAGAACACCCAGACATACCAGTCCGTGATCAGATTGAGCTCGGGCGCGGGCGCGTCGGGGTGGGTGTACGCGCAGAGCAGCGCGTAGTCGTGCGCGTCGAGGTCGCGCTCGGTCCAGATGGGCTTTTCCTTCGGGTTCTCCTCCAGGATACCCATCTCGTAGGACCAGGCCTTGGTATGCGCGCGCGCACCTTCGAGGTGCGGATTGAGGCGCGCCGGATGCGGCATGTAGAAGTCGGGCAGCGTGAAAGGTTGCATGTTCGCTGACTTCTCGCGCGCGACGTCGACAGGGGCGACGCGGGCGACCTGAATGTCTTGGCGGTCTGTATTCCGTGCGCACCTCGGCCGCTCGCACACAGACGTGCGACGACGCGTTGGTGAGGCTCTTCCGTACAGGCCGATCGGGATCGTTCGGACGGGGCGGATCTAGACCAGCCCAGCGCTCCCACCAAATTAACGGATGACGAGCTCCAGACCGCAGGAGCTCAAAAACTGCGGCTTGGTGCAGAACCGCTCGAGCCCCGCGGCGACCGCTCGATCCCCGCGGGCGGGCTCCGTCATGACACGATCACCAGCCGGGCCGGGCCGCAGCCTGTGAGCCTCCGACAGCAACCACGTCTCAGCCCGCTCGTTTGCCCTCGGCGCCCGGTGGTGTGGTACCTACCCCGCCCTGCCAGAATGCTGGAACCGCCAGGGCGCCACGGGACGCCGAGATTTTTGTGTTCTTCGTGGCGTGCCGGCGCCCCTTGGCCGGATCTCTGACACACGAAGCTGGGCTATACCCGCGCCGTCTCCTCGAGCTCCTTGCCGCGCGTCTCCGGCAGGAGCCACAGGATGAGCGCGAGCGCGACCAGCGGGAAGAGCGCCGTCGCGGACACCGCCGGTCCCCAGCCGATCTCCTCCGCGGCGAAGCCGACGGCGATCGGAGAGATCATGTAGCCGATCCGGCCGAGCAGGTTGTTCGACCAGGCGATCGCGTCGCTCCGGAGGTGCGTGGGGAAGAGCTCGGTCATGTAGGCGTTCAGCACGGGGAGCACCCCGCTCGCGCCGAAGATGGCGAAGACCAGCGCCGCCGTGAGAGCGCCGCGCGAGCCCAGCGAGTAAGCGCCGAGCACGCCGGCCGCCGCCAGCACATAGATGATCACCGCGCCCTTGCGGCGGCCCACCACGTCGAGCAGCTTGCCCGAGGCGAAGATGAGCGGCATCGAGGCGAGCGCGGCGAACGTGATGCTGCCGCCCACCTCGCCGTCGCTGAGCCCGCGCTCCCGGAGCGCGAACGTCTTCCAGAACGTCACCGCGTTCTGGGTGCAAACGTACGTGAGCCCCCAGATCAAGGCGAGCTGCAGCATCCGCTTGCGATACGGCGTGCGCAGGATGCGCGTGAACGGCGGCGTCCCCTCCCCCTTTCGCTCGGCCGCCACCTGCTCGAACCGGGCTGTCTCGCGCAGGCCGCGCCGCGCGACCGCGATGAGCACGAGCGGGATGCCGCCGACGAGGTACACGCTGCGCCACCCGTACGGCGTCGCGAGGAGCAGCGGCACGACGCCCGCGCACACGATGGATCCGAGGCTCGAGAACGCCTGGATGACGCCGATCACCATCCCGCGCCGATCGCTCGGGTACTCCTCGGCCGCGTACACCATGCTGACCGCCCACTCGCCGAGGAGGAAGATGCGCGCGAGGAGCTGCAAGACGGCAAAGACATAGACGTTCGGCGAGAACGCCGTCAGCACGGAGAAGATCGTGTACCCCGCGATGGTGACCGAGAGCACCCGCCGCCGCCCCCACTGGTCGGCCTTGCGCACGAGCAGATACGCGATCATCGTGCCCGAGTTGATGACCCCGACGAGCAGCCCCTCGTGGCGGGGCAAGAGGCCCATCTGCGCGCCGAAGTTGGGCAATATCTGCGTGAGCGCCAGGAAGTCGTAGCCCTCGAAGAACGAGGCCACGCTCAGGAACCAGAACAGCCGCCGCTGGTACGGCGTGAACGGCGTCTTCTGGTGCGGGGCAGCTGTCGTCATATCACCTGTTCCCTCCGAGCGTGCGCTCGTCGACGCGATAACGCCGGTAAGGCACGCCCCCGGCCGGCGCCGAGCTCGGAGTCCGGCGGCCGGATACGGTGGTTCGCCGGAGGCAGGCCGGCGCTCGCGGGCGTGGCGGCGGCTGGCTGCGTGGCGAGCGGGCGGTCACGTGACGTCTCCTGGCCAGCTCCCTAGCGCAGACGGGCCGCGGCGGGAACAGCGGCCGCCGGGCGCGCCCGCCAGCGCGGAATCTGCGCCGCTGCGCACGCCTTGCGGCCCCGTGCGCCGGCCTGCCGCGGCGTCCCGCGGTCGCCCTTCGCGCCGAGTGCGCTCGTCCCCGCCGCCGGGCCGTCGATCGCCGCTCCGGCCGAGACGTAGCGGCACCTGCCTTGCAAAGCGGCGGGTCGATCATCGAGCATCGATGAACCGGTCCGGCGATAGATGACCCACGAGCGAGATCCCATGACGGAAGGGCAACGGCGAGATGAACCGCCGGAGCCGCCGGCGCGCGAGCGAGCGCGCGGCGGGCGCGGCTCCACAGGAGCCTTGCTCCTCGCGCTCTGCGTCGCGCTCGGCGTGGCCGCCGGGCTCGGCGGGTACACCTTCGTTTATGCGAAGGGCGCCTCGTACCTGGGGAGCGATCCATCGGCGTGCGCCAACTGCCACATCATGAACGAGCAGTTCGCCGGGTGGCAGCGCTCCAGCCACCGGGCCGTGGCAGGATGCAACGACTGTCACGCGCCGCACACGTTCCTGGGTAAATATGCCACGAAGGCGTCGAACGGGTTCTGGCACTCGTTCGCCTTCACCTCGGGCCGTTTCCCGGACCCGATCCGGATCAAGCCCAGCAATCTGCGCATCACGGAGGAGGCCTGTCGCGGGTGCCACGGCGACGTCGTGGACGCGATCGACAGCGAGCACCACGGGGCCGCGGGGCTCTCGTGCGTGCGCTGCCATGAATCGGTGGGCCACCTGCGCTGAGGGGCGCCCGCCGCACGAGGGATGGAATCGATGACGGAGCCGAAGGACGAAGGATCCACGCAGAAGAGCGCGCCCACCGGCAGGCCGCCGGCGCGCTGGCGCTACCTGCCGCTCGCGGCGCTGGCCGCGGCGGCGGCGACCGCCGGGATCGCCGCGCTGCTGGTGAACATCTTCGAGCACAAGCAGGAGGCGAAGAGCCCGTTCTATCGCGTCGTCGAGCTTGACGACACGATGGACGACCCGGCCGTCTGGGGGAAGAACTTCCCCCTCCAGTACGACGGCTACCGGCGCACGGTCGACCAGAAGCGCACGCGCTTCGGCGGGAGCGAGGCGGTGCCGCGCACGCCGACGGAGGCCGATCCGCGCAGCGTGGTCGCGCAATCGAAGCTCGAGGAGGACGGGCGGCTGAAGACGATGTGGGCGGGCTACGCCTTCGCGCGCGACTTCCGGGAGGAGCGCGGGCACGCCCACATGCTCGAGGATCAGGTGTACACCGAGCGGCAGATCGCGGCGAAGCAGCCGGGCACCTGCATTCACTGCCATGCGTCCGTGTACGTGCCGTACAAGAAGCTCGGCGGCGGCGACCTGATGCGCGGGTGGGAGGCGATGAACCAGATGCCCTTCCCCGAGGCGCGCAAGCTGGTGACGCACCCTGTCTCGTGCATCGATTGCCATGACCCGGAGTCGATGCAGCTCCGGGTGACGCGGCCGGGGTTCATCGAGGGGATCCGCGCGCTCAAGGCGTCGATGGGTGAGGCCGATTACGACGTCAACACGATGGCCACGCGCCAGGAGATGCGCTCGTACGTCTGCGGCCAGTGCCACGTGGAGTATTACTTCAAGGGCCCGGAGAAGCGCCTCGTGTACCCGTGGGCGAAGGGCCTCAAGGTCGACGAGATCTACGCCTATTACGAGGAGAGCGGCCACTCGGACTGGACGCACGCGGAGTCGGGCGCGAGGGTGCTGAAGGCGCAGCACCCGGAGTTCGAGATGTGGAATCAGGGCGTCCACGCGCGCTCCGGCGTGGCCTGCGCCGACTGCCACATGCCCTACCAGCGGGTCGGCGCGACGAAGATCAGCGATCACCACGTGCAGAGCCCGCTCCTCAACGTGAACCGCGCGTGCCAGACGTGCCACAAGTGGCCCGAGGACGAGCTCCGGCAGCGCGTGGAGACGATCCAGTCGCGCCATTTCGAGGCGCGCAATCGGGCGATGGACGCCGTGACCGCGCTCATCAGCGATATCCGCCGGGCGAAGGAGGCCGGGATGGCCGAAGAGGCGCTCGCGGGGCCGCGCGCGGCGCAGCGGAAATGTCAGTTCTTCGTCGATTTCGCCGAGGCGGAGAACTCGTCCGGCTTCCACGCGCCGCAGGAGGCGATGCGCATCCTCGCGTCCGCCATCGATATCTGCCGGCGAGGTCAGCTCTCGCTGCGAGACGGGACCCCGCCCGAAGAGTGACCGAACCAACGTAAACGTCCACGTAAACGTTGGGATACAGGAAAACGCGGAGCGAAGACTGGAGCGCCGGACGGCGGGCCGCGCGTCTGCGCGAACAGGCCGAGCGGCCTCGTCATCGCTCACGAACTGACGAGCTGGACCATGACTCCAGAGCTCCGGTGGAGCGCTCGTGTGTCCCTCATTGCATTTGACGCGGCTCGATCCAAAGCTCGACTCATCGCGAGATAGTGCTTGGATAATCCGTTTGAGATCCGTACGGTGTCGCCGAAAGGGGAAGACGCCATGACAACCTGCCGCAATCGTTCGAGCGCCGTCGCCGCGCTGTGGGCCGCCCTTGCGCTCGTCTCGACGTCGTGCGCGTCCGGAGATCCGGGCGCGCCGGCGGCCGGAGAGATCCACGTCTCGCACGTGGGCAAGGATACGGTCAGCACGTTCCTGAACCGGCTCGCGACAGAGACTGGCCAGGTCGTCGTGACCCGCGCCAGCGTCGATGACGCCCGGCAGAGCGTCACTCTGAGAGAAGAGCGCGGGGCCTCGCTCTACCTCGTGGAGGGGCCGCTGCCCAGCGCGGCGCTCCCGGGCGAGCGCGCGCGCGTCGGCGGGATCGCCGCCGTCGCCGTCCCGACGGGCCGCGACCCCCATGACTGGCTCGGCTCGCACCGCCTTCACGCGGAGCCGATCGGGGCGCACGAGGTGGCCCTGTCGCGCGCTCCGGCAGGGCAGGCGACCCGCGCTCCGGCCGGGACGCGCGCGCGGCTCGGCGGCGACGCCGCCGAGCTCCCCGAGCTCCACATCGACGCCGCGTTCCTCGAGGCGCGGCTCAAGGAGCTCTCCGGCGCCGCGCCCGTGACCGTCGGCGGCCGCTCGGCGGTCATCCGCGAGCGCGGCTCCGAGGACGGACGCGCGCTCGCCCGCGCCTGGATGCGCCAGCAATACGAGGCGATCGGGTTCACCGTCGAGGAGCACGCTTATCAAGGCGGCTGGAGCCGGGGCGTCAACCTGACGGCGGACAGGCCCGGCGCCGATCCGTCGCGCGTCCTCATCCTCTCGGCGCACTACGACTCCATGAGCAACGCCGGCGCCGACGACGACGGCTCAGGCATCGTGTCGTCGCTCGCCATCGCCCACGCGCTCAAGGACGCAAAGCTGAGCATCGGGCTCCGCGTCGTCGCCTTCGATCAAGAGGAGGACGGCCTCCTCGGCTCGCGGGCCTATGCGAGCAAGCTCTACCGGAGCGGGCAGATGGATCAGGTGGTCGGCGTCCTGGATCTGGAGATGACAGGCTACGACTCCAACGACGACGGGCACTACCACGTCATCCACTGCAACGAGAACACGTCGTCCGATCTGGCCGCGCTGGTCGAGGAGGCCGCGTCGGGCGGCGATCTCGGCCTGACCCGGGTGGACGCCTGCACGAACCGCAGCGATCACGCGGCGTTCTGGCGCTACGGTGCGCCGGCCGTGGCCATATCGCAGGACTTCTTCGGCGATGACGGCAACCCCTGTTACCACCAGCGCTGCGACAGGGTCGATCGGCTCAACTGGGACTACATGCGGCGGCTGACCGAGGCCGCCGGGCGCGCGGCGGTGAGGCTCCTGATGGAGTGATTCGGGCGATCTCGGCGCGCCCTGCGGCGCTACTCTGCCCGCCTCGCCTTCGTCTTCTTCTCTGACCTGGTCAGCTCGCTGATGGCGGCGGCCAGCGACTGGAAGACGGATATGTCGCGCAGCTCGATCCCGAGGCCGACCATGCCCTGCGCCATCCTGGGCCCGACGCCGACGAGGCTCACGCGCGCGCCGAGCAGCCGGGTCGCCTGCGCCGTCTGCACGAGCGCCGCCGCGATCGCCTCGTCGACATACGGCACGCCGGTGACGTCGAGCAGCACCCACCGCGCCCCCTCTCGCGCGACGCCAGAGAGCGCGGCCTCCATGATCTGCTGCGCCCTCGCGGCGTCGATCGCGCCTATCAGCGAGATGAGCAGCACCCCGGGCAGCAGCGGGATGACGGGACAGCCGAGCTCCCGCACCGTGCTCGCCAGCGCGCGCTCGCGCTCGTAGGCGGCGGCCAGCATGTCGCGCTCCGCGTGCAGCGCGGCCTCCATGTCATGGTGCTCGAACGCGGCGATCAGGAGCGACACCCACATGGCCAGCGGATGGAGGTTGTCCACGAAGCTCTCCAGGTGCAGCCCTCCCAGCACCAGAGTCCCCCAGTCGCGCGTCGCGCTCACGAGCGGGACCAGCAGGAGATAGCCGCCCGGCTCGTCCGGCAAGGCAGCCGCGCGCAGGGCGGGCGGCGGAAAGTCGCCGGCCGGGTACCTGCGCCCCACGAGCCCGGTCAAGTCCGTGTTGTACGGGTACACGGAGTGGACGAGGAACTCCGGCTCGGCCTTGTCCGACGCATCCGCCCAGAGCGCGACGCACCCGACGCCGATGGAGGTCTGCGCCAGCCACTCCAGGCGCTCCTCGGTCCAGGCGTGCTTCGAGGCGAGGAGCCTGCTCATGTGCACCTTGGCGCGGACCAGCCGCTCGAGGCTCTTCACGTTCCGCCGCTCCCACGCGGCGAGGGCCCGCTGCTGCGCGAGCCGCACGCGGTCGAGGAACGTCTCCAGCCGGCGCGCGGCCTCCGGCTCCGGCGCGCCGGCGAGGCGCCGCGCGGCGGTCTGCTCGACGAGCTTCACCACCGCGAGCAGGACCTCGATCTTGTCGTTGTGCGCGACCCCGGCGGCGAAGGCGCGCTGGAGCGTCCCCACGTCCAGCGGCTCGTCCCCGGCGAGCGCCGCGCCGAGGCCCTGCGCGATCACCTCCGCCTCGGGCCAGCCGAGGGGCGCGTCGCCGGACGTCGGGCGCCCCGACCCATCCAAAAGGAGGCTCATCTGCCGGGTCAGCGCGCGCTGCCAGCCGCCCTCCGGCGCCTCGATCGCTGGCGCGACCGGCGCGGCGTTCCACGCGGCGCGACCGCTCCCGCACGAGCGACGCACCACCAGATCGGCCGGGCCGCGGGTCACGAGCTCACGAGGGGGGACGCCGTCGAGCAAGTCGATGAGCCGCTCGACGGCCGTGCTCCCGAGGAGCGCCGGGTCCTGCCGGACCGTGGTAAGCGGCGGATCGCAGTGCTGGGCGGCGTTGATGTCGTCGAACCCCACCACGGCGATGTCGTCGGGCACGCGGTAGCCGTGCGCCCGGATCGCGTTGATGGCGCCAATCGCCATCTCGTCGTTGCCCGCCACGAGCGCGGTACAGAACTTGCCATTACGCGCGAGCAGCTCGTGGAAACGCTGCTCGGTATACAAGATCGTACACTCGTGAAACTCGGAGAGCAGGTTGAGGTCGGCCTCGAGCCCGCGCGCGCGCATCGCCTGATCGAATGCCCGGCTCCGCTCGTGGAAATCGTCCGATCCCGTCATGCCGATGTAAGCGATCCGACGATGTCCGAGCCGGAGGAGGTGCTCGACGAGCACGTGAATCGAGTCGTGGTTCTCCGCGCGGACGACCGGGCAGCGCGCTCCGAGCGGGGGCGCGCAGAAGATGACGCCCGGCTTCCCGTCGGAGAGCAGCTCCTCCAGGCCGTCGATGTTGTACATCGCGATCCAGCCGGCCACCTGGCGAAGCGCCACGCCGCGATCGAAGACGCGCCGAGGCGTCGCGTAGATGAGGAGGAGCTCGTAGCCCCGGGCGCGCGCGGCGCGGTGCATGCCTCGAAAGGCCGTTGCGTTGAAGGAATTGTCGAGGAAGACCGACGCGACGCCGATCACCTTCGATGTGCCCTGATCGACAGGCCCCGTCTTCATCCCGGTCGCGTTCGCCCCCTGATCCCCAGGCGAGCCTACCACCGTCCTCGATGAAACGACTCAAGAACTTCCTCGTCGACCGGCCGCCGCTCGATCCTGCGTGATGCGATGGGTGCGCGCATGTAAACAATCCTGAGCGGCCGCTTCCGCCGAGGCTCACGCGCGGCGCCGGCTCCGCGGGACGGCCGCGCGAGCACCTGTCTCAGGGCGGCAGAGCGCGGGCGCGATCAGTTGCCCTGAGTGCGCCCGACGGGGAGCGCCGGGCCGACGCAGCCGCAGCCGCACGCGTCGGAGAATTGAGCCTCTCCCGGCGCGCAGATGAAGTCGACGAGGTGGCAGTACTCCGGATCGTGAGAGACGTAGCGGACGTCGGGATCCGCGGCGTCAGGGCAGGCCTCCGGCGCGGGGCCGACGCAGCCACAGCCGCACTCGCCGGAGAAGAGCTCCTCGGGTGGTGAGCAATCGAAGTCGATGAGGGCGCACTCGTTCGGATCGTGAGAGACGTAACGGACGCCTGGATCACCCGGGTCCGGGCACGCGGGGGGAGGCGGCTCCTCGTCGATGCAGCCGCAGCCGCACCCGGGCTCGGTCATCAGCCGCTGTCCCTCCGCGCAGACGAAGTCGATGAGCGCGCACTCGTCCGGATCCTGAGAGACGTAGTGGACGCCCGGATCGCTCGGATCCGGGCACGCCCCGCCGCCGCCGCCCGTGGGAGGGTGACAGCCGAGCAGTCCGACGATCGAAGAGGCCGCAAGAAGCAACAAGGCACAGGTTCGCATGTTGGTCTCCATATCTTTCTCGTGTGGGTCGGGAGATGCACCTCCCCCGCGAGGCCCGTCTCGAGCCTCCCGGAGGAGCGGAGAGCTGGAGTCGACTCAGGGAGCGCCGGGCACGAAGAGCGTCACCGCCCGCCGGAAGACCTCCGGTGAAGACACCTCGATCAGCGCCACTTCCTCGCGCGCGGCGGCGCCGGTCGGCCGGTACACAACGCGGAGCTCTCCGGCGCTCCCCGCCTCGAGGACCACGGGGGCCGCCGTTCCCTCGAGGCTGTACTCGGGCGCCGGGGCGCGCAGCGCGATCCTGTCGATCGCGAGCGGCGCGCCGCAGGTGTGCGCGAGCGCGACGGCGCCGCTGGAGGTCGCGCCGGCGGCCGCCTCGGGCAGGGCGAGCTCGCGCTCGACCTCGAAGCAGCCGGCGAGCGGGCGAGGCGACGGCTCGAGGGCGCCGGCGGCGGCGATGAGGTCCACCGGCTCGGAGCGCAGCGCGCCGCGCCGCGCCTGGAGGCGCAGCTCGTCCCCCCGGACGCCGTCGATGTCGAGCGCGAAGCTGCCGTCGCCCGCGACCGGCGCGACGACGGGGGGCGCGGTCCCATCGAGGTTCACCGCCCAGACCACGTCGGCGTCGGTCACGGTCCCGGGCGCGCCGGTGAGCTCCAGCGGGGCGCCGTCGCACACGTCGCACACCGCGCCGACGACGTCGCCGGCGAGCGCCGGCGGCCGCTCGAAGGGCGGCTCCGGGATGGGGTTCACCCCGCACCCGGCGGCGCAAGCGACGAGGAGGACCGCAAGCCAGCGCATCACGCCGCCCCTCTGTTCAAGAGTCGCGCCAATGCGATCCGCGGTGTTCCGCGGAGATCGTGGCCCCCGATTGTACCATTATGTACCATATTGTACCGATGGTACACCACGGCATTGCGCCAGGGGCCGTGGTCGACGGCCGTTACGAGGTCGTGCGCGCGCTCGGGCGCGGCGGGCTCGCCTCGGTCTACGAGGCGCGCGACCGGCTCTTCGATCGCGACGTCGCGATGAAATCGCTGAGCTTCGGCTCCGCGGGCGCGCTCGAGGCGTTCCGGCGGGAGTTCTCGCTGCTCTCGGCCTGCGCTCACCCGCGCCTCCCGCGCGCGTACGACTTCGCCCGGACGACGTCCGGCGGCGCGCCGGGCCAGCCGCTCACGTACGCCACGACGGAGCTCATCCGCGGCCGGACGCTGGCCGAGCACGCGCGGGGGCGCGCCTTCCGCGCGGCCTTGCCCGTGCTGCTCGACGCGCTCGACGCGCTCGGGTGGCTCCACGGCGCCGGCATCGTCCACGGCGACTTCAAGCCCGAGAACGTCCTCGTGCGGGACGACGGCGCGGGCGTGCTCATCGACCTCAGCGCGGCGCGGAGGATGCGCGCGGACGCGGGGGACCTCTCGGGGACGGCGCGGTTCTTCGCGCCGGAGCTCCTCCGGGGGGCCCCGCCGAGCGCGCGCTCCGATCTCTTCGCGGTGGGGCGGACGCTCGAGGCCCTGTTCCCGCTCCTCTCCGGGGCGCCGCCCGCCGCCGTTCGCCGCCTCGCCGAGCGGCTCACCGCCGAGGATCCGGCGAGCCGCCCCTCCGGGGTCGAGGAGGTCCTCGAGGCCCTCTCCGCCGGCGGCCTGCCGCGGCGCGCGCCCGCCGTCGTGAGCGAGCCGGGCGAGATCGTCGGCCGGGAGCGCGAGGTCGAGGCGTTCGGCGCGGCGCTCGAGGCGCTGCTCCGCGGCGAGCGCGGGCCGCGCGCGGTGATCGTCACGGGCGAGGAAGGCGCGGGCAAATCGCGGCTGTTCCGCGAGCTCAAGTGGCGCGCGCAGCTCCGCGCGCAGGTCGTCGAGGGCGCGCCCCGCGGCGACGATCCGCTGCGCGCGCTGCTGGTCCGGGCGCTCGGCGGCGCGGCGCTCCCGGCCGGCGTCGACGCGCTGCTCGGGGCCCGCGGCGAGCTCGCGGGGGCGCGCGGGCGCGAGGGCGAAGCGGCGCGCGGCCCGCGGGATCCGCGCGATCTGCGGGATTCGCGTGATTCGTACGGATTGCCCGCGCCGCGCCGGCCGCGCGTGCTCGCGATCGACGACGCCCACAGGCTGGGCGCGCACGACCGGGCGCTGCTCGAGGCGCTCGTGCGATCGACCGAGCCGACCGACGCCGTCCTCTGGCTGATCGCCTCCGCGGAGCGGCTCGACGTGGGCGGCGGCGCGCTCGTCGAGCTCCCGCTGGGCCCGCTCGGCGAGGACGCGGTCCGGGTCTGGACCGCGCCCCTCGCCACGGCGGCGCGCACGTCGGACCTCCTGCGCGCGAGCGGCGGCCGGCCGCGCGCGCTCAAGGAGCTCTGCGCCGCGCTGGCGCAGCGCAGCCTGAGCGAGGCGGAGCTCGACAGGTTCGTCCACACGACGGGCACCCCGGAGCTCTGGCGACGGCGCGTTGCGGCGCTCGACCGCGGCGAGGCGCGCGCCCTCGCGGCGCTCGCGGTCGCGGATCCGCTCGGGCCCGAGGCCGCCGCCGCGCTCGGCGTGGGGCGCGCGGCGCTCGACGCGCTCGAGGCCGCGGGGCTCGCGCGGCTCGACGGCGAGGGGTTCCGCCTCGGCCAGCCCGGGCAAGCCCGGGCGCTCCTGCCCTGGCTCGACGCGGGCGTCGTGCGCGAGGTCGCGGCCGCGATGGCGGCCCACCTCGGCGGCGCCGACGAGGCGGCCCTCGCGCCTGCGGTCCGCAGCCGGCGCGCGGCGGACCGGGCGAGGGCGCTCGTGCTCGCGGGCGACCACGAGGCGGCGCGACAGGCGCTCGCCGCGTCCGGGCCGATGCTCGAGTGGGCGCCGCGCGCCTGGGTGCGCGCGGCGGACGCCGCCTGCGAGGTCCTGCCGGCGCCGCGGACGCTCGTGGCCGCGGCGTCCGCGATCGAGGCGGCCGGCGACCCGCGGCGCGCGCTCTCGCTGCTCGCGCGGGCGAGGCGCGCGGGGCCGCCCGCCGGCGTCGGCGCGGAGCTCTCGTACCGGGCGGCGCGCTGCTACGAGAAGCTCGGCAAGGTCGAGCGGGCGCTCTGGCAGCTCGGGCGCGCGCGGGCCCTCTCGCCCGGGCCCTGGGGCGGGCGGCTCGCGAGCCTCTCGGCGCGCTGCCTGCTGCGCCTCGGCCGCTACGACGAGGCCCGGCGCGAGGCGGAGGGGGCGCTCGCGGCGCTCGCGGCGCCCGGATCACGCGAGCTCGAGGGCGCGCCCGCGAGCGGCGAGGCGCGCGAGGCCGACGGCGCGCCCGCGAGCGGCAAGGCGCGCGAGGTCGAGGGCGCCCTCGCGAGCGGCCAGGCGCGCGAGGCCGCCGCGGAGCTCGCCGAGACGCTGGGCCTCGCGCTCGGGTACCTGAGCGACCAGGCCGGGGCGCTCCAGAGCCTGGCGCGCGCCGTCGCGCTGCGGCCGGCGTCGGGCTCGCCCCGCGCCCGCGCCCGCACGCTCAGCTACCACGCGCTCCACGCCTACCGCGCCGGCGACGCGGCGCTGGCGGCGCGCGGGTTCCAGGAGGCGCTCGACTTGGCCGAGGCCGAGGGCCTCGGCGACCTGCTCGCGACGGCCGCGCTCAACCTGGGGACGGCGAGGCACCAGCTCGGCGACTGGGGCGCGGCGCTGCGCTGCTACGAGCGCGGGCTCCGGGCGGCGATCGCCTTCGCCAAGGAGCGGACCGAGGCGACCCTGCGCTTCAACCTCGCCAAGATCCACGCGGACGTCGGCCTGCTCGAGCGCGCCGAGCTCGCCGTCGCGCGGATGCGAGCGCCCGAGGGCCCGAGGGCCCCCGAGGAGATCGCCGTCGCGGCGCTCGGGCTCGCCGCGGAGATCGCCGCCGCGCGCGGCGCGCTCGGCGAGGCGGCGCGGCTGCTCGAGGAGGCCCGCGCCGGCCACGCGGCGCGCGGGTCGAAGCGTGAGGCGTGCGAGGCGGTGATCCACGCCGCGGAGGTCGCGCTCGCGGCGCGGGACAGGGCCGCGGCGGGCGCGCGGCTGGCCGAGGCCGCGGCGCTGCTCCGGGAGGCGGACGCGGCGGACCTCGCGCTGCGCCACGCGACCGCGGGCGCGGAGCTCGCGCTGGCCCGCGGCGACACGGGCGCGGCCCTCGCGGAGGTGCAGCGGGGCGCGGGCCTCGTGGCGAGGGTCTCGCAGCTCGAGCTCCACGCGAAGCACGAGGAGGTGTCGGCCGAGGTGCTCCGCCTCCGGTCGGCGGCGGCGCTGGCGGAGCGGCACCGCACGGCCGCGCTCGAGTGCTGGGAGCGCATCGGGAGCACGCTCCCCGCCGAGCTCGCCGAGATCTTCTGGCGGCACCCGCGGCGGGCCGCGCTCCGCGGCGGGCCCGCGCCGCCGGGGGCCCGCATGGAGCTCGTGCTGAAGCTGCTCGAGGTGAACCGGCGCCTGAGCTCGACGCTCGACGCGGAGGAGGTGCTCCGCCTCGCCATGGACGCGGCCATCGAGCTGACCGGCGCCGAGCGGGGGTTCGTGATCCTCGCGTCGCCGTCGCCGTCGCCGGAACCGGGAGGCCACGCGAAGGGCAGGCTCGAGGTCGCTGTCGCGCGGAACCTCGATCGCGAGCGCGTCGGCAAGAGCCAGCTCAAGTTCAGCCACGGGATCGCGAAGCGGGTGGTCGAGCGCGGGGAGGCGGTGCTCACGGTCGACGCGCTGGCCGACGAGCGGTTCCACGGGAACGCGTCCGTGCACGGCCTGCGGCTCCGGTCGATCGTGTGCGTGCCGATCCGCGCGCACGGCGCGGTGCTCGGCGCCGTCTACCTCGACAACCGGTTCCAGCGCGGCAAGTTCGCGGAGGGCGACGCGGATCTGCTCGGCGCGTTCGCGGACCAGATCGCGGTCGCGCTGCACAACGGCAGGCTGATGGCCGAGCTCCGGGACCGCACGCGGGCCCTCGAGGAGGAGCAGCGGCGGGTCGCGGAGCTCATGCGCTCGCAGGCCGACGAGATCGAGCGGCTCTCGCACGAGCTCGAGCGGACCCGGGCGGACGCGCGCCGCGACTTCCCGGAGATCGCCGGGAGGAGCGCGCCGATGCGCGCGGTGCTCGCGCTCTGCGAGCGCGTCGCGGAGAGCGACGTGACCGTGACGGTGACCGGCGAGAGCGGCACGGGCAAGGAGCTCGTCGCGCGCGCGATCCACGCGGGCGGGCCGCGGCGGGACGGGCCGTTCGTGGCGGTCAACTGCGCCGCGCTGCCCGAGGCGCTGCTCGAGTCGGAGCTCTTCGGCCACGTGAAGGGCGCGTTCACCGGCGCGGTCCGCGATCACGGCGGCCTGTTCCTCTCGGCGCGGGGCGGGACGCTGTTCCTCGACGAGCTCGGGGAGGTGCCGCTCGGCGTGCAGGCGAAGCTGCTCCGCGCGCTCCAGGAGCGCTCGATCCGCCCGGTGGGGTCGGACCGGAGCGTCTCGGTGGCCGACGTGCGGGTCGTCTGCGCGTCGAACCGGGATCTGCGGGACGAGGTCGCCCGGGGGCGCTTTCGCGAGGATCTCTACTACCGGGTCAGCGTCATCGAGATCCGCCTGCCGCCGCTGCGCGACCGGCCGGACGACATCCCGGCGATCGCGCAGGCGATCGTCGAGAAGCTCGCGGCGCGCCAGGGCCGCCCGGCGTTCCGGCTGTCCCGGGGCGCGCTCCGGCGGCTCTCGTCGTACGGCTGGCCCGGCAACGTGAGGCAGCTCGAGAACGTGCTCTCGCGCGCGTGCGTGCTCTCGCCGGGCCCGGAGATCGGCGCCGCCGACATCCAGCTGCCGGCCGCGGCGCCCGCGCCGCGTGGCCGGTCGCGCGCCGAGCACCAGGGCGCCGAGGAGGAGCGGATCCGCGCCGCGCTCGAGCTCTCCCGCTGGAACGTGAGCGAGGTGTCGAGGAGCCTCGGGATCCCGAGGATGACGCTGTACCGGAAGCTCGCGCGATACGGGCTCTTGCGGAAGGAGTGAGGGTCAGCGCGCGAGGCGGGTGGCGCCGCGGCCGGGTGAGGGCGAGCGGAGCGCGGCTCGACTCATGGCCGCGTACTCGGCGTCGTCCGCGACGCTTCGATCGAGCCACGCGCGGGCCTGCGCCCGCACGGCAGGGTCGACCTCTGGCTGGCCCGCGATCACCTGCATGAGGCGGATCCTCGCGAGGTGATCGCGCCTGCGCTCCAGGAGAGATGGTCGCTCGTTGAGCTGCAGCACCTCGTCGATCGTGGCTTTGGCGCGCGGGTTCCCCTCGATGGCATAGGCGTACTCGTCGCGAAAGCCGATGCTCCGCTCGGGATCCTCCTGCGCGGGATGAACGAGGAGCGGCGCCTCCGCGGCCAGCCTGGCGCGCGCCGAGCGGGCGCGCTTCCGGGGATCACGCAACGGGAACAGGTTCCTCTTGTGCTTCTCGTTGCAGAGCACGCACGAGAAGAGGAGATTGTCCCACGCGTACGCCAGCCAGTAGTACCCCGGGCGCTCGACGGGCGCCGTCCGCGCCTGCTGCACCGCGGCCTTGGGCCGATAATGCTCCACGTCCCCGTGAGCGACGTGCTTCACCTTCGACTCGCAGTAGCAGCACTTGCCGTGGTGAGCCGCCTCCAGCGCCTTCTTCACGGCGGGGTGGGCATAGACCGCGACCTCGAAGTCGAGCGTCGCCGCGCCGCGCTGGATCGACGCGCGCGCGCCGCGGTACGAAGCGCAGACGGCCGCGCGCGCCGCGGGCGCCTTGTCTCGCAGCTTCCTGGGCGCCTGCTCCGGCTTCTTGACCCGGATCATCTGGACGCGCCGCCACCGGCCTTCTTCAGCGAGCGCGCCGCCTGCTGGATGATGTCCATGGCCTCCATCTGCTCGGGCGTCTCGCCGGTCGGCAGCTCGCCGATCTCTCGCTCGACGCGCTCGAGCGCGCGCCGATCCGCCGTCGAGAGGCGGGGCTTGGTCAGGATCTCCCGGCGTTCGGCGAGGAGCGCGTCGAGCACGGGCGGCCGCGCGCTCGGCAGCCCGAACAGGTCGCTCGTCAGGATCTGATCGACCCGCCAGTTTCGGACCGCCGCGCCGCTGTTGTCGATGACCACGTGGTCGCCCTCACGACGCAGGACGACGATGTTGGCGTTCTCCGCCGCCTGGACCACGAGCGGGCTGTGCGCGGTGACGATGAACTGGACGTTGGGGAAGCGCTCCGAGAGATAGCTGAGCAGCTTCCGCTGCCAGGCCGGATGCAGGTGCAGGTCGATCTCGTCGACGAGGACCACGGCCGGTTCCGCGAGGGGGTTCTCGCTGTCGGGGTAACGCTCGTAGAGGCGGCTGGCGAAGTCGACCATCCACGCGAGCAGGGTCTTGTAGCCGAGGCTCAGGCCCTGGAGGGGCACCCAGCCGTAGGGCGTCTCGAGCAGGATACCGGGGCGGGGGCGTGCAGGGTTATCGTCCAGATCGGCGAGGATCTGGATGTCCTCGACCTCGGGCAGCAGCTCGATGAGCATCGATCGGACCGCGTCCCGGCGGGCGCGAGCCCGCGCCTGGTGCGGCGAGGGCTTGTTCGCGGCGTAGTCGGCCTGGAGGAGCCACTCCTCGGCGTTGCGCAGGGGCACGTGATCGTGGAAGAGGGTGGCGATCGGATCGTCGTCACGGGGATCCGTCAAGGCGCTCGCGCCCATGCGACGGGAGGCTCCGTAGGCAACACAGAAGAGATCGGCCAGCTCGACCCGCTTGGCGATATTGCCACGGCCTCGGGAATGTTCGACCTTGGCACGCAGTGTCTCCGCGCGAAACTTGGATTCAGGTGCAGAGATCAGGCCGCCGAACGAAATACGGTTCTCAAGGTTTGCACTTCGTGCCGAGGAACGTAGCAGTTCTTCCTTGTTGATGAGAAACTTCGATGGCGAAATGATGTGACAGACAACGTACTCCGGCGCTTCGTCAGCCGACACCGGCCGGCTGGCGACGAGCGCCTTCAGCAGCGTCGTCTTCCCGACCCCGTTGTTCCCCAGGATCACGGTCCATTGCCGCGGCTTCCCCTCGCCGTTCGACAGGTCGAGCGTCTGCGCCGGCCCGAAGCAGCGCACGTTCTCCAGCGTGAGCGACAAGAAGTAGACGCCATGGGCGCCCTTGCTCGGCCCCAGCTTCCGCGCGGCCCGGTGCCTGGCCCCGCCCGCCGCTGCCTTCCTCGTCGTCATCTCGCCTCCCTATCGCCCATCAACCCGGCCAGGGCAAGCCCGGCCGGCAAGGGCATGCCCGTGGAGCCAGGAGGTCCTGGTGGCTCCGCCTGCGCGCGCCGGCAGCCCCTCCCCCGGCTGGCGCCGGTACACCCTGGTCGCTGGGTCGTCGAACTGTCGAGGTCACGGTGCAGGCGGGCACGAACAGCGCCTAATCCCAGATGCGCACCACCATGAGCCCCAGGTTCGACCGCTTCCCCGCGGCCACGATGCGGCCGTCACGCTGGACGGTGACGGCGTAGAGATAGTTCTGGTCCGGATGGTCGTCGAGCACGACGGCGCCCGAGGCGCCGAACCCGGCGTCCCTGGAGCCGTCCGGCAGGAACCGCAGGATCGAGGCCGTGATGCCCGAGCTCACGGTGCCGCCCGCGACCGCGCCGAGGATCTTGCCGTCGGCCTGGAGGGCGACACCGTAGCCCCGCACATAGGGCTTCTCCTCGCCGCTCGCGTTCACCATGCCAGTCCCGCCGAACGTCGTATCCGCCGAGCCGTCCGCGTTGAAGCGCGCAAAGGCATGGTGGTTCACGCCGTCGAGCGCATATCCCACGAGGACCGGCTTCCCGTCGCTCCCGAGGGCGAGGTCGTTATCGTTGTAGGGCGTCTGCGAGAGATAGGCGATGCCGCCGGTTCCGAAGCCGGGATCGAGCGCCCCGTCGCGATCGAGCCGCACCGCAAGGAAGGTCGGGCCCGCGTCCCGCTCGGTTCCTCCGGCGACGATCTGCCCGCCCTCTCCGAGCGCGACCGAGTGCAGCGGGCGGTTCTCGAACGAGACGATGCCCGAGCCGCCGAAGTCGCGATCGACATCACCCATGGAAGAGAATCGCACGACGATGCCGCGGTTGCCCGGCTTCCCGACGCCGGCGGCGATGATCCAGCCGTCGCTCTGGACGGCGGCGTCGAAGCCCTCCGAGCCGCTGATCAAGGCAGGATCGAGCCTCGCGACCCCGCTCGCGCCAAAGGCCTGATCGATCCCGCCGCTCGCGTTGAACCGGACCACCGCGAGCTGATCGTCCCGCGTCCCCACGGCCAGAATGCGCCCGTCCGGCTGGAGGGCCAGCGACTTGACCGTTCCCTCCTGGCCGACGACGAGGCCCGCTGTGCCGAACTCCGGATCGAGCGCGCCGCTCGGCAGGAAGCGAGCGAGACCCCAGGTCGCTCCGTCGACGCCGGCGACGAGGATCTTGCCGTCCTCCTGGACGACGATGGCACGCGCCTCGTGGGGCGTGCCGCTGGTGGCGATGCCCTCGCCGTCGAACGATGCGTCGAGCGTCCCCGGCAGATCGGCGACGAGCAGCGAGACCGGCAGTTCCCGATCCTCCAGCCCGGGCGTGCTGGCCACGAGCGAGGGCGCGGCGCCGCCGACCACCGCGAGCGGCTCCGCGGTCAGCGTGAGCACGCCGGTGGCCTCGCCATCCGAGACCACGACCGGGCTCGCCGTGACGCCGCTCGGCAGGCCCGACAGCGAGAGCGCGACGTCACCCACGAAGTCGTCCGAGCGGGTGACGGCGACGGTGAGCGACGTCGAGCCGCCGCGCACCACGCGCGCCGCCGCCGGGTCGAGCGCGATCGAGAAGCCCGCCTGCGGCGCCCCGCCGCCGTTGCCGTGCGCGGACAGGTCGCCGCCGCCGCCGCCCGACGCGGCGGCCCCACCGGCGCCGGCGCCGCCGTCACCGCCGGCCCCGTCGCGCGAGACGTCGTGAATGCCGAGGATGCCCTGGCAGCCGAGCGCGAGGGAGCCCGCGGCCGCCCCGGCGAGGAAGGCCCCGCGCGCGAGCCGGACGCCGCGGGCTGGCCGGGGCAGCGCGCTCCTCTGCGCGAGCGGCGCGATCGGGAGGATCATGCCGGCAGGCTACCACGTCGGCCCCCCGCCGGACGCAGCGCCACGACGGCGCCGGGATCACGCGCTCGGAGACAAGGCGCTCTCGACCTCTTGTGCGAGCTCATTCCACTCGGGGTACCCAGACCGGTACGGCTCGACAGAAAGGCCCTTCAGAAACCGGAGGACCGACCGCGCGATGACGTCCACCTCGTGGCGCGGCGCCATCGGGTGAGAGCGCCATGCATGGAACCGCTCGACCACCTCCCGAGGCTCGAACGGAAGACAGCGCGAGCTCGGGCTCGGCTCGGGATCCGGATAGGAGGCCAGCACCTCGATCTCCTGCCGCAGGAGCTCGAGCGCCCCGCGAGGATCGGCCTCTTGCAGGAGGCGCGCGTACTCCCGGTACGGCGTGTGGTGCGACGGGCTCAGCCGCAGGGCCTTCTCGTAGTAGAACCGCGCCCGATCCGGATTGCCCAGCCGATCGCGGTACAGGTCCCCGAGCCTGCCATACGCCTCGACCGTCCCCGGATAGAACCGCTTCACGTCGTAGTAATCCGGGTGGGAGGAGTACGAGTTCCTCGGGGAGAAATCGGGCTCGAGCTCGGCGAAGCGCGCGTAATGCTCTGCGGCCTGCTCATGAGCGCCCCGGCGCTCGTGGAGCTCTCCCAGGTAGAAATGATTGACCGTGTAGAGGCGCGGGTCGTGATAGGCCCGCGACACGTTCTCCAGATACCGCTCCTTCAAAGGCGCGCGCGGCATGACCTGCGCCGCTCCGCCCCGCCCCCTCGTCATGAGCGTCTCCGCCAGGTGGAAGGAGCGGAGGAGATGGCGCTCCGCCTGGTCCGATCCGTGATAATGCCACAGGAACTGGCTGCTGACGATGTAGGCCCCCAGCGGGTGGATGCTGTCCTCGTCCATGAACGGATCCGCGTGTTGATAGGCGGACTCGGACTGGAACGAAGGCGCGATCTCGTCCCACCAGCGCTCGAGCTGGCGAAGCGACGCGAGCGCGCGCTCCAGCGACATGTTCAGGCTCCGCTCGGAGTACCAATGGTAGATATCGTACGGCATGCGCAGGAAGTCGACGGCCTGCTTGAACGACGTGAGCTCCTCGCTGGACAGCGCCCGCCGCCTGGTCACGTCGTACTCGACGCGAGCGAGCCCCGGGTGCGCCCACCGGATCTGCTCCTCTTCCTCCTCCCGGAGCTCGGTCTGCAGAAGGTCGATCACTGTATCGATGTTCTCCCGGTTCGGCTCGTCGTCCTCGACCTCGCGGGCGGCCTGCAGGACGGGGATGAACCGGGCCCAGCAAACCCTGGTGTCGTAGACGCACCAGGCCGCATGGAACCTGACCAGCGAAGACGGAGACCGCAGCGCGCGCTCGTAGAGCGACGCGATCCGGTCGTCGAGCGCGGCTTCACTGCACGACGCCTCCGCCAAGAGCAGGAGCGGCTCCGCCGTGCGGGCCAGCTCGCGGTCAGCCAGGTCGATCAGCTCATCGCGGGTGTACTGCGAGAGCGCCTCCCTGCCGAGCCGCGTGACCGCATCCTGAGCCATGAACCAGGGATTCAATCACAATGGACACGCAGACACAGGCGTTTCCTTGGTCCGCGATGCCCGGGCGTCCGCCACGCCCGGACGGTCCGCCGCGCCAGGAGCGCCAGGCACAACTGTACATCCGTTCAATGATCTGCTAGCCGATCGGCATGCGCCCCCGCAAGGCCGCCGCCGCCGTCGTCGTCGAAGAGCTGCCGCCCGCCGAGGAACCCATCGACGCGATCCCGCCCGACGACACCGGGGCGGACGAGCCGAGCTCCGCCGTCCGGGAGCCGCTCGATCTCATCTGCATCGACTGCGGCAGCAGCGGCCGCGGTCATGACGGCTGCGCGCACCGCGAGCGCGCCCGCTTCCACGCGCCGCCGCGGGCAGCGCTGGAGCTCGTCGCGCGCCTGCGCCGGGCAGCCGCCGAGCACCGCGCCGCCGCCCGCGCCCTCCGCGCCCTGGTCACCGCCGAGCACGCGCGCGGTCGCGCCGAGATCGAGCGGGCGGATCCGGTCGAACCGCCGCAGCCCGAGGCGGAGCCGGAGCCTCCCTCGCCGCCGCGGCTCGAGATCGCGGCGCCGGAGCCGCCCGCGCCGCCCGCCGTCTGCCCGCGCTGCGCCGAGCAGACCGAGGGCGAGCCGACGGAGTCCGGGGCGCCGCCGCGCCGGCCGAAGCGCAAGGGGCGGGTGGCCCTCGAGCAGCAGGCGTTTCTCTTTTCGAGCGATTCCGAGCAACGCTCGCCGCACGGGACCTGAGCCGCGACCAGGGCGCAGCCGAAGGAATCGGAGACCCGGGATCGGCGTTAGGCTGCGCCGATGTCCCCGAGCCCATCCCGAGCTCCTCGCTTGCGCGCCGGAGGCGGCGCTCTGACCGCCGCGCTGCTCTGGCAACTCGCCTGCACGGGAGGGGCTCCACCGGGAACTCTACCCATGACCGGAGCGCGCCGGTCGCCCGCGCCGCCCCGGCAGGAAGACGCAGCACCACCGCGCCCGCCGCCCGTGGAGCACCAGAGGACGCCTGCGCCGCCGCCAGGGCCAGCCCCGGGTGAAGCGCCGCTTCCAGCCCCGGGTGAAGCGCCGCTTCCACCCGATGTCGTGGCCACGATGCAGGCGCTCGCCGCGCTCGACACCAGCGCGGAAGGCATCGGGCTGAGCGCGCCCCCGGCGGGAGCTCCCGCGCTGCTCCGCGCCTTGAAGGCCGAGCTCCGAGGCGTCGTCGGGCGCGCGCTCGACGCGGTCGAGGGCGCGCCGGCCGCCGCACGCGCCCGCGCGATGGCGGAGCTCGGGCGGCTCGGCGTCCGCCCCGCCGGCGAGGAACGGCGGTGGGGCAGCCTCCTCGACCTCCGCGTCGAGCGGCCCGCGGCGCACCCCGAGCTCCGGGTCGCGCTCCTGACGCTCGCGGTCCCGTGCGGCGAGGACTCGTCTCTCTACGTCTTCGAGCGGGGCCGGGCGGGCTTTCGCCTCGCGCTCGCTCACGAGAGCGATCCGTCGGAGCGGACGTCGGAGGGAAACCGGCTGTCGTACGGCTTCCTGCCGGGCCGACCGAAGGGGCGCTGGGCGCTGGCCGTCTCGAGCGCCGAGTCGTCCTGTGTCTCGCTCTGGAGGACGCTGACCACGAGGGTGCTGCTGGAGGGATCAGACCCGCTGCACCCGCGCGCGGCCTTCGCGAACAGCCTCCGATTCCACATGCCGGCCGGCTACACCCTCGCGGTGTCCGCCGGGGGCTTCACGCTGCGCTGGACAGGCGACCCGACCTTCCTCCCGTGGTACCCGCGCTGGGACGCCCTCGCCGCGCGCTACACGGTGGAAGGCGACAGCGTGCGTCGAGCGCGGCCCCTCGCGCCTGACGCGGAGTCGTTCGTGTACGCCTGGCTCGGGATCGAGTGGGCAGAGGCCGAGCGCTGGCTCTGCCCGGCGGCGTCGCCGTCCGCGGGCGAGCGCTGGCACCGGGAGCTGCGCGCAGCGCTGCCAGGGCTCGCGTCGACACCGCAGCTCGGCGCGTGCGGGGGCCCCGACGGGGAGGATCCCACGAAGTGCGAGGACGTGGAGCTGTGGCTGACGCGCCCGGGCCTCGCCCGGTCCACCGCGACCACCCACGTCCTCCTGGCGAAGCAGGGCGCGGACCGCTGCGTCGAGCGCGTGTTCTCGCGGGTGAAGCCATGAGAGGTCCGGGCGGCGGCTCGGTCGAGAGCAGGATGCTCGCGGCGGCGATCGCGCGACCGGCGCGGCGGCGCCTGCGCGGACTGGCCCTCTCTTGCGCAGCCTGCCTGTCGCTCGCGCTCACGGCGTGCGCGGCCCCCGCGCCCGAGGCGAGAGGACCTCTGGTACCTCGGCCGGCAGCCCGGCCCGCGACGCACGGCGCGCCCGCAGCCCCCGCCGCAGCCCTCCCAACAGCCCCCTCACTCGCCCCCCCAGCGGACGACGCCACGGACCTCGTGAGGGAGGCGCTCGCCCCGTTCTTCGCCGCCCCGAGAACGAGCGCGGCCGACGATCAGGCCATGTGGCTGACCCCGCGGGTGAGCGTGGAGAAGCTGCCGGCGGAGTGCTGGGAGCTGGCGCCGGAGCAGGACGCAGCCGGGCTGGCGATCGTCGCGCTGCACCGGCGCGAGCGCGGCCCCGTCCAGTGCGCTCCGTTCAGCGCGCGCCTCGCGCCGTTCGCCACGTTCGCCGTCGACAGGCGCGCTGGCACCGTGCGCTGGTGGGACGAGGCGGCGCCCCGGCCGATGCGCGAGTTCTTCGCCGCGCGCGAGGAGTCCCTGAGAGCAGCCGTCTCGGCGCTGGAGGAGCGCTTCATCGACGACGCCATCGCCTGGGGAGGCACGACCGCGCTGCGCGTCGAGGGCGAGACGGCCACGCACCTCCATGTGTCCGTGCTCTCGCCCGACGACCGCAAGCGGCTCGCGCGCTTCCGCGTCGACAGGCGCACGCGCGAGCCCTCGTGGGACGACAACGGCGAGCTCCGCGGCTACGCGGCGTTCAAGGCGAGCTGGTACCGGGACCATCACCCGGCGATCACCGCGCTCGGCCAGCTGCTCGAATGGAAGTGGTCCGGGGTCGATTCGCTCACGCTCGAGGCATCCCACGGCCACGCCTTCGATCTCGTCGCCCGGGCCGGGGAGACGTGCTCCCCGGCAAGCCGCATCTGCGCCACGGAGCGATTCCGCGTCGATATGCGGCGCGGCGCGGCGATGTGGCACGACGGCAAGGCCTACGTGCCCATCGAGCGATTTCTTCAGGACCTGGAGCGGAAGGGGCAAAGGGCCGTCCTCCTGGCCAGGGCCTGGGCGCTGAAGCAACGAGGGCCCGCCGGCGCCTCCTGCATCGCCTTCCGGCCCGAGGGCGTCGACAGGGCGAGCGCGCACGTCCGGATGCACCTCGCCCCGCCGTGCAACACCTCCCCGATGCTGATGACGCTGGCCTGGTACTTCGTGGACCTGCGCACAGGCAAGGTGTGCTCGTCCGAGGACGACACGTGCGGTTCGGAGTCCGGGCAGGGGAGACCATGACATGGGCCGGCGGGGCACGGGCCCCATGAGGCCGCCCGCCGCGGCGCCCTTTCGGCGCGCGACAATCGGGGCTGACAAGCATCGCCATCCATCCGATACTCGCGCCGCTTGCCGCACAGCACGGCCATCAGCAGGCGACCGGGAGCCGGACGTGGGGACGCGGGGACGCTGGAGCTCGAGACGACGAGCGCCGGCTCGCGCCGCGAGCGCGCCGCAGAGCGCCATGGCCACACGGGTGTCGCGTGCTACCAGGTTGCGTTTGTGATCGCGCCACGACGGAAGGCGGGCGCTGAGGACCACCGAGGATGCTGCCACCATGTCGCTCGATAGAGCCATCGGCATCATGTGCCCCGACATCTGGGGCAGCTATGTTTGCGAGCTTCTCGGCGGTATCCAGTCGGCCGCCGCGCGCGCCGGATATCGGGTGATCGCCATCAGGGCGTCCCCGCGAGACGTCCACAGGCTGCGGCTCGCGCGAGACCAGGTCGACGGGTGGATCGCGCTCATCGACGCGGCGGAACTCGATCCCTTCCTCGACGACGGCCGGCCCGTCGTGACCCTCAGCGCGCGCGCGAACGATGACGCGCGCTGTCCCTGCGTCCTGCCCGACAACCACGGTGGCGCCCTCTCGGCCGTACGCCACCTGCTCGACCACGGCCACGAGCGGATCGTCTTCGCGGGCCACATGGCGCACGAGGACATCCGGCAGCGCTTCCAGGCCTACCGGGACGCGCTCGAGGAGCGCGGCATCTCGTTCGACCCCGACCTCGTCTTCGATCTTCCGAACAACGAGCGGGCGAGCGGCCGGCTCGCCGTGCGGCGCCTGCTGGAAGAGGGCGTCACCTGCACCGCGATGTTCATGTCGGCCGACAAGGAGGCGCTCGGGGTCCTCGACGCGTTCGCCGAGGCAGGCATCCGCGTCCCCGAGGACATCGCGCTCGTCGGGTTCGACGACATCGAGGCGGCCCGGTACGCCTCGCCGCCGCTGACGACGGTCCGCCAGCGGTTCGACCGGCTCGGCGGGATGGCCGCCGAGCTGCTCATCGACCTCCTCGCCGGGCGGGAGCTCCCCTGCGCGGCGCACATCGCGCCGACGACCCTGGTCCTGCGCCGCTCCTGCGGCTGCTCACCCGCCCCGGCGCAGCGCGACGCGCCCCCGTCGTCCCGCAGCGCCGCGGCGAGCTCCCGCGCGCCCGCGTCGGCCCGCAGCGCCGCCGCGCCGGCCGGCGCGCTCGCGCGGGAGCTCGCCGCGCTCGCGAGCGCCTCGACGGCCCTCGATCCGAGCTCGCCGGCGGAAGAGGTCTGGCCCGGGGCGACGGAGGTGGTCCTCGGGCTCGAGGCGGCCGTCTGGGGCAGGCCCGGCCCCGCTGCCGCGGCGCTGGAGAGGGCCTGGCGAGAGGCCGCGGAGCAGATGCCCGACATCGACCAGCTCCTCGAGATGGTCGACCGGCTGGAGCGGGCCGGCCGGACGATGCTCCGCGGCGCGGCGGACGCCGCCGCCGAGCGGCGCGTCGCGGCGTACATCCGGGCGGCCCGGCGCGCCGTGATGGAGGGCCGGGTCGCGATCGAGGCGGCCCGCGCCGACTACCTGAACAACCTGCTCGACATCAACCTCGTCATCCGGGAGACGCTCCTGGCGGACGCGGGCGGCGGCGGGAGCAAGCTGAGCTGGCTCTCCGCGGTGCAGATGAGCTGGGGCTGCCTCGCCGTGTGGGAAGCGCCCGGGGACACGGCTCCCCAGCTGCGGGTCGTCGAGAGCTGCTCCCCCGGAGCGGCGGCCGCCACGCCGGAAGCGGGCGCGCGCGTCGCGGCCGAGGCGTTCCCGCGCGGCGACTGGCTGCCTGCCGCCGCCCGGCGGAGCGACCACGTCCTCCGGCTCATCCCGCTCCGCAGCGAGGGTGAGGATCGCGGCGTCCTCGCCGTCTGCGCCCCGGTGAGCAGCCCGCTCGGGCTGGATCACCGGGACATGGAGATGTGGGTGGCGATGCTCACCGCGGCGCTCGAGCGCGCGTCGCTGATCGATTCGCTGATCGAGCAGGAGCAGCAGGCGCGCGCCGCCTACGAGCGCGAGCGCGCCCTCGCGGACGACGTGCGCCGGCTCGGGTGCCCGGTCATCCCGCTCGACCAGGGCGTGCTGCTCGTGCCGCTCGTCGGCGCCATCGATCCGGAGCGCGCGCGCCACGTGCTCGAGGTGGTGCTCGCGGAGCTCAGCCAGAAGGAAGCCGAGGTGCTGCTGATGGATATCACCGGCGTGCCCTCCGCCGACATGCAGGTCGCGGGGTCGCTGATGAAGACGACCCGCGCCGCCCTCCTGCTCGGCGCCGAGGTCATCGTCGTGGGGATGCGGCCGCAGGTCGCGCAGGGGTTCATCCGCCTCGGCATCGACCTCCGGGGGATGACGCTCCACCAGACCCTCGGCAGCGCGCTCTCGGCGCTGCGCCGCAGGCGGCAGCCGCTCGACCCGCCGCCGGGCCCCCGGGCCTGAGCCCCCGGCGCGCGCCGCGCCTCGGCTCCGCTACTCCGCTGCGTCCGGCCTCGCCGCGGCGGCCCCGCGGGCACGGCGGCCGCGCTTGCCTTCCCCGGGCTCCCCCGGCGCGCCGCGCGCCGCGCGCGGCTTGCCCTTGCTGACGCCGACCCGCCGCACGAACGACAGGAACTGCCGGAGCGTGGGGGACGCGTCGTCGGCGCGCCACGCGACGAGCAGATCGGTCGACGGCGCCCCGACGATCGGGCGCAGCGCGAGCCCCTTGCGACCGACATTCTTGATGGATTCCGGCAGGATAGAGACGCCGAAGCCCGCCGCCACCAGGCTCAGGATGTCGAGGTGCAGCGCCTCCTGCGCGATGCGCGGGGAGAAGCCCGCGGCGCGGCAGAGCCCCATCACCAGGTCGAAGAAGGCCGACCCGCGCTGGCGCGGGAACACGACGAACGGCTCGCGCGACAGGAGCTCGAGCGGGATGCGCTTCCGCCCGGCGAGCGGGTGATCGGCCGGCAGGGCGACGAGGAGCGGCTCGCGCCGGACGCACTCGGACGCGAGCCGGGCGTCGTCGAGCGGCGCCCTCACGAAGCCGACGTCGATGCGCCCGTCCTTCAGCGCCTCGATCTGCTCCTGCGGCGGCATCTCGCGGAGCGCGAGCTCCACCGCGGGGAGCTCCCCGCGAAAGGTGCGGACCAGCTCGGTGATGCCGCTGTAGGCGAGCGACGACAGGTACCCGACCACGAGGCGCCCTGTCTCGCCCACGCTCGCGCGCCGGGCCTCGTGCACCCCGAGATCGAGCGCGTCGAAGACCCGCCGGACATGGGCGAGGAGCACCGCGCCCGCGGGCGTCAGCTCGACGCGCCGCCGCGAGCGATCGAAGAGCGAGAACCCGAGCTCGGACTCGAGATCCTGGATCTGCCGGCTCAGCGGCGGCTGGGCGATGCCGAGCCGCTGCGCCGCGCGGCCGAAGTGCCGCTCCTCGGCGACGGCCGTGAAGTACCGGAGGTGACGTAGATCCATACCTTGAAGGTATCGTGTGATACGAAAGAATAGATTGGACGAACGTCAAGGGCACCCTAAATGCGGAGCCTGCCCTCAGGCGCCACCCCCGGCCGGGGCGCTCCGGAGGGGGACGGGAATTGGCCCATGTGGCTCGTCCGGATCGCGCTTCAACGCACGTACACGTTCATCGTGATGTCGATGCTGATCGTCATCCTGGGCGTGTTCACCGTCGTCCGGATGCCGACGGACATCTTCCCGGACATCGACATCCCGGTCCTGTCGGTAATTTTCAACTACGGCGGCCTCCCCCCCGAGGAGATGGAGAAGCGCATCGTCAACAACTACGAGCGCTTCCTCACAACCACCGTCAACGACATCGACCACATCGAGAGCCAGTCGCTCACGGGCATCTCGATCATCAAGATCTACCTCCAGCCCGGCGCCAGCATCGAGGCCGCGACGGCGCAGGTCGCGGCGGTCTCGCAGACGGCGATCCGCATGATGCCGCCCGGCATCAGCCCGCCGCTCATCATCCGCTACAGCGCCGCCAGCGTGCCGATCCTGCAGGCCGCCCTGGAGAGCGAGTCGCTGAGCGAGCAGCAGCTCTTCGACTACGCGGTCAACTTCATCCGCGCCGACATCGCCACCATCCGCGGCACGCAGATCCCGTGGCCCTACGGCGGCAAGCAGCGCCAGATCATGGTCGACATCGACCCGCAGCGCCTCTTCGCCTGGGGGCTGTCGCCGCGCGACGTGAACGCGGCGCTCGGGCTGCAGAACGTCATCCTGCCCTCCGGCACGGCCAAGATGGGGGAGAACGAGTACCCCGTCATCATGAACAGCAGCCCCGAGGCGTTCGAGGAGCTCGGCAACCTGCCGCTCAAGACCGTCAACGGGAAGACCGTTTACCTTCGCGACGTCGCGAGCGTGCGCGACGGGAACACGCCGCAGACGAACATGGTGCACGTGGAGGGCAAGCGCAGCGTGCTCCTGAGCATCCTCAAGAACGGGAGCGCGAGCACGCTCGACGTCGCCTCGCGCATCCACGCGATGCTGCCGGCCACGCTGGAGAAGCTCCCGAAGGAGCTCAAGGTCTCGCTGCTCTTCGATCAGTCGGTGTTCGTCCGCGCCGCGGTCTCCGGGGTCGTGCACGAGGCGCTGATCGCCGCGGGGCTCACGGCGCTCATGATCGTGCTGTTCCTCGGGAGCTGGCGCAGCACGCTCATCGTCGTCATCAGCATCCCGCTCTCGATCCTCGTCTCGATCATCGCGCTGAACGCCCTCGGCCACACGCTCAACGTGATGACGCTCGGCGGGATGGCGCTCGCGGTCGGCATCCTCGTCGACGACGCGACCGTGGCCATCGAGAACATCCACAGGAACCTCGGGCAGCGGAAGCCGTTCCTGCGCGCCATCGTCGACGGGGCGCAGGAGATCGCCGTCCCGGCGCTCGTCTCCACGCTCTGCATCTGCATCGTCTTCGTGCCGGTCGCGTTCATCACCGGCGCCGCGCGGTCGCTCTTCGTGCCGATGGCCATGGCGGTCGTCTTCGCCATGCTCACGTCGTACTTCCTGTCGCGGACGCTCGTCCCGACGCTCGTGCGCCTCCTGCTCGAGCGCGAGGCGGCGGAGCACGCGCACGGCCACGCCGCTCCACAGGGCCTCTTCGGGCGCGTCTTCGCCGCGTTCAACCGCGCCTTCGACCGGCTGCGGGCGGCGTACGGCGGGTGGCTCGCCTGGGCGCTCGCGCACCGCGCCCTGTTCGTCGGGGCGTTCCTTGCGCTCGTCGCCGCCTCGGTCGCGCTGATCCCGCTCCTCGGCCGCGACTTCTTCCCGACCGTCGACGCGGGGCTCATCAAGCTCCACGTGCGCGGCCCGCCGGGCACCCGCCTCGAGGAGAGCGAGCGGCGCTTCGCCCGGATCGAGGAGACCATCCGCGGGGCGCTCCCGCCGGGCGAGATCCGCACGATGCTCGACAGCATCGGCATCCCGGCGAGCGGCATCAACCTGTCGCTCAGCGAGGGCGCGCAGATCTCCTCGGCCGACGGGCAGATCTTCATCGCGCTCGCGGAGCACCACCGGCCCACCGCCGAGCACGTCCGGACGCTCCGCGCGAAGCTCAACGCGGCGTACCCCGACACGACGTTCTTCTTCCTCGCCCCCGACATCTCGACGCAGGTGCTGAACTTCGGCCTCGCGGCGCCCATCAACGTCCAGGTGGTCGGCCCGATCGGCAAGGAGGACGAGACCTACGCCGTCGCGCTGAAGATCGCCGAGCGCATGGAGAAGATCCCCGGCGCCGTCGACGTCCACCTCGCGCAGGTGCCGGCGAGGCCGCAGCTCCGCATCGACGTCGACCGCACCATGGCCGACCAGCTGGGGCTCAGCCAGCGCGACGTGGCGAGCGACGTGCTCGTCTCGCTCTCGTCGAGCGGGCAGACGTCGCCGACCTACTGGCTGGACAAGCGCGGCGTGCAGTACCTCGTCGCCGTACAGACGCCCCAGTACGCGATGGCGTCCATCGACGACGTGAACGCCACGCCGCTGTCGACAGGCGACGGCCGCCCCCAGCTCCTGTCCAACGTCGCGTCGATGTCGCGCGCGACCGGGCCGGCGAACATCACCCATTACAACGTCGCGAGGACGTTCGACGTCCAGGCGAACGTCGACGGCACCGACCTCGGCTCGGTCGCGGGCGCCGTCGCGCGCGTCGTCGACGAGCTCAGGCCCGAGCTGCCGCGCGGGACGAGGGTGACCATCAAGGGGCAGGCCGAGAGCATGGACACCTCGTTCACGGGGCTCGGCTACGGGCTCCTCTTCGCTGTCGTGCTCGTCTACCTGCTGATGGTCGTGAACTTCCAGTCGTGGCTCGACCCGCTCATCATCCTGATGGCGCTCCCGGGCGCGGTGGCGGGCATCGCGTGGGTGCTGTTCGTGACGCACACGACGCTGAGCGTGCCCGCGCTCATGGGCTCGATCATGTGCGTCGGCGTCGCCACGGCGAACAGCATCCTCGTCGTGACGTTCGCGAACGACCAGCGCAAGCTGGGCCGCGACGCGGGCACCGCGGCCCTCGCCGCGGGCATGACGCGCCTCAGGCCGGTGCTCATGACGGCGCTCGCGATGATCTTCGGCATGCTGCCCATGTCGCTCGGCCTGGGCGAGGGCGGCGAGCAGAACGCCCCGCTGGGGCGCGCGGTCATCGGCGGTCTGCTCGTCGCGACGCTGAGCACGCTCTTCTTCGTGCCCGTGATGTACAGCCTCCTCCGGAACAAGGCCCCGGCCAGAGACCTGCTCGCAGAGGACCTATGAGCTCCCCCGCCCGCCGCGCCCCTGCCTCCCCTACCACGTCCCCTCCCCCGTCTCCGGGCCACCCTGCCGACGACCTCGGGTTCGATCTGCCGCCGCCCGCCGTGCTGACGAGGACCCGCGGCCTCGCCCTCGGCGTGGGCCTCGTCGTCGTGCTCGGGGCGGCGTTCGCCGCGGCCTACCTGCCCCGCCGCAGCGCCCGCGCCGCGCTCGAGCAGGGCGCCCGGGCCGCCGAGGGCGCGGCCCCGCGCGTGGGGGTCGTCGCGCCGCAGCCGGTGTCGAGCGACCGGGCGCTCGTCCTGCCCGGGAGCATCCAGCCCCTCGCGGAGACGGTCGTCTACCCGCGCGTGAGCGGCTACGTGCGGAGGTGGACCGCGGACATCGGCGACAAGGTCGAGGAGGGGCAGATCCTCGCCGAGATCGACACGCCCGAGCTCGATCAGGAGCTCGCGCAGGCCCGCGCGCAGCTCGTGCAGGCGAGCGCCGGCCTCGTGCAGGCCGAGGCCAACCGCGACCTGTCGAGGTCGAGCGTGAAGCGCTACGAGCAGCTCGTCCCCGCGGGCGTGGCGCCGCAGGAGGAGCTCGAGCAGCGGCAGGGGCAGGCGCACGTCGCCGAGGCGAGCGTCACCGTCGCGCGCGCGGCGATCACCGCGCAGCAGGCGAACGTCCAGCGCATCCTGGATCAGAAGAAGTTCGCGAAGGTCGCCGCGCCGTTCGCGGGGACGGTCACCTCGCGCACGACCGAGCGCGGGGCGCTGGTCACGGCGGGCAACGGGACGCCGCTCTTCACCATCGCGGCGACCGACCCCGTGCGCGTCTTCGTGGGCGTCCCGCAGGACGTGGCGCCCAGCGTGCGGGTCGACGCGCCGGCGAAGGTCACGGTGCGCGAGTTCGCGGGGCAGCCGTTCCAGGGCACGATCGCGCGCACGGCCGGCGCGCTCGACGCGGCGACCCGGACGATGAACACGGAGGTGCGGGTGCCGAACCCCGACGGCCGCCTCCTCGCCGGCATGTACGCGGAGGTCGCGCTGACCTTGCCCACGCCGCACCGCGTGCTCGAGATCCCGGCGACGGCGCTCTACAACGACGCCAAGGGGCTGCGCGTGGCCGTCATCGACCCCGGGAGCAGGATCCGCTTCGCGCCGATCGTCGTCGAGCGCGACACGGGCGCGACGATCCAGGTGTCGACCGGGCTCGACGGGAGCGAGCGGGTCGTGAAGCTCGCGAACGCGGAGCTGAGCGAGGGGATGGCGGTCGAGGTCGTCCCGTGACCAGCCGGCGCCGCCCGCCGCGGGCGGCGTGACGAGGAGGGAGTCCGCCGCGAGGACGGAAAGAGACGACCCTCGATTCGCCTGGCGTCCTGACGATCGTTCGATCCGGACCGCCGTGCCCGGCGGCGCTACTCGGCGAAGTACGCCGGTATGTCGATGAACTCCTGCGTGAACAGCGCTCTGAAGAACTCGATATCGGTGCCGGGCTCCAGATCGAGATAGCGGGTGTACTCCAGCACGGTCTTGTTGCCGCAGGCCCGGGTCAGGTCCCCGAACGCGTAATACTCCTGCATGCCGAGCACCGGCTCGATGAGGCGCACGAGGATCTGGTGCTGCGCCTCGGAGCGGTAGATGATCTCCTCGACGAGCGTGTTGCCCGCCGCGGAGAACTGGAAGCGCGACGGGATCGTCTCCGGGCCCCCGCCGTCCAGCCACATGAACGTCGGCGCCACGTCGGGGAGGACGGCCTCGACGAACCACTCCACGTCGCGGAGCACCGGCCAGACCTCGCCGATCGGAGCGTCGATCAGCACCCGCTGGTAGCTCAGAACCTGATCCTCCCCGACCCTTGTGAGCACGAATACACTCTCTGTGTCATCGTGGCACACGACCTTGCGCGCCGCGTTGTCGGCGGCGCCCGGCGCGCGGTCTTTTGCGGCCGCGTGGCCTGTCCAGAGCAGCGCGGCCATGCAGCTCGCGAGGACGGTCGAAAGGCGGGTGGTGGCTCTCATTGCAAGCTCCTCTCGGTAGAATGCTGCGGAGATGGGCGTCCGCGCGTCGGCGCCGCTTCCCGGGCGTCACGCGCGCTGTCCAGTCCCCGAGGGCTCTCGTGCTCGCGAGCGCGCTGGGCGCTCGCGGGCCAACTCAAGCAGAGTAGCAAGCTCAGAAGTTCGCCGTCGAGCGGAAAACCGACAGCGCCTTGCCCGAGAGCAGGAGACGGCACCGGTCGCGCTGCCGGCCCCGATGAGGAGCAGAATTTCCCACACGGGCCGCTGCGCGATGCCAGAATTTACACCTGGCGAGCGCTCGCATACCATCGCTACAACACAGCACCATCGCTGGCGTGGCCGGCGTTCACCTTGGCTCACGCTCCACGAGCGAGAAGCGAGCACCGACGGACCGGGATGAGAGATCGCATCGGCGTCACGGGGGAAGACAGGGTTGAAGAGACGGCGCCTCTGGACGTCACCCCACCCGAGGGCGCGGAGCGGCGGATAGCCGTGCTGGAGAGGGCGCTGGCGGAGTCGCAGGCGGCGCTGGCGGAGCTGCGCGCGACGCATGAGAGCCTACAGGACATGCTCATGCACGCGCGCACGCCGATCTGCATGTGGCGGGGCGAAGACCTCGTATACTCGCTCGTGAACCCGGCCTACGTCGCCTCCATCCCCGGCCGCCAGCTCCTGGGCAGGTCGCTCCGCGATGTGCTCCGCGAGGTGCTCGGTGAGGAGGCGGCGCGCGGGTTCTGGGATCTCGTGAACGGTGTTTATCGAACCGGCAGCCCGTTCCTCGGCAGCGAGGTGCCCGTGAAGCTGCACGACGCGGAGAACGGCTGCGACGAGCTGCGGTGGTTCAACATCGTGTACGCGCCCGTCCGCGGCGGCGCGGGGGAGATCGTCGGCGTGTGCCACTACGGCGTCGAGATCACCGACCAGGTGCAGGCGCGGCGGGCGGCGGAGGCCAGGGCCGAGGAGCTGCAGCAGAGCGCCGAGCTGATCGCGGCGCAGCAGGAGACGATCCGGGTCCTCGGCACGCCGGTCCTTCCTCTCGCGAAAGGGGTGCTGGCGATGCCGCTGATCGGGCCGCTCGACGCCCGGCGCTCCGAGCAGATCATGGAGGGGCTGCTCCACGGGGTCACGAAGGAGAGCGCCTCGGTGGTGATCCTGGACGTCACCGGCGTGGAGACGATCGACGCGCAGGCCGCGGACGCCGTGGTGCGGGCGGCTCGGGCGGTGCGGCTCCTCGGGGCCCGCGTCCTGGTCACCGGGATTCAGCCGTCGATGGCTCAGGTCCTTGTGCAGCTCGGCGTCGATCTGCGGGGCATCACCACGTACAGCACCTTGCAGTCGGGCATCGCCGCGGCGATGGGCGCGAGCTAAAGCACCGATCACGTTGAAACCCGGAGAATTTTCACAGGGAGGCGGGGAGGCGGGGAGGAAGAAGAAAATGAACTTCTCCCTCTCGCCGTCTCTCGCTCCCCGCCTCCCTGCCTCCCTGTGAAATTCCCTGCCGTGGGCGAAGCGGGGCAGCGCTGGAGCGGTCTCCCGCCAGATGTCACGATGTCACGCTGTGACAATGTCACGATGTCACACCTCCGCGAGCGTGCCCTCGTGCGGCGCAGCAGCGCGCCGAGCCTCTCCCCTCCTCCTCGCGACCGGCGCGGCGACAGGCGGAGGCGACGCCGGGCGCGGCGCTGCCGGGGGGCGTCATGAGCGCGCAAGTGGCTGATATGGGACGCATTTCCGCGGGCTCCAGGCGGCGCCAGGGCCGCTCCTGAGGGGCGCCCGGCCGTCGCCGCGACCACCACGCCGCGCGCGCCGCGCGGCGTGCGCTGCTCGCCGGAGCGCCGTGCGGCCCGCTGGCACGAAGGGTGGATAAGCCCCTGACGGGGCGCGGGCGAAGAGGCGCTCCGAGACCGCAGCCGATGATCCCGACGGCCCTTCGCCCCGCCCCGCGCTGCGCGGAGGCCGCAACACCATTCAAGGAAGGAATCGCGAACATGAGAGCCAGTAGCTTGATCTTCTGTGGAGCCGCGGCCGCCGCCTTCGTCGGCATGGCGCCGTCGGCGCACGCCCAGGACACGTACCCTCAGCAGGCGTCGATCATCTACCCCGTCCGCACGGGCACACCGGAATCGGTGGGTCTGTCCAGCGCCCTCCTCAACCAGGCGGTCAACGAGCTGGAGAATGCGGTCGACGACGGGGATATCAATGGCGCGGTCCTCCTGGTCGCCCGCCGGGGCCGGGTCGTGCTCCACACCGCCGTGGGGACGAGAGACGGCCTGAACGAGGACGATCCGAGCATGCCCTCGGTGCCGATGCCGCCCGATGGGATCTTCGATCTCCAGTCCATGACCAAGCCGTTCACCGTCTTTCTCGCGATGAGGATGCAAGAGTCCGGGGATTTCCCGGGGTTCAACATCAACAACACGGTCGCGACGTATTTCTCGGAGTTCGCCGTCTCCTCGGTCAACAACAAGAGCTCTGTCACGATCAGGGATCTGATGAGCTACGTATCGGGGGAGGAGGTCGACTACTTCGACGACAGCAACCCGAACGGCCTCTTCGACGACGCCGACCCCTGGCACTCGATGCTGGAGGCGCCGCTGGCCTACCCGCGGGGGACGAAGGTCGTCTACAGCGATCTCGGCTTTCGGATCCTGGGTCACGTGCTGGAGACGGTCGGCGGCGACTCGCTCCAGAACCTGATGCAGACGTACATCTTCACCCCGCTGGACATGACGGACACCAGCTATCAGCCGTGGCTCAACATGCCGGAGAAGGAGGACCGCTTCGTCGGCACGGCGTGGTCCGCGGCGCGCGAGCGTTATCTCCGGGGCGAGGTGCAGGACGAGACCGACTACTTCCTCGAAGGGGATGGCCCGGACCCGGCAGAGCACCTCACCGGGTGCGACGGCCTGTTCTCGACCGCGAGCGATCTGGCGAAGTTCGCCCAGATGATGTTGAACCGGGGCAAGCACGTCTACAACTGCGACCGATGGCCTCTCAACATCTGCGTAAGCACCCTGCTCCCCGGCCAGGCCGTGTTCGATATGACCACGACCCAGACGGGCTCGCTCCATCTCAACAGGTCGGCTTGGACGTACTCCGAGAACCTGCTCTACTCGCGCAAGGGGTACGGCTGGGAGATGTGGGACGCAGGCATGTGGCCCGGCGGAGAGTCGGTGTCGACCGTCGCCTACAGCAAGACAGGCGCCGCAGGGACGCTCATGGTGGTCGATCCCGAGCCGAGCCGCGAGATGTTCGCGATCCTGCTCACGAACCACGGGCTGCCGAAGTACGACCATTTCACCGTCGACCCGGCGACGGGCAAGATCTCCTGGGAGGAGTTCGACTGGATGCTCGGTGACATCCGGGCCAACGAGGTCATGACCAAGGTCCACGGGTCCCTCACCTGGTGACCCGGCCCGCGGAGGCGACGCGCGGGCCGAAGCGCTGCGGCCGGGCCTCCACCTCCTCGCGCGGCGTGCTCCGGGCCCATTCGACGGCGCGCGCCGCGCGTGGCGGATAGGCCATGCATTGACCTTCGAGGGGCAAGAACGTTTGCCAGGTGGGGCAAGAACGTTTGCCCTTATCGCGTCTCCGACCGTGGGGTACCACCTCCGTACCCGGTCACGGTCCTCGTACGAGCTCCGCAGCGCGACCACCCCGCCGGAGCGACGGAGACCGAAAGCATGAATGGAGGCAGAGCATGACACACGACATCAAGAGCGCACAAGGCACACTCCTCGAAGGCCAGGACGACTGCACCGCGGCCCGACCCAGGGATGACCGACGAGCTCGGTCGGGCGGGAAGGGCCGAGGCATGAGGTTTCTCGCGAAGCTCAGCGGGATGATCGCGGTCCTCGCCTCCATGGCGCTCGCGGGCTGCATCGCGCAGGAGGGCGACGAGGCCCTGAGCGACGAGTACCTGAGCGAGGAGACCGTGGAAGAGGCGGAGCAGGCGCTCCAGATCGGCCTCACGTCGGTGACCTGCAACAGCGGCTGGCCTGGTACGCGGGGCTGCTTCAAGAAGATCACGAGCGCGACGAACATCGTCGCCGGCACGATCACCGTGCAGATCGACGGCCACAACGGCGCCGTCGGGTTCAGCGCGTCCCAGACCGGGCCCAAGACCATCGAGTTCTCGGCGAGCATCCGCGAGGGCGACGCGTTCAACCCGGGGGCGAACACGACCAAGTTTCTCGTGGCGTGGATGCGCCAGTAGCGGCGGGACCACGACCCGACCCAGGTCGGCGGCGCGGCACGGCTTTGCCGCGCAGGGCCAACCCGGGTCGGGGCCCCCGGGGTCGCCCAACCCGGGACGGACGTGCGCGGATCAGGGGATGGATCGCCCGACCGTCTCGGCCTTCGCCCACATCTGCGCGAAGCCTTCGGCTCCGCTGTAGAGCCGGTCGATGAGCTGCTCTCCGCCCGGAAGCGCCTCGACGTGCTTGAGGAAATCCGGGAAGAGCCCGACGTGAACGACCCCCTCCTCGTTGTAATCCCACGAGCGGCTCCCCATCCGGGCCCTGGGGAAGCTACCGTAATCGACGCACGCCTCGGCCGCCGGATCGACGCAGCGGTACACGATCTCCATGGCCTGCGTACAGAACGCGCGCGTCGCGGCCTGGACACCGGCGCGGCGGTATTCGTCGGGAGTCGGCGCCTTGTAAGAGCAGGACGTCTTGTCGTTGCAGGCGCGGCCGACGAGGCCCGTCAGGTTTCCGCTGGTCTGGATGTCGAGGCAGCCGATGCGCGCGGAGCGCACGTCGATCTCGGCCCCTGTGCACCGGAGCTGCGCGGGCGGGTGGCCCCAGGCGTCGCCTGGCACCGTCACCACCTTGTCCCGGGGCGCCTGGCACTCGGGAGAGCGCGGCATGACGACCATCCCGTTGATGTCGGAGCCGAGGGTGATCTGAAGCGCCTTGCCGCCTGACGTGATCGCCGCCACGGCGGCCGCGTTCCGCAGGAAGGTCCGTGCATCGGAGTCGCCGAAGCCGACGCCCGCGAGCCCGCCGCGCGCGGCGAGCTCCGTGTACTGGGCGCTGGTCCGGCCGTTCTCGTTGCCGCTCGATCCGCGGAGCCCGTTGTGCCCCGAGACGAGCGGATACGCGCCGCCGGGCGTCGTCCGGGTGAACGCGAGCACGTCGCTCACCATCCGCTGCGACATGTGATCGATGTCGATCACCATCCCGAGCCGCATCATCTCGTCGAGGGCGACGCGGCCCATGGGCAGGAGCCCCAGCCGGTTCTTGTGGCCCTCCCCCGACTGGCAGCTCGGGAGCGGGATGTGACCGCCGGCGTCGCCGAGCTTCATCAGCTTGAAGAGGTCGTTCCCCGACTGGATCTGCTTCGTGATGCCCTCTCCGCGGGAGCACTCGAGGTCCCACCATTTCCCCGTCTGGAAGCGGTTGGCGCGCGCCACCTCGTCCTCGTAAGCGGCGGTGCCGCCGAAGAGGTTGTCGGTGAGGTGGACAGGGAACACGTAGCGCACGCCGAGGACGTGGAGGCGCTTGATCTCCGCGCGGATCTGGGCCTCCGTGGGCGACGCTCTGTTCCACGCGAAGTTGCCGATGTCGTCCAGCTCGACACCGACGATCACCGCGAGCTTGTTCTTCTCCACGATGCGCCGGAGATCGGCGGATGAACGCGCGATCTCCATCCACGCGTCGTGCTTGCCGACGAAGCGGACGAGCTCTTCGATCTGGAGATTGCCCGACGCCCTGTCGTCGATGGGCGGGTTTGCCTCGATGCCGTGGGCGAGCGTGCGGCTGTTGACGGCCAGCGCGACCATCACCCGGAGGCCACCCTCCTTCGCGCGGCGGATCCAGTCGACCCACATCTGCTGGTGCAAGATATCGTTGTGCGCCGGGAAGTGCGCGAACGTCGGATACCCCACGGGGCGCTCGACCTCGAACGAGCGGATCCCGTGGGATTTCGCCATTTCCCCGAGCACGATCTGGCGGACGTGATTCCCGCACTTGTTCGTGAGAAAATCGTGACCCCGGTGGGTGCTGTAGCTGGTCCCCAGCGCCTCCGCGATGCTGGCGGCGCGCCGCGCCGACGCATTGCACGTGGCGCCTGACACGCCTTGACCGCTGGGGTCGTAGATGGTCCCCGGCGCCATGAGCACGTCGACGTCGGGAGCGCCGTGGAGCACGTGCCCCCCGAAGCCGAGGTGCGCCATCGGGTGGGTGTGGAGATCGGCGAACCCGCGCAGCGGTCGGCCGGGAGCGTTCAACGCAGGATCGAAGATCGGCGAACGCCGCGCCTGCGCGCTCACCGGGCCGGAGGCCGCGAACGTCGCCGCGGCCGCGGCGATCGCGATCCAGGTCGGAGCCAACGCAGGACCTGTCATTGGGCTGGTTTTCTTCATACCGAGTCATCCTCCCGAGGTGTGCGAGCGACGGAGCCCACGCGAGTCCCCACTTCGCCACCGAGGCGTACCGCGCGGCCAGCGGCGCGATGAGGGCAAATTTTCTTGCCACCCTCACCGCGCGCCGCGCCGCGCGCTCCGTCGTCACACGGGCGCTTCGAGCAGCTCGATGGTGACCTTGGCGCCGCCCTCCGGGAGGTTGGCGCGCAGGACGAGCCCACCGCTCGATTCCACCATGCCGGCCACGAAGCCGAGCCCCTGTCCGGACCCGCCCGGCTTCGGGCTCGGCGTGTCGTGGAACCCGGGGCCGTCGTCCTTCACCTCGATGGCCACCCGTCCGCCGCCCAGCGGGCGCGCGTCCAGCGTCACGCTGGACGCCCCGCGCTCGCCCGTCCCCTCGCACGCGTTGACGAGGAGGTTGAGGAGCACCCGCTCCAGCACGTCGTGCCCCCCCGCGAAAAGGACCGCGGTGCGCTCCGCGCGATCCGTGACGTCGACCTTCACCGCCTGGTAGCGCCGCCGGACGACCCGGAGCGCGCCCCGGGTCGCCTCGCCGATCTCGGCGGGGGCCGTCGCGCGCAGCGCGTCGAGCTCGCGCACCGTCCTGTCGCGGATGTGCCCCATGGTCGACGCGACGTCCTCGATGCTCTCGCGGAGCTGCTCCAGCTTCCGCAACATGCGCTCGGCGCTCGCGGGCTCGACCCGAAGGAGCTCGCGCCGGAGGAGATCGGTGTCGATGAGGGCGGCCGAGAGCGAGGTCTTCACGTCGTGGTGCTCGTGCAGCATGACGCTCAGGTTCCGCTGCGCGCGCTCGGCGCGCAGCGTGGAGCGCGCCCCGAGCTCGACGACGCGGACCGTGCGCATCGTGACGAGCAGCGCCGCGCTGGCGGCCGTCAGGAGCAGGAGGAAGAACAGCGAAGCCGGCGTCCAGAAGGCGTCGTGTTGGCCGCCGTTCAGCGCGCGGTCGAGCGCGATGAGCACGAGCGCCGACAGCGCGTTCGCCGCCGTCGCGAGGAGCACCGCCCGGCGGACGAGCCGGAACGCGCTCACGGACACCGTGATCAGGAGCGCGGCCATATCGGGCAGGTGCAAAATTCCCGGGTAGCCGTCCCAGGGCCAGAGCACGTTCGGCAGCAGCGCCAGAAAACACAGGAGCGCGTCGAGGCCGACCGAGACGAGGATCAGGTGAGGAGGGGCATCGGTGCTCCGGCTCCGCCACCACACGTACAGCGAGGCGGCAACCGCGCCGAGGAGCAGCGGAACCTCGATGAGCGAGCGCGCGAGAGAGCCTGTCGGCGTCAACCCCTCGACGGCGAGGAACCGCGCGAGGAGGGCCGCGCAGAAGACGCTCCGCGCGATCGAGGCGGTGCGCTCACCCCGCAGCGCCTCGCGCGTGATGAGGGCGTCGAGCTGCGCGCCATTTGACAGTGCCGACAGTGCCGGCAGTGCCGACACGGCCGACACCGCCGGGAGGCTGGCCAGCTCCGCCCTCTTGACACTATGCGCCCCCATGAACCGGGGGCATGCTACCATACGATGTTACGCTGGCTGGTCGTGGAGGACGACGCGAGGCTCAGGCGCGCGCTGCGCGAGGCGCTCGAGGCGCGCGGCGCCGAGGTCGTCGCGTGCGCGTCGGTGGCCGAGGCGCACCGCGCGCTCGCGGACGGGGCGTTTCAAGGCATCATCGCCGACGTGATGCTCCCGGACGGGAACGCCGTCGACGTCGTGGAGCGGGCCATGACCTGCGCTGTCGCGCCGACGATCGTGGCCATCAGCGGCTCGGCGAGCCCGGCCGTCTCGTTCCGGCTCGCCCAGATGGGGGTGCGCTCGTTCCTGGCGAAGCCGCTGCGCCTCGAGGAGCTGGAGCGCACGATCGACGACGCGCTGGCCCGGCCGCCCGATCTCCGGCCTCAGGTGCGCGCGGCGGTGGGGCGGGCGTCGATCCAGGACGTCGAGGAGCAGGTGCGCACCGTCATGGTCGACGAGGCGCTCGCGCGCGCCGGGGGAAACCGCCGGAAGGCGGCAAAGCTCCTGAACGTCTCGCGCCAGCTGCTCCAGCACATCCTCCGGCGGCGATCGTAGGAGAGGCCAGCGCCGCCGCGCGCGGGCCGTGAGCCACGGCAAATTCCTCCTCCACCGCAGGCGATGGCGAGCGGGACGCGCCGGGGCCGGCGCCGTCACTGCCCCTGTGTCGCCGCGAACGGGTTGAGCTCGTTCGTGAACAGGTCCTCGGCCTTGATCTGCCCCGCCTCGAGGTCGCCGTCCTTCACCAGCCAGTCGATCCAGATCTGGTATTCCCCGGCCGACAGGAGCCCGCCTTTGCCGGCGACGCCCAGGCTGGTCCAGTACTTCACGAGCGACGCGTCCTCGTTGCGGCCCCGCCGCTCGATGATGCGCTGCAAGCGGGCCACCACCTCCTCGCGCGGCGCGCTCCGGGCCCACTCGATGGCGCGCGCCGCGGCCTCCACGAACTTGCGGGCGCTGTTCGGGCTCTCCTTCAGGAATCGCTTGCTCAGCACGTAGCTGCCGGCGGTGAGCTCGCCGAACAGCTCGTGATCCGCGCGGGCCGCGCCGTGTACGGGCCGAAGACGATCGGCGACATGAGCACGGTGATCAGGAACGAGAGCCCGATGAGCCGGTACGTGCCCGAGAAGCCGAGCGCCTTCGTGAGGCTGGCCGCGAGCATGGGGCCGAGCAGGAACATGCCGACCCTATGCGTGCCGCGGTACCAGCCGGCCTTGCCCTCGCCCACCGTCTCGAGCTGCTGCATGAACACGGTGCTCAGCGAGACGAAGCGCATCGGCATGAAGAAGCTGATCGCCGTCGTGAAGGCCAGCAGGAACACCGGAGACGGGACCGCCGGCAAGGCCATGTAGAGCGACCCGGCCACGAGGCTCCCCAGCACGAACAGCCGCGAGGGCCCGAGGTGATCCACGAGGAGCCCGATGGGGATGCTCATCAGGAGCACCCCGACGCTCTGCGATCCGGAGATCAGCCCGAGCAGCGCCTCGTTCGCCCCGAGCTCCATCGCATAGAGCGTCGTGCTCACCTTGGCCACGCCGACGCTGAGGCCCATGACCGAGGACAGCGCCGCGAACACCAGCAGGAAGCGGTTCTTGTCGATGAAGGAGCGCAGTTGGACCTCGGCGCACGGCGCGGATCAAGCCTGTTGCTCCGCGCCGGCGAACACCCGCGGTCAGCAACCCCCATGCCGCGCCGGAGCGGGCCGGAACGCGGGGCCGGGAGCTCCCTCGCTGCTGCCGGGGCAGCAGCGGGTGGTGATCCGGTGCCCCGGCGCGAGCAGGCGCGACGCGATCAAGCGACCAACCGGCCAATAAACCAAGCGCGCGCGCCGCCGGTAGCAGGTTTTGCACGGAACCGCCCGCGCTTTGTTGTTGCCCTCGTCATTTCGAGGGTGGTACTGGTGCAAGGCATGAAATTCCCTGCGATTCATGCATTGATCGCCGCGAGTGTGCTCTGTTCCACGGCCGCGTGCTCGTGGCAGCCGTATGGCGAGGTCCGCGTCGTGAGGCGGACGAAGGTCGGCGGTGAGCTCGCGATCCTGGGCGATCGCGAGGTGGCCATGCAGAAGGCGAGCCAGACGATGGCCACGACCTGCGGCGGACCCGAGAGCTACGAGATCGTCGAAGAGGGCGAGACCGTGGTCGGGGAAGAGTCCGTGTCGGAGTCCAGCGAGCGCCGCGAGAAGGATTTCTTCGGGCCGAAGAAGCGGAAGCAGGAGAGCACGCAGACGGTGCAGAAGACCGAGTGGCGCGTGAAGTACGAGTGCAAGGCGGACGAGCCGGCGGCCGCCGCGGAGGGGTCGCCCGCGGGCGACGCCGCGCCCACGGAGGCCACCGAGGGCAAGACCGAGGGGCGCCGCGTCCACGAGGTGATCATCCGGTTCTGACGCGCGCGGCGCGCGGCGCGCCGCGGCGACCTGTCCGTCGTGGCGCAGCAAGACCGGCCAACCGGGTCGCTCCCGGTCGCGCCGGCTTTGCCATCGTGCTCCTGGCCTGCCCAGTGGTAGATCTGGTGCAGCATGGACGTTCTTGAATTGGTCGAGCGCGCGGCGGCCACGCCGTCATTGCTGCTCGCGACGGACTTCGACGGGACCATCTCCGAGATCACGGCGGGCGCGGCGGTGGCGGCGCCGCTCGCCCTCGGGGCGCTGGGGGCGCTCTCGCGGGCGCCGGGCACGACCGTCGCGATCGTCACGGGAAGGACGATCCACGATGTCGCGGCGCGCACGGCGGCGCTCGGCGCGGCGTGGCGCGTGGGCGAGCACGGGGCGGAGATCGCGACGCCGGGCGGGGAGTTCGTGTACCGGGCGGAGGCGCCGACCGAGGCGCTCGACGCGCTGGAGCGCGAGGCGGAGGAGGCGGCGCGGCGGGTCCCTGCGCTGTGGGTCGAGCGCAAGCGCTGCTCGATCGCGCTCAACTGGCGGCTCGTCTCGGCGGAGGCTCGGCCGGCGGCGCTCGACGCGCTCGGGGCGTGGGCGGACGCGGCGGCGCGGCGCGGGTTCGTGGTCATGAGGGGGCGCAGCATCCACGAGGCCCGGGACGCCGCGCACGACAAGGGCCGCGCCCTCGCGTTCCTGCTGGCGCGGCTGCCGCCGGGGACGCTGGTGGTCTATGCGGGCGACGACACGACCGACGAGCCGGCGATCGCCCATGCCCGGGCGATCGGCGGCGTGGGCGTCTACATCGCCTCGTCCGAGCGGCCGGACACCGCGGTCGAGCCCGACCTGACGCTCGATGGCCCCGGGGCGTGGATCGCGTTCCTCGCGGCGCTCGCGGCGCGGCGCGGCGGCCAGATCGGCGAGGCGCCGCGCCTCGTCTGAGCGCCGGACTCAAGTTCTCCGTTCTTGCACGCCAGAGAGAAGATCAGGAGAAGCGGTGTTGCGTGCGCCGCGCGCGGAGCACGGATGTAGGGCGGGCAGATGCGGTGGGGTGGTGAGCCGGACGGCGGTGACTCGCCTCGAACGGAGCGCGAGCCCACCTGCGAGCTCCGCCGCCAGCAAACCGAGCGCGCCGTTCGTCCATGGCCGCTCCAAAAAAGAAGTCTGATTAGCGGGTGAGCTGGACCGACAGTAGAGTTCGGCGCATGTGGACATTTCACATCTCAGCACGTCCGCTCCGCCGCACGAGCCGCGTGCAGGCGACATCGGTGCCGCTGTGCCTCGTCGTCGCGCTGGCGGGCTGTTCGCCCAAGGCCCGCAGCTTCCAGGGCTCCGGCGGCGGGGGCGCCGGCGGCGACGGGGATCAAGGGGTAGGGGCCGGTGACCCCGGCGCTGGCTGGGACGGAGAGGCCCCTGCGTGCGCGGCCGAGACGCAGGCGACCGACTGCGACGATGACAATCCATGCACCGCGGACGCGTGCACCAGAGGCGCGTGCGTCAACGTCCCGCTCGACGGCGTGCCGGCCCTGCCGTCCGGGCAGATCGCGGGCGATTGTCAGATCCTCACCTGCGCTGCGGGGCAGCCGTATCCTGCGCCGGACGACGCTGACGCCGACGACGACGGCGACCCATGCACGAGCGACGGGTGTCGGCGAGGGGTCGCCACGCACGTCGTGGCCGCAGGCTCGCCGTGCGGCCAAAGCCGCGTCTGCGACGCAGCGGGCGCTTGCAAGCTGGCGCCCGGCCGGCGGTGTCATGGACACGAGAGCTGCGCGAGCGGCGTCTGCCGCGGGAACGGCCGCTGCGGCGAGTTCCCGGAGGAATGAACTGCCTCGCTCATCTGGCCGCAGCCAGCGCCACCGCGTCGGGGCCGGCCGGGAAGCGGAGCTGCCCTGACGCGTCGTTCGCCGCGCGCCACACCCCTTCGGCCACGTCGGACTCGCTCGTCACCAGCGCCGGCTGCCCGAAGGAGGCGAAGATGCGCTGCGCGAGAGGCGCGTAGGCGTCGGGGATCAGGCCTTCCATGCGGGGTCCCCCGTTGCTCGTGAAGCGCGTCGTCGGGCCGTAGCCCGGCTCGACGAGCTTCACGCGCACGCCGAAGGCCTCGAGCTCGAACGCGAGCGACGCGGTGAACCCCTCGATGGCCATCTTGCTCGCGGTGTACACGGCGACCAGCGGCATCGGCGCGAGCGTCGCGCTCGACGTCACGTTCACCACCACGCCCGATCGCCGCGCGCGGAGCTGGGGCAGCACGGCCTGCGTCATCGCCATCACGCCAAAGGTGTTGGTCTCGAACACCTCGCGCACCGTGGTCATCGGCGTGGCCTCGAAGGCGCCCAGGAGCCCGATGCCGGCGTTGTTGACGAGGACGTCGATGGGCCCGCTCGCCTCGAGCGCAGCCGCGATGCTCTCGGGCTTCGTCACGTCGAGCGCGATGACGCGCAGCCGGTCCGACCGAGGCAGCACGTCCTCGCGCGGCGTTCTCATGGTGGCGACGACGTTCCAGCCCTGCGCGTGGAAGTGGCGCGCGGTTTCGAGTCCATATCCAGAGGAGCAACCCGTGATGAGCACAGTGTTCATGAAGGGAAGATAGCGACGGCGCGCTGGACTATCTACCATTGGTAGTCCACGTTTCGTTTGCTAGAGTCCAGACATGAACGACCCGCTCTCGGAGGTCATCGCGCTGCTCCAGCCGCGCGCCGTGTTCTCGAAGCGCATCAGCGGCGCCGGCCGCTGGGGGGTCCGCTACGCGGACTTCGGCCAGCCGAGCTTCTGCGCCGTGCTGGAGGGCAGCTGTCGTCTCGCCGTCGACGGCGCGCGCGCCCTGACGCTCGAGGCGGGCGACTTCGTGCTGCTGCCGGCGACGCCGGGGTTCACCCTGTCGGGCTTCGAGCCGGTGAGGCCGGAGCGCATCGACCCGAAGGTGACGCCCGCGCCGACGGGCGAGGTCCGCCACGGCGCGCGCGGTGGACGCCCGGACGTGCGGCTGCTCGGCGGCTACTTCCTCTTCGACTCGCCCGACGCGGCGCTGTTCGTGTCGCTGCTGCCAGCGGTGCTGCACGTGCGCGGCGTCGAGCGCCTCTCGGTGCTCGTACGGCTCGTCGGCGACGAATCCAGCGCGCAGCGATCGGGGCGCGACCTCGTGCTCACGCGGCTCGTGGAGGTGCTGCTCATCGAGGCGCTGCGGTCGACCTCGGCGGACGACGCGCCTCCGGGGCTCCTGCGCGGGCTGGCCGATCCGCGGCTCGCGCCGGCGATACGGCAGATGCACGCCCAGCTCGCGCGCTCGTGGACGGTCGCCCAGCTCGCCAGGACCGCGGCCCTCTCACGCTCGGCTTTCTTCGAGCGCTTCACCCGCACCGTGGGCCTGCCGCCCATGGAATACCTGCTCGCCTGGCGCATGGCCGTCGCGAGGGATCTGCTCCGCCGCCACGATCTCGGGATCGCCGAGGTCGCCGGGCGCGTCGGCTACGGCTCGGCGAGCACCTTCAGCACCGCGTTCAGCCGGCACGTGGGCCAGCCTCCGGGTCGCTACGCGCGCGGGGTAGCATGAAGATGTCCAATCAACGGCTGCACAGGCGGCCATGACGGGCCTCCCGCACGCGACGTGGGCGGTTCAGGAGACGGCGCGATGCGCGCGCTTGCCCTCATCGTGTTCGGCCTGAGCGGGTGGTTTACTACGACGCTCTCGTGATCTCGCCGGCCCGCGCGAGCCCATCAAGCGACGCTTGACCTCCCGAAGCCGCTGAGACCTCATGGCAAGCCATGATCGAAGCCCCGGTCCGGCCCGGCGACGTCGTGGCGGGCAAGTACCGCGTGGAGCGTCTGCTCGGCGCGGGGGCGGTGGGGGTCGTCGTCGCGGCGGTCCACGTCGAGCTCGGCCAGCGCGTCGCCGTCAAGTTCATGCGCTCGGCCCAGCACGCCACCGCCGACGCGCGCGCGCGCTTCTTGCGCGAGGCGCGCGCGGCGGTGCGGCTGCGCAGCCAGCACGTCGCCCGCGTGTTCGACGTCGGCGCCCTCGAGAGCGGCGCGCCGTACATCGTCATGGAATTCCTCGAAGGGCGTGATCTCGCCGCGTTGCTCAAGGAGAGTGGGTGTCTCTCGCTCGACGACGCCGTGGAGTACGTTCTTCAGACGTGTGAAGCCGTCGGCGAGGCGCACGCCGCCGGGATTGTGCACCGCGACCTGAAGCCGGCGAACCTCTTCGTCACGCAGGACGTCAGCGGCGCGCCGTGCATCAAGGTCCTCGACTTCGGGATCTCGAAGATCAGCGGCGCGGAGCTCGCCCTCACAGACGACGACCAGCAGCTTGGCACCCCCTACTACATGTCGCCCGAGCAGATGAGCTCGCCGAAGGATGTCGACCCGCGCAGCGACGTCTGGGCGCTCGGCGTCCTCTTGTACGAGCTCATCGCCGGGCAGACGCCATTTCACGCGGAGACCATGGCGGAGTTCTATTGGCGCATGCTCGCGGCCAAGCCCACGCCGCTCCACGAGCGCCGGAGCGACGTGCCGCCGGAGATCGACGCCGTGATCCAGCGTTGTTTGATGCACGATCGCGAGCAGCGCTGGAGCGACGTCGCAGCGTTCGCAGGCGCCCTCGCGCCTCACGCGGCCGCGCGAGCGCCGAGCTATCCGGAGCGGGTCTCGCGGGTGCTCTCCATGTCGCGGTCGTCTTCGCCGGGAGCCAGAGACACGCCGGAGCCGCGCCGCGTGGAGGCCTCCTCGCCGCCGGCCAGCGCCGGCGCAGCGAGGTCGATCGCGCCGCGCCCGCCGGATGCCATGGCGGAAGCAGCGCCCGCCGCGCCCTGGCCCTACAGAGCCTTATCGCCCTTCGTTGTGCTCATGTCGAAGCCGCGCAATCGGGCTCCCCTTCTCCTCGGCGGTGCGTTCTTCGCGGGCGCTGCGGTGGCGGTGATCGCCTGGGGGGGGCAGGATGGGGGGGGACAGGAGCGGGCGCGCTCCCCGGCACCGACAGACCGGCCCGCTGCCTCCTTCGGCGCGCCGAACGCGGCCCCATCCGCGCCTGTTGCCCCCCAGGCTCCCCCCTCCGCGCCCGCCTCTCCTGCCGCGAGCGCGGAAGCGCAGGCGGAGCCCACCTCGCCTTCGCCGGCGGCGACGGCCACGCGGAAGGCGACGAAGCCCGCCCCGCGGGCGAAGCCCCCAGCCAAGGACGTTCTTGCCCCGAAGCCTGAGCCGGCGTTCTCGTACGACGAGCGTCGCTAACCCTGGGACAACGGCGAGGGGTGCCCATATACTGGGATCGGTGCGTGGCCCAGGACCGATGCGTGTGAAGCGCGGTATCATCGCTGCGAGCGCGCTGATTCTATCGTTATCGCTCGCGCCGCGCGCGCTCGCGGATCCGACCGCCGAGGACCGGGCGGCCGCCGATGTGCTCTTCCGCGAGGGGCGCGCGCTCGTCAAGCAGGGCAGCTACGCTCTGGGGTGCTCGAAGCTCGTCGCCAGCCAGAAGCTGGACCCGATGGCCGGGACGCTGCTCGCCCTGGCGGATTGCTATGAGCTCAATGGCGAGACGGCGAGCGCCTGGGCGACCTTCAACGACGCCGAAGCGACGGCGCGCAGAGCGGGCGATGGGCGGCGCTCGAAGGAAGCGGGGCGGCGGGCGGGCCTCCTCGAGCCGCGGCTCTCGAGGCTCGTCATCGAGGTGGCGCCGGAGGCCCGGGTCGAGGGGCTCGAGGTGCGGCGCAACGCGAAGCCGCTCGATGCGGCGATGTTCGGCTCGGCGATCCCGGTCGATCCGGGCGAGCATGCCATCGCGGCGGTGGCGCCTGGCAAAAAGGCATGGAGCACGAAGGTGGTCGTCGAGCCGAAGCCAGGGCAGAGGACGGTGCGCGTCCCTCTGCTCGAGGACGCGCCCGCGCCAGGGCCGGAAGCGCCCGCGCCTGCGGTCACGAGCGCGGCGCCCGCGGCGAGCTCGTGGAGCGCGCAGCGGACCGCTGGGCTCGTGCTGGGCGGGGTGAGCTTGGCGGGGATCGCGGTAGGCGCTGTGTTCGGTGTCGAGACGCTCTCGAAGATGAGCGAAGCGCGTAACCAGCATGGGTGTACCGACGACGACCCTCCTCGATGTGGCGCCGAGGGGGTCAAGCTCCATCAGGACGCCAACACGACCGCGAACATTTCCAACGTGGCGTTCGCGGCGGGAGGCGCGGCGCTCGTCACAGGCCTCGTCGTGTTCCTGACCGCGCCGTCGAGCGAGGCCGTGCCGTCGACGGCGCTGGAGGTGCGCCTGGGGCCTCCGGCCCGGTTGGGAACAGCGGGGCTGTCGTTGCGAGGTAGCTTTTGAGATGGGCCAGATGCGACCATGGGGGCTCGTCGTCGTCGGGGGCGCATTGCTCGTCGCCGGCTGCCAGATCATCGCGGGCGTGCGCGCCGACGCGGAGCTGAACCAAGGAGGCGACGGCGGCGAAGCGTGCAGCGTCTCTTCCGGGTGCCCGAGCGGCGTCTGTCAGGACGGCGTCTGCAAGCCGGCCGAGGCGAAGTGCGCGCTCGACCTCGAGCCGTTCGACATCCTCACGTCCGAGGCCCTCGGCGGCCATGAGGTCGACACCTCCTCGCTCGTGCTGGCAAGCGGACCTGATCGCGTATTTGTCTCGGTCATCGACAAGACTGCCAGCCGGCTCGTGATCGGGACGGTGCACGAGATCGGGGAGCCAGCCGGGTCGAAGACGGAGTTCCCGTTCACCGACGGCGCGGCTTTCGTCACCGGCCACGAATCCGGAGGGCAAGTGATCCTTCAGGGCAGGGTGGGGTACGAGATCGGGCAGCTCGTCTTCCCCACGACCGCCGACGGCGTCTCGTCCGAGGGGACGTTCCAGCGGTTTCCCGCGCTCGCACCGGAGTGCTCGAGCCCCAACGTGGCCGCGTCGATGGCGTTCGTCCAGGCGGGCGATAACACCCTTTACGCCGCGACCTGCGCGGCGCCGGGCGGCTCGACGCGAGCGCTCGTCGTGGGTGGATCGGCCGAGCCTGCGCCGACCCTGGTGGCCCAGGGCCCACGTACCGATGCCTCGCTCAACGTTCACTACTACACCGTCACGAACGGCCAGCACCTCCTCTTGTTGGATGACAAGGCGACCGGAGAAGCGTTCTTCCGAACGGGCGCCTCTCGCGCCGATCTCGGCGTGGCGCACCAGATCCAGTTCAGCCCGTCTCCTGACGAGGTGGAGTCATTCTTTGGGGCGTTCCCGCTGCCCGAGGGCGACGGCGTCACGCTGTTGATCGTGCACCTCGTCCCTCCGCCGAGGCTCGCCCTCTCGGCGGAGGTAGGCGTCGTGAAGGACTTCCTGTCGCTCGGACAGGTTCCCCCGCCCGGCTTTGTCCCTGTCTTCAAGCTCCAGAACGTGAACCAGTACAACCCCCCGGGCCCCGTCGCGAGCGACGGCGAAAACGTGTATCTGACGTTGGTGCCGCCCCCTGGAAAGAGCGTGAGCCTGGGCTGGTTCACGCGAACAGGTGAGAACGTGCTCCCCAACCAGCCTATCTTCTCCCTTCCGGACGGCAGCAGCGCGCAGATCCTCGGCTCGACCGTCGCGCAGCTCGGCGTGAAGCTGCTCGTCGCCTGGATCGAGCAACGCGACGGTGCCTACTCCGTGCGCGGTCAGCGGCTCATCTGCACGCTGCAATGACGCGCCGACCGGCGCGGCCCGCTCGAGCGACCTGTTGGTCGGCAGGCGCCCGCGCTGCGGGGCGAGGCGCCTGGTGGCGAGGGGCGCCGTGCTGTCACGTTCGCTTCAGCGCGTACGCGATGCCGCCCCGCAGCGTCCCCGCCGTGACCAGGCCCCGCAGGTCGACGTCGAGCTCGATGAGCGTCCGCGCGATCGCCGGCTGGATGCCGGTGAGCACCACCTGCGCGCCGAGCAGCCCCACCGCGCGCGCGGACTGCACGAGCATCTCGGCCACCTGGACGTCCACCGCCTTGACACCGGTGATATCGATGATCGCGATGCGGGCCGAGTGCCTCTCCACCCCCTCCAGCAGCGTCTCGATGATCCGGCTCGCCCGCGCGCCGTCGAAGAACCCGATGAGTGGCATCACGAGCACCCCTTCGGCGATCGGCAACAGCGGCGTCACCAGCTCCCGTATCGTGTCCTGCTGCGCCGCGATCAGCTCGTCCCGCGCAGCCTCCCGCTCGCGCTCCGCCGCCTTGACACGCGTGATGTCGACAGAGATGCCGGCGACCGCGCCCTCCGGGATGCCCTCACCCCAGACAGGGAACTTGATCGAGTAGAACGTCTTCTCGCCTCGGGCGTCAGGGACGGGATCCTCGGCCTCGAACGGGGCGCCGTTCCTGCGCACCAGGTCATCGACGTCTTTGTAAATGGACGCAACTTCCGATGGAAAGAAGTCGCTGTCGGTCTTTCCGAGCATGCTGCCCGGGGTCGCCCCGACGAGCGCCTCCACCGAGCGGCTCACCAGGAGAAAGGCGCCTTCCCCGTCCTTTGCATACATGAGGACCGGCGCGTGATCACAGAACGTCGCGAGCAGCGCCTCGCTCCTGTGGAGGCGCTGCTCGCCGCGCTTTCGCGCTGTCACGTCCTCGGCCGACAGGAAGATCTCCCGCGCACCTCCATCCTCGCTGCGCGCGAAGACCTCCGCGCGCACCGCGAAGACGCGCTCGTCTCCCTCGCGGCCTCGCGCCCGGAGCTCCCCCTCGATCACCTCGCCGTCCCGCGCCCCCTTCAGCCGCTCCGCGCTCGCGGCGAGGCCGGCCATGTCGTCCGGGTGGATCCGATCCGAGAGCGCCTCGACGCCGCGTGTCGAGAGCTCTTCGCCCGAACAGCCGAGCGAACGGGCGAGGGCAGCGTTGTGCGCGATGAGCCGCCGCTCGTCGAGGCCCACGACACACAGGATAACCGGCGCCGCGTCGAGCATCTTCTGGGCTCGCGCGCTGAGCGCGTCCTGCTGCTCCTTGGCCCTGGTCTCGTTCATCGCGGCAGGCCTCTCCTCATGGCGGCTCCTTCCAGGCCCGGCGGCGGACGCGCGGACCAGAGCTCGACCATGATAGCCACGGCGCGCGCGCGGCGAAACCGAAGACGCGGCGCCGCCTGCCGGTCGCGGCCGGCCGGCGCGGCGCCGCGGGCTAGCTTACCCCGCGCAAGCGACGATCGTGGCGCGCGTCACGCAATGCAGCCTACCGCGCTGAGCAACGCGGGGCTCAGGGGAGCAAGCTGCACTTCGACAGGGGCGTCCGGTAGTCCATCGCCTGGGTGTTGCGCTCGAACTCCTCCAGGTTGTTCGGACAGACGACGTACCAGCCAGCGTCGGTGAAGGCGCTCACTTGACGGTCGGTGGTGGCCAGATCGTACGCGAGCATGACGGTATCGTAGCCCCAGCCGAACAGCTTCTGGCCGAGGAGCACGTCCACGTACCCCGCGCGCATGCGATCCATGTACTCCGGCAGCGTGTCGAACGCCACCGAGTGGATGGTCTTCTCCTTCGCTCTCGCGGTGAGCGTCTTCGCGTTCGCCGCGAGGTCGGGCTCGCCGAGGAGCTTGCTGTAGGAGAAGAAGAAGCCCGTGATCTCCGGGTCTTCATCCAGGGCCTCATTCGCGGTACGCGCGCAGAAAGGATCCGCGTAGTCGCAGCACACGCAAGGGAGGCTCACGACGTTCGTCATGTCCGGGTACTTCTTCAGCGCCTCGGAGAAGCCGGCGAGCCGGTCGATGAACGTCCCCGCGGGGGTGGGGGTGTAGCCGCCGTCAGCGTCCTCATCCATCATCGTCTGATAGGCGATCTTGCCGGTCTTCCCGTTGATGGTCGCGAGCGCATCCATGAGGAACGCGGCGGCGGCCTTGTTGTCCATGCCGTAGTACGTGTGGCGCTTGCTGGCCGGAGCGTCGCCGCCGTACGTGACGACCTTGATGCCGGCGTCCACCGCCTTGTTGATGAGGTCGTTCTCGCATTCCCCGCTGAAGACATCGACGGAGATCGCATCCACCTTCATGTCGATGACCTCTTGCAGCACGTCCATCTGCGGCCGGGCGAGGTAACAGGCGTCGTCGGGGTCCAGCGGCCTGCCGTCGTCCGTGAGCTCCGGACATTCAGGGTCCAGGATCATCACGTTGACCGGCCGCGCGCTCGTCGTCGACAGCTCGCTCTGCGCCTGCGCGGCGCCCGCGCGACCCAGATCGTGGAACCGATTGCACTTGCTGTGGGTGATGTAAGCGATGGTCAGCGGCGCTTCCGCCGTGCTCTCGCTCGAGCTGCAGGCGAGCACGCTGGTCGCCAGAAGGATGCCCCCCAAAACGGCGCGATGGACCATGAATCCCCTCCTCTTCTCGATATTGCTCGACCCGTTTCACCGTCCCCTGACGGCTCAGCACGGCTGTGCGCGCGCCGACATCCGGGACCACGCTGCGATGGCGCGCGCTCGGCGCGCCCCGCCCTCATTCACGGCGCACGTGGCGCTCCTGTCCACCGCGCGCTTGCCCGACCGGGTACGCATACGCGATGCCGCTCCGCAGCGTCCCCGCCGTGACCAGGCCCCGCAGGTCGACGTCGAGCTCGATGAGCGTCCGCGCGATCGCCGGCTGGATGCCGGTGAGCACCACCTGCGCGCCGAGCAGCCCGACCGCGCGCGCGGACTGCACGAGCATCTCCGCCACCTGGACGTCCACCGCCTTGACACCGGTGATATCGATGATCGCGATGCGGGCCGAGTGCCTCTCCACCCCCTCCAGCAGCGTCTCGATGATCCGGCTCGCCCGCGCGCCGTCGAAGAACCCGATGAGCGGCATCACGAGCACCCCCTCGGCGATCGGCAACAGCGGCGTCACCAGCTCACGTATCGTGTCCTGCTGCGCCGCGAGCAGCTCGTCCCGCGCCGCCTCCCGCTCGCGCTCCGCCGCCTTGACCCGCGTGATGTCGACAGAGAACCCGGCGACCGCGCCCTCCGGGACGCCCTCGCCGCGGAGGGGGAACTTGATCGTGTACAGGGTCCGATCGCCCTGGGCCTGCGGGACGATCTCCTCGGCCTCGAACGGAGCGCCGTTCCTGCGCACCAGGTCGTCGACGTCTTTGTAAATAGAAGCAACCTCCGGCGGACAGAAGTCGCCATCGGTCTTTCCGAGCATGCTGCCCGGGGTCGCCCCGACGAGATCCTCCATCGAGCGGCTCGCCAGGAGGAAGGCGCCGTCACGGTCCTTCGCGTACATGAAGACAGGGGCGCGGTCGCAGAGCGCCGCGAGCAGCGCGTCTCTCCTGCGGCCGCCCTGCTCGCGGCGCCTTCGCGCTGTCACGTCCTCGGCGAAGACGAGGATTTCGCGCACGGCGCCGTCGTCCCCTCGCGTGAAGACCTCCGCGCGCACGGCGAAGAGTCGCTCCTCTTGCCCTCCCTCGATGGTCCGCGCCCGCAGCTCGCCTTCGACGACCCCGCCGTCGCGCGCCGCGGCGAGCTCGGCCGCGCGCGCGGCGAGGCCGGCGAGATCGTCGGGGTGAATGCGCGCCGAGAGCGCCTCGACGCCCCGCGAGAGGAGCTCTTCTCCCGTGCAGCCGAGCGCCCGGACGAGCGCGGCGTTGTGCCCGGTGAGCCGCGGTCCCGCGAGGTCCAGGACACACACGATCACCGGCAAAGCGTCGAGTATCCGCTGGGCTCGCGAGATCGTCGCGCCCTGCGTCCGGCTGGCCTCGGTCTCGTTCATCGCGGGCGTCACAGGAACTTCCATCGAGCGCTTTCTGCCCGGTCAGGGCAAGCGGCCGCACTTCGGAGGCGTCCGATCGTCCTGAATGCCATCAGACAGATCTCGATAGCGCACGATCCCCCTCCATGATGGCGCTACAACGGCCTAGAGCGACAAACGGGGTTGAAGCCGCATGCAGAACGGCAAGGAGTTGAACCGCCAAGGCGCCAGAAGACGCCAAGAAAAACATAAAATCTTGGCGTCTCTTGGCGTCTCTTGGCGTCTCTTGGCGTCCCTTGACGCCTTGGCGGTTCACTTCTCTGGTTCCAGCCTGATCGGCGCTCCAGCTCGACTTCATTATTACGACTAAGTGAAACAAAATCGACTGTCAATGCTTTTTCCGTCCTCGTTCATCACGATGCCGACCGTGGCAGTTCCAGCAGGAGAGCATGCCAGTCACCGGTAGGGTACCGTCGGAGATGACTCCACGGTGGACCATTCGGCCCCTCATCTGGCGGACAGGCTGACGCAATCGAGCGTCATGGAGCGAGAGAGCGCCCGCGATCACAGCCCTACGCCGCCCGCGCCGCCCGCGCCGCCTGAGCCGCCCGCGCCGCCTGAGCCGCCCGCGCCGCCCGAGCCGCCGTCACCGCCTGCGCCGCCTCCGCCATCGGCGCTCGCGCCGGCGCCGCCTACGGCATCGGCGCTCGCGCCGCCTCCGCCAGCCCCGACGGCCGCGGCGGCCCCGCTCGCCCGAGAAGAGCTGGCAGAGACGCCCGTGTCGAAGCAGTTCGGGTTGTCGTCCTCGACGAAGCAGCCCACCTCGATGGGGTGGCCGACCTCGACGCAGCCCCCCGAAAGGAGGCCTGTCGTGGCCGACAAGCGGAGGAGGAGCGCGGGAAAACGTGTGCTCTTCACGGTGAAGCTCCGTGGCTCGCGCGCCCGACGGTCGCGATGGAGGAGGGCCTGGCCGCCGCGGCCGGGCTGCCCGCGGCGGCGTCGTCGTCGAGGTGGAGCTCGATCCCGGCGAAGAGCGTGAGGCGGTTCTTCAACGCGAAATCCGCGGTGGGGCCGCTCTCGACGAGGTAACGCGGCTGCCCCTGGCTCGGCCCGACGACGTAGGGCTCATGGGCGGAGAACGCGTACTGCCCGCCGAGCGTGTACCCGGCGCCCTTCACCCCGGGTATCGCGCCCGTCACCGCCGCGCGGAGCTCGAGCTGCGGCGGCACCTCGGGGCGAGGGGCGATGTTCGACGGATCGCCGCCATAGTACGCCTGGTCGGCGATCCGCCGGCCCATGTAGGCGGCCGCCAGGGACACGGCGCCAGCGCCGACCTCGTACGATACGCGGGCGTTGCCGTACACCTGCGGCGCGACCGTGATGGGGACGTCGTCGCCGGTGCCGAACCGCGCGTTCCGGGCGATCTGCTCGGCGGACATGCGCCGTCGCGTCGCGGCGAACGTGGAGTTCACGCCGACGCGCAGCCTCCGCTCGAGGAAGCTCGTCTCGAAGCCGAGGTTCGCGCCGTAGTTCTCGATGCCTGGCACGTTGTTGTACCTCGAGACGCTGGGCGCCTTCGCCCGGAGGAGCTGGAGCTCGATGACGTCCTTCCAGTCCGAGTAGAAGCCGCCGGCCGTGAAGGAGTACGCGCCGCTCCGGAACGACGAGACCGCCTCCAGGGAGGAGACCTTCTCCGGCTTGAGGCCGTCCGGGTTCGGCAGGAGCCTGCCGCTCACGGTGTAGAGCTCGACGAAGCTGGGGGCGCGGAACGCGCTCGAATAGATGAGCTTGAGCGACACGCGCTCGTCCGGCGTGAGGATCAGCGCGGCGCGCGGCGAGATCGCGTTCGCCACGTACTCGAGCGGGATACGCGAGTCGAGGTCGACCCGGATCCCGGCGTTGAGCGAGAGGGGCCGGAACAGGCGGAGCGTCTGCTGCACATAGGCCCCGAGCGCGGCCTCGTCCTCGAGACGGTGTCCGCCGCCGTGCCAGCGCGTGCGCTCCGGGTCGGAGCCATAACTCTTCCCCGTGAGCTCGTCGAACGCGACGAACTCGTAGGCCGACGTGCGGAGGCGCCCATCGAGGCCCGCCATGGTCGTGGAGGCGCCGTCGCCTGCCCAGTCGTACCGCGCCTGGAGCTCCAGCCCGACCCAGCGGGAGACGAACAGCGCGTCCTTCCGGCAGGGACCGGACGGGCCGCGCGGGCACTGCTCCGGATCGAGCACGTCGAGCGGGACGTTCGGCACGAGCGGGTCATGGCCCACCACGTGGCGCGAGCGCTCGATCCGGCTGAACCCGAAGTACCCGCGCGCCACGCCCTCGATCCGCTCGCTCAGGCGGGCGCGATAACGCACGCTGGTCAGGACGAGCGACTGCGTGTTGTCGTTGCGGGCGTCGTCATAGGCCCCGACGCGGTTCTCGTGGAGATCCATGAAGGGCGCGGCCCACGACGAGCGCGTCGCCTGCGCGACGGCGCTCAGGTCGCCGACGTCGAGGCGCACGAAGGCGCCTGCCTTGCGGCGAAACCACTGCTCTTCCACCGGGCCACCCCAGAAGCCGGGCTCGGCGTGCGAGCCGAGATCCATGACGGACACGCCGTCCGCCAGGACCGGGAGCGGTTGCTTCGGGAAGCTCACCTCGGGCCCCTCGAAGCGGTGCACGTCGACCGCCGCCACAACGCCCGCGGGCTGCCCGCGCAGCGTGAAGCGGCGCCCGAACCCGAGCGCCGCCGTGCCCTCGCCCCCGATGCCCTCGACGGTAGGCGCCCGGATGGCGCCCGATTCGTCGAGCGGCGGCGACGCCCCGAGGGTCAGGGAGGCGCGGATGCCCTGGTGATCGGCGGCCTTCTTCGTGACGACGTTGATGACCCCCAGCATGGCCTGCGCGCCGTAGAGCACGGAGCCAGGGCCGAGGACCACCTCGATATGGTCGACGATCTCGATCGGGATATCGTGCAGGAAGACGGCGCCGCCGCCCTGCTCGTTCACGACCATGCCGTCGAGCACGATCAGCACGTGGCTGTTCGAGTCCCGGGTCAGGGCGACCCCGCGCGCGCCGACCTCCGGGACCGACATGCGGTCGTTCGCGAAGACGCCGCTCGCGAGGAAGGTGAGCGCGTCGGCGAGGCGCCGTATGCCGAAGAGCTTGAGCTGCGCGCCCGTGATCACCGACGACATGGCGGGCGCGTCGCTCTCGCGCTCCGCGGAGCGCGAGGCGCCGGACACGACGTTCTCTTCGAGGATCTCGAGGAGCGAGCTGACGTCCTCGGCCCGCGCCTCGCGCGGGGCGGCGGTCGACCACGCGAGCGACGCGGCGCAGATCAGTGCGAGACGGGTCGAGCTCACGTCAATAGATCCTTGCCAGTTTGAGGATGGGAGCGGGGAAGTCGATGTGCTGGGCCCGGGCCTGCGCGAGGTTGATGCTCATGCGCGGCTTGCCGTCCGCGACGTCGACGCCGAGCACGGCCCCCTGCGAGACATAGGGCTCCACGGCCGCGAAGCTCAGGATGCCCGTGTCCGTGAGCGCGCCGCGTATCGCGGCGACCTCCCTGCCGAGCCCCGAGGAGATGTACACGACGTTGATGTCGCGCGCGCGGCACGCCGCGGCGAGCTCGGACGCGCTCGAGTACTCGGCGCTCTCCACGCGGATCGGCTTGTCACGCACCTTGCCGATGTCGTTCAGCGCCCTCCTCATCTGGAGCGCGGCGCTCGCCGAGTCCGCGTCGCCGGCCCGAGAGAGCAGGAGGAAAGAGACCTGTCCCTTCACCCGCTCTGGAAAGCCCCTGTCGTACGGCAGGATGCGCGTGACGATCTCCGCTTGCACGGCGAAGGGCGCCGTCGCCGGCTCCGCCATGACATGGAATGGGGCGAGGGCGGCCGCGACGAAGAGGCCGAGCACGAGGGCGCGCCGGCGAGGCGTCATGTCTTGCGTTCCTTGCCGCGCGACAGGCCGGCGAGCTTGCGGATGCGGAGCGCCGCTTGCACCTGCGGCGTGAGGGCGAGCAGATCGCCTTTCCTGCTGAAGACGCCGTCGAAGCCGAGCTCCGCGTACCGCGCTCCGGCCTCGGCGTCCGTCGTGTAGAGGTAGAAGAGCGGCGGCCTCTCGCCCTCGGGCACCGCGGCCTTGAGCGAGCGGAGGACGGCGGCGCCGTCGAGGCCCGGCATGAAGAAGTCGACGATGACGAGATCGCAGCCGCGCAGGTGGCGGGCCGTGCCGACGAGCTGCGTCGTCGTGACCACCTCGTAGCCGGCGCTCGACAGCTCGACGCGGATCCGCATCAGCACGATCTCGCTGTCATCGATCACCAGGATGCGTCCGCCGTGTGACATCGGGTCATTCTCCGTTGCTGAGAGGGGCAGCCTGGGGGCGGATCACGAACGCCGCGCCGGTCCGGCGCGACGCGTCCACCTCGATGAGCCAGCCGACCGAGAGGAGATCGGCGCGGACCGCGGAGAGGCCGATGCCGCGGCCCGCGAGGTCGCTCACGTCGCCCTTCGTGCTCACGCCGGGGGTGAACAGGAGCTCGCGCGTCCGGCGCAGATCCTTCGGATCGACGCCGGCGCTCGTCGCGAGGGCGTCGAAGTCGATGCCCTGACCGTCGTCCTCGACGAGGAGGGTGGGCAGCGGCCGGTCCTCGATGCAGCTGGCGCGGATCACGCCGACCTCGGGCTTGCCCGTCCGGGCGCGCGCGTCGGGGGGCTCGATTCCATGGGCGATCGCGTTCCGCACGAGGTGGAGGAACACGCCCGGCAGCAAGCGCGCGAGATCCGGAGGAATGGAGGCCTCGCGGCCGTCGATCTCGAGGCGGGCGCGCTTGCCCTCCCGCTCGGCCCAGCGGGGGACGCGCTCGAGGAGCGGCGCGAGCACCTCGCCGAACGGCCGGGCCGCGAGGCGGCGGACGATCTCGGCGGCCTCGCCGCCCTGCGGGCCGACGAGCTCGCCGAGGCGGGTGACGTCCGTGCGGCGGACCGTGATCTGGTCGAGGATCGCGCTGCCCACGGGCGAGGCGTCGACGAACGTCTCCTGAGCGCGCGTGAGCTCGTCCGCGACGCGGGTGAGCCGCGAGCGCCACGACGCCGCGTGCCCCTCGACCGAGGGCCTGTCCTCCGAGCGCGCGCGCGCCTGGACCCTGGAGAGCTCGTCCTCGAGCGTCATGATCTCGTCCGCGAGGCGCTCCAGGTCGAACGACCGGGCCTCGCCCTTCATGGTGTGCAGCTGCTGCAAGAGCTCGTCGATGTCCGCGGGGCAGAGCTCCCCGCCGGGCCTCAGGATCTCGCTGCACCGGGCCACGCGCTCGCGCGAGATCTCGATGAAGCGGACGAAGACCTGGCCGCCGCCGGCGATGAGGCGGCGCATGGCGGCGATCTGGCGCGCGTGCTCCTCGTCCTTCGTCTTGACGCTCTCCGCGAGGCGCCTGAGCTCGGTCTGGTCGGTCGCGAGCAGCATGATGCGCGCGATCTTCCGGCCGGAGACGATGGGGCAGAGCTCGATCCGCAAGAACCTCCGGTCGCCCGGCGCGCGCTCGAACCACACCTCGCGCGGGGCGAGCTCGGCGACCTCCGGGAAGGCGTCGACGTCGGCGTCGAACGCCGCGTCGACCCATTGCCGGAGCGCCTGGCTCTCGACGCAGAGCGGCCCGCCGCTGTAGAGGAGCTCCGCGACGTGGTTGCCCTCCGCGGCGCGGTCGCCGAAGATCTGCCTGGCTTCTCTCGAGGCCTCGCTGCCCAGCCGGCCGTCGGGGCCGAAGGCCACGATGGCCTCGCGCATGTTGTCGAAGAGCTCCCGGAGGCTCTCCGTGGCCATCTCGAGCTTGCCCTCGCGCTCGAGGATGGCAGAGCTCATCGCGTTGAAGACGTCGGCGAGCCGGCCGAGCTCGTCGTTCGTGCGGACGTTCACGCGAACGGCGCGGTCCCCTTCCCCGACGCGCCGCGCGGCGTCGACGAGCCGCGAGAGCGGACGCACGATCTGCCACCTCGCGAACGCGAGGAGCAGGAAGGCCGTCATCGCGCCGACGATGCCCGCGAACTCGAGGATGTTGCGGCGGGCCGCGGCGAACGCGGCGTTCTCGGGCTCGAGGGAGAAGACGAGGACGAGCGTCCCGAGGCGCCTCCCGTCGTCGCGCACGATCGGGCGGGCGACGCGTATCTCGCGCTCCAGGACCTGGTTCTCGGCGCCGCGCGCGGTGAACGCCGACAGGCCGCCTTCCGGCTGACCGATCTTGGCGACGGGCTCGGCGTCGCTGCCCCACGCGACCGCGGCGATGAGCGCGCGGTTCGACCGGAGCTGGTCGAGGTCGCCCTGCGCCGTGTCCCGATCGCCGAAATCGAGCGGCGCGGTCAGGGAGCCCGAGAGCAGATCCGCCATCATCGACGCGGCGTTCGCCTTCGCCGACACGAGGTCATCTCGTGTCTTCTGGATCACCTGATTGGCGACCAGCACGGTGACGCTGGTGAGGACCACCACGGTCGCTGCGGCGAGCTTGACGCCGATGCCGAGGTGAACGCCGGAGCGCCGCCGGTGAGCCGTTGGGGGCCGAGAGACAGGGGCAGAGACCAGCATCAGGCGCTCGGGGCGGCACGCCGTATCCGAGCCAAGGAATGGTCGAATCCAAGAGCGTGCGTCATCCGCGCCCCCCCTCCACGGCAGAGGCTTCGCCAGGCGCACCATCGGAAGCACCCGAGGGACGAGGACAGGCGCATGGCGATGCCCTTCCGACCTCGACGGTACGTAGTTCATTTCATTTCTGCAACAGGATTTTCCGGTCCCGGCGACGGTGCCCCTACGCGATCGTGTAGGCTCGCGGACATGCCCATCACGCGACTCACGAAGCCTGATTCGAAGTTTCGCCTCGATGACGTCTCGACCGATCCTCCTCGGGGCGCGACGAAGCAGGGGGCGGCGGAGCGGCTGAAGGAGCTCGGCGAAGAGCTGCTCGAGCTGCAGGAGCTGATGTGGGGGGCGAGGACGCACAGCATCCTCATCGTCCTTCAGGGCCGCGACGCGGCCGGCAAGGACGGGGCGATCAAGAACGTCGTCGGCGCGCTGAACCCGCGCGGCGTCACGGTGAGCTCGTTCGGCGTCCCCACGAAGGAGGAGCGAGAGCACGACTTCTTGTGGCGTATCCACCGGCAGGCGCCGCGCGCGGGGGAGTTCGCCATCTTCAACCGCTCTCATTACGAGGATGTGCTCGTCGTGCGCGTGCACGACCTCGCGCCCAAGTCGCTGTGGGGGGAGCGCTACGGTCACATCAACGACTTCGAGGAGCTGCTCGCCGAGCACGGGACCATCGTGCTCAAGTTCTTCCTGCACATCAGCAAGAAGGAGCAGGAGGAGCGGCTGCTGGAGCGCGAGGAGAACCCGTCGACCGCGTGGAAGCTCAACGTGAACGACTGGAAAGAGCGGGAGCACTGGGACGAGTACACCGAGGCTTACGACGAGGTCTTCCGGCGCTGCTCGTCCAAGCACGCGCCCTGGTGCATCGTGCCGGCCGACGCGAAGTGGTACCGCAACCTCGTCGTCGCCGAGACCGTGGCGGAGACGATGCGGGACTACCGCGATGGCTGGCTGAAGACGCTCGAGCGGAACGGGAAGGCAGGCCGCGAGGAGCTCGACGAGTACCGGAGGTCGCGGGGCGGGCGGAACAAGGGGTGAGCGCGCCCGAGCGATAGCCGCCCTGACCAGGCGCAGAGCGCAAGTCGCGCGCCGCGGCCTGCGTGGGCTCCCGGTGCCATGGCACGGAGCTCCACGCGAGGGATTCCGTGGTTGCATGAACCATGGATGTCCCCAGCCGGCAGGGCCGAGCGCCTCGGCCGATTGACGCGCTGTCGCTCGGGTGATGCAATTCGGACGAGGAGGAGGGGGCATGCAGCTCGACGATCCCAGGCACGAGTACAACCCGTACGCTGCACCCACGACCGACGACGCGCGCTCCTATGCCGAGGACGAGCCGGACGAGCACGTCCTCGCCGAGCGCGGCACGCGGTTCGGCGCGCGGATCCTCGACAACCTGCTGCTCGTCGGCTCGGCGATCCCCGTCATGATCCTCTTCATCGGCACCGACGCGCTCGATGGCGCCGCGGCGGACGAGTGGAAGCTCTACCTGATCATCGGCGCCGGCGCGCTCCTCGGCCCGCTCCCGCTCGTCATCTACCAGTGGTACCTCATCGCCACGCGCGGGCAGACGCTCGGGAAGAAGTGGACGAAGATCAAGATCATCAAGACGGACGGCTCGCGCGTCGACTTCGTGTCCGGCGTCATCGTCCGCAACTGGGTCCTCGCGCTCTTCGGCCTCGTCCCCGCCGTCGGCCAGGCGCTCAGCACGATCGTCAACCTGGTCGACGCCCTCATGATCTTCAGCGATGATCGCCGCTGCCTGCACGATCGCATCGCCGGCACCAAGGTCGTCGTCGCCCCGCCCAAGGCGGGCTCCTGATCGCCCTCCTCGCCGCATGATCCACCGCGAGACGCTCCGCGAACCGCTCGACACGAGCGCCGAGATCGAGACGCCGGAGCACGTGCGGTTCCGCCATCAGATCGCGGGCCCCGCGCGGCGCGCGCTCGCGTACCTCATCGATCTGGTGGTGCGCGGCGTCATCGTCTTCGCGGTCGGGATGCTCGCCGCGATCGGCGGCGTCGCCGTGGGGCCGGCGCTGCGCGGCGCGTCGACGGGCTTCGTGCTGCTGGTCCTCTTCGCGATCGAGTGGGGGTATTATGTCTTCTTCGAGACCCTCTGGAGCGGCTGCACGCCCGGCAAGCGCGCCCTCTCGCTGCGCGTCGTCACCGACGGCGGCCAGCCGCTCCGCTTCGGGGACAGCCTGCTGCGCAACCTGCTGCGCGCCGCGGATCTCCTCCCCCCGTTCATCGATCCGCTCTCGTTCCTCGGCACGTACGCGGTCGGCCTCGCCGTCATGGGCCGTGATCCGCGCTTCCGCCGCCTCGGCGATCTCGTGGGCGGCACCCTCGTGATCGTCGAGGCGCGCCACACGGTCGCCGGCCCGCTCGTCCTCCGACCCGCGCCGAGCCCCGCGGAGCTCTCGAGCCTGCCCGCGCGCCTCCCGCTCTCCGGCGAGGAGCTCGACGCCATCGAGCTCTTCCTCCGCCGCCTCGACCGCCTCTCGCCCGCGCGCGCGAGCGAGCTCGCGGAGATGACCGCGCCCGTGTTCGCGCGGCGCATGGGCGTCCGCTACAAGGACGCCACGCGCTTCCTCGGCGTCCTCCACCACCGCGCGCACGCGCACCGCGGCGGCCAGGAGGGGGCCGAGAGCGGCCCAAAGCCCCGCCGCAAGCGCAAGAAGGAGGTGAGCGCGTGATCGGCGCCCGCTCCCAGGACGAGTTCGTCGCGGCCCGCAGGCCGGACTGGCAGGAGCTCGATCGCCTCCTGGTCGACGACAGCGGCTCGCTCGCGAAGAAGGACGGCGCCGCCATCTCGCGCCTCGCCGCGCTCTACCGCTCGCTCTGCACCGATCTGATGCGCGCGCGCGCGGCGCGCTACACGCCCGATCTCACCGCGTACCTCGACGCGCTCGCCGCGCGCGCGCACGCGACGCTCTACGGCGCGGAGCCCTTCCGCCTCCCCGACGTCGTCTCCTTCTTCACCCGCGATTTCCCGCGCGCGTTGCGCGACAACGGCCGCTTCTTCGCGATCGCGTGCGCGCTCTTCTTCCTCCCCTCGCTCGTCGGCATCGCGGGCGCGCTCGCCTCCGACGAGTTCGCCACCCACGTGCTCCCGGGCCCGGTGCTCCAGGCCATGGCCCAGATGTACAGCGAGGGCCTGAGCGGGCGCGACGCGGGCACCGACACGGGCATGGCGGGGTTCTACGTCTTCAACAACGTCGGCATCGCCTTCCGCTGCTTCGCCACCGGCGTGCTCTTCGGCGCGGGCAGCATCTTCTTCCTCATCTACAACGGCCTCTTCACCGGCACCGTCGTCGGCCACGTGATGAGCGTGGGCCACGGCGGCAACATCTGGACGTTCATGTGCAGCCACGCGCCCTTCGAGCTCACCGCGATCGTGATCGCCGGCGGCGCGGGGCTCGAGATGGGCTACGCGCTCGTCGAGACGCGCGGCCGCACGCGCGTCGGCTCGCTGCGCCGCGCGGCGCCGTCGATCGTGCGCCAGATCCTCGGCGCGGCGGCGATGCTGCTGATCGCCGCGGGGATCGAGGGCTTCTGGTCCCCCTCGGGGCTCCCCCCGCCGGTGAAGTGGGCGGCCTCGGGCGTCTTCTCGCTGCTCATCGTCCTCTACCTGGCGCTCGCGGGTCGCCCCGCGAAGGAGGCCTCGCGATGAACCTCGGCGCCTCCGCGATCGTGCTGCGCCCGCGCCCGCTCTCCGAGATCCTCGATCTCGCCTGCCGCCTCTGCATGTCGCTCGCGCTCGGCCTCTACGCGCGGCTCTCGGCGATCCTCTTCCTCCCGATGCTCGCCGGCTGCCTCGCGCTGCGGCACGCGGCGGGCTGGTCGTGGCTCGCGGTGTGGGGCGTCGCGATCGCGCTCGGCGGCGTCGCGCAGGGCGTGTTCACCGTCGCGGTGGGGCGCCTGCTCTTCTCGGAGGAGCTCAGCGCGGGCCAGGTGCTCCGCCTGTTCAGGGCGCGCCTCTCGTCGTACCTGGGGATGCTCTTCCTGAGCCGCCTCCTGCTCGCCGCGGCAGCGCTCCCGATGCTCCTCGGCCTCCCCCTCGCCTGGCCGCGCCTCGTCTTCGTGCACGAGGCCAGCTTGCTCGAGGCCGCGCGCGCCGGCGACGCCATCCAGCGCAGCAGCCGCTTCGTCACCGGCCGCGTCGCCGCGGTCCTCGGCGCGCTGATCGCGCTGCTCCTCGCGCAGGCCGGCATCGCGCTCACGGCGGAGCTGCTCGGCCAGTCGCTCGTCGACGCGATCCTCCAGCTCGGCAAGCCGTTCGGCGCGCTCCTCGACGACGGCGGCTCGCCCTTCGCGCTCGCGGGCTTCTTCGCCGGCATCCCGTACGTCGCGACCGCGCGCTTCCTCCACTACATCGACGCGCGCACGCGCGCCGACGGCTGGGACATCCAGCTCCGCTTCCTCGCGATCGCCGCGCGCGAAGGCGAGAAGAGGGCCGCCGCGTGAGCCGCCGCGCGCGCCTCTTCGCCGCCCTCGTCGCGCTCTCCGCTGGCGCGCCGCTCGCGCGAGACGCCCGGGCGGAGGACGAGGAAAAGAACGTTCACTTCAGCGTGCGCGACGTCCTCGAGGACGATCGCTACCGCTTCTGCCACGAGGACGACTACCCGCTCACCCCCGAGGAGCACGCGTGGTGCCCGATCATCGCCGGATCGAGCGACGTGTGCCCGGAGCTCCCCGCCGCGTGCACGCTGCCCCCGGTCGAGCTCTCGCGATCGGCCGTGTCCGGCCGCGGCGGCCGCGGCGCGTCCGGCAAACCTCGCGCGGGCGGCGCGCCGACCGATCGCGGCCCGACGGAGGACGAGCGCCGCCGCCCCTGGCCCGAGATGCGCGTCGATCTCTCGGGGATGAGCTTCTTCGCGTCGGTGCTCTTCATCGGCCTGCTCGTCGTCTTCTTCGGGGGGGTGATCCACGCGCTGCTGAAGAACCTGCTCCGCGATCGCGCGCCCGCCGAAGAGGCCAAGGAGGAGAGGGCGCCCGCGCGCGGCCCCACGCTCGAGGAGACGGCGAGGCGCGAGGTCGAGACCGACGTGCAGCGCCTGCTCGCGCGCGCGCGCAGCCACGCGGCCCGCGGCGACCACGCGCGCGCGATCGACGACGCGTACGCCGCGCTCCTTCGCCGCCTCGACGGGGATGGTCTCATCGAGATCCACCCCTCTCGCACCAACGGCGACTACGTGCGCAGCCTGCGCGATCGGCCCGATCTCAAGGGCGCGATGCGATCGATCGTGCGCGACGTGGAGGGCGTGCAGTTCGGCGTCACGCCGCCCTCCGAGCCGATCTTCCGCGCGGTGATGGACCGCGTCGTCCCGCTCGTGAGCCGCGCGCTCGCGCTCGCGCTCGTCGTCTTCGGCCTCTCCGCCGCGCTCTCCTGTACGCCGCACGCCGGCGGCGGCGACGAGGGCGGCGGCGATCGGTCGCCCTCGGGCACCCAGGCGGTGCTCGAGGTGCTCAAGGAGCAGGGCTTCAAGGCGCGGCGCCGCGGCGAGGCGCTCGCGGCGCCCGATCGCGCGCTCGCGCTGGTGGTGCTGCCGGGCGCGACGATCGACGACGCCACGTGGAAGGACCTGTTCGCGTGGGTGAGCGACAAGGGCGGCACGCTCTTCCTCGCCGGGCTCCCGCGCCTGCCCGACGAGGTCGAGCTCGGCCTGCGCGTGGCCCAGGACGCCGAGACGTCGACGGCGCTCGCCGCGGACTGGTCGCGCGGGCTCCGCGCCTCGCTCCCGCCCGGCAAGCGCCTCGTCGAGGCGAACGGCGACGAGCCCGAAGACCTCTACATGATCCTCCGGGGCGAATCGTCCTCGACCGCGGGCGTCGTCCGCCGCCTCGGCGAGGGCAAGGTCGTCGTCATCGCGGACGATCGCCTCGTGTCGAACGTCTCGCTCGCGGCCCCCGACAACGCGCAGCTCTTCCTCGATCTGCTCCGGTTCGCGCCGTACGCGACCGAGGTCGAGATCGTCGACGAGTGGACGGGCGTCGGCGCCGAGACGCCCTTCGAGGCCGTGCGCGAGGCGAACCTCTGGCCCGTGATCGCGCAGCTCTTCCTGCTCCTCGCGCTGCTCTACCTCTGGAAGGGCAGCGCCTTCGCGCGCCTCCGCGATCCGCCCGCCGCGGGTCGCCGCGCCTTCGCCGATCACGCCCGCGCGCTCGGCCTCGCCTACCGGCGCGCGCGCGCCTCGCGCCACGCCGCGGGCCTTTACGCGAGCTGGGCGCTCGATCGTCTGCGCGAGCGCGTGCACCGCTCCGGCCGGCGGGGCCTCATCCCGCTCGCCGAGGCGATCGCCGCGCGCACCGGCCGCCCCGAGGCCGAGGTGATGCGCGTGCTGGTCGAGGCCTCCGGCGCCCGCGAGGACGCCGCGCCCGCCTCGTCGCTCCGCGCGCCCGAGAGCGCGCGCGGCGCGCGGCCGTCGCCTCGCGCGCGCGACGGCGCCGCCGCCGATCTCGAGCTCGTGCGCGAGCTCCAGGGCTTCCTCGACGCGACCGGTCAGCGAACCTCCGACCGAAAGACGACATGAACCCGATTGAATTCCGCGATCGCTTCGATCTCCTCCGCCGCGAGGCCGGCAAGGTGCTCCTCGGCCAGGACGATCTCATCCTGCACACGCTCGTCGCCGTCCTCGCCGGCGGTCACGTGCTCATCGAGGGCGTGCCCGGCCTCGGCAAGACGCTGCTCGTGCGCACCCTCGCGCACGTGCTCGGCGCCACCTTCAAGCGCATCCAGTTCACGCCCGATCTGATGCCGAGCGACGTCACCGGCGGCAACGTCTTCAACCAGAAGGAAGACCGCTTCGTCTTCCACGAGGGGCCGATCTTCACGCAGCTCCTCCTCGCCGACGAGATCAACCGCGCGCCGGCCAAGACGCAGAGCGCGCTGCTCGAGGCGATGCAGGATCTCGCGGTCACCTCCGACGGCATCACGCGCGCGCTGCCGGATCCGTTCTTCGTCATCGCCACGCAGAACCCCATCGAGTCGCAGGGCACCTACCCGCTCCCCGAGGCGCAGCTCGATCGCTTCTTGATCCAGGTCAACGTCAAGCACCCCTCGCAGGCGGTCGAGCGGCTGATCCTCAAGAACCACGTCAACGGCTTCCACGCGGCGCGCCTCGATCGCTTCGAGATCCAGCGCGTCGCCACCGCCGCCGAGCTCGTCGAGATGCGCGAGGGGCTCGCGCGGATCCGCGTGGACGACGGCATCATCGAGTACATCGCCGACATCGTCGGCCGGAGCCGCGTGCACCGCTCGGTCTACCTCGGCGCCTCGCCGCGCGCGTCGATCGGCCTGCTCGCGGTCGCGCGCGCCATGGCCGCGAGCGAGGGCCGCGAGTACGTCATCCCCGACGACGTGAAGGCGCTCGCGCCCGCGATCCTGCGCCACCGGCTCATCCTGCACCCCGACGCCGAGATCGAGGGCGTGAGCGCCGACGACTGCGTCGACGACATCCTCCGCGAGGCCAAGGTGCCGAAGACGGCGGCCTGAGCGCGATGATCCCCTCGCGCGCCCTCGTCCTGCTCGCGATCGTGCCCCTCGGGCTCGCGGTGGCGACGCTCGTCGATCGCACGCTGCTCCTGCCCATGCTCGCCGCGGACGCGGGCATTGCGCTCTGGGCCGCGATCGACGCGCTCCTCGCGCGGAGGCCGCTGGTGACGGTGAAGCGCCACGCCCCCGCGGTGCTCTCCATCGGGCGCCCGAACCTGATCACGCTCGAGATCCGCTCGCTCTCGCGCCGCAAGCTCTCGATCGAGGTCGCCGACGATCTCTTCGATCACGCCGAGAGCGACGACCTGCCGGTGAAGCTCGAGCTCCCGCCCAGGGAGCGCGCGACGGCCCGCTACCACGTGCGCCCCACCCGCCGCGGCGCGCACACGATCGGCGATCACCACGTGCGCTACCTCTCCCCGTTCGGCCTCTGGATCCGGCAGGTCACGGTGCCGGCCGAGACGCAGGTCAAGGTGTACCCCGACGTGCAGGCCGTGCGCACCTTCGAGCTCATGGCGCGCCAGGATCGCGATCCGTCGGCGCTGCGCGCCTCGCGCAAGCGCGGCGGCGAGAGCGAGTTCGAGCGCCTGCGCGAGTACCGCCGCGGCGACGAGTTCCGCTCCATCGACTGGAAGGCGACGGCGCGGCAGAAGAAGATCATCAGCCGCGAGTACCAGCTCGAGAGCAACCAGAACCTCCTCTTCCTCCTCGACGCGGGCCGCCTGATGACCGCGCAGACGCAGGGGCTCTCGCTCTTCGATCACGCGCTCAACGCGAGCTTGATGCTCTCGCACGTCGCCGCGCGCGGCGGCGACCGCGTGGGCCTGCTCGCCTTCGCCGACGGCATCAAGAGCTACGCGCCCCCGGTGAGCGGCGCGGGCGCGGCCAAGCACGTGCTCTCCGCGGGTTATGACCTCTACCCCGAGCTCGTCGAGACCAACTACGGCTCCGCGTTCCAGCACGTGGGCCTGCGCGTGCGCAAGCGGAGCCTGATCGTGCTCTTCACGCAGGTCGTCGACGACGTCGCCGCGAGCGAGCTGCTCCGCCTGATGCGCGGGGTGATGCCGCGCCACCTGCCGCTCATGGTGCTGCTGCGGGACGTGGAGATCGACGCGCTGGTCGAGGGCGGCGACGCCGACCCTTACACGCGCGGCGCCGCCGCCGAGCTCTCGAGCTTCCGCGACCGGCTCGTGCGCGACCTCAAGAACCACGGCGCGCTGGTGCTCGACGTCGCGCCCGGCCAGCTCACCGGGCAGCTCATCAACCGGTATCTCGAGATCAAAGCGCGCCATTTGCTCTGATCTGCGCGGCGGCCCTGGCGCCCATTGCTGCTCCAGCAGCAATCGGTGCTGATCCATTGCTCCTGCACAAGCACACCGGCGCCGGCCCGGGCAGCCGATCACGGTTCAGCGCGTCACGCTCCGCGGGGTGATCGCTCTAAGATGAGCGCATGTCCAGCGAGCAACCCGAGCAGTCCCTTCCCCCGCCCCGCGCCGAGCTCCGCGGGGCGAGCCGCCTCCTCGACGCGCTGGAGCGCGCAGGCAACAAGCTGCCTGATCCCGCGGTGCTCTTCGTCCTGCTGGCCGCGGTGGTCGTGGTCCTCTCCGCCGCGCTCGCGACGCTCCAGTTCAGCGAGATCGACCCGCGCACGAAGCAGCCGCTCGTGGTCCACAGCCAGCTCTCGGGCAAGGCGATCACCGAGTTCCTCTCGACGATGGTGCAGACCTTCACGAGCTTCCCGCCGCTCGGCGTGGTGCTCGTGGCCCTGCTCGGGGTCGGCATCGCCGAGCGCTCGGGGTTCATCAACGCCGGCCTGAAGAAGGTCCTCGCTGTCACGCCGAGGGCGCTGCTCACGCCGATGCTGATCCTCGTGGCCATCGCGAGCCACACAGCGGCGGACGCGGGGTACGTGCTCGTCATCCCGCTCGGCGGCGTGATCTTCCAGGCCGCCGGCCGGCACCCGCTCGCGGGCATCTCCGCGGCGTTCGCGGGCGTGTCGGGCGGCTTCAGCGCGAACTTCATCCCGTCGAGCCTCGACCCGCTGCTGCAGGGCCTCACGCAGGCCGGCGCGAACATCCTCGACCCGAAGCGCACCGTGAACCCGCTGTGCAACTGGTTCTTCTGCAGCGCCTCCTGCCTCGTGATCGTCGCGGTCGGCTGGTACATCACCGACCGCGTGATCGAGCCGCGCCTCGCCCGGACGCCCGTCGACGCCGCGCCCGAGGCGGAGCAGCGCATGACGGCGGCGCTCGCGCCGCGCGAGGCGCGCGCGCTCTGGCTGGCCCTCGCGTCGATGGCGGCCAGCGTCGCGCTGCTGGTCGCGGCGAGCGCGCCGGCCTCGTCGCCGCTGCGCGCGCCGAGCGGGCAGCTCACGGTCAGCGGCGCGCCGCTGATGGGCTCGATCGTGCCGCTCATCTTCCTCTTCTTCCTCGTCCCGGGGCTCGTCTACGGCTACGCGGCCGGCACGTTCAAGAGCCACCGCGACGTCATCGACGGCATGAGCAAGACGATGAGCACGATGGCCTATTACCTGGTCATGGCCTTCTTCGCCGCGCAGTTCATCTTTCTCTTCAACCGCTCGAACCTCGGCGCGCTCCTCGCGCTGAAGGGCGCCGCGGGGCTGCAGGCGATGGCGCTCCCGAGCGGGGTGACCATCGTGGGCGTCATCCTGCTCACGGCGACCATCAACCTCCTCATCGGGTCCGCGTCGGCGAAATGGGCGCTGCTCGCCCCGATCCTCGTGCCCATGCTCATGTCGCTCGGCATCTCGCCGGAGCTCACGCAGGCGACGTACCGGATCGGGGACTCGACGACGAACATCATCTCGCCGCTGATGGTGTATTTCCCGCTCGTCGTGGTCTTCTGCCAGAAGTACGTGAAGGGCACGGGGATCGGCACGCTCGTCGCGCTGATGGTGCCTTACTCGGTGACCTTCCTCGTCGCCTGGACGCTGTTCCTCCTCGCGTACTGGCAGCTCGGGCTCCCGCTCGGCCTGGACGCGCCCTACGTCTACCCCTGAGACTGGACCTCTCCGGGGCGGCCGCGCGCGAGCCCGCCCTGCCCGTTCCCATGCAGTGTACACTCGTCCATATGTCGACCCCGCACGATCCCCGGTCCATGCGCGAGCGGATGCTCGCTGGCGACCTCTACATCGCCGACGATCCCGAGATCGCCGAGCAGAGCGCGGCTGCGCTCGACCTCATGGCGGCGTACAACGCGACGTCGCCACGGCAGCGCCCGCTGCGCCGCCGCTTGCTGGAGCAGCTGCTCGGCGCGATCGGCGAGGGCACCGAGATCCGCCCGCCGTTCTACGTGGACTACGGCTCGCGCATCACCTTCGGGGCACGCTGCTTCGCGAACTTCGGGCTTGTCGCGCTCGACGTCGCGCCGATCACGATCGGCGACGACGTGCAGTTCGGCCCGAACGTGCAGCTGCTCACGCCGACCCACCCGGTGGAGCCCGAGCCTCGGCGGCAGAAATGGGAGGCGGCGAAGCCCATCACGATCGGGAACAACGTGTGGCTCGGCGGCGGCGCCATCGTGCTTCCGGGGGTGACGATCGGCGACAACACGGTGGTCGGCGCGGGCTCCGTCGTGACGCGCGACCTGCCGGCCAACGTGGTCGCGGTCGGGAACCCCGCCCGCGTGATCCGCGCGCTCGACGTCGCGCACGCCGCGGGGGCCGCGCAGGCGCCGGGCGAGGCGCGAGGGTGACGGAGGCGCGATGAGCGCCGCCAGGGCGAGGCGCGCCGCCCCCGCGCGGCGGGCCCGCCGCCACGACCCAGGGCGCCGGGAGCGGCTCCTTTCGACCGCGCTCGACGTGATCGCCGAGCAGGGCGTCGCCGGCGCGTCCCACCGCGCGATCGCCCGGGCCGCCGACGTGCCGCTCGGCTCGACCACGTACCACTTCGCCTCGATCGACGAGCTGCTCGCCGCGGCGTTCACCCGGCACGCGGACGGCGTGGCCACCCGCTTCGAGGAGCAGATGCGCGCCGCGTGTAACCGCGAGGCCGCGGTCGAGCTCCTCGTCGAGCACCTCACCACGGCCCTGCTCGGCTCGGAGCGCGACCTGGTGCTCAGCGTCGAGCTCTACGTCGCCGCCGCCCGGAGGCCCGCGCTGCGCGCCGTCACCCAGGCCTGGATGCTGCGGAGCCGGCGCGCGCTGGAGCTCCACTTCGACCCGGTGACCGCGCGGGAGCTCGACGCGCTGGTCGAGGGCCTCGTGCTGCACAGCGCCCTGTCGACGGATCCCATGGCGCCCGAGCAGATCCGGCACGCCATCCGCCGCTTCACCCGCTGAGCGCCCGCAGGAGATCGCCCGGCAGGGGCGAGCGCTCGCCGGTCACTTCAGCACGACGCGGACGAGCGCGAGCTCCGACCCGAACCAGCCGCTCGTCGGCCGCGAGTACGTGATGTACTGCACCCGGCCGCCGTCCTCCTCGTACTCCGCGTGGTGAACCGAGTCGTACGGCGCGCGCTCCTCGGGGGCCGTATAGAGGGTGGCCTCGTCCGACCAAGGGCCGGTGAGGTCCGGCGCGGTGCGCGCCACGATCCGGTGGTCGAACGGGGGCGAGTAAACCGCCAGCCACGCCCCGAGGTGCTCACAGTACGAGACGGACATGATGGGCGCGCCGTCGAACAGCTCCGCGGCATCCCCGGCGTCGTCGCTCCAGCCCTCGCCGTCGAAGTAACGGAAGGCCCCTCGATCGACGGGCGTCTCGAGCGGCACGCGCGCGAGGCTGCACGGCTTGGACAGGCCGCCATCGCACGCGAAGGTGTACAGGTCGTCGCCGTGGGCGACCAGCGCGGCACCCCAGCCTGGCTCGCCTTCCCCGAAGAGCAGGTCGGGGTGCTCGGCGCTCGCGTCCACGATGGGCCGCACCGGCGCCTCGTCGAGGCCCTCCCAGATCGCGAACGACTGGCCCACGCCGCGGAAGTTGAAGTCGCCCGGCTCCGCATAGATGAGGCCATACGGGATCAAAGCGCGGTCGCGCGCCGCGTCGAACACCGGCGCCCCGGGCCACACCGCCCAGCGAGCGCCGCACGGCGCCTCGGCGCAGTCATCGCCGGCGTGAGCGTCGTTGAACGCCTGCTCGCCCGCGGTGGGCGCGATGAAATACCCCGGCGCCCCCACGCTATCGGCCGGCGCGGAGAAGCCACCGATGCCGTCGGACGCGTCGAGATCGTCCGAGATGTCGAACGAGTTATGGTGCCAGTTCGTCCCTGCCTCATCAGCCTGCGTGAGCACGGTATCGCCATACACCCAGACCGACTTGCCCCACGCGACAGCGCTGTCCCCACCGTCGCGCCCTTCGATCCACGCCCCCTTCTCGACGACGCCGATCTCCTCGGCAGACGCGACGCCTGGCCCCGGCTCCCCGCCACACGCCGCGAGGACCAGATGCACGATGACGATGGGTACAGAACGCGGGAGCGTGAGGGATCGGCGTGGGGAGCTCATGACGCCATCATCCCACGGCAGGGGACGGCGCAGCTCACCACGTGCTCGATGGGCAGCTCGACGACGAAGGTCGAACCCATGCCCAGCGCGCTCTCGACCCGGATCGAGCCGCCGTGGGCCTCGACGATCTGCCTGGTGATGAAGAGGCCGATGCCCACCCCGGCATAGTCGCGCGACGAGACGGCGCGCTCGAACCGCTCGAAGATCCGCGCCGTGTTCTCGGGGGCGATGCCGATTCCATGATCGCGCACCGCGATCACGGCCGTGTCCCCGCGCCGCTGTACGCTGACCTCGACCGGGGCGTTCGCTCCATACTTCAGCGCATTGGACACGAGGTTCGTCACCACCTGCTCGATCCGCAGCGCGTCCCAGCGACCGAGGATCTCGCGCTCGACGCGCAGAGACAGCGAGCACCCCGCCTGCGCCAGCACCCCCCGGAGCGGCTCGACGGCCTGACACACCACCTCGGCGAGATTGACCTTCTCCGGCTCGAGATCGAGACGACCCGCCTTGATGCGCGACAGATCGAGCAGCTGATCGACGAGCCGCGTCAGCCGCGCGACCTGTCGAAGGCTCCCCTCCACCGCGCGGACGGTGCGGTCGTGCTGGAGGGGCGCCGGCTCGTCGCCGCCGAGCCTGCGCTCCAGCGCCTGCAGCGTGAGCTGGAGCGCGGCGATGGGCGTCCTGAGCTCGTGGGACGCGATGGAGAGGAACTCGTCCCTCTCTCGGACGGCAGCCTGGGCGGCCTCTTCGCGGAGAGCGAGTCGGCCGCGATCTTCCACGGCCCTCCCCCGATCCCGGTCGATGCAATCCAGCGCGGCAGCGCTCTTCCAGATGTGGCGCACGATGAGGACGATGCAGCCGACGACGAGGAGCGACGACTCGAACGCCGAGTCGTAGAGGCCGAGCTTCCGCCCCTTCACGATCACCCAGCCGAGGACGAACGGCGCGCCGAACGCGGCGAGAATCAGGCGGCGTGCCATCACGCCGCCTGCCCCCGCGCTCATCAGCAGCTCGACGCCGCTCAGCTCGGGCCGCGCGCACAGGACGCCGGCAGACAGCACCAGAAAGAGCAGCGCCGTATGCAACGCCATCTCGGTCGTCGCTCCGACGCCATAGAGATATCCGACCCCGAGCACGTATCCGAGCACCGCCAGCTGCCCGATCAACGCGATCGGCACGACCGTCGCGAAGAGGAGCCGGCGCGCGCGCCGCGCCTTCGCGTCGAGGAGCCACAGCGCCGAGCCGAGGAGGAGAAAGCAGATGGCCGTCGTGATAGCCATCCTTCCGAGGTGAGGGGTGCCGACGGCGCCCGGCCCCTCCCGGAAGAGAATTTGATCGACATGGAGCGGCCGGTTCAGCGCGTATTCCAGGAAGGTGAGCAGCCCGACGACAGCGACGCCCCCGGCGCACGCCCGTGAAAGGCGGCGCGTCCATGAGCTCGATCCCGCGCGGCGGTGGAGCCACAGCGACGCGGCGGCGGCAAGGAAGGCCAGCGCCGTGTTCGCCTTCATGGTCACGAAGGTCGGATGAACACTCTTGAGCGTCTGAACATCGAGCCACCAGCCCCAAAGGACGGCCCCGGCGGTCACGGCGGTGACGGCGCTCGCGGCTCGTGGGATGATCCCAATCCAGCCGAGCAGAGGTGAACCAAGGCGTTCGCGCGGGCAGCCAGGCCCGTCCAATCCGCCGCTTCGCCCGCCCGCTTTCGACATCATCAATCAGGTAGATTGTCTTCGAACACCGCGATGCGCAACGTGCGGTAGAAGGCACACGCTGCTTTCCCGTCACGCCTCCCAGCGCCGCGCTCTACGAGTTTTTTTTTGCATCTTCGGGTCTGCGATCGGTACAGGGGCAGCCCAGGCGAAGCGGCGGGGTCCGCCCGGCCGCGGATGGAACGGCAGAGGTCGCGACCTGCTGTGGCGCGCCGAGCACGCCAATGGCCGCCGCCATCCCCGGCCGGACTTCTATCCGCAGCGCCCGCGGGCTCAGGCCATCCGCCGGACCATCCTCGTGTGCGGGATCCCCGCCTCGTCGAAGATCGGCCCCTCCTCGACGAAGCCGAGCTTGCGATAGAACGCCGCTGCAGCGACCTGGGCGTTCAGGACCAGCGCGCGCGCGCCCTCGGCCCCGGCGACGCGGATCGCCTCCTCCATCAGCCGCCGCCCGAGGCCCGCGCCGCGAAGGTCTTTCCTGACGGCGACGCGGCCGACCTTGAGCGCGCCCTCGTACGGCAGGAGCCGCATCGTCGCGACGACCTCGCCGCCGTCGAGGACCACGAAGTGCCGCGCGACGGGGTCGAGCTCGTCGATCTCGATGTCCTCGGGCACGGACTGCTCGACGACGAAGACCTCGCGCCGGAGGCGGAGCGCGGCGGCGTAGAGCGGCGAATCGCTGTGGATCGGGAGGACGCCGCCGGCCATGCCCGCTTCGTGCGCCGTCTCGGGCGCCGCGTCCACCCGATTCAGCGCGCCTTTTGGCTGCTCCGCGCAGACGCCCCGGCCTCGGAGGAGCTAGCCTGATCGGACCGTGAAGATCATGACCTTCAACATCCTCTTCGGCGGCGAGGATCGGTTCGAGGCGATCCTCGCGATCGTCGCCGCCGCGCGCCCCGATCTGCTCGTCCTCCAGGAGTGCGTGGGCTGGGAGGACGGCGCCCGGCTCCGGGCCGTCGCCGAGGCGATCGGCGCGCCCGCCGGCGAGCGGCACGCCGTCCTGGGCAACGCCAACCCGCGCCCGAACGGGAGGCGCAACCACGTCGCCGTCGTCAGCCGGGCGCCGCTCGCCGGCGCGCGCGTGCACGCGCCCGAGGCGCTGGCCCACTGCCTCGTCGAGGTCGAGCTCTCGCTGGACGGCGAGCCGCTCGTGGTGCTCGGCACCCACCTCAACGCCGGCAGCGAGGATCGCCGGCTCACCGAGGCCCGCTGGCTGCTCTCGCTCGTGCCGCCGGCCCGGTTCGCCGCGGGCCTCTGGGCGCTCGCCGGCGACCTCAACGCGCTGTCGCGCCGCGACCCCTACCCCGCGGACCTCGGCGCGCGCCTCGCGGCGGCAGGCATCGAGAAGTACGGCAGTCCGCCGCGGTTCGACACGATGGATGTGATCGAGGCGTTCGGCTGGGCCGACGCCCTGATCCAGAGGCCGCGTTCCTCGCGCTGGTTCACCGCGCTGCGCGGGCGCGACGGCGCGCAGGTGGAGACGCGGACCGACTACGTGCTGCTGTCGCCGCGGCTCGCCGGCCGGCTCGCGCTGGCCGACGTCATCGACGTCGGCGCCGCGTCCGACCACCACGCGGTCATCGCCGAGCTCTCCTGACACCGCGCGCCGCGCGGAGGTTCCGTCCACGCCTCTGCAACTGCAACAGCGAAGCACCGTTCGCTCAGCGATCCTCACGGCGAGCGCGGCGGCGGCAGCGCCCGAGCAGTGGCCCGAGCGGTGGACGGATCGCGGGTGTGACCGGGTCGAACCGGGACGACGCCACTGGAACAGCACACGGTGCGATGTCTTCGGCTCGCCAGCGGCCGACGACATGATTGAATCGGCGGTATCGCGCGCGACCCGCGCGGGGGGCTCCGGTACGCAAACGCTTCGGTCCGCGCCATGGATTCACCCTACGGCCTGCAAGCTGGCAGCATCATCGGCGGCGACTTCGAGGTCGTGCGCCCGCTCGGCTCGGGCGGCACGGGCAGCGTCTATCTCTGCCGCCAGCACAGCACCGCGCGCCAGCGCGCCGTGAAGGTCATGCACCCGGTGCGCGCCGTCGACCCCGAGGAGCGCCGCCGCTTCGAGCGAGAGGCGCGAGCTCCTGGGCTCATCGGGTCGCCGCACATCGTCGAGGTGCTGATCGCCGGCGTCGACGGCGTGACGGGCCTGCCCTACCTCGCGATGGAGCTCCTCCAGGGCGAGACCCTCTCGGCCTGCGTCGCGCGGGCAGGCCCGCTCCCGCTCGCGGAGGCGCGCCGCGTCCTCGGGCAGCTCGGGCGCGCGCTCGAGGACGCGCACGGCGCGGGCATCGTTCACCGCGATCTCAAGCCCGAGAACGTCTTTCTGGAGGAAGCCGGCGACGGCGCCGCGCCGCGGGTCAAGCTCCTCGATTTCGGCATCGCCAAGATCATCGCCGACGCGCGCGCCTCGCTGACGGCCGCCGTCGGCACGCCCCTCTGGATGGCCCCCGAGCAAGCGCGCGAGAGCCAGGGAGCGCTCCCCCAGAGCGACGTCTGGGCCTATGGGCTCCTCGCGTTCTTCGTCCTCACGGGCAAGCCCTTCTGGCAGGGCCGAGATCTCCCGGCGCTGCTCCGGGAAATCCTGTTCGCGCCCATCCCCACCGCGAGCCGGCGCGCGGGCGAGCTCGGACTGCCGCCCTTCTTCGCCGGATTCGACGCCTGGTTCTCTCGCTGCGTCGAGCGCGACCCCCTCGCCCGGTTCACCAGCGCGTCCGCGATGTGCCCTGTCCTCGATCGCCTCCTCGACGGCGCCGCGCGCGTGGCGTCGACCGCGCCGGCGTCGACCGCGCCGGCGTCGACCGCGCCGGCGTCGCGTCGCCGCACCTCGCTCCCGCCGCCGGAGGCGTCGCTCGGCGCCGCGGCGGCGCGTCGCCGCAGCTCGCTCCCTCCGCCCGAGGCCTCCCCGGCCGGCATGGTCACGGCGAGGCCGCCTGCCCCGGTCGCCGCCTGCTTCAGCAGCACGCTCGCGGCCCCGCCGCTCAGGGACCACGACGATCCCGCCCCGCCCGCGAGCTCGCCGCCGCCGCGCAGCGAGGGGGGAAGCAGGGCGACGAGGCCTTTCCTCCACGCGCTGGACGAAGATCACTGCGTCGCCACCTGGAAGGGCCTCCTCTTCCAGATCTGGCGCCGGCACACAACGGCAGCCGCGGTGAGCGAGGTCCGGAGCATCCTGCGCGAGCGCGGCAGCGAGCTGCAGGCGACGCTGGTCATCCTCGAGAAGAACACCGTCCCGGCGGGGCGGGAGGTCCGCAGCTCGCTCGCGGAGCTCTCCAGGGAGCTCGCGGCCCACGGGATGTGCGCCGCGCTTGTGTTCGAGGGCCACGGCTTCAAGGCGTCGCTCGTGCGCAACGTGGCCATCGAGTTCATCCTGCTGAGCCGCTCGCGGCTTCGTTACGAGGTGTTCAGCACCATGGACGACGCCGTCGCCTGGCTGATGCGCAACCGCCCGACGCGGGACTGGCTCAGGGAGCTGCCGGGGGTCACGGAGGCCCTCCGCCGCGAGGTGGCGGCGCACGCGGCGCGCGCGTCGCACATGCCCTGATCGGCCGGCGACGTGGGAAGGGATCGAGGACGAGGTGGCGGCGGCGATCGCGGCGCAGTAACACGTGGCGGGCGGCGCCCGGGGCCGGTGCCGCCAGCGAACCACCTTGCGGAGAGAGCGATCCCGTGGAGCACATGAATTCTCTGATGCAGCCGATCGGCCACCCCCTCCCCGGCTGGACGCCGCGGCCGCTGCCGCCGCGCGAGATCCTGCTCGGGCGCACCTGCCGGGTCGAGCCGATCGACCCCGAGAGGCACGCGGCGGACCTCCATGCCGCCAACCTCGCGGACGCGGAGGGGCGAGGCTGGACCTACCTGCCCTACGGGCCCTTCGCGACCCTCTCGGACTACCGCGCCTGGATGGACGCCACGTGCCTGGGCGACGATCCGCTGTTCCATGCGATCATCGACGCGACGACCGGTCGGGCGGTCGGCGTCGCGGCGTACCTGCGGATCGACCCGAAGAGCGGCGTCATCGAGGTCGGACACCTCAGGTATTCGCCGCTCCTTCAGAGGACGCCTGCGGCGACGGAGGCGATGTACCTGATGATGCGGCGGGCGTTCGACGAGCTCGGCTACCGGCGCTACGAGTGGAAGTGCGACGCGCTCAACGCGGGCTCGCGGGCGGCGGCGGCGAGGCTCGGGTTCCGCTTCGAAGGCGTGTTCCGGCAGGCCGCGGTGGTCAAGGGGCGCACCCGCGACACCGCGTGGCACGCGATCATCGACAAGGAGTGGCCGGCGGCGAAGGCGGCGTTCGAGCGCTGGCTCGATCCATCGAACTTCGACGGCGCGGGCCGCCAGCGGCAGAGCCTCTCCGCGCTGATGGGCGTCCAGGAGCGGGGGTAATCGCGGCTTGCGTGAGACTGCCCCTTTATCGATATCGCGTGCGCGGAGTCCTGCCTTTCATCCCCACACCACGCGGTCGAAGTCCGGATCGATCCCCGGTCGGGTCGCGTCGGCCCAGGCGCGACGTTCCTCGATCTCGTGCTCGAGCGACTCATCGGCGCAGGCCTCCTGGATCTCCTCCCAGCCATAACCCGGGCCCTCCGTCGTCCGCAGGACGTGGGTCTGCGTCCAGCGCGCGACCGCCGCGCGCGCCTCGTCCGATCCAATCCACGAGAGCGCGGCCCGCACGGAGGCCGATTCCTCGAACGTGGAGGCGCCGTCCAGCGCGAGCACGAGCTCTCGAAGGCACCACGCCTGACCGAGCGCCGCGAGCGCCGCGGCGACGTCCGTCCGGACCGCGGGCGTGCTCGATCGCAGCCCCCGGCGGAGCGCGGCGAGCGCGTGCGGAGGCGCATGCTCGAGGAGCAGCAGGGCAAGCTCGCCGAGGAACGGGTTGCCCAGGTAGCCCTCGACGACCTCGACGCGCGCGAACGCCAGCACCACCTCGACCGCGCGATCGCGCTCGATCCCCCGGCGCAGCAGGTACCGGGCCGCGGCGTGCACGGCGTAGGGGTGATGCAGCGCCGGATCCGCGCGGGCGAGCAACCTGGCGACCGCCGGGCAGACGGGGTAGTCGGGGTGTACGTCGAGCCGCTCGATCGCGTGCCCAGAGGTCGCGTTCACCGACGCGTCGATCAGCCCCGCGCACACATCGACGAACTCCGCCGGCTCGAGCGCTGCCTCGAGGGGCTCGATGAACGCGCTTGCCGTCGCCTCGTTCGCGATCCCCGCGAGCAAGTACCGCTTGTAGGCCTCGCGCTGCGCGGCGGCTCGCGCCTGGGCGGCCGCCGAGGGCCGCTCGACGGCGAGCAGCTCGTGATCGCCGAGGTGCTCCGCCCAGCGAGCGCGGAGGGACGCGTCGGAGAAGTCGATCGCGGCGAACGCCCCGGCGTTCTCCTCGATCTCGGGGACGACGCGGAAGACGTGCCGATGCTCGTTGCGGACGAGCAGTCCCTCCCGGGTGAGCTCGCCGATCGCGGCGGCCATGGCGTCAGCGGTCGGAAGGAATGCGAGCAGGCGCCGCTCGGGGAGCGCGGGGTGAGGGAGGCTCAGGATGCGCTGCGTGAAGAACCAAGCATCGATCGTGAGGCCGTCATCGCCGTGATCGTCGACGTCGATCGTCTCGCCGTCGGGTGCGGTCAGGCAGAGGCCGATGCCGTGAAAGTAAAACTTCCAGCCCGGCATGCCCGGTACGTCGCCACGGCGGGAGGCACGAGAGAGGCGGTCACGCTGGACCCGCACCAGCCAGCGCTGCCGATCGACCTGCCGCGCGAGCGCCACGAGGAGCCACGCGTGCCACGGGTCAGGAGGCGGACCGGCGGCGACCGAGCCCGCGGCCAGGGCGGAGCTAACGGCAATAAGGACGGGATGCACAGGCGTCTTCGTGACGCAGCTGAGCGTGCGCGGCAAGGCTCATCCAGGAGGCGACACATCACCTCCTTTCAACGCTCGCGCGCATCGCTCAGCCAAAGCATGTATCTCCTGAGCGGCTTGACACACCGCGCCGCTGTCGAACCCCGGCTCGATCACTGGTTGATCCGCTTGACGATTTCGAGGTTATCCATCGAGAAATCAAGAGCCTCTCAATGTCCATCACGCCTCTCCTCATCCAGTTTCCCACTCACCCCTTACACCAGACCCCAGATGCCGTCGCGGAGGTATCCGCCTCGCACAGGCGAGCGTACACGGGAGGGCTCGGCGCTCCACTCGGCTCTCTCCGGCGAGCTCGACCCCTCCCCTGCCGCCGCGCCGGCGCACCTCCCGCCCGCGACGCACGCCGCCTGGCCGGAGGCGCCGCGCGGCCCTACCTTGACCGCCATGAAGAAGCTCCGTGTCGATGTCTGGTCCGACATCGCGTGCCCGTGGTGCTACGTCGGCAAGCGCCGGCTCGAGGCCGCGCTCGCCAGGTTCCCGCGCCGCGATGCCGTCGAGGTCGTCTGGCGTGCGTTCGAGCTCGACCCCTCGGCGAAGCGCGTCCTCGACACCGAGGTCTCGTACGCCGGGCGCCTCGCGAAGAAGTACGGCGTGCCCGTCGCCAAGGCCGAGGCGATGATCCGGCAGATGACCGAGGTGGGCGCGGCCGACGGCCTCGATCTCCGCTTCGACAAGGTCCGGCCCGGCAACACCTTCGACGCGCACCGCGTGCTCCACCTCGCGGCCGAGCGCGGCGTCCAGGACGCCGTGAAGGAGCGGCTGCTCCGCGGCTACATGACCGAGGGCGAGGCCATCGGCGAGCCGGAGGTGCTCGCGCGCCTCGCCGGCGAGGCGGGGCTCGACCCGGACGAGGTCCGCGCGGCGCTCGCGGGCGACGCCCACGCGCGCGAGGTGCGGGCCGACGAGGCCGAGGCGCGCGCGATCGGCATCACGGGCGTCCCCTTCTTCGCGTTCGGCGGGCGGTACGGCGTCTCCGGCGCGCAGCCGGCCGAGGCCCTCCTCGGCGTGCTCCAGAAGGCGTGGGACGAGGCGGCGGACGCGCCCGAGCAGGCGCTCGCCGAGGGGGCGGCCTGCGGCCCGGACGGGTGCGCGTGACCCGCCGGGCGTGATAGAGCTGCGCGGCGGATGTCGATCCAATGGTATCCAGGCCACATGACCAAGGCTCGGCGCTCGATCGCCGAGTCGATGCCGTCGCAGGACGTCGTCATCGAGGTGCTCGACGCCCGCATGCCGCTGGCCAGCGAGAACCCCGTCCTCGCCGAGCTGCGCGGCCAGAAGCCGTGCATCAAGATCCTGAACAAGAGCGATCTGGCGGACCCGGCCGTCACCACGGCGTGGCTCCGCTACTTCGAGGCGGAGCGCGCCGCGCCGCCTGACGAGGCCGACCGCGGCGCCTCACCGGGAGGAGGCCAGGTGCTCGCGATCGCGATCTCCGCGACCCAGTCGTCCGAGGCGCGGCGCCGGATCCCGGAGCTCTGCAAGCGCCTCGCGCCCCCCAAGAACGGCCCCGGCAAGGTGGTGCGGGCCATGATCGTGGGGATCCCCAACGTCGGCAAATCGACGCTCATCAACGCGCTCATGGAGCGCAAGGTGGCCAAGGTCGGCGACGAGCCCGCGGTCACGAAGAGCCAGCAGCTCGTCACCTTGAAGACCGGCATGGCCATCTCCGACAACCCGGGGATCCTCTGGCCCAAGATCGACGACGAGGCGGCCTCGTTCCGCCTGGCCGTGGGCGGGGCGATCCCCGACACGGCCATCGATTACCAGAGCGTCGCCCTGTTCGCGGCGGGGTACTTCCTGCGGCGCTACCCCGAGCTCCTCGCCGCCCGCTACAAGCTGAAGGAGCTGCCGGAGACGGCCGCCGCGCTGATCGAGGAGATCGGCCGCCGCCGCGGCTGCCTGCGCAGCGGCGGGTCGGTGGACCTGCACAAGGCGTCGGACATCCTGGTCCACGACTTCCGCGCCGGCCGGCTCGGGCGCATCAGCCTGGAAGAGCCGCCGGGGCTGGAGTCGCCGTCGGGGATCGAAGAGAGCGCGTGAGCCACGGGGCGGCGCCGCCGGCCAGGCTGGCCGATCGACGCGGGCGCCCAGGATCTTCGATCCGAAGGCCGCCGGCGCCCGCTACCATGCCCACCGCGACGGCTGCGCTGCGGCGCCGCCCGTGACGTTCGCCACGTTCCACACGCTTTCTACGCTCCCTACGCTCCTACCCCATTCACCCGACGAGGATCTCACTCCATGGCCGGAAGCAGCCTGCTCGCCCTGATCGACGACATCGCCACCGTGCTGGACGACGTTGCCGTGCTGACCAAGGTGGCCGCCAAGAAGACCGCCGGCGTGCTGGGCGACGATCTGGCGCTGAACGCGCAGCAGGTGACGGGCGTCACCGCCGACCGCGAGCTGCCGGTCGTGCTGGCCGTGGCGAAGGGCTCGATGCTCAACAAGGCGATCCTGGTGCCGGCGGCGCTGGCGATCAGCGCCTTCGCGCCCTGGGCCGTCACGCCCCTGCTGATGGTCGGCGGCGCCTTCCTCTGTTACGAGGGCTTCGAGAAGGTCGCCCACAAGGTGCTGCACAGCAAGCACGAGGACGAGGCGCACCACGCCGAGCTCGTGCAGGCGCTCTCCGATCCGAAGATCGACCTCGTCGAGTTCGAGAGGGACAAGATCAAGGGCGCGGTGCGCACCGACTTCATCCTGTCGGCCGAGATCATCGCGATCACGCTGGGCACCGTGGCGGCGTCGCCGTTCGGCACGCAGGTCGCCGTGCTGACCGGCATCGCCCTGCTCATGACCGTGGGCGTCTACGGCCTGGTCGCCGGCATCGTGAAGCTCGACGACGCCGGCCTCTACCTGAGCCGCCAGAGCGGCGGTCTCCAGCAGTCGCTCGGCAGCGGCATCCTGAAGGCGGCGCCCTGGCTGATGAAGGGCCTGTCGGTCGCCGGCACGGCGGCGATGTTCCTGGTCGGCGGCGGCATCCTGACGCACGGCGTGCCGTGGCTGCACCACCACATCGAGGACATGACCCAGGGCGCCGGCGCCGTGCTCGGCGCCGTGGTGCCGTCGCTCGCCAACATGATCGTCGGCGTCGCGGCCGGCGCGGTCGTGCTGGGCGTCGTGACCGCGGTGAAGCAGGCGATGAAGCGCGAAAAGGACGGCCACTGACCTGGAGCGCGGGCTCGTCCCGCGCCGATCAGCCCTGTCCGGATCGCGCTGGCATCACCAGCGTCGCGACCAGCCGATCGAGCGCCGCGGCCGGGTCGGCGCCGAGGCCCGCGTGCACCCGCGAGGGCTGGACGACGGTACTCGCCGGGGACACCACCCAGCCGAAGCGCTCGACCTGGGGGAGCTCGGCGACGTACCCGCACGCCCGATCGCCGGCGCAGACGCGGCGGATGAAGTCGAGGTGGCCGCGGACCGCCTCCAGGTCGAGGTCGGGCCAGAGGGCGAGCAGGCGCCGCTCGTCGGGCGCGACGCGCGCGTCGAGGAAGCCCCGGGCGCGGCAGAAGAGGACCACCCCGACGTTGACGCGCTCGCCGCGCTCCACGCGCGGGACCACGCGCAGCACGGCGTAATCGAACGGGTCGGCGGCGTCGACGTCGCGCGCGCCCGGAGGGCTACCGGCGGGCACGGGCTGCATCGAGCGCCTCCTCGACGAAGCCCCGCGGCGACGCGAGGCGGTGGGTCAGGTAGGCGGCGTACGCCGCGCGCCGCGCCGCGACCGGCGCCGCGTCGGTCTGCGGCGCCTCGGCCACGTCGGGCGAGAACGCGGACCGGCGCTCGCCCGAGGGCCGGGCGCGGGGGTCCTGGTCGGCCAGCCACGCGTCCGGGATCGCGGCGACGATCCCCGCGATGCGCTCGGGTGTGAGCCGGGCGCTCAGCGCGGCGTCGGCCGCGGCGAGATCGCCCGCGAACGGGAGCAGGACATGGCTCTTGACGAGCGGGAAGCGGTCGTCCGCGTCGGCGCGCGGGTCGGTCGCGTCGGTCCAGGCGTGGTGCACATAGAGCGCCGCGCCGTGGTCGATCAGCCAGAGGCGGCGGTGCCACAGGAGCAGGTTGGGGTTCTTGGGCGTCCGGTCCACGTTGCTCGTGAAGGCGTCGAACCAGACGACGGCGGCGGCAAGCGCCGGGTCGATCGCCGGGCCGGCGAGCGGCTGGAAGGCGAGCGATCCGGGCAGGTAGTCGAGGGCGAGGTTCAGGCCGGCGCTCGCCGAGAGCAAGTCGGACAGCTCCGGATCCGGCTCGGCGCGCCCGAAGGCCGGGTCGAGCTCCATGAAGACGATCTCGGGCACCGGCAGCCCGAGCGCGCGCCCGATCTCCCCGGCGACGAGCTCCGCGATGAGCGCCTTCGGCCCCTGGCCGGCGCCGCGGAGCTTCAGGACATAGAGCCCGTCGTCGTCGGCCTCGACGAGGGCCGGCAGCGACCCGCCCTCGCGGAGCGGGGTGACGTAGCGGGTCGTGTGGACGGTTCGGATCATGCTTCAGCAGCGTGGTGGGTGGCGGGGGAATTCCCCCGCCCCGCCGGACAGATGGGACCGCCAAGGCGCCAGGAGACGCCAGGATTCTTGTGTTTTTCTTGGCGTTTTTGGCGTCCTTGGCGGTTCAAAAGACCCCGCCGTCGGCCAGAGCCCCGGCAGTTATGTGAGACGGGGAAGCTGGGTCGAGCTGGAGCGCGCCGGGAAGCGCGCCCTCGATGATCGATGAGGCGGCCCGGGCGCTCGCTCCGCGCAGCAGCGCGAGAGCGAGCGCCGCAGGCCCTCGTGGATCACTCGCCGAGGGGACCGAGGGGATCCAGCCTCGAGCCTGTCACGGGCTGGTAATCGCCGACCTGGAAGCTCTGCAGCCCGTCCGTGAACAAGAACGGACCGACCACATGAACCACCTCGCCGCTCGCGCCGCCGCCAGCGCCGCCCTCACCGGTCGCGCCGCCAGCGCCGCCAGCGCCGCCCTCACCGGTCGCGCCGCCAGCGCCACCCTCACCGGTCGCGCCGCCAGCGCCGCCCTCACCGGTCGCGCCCGCCGAGCCGCCCTCACCGGAGGCACCCGCCGAGCCGCCCTCACCGGTCGCGCCCGCCGAGCCGCCCTCGCCGCTCGTGCCACCAGCGCCGCCGTCACCGCTTGTGCCACCAGCACCGCCGGCGCCACCCTCGCCGCCCGCGCCGCCGGCACCACCCGCGCCGCCCGAACCGCTCGTGCTGGCCGGCCTCGTGACGGTGATGGAGTCGATATAGACGATGGTCGGGTTGGCCCAGGGCCCCTCGGCACCTGCGTCGACCTTGACGCCGATACGCTTCACCTGGGTCGCCTCGAAATTCCCGCCAGCAGCGGCATCGGCCGCATCAGAGGCATCGACGTCGATGGTGAGCTCGGTCCACTCTTTCAGCTCGCTGAAGCCCGTCCACGCCCAGGGGACACCCACCCAGCTCTGTGCATTGCCGTTCTGCACGAAGACCTGCAGACCACCGCCGGTGGCGGCATGAGCCTTCACACGGAACGTGACGGTAGCGCCGGTCAGGTCGACCAGCTGAGCGAAGTCGAACTGGAACAGCGTCCCCGTGGAAGCCGTGGTGAGCGGCACGGCCAGCCGGGCGCAACCCGAGCAGCTCTCCTCCGGACCGGGCCCGATGTCGGGGGCGCCGCCGCCTTCGCCGCCTTCGCCGCCGGCGCCACCATCGCTGCCGCCCGCGCCGCCTTCGCCCCCTTCACCGCCTTCGCCGCCGGCGCCACCATCGCTGCCGCCCGCGCCGCCTTGGCCCCCTTCGCCGCCGCCCGAGCTGCTGCTGGTGCTCGGCGTCGTCGTGCTGGAGCTGCTCCCGCCGCCCGCACCGCCCGCACCGCCGCTGCCGGTGGTGTCGTCATCGCCGCAACCCGTCATGGCGAATGCGCCGACCAGCATCCCGCACATTGCCAAAGAAAGAACTGATCTCATCCTGACCCTCTCCTGATGTGCACCACGAGGCCACGCAGCCCGGGCCGCCGTTCGCCATGGCGGTTGCTACCGCCCGCCAGCTCCTCCGAGCCAGCCGCGTGGCGCAAAGCTACCCTGGGCAGAAATTTTTCTCAACAGGCCGAACGCGTGAGCCCGGCAACCAGATGAGCCCCATCGAGGCGCGGCGCTCAGCGCCTGCCCGACAAAAGCCCCGCGGCGAGCCCGACGGCGGCGTCGCGACGAAATCGTGCCGCACGCCCTCGCCGGCGCGGCCCCTCAGGCCGCGCTCCCGCGCTTCACGTCGTACCGGAGGAGCGAGACGCCGTTCGCGTACGACGTCGCGCCGAGGAGCGCCAGCTCGACCTTCCTGGTGCTGCCGCCGAAGAGCCGGACCCCGTGCCCGAAGACGATGGGGTTCACCTTGAGGACGAGCTGATCGATGAGGTCGTGATCGAGCAGGAAGCCGGCGAAGGCGCCGCCCCCGCAGAGATAGATATCGGTTCCGTCGCCCTCCTTCAGCCGCTTCAAGGCCGCGATCTCGTCACGGTCCACGACCTCCACCTCGGCGCCCTCGCCGAAGCGGAGGGTCTTCGAGAAGATGTAATGTGCCATGTGCGGATACGCTCGCTTCCCGGGGACGAGCCCGAAGGGATAGCCCCACTCGTACGTCCTTCGCCCCATCACGACGGTGTCGTAGCCCTTCAGGCGCTCGACGTAATCGGCGGCGTGCTCTCCTTGCATCACCAGGCCGTCCACCGAGCCGTCCTCGTGCGAGATGAAGTTGTCGACCGTCACCGCGACGTCATAGACGATCTTTCTCATTCGAATCCTCCTTGAAACGCTGTCCTGAGCTCGCTGTGGGTCGGTCCATCGAGCGCGCCGGGGCTCGGCGCGTCGAGGCCATTCTCATCGCGCAGCTCGCGCCGGCGCAACCAGAGAAAGCTCGCCGGGGGGGCTGTCGAGCCCCTCCGGCTGGCGTTCACGAGTTCAGGCTGTTGGATGCTCTGGCGCGCCTCGCTGCGTCCGGTGCAGCGTGCTCCCCGGCTGGCCCGGGATCACTCGGCGATGTGGGTCAGCAACGAGCCGGCCACCGGCATGTAGTTGCCGATCACCATCGGCTCCGCGCCGGTCGTGAACTCGAACGGACCCACCACGTGGATCACCTCTCCACTGGAGCCGCCGCCTTCGCCGCCCGCGCCGCCGGCACCGGCCGAACCGCCTTCGCCGCCCGCGCCGCCGACACCGGCCGAACCGCCTTCGCCGCCCGCGCCGCCCGCGCCGCCGACGCCGCCTTCGCCGCCCGCGCCGCCGACACCGGCCGAGCCGCCTTCGCCGCCCACGCCGCCCACGCCGCTCTCGCCGCCTTCGCCACTGGCGCCGCCCACGCCGCTCTCGCCGCCGGCGCCACCTTCGCCGCTCCACCCGCCGGCGCCGACGTCACCGCTCGTTCCACCGGCGCCGCCCACGCCGCTCTCGCCGCCGGCGCCACCTTCGCCGCTCCACCCGCCGGCGCCACCCGCACCTCCGGCGCCGCCCTCGCCGCGCTCGCCGCTCGGTGCGGCGCCTCGCGCGGCGCTCGGAGTGCCGGGTTTCGTGACGGAGATGGAGTCGACGTAGACGACGGTCGGGTTGGTCCAGGGCCCGGTGCCGCCCGCCGTGAGCTGAAGTCCGATCAACTTTACCTCCGTGCGTTCGAAGGAGGGCTTCGACCCGGCCAAGGCGTCGACATCGATCGTGATCTCTTGCCAGTCTGCCAGCCCGGCGATCGGATTCCACGAGTAGCCGATGTTCGCATAGAACCGGTCCGCCCCGTTTTGCACGAACGGCTGCACGCCGCCGCTGGTGCCGGCGTGGGTCTTCACACGGAACGTGACCGTGCTCCCCGTCAGATCGACCACCGAGGCGAACTCGATGAAGAACTGCGTCGCGGTATTCGCGGTCGTGAACGGCACGGACAGCCGCGCACAGCCGGAGCAACGCTCCTCCGGGACCGAGCCGCCGCCGCCTTCACCCGAGCTGCCGCCGCCTTCGCCCGAGCTGCCGCCGCCGCCGACACCCGGGCTGCTGCCGCCGTCGCTCGAACCACCGCCGCCGTCTCCCGAGCCACCACCGCCGTCGCTCGATCCGTTGCCGCCGTCGCCCGCACCCCCGCCGCCATCCGCGTTTGAACCGCCATCACCCGCGCCGCCGCCGCCGTCAGAGCCCGAGCTGGTCGAGCTCGACGACGTGCTGGAGGTGGACGAGCTCCCGCCGCCCGTCCCGCCCGCGCCGCCGCTGCCTGTCGACTCGTCATCACCACAACCCGTCATGGCGAACGCGCCGACCAACACCCCGTACGCCGCGAAAGAAAGAACTGATCTCATCGTGACCCCTCCTGGATAGGCCCCCGCGAGGCTGCGCGGCCGAGGCCGCCGTTCGCCGGAGCGGCTCTCATCGCACCCGATCTCTGCCGAGCCAGCCCCGCAAGCAGCGACATTATCCTGGACAGACAACTTTCTCAACAGCCTGGACGTGCGAATCCGTCACCAAGAGTCAACGCGCTTGGCATCGCTCGGCGCTGGCGCCGCTGCGAGCGCGGCAGCCACATGAGACCACCTGCGGAGTCGAGCAAAGCGAGGCGCGGCAGCCACATGAGACCACCTGCGGAGTCGAGCCCGAGCACAGCGCGGCATCTCGAGAGCGCAGATCAGCGTTCTCTCATGCCAATCGCTTCCTCAGCGACCGTCGTCACCGCGACGACGCCGCCGACAGCGCACCTCGTTCATTCAAGGCACCTCCGGACGCGGCAGCGCGCTCGGCTCGTCGAGGTTGCCGAGCCCCTCGCCGTCGCGTCCGGAATCGTCGTCAGATCGGTGCAGCTCGATGCTTCAACACGTCTCGTGGACCTCCCTGACGAGCGGGCGCCACAGGATAGCCAGGGGTCACTGGGCGACGTGGGTCACCGTCGAGCCTTCCACGGGCTGGTAGTCGTTGACCACCATCGGCTCCTCGCTCGTCGTGAACTCGTACGGACCCTTCACATGAATGACATCGACGCTGGAGCCGCCGCCTTCGCCGCCTCCGCCGCCTTCACCGCCTCCGCCGCCTTCACCGCCTCCGCCGCCTCCGCCGCCTCCGCCGCTCGCGCTGCTGCTGCTCGCGCTGCTGCTGCTCGCGCTGCTGCTGCTGCTCACGCTGCCGCCGCCTTCGCCGCCTTCGCCGCCTTCGCCGCCCGCGCCTCCGGCCCCGGCCACCCCACCCGCGCCTCCGGCGCCGCTCATACCCCCCGCGCCGCCTTCGCCGCTGGTGCCGCCCGCGCCGCCATCGCCGCTGGTTCCGCCAGCGCCTCCGGCGCCGCTCATCCCCCCGGCGCCGCCTTCGCCCCCGGCGCCTCCTTCGCCGCGCTCCCCGCTAGAGCCAAAGAAGAAGCGCTGGCTGCTCGGAGCCCCTTCGCCTGTGCCGGGTCTCGTGACCGTGACGTAGTCGACATCGACGACGGTCGGATTGGCCCAGGGCCCCGTGTTGCCCCCCGTGATCTGAACCCCGATCATCTCCACCACAGTGGGGTTGAAGAATGAATTCGCCGGAGCCAGCTCGTCGACATCGATCTTGATATCCGTCCACTCTCCCAGCTGGGCAAGCGCGTTCCACGAATAGCCGATGTTCGCATAGCCGAGATCGCCCCCGTTCTGCACGAACGGCTGCAGACCGCCGCTCGTGCCGGCGCGGGTCCTCACGCGGAAGGTGACGGTCGCGCCGGTCAGGTCGACCTTCTCGTGGAAGAAGATCATGAACTGCGTGGCCTGCATCGCCCTCGTGAGCGGCACGGAGAGCCGCGCGCAGCCAGGGCAGCCATCGCCCGGATCAACGACGCCTCCACCCACACCGCCGCCGGCACCACCACCTGCGCCGCCCTCACCTGTGGTCGCTCCGCCGCTCGAGCTGCTGGTCGCGCCGCCCGTGAGGCCCGACGATGTGCTCGGCGGGAAGGGGAAGCCCCCGCCCGTACCGTCCTGGCTCGCGGGGTTGTCCGTGCAACCCATGACGGCGAACGCGAAAACCAACAACCCAAACCCCGCCGCAGAACGAACTGTTCTCATCCTAGCCCCTCCTAGATCCATCCCGCGAGGCCCCGCGGCCAATGCCGCCGTTCGCCTTCAGCGGCTCCGACCGCGCCCGAGCTCCTCCGAGCCAAACAGCACGGGACGAGACTATCCTGGACAGAGCAACTTCTCAACAACACGGACGTGCGGATCCGTCGTTACAGTTCAGCGCATTTCGCGATCACCGACGCCGGCCCCAATGCGCGTGAAGAGGCCACATCATGCCACCTGCGAAGTCGCTTCCGGAGCGCGGGCGCCCGCCGGCGCCAACGGCTGAGCGTCCCTGGCAGCTCGGCCGTGGTGCGATGTCGAGGCGACGGCGGCGCGCGGCGCCCGTGGCGAGGCCCCATCGGTCATCGGGGCGCAGGGCTCAGCGCCCGCCCGACGACGGGGCCGCGGTGGGGTGGAGTAGCATCATGGCAATGGCGATCACATAAAACGAGAGGCCGACCAGCAGGAACGCGATGGCGACACGGTAGATCGTCGTCTTGCGATCGCGGTAGGCGAGCGAGGCGAAGAGCCAGCCGCGCAGGTCGTCGCCCGGTTGCTGGGTGAGCCAGCGGATGTGCTGCACACCCCAGACGATCAGGGTCGCGGAGAGCAGGACGATCGCCACGCCGGCGATGATCAGCCCCTGCGCGTGGGGGCTGGTGCCGGCGATGAGGCGGCCGGAGAAGCCGGTCGTGGTGATGACGATGCCGCACAGACCGATGAGCACCTGGGCGCGGTTGTGAAGGACGGCGAACTGCCGCTCCAGGACCCCGTGGATGACGTCCCAGGACCCGGCGCCGACCAGCTCGACGAGCCGGCCCACCTCTTCCTCTCTCGCGATCTTCTTCATGACAGGCGCCCTAGCACCGCGGCGCCCGCGCCTCATCACGCCGCGCCGCGCGCGCGACGAACAGGCCGAACGCCGCGCTCGTCAGCGCGACGAGGAGCGCGCCCGAGGCCCACAGCACGGGGCGGTGCCCGTAGCGATCGACGCCCATCCCCACGACGGGCCCGAGCAGCACGAAGGCGAGGCGGAAGAGGAAGCTGCGGAGCGAGACGCAGCTCGCGCGATCGCCGTCGGGCGCGAGGCGCTGCTCCTCGTGGTGGAGCAGCGGCATGTGCAGCCCGCGCACGAGCGCGAGCAGGAAATAGAACGCGACCCCGAGCACGTGGCGCGAGAGCGCGAGGCCGAGGTACCCGGCCGCCACCAGGACGACGCACGCGAGCAGCGTCCCCGTCATGCCGAGGCGGCGGCCGGCGCGCTCGCTCAGCATCGAGCCGAGCGCGGTGGTGAAGCTCGCGACGGCCCACATGGGGCCTACCCACGCGACCGGGGCGCCGGCCTCGGTCGCGTACAGCGCCATGAGCCACGTCGGCAGGTACGACGCGAGCGCGAGCGCGACGCCGAGCAGCAGCACCGCGCGGAAGTCGGCGCGCTCGAACAGCGCGTCGCGCACGATCGCGCGCATGCGGCCCAGGTGGTCCTCGACCTTCGGCTCGGCGCGCCGGGTCTCGCCGAACCGGAGGGCGATCCCCGCCGCGAGCGCCCAGGCCGCGGCCTCCATCGCGAACGGCAGGCGCGACCAGCGCGCGTAAAGGAAGCCCGCGGCGAGCGCGGCGCTCCCCGAGGCGACCTGCGCGATCGAGCGCATGCGGCCGTACCAGCGGGCGAACTCGTGCTCTTTGCCCTGCTCTCGCAGCGAGTCGAAGAGGAGCGCGGAGTCCGCCCCCGAGACGAGCGAGAACCCGACGCCGAGCACGAGCTCGGCGAGCAGCACCGACCAGAGCCCGCGCGCGAGCGCGTAGAGGACCCAGCCGGCGAGGATGCAAAAGGAGGCGATCACGAGCGCGCGGCGGTGGCCCAGGCGATCGGCGATGTAGCCCGACGGGAACTCGAAGAGCGCGATGCTCAGGCTGAACGCGCCCTGCACGGCCATCATGGTGGCCACGCTCATGCCGATGTCCTGCGTCCAGAACAGCGGGAAGATGGCCGCCGGGAACATCAGCGACTGAACGCCGTGGTAGACGCAGATGCGCCAGGGGTTCTGCTGGACGGACGACATGACGGGGAGCCCTTGGGCCCGCGCTGCCGCGGGCGCGCCGGACGCCTAGAACTCGGTCCCGATCATGTACCTGAGCTGCCCCGTCTTCAGCGAGAACACGTAGAGCGCCGTCCAGCTGGCGAAGAAGACGTCGTTCGCCGAGATCGCGATCCCGGCCGAGGTCTGCGACTTCTTGTGGACCTGCACGTCCCACAGCCGCTTGCCGGTGGCGGCCTCGAAGCAGGCGAGGCGCGTGCCTTCCCTGAGATCCTTCATGTCATAAGGGACGGCCAGGAACCCGCCTTCATAGGCCCCCACCTCCACCCCCGTGGCCTTCGTCGTCAGCGGGTCGACGCCGGGCACCACCGTCGTCCAGAGGACCTTCTTCTTGTCCACCGCGGCCACCATGCCGACCCGGCTGCCCTTGCTCCGGGCGCCGAGCAGGAACCGCGGCCCGGGCCCGCTCGGGATGATCGCGGCGCTCACCGACATGCCCTCGACCTCGTTCGACCCGGGCAGCCCGAGCTCGTCGAACTCGTGCCAGCGGGCGAACCGATAACCGGGCGCCTCTTCCTGGATCGAGCTCGGAACCGCCTTGCAGGCCGCGTTCTTCGCGAGCTCGCGCCGCTGCCCGGTCGCCGGATCGAGCCCGTGCTTCGCGTCGTCCACCGTCTCGACGACGATGACGCCGTCGCCCTGGCACAGCCGCCTCGCCTTCTCGCCGAGCAGCGCCGACCACGACGGCGTCCCGGTGCGCAGGTCATAGGCCTGCGCCTTGCCGAGCGCGTCGATCGCGATCAGGCGGCCGGAGACGATCGCGCGCCGCGCCTCGTGGTTGGCCGCGTCCTTGGTGAGCGCCGCCGTCCTCCAGATCGGCTTGCCGTCGCGCCCGTCGTAGGCCGCGATCCACTCCTCGCCGGCGGGGACGTTGCTCTTGCCGATCACGTCCGGCGCACCGTCGCCGTTCACGTCGGCGAGCATCGGCCGATCGCTGAAGTACGTCTTCGGCCCGATGCCGAGGAGCGGCGACGACCGGCCCTTGGACGGCCCCGACCCGCTGAACATGAAGGCGCCGGCGGCCCCGCCGGCCACGACCATGGCCATGACGACCGACATCACGACGACCCCCGCCGCGTTGCTGGACGGCGGGGCGACCCGGACGACGTGCATGCCCTGCGGGATCGGCGCGGTGGTCGGCTTTCTGCCGCGATCGATGAGCGACCGCGCGCCGCAGTACTGGCAGGTGACTGCATCCATCGCCGGCTGGATGGGCAGCGGGGCGCCGCAGCGCGGACACCTGGAATCGACGATCCGAGCCATCGTCCCACTCTACACGAGCTCGAGACTGTCTATTTCTTCTTCTCGCGCTCGGCCGGGACCACGCGCGGCGCCGCGCGGCCCGAGGGCGGGGGCTCCAGCAGCGCCGCGCGGGTGAGCCCCTTCCCGCCGAAGCGCTCGGCCACCTCCGCCACGACGCCCTCGAGGCGGCGGCGGCGCTCGGAGGCGACAGGGAACAGGCTCAGCGTCGGGCCGCCTGTCTCGCTCGTCAGGTCGCTCGCGGCGACGCCGACGAGCCGCACGGGTCGCGAGAGATCGAAGCGCGAGAGCAGCCCCTTCGCGCAGGTGTAGATCGAGTCCGTGTCGCTGACCGGCTCGGACAGCGTCGTCTGGCGCGTCCGCAGCGTGAAGTCCGAGTACTTGAGCTTCACCACCACCGCGCGGCAGGACAGGCCCGCCTTGAGCAGGCGCCGCGCCACGCGGCCCGACAGATCGAGCAGCCAGCGCTCGATCGGCTCCCTGCCGCGGAGGTCCTCCTCCACGGTCTCCTCCGCGCCGATCGACTCCGCCGCGCGGCCCGGGACGACCGCGCGCTCGTCGACGCCCGCGGCGAGCAGCCGCACGTGCTCGCCCCACGCGGGGCCGAGCAGCTCGTGGAGGCGCGGCGCGGGGCAGCGCGCGAGATCGCCGATGGTCGCGAGCCCCGCCGCGCGCAGCCGCTCGGCCGCGCGCGGGCCCACGCCCCACATGCGCTCGAGCGGCAGCGGCGCGAGGAAGGCGGCGACGTCGTCGGGGACCACGACGAGGCCGTCGGGCTTTCGCAGATCGCTCGCGATCTTCGCGGCGAACTTGCAGGTCGCGACGCCGGCGGAGGCCGTGAGCGCGGTCTCGTCGCGGATCGCGCGCTTGATCTGCGCCGCGATCGCCTCGCCGTCGCCGAAGAGCGCGCGGCTCGCGGTCACGTCGAGGAACGCCTCGTCGAGCGACAGCCCCTCCACGAGCGGCGTGAAGCGGCGGAAGATCCCGAAGACCTGCGCGCTCACCTCGGCGTAGCGGGCGTGCCGCACCGGAACCACGATCGCCTGCGGGCAGCGGCGGAGCGCCTCGACCATCGGCATCGCCGAGCGGGCGCCCGAGGCGCGCGCCTCGTACGACGCGGCCGCGACGACGCCCCGCCGGGAGGCGCCGCCGACCAGGACGGGGCGGCCTCGCAACGAGGGATCGTCGCGCTGCTCGACCGACGCGAAGAACGCGTCCATGTCGATGTGGAGGATCTGTCGCATCGCGGGGCGCCAATCGCACCCGAGAAGCGCGCCGGGATCAACCGGCGCCCGCGGGACCAGGGGCCGCGGGGCGATCGTGCCGGCGGTCGCGCGCCGCTCCGGAGAATGCCCGCCTTCATGCCGAGCTTGCCTGGGTGCGCACGCACGCGGTACACCCGAACGAGAGGCATGGCAAGACTGAAACGGCTGCGGATCGAGAGGTTCAGGGGCGTGGAGCCGGGGACGGAGCTCGTCTTCAACGACACGTTCAACGTGCTCCTCGGCCAGAATGGAACGGGGAAGACGACGCTGCTGAGGCTCATCGCGATGGCGTTGGCCTCGAACTTCGAAGCGCTGGAGGGAGAGAATTTCGCGCTGGAGTACGAAATCGAATCGGTAGGGCTGAGCCTTGCTGTCTCGGTTCGAAATGATCTTTCAGAAGAATCCATGCCGGAGGCGCGCCCGACTCGGGGCCGACAGCGAGAAGGCTCCGGTGACGGCGCAGGCCAGGGCTGGTCATACGAAGCCCGGGTCCGCTTCCATCAGCACATGCCAGAGTACCGCGTCATAATGACCCCCGTGGGAGCTGAATGCTACGCCGGCAACACCCTCGTTCCCGACATGGCGATTCCCGTATCTGCGCCCTTCCATTCGAGCTTCTTGCTATGGGCACTTGGCGACATCTTCCACGAGGCAGGGGAGCAGCTCGGCCCCGGATGGCGCATCGCCGCGTGGCACGATATCCTTAACAAGGATGGAAACGGCAGATTCGATGAAGCCTTGAACGCGTTCGAGGAAATGACAGGAAAATCTCTCGAGGAAGACACCGGCGACTGCATCGAATTTCCCATTCTCAAAGTTTTGAGGACCAGCGACGGGAATGCGAGCATCAAGCTGTCGACACGTGTCCCTCCTGAGGTGGTTCACCTTATCGAGAGCAGCCCCACATCGCTCGATGCCAAGACCCCTAACCTCCCACACACCGAGCTACCCTTTCTTCGCGATGTGGTAGAGCTGTTCCAGTTCTCCGGAGCCGACCTATCCTTACGTCTCAACTCGAAGAAGGTCACGAACCTTGGCGAGGAGCTGTTCTATGCGGGCTTCGCCTTCACCTTCACCCTGGAAGACGGCTCTGTCATCACCCACGACGCGCTCAGCTACGGGCAGAAGCGGCTGCTGTCGTTCTTCCATTACCTCGCGGTGAGCGAGGATATCGTCATCGCCGACGAGCTGGTGAACGGCCTGCATTACGACTGGATCGAGGCCTGCCTCAAGCGGCTCGTCGCTCGGCAATCCTTCCTGACGAGCCAGAATCCCCTCCTGCTCGACTTCCTCCCCTTCGCCTCCGCCGAGGATGTACGGCGATGCTTCATCCTCTGCCGCCGTGAGCTCCACGAAGGGCGGCATCGCACGGTCTGGGCCAACATGGACGAGGAGAACGCCAACGCCTTCTTCCGTGCGTACCGGACCGAAGCGCTCCAGGTGAGCGAGATCCTGAGGACGAAGGGACTGTGGTGATCCGCGAGCAGGCTTGCCTCTCGATCCTGGTCCTCACGGAGGACAGCGCTGAGGGGAGCTGCGAGACCGTCGCAGCGCTCATGAAGAAGATGGTGCTGCTCGTGGATCCGGCGTGCCGGACCCACCTCATCGCGTTCGAGCCTCAGGGGGAGCATGAGCAGCGCGCGATGCGCGGCAACCTGTGGAAGAGCAGGAGCCCGTTCGACCGGCAGAAGATCATCCTCCTCGGCAGGGCGATCGCCGCGAAGCTCATCGAGGATCCGATCGGGTTCGTCGCCTTCCATGTGGATGGTGATCGCCGATGGGCCGAGCGGGCATCGAGCGAGAACGTCGCGAAATTCGCCGAGTTCGTGAGCACCTACGTGCAACCCGGTGTCCACCATGCACTGCGCCGGCAGCGTGACCGGGACGCGCTCGCGACATCGGACCAGGACATCGCCCGGGCGGCCGAAGCAGCGCTTGCGCGTCTGCTGCGCCTCACTCCCTTCCGCAGCATCGAGGCATGGCTCTACCAGAACACCGCCGAGGCACGCAGGCTCTGCCAGGCCGTATGCGGCCGGCATATTGCGAAGATCGACGGGTGGGCAGCGGACCGCGGGGCGCTCGACGGTAAGCGCCCGGCCATCGCCATGGGCACGGCCCCTTGCGGCGCTCGCTGGGGTCGACGATGCTGGGCGCGGGGCGGCGTCGGCCCACGACTCGGAGCGGGCACAGGCGGTCCTGAAAGAAGGCCCAGCGAGGCGGCATCCGCTTGCGTGGCCGGCCGAAGCTGGCGTTGTTCAGGTCACGTCGGCGTCGCCGGCGCTCGGAGCGGCACGCGACGATCTCGCCCATGCGTCGGGCAGCAACTCGTCCAGCCGGTCGCGCGGCCAGCCCGCCTGCAGCTTGCCGATGACGTCTGTCGCCCAGGCGAGCGGGTTGACTCCGTGCATCCGACACGAGCCGAAGATCGTGTAGCCGATGGCCAGGCGCTGAGCGCCCTTGTCGGAGCCCGCGAATAGATAGTTCTTTCTTCCGAGGGCTACACGTCTTAGCTGCCGCTCGACCTCGCCGTTGTCTATCTCAAAGCGTCCATCCGTGAAGCAGCGCCGCCACGCTGCCTCCTGGTTGATGGCATACTGGGTAGCCATGTAGAGCGATGTGCCTGGCACGAGCCGCAGGTGCAGCTCGTGAATCCACTGATACAGCTCGTCCACAACGAGGAGCGACCGCTCCTGCCGGTGCGCCAGGCGCGCCTCCGTGGACAGCGCCTCATCTTTGCAGGTCGCCTCGATTCGGTAGATGGCCTTGAAGTACGAGAGCGCTACCGCCGCTCGCGCGTCGCCGCCCTTGGCCGCCTTCTCGAACTTGGCGCGGATGTGCATCCCGCAGCCGAGCCGACGCTCCTCGGGCACGATCATCTCGCCGTCGTCGCCTCCGCGGAGCATCGCGCCATAGCCCGCGTATCCATCGCCCTGCAAGTAGCCGGTGAAGCCCTGCAGCAGCGCGGCTGGATGCTTCGCCTTCCAGTCCGGTGCGTACAGGAACGCGACGAGATCCGCGCCGACAAAGGCCCAGATATGGCCTCGCTTCACCCCCGACGGATGATCTCGATCCAGCACCCGCATCCCCGTGTCGTCGGCGCGCAGATAGAACGAGTCCAGCACCCGCTCCCCGAGCCTCTCGGCCACGGGAGCGAGCACATCGAGCGCGAACGCGGACCAGTCTCCCAGCGTCGACGGCGACAGCGACACGCCGAAGCGCGCGTACTGCTGCGTCTGCCGGTACAGCGGCATCGAGTCCTCGAACTTCTCGACAAGGATGCTGGCGAGCAGCCCCGGTCCTGGGCGCCCTCGGTCCATCACCTTCTCGCTGTCCGCCGTCGTTACGCCCTGCTCGGGGCAACGCGGGCAGGCGAGCTTCTCCCGCTTCTCCTCGATGATCTTGAACTGCGCCGGCACGAACTCGAGCACTTCGCTCGTGCGATGGCCAATGCACTTCTTGTCCGCGCCGCACTGCGGGCACGTCCGCTCCGCCTCGGGGACGGGCACCACGCGCGTCTCACGCGGCAGGTGCTCGGGAAGTGGCGCGCGCCCGCCCCGTCCTCGCGGCGGCTTCGGCGGCTCAGGGGGTTGCGGCACCAGCCCCTGCTCCGGCTGCGGCGGAGCGTCCGCGCCGGGCTCCGAGCCCGCCGCCCCCGGCGGCGCTTCCGCCCCGAGCTCGGCGAACATCAGCATCAGCTGCTCGGTCGAGACCTGCTGGCTCTTGCGGCCGTACAGCTCGCGCAGCGCGCTCGCGAGCCTCGCCGAGAGCGCGGTGTTCTTGTCGCGTAGCTGGACCAGCAGCCCGAGCACCAGGTCGATGAGCTCCGGAAGCTGCCCGGCGGCCGCCAGCTGCTCGAGCTTGCGCCGCACATCCGCCAGATCGGCGGGCAGTTGTGCCTGGGACTGAAGAGGACTGGTCACGTGGCGCGGGGGATAGCTATCCCCCGCGCATCCATCAAGCTTTGCTTCGACGGAGCAATTTTTCTCACGCTGGGCCTCCAGCGCTTGCGCCGCACGGCCTCGGACAGGTCGAACCCTTCGAGCATCAGCGACAGCTCGGCCGCATCGACCTCAACGTGGGTGGTCCCCTTGGGCAGGTCGCGGGCGAGATGGAATCGCCCGCGGGCCAATTTCTTCGCCACGATCATGTAGCCAGTGCGGTCCCAGAACAAGACGCGCATCTGGTCACCTCGCCGATTCCTGAACACGAACAGATGCCCACAGATCGGATCGGCTCCGAAGCGCTGAGAGACCAAGGCTGACAGCCCATCAAAGCTCTTGCGCAGGTCCGTGGGCTCGGCTGCGATGTACACGCGCACCGACGGCGGCAGCGTCAGCACGGCGTCTCCTCGGCCGCGAGCGCCAGGACCCGCTCGAGCGTGGCCGGGTCGAAGCCCGGCCGGACCCGCACCACCCGCCCGTTGGGCAGCGCAATCTCGATCGGCTCCGGCGCGACGACCGATGCGTCCGTCACCACGTGGACCGGCAGAAAGCGCGGCGCTTCGGTCAACGACGACGGCGAGGGCTGGTCAGCTCGCAGCTTCCAGCGCCACCAGTACAGCTGCTTCGGCTTGTACCCTTCGCGCCGCGCGAACTTCTCGGCGCTCAGCCCGCTGCGCTCCCATCGCTCCACCCGCTCGGCCCACTCCACCCTCGTCGCCATCGCTTCCTCCTTCGTCGCGATGGGAACTGGTAACCGGCCCCGACGGGCTGATCACGATGGCGTTGGTCGGGCGGTTACGCTCGACGAGCTGGAGGATCCCAAGGCGGAGCTCTGCCTGGGCTCCGAGCACCACCTGGAGCTGGCGCGGCGAGCATTTCCGGCAGACGAGGTGTTCGGGGCGAACAAATCCTATGCCGCGGCCGTGGTGGGGCTCCTGGACTGCGCTGATTTGTGCGCAGCCCTCGCCCGCACACACGCCTGAATCGCGCTCGGCTTTGCCGAGACGATGGACGTGCAAGCCCTACGGTGACCCTTCGTCGCAGCGCCCGCTCGCCTGGCGCTCCAGCCAGGCAGCCCGCGGGGCGGGATCGACGCGGGATCGATCACCCGAGCGCGCCGGCGCGCGCCGCGGGCCGCCCGGGTCGGGTCAGCCGCCGGGGGGGCCCAGGATCACCGGCCCTGGCGAGAGGACGTGGGTGCCGTTCATCAACCACACCGCAATCTGGCTCGTCCCCAGGCGTTGCCACACGACATCCGACATCAGATCGGCGTTGACGTCGCCGGCGGCGACCGCTCTCCAGCCGTCGCCGATCGGCCCGGGGATCACCGGCCCCGCGTCGAGGAGCTCGACGCCATTCATCAGCCAGATCGCGACGAGGCCCCTCTCCTCGTTGGTCCAGAGCACGTCCGACATGCCGTCAGCGTTGAAGTCGGCCGCCCAGAGGATGTCCCATCCCTCGCCGCTCGGCCCGGGGATCACCGGCCCCCGCCCGATGACCTCCGTGTTGCTCATCAGCCACACCGTCATCAGGTTGCGCACCTCGTCGTTCCAGATCACATCCGCGATGCGATCGAAGTTGACGTCGGGCACGGGGCCGATCTCCCAGTCGCCGCCCGGCCCCGGGATGAACGGCCCCGGCGCGAGCAGCTGGACGCCATCCAGCAGCCACACCGTCATCAGGTTCTGCTCTTCGCTGTGAAAGAGCACATCCGAGGCGACGTTGCGGTTGAAGTCGTTCGGCCGGATCACCCAGCCTCCGCCTCGCGGCCCGGGGAGCATCGGGCCCTGCGCGAACGGCCGGCCTCCGTCCGTCAGCCAGATGGTTATCAGGTTCCGCTCATCGTGACGCCAGATCACGTCCGCCAGGCCGTCGAGGTTGAAGTCGTGCCCTATGGCGACCCAGCCTCTGCCGGCCGGCCCGCGAAGGATCGGGCCCGGCGCGAGCAGCTGGACTCCGTCCATGAACCAGATGGCCATGAGGCTGCGCTCGGGGTCGATCCAGAGCACATCCTGCTTTCCGTCGAAATTGTAGTCGATCACCTCGATGACCCGCCACCCGTAGGAGCTGGCCCGCTGTTCTGCGACCCCGAGGGTGGGCGTCGCGGTCGCCGCGGATCCGCCCTCGTCGAGCAGGTCGACGCCGGTCGCGCAGCCGAGCACGGCGTGAATCGCGGCGGCGGCACACAGATACTTGGTCACGACCACAGGACTCGTCACGCTCGCCTCTTTTGCGCCGCGCGCGCGGCACGGCCGCCGATCCTGGGGGGATACGCGACCTCGCCCGTGGGCACGCCGCTCACGCGCCTCGTGGGACGGCAAGCGCCAGTCCATCCGGGACCGGCCCTCGGACACCGAGGCGAGCGCGGCGGTCGCGGCGGTCGCGGCCCTCGCTGGGCTCGGTATCGCAGGCTTCTTCGGGTTCTCGAGCAAGTGGGAAGAACGGTACAGACATCCTCGCTCGGGGCGCCGATGCCCATATGAACGCTATGCCCGGCAGCAGAACGTCGACGGCTCGGCCGGCAGCAGCTCGCCGGTCGGCTCGCCGCCGCTCGGGGCGCAGCCGCCGGGATCCACGGCCACGACCTCCGCCGACTTGCTGCCGAGGGCGACGCCGGGCGGCGTGACCCCGCAGAACGGCGCCATGGAGCTGACGAGGTTCGAGGCGACCTGCTCAGCGCACGCGCCATCGCTGTAGACGGAGGCCATGACGATGCACGACGCGCCCTCCGGCTCCCCGCAGGCGCACTCGGAGCAACCGCGCGTGTCGTCGGCGGCGCCGTAGAAGACGTGCCGGTCGAGGTAGGGCGCCTCGCACGTCACGTCACCCTCGTGAAAGATGCACGTCAGGAAGCCGCCGGGTGGCGGCGGGACTCCGGGCTGGTCCGGCGAAGGCATGCAGGTGCTCCGGTCGCCCAGGCACTCGGTGTAGGCGCCGGGCACGCAGGCGAGCGCCCGGGTCTGCCAGGGATCGAGGAGCGCCGGCGGCGGGGGCTCGTCGACCCTGGGCGTGCAGGCGGCGGCGGCGGTGACCAGCACGACCGGCGCGTCGATCGAGATCGACTGCACACACGGCTGCCCGCCGCAGTCCTGGCCCGCGGGGACCGCGGTCGAGGCTGTGCAGGCGCCGTCCCAGCCGTCGGGCGCGGCGAAGGGGGTCTCGACGCTGCCGGGGTCGCCGGAACACGCCGAAGATGCATGCGCCGACCAGCCCAGCGGGAGCTGGCACGAGGCGGTGGCCGCGTCGGGCGGGTCGCACAGGCAGGCCGCGCAGGCGAGCGGCGCGGGCGCCAGGTCGGCGAACCCCTCGTAGCCGACATTCGGCGCGGCGGCGGGGCAGGCGGGTACCTGGTCCCGCGGGCCGAACCAGAGGAGCGCCGGTCCGAACCAGCCGAGCGGCGCCGGTGGGACGCAGTCGCCGGCGCAGGCGGTCTCGTCGCCACCGCCGGCCCCGCCGCCCCCGCCCCCGCCGCCGCTGCCACCTGCACCGGCCTCGCCGCCGGCCCCTCCGCCACCTTCCTCGGGCCACGGGCAGCCTGGGTGGCCGTATTCCTGAGGCTGACAGGGACCGTGGATGATCGCGTCGCCGGAGCAGCCCACCAAGGAGAACAGTCCCACGAACAAACAGGAGAAGAGGCGCATGCCGGAGAAGCTACCTGACGGGGCTCCACGCCGACAACGGAGATTCATGACGACACAGGCGATTGCATGCCGCATTGCGGCTCCCTTCTAAAAATTGTCATGTTGGATGCGAAAGGCCCCCGGCGTCGTTCGAGCTCGTTCAATACATTGCCGTGATACCGAATCCGAGCGCAGCGCCGACCGGGGGTGACGACCAGGTGAGGGGTGAAGGCGGTTCACTTCCATCTTTCTGGCGTCGAAGAACCGCGTCCGCGACGATCCAGACAGCTTCGGCGTAAGCGTGCGCGGACCACCTGTTTGACAAGGGCCACGCGCCGCCGAACCGCGGGCCGACGCCGAGCATCGGCTGGCCGGGTGAGCTGATGGTCCACGGCGCCCGAGGGACGAACCGGACCACGCCGATGGAGGCGACCGCGCAACCGAACAGGGCTTGGCCGCGATGACAGGCCAGTGCAGCCGCCGTGAATGCCCTGGCGCCAACGGGCACCGCTTCCACCTCCTGCGCCAGGGACACGAGGCCGCGCCCCTCCACCGCGATCGACCAGTCGGTCCGGCGCACACCGAAGGAGAACGTCATCCCGGCCGCGGCCCCCGGCGTGATCCCCAGGCCCAGGGTCGCCCCGAGCCCCGCTTCGAGCCGCAGCCGTTCCGACGGAGCCGGCGCCGCCTCCGGCCGGGAGGACCCCTGGGGCAGCCCGGCCGGCCGAGGTGGCTCCGGCGGGGCACGCTGCGCTTGCGGGGGCGGCGCCGCGGGCGGTGAGGAGGGCTCGGGCGACGCGGACGACTCGGGCGGCGGCGAGGGCGCAAACGGCGGCGAGGGCTCGGGCGGCGGGGATGCCGGCTCCGGCGCGCTCACGACCCGCGCCACGATCGCCAGGGCCACGCCGGAGAGCAGCTCCTCGCAGCCGCTCCGGGTGCCGAACCCGTCAGCCCACCAGGTATCACCCGCGCCGTCGCGCAGCGCCAGCGAGGCGGTGAGCTCCGGCCCCTCCTGCGCGATGCGGACCGTGAGCACCTGCGGCGCGTCGTCCTGGAACGGGTCGGCGCCGAGCCGGCGCGCCACCTCCGCGCGCAGGAACGCGTCGTCAGGGCAGCTTTCGGTGCCCGGGCCCCGCACGACCTCGATCCGCATCGCCGCGCGCGGCGCGGCCGGCGCGGCGCGGGCGTCTCCGGCGCCGAGCAGGACGGCGGCCGCCACCAGGACGGCGGCCGCCACCAGGACGGTGGCCGCCGCCACGGCGGAGCGCGCCGAGCGCCCCGTGCGCGCCGGGCGCCCCACGCCCCGGAGCGGCCCGGTGGCGCAAAAGCCCCGCGCCGGTCGCGCGCCGAGCCCCGGTCTCGGTCTCGCCCTGGACCGGCTCATCGCGCCGGCTCTCTTGCTGACGCGCCCGGCGCCGGATGGGCTGACGCGCCCCGCTCCGGACGGGCGAGGCGCGCCTGGGCCGCCGTGCGAAGCTGCTCTCGCACCGACTTCAGCCGGCCTGCGGGGAACCGCGCCTCGTGCGCGGCGAGCTGCCGGAGCGCCCCGGCGGGATCGCCCGTGGAGAGGCGCTCTTGCGCCGCCGCGAGCAGCCGGCGCTCCTCCGCGAAGGCGTCCTCCCGCGCGCCGGCCGGCGGCGCCGCCCGCGGCGCGGCCGGGCACGGGCGCGCGGGTGCGTCGACCGCCGCCGCCGCCGGCCGCGGCTCCGGGGTTTGCTGCGACGGCTGCGGCGGGGGTGCTGCAAGGCCGGCGCTGGTCGCGGGGAGCTCGTAGGCCAGCGCCGCCTCGAAGCGGCGCGCCCAGGCGGGCCGCGACGGGGCGAGGGCAAGCAGCACGGCCGCGGTCCCGGCGCCGCCCGCCGCGGCGGCGCCGAGGGTGCGGCCGAGCCGGGCGAGCTGCGATCGCGGGCTCGGGCCGGCAGGCGCGTGCGGCACGCCGGCCGGCGGTGCGGCGGCGCTCGCGCCGCCGTCGCGCACGAGGAAGTCGGACGCCAGGGGAAACACGAGCCAGCAGGCGCGCAGCGCCTGTCGCCGCTCCGGGCGCAGCCGCTTGACGGCGGCACGGTAGTCCTCGCGGGCGAGGCGCAGCCGGTTGCTGGCGGTGTTGTAGTTGAGGCCGAGCTCGCGCGCGATGTCGACGAGCGGCACCTCGTAGGCCTCGTGAAGGACCAGGAGGACCCGCCGCTCGGGCGCGATCGTCAAGAGCACGTCCCTCGCGACCTCCAGCCGCTCTTGCTCCGCGATGCGCTCCTCGCTGAGCGGCGCGGGATCGATGGCCTGGTAGCGCGACGCCGGACGCAGGCCGTCCGGCACCTCGCGGCGGCGGTAGGCGCGATCCAGGTGGTGGCTGACCTTGCGCCACGCGATCCCGAACACCCAGCGGGCCTCGGGGCTGCTGTGCTGGCTGCTGTGCTGGCGCCGGACCTCCCGGCGCAGCAGATCGCCGGCGGCCCCGACCTCGCGCTCCGGCGGGGACCAGGCGGGGTCGAACCGATCCAGGCTCTCGTACGCCGCGAGCAGGACCTCTTGCAAGACGTCGTCGATGTCGGGCTCGGCGACCCCCAGGAGCCGAAGCGCGCGGGGGAGAGTTTCCACCGCGGCAGCGTGAACGGAATTCCATGTGGGGTCGCGGGAGGAGCCTTCGGAGGGGAAAAGAAGGGTGCTCATGTTCTGAAATTGCGCGGAGCTTTCCGGGGTTGTTTGTAAAACGCGCCTCCCGGTGCGCGGGGTTGGAGGCACGCCGCCCGCGGTGGGAGGCGCCCCGGTCCGCCGCGGTCGTCCCTGGCTAGCTCCGCTGCCCTCGACGCACCGGCCGCGGTCGTCCCTGGCTAGCTCCGCTGCCCTCGGCGCACCGGCCGCGGTCGTCCCTGCCTGGCTCCGCTGCCCTCGGCGCACCGGACACGGTCTCCCTGGGGCAGCCCCGCTGCCCTCGGCCCACCGGACACGCTCTTCCTGGGGCAGCCCCGCTGCCCTCGGCCCACCGGACACGGTCGTCCCTGGCTAGCTCCGCTGCCCTCGGCCCACCGGACACGGTCTTCCTGGGGCAGCCCCGCTGCCCTCGGCGCGCCGGACACGGTCTCCCTGGGGCAGCCCCGCTGCCCTCCGCGCACCGGACACGGTCTCCCTGGGGCAGCCCCGCTGCCTCCGGCGCACCGGCCGCGGTCGTCCCTGGCTAGCCCCGCTGCCTCCGGCGCACCGGCCGCGGTCGTCCCTGGCTAGCCCCGCTGCCTCCGGCGCACCGGCCGCGGTCGCCGTCGACGCCTTTCGTCGCAGATGGCACGGCCTTCGCTCCAGATAAACGCAGGCGCGAAAGCCATGGCGCAAGATTACGACTCTGGTGGCACCTCGTTCATGAATTCAGCCGGCACCGTTGACACCCCACGATGCGTCGTTACCCCTGCCCGGAACGTCCGGCGCGCGCCGGACGCTCACATCACGTCCAGCGCGGGGGGTCGGGGAGCATGGCAGTCCATGTTCTCTTGGCGCCCGGCGAAGGACCTCGACGAGAGGTGCTCCCCTCATGACCAAGCCTTCGACTCCGATCAAGAAAAAGCCCGCTCCCAGGAAGCCAGCAGCCCCGCCCCAGGCGGCGGCGGCGTTCGACAGGGCTCTCCCCGAGATAACGGCGCTGAGCCCGGATCGGCTCGTCGCCATCAACCTCGATATCCCCCGCGCGGTCTCCCAGGTGCTGGGCGTGCTGCCTGGCCTCCTCGCGCTGCGCCCCGCCATCGCGGAGCAGCTCCAGAAGCACGATCTCGCGCTGCTCGACCGGCTCGAGACCTACGCGCTCGCCGCGTGGCACGCGCACCTCGTGTGCCTGTCCAGCAGAGCCCCCGAGAGCGCGGTGAAGCCGCTCCTCGCGGAGGCGGTCCCGCTCCGCGAGAACCTGCTGAGCGACGCGGAGGCGCTCGCCCGCCGCGGCCTGCTCGACGCGGAGGCGGTCGCGGAGATCCGCGCGGGACAGGGGCACATCGACACAGCCAACGACCTCGTCGCCCTCTCGGCGCTGTTCAGCGGCAGCTGGCCCGAGATCGCGGGCAGGACGGCGGCGACCGAGGAAGAGGTGAAGCGAGCCGGGGAGATCGGGCCGCAGCTGCTCGCCTCCCTCGGCGTGAGAGAACACGGCGCAGGGCCCGGGCCGACCGAGGCCGCGGACAGGCGAGCGCGCGCGTTCGCGCTGCTCGTGCACGCCTACGACCAGACCCGCCGCGCCGTCGCCTACCTGCGGTGGGACGAGGACGATGCCGACACGATCGCGCCGTCGCTCTACAAGGGCCGTGGCCGCGCGGCGTCGTCCAGCGACACCGCTGCTGCGCCGGACGACGCCGCGCCGCCCGGCGCTGCACCGGCGGGCACGCCGGCCCAGGCGGCGCCCAGCGCAGCGCCGGGCGGCGCACCGCCGCTCAACTAGCCGGCGGACTGGCTACCCTGTGAGCGCCTCCACACGGCCAGGACGAGCACCACACGACGTCCGATGGCAATCGCCCGCAGGGTGCCCGCTGGTGACCGGTCGACACGCGCCACGCGCTCCCGCGCAATGCCACCCCTACAGGCCAGGATCGACCACCAGGTTGCATAAATAGACGCTCTTCCCGCAAAAAGAATGAGCGAGTCGCCGATGGCCCACAACCTCGGTCGCCAAGCCGCTGCATAAACGACCTGGGGTGTGAGCCGCACAGACTCCCGGTCCCGCGTGATCGTGATCGTGCGCGTGGTCGTGCGCGTGCGCGAAAGCGGGCAGCTCGCGAGACCTTCCCGTTGGCGCAACGGGCATGTCCAACACCGACCGTCCACTCTTGGACCACGAAAACCTCGACGCCTACCGCGTTGCCATCGAATTCCTTGCGCTCTCCGTGCAGCTGCTTGAGGAGATCCCGAAGGCGGAGCAAGGACGTCGAGCAAGGCAAGCGCCTTATGTCACGCCTCGCCGCCATGCTGACAAGGATGTGCCGATAGCCACGTGTCTCGCGCACGCGCACGCGCACGCGCACGCGCACGATCACGATCACGACCACGCGCACGATCACGATCACGACCACGCGCACGACCACGCGTTTGTGTGGTGTGATCGCCTGCCCCTTTCCCTTGTGGGGAGGGGTACTTATGCAACGCTGGGGGCGACTCAAGGGCTCTTGAGCCGGTAGCCCACGCCTGGCTCCGTGATCAGGATCAGCGGGCGCGCCGGATCGCGCTCCAGCTTGTGCCGGAGCTGCGCCATGTAGACGCGCAGGTAGTGCGCCTGCCCCGCGTAGGCAGGCCCCCACACCTCGCCGAGGAGCTGGCGATGGGTGAGGACCTTGCCCGCGTGCCGTATCAGCGTCGTGAGCAGCTTGTACTCGATGGGGGTCAGGTGGATCTCCTCGCCCGCCCGCAGCACGATCCGGCGCGCGAGATCGACCTCGATGTCCTGGATCGCGAAGCAATGGCCCTCCGCCGTCGCCCCGCGCGCCGCGCTGGCGGCGTGGCGCAGCGCCACGCGCAGCCGCGCCAGGAGCTCGCCGGCGCTGAAGGGCTTGGTCAGGTAATCGTCGGCGCCGCCGTCCAGCGCGTCGATCTTGTCCTGCTCTTGACCGCGGGCCGACAGCACGATGATGGGGACGGCGCTCCACTCCCGGAGCCGCCGGGTCACCTCCAGGCCGTCCATGTCCGGGAGCCCCAGATCGAGGAGCACGAGATCCGGATTGCGCGTCGTCGCCTGGGCGATCCCGTCGCTGCCCGTCTCCGCCTCCACGAGCCGGTAGCCGCGGGCCGCCAGCATCGCGCGCAGGAACCGGCGCATCTGCGGCTCGTCCTCGATCAGCAGCACGAGGGGGGACGCGTCCGACATTCGCCCAGCCACGTTATCAAGCGCCCGCCGCCGCCGGCAGCTCCGGGCTCGCGAGGTTCGGCGGGCGGCCCTCGATGGGCAGCGTCACGCGGAAGGTCGCGCCCCCGTGAGGCCGGTTCTCCGCCGCGATCCGCCCGCCGTGCGCGGTCACGATGCCACGGCAGATCGTGAGGCCGAGGCCGATGCCCCGCTGCGTGTGGCCGCGCCCCCGGTAGAACTTCTCGAAGATGCTCTCCTCCTCGCCGGGCGGTATGCCCGGACCGCGATCCTTGATCTCGAGCGTGGCCACGTTCCCCTCGGTGAACCCCCGGACCCGATCGGGCTGCCGGCGGGCGAGTACTTGAGCGCATTCTCGAGCAGGTTGATGAGCACCTGCTCGATCAGCACACCATCCATCGGGACGAGCGCCGTCGCCCGGTCGAGCTCGATCGAGACGTCCCGACGTTGAAGGTGCTCCTCGACCCGGTTCAGCGCAGCCCCGACGACCTCCTCCAGCGGCAGCCACTCCTTCTTGACCGCGAGCGCCCCGGACTCGAGCCGCGTCATGTCCAGCAGGTTGCGCACGAGGCGCTCGAGCCGCTGCGCCTCCTCCAGCACCGTCTGCGTCAGATCACGGCGAGCGGCCGGGTCGAGCGCCGCCGCGTCGTTGCCATCATCGAGCAGCGCCCCCGCCGCGCCTGTGATGGTGGCGAGCGGCGTCCGCAGATCGTGCGAGACGGAGCTCAGGAGGGCGTTGCGGAGCTCCTCCGCCTGCGCCTTCAGCCGGGCGCGCTGAGCCTGCCTCGCGAGCAGGGCGCGCTCCAGCGCGAGCGCCGTCTGCGTGGCAAAGGCGCCGAGCAGCTCGCGCCGGCTCAGGTCGAGGAACGGCCACGGTCGGCTCGGGCGGACGCTGAGGACGCCGATCGGCCCAGAGGAGCCCTGGAGCGGCAGGTGCATCGCGCTCGGGAGGGTGTCGGTGCCGGCGCCCGCGGCCTTGCCGCGCGCATACGCCCACTCCGCGACCGCCCGCTCCTGCTCACCCGCGACCAGATCCTCGGCCGTGCCCGCCCGGACGGCGAGGCGGCCGTCGGCGCCGGGCAGGAGGACGACGGCGTCGGCCTCGAAGACCTCGCGCACATGGCGCGCGGCAGCCAGGCTGAGCTTGTCGATCCCGCGCAGGACGGCCAGCTCCCGGCTCATCGCGTAGAGCGCCGCGGTGCGCTGCTCGCGCTCGCTGGCGCTCTCGGCCTGGCCGCGGATGCGCGCGGTGAGGCTGGCGATGACGAGGCCCACACCCAGCATGATGGCGAACGTGAGGAGGTAGCGGAGGTCCCCGACCGCGAAGGTCAGGTACGGCCTTACGAAGAAGAAATCGAAGGCCGCGACGCCGAGCACCGACGCGAGCACCGAGGGCCCGGTGCCGAAGCGGCTCGCGACGAAGACGACCCCGAGCAGGTACACCATGATCAGGTTCGCCAGGTCGGAGAACGGGTGCATCAGCCACGAGACCAGCGTGCAGATCACCGCCGCGCACGCGCCCCAGACGTAGGCCAGCGGCCGGAGCCCACGCCGCTCCGGCGGCCCGGGCTCCGGCTTCGCCGCCTCCGCCACCCCCTGGATGACGTGGACGTCAATGTCGCCGCTCTGCCGCACGAGATCGTCGAGCAGCGAGCCGTAGATGAAATCCTTCCAGCGGGGGTGGGTCGGCTTGCCGACGACGATCTTGCTGACGTTGTGCTGCCTGGCGTACCGCAGGACCTCCCCGGCGACCTCCGCGCCGTGGAGCTGGACCGTGGTGGCGCCGAGGCGCTCGGCGAGCGCGAGGTTCCGGTCGACCCGCTCGCGATCGGCCTCGGACAGCCGCGCCTGGGCCGGCGTCTGCACGTAGACCGCGTGCCACTCCGCCTTCAGGCCGCCGGCCATCCGCCGCGTCGCCCGGATGAGCCGCGCCGACATGGGGCTCGGCCCCACGCAGACGACGATCCGCTCGGCGACGGCCCACGTCTTCTGGATCCCGTGGGCGCGCATGTAGCCGCGCATCTGATCGTCGACGCGCTCGGCGGTGCGCCGCAGGGCGAGCTCGCGCAGGGCGATCAGGTTGCCCTTGCGGAAAAAGTTGCTCGCCGCGCGCTCGATCTGCTCCGAGAGGTAGACCTTGCCCTCGCGCAGCCGCTCGAGGAGGTCGTCCGGCGGGAGATCGATGAGCTCGATCTCGTCGGCGCGCTCGATCATCGAGTCGGGCACCGTCTCCCGGACCACGACGCCGGTCACCTGGGCCACCACGTCGTTCAGGCTCTCGATGTGCTGGACGTTGACGGTGGTGTGGACGTCGCTCCCCGCGTCGAGCAGGTCCATGACGTCCTGCCAGCGCTTCGCGTGCCTGAGCCCCGGCGCGTTCGTGTGCGCGAGCTCGTCGACGACGAGGAGCTTCGGCCGGCGCTTCAGCGCGGCCTCGAGGTCGAAATCGCGCAGCGTCCTGCCGCGGTGCTCGACCTCGATCGCCGGCAGGCGCGGCAGCGGCGGGGGCTCGTCGAGGAGCGCCTCCGTCTCGGCGCGGCCGTGCGTCTCGACCCAGCCGACGACGACGTCGACCGCTTCCTCGCGGAGCGATCGCGCCGCCTCCAGCATCGCGTACGTCTTGCCGACGCCGGGCGCGGCGCCGAAGAAGATCTTGAGCTTGCCCTTCTTCCCGCGCTCCTCCTCCTCGCGAGCCGCGGCGAGCAGCGCCTCGGGATCCGGCCGATCGTCGCTTGCGTCCACCACCTCGCGCTCTCCTCAGCGGGCGCCGTCGAGGGCGAGGTTCAGGAGGAGCACGTTCACGTGGGGCTCGCCGAGGAGGCCGAGCAGGCGCCCCTCGGTGTGCCGCGCGACGAGCCGGCGCACCTCGGCCTCGGAGAGGCCGCGCGCTCGCGCCACGCGCCGCACCTGGTACTCCGCCGCCGCGGGGCTGATGTGGGGATCGAGGCCGCTGCCGGAGGCCGTCACGAGGTCGACCGGCACCGGCGCGGCGCCCTCGGGATCCGCGGCGCGGAGCGCGTCGACCCGGGCCTTGACCGCCTCGACCAGGGCGGGGTTCGTGGGCCCGAGGTTGCTCCCGGCAGAGGCCTGCCCCGCGTAGGGGACAGGGCTCGTCGCCGAGGGGCGGCCCCAGAAGTAGCGCGGATCGTGCGAGCGGTGGAACGGCTGGCCGAGCAGGGTCGATCCGACCACGCGGCCGCCCCGGAGCACGAGGCTGCCGTTCGCCTGGTGGGGGAACGCGGCCTGCGCGATGGCGGTCGAGAGCAGCGGGTACGCGAACCCCGTGAGGCCGGTGAGGACGAGGAGGAGGACGAGGGCGGGTCGCAGGTGCGCGAGCATGGTGTTCTTTCCTTGGGACCTCAGGCGAAGCCGAGGGCGGAGAGGAGGAGATCGATCCCTTTGATCCCCACGAACGGCACGATGAGCCCGCCGAGGCCGTAGACGAGCAGGTTCCTGCGAAGCATCCGCTCCGCGCCGACGGACCGGTAGCGGATGCCCCGGAGCGCGAGCGGGATGAGCGCGACGATGACGAGCGCGTTGAAGATCACCGCGGAGAGCACGGCGCTCCGCGGCGTGGCGAGCCCCATCACGTTGAGCCGCCCGAGCGCAGGGTACGTCGAGACGAAGGCGGCCGGGATGATGGCGAAGTACTTCGCGACGTCGTTCGCCAGGCTGAAGGTCGTCAGCGCGCCCCGCGTCATCAGGAGCTGCTTGCCGATCTCGACGATCTCGATGAGCTTGGTGGGGTTCGAGTCGAGGTCCACCATGTTCCCGGCCTCCTTTGCGGCCTGGGTGCCCGTGTTCATGGCGACCGCGACGTCCGCCTGCGCCAGCGCGGGGGCGTCGTTCGTCCCGTCGCCGGTCATGGCGACGAGCCGCCCGCCCGCCTGGTAGTCGCGGATCATCTTCAGCCTCGCCTCGGGCGTGGCCTGCGCGAGGAAGTCGTCGACGCCGGCCTCGGCAGCGATGGCCGCGGCGGTGAGCGGGTTGTCGCCCGTGATCATCACCGTCTTGATCCCCATGCGCCGGAGATCGCCGAAGCGCTCGTGGATGCCGCCCTTCACGATGTCCTTGAGGTGGATGACGCCCAGCACCTCGCCGCCCTCGGCGACCACGAGCGGCGTGCCACCCTTCCGGGCGATGGCCTCCGTCACCGCGCGCACCGCGGCCGGGACCGCTCCGCCCTTCTCCTTGACGTAAGCCTCGATCGCGTCGAAGGCGCCCTTCCGGATCTCGCGCGCGCCGCTGTCGACGCCGCTCATCCGGGTCTGCGCGGTGAAGGGGACGAAGCGGGCGCCGAGGGTCGAGAGATCGCGCTCGCGCAGGCCGTACCTCTCCTTCGCGAGCACGACGACGCTGCGCCCTTCGGGGGTCTCGTCGGCGAGCGACGCGAGCTGCGCGGCGTCGGCGAGCGCCCTGGCCTCGACCCCGTCCGTCGGGATGAGCTCCGTCGCCTGCCGGTTGCCGAGCGTGATCGTGCCGGTCTTGTCGAGCAGCAGCACGTCCACGTCGCCGGCGGCCTCGACGGCGCGGCCCGACATGGCGATGACGTTCGCCTGGATCATGCGGTCCATGCCGGCGATGCCGATCGCCGAGAGGAGCCCGCCGATCGTCGTCGGGATCAGGCACACGAGCAGCGCCGTGAGCACGGTGATGCTGATCGGGGTCCCCTGCCCTGCCGCCCGGACGCCGAAGACGGAGTACGGCAGCAGCGTCACGGTCGCGAGGAGGAAGACGATGGTGAGCGCGGCGAGCAGGATGTCGAGCGCGATCTCGTTCGGCGTCTTCTTCCGCTTCGCGCCCTCCACCATCGAGATCATCCGGTCGAGGAACGCCTCGCCGGGGTTGGCGGAGATGCGGATGATGAGCCAGTCGGACAGGACGCGCGTCCCGCCCGTGACGGCGCTCCGGTCGCCGCCGCTCTCCCGCACCACCGGGGCGCTCTCGCCCGTGACGGCGCTCTCGTCGACCGACGCGACGCCGACGACGATATCGCCGTCACCGGGGATGATCGCGCCCGCCTCGACGAGCACGAGGTCTCCCTTCCGGAGGCTGGACGCGGGCACGGCGACCCGCTCCGCGTCGCGCTCCGGGCGCGCGAGCTTCACGGCCTCGACGTCGCGCCGCGCCTTGCGGAGCGTGTCGGCCTGCGCCTTGCCGCGCCCCTCGGCCACGGCCTCCGCGAAGTTCGCGAAGAGCACGGTGAACCAGAGCCACAGGGAGATGGCGAGGATGAACCCGGCCGGCTCCTCGCCCTCGCGCTCGCTCAAGAGCGCGTGCACGAACAGGGCCGTGGTGAGCGCGCTCCCGGCGAGGACCACGAACATCACCGGATTGCGCACCTGGTGGCGCGGGTCGAGCTTGCGGAACGCCGCGACGATCGCCGGCTTGACGATCGCCGGGTCGAAGAGCGGCCTCGCCGCGGTCTTCTTCCCCTCCACGTCGCGGGATGGGTGGCGCGGCCTCGGCGGCGGCGACAGCTCGGGGGGCGGGGGCGCGGGGGCGCCGGGCTTGGCCCTGGCGATCGCCTGGCCAGCGGCGTGGAGGTTCATGGTCATCGCGTCATCTCCAGGTGCTCGACGACCGGGCCCAGCGCGAGCGCTGGGACGAACGTGAGCGCTCCGACGAGCAGCACGGTGCCCGTCAGGAGCCCGACGAACAGCGGCGTGTGCGTGGGCAGCGTGCCCGGGCCGGCCGGCACGAGCTTCTTCCTCGCGAGCGAGCCCGCGAGCGCGAGCACGGGGACGATCACGGCGTAGCGGCCGACGAGCATCGCGACGCCGATGGCGGTGTTGTAAAAGGGGCTGTTCGCGCCGAGGCCGCCGAAGGCGCTGCCGTTGTTGTTCGCGCCGGACGAGAACGCATAGAGCACCTCGCTGAACCCGTGCGGCCCCGGGTTGAAGACGCCCATCTGCCCTCCCTCGGTCATCACGGCGATCGCGGTGCCGACGAGGACCGTGATCGCCGGAAAGAGCACGACCAGGGACGCCATCTTCATCTCGAACGCCTCGATCTTCTTGCCCAGGTACTCCGGCGTGCGCCCCACCATCAGGCCGGCCACGAAGACGGCGATGACGACGAACATCAGCATGCCGTAGAGGCCGGAGCCGACGCCGCCGAAGACGACCTCGCCGAGCTGCATCAGCCAGAGGGGCACGAGCCCGCCGAGGGGCGTGAAGGAGTCGTGCATCGCGTTGACGGAGCCGTTCGAGGCCGCCGTGGTGGCGGTCGCCCAGAGGGCGGAGCTGGTGATGCCGAAGCGCGCCTCCTTCCCTTCCATGTTGCCGCCGGCCTGGAGCGCGCTCGCCGCCTGATCGACGCCCAGGGCGGAGAGCGCAGGGTTGCCCGCCTGCTCCGAGGCGACGCATACGACGAGGAGGACAGCGAACATGGCCGTCATCACGGCGAGGACGGCCCAGCCCTGGCGCCTGTCGCCGACCACCCGGCCGAACGTGTGGCACAGCGCGGCGGGGATGAGCAGGATCGCGAGCATCTCGAGGAAGTTCGAGACGGCCGTGGGGTTCTCGAACGGGTGCGCCGAGTTCACGTTGAAGACCCCGCCGCCGTTGGTCCCGAGCTGCTTGATCGCGATCTGCGACGCTGCAGGCCCCATCGGGATCACCTGATGAACGACCGCGCTGCCGCCCTGGTCCTTGACGGCCTGGAGCAGCGACGCGCTCTGGTACCCGCCGAAGCCCTGCACGACCCCCTGGGACACGAGGAGGACGGCGAGCAGGAGCGAGAGCGGCAGGAGGATGTAAAGGGTGCTCCGGACGAGATCGACCCAGAAGCTCCCGACGGTATCCGCCGTCTTCCGCGTGATCCCGCGGATCAGCGCGACGAGCACGGCCATTCCGGTCGCGGCGGACACGAAGTTCTGCACGGTGAGCCCGGCCATCTGCGTCAGGTAGCTGAGCGTCGACTCGCCGCCGCCGCGGCGCCCGCGCCGACCGAGCGGGACAGAACGTAGTCCCGCGCGGGTCAAGGGACCGTCAAACTGAGGGGGCCCCTCGTCAAGAAAGTATCAAGACGGCGGGATCGCGCCGCAGGGTGCTCGGCGAGCTCATGGCGGTGCTCCGTCGGTCGCTGTCTCCGTCGACCATGGCGACAAGGTAGAGCTCTCGCCCCGTCAAGATCTCCTCATGCGCGCCCTGCCGGCGTAAAAAACGCGTTGATGAGGTTCTCGGCCGTCGCCAGGGCACAGGCGTCACGCCCGCCCTGGCGCCCGGCGCGAGGCCCACGCGCTCCCTCCGCTCCTGTCTTGACGATCTCTTGACGGTGCCCGACCGCCTCTTGACGGCTTCTTGACGCTGGCGGGCCTAGCTTTGCGCGCGTCATGCAGAACAGGCCACCACTCTTCGGCATCCCCACGTACCGCGATGGCGCTTGCGTGGCGCAATGAGGCTCGGGTGGCGTCGTCGAGCGTGTTACACCATATTTGATAATGTCGTCGTAGCCCACCGCCCGGCACGAGCGGTCGCAGGTGAGAGATGCTTGCGTGGCCACCGCGGCGCACAGCGTGCGGCTGGAGCAACGACACAATCTTCGCGCATCGGCCATTCTGGCAAGTATCGACAGCCTAGAGCCCGTGCACGAACGCAAAAAGAAGGCAGGGGCATGCGACTCGTCACGTTGGCCAATCTCACGAGCACAATTCCTGCAATATGTGCCATGTTTGCCTGCGCGGATGGCGCCGAGCGCGAAGCCAATGGCCTGCGTTCCGAAGGCCAGAGTCCATCGCCCGGCGTGGCGGCGCAGCGGTTGGACGGCAACAGGTGGAAGGCCATCTACCCGGCCGATTTCAACCGCGACGGTATGGCGGACGCGCTCTGGAACAATGCCGGACAGAACCTGATGGCCGTGTGGCTGATGAACGACAGCCAGCTCCTGGCGCCGGGTCCGAACATCCCCGGACCGATCGGCGACGGGTGGGAGGCGATTTCGGCTGGTGATTTCGACTACGACGGCATGGCGGACGTGTTCTGGTACAACAGCCCACAGAACCTGTTGGCTATATGGCTGATGAAAGGCAGCCAGCTCCTTGCACCGGGGCCGATCATCCCCGGACCGCTCGGCGACAGGTGGGTGGCCGTGACGAGCGCTGCCGACTTCAACTTTGACGGGATGAATGACGTGGTTTTGAACAATCCCCGACAGAATCTGGCGACCGTGTGGCTGATGAATGGCACCCAGCTGCTCGCGCCGGGTCCGAACATCCCCGGACCGATCGGAGACGGGTGGATCGCCTCGACAACGGCCGACTTCAACTCCGACGGTATGGCGGACATACTCTGGAACAATGCCGCACAGAACCTGATGGCTGTGTGGCTGATGAACGGCACCGAGCCGCTCGCGCTGGGTCCGAACATCCCCGGACCGATCGGAGACGGATGGGTCACCATCACGGCGCTCGACTTCAACTTCGACGGCATGGCGGACGTGCTGTGGCATAACGCCGCACAGAACCTGATGGCCGTGTGGCTGATGAACGACAGCCAGCTCCTTGCGCCGGGTCGGAACATCCCAGGACCGATCGGCGATGGGTGGGTGCCCGCGTCGGGCGTGGCCGATTTCAACTTCGATGGCATGGCGGACGTGCTATGGGGCAACGCCGAACAGGACCTGATGGCCGTGTGGCAGATGAACGGCAGCCAGCTCCTCGCGCCGGGTCGGAACATCCCCGGACCGCTCGAAGGCGACTAGCGCTGCTGCGGGAAGTCGGGCCAGGAAGCGACCGCCATGACGCCAAGGGCGCCAAGGAACCAGGGGAATAGGAGGGAAATGCAGGAACAGCCCTTCCCCTCGCCTCTTGGCGCCATGGCGTTTTTTCTGCTGATCCGGGGCAACTTCCCACAGTAGCGCTAGGTGCTCTGCGAGGTCACACAAGCAACCGATCATGTTCCGGTAGGGTTCTCAGGGTCAGGCAGTCCGGGCGGTGAACGCATCCACCGTGCTTTGCGCCGGACCTGGGCGCGGCGCCACCTGCGCGCCCACACGGCCAATCCCCGCTTCTTGCATCCATGGTCGTCGGAGATGCATGCGATGCACAACGAGCCGGTCGCGCCCCTGGATCCAGGGTGCTCGCCGCGTTTGCGCGATGGTTCCGGGAGGCCGAGGGAGCGCATCGGCTCCCCGGCGCTCTCCACGCCTGAACGGCTCCGTCTCTTCGCTGCTCTGATCGCAACCCAGGGGAGTGAACATGTTCGTTCCTGACGTGAAGCGCGTGCTCGCCACGGCGATGCTGCTCGTTCCATCCATCACTTGCGTGAGCCCGCGCGAGGCGTCCGAGGTGCCCGAGCGCGCGGACAGCCGCGCGCGAGCCGGGGTCGGCGAGGCCCGGCAGGCCCTGTGTTTTGGTCAGACGATCACGAACGTCCTCCTTCTACCGGAGACGTTCCACTGGGAGGATGCCGCCCACCTGCTCCGCGTGGCGGAGGGGTTCGGCCCGCGGACCCTCAGCGTCTCCGTGTCGGCGAGCGTCTCGCCGGCGGTGCGCGTGCTGAGCACCACCGCGCCCAGGGTGCCCCCGCCCCGGCCTGTGGAGCGCGCGCGGGACAGTCGCGCACCCAACGACCTCTGGCCCTTGCCGGCGCTGTCGGAGGACGCGCCGTTCGGGTTCTTCCAGCCCATCCCGGGCCTGCCGGGCGGCCTGCCGGGCGGCGACGACACCTGGGGCCTTCAGCCATCGACGGGAATGCCGGGCAGCGGCGGCGGCTGGAGCTATCAGCCCGCGCCGGGCATGCCGGGCGGCGGCACCTGGGGTCCTCAGCCTTCCTCGGCCACGTGGGGCGGCGACACGTCCCCGGGCGCCCAGCCCACACCGGGCCCGCTGGACGATTGCGTGCCGTCGGACGACCAGATCACCAGGGCGGTCGGCTTCGACGTGAGCGCGACCGTCGCGCTCGACGCGACCTCGGTCCTGTTCGTGCCCACGGCCGCGCTCGCGCGGGTCTCGGCCTATCCGGTGTACCAGCAATACACCTGGGATATCGTCAGCACCGCCGGCTGGAACCGGGAGACTCATGCAGCAGAGACCGTCGTCGTGGGATCTGGCATCGCCTACAGGCCGATCGGGGTCTATTTCGATACCGACCTCATCTATGATCTGGCCGCGATCGGCGGCGGTCTGATCGACCCGGGCCCGTACGTGGACCCCGGCGGCACCGGCGGCGCGGGCAACGGCTCGACCCCCGGTGAAGACGAGGCCAGCGGCGTCGGGACCACCGGCGTCGCGGCCACCGCCGCGGCCACCGGCACGGGCACGGGAGCCGGCGCTGGCGGCCCCGGCGATGCGGGAGCCGGCACCGGTGGCCGCGACGGCGCGGGCGGCGCTGGCGCCAACGACGGCGCGGGCGGCGCTGGCGCCAACGGCGGCGCGGGCGGCGCGGGTGGTCCTTGGATCATCGATCCGTAGACCGCCGGCAGCGCCGGCGCTTCAGGTGGGGCGGCCGGCACCGGCGGCGGGGGCTCGCAAAGCGGCCGAGCTCGGCGATCCGGCGCGCCGCCCAGCGCGCCGTCCCTACCGCGCCGCCCGCGCGATCTCGTCGGCCGCGCGCGCCCTCTCCTCCGCCGACTTCGACAGCGGCCCCGTGAGGAGCGCCTGCGCCTCGCGGAAGCGCGCCGCCACGTCGGACCAGTAGCTCGCCTCCGCGCCCTGCGGGGCGGCGATCTGCTTGATGAGCGCCGCGTCGTACGCCGCGATGCCCGCGTACGCCGAGGCGGGCTTCGCGCGGGCCACCCAGTCGAGCGCCGCGAGGTCGCCCAGGCCGAGGCCCGCGAGCGGCGCCCGCCGCATCATGAGCGCCGCGTCCTCGGGGCCGTTGCGCAGGCCGAGCGCGACAGCGAGCAGCGCCGTCGCCTCGGCGGGGCGCGGGGTGTCCTTGGGCCACGCCGCGAGCAGCGCGGTCGCCTGATCGAAGTCCACGGCCCGCCAGTACAGCCGGCCGAGCTCGAGCCGCGCCCTCGCATAGAGGAGCCTCGACTCGGGCGAGAGCTGCGCTGTGCGCAGCGCCGCGCGGTGCTGGAGCGGGACGCCCCGGCCGAGCAGGACGCGCAGGAGCTCGGGCCGCGCCGCCGCCTCGGGCGCGATCAGGCGGCCCGCGTAGTACGTCGGCAGCCGGGCAGCGAGCCGCTCGACGGCCGACGAGGGAGGGGCGCCCGCCGCGAGCGGCGGCAGCTCGAGCGCGTCCAGCGCGTCGACGCGCCGGCCGCCGTAGAGGCGGGAGAGCATCTTGCGCGCGCCGTCGACGCGGGCGTCGCGGAGGACGCCGACCGCAGAGAGCTCGCGCAGGCCGACGAGCGCGGCGTCGCGGCCGCGGGCCTTCCAGGGATCGAGCAGCTGATCGAGCTCGCCGTAATAGACGTTCGCGAGCTCGGCGTCCTTCCGCATGGCGTCCGGCAGCGGCGCGGACCGGACCGCCTCGACGAGCCGCATGTCGGCCCGCCCGGACTCCACGGCGACGATGCCCTTCGCGTAGAACGGAAGCTCGACGCCGCGCCGCCCGAGATCCTCGATCGCCCGGGCCTGCTCCGTCACCCACGCGAAGAGCGGCCCCTTGGTGAACGCGAGGACGCGCTGGACATCGTAGGGCGGCCGCAGCGTGGGCGGCTCGGTCGCGGTGCGCGCGAGCCGGGCGGAGAGCGTCAGGCCGAGCAGCACCTGGTAGAGGTCGCCCCGGAGCGCGGCGGGCGGCGCTTCGAGGAGCGGCACGGCGATGGCGTCGCCGCAGGTGATGGGCGCGAGCTCGGCCCGGAGCGCGCGCGCGAGACCCGCCTCGAGGCCCGCGCACGCCTCGACGCCCGCGAGCCGCGCGTCGCGCTTCGCGGCGTCGTCCTCGGCGAGCGCGGCGTCGAGCGCGTCGAGCGCGCCCTGCGCGTCGCCGCAGGGCTGCGCCGGCGCGACGGCGGCGCGCCGCACGAACGCCTCGCAGGCGCGCGGCGCGGCGGGCACGCCGGCAGGCGCCGGCGGGACCAGCGCGGTCTTCGGATCGAAGGGCGCCGGCTTCAGGATCGGGAGCCACTCGTCCTTGAGCGTGCCGTGGACGGCGAAGGCCTCTTCCTCCGGGAGCGGCGCCGGCGGCAGGGTCGCCGGGCGGCCGTCGCCCGGCGAGACCGGCGCGTTCGGCGCGGGCGGAGGCGCCCCGGCGCAGGCCGCGAGGGAGAGCCCGAGCGCGGCGGCGAGGGCGTTGAAGGCGAAATGCGAGCGAAGGTGGGAGGGCATCACGTCTCCTTGGACACGGGCGGTCCGCAAAGGTTTCGCGGAGGAGCGGCGGGCGTCCATCACAATCCGAGCGGGGGCGCAACCCGGGCGCCGCCCACGGAACGACGCCGCGGCCGGCGCCCCACCCGGGGCCCCTCTCTCTCGGTCACGCGCTCACCACGGCCCGACAGCCGCGTTCGACGAACATCGATCGCACAACGCAAACAGCGAACCTTGTGGTGTGCATCGCACCCACGGCCCTTGACAGCTCCGTCCTCAATGCGATGTCATCGTCTCGAAGGACAACCATGTACACTGGGATGCCTACCGTTCGGGACTGCCTCCATCGAGCCGGCGCGTGGCTGGGTGCTCGCGGGCGACGCACGCGCTGTATGGAGACCGGGCTGATTGTGGGACTCGCGTCCCTGCTCTCGGCGTCCTGCTCGTCGACGGCGCCCGATGAGCCCGATGAGCCCGAGAACGCCATCAGAATCGGGGCCCTCCTCCCCTTCTCCGGGAGCGAGTCGGCCATCGGCCGCAACCTCGAGCAAGCCATGTTGCTCGCGGTCGAAGACGTGACCGCGGCGGGGGGGCTCGAAGGGAGGCCGTTCGACATCGTGAGCCGAGACAGCCATTCGAGCCAGGACCGCGGGCTCGACCAGCTGCTCTCGCTGATCTACACGGATGATGTCCGTTACCTGGTAGGACCCGAAGAGAACGAGCTCGCCCGCGACATCGCGATCGAGGTGAAGAAGGAGGACCTCCTCCACATGCTGCCGAGCTATGCCGCGCCCTCCATCGCGCGCCGCGAGGACGACGGCGGCAGGGTGAGGCTCGCCCCTTCCCCGCTCGGCATCGGCTGCGCGCTCGCGAAGACCATCGTCAGCGAGGGTGTCCGCACTGCCAATAGCCTCTCCGCGCGGGACGACTACAACACCGCCGTCAGCACCGAGTTCACGACGCATTTCGCGGCGCTCCAGGGCAGGATCCTCCCCTCGGTGACGTTCAAGCCGGGCGCACAGACGTACAAGGACAAGATCAACGCCGCCTTCAACCCAGAACGGACGGCCGGCCGCACGCTGCTGGCCGCCTATCCGTCCGCCGCCTCGACCATCGTGACCGAATGGACCGTCCACGGGCGCCCGGGCAGGTGGCTCCTCGGCCCTGCGTTGCACACCGAGGTGTTCCTCGCCAACATCCCTCAAGGCACCCTCGACGACAACTCCTATGGGATCTCGCCCTCGCTCAGCCTGCGGAGCGAGTGCAGCCCCAACCCCGACGACCCAGCCGGGGAGGCGCTCAGCTGCACGCGCTGGAACGCCGAAGCCTTCACCTATCACTTCTCCCGCCGGTGGAACCACGAGGTGCCGTTCCCCGCGGCGCACTTCTATTACGACGGCGTCGTCCTCATCGCGATGGGCCTCGTGTACGGGTACGCCACCACCGGGCAGATCATCACGTCCGGGAACGAGCTGCGGCAGAAGATCCTCGAGCTCAACGACCCCAAGAACGAGGTGGCCGTGTGGTGGGATCTGAAGGCCGCGATGGCCAAGCTCCGCGCGGGGACCCCGCTCCGCTACATCGGGGCGGCCGCCGAATACGAGTTCGACACCTACGGGGCGAGCCGGAATCACATCATGCAAAAGTGGACCATCCAAGGCGATAAGTTCGTCGATGGCGACCCCTTTGACGCCAAGTGCATCGTCCAGCAGTGAGCTGGAGCGACAAACGGGTTGAAACCCCAAGAAAGAGCAGGAATTTCACAGGGAGGCGGGGAGGCGGGGAGCGAGAGACGGCAAGAGGGAGAAGTTCATTTTCTTCTTCCTCCCCGCCTCCTCGCCTCCCTGTGAAAATTCTCCGGGCTTCAACGTGATCGGTACTCTAGCGGCTGAGCCCGTATCCCACGAATCTGCTCCCCGCTATAGAGCGGCAGCTCAGTAGCGGTGTCGTAGCTCGAAGAAGATCTCGCGCGGCGCGAGCGGGTACTCGAAGCCCGAGAAGCCCGGATCCGGGCCGAAGGTGCCGAGGATGTTCTTGGCGCGCACGGCCAGGGTCGTCTCGTGCCCCGGGATGATCCACAGGTTGCGCGCGACCAGGCTGGCGTTCCACCTGAGGTACGTGGGCAGCTCGAACGCGCCGCCCTTCTCCAGGGTGCTCGCCTCCGCGGACCGCCGGGGCCCGACGAGGATCCCTTGCGTCGAGAGCTCCAGCGGCACGGAGCTCGGCGACGGCAGCTTCACATAGGCGCCGGCGCGGGCGATCCAGCTCGGGTAGGCGACCATCGACGAGCCGACCAGATCCGCCTGGTACCCCACCTGGCCGGAGTCCCGGGTGGAGTGCACGGTCTCGAACGACCCGTAGCCCCCGAAGGCGTCGCCGCGCCGCAGCTCGGCGCGGGTCGCCCAGATCAAGGACTTCTGGCTGGCGACGTTCAGGGCCGTCTGGTTGATGCCCCGCGGGACGAACTCCGCCTTGTCGTTCAAGAGGCTGTACGACACCCCCGTGCTCGCCGTGGCCCAGACAGCAGGCCTCCACGTCAGCTCCGCGTCCACGGTGTGGATGAGCTGAGGCGACAGCCGCTCGTTCCCGATCACGTCGCCCGGCACGAGGGGCTCGGCGAAGAGCAGATACGGGGAAGGCGCCTTGAAGGCGCTGCCGTACAGCAGCTTGGCCACGACCGTCTTTCCCAGGTGCGAGGTCGCCCCGAACCGACCGGTCAGCTGATTGCCATACTTGCTGTGGTGATCGTAGCGGAGCCCGCCCGTGACCTTCAGCCACGGATCGAGCACCTTGAGGTTGGCGCTAAGGAGCGCACCGACGTCGAAGAGCTCGGCCGATTGCTGCTCCCGCTCCGGCGAGCCGAAGGACTGCCCCGACTCCTTGGTGACCCGGCGGAAGGACGGCAGGTCCTCCTTGTCGTAGACGGACTCCAGATTCAATATCAGGTTGAATCGGTCCCACGGCATCCACCGGGCCTCGACGCTCGCGTCCACGCCGCGATACGCCATGCGCCGCTCGATGTAGTACCAGCCGCCGGCGACGTCGATGCGATCGTCCGGCAGGACGCCCCCCTGGAAGTACATCCCCTGCACCGCGAACGCGAGCTCCCGGTTCAGCTGGTAAAGCCCGTCGACCGCCACGCGACGCTGCTGGAGGCTGATCACCGTGCCGGCACGGTTCCCCTCGTCGTCCGTACCGCCGGTGAGCTGTGCCCATTGCGCAAAATCCCCGCCGCGCCGGAGGCCTGACCAGTACGCGCTGAGCCTGAGGTGGTGCCCACGCTCGGGATGGCGAAACCCGATGCGCGCCCCGACGACCCCCGACATCCGCTCGAGGTTCTGGGCGTCCAGGCGCCCCGCGTTGTAGGGCGGGATGAGGGGAGCCGGGGACTGGGTAGGCATCTCCAGGCCGCTTCGATCATCGAGCTCCCCCGCGGCCGTCAGCATCATCTCGAAGCGATCGGTGAACATGCCGCCCACGACGTCGAAACGGCCGCGCGGGTGGTCCCTCGTCACGCCGACCTGCACCGTGCCGTCGACGAAGGGGATGTCCTCCGGATCGAGGGTGATGATGTTGACGACCCCGAGGAACGCATCGGCGCCATAGAGCGCCGACGCCGGACCACGGACGATCTCGATCTGCTTGATGGCCGACAGCGGGATCAGCTCCGTGCCCAGCCAGTTGCCGCTGGTGGTCCGGAACGCCGCCGATCGGCCGTTGATCATCACCTTGATCCCGCCGCTCTCGGCCCCCAGCCCGCCCGTCATCCCCTGCACGCCGGCGTTCGGCAGGATGTGGTCGTCGATGAGATAGAACCCGACGACGTGCTGCAGCACCTCGCCGACGCTCGTGTATCCCCAGCGCTGGATCTCTTCCGCGGTGATCGCCGTCATGATGGCGGGCGCGTCGTCGAGGGTCTCCAGCGTCTTGGTGGCCGTGGACACCTCGACGTCGAGCAGCCTCAGGAGGTCGACGTCCTCGAGCGCGTCGTTCCGGCGCTCACCCCCCACCGCCTTCGGCGCTCCCGGCGCCGTCGCGGTCGTCGGCTGGGCCCATGCGAGACCGGGGATCGAAGCGATCACCAGCGCGACCATCCACCTGGTTTCGAGTGAGGCAAGCATCATGCGGGTTCAGTGGGCTCCAGACATTCGTCCATCATCGGTTCGGCGCGATCGTCACGTCGCCTTGGCGGTCGCGGCGAGCTCCTCCCTCAGCGCAGCGCTCACGGAGTCGAACTCGTCACGTAGCCGCGCGAGGTCGCCCGCCTGCGGCAGCTCGCCTTGACCCGCGGCGAGCTGCATCTTCTCCGCCAGCTCCGCGACGCGCGTCGCGCCGATCGAGAGCATGCTGCCCTTCAGCTTGTGAGCGTTCGCCTTGATCTCTGCAGCCACGGCGCTCCGGATGACCCCCTCCAGGCCGTCGAGCTGCGCCGGCACGTTCTTGAGGACGAGCTCGATGAGCTTCCGCGAGCGCGGGACCTCCGGGTCGAGCACCGGCGCGCGCGCCGCCTCCAGCTCGGGGGCGGAGGGAGACGGCGACGACCCGGGCTCGTCCCGGCTCAGGACCACGTGCCGCCACAAGGTCTTCTGCAGAGATTGAGGGCGCACCGGCTTGGCAAGATAATCGTCCATCCCCGCCGCGAGCACCCGATCCCGCTCGCCGACGAGCGCGTGCGCCGTCAGCGCGATGATCACCGTGTGGCGGTTCCTCGAGCGCTCCCAGGCGCGGATCTCCTGGGTGGCGGTGTACCCGTCCATCACGGGCATCTGGCAATCCATGAGCACGGCGACATACCGCTTTCGCTTGACGCACTCGAGCGCCTCCTGGCCGTTGCACGCGGTCTCCACGCGCAGGCCCAGCTGCTCGACCTGCTCCATCGCCACGTAGCGGTTGATCTCGTTGTCATCGACGACCAGCACGGGGAGCTTGCTCGCGATCTTACCCGGCTCCGCGCCGGGCTTGCTAGGCGGCGGGGTCGAGGCGCCCGTGAGCGCGCTCTGCAGCGTGTTGTACAGCTCGGAGACGCGGAGCGGCTTGGGGAGCTGCGTGACCATGCTGGAGTCCATCCCGCTGAGCGTCACGCTCGATCCCATGTGATAGAGCGCCACCACGGGCAACGTCTGCAGCGCCGGGACCGACTGGATCGTCCTGAGGAACTCCTCGAGGCCGAGATCGTCCATCTGGACGCCGACGACGGCGGCGCTGAACGGCCGCTTCTCCAGCACCGCGAGCTCGAGCCGGTTGATCGCGTCCCTCCCGGAGGCCGCGGACTCGGCGTCGAAGCCCCAGGCCACCAGGTGCTCCACCACGACGTCGCGCCAGCTCCTGCTGTTCTCCACCACGAGCGCGCGGCGCCCGCTCGCCCACTCGGCGGAGCGGATCTGCTCGCCTCCGGCCGTGACGCCGACCCTGATCGTGAACCAGAACCGGCTGCCCTGCCCCGGCGTGCTGTCGAGGCCGACCTCGCCGCCCATGACCTCGACGAGGCGCTTGCTGATCGCGAGCCCGAGGCCCGTGCCGCCGTGCTTGCGGACCAGCGAGCCGTCCACCTGCGAGAAGGCCGCGAAGAGCTTCTTCTGGTCGTCGGGCGCGATGCCGGGGCCGGTGTCCACCACGGAGAGCTTGATGAGCGCCGTGGCCTTGTCCTGCTGCGAGGTCGAGGCGTCGATCAGCACCTCTCCGCGATCGGTGAACTTGATCGCGTTGCCGACCAGGTTGGTGAGCACCTGGCGGAACCGGTCGGGATCGCCCACGACGCCCGTCGGGACGCGGCGCTCGACGCGGTACACGAGCTCGAGGCCCTTCTCGTGCGCCTGGCTCGCCATCAGCTCCGCGACCTCCTGGATGACGAGGCGCAGATCGTAGGAGACGTGCTGCGCCACGTACTTGCCGGCCTCGAGCTTCGAGAAGTCGAGCACGTCGTTGATGATCGACATCAACGTGTTGGCGGAGGCGTCGACGGTCTCCACGTAACGCCGCATCTTGCCGTCGAGCGACTGGTTCTGCATGAGCCGGATGACCCCGAGGATGCCGTTCATCGGCGTCCGGATCTCGTGGCTCATGTTGGCGAGGAACTCGCTCTTCATCCGGGACGCCTCGAGCGCCTGCTCGGTCTTCACGCGCAGCTCCTCGAACGCCTGCTCGTTCGCCTCGACCATGCTGTTGAAGGCCGCTCCGAGCAGCTCGAGCTCGTCGCCGCTCGTGATCTGCACGCGCTCCCACTTCTTCCGATCCACGATCGGCGATTCGGTCGGCGGCGCGCTCGATCGGAGCCCGGTCGCGATGGCCCCCGCCGCCGTGCGCAGCGCGAGCAGCGGCTCGGTGATGTGGACAGCGACCCGCTTGACGAGGAAATAGCTGGCCGCCCCGCTGCCGAGGATCAGCGCCACGATCAGGCCGAGCGTGGTCACGAGCCGGTTCGCGGCGAGGTCCCGGGCCTGGACCATCCGCTCGACGACGCTCCTCGTGCTGATGCCGTAGATCACGGTCCCGGCGTGGGTCCCCTCCGAGAGGACCGGGGCCGCGACCTCGAGGACGTCATCCCCGCCCAGGGGGTTCTGCCGCCGCCGCAGCACGAGCCGGGACGGGTGCGTGGTGCTGATCCCGAGGGACTCCATGTCCGCCGCGGTGAAGCTCGGCGCCGCCGGGCTGGGCGCGTCCTTCGAGGCGGGCACCCGGGCCAGGCCGCTCGCCGCCCAGACCCGGTTCTCCGCGTCGAAGAACAACCCGTAGGCGATGTCGTTGTTCTCCGAGACGGTCTGGTGAATGAGCGCCTTGACATCCCCGAAGAGGTTGTCCGCCACCAGGCTGCGCAGGGCCAGCGCCTGATTGAAGCCGAGCAGGCGCGCCTTCTCTTCCAGACCGCTCAGGAGCTCCTGCTCACGCTTGGCCTGGACCGCGCGATCCGTCGAATAGATGAGCGCGCCGCTCGCGAGCAGCGTGGTGCCCCCGAGCAGCAGCAGCGCGCCCAGGATCAGGCGCAGCAGCTTGATGCGGAGCGAGCCGTGGGTGTTCGGGGTTGCCATGCACTCTACTTTGGACGCCTCATCGACGGCGGCGGGTTAGAGGAGGACGACGCCGCGGAAGACCCCGCAGACGAAGGCGGCGGCGGGCTGGTCTTCCCGACGCGCGACGCCACCGCGCGCTCGACCGCCGGCGCCAGCGCGACGTGCAGCTTCGCCTTCGAGACGATGCCGTCGGCGCCGACCTTCTCGCCGATCGCGCTCAGCTTGTCGATATCACAGCTGGAGACGAGGACGATACCCAGGTTCGAGAGCTGCGCGTTGTCGCGGAGCAGCTTCGCCAGCTTGTCGCCGTTGATGGTCGGCATGTTGATGTCGAGCGCGACCACGGAGATCTTGTCTCGCTTGATGACCGCCGTCGCGCCGATGGGCGTGGCGAGCTCGACCACATCGAAGCCGGCCTTGACCAGGACGGCGCGCATCGCCTCGCGAGCGATCTCGTCGTCATCGATCACGAGCACCCGGATCATGACGACGCGCTCCAGGGACGGCAGCTACGCGCGCGACGCTCTCCACGCGACGAGCAGATGGCAGGCGAGCCCGGGAGCTCGATGGTTCGAGCTGGCCCGTCGCATCGTGACCATGTGCCCGGTTGGAAAGGTAATCGCACGGCGCCTCCATTCCCCCCGATACGCGCTCACCTACCGATGAGAAAGTCAACCTGGCCGAACTGACTGGAATTCAGGCCGAAGCGCCGCGCGAGCCTCACGTCGACCAGGCGTTTCACGGAGATGGGCAGGCGGACGCCCGACGACCGGAGCCTCCAGTCGGCGTCCGCGAGCTCGTAGAGGACATCCGCCGCTTGCACCGCGAGCGCCTGGGTGTCGGGGATGGCAGCGAACGTCCCGAACTCCGCGTGCTCGTTCACGAGCGAACGCACGGCCACGACCACCGGCGCGCCGAGCCGGTCCACGTAGGGCAGCCAGACGTTGGTCAAGAACCTCGGGCTCAGGAGGCCATTGTCGTTCGGCAGCCAGATCGCGTCGACCTTCGCCCGCTGGAGGTTCACGAGCGCGGCGCGGAGGTCCTGCACGCGTGGCTTGTTCGAGAGCTCCTCCTTGACGAAGGCCAGCTTCTCGACGTGCATGAGCGCCTCCTGTCGCGCGATGTGATCCGCGAAGCCCCGGCGGTAGACGACGCCGACCCGATGAGCGTCGAGGCCCAGCGTCCGCAGGCCCACCATGGCCGTGACCGCCGGCACCTCGTAGGAGATGGCGACCGAGTTGGGGACGGTGCGCTGGAGCTCCTCGGCGAAGGACGCCATCAGGATCAGCGCGACCGGCGGGGTCGGGACGGTGCGCGCCCACTCGCGATACAGGAGCACGGTCGAGTTGTTGACCAGCACCACAGCCTGCGGGCGATCGCGGGCGACGATCTGCGCCACGAGGTCGGGGCTCGACTCCTCGCCGCGCAGCAGCGAGATGATGACACGATGTTCCCCGGACAGCTCGACGCGGAGCGATCTCAGCATGTCGTCGAGCTGCGGATCCGAGGGGGCGATGACGGAGATGACGGGCCTCGCGTCCGGAGGCGGCGGCTTGAGCGTCGGCGCCGGGTCGCTGGCGACGGGCGTCGCCGGGCCGGACGAGCAGCTCAGGGACAGCACGAGCCCCGCGAGGGCGGAGGCCCGCAGCAGCGAGCGCCGAGAGAGGGGACGCGTCGACCTTACTTCCATTCGTCAACCCCCAGATCGGCCAGCACGTGTTTCGGAAGCCTCCGGATCGCGCCCTCCACCGGCTGGCGCTCGCTCAGGAACGTGACCGCCACCAGCCCGACCTTCGCCGTCGAGAGGCTGAGGATCGTGAACGTCATCTTGCTTCTCGACTCGAAGTCAGAGCGAAATCGCTCGGGGAGGAGGACCGCATCAGCCGTCTGGAACTGGAGCAGCTGCAGGAGATCTTCGATCTTCGTGACGCGCTGGACCTCGGGCGCGGCGCTCACACCCAAGAGCCCGGCTACGAACTTAGGGAGCGATTTCCGTTCGACCAGATCGACGATCCCGTATCTGAGACCGGAGAGCATCTCCTTGGTCAGCGCCCTCGTCGAGACCAGGAGGTACTGCTCCGCGTCGCTCCCCGCCATCATGCCCTGGATGTCGGCGGTCCGATTGAGCGAAGCCAGGACCGGCTTTGGCGAGAGGGCCGCGTCGGGCGGGCTCGACTCGAGCGCGGCTTTGAAATCGCTCAATTTTCCGAACACGGTGACATCGACGCCGGGCATCGACTCCTCGATCTTCTGCTCGAGGGCGCGAGCGCGGAGCGGTGTCACCGCATACACATAGAGCGTGGCCACGGGCCCAGCCGTGATAGGCGGGCTGAGCAGCAGAAGACAGCACCCGATGAGCAGAGCCGCCGCCAGCAGGGCCGCCGGCGCGCGCGTCGATCGGAGCCCCCGGCGAAGCGGAACTCCGGTCCTGTCGGGCCAAGCGCGCTCGGCGAGAGTCCTGAGGAGTGAGCGAAATCCCCCGTGCCGAACCGGAGGAGCCGCGCGGTTATTTCGTGGGACCCACGATGATGCCCAGCGGGTTGCGATTCGCGCCCGACACGCGAGGTGCCCCACGGCCCGCTCGACCGCCGATCGCCGTGCCCCCGTGGAGCGCCTGCAGCTCGTTTCCACCAGGCTCATTTCCTCCCGGTCATCATGGGTAGGGAGCGTAGCCGATGGTTAACCCTCTTTGTCAAGCGCCCCCTGGGAGGCGCCCCCGCGGCCCCACCGAGCTTGGCGAAAGGGGGACGCCGGGGAGGGTGGCGACACCCGACGGCCGCTCGCCCGCCAGCAGCCGGCCAGCAGGACCACGCCGGAGCTGCCGAGCAGGACAGATACCGGGGCGAGCGCTTGACACGCTCCTCACGCACCTCGGTCTCAGGGCTCGATCTCGAGTCCCAGGATCGGCATATCCCCCGCGCCGCGCAAGCAAGAGATGGCGCCTCCGAGAAACCAGCAGACGACGCCCCGGATTCGCGCGACACATCATGCCTCGTCGACCTACATGGTGAGCGATGGTGCATCGTGATACCCGGTAATTTTGCCTTGTCACGCACAAACCGCGGAATCCATGGGTGCGCCTTCGCTCCCTGCCACCGAGCTCGAAAGCTCGCGCGTCGCGCTCGATCTACTTACCGCTTGCGTACTGCTGGCGCTCTGCCGCTGGCGCTCTGCTGGTGGCGCTCTGCTGGTGGCGCTCGCCGCTGGCGCAGGACGATCGTGGCGTCCAGCTCTCCGGTGCGGCGTCCCGCCAACAATCGCTCCGACAAACTGATTGTAGTCCATCGGGTCGCCACACAGCAACCCTCGCGAGCCGCGGCCGCAGGGCCGGGGTGTCGCGGATCACAGCGGGTGGCGCGCCCGAGAGGCGCGGGCGCCGAGCGCCGCGCAGACGTGAGGCAGGGCCCCTGCGGCCCGGCGTATTTGCAAGGAACTCTCGTGACCTGGGGAACGAAGGTTCCACTCGTAGGGCGCTCGGCCAGCGGACGGGCAAACCGCTGCCCGCCGCTGCCCGGAGCGCCGGGCGCGCGGAGCGGCTCGCTCGGGGCGAGGCGGCGCGCCGCGCTGCGGCGCGCCGTTCGTCTCAGTACCACTCGCTGCCGAGGCCCAGCGTGAAGGTGAATGTCGGCCCCTCTGGCAGGAACACCGGGTGGAGATCCGCGCTGATGGCGAAGCCGCTCCGCCGCGCGCCGCTCCCGGCCAGGCCGCCGAGGATCAGGGCGCCCCGCGCGTGAGCGCCGAAGTACCAGGCCGCCGTGCTCTCACAGCCGGCGCTCGGGAGCGGGATGCCGCCCTCCGGGACCTCCGCGCCGCAGGTCGCGACGGCCACGTAATCCATGGAGGGTCCCGCGCCGAGATCGAGGAAGTGGAACAGCGTGAAGCCCGCGAGCACCGAGTTGTAGTCGATGAACCCCGCCTCGAATCCAGCGCTGTTCTCGGTGCTCTCGGGGGTGAGCGTCACCATCGGTGTGTTCTGGTAGTATATCCCGAAATAATGGTTGACCTGGACACCGAGCCGGCCCGAGAGCGCAAAGACGGCCCCCGTGCCCGTGGGTGACTCGATGATCCCGCCGCCGAGCGTCGTACCGAAACGAAAGCGCATCCCGTCCTTCTCGTCGTCCTCGGGCTCCTTCGGTTTCTCCTCGGGAGCGGGCGGAACCGGCGCGGGCGGCTCCGGAGCGGGCGTGCGCGCGGCCGGCGCGGCCCGCGGCGCGGGCGGCGGTGCAGGCGCAGGTGTCGACCGCGGCGCGGGTGGCGGCGCAGGCGCAGGTGTCGACCGCGGCGCGGGCGGCGGCGCAGGCGCAGGTGTCGACCGCGGCGCGGGCGCAGGCCGCGGCGCAGGCGGCACCGGCGTGGGAGATGGCGGCGGGAACGGCATGGGAGCGGGCGCAGGCGCAGGCGCCGGCTGCACCGGAATCGGCGCAGGCGCGGGAGCAGGCGCAGGTGCGGGCTGCACGGGTATCGGCGCAGGTGCGGGCTGCACGGGTGTCGGCGCAGGCGCCGGCTGCACCGGTGTCGGCGCAGGTGCCGGCTGCACCGGTGTCGGCGCGGGCGCCGGCTGCACCGGTGTCGGCGCAGGCGCCGGCTGCACCGGTGTCGGCGCGGGCGCTGGCGCGGGGGCCGGCGCTGGCTGCACCGGTGTCGGCGCAGAAGAAGGCGGCGGTGCTGGCTGCGCGGAGGCAGACGGGAGCGGCTCTGGAGGAGGAGGCGGCGGGAGGGGAGCGTCGCCCTGGGTCAAGGCCGTCGCCGAGACCGCCAATGGAACGGTGAGCGCCGCGAGCGCGGCAAGCCAGCGAGGGGGTGTCATCCGGTCTTCCTCGATGCGCTCCTCGCGGCCGTCAAGCGCGCGGAGGTGCGCGCTGTCGGTCGCGGTGCGCCGCAGCGGATGATCCGCCCGCGAGCCGTGGAGCGCCAGCCCATCGACGACCGCCCGATGAACGTCGCCCCCCGTCCCTCCACTTTCCTTCACGGAACGCGGCGGCTCCGGTCACCAGCCCCTCGATCCATGCGCCGAGCTCGCCAAGCCCTCCGCTGCGGTATCCGCCCCCTGCCCGGGATCCTCTTCTCCGCGGCTTGCGTGGAGGAAACGCTCCCCCCGGAGGCGACCGCGGGCGGCGGCACTGGAAATATCCATGGGGCGAGCGGCGCGGGTGAGGGCGCCGCCGGCCCCGTGGACCCCGGCGGCACCGGCGGCGAAGCGGGGCACACCCCCGGTACAGGGGGCGGCGGCGCTGGCGACGGCGGCAGCGCTGACTGGTACGCTTGCGGCCGGCCGGCGCTCGAGGGGTACCTCGGCGAGCTCGAACGCGACGAGCGCCCGATCTGGCCGACCGAGCTCTCGTGCGGCGACGGCGCGGAGCGGTCGCTCGAAGCGCAGGCGGCGACCATGCGAGAAGCGGTGCCACTCCTCGAATCGGACCCCGACGTCTTCCGGTACGCCTGGTTCTCCGGGCGGACCGACGCGATCTCCAACGTCGACCTGCTCGGCGCGAGCGCCGAGCTCACCGCGCTCGGCGAGCTCCACGTCTCGCGGCCCTACGAGGAGGAGCGCAGCCCGTGACGGCCCGCGCGGCGGTCGCTCCGTCGACGCCTCCGCCCGCCGGCGCGGTGGCCGCCGTCCCCGCGGCCGGCGTGCAGGCCGCGCCGCTCGACTTCGCCGAGGTGTACGAGGAGATGTTCCCCTTCGTCTGGCGGACCGTGCGCCGGCTCGGCGTGGACGCCTCGGCGCACGAGGACGTGTGCCAGGAGGTGTTCGTCGTCGTGCACCGGCGGCTCCCGGAGTTCCTGGGCCGCTCGTCGCTGAAGACGTGGGTCTTCGGGATCGTCGTGAACGTCGTGCAGACGCACCGGAGATCGCTGCGCCGCAAGAGCCCCGCCCACCGCGGGACAGGAGAGACCGTGGATCCCGAGCTGCTCGCCGGGCCGAGCAACCTCAGCCCCTACGAGGCCATGACGAGGGCGGAGGCCGCGCGCGTCGCGCACGAGCTGCTCTCGTCGCTCGACGAGGAGAAGCGCGTGGTGCTCCTCCTCGCCGAGCTGGAAGAGATGCCGGCGGCGGAGATCGCGCGGGGCATCGGGGTGAACGTCAACACCGTGTATGCGCGGCTGAGGGCCGCTCGACAGGCGTTTTCCGACGCGGTGCACCGCCACCACGCCAGGATCCGAGGAGGCCGCAATGGATGAGCTGGGGGCCGGGGAGCGAGCGCTCCTGAACGCCCTTCGTGACGAGGACGAGCCGACCGACGACGACAGACGCCGGACGCGCGCGGCCGTGTGGGCGAGGCTCGGCCTCGCAGGGACGGCGGCCACGGCCACGGCCGTGGCCGTGAGCGCCGAGAGCGCCGGAGCCGCCGGCTCCGCGAGCGCCGGCGCGGCCGCGCACGCGGTCGGCCCCGCCGCCGCGAGCATGGCCGCGAGCGCGAGCACCGCGGTCGCACAAGGCGCGGCCATCACGCTGCTCGGCGCCCCGATGAAGATCGGGCTGGCGGCGCTGATCGTGGGCCTCGCGACGGGGGCCGCGCTCTACTTCCCGACGCCGGGCGAGGCGCCCGATGCGCGACGCGCGCAGGAGGAGGCGGCGGGCGCGGCCGAGGCGCCCCGAGCGGCGCGCGCCGCCGCGCCCTCCAGCGCCCCGGTCGACGGGACGCCTGCGCCCGCCGAGGCGAGCGCCTCCAGCGAGGCCGGCGCTCCCGAGGCGTCCAGCGCGCCCGCCGAGCCGAGCGCCGCGCCCCCGGCAACCGCCGCGGCGCGCACGACGGCGTCGCGCGCGCCCCGGGCGGCGGCCGCCGCGAAGCAGGGCTCCGAGGGGCTCGACGCGGAGATCGCGCTGCTCCGCGACGCGCAGCAGGCGCTGCAGGCGGGCCAGTTCGCGCAGGCGCTCTCGAAGCTCGACGAGCACGCCAGCCGGTACCCGAGGGGCGTGCTCTCGACCGAGCGCGAGGCGTCGCGCGCGATCGCGCTCTGCCGCTCCGGCCGCGCGCCGTCCGGCAGGGCGATCGCGGCGAGGCTGCTCGCGAAGAGCCCGGGCTCGCCGCTCGCGACGCGCGTGCGCGCCGCGTGCGGACAGGAGGAACAGGAGGAACAGGAGGAGTAGAGTGCGCGGGTGCACGTCTCGAGGTGGGCGCATGCGCCGTCGATCCTTCCGGCGCTGATCGTCGCGGCAGGGCTCCTGCCCGCGCGCGCGCTCGCGGCGCCCGCCGAGCCGCGCACCATCGATCTCCGCTGGGAAGCGCCGGCGGGGTGCCCGCCGGTCGACGAGGTCCGGAGCGAGATCGCCCGGCTGCTGGGAGCGTCGGAGCAGCGCCAGCCGATCGAGGTCGAGATCGCGATCGCTCGCCAGCGCAACGAGCGCTACCGGCTCGATCTGCGCATCCGCGCGCCGGCGCCGGGCGAGCGGGTGATCCGTGGCGACGACTGCGCGTCCATGTCGCGGGCAGCGGCGCTGATCGTCGCGATGTCGATCGATCCCGACGCGGTCGCGCGGAGCGCCGCCGCGCAGCCCGCGCCGCCCCAGGCGGTCGCCGCCCCTGCCGTCAGCGCGCCGCGCCCGCCGCCTCCCGCGCCGCGCCGCCGACCGCCCGCGGCAGCGCGGCCGTCCACTGCGACCGAGCGCGACGTGGAGGGAGCGCTCTGGGTGAGCGCGCAGATCGAGCAGGCGCTCGTGCCGACGATCGGCGTCGGGCTCGCCGCGGGCGGCGGGATCCGCAGCGGCTGGTTCCGCGCGGACGGCGCGGCCGGCGTGGTGCCGTCGAGCTCGAGCCACATCGCGGGGCTGGCTGCAGGCGCCGAGTTCCGGCTCTGGTTCCTCGAGGTCGACGCGTGCGCGCTCCCGCTCGATCGCCCCATCCGCGTCTACGTCTGCGCGCTCGGCCGCCAGCACTGGCTCCGCTCCAGGGGGCGGGACGTCGATGAGCCCTTCACCCTCACGACGCCGATCTTCGCGGCCGGGCTCGGGACGCTGCTCGAGTGGCGCATCGCCGCTCCCGTGAGCGTCGAGGGCGCGCTGCACGCCGTCGTCCCGCTGAGGCGGCCCCGCTTCGTCGTCGAGAACCTCGACGGCGTCGTCTACCGCCCGCCGGCCGCGGGCCTCAGCGCGCGCCTCGGCCTCGCGCTGGCCTTCTGAGCCTCAGGGCGACTCCGGGCCGGCGCGCCACGCGGCCTCGATCGCGCAGCCGGCCAGCGCCCCGCGGTAGAGGCGCAGCTCGTCGTAACGCCCTCCGAAATACGGATCCTGATCGAACTGGGACCGCCCGAGCCAGTTGTTCGCGTCCTGGATCGCCGAGAGCGGAAAGCCGACCGGCGTGCTGCCGAGGAGCGCACCGTCGAGGTAAAGCGAAAGGGTCCCCGCCCCGCCGTCGAAGACGGCGGCGAGCTGATGGATCTCGGCATTCTCGAGCGTGGGCGCGGTGGTCACCTGCACCTGACCCGCGGCGCCGCTGTCGCTCGCGAGCGCGGCGATACCCGGCGGGTCGAAGCCCGTCGAGGGGGTGATGACGAGGTAGGACCGCCCCACGCTCGAGTCGCCTTCGACGGGATCCTCACCCGTGCTGCCGATGCCGAAGTCGACGACGCGCAGGTACGCCCCTCCGCCGTTGCGGGCGACCCAGACCATGACGGTGACGTCGCGGAGCCCCGCGAGGAGCCCCGCGGGCAGCTCGACGTAGTCGTCCTCTCCGTCGAGGGTGAGCACCCCTCCGCCGTCGAGGCTCGCGCCGCCGAAGATCTCGCCGTCGGCGCCGCCGACCGTATCGGCGACGACCGCCCCCACCCCGTCGAACGAGTACCGATGAGCCAGCGACGGCAGCGCATCGCAGGGGGCCGCGCCGCCGCCCCCTTCCCCGCCGCTTCCCGCCTCACCGCCGCCGCCCGCCTCGCCGCCGCTTCCCGCCTCACCGCCGCTCGGCGCCCCACCACCACGCCCCCCTTCCCCGCTGCCACGACCACCTTCCCCGCCGCCGCCCACAACCGACGTCGGAGTCATACGACCCACCGCAATATCCATATCTGCCCCACATCCGGACAGGCCGAGGAGCAGCACCATCATCGTAGTCTTCCGCGCGCACGACACAGGCTGATCCTAGCGCGGGTGTGCGGTCGATTCGATCACGAAAGGCGCGCGCCCCGGCGACGAGGGGGAGAGTGCTGATTCCACACGCGGGAGCCGACCATGATGTGCCGACTTGACCGAGTGTTCGCAGGTCCCTGGCTCGCCGCCGGGGGATGTCTCTTGAGCATCTCGTGCACTGGCATCCTCGGAGGTGATGACGCTCCGGGACAGGACCCTGGAGACGACGCCGTCGTCGCGCCAGGCGGGATGCCTTTGCACCACATGACAGCATCGGAGTACAATAGCACGGTCGCCCACCTCCTGGGCACGCGCCTGCGGCCGGCGGACGGGTTCCCGGCCTCCGGCGCGAAGGGCTTCGACGCGAACGCCAGCGCGCTCTCGAGCCTCTCGCAGGTGCTCGTCCAGGGGTATTACGACGCCGCCAAGAAGCTTTCGGCCGACGCGTTCTCGAACGAGGCGCAGCGCGCCCAGATCCTCGTGTGCGACCCGGCGGAGGGCGCGGGCGCGGACGACGCGTGCGCGCGCGAGATCATCGAGCGCTTCGGGCTGCGCGCCTTCCGGCGCCCGCTCGAGGCGGCGGAGGTCGACCGGTACGCGGCGCAGTACGACGACGCGCGCACCACCCTCGAAATGTCCCCCGTCGAGGCGGTGCAGCACGTCGTCCGGACCCTGCTGACGTCTCCGAATTTCTTCCTGCGGATCGAGGTCGGCCCCGACTCGAGGCGATCGCCGGGCGCCCTCGGCGGCCATGAGATCGCGTCGCGCCTCTCGTACCTCCTCTGGAGCTCGCTCCCGGACGAGGAGCTCTTCGACGCCGCAGAGGGTGATGCGCTGGCCACCGAGGACGAGCTCCGGGAGCAGGTGGACCGCATGCTGGCCGACCCGAAGAGCGCCGCGTTCTTCCAGAACTTCTTCGGGCAGTGGCTCGGGACCCGCACGCTCCCGAGCCACAGCGTCGACACAGCGCTGTTCCCGGGCTGGAACGACGAGATGAAGGGCGCGATGATCGACCAGGCCAACGCCTATTTCACCGGCTTCACGACCGGCGAGCGGCCGTGGTCCGAGTTCCTCACGGCGCCCCACCCCGAGAGCCCGCTGCTCGCGCCGCTCTACGCGAACGACCCCGAGGCCGGGCGCGCCGGGTTCCTCACGCTCCCCGCGTTCCTCACGCTGTCTTCCCGCGCCGATCGGACCTCCCCCACGTCCCGCGCGAAGACGATCCTGGCGCAGCTCTACTGCGCCGAGCTGGCCCCTCCCCCCGGCGTGGATATCCCGGAGCTCGAGGCCGCGGGAGGCGACACGGGCACCGTCGACAACGTCCGCGAGAAGCTCGAGAAGCACCGCGAGTCGCCCGACTGCGCGGGCTGCCACGATGTCCTCGATCCCATCGGGCTGAGCCTCGAGAACTTCGATGCGATAGGCGCCTACCGGACCGCGTACCCGAACGGCGACGCGGTAGACGCGACAGGCGAGTACGGGGGCGCGGCGTTCCAGGACATCTCGGGGCTCATCCCGGAGCTCCAGAAGGACCCCCAGCTGGGGATCTGCCCCTCCGAGCAGCTCTTCACCTATGCGTTGCGCCGGCGCCCGGTCGGCGGCGACAGGGACGCGCTCAAGGAGATCGCCGCGCGCTGGGAGAAGGGGACGATCGCGGATCTGGTGAAGCAGGTGGTGACCAGCGAGGCGTTCCGCCTCCGTCCAGCAAAGGTCGGGGCGAAGTGAGGCCGCGGGGCGAAGTGAGGCCGCAGGCGCTGTTTCCGCACGGAACCAGGCACGAAGGAGCGATGCGCACATGAAACGCGGAATGACACGCAGGAACCTGTTGCGCGGCGCGGGCGTCTGCCTGGCGCTGCCGTTTCTCGAGAGCCTCGCGCCGCGCAGGGCGCGGGCGGGGGAGCCCGGCACGCCGAAGCGCTTCTTGCTCTGCACCTTCCCGAACGGGGCGCCCCACCACTGGTGGGAGACGGCGCCCGCGTTCGGCAAGACGCTGAAGGGCGCCGATTTCAAGCTGCCGAGGGTGCTCGAGCACTTCGCGCCGGTGAAGTCGAAGATGCTCATGATAAGCCGCCTCGGTAACCACACGTGGAGCAAGGAGCAGAGCGCGTTCATCGAGCCGTCCCACTCGCGCTGCATGGCCGCGCTGTCGACCTGCGTGGACGCCGATGAGCTCGGGAGGGCCGCGGGGCAGGACCTCGGAGAGTGGGTGGGCAACGGCGTCTCGGTCGACCAGCTCATCGTGCAGAAGGCAGGCCCGGAGCAGGCGACCCGCATCCCGTCGCTGCAGACGGGGCTCGGGGTGAAGCCCGGATTCTTCGACGGGCGCAGCTACGCCTACAATCAGGCCGTCTCCTGGAAGAGCCCGCGCGAGCCGCTGAAGCGCTCGGTCAACCCGAAGGCGGTGTTCGACGCGCTCATCAACGCGGGCGCCGCGAGCGCGCCCCCCGTGCCAGGGCAGACCGACGAGCAGGCCAGGATCGAGGCGGAGCGCCGCGCGGCGACCGAGAAGAGCGTCATCGACGCGGTGCTCGCGGACGCGAACTCGCTCATGGGCAAGGTAGGCTCGGACGATCGCAAGATCGTCCAGCAGTACCTGGACGCCCTGCGAGAGACCGAGAAGAACGTGACCCGCGTCCAGTCGACGATGACGCCGTCGAGCCTCGGCTGCAGCCCGATCGGCGAGCCCGGCGTGGTCCCCGAGCCGCCGGGGCAGCAGGAGGGGCTCAACGAGAACGACAGCACGGATGCCGGCGAGTACAAACACGACGATCACGCGAACGTCATGATCGATCTCATCGTCATGGCCATTCAATGCGACGTGACGCGCGTGATCACCCACATGCTCGACGACGCGCGCTCCGAGTTCGAGTACCGGTGCATCCCGGCCGACGTCCGCGCGAAGGTGGGCCTCGAGTACAGGGAGGGCAGCAGCCTCCATTATCACTCCTGCCAGCACGGCCCCGGCAACCTGGGCGCAACGGACGAGGGCGGCCGCTACGCGGTCGTCGAGCAGAGCAACCTCGATTTCGCGGCGATCAACTGCTGGCTCGGCCAGAAGACGGCGCAGCTCGCGCAGCGGCTCGACGCGATCCCCGAGGGGGATGGAACGGTGCTCGATCACTCGGTGATGGTCTACATGAGCGAGATGCGTACGCACGACCACGACGCGTACGATCTGCCCATCGTCCTCCTGGGCGGCGACGGCGTTTTCCTGAACGACGCGCACGTCGCGTATGGCCCCCTCGGCCAGGATCGCCAGCTCCGCGATCTGTGGTTCACCATCATGAACCAGTACTACGACCTCGGCGTCGCCTCGTTCGGCGAGGATCGCCGCGGCGTGCCGAACGCGCTCCTCGAGGAGATCCTGCGGTAGCTCTGCGGTTCACGGTCTCGATGGATGGGCTCACACCGGAGGTCGAAACGCGATGTTCGAAAGCCGCTCACGTCGGTTGGTGTCCGGGGGTCTCCATGTCGCGCTCGGGCTGCTCGTGACCTGCACCGCAGAGCTCGGGTGCTCGAGCGACCCGTCGCCCGCGTCTCCCTCACAGGGGTCGCCTTCGCCGGAGTCGCCCTCGCCGGGCGGCGGGGGTGGTCCGGAAGGCGCGCCGCCGTGCGAGGAGACGAGCGACGGGCCAGCGCTGCCGCAGGCGTTCGCGCTGAACTGCGGCGGCTGCCATAGCGCCCACGGCAAGCCGACCGGCGGGTTCCCCGATCTGTTCGCCTTCGACGGCCCCCTGGAGGAGTTCACGGCGCAGGTGCGCGCGGGGCGCACGGGGGACGTGCCCATGCCGGCCTTCGGCGAGCAGCAGATCGCGACGGCCGACATCGAGGCGATCTTCGCTTATTTCTCTGCGGGCGCGCCGCCCGCGCCGGCCTGCGACGGCGGCGAGGTCGATCCCGGCGAGTGCTCCGGCGTGGACGGCGAGATCTCCCCGCTGTTCCCCTCGGCCACGGCGGGAAAGCCGATCACCACGACGGCCGCCGATGGGACGATCACGCTCGAGGCCGCAGGGCGCGTGCGCGGGCGCCACGAGAAAGAGGAAGAGTTCAGCCCGTACCAGCCGCGCTATTTCGAGAACCGAAGCTACAAGTTCATCGTCGAGGACACGATCCCGGCGGGCGAAAGCACCGTCAAGTTCACCTGGCTCCCCAACGCAAACGCATCGCTCAACCAGACCATCAATTTCCGCTGCTGGTACTCGGGCGAGGGCAACGTGTTCGACTCGAACAACGGCATGGAGCGCATCACGAACACCCACTGGGAGTTCGTCGTCGATCGCAACGCCAGGGACAGCAGGGAGATCCGCGCGGGAGATCTGCTGGAGTTCGAGTTCGGGGTGTTCCTTGACGCGGGCACCGTCGAGGGGAGGACGAGCTACTACAGCGACACGTTCCGCTACCGCGTCGGCAGCGGCGAGCTGACGCCGTTCAACGAGCCGAACGAGGCGGCCCTGTCGGGCGGCGACGGGACGATACCGTACATCTACGAGGAGCCTCATCTCTATTACGAGCAGATGGCGCTCAACATCCAGGAGAGCTCGATCCAGCCCTTCCTCGAGGGGCGCCGCCTGTTCCATACGGATTTTGCCACCGGCGAGCACAGCGAGGGCGGTAACCCCGTCTTCGACGAGCACGCCGGCAAGGCGGGGCCGCTCTCGAACCAGGCGGCGTGCGTGAGCTGCCATATCAACAACGGTCGCGGCGCCCCGCCCGAGCCCGGCGAGGTGATGGAGACCGCCGTCGTGAAGCTGTTCGGCGCGGGCGCGAACGCGGACGGCGGACCCATCGCCGACCCGAGCTATGGCCGGCAGCTGCAGGACAAGGTGCAGGGCGGGGGCGAAAGCGAGGGCACGGCCACCGTGGCCTACATCGAGCAGCCCGGGCAGTTCCCCGATGGCACGCCGTACGTCCTGCGAAAGCCCGCGTTCCGCTTCGACGGGCTCTCCGCAGGGCCGATCGCGCGCTACTCGGTCCGCGTCGCGCGCCCGATCGTGGGCATGGGCCTCCTCGAGGCGATCGCAGAGGACGCGGTGCTCGAGCGCGCCGACGGGATGGACTGCAATCAGGACGGTATCTCGGGCCGTCCGAACCTGATCCCGGATCCGGTCTCGGGGGTGACGCGGATAGGGCGCTTCGGCTGGAAGGCGAGCAAGGTGAGCGTGCCCCACCAGGTCGCCGACGCGCTGGTGGCGGACATGGGCGTGACGACGAGCCTGTTCCCTGTCGAGGAGTGCGGCGAAGCGCAGACGGGTTGCCAGGCCGGCACGCGCGGAGATCCCGAGCTCTCCGACGAGGATCTCGACAGGCTCGCCGTCTACATGCGCATGCTGGGCGTGCCGCCGCGCCGCGACACGGCGGACCCGGCCGTCCAGCGCGGAGAGGCGCTGTTCAGCCAGGCAGGGTGCGCGAGCTGCCATGTCCCCTCGATGAAGACGGGGAGCCGCCACCCGCTCGTCGAGCTGCGGGATCAGCGCATCCAGCCCTTCAGCGATCTGCTCCTGCACGACATGGGAGAAGAGCTCGCGGACACGTCCACGAGCGACCACCTCGCGGGGCCGCGCGAGTGGCGGACGCCGCCGCTGTGGGGCATCGGGCTGCTCGAGGCCGTGAACGGCCACACCCAGCTGCTGCACGACGGCCGCGCGCGGAACGTCGTCGAGGCGATCCTGTGGCACGGCGGCGAGGCGGACGCCGCGAAGCAGCGCTTCATGGCGCTCCCCGCGGGAGATCGCGACGCGGTGGTCGCCTTCCTGCGCTCGCTCTGAGGGCGCGCTCCGCTCAGAACCCCGACCGGCGCGCCATCCGCCGCGAGAGCCAGCGCATGGGGCCAGGCGCCACGCGGGCGGCGAGGCTCGCGGTCTTCACGAACAGGCTCGTCTCCAGGACGTCGCGGCCCGCATCGACGGCGCGCACGATCATCTCGGCGACCTCGTCCGGGCTCTGCTTCTTGTGGCCGGGCGGGCGGTAGCCGACGTTGTCGTCGGTCACGACGGCGTTCGCGTGGAACGGGGTCTCGACCGGCCCCGGCCGCACCACGAGCACGCGCACGCCGCGCGACGAGAGCTCCGCGCGGAGCGACATCGCGAGCGCCTCCAGCGCGAACTTCGACGAGGCGTACGGGCCCATCCGCGGCGCCGCGACGAGCCCCGCGATCGAGGAGACCATGACGAGGGTGCCCTTCGTGGCCGCGAGGGGCTCGATCGCGAGCTGCGCGAGGCGCACGGGGGCGACGACGTTCAGCCGGTAGAGCGCCTCGAGCTCGGCGGGATCGATCTCGATCGACGGCGTGTAATAGCCGCGCCCGGCGTTGTTCACCAGCACGTCCAGCCGGCCGTACGCGCCGAGCGCCCGCTCGCAGAGCGCCTTGCGGTCCTCCTCGACGGTCACGTCGCCGGCCACCGCGAGGGCGTCGCCGCCCGCCGCGCGCACCTCCGAGGCGACCGCCTCGAGCGCGTCTCGCCCGCGCGCGCTCAGCACCACGCGCGCGCCGCGCTTCGCCCAGGAGAACGCGAGCGATCGACCGATTCCGCTGGATGCACCGGTGATGACGACGACGGGGGCCATGTCGGCGAGAGTACACGACCTCCGGATGCCGACGAGAAACTTGCTGCCGCCGGCCGCCCGCCGCGGGGCCAGAGGCCGGCAGCCGGCGGCCGCGCGCCCTGGCCTCCCCGTCTCGGGCGCAGCTGCCTGAAGGCGCGACCCCTGCTCTCGCAGGAGCGGCAGTATCGGGTGCTGGCGTTCTACCGTTCCGGCACAGGACCGTCGCACAGCTGACGTCCGAATCGTTCTCGAATGCATCCGCTCGTCGATCGAGGACAACAGGATCACGCCATCACAGGACACACGTCGGTAATACGTAACACAAACTTCGCGCATTTCGTCATCGCACCTACTATAGTCCGGCCCACACGAAGCCGCCGGGGGGCAAGGCGACCGTCCCCCCGCATAGCGAGCTATGACGTGTGGGTCTCGATTGCATCGACGCGCCCAAATCGCGCAAATGCGCGAGCGTTCGAGCGCGTCACCATTGCATTCTGACGCTGGGTGACCAGCAGAGACACGAGCGCTGCTCGTCCTCGCTCCGCCGTCCGGCAGCGCCGCGGCGGCATCTCGCGACCGTGCGGTGACCCGAATGGGTCCGGCCATCGTCTCCATGCAGCCATGGCCGTTCAATCAACCTGTTTGGCGTGTCCGGCCGGCGCGCGGTCCCGGCGTTGCGTTCTCATCGCGCGCGCCTGGCGCCGACACTCCATATACGCGCGGAACGTAATTTCCTCCGTGGCCATGTGGCTCGTTCTACGAGCAAACAGGTGCGAATCGATACAGGACGGAATCCGGTTCCGGGGAGGGAATGGGGGAAGCACCGTGTGTGCACGCAGTTTGCCGACGCAGTTCAGAACGGGGCGCCGAGCGGGATCGTGACGGACCGCTGACGAGCGTGAGCGCGAAGAGGCAGCGGTCGAGAGCGCGCGTAGCGCCGCTCTCGACGAGCAACGCCGGCGCGCGGCGCAGCCGCGGCATCCACAGATTCGTAACAGGAGATCTCGCGAGACGCTCTCAACCTCAAACCCTGATAGATAATAAAATGAAGAAGAAGTCGATTGTTGCCTTGTCGATGATGGTCGGCGCCGCCCTCATGGCGCAGGCGGAGCACGCGAGCGCCGGGCATTGCCCGGCGGCGTCCGCGGGAGACATCACAGAGTACGCCATTCCTTCGGGCGCCACGCCGGGGGCCATGACCTTCGGCCCTGACGGACGCGTCTGGTTCACCGAGCCCACCGCCAAGAAGATTGCAGCCGCGGATTACAGCGGCAACGTGACCGAGTACCCGCTCGCGGCCAACGCGAACCCGCTCGCCATCACCCTCGGTCCGGATGGCCGGATCTGGTTCACCGATTCAGCGAGAAACCAGATCGGGGCGATCACGAAGCGCGGCGTCGTGACCGAGTACGCTATCCCGACGAGCAACTCGCTCCCGTCCGCGATAACGCTGGGGTTCGACGGGAACGTGTGGTTCACCGAGACCCTCCGCAACAAGGTCGGACGCATCACGCCGGCCGGGGAGATCACCGAGTTCGCGCTCCCGACCGTCAACAGCCAACCGCGCGGGATCGCGGCTGGAGTCGATGGCAATCTCTGGGTCGCGGAGTCGTTCGCGAACAAGATCGCGCGGATCAGCACGTCCGGGACCGTGACCGAGTACCCGCTGCCGCCCTCGTCCGTGACCCCCAACGCGATGACGCTCGGGCCCGACCTCCAAATCTGGTTCACCATGACGGGCAAGATCGCGAAGATCGATACCAGCGGGACCGTGACGGAGTTCGCGCTTCCTGCGCCGAACCGCTCCCCCTCGAACATCACCCTCGGGCTGGACGGCAATCTCTGGTACACGGATCAGTTCGCGAACAAGATCGGACGCGTCACCACGAGCGGCGTCGTCACCGAGTTCGATCTCCCGCTCGCCAACTCTCGCCCGTTCGGAATCACGCTGCTCCCGTCGCTCCGGGGGTGCAGCCTCCTCGACATCTGGTTCACGGAGCGGCAGGGGAGTCGCCTCGGCAAGATCCGCACGGTGACCACTCACTGAGCGGCACGCGTCGCGAGAGATAGAGACTTGACCGCCTGCCGGCGAGCGCTTCGGCGGCCAGGCGGCCTTCGCTGCGTTGTTGGCTTGATAGATGGGCGCCGTGCACCGAGATGATCGAGGTGCACGAGAGCACCGTCACTCTGAACGATGGAGATGAACATGAACAAGATGGGCAAGCTGGTTCTTTCGGCGCTCTCGGTCCTCGGCCTCGCGGCGTGCGCCGTGAGCAGCACGGACGAGGCCGTGGTCCTTGGCGAGTCGGAGCAGGCGCTGAACAACGGTCCGACCTTCTCCAATGGCATCTTCGGATCGGACACGCTGCACAACGTGATGACGCAGGCGATCACCGAGTCGGGGGTGCCCCTCACCTACCTCGGCACCGGGTCGGGCAATGGCGAGAAGTGCATGCGCGGCCAACCGGTGGTTTATGGCGGCAATACGTATTGCAACGGGAGCAAGGATCAGACGATCGCCCCGATGTCCCGGGCCCTGAACAGTCCCCAGTCCGGCGAGGCAAGCCATTGCGTCGCGAAGGACGGCGTCGCTCTCTGGGTGGATTACCCCGAGACCGCTTCCAACGTGGCCCTCGCCAACGTGAAGGGCGGGTTCTGCGGCAACGGCGCCGGCGACGCCACCACCTGCGGCAATTTCGACACGTGGGGCGAGTTCACCACGGGCGCGTCGAACTCCGGGAACACCATCAATTTCTATCGCCGCGACGACGTTTCGGGCACGACCGAAGTGTTCAAGGCCCTCGTTGGCTGCACCACCTTCTGCTCCGGCGTCAAGGCCGTCACCGACGACGCGCTCGCCGGGCCGCGGCTCACGACCGATCCGGCGGGAACGGTGGGGACCCCGCACTCGTCGTCGCTCGTGGCGTACGGGGGCACGCGGTCCTCGTCCACGCCCTGCCTGATCGCCGACACGGCCACCGAGTGCCTGGGCTGGATCGCCGCGCTCAAGGCCGATGTGGTCGCGTACGCCGGCCTCGCGGCGCACATTTCGGGCGAGAACCATTCGCTCAATGTCAACACCGTGGCACCGACCGAGAGCAATATCCGCTCGGGGTCGTACCCGTTGTCGCGCTTCCTGTATGTCAATGAGGGCAACGGAAGCCGCGACAGCCTCGAGGATGCCTTCCTGGACTGGGCCTTCAACACCGATGCCTTGAGGTTCGAGGAGATTCTGGAGGAGAACGACTTCATCGCGTGCACGGATCCGGACCTCGGGGGCCACCAGCCGCTCGACTGCTCCTGCCCCTGATTCATCTCCTCCTGTTGTCCTGGCAGCTCGCCGGTCGCGGCGTGCTCGCGGAGCACCGCGCCGTGCGCCGGATTTCATGAGTTGAACGCGTCGTCCTTGCCGCCGGCTGGGGATCGCCGTGTGCCAGTAGCATCCCTGGTCGGCGAGCAGCGTTGCTCGGCTCGCCTTTGACGTCGTACAGCCGCTCAATCACCTCACTCTCAGCCTGACCGGAGATGACAAGCTCTCGGCGCACCGTCGCTTTGAACGATGGAGATGACATGAACGAGATGGGCCGGCTGGTTCTTTCGGCGGCGCGTAAGTCAATGAAGGCGCAATCATCTACGTCGGTGGGACCGCAATGGCGTCACGGGCCCGTGACAACCGGCATTCACGGTTGTTCCAGGAGCTCACCGGTGGCATTTCGGCCGCCGCGACTGTAGGGGGTTCGCCGCTGCGAGCCCGGGGAGTTGGCAGCGATGGGTCAAGGTCGGTGTTGGATGACGATGAGGTCGGTGGTGCTGCTGCTCGGGGTCGTGTCCCTGGCCGGGTACGGCTGCGGAGGTGACGACACCGGTGAGCCCCCGGAGGGCACGAGCGGCGGCGGCGCTACCAGCGGCGGTACCGGCGGCAGCGGCGGGGTCGCGGGCGGCCGAGGCGGCGGGGCCGGCGGTAGCGGCGGGGTCGCGGGCGGCGATAACAGCGGAGGCGGCGGCAGCGGCGGTGACGGGGGGGGCCCGCAACCGCGCCCGTGCACCCCGGTCCGATCGCACGAACCGATCCCTCAGCGCCACTCGGCGACGGTCGAAGATGCCCTCGATACCTTCAGCAACCTCTCGGGGGAGATCGAGATTCAATGTGGCAACTGCCACAAGGCCCCGGCAGAGCAAGGAGATTTCTCCTACACGGGCACCCCGGAAAACCTGTGCGACGCGCGCGGCAAGAGCGGCAAGACGCCCGTTGACGTCATGCTCAGCGGGGAAATGCCCTACAAGATCGGCGGGCAAGAGGCGCTCGGCCGGCGGGTGCAGGCGTGGATCGAGCAGGGGTGCCCCGCCGGCACGTACGTCCTCCCGAAGGGCGATATACACGTCGATCCCGACGTAGATTTCGTGACCCCGCGCGAGATCGGCGATGCGCTGACGGAGCTCGGGAGCTGCATCCCCGACGCCGACATCGTCGGCCGAGACGAGGAGGCGGACGAGCGCTTCGCCGCGACGCGATCGTTCGAGGACCTCCCGGTCAAGCTGTCGGAGACCGATTTCGTCTCGCTGGACGCCGAGGTGCTCGCGCGCAGGGGGACGCTCGCCTACGCGCCGACCTACCCTCTCTGGTCGGACGACGCGGCGAAGCTGCGCTTCGTGCACCTCCCGGCGGGACAGGCCATCACGTACGACCCGGACGCGAAGCGCCTCCGCGTCCCCCCGAACACCCGCCTCTACAAGACCTTCTTCAGGGCCGTGGTCGAGCCCGACGGCGTCACGCGATACCGCAAGATGGAGACGCGCATCATCGTGACGCGCGAGCAGCCCGAGGACGCGATCTTCGGCACGTACGTGTGGAACGCGGAGGAGACGAGCGCGAAGCTCCTCGGAACCGGGCTCGATCCGGCATCACCGGACAGCAGGGAGCTCTACCTGAACGGCGAGCCGTTCCCCGACTACGTCCGCCCTTACACGGCCGACGAGACCACCGGCGCACTGCAGAGCTACGCCGTGCCCGGCGCGACGCGATGCGTGGCGTGCCACTCGGGCTCGGAGAGCGAAAGCTTCGTCCTCGGCATCACGCCCTTCCAGCTCCACAAGCGACCCAAAGGGGAAGGCGGCGTCTACACGCCGGACGTGCTCGCCGATGAGCTCAATCAGCTCGAGCGTCTCCTCGCGTACGGCGTCGTGCGCGGCACGTCGGCGACCCTCACGCCCGACGCCTTCCCCAAGCTGGAGGAGTCTGCGCTGCCCCGCCGGCCGCGCAACGCCGACGAGCTGAACATGCAGGCCTACATGGCGGGCAACTGCGCCCATTGCCATAACCCGCGCGGCTATGCGGTGGCGAGCAAGGCGACGCTGCGAGGCCTGGACATGTCGCCTGGCGGAAGCGTCTTCGGGTTTCACATGGATACCATGGGCTCGGACGGGCTGTCCTACTTTCCTTCGATGCCCACACCCTTCGATGAGCTCGCCATCCAGAACTCCGTGCCCGGCGGGGGGATCTACCGTCGGGTCGTCCTGCCCACGGGAGCGTGGACTCTCCGTGAATTCGGCCTGCCCGTGCCCAACGAGGAGTTGGGCTCATTCTTCAATCTCCACATGCCGATGCATACGGCGTCTGTGGACTGCCGCCTGCCGGTCCTCGTGGCGCGCTGGTGGGCGTCGGTGCCGCGCGATTACGAGCGCGGGGGACAGGAGGCGCCGGAGGATCCGGAGGCGATCGAGCTCGCCGTTCGCGCGGCGGACGCCGCGGAGGCGCGCGCCCTTCACGACTGCGAGCAACATCGCGCCATCGGGTGGGTGCTCGAGGACACGACCGAGCGCTATCCCTATGTCCCGCGCAACATCGACTGGAAGACGAAGCTCGACGACTGGATCCGCGCGGAGGAGGTGACGAGCGAGCACGAGGCGCTGGCGAAGAAGGTCTACGCTCAGGGGTTCTTCGTCCCACGCTGCGCGTTCCCGGGGGATGCGCCAGAGCCCGAGACAGTGGAGCAGTGGATGATCAATCCGGGGACCGGGAGGCCGCGCCAGCCGTGGAGCGCGATCTACTGGGCCAACCCGGGGGAGCATATCTACGCCGGTGTCTGCGCGAACTGCCATGGGATCTATGGTGACGCCCAGACCGGCGCGGCCAGGGCGCTCCGCGCGACCTCGGGGGCGAGGGTGGCGAGCTTCGTGGACGGGCTCTTCGGCCCGCGCTGGGCGCCCAACGAGAACCTCGCCACGTTCCATGGCCCCGACGCCGGGGAGGACGACCTCGGCCCCGACGGGGCGGCGAAGTACCTCGTCTGGATGGCGACCGGGGGGACCACCATCTCGTTCGGCCGTACCCCGGAGGAGGAAAGGACCTTCTTCAATGTCTTCGTGAACAATCGGATAGTGACCGCGGTGCCGATCCCGCTCGATCTGGAGACCGCGAAGGCCACCTTCAAGCGATCGAGGGCGAACATGCTCGGCGTCGCGCGCGCCGCCTGCGATGAGCTCCGCACCGATGCTCATCGATACGGAGCCCGCTATGACGCCGCGGCGGCGAGCGGAAACTGGAATAGCATCCTGAGCAATGCGGTGGCGCCGGAGTTCGGCGTGCCCATGTGGAGGGACGTGTGCACGCTCAGGAATCCTCTCACGGATGGGCTCCGCGCCGCGGACGCGAGCTCGCCGGAGGTCGATGCATGGCTCCGGAGAGCTGTCTTCAACGCCGGCGTGATGGCCTACATCTACATGCGTGACGAGCTGACAAAGGGAGTCATCGCGGTTCCGCGTGACGCCTGCGAGCTGAAGTTCCCGAGGTAGTGAATCGTTCTGGCGCGTGCGACGCGCTGCACGGAGATGTGTTACGATGAAGATGCGTCAACGATGGCTGATCATGGTGGGTGCGCTGGCCCGGCTCTCGATCTTCACGAGCGCTTGCGGGGACGACGGTACCTCATCACAGTCGGGGCAAGGCGGAGGTGGAACCACGAGCGCCAGCGCCAGCACGTCGTCGGGCGGTAGCTCTGGCGGCGCCGGCGGTACGGGCGGTGCTGGCGGCGCCGGCGGTACGGGCGGTGCTGGCGGCGCCGGCGGCGGCGACGCGGGTGGCACGGGCGGCACGGGCGGCGGCGGTGACACGGGCGGCGGCGAGGCGGGCGGCGCCGGCGGCACGGGCGGCAGCGGCGGCGCAGGTAGCGCCGGCACCACGGGCGGCAGCGGCGACGCGGGCGGCGCCGGCGGCACGGGCGGCGGCGATCCGGAGGAGTGTGGCCTGCCGCCGGACACCGACCCTGAACCCAAGGTCCGGTTCATCAACGCCCTTTTGCCAAATCGCGTGAACACCCCGGTAGGGGCCGGCGATCCGCCTGCGCTCCGCCTCTACGTGAACGGGGCGTCGGTACCCGACATCGAGGCAGTGTCGCCCAGCAGGGTCGCCGCGTCGGTCACGAAGTACGCCAAAGTGACGGCGGGCGCGATCACCTTCTCGGCACGGAGCGATGATGGAACCGGTGGCGCAGGCGATGCGCTCACGATCTCGGCGGATCCGCTGACGGTCGCCCCTGGGGCGCGCTACACGATCGTGGCCATCGGGATCCTGGGCACGACGTCCACCACCAGCAAGCCGCGGCTTCTCATCGAAGAAGAGAAGTTCACGACGCCTTCATGCAGCGAGGTCGCGTTGCGCTTCGTGAACGCCGACTCCAACTTGTGGAATCCGAAATCGTTCTACATCGACCGGAGCGCCACGGCCGCCGCGGCCCTCGACTGGTTCACCGCCAGCGCTCCAGAAGGCCTGCTCGTGCCCCTGTCGACCCGGTCGATCACGGTCACCGCGTCGAGGTCCTTCGGTCCGACGGGTCAGGCGCCGTTCTCGCTCGCCGCGGCATCGCTCATCGGCGGGCGATCGTACTTCGTCGTCGAGACCGGGGAGCCGACCCGCGTCGCCAACGACGCGCGCGCACACGGCCTGCTCGTCGTCCCGGCGGGGGACGACTCGCCTGCCGTCTTCGTCAGGCGGGATCCGCTCGTCTACCTCTTCCATGCGTCGCCGCCGCCCACGCCATCGTCCCTCGCGGTGTATTCGGGCACGGAGAGGATCGCCATCAACCTGAAGTATGCGCAGGTGCCGACGTACACCGATCTGCTGCCGGGGGAGTCGACGCTCTCGCTCGTCGCGCCCGGTACCGGCGAGGGAGGCGCGGGTGACACCGTGGTGGTCGACGGTCAGCGGACGGGCCCACTGGACCCCGGCACGATCTACCTGGGAGGCCTGCTCGGCACCACCGGAGGGACGGGCGATAAGGCGCTGCAGCTCAAGCTGTGGAGGGTTCAGCCGGACCTGACCGGGACGTTCACCACCCCTCGCGTCCTGTTGATCAACGCCTCGGCCACAGCGCCCTCGGTGGATCTCGGCTACTGGTCGGTCAACGCAGACGGGACCCGAGGCGACACCTTCACGCCCGTGCACACCGACGTCGCGTACGCGTCAGCGAGCGCCACTACCGGCGTCGATTTCGTGCCGCCGCGCGCCGCCGACCAGCAATGGTTAGGAGTTCGACCGGCCGGATCCGCCGACGCCATCCGGAGCGTTGCGAGAACCCTGCCAACGAACTGGTATGCCGCTGTCCTCCTGGGAGACTGGAGCTCATCCGACCCAGCGAGCGCCGCGCAGCTCATGTTCGTGAGAGGCTTCGGCATCGCCCCCGCGTCCATTCCGGTGACGTTACCGAGCCCCTGACCGGTCGAAATCCTGCGCCCCCCGCTCGACCGTACGATTTCTCCCCGCGCGCCCCCTTACGATACGCAGCTTGCCTGACGGCCTGCCGGAGCGGCACACGCCTTCCGGCCCGCGCGGCTCGTCTGCTACTGCTGACCAGGGTGCACATGAAGAACGTCGTCGAAGCGCTGTTGATGGGGTCATGGCTCCTGGCGGCCGCCGCATGCGGCGATGACGGGCCGACCGAGCCGCCCTCGAGCGCGGCAGGCGGCGGCGGTGCGTCCGGGAGCGTCCGTTGCCCCGGCTCGGACATCGTGTGTCCCGGGGGCGCGCGGTGTCAGATCGACGCCGAGGGCAGGCCGTCGGGCTGCGCCGCCGCGTGCGACGGGGCGCGCGCCTGCGGCGACGCGGCGTGCTGCAGCCCCGGCGCCGCGTGCGTGCGCGGCGGCTGCGAGGCGGCGGACCTCGTGCTCGGGCCCCCGGAGCGAGGAGAGCCCGTCACGTTCGCCACGGTCCGCGTGGACGAGGACGCGTGCGAGCTGCTGCATGGGTGCTTCGGCGCGAGCGGCCGGCGGGCGCTCATGCGCTTCCACGTCTCGCTCGAGAACGCCGGCGACGTTCCGCTCGACCTCGGCGTGCCCTCGGAGAGCGACGTCTTCGCGCCGAACTTCTGCGAGGGCAGCTACGTCGTCCCGCGCTTCTTCCGCGCGCGCCTCAGCCAGGGCGGCGCGGTGGTCGCCGAGGCCGAGCTCGACGCGCGCTGCGTCGCGATGCCAGGCGGCCAGTACGGCTGCGACGCGCAGGGCCTCGGCCCGGGAGAGCACGTGGAGCAGCCCGGCACCGTGGCGTGCAACGCCCTCGACGTGACCGGCGTCCCGGCCGGGCTCTACGAGCTCGAGATCACCGTGAACCCGAACAGGACCGTCGCCGAGGCGCGCTTCGACAACAACACGATCGTCCTCCCGGTCGATTACCCCGCCTGCGACGGCGCGATCTGCGGCGGCGCGTGCTGCCCCAGCGGCCACGCGTGCGAGGCCGGCGTCTGCATCGTGCCCGACCTGCGCCCGGACAGGCAGCGCATCGTCGACACGATCCGGTTCTCGTACCAGACGTTCCCCAGAGACGCCTGCGAGCTCATGGAAAGGTGCATCGGCGGCCCGGGCCGGCGGCATCTCCTCGAGTTCGAGGGGCGCGTCGAGAACGCAGGGCCCGGCCACCTCGACCCCGGCCCCGAGGTGAGCAGCCCGCTCTTCGAGTATGCGCAGTGCCACCAGCACTTCCATTTCCTGGACTTCGCCGATTACCGGCTGGTCGACGCGGAGGGCGAGGTCGTCTCGCTGGGGCACAAGCAGGCGTTTTGCCTCGTCGACATGGAGCCCCTCGACCCTTCGTCCCCCGCGCCGCGCGGCTACCCGACCTCCGGAGGCATGGGGTGCAACTTCCTGAGCGCGGGGTGGGCCGACACCTACGACGTCGGCACGCCGTGCCAGTGGGTCGACGTGACGGACGTGCCCGAGGGGGACTACACCCTCCGCGTCACCGTCAACCCCATCGGCGCGATCGCCGAGCAAGCGATCGAGAACAACGTGGTCGAGGTGCCCGTCCACGTCCCGGCGTTCGCGCCCTGCGAGCCCGAGCCCGAGATCTGCGGAGACGCGGTGGACCAGGACTGCGATGGGCTCCCCGACGACGGCTGCGAGGGCGAGGGGTGCGCCTCCCCGGTGCCCGAGGTGTGCGGCAACGCGGTCGACGAGAACTGCAACGGCGTCCCGGACGACGGCTGCGCGCCGATCCCGGGCGCCGACAGCTGCGAGACGCCGGGGGAGCTGGCGGGCTCGATGGATTACGCGGCGGAGATCACGGCCGGGAACACCTCCGACGTCGCGCTGCCGTGCGGCGGCGGCGGCGGCGGCGGCGAGGTGTTCTTCCGGTTCACGCTCCCGTCCGACGAGGTCGTGTACCTCGGCACCCTGGCGTCGGACGTCGACACGGCGCTCGCGGTGCTCGAGGGCGACGGGTGCGGCGGCCCCCCCGTCGGCTGCGCGGCCAGCAGCTGCGGCGACGCCGCGCCGGGCGCGCACTTCGCGGCCAGGCTCCGGGCCGGGACCTACACGGTCGTGGTCAAGGCCGCGCACCCCGAGGCGCGCGGCACGGTCCGCCTCAGGTTCCAGCGCGCGTCGTGCCTCGGCGAGAGGGCCGGGGTCATCCCGGGCAGCGGGCTCATCAGCGGCGACACCACCGGGGCGCCGATCCCTCCCAGCTCCCTGTGCGGCGCGAGCAGCCCTGAGCAGACGTTCTATGTCCCGGTCTGCCCGGGGATGTCCACCGTTGTGTCCTCATGCGGCCTGACCGACTTCCCGATGACGATCAAGACCGCGGACGACGCATGCAATCCCATCAACATCGAGTGCTTCGGCCCGCTCAGCGCATGCGCGGGCGAGAGGGAGGGCGTGAACTCCCGGATTTACGGGGCACGACCTGGAGGGAGCCTCGGCGCCATCACCGTGAAGGGGCGTACTCCGGTGGATTTCGGGCCGTACCAGCTCTTCATCGCGCCATTCCAGTGACAGGGGCGCGGCGCCGGGCGTGAACGTACAGCGCCGCGCCCCCATTCCACGAGCGAAGTTTGCGCTCGACGTCGGGCAATCTGCGCTAAAACCGCGCCCATGCGAGCCCACCATCGGTCCGAACGGACGCGCCTCCGGGCGCTCTCGTCCCTGTCCAGCGCGCTCGTCGCCGCGCTCGGCCTGACGTTGCCCGCCTACGCCGCGCCCCCGGCCGCAGCGCCGGCGCAGCCTGCGGCGGCTCAACCTGCGGCGGCTCAACCTGCGGCCAAGCCCGCGCCGCAGCCCGCGGCGGCGGCGCAGGTCGCGCCGGCGGCTCCGCCCGCGGCGGCGGCGAGCAGCGTGAGCGTCGCGATCCCGGTCGAGAAGTACACGCTGGAGAACGGGCTCGAGGTGGTCCTGCACGAGGATCACCGCACGCCCGTCGTGGCCGTCAACGTCTGGTACCACGTCGGCTCCAAGGACGAGCCGCGGGGGAAGAACGGCTTCGCGCACCTGTTCGAGCACGTCATGTTCCAGGGCTCGAAGCACGTGGGCGAGGACATGTTCTTCAAGTACCTGGAGCGGGCCGGCGCGAGCGATCGCAACGGGACGACGAACACCGACCGCACCAACTACTTCGAGACCGTCCCCGCCAACGAGCTCGCGCTGGTGCTCTGGCTGGAGAGCGACCGGATGGGGTGGCTGCTCGACCACGCGAACGACGCGACCTTCACGAGCCAGCGCAATGTCGTGAAGAACGAGCGCCGCCAGAACTACGAGAACGCGCCCTACGGCCTCGTGCCTCAGTTCCTCCGCGCGGCCCTGTTCCCGGAGAGCCACCCCTACCACCTGCTGACCATCGGCACGCCCGAGGATCTCGACGCGGCGCAGATGGACGACGTGAAGGCCTTCTTCCGGACGTTCTACGTGCCCAACAACGCGACCCTCGTCGTGGCGGGCGACATCGACCGGAGCAAGGCGAAGGAGCTCATCCAGAAGTACTTCGGCCCCATCGCGAAGGGCGCCCCGCCGCCCGTGGCGACGAAGCCCGACCCCGGCGACCTCGCGACCGAGAAGCGCCTCGACATCGAGGCGGACGTCGAGCTGCCCCGCGTGACGATCAGCTGGGTGACGCCGCCGAGCTTCGCGCCCGGCGACGCCGAGCTCGACCTCGTCGCCAACGTCCTCGCCTCGGGCAAGACGAGCCGCCTCTACAAGAAGCTCGTGTACGATCTCCAGATCGCGCAGGACGTCTTCGCGTTCCAGCAATCGAGCCAGCTCGCCAGCACCTTCCAGATCACGGCGACGCTGAAGAAGGGCAAGTCGCCCGAGCAGGCCCTGAAGCTCATCGACGCCGAGCTCGATCGGCTGCGCAAGGCGCCGCCGACGAAGGACGAGCACGACCGGGCCCAGGCCAAGCTGCTCTCGGAGCTGGTCTTCAGCATGGAGCAGGTGACGGCCCGCGCGAACGCCATCAACAACTACAACCAGCTCACCGGCGATCCGGGGTACTTCCCGAAGGACGTGGCCAGGTACGAGAAGGCCACCGCCGCCGACCTGCAGAAGGCGACCGCGGATCTCCTGCCCCAGGGCAGGCGCGTAGTCGCCCTCGTCACACCGAAGCCGGGCGCCCCGAAGGCCGGGCGCCTCGTGAAGCAGAGCGGGGCGGCGACGCCCGCGGCGGCGGGCGCGAAGCCCACCACCGCGGCGCCGTCGGCAGCGGCGAGCGTGAAGCCCGCGGTCGCGGCGCCCGCGGCCGCGCCGGCAGGCGCGAAGCCCGCGGCCGCGCCGGCGACCGACAAGCCGGCGGCCGCGCCGGCCATCATGAAGCCCGCTGGCGACAAGCCCGCGGTCGACAAGCCTGCGGCCGGGCCGGCCGCGCCGAAGGGGGGTTGAGCCCATGCGCATGAAACGAACCGTCTCCGCCTCGCTCGCAGCCGTGGCGCTCGCCGCCTGCGCTCCGGTCACGTCGACGCCGCCCCCCGCGCCCCCTGGCGCGCCGCCCCCCGCCGCGGCGCCGCCCGCCGCCGCCCCGGCGGACGACTTCCGCAAATCGCCGCCTCCCCCCGGGCCGGAGGTGGTCTTCCAGCCGCCGCGGATCGAGGAGGCGAAGCTCGCGAACGGGATCCGCGTCCTCGTCGTGGAGCGGCACGAGCTGCCGATCGTGGCCGTGGACGTGACGACCGTCCGCGGCGCCGACCAGGCCGAGCCTGGCGTCGGCGCGTTCGCGGGCGCGATGCTCATGCAGGGCACCAGGACCCGCAGCGCGCTTTCGCTCAGCGACGCGCTCGGCAAGCTCGGCGCGAGCTTCTCGTCCGCGGTCGGCTTCGACGGCGGCGGCGTGCAGGGCCAGAGCGTGACGCCGCGGTTCGGGGAGATGCTCACGCTGCTCGGCGACGCGTACATGAACCCGGCCTTCGCGCCGGCGGAGATCGAGCGCGAGCGGTCGCGCCGCATCACCCAGCTCGCCGAGATGAACGACCGCCCCGCGTCGCTCCTCTCCATCGCCCAGGCCCAGGTCCTCTACCCCGAGGGCCACCCGTACAGCGCGCCGCTGATCGGCACCGAGGCGGCGCTGAAGAAGATCACGGTGGGCGCCCTGGCGAAGTTCCACGCCGCGCAGTTCCGGCCGGAGCTGACGACCGTCGCCATCGCCGGGGACATCACCAAGGCCGACGCGGTGAAGGAGGTGGAGCGGGTCTTCGGCGCCTGGAAGGGCCCGGCCTCTGCGCCGCCCGCCCCCGCGAAGGCGGCGATCCCCGCCGATCCGCCGGCGATCGCCGCGGGCGCGCCGCGCGTCGTCGTCGTCGACAGGCCAGGGCTCACGCAGTCGACCGTGACGGTGGCGCTTCCGGGCGTGCCGCGCGCGACGGCGGACTACGACGCGCTGCTCGTGATGAACACCCTCCTCGGCGGGCAGTTCTCGAGCCGGCTCAACCTGAACCTGCGCGAGAAGCACGCCTACACCTACGGCGCGCGCTCCGGCTTCGACATGCGCCACGGAGCGGGCCCGTTCTCCGCGGGCGGCGCCATCGTGCGGGAGAACACGGGCCCCGCCGTGCGGGAGATCTTCGCGGAGATCGACCGGATGCGGAGGGAGCCCGTCACGAACGAGGAGCTCGCGGACGCCAAGGCGAACCTCATCCGCCAGCTGCCGGCGCGCTTCGAGACGGCGGACGCGACAGCGTCGACGATGGCGGGCCTCGCGGTCTACGAGCTGCCGCTCGACGAGTACGCGACGCGACCGGCGAGGCTCCAGCGGATCACGCCCGCGGACGTGCAGCGGGTCGCGCAGAAGTACCTCGTGCCCGAGCAGCTCCGGGTCGTCCTGGTGGGGGACGCCGGCGCTGTCGGAGAGCAGCTCTCGGCGTTGCAGCTCGGTGAGGTCATCGTGCAGAAGGCGAAAGGCGTGGCGGCCGGACCGGCGGCCAGCAAGCCGGCGGCGCCCGGCAAGCCGGCGGCGCCCGCCGCGCCCCAGGCTGCGAAGCCCGCCGCGCCCGCCGCAGCGAAGAAGCCGTGAGGTACGCCGGGCCGCTCGCCTGCGCGTGCGCGCTGGCGTGGAGCGCGCCCGCCGCCGCGCAGGCGGGGCCGGCGGCCCCGGACTGGGCGTTCGGCGCGCCGGGCGGCGAGGCGGCCCTCGCCGCGGCCTGCACGGCGTCGCTCGCGACGTACCTGCTCCCCCAGCGGCGCTCCGGGTGGGGCGCCGCCTCGAGCGAGGAGCGCAACGACGCGATCGGCCTCGCCAGCGACATCACCGGCGCCGCGGCGGGCACGCTGCTCCTCCTCGGCGGCGGGTACGCCCTCGAGGGCAGCTACCTCGCGGGCGCCGGCATCCGCCGCCCCTACGCGCGGGCGCTCAGGACATCGCTCATCGAGGTCGAGGCTGTAGCGCTGTCGACCGGCCTATCGAACGTGATCAAGCGCCTGTCGGGCCGGTGCCGGCCGCGCTCGTGGCGGACCGATCGGTGCGGCGAGACCGACCTCGATTTCGACGCCTTCCCCTCGGGTCACACGACCCCGGTGGCCGCCATCGCGGGCGCGCGCCTGAACCTCGCGCTGCGCACGACCGGCGACGCCGCGCCGCGCCTCGGCGCGCTCGCCCTCGCCGAGGCGGCCACGGTGGTGACGATGGCGCTGCGGATCGGCGCCGGCGCGCACTCGTGGCAGGACGTCGGCGCCGGCATGATCCTGGGCCACGTGACGGGCTTCGCGATCGCGGCCGTCCACCCGATCCGGCCGAGCGAGGCCAGGTACGCGGCCGGCGTGATGCCCGGCCCGCCCCCCGAGCCCGCCGCGATCACCTGGTCGTGGGCGTTCTGATGCCACGTCCATAGGCCGCCAGGAGCGGCGGTGATGCGCGTGCGCTCCTCGAAGAGCGGCGTGACGCGATCCATGCTCGCGCATGCCCACCTTCGAGAAGCGCACGCGCATCGCCGCGCCCCCCGAGCGGGTCTTCGCCTTCCACGAGGAGCCTGACGCCCTCGAGCGCCTCACGCCCCCCTGGGAGCACGCGCGCGTGCTGGAGAAGACGGGCGGCATCCTCGTCGGCGCGCGCGTGGTCGTGGAGACGCGCGTCGGCCCCGTCCCGCTGCGCTGGGTCGCGGAGCACACGCAGTACGAGCGGGGCCGGATGTTCCAGGACACGCAGCGCAGCGGGCCGTTCAAGCGCTGGGTGCACACGCACCGCATGGACCCCGACGGCTCGGGCGGCTGCCACCTCACGGACCGCGTGGAGTACGAGCTCCCGCTCGGCGCGATCGGCCGGCTCGGCGGCGGCCTCTTCGTCCGGCGCAAGCTGGAGCGGATGTTCGACTACCGCCACGAGGTGACGCGACGGGCCTGCGAAGCACCGCCGCGGTAGCCCGCTCGCCGACCGCCGCGCGGCCGACACGCCCCCTGGTTGCCAAGGCGTACGCCGGACCCAAGTAAGCGTTGCGCGTCCGGCGAGGCAGGCGTGGCGTTGATGAATTGACTCATTCCGCGTCGGTCGACGCGGCCATTTGGATTTCTGCGTGCCTCCGATGCGCTGGAGTAAGGTGGGCGCGGGAGACGAGCAGAACTTGGCCGCTCACCACCCTTTCGGCGTAGTCACGCGCCGTGCCGAGCACACCGCACGAGGTTTTGATCGTCGCATTGCGTGAGCAGCCGGGGTTGCTCGGCGCGCTCGTCTCCAAGCTCACCGGCGTGCGGCTGCCGCGACGCCTCAAGCCCGCCGACGCCACGCTCCGCTTCGTGAAGCCGGCGGAGCTGCGGCTCGATCTCGTCCTTCATGGCGGCCGGCGCCGCTGGGTCCTGGTCGAGCTGCAGCGCAGCGTCGATCCGGCCAAGCGCCGCCGGTGGCCCCTCGCGGCCAGCCTGCTCTTCAGTCAGACCGGCGCGCTCGGCGACGTGATCGTCATCACCGCGCGCCGCGCCGTCGCCCGCTGGGCCGAGCGCGTGGCGTGCGTGCGGACGCGCCTCGGGACCGTGCTCCAGCTCAAGCCGGTCGTGCTCCACCTCGGCCACGCCGAGGGCAAGGCGTTGCTCGACGAGCGCCACCCGGAGCTCGCGCTCTTCGCGGCCTGGGCCATGCAGCACCGCCATGGGCCTGCGGCGCGCGCCGTCGTCGAGCGCGCGTTCGAGCTGACCGAGCGATTGCCACGCGCGTTGCGACGGGCCCAGCAGCGTGCGATCCTCTCCGTGCTCAGCGAGCGGATGCTGGAGCTCCTCAGAGAGGCATCGATGAATCCCGACAAGATCCCGGAGACACCCGCTGCCCGGAAGCTCCGCCTCTTCCTCGAAGCACAGGGACGGAAGAAGGGCCGAGCCGAGGGCGAGGCCAAGGGCCGAGCCGAAGGCGAGGCCAAGGGCCGTCAAGACGCGCTGCTCACGCTGTTGCGGGCGCGCGGGCTCTCCCCCTCGCAGGACGACGAGGCGCGCATCCGGGCCTGCGCGGACGCGGCGAAGCTCGATCGGTGGATCGCGCAGGCGGCCACGGCCACGACGGTGCGAGAGGCCCTCGGGATGAAGGCCCCGGGCGCGAGGGCTCGCCCCCGCACGCCGGGTCGCCCCCGGCCGGCCTCCCCCTCGCGCTCCTGAGGCGCCCCCGCCGGCCTCGCTCGCCTCACCGAGCCCACGTGCCCCGCACAGCCGAGCTGACGCGCGCGCAGCGTTCGCTCAGGTCGTCCCCGGGGCGCGCGGCGCGGGGCTCGCCTCCCCTCGCCCGAACGCGGCGGCCGCCGCCCCGCCGCGCGACGCCCGGTAGCGCGCCAGCTCCCCGAACTGCGCGAGCCGCGCGCGCACGATGTTCCTGCTGATGCCGAGCAGCCTCGCCGTCTGGAGCTGGTTGCGATCGCAGTAGCGGTACGCCGTCCGGATGATCGTCTCCTCGATCTGCTCGTGCAGGTTCGGCAGGTTCTGCTCGAACAGCGCGAGCAGCGCGCCCTCCAGCGCCGTCGCCTGCGGCGTCGGCCTGACCTGCGACACGGCGTCCGTCGCCCCCTGCTCCGGCGGAGGAATGCTGGCCCCCGCTTTCGGCAGGAGCGCCGTGAGGCGCAGATCCGCCGGGGTGACCTCCTGGCCTTTGCAGACCAGGAGCGCGTGGTGCATCGCGTTCTCGATCTCCCGGATGTTCCCGGGCCACGGGTGCCCGAGGAGCCGCGCCGTCGCCTCCGCCGTGAGCACGGCGGGCTCCGAGCCGAGCCGGTGCGCGTAGAGATCGAGGAAGTAGCGCGCCAGCGGGAGGATGTCGCCCGGCCGCTCGCGCAGCGGCGGGAGCGCCAGCGTCGCCACGTTGAGCCGGTAGAAGAGATCCTCGCGGAACTTCCGCGCGATCACCGCCTCCTCCAGGTTCACGTTGGTCGCCGCGATGAGCCGCACGTCGATCGGGATCGGCTGGCGCGAGCCGAGCCGCACCACCTCGCGCTCCTGCAGCACGCGGAGCAGCTTGACCTGGAGCGGCAGCGACAGATCCCCGATCTCGTCGAGGAACAGCGTCCCGCCGTCCGCGGCCTCGAACCACCCGGCCTTCGAGTTCGTCGCCCCCGTGAAGGCGCCCTTCTCGTGGCCGAACAGCTCGCTCTCGACGAGGGACTCCGACCAGGCGCCGCAATTGACCGCCACGAAGGGCCGCCCCCGCCGGTGGCTCAACGCGTGGATGTGACGGGCCACGATCTCCTTGCCCGTGCCGGTCTCCCCCGTCACGAGCAACGTCGCGTCGCTCGGCGAGAGCTGCCGGATCCGCTCGAGGATCGCCTGCGAGCGTGGATCCTCGAAGACAAGGGCCTTGGCGCGCACAGAAAGGGCCGGCGAGCTCGTGTTGGGAAGCGTGAGCAAGGGCATCGTCATCGGGCTTTACTCACCATGATAGCGGATGGTTCGTCCATTATAACGGATGGTCCTGTCATGCGCCAGAGATCTTTCTCTGGCGCGGCCTCACCGGCTGTCCCGGATGGCTTCGGGCCTTCCGTCACGCTGCGCCTCGATCCGTCGCGCTAGGCCTCGAGGAGGTAGCCGCGCACCTCGTCGACGAGGGCCTTGATCTCGTGATCGGTGCGGGACCTCGGGCGCGGCGCGCTGACGGGGACGACGCGCTTGATCCTCCCGGGCCGCGGCTCGAGCACGACGACGCGATCACCGAGGAACACCGCCTCCTCGACGTCGTGCGTGACGAGGATCATGGTGATCTTCTCCTCCTGCCAGATGCGCTGGAGCTCCTGCTGCAGCTTCGCGCGGGTCAGCGCGTCGAGCGCGCCGAACGGCTCGTCGAGCAGCAGGATGCCCGGCCGGTTGACCAGCCCCCGCGCGATCGCCGCCCGCTGGGCCATCCCGCCGGAGAGCTGGTGCGGGTACGCCCGCTTGAACCCGGACAGGCCCACGAGCTCGAGGTGCTCGTCGACCGCGCGCGTCTTCTCGGCGTGCGTCCACGCCGAGCTCTCCAGCCCGAGCGCGACGTTCTGCTCGATGGTGAGCCAGGGGAAGAGCCGGTGCTCCTGGAAGACGATGCCCCGATCGAGGCTCGTCCCCTCGACGCGCGCGCCGCCGACGAGGATGTCGCCCTCGTAGTCGGCGTCCAGCCCGACGAGGAGCCGCAGGAGCGTCGATTTACCGCAACCGCTCGTGCCCACGACGCTGATGAACTCGCCGGGGTGAATGGTCAGGCCGATCCCCCGGAGGACCTCCAGGGGCTTGTCCTTGACCACGTATTTCTTGCTGACATCGCGAATGTTGATGACTCCAGGCGAGCCCATGAGTTCCTCCTCGAAGCAGACGAAGCAGACGAAGCAGACGAAGCAGACGAAGCAGACGAAGCAGACGAAGCAGACGGAATCAGACGTTGACGACGTTGACGGCGTTCACACGCCGCGGACGCGCCATCGCAACAGGCGGTCTTCCGCGGCCTTGGCCAGCGCGTTCAGGCCGAAGCCCACGAGGCCGGACACGATCAGCCCGACCAGCACGACATCCATGGCGAAGCGCTCGCGCCCGTCCACCATCAGGCTGCCGATCCCGGGGGCGGGCTCGAGCAGGTACTCGGCCCCGAGCGTGCCGAGCCACGCGTAGATGAGCCCCTGGTGCACGCCCGCGAAGAGCGACGGCGCGGCGGACGGCAGGATGACCTTGCGGAGGATCTGCCACCGCGAGAAGCGGAGCACCCGCGCCACCTCGATGTGCTCGACACCGACGCTGCGCACGCCTTCATAGGTGTTCACGACGACCGGGTAGAAGGCGGAGAGCGCGATGAAGGCGATCTTCGCCTGCTCGCCCACGCCGAGCCACACCGACATGAGCGGGATCCACGCGAACAGCGCGACCTGCTTCGCCGCGTGGAAGCTCGGTGAGAACAGCTTGTCGGCGGTGCGCGAGACGGCGAGCAGGCCGCCGACGGCGCCGCCCGCGACGATCCCGAGCGCGAGCCCAAGGAGATCCCGGGCGAGGCTGGCGCGCAGGTGCGCCCAGAGATCGCCGCTCTCGTGCAGCGCCCTCGCGGCCTTCCAGACCGCGAGCGGCGGGACCAGGATGCGGGTGTTGGCGAGCTCGTAGCGGCAGACCACGAGCCACGCGACGAACAGCAGGACGGGCAGGACCAGGCCGCGCCGCAGCCGCGGCTGGATCAGAGCATGGGTGATGGCGCTCATCGTGTGTGTTCTTCGGCGAGGTGTACCAGGGCGTCTTCGGTGAGGTGTTACAGGGCGGCGCGCCGCCAGCGGAGGAGGCGGGCCTCGATCGCCTCGAGCCCCTTGTCGAGCGCGAGCCCGACGATCCCCACGACGAGGATCGCCGCGAGCACCACGTCGAGCTGGAACAGCTGGCGGCCCCAGACGATCAGGAACCCGACGCCCTCGGACGAGGCCAGGAGCTCGACGGTGACGAGCGACAGCCACGCTTGCGTCAGGCCGTAACGGACGCCGACGGCGATGGACGGCACCGCGGCGGGGAGCACGACCTTCCGGAGCAGCTGAGCATGGCTGAAGCGGAAGACCCGGGCCACCTCGATGTACGATCTCGGCACGTTCTTGATGCCCTCGAACGTGTTGATCGCCACGGGGATGAGGCTCGCCTGCGCGATGAGGATCAGCTTGAGCGACTCGCCGATCCCCGCCACCATCATGACGAGCGGCAGCCACGCGAGCGCGGGGACCTGCGCGAGCGCCTTGAAGAGCGGGTGGACGTGCTCCTCGATCCGCCGCGAGAGCCCCATCGCGATGCCGAGCGCGAGGCCCGCCGCGCCGCCCGCGGCGAAGCCGCCGAGGACGCGACCGAAGCTGATGGCGATGTTCGTGTGCAGATCGCCCGAGCTCGCGAGCTCGGTCAGCGTCTGCACGACGAGCCCTGGCGCCGGCAGGATCTGCGCCGGGATCAGCTCGCGCTGCGAGGCGTAGCTCCACGCGAGGAGGAGCGCCGCCGGGAAGACGAGCCCCACGGCGACGTTGCCCACCTTCCGCGACAGGAGCCGGGAGGCGCCGCCCGCGGGCAGCGCCACGTCGGGCGCCGCGAGCTTGTAGCCGGCCTGGGTCTGGCTTTCTTGAATTCCCTGCTGCGTCATCTTGGTTGCCTTTCTCTCGTGGCGTTCCGCCCCTGCGCTAGGCCCCTTCGCCGCGCGCTCTCCTCTCATGACCTCCCGGGGTGCTTGACCTTCCCGTTCACGTCGAACTCTGGCCAGTAGCCCTCGAGGTTCAGCTCCTTCAGCGCCGCGTTCAGGAACCGCAGATCGATCCAGGAGTCGACGTCGAACGTGTTCCTGATCAGGCCGAACCGCTTCGCGTCGGCGGCGGCCGCCTTGTAGCGGGAGATCAGGTAGTCATCGAACAGCGGGCTCGCGCGCACCTTGAGCGAGTCGCCCGTCTGGTCCGCCTTGAAGTTCGAGTACGGCACCCCCGACTTGGACCAGAGCTGGTAGATCGGCGCCGGGTTGGCCTCGTTCTGCGCGATCCAGTGGGCGGCCTGCACGACGACCTTGACGACGCGCCTCGTGATGTCGGGATATTTGTTCGCGAAGTCCTCGGTGACGATCAGGTGGGCGTGCCGCAGGTAGGCCGGCGAGTCGTTCTTCGTCGAGTAGACGATCTTGGCGACCCCCTGATCCTGGAGCGTGAGCAGGTCGTACCCGCCGAAGGCAGCGTCGATGTCCCTCGTCGCCAGCGCCGCCTTCGCGGTCGCGCTGTCCATGTTGAGGATCCGGAGATCGCGCTCCGACAGCCCGCTCCCCGCGAGGATCTTGTTGACGGCGAGCTGCAGGTTCGTGCCCTTGAAGAGGGCGACCTTCTTCCCCTTGAGGTCCGCGAGCGACGCGATCGACGAGTCCGCCGGGACGGCGAGGTACGTATGCTGCCTCGTCGACACCCCCGCGAGGAGCTTGGTCTTGAGCCCCCCTGCCCTGCCGATGCTCGACGGCAGGTCTCCCTGGAGCGCGAAGTCGAGCAGCCGGTTCGCGTACGCCTCGTTGACCGCGGGCCCGGCCCCCTTGAAGAAGGACCACTCGATCTTGATATTGTCCTTCTTGAACTCCTCCTCCAGGAGCCCCCGCGCGTGCACCACGCTCAAGCTGCTACCGCCGACGAACGGCCGGTTCCCGATCCCCACCCCCGCAAATGCCACCCGGATGACGCTAGGCGCCTCCGCCCGCGCCACATGCGCCGACAACGTCAAAATCACCGCGACCAGTATCTGCACAAAAATCAAAGCTCGTCTCATAAATCTCTTCTCCCAATTCGCTGCATACCGTCGTCCCACCGCCGCCAGAGCGATGCTCGCCCGCACAGGAGACGGGCCCAGATCGGCGTTTTCGGCGCGCAGGCGTACTCACGTACGCCGAGCACCGAAAACGTCGAGGTGGGCCCGTATCCGAAGCGGGCGAGCATCGCTCAAAAGGCGCCTTGGAGTTGGGCTAGGACCTCGTGCTTGGCCCCCTCGGTGCTCGTGCGGTCGTCTCGACGGTTGACGTTGAGCTGGAACTTCGTCGTCTCCGCGAAGAAGACGTTGAAGCCGAGCGTGTACACGTCGACCCGGTTCTCTTGCACCTCGGTGCTGGGGTCGAAGAGGTCGATGCGGAGGAACGGCTGGTAGGTCTTCGGCCACCAGTCGTCGTAGCGGCCCTGGTTGCGGTAGCCCTTCAGGAACTGCTCGCCCCAGTTGTAGAAGAAGGTCGCCACGTGCGACAGGCTGGTTTGCCTCGTCTTCCGCGGGTCCTCCGCCGTCGTCCCGAGCGTCACGTCGTCCTGGCCGTAGATGAACTCGTAGGTGACGCCGATCGGATAGTGGTTGTAGTAGACGTCGCCGCCGAAGCGGCGCTTGACGCCCTTGCCGGACCGCGTCTTCTTCTCGTCCTTGAGGAACGTGTTCTGCCAGCCGATGTACGCGCTCCCGCCGAGCGTGATCTGGCGGAGGATGGAGTTGTAGTCGGACGGCACGGTGAACGCGAGGCGGCCGATGATGTCCTTCTCGCTGTTGTCGTCGGGCGTGTTCGGCCCGCTCCCGTTGATGATGCCGATCGCGTAGGCGAGGAGGGGCGCCCGGTAGTTGTAGCCGTAGTCCACCTGCGGCAGCACGTCGCCGCGGACGATGAGCCCGAGGTCGCGCCGGTTCAGCCCGAGCTTCGTCGTGAACTGCGCGTTGGTGATCACCGGCTTCAGCTCCTCGCTCGCGGGGACCTCCAGCCCGAAGGGCAGGAGCTGCTGGCCCAGGGTGACCTGCAGGACCCAGTCCTCCGGGGCGAGGGTGGGGAGCACCGAGTACGCCAGCTGGGCGTCCAGCAGGTTGAGGAAGCTGTTGTTGCTCGCCTGCTGGGGCGAGGCGCCGAAGCGCACCGAGTAGGTCAGGTTGCGGCCTTCCTCGTAGTCCTTGTAGAGGATGCCATTGAACGTGAGGGTCGCGGCGCCCGTGTCGAACGTCACCTTGCGATCGTTCGAGGTCGCCGTGGTCACCGGCTGCTCCGTCCATCCGACGCGCGCCTGGATGACGCCGCCGACGAGGAGGGAGCGGGTCGAGAGGGCGGTGTGGAGATCGCGCTCTCGCTGCCACTGGAACTTGAAGTTCTCGAGGTCGGTGACGAGCCCTTGCAGGTCGTCCCGCGTGACGGCGTTGGGATCCGGCTCGACGAAGGCCTCCGCGGCTGCGTCGCCCGCGGGCGGGGTGCCGGCGTCCGGCGCGCCGGGGGTGGCGCCGGGAGCAGCCGGAGCGGCGGTCGCGGCGCCCGGCGCGGCGGGGGCTGCGCCAGCAGGCGCCGCAGCCGCAGGGGCCGCGCCGGCGGGCGCAGGGGCCGCGCCGGCAGGCGCCTGAGCCGCGCCGGCGGGCGCAGGCGCGGGACGCTCGCCCTGGGCTCTGCCGGGCGGGTTCTGCGCGCTCGCCTGCGTCACGCAAAGGACGAGGCTCGTCGCGAGGATCGATGATATGGCGGTTCTTGAGCGGTCGAGCAAACGCATGAATGGATCCAGAGGGGTTCGTTGATTCACAGTTACGGTCGGGCGGGGCTGCTTCCGTCGCCCCGCCCGACGCTCCACGTCAGGCCGCCTTGCTCTTCCGCAGCTTCTGCTCGACCGCGGTCCCGGCGAAGAAGCCGGGGTTCTTGCCGGCAAAGAAGTTGTAGGGGTGGGTGAACACGAGATCGCGGAAGTTCGCCTCCGTGAGCGCCCCGCGCTCGACGAGGCTCCAGGTGTCCGCGAGGACCTCGGTCAGATCCGGCACGTCCCAGTGGCCGCTGTCCGACGCCCAGAAGGCGTTGAGCTGCACGCCGAGCGGGTTGACTTTCGTGTTGAACGCGTACGCGATCGTGGGGTCGTCCGCCTCCGAGCCGAAGTAGAAATTCGGCACGTACCGGTCGCGGATGTCCTCGATCCGCTCGATGCCCGCCACCGCGAAGTCGTCGAGCGCGCCCGGGTCTTGCGGCTGCCTCCGCGAGTTGTTCGAGACGCCGAGCGCCCCGCCGAGGACAGCGTGGATGTCGCCGAGCCGCGCCCCGACCTCCTCGCCGCCGTACTGCTGGTACAGCGCGTACAGCAGCTTCGCGTCGATCAGATCGGGGTTGTAGTTCTGGACCGCCCTGCCGTTGCGCTTCTCCCAGTGCCCCACCAGATCCGCGAACAGCGTCGCGCCCCACGCCGCCCCTCCCTCGAGGAAGCCGACGCGGAGATCGGGGAACCGGCGGGTCACGCCGCTGAAGAAGAGCGACTTCGCGAGCGCCTCGGAGGCGGAGGCGAAGTGGCCGATGTGGTTGTACATGTAGCTCGAGACCGAGCTGCGGCTGGTCCACCCCATCCCGGCGGAGTGGGTGGTCAGCACCGTCCTGAGCTCGACGGCCTTGGCCCAGAACGGGTCGTAGTTGTGCTCGCTGTCGACGCCGAACGTGTCGAGCCAGTTGGCGTGCCGCGCGACGTCCGGGTGGTGCCGCGACGGGTACTTCTCGGCCACCGACCGGATCGGCCGCCGGAGGTTGCCCGGGATGAGGGCGACCTTGAGGCCCAGCTCGCGCACGGCGAACTCGAGCTCTTCGACGCCCTCCTCCGGCGTGTGCAGCGGGATGGCCGCGACAGGCGTGAGGCGGTCGGCGTACGGCCGGTACACGTCGGCGTGATAGGCGTTGACCGCGCGGATGAGCACCCGGCGCAGGTCCTCCTTGCCGACGTGGGTGGCGAACGTGGAGACGTTCGGGAAGAGAACCGCGTAGTCCGTCCCCGACTCGCCGAGCCGCTCGTGAAGCAGCCTGGGCAGCGACACCGTGGCGAGATCGAGGGTGTTCTTCGTCGGCAGCGCCCACCACGGCGGGCGGACCGAGCGCTGCGCCGCGCGCTGCTCGGGCGTGAGCTCGTACCACTCGTTGCTCAGGTAGCCGAAGCCCCGGTTGATCGCGTCGCGGAACGCGTCGACGGACTTCGCGCCGCCGTACTTCGCGATGTAATCCTCGAGGATCGGCGCGAACTCGATCGTGTGCAGATCGGTGTCGATCACCGGGTAATCGAGCTTGTCGCGCACCAGCCGCGATCGAGAGGTCTTCTTGCCGTCTTTCAGCGAGAGGTGAGAGGATGAGACGCTCATGACGATGACTCCATGGCGCGATCGCGCGGCCGCGCGGCGGCCATCGGCGCCGGGCAGCCGCGCCCAGGGCGCACGAGGCCGCGCGCCGACCAGGCGCCCGCTCCTGTGCTGAGAATGTGAGAGGCCTTCGAGCTAGAGCGCCGCGAGCGCGGCGCCCCTACAGCGCGTCGCGCCCCGACGCCACACGACGGCTGGCGCGCCCGGGAGGGCGTTCGTCAGGGTCGTGATCGCGAGGGCGGATGAGACCGCGTCGAGCGCGATCACTGGATCTTTCATGGCTTTCTTCAGATCGACTATCGCCCTGACGCATTGCACTGTGCGGACCAATCCTTCACCGTGGCCAGCAGGGCAGGTCGGGCGGAAGCACCAATCGATGCGCTCGGCCTTGTGACCGCGCCCGCACGCTCCAGCGCGCCGTCCCGGGGGAGAGTTCAGAGAGGGCGCGAACGCCCCGACGCCTCCCGGCAACGAAGGAAACTCAGCCGCACGCGGCGCACGCCGCGCACTCTGTCAGGAAAGCAGCTCGACGCTCGTTGCGCCGCTGCAGGTTGCGTTCTGCACTCTGCGTTCTGCGTTCTGCGTTCTGCGTTCTGCATGCGGCGTACCAGGCTTACGTCCGCTTCAAAAGACACGGATCCGTTATACCGGACAAGCCCTTGCTGCTGGAGCAGCAGGCGCGTGCTGCGGGGGTGCTGCTCCAGCAGCAGCCCCCGGGCAAGCTGCGTCAAGGCTGGGACGTCGACGCGGGCGAAAGGCTCATCCCGGTCGCGAACGAGATCGCGCTCTGCAGGTCGCGACGGGTCACGACGCCGGCGAGATCGATGTCGAGGCTGACGATGGCCTGGGACACCTCCGGCCGGATGCCCGTCAGGACGACCTGCGCCCCGATCAGCCGGACCGCCCGCGCCACCTGCAGGAGGGCGCTCGCCGAGGCCGCGTCGATGTGCGGGACGCCGGTGACGTCGATGATCGCCACCCGCGCCTGCCGCTCGACCACCTTGCTCAGCAGGTTCTCCATCATCTGCTGCGCCCGCGCCGCGTCCAGCACGCCCACGAGCGGCAGCACGAGGACGCCCTGGCTGATGGGCACGATGGGCGTCGACAGCTCCAGGAGCGTCTTGGCCTGCAACCGGAGCGTATCCTCGAGCCGCTTCCGGTCGGTGATCACCTCGGTGAACAGCATGATCCCGCCGATCTCGCCGGTCGACTTGTACCAGGGAAAGATCTTCCAGCGCACCCAGTCGACGCTCCCGTCGGCCCGCGGGAAGGGCTCTTCATCATTCGATTCCGAGGCCCCTGCGATGCAGCGCCGGTGGATCGCCCTCCAGTGCTCGGGGATCTCGGGGAAGAGATCGTAATGACATCGGCCGATGATGTCCCGCTCCTTCATGCCGAAATCTTCCCGCCAGCGGTGACTGACCAGGATGTAGCGCATGTCCTTGTCGAACATGGCCACAGCAGCCGGGCTGTAGGTGACAAAGACGCGCGCATGCTCCTCGCTCTGGCGCAGCTCCGCCTGGAGGCGATCCCGCGCCTCCTCGGCCTCCTCCAGCTCCCGGATGCGCTGCTTCAGCTGCTGGTTCTCCGCAACGACAGCCATGTAATCCGTGTCACCGTTCATCCGCACCTCGGTTCCGTCCTGGCTTGTATATCAAAGAAGCGCGGGGCATGGCGCTCGGGCGCAACGCGTGCGCTACCGAGGAGCGGGTCAATGTCGCAGCCTGCGCCTCGGCCCGGCCATCGCTAGCGGTAGGGCCCGCCCCCGGGGCCACGCAGGAGGTTGCGCTCGATCCGTGCGCGCACCTCGTCGAGCGTGTCGATGGCCCACACCATCGTATCCGGCGCGATCGAGGGGGCGATCGGTCCCACGGTCACGCCGCGATCGTCGATGGTAACGGGGCCAGCGCGCTCGTCGAGGGCGAGGAGGGCCACACGGGCGCCGGGGTCGAGCAGCGCGGGGGTTCGGTCGGTCTGCCGCGGATCCACACGCACGAGGAAGCGGCGATCGAACGCCTCGTCGTCAACGACGATGTCCTGCCCGCCCAGCATCGTGCCGAGGCGGTCGAAGAGTCGTTCGCGCCGGACGGCGAGGCCAAGGCCGAGCTCGGTCTCGAAGCTCGCGCGCGCGGTGATCCGGTGGCGGTCGCGCGCCGCGCGCGCCGAGCCGATCTCGATCGGCCCCCCCTCGATCCGGCCCGTGACCGAGAGCGGAACGCTCGCGAAGGCGAGGCCGCGCGCCGCGGCGAGCGCGCGGAGCGCCTCGGCGTGTCCAGCGAGCGACGCGGCGGCGCGGAGGCCGACGCGCGCATCGTCGAGGAGCTCGACGGTCTGCGCGGCGCTGTGGACGGCGCGCACGATCCACGCCTCATCGGTGGAGCCGTACGGCTCGGAGAGCGTGCAACCGCCGTCGTGGACGCGGAGCTCGTAGGACGCGCGGTGCAGGGCGACGAGGTGCTCGCGGAGCGCCACGGTGAAGAGATCCCCTGTCCGGGAAGGGTCATCCGCTGCGATCGAGAACTCGCTGTCGAGGTCGTCGCTGCCGGTCACGACCGCGTTCACGAAGCCCAGGGTCGTCTGCCGGCGGCCCATCTCGAGGCCCAGATCGAGGGATGGCCGGAGCCAGCCATGGACGCGGACGTACGGATGCTCTTGTATGTCGCTGAGCTCCACGGAGACGCGGCGCCCCCCGACGAGGCCCTCCGCGTCGCGGCCCCGCGCGGCGATGCCGAGCGTCGCGGCCGCGGCCTGGACTTGCTGCTCCCAGCTCCTCATGCACCCACGCTATCCGCGCGATGCACCTGGCGCAATCATCGCAATCCCACGCACCGCCGCCCAATGGACCTTGCCTCGCGGAAGCCCCGGTCTTCATGAACGGAGAAGCGTCATTGTTCCTTCGACGCCAGAGCGCCTTCCTGTGGCGCGCACCTCGAGCTCAGCCCGCTCGAGCGCTTCACCCGAGAAAAGGCAAGGAGTCCCCACAAGGGGACTCCGCGCCTTCCTGAATGTACTGCTGGCGTGCTGCCAGCCGCCGGGTCGCGGCCCGACGGGCAGCGTCACCCTGGCCGCGGAGCGCGCTGGGCAGCATCGAGGTGGGTCGCGATCCTTGTCGGGGGTTCGCGGCCCATGCCTTCAGCGTGACGTCATGGCCAGCCGCGCAGGACGTCGAGCGCCCGGGCTTCCTGTCGCATCTCGCGCAGGAAGGCGGCGGCGACGACGCCGGGGTGCGTTCGCTCCGGCGCGGCGCCGAACGCGGCGAGGACCTCCGCGAGCGGGCGGGACGCGTCGTCTTCAGGAGGCGGCCCGCCGAGGCGCGCTGCCACGAAGAAGAAGCTCGCGGCGTAGAAGGCGAGGGCGATGGCGCGCGCAAGGCCCGCCCGCGCGCGCACGCCGTCGCTCGCTGGCCTCCCGAGGTACGCCTCGAGCAGCGCCTCGCGCTGCTCCGGCCGCGGGCACGCAAAGACACCGAGCTGCGCGAGATCGATGAACGGATCTCCCGCGCCCGCGTGGGTCCAGTCGACGAAGTACACGCGCTCGGCCGCCACGAGCACGTTGTTCGGGTTGAGGTCGCGATGACACGCGGCGGCGTGCGCGTGCGGCGCGCTCACACGCTCGAGCTCGACGACCGTGCGCACGAGCTCGGCTGGCAGGCCCGCGCCTCCGAGCGCGGCGCACTGCGCGTCGAGGGAGCGCAGGAAGTCCATGCGCGACGGGCTGCGCGGGAACGGCGGACCGTCGTGGAGCCGCCGCAACGCCGCCGCGACCCGCTCGATCTGCGCCGGATCGCGCGTCGGGCGGAGCTGTGTCCCCGCGATGCGGTCCATGATCGTCACGCCCGTCCGCGCGTCCGCGTGGTGCAGGCGCGGCGCGACGCCGCGCTCGGACGCGATGCGCATGCACGCGCTCTCGCGCGCGGCGCGCTCCGGATCGCTCGGATCGACCGCGAAGCGCTTCGCGACGTACGGCGCGCCGTCGACGACGAACGCGATCAGCGCGGCGCCGGAGAACCCGCCGGAGAGCGAGGTCACGTCCTGGACCGGGCGCCCCGGGAACGTTGCCTCGAGCGCGGCGGTGAGGTCCGGGTGCAGCTCCGGGGCGCTCATGCCCACCCCCGCATCGAGGCGAGCCGCTTTGCGTAGAGGCGGCTCCGCGCGGCGAGATCGGCGGGCCGTGCCCAGTCCCACCCGATCGCCTGCCAGTCCGGGTCGTCGGGATCGAGCCCGAGCGACGCGACGAACGCGCGATCGGCGACGAAGAAGTGGTGTCTGTACGCGAGGAGATAGCCGCGCGGCGCCTCTGGCAGCGCCTCGACGTGGGCGCGCGCCTCCTCGTAGGTCGCGAACCAGTGGTGCAGCACGCCGCCATCCCGGCCGTAGAGCAGCGTCCCGAGCTCGGGCGCGCCGGGCTCTCCCGCGAGGGCGAGGCGCGCGCGCTCCCAGCTCGAGAAGCCGCACTCGCGCGCGACCACCGCGAGGCAGTGCTTTCTGCGGATGCCGGCCACGGCCGCGGCGAGCGCGTCCTCGTCGGCGCGCCCGAGCTCGGGCAGCGCGCGCAGGCGCGAGAGCGCCCTGGCGTCGTTCGACGCGAGCTGCTTGTGCAAGAGCTCGGCGCGGGTCTTCAGCTCGCGAACGGGATCCATCATGGACGTCTCCTCTTGAATCGGCCGCTACCCGCTCCCTCGGCCCGAGGATGTCGACGTGGTCATGACGGTGCGAGGTGGCTCGCGGTCGTCGCGTCGCAGGGTGAAAGGCTTCTTTCCGGCGGGGAGGGCGCCCCTGCGCACCCTGACCAGACGCTAGCGCTTCGCGTCGGGGCGCGCCAGGCCGAACCCAGGAGCGTGCGGGCGCTGATCGCGCGAACGGGCGCCGGCGCTCCACCTTCTCCACCTCTTCCGAGCCGAAGGTGTGAGTGGACCCTCGCGGCCTCACGCGGGCCCGCACCAGGACGCGAGCGCGCTCCTCAGATCGGCGAGGCGCGTCGCCCGCCGGGCAGCGTCGCTCGCCCACGCGACGTGCCCGTCCGGCCTCACAAGGACCGCATCGACGGCGGCGAGATCGCTCTGCGGCGCGGCCGTCGCGCGGACGACGTCGACGCGATCGCCCCACGCCGCGCCTGCCCCCCGGAGATCGACCGCGCCGGCGAGGTCGAGCAGGACGAACCGGGCCGTGTGGAGCAGCTCGTACAGCCGCGAAGCGCCGGAGTCCGTCACGAGCGCGCGATCGGGCGCCCGCCTGCCGACCCAGGGGTGCGCCTCCGCTGCCCCGCCGGCCGGATACGCGACGTCGAGCGCGCTGATCATCCCGGAGATCCGCCGATTGACGGGATCCATGGCGAGCAGCTCGCTCATCATCTGGCGGAGCGCCAGCCCCGCTTCCGAGAAGTCGCCGAGCTTGGTCTGGATCTCCGTGTTGCGCCCCAGGGCCACGCCCACGGGGTGGCGCTCGGCATGATAGCTGTCCAGGAGGTGGGGCGGCGCCCAGCCGTTCACCTCGGCTGCCAGCTTCCATCCGAGGTTCATCGCGTCTTGCAGACCGACGTTGAGCCCTTGACCGCCGGCGGGAAAGTGGATGTGCGCCGCGTCGCCCGCGAGGAGGACCCGCCCGCGCCGGTACCGCTCGGCGACCCGCGTCGCATTGCCAAAGCGCGACAGCCACCGTGGATTGCGCATCCGGAAGTCCCTTCCGACGATCCGCGCGACGCCGCTCTGCAGCTCCTCGAGCGTGACCGGCTCGGACGTGCTCACGTGCGCCCGTTGCGGATCGAACACGACGAAGCGATAGACGCCCTCGTGATCGCCGGGTGGAAGCGGGGCCGCCAGCACGGAGCCGCGCGCGCACGTGTGCCTGAACGGCCTGGCCGGGGGCTCGTCGAGCTCCACGTCGCCCAGGATGGCCGTCACCGTCGTCTCCGTGCCCGGAAACCCCACGCCGATCGAGCGTCGTACGACGCTCCTCGCCCCGTCGCACCCCACCACGTAACGCGCGCGCTCCTCGGCCTGCCCCGCGGGGCCTTCGACCCGCAGCGCGACCTCGCCTTCCCTCTCCGCGACCTCGACGACCGAGCGACCGCGCTGGATGTCGACGCCCAGCTCGCGGGCCCGCTCCTCCAGGAGCGCCTCTGTCTGCGCCTGGGCCAGCCACAGCGTGTACGGGTGCCGCGTGTCGAGGCGCGAGAAATCGAGCGGCGTGTCGAGCCACGCGAAATGCCCTGCCGGCATCGGCACGCCCCGGCGCTGGAAGCGGTCCACGATCCCGCGCTGTTCGAGGATCTCCAGGGTCCTCGGGTGCACCGTGAGCGCGCGCGATTGCTCGGTGCGCGCCCGCCGCTGCTCCAGCACACGGACCCGGACCTTCGCGAGCGCGAGCTCCGAGGCCAGCAACATCCCTACAGGGCCACCGCCAACCACAACAACATCATTTTGCACCGACATTGAAACCTCCACACCCCAAACTCTAACAACGTTAGAGTAAATTGAACGGTGTTAGAGTCAAGGCCGTGCTTCGACTTCCGGGCGCGAACGAGGGAAGGGCCAGCGATGCGGCTACGACGTGAGCAGGTCGTCGCGACGGCGCTGCGCCTCTTGAACGACGTCGGGCTCGACGCGCTGACGATGCGCCGGCTCGGGCAGGAGCTGGATGTCCAGGCGGCGACGCTCTACTGGCACATCAAGAACAAGGAGGAGCTGCTCGACGCGATGGCGGAGGCCATGCTGGCGGGCTGCGCGGAGAGCGTGCCGGCAGCGCTCTCGGGGATGGAGCTCGCGGCGGACATGGCCGAGCGGCTCCGCAGGGCGCTCCTCGCGCACCGCGATGGGGCGCGGGTGTTCGCGGGGACCTACGTCGCGCAGGACAACACGCTGCGGGTCTCGGAGGTGCTGCTCGGCGCGCTGAGCGACGCCGGTCTCTCCCCGCGCGCCGCGGCGTGGGGGTGCTGGTCGATCGTGTACTACGTGATCGGCTTCACCCTCGAGGAGCAGGCCCTCGTGATCCGCCCGGGAGCAGACCCTGGCAAGGCGGATCCAGCGCTCTTCCGCGAGGCGGTGGAGCGAGGAGCTTACCCGCACCTCGCGGCGGCGCTCCCGCACCTCCTGAGCACCGACACGGACGCGCGGTTCCGGTATGGACTGGCGCTGATCCTCAAGGGGCTTGAAGCGGAGCTCGAAGGGGCGCCGCGACCGAGGGAGCCCAGGAGCCCGCCGCACGCCGGAGCCAAGAAGCGGGCGCCCCGCCGGAGCGGCTGACCGCCGCCCGCGCGGATGACCGGGCCGCTCGGGTCGACGGTCGCTCCCGATGGGGGCCACGCCGCTGCGGCTGCTGTGCGGCGGCTGCGCCTACCTGGGTCGAATCGCTGCGATCACGCGCGCGGAGAGCCGTCCTCCCGCGGAGCTCACGACGTGCGGAGCGGCTCCGCGAGCCAGCGCACCAGCGCGTCGGCCTCCAGATCGAGCAAGGCATCCTCGACCTCGCCCGGACCGATGGCGCGGGCTCGCTCGATGATCGAGCGCTCTTCCTCGGCCGTCGGTCGCCGCCCGAGCCGCCGGGCGAAGAGCCGGCCGAGCAGCTCCGCGATCGCCTGCTGCTTGCCTCGCTCCTCGCCGCGTCGCTCCCCGCGCTCCTCGCCGCGTCGCTCGGCCTCGATGATCATTTCCCCGATGATCGGCGTGCGCCGGAGCAGCCCCTCTTCCTTGTCCTCCACCATCATGACGAGCTCCTTCAGCAGATCGTCGGCAGTCGCCGCCTGCGGCCCGACAGGACCACGGCGACGCTCTCGATTGGCGGCACCGCCTCCCTGTGGGCATCGAGGCGGAGCGCGGCGAAGAGGAATCCGAGGTACTCGAAGACGCGATCCGGAACGTCGTCGCGGAGCGCGAAGCAGAACTCGACGTGCAGCACGCGCGGCTCGCCGTCGATCCGCAAACGAATGGCCTTGTCCAGGCGACGCTCGATGTTCGTGACCTGGCTGTCGACCCAGCCGAGTCCTGCCCGCGTTGCTCTCCCGCGCGCGACCTCAGGATCGATGCCCCGGCGCGAGGCCGGTGACAGAATCATCTCCGGCGGCCGGTCGCATGGCCGGCCAGGAGGGGCTCGATGCGAACGTTGATCACGACGATACTCGTGCTCGCCGCGCTCTCGGCGGGCTGCGCGGCGGAGCAGGCGGGAGCGCGGGGCAACACGCCTGGAGGAGCTGGCGCGAGCGACATCCGCCTGCCCGAGGGCGCGCGGCTCGTCGACCTGACCTATCCCTTCGACGACAAGACCATCTACTGGCCCACGGCGACGACGGGATTCACCCACGGCACGGTGCACCACGGCAAGACCGAGGGCGGCTACTTCTACTCGGCGTACACGCTCTGCGCGCCCGAGCATGGCGGCACGCACCTCGACGCGCCCATTCACTTCGCCGAGGGCAAATCGACCGCGGACGCCGTGCCCCTGTCCCGCCTCGTGGGCTCCGCGGTGGTGGTCGACGTGTCGGCCGCCGCGGCCAGGGACAGCGACTACCTCGTGACCCCGGCGGACATCGAGGCGTTCGAGCGGGCGCACGGCGCCATCGAGCCGCGCACCATCGTGATGATCCGGACGGGCTGGGGCGCGCGCTGGCCTGACAGGAAGCGTTACCTCGGCGACGATCGACCTGGCCACGCCGAGGCGCTGCATTTTCCGGGGATCGGCGAGGACGCCGCGCGGGCGCTCATCGAGCGGAACGTGGGGGCGGTGGGCATCGACACGGCGAGCATCGATCACGGCCCATCGAGGACCTTCATGGCGCATCGGGCGCTGCTCGGGGCGGATATCCCGGCGTTCGAGAACGTCGCCTCGATGGAGTCGCTCCCCCCGCGAGGCGCGCTCGTCATCGCGCTCCCGATGAAGATCCGCGCCGGCTCCGGCGGGCCGCTGCGCATCGTGGCCGTGCTGCCGCGCTGACCGCCGGAGCCGCGCCGGCGCCCGGACGCTAGAGATTGACCTTGTAGTTCAGCTTGACCTCGTCGCCGTGCATCCCGCGAAACCCCCAGTCGTGGGCGGGCGACTCCGAGATACAGATCTCGATGTCCTGGTGGTCGATCCCGACCTCGTCCCGGATCTTGTCGAACAGGAGCCGCACGAGCTTCTTCTTCGTCTCCACGCTGCGCCCGGTCATCATCGAGATCTCGATGATCGTGTAGGCGTCGGTGCGCCCGCCCGGCGCCAGCATGTCCTCGCGCTCCATCGGGAAGAAGCGATGCGCCCGCTTGTCCTGCGGCATCAGCAGCGCCTCCATGACGCAGGCGTGGATCACCCTCGACAGGGCCTCCTTCACCGGATTGAGCTTCTCCTTGATTCCGTAGATCTTCACCTGAGCCATGGGGAGTTCTCCTGGAACAACGTCAATGCGTTTCAGTCGTCCGCGTCCTCGCCCTTCGGCCCGGGCTGCCCCGCGGCGGCCTCCTCGCCCTCGTCCTCGGGGAGCCCCGCGTCCGCCGCGCCCGGCGCCTCCGCCGCGAGCGCCATCCGCTCGGCGAGGGGCCGCTCGGGCAGCGTGAGCAGCGGGCCGTCGCCGAGCTCGTCGATCATGTTGAGGTACGCATTCATCGCGTGGCACACCGAGTCGGTGCGCACATAACGGTCCCTGACGCTCCAGAACACCCCGCCGGCGGCCGCCTGCGGGTTCTTCACCACGAACGAGCTGTCCGGACCGTACGTGTACTGCAAGAGCAACCGGATCGCGGCGACCACCGCGTCCTTGTACCGATCGCAGCCCTCCATGCCCTTCTTCCGGCAATGGTGGTACACCTCCGACATCACCTCGGCGAGCCAGCCGCTCCCGCTGCTCGACAGCGAGCGCTGCCAGCGTCCGTAGCGGTAGGCGTCCTCGGGCCTGCGCCACTGCCGCTTCACGAGGTCGTCGGCGCAGCGGAAGACGGTCTGCTCGACGCGCTGGTCGCCGCCGGCCTTCGCGAAGTCGAGCAGCGACTGGACCGCCCACGAGCTCGAGATCGGGTTGGGCTTCCTGTAATCGTCGCCGAGGAAACACCCCTTCTCCGCGATCCTGGCGAGCAGGTGGTCCGCGGTCCGGGCCGCGGCGTCGAGGTACTTCTTGTTGTTCGTGGCCCGGTAGGTGCGCGACAGGGCCGAGAGGACCTGCCCCGTGTAGAGCGTCGAGTCCTTGCCCTGGACCTTCCACGCCCCGCCCTCCTGCCCGGTCAGGGCCGATCGCACGCTGCCGTCCGGCCGCTGCATCGAGATCAGCCACTCGGCCGCGAGCACGGCGGACTCGAGGTACCTCTTGTCCTTCGTGACGCCGTGGAGCTCGAGGAGCGTGAAGATCGACTTCGACGCCGTGCCGACGACCAGCCGGCGCTCGGGCCGCTCGCGCTCCAGGTCGAACGCATAGAAGAAGCCGCCGGCCGTGCGATCGCGCGCCTCGCGGCTCTGCATGCCCATCATGAAGCCGGCGGCCTCCGTCGCCAGCCGCAGCAGGCGCTCGTCGGGCTTGTGGGCGTGCAGCTTCAGCAGCGTCAGCGCCGTGGACGCGGTGTAGATCGTGTGCAGCTCGCGCTCGAACCGGTCCGCGGGGGCGTGGTAGTACTTGTGAACCCCCTTGTGCCGCGGATCGATGACGCGCAGGAGATAGCCTTTGCCATCCTCGATGCGCCGCGCGAGGAGCGGCTTGTCGAGGACGCGCACCGGCACGAGCCCCTCGACGAGCTCGACGCCCTTCCCCGGGCGCTCGACGCTCTCCACCATCGACGCGTGATGATCCGGGAGCTCCACGACCAGCCGCGCGCCCGCGAGCGCGCTCGTCATCGCCGCCGCGCCGCCCGCCGCGGCCACGGCCCTGCGCGCGGCGTCCTTCAGCGCGACGCAGAGCCCCGCGTCCGACGCCTCCCCGCGGGCGATCTGCCTCCCCTCCTGAAAGCCCATCACGACAGCGCGGAAGGGGCGTTTGGACGAGAGGGCGAGATCGCACGTCACCCTGTCGCCGCCCGCCATCACCTGGCGGACGAAGGCGATGGCGCGATCGCGGAAGGCGCCATTGTCGAGCTCGGCGCCCGCGCCCCCGCCCTCCGGGGCCTGGATCGCTGGATCGGGCACCCGGGGTAGGTTCGCCGCGATCTGGGCCGCGAAGCGGTCGTCGCCGGCGGGCAGGACGCGTCGTCGACGTGCCGCACCTTCCGCGGCGCTGGCCGTCGCGGAAGCCGCCGCGGCGGGCTTCCCGGCCGCAGGGTCCTCGCTCGGCTTGCAGCCATCACAACCGCTCGTGGCCCCACACGACAGAGCGGCGAAGGCCGCCAGGGTTGCGATGGAGAGCGCGCGAGCAGACGGCATGAACAAGGACCCCGGAAGCAGCGATTTCGACGCGTATCAAGAACCCAGAGGCCCCGCAAGGCCGAACGGGGTAGCCGCGCCCCTCGCGATCGCTCGCACGCGCGCCTCGCGATTCGCCCGCATGCGCCCCTCGCTGTTCGCCTGCGTCCGCCGCGCGCTACTCTGCCCGCATGGGACCCGCGCAGATCAAGGGCAAGAACGTGGACATCAAGCTGTGGACCCGGCCGGACGAGGTCGAGGAGATCGCGCTGGAGCAGCTGCGGAACATCAGCGCCCTGCCCTGGGTGTTCCACCACGTCGCCGCCATGCCCGACGTCCACTTCGGCAAGGGCGCGACCGTCGGCTCGGTCATCGCGATGCGGGACGCTGTCGCGCCGGCCGCCGTCGGCGTCGACATCGGCTGCGGGATGGGCGCGCTCCGCACGAACCTCACCGCGGCCGATCTGCCCGACGACCTCCGGCGGATCCGCGGCGACCTCGAGCGCGCGATCCCCGTCGGGTTCGCGGCCCACGACGCCCCGCCGGCGGGGTTCGAGCGCCTCGCGCTCTGGGACGAGTTCGCGGGCCTGAGCCCGAAGGTCCAGGGGCTGTTCACGCGGGCGCGCTGTCAGCTCGGCACGCTGGGGGGCGGCAACCACTTCATCGAGCTCTGCCTCGACACGGACGACGGCGTGTGGCTGATGCTCCACTCCGGCTCTCGCAACATCGGCAAGGAGCTCGCCGAGATCCACATCGCCACGGCGAAGAAGCTCGCCCACAACCGCGACCTGCCCGATCGCGATCTCGCGGTGTTCCTCGCCGGCACCCCGGAGATGAAGGCCTACCGGCACGACCTCTTCTGGGCGCAGCGGTACGCGCGGACGAACCGCGAGGCCATGTTCCACCTCGCCGAGGGCGTGCTGCGCCGGCACTTCCCCGAGCTCGCGATCCAGGAAGCCATCACCTGCCATCACAACTACGTGGCAGAAGAGTGTCATTTCGGCGAAGACGTGCTGGTGACGCGCAAGGGCGCGATCCGGGCGGGCAAGGGCGAGCTCGGCATCATCCCCGGCTCGATGGGCACGCGCTCGTACATCGTGCGCGGCCTCGGCAACCCCGAGGCGTTCGAGAGCGCCTCGCATGGCGCGGGGCGCAAGATGAGCCGCGGCGAGGCGAAGCGGCGCTTCACGGTCGACGACCTGGCCGCGCAGACGGCCGGGGTCGAGTGCCGCAAGGATGGCGGTGTCCTCGACGAGATCCCCTCCGCCTACAAGCCGATCGAGCGCGTCATGGAAGACCAGCGCGATCTCGTGGAGGTCGTCGCCGAGCTGCGGCAGGTCCTCTGCGTGAAGGGGTGAGCGAGCGGCGCGGTCCCGGACAGGGAACTTTTCGCGGCGGCCCCGTGTTCGCGGCCCCTCCCCGCCCCGCTCTCGGCTACGATGCGCGTCGCTCTCACGACGCGCGCCGCGTACCCGCCGCGGCGCGCGCCGCCGCGCGGAGAAGCCATGAAATCGGACTGGATCGATCTGGGCCCCCTCTCCGAATTTCCGGCGGAGGTGCCCGTGCTGCGCAAGGACGACGCGGGGCGGCGCTTCGCCTGCGTCCTCCGGGGCGGCGAGGTCCACGCGCTCGACGATCGCTGCCCGCACCAGGGTTACCCGCTCTCGCAGGGCGCGCTGCGCGGCGGCGTGCTGACCTGCGCGTGGCACAACTGGAAGTTCGAGCTCGCCTCGGGCGCCTGCACGTTCGGCGGCGAGCCCGTGCGGCGCTACGCCACCCGCATCGACGGCGGGCGCGTGCAGCTCAACCGGGCCGTCGACACAGCGGCCGAGGTGCGGCGGCTCGTCGCCGGCCTGCGCGAGGCGATCCTGCGCGACGAGCCGGCGCGCGCCCTGCGCGAGGGCCTCCGGCTGGGCGCGCTCGGGCTCCACCGGGGGGAGACCGGCCTCGGCAGCCTGCACCTCGCGTTCGAGGTGCTCGCCAGGGACGGGGCCGAGCGCGCCGAGTACGGCTTCGACCACGGCCTCGCCCTGCTCGCGGATCTCTGCGCCTGGGTCGAGCGCGGCAGGATCCCCGCCGAGGAGGCGTTCGTTGTCGCCGCCCACGCGATCGGCGAGGCGTCGGCCCGGCTGGGCCCCCGCGGCAAGGGCCCCGGCAGGGTGGGGGCCCGCTCGCCCCTCGCGCGCATCGCCGACTTCGAGCTCGACGAGCCGGCGAAGGTGAGCGAGGCGCTCGCGGCGGAGCGCCGCGACGAGGCCGAGGCGCGGATGCGCGAGCTCGTCGAGATCCGCGGCACGGCCGGCGCGCGCCGCGCGCTCATGCCCTTCGTCTCGCAGCACCTGTACGACTACGGGCACGGCGCCATCTTCCTCGCGAAGGCGCTCGAGCTGGCCGAGCGGTTCTCGTCCGCCGCCGACGAGGTCCTCGCCGCCTCGACGGTGCAGCTCGCCTGGGCGACCGCCGACACAAGCCTGCCCCCCTTCGCCGCCACGCGCGCCGCGCTCGCGCGCCTCGCCGATCTGCCCCTGCCCGGCCCCGACAGCGCCGCGGCGGCCACGCGCCCGGACGCCGCGCCGCTCGAGGGCGCGGAGCGCGCCGCCTTCGAGGCCGAGGTGCTCGCGGGAGAGCAGCCGGCGGTCGAGGCGACCGTGCGCTGGCTCGCGCGCGGCGCCGGGCCGCTCGCGCTGCTCGGCGCGATCGGCCACGCCGCCGCCGTCCGCCTCGCGCGCTTCGACTCGGCCTGGGAAGCGCGCCTCGACGCCGAGGTCGGGGTGCTCGACGTCACCCACGCCGTCACCTTCGCGGAGGCGGCGGCGGCGCTCGGGCGCGAGGCCCTCCCGCGCGAGGCCGCGCAGCTCGCGGTGCTCGCGGCCGGCTTCGTCGGCAAGCTCCGCAAGGCGGACGCCGCCGCGCCGCACGCGTCCGCTGCGACGACGGCTACGACTACCCGCGCGCGAGGCGGCGGGCTGCTCCAGGCGGTGGAGGCGCGCGACGTCGGCGCGGCGCTCGCGATCGCGCGGGAGCTCGACGCCGCGGGTCGCCGGCGCGCGTTCGCCGAGCTCGCCCCCTTCGCCGCGTTCGACGCCGCGGTGAGGCCCATCTTCACGGCGCACGCCGTGAAGACGCTCGAGGCGCTGGAGCGGCTCGAGTCGTCCGATCCTCGGCCCGACGGCGCGTACCTCGCGGCGCTGCTCACCCACGTCGTCCCCGTCCGGCCGGAGCTCTCCGCGCGCCGGATCGCGGCCGTGGCCAAGAAGTTCATGTCCGATGGGCGACCACCCGATGGCCTGTATTGAGCCGGCCGCCCGCCCGGTGGCCCGCCCGGTGACCCGGTGGACGGAGACCAGAGAGACGTGCACCGGTGCGAGCATCATTCATACTGACTGCTATGCGGCTTGAGCCTGGATCCCACGTAGCGCCGCACCTGACGCTCGACACCCTCCTCCGGATGGGAGGCGTCGGCAGCATCTGGACGGCGCATCACCTCGGGCTGGGCAAGGAGGTCGCCGTCAAGTTCATCTCTGCGTCGCTCGCGACCGACGCGACCGCGGTCGCCCGGTTCCACCGCGAAGGCGCGCTCATGGCGAGGATCAAGAGCCCTCACGTCGCCGAGGTGTACGAGCACGGCGTCGCCGCCAACGGCCTCTCGTACATCGTGATGGAGCTGCTGCGGGGCGAGGAGCTGTCCGACCGGCTCGCGCGCGCCGGGCGCCTCCCCCTGGAGGAGACGCTCGCGCTCGTCTCGCAGCTCTGCACGGGGCTCACCGCGGCCCACAAGCTCGGCGTCATTCACCGGGACATCACGCCAGAGCACGTCTTCCTCGCCGACACCGGCGGAGGCATCTGCGTCAAGCTGCTCGATTTCGGGGTGGCCAGGGGGGATGTCGACCCGGATGGGACCACGCTGACGAACACGGGCGCGGTGGTCGGCAGCCTCGTTTATATGAGCCCGGAGCAGTTCTTCAACCCGAAGCTGGTCGACGGCCGCTCGGATCTCTGGTCCGTGGGCATCATGGCGTACCACGCGCTCACCGGCGCGCCGCCGTTCGAGCAGAAGGGGATCGAGGCCCTCCTCGGCGCCATCCGGCTCGGCACCTTCTCGCCGCCGAGCCAGCGTTGCGCCGAGATCACGCCCGCCCTCGACGCGTGGTTCGTCAAGGCGCTTGCCCGTGAGCCCTCCGGCCGCTTCGGATCGGCCGAGGAGATGTCCGAAGCGCTTCGCCGGGCCGCCGCCGGGCCGCCGGGCCCAGGGAGCGCGCTTCCCAGGGTAGATTGACCGGCATGGCGCGCACCCGCACCCCGAGCCGTTCCAACCATGAGCTCGTGTTTCGCAGCGCCCGCAAGGGCGAGGAGGGCACCCTCGCGACGGTCGCCTACCGCGCGTTCCAGGCGGGTGATCCAGAGGCGTGGCTGCGGTATTTCACCGAGCACGCGCACCTCGCGCTCGACAACGTGATCGTCGCGGAGACCGACGGCCAGCTCGTCGGGTACGTCGCCTCGCTCGACCTGACGATGAGCTTCGCGGGCGCGGACGTGCCGTTCCAGGGCCTCTCGTCCGTGGCGGTGCTGCCGGAGTTCCGCCGCCGCGGCATCGCGGATCGGCTCGTCCGCGAGAGCCTCCGCCGCATGCGCCGCCGGGGCGAGGCGCTCACGCTGCTCCACCCTTTCCGGCTCTCGTTCTACCGGCGGTTCGGCTTCGGCGTCTGCGAGCTCCGGGACGTCGTGCGCACCTCCCCCGATCGGCTCCCGGACTCGGTGCTGCGCCGCCACGTGCGGGCCTTCTCCCGCCCGCGGGACGAGCCGCTCATCAAGCAGGCCTACGACGTCGCGCGGGCCGAGACGACGGGGCAGCTGAAGCGGAGCGACTACTGGTGGGACGTGCGCGTCTTCAAGCGCTCTCCGAGCGGCGCCGTCTACGTGGATCCGGGCTCCAAGGCGATCGCCGGCTACCTGTTCTTCGACGTCCCGGAGGGCGGCGCCTACGGCGCCCAGCAGCTGCTCGTCCGCGAGCTCCACGCGCCGACGCCGGGCGCTTACCGCGGGCTCATCGGCTTCCTCGGCGCGCTCGGCGATCAGTACGAGGTCGTGGAGCTGGCGCTCCCGCGCGGCCAGGGCGCGCCGCTGCTCGACGAGCCCGGCATCCGCGACGAGCCGATCGTGTACGAGACGGCGGCCCGGCACCCCGGCCTGTGCCCGCCCGCGCACACAGCGCAGCGCCGCAGCGTCCTCGGCCTGACGGCGGCGGGCGCGATGGGGCGCATCGTCGACGTCGCCGCCGCGCTCGCGCTTCACCCGTCGCCGCGGAAGCACGGCATCCGGGGCGCCATCGGCGTCGACGTCGAGGACCCGGTGTTCACGGACGCGCCGCGCGCCTTCGACGTCACCTTCGCGGCGCGCGGCGTCCAGACGGCGCCCGGCAGCACCGCGGGCGATCGCCTCTCGCTCTCCATCGAGCGGCTCACGCAGATCTATTTCGGCGCCTCCTCGGCGCGCGCTCTCCTGAGCCAGGGCTTCGTGGTGGGCAGCGCCAAGGCGGCCGCCCTCCTCGACGCCGCGTTCGCCGGCCCCCCGCTCTTCCTCGGCGCCTTCAACGCGTTCTGAGCGCCCCGCTCTCAGCAGCGGCGGTTGCGGAGGAAGAGCTTGAGCGAGCGCGACGTCAGCGCCGTCTCTTCGCCGCCTCTCCGCGTCTCGACGGCGGCGTCGTCCTGGGTGTCCACGAGGAGCTGCCACGGCCTGGGATCATCGGCGAAGGGCAGGAGGAAGCCCAGGTCGCACGGCGACGCGTTGAGCAGCAGGACGAAGTCGTCGTCGATCAGCCGATCGCCCTCCTCGTCCACGTCGTCGAGCCCCTCCCCCGACAGGAACACGCCGAGGCACTGCGTGCACGGGTTCGACCAGTCCTCGTCGGTCATCAGCTCTCCGTCCGGGCGATACCACTGGATATCGTAGGTCTTGCCGCCGCGGATCGGGCGCCCCTTGAAGAAGATCGAGCGCCTGAGCGCCGGGTGCTCGTGCCGGATGCGGAGGCATTTGCGCGTGAACTCCAGGAGCGCCCGCGACGGCTCGTCCCAGCCCCACGGCTGCCACGTGAGCGGGCTGTCCTGGCAGTACCCGTTGTTGTTCCCCTCCTGCGTGCGCCCCCGCTCGTCCCCGTGGAGCAGCATCGGAGTCCCCTGCGAGAACAGGAGCGACGCCATGATGTTCCGCATCTGCCGCGCCCGCAGCTTCAGGATCTCGGGGTCGTCGGTCGGCCCCTCGACGCCGCAGTTCCACGAGCGGTTGTCGTCGGCGCCGTCGCAGCCCCCCTCCCCGTTCGCCTCGTTGTGCTTCTCGTTGTACGAGACGAGATCCGCCAGGGTGAAGCCGTCGTGGGCCGTGACGAAGTTGATGCTCGTGTACGGCTTTCGCCCGCTGTTCTCGTAGAGATCGCTGCTCCCCGTGAGCCGGAACCCGAGATCGGAGGCGATGCCGCCCGAGCCGCGCCAGAAGTCGCGCAGCGTGTCCCGATAACGACCGTTCCACTCGGCCCAGCGCACCGGGAAATTGCCCACCTGGTAGCCGCCGGGGCCCACGTCCCAGGGCTCGGCGATGAGCTTCACCTGGCTGAGCACCGGGTCCTGGTGGATGATCGTGAAGAAGCTCGAGAGCTGGTCGACGTCGTGGAGGCCGCGCGCCAGCGCCGCCGCGAGGTCGAAGCGGAACCCGTCCACGTGCATCTCGAGGACCCAGTACCGCAAGGAGTCCATGATCAGCTGGAGCGTCTGCGGGTGACGCACGTTGAGGGTGTTCCCCGTGCCCGTGGTGTCGAAATAATAGCGCTCGTTGCCAGGGACGAGGCGGTAGTAGGTCGGGTTGTCGATGCCGCGCAGGCTCAGCGTCGGGCCCAGGTGGTTGCCCTCCGCCGTGTGGTTGTAGACGACGTCGAGGATGACCTCGATGCCGGCGGCGTGGAGCGCCCTCACCATCTCCTTGAACTGCCGCACCTCCGACGCCACCTCGGCGCCGGTGCGGTACCCGACGTCCGGCGCGAAGAAGCCTATCGAGTGGTATCCCCAGTAGTTCCGGAGCCCCTTGTCGAGCAGGAATTTCTCGTGAACGAAGGCGTGCACGGGCAGGAGCTCGATGGCCGTGATGCCGAGATACCGCAGGTATCCGATGATGGCCGGGTGGGCGATGCCAAGGTAGGTCCCGCGGAGCTCCTCCGGGATCTCCGGGTGCTGCATCGTCATGCCGCGGACGTGCGCCTCGTAGATGACGCTGCGGTGGAACGGCACGTACGGGCGCCGGTCTCCGCCCCAGTCGAAGGACGGGTCGATGACGACGCCGAGCGGGGCGCCGAGCGCCTCCCCCTCGGCCATGGCGAGGTCGCCGTCGGGCTCACCGCTCCGGTGGGCGAACGCGCCCGCGTCCCACTGGACCCGCGAGGCGAGCGCCTTCGCGTACGGATCGAGCAGGCGCACCCGCGGGTTGAAGCGCAACCCCCGCTCCGGCGCCCACGGGCCGTGCACGCGATACGCGTATTTCTGCCCCGGTCCGACCTCCGGCACGTAGACGTGCCAGACGAGGGAGGTGCGGTGACGGACCGGCAGGCGTTGCTCGTTCCCCTCGTCGTCGACGAGGCACAGGTCCACCGCCTCGGCGTTCTCCGAGAAGAGGGCGAACTGCGTTCCAGCGCCGTCCCATGTCGCGCCGAGGGGATACGGATCCCCGGGGCGCATTCCTTTGCGCTTGTAGCTCATGCTGGTCTCGATTTCGGGACCCACGGCCGGGGCGCGGCGCCCCCCTCGGGCCTCGTCGCCCCGGCCGGCGTGCTTGCGCGGCTTAGGCGACGTGAGCGCGCCGGCTGCCCATGGCGTCGGTCACGACATCCGCGACGCTCCGTGCCATCCCCTCCGCGATGCGGAGCGCCTGGGCCTGATCGCCCTCCGGAGTGCACATCCTGAGGCGCTCGATCACGTCCACGAGCCGCCGGGCTAGCTCGCACGCCTCGGTCATCGAAGCTTTTGACTCGACGGAGGCCCTCCGCGGGAGGGAGACCATCTCTTCGCTCAGCGTCATCGCGGTTGACATCATGCCTGGCTCCTTGTCGGTGATGGCTGCGGTCCGCACCCCCGAGAGCAGGCGTCGTGCCAGGGCGCCTGCCGTGGGGATGCTCACCGCAGACACAAGGGTAGGTGCTCAGCCGACAGACTGGGCGGCACAAACCGCCACAGGTGGGGCGATTTGTCCCCCCCACAGCGACCGTGGCTCGGCAAAGCAGGGCGGCGCACGGAACAGTCAGGCGCAAAATTTGAAGACGCGATGCGTGCCGTAAGGGTTCGCCGCGCGGTAGCTGTTCGGGACGGCCGCTCGGGCTCTGCTGGGGTGTGCTTGCGCTTCCATGGCCTCTGCGCACCCCTTGCCGCAGGCGGGCGGGCCGGGCCGCGTGCGCTCGCTGCTTGCGGGGCGAGGACGGCGGCCGCGCGCGCCTCGCGGGGGGACGAACGTGGCGAGCACGATCACGACGCGCGCCGTCCGGGAGGCAGGTGGGCCGCGCTCCGCGCGGCGTCGCGCGAGGTAATCTCGATCGCTGCGCGGCCCCGAGGCGGCTATGGCTACGCTCGGGGGGGCCAGGTTAGTATCCGTTCCGCCGCGGCGGCCGCCGGTCCAACGCGTCGCGGTCGAGAGAGCTCATGATCGGAACACTCCAGGCGAAGATCCAGTATCTCAAGAACAAGAACCTTCACAACTGGCTCGGCGGCTACGCCCGGCAGAGGATCGAGAACGCCCGTGCTCCGCGTCCGCTCGGCCCGCGGCACCTGCTCTTCGCGGTCTGCGATCACTGGGAGCCGGGGTGGGAGAACCCCACACCGGAGGTCGCCGACGCGCGGGTGAGGGCGTGGTCGGAGGGGTATCCCGAGATGGCGGGCGCGTACCGCGACGCGGACGGCCGGAACCCGCGTCACAGCTTCTTCTTTCCGGGGGAGCAGTACACGCCCGGGTGGCTCGACGCGCTGGCGGACCTCACGCGCGGCGGCTTCGGCGAGGTGGAGCTGCACCTGCACCACCACAACGACACGGAGGAGAACCTGCGCGCGGACATCCTCAGGTACCTGGACATCCTGGGGAAGCACGGGCATTTCTCGCGCGACCCGGACGGGCGCATGCGTTACGGGTTCATCCACGGCAACTGGTGTCTGGCGAACTCCGGCCGGGACTCGCGGAACTGCGGCGTCGACGCGGAGCTCCCGCTCCTCTTCGAGACGGGCTGCTATGCCGACTACACGTTCCCGTCGGCCCCCGACGAGTCGCAGCACTCCATCGTGAACCAGATCTACTGGCCGACGGGCAACCTGGCGCGCCGGAGCGCCCACGCCGTGGGCGCGCGGGCCAAGGTCGGCGAGGTGCTGGAGGACCGGATCCTGATGATCGAGGGCCCGCTCGCGCTCGCGCTGACGCGCCGGGGAAGCCGGGTGCGGATGCGGATGGAGTACGGCGCGCTCCAGGCGATCGACCCGCCGACGCCGGATCGGGTGAAGACGTGGGTCGATCAGAACATCCATATCGAGGGGAGGCCCGAGTGGGTGTTCGTCAAGGTCTACACGCACGGCGCGCCCGAGGAGCAGGCGGCGTCGCTGCTCGGCGCCGGGGGCCACGAGCTGCACCGGGAGCTCACCACCCGTTACAACGATGGCAAGGAGTGGGTGCTCCACTACGTGACCGCGCGGGAGATGTACAATATCGCGATCGCCGCGCTCGAGGGGAAGACGGGCAATCCCGGTGACTACAGGGATCACCGCCTGAAGCCGCCGCCCTGCGCGAGCTGACCGTTCATCCCCGAGGCATCCCCTCAAAATCTTCGGGGAATTCACAGGGAGGCGGGGAGACGGGGAGGGAAATTTTCAAATACTCCCTGTCTCCCCGCCTCCCTGTGTTCAATTTCCCCGTTGAATCAGCCCGGCCCGCGACCGCGCTGCTCGCCGAGGACCTCCTTCAGGAGCGCATGATAGCGCTCCCCCACGACGTCCCATGACAGCGCCCCCACGCTCCCCCGCAGCGCCTCCGGCTCCCACGCCGTATCCAGCGCTCGCGCCAGCGCGGCCCCGAGCGCCCCGGGATCGCCGGGCGGGACGAGCAGGCCATTGCCCCCGTTCCCTTCGCGGACGAGCTCCGGCACGCCGCCGACCCGGGTTCCGACGACGGGGCGCCCCGAGGCGAGCGCCTCCAGGACGACGTTCGGGCAGCCCTCGCGGCGGCTCGGCAGGCAGAACACGTCGCACGCGGCCATGTAGTCCGGGATCTCCACGGGCAGCGCCCAGCCGAACAGCCGCACGCGATCGCCCAGGCCGAGCGCGCTCACCTTCGCGCGCAGCGGCTCGAGCAGCTCACCACCGCCCACCATCATCAGGTGAATGTCGCGGCGGCCCGCCCGGTCGAGGTGCGCCATCGCCTCCACGAGGACGTCCACGCCCTTCTCGGGCACGTGATAACCGGCGTACAGCACCACCTTCGCGTCCGCCGGGACGCCGAAGCGCCGCCGCGGCTCGGCCCGATCCCGGATCGCGAACCGCGCGCCGTCGACCGCGTTGAGCTGCACAACGACGCGCTCCCGCGGCACCCCGAGCTCCACCAGGCGCTCCCCGAGCGCCCCGCTCACCGCGACCACCCGGGCGCAGCGCTGGAGCGCCGGCGCGATCTGCGCCCGCAGCGCGGGGTTCCTCGGCTGCTCGTTGATGTCGCTGCCGAGCACCGTCGTGACGACCGGCACCCCCGCCTCCCGCGCGAACGCCTCCGCGGCGACCGTATCGGGATAGGCCCACGCGGCCAGGATCGCGTCGTACGGAAACTCGCGCCGCAGCCCCGCCATCGTGCGCCCGAGCGACGCGCGGAGCGCCCGCGCGTGCAGGCTCGGCAGCCCCGGGACCGACCAGTACGTGGGGAACAGCGCGTCGATGCCGGTGTGCGCCTCGCGCGTGCCGCCGAAGAGCTCCCGGGACGCCCCGCGCGCGCGCGTCCACCAGGGGATCGGGGCCACGAGCCGGAGCTCGCAGCGGCGCGCGAGCGCCCTGTACGTGTGATAGCTGTACGGCGCCATCGTCGGCAGCCGCGTGGAAGGGTAATGATGGGTGAAGACGAGGACCTTCATCGCGCGCTCGCCTGTCACGTGAGACGGAAATAGAGTTGCTCGTATTTGCGCGTCATCTTCTCGAACGAGAAGTCGTCGCGCACCCGCGCGTGCCCCGCCTCGCCGAGCCGCCGCCTCAGCGCCGGATCGCTCGCGAGCCGCTCGATCGCGTCCGCGAGCGCGTCGTGCCCGTCCACAGGGACGATCAGGCCGTGCTCCTCGTGCCGCACCACCTCCGGGACCCCGCCGACCGGCGTCACCACGACAGGCAGGCTGCGCGCCATGGCCTCGAGGACGGCGAGCGGCAGCCCCTCGTCGCGCGAGGGCAGCGTGAAGAAATCGGCGGCGACGAGCAGATCGGGCACGTCCTTGCGGAAGCCGAGGAAGCGCGCCTCGGCGCCGTGGACCCCGAGCTCTCTCGCGAGCCCATGGACGCGATCGCGCTCGTCGCCGTCGCCGACGACGAGCACCGCGACCGCGACGCCGCGCTCCCGGAGCCGCGCGAGCGCCCGCAGCAGCACGTCGTGCGCCTTCACCGGGTGGAACGCGGCGGGCATGATGCCGAGGAACACGTCCGGGCCGAGCCCGAGCTCGGCGCGCACCTCGTCGCGCGTCCGCTTGGCCGGGGTGATGTCGATCCCGTTGTGGATGACAGAGATGTCGCTGGCCACGCCGACCGCGCCGCTCTTGTCGGCCGTGTCCTGCGAGCAGCCGACGACAGCGTCCGTCTCACGCCACTCGAAGCGCGACGGAACGCGGATGATCCCGCGCGTCTGGGCGTGATCGGTGAAGACGAGCCGCGCGCGCGTAAGGAGCTTGCCGATCGTGGCGTAATGGAGCGCAGTGGGGTTGTGCGCGTGGACGACGTGCGGGCGGGAGCGCGCGAAGGAGAGGGCCGCGTGCGCGAGCCGCGTGGGGAGGCGCCCGCCCAGCACCGTGGTCGGCAGCGCCCGCTGCCGCGAAAGCTCCGACAGCGGCCCGCCGCGCAGCGCGAGGATGGAGGCGTCGTGGCCGTGGCGCCGCTGCGCCTCGGCGAGGCGCAGCACGAAATGCTCCATACCTCCGCCATTGAGGCTGCTCACGACATGGACGATCCGCAGCGTCGAATTCCCCATGAAGGCTTGCTACCCGAATCGGGTCCCCTGTTGAAGCGCAAACCGCACCCAGCATCACCACACGCGCTGCCAAACGCCCACCCGGCACGCCGGCGGTCGTGGCCTCTGGCGCGCGTCGGCGAGCGTCGACGCTCGCCGACGCGCGCGCCCCAGATCGATGGATCAGCGTACCACCTCGCCTCGCCGTCACCTCACCTTTTGATTTGCCGAACGGAAGCGGCTACTAGACGGGCATGAACCCTGAGCTTCGGCGCGCCCTTGACGAAGGCATGCGCCGCGTGCCCGGCATGGACGCCGCGACGAGGCTGCTCGCCGTGCGGCTCGAGACGGTCAGAGCGCTCCTTGCGCGCCGGCTCGCGGAGAACCCGCTCCCCGTGCCCGACGCCGTGACCCCGAGCGAGATCCCCTCGGTCGCCGAGCTCGGCCCGGGGGACAGGGTGCTCGCGGAGCTCGATCAGGACGGCTTCGCCTTCGCGGTCCACCCGGCCGACGTCGCCTTCTTCAACCGGCGGAGCCAGAAGATGCCGCGCCTGCGCTACCGGCTGCACGTCGTGCTGCGCAACGGCTACGTCTGCGTCCGCAAGCGCTTCGTGGGACAGCCGCAGAACGCGCCGCTCCAGGCGCACCTCTTCGCCCTGCTCGGCCTCTTCTTCTACAACGAAGCAGCCGCGCTCTTCCGCCTGCGCGACCTCCCCAGCGTCCCGAGGATTCGCGATCTCAGCCTCGCGACGCGCACCCTCTACCTCGACTACGTGCGCGGACGGACGCTGCAACATCAGGTCGCCGAGCGCGGGGAGAAGGTGCTCGACATCGACCTCGCGCCGCTCGGGCAGCTGTTCGATCCAGACCGCGACCGGCGGGAGATCGAGGCGTTCGCGAGCGGCGGCGGCGCGACCTACCGCGGCCGGATCGAGGAGATCGTCCGGGCGATGAACGCGCGCGGCGTCGCGCCGCTCGACGTCAAGCTCGGCAACGTGCTCATCGGCGAGAAGACGGGCGCCCTGTACTGGATCGATTTCGAGCGAGCCGCGCTCGAGGGCACCCCCCGCTACCGCGATCGCCTCGACGAGCACCATGACCTCGTGAACCGGTGGTTCGGGCTCGCGCTCTCCGGCGACGGCGGGGCGTGAGGCGCGCGGCGCGACGCGGCGCGCTGCCATGCGCTGCGGTGGGCTCGATGAACGGCTCCCGCGATCGAGGGTGCGATCGATGACGAGAGATGAAGGCGCGGCGCCGCGGAGCGCCATCGAGCGGATCGGCGAGAAGGCGGGGCGATCGTGGCCGAGCATCGAGGCGGCCGCGCGGCTCTCGACGGAGACCCGGGAGCGGCTCGCTGCGCTGCTCCGCGAGCAGATCCCCTGCGACACGAGCGTCGTTGTCTTCGGCTCCCTGGCGCGGGGCGAGTACACGACCGGCAGCGATCTCGACTGGACGCTGCTCATCGACGGTCAGGCCGACGAGGGGCATTTCAGCCAGGCCCAGGCCATCACGAGGATCCTGAGGGAAGCGAAGTTCCATGAGCCGGGCCCGACGGGCGTGTTCGGCAACGTGGCCTTCAGCCACCCGATCCTCCACCAGATCGGCGGACAGGAGGACACGAACAAGAACACGACCCAGCGCATCCTGCTGCTCCTGGAGTCGCTCGCGATCGGCCAGCCGGACGCCCACGAGCGGGTGCTCAGGCTCGTGCTCTCGCGGTACGTCGAGGACGACCGCGGCCTGCGCTACGGCAGCAAGCGCGAGATCCTCCCGATGTTCCTCCTGAACGATATCGTCCGGTACTGGCGCACGGTCGCCGTCGATTTCGTCTACAAGCAGCGGGAGCGCAGCTCGGGCTGGGCGCTCCGCAACGCGAAGCTCAGGATGTCGCGGAAGCTCATCTTCGTGAGCGGGCTCCTCACCTGCTTCGGCTTCGAGCTGTTCTGCAAGGATCGGGCGACGTTGACCGGCGACGGCGAGCGGCTCTCGATGCCCGCGCTCGTGCGCTTCCTGCGAGAGCGCATCCGGGTGACGCCCCTGGAGAGCCTGGCCGAGGTGCTGCTCCGGCCCTCGATCTCGGCGGAGACGGCGCGCACGCTGTTCGACAGCTACGACGCGTTCCTCGCGCTCCTCTCGAACGAAGAGGAGCGCGGCCGGCTGAAGCAGCTGCCGCTGGACGATCAGCTGGGCAGCGACCCGACCTTCAAGCGGGCGCGGGACATCGCGCGTGAGTTCCAGGGCGGGCTCGACCGGCTCTTCTTCAAGGAAGACGACGAGCTCCGCAAGCTCCTCCAGACCTACGGGGTGTTCTGATGCTCCTCCAGACCTATGGGGTGTTCTGATGCGACCCGTGGGCTACTCGACAGGGGCGCTCGCCCTCAGCGACGTCGAGCGAGCGCTCTCGATGCTCGAAGGGAGCTCGGCGACCGCCGTGGAGCTCTCCGCGCTGCGGATCTCGGAGCTCAAGCCGCTGCTCCGGCTCCTCGGCTCGCTCGACCTGTCGCGGTACGGCTACGTCTCGTTCCACGCTCCGAGCCGCTTCGACGCGGCGGAGGAGCGCGCCGTCGCCGACGCCATGGCGGAGGTGGCCGCGCTCGGGTGGCTCGTCGTCCTCCACCCCGACACGCTCCATGATCTCGGCGCCTTCCGGCAGCTCGGCGGCCTCCTCGCCATCGAGAACATGGATAAGCGAAAGCGGACAGGCCGCACCGTGGAGGAGCTCGGGCCCTTCTTCGACGCGCTGCCGGACGCGTCGTTCTGCTTCGATATCGGCCACGCGCACCAGGTCGATCGCACGATGACCGAGGCCCATTTCCTCGTGCGGGAGCACAGGACGCGGCTGAAGCAGCTCCACGTGAGCGAGGTGAACGCGGGGAGCCGCCACGGCGCCCTGAGCCAGAGCGCGGCGCACGCGTTCCAGCGGATCGCCGCCCACGTCCCTGACGACGCGGCGCTGATCCTGGAGACCCCGGCGTCGCCCGCGGAGCTCGAGCGGCAGATGGCCATCGCGCGGGCGGCGCTGTCGAGCCCGAAGGGCCTGGAAACCACGCACGCCTGAGGCCGCGCGCTGCGCAGCCTCGACGGGGAGCCGCGCCGCTCCCGCGGCGCCCGGGCTCGGCCGCCTCTCCGGCGGCTCCGGGAGCTCTGGATTGCCCGGCGGACGGGCCGCGCGCGCTCGCGGCGCTACGCTTCCGCTCGTTCTCGGCGCGACCTGGGCCGGAACCGGGGGACGACGATGAAGCTGAAGACGCTCGCGGCGGCGAGCACCGCATGGCTCGCCGCCCTCGCGCTGCTGACGGCGAGCGGGTTCACGCTCAGCGCCACGTACATGACCCGCGAGGTCACGTGCCTCTTCAACATCGTCCGGGAGGTGCGGTCCATCACGCAGCTGGAGGTCCACCTCCTCGCCCACGAGCGCGAGAGCGCCCGCGTCGCGCTGACCCACCTCCCCGAGCACGTCGGCGCGCGCGACGCCGCCCGGCGCGAGCTCTCCCGGTGGCTCGAGGACCCCCGCGAGCCGCCGGTCACCGCGGAGAGCGCCGGCGTCTTCGAGGAGGCCGAGCGGGAGATCGAGCACTACCTCGCCACGCACCCGCGCGCGCAGGAGGACCGGGAGGCCGAGGCGGACGCCGGGGCGTCCCACGAGGAGGTCGATCGTACGTTCGCCGCGCTCGAGCGGCTGCTCGCCACCCGGCTCGCCGAGGCGCGGATCGCCCGGCAGCGCGTCGACGAGGTGCACAGGCTCTCGGAGATCGTGAGCCTCGGGGCCGCCGGGCTGCTGCTGGCCGGCGTCCTGCTCGCGCTCTGGCAGCTGCGCAGGTGCGTCTATCGCCCGCTCCTCTCGATCCGCGCCGCGATCGACCGCTACGGGGCCGGCTCGCACGACGCCCGCGCGCCGCAGGGCGGGCTCGACGAGCTGCGCGAGATCGCCGTCGCGTTCAACGAGATGGCCGCCGCGCTGGCCGAGCAGCGCAAGAGGCAGCTCGGGATCCTCGCGAGCGTCGCGCACGACCTGCGCAACCCGCTCGCCGCGCTGAAGCTCACCGTCGACGGCCTCCGGCCGGATCGGCCCCTCCCGCACGAGGAGCGGCTCCGATCGATGCTCGCCCGCATCGGGAAGGAGGCCGCGCGCTGCGACCGGATGCTCACGGACCTCATGGACATCGCGCGGCTCGAGGGCGGCGAGCTCGAGCTGCGCCGCGAGACCCGGGACGCGCGCGAGCTCGCCCGCGACGTCGTTGAGCTCTACCGCCCGACCGCGACCGCGCACGAGCTCGGGCTGTCGCTCCCCGAGGAACCCGTCCCGCTGCGCTGCGACCCGATCCGGATCGAGCAGGTGCTCAACAACCTGGTCGCGAACGCCATCAAGTACTCGCCCGCGGGCGGCGCCGTGCAGGTGACCGTCGCGCGGGCAGGCGCCGAGGTCTCCATCGCGGTATCGGACCGCGGGGTGGGGATCGCGGCCGACGATCAGCGACGGCTGTTCGAGCGCTACTTCCGCGCCCCGTCGTCGAGCGGCGTGGCCCCGGGCGTCGGCCTCGGCCTGTGGGCCGCGCTCCGCATCGCCGAGGCGCACGGCGGGCGCATCGAGGTGACGAGCGCCGAAGGCAGGGGCTCGACCTTCACCCTGCGGTTGCCGTCCACGTCGGGCGGGGCGGCCGCGTAGGACCTCGTCGTCTAGGGTCCGCGCCCTGGTTCTGTGAGAGGTCTCGACGAGCCCCCTCCTCGGGGGCCGAGGCCAGCACACAACCCGAACGCGCGCAACCAGAAACGGACCTGGGTGGACGAGGTACTAGACCCCCACCCGGCCTCGTCTGCCTCACGGCCCAGCGCGTCTGCCCTAGGACCGAGGACATCTGGCCCGCAGGGGGGAGAGCACCCGCCTCACGATGCGGGTCAAATCGGGCAGTGCGGCGAGGACAGATGACGCCGCAAATGCCGTGACGACGGGAGGGTCGGTGCGCCGACTTCCGCTTGAATGGCGAGGCCATCGTTAAGACTGGCCCGGAACGCTCCGCCACGTCCCCTCGGACCGAGCCGTCACGTGCGCTCGGAACCGAGCGGCGCTGCCTCCATCTTCGATGGCGCGCTACTCCCAGATCCCAACGGCCCCCTCTCTCCTCTTGTCCCTCAGCAAGAGAATCCGTATGCTAAATGTGATGCTCCCAGGTTGCATAAATAGACACTCTTCCCGCAAGAAGAATGAGCAAAGTACCCTTCTCGTGCGTCGAAGTGGTTGCGAGACCAGGTGTCTCCGACGAACAAAGAACGGCACCCAAGGTGAGACTTACCAGAAAGCAGATTCAGGCTCGACGCTGCATAAACGACCCGGGGTGTGAGCCGCACAGACTCCCGGCCCCGCGAGTTCGTGTTCGTGGCAGGCGGGACGAGCGGCATCGCGTGGGATACGAACGCAGAGGCGGCGTGGAGGGGAAGTGGAAGCGCCGACGTCTCCAGTGCCGTCTCCCGGTCGGAACCGTCCGGCGGCTCGGGCCGCGGCGACAGCGAGGGCGGTACGGGGGACGTCAACGGCACCCCGAGCATCGAGTTCCTCGCGCTCCACGCCCGACAGCGCGGCGTCGCAGAGCACGCTACACGCGCTGCCTGGACGGCGTTCGAGCTCAACAATGCGCGGCCGGTTCTTCGCACCGGACACGGTGTGCATCCTAACCCCTTGATGCCGCTTTCCTGCCGGAGGATCGGCGGGTCTGGAACAATCGGAGGAAACAGATGCAACATCGGTTGATAATGAGGCTGGTCGCTCTTGTTCTATGCGGCGTACTCCTGATCGTCCTCAGTTCTTCGTGCGACTTGAGTTACGAGTGCGAACCCGTGAACACGGGAGGCGCTGGTGCTGGAATACCCACAGGCTCAGTCGGGGCAGGGGACTTTCTCACCGAACGTAAAAACAACGGGGAGGAAGACGTCAACACGGCGTCGGAAGCGCTGATGGCAGGATGCACATCGAAGGACTGTTACGACATGTTCGAAGACTGCGAAGATATCGGCGGGAGGTGCATCATTGGATTTCCTGGATGCGATATCCACGGCAGCAGCCCGTGCAAGTCTTGCCTTGCTGCCTGCCTCGATGACAGACCCTATCCGCCGCAATGCAACTGCAGACAATGCGGGTTCCGCTGATGATCAACCCGCACAAAGGCGCGATTTATGTCGCAATCGGCAGAATCGCCCAATCAGAGCTAAGAAAGATTGCGTCTCCGGTGGTGGTCGAGGACGACTGTCTCCTCCTTGGTCCGTCGAGCGCAGACCCGAGGCGCCATCGCTTCATACGGACTCGATACTGGGGAGTCCAACCATCTGCAAAGCTAAACAAATGCATTGCACGAGCCGATGGCAAACCGATCTGCGTAGCACTGCCATCCACGATCCACGGCCTACTGAGCTTCTCCAGGATCTGCGCATCCGCAGTTGAACGACAACGACAAGTGTACACGGTGGCTCTTGAGCACGACACGAATGTTTCGATGCCACAAGGGCCCGACCCATCGCGAGCAAACTATGTCGACGTAGCTGAGGCGCTGCAGCAACAGCCACCCATGGCTCGGAGCTCAGATCTCGAGATTGCTCTTACAGCCGCGCTATGGAAGTTATGGTGTCGCCGTTCCCCCGTCGCGATATCGAGATTTCTTGCGACTGGTGGCGCACTCCATCCACTACTAGCGAATCTTGGCCGATACCATGCAGGACACTTCCCGCGACAGACTGACCGCGGCCTCTTGCTATCGCGCTTCGACGAGCTTCTCTTGCGCCAACTCTCCAGCGATTGGATCAAGCCGGTCAAGGTGTTCTCTAACGGAATGAGGGCGCAGTCCGGTCTACACGCCTGGCTCTCACACGTCGGCGATCTCTACGTGTCGCAGCGACTGTTGGCCTGGTCACGCCATAGTCGCGGACGCATCATCGAGTGCCAGGAGCATCCGGAAAAGTCGTCTGAATTGAGCAGATGGTCTTTCCGATGGGTTGCGGGAGGAGAGGCTATACTTGATGCACTGCCGAGCGTGCAAGTCGCACCACCGATTTCCATCGGAGGTGCCGTCGCATACGACCCAGATCACGCCTGGGTATGCCGCTTTGACGTTCGGGGTACGCCTTACGTAACTCGGCTCGCCATCGCTGACCCTTCCGTCGACGATCCCTCGACGTAGCCGACTCGCCGAGGGGCAGCTGTCCAGCGTGTTTCTGTGCGGGTACGACTTGTCTTCCCCTTGCAGAACGGCGGCCTGAGCGCGCGGCATCCACGCGCAGACGCCGATAGAGTCGCTGAGGTGCGCCTACATGCTCCCGCGAGCGCCAGGAGCGCGTGGGCGTCCCGGCGCCGCGCCGCATCGGACGCCCTCACTTTCCGTGATAAATCCGCACGGGCCGCCGCAATGCTCTCGGCCGTGCGCCCGCCCATCCCGTCGGTATCCTGCCGCCCCAGGATGGTATAAAGGGGAAGCCCCGCTGCCCTGGGTCGGCTGGGCGTCGGGTCCCCTCGTCTGGGCCGAGGAGTTCCATGGGTGCTTCTGGACTGACCGCTCGCTCCCTGCGAGCGGCGACGCTCATCTCGCTGGCGCTGTGCTCCCTCTCGTCGCCGGTCCATGCGGAAGGACCGCCGCCTCGCTCGCCGGAGCTCCTGGCGCTGTTCCGCGCGGCCGACGAGGCCATGGCTCAGGCCGACGTGGGCAGCGCTCGCGCGATCTGGGGCCAGATCCACCTGCTCGAGCCCACCAACCCGGCCCTGTGCCAGCTCGGACAGCTCGATCGACGCCTCGAGCGCTGGGTGACGGCCGCCGGGGAGCTCTCCAAGTGCACCGAGCGGATGCCCGCGCCACAAGATGCCAGGGAGCGCGGGCTGCACGAGGCGCGCCACGCGGACTTCGCCGCGGTGCGGCAGCACGTCGGCGAGCTCGATCTGAGCCCGCCGCCCGGCGCGGAGCGCGTCCTCGTCGCCGGGAAGGACGTGGACGTGAGACACAAGGTCTATGTGCCACCGGGCGAGCACGAGATCACCGCGATGGGCCCCCAAGGCTTGTTCGCTCGGGCGCGCGTGAGGATCGAGGCGGGAGAAACGTTGAAGCTGCCCCTCATCTACGAGGTAGCACCCCCTGCGCCGGAACCGGCGCCGGAGCCGGCGCCGGCGCCGAAGGCCCCCCCTTCGCCCGGACCGCACGACGCCCCAGCCGTCAAGGGTCCTGTGCTCGACAAACCACGCCATGCGCCCAGGCCGCCCCCTCCGAGCGCGGGCCAGGCGGGCCCGAACCCGTGGATCGCCGGAACCGGTGCCTTCGTGGCCGCGAGCCTGGTCGGCACCGGGATCGGGCTCCACGTGGCCGCGAGCGACGCGAGCCAGGAGGCGACCCGGCTGAGAGGCGAGATCAAGGACAGCGAGCAGGACGCGATTCAGACCGGGCTCGCTGACGCCTACGAGCAGGCGATCGACGTCCATGAACGCGCCAACCGGCTCCACACGTGGAGCTTCGATGTGCTCATGGCCGGGGCGGCGGTCGGCGCCGCGACGGTCGTGTACCTCTCCCTTCCGCGCAACGCCGAGATCCGGGCGCACGCAGGCGGCGCCTCGGTGCGCGTCGTATGGTAGCCGCTGGCGACCTGTGGGAGGGCCATGAGGTCCTGCGCGAGCTCGAGCGGGGCGCGGTGGACACCTTTCTCGCGCGGCGGCCCGGAGACACCCGCGACCTCGTCTGCCTGCACATCCGGGAGGGCGCGCGGATCCAGCCCGACCTGTTCGCCACGGAGATCGAGCGTCTGCAGCGCGTGGCGGCCGAGATCTCCGAGATCGTGCCCGTCCTCTACGGCGGTGTCGCCGGCTCCGTCGCGTGGGCGGTGTCGCCCGTGCACGAAGGCGCAGTCCGGCTCGTCGACGCGATGCGCGGCGCGGACCTCGGGCCGGCGGTGCTCAAGACGCTCATCGACCTCGGAGGCTGCCTCGCGCGCGCCCATGCGCTCTCCGCGATCCATGGCCTGCTGGGCCCCGATCGTGTCTTCGTCGTGGGCGAAGGTCGAACCGCCATCACCCATTTCGGCTTCGTCCGCCTCTTCGAGCTCGGCGCCGACGACGTGATCCTCGAGCCGAACTACGCGGCGCCGGAGCTCCTCTCCGGGGGTCACCTGGGCTCCCGCGCGGACGTCTATGGATTCGGCACCCTCCTCTACGAGCTCGTGTGCCAGCACGAGTTCTCCGTCGAAGAGCGGATTCTCCCTCTCGTGCCGGAGACGGCGGCCGCCGCCCGTGACGCCGCGACGATCCCGACCTTGCTCCAGTGGACGATACGCGAGGCCCTCGCGGAGAACCCCAAGCGGCGGCACCCGAGCATCGCGAGCATCCTCGCGTTCTTGACGCGCTTCGCCCGCGAATGGGAAGAGCTGGGGGGACCGCCCGAGCTCCCCCATGACAACCCCTTCCTGGATGTGTCCGCCTCCCGGCGCCAGCCGCGCGAGACCGCGATGGACCTCGATCCCGACGACGAGGCGCCGCTCGCCTCCGGCGAACGGGCGGGAGCGACCGGTGAGCTGCCACCGTCGCTCCCGTCGGTGCCACCGGACACGCTCAGGGCCGGGACGACGCCGCAGAACGACGTCGGCGCGCCCCACGGGCCTCCTGCCACGCCGCGGTTGCCCGTTGCCCTCGAGGTGCCAGAGCTCGATCCCTTGCCCCCGCCGCCGCCCGCCGTATCGCTCGGTGCGCGCTCGGGCGAGCGGAGACGCCTCAGCGGCCCCGTGCTCGGTCGCGCGCTCGCGCTGCTGTCCCTGCTGGTCACCGCCTGGATCTTCGTCCTGTGGCAGCGCGCGCCTCGGCCCGTGGACCCGCGGCCACAGATCGTCCAGGTCGCGACCGCGCCGTCGTCTGCCGCTCCACCCGCGCCCGTTCCCTCCGGCACCGCCGAGGCGCCCTCGACGCCCGAGCTGCCCAAGGGAGCGCCACCGGAGCGGCCCGACGAGCGCCGCCGCGCTGTCTCTGCGCCACGACCGGTCGTCGGGTCGTCGATGTCAAGGCAGGAGCCGCTCGGCCACTCCCGGTTCTACCTGTCTGCCGGGAACACGGCCTACTGACAGACGGAGCGGAGAGGATCCACGATGCGATACGGGCTACCGTCTGCGCTGATCGCGTTCTCGCTCACAGCCTGCCTCGACCTGGGCGACTCCTTCCTCTATCCCCTGATAACAGAACCGCAGCCCATGTGGCTCTGGTCGGGCAAACACGGGGACGCCGCCCCTTGTCCGGAGGGTCGCACGATCCAATGGCAGGGATGGGCGGACGAGGAGTTTCCACCGGAGTGCGGCCCGTGCGCGTGCGGCCCAGCCCGCTGTGCCCTGCCTACGGGGATAACGACGCACGCGGCGGCGTGCCCGGACGAGGGGCCGCCGAGCTCGTTCGAGGCAGACGAGGTGCTCGACGCAGCGTGTATCGTTCCCGCGCCTCCCATCCCGGAGAGTTCTTTGGCCTCGGTGACCTACCCGCCACCGACCTTCGCCCCGTGTACGCCGTCGCCCACGCCCGAGCCGCCGCCCATCGACGGGGTCTTCGCGAGGGCGTGTCAGGCAGGGCAAGAGAGAGACACGCCTCCGCCGGGCTGGTCCTTCTGCCTCCCGCCCGAGGACGACGGGACCTGCCGGCCCGAGTTCCCGATCCGGCGGGAATTCCGCACGCTGGGGCAGGATCATCGCACCTGTTCGCCGTGCGAGTGCGGCCCGCCGAGCGGGGGCACTTGCAACATGAGGATCACGCTGTACGGCGACACGGGCTGCGCCCGCCCGTTCGACAGCGCGGAGCTGTCCGACACCGACGTCCCGCTGTGCCACGACATCGCGGCGACGGCCGAGCTGGCTGCCTTTCGGGTCGACGTGATCCGGCGGGAAGAGGGCGCGTGTACGCCGAAGCGCGCCACGTCGATGGCCTCCGGCACCGTCGAGGAGGGCGAGCACCATGTCGCATGCTGCCGCGACTGACCTTTGCCTGGCGGGAAACGATCAGGAGCGAACCAGGACGGCGCGTCGTCACGCGGCTCGTTCCAGAGGCGCGACAGCAGGAAAGTGAGCCCATGAAGAGCAGAGCCGCTTTCCCATCGAAGGTCTCGGAAAACTGGAGAGCGCGCCCTGGCCGGCTCCTGTGCCTCGGCCTCACGGCGCTCGTGCTCGGGTGCAGCGAAGAGCCGGATCCCGAGGTCACGGGCATCTCCCAGTTCCTCCTCTTCAACGAGTTCGCGGGGGATCGTCGGTTCACGCTGGACACAGGCGCAGATGGTACGCAGCCGATCCAGAGCGACGGTACATGGGACGTGAGCTGCGACGTGAGCATTCCTGGTTCCCCGTGGATGCGCTTGACCCGCAAGGATCACGCGGAGGTTGCCCAGCGTGACCCCGGCATCATCACGAACATGTTTCTCAGGATATGGCCGGAGTCGTCTCCGGAGGTGAGCGTCGGCGCGATGCTCGACGATTATTACCACGTGGTGGGCACGTGCCCGGTCACCTTCGCGGCGGCGGACGGCGACCGTGCCGCCGGCACGTTCTCCGCCGAGAGCTGCGATGTGGCGACGCGGTTCGGGAACAAGGGCCGTCTCGAGTTCGCCAAGTTTCATGTCACGAACTGCAACACGGAGCCGTACAAATGAAGCGCGCCAATGGGCGTCGGGAAGGTCTCGGGCTCGCGCGCGCCCTCACCGGCCCCCCTCCTCGCCGCGTAGAGCACCGGCCGCTTCGCCCGGGGAACGGCCCACCGAGAGCTCAGGAGCACCCGACGATGCGATCCGTCCTGCCGTTCGCGCTCGCTGGCGTCACCGCCGCGGCGTGCGCCCTCGATACACCGTACATCGAGCAGCCAAAGCCCATGTGGCTCTGGACCGGCGACGAGACGGCGGCGCCCCCTTGCCCGGATGGCGCCGAGCCGGCCTGGGACGGCTGGCAATACGAGGACCCCTCGCCGGACTGCGGCGAGTGCTCGTGCGCGCCGGCCACGTGCAAGCCCTCGACGGCGTACGAGACCTTCGGCGCAGCGTGCGGCGAAGAGACGGTGCCCACGAACCACGTCGACCTGCCCGAGGGCTGGGACGGCGCGTGTTTCGCCCCCGATTTGCCCGTCCCCACGCTCTCTTACGAGTCGATCCTCTACCGTCCTCCGGCCGTCGTGCCGTGCGAGCCCTCGCCCACCCCCGAACCGCCGGCGCTCACCGCCGAGATCGGGAGGGCTTGCCGGGCGGACGCGGCGCTGGCGCCGCCCGCGGGCTTCGTGTCCTGCATGACCTCGACGATCAATGCCGCCTGCCCCGCCGAGTTCCCCCTTCGACGTGTGTTCACCGAGCACCGCATCGACTACCGCATGTGCTCGCCGTGCGAGTGCGCCCCGCCGAGCGAGCTCGAATGCACCGTACACATCATGGCCTACGCTGACAGGGCCTGCGAACAGGCGTTCGACAGCGCGACGCTCTCGTTCACGGACGGTCCCGTGTGCCACGACTTCCCGTCGCCATCCCGACCGAAATTCTCGGCGCTGCGGGCCGAGCCCGCGGCCCCCCTCGCGGGCGCCTGCGCCCCCGTGCAGCGCCGCTCCGTCGTCGTCGACGAGATCGTGCGGAGCCCCCCGGAGTTCCTCTGCTGCGAGCAATAAGGCCCTACCCAGCTCCGGCGCGCCACACCAGGCTGTCGGAGCGCCGAGGAGCCAGCCCCTCGTCTCTTGGTTCGCTCGCCTCATGGCTTCCCCTTCCGTTCCAGGTCGCCCTCGCGCTCCAGCACAGCGCGCAGCGCGGCGAGCGCCCTCGCGCGGTGCTTGTACAGCGTCGACAGGGGCAGCTTGGCCGCCTCCGCCATACGCGCCATGGGGATCCCCTCGAGATCGTGCGAGACGAGGACCGCGCCGAGCTTCGAGTCGATCTCTCCCAGCGCCTCGACGATACGAACCTTGACGCGTCGGCTCGCCATCGCGTCCGCGGCGTCAGGCGCGGGATCAACAAGGTCCGGCGCGTCGTCCATCAGCTCCTCCCAGCGGTGCCGCGCGCGCTCATGGTAGTGCGCTACGACGTGCACCGCGATCCTGTTCAACCAGCGCGCTGCGCTGCCGCGGCTCGGATCGAACGTGCGCCAGCTCTTCCAGGCCTGCAACCAGACCTGGCCCGCGACATCACCTCGATCTCGCTCCGGGACCCCGAGGCGCGCGAGCCAGCACAGCACGTCGCGGCGGACCTTCTCACTGCAGAACAGGCGCGCCGGCGCCGAGGCGCGCGTCTCTTCGAGCCTCGTCCTCTCCATAGAATCGACTCCCATGGTGAAACTCCGGCCTACACGCGAGGCTTGCTGCCCGTGCCGGGCAGGGTGGCCTCGAAGAGCGATCGCTCGACCTCTGCCCATCGGTCGCCGTCGCCAGGGCGAGCGTCTCCACGCAGGACCGGGAAGTCCGTGAGCGTGGAGGCCCGCCCGAGCGCCGGCGTCCCGCCCGGCGTCAGCGCGGCGCCCGGACGCTTGCCGCGCGGCTTCGGCGGTGGAGGCAGGCCGCCGAGCTCACGCCGGGCCGCGCTGGCGCCCGGCGGCTCGGCGACGGCGGGGCGCCGGGGCTCCGCGGCAGCGCGCTGGACAGGCGGAGCCGCGGACGGCTGCGGTGCGACCGGGCGACTGACCGGCGGAACGCGTGGCGCCGCCGGCTCCGCGACGGCGCGGCCGTCATCGACGAGCTGGAGCACGGGACGCGGCTCGGGAGGCGCTCCACCCCCATCCCGCCGCCCGCGCTGCGCGCCGTCGATCAGCATCACGACCGTCTGATCCACCTCCGCGCGGTAATCGTCGTGCAGCCGCCACAGGTGCTCCCAGTAGCGAGCGGGCGCGCCGGTGAACAGCTCCAGCTTCCGCGCGAGGCCCGGCGTCACCGGAAACGCGTTCTTCAACAGCCTGTCCACCTCGACCGGCTGGAGGCCGGTGGTCCGGGCCAGATCTCGTTTCCAGTCGGCGTGCCAGGAGCACAAGCCCTCCAGGACCACCCCCGGCGACGGGACGGCCCGCTCTCGAAACTCCGTCGCTTCGGCGACGATCGCGTCGATGTGGCAGTCGAGCAGGCGCCTGAACCGGCCGATCTCCTCGAGCTCCCAGTCCTTGTTCGCGGCCAGCGTCTTGAGCGCCGCATCGCGCGCTCGTTCCGCGGCCGCGCGGAGCCCGCGCTCCTTCCCCAGCGTCTCGCGCGCGGCGAGGGCCAGGCCGAACGCGAAACACGCCATGATCGCCAACGCTATCGGCGATAAAGACACCATCGTATCGAGTACCCGGTGCATGTCTGACCTCCAGAACGCGCGGCGCAGCCCCAGCCGGCAGCCGCGGCGTAGTGCTCTTCGCTATCAGGTCCGGGTGCGGCACCGACGCCGCGCCCGCTACAGAAGTCGGCGCTCGTCTCGCGAGCCGCGGTGAAGCGAATCCGCGCTGATGCGCTCGATCGACAGGCCCGCCTTGCGAGCCCTGGCCTGCACGATGAGGGTGACCCCGCGCTCGGACAGCCGTCCACCGCACTGCCCCCATCGGTTGATCCCGACGAAGAGCGGCCCGCTGGGCACCAGCGCGCTGGCGTCGATCCACGAGCACACCGCGAGCGGCGTGCTCGTGATCGCATCATGCCCCGGCGGGATGAGGATCCGCCGCGCCGGCACCAGGAGCTCGATCCCTTCGCCGCGGCGGACGACGTCGGCGACGTTCAGCTCGACGAGCTCCGCGGGTCGAAGCCTCGCCGAGAAGCCCACGAGCAGCAGCGCGCGGTCGCGGAAGGCGGCCAGGTCATCCCCCATGACCGCCACGATCCGCCGCAGCTGAGCCGCCGTCAGGCCGGCCGTTCTCTGCGGTTCGTGAGAGCATGTGTCCGTGAGACGACGCAGCCACGTCATCACGAGCGGGTGGCTCATGGGCGGTACGTGGCCGTGCAGCTCATGAGCCTTGGCGATCGCGTTGCAAGCGACCTTCAGCGTTGAAGCCGACAAACGCTCCTCGGCAAGCATGGCGAGATAGAGGATCAGAAGCCGGGGCCGAGCGGGGAGCGCGAGCGAAGGGCGCGCGGCGCACCAGCCCACGAACTTCCGCCACTGCGCCGCGTAGAGCCGGCGCGTGTTGTCGGACAGCGCGACACCCTCGAACAGGCTTTGGAGCTCCGTGCTTGTCTTCGCGGCTTCGTCGCGATCCATGGTCGCCGGCCCCCCGTGAGCTGAACACGCCCCTCGACACACTGAGGCGCTGACGCGCCGACCCATCGCCGCGCTCAGGCATCGCGGGTGGTCGGGAATGCGCCCGTCGTCTTGCCAAACTGTGCTTCAACATCGGAACCAACGCAAGCAATAACGGAAGTGACTGCGCGAGGGGCTGACCTGGAGACGCGTCCGGCGCGAGCACCGGACGCGTCGCCAACGCCGAGACCTCACAGGAGCCGGCGCTCGCCCCGGGAGCCCACGCGGAGCGAGTCGGCGCTGATGCCCTCGATCGACAGGCCGGCTTTGCTGGCCCTGGTCTGGACGATCAAGCCGACGGCGCGATCGGACAGCCGGCCGCCCAGCTGCCCCCATCGATTGATCCCGACGAACAGCGGTCCGCTCGGCGCGAGCGCGGCAGCGTCGATCCATGACCGCACCGCGCCCGGGGTACACGTGTGCTGGTGACGCCCTGGAGGGATGACGATCCTCCGCGCCGGCACCAGGAGCTCGATCCCTTCATCGCGGAAGACGACGTCGGTGACATCCAGTCCGACGAGCTCCGAGCGCCGGAGCCTCGCCGCATAGCCGACGAGCACCAGGGCGCGATCGCGCAGGTCGACCCTGTGAGCGCCCATGGCCGCTGTCATCTGCGCGACCTGGGCCGCTGTCAGCTCGGCGGCTTTCTGGGGCTCTTGATCGCCTGCTTCGATGAGCCGGCGCCGCCAGGCGACCACGATCGGATGGCTCGTCGGCGGCGCGAAGCCGCGCAGCTCGTGCGCCTTGCCGATGGCGGTGCAGGCGCCTCTCAGCGTTGAAGCCGACCGGCCGCCCTCGGCGAGCGCGGCGAGATAGGCGACCACGAGGCGCGGCCGCGCCGGAAGCGCGCGAGCCGGGCGCCCGAGCGAGGCGCGCGTGGCGCACCACCCCACGAAATGGTGCCATTGCGCGCTATAGACCCGACGCGTGTTGTCAGGGAGATCGACTCCGTCGAACACGCTCTGGAGCTCGGTGCCGTTCTTCACGGCTTCGTCGCAGCCCATGATCACCACCCCGATGAGACAGACACGATCCGGTCGCGACCCGCTCGCAGGTGCCGCAAGCCTGGTCGCGACCCGCTCGCAGGTGCCGCAAGCCTGGTCGCGACCCGCTCGCAGGTGCTGCAAGCCCGGTCGCGACCCGCTCGCAGCACCGGCGAGCCTACCGGCGACCTGCTCTCCGCTGCTGCGAGGAACCGCAGCGCCTCACGCCGGCTTGTCGCCCGAAGCCGCGTCGGCCTCGACTCCCCCCTCTTCCGGCTCCGCCCCGGCGCTGGCCGCCGGCGGGGGATACCGCTTGAGCAGCTCGAGGAACGGCCTGTGCAGCGCTTCGACCTGCTCGCGCTTCTTCCCCGCGGGCAGGTGCTCGAGGAGCCAGACCATCTCGTCGTGGATGCTGTTGAAGGCGGTCACGCAGACCCCGATGGCCTCGCGCAAGCGCGTCGACCGCGCGCCCGGCCGGCCCTCCACCGCGCCGCGACCCATCCCCTTCGCCAGCGCGTCGGTCGCTGCCTCGATCCGCTTGAGGTGAGCGAGCGCGCCGATCTTCTTGAGATCGGCCTCCATGCGCTTGTTCTTGGCCGCTTCCAGCTGCGAGCGCCCGAAATCGACCTCGGCGCCATAGGTCAGGGTGGTCTGCCCGGTGCCGCCCCCCTTCAGCATGGCGCGCCGGACCCGCGTCGCGGCCGTGCGCACGGCCGCGTCCTCGTGCTCCTCGGCCGCGGCCACCGTGTAATCGAACGCCCGCTGCGCCGAATCCCATGCCGCGTCGAGCGAGCGGAGCACGTCGTCCGACGCGACCGCCAGGACCTCGTCGAGCCGCGCGATGCTCCACCGCGCGCGCAGCTTCCACGCCACCGGCCGCGGCGCCTCCAGGAGCAGCGGCGCTACCTGATCCGGCGCGTCGTACTTGTCGGTCGAGATCTCCCTCCACGCCCCTTCCTCGAGATCACCGATGAACGCGTGGAACCCCCGGTCGGGGACGTGACTGTACCCATAAGCTGCCATGTCTCTGCGCTCTCCTTTCGCCCTCCCCCGCGAGCGCGATTCTACGCTGAGCTCGGCCGGCGAGTGCAAGCGCAAGCAGCTCGGCTACTCGTCGGGATCGAGCTCCCAGCCGAAGAGCCCCGGGGTGCGGGCGCGGTGCCCGCCGAGCGCGTCGCCGGGCAGCCGGGGGCCGTCGGCGGCCCAGCGGGTGGCGAAGGCGTCGCGCAGCACGAGCTCCGCGAGCTTGCCCCTCGGCGAGAAGCCCCACTCGGCCTCCTGCGAGACGTCGTCCGGATCGGCGTAGAGCCGCCAGACGAAGAAGCCGGCGCACGTGCGCGCGTCGAGGAACGGCGCGATCACCGCGGCGTAGGCCTCGGCCTGCGAGCGCTGGTCGACCACCACGCCCTTCATGCGGTCGGGCCACTCCCACGGGCGCACGGCGGGATCGCGCCGCGTGGTGTAGCCGATCTCCGTCAGCAGGATCGGCTTGCCCCACGCGCGCGCCACGGCGTCCACCCCGGCCGCCACCTTGCGCCCGCCGCGCAGGAGCTCCTCGAACGACGCGCCCTCGCGCTCCGCCAGCGGGTAGAACGCGTTGATGCCGATGAGGTCGAGCGCGTCGAAGATCAGCGTGTGCTCGACGTCGTCCCAGTTCGCCGAGTAGGTGAGCAGCCCCGGGTACACGCGGCGCACCGCCTCGATGATCGGCAGGAAGCTCGCCGCCCGCGGCGTCGTCACCCAGCTCCGCAGCTCGACGCCCACGCTGAGCATCTCCGCGCCGCCCTCGCGCGCGACCGCGGCCCACGTGAGCAGGAACCGGCGGTACGACTCGGCCCAGCGCGCCCAGCCCGCGTCGTCCCCGGGGTCGATGAGGGCCCGCCACTCGCCGCTCTCGACCCAGAGGTGCGGGACGAGCAGCACCTTGAGCCCGCGCGCGTGCGCCTGCGCGATCGCCGCGAGCACGTTGCGCCGGTTCTCCTCGAACGGCGCCTCGAAGACGAGATCGACGCCCGTGCCCTTGCCGTCCCACACGCGGCCGAACGGCGTCAGGCTGACCCACGTCGCGCCCATGGCGACCGCCTCATCCATCGCCCGCCCGCTCGCAGCGGTGCCGTAGCCTCGGCCCGGGTGCCGCAGGTTCTCGATCGGCCCGATCGTCACGCCGCGCACGCCGCCCCAGCCAGACACGGCCCACCCCGCCGCGCCGTACGGCAGGTGCTCCGGCGCGACCCGCGGCGCCTGCTGCGCGACCCGCGGCGCGGCGCTCGCAGAGCGCACAGGAGCGCCGGCCACCGCCGCCGACACGGCGAGCGCCGCGCCCGCTGCGCGGGCGAGCGCCCAACCTCTTCGACTCATCCCTGGCACGGGCCGCCTTATACCAGGCAGGCGGACCGCCGGGCCGCGGACGTCACCCGCCGTCGCTCGCCTGGGGTCGCTGCGCGCCGTCGCTCTCCGCGGGCTGCTGCGGCTCGCGCGCGAGATCGCCCCACGCCCCGCGTGAGAGCGCTACAGATAAAACGGGGAGCGCCCACGGCCGGTGGTCAAGGTTTCGCCGAAGCAACGGCGGCCCATAGGGCGTCGAGGTCGATGGCGAGCCCCTCCAGACCCACCTGGGACATCGTGCCGTCGATCGCATCCAGGAACACGATGTAGCGGCCTCCGGACCCGAGCTCGAGAATCTCGAACGTGCGCTCAAGTGCATCGACGATCCAGTACCATCGCACGCCCAGCGCGCCGTATTCCCGACTGGTCGTCAAGCGTGCACGCCGGTGATCCGCGCGGTTTGCGGAGACCACCTCCAGGACCAGGACCGGCGTCGATGGCGCGCCAGCGTCGGCGGGCGGGTTGTTCGGCATGTAGATGCAAACATCGGGCTTTCGGCCCGTCGACGTCGATACGACGAGCTTGTGCCCTCGGCCGTACACGACCCCCCCGCGCGGTGATGCCCACGCGCGCAGCACCGCGAGAAACCAGCTCGCGACGGCTTCCTCCAGCGCCGTCGAGGTCTTCTCTTCGACGAGAACGCCGTCGCAGAGCTCGCCGGGGCCGTCGAACGCAAGCCATGCTTCGAGCGTCATCGGATCCGCGCGGAGGATGCTGAGCGTTGGCCACGCAGGCGGCACCGATTGCTCCTCACTTGCGCCTTCCCAGCGATCCCACCCCTCGTCCGGCTCCCGAACGTTCAGCGCCCGGAGCACCCTGCGCGCGGCCTCGACGATCGGCTCCGACGCCGGGCTCTTCCCTTCCCATGTCACGAGGCGAGCGCGCAGCTCCTCCAGCGACGCAACAAGACCCGTCGCGTCGCTGGAGGAGCGAAACGTCGTCAGGGCATTCTCGATCACCACCGCGAGAGCCTCCGCGGCCGGCGCCTGCTCTTGGGTTCGGATCGCCTTAGCAAGCAGGCGCGGCGCCGCCAGGAGCCCCGCAACGTGCAGCGCGGCTGAGAGGCCGATCGCGAGCTCTCGCGCCTGGTCCGCCGCCGCTACGGGCGGGGCCGGCGTCGCGCTCCCAGCGCCCTGTTCAAGCACATGTGTCTTGAGGTCGTCCGTCATGGCTTGCCGCTCACGGGTCCGTGCAGATGGGACCCACGAAATGGCCATTCAACGCGGAAACACCCCCGGCTCCGATCGCGACCACACTGGTCTGCGACGGCTTTCCAAGCTCGGCACAAACGTATGCACACCAGGACGTAACCACCAGGCTCTTCAAGAGCTCGGCCACCCACTCAGGACAGATAGAACATCTGGACTTGCCACAATCGGTGACATGACACATGTGCCTTACCGGCGGAGCATTGTATTTGCATGGCACACGAGAAGCGCAACCTTCATCGAATTCGCATTCGGGCTTTTCACGCCATGCCGGGAACGTCGCCGGATCCAGCGTCGCGAGCCACGCCTCCGCCGAGGCCGCCGCCGCGGGAAGGGTACTGCTGCATGAGCTGTTCGAGCGCGACGGCGTCGAGTGTGCTGGGATCGATGCCCGAAGACTCCGCCTGGGCGACCAGGTAGGCCGTGGTCAGCGACGCCTTGGCCTCGGCGAGCGCGAGTTGCTGCGGATCCACTTGGGCGAACGCCGCAGCGGCCTCGTCCTCCGGCGTGGGCTCTGGAGTGACCGGATTCTCCGGCGTCGCGCCCGTGTCCGTCCCGTCGCCGGTCGAATCCCCCTCGGCGCTCGGGCCAAACCGGATGACGCACCCTGGGGTCATCGAGTACACAACGAATGCCACCAGACCGCAGGCGAGAACCTTGGTACGGAAGACTTTCACGGACCTGCTTCTCCTCGTTTCGGACGCTATCACCAGGCTTCTGGCGCGCACCATTCCAAACTTCTGCCACCACTGCCTGGCCGGCGTGCTCAGACCGAGGTGATCGTAGAGCGCAAGCGTGGTGCCCTAGAACGACAAACGGGTTGAAACCGCGCGAAAGAGCAGAAATTCGAACCGCCAAGGCGCCGAAGACGCCAAGAATTTGTCTTCGTCTTGGCGTCCTCGGCGCCTTGGCGGTTCATTTCTCGCTCGCCCAACGTGATCGTTGTTCTAGTTCAACCAACGCGTGCAGCGTGGGCGTACGGTGGGACCACCGTTACGAAGGGCTTGACTTTCGGATCGCGTTTGGATCGGAACCCTCGCCAGCTTACCCCTCGGCGAGAAGCCCCACTCGGCCACCTGCGAGACGTCCTCCGGATCGGCATAGAGCCGCCAGACGAAGAAGCCGGCGCACGTGCGCGCGTCGAGGAACGGCGCGAATCGCCGCGGCGTAGGCCTCGGCCTGCGAGCGCTGAGGCGGACCGCCGGGCCGCGGACGTCAGCCGCCGTCGCTCGCCTGGGGTCGCTGCGCGGCGTCGCTCTCCGCGGGCTGCTGCGGCTCGCGCGCGCCCTCGGCAGGCTGCACCGGCGCGCGCTGGGACGCGTCGCGCTCCTGCCGCGCGCGGGTGGTCGCCTCGCGCCACGCCTGCTCGCGCTCGAGCTTCTCGCGCCGCCGCCGCCGCTCGCGCTCGACCTCGTCGTAGATGACGTCGGGGCGCCGCGCGTCGGGCCGGGCCCCTCGCGCTTGCGCCACCCGCGGCGCCTCGCTGTCGGGGCCCGCGACGCTCGCGGGAACCAGCTCGGCCGCCGGGGGCTCACCCGCCAGGGGCTCGGCCGCCAGGGGCTCGGGCTCGACAGGGACGGCCACGCTCGATCGCCTCGCCACGACCGACGAGCGCGCCTCCTGGACCGCGCGCTCCGCCAGCCCCTTCGCCGCAGGCAGCGCGCTCCCGCCTCCGTCGAGCGTGCGCATCTGCACGAGCCACACGCCGCCGATCCCCGCGAGCATCCCGAACAGCGCGAACGCGATCGCGAGCCGCCGGGGCCACGGCGACGGCCCCCGGCGCACCACCGTGAGCCGCTCCGCGTCGGCCTCGGCCAGGGCACGCGCCGGGAGCACCGGCGTGACGCGAGGCGCCGCGCCGTCGCTGACGCGGTGCACGACCTTGCGGCCGAGCGGAACGGGCGTGTCCTCGGCGGTCGGCTGCTGCCCTGGCCTGCCCGCCTGGGGATCGGAGCGGCGCTCCGGCGGGCTCACCGTCAGGACCGGCGGGGGCGGAGTCCGGCTCGCCCGGAGCTGATCGCCGCCGTCCCACCCCGCCCCCGCGTGCGACACCAGCGTGGCGTCGGACAGACGGCCTGCGGGAGATTCCCACTTGGCCGTCGTCTCGAGGTCGCTCAAGAGATCGTCGGGCGACATCCTCGGCAGGTCCGCCAGCGTGTCGGCCTCCCACTCGTCCGCGGCGACCGGAGCAGGCGTCGCCATGCGGACGGTCTCGTCCGCCCGGAGCGCCTCCCACACGCGCTCGGCCGCGTCCTCCGCGCCCTCGCCCCCGAAGCGCGCGAGCGCGAACGCGAGCTTCGCGACGTCCGAGGGGCGCGCCTCCGGGTCCTTGGCGAGGCAGCGCAGCAGGAGGGCCCGCAGCTCCGGGGGCTCGACGCCCGCCGGAAAGGGCGCGGGCGGCTCGGTCAGGACCTTGGTGCAGATCTCGAGCTCGGTCGGCGCATCGAACGGGCTCGCCCCGCAGAGCAGCGCGTAGGCGACCGCGCCGATCGACCAGATGTCGGCGCGCTCGTCGATGCCGCCCGCCGACCGCATCTGCTCCGGCGCCATGAAGAGCAGCGACGTCCGCATGGCGCCCGAGGCAGCGTTCGGCCCCTCGCTCTCGACGCCGCAGGCGACGGCCGACACCCCGAAGTCGAGGACCTTCACGCTCGGGGCGCCGTCGCCGAAGCTGAGAAAGAGGTTCTCGGGCTTGATATCCCGGTGGAGGATCCCGATGCCGTGCGCCTCGGCGACCGCCTCGCAGATCTGCAGGAGGTACTTCACCGCCTCCCTGACCCGGATCGGCCCGCGGCGCCGCAGGTAGCTCGTGACGTCGGAGCCCTCCAGGTACTCGCTGACAACGAACGGCGCGCCACCTTCGACCCCGACGTCGAGGATCCGCGCGACGTACCTGCCCTTGAGCGCGCGCGCGGCGCGGGCGCCCCGGAGCAGCCGATCGACGGCGTGCCTGTTCTCGACGAGCCTCGGATCGACGCGCTTGAGCGCGACGCGCTGGCCCGACAGGCGATCGGTGGCGAGCTGGACGACGCCCACGCCGCCGGCGCCGATCCGGGTCTCCACCGCGTACCTGCCGGCGACGATCTCTTGCCACCTCGGGCCGCCCTCGGCCGCCCGCGGCGCACGTTCAGCGTCGGTCCACGCGTCGGTCCGCTCCCGTGCGGCCGCGCGATCCTCTCCTCTGGGCTTCAGCGACGTCAACGCACTGCCTCGGTGTGTGTCCGCGAGCTCCGCGGACAGAGTCAAAGCCTGTCCCCTGAATAACAGATTCAGAGTGCTGCTATCGCGTCCATGACGTGTCGTCTAGTGACACCCGGGCACGAAAATGTCCGTTCTTCACGCATTTTGGCGCAGCTGGCTGGCCGGCCAGCTGGCCGGCCGGCCGGCCTGCAGCCATCTCCATCATCCGCGGCATCCGCGGCATCCGCGGCATCCGCGGCATCCGCGGCTATTTTCATGGGCCATCGAGCCATCGACACCGCGTCCATGCGTTCCGCGTGCCATCCACGCGGCTCACGGCGGGAGCCCCAATGCGAGCGCGACGAGATAATCGACGCCGCTCAGGATCAGGACGAGCGCTGCAGCGGACGCCGCGCCGAGCCCGAGCGCCTTCAGCGCGCGGAAGAGCGCTGTTCCGCGTGTTCCACGCGCCCCCGGCCGCCCGTGCTGGACGCCGCGCGTGACCCAGCACCACCCGAGCATGGACAGCGGGCCGAACGCGTAGAGGGCCGCGCCCCAGGTCGCTCCGTTCCAGCAAGCGGCGCGCTGCTCGGGCGTGAGCCGCCGTCGGTCCCAGCGCTGCAGCGCGAACGGCAGCGCGATCCCGAGGACCATCTGGAGCGCGAGGCGGAGAGTGCTCATTTCGTGCGCCGAGCTCCCGGACGAGCGCTCCACTCAGGCAGCGCCGGACAAGCGCAAATCGCCAGAGCACGCCGCAGCGCGTCGCGGCAGAGCTCGGGTGAGCGACTCGCTGCCCGGCTTCGCTGACCTCCTGCCCCGAGGAAAGCGCCGCAAAAATCGCGTGCCGGCCTTCTCGATCTCGACGGGGATTGGTACGAACGAGGGATGACAACGACTGAGGCAGGGGACATCAGGAACGTTGCAATCATCGGGCACAAGGGGGCTGGGAAGACATCGCTTGCCGAGGCCATGCTGTACGTCGCCAAGGCGACGGCCAGGCTCGGCAAGGTGGACGACAAGTCGAGTGTCCTCGACGAGACCGCCGAGGAAAAAGAGCACGTTTGCTCGTTCGAGGCGAGCGTCGCGCACCTCTCCTGGGCGGGGAAGAAGGTCAACCTCGTCGACACGCCGGGCGAGGGCAGCTTCCTCGCCGAGACGCGGCTCGCCCTCGCGGCGGTCGACGCGGCCATCCTCGTCGTGAGCGGCAAGGACGGCGTGCAGCCGATCACCGAGCGCGTCTTCGGCTGGGTGAGGGACGCAAAGCTACCGTGCATGGTCGTCGTCACGAAGGTCGACGCCGAGAACGCCCGCCCCGACGAGGTGCTCGCCGAGGTCCGCGCGCGCCTCAAGGCGCCGCTCGCGGTGATGGAGGAGCGCGTCGGCGAGGGGCTCCAGCACCGGGGGGTCGTCGCCATCCGGACGAAGAAGGCCTGGCTCGACAAACCCGAGGCGCCCGCCACGGCCGCCGGCTCTCCCGTGCCGGCCGACGCCGCGGGCGCCGTCGAGAAGGCCCGGGGGAAGCTCGTCGACGACGTCGCCGGCAGCGACGACGAGCTCACCGAGCGGTACCTGACCGAGGGCGATCTCACGCAGGAGGAGCTCGATCAGGGGCTCCGCGCCGCGGTCCGCCAGGGGGCGCTGATCCCGGTCTACTTCGCCTCCGGGGTCCGCCCGAGCGGCGTCGCCGCGCTGCTCGACGGCATCGTCGAGCTCGTGCCGCCGCCGACCGAGCACCCGGCCTGGAGCGGCGTCGTCCCGAGCGGCAAGCCCGGCGCCGCGCCGCAGGCCGCGGAGCGGCCGTCGTCGGCGGAGGCCCCGGCCGCGGCGTTCGTCTTCAAGACCTCGATCGATCCGCACGCCGGCCGCACCTCGTTCGTGCGCGTGCTCTCCGGCGTGCTCCGGCCCGACGCCACGGTGCTCAACGCGAGCACGGGCGGCTCGGAGCGGCTCGGCAAGATCCACAGCGTGGTCGGCAAGGACCACAAGCAGGTGGACGAGGCGCGCGCCGGGGACATCGTGGCGCTGCACAAGCTGAAGGCGACGCTGAGCGGGCACACGCTCTCGGACGAGAGGCACGCGTTCCTGCTCTCCGCGCCGGAGCTGCCGCCGGCCCTCTTCTCGCGCGGCGTGCGGTTCGACGCCAAGGGCGGCGAGGACAAGGTCGGCAACGCGCTCTACCGGCTGACCGAGGAGGACCCGGGGCTCAGCGTGCACCAGGACGCGTCGACCCGCGAGCTCGTCGTCTCGGGGCTCGGCGCCCTGCACCTCGAGATCACGGTGGAGCGCATCCGCCGGCGCGTCGGGGTCGACTGTCGGCTCGGCCCGCCGCACATCGCCTACAAGGAGACGATCTCGAAGAAGGCCACGAACATCGAGGGCAAGCACAAGAAGCAGACGGGCGGACATGGCCAGTTCGGCGTCTGCTACATCGACATGGAGCCTTTGCCGCGCGGCGGCGGCTTCGTCTTCGAGGACGCGGTCGTGGGCGGCGCCGTGCCGCGGCAGTTCATCCCCTCGGTCGAGAAGGGCATCGTCAAGTCGATGTCGAAGGGCGTCCTGGCGGGCTACCCGATGATCGACGTCAAGGTCCGGCTCTTCGACGGCAAGTACCACGACGTCGACTCCTCGGACGCGGCGTTCCAGATGGCGGGCAGCAAGGCCTTCAAGGCCGCCGCCGCGCAGTGCGCGCCGGTGCTGCTCGAGCCCATCGTGCGGCTCTCGGTGACGGTGCCGAGCGTCGCGATGGGCGACATCATCGGCGACATCAACAGCCGCCGCGGGAGGATCATCGGCACGGACTCGGTCGAGAGCCAGACGATCGTGAACGCGTTCGTCCCGCTCGCCGAGGTGCTCGAGTACGAGTCGAAGCTGAAGAGCATGACCCAGGGCAAAGGCACGTTCACGATGAACGTCGAGCACCTGGAGGTCTGCCCGCCGATGGTGCAGGACAAGGTGATCAAGGAGAGCGGCTTCAAGGCCGAGGCCGACGAGGACTGACCCGCGCCGCTTCCTGAGCCCCGCTCTAGGGATGGATGTGGACGATGGTCCCTTCCCCCGTGGCCTTCCCCGCGCTCACCCCGTGCCATCCGTCGGGCACGGGGGGATCGGTCCAGAGGAACACCCGGCGCGCGTCGATCGGCGACAGGTTGATGCACCCGTGGCTGCGCGGCTTGCCGTAGTCGTCGTGCCACGGCGCCGCGTGGATCGCGTAGCCAGCCTCGAAGTACTGCACCCACGGCACGTCGCGGAGCTCGAACTTGTTGTCGACCTCGTGCGCGTCCATGGTCGTCGTGACGTGTTTGTCGCGGATCCGGAACGTCCCGCGCACGGTCGAGAAGGTCTTCTTGGGGTCGCCGAGCCCGTCGCGCCCGGTCGCCGCCGCGGTCGCGTAGACCGGCCTGTTGCCCTCGTAGAGGATCAGCGTCTGGGTGAGGATCGAGATGTCGATCCACTTCACGTTCCCCTGCGCGAACGACGGCAGCTCCGAGGGCTTCACCGCGATGGCGACGTCGGAGTCGCGCACCCACGTCCCGTCCTTCGCCTCGACGAGGCGGGCGCCGCCGACCTTCTTCGAGCGCCCCGTGAGCTGCACGGCGGTGTGCCAGGGCAGCGCGCCCGCCTTCTCCATCTCGCCGCCGGAGATGTCGTAGCGCTTCGCGCCCTGCCGGTGCACGAACGCGAGCGGCAGCTCCCATCCCTTGGTCATGTCGACGCCGTGGAACGTGGAGCCGCGGGCGGGCTTGAGCTTCGAGGTGGGCACGAGCCGCGCGTCGGTGGTCAGGGCGAAGCGCCGCCCGCCGTCGCCCATGAAGGTGTCGACGAGGGCGAGCCCTGCCTTGCGCGCGATCCGGTTGGTGATGATCGCGTACCCTGGGACCTTGAACGACGAGATGTTCGGGAGCTGCCGGCCGCCCTTGAAGAACCAGGGGATCTCGTCGCTGCCGTTGCCGCCGAAGAGCTCGCTGTCGCCGAGCTCGGGCGGCTCCGCGGGCGGGTCGGCGACGGCGTTGCCCGCCGCGTCGAGCGGCACGTCGTTGGCGCCGACCTTGACTTCGTCCCACTTCTTCTTGAGCTTCTTGTAGCTGCGGAGGTGCCGCTCCAGGCTCATCTCGTACTTGAGCTGCTCCTTCGTGGACGGCATCCGGTAGTAGTTCGGCGCGATGGCCCGGACGAAGGCGTACGGGTACGGCATCGGCTTGGACAGGTCGGGCCGCCGCGTGAGCGCCCGGAGGATCGGGTGCTGCGTGTCGATCGTGGCGTCGCTGTCCGCGCACATGAACCCGGCGGGCAGCACGCGGTAGTAGCCGCCCTGGCAGTCGTCGAACGCGGCAGGCTTCTCCCCGCGGGGCGCCGTCCCGCCCGCGCGGAGGTAGCCGAGCTTGGCCGAGCGCCGGTCCGCCTTCTCGTAGATGGGCGCGACCATCTGCACGGCGCCGATGCGGGGCCCGTCCGGGCGCGGCAGGGTGGCGGGGTCGTTCTCGGCGGCCTTCTGGGCCGCGCCCGCGGACAGGCTGATGATGCCCTCGGGCGTCGCGTTCTCCCCGCCGGTGCAGGCCGGCAGGGCAAGGGCGACGACGGCCAGGGCGAGCGGGAGGGGTCCGCGCGCCGGGGCCGGGAGCGCGGAGCTTCGCTGTCGGGCATCCATGCTCCGGGAATGCCGGACAGACGGGCAGGGGGCCAAATTTTGGCCGTCGCGCCGCCGCCCTCGCGGGCGGGCGGCGGCGGCGCCACGGCTGGCGCGGGCCCTCGGCGAGCGACGGGTGACGACGGGTGACGACGGGTGACGACGGGTGACGGCGGGGGGACGGCGGGGCGGGAGGGCGGCAACGCGCAAAGGTGCAGGAATGGGGTTGCGCGAGAGCCCGGTCTTGGGTAGGTTCGGGGCCCCTCGCGAAACCCGCGAGAGTGCGCCACTAGCTCAGCTGGATAGAGCGTCGGCCTCCGGAGCCGAAGGCCAGTGGTTCGAATCCACTGTGGCGCGCTGGGTCCTCTGCCTTTCCGCAACGTTCGCGGCTGGCTGGTCTGCGCTTCGCCCGGAATCCACGCGAGCGCAAGGTGGGGAGCTGGTTCCCCGAGCCTCCGCGCGTTGATCGCCGGCGAGGGCGCGACGGTGGCCGACCGACGCCGCGGCGGTCGCGTCGGTGGCGTGGCCGCGCGCCCCAGGCGAAGTTCTAGGGGCCATCGTTCGCTTTTGCGCCAATCAAGACACGCCACTCATCAGCGTAGCTCGGATCGTCGCTCGGGAGGTAGGCGTCAGGGCCGCGCGCGTAGTTGTCCACGCTCGTGCCCACGATCGCGCGGTATGCCCCGCTCGCGTCGATATCACCTTCGTGACCGTCGAGAATCGATGCGCCGGGCACACCGCCGACCCGGAACGAGATCCGGGATCTGCGGCTGCTCCGGTATTCATCTCGAATTTCTAGGGGACATCCTTCTCCGGTGGCCGGCAACATCGAGATCGGCGCGAAGTAGCCTTCAGGGGTCCAGCTCGAAGCGCGAACGCCTCCCGCGAGCAGCGCGCCCGTGACATCGGAGCCGGCGCGCACCTCGAACCACTGATAGACCGCGTCGAACTCGGCATATCGCGCCGCCCGGAGGAACACGGGACCGCTCGCCGGAATGGCACCGAGGATGTGCGGATTGGAAATGGTGAGCGTCAGGCCGTGCACCGTGCCGTCTGCGGACGTACACGCGAGGTCGCGCGACGCTGCGCTGGCTGCCTCCACCTGGCAGGGCGCGGCGAGATTGTAATCATAGACATCGGACGGCTCTTTCGGCCAATCCTCCACAATGAGCTCGAAATCAGCCGAAATCCCGGCCTGTCGAGGCTCGCAGACGGAAGTCTGCTCTGGGTTCGCCGGGTCGTCGTCGTTGCCCATGGGATCGTCGTTGCCCGTGGGGTCGTCGTCGTTGCCCATGGGATCGTCGTTGCCCGTGGGGTCGTCGTCGCCCGTGGGGTCGTCGTCGTTGCCCCCGAGGTAGTCGTCGTTGAACGGGCGAGCAGCAGGACCGCACGCGATCGTCGTGCAGACGGGTGCGAGAGCCATGAGCGCAACAGCAAACGCGGATAACGTGCGTCCCATGCGACGGCGAATACGCAACGGGTGTGCCGGCACGGACATCGACGAAACCGCGGCATCTCGCGTCGTGCACACCAACGTGCGTGGCACACATCGTCATGGTTTGTTACGGAATGCGCCATGCGTCCCGTGAGCCGCCGCCGCGCAGCCGCACGGCCCCGTCGCGCGCCCGAGCGCCGCTTCACGCGCGGACGAGCTGCATCTCCGTCGACGTGAACGGCCGCGGCGGCAGCGCCTCGCGGTCGCGGAAGCCGAACCGCGCGTAGAACGTGTGCGCGTCCTGGGTGCCCAGGTGGACGTGGCTCGCGCCGCGGAGCGCGGGATGCCCGAGCAGCAGCCGCACCACCGCCTCGCCCACGCCGCGGCCCCGCAGCGAGGGCGCGACCATCACGTCGTACATCCACGCGCGCCTGCTCCCGTCGCTGATCGCCCGCGCCGTCGCCACGAGCCGGGCCGCCGCGTCGCGCGCGCCCACCCACGCCGACGAGCCGAGCAGCGCCCGCGCGATCGCCTCGCGCGACACGCCCTGGTTCCAGTAGCCGCCCTCCAGCAGATCGACCGCCTCGGCCACGTCGCGCGGGCCCAGCGCGCACGCGAGCACGCAGCCCGCCGGCGCCTCCAGGAACCCGGGCACCGGCGTGTCCGGGCAAGCGCCGCGGAGCAGCTCGATCGCCGCGGGATCGCCCGGCGCACCCCGCTCCCAGAGCTTCGTGAGGATCCGCGCCCGCTCCTCGGGCGTCCGGTTCTGCGCGAGCTTCGCCTTGCCGTCGAGCCGCGACAGCGGGACCGCGAGCACGAGGATCCCGGCGATCGCCTTGCGGTAGAGCGGGCTCGACGCGTCGAGCGGCGTGTACCCGCCCTCGGGCTGGTACTTCTGCATCAGCGCCTCCAGCACCTCGGCCTTGTGATCCGGATCGTCCACGCGCTCGATCACCCCGTGGACCTGCGCGCTCCGGTAGAGCGTCGTCGCCGGGCACGCCCGCTCCGGATCGGTGAAGTAGCTCGGGATCGACGCGACGACCTGCTCGCACGACACCACCGCGGGCCGGCCGACGGCCTCGGTCTTCTCGCCCACGGGCGCGCCGTGGAACGCGATCGCGCCCCGGACCACGACGCCGTGCACCGTCCTCAAGACCGGCTCGCCCTCGGCCGTCGTCGACGCCAGGTGGACCACCTCCGCGAGACCGAGGAGCGCCTCGGCCTCCGCCCTCTCCATGCGAAACATCTCCCTGCGCATGGACCGAGGTTGGCGCGCACCTGGTACTCTCGAAAGATCCGGTTCGCCGATTTCTGCTAGACCAGCTGGCATGCCCTGGGAGCTCGCCCTCGCGGTCGATCCCGCCGCGCCGCAGCCGATCTTCCTCCAGATCGCGCGCGCCCTCGCCGACGACATCCGCCGCGGCCGGCTCCGCGCCGGCGCCGAGCTGCCGGGCAGCCGCGCGCTCGCGCGGTCCCTGTCGGTCCATCGCAACACCGTGCTCGCCGCGTACCGCGAGCTCGCCGCCGAGGGCTGGATCGAGGCCAGCGCCGCGCGCGGCACCTTCGTCTCGGCGGAGCTGCCGGCGCCGGCGCCCCGCGGCTTCGCCCGGCGCGCGGCCGCGCGGGCGGAGGTGCCGGCGCGGCTCGGCTTCGATCTCGGCGCGACCTCGCTCCGGCACGTGCCCATCATCCCGCCCGGCACGCTCCGCATGAGCGGCGGCCTCCCCGACATGCGCCTCGTCCCGACCGCGGCGCTCGCGCGCGCCTACCGCCGCGCGCTGCGCGCCGGGTCGACGCGGCTGCTCGACTACGCCGATCCGCGCGGCGACGAGCGCCTCCGCGCCGCCCTCGCCGCGATGCTCTCGGCGGTGCGCGGCCTCGCCGCAGGGCCGGAGTCGGTCCTCGTCACGCGCGGCAGCCAGATGGCGCTCGACCTCGTCTCGCGCGCCCTGATCGCGCCGGGCGACGCGGTCGCCGTCGAGTCCTACGGTTACCGCCCCGCGTGGGAGGCGCTCCGCCTCGCCGGCGCGCGGCTCCTCCCGCTGCCGGTCGACGCCGCGGGCCTCTCCGTCGACGCGCTCTCCGAGCTCGCCGAGCGGGAGCGCCTGCGCGCCGTCTACGTCACCCCGCACCACCAGTACCCCACGACCGCGGTGCTCGCGCCCGGCAGGCGCATCGCGCTCCTCGAGCTCTGCCGGGCCCGCCGGATCGCGATCCTCGAGGACGACTACGATCACGAGTTCCACTACGACGGCCGCCCGGTGCTGCCGCTCGCCAGCGCGGACACGGCCGGCGTCGTCGTCTACATCGGCACCCTGTCCAAGATCCTCGCCCCCGGGCTCCGGATCGGCTTCGTGGTCGCCCCCGAGCCGCTGATCGAGCGCCTCTCCCTCCACCGCACCTTCGTCGACCGGCAGGGCGACCACGCCGTGGAGCGCGCCGTCGCCGAGCTCCTCGAGGACGGCGAGGTGCAGCGCCACGCGCAGCGCGCGCGCCGCGCCTACCGGGCGCGGCGCGATCGGCTCGTCGCGTCCCTGCGCGCGCGGCTCCCCGGCGCGCTCGACTTCGCCGTGCCAGCCGGCGGGATGGCCCTGTGGGCCAAGGTGGACGCCGCGATCGACGCGGACGCCTGGGCCGAGCGCGCGCTCGCGCGGAAGGTGGCGTTCTCCGCGGGGCGGCGGTTCGCGTTCGACGGCAAGAAGCGCCCCTTCCTGCGGCTCGGGTTCGCGGCGCTGGACGAGCGGGAGATCAGCGATGCGGTGGAGAGGATGGTCGAGGCGGTGTGAACGCCCAGGCGGGCGGGCCAGCTGAACACCGCGGCCCTCCGAGGGTCGATGGCGCACGTGGAAGCGTGGAATCGTCGACGAGACATCCCTATCTCCCCGTCTCTCCGGATACGCCTTCCCCGTGCACCACCGTGTTCCTCCGCAAGCCCCGATACGGCTGAACTCTCCTTCTCCCCCGCAGGCGCTGTCTCCGACAGACCTCGATCGTCCCGCGGCCCCGCCGTCGTCGAAGCGCGCTGCGCCCGCGGTGGATGGATGATGGATCCGACGCGGCGAAAGCCCCGCTGGCTTGACCTCGCTCGCGCCCCCTCTCACGATGCGAGGTAAGGGGGAATACAATGAATGGCGCGGTGCTCTACGACCTCGCGATGCGGCTGCCGCTCGCCGTCCTCATGCTCCATAACGCCCTGTTCGTCGGGCGCGAACTCTATGCTCACCTGTTTCTCTGGAGCGGGCCCAGGGGGCTCACGTACGGGACGACGGTGGCCTCGCTCGTGGCCACCGAGGCCTACCTGCTGCTCGTCGCGACGTTGACGCTCGTTCGCCTCCGCCCTGTACGCAAGCTGAGCGGCATCGTACCTCGCATCACCGCGCTCGCCGCCGGCCTGCTGCCGGCGAGCATCGCATGGCTGCCCAAGGCCCCGCCGATGCCCGGCCGTCAGGTGGTTGGCACGCTGTTCATCATCGCTGGAATGGGGCTCGCCGTGGTCAGCATCGGGTGGCTGGGCAAGTCGTTCAGCGTCATGCCGGAGGCGCGACGGCTCATCACCAATGGCCCCTACCGGCTCGTGCGCCACCCGGTCTATCTCGCCACCCTGATCCAGGGGACGGGGATCATCTTGATCTATCCGTCCATCGCCGCGGTCCTGATCTACACGGTCGAGATGATCCTGCAGGTCATCCGCATGGGCTACGAGGAGCGCGTGCTGCGCGACACCTTTCCGGAATACGACGACTACGCGCGCCGGACGTCCGCGCGGCTCGTCCCCCGCCTCTACTGAGCAGGGCTCGCGCGGCAGGCATGCGGCGCCACGGGACAGGGTGCAACGCCTGTCGCGGGATGCCTCGCTCGCCCGGACCCGGCGCTCTTACCTGGACGGGTCGGCCACGCGGCCGACGAACAGGATCGCGCTCGTCGCGCGATCCCGGATGACGAAGAGGAACGGGCGGTCGAAGCGGATGGTGGCGGGCTCGGGCGCCGACGTCTCGCCGATCACCATCGCGGTCGCCGCCGCCGCCTCGGTGCCCGCCTCGTTCACGGAGACGAACGCTTCGTGGAGCACATCGGTGATGAACAGGCCGCCCTGGCCGTCGATCCCCGAGAAATCCGCGCGATCGGAGAAGGCGGCGGGCATCCCCAGATCCTCGAGCGGCCGGGCGAGATCCAGGGTCGAGGCGATCTTGAACCGCGGCAGCGCCATCGTGACGCTCCGCGACCCGAGGGAGGCGAGGACGCCCTCCAGCCGCTCCCGATCGAGCCCCGCCTCGAAGCCCCCGAGCTCCGACGGCAGCACGAGCACCATCGACAGCTCGCCGCCGTCGTAGGGCAGCTCCAGCGCCTCGTAGCCGTCGCCCTCGCCATAACGGACCTGCGCGTGGTTGGTCATCATCGGAACGGACACCGTGGAGCCGTCCGCCAGGGTGAAGCTCCCCGGAGTCGTCTCCTCCTCCTTGAACGGAAGCTGCCAGGCAGCGTTGAAGTAGATGGCGTTCGTCAGCACGAGCCGGGTCGAGGGCCCGAGGGCGCCTTCAGGCAGGATGTCCTCGATGCGGCCCGCGGTGCGCTCGGCCACCCAGCCATTGATGATCTCCCGCGCCTCATCGGGCGCCTGGACGAAGTCGACGACGTGCAGCCCGGCCCCGTAGCTCTCCGCCAGCACGTCGAGGAACGACGGCACGAACGCGGAGCCGACCTGCCCCCAGATCGCGTTGGCCACGTGGAGCCGGAACCCCTTGCCGTCCTGCCCCTCGGCGCCCTCGCCGCGGCGCGCGAGCGCGAGATCGAGCGCGTTGAACGCCGGGTGGAGCCGCGCTTGCGGCAGCGTGAAGCGCAGCGCGCGCGCCATCTGCTCCGCCGTCTCCCCGCGCGCGCCGGCGGTCGTCATCGCCAGCGCGCTCGACACGCTGTGCGGCGAACAGAAGAGGTTGCCCGGCGCGGCGCCGATCCGGCGGTAGAGATCGAGCGCGAACGCCGTGTTGCCGAGGGCGAGCTCCCTGGCGTCGGCCTCTGGCACCCGAGGGGCGCGGGCCCGCTGCCTGTCCGAGGCGACGACGCAGCCCGCGGTGCCCGGATCGGCGCACCCGGGCCGCGGCTCCGGCTCGGCGCCGCCAGAGGAGCAACCGGCGCAGAGCAGGGAAAATGGCAACAGGACCACGGGGATCGGAGGCCTACGCATGCGCCCGGCGCAGCAGGGGGCGTGCCGAACCGCCCATGATAGGATGGCTCCCACCATGCGGAGAGCTCGAGAGACAGCCATCGGAGAGGCGCGGCGCCCGTGATCGTGCTCGTGATGGGCGTGAGCGGCGCCGGGAAGACGACGGTCGGGGCGCGCCTTGCGCGCGAGCTCGGATGGGAGCTCGTCGACGCCGACGACTTCCACCCCGCCGCCAACATCGAGAAGATGCGCGCCGGCAAGCCGCTCGACGATCGGGATCGCGCGCCGTGGATCGCGGCGCTCACCGCGCGCATCCGAGAGCTCCTCGACGAGGGGCGCGGCGCCGTGATCGCCTGCTCGGCGCTCAAGGCGGCGCACCGCGCGCAGCTGCTCGTCGACCCCGCGCGGATGCGCCTCGTGCACCTGATCGGCGATCCAGCGCTGATCGCCGCGCGCCTCTCGGCGCGCAAGGATCACTTCATGCCCCCCGGCCTCCTCTCGACGCAGCTCGCCGCGCTGGAGCCGCCCGAGGACGCGATCCGCGTCGACGTCGGCGGCAACCCCGAGGAGATCGTCGCCGCCGTCCGCCGCGCGCTCGGCGTGTGAGCCGGGCCCGCGCCGCGCCGCCTGCCGACGCCGGGCGCTTTCCAGGCGCTCTCTCCGGGAGAAACCCGAGCGCCCGCGCGCGGTCAGCCCGGGTCCGGCAAGCGGGTCAGGAAGAGCGCGCCCTGGTCGCTGGAGAGGCGTTCGCCCCCGAGCGCCATCGTGCCCTGGAAGGACCCGGCCAGCATCGGGCTCTCCCACGGGTCCATCTCCAGCCCGGAGACGTGGACGTCCGCGCCGATGCGCCGGGTCCACTGCTCCTCTCCGCTGGAGCTGAGCCCGGCGGCCCACGCGCTGCACGACGCCGGCTCATCCGCCGACCCGCACAGCGCATCGCCGGCCAGCACCACGCGCTCGCCGCTCGCCGTGACGCGGCGGGGGCTCCGCGCGTCGAAGCGCTTCACCCAGATCACACGGCCATCCGGGCCGATCTTGGCGACGAACGGCCGCGGGCCGCCCGGCAGATCGGGCTCGCCGAAGACGCCGCTGCCGGAGAGCAGCGCGGCGCCTTCTGGATCCACGGCGAGGTCGTACGCCTCCTCGAGCTGATCCGGCGAGCCACGGAACCGCTTGTGCCACACGAGCTCTCCGTTCCGGTCCAGCTTGGTCACGAACGTCGCCGTGCCCCGCCCGTCCTGGCTCGCGAGGAGCGCGTTCCCGTCGCGGTCGACCTCGATGCCGATCTCCTCGCTGTCGGAGCCGCTCGGCGGCAGGCTGACCCACGCGAAGCGACCCGAGGCGTCGAGCCGGACGACGAAGGAGCCGATGGCCCGCCGCTCGATCCGCGCGCCGGCGACCTTCGCGGCCCCCTCCAGCCTGCCGAGCACGAGCGCGCCGCCGCGACCATCGGCGGCGAGCGCCGTGCCGATCAGGATCGCGTCCTCCTCCGCGGAGATCTGCGCCGCCCAGCTTGCCGCGCCGCGCGGGCCGAGCTTCGCGAGGAACAGGTCCGCGCCCGAGGGCGACGCCGCCGTGAGCCGGTGCGCGCCGAAGCGGACCGTGCCGGAGAAATCGCCGAGCACGAGCGACTGCCCCCCGCCGCTCGCGGCCACGTCGATGGCGCTCTGCGCCGTGCCGTCGCCGAACTGCTTGCTCCAGAGCGGAGCGCCGCACGCGTCGAGCTCGGCCACGAAGGCGTCCGTCGCGCCCGCGCTCCGCAGCCGGGTGCCGCCGAACGTCAGCTCCCCATCGAAGGAGCCGGCGAGCAGCGCGCGGCCGGCGCCGTCGATCGTGAAGCCGCGCAGGGTCGCGCCCTTGCCAGGATACTGCCGGCTGAACGCTCTCTGCCGACACGCCCGCTCGGCCCGCTCGCCGTCGCCGAGCCCGGCCGCGCCGGCCGACCGCCCGCCGGGTGCGACCGCGGCACCCAGGCACACGCCCCCGGGACCGACTGCCCCCATCTCGCACATCCCGGGAGGCGAGCCGTGCTCCGCGTTCGCCCGCGCCGCACCGCCGCTGTCGCCTCCCGGTTCGCCCTCCGCCACGACGTCCGCAGCCTCCGAGGACATACACCCGGCGCCACAGCAGATGACGCCGCAGAGGGCGCTCCGTGCTCTCAAGACAGACCACATACTGCATCTCCTCTCCCGCCTCGACGCGGGCACACTGGAAACACTGCAGGATGCGGACCATGGCCCGCGCCTTTCAAGCTTCTCGCGAAGTTGAAAACTCCAAACTTTTCTCGATGGATGCGGGCTCATCCGGGGCGGGAGGACGCGTTCGTCCAGCGCCGCTTCATGTCCTCTTCACACCGTCTTCACACCGCCTTCACACCGTCATTCCCGGGCGAACCGGCCCTTCGACCCCGGTCGCGCGGTCGATGGACTCACGCACTGGCAGGCGCGCGCCGACAGAGATGGATAAAGCATCTCTCGCCCTGGACACGGCCTGTTCCGGATCCAGATCACCGATGGTCGAGATCTGGCCGAGTCGCTCGCCGCTGCCGTCGAGGCGCGGGCGACTGGCATCTTGAACGCCGCCCGGCCCGGCAAAGGCGCAGGCGATGGGGCGGGTCGCTCGCGCGCAAGGCCCTGACGCCGGGGCGGCCCTGACGCCGGGCGGCGCCGCGAGCCGCGGGCGGGGCGCTCGCGCGGACCCCGAGGCCGCCCTCCCCCGGCTCCCCGGGTGGCCGGCGGCGCGCGCAGACCGGAAAGACGGGCGTCTACCACCGTAGCGCACCCACGCCCACTTAAGGTAGGATGCTGCCACCCGACTCCGGCGGACGTATTCCCGCTGGAGGAGCCCGCGACCGCGGGCGCCGGCCGCTCCATGACCCCCTATCCATCTACGATCACGACGGAGCTCCCTGCGAGCGAAGGCGCGACTGCGCGGCCCCCCCGCGAAAGCCCCGCCTTCGCCGCCGGCGCCCCCCGCGATCGCCTCGGAGATGGCGATGAAGTTGCTCTGCAAGCCCGCTGACGAGCGCACCGCGCGTGCGCAGGTGCTGAAGGTCGACATCGACGCCTACGCCGCCCTCCCTGACGCGGAGCGGCGCGCGGTCCACCTGCGCCTCGGGCGCATGGCCGAGGCGCGATCGCAGCGCGAGCGCTCGGACGAGGCGCTCTTCGAGGCCGCGCACCACCTGAACCTCGGCGCGCCCTTGATCGTCGAGCCGCGCGAGCGGGCGGCGCTCGCCGCGATGAACCTCGCCGCGGGCCGCAAGGCGAGGGAGCGGGGCGCGACCCCGGCGGCCGCCGATCTCTTCGAGGCCGGGATCGCGGCGCTGCCAGACGGGAGCTTCAAGCGAGACCACGAGATCGCCTTCTCGCTGCACGCGGAGGCGGCCGAGTGCGCGCACCTCGGCGGCCGGCTCGATCGCGCCGAGGCGCTGCTCGACGTGCTCGCGGCGGAGGCGCGCTCGGATCTCGAGCGGGCCAGGGCGCACGAGCTGCGCATCGCCGTGTACACGACCCAGGGCCGGCTCGACGAGGCGGTGGCGCTCGGAAAGACGGCCCTCGCGATGCTCGGCGTCCCCCTCCCCGAGGACGGGCCGGGGCGGAAGGCGGCGGCGGACGCCGAGCTCGCGGCCGCGCGCGCCGCGCTCGGCACGCGCCGGCTCAAGGATCTGCTCGACGAGCCCGAGGCGTCGGACGCCCGGACCCGCGCGGCGCTCCGGCTCCTCATGGCCCTCATGCTCCCCGCCGCAACGGTGAACCCGCCGCTCTGCACGTTCATCGCGGCCAGGCAGGTCAACCTGTCGCTGGAGCGCGGCCACGGCGGAGCTTCCCCGTACGGCTTCATGGCCTACGCCTGGGTCGCCGCGCGGGTGCTCCGCCGCTACGACGAGGCCTACGAGCTCGGCCAGCTCGCGCTCGAGATGAACGAGCGGTCCGGACAGCCAGAGCTCTCCTGCCGGCTGCGCGTCGTGCTCGGGGCCCACGTCAGCGTCTTCACCGATCACCTCCTTTCCAGCCTCGATCTCTTCCAGGCCGCGCTCGAGGCGGGGCACAGGACGGGCGATCTCACCTACCTCTCCCAGGCGTGCGTCCACACCGCGCTCGTTCGATTCGGGCTCGGCGACGAGTGCGAGGCGGTGCGGGCCGAGGTCGATGGGTTCCTCTCGCTGGTGCGGCGCGCGCGGGAGGAGCTCGCCGCCCTCGCGCTGACCGGGGTGCGCCGCGCGCTCGACGACCTGATGGACGCGACGCGCGCCGGCGCGTCACGCCCGCCCAGCCACGGCGCTCTCGACGACGCAGGGGATGAAGCGAAGCTCTCGGCGCCGGCGCACGGCGCCGCCGCGCGCATCCACTACGCGCTGCGGCAGCAGATCTGCTTCCTCAACGAGGACTATGAAGGGGCGCTGCGGATGGGCTCGCTCGCCGAGGCGAGGATGCAGGGCGGCGTCGACGATCACCTCGCGACCGAGGTGTTCTTCTACACCTGCCTGACGCTGCTCTCGCCCGCGCTGGCGCGCGGCCGGCAGCTGACCACCGTCTCGGTGGCGAGCTACCGGGATCGGTTCTCGGAGTGGGCCGAGCGGTGCCCGGACAACTACCGTCACAAGCACCTCCTCCTCCGCGCGGAGTCCGCGCGCGCCGCGGGCGAGGAGCTCGCGGCGATGAAGCTCTACGATCAGGCGATCGAGTCGGCGAAGGTGAACGGTTTCGTCCGGGACGAGGCGCTCGCCAGCGAGCTCTGCGCGAAGTTCCACCTGGCGAGCGGCAGGGAGAGGATCGCCCACGTCTACATGGCCGACGCCCACGAGGGCTATCTGCGGTGGGGCGCGCAGGCCAAAGCGCGACAGCTGTCGCGAAAGTACCCGCACCTCGTGGCGCGCGCCGCGCTCGTCGGGCAGCAGAGCCGTCCGCCGGAGTCCGCGCTCCCGGCGAGCACGGAGCGCCCCACGTCGCTCGACGCGTTCGCCCTCCTCCGCGTCTCGCGCGCGCTCTGCGGGGAGCTCGTCCTGGAGCGCCTCTTCGAGCGGCTCCTCCGGGCCCTGAGCGAGAGCGCGGGGGCGCAGCGCGCTGTGCTGCTCCTCGCGCGCGACGGCGCGCTGACCATCGAGGCCGAGCTCGACGGCGACCGCGGAGGGGTCCGCCTCGGACCTGCGACGCCGCTCGAGTCCACCGCCGATCTCGCCGCGAGCGTCGTCCAGCATGTCGCCCAGACACAGCAGCCGATCGCCCTCACCAGCGCGGCCATGGACGAGCGGTTCGCGGACGACCCTTACCTGCTCGAGGGCGGCCTTCGATCGATCCTGTGCCTCGCCATGACGCATCAGGGCCGCCTCACCGGCGTGCTCTACGCGGAGAACGGCGCGACCGCTGGCGCGTTCCGCGCCGGCCAGGTCGAGCTCTGCGGCCTCCTCGCATCGCAGGCGGCGGTGGCCGTGCACAACGCGTTGCGCCACCGCGACGCGCAGAGCACCTCGCGCGAGCTCCGTCGCTGCAACGAGGCCCTCGTCGATGAGGTCGCCCGCCTCACCGAGGAGCTCCGCGCGTGCAACCGCGACGCTAGCCCCACGAGCGAGCTGCGGCGCTGCAACGAGGCGCGCTAGCCCCGCTACAGCGGGGTGCGTCCGCGTCCGTCCCGCCCGACAGGATTCCCCGCCAAGAAGGGGAGAGCTTCAGCGAGGCGCGCGGGGCGCCGTGGGCAAAACACACATCGCGGAGGGGACATCCCCTCTAAAAATCCATGACGCCGGCACCAGAGGGGCCGCAAAACATGCATAGCGTGGGCGCGTCGGCGCGCCATTGGCTCCGTCCGAGATGCGTGCAAGCGCGAAGGGGAACGCAATCGTGCGAACAAGGCACGCCCGCAACGCGAAAGACACGTGGCAGCGCGGCAGCAGCGCAGACACCGTCCTGCACACAGCCCCTCGAGGCCGGCGCTGACAGGCGCATGCTCCGAAATCAAAATGCTCGGGACACCACGGGACGGTGGGAAGACACAAAGCACTTGCCGTCTCCCAGCCCACCCGTGATGCCCGAGCCTAAAGCGCGGCGCAGCTTCGTGCGCTACGGGCTCATCCGCGTCGTTCGGCTCGCTTCAGCGCACGTTCGCACGCCTAACGCGCTGGCCTGGCGGTCGAGCTAGCATCCCACGAACCTGCACATCGCGATAGAGCGCCGAACAAAGCCAGACCGAGCCATGCAGCCGCGAAGACGCATGGGGACGGGAGGTGATGAGTGGCGCTCCAACAGCCTATCCCCCGCCCGCCGTACCGCGGGCTCGGCGAGGGATGGCCGCTATCGACACGCTCGTCTCAGGCGCCGCCCGCGCCACCCTCGCCGCCGGCGCCACCCGCGCCACCCGCGCCACCGGTGCCGCCGCCCTCGCCCGCGCCACCCTCGCCACCTGCGCCGCCGGTGCCGCCGCCCTCGCCCGCGCCACCCTCGCCGCCGGTGCCGCCGCCCTCACCCGCGCCACCCTCGCCGCCGGCGCCGCCTTCGCCGCCTTCGCCGCCCGTGCCCGACGCCGAGCTCGTCGTCGTCGTGGAGGTGGTGGTGGTCTCCCCGTCATCGCCGCATCCGGCGCCGATCATCATCATGGTCGCGCCTAGCAGCAGCGCGCTTGCAAAGATGCTCTTCGAAGCGTTCATGGTTCGTTCTCTCCGTTGGGTTGTCCCCCCCAAAGAATGACTCGGCAGAACCCCGCGCCGATCACCGCTCCACACCGCCAAGCGACTCAATCCACGCAAATTCGCGCAAAAGGTGCGCCTCAAAAGGCGCTATGAGCACGCTGCGTTCGATGGGCCGGTGTCCACTCCGTGGTGATTCCGTTATGGTGGACGATAGGCCACCATACTGGATTACGCAAGCTTTTTGTCTCACTGCATCATCGTTGCATGTGGGTGCCGCCCCGTGAGCGCCCACCAGTCAAGCACATTCGCCTACATCGGCGCGGGCGAACATGACGCGTGAAGAGCGACTGTGCCTGACAGCTCATCCGCGATAACGGATTGACCTCCAGAGGTGAGGGCCCCATGAGCCAAAGTCTCCTCGCGTGAGCGACCTGGAGGAGCGGCGCCGGCGCCGCGCAACACGCGAACAGCGCCCGACTGCAGCGCGGACGCGCCTCGTCTGGCCCCCGATGGGTCGGCTCCCTGTCTGGTCATGAGGACACGTTCGCGTCATGAAGTGCAAGTCCCAGGCCCGATGCCCATCGGCCATGATCCTCGTCCCTGCTCATGAGCGCAGGCACGCCAGGGAGAGACCCGATATCGCTGGCGGGTCGGGCAAGGTAGCGGGCGAGCTCATGTTGGATGTGCGAGCGACAGAGAACGCGGAGGCGCGGCGCTATGGAGCGCCCGCGGCCCCTCGTCTCCGCGCGCTCTTCACGGGTTGATCTTCTCGCTCGACCCTCGCTCCCGGGCGCAGGGGAGGTCGCCTGCGCGGGCCCGGGCCGCGAGGCTGGCCACGGCGGCCACGAGGGCGGCGGGCTCGATCGGCTTCGTGGCGTGCATGTGGAAGCCGGCGTCGAGCGCGCGCTTCTGGTCCTCCTTGCGAGCATAGGCCGTCAGGGCCAGCGCGGGCAAATCGCCGCCGGCCTGCGGCGGGCGCTGGCGGATGGCGCGGATGAGCTCATAGCCGTCCTCGCCCGGCATGGCGATATCGCTCACGAGCACGTGCGGGAGATCCGCGCAGAACGCCGCGAGCGCCTCGTGGGCCGAAGCCACGGCCGTCACCTCGGCGTGGTGCTGCGACAGCACCTCCTGAAGGAGCTCCCTGGCGTCCGCGTCGTCCTCGACGAGCAGGACGCGGAGCCCGCCGAGGTTGGACGCGGACTCCGAGCAAGCGAGCGAGCGCGACCGCCCCTCCCTCGTGAGCGCCGGGAGCGAGCTGCGCTCGACCCCGAGGAGCGGGAGCCGGACCACGAACGTGGACCCCTTGTGCAACCCAGGGCTGTCGGCCACGACCGAGCCGCCGTGGATCTCGACGAGCTGGCGCACAAGGGACAGCCCGATGCCGAGGCCCGCGTGCGTCCTGCGGCTCGTGCTGTCGGCCTGGCGAAAGCGCTCGAAGACGAGCGGGAGGAAATCCGGCGCGATCCCCTCCCCCGTGTCGCGCACCGTGAGCTCCGCCGTCGCGCCGGCCCGCCGGAGGGAGACGAGGATATGGTCCCCGGGACGCGTGAACTTGAGCGCGTTGGACGTGAGGTTCGAGACGACCTGCTGCAGCCGATCCGCGTCGCCGTTCACCTCGATGTCGGGGTCGAGCGAGACGTCGATCGTGAGGCCCTTTGCCTCGGCGGCGGGGCGGATCGCGTCGATGGCGGTCTCCACGACGGGCGCGAGCGCCATCGGCGCGGCGCTGATGCTCAGCTTGCCCGTCGTGACCCGCGAGACGTCGAGGAGATCCTCGATGAGCTTCGTCTGCGCGGCCACGTTGCGCTCGATCACCTCGAGCCCGTGGGACACCCGCTGCTCATCGAACGGCTCGGACCGCAGGAGGTGCGTCCAGCCGAGGATCGCGTTCAGCGGGCTGCGCAGCTCGTGGGAGAGGGTGGCGAGGAACTCGTCCTTCAGGCGGTTCGCCTCGCGCTCCTCGGCGTGCACGCAGTTCTGGATGGCGATGGAAGCGAGCTGCGCGAGCTGCACGAGGACGGTCTCGTCGTCGTCGGAGAACTCGCCGTCGTTCCGATCCGAGAGCTGGATGGTCCCGATGTTCTGGCCGTCGGCCGCGGTGAGGGGCGCCGCGAGGTACCCCCGCGGCGGCGGCCTCTGCCCGAGGTTGTCCAGCCACTCCGGGTGCAGCGAGAGCTCTCGCTGCGTCAGCCGGAGAGGCCTGTTCCTGGCGCAGACGAGCGCGCACAGCTTGCCCGCGATGGGGGGAGGCGCCTCCTTCTGGAACGTCGTGTACCGCTCCGAGAGCGACACCGCGGTCCGCGCCCGCTCGCCGGGCCGCTCCAGCTTCACGAGGGTCATCGCCTGATGGGCGCCGCCGACGTCGCGGGCCGCCTCCGTGATCGCCGCGACCATGGCGTCGAGCGACAGGGCCGAGTTGATCGTGAGCGCGGCGCGGTTGAGCCGCTGGAGCTGCTCCGCGTGCGCGCGCAGCGACTCCGCCTGGAGCTTGATCTTCTGCGTCTTCTTGAAGAGGTCGACGAAGACTGACACCTTGGTGCGGACGACCTCGGGGGCGAACGGGGTCATGATGTAATCGACCGCCCCGAGCGAATAGCTGCGCTCGACATAGACGCGCTCGGTGTGCGCCGTCAGGAAGATGATCGGCGTGTGCAGCGTGCTCCGCCGCTTGCGGATGAGCGTCGCCGTCTCGAACCCATCTATCTCAGGCATCTTGATGTCGAGGAGGATGACCGCGAACTCCTCCTGAAGGAGATGGCGAAGCGCTTCCCTCCCGGACGCCGCCTTGACGATGTTCTCGCCGAGCGGCGCGAGGACTGCCTCCAGGGAGAGGAGCTGCTCAGGCCTGTCGTCAACGATCAGGATGTTGACTCTGCCTACTTCCGCCCTCATCCCGCGTCTCCTTGCCCCCCTTGCTCCGTTGTCAGCGCCGCGGCCAGCCTCGCAGCATCCTCAGGAATGGGGCTGTGTCCACCGCTTTCGGGCGGCGTCTGCCGCGTCCGCTCCAGCCCGCTCCAGCGCTCCGTGCGAGGAGGCTCGGGGAACCAGGTCGCCGGGGGCGCGCGGAGCGCGGGCCGGCCACGCTCAGCCCCGGAACGCTCGGCCCGCCCGGCATGGCCGCTCCGCAGATCCATTCCAGCCCCTCCCGTGCGCGGCGCTGCGCCGACGAGCTCGTATCGTAGTCGAGGCGCTGTCTTACCTGCGACCCAGGTCTCGCCTGCAGTATCCACAAGGGGGCGCCTGACGCCGCTGCATGATCCCCGCACGCAGACCCTACACCGGAGCACGCCGGGGTGGAATGAGGAAGACGCGCTCGGTGTGCCTCGTGTTTCGGTGGTGAGGAGCCCGTCGCCTGCGCCGGGCGCTAGACGGCGGAGCGCCGCTCCTGGAGCGAGCGCGAGTGCCGGAGGATCACCTCGAAGACCTCGGCGACGCCGTCGGGGTCGAGGCCGAGCTCGACGGCGCAGCGGCGGCGCGACTCCATCAGCCGCGCCTCGCGCACCGGATCCCGGACCGCCGCCCCGATCGTGGCCTTGGCGCGCCCGGCGCGCTGGACGAGCTCGGCCCTCCGCGCGAGCAGGCCGACGAGCTCCAGATCCAGGTCGTCGATGAGCTCCCGCGCCTCGCGGAGCTCGGGAGAGAGCGCGCCGAGATCGGGGATCGCGAGCGCGGCGAGGTCCTCGGGCGCGGCGTCCTTGGTCGGGACGTCGAGGCTCCGATCGACGGCGACGAGCGCGTCGATGAGGCGGCGGCGCGCCTCGCCCGCGAAGGGGTTCTCGCGGTGCAGCGCGGCGAACAGGTGCCCCGCGTCCACGCGCACCGTCTCGATCGTGTGCGCGATGCCCTGGAACGAGGGCGGCGCGTAGGGCGCGCCAGCGGGCACGCCCGCGTCCATCATGCCCTTCGCGATGAAGAACGCGAGCGCGTGCGTGAAGGCCATGACGCGGTCGTGCTCCTCCGGCGCCTGCTCCAGCACCTGACAGCCGATCCGCTCGAACAGCGCGACGACGCGGCGCACCGCGCCCGGGTGCGCGGGGTTCGGGCAGACGACGACGCGCAGCGGGCGCTCGCCGCGGGCGAGGCTCGCCGGACCGAACAGCGGGTGCGTCGCCACCCAGGGCCGGCCTTCGCCGAGCACCTCGGCCATGGCGCTCGCCGGCACGCTCTTCACGCTGCCCACGTCGGCCACCAGCTGCCCCGGCGTGAGGTGCGGCCGCAGCGACAGGAGGGCCTCGCGCACCGCCGGCACCGGGACGGCGACGATGACGAGATCCGCGCCGTCCACGAGCTCCGGGAGCGAGGCGGCCCGCGCGGCGCCGCGGATCTCCGCGGAAGGGTCGAACGCGCGCACCGAGATCCCCGCATCGTGGAGCAACGACCCGAGCGCCGCACCGAAGCGGCCATACCCGAGGAATGCGACCTTGCCGATGCGCGCGGGCGGAGCGAGACCGCCCCCGGAATGCGGGAGAGAATGCGGCATGCGGCGGATACTACGACAGCCGGTCTACGCGGATGTCACGTTTTCTCGGCATAGCCGCGAGGATCTGCGACCGCGTCCGTTGGGAGACAGGACGGCTCTCCGGCTTCTCCACGCCCGCCGCGCTCGCGGCGACGGTGCCCCTGCGGCGAGGGCCGGAGGCGGCGCTCCTCTGCCCGCGGCGGCTCGGCCGGCGCCGGCTCACCTGAGCTGCGTCGCGGCCACGCCGAGGATCGCGAGCAGCGACGCGACGGCGGCGATCAGCGCGATGCGCGCCCTGCTCCGCCCCGTGTCCTGCGCGCCGTACGCGCCATACCGCTGGGTCACCGGGCCCGCCTCCGAGCTCGGTCCGGCGCTCTCGGGCGGGCGGGGCCTCGCGCTGAGCCCGAGCCCGATCGTCGGGAGCGAGGCGCGGGGGCGCGTCGGGAGCGTCGCGCCGAGGAGCCGCGCGGCCCGCTCCACGTGATCCTGGCCCTCCGCCGAAGCGTGGGGGGCGAGCGCGATCGCCAGCTCGGCCACGCTCGTGGGCCGCCGCGCCGGGTCCTTCTCGAGGCAGCAGAGGAGCACGCGGTCGATGGCCGGGGGGATGTCGGACCGCAGCGCGCTCGGGAGCGCCGGCGCCGCGCTCGCGATGCGCGGCGCGAGATCGGCGAGCGAGCTCGCCTCGAACGGCGGCCGCCCGGTCAGGAGCCGGTACAGGATCGCGCCGAGCGACCAGACATCGGCGCGGGCGTCGACGGCGACCGAGGATCGCATCCGCTCCGGCGACATGTAGAGCGGCGCGCCGAGATCCTCCCGCGTCTGCGCCGGCGCGCCGCCGTCGCTCGGGCCGGGCAGCTCCCTGGACGCGCCGAAGCCGAGCACCTTGAGGAGCGTCGCGCCGCCGGGGGTCGTCGCGAGGAACAGGCGCGCCGGCTCGAGGTCGCGGTGCACGATCCCCGCGGCGTGCGCCTCGGCCACCGCCACGCAGGCCTGCAGCACCCAATCGATGGCCTCCGAGAGCTCGAGCCGGCCGCGGCCGCGCAGCAGCTCGGAGAGGTCCTGCCCGTCGAGGTGCTCCGTGACGATGTACGCGACCCCCGAGGCGAGCTGGCCGACGTCGAGCACCCGCGCGACGTGCTCCCCCTTGAGCGCCACCGCCGCGCGCGCCTCCCGGAGCGAGCGCTCCACGCGCTCCGGGCCGCCGTCGGCGAGCAGGAGCTCGATCGCGACCCGCTGCGGAAGCACGAGGTGGCTCGCGAAGGCCACCGTCCCCAGCTCGCCGCTGCCCGAGATCCTGTCGACCCGGTACTTCTCGGCGATCACGTCCCCTGCGACGACAGGTGCGTTCATCAAAGCTCCCCGCAGCGCGCACCGGCGCGTGGGCAGCCGCCCGCCCCCCGTACATGCGCTGATTCATCCTAGCACCTTCGCTCGCCGGATTGGCGGTCGCCGGTCGTCGCCGGAGCTCGCGGTGGCGCCGCCGCGCGATGGCGCGAAGCGCACAACCCGACGTCTCTCCCATATCGCGAGACCCGGGACTTCCCGGCTCGCACCAGCACACATCCTGCTTTATATTCTCGCGGCAACGCGCGAGGGGGAACGCGTATGACTCGGGCGGAAGCGACTGAGGTCCACCGCTGCAGCCGATTTTTGCTCCGCAGACAGAGGCTTGCCGGGAGGATGGTCGTGCAGAAAACCGTTCGGGGGCGTCATCCAGCCCCGGGGGCGGCGGCGCTCCTGCTGCGCGAGCACGCCTTCCTGCGCCGGCTCGACGTGCCGGGGGTCGTGCGGCCGCTCGCGCTGGAGGGCCCGGAGGGCATGCCGGCGCTGCTCCTCGAGGACGCTGGCCCCGAGGACCTCGAGCGGCGGCTCGCGCGAGGGCCGCTCGCGCTGGACGCGTTCTTCGACATCGCCATCGCGCTCGCCGAGACGTGCGCGCGCGTCCACGGGAGCGGCGTCGTCCACCGCGCGATCGCCCCGGGCCGCGTGGTCCTCGGCGAGGACGGGCAGGTCACCCTCGTCCATTTCTCGGACGCGGCCGAGCTCACGAGCATGCCCCGCGCCGTGGAGCTCGAGAAGCTCGACGCGCTCCCCTTCCTGTCCCCCGAGCAGCTGGGGCGCAGCTGCTGGTTCATCGACGCGCGCTCGGATCTGTACGCGCTGGGAGCGACCTTCTACGCCATGCTCACCGGCGCGCCGCCCTTCAAGGACGCCGATCCGCTCGCGCTCGTGCACGCCCACATGGCGAGGAGCCCCGTGCCCGCGCACGCCGTGAGCCCCAGCGTCCCGGCGGTCCTCTCCGATCTCGTGCAGCGGCTCCTCGCGAAGATGCCGGACCTGCGGTACCAGAGCGCCGAGTGCCTCGCCCAGGACCTCCACGAGGCGCGGAGGCGATGGCGCGCCGCAGGCACCATCGCGCCGTTCGAGCTCGGGCGCATGGACCTCGCGCGGCGGCTCCCGCTGCCCGAGCGCCTGATCGACCGCGAGCGCGAGCTCGCCGCGCTGCGCGGCGCGCTCGCCCGCGTGTCGAACGACGGGACGGAGCTCGCGCTGGTGACCGGGGAGGCAGGCGTCGGAAAGACCGCCCTCGTCGAGGCGCTGCAGGCCGCCGTCGCCGAGCGGGGCGGGCGGTTCATCAAGGGCAAGTTCGACCTGCGCGCGGCGAACGTCCCCTATGCGTCCCTGGCAGAGGCGCTCCGCGCCCTCGCCGCCGCGCTCCGCGCCGAGCCGGAGGAGAGCCGCGCGCAGCTCAGGGAGGCCGTCAGCGAGCGGAGCCGCGCCCTCGGCGAGCTCTGCCCGGAGCTCACCGAGCTCCTCGGGGACGCGCCCGCGCCGCCGGCCGCGGATCCGATGCGCGCGGAGAACTGCTTCTTGCTCGCGATCCAGGACTTCGTGCGCGCGGTGGCCAGCCAGCGGCCGCCGCTCGCGATCTTCCTCGACGACCTCCAGTGGACGGACGCCGCGTCGCTCCGCGTCCTCCGCGCCCTCGCCGCGGATCCAGGCAGCAAGCACGTGCTCCTGCTCGGCGCGTACCGGTCGAGGGAAGTCGGCGCCGCGCACCCGCTCCACCAGACCATCGAGGAGATCCGGGGCGCGCAGGTGCCCCCGATGACGCACCTCTCGCTCGGCCCGCTCGGCGTCGAGGCGGTCGTCGCGCTGCTCGCCGAGGCGCTCCGCTGCGAGCCGGAGCGGGCGCGCCCGCTCGCAGAGCTCTTCCTCGCCAAGACGGCCGGCAACCCCTTCTTCATCCGCCAGCTCCTCCGGTCGCTCCAGGAGAAAGGCCTGCTCCTCTTCGACGCGATCCGCTCGACATGGACGTGGGATCTCGGCCGGATCGAGCGGGTCGGCGTCACCGACAACGTGGTCCAGCTGATGTCGGAGTCCGTCCGCAGGCTGCCCGAAGCGGCGCAGGAGCTCCTGCAGGTCGCCGCGTGCATCGGCAGGCGCGCGGAGCTCAGGCTCATCGCGGCGGTGCTCGGCCGATCCGTGGACGAGACGACCGCGTCGCTCGTCCAGCCGCTCCGCGAGGGGCTCGTCGTGCCCGACGGCACGTGCGAGCGCGAGGCGGGGCTCGCGATCCGGTTCGTCCACGATCGGGTGCAGCAGACGGCCTACGAGCTCGGGCCGGAGCAGCTGCGGATGCAGCTGCACCTGCAGATCGGCCGCTTCCTCGAGGCCACCTGCACCAACGGGACGGACGCCGCGCTGTTCGACGCCGCGGACCAGCTGAACCTCGGCGCCGCGCTGCTCGACGCGGAGCAGCGGGACCGCCTCGCCGAGCTCAACCACCGCGCCGGCGTGAAGGCGCGCCGCGCCGCGGCCTTCGGCCCGGCGCTCGCGTACTTCCGCAGCGGCCTCCGGCTGCTGCCGGACGGCGCGTTCCGCTCGCGCTACGAGCTCTGGTTCTCCCTCCACCGCGACGCGGCGGAGTGCGCCGCGCTGACCGATCAGCACGCGGCGGCCCGCGCGCTCGTGGAGGAGGGGCTCCGCCACGCGGCGTCGATCCCGGAGAAGGTCGACCTGGAGGCGCTCCGGATCATGAGCGCGACGATCACCGGCGATCACGATCTGGCGCTCGGCTGGGGGCGCGACGCGCTGCGCGCGCACTTCGGGCTCGAGCTGCCGGCGGCGGATCTCGACGCGGAGATCGCGGCCCAGCGGCGAGCCATCACCAGCCAGCTCGCGGGGCGCTCGCCCGAGTCGCTCGTCGATCTCCCCCGCGTGACCAGCCCGGAAGAGCGGGCCCGCATGAGGCTCCTCGCCGAGATGGTGGCCCCCGCCTGGTTCGCGGACCGGAAGCAGCTGGTGCTCCTCACCTCCCTCGGCGTCCGCTTCGCGCTGGAGCACGGCAACGCGAGCGAGTCGATCCTCTCCTACGCGGGGCACGCGATGCTCCTGGCGGCCGAGGGCGACCTCTCGAGCGCCCAGGGCTTCGGCCAGCTCGCCGCGGAGCTCGCGCGGCGGTTCGAGGATCGCGCCCAGGAGACGATCGCCCGGTACATGGTCAACGAGTTCGTCCACCCGTGGGTCGCGCCGCTCGCCTCGAGCGGGGCGCCGTTCCGAGAGATCATCGAGCTGGGCGTGTCGTCCGGCGAGCTCCGCTTCTCCTCGTACGCGCGCACGGGGCTCATGGCGCACTCGTTCGCCGCAGGGGTGGAGCTCGATCGCGTGCTGGTCGATCTGAACGACGGGTTCGCGTTCAGCCGGCAGACCGGCAACAAGTCGACGCTCTTCTACCAGCTCGCCTTCCGGCAGGTGATCCGGTGCCTCAAGGGGCTGACGAGGGGCCGGAACGTGGCCGATGACGCCGAGTTCGACGAGCGGGCCTTCCTCGAGGCGGCGCAGCGGGAGCCGCCGGCGAGGTGCGTGTATCATATAGGGCGCCTTCAGGTCTCGTACCTGCTCCGGGACCTGGCCGCGGCCATCGCCCACGCAGACGCGGCGGCCCCGTTCATTCATTTTCTCGGCGGCTACATCCCCGAGTGCCAGTACGCGCTGTTCACCGCGCTCACGCTGCTGTGGCGATGTGATGAGGCCGACGAGCAGGAGAGGGCGGCGCTGCTCGCGCGCGTGGCCGACCTGCAGCGCGCCCTGCGAAGGTGGGAGCTGGGCTGCCCGGAGAACTTCCGCCCGCGGCGCCTCCTCGTCGACGCGGAGATCGCCCGCGTCGAGCGCAGGTTCGAGCTCGCCGGCGCGCGGTACGACGAGGCGGTCGAGGCGGCGACGCGCGGGGGGTTCCTCCACATCGCCGCGCTCGGCAACGAGCTGGCTGGGCGCTTCTACAACGGGCTCGGACGGGCGCGGATCGCGGCCATGTACCTGCGCGCCGCGCACCAGGGGTTCGCCCGCTGGGGAGCCTCGGAGAAGGCCCACGCGCTCGCCGAGGAGTTCAGGCTCGGCGGGCCCGGCGACGAGCCCGAGCTCGCGGAGCGGCTCCCGGCGGTCGCCCTCGACGCGCTCAGCCTGCTCAAGGCCGCCGAGACCCTCTCGAGCGAGATCGTGCTCGATCGGCTGCTCGAGAAGCTCCTGGGCGTCTGCCTGGAGGCCGCCGGCGCGCAGCGCGGCGCGCTCGTGCTCGAGGAAGAGGGGGAGCTCTTCGTGCGGGCCCAGGGGTCCGTCGCCACCCCGGTCTCCATCGAGCGCACGCCGCTCTCCCGGTCGCGCGAGATCCCCCGGCGGGTCGTCGAGCACGCCCACATGGCGCGCGAGCTCCTCGTGCTCGACGACGCGGACAGCGCGCCGGCGCGCGACCGCGATCCTCACTTCGCCGCGGGCGGCTCGCGGTCGGTCCTGGTCCTGCCCATCCAGCGGAACGAGGCGCGGCTCGGGGTGGTTTACCTCGAGAACAACCTCACCACGTACGCCTTCACGCGCGCTCGCGTCCACGTGCTGGAGCTCCTCTCCGACCAGATCGCGATCGCCCTCGAGAACGCCCACCTCTACCGCGAGGCGCAGCACGCGGTGCGCGTCCGCGACGAGTTCCTCAGCGTCGCGTCGCACGAGCTCAGGACGCCCGTCACCTCCCTGCGCCTCGGCCTCCAGGCGCTGCTCCGCCGGGGAGACCACGCGTCCGACGAGCGCCTCGCGCGCGCCCTGCAAAGGATGGATCGGCAGGTGCAACGGCTCGTCCAGCTGATCGACGACGTGCTGGACGTGTCGCAGCTCCACACCGGCCGGCTGGAGCTGCACGTCGAGCCGGTCGATCTCGCGGAGGTCGTGGACGACGTCCTGGAACGGCTCACCGAGCGCATCGCGCACTCCGGCTCGTCCGTGAGCGTGCGCGCCGAGCCGTCCGTCGTGGGATCGTGGGACAGGAGCAGGCTGGAGCAGGTGGTCTCGAACCTGCTCGACAACGCCCTCAAGTTCGGCGCGGGCAAGCCGATCGAGGTCTCGGTCGCACGGAAGGACGGCACGGCAGAGCTCGTGGTGCAGGATCAGGGCATCGGGATCCCGGCGGGGCGGCTCCCGCACGTGTTCGACCGGTTCGAGCGCGCGGTGTCGAGCCGCCATTTCGGCGGGCTCGGGCTCGGGCTCCACGTCGTGAAGAGCATCGTCGAGGCGCTCGGCGGCGCGGTGCGCGTCGTCAGCCGGCCGGACGAGGGGGCGCGGTTCACGGTGGAGCTGCCCTGCGAGCGGCCGGCGGCGAGCCACGCGGCGTCGGCGACGCTCGGCGGCCTGCACGCCTGACGCAAGCCGACGCAAGCCGACGCAAGCCGACGCAAGCCGACGCAAGCCGACGCAAGCCGATGACTGCGGCCTGCTCTTCGGCTGCTGCGGGACCATGAGGCGGCGCGCTGACGAGCGCGCTAGGGGCCGCCGGCGCGGGCCTTCCTGCGCGGCGCCGCCATGAGCGGACGGAGTCCGTTCACGCAGGCGAGGACCGCGGAGCCGTTGTTCATGAGCGTCGCCGCGACCGGGTTGAGGAGCCCGGGGATCGACAGCGCGTACGCGACCGCGTTCACGGCGAGGATCATCGAAAAGTTCTGGTGGATGAGGCGCATCGCGGCGCGCGAGATGTCGATCGCCTCAATGAGCTTCGACAGGTCGTCCTCCACGAGGACGACGCCCGCCGTCTCCCGTGCGATCTCGGCGCCCGCGGACACGCTGATGCCGATGTCGGCGTACGACAGCGCCGGGGAGTCGTTGATGCCGTCCCCGACGACCGCGACCGTGCGGCCCTCCTGCGTCAGCCGGCGCGTGATCTCCGCCTTGTCCTCGGGCAGCATCTCCGCGAAGTACCGGGTGATGCCGAGCTCGAGCGCGACCTGCCTGGCCACCTCGCGGCTGTCGCCCGTCAGCATGACGATATCCTCGATCCCGCGCGCGCGCAGGCTGCGGATCGTCGCGCGGCTCTCGGCCCGGATGGCGTCGCGGCAGGCGAGCGTGGCGACGTGCCGGCCGTCGACGGCGAGGAAGAGGAGCGATTTCGCCGCCGCCTCGAGCGCCTTCCTCGCGCCGGGCTCGGCGCGGCAGGTGATGCCGAGCTCGTCGAGGAAGCGGGGGCTGCCGAGCTGCACGACCTTGCCGAACACCCTGGCCTGCACGCCCCGGCCGACGAGGTAGCGGGACTCTTCCCTGTCCGGGATCGTCAGGCACCACGCCTCGGCGAGGCGGAGCACGGCCTGCGATACGGGGTGGGTCTGCCGCGCGGACACCGCGGCGGCGAGGGTCGCCGCCTCGCGCTCGGACAGGGCGTCGTGGACGACGAGGTCCGTCACCTCGGGGATGCCGGACGTCAGCGTGCCCGTCTTGTCGAACACCACGGTCGACACCTTCGCGAGCTTCTCGATGTAGGCGCCGCCCTTGATGAGGATCCCACGCCGCGCCGCGGCGTTCATCGACGCGAGCACCGTCGTCGGGGCCGAGACCCGCGGGCCGGTGCCGAAGTCGATCGTCAGGATCGCCGACACGCGGCCGAGGTCCCTCGTCGCGGCGAGCACGACCGCCGAGCAGGCGAGGGCCGGCGGGACGAGCCGGTTCGCCACGAGCTCGGCGTAGTTCTGCGCGCGCGTCTCCAGCGCGGGCGCGCTCTCGATGAGCCGCGCCGTGCTCGCGGCGGTCGTGTCGCCGCCGACCCGCTCGGCGCGGATGTACAGCTTGCCGTCCTTGATGACGGTCGCCGCGAAGCAGCGGTCGCCGGGGCCCTTGAGGACGGGCATCGACTCGCCGGTCAGCGTCTGCTGATCGACGAGCCCCTCGCCGTCCGTGACCGTCCCGTCGACCGGGATGACCGAGCCGGTGTAGACGACGAGGACGTCTCCGGCGGCGAGCTCGGCCACCGGGATCTGCACCTTCGCGTCGCCGCGGACCACCCACGCGAGATCCTGCTGGTACTCGAGCAGGCCGCTGATCGCGCGCCGGGCGCGCGCCTGGGTGAGATCGCGGATGTGGTCGCCGAGCGTGACAAGCCAGATGATGCCGGCCGCGTTGATGGCGTTTCCGGTCGCCACGGCCGACGCGATCGCCAGGCTGTCGAGCAGGTCGACGTTGAGCTTGCGGTCCCGCACCACCGAGCCCCACGCCCGCTTGAGGATGGGCGCGGACGTCGCGGCGATGAACGGGTACGCGAGCAGCGGCGAGACGAAGCTGCCGAGCGAGAGCACCATGCCGACGCTCGACAGGTAGAGCGGGCGCTTCGCGAGGGCGGCCGCGCGGCGCGCCTCCCGGGCGGCGCGCGCGGCGCGGAGCGCCCCCCGCGGGGCCGGCGCGGCGGAGGCCGAGGCGGCGGCGCCCACGATGGCCTCGAGGTCGGCGTGCCGCGGGTCGTGCTCGACGACGGCGCTCGACGCGCCCTCGGCGATGCGCACGGACAGGACCCCTGGCACGGCGGTGAGCCCCGCCTCGAGCAGCGGGCCGAAGGCCGCGTCCTTCCCGAGGCGCGGGAGCCGCAGGCGGACCCTGCCCGGGATCGCGTGGACCACCGAGACCGGCTCGGTCGCGGTCGACAGGAGCGCGGCCATCGTCACCCCGCCCCGCCGCCGGTGGGCGCGCCCGCGCCCGCGCCCACGCTCGCGAAGAAGCTCTGGATACGGCCGTGGTTCAGCACCACGAAGAAGTCGACCCCGTACTTCACGAGCGTGATCCAGTGGGGCATGCCCGGGGAGCGCCGCATCAGCAGCTGGAGCATCCCGGACCCGACGAGGAGCGCCGGCACCAGGAGCTTGAGGTCGACCTGCGCCGGCGGGACGACCTGCGACGCCGCGTTCAGCCTGTCCGCGGCCTGGACGACGAGGCGCGCCGTCCGGCCCGGGCTCGGCGGCTCGGCGGGCGCCGCGCAGGGCGAGGGCGTGAGCCCATCGATCGGGCGACAGCTACAGCCCGAGAGCTCGGGGATGTGCGCGAGCTCGGAGAAGACGTCCTCCAGCGGGACATCGGGCTCGTGCTCGACCGTGAGGCTCCCCGCCCACGCGCTCGCCCGCGCGTCGACGACGCTGGGGCAGGCGCGCGCCAGCTCCGCGAGCTCCTCGGCCCTCGCCGGGTCCCTGCGCAGCGCGGGGACGGCGAGGCGCACGCGCCCTGGAACCCAGTGGATGATGACGACCCCTCGATCGCTCGGCATGGCTCACCTCCCGGCCTGCGCGGCCGGGTCACCGGAACACCTCTCGTCAGCTCCCGGGCGGCTCCATCTCCGCGCGCGACCACCCCTGCGCGCCGCCCGAGCCGGCGCGCTGCTCCTGGCGCGCCATCTCCTCCCTCACCTCGGCGACGAGGTCGGCGAGCCTCTCCCTGCCCTCGCCGAGCGAGCCCCTGATCCTGTCCACGGCGACGAAGCCTAGCTTCATGGCCCTCTTGACGGTCGGACGGGTGATCCTCGTCAAGCTGGCGAGCCCCATACCGATGATGATGCCGAGCCCGAGGCGTTCCATCCCCACTCCTCTCCTCGAAATCCACGACCCATGGCGCGCGTTGGCGCCGAACGCCGGCGACGCGCGGACGCGCGCCGGATGAGAGACAGAGAATCTGGATCCCACAGGCACAGGGCACACGGAGAGATAGAGACAGCCGATGTCCGCTGTCCCTCCGTGCTCCCACTGCCCATTTCACTCGGTCCCGAGCCGTTCGGAGCGCTGGCGCCGCGCGGCGCCGCGCGGCCACGACCAGGACGGGCGTCGCCGCGGGGCGTCGGCGCCTGATCCGGGAGCGCGAGCGGGCAGACTCGAACGAAAGCCCTTATGTCTTCGGCTTCCGTGGGAGCACCCACACGTGATTTGTAACACTGCAGTCGCGCGTTCGCCATGGGCTTTTCATGTCCGGTCGACACCTGACTCGCGTGCTGAAGGAGCGTTCCGCGCGGGCGTCCGAGGCGCGTTTCTCCTCTGGCGGCGCCGCGCCATGCCGCGCGTTTCTCCTCTGGCGGCGCCGCGCCGTGCCGCGCGCCGCCCCCGCCCGGGCGCGGCGGGGCGCGGCGCGCGGGCGCCGGCGTGTCCATCGCTTCCAGCCGGCGAGCGACCGTGGTAAATTTCCGGACATGCAAGAGGGGCAGCACGAAGAGCCGGTGATGGGGAGCAATGGCTCTCTCCTTGCGGAGCTCCTGGCGGAGACGGGGGTCGCCTCCACGAGCGGCGCCTACCACGATGTGAAGCGGGGCGTGGAGGCGGTGGTCGGCAAGGTCGCGGGCCGCCCGGAGGCCGGCGCGGCGCTGGACAGCGCCCTCATCGACCTGTGGATCGCGGAGATCGACCAGCGGCTGTCGCGGCAGATCGACGAGATCCTGCATCACCCGGTGTTCCAGCGCCTCGAGGCCGCGTGGCGAGGCCTGAAGTTCGCCATCGATCACATCGATTTCCGGGAGAACATCCGCGTCGAGATCCTCAACTGCTCGAAGGACGATCTGCTCGCGGATTTCGAGGATTCGTCCGAGGTCGTGAGGAGCGGCCTCTACAAGATCGTCTATTCGTCGGAGTTCGGCAATTTCGGCGGCAAGCCGTTCGGCGCCGTCATCTCGAACTACGAGTTCGGCCCCGTGCCCCAGGACATCGCGCTCCTCCAGAAATGCGCGGCGGTGGCGACGATGGCGCACGCGCCCTTCCTGGCCGTCGCGGGCCCGCAGTTCTTCGGGCTCAAGGACTACCGGAAGGTGCCGCACCTCGGCGACATCAAGGCGCTCTTCGAGGGGCCGCAGTACGTGAAGTACACAGCGTTCCGCGAGTCCGAGGACGCGCGCTACGTCGGCCTGCTCCTCCCCCGCTTCCTCCTGCGCCTGCCCTACGGGGCGAGCACCGCCCCCATCCGGGCGTTCTCCTACGAGGAGGACGTCGTCGGCAACCACGCGGCGTACTGCTGGGGGGCGCCCACCTACGCGATGGCGACCCGGCTCGCCGAGAGCTTCGCGCGCCACCGCTGGTGCCTGCACATCATCGGGCCGCAATCCGGCGGCACGGTCGAGGGGCTCACGCTCCACGAGTACGAGGCGCTCGGCGCCATCCAGACGAAGATCCCGACCGAGATCATGCTGACCGAGCGCCGCGAGTTCGAGCTCAGCGAGGAGGGCTTCATCGGGCTCACGTTCCGCAAGGACACGGACAACGCCTGCTTCTTCTCCGCGAACTCGGCGCAGAAGCCCAAGTACTTCGGCCAGAGCGAGGAGGCGCGCGCCGCCGAGGTCAACTACCGGCTCGGCACACAGCTGCCTTATGTCTTCCTCGTCAGCCGGCTCGCCCACTACCTCAAGATCATGCAGCGCGAGCAGATCGGCACCTGGAAGGAGCGCGGGGACCTCGAGCGCGAGCTGAACAGCTGGCTCAGCCAGTATGTCGCGGACATGGATGTCGTGTCGCCCGCCGTGCGCTCGCGCAGGCCGCTCCGCAAGGGGCGGACCTCGGTGACCGAGGTCGAGGGGAGCGCGGGCTGGTACCGGGTCCACCTCGAGGTGCGCCCGCACCTCAAGTACATGGGGGCCTATTTCACGCTGAGCCTGATGGGCAAGCTCGACAGGGAGTGAGGCCGGCCCCGCTCCGGGCGGATTCCCGCGGCGGGCGGCCATCGCGAGCCCGCGCAGCAGCCGGTCTGTGGTAGAGCGCTGTATGCGCACGCTCCGACAGCCTGCCGCTCCCCTCGCGCTCACCGTGGCCCTCTCCGCGCTTGCGGCCTGCGGCCCCGCCGCGAGCCCGCCGCCGGCGCCCCCGCCCCCCACCGTGAAGGCGCTGATGCCGCCGGCGCCGCAGGGCCTCCCTGTCGTCGAGACGAAGCTCGAGAGCGTCGGGCTCGACGAGGCCGCGCTCGACCGATCGGCGAACCCCTGCGAGGACTTCTATCAGTTCGCGTGCGGCGGATGGCTGGCGAAGACCGAGATCCCGGGGGACGAGTCCGTCTGGATGCGGAGCTTCCACGAGATCGAGAAGCGCAACGAGGCGGAGCTCCGGCGCATCCTCGAGGACGCCGCGAGCGCCGGCGACCGGGATCCGGTGACCAAGAAGATCGGCGCCTACTACGGCGCGTGCATGGACGAGCCCGCGGTCGAGGCCGCCGGCGCGAAGCCCATCGCGGACCTCCTCGCGAAGGCGCGGCGGGTGCGCGACCCGAAGGGCCTCGGGGCGCTCGTCACCGAGCTCCACCGCCGCCGCATCTGGGCGCTGTTCGACATCGAATCCGCGCAGGACATGAAGGACGCGACCCGCGTCATCGCGCAGCTCGACCAGAGCGGTCTCGGCCTGCCGGACCGCGACTACTACCTCAACGAGGACGACAAATCGAAGGCGCTCCGCAGGACCTACGAGGAGCACGTCGCGCGGATGATGCGGCTCGCCGGGGCGCAGGAGGCGGCGGCGAAGGCGGCGGCGCTCGATGTTTTGCAGATCGAGACCGAGCTCGCGAAGATCTCGAAGACGCGGGTCGAGCGCCGCGACCCGGCGGGCCTCTACAACAAGCTCGACCGGGCGGCGCTCGCGAAGGCCGCGCCGGCGTTCTCGTGGGACGCGTATTTCCAGGGGCTCGGCCTCCAGGACGTCAAGGAGGTCAACGTGACCTCCGTCCGGTTCTTCGAGGGGCTCTCACGGCTGCTCACGTCGGTGAAGCCCGCCGCGTGGCAGAGCTACCTCTCGTGGCACGTGGTGCGGTCCATGACGCCCGCGCTGCCCAAGGCGTTCGTCGACGAGAGCTTCACGCTGCAGGCCGCGCTCACCGGGCAGAAGGAGGTGCGGCCGCGCTGGAAGCGCTGCGTGGACGCGACCGATGACGCGCTCGGCGAGCTGCTCGCGCAGCCGTTCGTCAAGACGAGCTTCCCCGGCGCGAGCAAGCCCGCGGCCGAGGCGATGGTGCACCAGATCAGCGACGCGTTCGCGCGCGACGTCCGGGCGCTCGACTGGATGGATGAGGGCACGCGGCAGCGCGCGCTCGCCAAGCTCGCCGCGATGGCGTACCTCATCGGATATCCCGACAAGTGGAGGACCTACGATTTCGAGGTCGATCCGAGATCGTACGCGAAGAACGCGCTCGCCGCGCGCGCCTTCCACACGCAGTGGGACCTCGGGAAGATCGACAAGCCGCTCGATCGCGACGAGTGGCAGATGAGCCCGCCCACCGTGAACGCCTATTACGACCCGCAGCGCAACCACATGGTCTTCCCGGCCGGCATCCTGCAGCCGCCGTTCTACAGCGTGAGCTCGGCCGCGGCGGTGAACCTCGGCGGCATCGGCATGGTGGTCGGGCACGAGCTCACGCACGGGTTCGACGACGCGGGCTCGCAGTTCGACCAGAAGGGCAACCTGGAGGACTGGTGGTCGAAGGAGGTCGGGGCGGCGTTCAAGGAGAAGACCGGCTGCATCGAGGCGCAGTACTCGGCCTTCGAGGCGCTGCCGGGGCTGAAGCTGAACGGCAAGCTGACGCTGGGCGAGAACATCGCGGATCTCGGGGGCGTCAAGCTCGCGTTCATGGCGTACCGCGCGATGCGCAAGGGCGCGGCGGAGCAGACGGTCGCGGGCGGCTTCACGGAAGATCAGCAGTTCTTCCTCGCGCACGGGCAGTCCTGGTGCGGCAAGCTGCGCGACGAGGCGCTCCGGCTGATGGTCCAGGTGAACCCGCACTCCCCGCCGCGGTTCCGCGTCAACGGCCCGCTCGTGAACCTCCCGGAGTTCGGCGAGGCCTTCAAGTGCGCGCCGGGCACGCCGATGCGGCCGACCAAGACGTGCGCTGTCTGGTAGCCGCGCGCGGCAGGCTCGGTTAAACGAGCCTCCATGATCCTGATTGGTCAGTACGACTCTCCCTTCGTGCGCCGCGTCGCCGTGGCGCTCCAGCATTATGGGCTCGCGTACGAGCACCGCCCGTGGTCGGTGTGGGCCGACGCGGAGTCCATCGCGAAGTACAACCCGCTCCGGCGGGTCCCCGTGCTCGTGACGGACGGCGGGGAGCCGCTCGTCGAGAGCGCGGCGATCCTCGACGCCCTCGACGACCTCGTGGGGCCCGATCGCGCGCTCCTGCCGCGCTCGGGCGAGGCGCGCCGCGCCGGCTTGCGGATCTCCGCGCTCGCCACGGGGCTCGCGGACAAGGCGGTGAGCCTGCTCTACGAGCACGTGCTGCGCACGGGCGAGCGCCGGAGCCCTGTCTGGGTGGAGCGCTGCACCGCGCAGATCGGCGAGACGCTCGACCTGCTGGAGCGGGAGCGCGCCGCCCGGCGCGGCGACACCTGGTGGCTGGGCGCCTTCAGCCACGCCGACATCGCGGTCGCCTGCGCGCTGCGCTTCGCCTCCGAGGCGCACCCGGCCCTCACCGACGCCGCGAGGCGGCCGGCGCTGGCCGCGCACGCGGCGCGCTGCGAGGCGCTCCCGGTGTTCGCGGCGGTGGTGCAGCCCCTCCACGTGGCCGTGTAACCCCGCGCGCCAGGAATCCCGCCGGAAACACCGGTCGATGAACGAGACCGGGACGCGGCAAGCCGCGTACTGGCCATCGCCTTCGCCGTCGGACTCGGGCACGAATGGCCATCGCATCTACTATCGACACCCTCAGCAACAACCTGCTGTACGACGTGAGCTCGTCGCCGGGCCATTTCGGTTGACGCCGCTGATGTGAGCGCTCACAATCGCTCGCGAACCACCCCTTCGCTTTGTTCAGGACAGGCCGTCGAGCGCGCAGGGCGCTCGTCCTCGGGATCGACCCCCGCACGGCTCCGCTCGCTCGGTCATCGCGGAGAAAGGCGCGTGATTCACTGCGCCGCGCAACAGGGGTGGGCTCTCCGCGGTCCGACATCGTCGCACGAAAGCCCGTGGCGGCCAGCCGAACCAGCTGTGGACCAGGACGTGAGCCCGAGCTCCGGACATCGGACCGGGCGGGCACCGGCGTCCATCGGCGCAGCAACTACGCGGGGAACCGAGGAGCGAGATGGCACGTTCGGGAAGCAGATCGAGAGCACGATTCCTGGTGGCGCTCTTGTGGACCTCCGGGTGCAGCGACCCGGCGACGACGACCGGCGGAGACGCAGGACCCGATGCCGAGCCCCCCGCGTGCTCCGAGGGCACCTGGGATCACGATGGCGATGGCGCGACGAGCTGCGTCGCATGGACAGCCTGCACCGCAGGCACCTTCGCGAGCGCCGAGGGCTCGCCTACGTCGGACCGGCGGTGCACGGCGTGCCCGGAGGACACCTTCAGCGACACGATGAACGCGCCGAGCTGCAGGACGCACGCGCCCTGCGCGCCCGGGACGAGGCAGACCGCGCCGGGGACGAGCGCCACGCCAGCGCAGTGTGACGGCTGCTCGCCGGGCACGTACTGCGCTGGCGGGACCGCGGCGCCCGTCGATTGCGCGGACGGCACCTGGGACGACGACGCCGATCCCGCAACGACATGCGTCGCGTGGACCGATTGCATGCCGGGGGAGCTCGTCGGCACGGAGGGGAGCAGCACCACGGACCGCAGCTGTGTCAAGTGTACGAACGGCGAGCACACGGCCACGATGAACGCAACCAGCTGCTCCCCGGGTGCCTGGGTGCTGAGCTACTTCGGGCCGAATCAGGACGTGGCGAGCGATTCGCTGCACCTCGCCTACAGCACCGACGGGCTCCGCTGGTCGCCCCTCGCCGATGGACGGCCTGCGTACCAGCTCACCGGGATGGGCACGAACCACATCCGCGATCCGTTCCTGTTCCGCAAGAACGATGGAACGTACATCTATATCGCCACGGACTGGACGCTCTCGGAGAACGACGCGAACTACTGGAACCATCCGAGCTCCAAGATCTTCGTCGCGGACTCGACCGATCTCATCACCTTCACGAATCCCCGGCTGATCACGCTCACGAACCTTCCCGGCCCCGGGGCCACCCCGATGCACGCGTGGGCCCCGGAGGCTTACTACGACCCCGATCGCAAGCTCTATGCGATCATCTGGTCCGGGAACGACACAACGGGCGCGAACCGCATCTACGTCAGCTACACCGAGGACTTCGTCACCATCGTCAACCCGACGCCCGACGTGCTCTTCGATCCGGGCTACAGCGTCATCGACGCGACGATCACGCAATGGAACGGCCGCAACTACCTCTTCTTCAAGGACGAGACGGACAGCAGCGGGAGCGCGCTCACCGGATCGGGCAAGGACATCCAGATCGCGCGCTCCTCGACGCTCGCGCTCGATCCGGGGACGTTCACGCGATGGAGTCCGGGCTACATCACGCGCGGGTCGACCCAGAGCAGCAGACGGGCGACGGAGGGGCCGTTTGTCATCAAGGATCCGCGGCAGAGTCGATGGTACCTGTTCGCCGACTACTACCTGAACGGCGGTGTGTTCGGGTGCTGGAGCACGACCGATCTCGACGCGGATCCGGGCTCCTGGACGGAGCTCCCGAGCGCGCAGTACCGCTTCCCGTCCGGCGTGCGCCACGCGAACGCGGTCCGGGTCACGCAGGCGGAGCTCGACGCGATCATCGCCCACTACTGACCATCCTACCCGATCCGCGGCACCTACAGCGAGGAGTCTCCCTTTATCATGTGCGCACCGAGATCTCCCCACCCAGAGTGCACATCCACCTCTGCGCCATGCGTTACGCTCACGGCGGCAGCTTGCGCCTTCTCCGCGCTGCTCGTGGTGGTCGGGTGCTCGGATCGGCCCTCGACAGATGCGCCGGACGCGTCGACCGGATCACCGAGCAACTCGTTGCGCATCACGACGGCGAGCACAGCGCTCAGCACCTCGGAGTCCGGCGGGCGGGTGACCGTGAGCGTGGCGCTCGACGCCGCGCCGAGCGGGCCTGTCACGGTACCGGTCTCGAGCTCGGATGCGACCGAAGGCTCCGTCTCACCGGCGACCGTCTCCTTCACGGCGGAGGACTGGAGCGTCCCTCGAGAGATCACGGTCGCGGGCGTGGACGACGCGGAGAGCGACGGGGATCGGATCTTCCGCGTCCGCTTCGGGCCCTCGGTCTCTAGAGACCCAGCGTGCGACGGCCTCATCGCGGAGTCCGCTGACATCACGAACACGGACGACGACGGTCCAGGGACGGCGGCGATCGTCGTCAGCGACCCGTCGGGGACCCTCGCCGAGCGCGGCGCGCCCGTGACGTTCACCGTGCTCCTCGCGTCGCCGCCGAGCGCGCCGGTGACGATCGCTCTCAGCGTCAGCGACACGACCGAGGCGACGCTGAGCCACGCGGACCTGACGTTCACGGAGGCGAACTGGAGCACGGCGCAGACCGTGACCCTGAGCAGCGTCGATGACTGGCAGGCCGACGGAGCTCAGCCCGTACGCGTCGTCTTCGACTCACCGGCCAGCGAGGACCCGGAGGTTGCGGCCCTCGCCGCCCCCGCTGCTCTCGAGCTCTCCAATCTCGACGACGACGTCGGAGGGGGTTACCAGATCCGCACGACGCACAGGGAGGACGCCCCGCTCTACGTCGCGCACTCCTATTATCACGCGATGATCACCGACCTCGACGACAGGGCAAACAACCAGCTTCCTGCCGATTTCCAGTGGAGAGTGGTGCCCGGCCTGGCGAACCCGGATGATCCGACGCTGGTGTCGTTCGAGCCTGTGGGTTTCGGCGGTCGCTACCTGCACGTCGACGGGATGAACTCGACCCGGTACCCGCTGCAGAGTGAGACGTCCAACCGGGCGAGCGGGCTCTGGCAGACCCCGCCCGAAGAGAGGAGCCACCTTCTGTGGATCGACGTGTTCACGGAGTCCACCGCGTTCCGGAGCGACGCCACGTTCCGGATCGTGCCCGCGCTGAACGGGGATCCGACGATGGTCTCGCTGCAGTGGCACTCGGATGCGACACGTTATCTCCGGCGCCTGAACTACCAGATCTATGCGCACGTGCTCGACGGCACGGCGGTCGAGAACGCGGAGGCGTCGTTCGCGCTCGAACCGCTCGGCTATTTGATCTCGCAGCGCGCCGATCCCCACATCACGCGGCATACGGACGGTTACTACTACTTCACCGCGAGCGTGCCGGCGTACGATAGCATCGAGATCAGGCGCGCGACCACGATACGAGGCCTGGCCAGCGCGACCCCGAAGGTCGTCTGGACGAAGCACGCGACCGGCCCGATGGCGGCGCACATCTGGGCGCCAGAGCTCCATTTCATCGACGGCAAGTGGTACATCTACTTCGCCGCCGGAAGCTCGACCGACATCTGGGCCATTCGCATGTACGCGCTCGAGAGCTCATCGGCCAACCCGATGGATGGCACATGGATCGAGCAAGGGAAGATCGTGACGGACTCGGACACCTTCGCGCTCGACGCGACGACGTTCGAGCACGACGGCAAGCGCTATCTCGTGTGGGCGCAGGAGGACCCAAGCGTCGCGGGCGACAACAGCAGCTTGTTCATCGCGGCCATGGTGAACCCGTGGACCCTGGCCAGGCCCAGCGTGCGGATCGCCAAGCCCGAGCACGCCTGGGAGACGGCGGGGTTCGCGGTCAACGAAGGTGCTGCCGTGCTCCAGCGGAATGGGCGGGTCTTCATCAGCTACTCAGCGAGCGCGACGGACGACCGCTACTGCCTCGGCCTGCTCACGGCGAGCGCGACGGGCGACCTGCTGAGCCAGAGCTCGTGGACGAAGAACGCCAATCCAGTGTTCGTCAGCGCGAACGGGCTGTATGGCCCGGGCCACAACTCGTTCACGACCTCGGCGGATGGATCGATCGACGTGCTCGTGTACCACGCGCGGAACTACGAGAAGATCACGGGGGACCCGCTCTACGACCCGAACCGTCACACGCGCGTCCAGCGGCTCGAATGGAATGCAGACGGAACGCCGAACTTCGGCGTACCGCTCCTGAACGGCGCGAATACGATTGGTGACTGACGATGAGCTTGGCAGCCTCCCTGTTGCAGATCGATCCCCGAGATGATGTGGCCGTCGCCGTGCGCGGCCTGGCCGCCGGCGATTCGGTGGCCGACGCGATCACCGCCCGCGTCGACATCCCGGCCGGACACAAGGTGGCGCTGCGCGCGATGGCCGCTGGCGAGCTGGTGCGGAAGTACGGCTGGCCAATCGGGCGGGCGACGGTGGCTATTCAGCCGGGCGACCACGTGCACACGCACAACCTGGCCACCGCGCTCTCCGGCCTCGACACCTACGCTTACGAGCCCACGAACCCTGAGCCCCTCCCCGCCACCGAAGACCGCACCTTCATGGGCTACCGGCGGAAGAGCGGGCGGGTGGGCACTCGCAACGAGATCTGGATCCTATCGACCGTGGGCTGCGTCTCGCGCACCGCCCAGAAGGTGGCCGCCGAGGCGGACAAGCGCTTCAAGGGCCGGGTGGATGGGGCCTATGCCCTTACCCACCCCTTCGGCTGCTCGCAGCTGGGGGGCGACCTCGAGGCCACCCGCCGGATGACGGTGGCCCTGGCCGGCCACCCGAACGCGGGCGGAGTGCTGATCATCGGCCTGGGCTGCGAGAACAACCAGCTCGCTCTGCTCCTCGAGAGCGCCGCGCACCTCGATCCGGATCGCCTGCGGTCCTTCACCGCCCAGACGGCCGAGGACGAGATCGAGGCGGGCCTCGAGGCCGTCGAGGAGCTCGTGAGGATCGTCGAGCAGGACCGCCGCGAGCCCTGCCCCGTCTCCGACCTGGTGATCGGCCTCAAGTGCGGCGGCTCGGACGGCTTCTCGGGGCTGACCGCCAACCCGCTGGTGGGCCGCATCGCTGACAAGGTCTGCGCCGCCGGTGGCTCGGCCATCCTGACCGAGATCCCGGAGATCTTCGGCGCCGAGCGCCTGCTCATGACCCGCGCCGAGAGCGAGGCGGTCTATGAGGGAATCGTCGGCGTGGTGAACGACTTCAAGAGCTACTTCATCGCCCACGGCGAGCCGGTGTCGGAGAACCCCTCGCCCGGCAACATCGCCGGAGGCATCACGACGCTGGAGGAAAAGTCCCTGGGCGCGGTGCAGAAGGCCGGCCGCGCCCCGGTGACCGAGGTGGTCCACTACGGCGGGCAGATCCGCGGCAAGCCGGGCGTGGCGCTGCTGGAGGCCCCTGGCAACGACGCGGTCTCGTCCACTGCGCTCACCGCCGCCGGCGCGACGGTCATCCTCTTCACCACCGGCCGGGGCACGCCCCTCGGTTTCCCCGCGCCGACGCTCAAGCTCGCCACCAACTCCAGCCTGGCCCAGCGCAAGCAGCGCTGGATCGACTTCGACGCCGGCCGCATCGCTGCGGGCGAATCCATGGATACGGCCGCCGACGCCCTGATGGACCTGGTGCTGGCCACCGCCTCGGGCCGTCCGACCCGCGCCGAGGAGAACGGCGAGCGCGAGATCGCGCTCTGGAAGCGGGGCGTCACCCTTTGAGCCCACGACGCCTGTCGGAGGCCAGGCTCGGCCTCGTTCCGCCGCACGTCGAACGGCCCGCCTAGCCGCCTCCGGCGATCGAGCCGGATGGACGGCCTCATCCCGCGCTGGTAGGCGAACTATCTCGGTCGATCTCCAGGCTGGGGTACCTCGCTGCGCTCGGTACCGACCTGACCTGGAGCGGCTCGATCTTGCCGACGATGACGAGGTAGCTGAACGCGCCGAGCAGGCAGAAGCCGCCCGCCACGACGAGCGGGATCGTGAACGATCCTTTGGTCAGCGAGAGCATCACGCCGGTGAACGTCGTGATGACGATGCCGGCCAGATTCGACGCAAAGTTCTGGATGCCGCTGATCGAAGCCACATGGCGCGGCGTGGGCGCGACGTCGCCGGGGAGGGACCAGATGCTGGCGCCGGCGAACGCGAGACTCGCGTAGGAGATGCCGAAGAAGCCGAGCATCAGATAAATGTTGGAGGTCAACGCCGACAACGTGATCGCCGACGACACCAGCATGCCGCCCACCATGCAGGTCTTGCGTGCGGCGGTGAGGCTCCAGCCACGGCGATAGAGCGCGTCGGAGACGAGACCGCCGATCCAGCCGCCCGGGATCGCCATCAGCGCGGGGATCATGCCGAGCGTGCCGAGCGACTTGAGCGAGAAGCCGCGCGTCTGCACGAGGTAGCTCGGGAACCACGTGATGAAGAAGTAGTTGGTGAAGTTGAGGCAGAAGAAGCCGAGCATCATGCCCCAGAGCGTGCGATGGCGGAAGAGCGACGCCCACGTCACGCTGTTCTGCGCGTCCTCTGCGGGCGCTGCGTGGACGACGTCCTTCTCGCCCGTCATGTCGCCATGCGCGGGGCTCCTGTAGATGACGACCCAGCCGAGGATCCACACCGCGCCGAACAGGCCCGTGATGATGAAGGCCGCCTTCCATCCGAGCGTGTCGATGATGAGCGCGACGAGGGGAATCGACAGCGCCGAGCCGACGCGCGCGCCGCTGTCGAAGATGCCCGTCGCGAGCGCGCGCTCGCGCGGCTTGAACCACTGGCTCACGAGCTTGGCGCAGGCCGGGTAGGCGCCGGCTTCGCCGACGCCGAGCAGCAACCGGCAGCCGAACATGGCCGCGACGCTCGACACGCCGGCGGTCGCAGCGGTGAAGAGCGACCACCAGCCGACGGCGATCGGCAGCGCGATGCGCGCACCCACGCGGTCGACGAACCAGCCGAACGGCATCTGCATGAGCGCGTAGGTCCAGAAAAAGCCGCTCATGATGAACCCCATCTGGGCGGGGCCGATCCCGAGCTCCTTCTCGATCTGGGGCGCCGCGACCGCCAGATTGGCGCGATCGATGTAGTTGATGGCGACGGCGAGAAAGCACAGGAAGAGCACGACCCAACGCATCTTTCTCATCTGCATCTCTCCTTTGGGCAGCCTCACATGCTCACGCGGTCACGGCCGTGCGGAGCGCCGCGCGCAGCTGGGGCTGTTCGAGGTTCAGGCCGAGCTCGCGCGCGAGCTCGATCACCGGCCCGAAGCGGCGTCGCTTCTTTTCGCCATGGTTGCGCGCGATATCGGAGAGCCGGTGATCGAGGAATGGGTTCTGGAAGCGCTGGCGCACCTCGTCGAGGTAGGCGCGCGCGGCAGCGCCCTTGCCGAGCGCATCGAAGACGGGCACCACCTCGTCGCGCCAGAGCGCCTCCAGATCGGCGCGCAAGACTGGATCCCGCATCGCGTGTAGCGTGTTCTCGTCCGCGGGGCGCCCGCCCTGCTGCCAGCGCTCGGCGAGGTAGGTGTGCCCGAGGTTAAGCAACAGCAGCTTCAAGCGTTCGTAATGGAGCAGGTCGTCCGTCACGATCATCGCTTCATGCTGGCACGGCAGCACCATTCCCTCGCGCCGCTCGATCGCCCAGAGCGCGTAGGGCTCGGCGATCGCGCCGACGGGGCGGATCGGCTCGGAGACGATCCGGTCGACGAGCGAATTCACCCAGATGCACGTGTGCTCGATGTAGCGCAGGAAGGCGGCATCGGCGCCCCACTGGCGCGCGACGCCGGCGACGAGCGCACGCAGCGTGTCACCGTTGTTCGAGACGAGCTCGCAAGGCAGCAGCGTGAGCGGCGCGGCGCCCGCGTCGAAGCGCGCGCGCAGCAGGACGACGAGCTTCGCGGCGAACCCGCGCGGCACGCCCGCGCCGGGCGCGAGCAATGTCGCCGTGTCCTCGGGCAAGCAGGCGTATCCGCTGTCGCTCGTGTTCGAGATCACGACGCGCGCGTCCTTCGCGAAGCGCTCGCGCACGAGCGGCCAATCGGTGTTCGCGTCGAGCGCTTCCGTGATCGAGCTGCATTCGATCATCGTATCGACGACCTCTTCGCGGCGCAGCCCGCGGATCCGCACGGGGTAACGCGCCTGCGCGCGCAGCGCGTCGATGCGCGCGCGGCTCTCGGGGTTCGACGTGGTCTGCACCACGGTGATCGTCCCGAGCGCGCGGCCGGCGAGGAGCGCCTCCGAGATGAAAAAGTCCGCATGAGCCTGCAGGAACCGGCTCGTGCCGAACTGAAGAATCGGATTGCCCATGTCAGTGCTCCGGCGGCTCAGCGGGCGCGTACCCACGCGAGGCTCGTGTGCGCTCACGACATGCCCACCATGATCTTGGACGTTCGACCGGGGTGGGCAGCCCAGTCAGCGAGCGCCTCGGGCACGCCTTCGATGGGGATCGATTTCGAGATCAGGATGTTCGGGTCGAACGTGCGTCGCTCGAAGAAGGCGATCACGTCCGAGAACTCGTTCAGGCAGTTGCGCGAGCCGAGGATGTCGAGCTCCTTCATCACGAACAGCCTGGTCTCGTAGCTCACCGGCTCTTTGCCGTACCCGATGTACACGACCCGTCCGCAGAATTTCACCCAGTCCACCGCGTCGCGGTACGTCGCGGTCGCGCCCACGGCTTCGATCACGACATCCGGCCCGTCGCCGTTCGTCAGGTCCATCACGCGCTGGCGTGCATCGGCGTTCCCGAGCACCGCCTCCCGCGCGCCGAGCGCCCTGGCGAGCGCGAACTTTTCGTCCTGCGTGTCGAGCGCGATCACGCGCGCGCCGCGGCTCACCGCGCCGGCGATGGCCCCGAGCCCCACGCCGCCGCAACCCATCACCAGCACGGTCTCCTCGGCCTCGGCGCGCCCTCGCGCCGCCGCGTGAAAGCCTACCGAGAACGGCTCGACGAGCGCGAGCTCCGTGAGGCTCAACTTCCGTGACGTGAAGAGCTTCTGGTACGGCACGGCCACGAGCTCGGTCAGCGCGCCGTCGCGCTGTACACCCATGGTCTTGTTGTCGCGGCAGGCGTTGCGCCGTCCCGCGCGGCACGAGGGACACCCGCCGCACGCCGTGTACGGCGTGAACGTGACGTCGGCACCGACGCGCCAGTCCGCCTCGACGCCCGAGCCGAGCTCCACGATCGTGCCGGCCACCTCGTGCCCCAGCACCCGAGGGTACGTCACCATCGGGTTCTTGCCCAAGAACGTGTTCAAGTCGGAGCCGCACAGACCGACCCGTTGCACGCGGATCAACACCTCATCGTGCGCCGGTTTGGGCTCGCGGATCTGGCTCACCTGTGCAACCGACGGACCCGTGATCGTCAGGGCTTTCATGCTGTCATTGCCTCGCTGAGCGACTTCGTTCACTCGCGGCTTTCACGGCGCGCTCCGCAGCCGGGGCCGCTTCGTTCTGCCAGAGAACAGAGCGCCATGTCGAATGGCCGAAGCCGAAGCGACGTGGCGTTGCTTCACGATCCATGAGCGGTGCGGCGGGCGCCGCCTTCGTCGCGGCGCCCGGGACGCCGCTGTTCAGGGGTGACGCGCGTAGAACTTCTGCGCATTCTTGTACATGACCTTGTCACGTGCTTCCTGACCAAACTCCTTGAGATAGAGCTCGGCGATCTCGATCTCCGAAGCGAGGCTGCCGCCCATGTCGACGACGGGCCAGTTGCTGCCCCAGATCAGCCGGTCTTCGCCGAAGGCCTTCATCAGCACATCGAAGTGCGCCTTGTACGCCGCGAGGTCGGTCGGCGCCTTCCAGGGATCGTCCTCGGTGGCGGCCGGGTTGTACATGTCGAAGAACGACGAGAATTTGATGTAGATGTTCGGGTGCCTGGCCAGCCGCTGCATCGCATCGACCCAGGCCGGATCCGGCGTCGGCCCTTTCGCGCCCGCCAGGTGGTCGATGATGATACGGAGCCTGGGCACCGCGGTTGCGAGCGCCTCGACCTTGTCCTTCGGGTTCAGGGTGCCGCGGCTGATGATGTCGAGGGTCATGCCCTTGGCCGCGAGCTCCTCCAGCGAGGCGAGTTGCTTTGCGTCCAGCGTCAGCTTCGGGCTCCAGAGGAAGCCGCGAATGCCGACCACGCGCGGGTCCGCGGCGAGGCGCGCCAGATCGGCGCTGAAGCTCGGCGATCCGATCTCGAGCTGCGCGACGAGGAACTTGAAGAAATCGTTGCCCTTCGTCGTCTCGAGGGCCTTGAAGTTGTCGTCGACCACGGGGCTGGCTTCGACGACGCCGGTGCCGATGATGCCATTCTGCTTCGCGATGGCTTCATACTCGGGCGGCAACACGTCGCGGTAGATCGGCTTCTGCTTGGCTTCCGGCCAAACGACGCCGCCCGGACGCGTGACCTGGTAGAGATGGATGTGCGTGTCGAGGATCGGACCCCGCTGCTCCGCCGGCGCCGCCAGCGGGGCCGCCGCTTTGCTCGTGTCGCCCGCCGTCTCGGGTGACGTCGCGGTGGTCGCGGAAGACGACGCACACGCGGCGAGCGGCGAGAGCGTCATCATCAGGCACAACTTGGCGAAAGTCGTGGGAATACTCGTGAGTATTTTCATGGTGGAGTCTTTTTGGAGTCGGTGCCGAACGCGATCCCGATAGCGAAGGTGTCGCTGCGCACGACGACCCCCTCATGGCAAAGCAGAATAAGGAGGCTCCAATGTGAACGTTCACATAAGCGATGTCAACACCATTTCTCCATGAGGCCAAGCTCGGACTCGGGTGGCGGGCAAGTCTCCTCCGGAGCGCCGCGGTGAGAGAGGCAGGCACCGGACCGCTTCCATGTTCGATATAGATTCCAATTTCCAATCCGCTTGCCTCCGGTCAAGGGCCTGTCCCAGCAGGGAGCATCTGGGATCACCGCTGCCGCGGGCGGGCTGGACGATTCGGTCCGGTGGTCGCCGTCGACCAACACGACGGCGTGGCGGCGGCGAGCCGCCATCTCCTCGACCTGGGTCATGGGCGCGGCGGCCGGCCGCCGCTGCGCGCCCATCGGGATCGAGGATGGCCTGGCGCCGATCCATTTTGGTTGACACCCGTTATGTGAACGCTCACAATTTGCCCTGGGGTTTCCTTTCGCTCTCCCCTGAGCAGGCCGTCATGCGCGGCCGTCTTTCGACCCTGGGATCGGGATCGATCACCAACCCTGGATAAGGCGACGCTGGAGAACTGTTCGATAAGTTTTCCAACATCGTCGCAGCGCCGCACGCCGCCGGCTCGCTTCCCACGCGCACGGCGTGGGGCATCGGAGGCTGTGTTGAAAGCCTTGCCGAACAGCCCGCTAGTTCAATAACTCATTCATGCGTCGAAGGGGCGGCGTTCACTCCACGGCCTGCGGGGCAGAGCTCGGTCGCCTCGACATCCTCGTGAACGACGCGGGGTGGATGCGCAGGTCGTCGGCCGCCCAGCGCTCGGACGAGGACGGCGGCTGGATGAGCCGTCGAGGAGAATGAAGATGCAGATTCGCAGTGCAAAGGGTTGCCAGTGGGACCAGGTGAGCCTCGGCGAGGTGATGCTGCGCCTCGACCCGGGTGAGCGCCGCGTCCACACGGCGCGGACCTTCGACGTCTGGGAGGGCGGTGGAGAGTACAACGTGGCGCGGGGGCTCCGGCGCTGCTTCGGGCTCCGCACCGCCATCGTCACGGCGCTCGCGGACAACGCCGTGGGGCGGCTCATCGAGGACCTGATGCTCCAGGGCGGGGTCGACACGTCCTTCCTGCGCTGGGTCGACTACGACGGCGTGGGCCGGGACGTGCGCAACGGCCTCAACTTCACCGAGCGCGGCTTCGGGCCCCGCGCCGCCGCCGGCTGCTCGGACCGCGGCCACAGCGCGACGTCCAAGCTCAGGCCCGGCGACGTGCCGTGGAAGACCATCTTCGAGCGCGGCGCGCGCTGGTTCCACACGGGCGGCATCTTCTGCGCTCTGTCGGAGACCACGGCCGGCGTGGCGCACGAGGCCATGGAAATCGCGCGCGCGCACGACGTGCGGATCTCCTACGACCTCAACTACCGGCCCTCGCTGTGGAAGAACTTCGGCGGCCAGCGGCGGGCGCGCGAGGTCAATCGCGCCCTCATGCCGTACGTCGACTGCGTGTTCGGCAACGAGGAGGACTTCGTCGCGGGCCTCGGCTTCGAGGTGTCCGGCGTGGACAGCAGCTACAGCCAGCTCGACACGAGCGGCTTCCGCCGGATGATCTCCGAGGTCGTCGCGGCGTACCCCAACATCTCGGTCGTCGCCACGAGCCTCCGGACGGCCAGGACCGCCAGCGTGAACGGCTGGGGTGGCGTCCTGTACTGCGAGGGCGAGTTCCACGAGGTCCCGCAGCGAGACATCGAGATCCTGGACCGCGTGGGCGGCGGCGACTCGTTCGCTTCGGGGATCATCTATGGCCTCTTGACCGAGCAGCGCCCAGCGTGGGCGCTCGAGTGCGGCGTCGCGCACGGCGCGCTGGCGATGTCGACCCCGGGGGACACCTCGATGGCGTCGCTCGCCGAGGTGCGGAGGGCCATGAGCGGAGCCGGCGCGAGGATCGAGCGATGAGCAGGGAGCAAGTCGTCCGCCGCATCGAGGAGATCGGCGTCGTCCCCGTCGTGCGCGCGCCGAGCGGAGAGCTCGCCGCGCGGGCCGCTCGCGCGCTGTGCGCGGGCGGCATCGAGGTCGTCGAGATCACGATGACCGTCCCCGACGCGCTGTCCGTCATGCGCGAGATCGCCTCGCGGATGGGGGACCGCGTCCTCGTCGGCGCGGGCACCGTGCTCACCGCGGACGCGGCCCGCAGGTGCATCGAGGCCGGCGCCGAGTTCATCGTGAGCCCGGGGCTCGACCTGGAGGTCATCCGCGCGGCGCACGATCTCGGGAGGGCGGTCTTCCCGGGGGCGCTCACGCCGACCGAGGTGATCACCGCGTGGAACGCCGGCGCCGACACGGTGAAGCTGTTCCCGTGCTCCGCGATGGGGGGCGCGAAGTACCTGCGCGCCCTGCGCGCGCCGCTCCCGGAGGTGAAGATGATGCCGACCGGCGGGGTCAACCTGACGACAGCCAGGGATTTCATCGAGGCCGGCGCCGTGGCGCTCGGGGTCGGCGGCGAGCTCGTGGACGCCGCGGCGCTCGCGGCGGGCAAGGACGAGGTCCTCACGGAGCGCGCGCGTGAGCTCATGTCCGTGGTCAGCGCCGCGCGTGCAGAGCTCAAGAACAGCGCGCGGGCATAGAGGACAGCTCCGGCGGGCAGCGCCCGGCGGGCAAACGCAGCACCCGCCGGCGGTGGTGCGGCCCCTCCACGTGGCCGTGCAGCGCCTCCGTCGTGCTAGAGTGGGGCGCTCAGGTGCCCGAGAGCTCTCACGGCGTGGCCCTCGTCCTCGCGCTTGCGATGTTGCTGGTTGCGAACGCCGCAATCGCCACTGGAGAGCTGACAGGCCCAGTACAGAGCGTCGAGATCGCCGTACCGGATTTTCATCCAGGAGATAAGGAGAGCGCCAGTCAATGAAACGTACACGCGCGGCGCGCCGCTCATTCCACCGATGGCCAGAGGCACTCGCGATCCTGGTCTTGACGCTGGCGGGCTGCTCGGGCGCGGCGCCCGTGGCCGCGCCGCCTCCGCCAGCCGCTGCATCCCGGGAAGCCCAGGCGCAGGCGCCGCCGGCGGCTCCTGCGGCGCCGGGCGCGCCCGCCGCCGCCCAGGAGGAGCCGCCGCGCGCGGCGGCGCACGTCGCCGCGCAGCTCACCGTCGACAAGGCGATCGTGCTCGGCAAGTGGCCTGAAGGTATCGCGGTGGTCGGCGACACGGCGTGGGTCGCGGAGAGCGGGAACCGGCGCGTCGCGCGCGTCGACCTGAAGCGAGGAGAGGTGACGGCGCACGTGGCGGTTGGCCGGCTGCCGGTGCAGGTGGTCGCGTCCCCCGCGGGGGTGGTCTACACGCTGAGCCACACCGATCAGACGATCTGGGCCATCGACGGGCAGACGGCGCGTGCCCGCGCGCTGGCACGCTTGCCCGACTCGCCCGAGGACATGGTGTTTGCGGACGACGCGCTCTGGGTGCTGCTCTGGAGCAAGGGGAGCTCGACGGACTCTTCGGTCGTGCGGATCGATCCGGCCACGGGAGCTCAACGCCGCTCGCCCGCGCTCGGCCGGGACGCGTTCGCGCTCGCCGTCGGGCACGGCCGGATCTGGGTGGCGCACGGCAATGGAGACGTGAGCGTCGTCGACAAGACCTCGCTGGAGCCGCGCGACGATCTCCACATCGGCGACCTCCACCGGCGCATCGCCGCCGGCCCAGGCGCGGTGTTCACGGATGTGCGCTCCGGGGTCGTCCGTCTGGATCCGGTGAGCGGCAGAGCCACGCACGAGGTCGCGCTCGGCGAGCCCGTCGCCGTGCTCCAGCAGGCGGGGGACGAGCTCATCGCCGTGGGCCAATCGGGTCGCACGTGGCTGCTCGACCCGGAGAACCTGGCCCTCCGCGCGATCCTCGCCGCCCCCGAGGGCGTGAGGTCGCCGCACGCTGCAATGCGATACGGAGAGGCGCTGCTCCTCACCGAGTTCGATGACGCCGGCGGAGCTGGGAAGGCGGACGGCCGCCTGCTCATCCTGCGATCTTCGCCTCGCTGACGCCGAACCATGCCCCAGCTCGGCCTGCGGGCAGGGTCCCGGGAGCGAGCGCGGGCGGCGCGCGCAGGGCCAGCACGGTCCAGCGCGAAGGCGCGATCATTCTTCTGGCGGCTTCACGCCGGGGGTCGGCTGCCCGGCGACGTAGCCGTCCGCGGCCCATTGATAGGCCAGGCTCACGCCGGGCGCCTGAGCTTCGAGCACGAGGCCGCCATCACTCACCCCGCCGGGCGCCGTCAGCACGAGCTCGCCGCCGCTCGGATCGAGCGCAAAGCTCGTGTGGAGCTCGCCCTGGTCCGTGTCGCCGTCGGCAAACAGGACGAGCACCTCGTGACGCGGAAGGGTGACGGCGGGCAGCGGCCACTTGCCGCGCTCGGCGAAGTCGTCGGACAGCGTCCAGCCGGTCAGATCGACGTCCTCCGCCGACGGATTGAACAGCTCGATCCACGGCTCGTACTCGCCGGATTCATCCGCCAGCGTGGTCGTGTTGTTGAGCATGACCTCCGAGATCGACACGGCCAGCGGCGCAGGACACCCCCAACAGAACGCCGGGCTGCCGGTCGAGATCATCGGGACGGCGTCGACGAGCACGGAGCCGTCGGCGGCGAAGGCGCTGAACGTGAACGGAGCAGCGAAATCGAACTTGAGCTCGTAGCGAGCCGTGCCCGCATCGGCCCGCGCGACGTCCGTCCAGTTATGATGGCTGTTGACGTACTCGAGGCGGCTCGACTCGGTGACGCACGCCGTCGTTCCGTCGAGCGATACGCTGAAACCGTCCAATCGATACAAGGAGGATTCGCCGACACCGAAGTCTTCCCAGGTCCGCCTGAGCTGGACGACCGCGCGCCCGTCGGAGGCCTCGAAGCGCAGCACGTGGGTCGCTCCGAGACGGCCTCCGGGGCGTTCGCCGCACAGCGCGTCGCTCGAGTCCGGCGGTGCTCCGCCGGCTCCGCCCGCGCCCGCTCCGTTCCCCGGCTCGGAGCTGGAACAGGCGGCGCACGCCAGCGAGAACCCGAGGCCGTACAGGATCGTTTTCAAGGTCATGTCTGGCTCCATCATGGCGTGTAGGGTCTGGCTTGCTTGATCACGGTGCGCCCGTCGATCGTGACGTCCACTTCCACGTCGAGCGACAGCGGGGCGAGGCTCGTGTACACGCTGGCCGCGAAGTGGTCCTGCACCACGCTGAGCAGCCCCGCGAGCTCGTTCAACGCGGTATCGGACCAGAGCCGAGCGCCGCCCGCCGCCAGCGAGGACGGTGACACCAGCGTGATCTCGCTCGGCGATCCGCCGGCAGAGCGCCGGAACGTCAGGATCTCGGGGCTGGCGGTGGGATCCAGCGGCTCCGCGACGCCGACCTCTCCCACCTGGCTGACCACACGAACCAAAGGCTCCGCCGCGCCGGGTTCGAGCCCCGTGAGCGCGACGGCTTCCAGGCGTTCACCGACGAACGTGGGGTGGACCGCGACGCCCATGAACACCTTGGTGTGATCGATGCCATAGTACGCGCGATCGTCGAACGCGCGTTCGTTCCACAAGCTGGCCCAGACCCGGCGCACCGCGAGCAGGGCGCTCTTTTCTTCGGTCAAGTCCTGCTCCAGATCCTCGATGATCGGCAGCAGATGGCTCCGGTCGGGGTGCTCGGCGAGCTCGCGCTCCCGCCGCTCGAGCTCGGCGCGCAGGTAGGCCTCGTGCTCCGGGCTCAAGCAGGCCGACGGCCCGAGCGTGTCCTGATCGAGGTCGTCGGCCAGGCAGCCGCTCCTGGAGTCGTACAGACCTGCTCCCGACAGACCCGGCAGGTCCTCGGCGTTGGTGCTGCTGCGAAAACGCAGCCGGGTGACCAGCCCCGCGGCGCCATAGGCCTGGCGAACGGCCGCTTCCAGCGCCTCGCCGAACTCGGGCAAGTGCTCGGCGGCGCGCATGCGGCCCCGGAGCTCCGACAGGCGGCGCTGCTTGTGATCGGCGTCGGTGAACACCCGGGGATCGGCCAGCAGCGCCGCGACGTCGGCGTTGAACCCGCGCCGCTCCATGAAGTCTGCATAGGCGCGGAACGGAATCGCAAAGCCGTCCACGCGGTTCTGCTCGGGCAGGATCCGGGACAGCTCTCCGAGGTTCGCGGCCTTGGTGCCGAACGCCGCGACATCCGCCGCGCCGAGCGAGGCCAGGGCCGCCGGCGTGGCGACCTCCAGGTCCGCGGCGGGATCCCCGAGCGGCGGCCGGCGGGTGCTCCAGAACGCCTCGGCGTCTTCCAGGCGCGCGGGCTCGATCTCCACGTGGGCGCCCCGGGCCGTGAGGTGGACCAGGCCATTGGCGAGCGCGCGGAGCACGCTGTTGTCGAACACGCCCGGCACCGCGGCGCTCGGGATCCCCTTCTCGCGCAAGCGCAGGTTCAGGTGGCTGGCCAGGCTCTGCGGCCGCCGCGTCACGAGGCCGGCGACCAGCCCCAGATCGCTGGGCGCCGCGTCGATCACCAGCACGTCGCGCGGTCCGGCGCTGCCTGCGGCGGCGCCATCCACGATCTTCAGGTAACCGTACGCCTCGCCCTCGCTGTACGTCTCGGCGGACAGCCCGCTCAACAGCGCATCCGGATCGACCAGCGCGACGCCTGCTGCCACGAGCTCGTCGGCGATGGCTTGCACCGCCGCGGTCTGGGCAGATCCATCCGGTGAGAACACCAGGAGGCGCTCGGCGAACGGGCTGCACCCCTTGAGCCGCCGGTCGGCCTGCACGATGTCGTCGACCGTCAGGAGCTCATCGGGCGCGGCTTCGCTGTAGACCGTGTACGCCAGCACGCCCGCCGCTCCGGTCAGCGGATGAGGCGTGGCCGGGTAGAGCTTCAGGCCGCCGCCCCACATCACGCGGCTGGCGCGGCGCAGCACCATGTCCGCGTAACGCTCCGGCGCGAGCGCCGCGTACTCCGGGAAGGTACGAAGGAACTGCAAATGGTACGGGTGGTCGTCGGTATTCTGAAACAGGCACGCTGCGCCGGCGAACACCGCCGGAGGCTCGCGACCGTCGACGATCGTCAGGTACTTCACCTCCGCGCCCTCGCCTGCCAGGGAGGTGTAGTCATCGCGCGTGACGAGCTCCGTGAGATACTCCGTGTCGGCCCCTGGCGCTCCCCCCGCGCCGGCGGCGTTCACGGCCGAGGAATCGCCACATGCGGTCAACGCGACCGCCGAAAGCAAGGCTGTTACTCGCGCCGAGGTCCAAGGCTGCATCGACTGGGTTTCCCTCCCCGACGTGGCCGGAGTCGAGCAAGCGTGATGCCAGACAGGCGGCAGCGCTGGTCGCCGCCGGAAGCGGCGCTCGAAGGGCCGCAGCCGTGACATCTGCGTCGCGGAGTGTGCCGCGGCCGTCATGGCACAGAGCCCCTTGGCGCCCCCAGCGAGAACCGGCCGTCCTCCTCGGGATCCCTGCGCTTCGCCACGAACACGCCGGACTCGGCCGGCTGGCCGCGTGCCAGGTGGAAGAGCGCATGCGCCCTCCCCGCGCTACGAGGACCTCGAGGCTCGGAGATGGCCCTAATGAGAGATGTTGACGAAGACGTTCACGCTCCCGTCCTGCTGGACCGGGGTGGAGACGACGAGCACGTCCGGCCTCTGGTCGGCGTTCACGTCTCCGATCGCGAGCGCCCTGGTGAAGACGCTCTGGTACATGAGCGCCGCGTCGAACGTGCCGTCGCCCTTGCCGCGAAACACCCCCACCGTCCCACCGCCGCCGAGCGCAAGGAAGATATCGGGCCGCGCATCGGAGTCGAAATCCGCCGTGCTGAGCGCTGTCTCGATGGGGAGGTAGACCGGCATGGTGATGGGCGCGCCGAACATCCCCCGTGGCTGGCCGGGTAGGACGCCGACGACGCTCGCGCTACCCACCGTCGCGAAAGCCATATCAAGCACGCCGTCGCCCGTGAAATCGGCGGGCGCGACGGTCCACGCGGAGCTGCCCACCGGGAGGCTCGTGGCCGCCTCGAACGTGCCGTCTCCGCCGCCGATGAGGAGCCGAAGATCATCGCTGTCGTAGTTCGCCGTCGCCAGATCCGCCTTCCCATCGCCATTGAAATCGCGCGCCGTTACATCCAGGATGTTCATCCCCGCGGGATACGCGATCGGCGGCAGGAACCCGCCAGCCTTGTCGTTGAGGAGCACGCGCACGTTGTCGAAGGTGGTCGCCGCGACATCGGCGGCGCCGTCTCCATTCATGTCGGTGAGCGCGATCTTCCTCCCGCCCTCGTGGAGCGTCACGGGGCCGAACGAGCCTGCGCCGTCACCGAGGAGCACACCGACCTTTCCCGCCGCGTCGGTGCCGAACACGACATCGAGGTGCCCGTCGCCGTTCACGTCCCATGCGACGACCTGCTCCGGATCCACGCCACCGGCGGGCATGGTCACGGGCATATCGAATGCGCCGCTCCCTTTCCCGAGAAATAACGAGAGCGACTGGCCACCGGCATACGCGACGACCACGTCGGCCTTGCCGTCTTCATTCCAATCGCCGAGCGCCGCGCCGCTCGCGCCCTTGCCCCCGAGCAGCGCCGGAGCTGCGTGGAACGTCCCGTCTCCGCGACCTCGCGCGACCATGAGGCCGCCCATCGACATGACGAGATCCGCGTTGCCGTCCCCGTCGAGATCTCCCGACCGGACGCGCGCGCCACGGTGTCCAGTGAAATAGGTCACCCGCGGCTCGAGCCCCCCGAGCCCGTCACCTCGAAAAACGCTGAGGATCGAGTCGTCCATGCTCTCCACCGCGATGTCTTGTTTACCGTCGCCATCCCAGTCGCCGATGACGACGCCGCTCGGCGCGAGGCCGGCCGGGACGCGCCTGGTCGCCGAGAGCGCGCCCGACGGGCTACCCATCAAGAGGGTCATTCCCTTCGTATCCACGGCAGCGATATCGGGGTTGCCGTCGGCGTCGAGGTCGCCGACCGCCAGATCAGCCGCGCTGCCGACCGGCACGCCGTCTTGCGCGGAGATCGTGGTCTTCGTCACGGGGCCGAACGCGCCGCCGGCCTGACCGAAGCGCACGCTGACGACCGGCGAGGAGATCTCCGTGTCGTAACCGACGATGTCGCGCACGCCGTCGCCGTCGAGGTCGGCCAGCGTGATGAAGCGACAGTTCGTGGTCCCGGTGAGCGTGCTCGACGTCGTGAACGCGCCCGCGCCGTCCCCCGCCAGGATCGTGATGCTATTGCCGTTGCGGCTCGCCACGATGTCGAGCTTCCCATCACCGTTCACGTCGGCGAGGACGGGCGAGACGTAGTCCGCTCCCGGGCTCGAAATCGGGGCCTGGAACGTGCCGTCGCCGTTGCCGAGCAGGACGCGGACGCCAGCGTCGGCGCTCAGGAGCGTGACGACGAGATCCTGGTTCATGTCGCCGTTCACGTCGCCCACGGCGACGTCATGCGCACCGTTCACGACGTGCTCTGTCCGAGGAAGAAACCCACCCTTGCCATCGGCGAGGAGCACCGCGACTCTGTTCGCGCTGCGCAGCGCCAGCGCGCCGTCGACGAGTCCATCACCATTGAGGTCCGCGAGCGCGAATGGGACGCCGCCATAGCTCGAGCCGGTCGCATAGAACCTGACGACATCAAAATCGATCGTCTCCGCAGCCTGAGGCTCGCCCCCACCGGCTCCGCCTGCGCCATCTTGGCCGCCGCTCCCGCCCGTGCCGCCGCTCCCGCCCGTGCCACCGGCGCCGCCGCTCCCGCCCGTGCCGCCTGAGTCGCCGCTCCCGCCCGTGTTGCCGACGCCGCCTGCGCCGCCGCTCCCGCCCGCGCCACCGACGCCGCCTGTACCGCCTACGCCGCCCGCGCCACCTTGGCCGCCGATCCCCCCGGCGCCGCCCTGACCAACGGGCGGATCGGATGGAACGTCCCCGCACGCATAGCTGCAGAAGATGACGAACGCCGATGCCAGAACTCCGCGATGTGTGCGCATCTGGATATCACCCTGAAATGAGCCGCGACCGGGAAGATAATCCGCGCAAATCCGCTTCAATTTGTCAAGAAATTTGTGCCAATGCATGCAGCGTGGCCGTACGGTCGGACGGCCACCACGAGGAGATTGACTTCCGGATCGCGCTTGGATTTCCTGGCCCCCTGTGCCGCCGCGATCAGAGAGGAATTCATCATGAATGCGCGTTATGCGATTGGACTCATCGCCGTAGGTTGTGGTTGCGCGGGATCGACGCCGAGCGCCTCGAGCCCGCCGCCGAGCGAACCGCTCGCGAGCGCCGAAGCTCCCGCGCCCGTTGCGCCCGCGCCGCCGGCGCCGGCACCTTCGCAAACGACGCCTGAGGCCGAGCCCGCGGCGACTGCGAGCGTCCCCAAGCTGGCGCCCCCCGAAGCCCCCGATGCCATCAAGGCGCCGAGCACGGCCAATCTCGTATTGAAGGCGAACGCCAAGGGCGCGCAGATCTACGTGTGCGGCAAGAAGAAGGAGCCCAAGGCGAAATTCGAATGGACGCTCAAAGCCCCGGACGCGACGCTCTCGGACGAGGCAGGAAAGACGCTGGGCAAGCATTACGGCGGCCCGACGTGGGAAGCGGCGGACGGCAGCAAGATCGTTGGTGCCATGAAGGCCAAGGTCGATGCTCCCGACACCGCCGCGATCCCCTGGCTGCTCCTGGAGATCAAGTCGACGGAGGGGCAAGGCGTGCTCAGCCACGTCGCGTGGATTCAGCGCGTTCAGACCGTGGGCGGCGAAGCTCCGGCGGACGGCTGCGACAAGGCGCACGATGGCGCCGAGGCGCGCATCGACTACAGCGCGACCTACTACTTCTACGCGAACCCGTGAGCTCGCTCGCGCTCTGAGCCCGCGCCGACCGCCGCGTTGGCGCTGGCCGCCGCCGCCCCGCGCGCCGAGCAGGGCGCTCTTACCAAGGATCCGCCGACTCAGCGCGCAGCGGTCAGCTGCCTGGCAGACGGGGTTGTCGCCCTCGCATAGAGGCTATCGAGGAACAGGGTCATCGAGAGGTACAGCTGCGCATCAGGGCTGTAGAACGGGGAACGGTGCTGTCCGTCCGCCCCCAGGCTGGGCGCGGTGTTGTCGTAGCCGAGCTCGAACCACGCGATGTCCTCTGCCGGGTAGCTCAGCGACACCTCGAACGTGGTGCTTGTCGTCGTCGCCGACGAGCCGCGCGACGCCACGGGCACGCACGTCAGCACGGTCTGCACACAGCCCTCATCGAGCGGCGCATCACGGAATCGAGCCACGAGCCCCCACGTGTTGCCGAGCGATAGATCGCCCCAGAGGTTGACCCAGAAGCTCATCCGCATGGACAGCTGATCGCGCAGCAGGAACTCCCCCGAGAGCCGATCGTCGAGCAGCACCTCGCCCGACGGGGACGTACGAGGTCTGACGGGGTCGCCGTTCACGGGCGTGGTGGCCTGCGAGAACAGGTGCTCCCATACGCCGCCGGCCGAGAAGAAGACGCCGTTCAACCACGCTTCATCGAGCAGGGGGACGTTCGCGAGCACACCGAGCCCGAGCCGCGTGCGCGCGTAGACTCCGGCGTACCGGCTCGCCGGCGACGTCGGGAGCGCGACGCCGAGCCGAGGCCCGGCGAGCAGGGCGAGGCCCTTGTCGTCCTGGAAGATCGTATAGGTGTACGCGGCCTGGAGGGGAAGGTCCGCCAGGGTGACGGGGGTATCTCCGGGGACATCGCCGTCTGACAGGGGCACGCTCAGGGCGATGTCGGTGCCCACCCAGGCCCAGTGTTCCTTCGTGCTCACGAACGAGTAGCGGGGGACGAGCGAGAACGTCATGCCGGCGTACTCGCCGTCCTCGCTGTAAGGCCCGCCGTCGAGGCCGAAGACGCTGGTGGTGGCGCTGGTGGTCCAGCCGAACCGGCTCGTGCGAAGCGCGTTGTCGCGCGCGCCGAGGTGGAACAGCGGCGCCCCGCCCCGGAGCCCCGGCGCCCGGCCCGGCCCCTGCGCCACAGGCGCCGGCTCTTCCGGGAGAGGATCGGCCGCCGGTTGCGCGAGCGCCTCGCCCCGGCAACAGACGAGCGCAGCGGCGAGCGAGCCCGCGCTGAGCGCTGCCCTTGCGGCGCGACTGGACGGATCCCCCGGCATCACGGCAAAAGCATACCCCGACGTCCGCGAGATTTGAACGGCTCGTTCGGCGCTCCGCCCGCGGTCGCGAGAGGGAGCACCAGCACCCGCTCCGCGCCTCCAGCGTGCCCCCGATAGGCCCGATCGACTATCTCTGCTTGCCCGCCGGCCTCTCGTCGATCTTCTTCTCGAGCGGCGCCCCTTCCGCGCTCTTCTTCTTTTCGATCCACGCGATCACCGGATCTCGCCACGAGAGCCCCGTCCCCACGGCCTTCGGATCTTGCGCCGCGAAGACGGCGCCGTCACCGCCCCCGTACATGAAATCGCTGATGATGACCGTGTAGCGCTTCCTCGGATCCATCGGCTTGCCGCCCACCGACCAGTTTCCGTCTGGCGCTCTCTTCGCGCCGGAGATGATGAACGACGTCGCCTCGAGGTCCTTCGCGAGCGTCGCGCCGTCGATGGATACCTTCACCAGGCGGTTGTCGAACGGGAGCACGCTCCAGATGGTCGCGTGGGTGATCGGCCCCCGGGGGATGGTCTGTCGCACGCCGCCTCGGTTCATGATCGCCACGTCCCCGCCCACCTCGTGGAGCCAGGCGTCGCTCACGATCTTGCCGACAGCCTCCTCCGGGCCGATGCCGTCCTCCGAATGGCCGATGACCTTCCCGAGCGCGCCGTCGACCTTCGTCCTCGACGCCTTCACGAGCCGCGCGAGCGGAGGATCCGCCGGGACTTGCGGATCGGTCGCCACGTCGACGATGGAATGGCTGACGGTGACGACGCGGGCCCCCGGGGGATTGCCGGGGTTGACGGTGATGGCGACGCGGGCGTACTGGTGCAGGCGCCAGCCGGGGGTGATGACGGGCGTGTCGCCCGCGCGCGCGTCGATCTTCCTGTGGCAATGGCCCCCTCCGACGAACGCGAGCTGCCACTCCGGGTGTCTCTTCACGATGGGCACGAGATCGTCGGGGCATTCGTGCGCGGTCACGACGACGACGTCGGCTGCTCCCGTCTCCCGCGCTTCGTGGATCGCCCTGTCGAGGGAGGCCTCGGTGGGCTCGAACGTGATCCCTCGAAAGCGCTCGGCCATCGCGGCCTTCAGCGTATCCGCTGCGGCGAGCCCCACGACGCCGATCTTCACGCCCTTGCGCTCGAAGACCTCGTAAGGCCGGATGGCGAGCTCGCCCGCGAGCTTCGCGTCGTCGATCTTCACGTTCGCCGCGAGGTAATGCAATCGCGCGAGGTCACGGAGCTTCGAGAACTGAGTCACGCCGAAATCGAACTCGTGATTGCCGAACGCCGAGGCGGCATACCCCATGCGACCCATCGCGCTCGCCATGGACACGCCGTTGAAATACGTCGAGATGGCGGGGCCGGTGAAGTTGTCGCCGCCCGAGAGGAGGAGCGTGCGCGGCGAGGTGCAATCCTCGGGCGCGGCGGGCGTGAGCGCCCCTGCCGCGTCGATGCCCGCGGGAACAGGCCCTGGGCAGTGCCCTTCGTGCTTCACGAGCCTCCCGAGCAGCTCGGCCGCGCCGCCGCGGCTCACGCCGTCCGCGGACAAACTCTCGAGCCAGCCATGTTCGTCCGTCGTGTAGAGCAGCGTGACGGTGACGTCGCCTCGCGGCCTCACGGCGCGCGGAGGCGTCTGGCTCGCGGGGCTCGCTGTGCCCGCCTCCGCCGAGGAGCCCAGGGGTTTCAGCGGGGCTCCGGGGCCCCCCTGAGGCTGGACAGGGCCGCAAGCAAGAGGAAGCAGGACGGTGCACGAGCCGAAGAGCAGGGCCAACGGGCGCATGGTCGAGCACGATAGGCCAGGCCGGGTGTCGCCGGTACGAAAAAACCGGCGCGGCGACGCGCGCGTCGCTCCGATTCAGAACCAGCGCGCGAGCGCGTCGTCGAGCGACATCGACGACGCGTCTGTCCACGCGATGCAGCCGTCGGGTCGGACGAGCATCGACGGGCCGTCTTTGGTGCGCGCACAATGCACGTCGTGCGGGAGTGACCGCTCCGACGGCGAGATGAAGAGGCCGCCGCCCTTCTCCATCAGCACATAGAGCCGCTCTTCGCTCCCGCCCTCGAGCGTGAGGAGCTGGTCCTTCGCGAGCGTGCCGACGAGCGGGTCGTCGTCACCGAGGTCGTAACGAACGCCGACACCCGTGAGCATCTCGCCGAAGTAGCGATTGCCTTCGGGCAGCATCATCAGGTCGCTCACGATGGCGCGGAGCGCGCTCGTGAGCGGGTCAGGACGCATGAGCGCGACCTGCGCGCGGGTATTCTCGAGCACGCGCGCAGCGACGGGGTGGCGCTCTGCGGTGTACGAGTCGAGGAGATGCTCGCGCCCCTTCACCGCCGCGGCGAGCTTGAAGCCGAGGTTCGCGGCGTCGACGAGGCCGAGGTTCAAGCCCTGGCCGCCGAAGGGCGAGTGGACGTGCGCGGCGTCACCGGCGAGGAGGACCCGGCCCATCCGGTAGGTCGTTGCTTGCCGCGCGTGATCGGTCCAGCGCGTCGCCATCGTCATCGACAGGATCTTGACGTCGGTGCCGCTCACGCGCTGGATCGCCGCCTCGACCTCGGCTTGCGTGATCGGCGCCTCCCGATTGGGCGGCGGCCCGTGGAACTCCGCCGTGAAGACGCGCCCCGGCATCGGTCCGGACGCGACGAGGCCGCGCGGCGTTCGGCGCCAGCCCGTCTCGAGCTTCTCGGGCGCATCGAGCTCGACGACGGCTTGATAGCCGGTGATCGTCGGATCCGTGCCGGGGAACTCGAAGCCGGCGAGCTTGCGGACGCGGCTCCGGCCGCCGTCGCAGCCGACGAGGTACTTCGCGCCCAGCGGGCCCGCGCTCGTCTGCACGGTCACGCCGCCGTCGTCCCGCTCGAAGCCTTCCACCGTGACGCCGCGACGGATCTCGATCCCGAGCTCCGTCGCGCGCGCGTTCAGGATCTTCTCGAGCGCCTCCTGCGGCACGGGACGCATGTGGCGCTCCGGGTCGCGCTGGAGGCTCGGCTGAATCAAGAACAGTCCAGAGAAATGGCCTCCCGGCCTCTTCATCGGCCCAGGTCCGAAGCGCGCCTTCAGCGCCGGCATCATCAGCGCCATGGCGGCGCGGCGCTCCTCGTCGAGCGCCCCCGCGAGCCCGCGCCGCTCCAGCGCCTCGGCCGCCACCGCGCCGACCCCGGCGGCCTTGATCGTGTGGTCGGGCTCCGCGAGCCGCTCCAGCACGAGCGGCTTCACGCCCGCGGTCGCGAGCTCGATCGAGAGGAAGAGTCCGACCGGGCCGGCGCCTGCGATGACCACGTCGTGAGTCATGACGTGAATTTTATACTAGATAAAATATTTATCCAGGCAAATTTTTTGTCTTGGTATAAGATTTGGTCCATGGGCGAGCTCCGCGAAAGCAAGAAGCGCGAGACCAGGCAGCGGATCTCCGACGTGGCGACGGCGATGTTCTTCGCGCGCGGCTTCGACGCGGTGACCGTCGAAGAGATCGCCGCCGCCGCAAATGTCTCCAAGATGACGGTGTTCAACTACTTCGCGCGCAAGGAGGACCTCTTCCTGGATCGCGAGGACGAGGTGAAGCTGCTCCTGCGCGAGGCGATCCGCGGGAGGCCGCAAGGGCAGCCGCCGATCGACGCGCTCCGCCGCCTCGCCGACAGGCTGTGCGAGCAGAAGCATCCGTTCGCTCGCATCGACAGCCAGACGGCCGGCTGGTGGCGCGTCGTCGCGGCGAGCCCGTCGCTCAAGGCGCGCCTCCGCGAGATCGGGGACGAGGTGGTCGAGGGGCTCGCGATCGAGCTCGCCGGTCCGAAGGCCGATGGCCTCGCGCGGCTCGTCGCCGGCATGGTCGTGCTGACGTGGCGCACGGCGTACGGCGAAGCAATCCGCGTGCTCGAGCGCGGAGGCTCGGCGAAGAAGGCGAACGCTGCGTTCATCGCGCTGATCGATCGCGGCTTTGCGGCCGCTCACGGAATGGCGGCGGGCTCGTGCTGGCAGACGACCGGATGACCCATCCCGCCCCAGGGAGCCCGCTGCCTCACCACTCCGGTCCTCGCGGCGCTCGCCTCCCCCGCTTCCCCCACTTCGGCGCGCTCGAGATCCTGTAAGCCTTCCGCCAAGCATCAGCTTCATGCCCTTGGCGCTGCGCGCTCGAGCCCTCCGGGGCTCGTCATCGCCGCAGCCCACCACGGCGCCAGCGCCGACGAGACTGCATAAGTGCCAGAGGAGCAGAAGTCGACGCATCGCCGCACGCTCCTGCTGCAAGGAATTGCCATCTCCGGTCTCGGAGCTCGGGGCGAAATGCATTAGAGTCGATCGGCAGGTCGAGCCGTGGAAGGGCGCCGCGCTCCGGCGCCGAGTGGGAGCAGCGCGATGAACGAGATCAATTTCTACAAGCTTCCGCGTACCATCCAGGACGGCGTGATCGAGGCGTTCCGCGGGCGGTTCGCGCCGGCGCCGATCGTCAGCCGGTTCGGGACTCGGCGCACCATCGTGGCTTGGCTCACGGTCAGCGCCGCCTCGGGCCTCCTGCTGGCGGGGCTCTGTGCGGCCGGCCTTGGCGACGTCAACAGCGTCCTCGCGCTCCACCCGAGGTCGGCGGCCGCCGCGTACGTGCTGCTCGCCGCGACCACCGTCATCGGCGTGCTCCGGGCGCTCGCCTACAACGCCGACCTGGTCACGCTGCCGTTCGCGCCCGGCCTGTTCGTCTTCCCCGCGAACCTTGTCGACGCGCGCGACCACAGGCTCCGGGTCTTCTCGCTCGCGGAGCTCTCGCGCGTCTCTGCGGGCCCTCGGGGCGCCGTGGTCCTCACGTTCGGCGGCACGCAGCACGCCTTTCCCCTCGAGGACCCGTCGCGCTCGGACGACGTGATCCGGGAGGTCGAAGCGGCGTGCAACCGCATGAGAGCGAAGCCCGACGCCGCGGAGCTGCGCCGGCTCGATCCCTTCGAGCCGCCTGCCATCCAGAGCCCGTTCGCGTCGCCGATCCCGCTCTCGCGCGAGGTCCCGGGGTGGCACAGCTATGCATGGCTCCTCGCGGCCGCTGTCGGCGTGATCCTCGGCCTCGGGCTCTTCTTCCTCCGCAACCGGATGAGCGACGCGCGGATGTACGCCGCGGCGCTGGAGCGCGACGACGTGGCCGCGTACCAGAGCTACATGGCGCGCGGCCGCGGCCACGCGGAGGTCGTCTCGCAGGTGCTGCTGCCGCGGGCCGAGCTGCGCCTCGCGGTGGCGAAGGGCTCGGTCGAGGCCATCGACGATTTCCTCCGCGCCTACCCCAGGACGGGCATCCAGGCCGAGGTCGCCGCGGCCCGCCGCGCCGCGCTCGCCGCGGAGCTCGAGCGGGCGCGGGAGGTGGGTACGCTCGCGGCGCTGCTTGCGTTCGCGGAGCGCTACCCGAAGCACGGCCTGGACAAGGCGTTCAACGACGCCAGGCACGCGCTCTATGCGCGCGGGCTCGATCGCTACAAGAGCGAGATGCCCGAAGGGAGCGAGCAGAACGCCGACTTCGTGCGGCGGCTCCTCGCCTACGCGGAGCGCGTGGGGCCCAGGAGCACGCCGCAGGGCCTCCGCGGCCCGGCCGTCCAGGTCCGCTTCCGGCGGCTTCCGTCGCAGGACCTGGAGCGCGCCGACGATATCGTCAGGAAGATCCCGATGTTCAGCGGCGCCGCGTCCCTGCCGAGCCGCTACGTGGATGCGACCCGCCTCGATCCCCAGGAGAAGCGGACCGCGTCGGCCCTGGTGGAGGGGCTCGCGCGGGGGTTCGAACCGGAGCTCGTCACCTTCGAGCCGGGCCCGCCCTTCGAGGGCGCCGCCGAGGAGCAGCTCACCGTGACCTCCCCCTCCCTCGTGGTGACCTATCGCGTCGAGTCGTCCGGGATCGCCCATGCCAGCAAGAAGCCTCAGATCATCATCATGGGGCTCAAGTTCCTGTTCAAAGCGGAGTTCATCTTGCCCGGGGACGCGGAGCCGCTGCTCGCGAGCCACAAGATCTCGCGGCGGGTCCCGGCCGGGCTCATTCAACAGCAGACCCCCGCCCCGCGCCCCGGGGTCCTCGAGGCCATCGTCTACGAGGCCATGATGCGCGAAGCCTTCATCGACCTCGAAGAGCGCTACCTCTCCAAGTGGTTCAAGAAGCGCGACGCGCCCCAGTGAGGGCGGGCGCGGCGGGCGCGCGCGACGCCGGCATCTCGCGAACGGGCGCCGCGGCGGGGGCTTTACGCACGCCGCGCCTTCGCTGATCCTCGTGCAATGCACCTGCGTCTCGCTCCTGCTCTGGCTCTCGCTGTTGCGCTTCATGGTTCCGGATGTTCGGACGCCGGCTCCGGCGATCCCGGCGGCTCCCAGGCCGGCTCCGGCGGCGGGGGCACGGGGGGCGCTGGCGGGGACGACCTCGGCGAGATCGCCGGCGTCGGTGGGGGGAGCGGGCTCACGTGCCTGGACCGCGAGCAGGCGGTGGAGGAGCTCAACCTGATCAATGAACGTTGCACCGACGAGGTCGTGTCGGTGGAGAGCGCGGAGCAGCGAGACGGCGAGTGCTGCTATAAGGTGACCGCCAGGAACTACTCCCGCAGCTGCCCCATGGCAGGCGCTGGCGGCGTCGGGGGCAGAGGTGGCCCGTTGGAGGGCGGCAGTGGCCAGTCGGAGGGTGGCGGTGGCCAGTCGGAGGGCGGAGGCGGCCAGTCGGAGGGCGGTGGCGGCCAGTCGGAGGGTGGCGGTGGCCAGTCGGAGGGCGGAGGCGGCCAGTCGGAGGGCGGAGGCGGCCAGTCGGAGGGCGGAGGCGGCCAGTCGGAGGGCGGAGGCGGCCAGTCGGAGGGCGGAGGCGGCCAGTCGGAGGGCGACGGTGGCCAGTCGGAGGGTGGTGGCGGCCGATCTTGACTGAAGCTGGATCCCGCCGATGGTTGGCTGCGGAGCCGCACGACACGAGCGTCTAATTTCCGCAAATCTCAGAGACACACGACAGCGCTTCGACGGCAGCCTCACATCTTAGCCGCTCGACCGCGCTTCCCCGCCCGACAGCAATGCGATGAGGCCGTGCGGGGCGGTTTCGCCAAAGCAAAGCTCGAAGGTCGCCGCGGCTTCGGGGGCGGCCTTCGCTCCACGAACGAACATCGCTTCTTCGTACTCGCTTAGGTGCAAGAGCAGAGCGGCGGTCTCCCGCACAGGAGACGGGCCCAGATCGGCGTTTTCGGCGCGCAAGCCCACTCCGGTGCGCTGAGCACCGAGAACGTCGAGGTGGGCCCGTATCCGAAGCGGGCGACCGCCGCTCTAGAACGGGACGAAATCCTGATCGCCCGGGGCGTGCGGCACGCGCCCGTTGCTCGATGCGCCGCCGCTCGGGGGGCCCTTCTGCGGCGGCCTCCACAGCGCCTTGCCGCCGCGGCGGTCCGGTAGACGCCCCGGCGCCGCAGGCCTCTGGCCCGGGTCGCCGTCGCTCTCCTGCGCGAGGCGGAACGACGCCATCACGTTCTGAAGCTGCTCTGCCTGCGCCGAGAGCTCGGCCGCCGTGCTGGCGAGCTCCTCGGAGATCGCCGCGTTGCGCTGCGTGGACTGCTCTATCAGCTCCACCGCCCCGCTGATCTGGGCCACGCCGTTCGACTGCTCCTTGGATGCCACGGCGACGCCCTGCACCAGCTCCGCGGTCTCCCGGATCGACGGGACGAGCTCCGCGATGAGCTGTCCCGAGCGCTCCGCGACGACGATGCTCGACGCGGCGAACGAGCCGATCTCCTTCGCCGCATCCCGGCTTCGCTCGGCCAGCCGCCGCACCTCCGTGGCGACCACGGCGAAGCCCTTGCCGTGCTCGCCCGCGCGAGCCGCCTCGATCGCGGCGTTCAAGGCGAGCAGGTTCGTCTGGTACGCGATCTCCTCGATGATCACGATCCGCTGGGTGATCGCCTTCATCGCCTCGACCGTCTCCCGGACCGCCTGACCGCTCTGCTCCGCGTCCCTCGTCCTCCGGTGCGCCGTCTCCTCGACCTGCTTGCAGTTGGCGGCGTTCTTCGCGATCGTGCCGCTCAGCTGCTGCAGGCTGGTCATCGTCTCCTCCACGGACGCCGCCTGCTCGCTGGTGCCCTGCGACAGGCTCTGCGCCGTCGCCGAGAGCTGCACCGAGACCGAGGAGACCGAGACCGCGCCGCTCCGGACCTCGCCGATGAGGCCCGCCAGGCGCTCCGACATGGCCTTCACGGCGCCGAGCATCTGGCCGAACTCGTCGGAGCTCTTCACCGTGACCTGGCCCGTGAAGTCGCCCCCGGCGATGCGCTGGTGGATCGACACCGCCTGGGTGAGCGGCAAGAGGATCATCCTGCTGAAGATGACGGCGAGCACGGCGGCGACGACGATCGCGAGCAGACCTCCTATCTGCAGCGTCACGTACATCGTCTTGACGAGCGCGTTCGTCGCCGCCTGCCGCTGGGCGAGGAGGGCGATCTCCTCGTCGTCGATCTCCTTGAGCGCCGCGCGCATCTGGTCCATGAGGCCCTTCCCGCGCCCCTGCTTGACCTCCTCGACCACGCGATCCGCCGGCGCCCTCGCCTCGTCCGCGCTGCGGCGCTGCTGGATGATCGGCTCCAGCACGGAGGAGAGCCACTCGTCGTGGAGCTTGTCGATCCTGTCGAGGCGCGTCTGCTGGCGCGGGTTGTCCCTGGTGAGCTCCCGAGCACGCCTCAGGCTTTGCTCGAACCGGTCGCGCCCGCTGCGGTACGGCTCCAGGAACGATTCCGCCCCGGTGATGACGAAGCCGCGCTCTCCTGTCTCGGTGTCGAGCAGCGACGCCATGATCTCTCTCGTCGTGAGCATCACCTCGTACGTGTGCTGGTCCCATGAGCGGGCCTCGTCGAGCTCCGCGAACCTCTGGTAGGCCGTGCCCGCCAGTCCGAGGACGATGACGACCATGGCGGCGAAGCCGAGGTAGAGCTTCCGGCCTACTCCGATATGCGCAAGCATGATGCATGCTCCGGGCTAGATGTGGTGCGGCGTGCTTCGAGCGCCGCCGGGGGCGAAAGCCGATAAACGGATGGCGCGACGCACCGCACGCGGTGGTCCGTCCCGTGGAGGCCCTCGGCGTGTCCGAGGAACAGGTACCCTGAAGGCGCGAGGCTGGCGATGAGCCTCGCCACGATCGACGCCTTCGTCGCGGCGTCGAAGTAGATGAGGACGTTCCGGCAGAAGATCAGATCGAACAGGCCGAATCGCTTGGGTGCCGCGTCGAGCAGGTTGAAGCGCCGGAAGGTGATGAGCCTGCGCAGCTCCGGCCGGGCCTTCATGAGGCCCGCGCTCGCGCCCGTCCCGCGGAGCATGTAGGTGCGCAGGCGCTCCTCCGGGATCTCCGAGGCCCGCTCGATCGGCCACACCGCGCGTTGCGCCTGGTCGAGCGCGCGGACGGACAGGTCCGTCGCGAGGATGCAGATCCCCGGAGCGCCGGTCGACGCGGCGGCGGCCCGTGGCGGCGCCTGTCCCGCCGCGTCGCCGCGATCCCGGGAGGGCAGGCTGTCGAGCAACGACATCGCTATCGAGTAGGGCTCTTCTCCGGTCGAGCAGGCCGCGCTCCAGGCGCGCAGCGGGCGGCCGCGCGCGAAGGACGCTCCGTGGCCCGCGCTCTCGTGCCACGCCGGGAGGATCTCGCGCTCGAGGAGCTCGAACTGATCGCGCTCCCGGAAGAAATGGGTCTCGTTCGTGCAGATGCAGTCGAGCATGTGCACGAGCTCGCCCTCGCCGCCCGGCGCGGTCACGCGGCGGTAGTACTCGCCGAAGCTGCGGAGCCCGAGCGCGCGGAGCCGGGGCCCGAGGCGGCAGAGCAGGAGCGGCTTCTTCTGCGGGCCGAGCGCGATGCCCGAGGCGCGCCTGACGAGCCGCTGGAACATCGCGAACTCCTCGTCGCCGAGGGCGCGCGAGCCCAGCTCGGCGAGCGAGATCATGGCCTGTCCCCTTCGCCGGCCGGCGCACCGTGGCCGCCTGGGAGCGCCGGCGGGGCCCCGGGAGCCGAGGGGCCGGGCGTCGTCGAGGCCAGGAGCTCCGCCGGCGAGAGGATGCGGTCGATGTTGAGCAGCAGCACGAGCTTCTGGCCCACCTTCGCCATCCCGAGCAGCTGATCCGCGCGCACCTGCGCGCCAAAGGCCGGCGCGTGCTCGATCTCGTCCTCGGAGAGCGTGAGCACATCGCCCACACCGTCGATGAGCAGGCCGAGGCGGGTGTTCTCGCCGTCGAGCTCGGTCTCGACGATGAGGACGCACGTCCACCGGCTCACCCTCGTCGGCGGCAGCCCGAGCTTGACCGCGAGATCGATGACCGGCACGACGCGGCCCCGGAGGTTCATGGCGCCGACGATGCACGCTGGCATCATCGGGACACGCGATGTGACGCTGTGCTCGACGATCTCCCGCGCCCGGAGGATGTTCACCGCGTACTCGTCCCCCGCGATGATGAAGGAGATATATTGCGACACGGGGCTCGACGCGTCGGAGATCATGACGCCTCCATGGAGAGAGATGGCAAACGGGCGCTCTGCGCGCCGGGGCGCCGGCTCATCCTGGGCTGCCTCCGGCGGCCGCTGGCGCTGCGCTGCGCTCGTCGGGGGCCTCGACCGGGCCGAGGTCCCCGAGGACGCCGCCGAGCAGCGCGTCGACGTCGAGGATCATCGCCACGCTGCCGTCGCCGAGGATGGTCGAGCCGGAGATGCCCCGGACGCGGCGAAACAGCTGGCCGAGCGGCTTGACCACCGTGCGCCCCTCGCCGTCGAGGAGATCGACCACGAGGCCGGCCTCGGAGCCGTCGTGCGCGACGATGACGACGCGCTCATCCGGCGGGGGAGATCCGCCGAGCCCGAAGAGCGCCCGGAGGCGGACGCACGGCAGCGCGCGCCCGCGCCGGATCATGAGCCCCTGGGGGCCGCCGTGCGCGAGCGTGCCGCGGGGCAGATCGCAGCAGGCGAGCACCGCGCGGAGCGGGATCACGTACCGCTCGCCGCCGATCCCGACGGAGAGCCCCTCGATGGTGGCCAGGGTGAGCGGGAGCTGGATCGACAGCGACGTGCCGAGCCCTTCGCGGCTCTCGATCCGGATCGTACCCTGGATCGACTCCACGCTGCGCCGCACGACATCCATGCCCATGCCGCGCCCCGCCAGGTGGGACGACTCCGCCGCCGTGGAGAACCCGGGCTCGAACACGAGGCTGAAGAGCTCATGATCGGGGAGCGTCTCGGGCTCCGGGTGCCTCCCCAGCGCGCAGACGCGGGCGGCGATGCGCTCGCGGCTCATCCCAGCGCCGTCGTCGGAGATCCGGAGCGCGATGCCGCCCCGCTCGTGCGCGGCGTGAAGGGTGATCGTGCCGCAGGGGTCCTTGCCCGCGGCGCGCCGGGCCTCGGGCGGCTCGATGCCGTGACAGATCGCGTTGCGCAGGATGTGCGTCAGGGCGTCCCTGAACCGCTCGACCACGGCCGTGTCCACCTCGACGTCGCCGTGCACGACGAGGAGGCGCGCCTGCCTGCCGTGCGCGTGCGCGAGATCGCGCACCGTGCGCTCGTAGTGCCGGAACCAGGGGCCGACCGGCACCATGCGCGCGGCGCGCACCGCCTCCTCCAGCTCCTTGCAGAGCCGATCTTGCTCCTCCATCTCGTCGCGCAGCGCGGCGCCGGCGTCGCCGCGCACCGCGCGGAGCGTCCGAGCGATCCTGTTCCGGCCGAGGGTGAGCTCTCCGATGAGATCCGCCATGCAGTCCAGCTTCTCGACGGCGACACGGATGCTCTTGATGCCGGTCGCTCCCTCCGCGTCGTCCTCGGTCGCGCGGCGCGCGCTCGTCGCCCCCGCGTCCTCCTTCGCCGTGAGCCCGCCGCGCCGCGCTTGCTCCAGGCGCGCGACGACCTCTCTGTACGAGGTGCTGCGCTCGGCCTGCCCCCGCTCGACCTCGGCGACGAGCCGGCGGGCTGCGTCCACCGTCTCGAGCAGCAGCGAGACCACGGGCGTAGAGAGCGGGAGCTCGCCGCGGCAGAGCGCCTCGATGATGTCCTCGGCGGCGTGCCCGAGAGCGCTCAAGCCGCCGAGGCCTACCGAGCCGGCGCTCCCCTTGAGCGTATGGGTGGCGCGGAAGACGCGCTGGAGGACCTCGTGAGCGTCGCGGCCGGTCTCGAGTTGAAGCAGCGCGCGCTCGATCTCGTCGAGGATCTCGTGCGCCTCTGGCGTGAACGTCTGGAGCAGCTCGTCGCGATCGCTGTCCATGCGGCTCACAGAGGCTGGATCGAGATGGCGCCGTCGCTCGTCCGGAAGACGATCTTGCGTCCCCGGTTGCCGCCCGTGTCCAGCTGGGCGATCCGTATCCGCTCCACGCGCAGGAACGCGAGCCCGGCATCCACGTTCTGGGCGCCGAGGTGGGTGCCGCGCTCCCGGAACGCGGAGATGAGGCAGGCGCCCCCGACGACGTGCGCTTGCAGCGCCCGGCTGGAGGCCCCGAGCGCCACGAGCCGCTCGAGGAGGCGCTGGCATGCGAACTCGGCGAAGCGGACCGAGGCCATCGCCGGGCTCGGGCATTCCGGAAGCACGTAATGGTTCATCCCGCCGACGCCGGTGGTAGCGTCCCAGAGGCAGATCGCCACACAGGACCCAACGATGGTGGTCACCATGGTCGGCTCGGGCGAAGCGAACAGCTGGCCTGGCATGACGTGCTGGACCACCGCCGGCAGCGAGCGCCAGCTGGGCGGTCCGGCCGACGCGGCCGCCTCCCTTGGGCCGGACGGACTGGTCCTCTCCTCTCTGCCGACATCGTCGGGCAGGGCTACGGATCCATCGTCGCCGCTGGAGGGGGCGAGACGTGCGCCCTCGGATGCCCTCGCCGCCGTGTCAGTCGCCAAGGCAGTTCCTGACCTTTTCCAGGAGCTCCATCGTGTCGATAGGCTTCGTGACGAAATCGGAGCAGCCGCACCGGAATCCCTGTTCCATGTGCGCGACATCGCTCCGGCTGGTGACGAGCAGGATCGGCGTGCTGCGCGTCGCATCCTCCGCGCGCAGCTGCTGACAGGCGTCGAACCCGTTCATGTGCGGCATGACGACATCAAGGAGGATGAGATCCGGCCGCTGCGCCAAGGCCACTTCGATCCCCTGGCCGCCGTCGTTCGCCGTGATGAGGTCGTAGTGCTTGCTCAGCGCCATCTGCTCGATACGCAGGATGGTCTGAGAATCGTCGACCAGCAGAATCTTCTTCCGAGGCATCGTTGCCCCCCCTCGATCCGATTCAGCGGACATGGCGCGGCCGTGCCATCGCGCATGAGCACGACTCCCCCCTTCCACCTACCTGCAGGGCGTCTCCCCCGAGCAGGATCACCCTACCACGAGAGCAGGCGGAATCTCCAATAGAAATTTTCAACAGGCACGCATCTGGTCCCTGTCGGTCGCGATGATTTGCCGGCGCGCCCGGATCCTCTCCATGAGGTTCGCGGCCACGGCTCTGGTGACATGCGGGCGGGCAGGCGCTGGTAGGCCTGCAGCCAGAGCGCGCGGCCTCGAGTGGAGACGCCATCCCGCAGCGACAGCGAGCGCGCGCGGACCAGGCGCGCGAGCGCCGCGATCGGGAGCTCATGGAGGTCGAAGGCAGCTGGAAGGGAGGCGGTAGGGAGGCAGGTAGCAGGGAGGCAAAGGATGTGCGCCGCAACAACGCACAGCAAGCCTGAAGGAGCGACGCGGGGGTGCGTTCGGATGTCGAGCCCAGGGCAGATTCATCGTCCACCTGGTCGACGGCTGCACGCGTCACCGAGGCGGTGGACACGGAGGAGAGGACGAAGAAACGCTGCGTCCTCTCTATGGCTCAGATCCTGTGTGTTCGAATTCTTCCCCATCACGGCGCCAGAGATGAGCTTGGGAAACGCTCTCTTGAGCTCCACCCGACGGCCGTCAAGCGCCCGGGGAGCGCGCGCGAGGAAGACGGAAACAGCTCCGTTCGATCTCGCCCGGCGGTCCGGCCGCTCGCCCCATGCGCCAGCGGGTCAGGTACGCAAGCGGCGGCTCGCCCAGCTCGGGCGTGAACCGGCGGGCGAACGCCGCGCGCGACAGCCCCGCCTCCGGCGCCAGCGTCTCCACCGTCCAGGGGGCCGCCGGGTCGGCGTCAGGACCCCAAAGACGCCTGGAAGGCGTGAGCGCCGCCCGCGACCTGTGGATTGCAATGACGAGCTCCCGCAGTGGACTGCGGGTGGACGGAATCAGCGCTGGCGCTCGCTCGCGGGCCGCGATGCCGTTGCTGCTGAAGCATCACGGTTACTTACCGACTGCTGCCCCATCAACACCAGGATCGCGCGACGGGCCTCGCCCGACCGGATCGCGCGGACGTGGCACCTCGAGGACTGGTTCACCGCGCTGGCGCAGATGGCGCCTCACCCCCCGGCGCCCTGAGCGCCCCGCCTCCGCGGTGCTCGGGGCGGCCGTCGGGTCCGGGCCCCGAGGGGCGCGCGCGCCGCGCTCACCGCTCCTGCTCGACCATCGCGCTCCCGCCGTGGCGCCGGACCGGCTCGGCGACCGCGGTCACGGTTCCATCGCCGTTGAAGCGCAGGGCGGTGGCCGCGCCGATCTCACCTGCCATCGTGCCCGCGTCGGAGAGGACGTGGCCCAGGGACGCGAGCCCCTCGGCCTCCGGGGCGCTCAGGAACGCCGTCTCCGCGTCGGTGGCGCCGTCGCCCGAGTTGCGCTGCGACAGGCGCGGCGCCGCGAGCGCGCTGTCGATGGGGAGGCCCAGCTCGATATGGCCGACGAGGATCTGCAGCACCGTGGTGATGATGGTGGACCCGCCTGGCGAGCCGAGGAGATCCGAGAGCTCGATGACCCCCGCCCGGACGTCGAGCGCGCTCCCGGGCTCGACGGGAGGCGACTTCACCGCGGCGACGATCGCCTCGGCGACCCGCCCTTCGTAGAACGCCTTCTCTCCGCCCTCGGCGATGGGCCGGTAGGTGCCGGCCAGATCCGGGTTCTTGAAGATCGTGCCCACGGGCCACGGCGCGCCGTCGGGCCCCAGGAAGAGCGCTTTGCTGCTCGTGATCGCCTGGAATCGGGCGAGGTTGCGGCGGGTCTGGTCGAGGAAGGTCTGGTCGACGTCGAACCCCGCCTCGGCGACCTGGATGGCCCGCTTCAGCACGTCTCCGAGCCCGAGCGTCCCATGACGGCGGAGCGCCTCGCTCCAGCCCCGCACCGTGCCGGGCACGCCGACCGACAGGCCGCTCGTGACGAGCTCATTGAACGCGATCGGCGCCCCGTCTTCATAAAAGGACCTCGCCTCGAGCCGGGACGGCGCCGTCTCGCGGTGATCCAGGGCGATCACCTCTTGCTCGCCGGCCAGGTAGACGAGCATGAAGCCGCCGCCGCCGATACCGCAGGAGAACGGGTCGGTCACGCCGAGCACGCCCGCCGCGGCGACCGCGGCGTCGACGGCGTTCCCCCCCTCGCTTCAGGATCTCGATGGCGGCCAGCGTCCCGCGGAGATTGACCGTCGCCGCCGCCCCCCGCCGCCCTGTGGCCGTCGGCGCGATCTCCGGGAGCCGGGCGAACAGGTCGTCCCCGGCGCCGCCCTCGGTGGCGTCCGGCTCGGCGCCTGCGTCGCCCGGCGCGGAGCCGCCGTGGCCCACGGGAGCGAGCCTCTCGTCCGGTCTGCAGGCGCTGCAGGAGGCGCAAAGGAGGAAGAGAGCGAGAAGGAGTCCGGGTGTCTTCATGGGTTCTCTCGGGGTGCGCTGGAGGACGGACGGCTCACGGTCGCACCCCGCCTCGTGCGGCAGAGTCGGCCGTGAGGGCGCTGTCCAGGAGCCGCGATGTGCGGCGTCGCGTTGCCCCGGAGATCCACAATGCAACCACCGTACCGGCGTGCGCAGCCGAGCGGGCGGCTGTGAGGTCGAGCCGGTCCTTGCCACGAGGCGACCAACGCGGTAATGGTTCGGCAGGTCATGAGCGCCAGCGCGTAGCCCCGGCTCGCTGGCCGACAACCCTCCGATCCGCGGTGGGGTGTCCCGGGTGACGACCTGGCCGGCCGCATGTGCGGCGGGCAAGCGCGGACTCTGGTCGCCCGGAGTCCCCTGGACTCGTGAGGTGGTATGTCGATCGCTTCCTTCGTGGACTGGCGCCCTGACGCGGGCGCGCCGGCGCCGCCTGCCCTCGGCGCGCTCCCTTTGCCCGTCGTCGGGGCGGACCTCTCCGTGCCGCTCGTGACTGGCGAGCGGGTGAGCTACGTGAACCTCGATTACGCGGCGAGCGCCCCGTGCCTGCGCTCGGTGCTCGACGCGGTCGCGGCGGTGTTGCCCTGGTACAGCAGCGTGCACCGCGGGGCGGGGTTCGCGTCCACCGTGACGACGGAGCTCTATGCCGCCGCTCGCCAGGAGGTGGCGGACTTCGTGGGAGCGCGCGACGAGGACACGGTGGTGTTCACCAGGAACACCACCGACGCGCTCAACCTGCTCGCCGCGGCGCTGCCCGAGGACACGACGGTGGTGATGTTCGCCTCGGAGCACCACGCGAACCAGCTGCCGTGGCGGCGCGGTCGGTCCGTCGTCCTGCCGGTGCCCGCGAGCGCGGACGAGGCGATCGCGCGGGCCGACGGCGCGCTGCGCGGCGTGCTCTCACGCCATCGGCTGCTCGCCGTGACGGGGGCGAGCAACGTCACGGGCGAGCTGTGGCCGCTCCCGGAGCTCGCCGCGGTCGCCCATCACCACGGCGCGCGGCTCGCCGTGGACGCGGCCCAGCTCGCGCCGCACCGCGCGATCGCGCTCGCCGGGATCGGGGCTGATTATGTCGCGCTGTCCGGTCACAAGCTCTACGCCCCCTTCGGCGGCGGGGTGCTCGTCGGCCGCGGCGACTGGCTCGACGCCGCGCGCCCCTACCTCGCCGGCGGCGGCGCCGTCCGGCGCGTCACGCACGACGGTGTGGAATGGGCGAGCGGCGCGCCCCGCCACGAGGCCGGCACGCCCAACGTGGTCGGCGCTGTGTCGCTTGCGGCGGCGTGCCGCGCGCTCTCCGAGGTGGGCATGTCCGCCGTGGCGGCGCACGAGGCGAGCCTGCTCGACCGCGTGACGCGCGGCCTGTGCGCCGTGCCCGGGGTCGAGCGCCTCGCGATGTGGGGCCCGGAGAGCCCGCGGATCGGCGTCGTGACGTTCAATGTGCGGGGCCTCCATCCCGGCGCGGTCGCCGCGGCCCTGAGCGCCGAGCACGGCATCGGCGTGCGGGACGGGTCGTTCTGCGCGCACCCGCTCATGACGGCGCTCGCCGGGGATCGCGCGCCGGAGGCGAGCGGAAGCGCGGCGGTGCCCCTCGCGGTGCGGGCGAGCTTCGGCGTCGGCACCAGCGCCGCGGACATCGACAGGTTCCTCCTCGTGATCGCCGATCTCGTCGCCCGGGGTCCCCGCTGGCGTTATCGCCTCGACGGAGGGCGGCATGTCCCCGACCCGGATCCTCGCCCGCGCCCTGCGCTGGCGGGCCTCCTCGCCGGGGGCGCGGCCGGCGGGGCGCTCGGGCCCCTGGCGAGCCAGCTCGCGCCGTGCCAGGCGCTCCTCTGAGGCCTCCGAGGCGGATCAGCCCCCGGGCGCGCGGCCCAGGGCGAGCGCGCGCCGCGCGAGCGCGCGCAGGTCGGCGAGGGTCGCCCCCTCCAGCGGCGAGGCGTCGACGTCCTCGCCGCGCGCCGGCGCATCCCCCCGGCCGAGCGCGTCGAGGAGCCAGCGCGCCGTGAGCACGTCGCCGCCGAGCCACGCGCGCGCCGGCGAAACGAGCGGAACATGCGGGACGTTGGCGAGCGCCGCGGCCTCGATCCAGCCGATGGGCACGCGCGCCAGCGCCGCGGCGGAGGCGCCCGGCGGCACCGGGTCGTCGGGCGCGGTCACGGGCTGGAAGCGCTCGGCCGCGAGCTCGGGCGCCTCGCCGCCGTCGATCAGCGGGAGCGCGGCGCGGAGGGCGACCCCCTCGACGACGGCGCGCGCGAGCGCCTCGAGCGAGAGGCGCGCCGGGAGGACGTCGGAGAGCGCGGCCGGGGCCTTGCCCAGCCAGCGGTCGATGACGCGCTCGTCCGGCGCCGCGAGCTCCGGGGGGATCGCGGGCGGCGCGTCGAGGCCCGCGAAGACCTCGATGAGGAGCGCGCCGTCCGGCGTGGCGTCGAGGCCGAGCAGCGCGGCGGGGCGGTGCTGCAGCGAGATCCACTCGCGCCCGAAGTAATGCGCGGGCGCGCCGGCGCGGGAGAAGCCCTTGAGAAAGCCGCGCACGTTGCGGTTGAGGAGCGTCCGGGCCGTGGCGTCGGGCGCGAGCGAGGCGGCGTGCGGCAGCGCGAGGGTCCACACGACGCCGCGCCCGCCGAGGAACGCGGCGGTGCCCGTCGTGGCGCGCCGCAGGACCTTCGCGCCGCGCGCGGCGCAGGCCGAGAGGTCGACCACGCGCGCCGCGCGCTGGGCCGCGCCCAGCACCACGGCGGGGCCCTCGACGAGGCTGGCGGCGAGCCAGGGCGCCGCCTCTGCCGTGCGGGCGCGCGCGAGCAGCGCGGGGCCGAGCGCGAGCGCGTCCTCGAGAGGGCGATGAACCGGCGGGAGCGAGTGCATGACGGGCATCGAGGGAGTCTCCTTGGCGTGAAGCTCGGCGCGCGGCGATGCGGCGATGCGGCGATGCGGCGATGCGGCGATGCGGCGATCTGCCGGCCTGCGGAAGCCATCGACCCGTTGACGGCAGCCCGGGGCGGGGTGTGCCATGGTGCCATGTTCAACGCCCGCCCCGATCGACCATGGCTCCCCGCCGAGCCCTCGGAGCGACTGCTCCGGGTGGAGATCACGGTACCCCGGCCCGAGGGGAGCCAGGCCCGCAAGCCTGTCCACCTCTCGCTGGTGATTGACCGCTCCGGCTCCATGTCCGGCAAGAAGCTCCGGCTCGCGCTGGAAGCTGCTCGCCAGGCCATCCGCACCCTCCAGCCCGGCGACCGCTTCAGCGTGGTCACCTTCGACCACCAGGTCGAGGTGCCCATCCCCTCCACCGAGGCCACGCCCGGGGCGCGGCTCCGCGCCGAGGCCGCGCTCGACACGGTGACCGCGCGAGGCAACACCGACCTGGGCGGCGGCTGGCTCCGCGGCTGCGCCGAGGTGGGCGCGCACCTGCCCGAGGATGCCATCGGCCGCGTCCTCCTGCTCACCGACGGCCAGGCCAACCACGGGATCACCTCGCCCGACGAGCTGACTTCCCGCGCCCGCTCCGAGCGGCTGCGCCGGGTGACCACAAGCACCCTTGGCCTGGGTGAGGGCTTCAACGAGTTCCTCCTGGGCCGCCTCTCCGAGGAGGGCGGCGGCAACTTCTATTTCGCCGCGCGCGCCGACGAGCTCCCCGGCTTCGTCGGCCGGGAGATCGGCGAGGTGCTCTCCGTGGTCGCCCGCGACGCCGCGCTCGTGATCCGCGCGCCCGAGGGCGTCGAGGTGGAGTCGCTCAATGACTACCCTTGCACCCGCGACGGCGGGACTTGTTCCTTCTCGCTCGGCTCGCTCCCGGGCGGGATGGTGCTGGCCCCGATGTTCCGGCTGCGCTTCCCCGCCGGCGCGATCGCCGAGACGCTCGTGGTCGACGTCGCGCTCGCGGACCGGGACGGCGCGCTGTCGAAGGAGCCCTGGACGCTGTCATGGCCTCGGGTCGCGGAGGAGCAGGCGCGCGCCCAGCCGGCGGATCCGGAGGTGCTCCGGGCCGCGGCTGCGCTCGACGCCGCCCGCGCTCGCCGGGTGGCCCTGGGGCTCAACGACGGTCGCCAGTGGCAGGAAGCCGCGTCCACGCTGGCCGACGCGGCCAGCCGGCTACGAAGCTATGCCGGCGGGGATCCCGAGATCCAGGCCGAGGCGGACCGGCTCGACGCCGAGCGGGACGCCTATTCCAGGCCGATGTCCTCCCTGAGCAAGAAGGGCCATTATTACGACGCGATGATGGCCATGAAGATGGGCGGCCGCGTCCGGCCCGGCCCTCGGGTCCTCGGCGTCCCCACGGCTGCCCGGCTGGCCCCGCTGCTCCGGACGGCATCCCAGGCGCTCGGCGGTGTGAAGGGCGCGCCGGCCTTCGACGTGGACGAGTCGCTCGAGGGGTCCCCGATCCCTGCCGATCCGCTCTCGCAGCGCGACGAGGACGAGCTGGTCGCCGACGCGGACTCGCTGGACCCCGGCGCCCTCAAGGTGGTCTTCGTGGAGCAGCCCCTGCCGGACCGCTGGTTCTCGCACTGGCATCCGGGACACCGGACGGCGGTGATCTCGCTGGCCGGCCTGGATCAGCTCATCTCCTTGCCAGCCGCGTCCTTCGTGGCCTACGAGCTACTCCTCTACGGGCTGCACGCCCTCTCCGCCGATTATGAGCCCGCGAAGCTGTTGCACGCCGAGACCCTCGCCTGCCTCTTCGACCTCTGCCAGCAGAAGGCCGACGTGGCTATCAAGCTCCAGGCCGGTCACATCTGCGCCGGGTGCCTCGGAAAGCTCTCCACCGTCGGCCTGGATCGCGACCTCGTGACCCAGCTATGGCGAGCGGTCCAGGCGCTCGCTCAGCCGGGGACGTCCACGGGGCGCTGACCTCCAGCACCTGCTCGTCCTGTCCGCCGCAAGACGGTCGCCCGCGGTCGCCAGGGTGAGCGCAGTCCTCGCCCCGAGGAACGCGGCCGGGGCCCTGCAAGAGGGGCGCGGACGAGCCCCTGCGGGACGAGGCCCGGCGGGCAGCCGCCGGTGGTAACATCTCCCCATGGCGACCGAAGAGGAGCTGGCGGAGCAGCGCGTCGGCACGTGGATCGGCCCCTGGGCGGTGGAGAGCGTCCTCGGGGTCGGCGGCATGGCGAGCGTCTTCTTTTGCCGCCGGGCTGACGGGTGCGTGGCGGCGCTCAAGGTCCTGCACGCCGAGCTCGCCGAGATCGAGGCGGTGCGAAAGCGGTTCTTGCGCGAGGGGCCGATCGGGAGCGCGCTGGCCGCCGTGGCGCCGCTCTGCGACGGGCTCCCCCAGGTGCTGGAGTCCGGGGCCACGGACGACGGCCTTGTCTACATGGCCATGGAGGTGCTCGAGGGAGAGACCGTGTTCGACCGCATGGCGCGGCACGGGACGCTCCCTGTCGGCCAGGTGCTCGCGCTCGGCGAGCGGGTCCTCGACGTGCTGATCGTGGCGCACGAGCACGGCGTCGTTCACCGCGATCTCAAGCCCGAGAACCTCCACATCGGCAACGACGGGCGCGTGCGGGTGCTCGATTTCGGCCTCGCGCGCGTCCTCGACCCGCTGCTCGAGGACGTCGCCGGGGTGCCGGAGATGACGAAGACCGCGACGGGCGTGTCGATCGGCACCGACGATTACATGGCGCCCGAGCAGGCCCTGGGCCTCATCCGCGAGATCGACGGCCGGACGGACCTCTTCGGCCTGGGAGCGACGATGTTCCGGCTGCTCGCGGGCCGCACGATCCACGGCAACCTCGAGGACGCGCGCCTGCTCATCGCGGTCGCCACGGAGAAGGCGCCGCCCCTCGCGATGCACGCCCCCACGGCGCCGCCCGGCCTGTGCGCCGTGGTCGACCGCGCCCTCGCCTTCCTCAAGCAGGAGCGTTATCCCGACGCGAGGACGATGCGCGCCGATCTCGCCGCCGTGCGCGCCGGCCGCGAGCCGCCTTATGCGACGGCCGCGGCGCGGCAGCCGCGCGGGGCGACGGGCGCGTAGGGACCAGGGGCAGACAGCGCTCCAGGTGGAGCCAGAAGGCGGGAAGGCCGGAAGAACGATCGATGATCTTCGTGCCTCGATGGAACTCTCTCCGGGCCGATGAGCGCTGACGGGCCGGCAGGCAGGTCATCTCTTGCTCAGCGGCCGCGCGATCTGGACGATCTTCTCCCGCGCGAACTTGCACGCCTCGTCGTCGTCCGTGGCGGCGGGCCACAGCAGCTCCATGTACCCGGGCTGGACCTCGAACGGCAGGGGCTTGGTCCGGAGGTGCGGCCTGACGGCGCGGATGTCGTCGGCGACGATCTCGGGCACGGTCGCCAGCATCGCTGTGCCGTCGATCAGCGCGCCCAGGTTGGAGAAGGTCGCGACGGAGCACCGGATCCTCCGCGTCTTGCCGAGCAGGTCCTCCACGAAGCCGCGCAGGTCCCCGTTGTACGAGACGATGACGTGATCGTGCGCGAAGTACTCGGCCTCGGTCAGCTTGCGCAGGCGCGCGTGGCGCGGGTCGTACAGGCAGGTGAAGCCGGTCCTCAAGAGCCGCTGCCGGCGGACGTTCGAAGGTAGATCGTCGGCGACCGTGATCGCCGCGTCGACGCCGCCCGCGAGCGCCGCGCCCACGGTGCGGAACTGAACGGGCACGGCGACGACGCGCATGCGCGGCGCCTCGCGCTCGAGCGCGCGCAAGAGCGGCGGGAGCAGCCACACCTCGGCCGTGTCGGAGAGCCCGAGGCGGAGGGTGCGCTCGCACGTCTTCGGGTCGAAGGTCGGCGGCGCCAGCGCGGCGTCGATCAGGGCGCCGAGGTGCGGCTTCAGCGACGCGCGCAGCCGTTCGCCCCGGCTCGTCAGCGCGACCCCGCGCCCGCTCCGTACGAAGAGCGGCGCGCCGATCGTCGCGGTCAGGCGCCGGAGCGCGGCGCTCACCGCCGGCTGCGTCAGGTACAGCCGGCTCGCCGCCTCCGTGACGCTGCCCGCCTCGGCGACGACGGCGAAGACGCGGAGCAGGTTCAGATCGAGGTTTATTCCATAAACGTCAGGCATGTCGAGAATAGAACCTATTCATTGGAGCAATGAAACGCGAGCGCCTAGAGTGACGGCATGACGACGACGAACACCACCAAGCTCGGCAAGACTGGCCCCTCCATCTTCCCCCTCGCCCTCGGCTGCATGAGCATGGGCGGGGGCAGCTGGTACGGCGAGAGCGACGAGGCGGAGAGCATCGCGACCATCCACGCGGCGCTCGATCGGGGCGTGAACCTCCTCGACACCGGCGACTTCTACGGCATGGGCAAGAACGAGATGCTCATCGGCCGGGCCATCAAGGACCGGCGCGACAAGGCCGTGCTCAGCGTGAAGTACGGCGGCCTGCGCGCGCCCGACGGCACCTTCCTCGGCTTCGACGCTCGTCCGATCGCGACGAAGAGCTTCCTCGCCCATAGCCTGTCGCGCCTCGGCGTCGACTACATCGACGTCTACCGGCCCGCGCGCCTGGACCCGGCGGTCCCGATCGAGGAAACGATCGGCGCCATCGCCGACATGGTGAAGGCGGGTTATGTCCGCCACATCGCCCTCTCCGAGGTGGGCGCGGAGACGATCCGCCGCGCCGCGAAGGTGCACCCGATCGTGGACCTCCAGATCGAGTACGCGCTCGTGAGCCGCGGCCCCGAGGCGACGATCTTCCCCGCGCTCGCCGAGCTCGGCGTCGCGGTCACCGCGTACGGCGTGCTCTCGCGCGGCCTGCTGGCCGGGAGCAAGCCGGCCGGCGCGGGCGACCTGCGGGCCCACATGCCGCGCTTCTCGGGCGAGAACGCTCGAAAGAACCAGGCGCTCGTCGACGCCTTCGTTCGCCTCGCGGAGAGGCGCGGCGTCACCCCCGTGCAGCTCGCCGTCGCCTGGGTCCGCGCCAAGGGCGCCGCGCAGGGCGTCACGGTGATCCCGACGATGGGCGCGCGCACGCGGAAGCAGCTCGACGATGCCCTCGCCGGCCTCGAGATCGCGCTGGCGCCCTCCGACCTCGCCGAGCTCGAGGCCGCCGTCCCCGCGGAGGCGATCGCCGGCACCCGCTACCCCGCGCCCATGATGGCGATGCTCGACAGCGAGAGGTGACCTCAGGGCGGCCTCATCGTCGATGCATGGATGAATCGATCGGGTTGAGCGGAGAGGAAGAAGGAAGGATTCACAGGGAGGCGGGGAGGCGGGGAGGCGGGGAGGCGAGAGTTGGGGATTCTAGTTCTCTCCCCTCCCCGTCTCCCGCTGTACGCTCTTGCTCTGCTTCACGTGCTGTGATTTCCTGTGGCTGAGCCACGCACGAGAAACGAGATCCATGAAGCTGTACTTCAGCCGAAACTTGAATCCACGGGTCGCCGTCGCCGTGGCGCGCCACCTCGATGCACCCGTGGACTACGTCCACGCGGCTCCTCTCGACCCGTCACAGCAGGAGAAGTTTCGAGCGCTGAATCCGAACCTGCGCGTGCCCATCCTGGTCGAGGGGGACGAGTCGCTCTGGGAAACGGACGCGATCGCGTGCCGCCTTTCGCAGCTCACGGGCTCGGACTTCTGGCGCACGGGCGCCGCGCAACCGGAGATGATCCGCTGGTTGAGCTGGGGCACGCACAACTTCGTCGCCGCGTGCGACAAGGTCCATTTCGAGCGGGTGACGAAGCAGCGCTACGGGCTCGGTCCCATCCGCGACGACCTCGTGGCGGAGGGGCTCTCGGGGTTCGCCGAGGCGGCGACGCTGCTCGAACAGGTCCTGAGCGGCAGGGACTGGCTCGTCGGGAGCGCGGTCTCGTATGCGGACTTTCGGATGGCATCGGTGCTTCCGTTCGCGGATCTCGCCGGCCTGCCGCTCTCGGACTACCCGCGCGTCGCGGCCTGGCACGCGCGCCTGTGGCAGCTCGACGCCTGGCGCGATCCGTTCGCGGGGCTCGATGCCCCCGAGCTCCCGCAGGTTTCGCGCTTCGATGCCACCGGTCGGCGAGGGTGAACGGGTCAGCCGTAGGCGACCCGCCATGGCCATGGGCGCGACCCCCCGCCGCTCTCGCCGGGGTCGACGCCGTCGCTGGAGGATGTCTCGAGCGCCGAACGAGCTCCCCGACGCGAGCTCATCGTGTCTGCGCGACCACGGCGAGAAGGGCGTCGAGATCGATCGGCTTCTTGAGCAGCGCGCACACGTCCAGGGTGGCTGCCTTGGCTTCCAGAGCGTCGACGCCCGACAGGATCGCCACCGGGATGTCCGCCAGCGCGGGCTCCCGTCGCTTGAGCGCGAGGAACTCCCAGCCGTTGATCTCCGGCATCATGAGGTCGAGCAGGATGATGCCCGGCCGGAGGCCGCGGCGGAGCAGATCCAGCGCCACCGCGCCATTTTCCGCGCAGACGACCTCGTAGCCGCATGCCTGCAAGAGCTCCTCCACGACGGCGCGAAAACCGCTGTCGTCGTCGACGATCAAGACACCGTCGTGATGATCATCCCGCGGGCTCATCGGGACCTCCGGCCGGCGGAGACACCTCGGTCGGCAGAGCGTCGCGCCGCCGGCGCAGGGGCAGCTCCACGATGAAGGCAGCCCCCGCGCCGAGCTCGCTCTCGACCCGGATCGAGCCACCATGGCCGTCCACGATCTGGCGGCTGATGTACAGCCCCAGGCCGAGGCCGCCGTAGTGCTGCGCCGAGACGCCTCGCTCGAAGCGTTCGAAGATGTACGGCGCGCAGCTCGCATCGATCCCGATGCCGCGATCGGCGACGACCAGCCTGGCCACCTCGCCCTCGGCCGCGACGCTGATCTCGATCGGCTCGCCCCTCCCGTACTTGATGGCGTTCAACACCAGGTTCGTCACCACCTGCTCCAGACGGGCCCTGTCCCACGTGCCCACCACGGGAGCGTCTGCCCGCCAGCGCACTGTACTTCCTGCCTGCTTCAGCTCCACGTCGAAGTGCTCCACGACCTCTTCCGAAAGCGCCCGGAGATCGACGTCTCCCAGCCTCAGATCGAGCTTGCCTGCCTGGATCCGGGCCACGTCGAGCAGATCTTCGATGAGCCTGACGAGCCGCTGGCACTGCCGCTCGGCCATCCTGGCCAGCTTCGTCGCGCCGGCGGGGAGCGTCGTCGCCTCGCGCATCAAGCCTTGCACGGCGAGCTTCAGGCCCGCGATGGGGGTGTAGAGCTCATGGGAGGCGATCGACAGGAAGTCGTCGCGCATCCGCACCGCGGCTTCGGCGGCGGTCCGAGCCCTCTGCTCGTGCTCCAGGACCAGGGCGCGCTCCGCCTCGATCTTCTTCCGCTCCGTGATGTCCGTGGAGATGCCGCCCACCGCGTACGGGACACCGGCGGCGTCGCGCAGAGGGAACTTGATGGTGAGGTAGGTGTGCACGCCGTCGTCCTCGGGCATCACCTCCTCGTCTTTCAGCGCCGTCCCGGCGAGGAGCGCCCGCCGGTCGAAAGCGCGGAGCGCCGCGGCGTGCTCCCGGGAGAACACGTCATCGTCGCTCTTGCCCACGATGGCCTCGCGCGCGACGCCGAACAGCTCCTCGAAGCGGCGGTTGACGAGGAGGTAGCGCCCCTCGATGTCCTTGACGGCGACGATGGCCGTCGAGCTGTCGATGATGGCGCGCAGGAGCTCCTGGCTCGTGCGCAGCGCCTCCTCCGCGCACCTGCACTCCTCCGCGACCTTCCGCAGCGCCGCCTCCGTCCGCTCGTGGTCGGCGATCTTCTGCCTGAGCTGGGCGTTGACGTGGCGCAGGTCCGCGGTGCGCTCGGCGACCTGCTGCTCCAGCCGCTCTTTTGCCCGGGCCTCTTCTGCCAGGCGAGCATCGAGGGCGAAGATGGATTTCAAGTCCATCTCGATCACGTCGCGGCACTGCTCCATGAGCGCCTGATAGGCCTTGCTGTAATGGTTCGCGCGGTCATCCAGCACGCAGATGGTTCCGAAGATATCCCCCGTGGGCCAGGAGATCGGGAAACCGAGATAGGATATCAACCCGAGCTCGATGTCCGGATTCGACCTCCACTGCTCGTCTTTCAGGGCGTCCGGGATCAGCAGCGGCGTTCGGCTCTTCATCACGCTCTCGCAGTAGAGCCCGGTGCCGAGGCGCGCTCGTTCGTTGGCCGCGAAGGGGTTCCCCTTCGACTCGCTGGAGACGCAGACGACGATCTCCGGCGGCTCGATTCTCATGATCAGAGCGGCCGGGACGCGCAGGATCTCCGCGAGGAGATCGGTCATCTCCTGCCACTTGCGAGCGATGTCCGTCGGGATGTCGATAGCGACCGTGCTCGGCTGGGCTCTTCGGCCGCTCCCCGGCGGAGGGCTCTTCGTCCCGAGATCGCCCGTACGTTGCTCCGGCGGGCAGCCCGAGGCGGCCTTGCGCGGCCCGAGGCCCGCGCGCTCAGCGGGCTCCGAGCGCGCGGGCTCGCCCGGCCCCAGGCGACGGGCATGGTCGACAACGAGCGCGCCTGGCTCCGTGTGATCGTCGGGTCCTGTACGCATGCTCCCCCACGATGATGAATCGTGCGAAGGACCATCGGGTTGTCAAGCAATCCACGATCACGTTGACCGCCCCCCAGCGATCCAGCAGGCAACGTGCGCGCCCCGGACCTGGTGACGTCGCGCCGGCCGGCCCGTCGCCGCTCGGGCGAGCGCGGCCCGACGTGGAGCTCCCGTCGTGCCGCGCCTCCGCTCAGGCGGAAGGCACGACGGTGATCTCTCCGGTCGTGTACAGCGCGGAGGTATCCCAGGCGAGCCCGGGGGCGAGCGGCAGGGCGATGTGCACGTCAGCGAAGGCCCCTGTCAGCTCTCCGCTCCAGCCGAGCAGGGCGACGGTGTCCCCGGCCTGGAACGGCGCCGTGTCGCCTGCCGGGACCACCTCCAGCACGCCATCGAGGCTCACGTCCCCGTCCACGACCAGGAGCGGCGCGGCGCCCGGGCCCGCGACGGTGGCGCTCAGCGTGGCGCTCGGGCCCTGGCTGTAATCGCCGGCCACGTCCGTCGAGGCGTAGACATCTCCCACGGACAGCGCGCCGGCCTGCGTATTGGCGAGATCGCCGACGAAGCTGCCAGTGCTCAGGCGGCCTCCGGCGAAGTCGAAGTCGCGCGCCTGGATCTCGATCGCGCCCGCGGCGAGCACCCCGCGCGTGAGGCGCACGATGGGCTCCGGGCCAGGCGCTGCGCCTTCGACCAGCGGCGTGATCCGGAGGAGGCCGCCGATGCTGACCTCGCCTCGCCCGTCGACGAGGAGCGACGGGGAAATCGAGAAGGTCGCGTAGATCGTCACATCGCCGCTGTTGCGCCATGACGCGTAGGGCTCGTTCACCCGGACGAACCCGTGGCCGTACGTGGAGCGGATCTCCGTGTCTTCCGTCACGAGGGTTCCATAAGCGCCGACCGTGAGCTCGCCATGGCCGGCGGCCCCGACGCGCAGCAGCCCCTCGTTGGTCCAGGTGGCGTCCCAGCCCCTCACGATCGCCGAGCTCGCGAAGTAGCTGGGCTCGCCGGGATAGGTCTCGATCTGCGCGTTCGCGGTGAAGACCTGGGCCCCCTGCTCGATGCGCAGCCTCGCGCCGCCGTTCGCGCCCACGACGAACTCGCCCGTGTTGACCCACCTCGTCGCGGAGCCCGTGACGGTCACGTCGCCCTGGCAGATCGGGCACGTCGCGATGAATACGTTGTTCGAGAAGAAGCTCCCTCCCTGCTTGATCTCGAGGACGCTGAGCTCCTCCGAGCGGCCGATGTACGCGTTCGTGTGGCTCGTCAGGGAGGCGTCGTACCCCTCGACGAGCACGTATCCCATGGCCGCGTAGCCGCGCACGCCGAGCACGAGGTCGTCGGTGGTCACCTGGGCGCCCCGCCGCACGAGGAGCGAGCCGGACGCCCCGGCGCGAAGCCCGAGCGCGAGCTGCCCATCATTGATCCATCGCGAGCCGTATCCGATGACCTGGACCCTGCCGCTGGAGTAGGCGACCGCCGCCACCGAGGCGCCGGCGCTGATCAACGTCCCCTGGTGGCTGACGATCACCTCTCCCATCGGCTCCTCCGCGTCGAGCGCGCTGCCGACCACCAGCGCATTCGCCCCGAGATCCCACGGGTCGCCCGGGTCAGCGACAGCGGGCGTCACATTCCCCGAGACGGACACGCTGGCATAGGCCGGCCCGGCCGCGCCCATCGAAGCTGCCACGAGCAATACCGAGAAAGCGGTTCGAGCTTGTTGGTTCATGTGCCGTGCCTCCGCATGAAAAATTCGCGCTTCACTGGACTACTCCTCGCCACCAACGCGCCCGCGAAACGGAAATTTCGTTAATCATGTTACACATTTACGCATCAGACACGTCATTGCCCGTCCTGATCCGCTTGCAGGGGATCAGGTCATCGTTTTCGAGGTGCGAAGGCAGGTTTTGAGGTGAAAGAGTACACAGGATCATTCAAAAGAAAATCGTCCAGTGGCTCCTCGCTTATTTGGAGGCCTGATGAATATGCGGCTCATGTCGAGCAACGAAGCGTTGCCATGGCCGAACACATTGCGCGTCGTGGTTGGAGCCTCAAGGGTTGCCGGCGGGCAGCATCCGCACTGACCATCACGGCCCTGGTTGGCCTCACCGCGTGCGAGCCCATCGCGCGCGGCGGAGGTAACGGCGGCGCAGGAGGCACAGGCGGCAGCGGCGGCACTCCGGGGGCGAGCAGCAGCAGCGCCACAGAGGGTGCCGGCGGATCGAACGACGGCGGCGCGCCTGGCACCGGCGGCGCATCTGGCACTGGCGGAGAAGGCGGCGCGCCTTGCACCGGCGGCGATGGCGGCGCGCCTGGCACCGGCGGCGGCAGCAGCTCGACCGGTGGTGGCGGCGGCTCGCCGGGCACATGTGTGCCGGGCTCGGTCGTCGCCTGCTACACAGGTCCTGCTGGGACGAAGGGCGTCGGGCGCTGCGCTTCCGGGACGCAGACCTGCCGCCCCGACGGCTTCGGCTACGGCGCGTGCGCAGGCGAGGTGACACCCGATCGAGAGCGCTGCGCCACGCCGGCGGACGAGAGCTGCGACGGCGAGCCCCGCTGCGCTCAGCCGCCGGCCTGGGCGCTGGGCTTCGGCGGCCCTGGCGTCGACGAGGGCTTCTCCGTCGCGAGCGACGCATCGGGCAACACCTACGTCTCGGGCACCTTCCGAGGAACCGTCGACTTCGGCACCGGCCCCGTGACCAGCGCCGGAGAGGGGGACATCCTCTTTATCAAGCTCGATCCCTCGGGCGCGGTGCTCTGGAGCAAGCGCATCGGGACCGAGCTGAACGAGCGGGGGGGCGCCGTGACCGTCGACGAGAACGGAAACGTCTTCCTCACCGGCGTGTACATGGACTCGTACGGGATGCCGAGCATCGATCTGGGCGGGTGTCCCCTCCCCCTCCAAGACATCGCCCCGTTGGTATCCTTCTTCGTGGCCCAATTCGATCCCGACGGCAATCACATCTGGAGCAATGGTCCCTACGCTGCTCCGGTGGTGCACTCCGTCGAGCAGATCGCCGTCGATGCTCACGGCGATATGTATGTCGTGTACCTCCAGTGGGAGCAGGCCCAGCTCATCAAGATCGACGCCGCGAGCAAGGCCACCCTCTGGTGGGAGACGTTGCCAGGATACTATGCTCGCGGCGCGGGGCTCGCGCTCGACAGCGCCGGCAACGTCGTGGCGGTGGTGACCCACGGCTTGAGCTTCGAGGGCATTCCAACCAGGTTCGTGGTCTCCAAATACTCTCCGACCGGCGATCCCCTCTGGGTGCAAAATTTCATATCCAGCGACCCTGTGTTTGGCGGCGGCGTGACGGCGCACGCCGTGGCGATCGATGCGGCGGACGAGATCCTCGTGACGGGCACGACGGATGGATCCATCGACTTCGGCAGCGGGCCCCTCCCCGCCGGCTCCGTCCTCCTCAAGCTGGATGCCGCGGGCGAACCCCTCTTCAGCCGCTCGGTCCGCTTCGGCGACAGGATCGCGCTGGATCCCGCGGGCGACATCGTCATCGCCGGACGCGGCCTCGCGAAGCTCGACGCGAGCGGGACGGAGCTCTGGTCGATCGACTTCGACGCAGATGCGCGGGATATCTCCTTGTCCCCGAACGGCGCGATCGCCGTCACCGGTCTCGCGGGTGGCCCCGTGGACTTCGGGACCAGCCCGATTCCCTATGTAGGGTCCAACGACGCCTACGTCGTCGTCTTCAACCCGCCGGCGAGCGGCGGCGACGATGACGGCGGCGGCGGCGGAGCAGCATCGAGCGGTGACGGCGGCGGCTCGACCGGCGGCGACGCGCCGGCGACGTGCGCGCCGGGCTCGGTCGTCGCATGTTACACCGGCCCCGCCGGGACCCGGGGCGTCGGGCGCTGCGCTCCTGGAACGCAGACATGCCTCCCCGATGGTGCCGGGTATGGGCCCTGCATCGGCGAGGTGACGCCCGCCGCAGAGGTCTGCGTGACACCGGAGGACGAGAGCTGCGACGGCGAGCCCCACTGCCCTCCGCAGCCACCATGGTCGCGGGGATATGGCGGCGCCGGCGCCGACGTGGGCTGGTCCATCGGGAGCGACGCCGCAGGCAACACCTACGTCATCGGCACCTTCGAAGGTACCGTCGACTTCGGCGCCGGCCCGCTGACCAGCGCAGGCGAGACGGACGTGTTCCTCCTCAAGCTCGATCCCGCCGGCGCGTTGCTCTGGAGCAAGCGCTTCGGCAGCGACCTGGCGGAGACCGGCCGCGCCCTCGCCGTCGATGGAAGCGGCAATGTGTTGCTAGCCGGCAACTACAGGCAAGGGATGTCGGCCGTGAGCTTCGGCGGCTGCGCGCTCCAGGCGTCGGGCTGGGAAGAGGCGATCTTCGTCGCCAAGCTCGACCCCGAGGGGAATCACATCTGGAGCCAGAGAGCCGTCGCGTCGGACTGGTTCGGTTACAAGCTCTTCGGGCGGCTCGCCGTCGACGCCCTCGGGAGTGCCTATGTGGCGTTTGCCCCGCTCTTGGCCCCGTCGACCCCCTCCCTGGCGAAGCTGGATCCCGCAGGAAACATCCTCTGGACTCAACCGCTCGCGACGGCGATCCCGTCCCACAACGACGACCAGCACCAGAGCGACGACGTTCTTCTCGCGGTCGACAGCGCTGGCGATGTCATCACGACGAGCGCGTCCATCTCCGGTCAGCCGTCCTGCCCCTGCCCTCACGGGTTCACCGTCCAGAAGCGCACCCCGGCCGGCGGCGTGGTCTGGAGCCGCCAGTTCGGTCCCTCGGATCCCTCCGAGGCGGAGCTCGGAGCGTCGGCCCTCGCGCTGGCGATCACCGCCGAAGACGAGATCCTCCTGACGGCCTACACCGACGGGACCGTCGACGTCGGCGGCGGCGTGCTCCCCGAGGGCCCGGTGCTCGTCAAGCTGGACGCCGCGGGCGAGCATGTCTTCAGCCGCTCGATCCCGTTCGGCCATGCGATCGCCCTGGATGGCTCCGGCGGCATCGTCATCGCCGGCGACGGGCTCTCCAGACTCGACGCGGCCGGGACGGCGCTCTGGACGAGCAGCTTCGACGCGCACGCGAACGACATCGCCGTCTCTCCGAACGGCACGATCGCCATCACCGGCGCTGCCGAGGGACCGACGGACTTCGGGACCGGGCCGATCCCCCACGCGGCCGGCGCCGATGTCTTCGTCGCCACGATGAGCCCCTGAGCGCCCCGGCGGCGGCGCCGGCGCGTCCGCCGCGCCCCGTCACCTCGACGGGCGTCGCGTCACGTCATGCGCCCGAGATCGAGGCGGCGACGACCAGGCGGCCCAACTGTAGCGCAATCGCTCACACCGGCGCGCAGGCGGAGCCGCCTGACGCCTGTAAGACGCCACGCAGCTCCGCGGCGCGCAGCGCGAGCTCGGGTCGCCCTGCGCCGAGCTGCCCTCCCAGGTGCGCAGATTGCGTCTTCCACTGGCCGCAGATCCCTGTAGGATTATTCCTGTGCGGACAGTTCGGGGGCATGGCCGCAGTGGACGGGCACGCTGGGATTGGAGCAGACCAGCTACGACGGCGGCAGCCGGGCTGCCCTCCGGTGGGCCCGACAACAGAGAGGTTCGCTCCTCTTGCAAACCCTGCGTTCGAAGGTTGTGTAACGAACCCAACAACGAGGAATGAGCGTGATGTCTGCGAGACTGCTGCATGGACCTCTCCCCTCGGCGTCACGCCGATGGGGGCGAGTCTTTCTGATGGCCAATACCGTTGCTTTTTCGTTCCTTGGTTGCGTTTACGACAGCGAAAAGCCCTGTGGACCTGGCCAGACCCTCAGGGCCGAGTCGGAGTACTTTGAGGTCTGCGTCTGCGCCGAGGGTCATGCTGCGACGGCGGCGGGCTGCGTGCGCTGCGGCGAGAACGAAGAGGTCGGGCCGAGCGGCTGCCTCTGCAAAGCCGGATATGGCCGCGCTGACGCCGCGGTGTCCTGCTCGGCGTGTGGCGAGAACGAGGTGACCGGAGCCACAGGGGCGTGCGAATGCGCGCCCGGGTTCAGCAGGGCGTCCGCCGAGGCGCCATGCACCGCGACCCCGGCCGGCCTGGCTGCGGCGTGCGACACCGCGACGACCCCTTGCCCCGAAGCCGCGTACAGCTACTGTCACGCCGCCTCGGGGACCAGCGGCTACTGCACCAGCCAGGGATGCGAGGGCCCCGCCGACTGCGCCGTTGGATACATGTGCGACCTCACGGTCGCCCCATCCTACTGTCGCCGACCGCCGATCGGCGCGGGGAAGCCCTGCGCCGGCGACGCGGATTGCGCGGGGACCGAGGCCACGTACTGCAATGTCCAGCTGACGCAGAAGTGTCAGGTTCAAGGCTGCACGCTCTCGCCGAACAATTGCTTCACCGGCACCGTGTGCTGCGACCTTACCGCCTATGGAGTCGAGCAATACCAGTGCGTCGCGGAAGGGAGCTGCCCCAATTGAAGACGCGATCCATCGAGCTCCGCGGCGTGCCCGTTCACCTTGCCTTCGCCGTCTCCTCCGCGCTGTTGCTCGGGTCGTCGTACGCGGCGGCACAAGCAGCTCCGACGCCTGCGGAGGCCACGGGTCCGGCGGCCCCCTCCGGACAGGCTCCGGCACCGGACGGCTCGGGCGCCGTCCAACCTCCGGAGCCAGCGCCTCCGGCTCAACCTGCCGCGAGCGCAGAGCCGGGCGCAGCAAACACACCTTCGCCGGCGGCCAGCGCGGCTTCGAGCGCCGCGGCGCCTCGACCCCAGGCAGGGGCTACCGGCCCGGTCGACGCGGGCGCTGCGCCGGGAGCCGGCGGAGAATCGCTCGCTCAAGCGCTGGCCGGCGAGGAAGTCGCCGAGGAGCTCACCTCCGAAGAGACCAAGCTCAGCGTCTACGGCTTCGCTGATTTCACCTTCGCCACGCTGCTCAGCGACGAGAAGACCTCCGGGGCCTTGACCGGAGTGGGCCCGAACCCGACGTTCTACGTCGGCAACCTCAACGTCTACCTCGACTCGAACCTGGGCAAGAAGTTCCGCTCCTTGATCGAGCTCCGCTTCACTTACCTGCCGGACGGGGCGATCGTGACCGACCCGGCGACGTTCCAGAGCGCCCGTATCAGCGCCGCCTTTCCAGACTACACCGACTTCAATCGGCCGAAGAAGGTGGGCGGGGTGGTCATCGAGCGCGCGTGGCTCGAATACGCCGCCCATCCGCTCTTCAACGTCCGGCTCGGACAGTGGCTTACCCCGTACGGGATCTGGAACGTGGACCACGGGACACCCGTCATCCTGAGCGTCACGCGACCCTATATCGTCGGCTCCGAGTGGCTGCCCCAGCGACAAACCGGCATCGAGGCGCATGGAAGTCATGGCATCGGTGACACGCAGATAGGGTACCACCTTACGCTGTCCAATGGCCGTGGCCCGGTCGACAGCTACATGGACCTGGACAACAACAAGGCGGTCGGCTGGCGCCTCTGGCTACGGCAAGACACTCCGTTCGGCAACGTCGCCGTCGGCACATCGGGCTACAAGGGCCGCTACACCGACGCCGCGCAGGTCACGACGCTGGAGGACGGCGCGTTCGCTACCAGCTTCCCGGTCACCGCGAGGTACGACGAGCTCGGCCTGGCCGCAGATCTCAAGTACACCTGGGGCGGCTTCCTGTTCCAGTCCGAGTACATCATGCATGATGTACGCTACGACGACGACCACCGGCCTGCCGGCCTTACGCCAGGGACATGGACCCCTGACAACCGTGGCTGGGGCTTCTACTTTCAGACGGGTTATCGATTGCCCTGGTACGGCATCATGCCCTGGTTCGGCTTCGAATACGACCGCACGGGCAAATCCAGCTTCGTGTACGAGGCGTGCGATATCGTCGGGGGCTTGAACATACGCCCCACGGAGAACGTCGTGCTGAAGGTCGTGGGCGTGCATGTATGGATGCCCTACCTGAAAGAGAAGAGCATCGATTTGGATCAGTTCATCACGCAGGCCGCGTGGAGTTTCTAGCATGATCGCTCGAAGAACCCTCTTGACGTCGTGCGCGTTGGTGTTCGCGGCGGTGGTCACGGCAGCGCCGGAGGAGACGTACGGCGCGGGAGACCTGGGACCTCTGGCGATCGTCGTCTCGAAGAGCTTCCCCGCGGAGGGGATCTCGTTCGGAGATCTGAAGCGCGCGTACATGGGCAGCCAGGTCATGGTGAACGGGAAGCTGCTGGTGCCCGTCACCTATCCCAGGGCCGCTCCGGAGCGCATCGCCTTCGACGAGGCGGTCCTTGGCATGTCACCCGAGGAGGTGGGTCTCTACTGGATCGATCGCAAGATTCGTGGCCAATCCGGTCCGCCGAAGAGCGTGCCGAACGCGGCTACGGTCGTCTGGATCGTGGGCAGGGTGGACGGGGCGATCGGGTTCGTTCGCGCGTCCGCGGCGGGGAATGACGTCAAGGTGCTTCGCGTCGACGGCAAGCTGCCGCGCGATCCGGGGTATCGTCTCTAGCGCGGAGATTTCATCCCGCCTCGCCGGCACCGCTCTCGGCCTCGCCGATGCGCCCCGCCTCCTCGGGCGGCTCTTCCCACGGCCGCGTGATCTGCGCGGGCCGCACCAGCGGCACCCACGGCCTCGGCCCCGCCGCCGCCATGCGCCCCTCCTCGGCCGCGATCTCCATCAGGCTCTCGCGGCTGATGCTCACCAGCTCGAGGCGCACCGCCTCCGGCATCGATCCCACCCGCGCCGGCTCCGGCATCTCCACCCCGACCGCCGCCACGGCCCCCTCCCCCGGCGACGCCGCGCCGGCCCGGATCTCGGGCGCCGACGGCCACGCCCCGCCGAGCTCTCGCCCGATGGCGTCGAGGCTCTCGCGCCCGAGCGTCGCCTCGCCGATACGGATGTCCGGCAGCGACCCGGCCGGCCGCGCCGGCGCCCCGGGCGACGCCGGCGCCTCGCGCAGCGCCACCGGGCGCGCCAGCGACCGCGGCGGCCCCCCGTTGGCGAGGAGGGCCAGCCCCGCGACCGCGCTCCGCTTGCGGGCCGGCGGCGACGGCGGCGGCGGGCGCCTCGAGGCCGGGGCCGGCGCCTCGCACACGACCGCGGCCCCGCAGATGGCCGGCGGCACCTCGCGCACCTCACCGACCGGCCGGCGCGCCGAGGCAGGCACCGCCTCCCCCCGCGGCCGCGACCGGGTGCGCCGCGGCGCGCCCCGGACCGGCTGCGGCGCCGCCGGGGTCCCCTCGTCGATGGCACGCAGGCCGCGCTCGATCGCAGACGCCACGTCCCGCCGGTCCGCCCACGTGGGCATCACCACGCAGAGGATCGCCTCGGCGGCCACGCCGAAGTACACGTCGACGGGCGCCGCGCCCCCGTACGGCACCAGATCCTCGCGCCGCAGCTCGACGCACCCGAGCCGCCCTCGCTCCCCGAGGCTCTGCGCCGCCTCGACGATCTGGCCGCGGCCCTCCCTGGGCATGTCGCGCGGCACGCGCTTGGTGATGACCCGCCCCCGCCGGGTGATCACGAACGCGAAGTCCGCCCCCGCAGCCACGTAGGTTCGGTCCGAGATCGCATCGAGATCTACCACGCTCCCATCCTACCCGATCCAGGGCGTCCCCGTCTCGGGATCATGCCTTTCCGCGCCTCGCATCGCCCTCCCCTCGCATCCCCCTCCCGCCGCGGCGGAGGTGATGGGTTGTGCGAGATACCGACAGAGCCCCTGTTTTTCTACAGCGCTGTTATCAACCCAGCCGCGCGCCGCTCGCCCCCCGCGTCCCGCTCCGCGCGCTTCGCCGCCTTCCCCCGCCGCCGCGTCTCGCCGCGTCTCGCCGCGCTCAACGCGCGCAACGCGCTCACCGTACGACTTGCAGCATCCCCATCATGCCCGCGTCGGCGTGATCGAGGATGTGGCAGTGGAACATCCACATGCCAGGCCGGTTGTCGTAACGCACCGCGAAGCGCGCCGCCCCGTCGACAGGCACGTTCACCGTGTCCTTCCACGCGAGCGGCCTCACCGGCTGGCCATCGGCGCCGAGCACCTGGAAGAAGAAGCCGTGCAGGTGGAACGGGTGATCGAACTCCATCGTGTTCTCGACGGTCCACACCGCGGTCTCGCCCACCGCCGCCACGAGCGGCTCCGCCTCCCAGGAGGGCACGCCGTTGATGCCCATCACGAGGTCGCCCGGGCCCTCCTCCCGCGTCAGCTGCAGATCGACGCGCCTCGCCGCCGCCGTGTCGAGCGCCTCGATGCCCCGCGCGATCGCGGGGAGCGGTTCGTCCTCGGCCAGGGGCTCGTCCGCGAGGCGCAGCCGGAACGCCTCGACCTCGGGCCTCCCGAAGGTCGTGCCGTAGCCGCGATCGTAGGGCACCCAGCGCACCGAGAGCGTCGCGCCCGGCGCCCCGCGCGGCGTCACGAGCACGTCGGCGCGCTCTCCGGGGGTGAGCAGGATCCTGTCCTCCTCGACCGGGTGCTCCAGGAGCCCGCCGTCGCCGCCGATGCGGGTGAAGCGGTGATCCGTGATCAGGAGCTGGTAATAGCGGGACTTGGCCGCGTTGACGATGCGCCACCGCTGCCTGAGCCCGGCGCGCGCCCCGATCACCGGGTTGACGCGCCCGTTGACGAGCAGGAGGTCGCCCTCGCGCCCGAACAGCGTGCCGAGGTTGCCGCCCGCCTCCGGGTCCTCGAGCAAGCCGCCCTCGCGCACGCTGATGTCGCTGAGCACGAGCACGAGCTCGTCGCCGAGCGCCGCGGGCTCGTCCGGATCCTCGACCAGCAGCGGGCCGTAGAGGCCGTTGCCCGCCTGCACCGCGGAGTCGACGTGCGGGTGGTACCAGTAGAGCCCCGCGTCCGGCACCACGAAGTCGTACGTGAAGCCGCCGCCCGGCGGCGTCTCGGGCTGGCTGTGCCCGGGCGCGCCATCCATCGCCGCCTGCAAACGCACGCCGTGCCAGTGGACCGTCGTGGGCGCCGGCAGCTCGTTGCGGAAGTGCACGATCACGCGATCTCCCACCCGGGCGCGCAGCAGCGGGCCGGGGAGCCCGCCGTTGTAGGTCCACGTCGGCGTCTTCGTGCCGGCCACGATCTCCACGTCCTCGACGCGCGCCGTCAGATCGACCTCGAGCACCCCCGGCCTCGCGTCGAGATCGCGCGCCGGTCGCAGCGCCACCGCGCCGTCCCACCCCTCGGGCTGCGACGGACGCTCGCCCGCACACCCGATCGCGGCAACAGCAAGCCAGAAGCTCGCGAAAGGACCAGCAGAACGCCCGCTAAGCATATCGCAGGGACGGATCGTACCACCAGCCGGCGGAGGATCCCCGTGGTTTCGCGGGCTTCGCGGGCCCGCCGCGATGTCAGCTCACGCGCGGCGCGGCCTCCGGCGGGTCGTCGATGGCGGGCGCCGCCGCTTCCTCCCGGACCAGGTGGCTCTCGCCGCGGCGCGCGGCGAACGCCGCGGCGAACACCTCGTCGACCTCCGGGCGCTCGGGCGCATCGTACAGGAACCACGCGCCCTGCACGCGCTCCGGCGTCACGTCGAGCACCGCATACCCGCGGCGCCACAGGTCGGCGTACTTGACGTGCGGGTTCGCGAGGAACAGCGGCTCGGCCGCCCGGGCCTGCTCCTCGGTGAGCCACGGGGAGGTGATCCCCGGCACCGCGATCTCGACCGCCAGCGCGCCCCGGCCCGTCGCGGCGTCGTAGCGCGCCGGATCGAGCGGCGCCGGCGCGAGATCGATCGCCCACGACGCGTGGGTGTCGCCGCTGAGCACGACGACGTCGCGCACGCGCTCCTCGTCGAGGAGCTCGAAGAAGCGCTGGCGCGCCGCCGGATACCCGTCCCACGCGTCCGTGTTCAGGTCCTGCGGGAGCTGGCCCATCAGCACCTGTTGACCGATGACCTTCCATGCCGCCGTCGAGCCCGCGAGCTCCGCGCGCAGCCACGCCTCCTGATCGCGCCCGAGCATCGTGCGCGCCGGCGCCTCGATCGCCGCGCGGTCGCCCGGGTCGGCCTGCCGGTCGCGCCCCCAGGAGCGCGTGTCGAGCAGGAAGAGGTCGACGAGATCGCCGTAGCGCAGCGCGCGCCAGATCCGGCCGGCGCCGCGCAGCTCCTCGCCGCGCTCGCGGATCGGCATCCACTCCGCGTAGGCGCGCTGCGCGACCGCCCTGCGCTCCTCCCACGACCCCTCGGCAGGCCACGCGTGGTTCCCCGCGCCGCCCTTCCATGTGTTGTTCGCCAGCTCATGGTCGTCCCAGACCGTGATGAACGGGTGCTGCTGGTGCGCCGCCTGGAGGTCCCTGTCGCGCCGGTACTGAGCATAACGCGCGCGGTAGTCGGCGAGCGTCACGATCTCGTGCGCTGGCTCGTAATGCCGCGCACTCCCGTACTGGCCGGCGCCGAATTCGTAGATGTAATCGCCGAGGTGGATCACCGCGTCGAGGTCGAGGCGCGCGGCGATGTGCCGGTACCCGTGGAACAGCCCGTGCGCATAGCTCGCGCACGACGCGACGGCGAAGCGCAGCCGCCCGGCGCGGCCGCGCGGCGCCGTCCTCGTGCGCCCGACGGGCGACGATCCGCCGAGGGCGATGAACCGGTAATAATAGGTCTTCCCCGGGTCGAGCCCGCCGGCGTCGACCTTGACCGTGTGATCGCGCTCCTCGTCCGTCAGGAGCGCCCCCGAGCCCACGATCCGCGTGAAGCCGGCGTCGAGCGCGATCTGCCATGTCACCGCCACCGCGCCCGCCTTCCCCGCCGTCACGCGCGTCCAGAGGATGACGGCATCGGGCAGCGGATCCCCGCTCGCCACGCCGTGCTGGAATACCGCCTTCGACAGCTCGCTGGCCGGCGACGGAGCGTCCCCCGACGCCGGCAAAGGCGCGTCGCCGTCCGGCGCGGCGCCCCAGCCGCCCGACAATCCGGGGAGCGCAGCGAGGCTGAACATAGACACGCTGCAAAGGATGCTTCGCCGGGCCATCGACATGTTCTCTCCCCTCGTCGACCGCGTGCGGTGAGCTGCGTATGACGCACGCACCGCCGCCCCGGCAAGCGGAAACAAGCGCTGTAACGCGTCCGTCGCGCCGCGCTCTCGGCGATGTTTGTTTCGGGCGTCCCGGCGCCGACTCAGGTGTTGCGGCCGACCACGTCGAGCAACGCGACGAGATCGACAGGCTTCTTCAGGATGTCGACCGATCCGAGCTCCGTGGCCCGCGGCGCCGCCCCCGCCGTCAGCACGACCACGGGGACGTCGGCGATCGCGGGCGTGCGCAGCTGCTCCGCGCGGAACGCGTATCCGTCCATCCCCGGCATCATCAGATCGAGCACGATGAGCGCCGGCGTCGGCCCCTCGCGGAGCCTGACCAGCGCGTCCGCGCCGTCCCCGGCCGTCATCACGTCGTATCCCTCATCGCGCAGGACGGTCACGAGCGCATCGCAGACGCCTGGATCGTCCTCGATGATGAAGATCGTCCTCCGTCGAGAGGGGCCCTGCTCGGCGAGCCTCCGCCCCATCGCGCCCGGAGGGCGCGGCGGCGTGGCCGGCCGATCGCCCCGCTCCGCGCCGCCCCCCCTTCCGGGGGCGCGCGGGACATCGACGCCGCCGCCCCTGCCCATTCCGCTCCGGACCATCAAAGGACCCATAAGGCGCGGGGCCGCGACGCGCAATTTGAATCGCGCCGCGCGCCCTGCGCCATGCGTCATCCACGGCTGCAGGGCCTGCCAGCGGGCCCCGCTCATGCCGTTCTCGACGACGCCGTGACGGGCGCGCGGCGAGCTCATCGGACACGGCATGGAGCGCTCCGGCCATGGGAGCACGGCGGTATGAGGGCTGCATGCGCGCTCGGCATGAACGTGGCCGTGATCTTCTATTCTCGCTATGGCGGCACGGCCGCGCTTGCGGCCGCCGTCGCGCAGGGCGCCAGGCAGGCCGGAGCGACCGTGCGGCTCCGGCGCGTCGCCGATCTGACGGCGATCGAGGACCGGTGGAGCGCGGCGAATGAGCGGCTCCGCGCCGCGCGGGAACACCTCGCCTCCGTCCCGCTGGCGCGGCAAGACGACCTCTTCTGGGCGGACGGCATCGCCATCGGCTCGCCTGCGCGCTATGGCGCGATGTGCGCGGAGATCCGGCGCTTCCTCGACGGGTCGAGGCAGCCCTCGGGAGATCTCGCCGGCAAGGTAGCCTCGGTGTTCTGCTCGCCGTCCGCTGTAGAGGGAGCGCAGCGCGCGACGCTCCAGGCGACGCTCGCCTCCCTCGCCGGCCATGGAGTCCTCGTCCGGGCCCCCGCACGCGCGGAGATGGATCCGACGAGCAGGGCCGCGCAGCGCGGCGGCCCGCCTCAGGCGAGCGCGGATCACGCGCCGGCGGAGCTCGACCTCGCGCCGGCGCGCGCCCTCGGCCGCGGGCTCGCGCGGCTCGAGAGCAGGACTCGCGGGTAGGCGCGGAGAGCCGGCCGCGCCGTCGGCCTGTGCCGTTGGCCGCGCCGGCGTCATTGGCCCTGGAGTCCCGGACAACCGCGCAGCAAATCAGCGAGCGCCGACCTCTTCTCCGGTACTCACGTAGAGCGCGTCCGCGTCGGGCTGTTACACCAGCGGCGATACCTCGCTACCGGTCGTAACCGATGGATCGTCAGGCGGGGCCCGAGATGGGCCGCCCACGACCACCTCAGCCGTAGACAGGAGAGAGCTCAGCGAACCATGAGCGCACCGGCTCACCGCAAGCACTATCATCCTTCGCCTCGGCGCGAAGGCAGGGTCAGGTTTTCGAGGCACTCCCCGCGGACGACCGCGCAGCTGGCGGCCGCGCGCGCCGCGCCCAGCCAGCCGGCCGGCACCGAGCGGGTCCGCTTCTTCCTCCGGGTGGGCGCCTATTTCAAGGGCGAGTGGGCGCGCCTCGGGGCGCTCGCCGTGCTGGTCTGCGCCTCGATCACGATCAGCCTGCTCCAGGTGTGGCCGGTCGCCGTGATCGTGGATCTCATCTCGACAGGCCCGCGCGCGGGGGACTTCGTCCACCGCCTCCTGCTCGCGCCGCTCCCGGACAGCCTGCTCGGCCGCGTCCTCGGGCTCGCGGCGATCACGCTCGTCCTCCGCGTGGCGCAGGAGTTCGTGGGCATGGGCCGCGCCTTGCTCACGTTCCGCATCGGCTATGGCGGGCTCACGCGCGTGCGGCGCGACGTGTACCGGAAGCTCCAGGCGCTCCACATGGGCTATCACCGGGCGCAGCCGCAGGGGGACGCGCTCTACCGGCTCAACCAGGACGCCTCCGGGTTCCACGGCATCCTCAACGTGGCGGTCGCGGTGATGGGGAGCGCGCTGACGCTCGCCGTGATGATCTGCATCATGGCCTCGCGCAGCCTGGAGCTCACGCTGCTCGCGCTCGCGGTCGTCCCGCCGCTCCTCCTCACGAACGCCAGGTTCGGGCGCGTGCTGCACAAGAAGTGCACCGAGGCGAAGGAGGTCGAGAGCGAGTTCGCGACGTCCGTCCAGCGCTCGATGGCGTCGATCGGCCTCGTCCAGGCGTTCGGCCGCGAGGCGGACGAGGAGGCGCGCTTCCACACGACGCTGCGCAACAGCGTGAAGGCGTGGCTCCGGCTCCACCACGACGAGCTCCGCCACACGCTCGCCATGGGCTCGATCCTCGGGCTCGGCGGCGCGCTGGTGCTCGGCTACGGCGGCTACCTCATCGTCCAGGCCCGGGCGAGCGGGAGCGAGGCCGGCATGACGCTCGGCGCGCTGACGGCGTTCCTCGGGTACCTGGGCATGCTCTACGACCCGCTCTGCAAGCTGACCGGCGCCGGCGCCGCGGTGCAGGGCGGCGTCGCGGGCGCGCAGCGCGTCTTCGAGGTGCTGGACCGCGACCAGGCGGTCGTCGACGGGCACGACGCGGCCCCCCTCCCGCCCCAGCCGCGCGCGCTCTCGCTCGATGGCGTCGGGTTCGAGTACCGCCCGGGCCACCCGGTGCTGCGCGGGCTCGACGCGACGATCCGGCCGGGCGAGATGGTCGCGTTCGTGGGCTCGGTCGGCGCCGGCAAGACGACGCTGCTCGGCCTGCTGCCGCGCTTCCACAACCCGACCTGCGGCGCGCTGCGGCTCGACGGCATCGACACGCGCGCGGTCCGCGTGGCCGACCTGCGCCGGCACATCGCGCTCGTCCTCCAGGACAGCATCCTCCTGCCGGCGACGATCGCGGAGAACATCGCCTACGGCCGCCCCTCCGCGACCGACCAGGAGATCCGGAGGGCGGCCGAGATGGCGGGGGCGGCCGGCTTCATCGAGGCGCTGCCGGACGGCTACCTGACGGCGATCGCCGACGGCGGGCTCAACCTGTCGACCGGCCAGCGGCAGCGCATCGCGATCGCGCGCGCGCTGCTGACGGACGCGCCCATCCTGGTGATCGACGAGCCGACCGACGGGCTCGACGCCGAGCACGAGCGGACCATCGGCGAGGCGCTGCGGGCCCTGAAGGGGAAGCGGACGATCGTCCTGATGAGCCACCGCCTGAGCACGGTCGTCGACTGCGACCAGATCTTCGTGATGGAGCGCGGCCGCATCGTCGAGCACGGCGGGCACGGAGAGCTCCTGCGGCGGGGCGGCGTCTACACCAAGATGGCGCGCTGGCAGCACCTCCACACCGGCCACGCCGCCGCGGCGAAGAGCAGCCCGCGCCGCGTCCAGCCGGCGCCGTCGTCCGACGCGTACCGCGCCGAGGAGGGCAGCTGGGCCGATGGGCTGATGGGCTGAGCGAGACGCTGGCGAGACGTCGGGCGCCGTCCGCCGCCACGAGGCGGCGGGGACGTGATAAAGCAGATGGGGCGCGCGCCGGCCGCGCCTTCGCCGGATCGCCATCGATGCTGCGGGCCACGAACATCGACAGCTTGAGCCGGGACACATTCGACGTCCTCGTCCTCGGCGCCGGGATCAACGGCGCCGTCGCGGCCGCGGCCCTCGCCGCGCGGGGGGCGAAGGTCGCGCTGATCGATCGGGGCGACTTCGCCGGATTCACCAGCCAGGAGTCGTCGAACCTCGCCTGGGGCGGCATCAAGTACATGGAGAGCTTCGAGTTTCCGCTCGTGCGGAAGCTCTGCACGTCGAGGAACCTCCTCCTCAGGAGCTACCCGTCGTCGGTGCAGGAGATCCGGTTCTACGCCGCGCACGAGCGGGGCTTCCGCCACGGGCTCTTCAAGCTCTTCCTCGGCACCTGGCTCTACTGGATCATCGGCAGCTTCTTCACGCGCATCCCCCGCCTGCTCTCCCGCCGCACGATCGCGCGGGAGGAGCCGATCATCAACCTGGACGGCTGCGACGGAGGATTCGAGTACTCCGACGCGTACCTCGTCGACAACGACGCGCGGTTCGTCTGGGGCTTCGTGCGCGCGGCGCTCGATCACGGCGCGCGGGCGGCCAACTACGTCGAGTCGCTCGGCGCGCGGCGCGAGGGGGGCGCGTGGGTCACGCGCGCCCGCGACGTCCTGTCGGGCAGGGAGCTCGCCGTCCGGTCGCGCGTGCTCGTCAACGCCTGCGGGCCGTTCGTGGACGCGCACAACGAGCTGACGGGCCAGCGGACGAGGCACCGCCACATCTTCTCGAAGGGCATCCACCTCATCGTGGATCGGCTCACCGCGAGCCGGCGGGTGCTCACGTTCTTCGCGGACGACGGCCGGCTGTTCTTCGTGATCCCGATGGGCTCGAGGACGTGCATCGGCACGACCGACACCCGCGTCGAGAGCCCGCGCGCGGCGGTGACGCCCGAGGATCGGCGCTTCGTGCTCTCCAACATCAACAAGCGCCTCAACCTGCCCCGCCCGCTGACCGAGGCCGACGTCATCGCCGAGCGCTGCGGGGTGCGCCCCCTGGCCGTCGAGGGCGGCGGGGAGGGCGAGGACTGGCTGCAGCTCTCGCGCAAGCACGCCCTCGAGGTGGACGGGGCGCAGGCCCACGTGAGCATCTTCGGCGGCAAGCTCACCGATTGCATCAACGTGGGCGACGAGGTCTGCGCCGCCGTGCAGCGGCTCGGCGTCGCGCTGCCCCGCCCTGCGCAGCGCTGGTATGGCGAGCCGGGCGAGGCGCTTCGTAAAGAGTTCTTCCACAAGGCGCGCGCCCTCGATCTCGACGCGCTGACGCCGCCGCGCGCCTCGGAGACGCTCAGCACGCGGCTATGGCGCCGCTATGGCGCGCAGGCGCTCGGGCTGCTCGAGGACATCCAGCGCGATCCGAGGATGGCCGATCCGCTGTTCGAAGGGGCGGACGACCTGCGCTGCGAGGTCGCCCACGCCGCGAAGCACGAGATGATCGCGAAGCTCGATGATTTCCTGCGGCGGCGCACGAAGATCTCGCTCTTGCTCCGCCGCGAGGCGCTCGCGAGGTCGCCCGGCCTCCGCGAGGCGTGCGAGCTCCTCTTCGGCGACGAGGCCGACAGGCGGCTTGCGGAGTACTTCCACGAGCACGGCGCCGGCCGCCTCGCGGAGGGGACGGCGCCCGCCGCGGGCGCTGCCGATCAGGCAGCGCCGCGCCCCGGAGCCTGATCAGGGCGCCCGGGCCGCGTGAGCGCCGCCCTGGCGCGCGATCTCGCTCGATAGGCGCGCGCGCCCCGCCCGGCTCATCACGCCGGCGCGCCGCAGATGCGGTGGACCAGCTCGAGCAGCGGCTCGATCTGGAGCGGCTTCTTCAGCAGGCCCGCGACGCGCAGCCGCGACGCCTCCTGCTCGACCCGCACGTCGGCGGACACGATCACCACCGGGATCGACGCCAGCGCCGGGTCGCGCTGGAGCTCGGCGCGGAGCTGCCACCCATCCATGACCGGCATCATCAGATCGAGCAGGATCAGCGCGGGCGGCGCGTCCCGCCGCAGCAGCGCGAGCGCCTCGGCGCCGTCCGCGGCCTCCTCGACGTCGTACCCCTCGAACACGAGGAGCTGCGTCAGAATGCTCCTGATATCCAGATCGTCCTCGACGACCAGGATGCGGCCCGTTTTCTCGATCATGACCGAACCTCACGACCGGACTGCGCCGCGCGGCGCGCTTCCTCTGCCGCCCCGCCGAGCAGCCCAGCTGCGGCCCTGACCGATCGAGTGTTCATGGGGCCGGTGACGCAACTTGAGCGAACGCCGCGGCCCTGGCAAGCGGTCGGTCCCGCGGAGCGGCGCCGCGGCGCGCCGGAGCACGGACGGCGCGCGGCCCGTCGAAGCCCGTCCGCCAAGGACGGCGGAGCGCCTACTGAGCGGCCTCCTCGGGAAGCTCATCGGAGGCCCCGCCCGAGGCGGCGTCGCGCTGCTCGCCTGCCCCCGCGCGATGGTCATGGACAGGCAAGAGCACGCGGAAACACGCCCCCTTGCCGACCTCGCTCTCGACGCCGATCTCGCCCCGGAAGCTCGTCACGATGCCGTGGCAGATCGCGAGCCCGAGCCCCGTCCCTTCCCCGATGGGCTTCGTCGTGAAGAACGGGTCGAAGATGCGGCTCCGCAGATCCGGCGCGATCCCTGGCCCGGTGTCGCACACCTCGATGCACACGCGGCCGGGCGGCGCGGGGGCGGTGGAGATCCGGATCTCGTTCTCCGACACCTTCCCCTCCGGCAGCGCCTGGGCGGCGTTCACGAGCAGGTTCAGGATCACCTGGCCGAGCTGCGCCTCGTTCGCGTGGACGGCCGGCACCGGGCGGAGCTCCAGGACGAGCCGCGCCTTGCTCTGGATCTGCTGCTGCGCCATCCGCAGCACCAGCTGGATCACCGGGTCGACGTCGACCGGGCCGAGCTCGCCGCCGTCGGCCCGCGAGAACGTCTTCAGGCCGCCCACGATGTGCCGTACCCGCGAGCCGCCCTCCGCGGCCTCGTCGAGCGCCGAGAGGAGCGCGTCGAGGCGCGCGCCGGCCCCCTTCGCGCGGAGCTCCTTGCGCGCGAAATCGACGTTCGCGACCATGTACGCGAGGGGGTTGTTGATCTCGTGCGCCACCCCGGCCGCGAGCGTGCCGAGCGAGGCCATGCGATCGGCGAGCTGGAGCCGCGTCTCCATCTGCCGGCGCTCCGTGACGTCGGACACGGCCCCGAGCATCCGGTACGCCCTGCCGGTCGCGTCGCGCAGCACGATGCCCCGGTCGTGGACGTCGGCGTAGCTGCCGTCCGCGAGCAGGCACCGGTACCAGAGCTCGAACGTGCCCTCGCCCCCCTCCATCGCGCGCCGCAGCCCGTTCATCACGCGATCGCGATCCTCGGGGTGGACCCGCTCGAACCACCACACCGCGTCCTCCTCGATGTCGGCGCCGCCCGTGCCATAGAAGCTCCGCATGCGCTCGCTGCCGGTGACGCGCCCGGACGAGAGATCCCAGTCCCAGAAGGCGTCGCTCGTGGCGCGCACGACGAGCCGCATGCGCTCCTCGCTCGTCCGGAGCGCGTCCTCCGCGGCCTTGATCACCTCCGCGGACGCGTCGCCGAAGGAGCGCGCGGCGCGCTCGAGCAACGCGCGCTCCGCGGGCGCCCGGTCGGCCACGCGCGCCGACGGCCGCCGCGCCCACCACACCGCCGCGTCGAGCTGGATGGCGATCGACGGCTCGAGCGCCGCCGCCACGACCGTCGCGCCCGCCTCGAGCAGCGCCGCTGTCGCGCCCGCGCTCCCGGTGACGGCGACGACGGCCACGCGATCGCCCCCGGGCGCCGCGCGCAGCCGCCGGCAGAGCGCGAGCGTTTCCTCGAGCGGCCCCTCGGCCGCCAGCACGGCCACGTCGAACGGCTGAGTCGCCAGGAGATCCAGCCCGGCCTCGACGTCCCGCGCCGGGACCGCGACATGGCCGCGCGCCGCGGCGAGCGCCTGCGCAGCGCCCGAGGGGCCGCCTGGGAAGATCAAGATCCTGGGTGCCTGTGGTCCCGCCACGCGCGCAACATCCCGCGCGCGGCGCGCAGACGCAATACCGGCGCAGCGGTGATCCTCGTTCTCGTACGTCCCCGCACGTCCCCGCGCTTTCCCGCGCGCTCCGCGCCTACCCCCGCCTCACCCGACCCCGGCCCTCCGGTCGTCGAACCATTGCCACGCGTTCGCGAACCCCACGCGCTGGGATGATTTCTTGTAGCAGAGGAAGTAGAGCCTTCCGCCCTGAACACCGCACTCCGTGCGGTCTTTCCAGCAGGTGAGGAGATCCGGGTCCACGGCCGGATTGCTCGAAAACACCGTCCCTTCCTCGAGCTCCTGTGTCCCGGCGTCCGGGCAGGCCGCCGGGCCGGTGGTCACCGGAATGCCCACCGCGCTCGACTCCACGCCGGTGTTGAAGAGCGCCTCCGCCACCCGGCGCACGGCGGCGGCGCGGTCTGGACCGCAGAGAGAGAGGATATCGAGGCTCGCGCGATCGACCTGGACGAGAATGAAGTTGCGCCCCTCGATGACGGTGAGCCCGAGCCCGCCCGCGGCGTACTCGTGGCGGAGCAGGTCGGGCGTATCGTCCGTGGCGGCATGGAACGCGTGGCGCGCCTTCACGGCCTCGCCGTGCGGGTTGAGCTCGTCCCGGAAGATGGAGTCGCACCAGTGGAACGACTCCGCGCGCGCCTGGGCCGGCACGTCGTCGAACCGCTCGACGGGCGTGAAGCCATCCAGCGAGACGCGCGCCACGGCCGCGAGCCACCCCGCGATCTTCGCGTCGACGTCCTGCTTGTGAAATGCGTCCGCGCTCATCCCCAGCCTCCGTTTCTGTAGGTCGCCACGATCTGCTCCACGCGGTACCCGTCGTCCGGCGCCGAGCTGAACCAGATGAGCCCCCAGAAGACGCCCAGGATCGGCTCCACGGAATCGAACACGCCGGCGCCCCCCGCGTAATACCTGGTCACGCCGCCGTGGGAGAACTCGAGGCACGCCTCGTACCGGTTGAGCCCCGGGCTGAGCGTCCCGTCGGGGAGGCGCGTATGGGACGCCGGATAGGTCCTCCCCACCTCCACCGGCCCGTCGACGAGCGCGGCGCGCCACACGCGGCCGCCCTCGACCTTCGTGACGTCGAGCCCCGCCCACGGGTTCTGCTCGACATCGGCCGACAGCGTCCTGCGCCCGCCGCCCACGTTGGGGTCGCCCCAGACCACGATCATGCGCGTCCGCCCCGGGATCCCGAGCTGGCGCAGCATGCCGCGGAGGAGGCGGACGATCGCCTGGCACTCCCCGCTCTCCTCGACGTGATCGGTCATCGGCCAGGCGCCGCCCTCGTCGTTCATGTACGTCGGGTGACGGTACTTCCGGGGCACCCTCGGGCTCGGCAGGAGCGTGTACGTCGGGAACCTGGCCATGACCCCCTCCACGATCTCGTGGGGATTGAGGGTTTCCATCGGCGCGATCCAGGAAACCGCCCTGTCCATCCGCTTCAAGGTCACCCCGTCTTCCTGCCAGACATCCTGTCTGTCGGTCTGGGGCCTGCCCATCGTGACATAGACGACGTTCGAGGTCCGGGCGGGCGACACCGTAGCTCCCGCCCCTGCAGACCAGCTCAGGGCGAGGTTGAACTTCTGGATCTTCCTCCCGATCTTCCGCGAGGAGAAGAGATCGAGCGGCGCGGCGACGGCCCCGCCGCCGCGCCGCTCGAGGGCGATGCCCCCCGGCCCCACGGCGCGGATCTCGGCCGCCGCCGCGCTGTACGCGTCGCGCTGCGCGAGCTGGAGCCGGACGACGATGTGCCGCCCCATCGAGATCGAGAGGGGGACGGCGCCCCCCGATGTCCACTCCGGCCGTGGGCACGGGGCCCCCTCGTTCCTCCAGCCGCTCTCCCCCTTGCAGTCCTTCAGGAGACCGTGATCGGACCTGAACTCGATGGAATGCAGCGCGATGGACCGCGCCGCATCGGGCTGCGGGCTCTCCGGGGTCGGATCCGCCATATCGACCTTCCTCGCTCGCGGCGCTCATGCACTCGACGCTTGCCGAGCCGCACGCCGGGTCACGACGATCGTAGTGCGCGAGCCGGCCGGGCCAAGTCGGGAGTCCACGCAGGGAGCGACGGCGCTCTGCCGGCCGCCCCGCCACCCGCGCGCCCGCCCTGCCCCCCGCCGCCGCGCCCCGCCCGGAGGCAGCGCGCTCGGCCGAGCCCGCGCGCGCTCTCCCGGAAGGCCGGCCGCGGCGCGAGCCGGGTTCCTGCGGCGGCGCGCCCGAGCTAGATTGCGCGCATGTCCAACAGCCTGTTCGTCGTGCATGTGCATGTACGTGTCAGACCCGAGCTCGTCGACGCCTTCCGGAGCGCGACGATCGAGAACGCACGCGAGAGCGTCAAGGAGCCGGGGATCGCCCGGTTCGACGTCGTCCAGGACACCGAGGATCCCGCGCGGTTCGTGCTCGTCGAGGTCTACAGGACCAAGGAAGCGCCGGCCGCACACAAGGAAACGGCGCATTACCAGCGGTGGCGGGACACCGTCGCGGAGATGATGGCCGAGCCGCGGACCAGCCGGAAATACGTCAATGTCTTCCCTGACGACGCGGGGTATTGACATGACGCCTCCCGGCCATGAGCCCGCCTTCGAGTTCGCCACCGCGACGCGCATCGCCTTCGGCGCGGGCAAGGTCGCCGAGGTCCCCGCGGCCGTGCGCGGCCTCGGCGGGACGCGGGCGCTCGTCGTCACCGGGCAGGATCCCGGCCGCGCCACGCCGCTCCTCGCCGCGCTCGCCGCGGCGGGCGTCGCCGCGGTGCGCTTCGCCGTCGCGGGCGAGCCCACGGTGGACATCGCCCGCGAGGGGACGTCGCGGGCCGCGGCCGAGCGGTGCGACGTCGTCGTGGCGCTCGGCGGCGGCAGCGCGATCGACGCCGGCAAGGCGATCGCCGCGCTCGTCGCGAACGGCGGCGACCCGCTCGATTACCTGGAGGTCATCGGCAAGGGGGGAGCGCTCTCCAGGCCGTCCGTGCCGTTCGTGGCGATCCCCACGACCGCGGGCACCGGCGCGGAGGTGACGCGCAACGCGGTGCTCGCGTCGCGGGAGGCCGGCGTGAAGGCGAGCCTGCGCAGCCCGCACATGCTGCCGCGCCTCGCGGTGGTCGACCCCGACCTGCTCGCGGGCGCCCCGCCCGGGGTGCTCGCGTCGAGCGGGCTCGACGCGCTCTCGCAGCTCATCGAGCCGTTCCTGTCGAGCCGCAGCAACCCGCTCACCGACGGCCTCGCGCGCGAGGGCATCCGCCGCTCGGCGCGCTCGCTGCGCCGCGCGGTCCTGGAGGGCGCCGACGCGCCGGCCCGGGACGACCTCGCGATCGCCAGCCTGCTCGGCGGCCTCTGCCTCGCGAACGCCGGCCTCGGGGCCGTCCACGGCTTCGCGGGGCCCGCGGGCGGCATGTACGACGCGCCGCACGGCGCGGTGTGCGCGGCGCTCTTACCCGCCGTCCTGGAGGTCAACCTGCGGGCGCTGCGCGCGCGCGACCCGGCGCACCGCGCGCTGCCGCGCTTCGACGAGCTGGCCGCGCTCGTCACGGGGCGCGCCGGAGCCAGCGCCGAGGAAGGGATCGCCTGGGTCCGCGAGCTCTGCCGTGACCTCGCGATCCCGGGGCTCCGGCGCTACGGCATGGCTGAGGCGGACCTCCCGGCGCTGGTCGCGAAGGCCAGGGCGGCGAGCAGCATGAAGGCGAACCCGCTGCCGCTCACCGACGAGGAGCTGTTCGACATCGCGGCGGCGTCCTTGTGATCGCGGCGCTGGTGGTATCATCACGGGGTGGCAAGCCCGTACCGCACGAGACCGCCCACTCCGCCGCGGGTCCGGTCGATCGACCAGCGGCGGCGGATCAGCGTGGCGAGCCTCGTGTTCGGCATGCTCTGCGGCGTGACGGGGATCTCGCTCGCCGACGAGGGTCGGGCAGAGTGCGCGCTGCTGTTCACGGGCGTCTGCGGCTTCGTCTTGCTCCTCCAGCGCTAGGGTGCACCCTAGCCTTGACCCCACCCCCGACGACCGGAGCTCGATGAAGAACGATCCCGCCCCGAATCCCACCCTCGACGCCATGCTCGCCGCCCAGCGCATCGCGTTTGCGCCCGTCATGTTCCAGGTGGCGCGGGTGATGCGAAACCGCGGCGTCCTCAAAGCGCTCCAGCGCGCTGGCAAGGGCGGCAGGACACCGGCGGAGGTGGCCCAGGACACCGGCCTCTCCGCCTATGCCGCCAAGACCTTGCTGGAGGCGAGCCTGAGCTTCGGCCTGGTGGAGCGCGCAGGCGGCGCAAACGTCGCGAGCGGCGCAAACGCCCATGCAGAGCCGCGAGAGCGTGGCGAGCGCTACACGATCACGCGGGTCGGGCTCATCGTCGAGAATGACAGGATGACCCGCATCAACATGGATTTCATCCATGACGTCTGTTACGAGGGCATGCGCTTTCTCGACGAGGCCATCGAGGACGGCAGGCCGGCTGGCCTGAAGGTCTTTGGCGAGTGGCCGACGGTCTATGAGGCGCTCCCGGCGCTCCCGCCGAAGGTGAGGGAGAGCTGGTTTGCGTTCGATCACCTCTACTCCGACTCCGCGTTCCCCGAGGCGCTGCCCGTCGTGTTCGAGCGGAGGCCGAGGACGCTCCTCGACATCGGCGGCAACACGGGGCGGTGGGCGATCCAGTGCTGCACGCACGACCCCGACGTGCGCGTCACGCTGCTCGACCTGCCGGGCCAGCTCGAGGACGCGCGCGTCAACGTCGAACAGCACGGCCTGCTCGGCCGGATCATGGGCACCCCCATCGATTTCCTGGATCACGGCCAGGCGTTCCCGAAGGGCTTCGACGCCATCTGGATGAGCCAGTTCCTCGTGTGCTTCTCCGAGGCGGACATCCTGCAGATCCTCCGGCGGGCCGCGTCGGCCATGGGGGACGAGACGGTGCTCTGGATCCTCGACACGTTCTGGGATCGGCAGGCGAACGAGGTGGCGGTCCACTGTCTTCACGGCTCTTCCCTGTATTTCACGTGCCTGGCGAACGGGAACAGCCGCATGTACAGCGCCGCCGATATCCGGCGTTGCATCGACGAGGCGGGCCTCGTCGTCGAGGCGGAGATCGACCACCTCGGCCTCGCCCACACGCTGCTCCGGTGCCGCCGGCGCGACGCGCCCGCGGGCAAGCGCGCGTGAGCGTCCAGGTGAAGCAACGCGCGTGGCAGCCTGGACGATCCCGACCCCGGAGCGCGCGGCGACACAACGGATGAGGCGGCTCGGAGCGGCGCGCCCCGTCCGCCGCCGGCGCGGCGTGGCCTGCGTTGCGCCGCGGCGATGACCGGGCGGGGCGCGCTCGAACGGCTTTCGCTCGTGGCCCTCGCGTAGCATAGTGGGGCGACGCCGCCATGGCGCCGCGCCGCGCCATGGGCCCACAAGGAGAAACCGTCGTGTCCCACCCCCCGCTCACCCAGCTCTCCGACGAGGAGCGCCTCTTCCGCGACTCGGTGCTTGATTTCGCCCGGAAGCGCGTCGCGCCGCGCGCGGCGGCGATGGACGAAGAGGGCGCGCTCGACCACGATCTGCTCCCTCCGCTGTTCGAGCTCGGCCTCATGGGGATCGAGATCCCGGAGGCGTACGGGGGCTCGGGCGCGGGCTTCTTCAGCGCGATCCTCGCGATCGAGGCGCTCGCCGTGGTCGACCCGAGCGTGAGCGTGCTCGTCGACGTGCAGAACACCCTGGTGGCCAATGCGTTCCTCCGCTGGGGCACCGAGGCGCAGAAGGAGAGATACCTCCCGCGGCTCTCCCGCGACTGGGTCGGCTCGTATGCGCTGAGCGAGGCGGGCTCCGGCTCGGACGCGTTCGCCCTCGCGGCCCGCGCCGAGCGCCGGGGCGACCGCTGGATCCTGAACGGCCGCAAGCTCTGGATCACGAACGCGAACGAGAGCTCGGTGTTCCTTGTGTTCGCCAACGTCGATCCGACGAAGGGCTACAAGGGCATCACGGCCTTCGTGGTCGAGCGATCCTTCCCCGGCTTCTCGGTGGGCAAGAAGGAGAACAAGCTCGGGATCCGCGCCTCCAGCACGTGCGAGCTCGTCCTCGAGGACTGCGAGGTGCCGGAGGGCAACGTGATCGGCGAGGTCGGCAAGGGCTACAAGATCGCCATCGAGACGCTGAACGAGGGCCGTATCGGCATCGGCGCGCAGATGCTCGGCCTGGCCGCGGGGGCGTTCGACCACGCGATGCGCTACATCGGCGAGCGGAAGCAGTTCGGGCAGCCGATCGCGAGCTTCCAGGGCGTGCAGTTCCAGGTTGCGCGCGTCGCCATGGAGATCGAGGCCGCGCGCCTCCTCGTCTACAACGCCGCGCGGCTCAAGGACGCGGGCCAGCCTTTCGTGAAGGAGGCGGCGATGGCCAAGCTGTTCGCGTCCGAGGTGGCCGAGCGGACGGCGTCGCTCTGTATCGAGTTCATGGGCGGCGTCGGCTTCACCAAGGACTATCCTGTCGAGAAGCTCTACCGCGACGCGAAGATCGGGAAGATCTACGAGGGGACGTCGAACATGCAGCTCTCCACGATCGCGAAGCTGCTCCAGGCGGGGTACGACGCGAAGGGCTGAGCGGGGGAGTTCGCCCCGCGTCCCACGACCGACGTTGCCCTCAGCGCCTCCGCTTCCATGACTCGGGTCTTCGGCGCGTGTGAAAGCACGCGACGAAGACGACGACGTCATCCATCAGACGAAAGAACAGCCCATAGGGGAAGCGCCGGACGAGCGCTCGTCGTGTTTGGCGGTGCAGAACGGCGCAGGCCGTCGGCGCCTCGACGACCGCCTGCATCGCCGCGCGGACCTCCACGAGGAACTCCTCTCCTAGACCGTCGCGCTCTCGCTCGTACCAGGCATATGCCCGCGCGATGTCCGCCGCAGCGGCGGGCCGAACGAGGTACGGCCTCACCGTGACCGAGCGCGCGCTTGGGCGACGACCTCATCCCAGGTGAGCCCGGCTGGCCCCTCGGCCTCGAGCTCATCGAGGCGCCGATCGAGCTCGACCCGCTGGGCGTCGCTGAGAGGCAGCGCGTCAGGGTCTCGCCCGAGGCTCGTCCATAACTCGTCGAGGAGGTCGAGCTGCTCGTCGCGGCTCAGTCGGGTGATGTCCAGCGCAGCCCTGCCCATACGCCCGAAAGTATCGCACGGAGGACCCGCCGGAACAATCCACCGGCGGCTCCGCGCGTCACGGCAGCTGCCGCTTGAGATCCGCGAGCGAGCGGCGCGTCGATACCTGCTGCGGCAAGATCACGTCCCGCACCAGGGCGTGCGACTCGGTGTCGAGCTCCTCGATGTCGTTCCGGTAGTCCTTCAGGCCGTGCTCCTCCCCCTCGGCCAGCGCCGAGAGCGCCGTCTTGTGGCCGAGCGCCAGCGCGGTCCCCTCGACGGCCTTGGCGAACGCGCCCCATGGCCCGGAGCTCGCCGGGGGGTCGCCTCCGAGCTCCTCGATCCGCCGGCGCAGCACCTTCACCCGCGCCTCGTGCGACGCGAGGTTCAGCCGGAGGTGGTGAGCAACCCAGCCCTGGCGCGCCGCGGCGATGGCCTGACGGTAGGTCTCGACCGCGGACATCTCGCCGCGGCAGAACGATTTGAGCTGCTCGATCGAGTCATCGTCGATGAGTCCGTCCAGGCCCACGCTCTCGTCTGCGAATGCGACCGGTTCCATGGGTACTCTCCTGAGATGTCTGGTGAACGCCCGATTCCTCTCTCCTCCTTACCTCCCAAGGTGGGCCACCACGCCATACGTCCACGCAGGAGCCGCGATCGCCAGGGATCGTCGCCGCTGCGGGAAGGCGCGCGCCCCCGTTGCCTCAGGGGTACATGTTCGCCTTGTACTGCATCAGTCTCGGCTGAACCCTTTCATTCCCTTCAAGTCCCGTTCCAATGTCCAGGACTTCACGGTCATGAAGCGAGCTCATCGAGCCGGCGACGGCTCACAGCGCGGCGAACACGCGGGCTCCCTTGCCCGTGCCGCAGAAATCGCCGTTGCCTCCGTCTCGCAGGATCGCGCGCAGCGCCGCGGCGTCCTTCTCGTCGCGCGCGAGGGCGCCGAGGAGCATCGCGCCTTCCTTGAGGCGCCTCTCGATCTCCGGCGCGCTCTGCTCGGGGATCCCGGCGTCGACGAGCACGCTGCTCAGGCTGGCCGTCTCGCTCGCCGAGCTCGCGTCCGCGAGCCTCACCGCGATGGGGCCGGCCACCGCGAGCCGCAGCCCCGGGACCACGAGCCCCGCGCTCGCCGCGGCGAGGACGGAGGTCAGCGCGCTCCCGTGCGAGGCCGCACCGTATGCGCGCGAGCGCAAGATGTGCTGGCGGCGCGTCGCCTCGCTCACGATGGCGCAGACGTCCCATCGCGTGTGCCCGCTGTCCAGGATGCGCCGGACGACGTCTTCGGCCTCCCCACGTGCTCGCACCATCCCGGTGATCAACCTCTGGCTCGCCATGCAGACCTCCTTGGCTGAGGGTTCGCGCCGCGCGCGCTGGTTTCCAAGGAGCTGCGCACAACACGAACCGTACCGCACGCGTACCCGGCGGGAGATCGCGGGCCGCTCGCGACCCCAGCAACAGCGCCCGTCGCGTCCGCGGCACGATGCCACAGCGAGGCGATCACGCTGTGACGCGACGACACGGCAGACCCGTCGGCAACAGCGGGGCGCGGCGCATCCCCGCGCGGCCGCTGCGCGCTCGCCGCGGCGCGGCGCGGCTCAGGCTGCGGCGCTCGTGCGGCGCTCGCCGCGGCGCGGCTCAGGCCGCGGCGCGTCGTTCCCTGGGGGGACGCTTCGCGCTCTTGCCGGCTCGCCGCGCGTTCACCGCGCGCGCCGAGCGCGCGCTCTCGCGGAGGCGGGTCACGAGCGGCACCGCCTCTCGCTCGCCGAAGCCGCGGACGATCCGGAGCATCTTCGCCTCTTCGGGCCTGAGCGCCGCGACCGCCCCGTCCGCGACGGCCTCCTCCGCGTCGATCAGGGACTGCAGGGCGCCCTCCGTGTAGGCGCGGATCACGGCGGGGTGGACGTAACAACGCTGGCAGACCGCGCGTGTGTTGCCCAGGCGGGCGGACACCCTGTCGATCACCTGCGCCACGCGCTTCTTCACCTGGCGGACCGAGCTCGCGATCTCCATCTCGCAGAAGAACGACGCGCACAGCACGGTGCCGGTCCAGGTGCGGAAGTCCTTCGCCGTGAAGTCGTGGCCAGCGACCGAGCGCAGGTACTCGTTCACGTCGTCCGAATGGATCCTTTGCCGCCGGCCCTCGCCGTCGATGTACTGGAACAGCTCGTGGCCGGGCACGTCCTGACAGCGCTTGACGATGCGGGCGAGCCGCCGATCCCGCACCGTCATCGCGTGCGCCTTGCCGCCCTTGCCCCTGAAGTGGAACCTGATGAGACTCCCCTCTATCTCGACGTGCTCGTCGTGGAGCGTGGTGAGTCCATACGAGTCGTTGTCGCGCGCGTACTCGTCGTTTCCTATGCGGATCGACGTCTCGTCGAGCAGGCGCACCACGGCCGCCAGCACCTTCTCGCGCGGCAGGCCAGGCAGCGCGAGATCGCGCTCGCTCGCCGCGCGGATCGCCGGGAGCGCCGCGCCGAACGCGAGCATGCGGTCGTACTTCGTCTCGTCGCGGACCTCGCGCCAGCGCGGGTGATACCGGTACTGCTTCCGGCCGCGCGCGTCCCGCCCTGTCGCCTGGATGTGCCCGCGCTCGCTCCGGCAGATCCACACCTCGGTCCACGCGGGCGGGATCGCGAGGCGGCGGATGCGCGCGAGCGTCGCCTCGTCCTTGACGGGGCGACCGTCGGCGTCGACGTAACGGAAGCCCTTGCCCGCCCCTCGCCTGGAGATCCCCGGCTCACCGTCGTTCACGTACCGGAGCCCGGCCGACTCGGCGGACTCGACCGGTGACGGGGTGAGCTGCTCTGTCCCCGCGAGCTCGCCGTCCGCGCGGGCGAGCTCGACCGTCTCGACGGACTCGACCGACACGCTGACGCGGCGCCGGCGCAGGACGACGCCGCTCGCTGCTCCGCGCCGCTCGCGGCGCGGGGCGCTCCGCGGGCGGCGCCCTTCATGGGGGGTCGTGGCGCTTCCGCTCTTCATGGCGCGGACCGCTCAGAGCGCCTCCTGCGCGACCGCGCTCGGAGCGCGCCGCCGCGCGCGATCGCGGTGCGCGTCATCGATGCACCGCCTCACCTCGGCGTCGATCGCCGCGATCGCCATCCGGTTGAACATGCGCAGCGGCAGCGGCATGTCGATCGCGAAGTCGACGGCCCTGGGCCGGAGCTCGAGCCGCCCGGAGAGCGTGAAGCCCTTGAAGGAGAGGCTGAGATCCGCGCGCCGCTCATCGCTCCAGAAGATGGAGGGAGCGTACTCCGCGTATCGATCACAATACTTCGCCATCGCCCGCAGGACGGCGCACTTCGCTTCTTCGTCGTTCAGGTCGTGATGGACAGTGTGGTTCATGATGACCTCGGGTGATGGCTGGAAGCTGGAAGATCGACTCCAGCGGACCTCCAGCGGCGTCGACGCGCGACGCGCTCGCCAGCGCCGGCGTTCGCGGGGTTAGCAAGCCGGGTGCCTGCCGGGTCCGACGGAGGCCGAGCGCTCGCGGCAAGGCCATTTCCGGGCACGTCCGCGCGAGATCGGGCCCCACCGCGGTCCGCGCATGTCGACGTTCGCCACGAGCGGGGCATATCGCCACGGCCAGCCCTGAGCTCGCCCCCTCGCGCCGCGGCTCAGCTCGCGGCATGGCGCGTGCGATCCATGCGCTCATGCACGCGCTCCTGCCCGAAGCCGCCGCGCTGAAGTCCTCACCTGCGCTCAGCGGGCGGCTCGGGCCACGGGCCAGGAGGGCGCTCAAGGCGCTGTTGATCCTGCCTTTGGCGCTCTGGCTCGGCTACGTCGTCGCCGTGAACGTCATGCTGAGCACGGGGCTCATCGCGAGGCTCGTCAGCGAAAACCCCGTCGACGCCTCGCTCTACTACGGCTCGGCGTGGAGCCTCTGGCCGGGCGTCGTTCACGTGAAAGAGCTCCGGCTCAGCGGCTCCGACAGCGTGCTTCAGTGGGCGGTGGAGCTCGACGAAGCGGACGTCGATATCCACCTGACCGATCTCCTCCGGAAGAAGTTCTATGCGGAGGACATCCGCGCCACGGGCTTCGTGTTCCGGCTGCGGATGCTCGTGGATCCGACGAGCGAGCGCGATCTGGAGGCGCCGCACATCGAGGCGCTGCCGCCCATCCCGGAGTTCGCGAACCCTCCGCTCAAGCCGGAGCTGCCGCCGAAGCACGATCTCGAGAGCTCGGACGAGGGCTACAACCTGTGGACGGTGCACCTGGAAGGCATCGACACGACGCTCAAGGAGGTCTGGATCCAGCAAGTCCGGTATGCCGGCGGCGGTCGCGTGCGGGGAGGGTTCTATTACAAGCCGCTCCGCGCCGTTCGCGTCGGGCCCGTCGCGCTCGAGCTCCGGTCGGGCGAGATCCACGTCGCCGATCGCGTCGTCGCGCGGCTCGACGCCGACGCCGACGTGACGATGAGCACGTTCGATCCGCGGGACGTCGACGGGCTCGACGTCCTCGAAACCGCCTGGGCGCGCGTCCGCCTCGACGCGCAGCTGCCGGGGCTCGATTTCATCCCTCTTCCCGCGGGCGATGGCGCCGGACCCCGGCTCGACGACGGGAGCGGAGAGCTCCGGACGAACCTCGTCGTGAACCGGGGGAGCGTCGAGCCGGGCAGCACCGTGTCCTACGAGACGAGCCACCTCGTGGCCTCCACCGCGTCGCTCCGCGCGACCGCCGAGGCGCGCGCGGCGCTCCGCGTCGACGAGCGCGGAGCGGCGCGCCTCGCCGTGACGCTGCCCCGCGCGACGCTCGAGCGCCCGGGAAGCGGGCTGCCGCCCATCGTCGTGGAGAGGGCGAGCGCCGCCTTCGACGCGCCGGAGCTCCACCTCCTGCGGCTCCAGCCGGGGTTCGCGTCGAAGGTGGATGTCGTCGCCGCGGCCATCCCGGACCTGCGCTGGCTGAACGCCGAGGGCGCCGCGCCGGACGCGCCGCGGTTCACCGGCGGCGCAGCCTTCCTGCGGAGCAGCCTGGAGGTGGACCCGCTGGGCCGGGGGACGGGCTCGCTGAACCTGCTGTTGAAGCACGGCGCCCTGCAGTGGAAACGGACGAGGGTGAAGGGCGACGTGGCGGCGCGCATGACGCTCGACGCGGCGAACGTCTTGAATCAGGCAGCCAGGCTGCGGAAGGGCCGCATCGACATCGAGGACCTCGCGATCGAGCACGAGGGCGAGGCGCTCCCTGGCTGGTGGGCGCACATCGACATCGAGGACGCCGAGGTGAAGCGGGGGCTCATGGAGGCGGCGATCCGGGTGGAATGCAAGGACGCGCGGCCGGCCGTGATGCTGCTCGACGCCGAGGATGCCATTCCCGGCTGGGCCGCGGGGCTGCTCACGATGGAGGGGCTCAAGGCATCCGCGAGGGTGAGGCGCGCGGACGACGGCGTCGATTTCAGGCTGCTGGAGGCAAAGGGGGGCGATCTCGCGATCCGCGGGCGGCTCACGAAGTCCGACGGGCAGACCCCCAGGGGGGCGTTCCTCGTGAAGAGCGGGCTGCTCTCGGTGGGGATCGCGCTCGAGCAGGACGGGGCCGGCGTGCACCCCCTCGCCGGAGACGGCTGGGTCAACGAGAAGATGACCGCGCTGGGCAGGTGATCTCGCCGCGACCGCATCATCACACTCGATACGCCTCTGTAGTCATTACCGGGAGATTCGCTGTGTAATACGGCATCTCGGGTGAAATTCTCCATCCGGCCTTCCAGCGCGATGCCGTGCGACCGTGCAACCGTGCGACCGTACAACGGCACAAGGCGCACGACCTCCGCGCTGCATCGCATCGTATCTCACGAGGCTCGACCCTGGCTTCCGCACCGGGTTAGTCTCTGCTTTGCTCAGCCCACCAGAACGCAGCGGTCGGTGTCTCGAGAGGCGGACGCACGACAGAAGGACGCGTGAGCTGAGCAGGAGGAACTCAGTATGTGCCAGAAGCTCTGTGGAAACGACTCGAACCACGACGGAGAGCCGGGCGAGGCGGGCTCGTCTCGTCGCCGGTTTCTCGCGGCGGGAGCTTCAGCGCTCGGTGCTGCGGCGGCCTTGTCGACGCCCGCGGCGGCGAGGGGAAGGTCGGAGCACGAGGATGACATGCCGCACGGGACCGGCGCCCCGCACCGGCGTTACATCCTGAGGGGCGGCGCCGTGCTCAGCATGGATCCGAACGTGGGGGACTTCGCCCGCGGCGACGTGCTCGTGCAGGGCAAGAAGATCATCGCGGTCGGGCCGCACCTGCACGCGCCAGGCGCGGAGATCATCGACGCGACGGGCACGATCGTGATGCCGGGGTTCGTCGACACCCATCACCACCAGTACCAGACCGCGCTGCGGAGCTTCCTCTCGGACGGCCTCCTGGCCAACGACGGGCTGCCGCACGGCGAGAAGAACTACCTCGACACCATCCACTTCACCATCACGCCGGTCTTCCGGCCGCAGGACGCCTTCCTCGCCATACTCGCCTCCTCGCTCAGCCAGCTGGATGCCGGGGTGACGACGGTCGTCGACACGTCCCAGGTGGGCCACACGCCGGAGCACACCGATGCCGTCATCCGTGGGCTGCAGGATTCGGGCCGCCGCGCGCTCTTCGTGTATTCGCCGGGCGCGGGCCCCGGCAACATCTTCCCGAACGATCTCGATCGGATCCAGAGCCAGTACTTCTCCTCGACCGACCAGCTCCTGACCCTGGCCATGGGCGGGGAGGTGTTCGACCCCGCGTGGCGCGATACCTGGGCGATCGGGCGCCAGCACGGCCTGCCCATCGTGACGCACCTCGTCGGCAGCATCGGCCAGGGGACGCTCATCGAGCAGATCGAGAGCGAGGGCCTGATGGGGCCAGATCTCGAGTTCATCCACGCCAGCGCCATCTCGGAGGCCTCCTGGCAGGCGATCGCCGATTCGGGCGCGAACGTCTCGATCGCGGCCCCGATCGAGATGACCATGAGGCACGGCATGCCGCCTATCCAGGCCGCGCTCGATCATGGCGTCCAGCCCGCGCTGAGCACCGACGTCGAGTGCACCATGACCGCGGACTTCTTCACCCAGATGCGGACCGTCTTCACGCTTCAGCGGGCGCTCATCAACGAACGCGCGCTGGCCGGGGAGACGGATCTGCCCGAGCTCCTCACGTGCCGCGATGTCATCCGCCTGGCCACGGTCGAGGGGGCCCGGGTGGCCGGTCTCTCCCACAAGGTCGGCACGCTGACTCCGGGCAAGGAGGCCGACATCCTCCTGCTGCGAGCGGATGCCATCAATGTGGCGCCGCTCAACAACGTACCGGGGGCCGTGGTGACGTTGATGGACCGCAGCAACGTGGACACGGTCATCGTCGCGGGGAGCATCCGGAAATGGCGAGGCAAGCTCGTCGGCGTGAACTTTGGCGGGCTCCGCGCCGGCCTCGAGGCGTCCAGGGACTACCTCCTCGACGCGGCCGGAGTCGAGCGCGTGCTCTTCTGAGGCGGTAGCCGCGAGCCTTCTCGCGAACGGCGATACGCCATCCACGGCCTCGGCAGCTACATCCTCTCGAACCTCGCGCGCTTCGTGCCGCGCGCCATGGCGGCGCGCCCCCCCGGCGGCGCGTCACTGCGACACGGGCACCTTGAGGGCGAGCTCGCGCCGCAGCAGGATCTGCTGGAGCCCGAGCTGGCCGAGCGTGGTGGCGACCGAGACGAGCCAGATGGTGTGCATGCGGAAGCCGGGCCGCGCGCTCAGGACGAGCACGGGGAGGACGAACGCGACCGCGCGCGCCCCCGAGGCGGCGAGCGAAGGCCAGGTGTTGCCGAGGCCTTGAAAGACGCCGGCGCAGACGAACACGATGCCGCTCGCGAAGTAACCCCAGGAGGTCACCTGGAGGTAGTCGACGCCGGCCGCGACGACGTCTGGCGCGGGCGAGAAGAGCGCGACGAGCTGCGCGGGGAAGACCTGGCAGACCAGGGTGAAGAAGAGCATGAACCCGAGCACGAGCTTCACGCTCTCGAGCGCGGTCTCGCGGACGCGAGCGTAGGCGCGGGAGCCGTAGTTCTGGCCGACGACCGCCGCAGCGGAGAAGCTGATCGCCACGGCAGGCATGAAGCCGGCCTGCATCAGCCGCAGACCGATGCCGAACCCGGCCTGCGCCTCCGAGCCGAAGGGGCGCGTGACCACGTAGATCACGCCCATGGTGACGGCCAGCAACAAGAACTCCGCGCCCGAGGGCAAGCCGATGGCCACCAGCCTTCGCCATGTGGCGAGGTCAGGCTGCCAGTCGGCGAGGCGGAGGCGAAGGAAGGTCTTGCCGCGCAGCAGATAGACGGCGAGCCCCACGACGGCGGCCGCGGTCGCGAGGAGCGTGGCGAGGGCCGCGCCGAACACGCCGAGCGGGCGCCCCGATACCCAGCCGAAGACGAGGAAGGGCGCGAGGACCATGTTGAGCAGCACGCTCGCGGTCTGGGCCACGAGCCCCGGCTTCATGTCGCCGATGCCGCGCAGGGCCGAGCCGAGCCCCACCATCGTGAACTGCAGCGCGAGCGCCGGAATGAACGCGAGCAGAAAGCTGCTCGCGAGCTCGGCGGTCATGGCGTCTCCCGAGAGCCTCTCGGCGTACGTGCGGTGAAGCGCGAGGCCGAGCACGAGAAAGACGGCGCCCGCCCACGTGGCGAGGCTCTGCACCTGGTTGAACAGGCGCTGCACCTCGCCGTGCTCCTTTCTCCCGGCCGCCTGCGAGACGAGCGCCACGCAGCCGACCGAGAGCATCTGCGTCGCGGCCAGGGAGACGAACATCAGGTTGCTGGAGACCGCCACGGCGGCGACGGCCTCCTTCCCGAGGCGACCCACCCAGTAGATGTCGATCAGGCCATAGAGGGTCTGGATCGCCATGCCGGCCAGGATGAACAGCATGACGCGCACGACGTGCGCGCGCGGCTTGCCCTGCGTCATGTCGTGCACGCCGCGCGGCGCGGACGGCGCTTCGACTTCGATGTTGGTGTCCATATATTTTACCGGGTAGTATCTGACCGTCTCGTGGATGGCGGCTCGGCGGCCACGGCTACCTTGTTCGCCGCGGTTTGCCCTCGCGCGCTTCAGGGAAGGCCCCGCCCTCGCGCAGGAGCTCGTTCAGGTGCTCTCGCACGTCCGCGGGCCAGGCGCGGGTGAGCTCCGTGAAGCGCCGCTTGTCCGAAGCGAAGAGCGCGCGCGACGCCTCCTCGAACAGGGGCAGGTCGCCAGCCATGACCCACATGAAGCGGCTGGCGGCGGCGCGGGCCTCCCGGGCGCGGTCCTCGTCCGGGGCGCGCTTGCTGGCCTCCTCGACCAGCCTGCGGAGCGCGGCCGAGATCCCCTGCGGCTGGCGCTCGAGCCACGCCCAGTGGCGGGGCAGGAGCGACACCTCGCGCGAGACGACCCCGAGCTTCGGGCGCCCGGGGCCCGCCCTGGCCGGGCGCTCCGGCCTGGCGCGCGAGAGGACCTGATCGAGGGTGCCCCGGAGGTCGAAGTCGACCTGCTTCCCCGAGGCGTCCTCGAAGATCAGGAGCCGGAGCTCCGGATCCGCGTCGAGCCGCCGCTTGGCCTCGCGCAGCGTCTCCTCCAGCGTGCCGCGGACGACGCGCTCGGCGCCGGCGAAGGCGGTGAACGTCGGCAACGTCGGCGGATCGCTCATGACGGCGATAATATTACCCGGGTATATTCTCTTGGCAAGGGCCAGGCGGGCGAGCTCGTTCGCGACGGCTCGCCACCGCGGATCGGTCCTCGGGGGACGCGGCGATGGCTCTGCGTGTCATGATTGCGGCCAGGGAGCGCTGCCCCCGTCGGTGCTCACCAAGGCCAGTCGACGTCGAGGTTCTCGGGGTTGCCTTGGCCGACGGATCCGCCCACCGTGTTCTCCGCCTCCTCCCAGCTGTCGGAGTCGCCTGCGTTGGTGTGGCCGACGGATCCGCCCACCGGGTTCTCCGCCTCCTCCCAGCTGTCGAAGTCGCCTGCGTTGGTGTGGCCGACGAATCCGCCCCCGTGTTCCTCGACCTCGTCCCAGCTGTCGAAGTCAACGTGGCGGTGCCCGGCCTGCTGGGACCCACCGAATTCGTGGTCGGGCTGCTGCCAAGCTGCCGATGCCGTCGCTGCCGGCTTCGCTTTCGCGGCCTCGATCCTCTCCTGGTGGTCGTACCTCACCTGCATCATCTGCGCTCGCAGCCGGGGAGCCAGATGCGTCAGCTCGACGACCGTGTGCTTCTCGCGGATGTCCTTGGCTCCCTGCTGGTAGTGCTCATCCAGGGCGCGCTCGAGAGCAGCGTCGGGTTTGGGCGGCTTCGCGCCCTTCAGGGCCGCATCCAGCTCCGTGAGCGCGTGTCGGCGGTAATCGAACGCGCCCTCTGCAGCCTCCTCGTCGCTCTCGGGCACGTCGAGCGCGTCGAAGCTGAGCGTGACGCCGTCGCCCAGCGTCCGTCGAAGCCACTCCATCGTGCTGCCCACCGTGCAGCACAAGGGCAGGCCGCCGCCGGTCCATCCGTCCGCGCCCGCCTCCTCGCTGCCATAATTGTTGAGGAGAACCGGCCGCCCCTGGCTGTCCACCCAGATGCCGCCCGACTCGCCGGCCACCGAGACGGGGTTCGGGCTCTTCAGGACGGCGACGTTGACGAAGCGCGCATAGAGATTGCCGCCGAAGGAACACTGTCTACGTTCGTCGACGAAATCGAACGTGCCGCAGACGAGCCCCCTCCCGGTCCACATGCTCAGCACCTCGCCCTTCTCCAGCGGTTCCTGATCGAGATCCCGGACGGGCCCTCGGACGAGGGGGTGGGCCTCGACCTTGGTGCCGGGGACGAGCTGGGCCAAGCCCACATCATACAAGTTCCCCCCCTTGCGCGTGATCCTCGAGTACTGCCGGGTCCAGGCGACGATGGTCTCGCCGGACACCACCGCCAGGGAGCCCTCGCTGTCGTCGAGCCCTGAACCCGCTCCGAACACGTGGGCGTTGCTCACGATGAAGAACTTGCCGCCGTAGCGCACGCAGGCGCCGAGCGTGCCTTCCTCGAACCCGAGCCGGCCTTCGGCGGTCTTGGCGACCGAGATCGCCTGACCGAGCTGGACGCGTGGCCTCTGCCAATCATCGCGGGCGACGCTCTGCGCCAGCGCCTGCCTACAGGAGATCGAGGTCTGGCCGAGCTTGGGGCTCGTGGCGATCTTCAAGACCCATTCCGGGGTCACGACGGTATCGAGGTAGCGTTGGAGATTGTCGTCACCCGCCGCGGCCCAGCTCGCGATCACCGCGGTCCACCGCGACAGGCGCCGTTCCCCCGAGCCCTCGTTGTTCACGCTCGTTGCCTCCGCGAGCGTGTGGCGGCGTCGAGCAGCCTGCCCACCCGCGCGCGCTCGTCCCCCCCGCCGCTCAGGCACCGGGACGCCCACGGAAGCTTCGGGTCCGAATCGAACGCCGGCCCGAACACGAACATCAGCTGCACGAACACCCGCACTCCGGCTTCGCTCTCGATGCGGTACGACCGCGCCCGCCCAATCCCGTATCGGATCGCCTCCCGCACCCCCTCCTCGCCCAGGGCGCCGAACTGCCGAGGCAAGTGCTCGCGGAAGTGCGCTGAGAGCTCGCCGACGAAGCGATCGACCGCTATCTGCGCGAACATCGCCGACTGGCGGCGCCGGATCGTGAGCATCGCGCGGAGACTATCCCGCCCGCCTGCTGCTGTCACCACGCCCGAGCGGCAACTAACGGCAACTAACGGCAACTAACGAGCGTAGATCGGCGGCACCGCTCTTGAAGTTTTCCGGAGAAAAGCAGAGAGTGGCGGGATGATGAAGCCCTCGTGCCTCGTGGCGATCGCCGCCTTGCTCGCAGCGCCGCTCGTCACCTCTTCAGCGCGGGCGGACATCCCGCCGCCCGACGCGTGCGACACGCCGGGATCGAGCTGTAACAACGCAGGGCCCGAGGGCAACGGGCCTGGCACGTGCACGAAGCAGAAGTGCCAGCGAACGCTGCCGGGCGAGGACGGCGGCTTCACCACGATGGAATACGACTGCAATCTGTGCATTTCCTCGGGCGGGAGCTCGACGTCGACCTCGGGCGCGGGCTCGGCGTCGGCCGGCAGCGCGGGCGCGGACAAGGCGTCATCGGACGACGGCGGCTGCGCCATGAGCGGCGCCGCCTCGGGCGGCGCGATGGCGGGGCTGATGCTGCTCTGCGGCGCCGCGGCGCTCGTGACCGCCCGCCGGCGCCGCTGAACCGGGCGTCGACCGTGGGTGCGCCCGGTCCTCCGCCCGCGAGCGTGGCCCGCCTGCTCGAGCGCGGCGTCGCGCCGCTCGACGGCGCGCGGCGGCGCCTCTTCGGCCTGCTCCGCCGGAGCGAGCTCGCGATCGCTGTCGTGGCGCGCCCCGATCGCAGGATAGCCACCGTCGCCGCGGCCAACGCGCTCGGCGCCTTCACCATGGCGGTCTTTGCGCCGAGCGCGCTGCTCGTGCTCGGGCCCGTCCTGCTCGGCGTCCTGCACGTCGCGGCCGACGTGCGCTACCTCGTGCTGCGGCGCGGGCTGCCGTCGTGGTGGCGCGGCGTCGTCTGGGCGGCCTGCGCCGCGCTCCTGGGGCTGCGGGGCGCCCAGGAGCTCTTCGGCTCGGCCGCGGCGCTGCTCCGCGCCGAGCACGCTTTGCTCGCCGTCTGGCTCGGCGCCGCGGTCGTCGCCGGCGCGCTCGCGTCGCGCGCGTGGCGGCGCGCCGCGCTGGCCGCCGCCGCCGCCGTGGCGCTGTCGGCGGCGGCGCTCGCCGCGCCGCGCGGCTTCCGGCTCGTCCTCGCGCACGCGCACAACCTGGTCGCGCTCGCGCTGTGGCTCGCGCTCTTCCGCCGCCGGGCGCGCGCGGTCGCCTGGCCGCTCGGGCTCGTGCTGGCCGGGACCGCGCTCCTCGCGGGCGGGGCGATGACCTCGCTCACCCTGCGCGCGGGGTGGCTGGACGCCTTCGGGCTGCACCTCTTCCTGGCGAGCGACTGGCTCGCTCCCGGGCTGCCGACCCGCTCCGCGGTCGCGCTCACCGCATGTTATGCGTTCCTGCAGTCCGTCCATTACGCGGTCTGGCTGCTGCTCATTCCCCAGGAAGATCACCTGGGCCAGCGGACAACCACCTTCCGCATGTCCGCGCGCTCGCTCCGGCGCGACTTCGGGGACGCAGGGCTCGCCGCTGTGGCGGTCCTCGCCGGCCTGGTGCTGCTCGGCGCCCTGCGCGGCGCGCTCGGCGCGCGCAACCTGGTGCTCTCGCTCGCCTCCTTCCACGGGTACCTGGAGCTCGCGCTGCTCGCGTACTTCTATGTCCGCGGCGACGTCGGCCGGCGCGCCGCGGAGGCGCGCCAGGAGCGGTCCGGGCGCGCGCGCGGGGTGGACCGCGGCGGGCCGGAGATCGCCGCGCAGCCGGCCGCGCCATGAGCCGCGTCTTCACCGATCCGCTGGTGGCCGCCTGGGCGCGCGCGTTCGCGTTCACGCTGCTCATCGAGCTCGCCGTCGCCTCACCGCTGCTCGGCGCGGCGGAGCGGTCACGAGCCCGCCGCGCCGCGCTCGTCGTCGTCGCCAACCTCGCGAGTCACCCGGCGGTGTGGTTCATCTTCCCCGCGCTCGCGATCGGCGCCACGGCGCGACTGGCCCTCTCGGAGCTCTGGGCGGTGATGCTCGAGCTCGGCGTCTACCGGCTCGCGCTGCGCGAGCTGCCTGCCACGCAGGCCATCGCGGCCTCGGCGCTCGCGAACGGCGCGTCGCTCGGGCTCGGGCTGCTCCTGCGCGCCACGACCGGCTGGGTGTGAGCGGGCCGCGGAGCGCCGCTCCGCCGGCTCCGGAGCGACACCACCGCGGACAGCGCCCCTGCGGGCGGGCTCGTCCGGCGCGAGCGAGACGCGACATCGCTCGTTCGCCGACAGCGTGGGTGTTCGTCTCACGCAGCGCGGACGGCTCCGCTGCGCTATGACTGCGGGATGTTCGGTCCAGGGCGCCCTCAGTACCCTCCCCAGCAGCCGCCTCAGTACCCTCCGCAACCGCCGCATCACTACCCTCCGCAGCCGCCGCCTTACTACCCTCCACCGCCGCCGCAGCGCCCGAAGTCAGGCCTGTCGCCGCTCGTGATCGTGCTCATCGTCCTCGGCGGGCTTTTCGCGCTGGGCGTGGGCGCCATCTTCGTGATCGGCGGCGCGGTGTACCTGGTGGCGAGCGCCTCGCCGGAGCAAACCGTCGTCGAGACCACGCCTTCCGGCGTGTCGACCGCCGGCGGCGTCTCGCCCGTGGTGCCCACGTCGACGAGCACCCCGCTTCGCCCCGACCAGGAGGCCGGCGAGGCGGCGGGCAAAGACCCGTCGACCGGCGACCGCGCCGCGGGCGAGGCGCCGTCGCCTGCTGCCGACGACGAGACGGGTGAGGCGCCGGCGCCTCTGTCGACAGCGGCGCGGACGCCCGCCTCCCCGAGCGAGGGCTCCTCGAATGGAAGCCCGAGCAACGGAGGCGCGGCGGGCGGGACGTCCTGGTGGTGTACGGCGAGCGCGTCCGTGCGCGTCTGCGGCTTCGCGGGCGCGTGCAACTATCAGATGGTGTTCGGCAACGGCTCGGCGAAAGACCGCTTCATGGCGTCGCAGCAAGCGAAGAGGTCGTGCGAGGCGAGCGCCCGCGCCAAGGGCGCCACGGCCTTCTGCGTCGTGCAGTGCAGCCCTCGCTGACGGGCGATGACGTCGCTCGCTCCGCTCCGCTCCCCTCGCCAGCGCTAATAACCGCCGCTGCCGCCGACCCCCGCCGCGCTGTATCCAGAGCTGTAGTCGCCGCCGCCCGCGCCCCCGACTCCGACCGCAGTCACGTTTCCGCCGTAGTAGTAGTCGTCCGGATCTTCGTAGACGCTGACGCCGAGGTTCACCTTGCCGTTGAGCCACAGCTCGCTGCTCCCGATACCGAACGCATACTCGGCCCAGGTCGTCGAACGCGGCGAGACGTACACGTAGACCCGTTGCGGCGATAGCAGCGTGGCCTCCACGTTCGGATCCGTCACCGTGCCGTCCTCGACCTTCTCGAAGTGCCAGCCCGGAAGGAGCGTGACGCTGTACCCTCCCTGCTCCAGATCGACGAGGAGGGAGCTCTCGTTCGGATCCTGATCCTCGCTGCTGACCGTCACCACGGTTCCGTAGCCACCACCGACAGCCATGGCCGAGGTATTCTCGTCTTCGTAGTAGTAATAACCGTTCGAGATCTCGAACGTGGCGTCGCGGAGCCGATACCGCGCTCCAGACGGCGCATCGGCCGCGAGCGGCAAGCTGATCGAGCCGACGTCCGGCCCGCGATCGGCCCCCTGCGAGCCGCAACCGCTGAGCAAGGCCGCGAACACCACGCCAGCCGCCGCCACCGACCCAAACCCTCTGATCGTCTTGGTCATTCTATCCTCCAGATAAGCTGCCCCTCCCGGATCGACGGCGGCGTGTGCCATGACCTGCTACCGGTCCAGAGTGGGCCACCACCTAAAAGCAACCCGCGGGCCAACCTGGATTTGCCAAAAATTCGGGGAACTATCGGGAGCCACCAAGGACCCGGCCAAAGTGTGTCAGCCATAATGGGCCAACATGAGCCTGCACCACCGTCCGCCATGTGCCACGTCCAACGCGCACAGCCGAGCGCGGGGGCGTGGGGGCGTGGGGGCGCTGAGGGCGTTCGCTCAGCCGAACCCGATCTGCCCGTCATCAGGCCGGCGGCTCGGCGGCAGCTACCCCTCGCCCGAGAGCACCGCGGCGATCGCGACGCGCTGCCCTCGCGGCTGCCCCGCCGCGTCGGCGTGCGCCATGTCGAGGGCGGCCAGCACCGTCGACAGCGTCGTCTGGTCCAGGACCGACGACGCCTCGACGGCGTGGAGGTCTTCTCCCACGAAGTTCTTCGGGCAAGCGTCGATGACCGGCAGCGCGCGCTCGCTGGCCGGCGCGAACCGGATGGGCAGGCCGTGCGTGCGGCAGATGAGCGGCCGCGCCGCATAAAGCGCGCACCTCCCCTCCCCGTCGAGCGCCGGGCACACGCCCGGATCGCCCGCCCGCGCGCGCTCGGCCAGCGCCTCGCGGTCGGCCTCCGGGAGCGCCGCGAGCGCCTCGCGGATCGCGTCGGCCTCGATCGACGTCACCGAGAACCGCCGCCGGCAGCAGTCGCTGCACCCGGTGCGGCAGGCCATCCGCTCGCCGTGGCGGGCGCTCGCGCTCGCGAAGAACGCGTCGACCTTGGTGAAGAGCTCGTGGAGGCGCTCGCGCGGCGTGCGGTGCATGCGCCGCGGTCTATAGCGGGGCGGATCCTCGTGCGCCAAGGGCGCCTCCGCGCCGCTCGGCTCCCCGCGGCGTGTTTTCCACGTTATCCGACGGCCACGGCGCGGCCGCCGGCGACCTCCGGCGAGGGCGCGTGCCGGGCCACGAGCTGGGCGACCTCGCCGCGGCAGGAGCCGCACCCCGTCCCCGCCCTGGTCGCGGCGCACGCCGCCTCGAGCGAGCAGGCGCCGCCCTCGATGGCCTCCCGGAGGGTCGCCTCGCTGACCTTGTGACAGGTGCAGACGACGCGCTCGGCCTGCGCCGCCGGTCCCGCGCCGCCGCCGGCGCAGAGCGCCTCCAGCGGATCGGCGGGCAGCGGATCGTTGCGATCGAAGAGCTGCACGAGCGTGGCCGCGGCCGCGGTGTTGCCGACGAACTGGGCGCCCAACAATCGCCCGTCGCGGATGATCAGCTTCCGGTACGTGCTCTTCCGCGTCTCCACGACCTGGAGCACGTCGTCGCTCTCGAGCTCCGGCTCGGTGCTGCCCATCGAGGTGACGTCGACGCCCGCCACCTTCAGCCGCGTGTACAGCTTCGTGCCGCGGTAGCGCGCCTGCGGGTTCGCGCCCGTCAGGACGTCGGCGAGGACGGCGGCCTGCTCCCAGATGGGCGTCACGATGCCATAGAGCCTGCCGCGGTGCTCCGCGCACTCGCCGATCGCGTAGATGCCGGGCACCTGGGTGGCCATCGTGTCGTTGACGACGATGCCCTTGTTGATGGGCAGGTTGGAGGCGCGCGCGACGTCGACGCGAGGCCGGACGCCGCACGCGAGGACGACCATGTCGGCCGGCAGGACGCTGCCGTCGTCGAGGCGACAGCCCTCGACCGCCTCCTCCCCGCAGATGGCCTCGACGGTGCGCCCGGTGCGGACGAAGATGCCGCAGCGCTCGATGTGCTGCTCGAGCATGTCGCCGCCCATCTGATCGAGCTGCGCGTTCATGAGGCTCTTCGCGACGTGGATGACGGTCACGTGGAGGCCCATGTCGCTCAGCACCTTGGCCGCCTCGAGGCCGAGGAGCCCGCCGCCGACAACGATGGCGTTGTCCCCCGCCCGCGCGCAGCCGCGCATCCGGACGCAATCGTCCATCGTCCTGTACACGAAGACGCCCGGCCGCAGATCGCCGTCCGAGGTCGTCATGCCCTCGAGCGGCGGGACGAGCGGCTGGCTGCCGGTCGCGAGCACGGCGACGTCGTATCGGTGGCGCGCGCCGTCCGCCGCCACGACCGCCCTCGACGCGGTGTCGATCCGCGCCACGGAGGTGCCGCTGACGAGCCGCACCCCGTTCCGCTCGTACCAGGCGGGGGGCTTCGTGACGATGGAGTCGGGCGCCTCCCCTGCGAGCACCTTGCTGAGCAGGACGCGGTTGTAGGCGCCGCCCCGCTCCTCGCCGAAGACGGTGATGTCGTAGCGGTCCCTGGCGCCGCGCGACATCAGCTCGTCGAGCAGGCGGCACGCCGCGTTGCCGTTGCCAACGATGACAAGGTCCTTCCTTCGCATCAGTTCGACTCCGAGACCCGGCGCGCCCTGACGGCGCACACCTTGAACTCCGGCATCCGGCTGGTCGGGTCCAGCGCCGGCACGGTGAGGACATTGGCGGCCTTCCTGCCGCCCCAGTGAAACGGAGCAAAGAGCGTGTCCGGCCGGATCGAAGGCACGACCGCGACCCGGAAGGTGACCGCCCCTCGCCGGCTCTCGACGAGCAGACAGTCGCCCTCGACGACGCCGAGGCGCGCCGCCAGCCTGGGGTGGACCTCGACCTTCGGCTCGGGCCTGGCCTCTTCGAGCTTGGAGACCCGGCGCGTCTGGGCGCCGGAGTTGTAGTGTTCCTTGTAGCGGCCCGTCGTGAAGTAGAATGGATAGGCGTCGTCGGGGAGCTCGGCGGCGGGGCGGTGGTGGACCGCGTGGAACCGCGCCCGGCCGTTCGGGTGGTGGAACCGCTCGGCGAAGAGGCGCGGAGTCCCCGGGTGCTCGACCGACGGACACGGCCAGAAGACGCCTCGGTGCCGGCGTATCTTGTCGTAGGTGATGCCGCTGTAGTCCGCCCTGGCGCCCGCTGTCGCCCGGCGCAGCTCGTCGAACACCTGCTCCGCGGACGTGTACTGGAAGTGCCTGCCCGCGCCGAGGCGGCGCGCGAGCTCGCAGAAGATCTCGATATCGGTCTTCACCTCGGGGGGCGCGGGGCGGACCTTCTGCCGCAGGATCACCCGCCCTTCGAGGTTCGTCATCGTCCCCTCCTCCTCGGCGAACTGGGCGACCGGGAGGAGGACGTGGGCGTCCCGGGCCGTCTCGTTGGCGAAGGCGTCACAGACAACGAGCAGATCGAGCGAGGCGAGCCGCCGCTCGACGTTGAGCGCGTTCGGCGACGCGACAGCCACGTTGGACCCGAACACGAGGAGCGCGCGGATCCCCCCGTCGGGGCCGAGCGCGTCGAGCAGCTCGTAGGCGCTCTTCCCCTTGGCCGGCAGCTCGGCGGGGTCGATGCCCCAGACGCGGGCGATGGCCGCCCGGTGCTCGGCGTCCTCGATATGCCGGTAGCCCGGGAGCTGATCGGCCTTCTGGCCGTGCTCGCGGCCGCCCTGGCCGTTGCCCTGTCCGGTGAGGCAGCCATAGCCGCTGTACGGCTTGCCCACCTTGCCGAGCGCGAGCATCAGGTTGATGAAGGAGAGCACGGTGTCTGACCCCTTCGACTGCTGCTCCGGCCCGCGGCCGGAGAGCAGCATGCTGCTCGGCGCCTCGGCGAGCATCCGCACGGCCTTGAGCTGATCCTGCGTGGAGACCCCGGTCAGCCGCTCGACGTGCGCCGGGTGGTACGAGAGGACCGCGCGCCGGAGATCGTCGAAGCCGTCGGTGCGCGCGGCGATGTACGCCGTGTCGACGAGCTTCTCCTCGAGGGCGAGGTAGAGCAGGCCGTTGGCGAGCGCCAGGTCGGACCCGGGCGTGGGCTGGAGGTGGAGCGCCGCGGCGCGCGCCGTGTCGGTGCGCCGCGGGTCGACGACGATGAGCGCGCCACCGCTATCGCGCTGCGCGAAGATCCATTGCATGATCGGCGGCAGGGTCTCCGCGCAGTTCGCGCCCCAGAGGAGGAGCGCCTTGGTCTGGGCGATATCGGACACGGGGAACGGCAGGCCGCGGTCGATGCCAAACGCCTTGTTCTGCCCCGCGGCCGCCGAGGACATGCAATAGCGGCCGTTGTAATCGACGTTCGGCGACTGGAGGGCGAGGCGGACGAATTTGCCGAGGAGGTAGGTCTTCTCGTTCGTCAGGGCGCCGCTGCCGAACGCGGCCAGCGCCGCGGGGCCGTGGAGCTCGCGCAGCCGGAGGAGCCGCTCCGCGACGAAATCGAGCGCCGTGTCCCAGCGCGCCGGAAGGAGGCGGCCGGCGCGCCCGCGGATCTTCGGCACCGTCAGCCGCTCGGGGTGATCGAGCAGCGCCGCGGAGGTGAACCCCTTGATGCACATCTGCCCGCGGTTGACGGGGAAATCGTCGTCCGGTCGGACGTCGATCGCCCCCGCGTGGTCCGCGCGATCCGTCATGACCACGCCGCACTGGAAGGCGCAGTAAGGACAGTGGGTGTGCGTTGTCGTCTCGGAGGTGACGATCTTGAGCCGGAGGGAAGAGCGCGGTGCCATGGAGTCGCGTCAGCCCCCCTCACCGAGCGCGTCGAGGAGGCTCTCCCTGGTGTAGCAATCGCTCTGTTTCGAGCGTATTTCTCAGGAATGTGCGGGCAGTTAATCTGTCGACGCCCGATGCCGCCGGCGCAGCAGGAGGTTTTCTCCCAGCGCCCACACCTCGCCCCCGTCTCCGCGCACCTCGAACAGGGTGCCCCAGGTGCCGGACGCCTCGCCTCGCCAGGTGTGGCCCCCATCGATGGATCGCAGGAGCACGCCGCGCGCGCCGCACGCCCACAGCGTGCCGGCGTCGTCTCCCCAGAGGCTCCTGAGGCTGCCGGAGACCTGGGCCAGCACCTCCCAGGTCGCGCCGCCGTCTCGAGAGCGCAGCACGTCGCTGACGCCCTGTCCGCCAGCCACGAAGAGCTCGTCACCCCTGCCCCAGATGGCGGACAGATCGCGGGAGCTGCCGCTCTCCGCGGCTTCCCACGTGGCGCCGTCGTCGATCGTGCGGACGATGGTCCCGCCGGAGCCGACCGCCACGGCGCGCTGCTCCGGCCCTGCCCAGACGGCGCGGAGGCGCGGCTCGCGCGGGACCTCCAGCTCCAGCCATCGTGAACCGCCCGCGACGAGGCGGCAGACCCGACCCTCGATGACGGCGAACGCCCTTGTCTCGCCCTGCCCGTGGACCGAGGCGCCGCCAGGTTTGCCTGCCACTTCTATCCAGGAGCGCCCGCCGTCCTCGGTCCGGATCTGCGAGGCGCCCTCGCCGACAGCCAGGATCGTCTCGCCGCTGCCCCACACGGAGATCAGCGCGCCGGCGTCCTCCACGGCGCTCCTCTCCCAGGTCTGGCCGCCGTCGTGGGTTCGCGCGACGGTGCCTCCGTCGCCCACCAGCACGACCCTCCCCTGGCCATGCGCCCAGAGACCCCGGAGCTTCCCCCGGACTGGCACCTTTTCCCAGGGCCCGTCGAGCGGCGCGTCCCCTGCCTGGACTGGCACCTTGACGAAGCTCTTCCCGCCATCGAGGGATCGGGCGGCAGGGCCGTCTCCCACGCACCAGATCGCGCCCTGGTCATCGCCCCACGCAGCGCAGCGGTGCTGATCGGACCGGAGCGCCGTGCGCCTCCAGGTGCGGCCCTCGTCCTCGCTGACCGTCAGGATGCCGCTCTCGCCGGACGCGATCACGAGGCCCGCGGCGCCGAGCCACAGCGCCTTGATCGAGCGCCCGGTCCCGGTGGAATGCGACTCCCACGAGGCGCCCCCGTCCCGGCTCGCGTGGGCATGGCCGTCGCCGTCGCCCACAATAACGAGCCCGCCTCGCGCGCAGAGCGCCCTCGGACTCCGGCCCGGGACCTTGTGGCGCGTCCATGCCGCTCCTTGCAGGGTGGCGAGCTGTCCTTCGAGCGCCAGCGCGACGAAGCGGCCCTCGGCGTCGACCGCGGCGGCCTCCAGGCAGAGGTCTCCGGGGCTCGCCCCGGCTCCCCAGGTCTGGCCGTGATCGCCGGAGCGGAGCACCGTCCCGCCGAGCCCCACCGCGATGGCCTCGCCGTCGTCCCGCAGGGCGACGCCGCGCAGGTCCGCGTTTGCGCCGCAGCTCACGTCGGACCAGCGCTGCCCGTCATCGCGCGAGGACAGCAGGGTCCCGCAGTGTCCGGCGGCGATCAGCGCCGCGCCGGTGCCTGCGAGCGCGCTCAGATCCTGGCGGGTGGACGTCTGCATCCTCTTCCAGCGCTGGCCGCCGTCCTCCGAGCGGAGCACGTGCCCCTCGGATCCCGCGATGACGATCAGGCGACCTCGTCCCCAGACGGCGCTGTGCCGGATGCTCATTCCGGGCACGATACCAGGCCGGTGCACCGGGGCGCTCGCGATCGTGTCCAGGCCTCCACGCGCTGCCGGCGAAGGCTCGCGCGGGTCGACATCGTGGGTTGGCAACGGCGGTGGTCGTTCGACGTCTCATGTCCTCACCACAAGGAAGATCGGCGTGAGGACGGCGCCGTGTACCAGCTGCCCGACAACCGACAGGAGCGGGGGTCAGACATCACCGGGCTCCTTCCGGAAGAAGTGACCGTGCAGAAACTGCCCGTTCGCCGGATCTCGATGATAGTTGTACTTGAAGCAGCGGCTCGGGCAGCTCACATCGAATAGGCTTGGCGAATCGTGGACGCGCAGCACCGCCGAACACAGGGGGCAAACGGCCGCCACGCCCTCGTGCCTCGCGATGCAGCCGCAGAGGTGCTGGAGCTGTCGACCTTCCGCCTCGTATCGATCGCGGCGGGCGGGAGTCCAGAGGTAGAGCGGCTTGTTCCTTCTTGCGGAGAACGCCCTGGCCTGCGCATGGAACACCAGATCGACCTTGATCGTGTCATCGCCCGACGAACGATGGAACGCGAACTCGAACTTGTAGATGTCGCGGACCGCGCTGTTCGGACCGCAGTACCTTTCGGCGTCGTAGGCCGCCACCAGGGTTCCGCTCGTCGACTCGAAGGGCTGTTCGACCTGCGGCAGCAATTCCTTCTCCAGAAATGCGCCGAGCGCCTCCTTGAGCTCCGGGGTCATCGCTGCCGCGTGGTAGGCGCTCGCAAAGGGGCCGAATCGAATGTTGGCGAAGGCAGGATGCATCTTCGATCCCCAATACCGTCGTTCAGCAGCGGGCGCCAGAGCGACGGCGAAGCCCGCGGGCCGTGGCGTGAGAGCGGCCCCTTCGAACCATGGATAAGTTGTTGATACAGCGTCATTTTTCCAGGAGGGAGGCGGATCGCGCAAGGTGCTCGATGTCAACCAGCGCGTACAGCGTAACTGTACGGTGAACCGGTGATGCCGCAGGCCCTTCATCGCGGGCGATGTGGCGGCGGAGGGCGCCCCGGCCCCCTGGGGAGGCGTCGACCGCCGCCGGTGCTCGACGGACCTACCCCATGGCGCTGGACAGCATCGGGGCCTTGCGGCGCAGAGCCGGTTCATGCGACCTTTCGTGGGGGAGGCCACGAGAGGCGACGATCTCGACAGACCTGGTCAGGCGGCTTCGTTGACCCATCGAGGAACAGTGAGAAGACATGCGATCGATCGTCGTCGACTGCGCCCCCGTCCAGACAGAAGCAGACTTCTGGTCCGCGTACGTCATTGCGGCAGAGCCGGAAGGTGCGGCGTACTTTGGTCGGAACCTCGACGCCTTCTGGGACGGCCTGAACGGCGGCCCTGGGTGGCCGGGCGAATGTGAGCTCAAGCTCGTCAACACACAGTCCTTGCATCGGCTCCGCGACGGGCAGTTTGTTCGAGCGTTGCGCGACATCGCCAGTCGATCCACCTTTGTGAAAGTCACACTCGAGTAGCCTTCCACCCCGCCATACCGGCCGACGGCCTCCCGTCGCGGCTGAATGTCACAGGACCCGTGTGTTGCAGGATCGCGGGGAGGTCGTGGCGGTCCTCACGCGAATCGACCTTCCCGGGAGCTCGGAGCCCTTCGCGCGCTCGTGGGACGTACCCAAGAGAGCGCTCCTCAACATGATCCAGGCGGTCCACTCCATCATCAGCATGCTGGAGGCGAGCCACACGGAACGGGCGCTTGCTCTGATCTCGCAACGTCAGCGCGCTCGATAGCACCGTTTCATTTCTCGAACGCCGCCGTTCCAGCCCGCCGTCTGGCGTCGCCCACGGTGTCGCTGCATACTCTGGACGTGATCCTTGCGCGGTTGCGGGGTGGGCCGGATGCGCCTGCCTCCGTACCTCGGGCTGCAGCGGGCTCATCATGCGGCACCGCCGCTGCGGAGGGCATCACGGCGGATGGAACCTGGCCTCGATGATCCGCCGCGGTGCTCCGGGCCGATCCTTCCAGCGTGAGGGTCGCGCGCGGGCGCTGCGGCTCTTCCAGGCTGGCGATTGCCGTGAAGGGAGACGAGATCGCGAGCGGCACGCGCCTCGCCGAGCTCTGGGACCCACGAGCGAACTGCAGAGCCCGGCTGAAGGCAGGGCCTGTTCTACTGACCGAGCGGCTAGGACCCGATTGCCATTTTCACCTCGACCAGAGATATCCATGAAAACAACACGCTCGTTTAGACATTGACAGCGTTTCCGCTTGTGAGAATGATGCCTCCGCGCTGGCAGATGAAGCACGGGACGGGCTCTCCGCTGCGGAGCCCACAGCGCATCTTGCGGCGTGACCAAGACGCACCAATGAATCCCTGCGCCTGGCCACGCGCTTGGCTTGGAAACATAACCCATCATAACAGCACATTGGTTGACACATGAAACACACTCGTCACACGACGTCCATGGGCGCCCTGATCTGCGGCCTTGTCGGCGGAGTCATCTCGCTGAGCGCACCCGCTGAAGCTCAAGCGGTGGAATTTGGAGTATATGAAGGAGAAACTTGCCCCGTAGGATACACGCCGCTGCTCCCAGTCGACGCCTTCTGGACGTTTATCGCCAGCTGCGATGAGCTCCCCTATTCAGGAGTCTTTCGTCTCGCGGACGGGAGTTCGATAGACGGCCCGTGGAACAACTGCCAGCAGCATGCCAACGACACCCGCGAGCTGGACTACGTCCTCTGCAAACCCAACTACCAGCTCTTTGACATCGGCGGGACTACCTTTGCGGTAGTGAGAGGCGGAGATCAGTGCCTGGAAGGCTTCGAGCACGTGGATTTTGCTACCGCGTCCGCCTACTCCGATGAGATATGCACTCACGTCGGGTACTGGGGGATTGCGAGGATCGGTGGAGGGGGCTCCATCGACGGCGTAGGTTACGGTTGCGGCATCCGCGCGACCGACTCTCGCGAGCTCGGTGATGCCATCTGCGTAGAAAGCGAGTGAACATCCCGAACCAGAGGCAGCTCGCGCGATCCCGACCAACGTGAGGTCTGGGTGACGCGCGACGGAGCCGTCCACGACCGCCGCGTGACGCTCGCTCCTGCCGGCGCTCGATGGTGAAGCCCGAGGTCATCTCGTCGAGGCCGATGTCACTGACGTCCCCGTCTGCCGTGAGGACGCGCGACTGGGTCGAATCCCTCCAGAGCACGTCGTAGAGCGTCACCTTGAAGCCGGCGGGGAAGCCGGCGGAGCTGATCCTTGTGTCCCAGGCGCCGCCGCCTCCGACGAGCTCGTCGCGGAGGTGACGAGCCATGCCTCAACGCGCTCGCCTGCGCTGCCGCCCCTCCGATGCCCACCACCCCGGTCACGAGGCGCAGGGTGGGAATTCCCACAACGAGCTACGTGGAAGAGAGGACTTGATGAAGCGCTGAATGACGTCAGGTGAGAGCGTTCTTGGAACCAGGAAAATGCGCATGGCAGTCGTACCGCGAGCTGACAAACTGGAAAGGCGCGGAAGGGCTGCGTGCGATGCTGAGCGGATCCACGCCCAAGACGCCTCCGCGCGCGCTGCATTCCTTTCTCACGGAGGGGGCCGAGGATGGGCATGGAACGAAGAGCCGTGTCAGCGTTCGTCGCGCTGGCTGTCGTGGTCGCAGGGTCGCGCGCTGCGCGCGCACGCACCATCGACGTGCCGGAGGACTACCCGACGATCCAGGCCGCCGTTGATGCGGCCGGGAACCACGACAGGATCCGCGTCGCCACGGGCACGTACCCGGAATCCATCGCGTGGACCGGCAAGTCCATCGCGCTGATCGGCGCCGGGCCGGACGCGACGCTCGTGGATCCGAGCCTCGGGCCGGGCGGCCGGTGTCTGATGCTGGTCGACGTCCCCCATGGCACCCGGGTGGAGGGCTTCACCTGCCAGAACGGCACGACCGACGCGATCAACCCGGACGGCGGCGGGATGCTGATCCAGGGGGGCAGTCTGCAGGTCAAGAGGGTGGTTTTTCAGAACAACCTCGCGTCCAGGGACGGAGGTGGATTGTGGATCGAGGGGGCCGACGTGACCCTCCACGAGGTCAGCTTCCTCAACAACGAGGCCTCCATCAGCAGCGGCGGCGGACAGGGCGGTGGGCTGGGCATCACGCTCGGTGGCGAAGTGAAGGTCGTGCGATCCATCTTCTCCTTCAATTTCGCCAACCCATCAGGGGGCGGGCTCGCCGTCCGTGACGGCAGCAGCGCGAAGGTGGTTGAGTCCCGTTTCGAGGGGAATTTCGGCAGGAGCGGGGGCGGGATCTTGTCCTCCGACAGCGAGCTCAGGGTCTCTGGCTCCATCTTCTCCGGCAACGTCAGCGACTTCAGCGGGGCCGCGCTCCGCGCCTCCAACAGCAGCGTCGAGGTGGCCGATTCGACGATCGACGGTAATGACTCGGACGCACGCCAGCAGCATGTAGTCAGCGTCAGCGGGAGCCTGGCGATGTTCCGGTCGAGCGTCACCGGCAACCTGGGCGGCGGAATCTCGTCCGTCGGCGACCTCACGGTGCTCGACTCCTTGTTCGCGAACAACACCGCGACGAGGGGTGGAGCGATCAACGCCACGGGCACCGCGCGCGTGACCAACAGCGTCTTCTTCGCCAACACGGCGAACGGCGCGGGCGGCCTCAACGACATCGAGGCGCAAGGCGGAGCGATCTACGCGGACGGCGATCTGGACGTGACGCACTGCACCTTCTACGGCAACCAGGCCCAGGGCTTCAACCCCCCCCTCGGATGGCGGCGGGATCTACGTGGCCTCCGGGACCACAACGGTGCTCAACTCAATCCTCTGGGGAGACTCGCCCAATGAGATCGCGGGCCCCGGAACGGCCGTGATCACCTACAGCGACGTGATGGGCGGCTATCCGGGCGCGGGCAATATCGACCAGGATCCCCTCTTCGTTGCCCCTGCTGGCGGCGATCTGCACCTCCAGGCTTCCTCGCCCGCCCGGGATGCCGGGCTCCTCACTCGTGGCCTGCCAAGGACGGATCTGGACGGGAATCCGCGCGTCGCGGGAGCCGCTCCCGACATGGGCGCCTACGAGATTCGCCGACGAAGGAGAGGGTGTTGAATGACCTCGCAGGGATGGGAGGTTCGCCCCGGGGTCGTGCACGCGCCGCAGCGGCACCACGAACACCGAAGTCGCTCGCGCAGCGCGGGGCCTAGCAGCCGAAGACCCCGGCGCCCCGCTCGATCTCGCCGAACGGATCCATGAGCGCGCGCAGGATCAGGCGCGCCGGCCCGCTCTCGATGCCCCCCGCCGCGCGCCAGGTCGCGTACCGGAGCTCGCCCAGGAGGACCCCGGCGAGCGGCGTGTAGACCAGATCGAGCGCCGAGGGCCGGACGCCGTTGGCCTCGTAGCCGTACTCCCAGAGGTGCGTGCCGGCGATGGCGAACGCGAGCGCGGCCGGGGCGCCGAAGCGGCATATCCGCGCCCTGAGGTACATCTCGCTCCCGAGCAGGCCGTGGCCGACCACGTTGATCGGCCACGGGTCGTGATCCCACCGGAAGGCGGGCTGAGCGGCGTCGAAGATCGGCGGCTTCGTGAGCGCCTCGCCGTAGTGGTATCCCCATCGCTCCGCACGAAAGTCGGCGAAAGGCTCGGGCCACAGCACCGCCTCCACGCTGCGGGTCACCGTGAGCACGGCCAGGGTGTGCACGATCGGCGGCGCCCAGGCGGGCTCCACGGCGTCGGTCGCAGCGGCGCGGGGCCACGCCTGAGGCTCCCCCGTGGCAGGCGCGCGCTCCGGCAAGGGGGCCGGGAGGCCAGGTGGAAAGGCCGACTCGGCCGGAGGGACCGCCGTGGTCCGGCCGGCGCACGCGGAGACGAGCACGGCGACGGAGGCGGCGGCGAACAGGCGGATCGGGGCCATGGGACGAGCGGCCGCGTCGCGAGGTGGATGCGGCGACCAGACCCAAGTCTAGAGCGACAAACGGGCTGAAGCCCAATGCAAACAGCAAGAAGCTGAACTACCAAGCAAGAAGTTGAACCGCCAAGTCGCCAAGGACGCCAAGATTTTGATGTCTTCTTGGCGTCCTTGGCGACTTGGCGGTTCATTTTCATCTCTCCTTGGCGCCCCTTGCGGCTTGCCGGTTGATTTCTCCGGTTTCCAAGGCGGCATGCTCTGGCGCGACCGCGGGGCTGACGGCGCGCCGCCTCGCCGCGGGCTCGCGTAGGCTCCCGCGCCATGGCCGACATCATGCTCATCACGGGCGGCAGCCGCGGGATCGGCGCCGCCACCGCGCTGCTCGCCGCGAGCCGAGGCTACGCGGTCGCCGTGAGCTACCTGCGCGACGAGGGCGCCGCGGCGAGCGTCGTCGACGAGATCCGCGCGCACGGCGGCGCCGCCCTCGCGATCGCGGCCGACGTGAGCCGCGAAGAGGACGTCGTGCGCCTGTTCCAGACCGTCGACCGCGACCTCGGCCCGATCGCGGCGCTCGTCAACAACGCGGGCGTGGTCGACCGGCAGGCGCGCCTCGAGGACATGACCGCGGCGCGCGTGGAGCGCATCCTCTCGACCAACGTCGTCGGCAGCTTCCTGTGCGCGCGCGAGGCGGTCCGGCGCATGTCGACGCTCCGCGGCGGCAAGGGCGGCGCCATCGTGAACGTCTCCTCGCGGGCGTCGCAGCTCGGCTCTCCGGGCGAGTACATCGACTACGCCGCCTCGAAGGCCGCCGTCGACACGCTCACGATCGGCCTCGCGAAGGAGGTCGCCGCCGAGGGGATCCGGGTCAACGCCGTGAGGCCGGGGATCATCGCGACCGACATCCACGCGAGCGGAGGCGATCCAGGGCGGGTCGAGCGGCTCCAGGCGAGCCTGCCGCTGGGCCGCGCCGGCAGCCCCGAGGAGGTCGCGCACGCCATCCTGTGGCTCGCCTCCAGCGAGTCCTCCTACTGCACCGGCTCCCTCCTGGACGTCGCCGGCGGCCGCTAGCGCCGCCCGCCAGCCGTCTGGCCAGGGACTGGCGACGTCGCTGCATCGCCCTGCCGGGGGCGAAGCCGGGCCGCTCGCGCGCTCGGCCTCAGAGGTCCATGAGGCAGTCGCAGCCGCACTGGACGGTGGCCTCCTGCTGGTTGTATTGCCGCGAGCCGAGGGCACAGCCGGATTCTTCCCACGTGTCCGTGTCCGTCACCTCGTACGAGCACATCCCCGTGCCGGTCGTCTCGTCGTACCCGTTGAACTCGCAGATCTCCCGACAGAGGATGTCCCAGACCTCCGGGTTGTCGTCCCGGATCGCCTCACACTCGTTCTCCGCGTGGGCCTCGAGCGCGTCGATCGCGCGGCTCTCGGCGTTCTTCTTCCGCCCGATGAGGGAACAGGACGAGCCGACGCCGTACGCTTCCATCTCGAACATCGACATGGCCACGGGGACACACCCGAACCCTTGATATTCGTTCTCGATCGGGCTGGCGAGCGCCTCGACCTCCTCCACGTCGGTCCCCTGCGAACCTTCGAGCCCGCCGCAGCCCAAAGCCGAGCCAACCGACAGCATGAGCACGGATATCCCCACGATCTTCTTGAGCAGCATGAATGTCTCCTCCGTCAACGAGGTCACGGGGCTCGCGGATTGCGACTTCGATGCCAGCCCGTCCTCGCGGCGAGGACCCGCGCGATCTCCGCATGCGCGCGGTCCGCTCCTGCTTCTGGCGCTCGCGCGCCCGTTCTGCGACGCCGGGGGGCCTGCCACACCGACCGGGTGTGACAGGTGTCAGGTGTGGCAGGAGGTGACACGGCGATGGCGTGCCTCGGCGTGCTCCTCGGAACGCGCCCGGACCAGCGGGCCGGATCGCGGACGAGCCCTGCTCGTACGGCGCGGTGGTGGGCGCGGCGCTCGCTCACGACGGGCGGTACCCGCATCCTGGGGGACAAGCACTATCGCGGCGGCGACCCCGGCGGCGCGCCGGCCTCGCCCGCGCCGATCGCCTGCGTCACGACGGCCGCCAGCGTCCGCGCCGCGTCCCGGAGCGCGCCCTCCGAGTGCGCGCCGAACCCCAGGATGAGCCCGGGCGCGCGCGGCGCGCGCGCCGCCGTGCTGCGCGAGAGCGGCAGCGCGTCCACGCCCCGCGCCGCGAGCGCCTGGACGATGGCGACGTCGTCCGCGCCCGCGGGCAGGTCGAGCGTCAGCACCGAGCCGCCCGCGGGCGCCCGCGCCCGGACGGCGCTCGGCAAGAGCAGCCCGAGCTCCGCGAGCAAGAGGTCGCGCCGGCGCCGCGTCGCCTGCTTCAGCTTCCGGAGGTGGCGCGCGAAGTGGCCCTCGTCGATGAAGTCGGCGAGCGCGGCCTGCAGCAGGTAGGGCGGCGAGCGGGTCGACGCCGCGCGCACCAGGGCCACGGCGCGCACAAGCGCGGGCGGCACGATCATGAAGCCGAGCCGCAGGCCCGGGAACAGCGAGCGGCTGAAGGTCCCCACGTGGATCACGCGATCCTTCACGCCCTCGAGGTCGAGGCTGAGGAGCGAGGGCAGCGGGGTGCCGTCGAACCGCAGCTCGCCCTCGTAGTCGATCTCGACGACCACGGCGCCCGCCCTGGCGGCCCAGGACAGCAGCTCGATGCGCCGCGGCAGCGTGAGCCGCGCCCCCGAGGGGAACGCGTAGGCCGGCGACACGAAGGCGACCCGCGCGCGCGGGGCGCCCCGACGTCGATGCGCGCCGGCGTGCACCCGGAGCCCGTCCTCGTCGACCGGGATCGGGATCAGCCGCGCGCCCGCCATGCGCACCGCCGCGCGGAGGGCGAGCGGCCCCGGGTCCTCCACCCAGGCGGCGTCGCCCGGGTCGAGCAGCGCGCGGCAGCACAGGTCCACCGCGGCCTGGGATCCCTCCGTGATGAACACCTGGTCGACCGTCGCGCGCACGCCGCGGGCCACCGCGATGTGGTGGAGCACCGCGCGCCGGAGCAGCGGCGCGCCCCGCGGATCGTGATCGAGCGCGTCGGCCGCCGACATCGAGCGGACGCGGCGCGCGAGGCACCGCTCGAGGATGCGCCACGGGAGCAGCTCGAGGTCCGGCAGGCCGACCCCGAACGGGCGCGACCGCGCGCGGCCGCCGAGGAGCGCGTCGAGCTTGTCGGGGGGCACCACCGCCGAGAGCCGCCGCGCGCTCTTCGACGTGCGCGGCGCGGCCGCCGCCGGCGGGACGCGGGCGGCGCCCTGCCACCCCGCGCGCGCCGGCACGTGCGCGACGACCGGCGCCCGCCGAGGGCGCACCACGATGGTGCCGTCCGCGGCCAGCGCCTCGTACGCCGCCACGGCGGTGTTGCGCGACACGCCGAGCTCCCGCGCGAGCTCGCGGGACGACGGGAGCGGGTGATCGGGCTGGAGGACGCCGTCCAGCACGGCGCGGCGCAGCTGCTCGACCAGCTGGGCGGCCAGCGTCGCCGGCGCGCCGCGCTGCAGGTGAAGGAAGGCGTGGGCGGCGTGGGAGGTGGAGCGCGCTGGCACCATCGAGATCGGCTTCGCTGGCCCTTTCCAGGGTGCCAGATCCGGGGCACCGTGTCGACGAGGAGCCAGCCATGCCCACCGCCGACGACCCGAGGCTGTCGACCGCCCGCAAGCGGCCCACCGCCCGCGAGCGGCCCACCGCTCCCCCGCTGCGGCCGCTCGAAGGCGACAAGACGGGTGAGCTCTCGTCGCGCATCGCCCGCCGCGCGGCCGAGGCGCACGCCGGTCAGCCGCTCGATCGGCTCCTCGCCGAGGACCTCCCCGGCAACGAGCTGACCACGCTCCTGCTCCATTGCCTGCGCCGGCGCGCGCTGCGGCGGGGCTTCGCCGACGTCCTCGACCACGCGGAGCGCGCGCCCATGACGCACGCCTCGACGGCGGACGCGCGGCGGCTGCACGCCCTCGACGCGGCGGCGTACGCGGCGGCGGCGGGCTTCGAGGCGGTGGATCTCGCCCCGATCGGGCCGCTCGGCGCCACGGCGTGCGCGGGCGTCGAGCCGAACAACGTGCTCGCGACGGTCCGCTTCGCCGAGGTCGCCGCGGATCCCACGACGGGGCTCGCGCTGCACGCCGCGCGGCGCCGGCGCGGGACCCGGGGCGGCGAGCCGCTGCGGTTCTGCGCGAGCCAGCGCGTCCTGCGCATGCAGCCCACGACCCAGCCGGGCTTCACGCCGCACTTCCGCCTGTTCGCCCTCGTGACGGCGGCCCGCTCGCCAGGCCGCGGCGAGGACGACGCGTGCGAGCGGCGCGCCCTGCTCGAGCACCTCGTCGTCTGGGCGGACCTCGTCCGCGCGCTGCCGCACGCGGGCTTCCGCGCCGCGGGGCTGCGCGTCGTGCTCTCCGACACGTCGCTGGTCCGCGCGAGCCTCGGCGCGCGCGGCGTCGACGCGGGCGCGATGGCGCGGCGGGCGAAGGCGCACGAGCCCGGGTCGTCCGAGGCGGCCCTGCGCGAGGCCGGCGTCGATCTGCCGCGGCGCGCGGCGGATCTCGTGGGGGCCGCGCGGTCCCTCGGCCTCGGCCCCGAGCTCCTCGCGCGCGCCGAGCGCTGGGTCGCCGAGGTGAGCGAGCCGCTCGCCCGCGCGCGGCCGGAGGTCGAGGTCGTGCACGATCTCGGGCGGCTGCAGGGGCTCGGCTACTACGCCGGGCCGTTCATCCAGCTCGTCCTCCGCCGGGACGACGGCCTCGAGCTCCCGCTCGGGGACGGCGGCGCCTTGCCGTGGCTCGGCGCGCTGCTCTCGAACCGCCGCGAGCGGATGGTCGCGACCGGCATCGGGAGCGAGATCCTCGTGAAGCTCTTCGATCGATCGGAGGCTCGGGCCGGCGAGGCTCGACCGGAGGGAACGACGCCATGATCCTCGAGATGCCCGCGTTCACCCTGCGTCCCTGGGCGGCCGCCGACGTCGGCGCGCTCGTGAAGAACGCGAACGACCGCCGCGTCTGGGCGAACCTGCGCGATCGCTTCCCGCACCCGTACACGCGCGACGACGCCGAGGGCTGGATCGCCCACTGCGCGGCGCGCGCGCGGCCCGGCGAGGCCCTGGCAATCGTGGTCGCCGGCGAGGCGGCCGGCGGCATCGGCCTCGAGCGACTCGACGACGTGCACCGGAACACCGCGGAGCTCGGCTACTGGCTCGGCGCGGCCTACTGGGGCCGCGGGCTGGCGACCGAGGCGGTCATCGCGCTGACGCGGTACGGCTTCGAGCAGCTGGGCCTGGAGCGCATCCAGGCGGGCGTCTTCGACTGGAACGGGGCGTCCGCCCGCGTGCTCGAGAAGGCGGGTTACGCGCTCGAGGCGCGGATGCGCCGCCACGTCGTGAAGGACGGGCGGCTCGGCGACGTGCTGCTCTACGCGCGCGTCCGGGAGGGCGCGCTGGCCGGCGGGCAGCCGTGAAGCGCCGGGCGGCACGGGCGCCGCCGCGCGCCGCGCGCCGCGTTGGTTGCTCGACGCCTCACCCGCGCGGGCGGCCCTCGCCTCCCGCCGAGGGCGCGGGCGCCTCTGCCGCCGCGGGCGCCTCTGCCGCCGCTGGCGCCTCGGCCGCCGCGGGCGCCTCTGCCGCCGCGGACGCCTCGTGCCCCGCCGCCTCGGCGATCGGGAGCGTGAAGTAGAACCGGGCGCCCTGCCCGACCTCGCTCTCCACCCAGATGCGGCCGCCGTGCGCGTCGACGATCCCCTTGGCGATGTAGAGCCCGAGGCCGGTGCCCTTCTTCCCGGGCGTCTCGTCCTTCCAGAACCGCTCGAAGATGCTCGTGAGGTTCTGGGGGGGGATCCCCGGCCCCGAGTCGAGGACGGCGAAGCGGGCCATCGCCCCGTCCCGGTCCACCGAGAGGGTCACCTGGCCGCTCTTGGGCGTGAATTTCAGCGCGTTGCCGAGGAGGTTCGACAGCACCTGGAGCACGCGCTCCCACTCCGCGCGGATCACGAGCCCGGGCTCCTTCAGCGATTGCTCGAACCGGACCTGCTTCGACTCGGAGAGCGGCCCGAACATCTCCATGGTCTCGTGCAGGAGATCCTCCACCGCGCACGGCTTCGGCGTCACCGAGAACCTGGAGGCTTGCATCGTCGTCACGTCGAGCATCGTCCTGATGAGGCGCTCCATCCGCAGCGAGACGTGCTCGATCGACTCCGCTTGCTGCCGTGTTCGCTCGGAGTCGGCGCCCCGCCGCAGCCACGCCGCCTTCAGCGCGATGGCGCCGAGCGGGTTGCGCAGATCGTGGGCCACGATGCCCATGAGCTCGTCGCGGGCCGCCAGCGCCAGGCGCGCGGCGTCGCGCGCCTCCCGCGCCTTGTGGTACGGGCCGCCGAGGAGCTTCGTGAAGTACCAGGCGATCCCCAGGCCGGCCAGCACCAGCAAGCCCAGCAGGCCATCGAGCCACAGCTCCAGCCGGACTCGCTCCGTCTTCGCGTCATCGTAGAGCTGCTTGAGGATGGCTTGCTTGTGGTCGGCGAGGCGGGCGAGGGAGCCCTCGAGATCACGGTGACGCGGCCTCAGCTCCTCATCGAACCGGCGCACGAGCTCGCTCGCGTCGTCGGTCCGCTGCCGTGCGGCGAGCAGCTCGTCCTGCACCCGGACGAACTGCCTGGCCGCCTGTTCGACCTCGGCCACTCGCTGAAGACCGGTCGGGCTGAGCGCCCGGTCGCGAAGCGCGCTGACGTTCTCGTCGAGGCGCGCCCTGGCGCTCTTCGCCTGCTCGAGGAGCTCGCGATCGCCGGAGATGAGGTAGCCCCTGCCGTGAGACACGATGAGCTCGCTGCTCCACCGGAGCCGCTCCGCGAGCGTGATCTCGTGCTCTTTGGCGCGTAGCCGATCGATCTGAGCCTCGGCGACGGACGAGAAGCGCCGCACCGAGAACGCCATGCCGAGCGCCAGGAGCAGGGTGAGGATGGCGTAACCCATCCTCGCCGTGGCCTCGAAGCGCGTCCGCGTCGGAATGACCGAAGTTCCGTCCTCTCGACGGGCGTCGGCGGATCCGTGGGGCTGAGCCACTCGGCGAAGGCTAGGCCGCGTTGCGCGAAGAGCAAGGCGCCCCGGCGCCGCGCCGCACGGCGAGGCGCGCTCCGGCGGCGAGCGGGAGCGTGGCAGGACGACGCGCGACGAGCGGGGCGACTCGACCTGTCGAGGGGGCGAGGGGCATTTCAAGGCCGCCAACCGATGACAAGCAATCGTTCCTCGGTGTAAAGAGGTTGCGTCATGACGGACCGAGCGGCGAACCGGGTTCGCGAGCGGCGCGAGGCGCGCGGGCTGACCCAGGTTGCTCTCGCCGAGCGCGCCCGCCTCACGAGGCAGAGCGTTGGCGCCATCGAGGCGGGCCGCGCGACCCCGGCGGTCGACGTCGCGCTGCGCCTCGCGAGCGCCCTCGACTGCTCGGTCGAGGTCCTCTTCGGGGAGCCGAGCGCGGTGGCGGACCTCGCGACCGAGACCGACGCTCCGGCGGCGCTGGGCCGCGCCGCGGTCGCGCGCATCGCGGATCGCTGGGTCTCCTACCCCCTCGAGCAGGACGCGGTGCGGATGGCCGCGGACGGCATCGTGACCGGCGAGCGGCGCGGGAGGGCCGTCGTCGAGCCGCTCCGGGCGCTCGCCGAGGTCGAGGAGAACGTCGTCGTGATGGGCTGCGCGGCCGGCCTCGGGCTGCTCGCCGACCGGCTCAACACGAGGCCGGGGCCGGGGCGGTTCCTCTGGTTCCCCCGCTCGAGCACCGCGGCCCTCCAGGCGCTGGCCCGGCAGCGGACCCACGTCGCGGGCGTCCACCTCGTCGACGCGCGCACCGGCGAGGCGAACGTCGCCGACGTCCGCCGGCTCGGGCACGCCGAGCCGATCGTCCTCATCACGCTGGCGCGCTGGGAGGCGGGCTTCCTCGTCCGCCGCGAGGACGCCGGCCGCATCCGCGGCGCGGCCGACCTCGATCTCCCCGGCCTGCGCGTCGCCGGCCGCGAGGCGGGCGCCGGCGCCCAGCGGCTCCTCGAGCGCGAGGTCCGCGGCCACGGGCTGCCGCTCGAGCTCGCGCGCAAGCCGCACCTGCGGGTCGCCGGCCACCTCGACGTCGCGCGCGCCGTGGCGATGGGCGCGGCGGACACCGGCGTCGCGACGCGCGACGCGGCGATGGCGTTCGGGCTCGGCTTCGTGCCTCTGGCCGAGGAGCGCTACGACCTCGCTGTCCCGCGCGAGGGGCTCGCCGACGGCAGGGTGCAGCGCCTGCTCGACGTCCTCGTCTCAGGGGAGTTCCGCCGTGAGCTCTCGGCGCTCGCCTACGACGCTCGCCAGGCGGGCGAGCGGGTCGCCGAGGTGCGAGCGGCATGACGGCGCGGACCGAGCCAGGGAACGACGGAACAGAGGAGCCTCCCGGATGAATTGCCCCCGACGACAGCTGGTGCGCGCCCTCCCCCTCCTGATCCTCGCGGCGTGCCTCGCCGTCCTCGGCGGCTGCAAGCGCTCGGAGCCGGCGTCCGCCCAGCGAGAGGACAGCCTCGTCGTCTTCGCCGCAGCCTCCCTCCGGGACGTGTTCACCGCGCTGGGAGAGGATTTCAAGCGCTCCTATCCGGGCGTCGAGGTGACGTTCAACTTCGCCGGCACGCAGGAGCTCCGCACGCAGCTCGAGCACGGCGCCGCGGTCGACGTGTTCGCCTCGGCGGATCAGCGCCACATGGACGAGCTCGTGAAATCTCAGCGCGCCGCCGGCCCCGTCGTCTTCGCGCGCAACGAGCTCGTCCTCGTCGTCGCGAGCGAGAGCGCCGCGACAGTCCGGGGGCTCGCCGACCTCCCCGCCGCGACCCGCATCGTCGTCGGCACCCCCGAGGTCCCGATCGGCCGCTACACGCTGCAGATCCTCGATCGCGCGTCGGCCTCCCTGGGCGGGGATTTCCGCGCGCGCGTGGAGTCCAAGGTCGCCTCGCGCGAGCCCAACGCGCGGCAGGTGCTCGCCAAGGTGCGCCTCGGGGAAGCGCAGGCGGGCGTGGTCTACAGGACGGACGCGCAGGCGGCGCAGGACGGCGTGGTCGTCGTGGCGATCCCGCCCGAGGTCAACGTCCTCGCCGAGTACCCGATCGCCGTCGTGTCCGGCGCCGCGCACCCCGGGCTCGCGCGCGCGTGGGTCGACCTCGTGACGTCGGAGGCCGGCCGGACGGCGCTGTGGCGCGCCGGGTTCCTGGTGCCTTCCGGCGGGGGCGCGCCTCGGTGAGCGGGCGCCTCCGCGCGGAGCGGGTCGCCCTGGCCGCGGTCGGCGCGGTCCTCGTGGCCTTCCTTGCCGTCCCGATCCTGGCCTTGTTCGCGACGGCCACGGCGGGGGACGTCGCGCAGGGGCTCCGCCACCCCCTCGTGTGGCCCGCGCTGCGCCTGAGCCTCCTGACGACCTGCGCGAGCCTCGCCGTCGTGGTCGTCCTCGGGACGCCGCTCGCCTGGGCGCTGGCGCGCTCGCGCGGGCGGCTCTCGCGCGCGGTCGAGGCGGTGGTGCAGCTGCCCATCGTCGTCCCGCCCGCTGTCGCGGGCGTCGCGCTGCTGCTCGCGTTCGGCCGCCGCGGGCTCCTCGCCGGGTGGCTCTACCCCGCGGGGTGGTCGGTCTCGTTCACGACGACGGCGGTCGTCGTCGCCGAGGTGTTCGTCTCGGCGCCGTTCTTCGTGCAGGCGGCGACCAGCGCGTTCCGGAGGGTCGACGCGCGGCTGCTCGTGGTGGCGCGGACCTTCGGCGCGTCGCCGCTCCGGGTGTTCTTCCGCGTGGCGCTGCCGCTCTCGGCCCCTGGGCTCGCCGCGGGGGCCGCGATGAGCTGGGCCCGCTCCCTCGGCGAGTTCGGCGCCACGCTCATGTTCGCCGGCAACCTGGAGGGGCGGACGCAGACGCTGCCGCTCGCCATCTACACGGCGCTCGAGTCGGAGCTGCGCGCCGCGCAGGCGCTGTCGATGGTCCTCGTCGTCGTGGCGTTCACGCTGCTCCTGTTCGTGCGGGCCGTGCTGCGGCGCTCCACCGAGGCCGAGCGCCCCGAGGCGGCGCCGTGATGGCGGCGGAGCGCCTCCGCGCCCGCGTGACCGCGCGCGTCGGGCGCCTGCGCATCGAGGCCGAGCTCGACACCGGCGGCGGGTCGCTCGTCCTGGTGGGGCCGAACGGCGCCGGCAAGACGACCCTGCTCTCGCTCCTCCTGGGCGTCTTCCCCGTGGAGCGAGGGCGCGTGGAGGTCGGCGAGGCGGTGCTCCTCGACACGGCGGCCGGGATCGACGTGCCGGTCGAGCAGCGCGGGATCGGCTATGTGCCCCAGGACTACGCGCTGTTTCCGCACCTCAGCGTCCGCGAGAACGTCGCGTTCGCGGTGCGGAGCGATCCCGCGCGGCGGGGGCGCGCGGCCGGCGCCGAGGTCGTCGACGCCATGCTCGCCGACCTCGGCATCGCCGCGCACGCGCACCGGCGGACGCAGGCGCTCTCCGGCGGCGAGAAGCAGCGCGTGGCGCTCGCCCGCGCGCTCTCGGTGAGCCCGCGGGCGCTGCTCCTCGACGAGCCGCTCGCCGCGCTCGACGTCCACTCGCGCCGCGCGGTCCGGGCGTTCCTCTCGGACTACCTGCGGACGCTCGCCATCCCCACCGTCGTCGTCACGCACGACGCCACGGACGCGCGGCTCCTCGGAGATCGCATCGCCGTCCTCGAGGCAGGGCGCGTGACGCAGGCAGGCACCTGGGAGGAGCTCTCCGCCCGACCGGCGTCGCCCTTCGTGGAGGAGTTCGTCGCCTCGGCGCGCAGCGCCGCCGACGCGCCGCCCTCCCGGCGCGCGGATTCAGCCTGAAAATTCGGCAAGAAGCAGCGAAGACCATCTGCCACGGCCGGATCTCCGGTCACGAGGCCATCCGTCCGTCCGTCGCCCCCCCAGCGCGCAGCTGCCACCCAGCGCGATGATATTGAAAATGAGAATCATTCGCGTTACCGTCTCGCTCGGGAGGTCGACTTGTCAAACCCGAAGGACTGTCGTCACGAAACCCTCGCGCACAACGGCGTCGCGCACGTCCAGCGGTGCCTGGACTGCGGGAGTATCTCGATTCATCTCGGCCCCATCTCCGTCCGGCTCGACGATTCAAGCCTGGAGGCGCTGTGGGCGGTGCTCGGAGAGGCCACCGCGGAGCTCCACGCGAGGAAGACGACCGAGGTGCTGAACGTCATGAGGCGAGGTGTCGCGTGAGGGCCCGGGCGCTCGCGCGCGCGTCCTCGACGGCCCTTCCGCTGGACGGGCCCTGGGGGACGTTCGGCGTGCGGGTCCGGGGGCTCGCGTGCGCGGCCATGGGGCGCCTTGGTCGGTGGGTCGCCGCGGCCGGCTGCGCGGCGATGTTCGGCTTCGTCGGCGCGTTCGTCGCCCTGAGCGCCGGCTGGATCGCGTGGCCTGGCTACCTGGCGGCGGTGTCCGGGTCGCTGCTCGTGTACGCCGCCTGCCTCGCGGTCGGGCACGCCGGTGATCCGGTCGCGCTGCGGCGCCGGCAGGGCGCCTCTCGCGCGTCAGCCCTCGACGCCGGAAGCGCTGCAGTCCTTGCAGACCCCGAGCAGCTCGTGGACGTGGCCCGTCAAGCGGAAGCCGAATCTCTCCGCGACATCGCGCTGAAGAACCTCGATCGCCTCGAACTCGAACTCCACGACCTTGCCGCAGCGTGTGCAGATCAGGTGGTCGTGATGTTCACGCTCGAACGCCCGCTCGTACCGCGCGCCGTCGCCCTTCGACACGAGCGTCATCTGGAGGAGCCCCGCCTCCACCAGAAGGGGTAGGACGCGGTAGACGGTGGCGGGATGAGCGTCGATGATGCCGCCCTCGCGGAGCTCCTTCAGCAGGTCGTCGACCGAGAAGTGCCCTCGCCTGAGGAGCGCCGCGCGCGCGATGGCGTCGCGGACCGACGACCCCTTCAGGCCGCGCTGCCGCACCGTGCGCCGCAGCCGCTCCAGTGCCCGCTCGAGGCCGGCCTCGTCGAGCGCGGGCGGCTGGATCACATGGCGCACGCGGGGGACTATACGAACCGTTCGCAAGATGGTCAACGCTGGCCCAGCACCTCGGCGGGTGCGCGGCATCGTGGGCTGGAGCTCGCCTGTCCGGCGCCGCCGTCAGTCCGCCTCCCCTGCTCTCTCCAGCACCGCACGCCAGACGGGTGTGGCCAGGCGAAACCCGAATGTCTGCAGGCGTTCCAGCTCAGGACGGACCAGGTCGAGAAGCCCGCGCTCCTTCGCGACCACAAGGACGCCAGCCGTTCCGGTGATGTGCAAGCCCAGGGATGTCGCGACAGTTCGCGCGTATCCGTCGTCCAGAAGGACCAGCGATCCAGGGAGCGACCGCGAGAGCGCTATCCCCTCGGTTTCCCCGGCGCCAAGCCCGTCGATCCCCTGGAGCGCATGAGCAGGGGGCGATCGCAGCTCGATCCAGTCCAGGGTGGTCACGTCGGGCAGATCCCTGCCCAGGCGAAGCCCTACGTTGAGCTCTGCGACGACGGCAGGTGGGACGAGCAAGCGCCGATAGAGATGTTGCAGAAGCTCGAGGCGCCCGAGGCGGTGAAGGTAGCTCAGCGGCCCCGTATCGCTGATCACCGCGACCGGAAGCGTCATCTCGCCGCCGTCTTGGCAACATCCACATCGGCCGGGTCGAACGCCGCGGTCGGGATGCCGATCTCCGCGAGCCGGGCGGCGAAGCGAAACCGCTCCACGCATGCGATTTCGGCGGCCTTGGCCAGCGACACCCGGCCTTCCTCGTAAAGGCGGATCGCGGCGGCGAAGGCGATCTCGGACGCCAGCCGTTCGGCCGGCACCTGCAGCGCTGCGCAGAGGTCGTCGGGAACCGTCAGGGCGACGATGGTCATGCCTCTGAGTATCGCGCGAAGCGCTCCGGTGTCGAGGTCGGCTCGGGGGCCACAGCCGGCGTCCGCGTCGCGATCCTGGGCGGCGCTCGACTGCCTCGCCCGAATGCGTGCGCGGCAAGCCGTTCTCCTAGCGCTTTTCCCGTTCACGCGTCGACGGCGGAGGCTCCTCGACCATCCGGCGCAGCCGATCGAGCGCGCGATCCCAGCCTGCGGAGATGCCGTCGAGGAACACGCGGGCTTCCTCGATCCGCCGCGGCTCGAGCGCGTAGAGGACCTCGCGCCCGCGCCGCTCGTGCGTCACGAGGCCCGCGCCCTCGAGCACCCGGAGGTGCTTCACGATCGCCTGTCGCGTCACCTTCGCTCCGTCGGAGAGCGCTGTCGCCGACAGCGCCCCTCCGGCCCCGAGCCGGGTCACCACCGACAGCCGCGTCCCGTCGCCGAGGGCGAAGAAGACGTCCGCGACCGCCGGTTCACACGCTTTCGACATACTTCGCGATGTTCTCGGCCTGAGCGGCCCATCCCCCCTCGTTCATGCGGAACGCGCGCTCGCGCCGATGCGCCGGCACACGGTCGAAGCCGGACTCCACGATGGTGAGCAGGGTGCCTTCAGCGACCCCCTCGAGGCGGAACTCGACGAGCGTCGTCGGCTCGTTCTCCGGGTCGGCCTCGGCGTCGATGCCATACGGGATCCAGCGAAAGCTGAAGTACCGCTCCGGCTCGACGCGCTCCACCGTGCAGAACACCGCGTTCTCCTCCGGGAGCTTCACCTTCGAAGGCCGGAGACCGCGGCTCTTCTGGTAGTCCATGATGGCGGCCTCGTTGAGCTCCTCGTCGAAGATGCCGGTGAGCGTCTTGCCCGCGACGAACTCACCCTCGAGCTCGACCCCGAACCAGCGCCCGAACTCCCGGGCGTCGGCGATCGCCCGCCACACGCGTGACACGGGCGCGCGCAGCGTGACCCGCTTCTCGATCCTGTCCGTCGATGCCATGTGCAACCTCCTGGATGCACAATACCGAGCCGCCTGACGAAGTGCAACCATCTGATTGCACTTCGTCCTTCGCTTGACTTCAGGGAGCCAATCCACAACCATATGGTTGTGGATTCGCTGAGCACGACCCTGGCCGCCCTGAGCGACGCCACCCGGCGCGCGATCCTCGTGCGGCTCAAGGCGGGGCCTGCGTCGGTGCACGAGCTGGCGCAGCCGTTTCAGATCTCGCAACAGGCCATCTCCAAGCACCTGGCGACCCTGGAACGAGCGGGTCTCATCGAGAAGCGGCGCGACGGGCGGCAGCACGTTTGCCAGCTCAACCCCGCGCCGATGCGGGAGGTGGCGAGCTGGGTCGAGCAGTACCGGCAGCACTGGGACGAGGCGTTCGGCCGCCTGGACGACCTCCTGCACGAGCTGCATCCGCCGAAGAAAGGGTGATCACGTCACGATGCAATTCTCTCAAACCCCTCATGAGCCCACGGTCCTCATCGAGCGCACGTTCGACTTTCCGCGCGACGTGGTGTTCGATGCGTGGACGAACCCCGACCTGCTGGCGCGCTGGTTCGCGCCGCGGGGGTGCACCCTCCGCTTCGCGCGGATCGACGTCCGGCCGGGAGGGGGCTTCCACTCGTGCATCCACAACCCGCAGTTCGGCGATTGCTGGACCGTCGGTGTCTACCGCGAGGTCGTGCGGCCGGAGCGGCTCGCGTTCACCCTGCGGATCGCCGACGCGAACGGGGATCCCGTCTCCTCCGAGAGCCAGGGGCACGATCGGGAATGGCCCGAGGAGACGCTCGTGTCGATCACCTTCACCGAGCGAAGCGGGCGGACGCTCGTGAGGCTCGAGCAGAACGTGAGCGAGGCGCTCGCTCGCCGGACCGGCGCGCACCCGAGCTGGCTCCAGATGCTGGACGCGCTCGGCGAGGAGCTGGCGAGGGGCGCGCGGAGGCCCGGCTAGGACATCGATGAGGCTGATTTTGCGAGAATTTCGGGCGCTCCGATGGAGCGCGCGACGGTCTCGCCGGATGCTTGCAGACACGAACCACTTGCAGACACGAACCGCTCGCAGACACGCGAAGCAGCAAGGCCACCATGACGACACCGATCCTCTACGCCCACCCCTTCTCGTCCTACTCCCAGAAGGCCTTCATCGCCTTCTACGAAAAGGACGTCCCTTTCGAGCTGCGCCTGCTGGAGCCTTCCAACCCGCAGGCCGGCGCCGAGCTGGCCGCGCTCTGGCCGCTCGGCAAGTTCCCCGTGCTCCGGGTCGGTGACCTCGCCCTGTGGGAGGCGAGCATCGTTGTCGAGTGGCTCGACCAGGCCCATCCGGGTCCTGCCCGCCTGATCCCGCCCGATCCGGACGCCGCGCTCCAGGTGCGGATGTTCGACCGCATCTTCGACAACTACGTCATGAACATGATGCAGGTGATCGTGAACAACCGCATTCGCGCGATGCAGTCCAACCCGCGCGATGAGCACGGGGAGGTTCTGGCCCGCGCGGCCCTGGACAAGGTCTACGCCTGGCTCGACGGAGAGCTCGCCGGCCGCACCTGGGCGACAGGCGAGGCCTTCACCCTCGCCGACTGCGCCGCCGCCCCGTCGCTGTTCTACGCCGACTGGGTCCACCCCTTCGACGATCGCCCGAACCTGCGCGCCTATTACCGCCGCCTGCGCGAGCGCCCGTCCGTCGATCGTGCCGTGGACGGCGGCCGCCCCTACCGCCACTACTTCCCGGGCGGCGCGCCGGCCGATCGCGACTAGTTCCGCCCGCCAGAAGTCCGGCCAGCGATCTGGGGCGAGATTTCAACGCAAAGCCGCAAAGTCGCAAAGCCGCAAAAAAGAACAGATTGATACCTCTACGGGCGGATCGCCAGCAGCTCGGCGGCCTGACTCGGCGCCGCGGTCGCCACCATGTCGATGAGCATCCGGGGCTCGGCGGCGCCGAGCGCGCCGAGCTTCCGGAGCTCCTGGGTGCGGCTCATGAGCCACAACAAGCCGGTCGTGAGCGGGCGCGGCAGACGGCTGAGCAGCGCCACCACGGCGGGCTCGACGGCGTGGCCCAGGCCGCGCACGATGTGAAACCCCTGGGCGAGCGCGGCGGCGTAGCGGCGCGCCTCAGGCCAGGTGATGCCGGCGTTCCGGTGCGCCACGACGACGCCGATCGACATGAGGGGGATCACCATGGCGGCGTGCGAGCGCAACCATCCGTGCATATCGGCGCTTGTCACGGTCGGGATCCCCGCAGCGCCGAACACCTTCGCCCAGGCCGCATCGCCCACGGTGGTGCCGGGCAGGATGCGCCTCCGCAGCTCGCCGTCGATGAGATGCGCCAGCACGCCGCCGGGGAAGCCGAACGAGAAGCGCTCGGCGCCCACCGCGTCCCGCAGTCGATCCAGCGGCTCGAAGGTGTTGAACATGAACATGATGTGTCGCGCGGCGCTCTGTCGCAGCGCGGGCAGGACGCTGTCGACCTGAGGCGCCAGCACCGTCACGAGCACGAGATCGTACGGGACGCTCGGGTCGAGCGTGCCGGCGACGGCCACAGGGGCGCGCGCGCCGTCGGTCAGGACGATGGCGCGGTCTTCCCGCAGGCGCTCCAGCCGCGCGCCGCGCGCGACGGCCGTGACCTCGTGGCCGGCCTTCGCCAGCTGGTAAGCGAATGTACTGCCGATGGCTCCTGTACCGAGCACTGCTATTTTCATAAAGACAGCATAACCTGCGCCGCACCATGAATGTTTTGCGCAGATACAAAACGGTTTTGCATGGACGAAGATCCGCCGAGATGGCAGGGTCGCCCCATGGACTGGGACGATTGTCGTGTGCTGCTCGAGGTCCACCGCCGCGGGAGCTTCCTCGCGGCCGGACAGCGCCTCGGCATGTCGGCCTCCACGGTCATGCGCCGCGTCTCGACGCTCGAGCGCGCGCTCGGGCGCTCCGTCGTCCACCGGACGAGCCACGGGGTGCGGCTCGAACGCGAGGCCCTCGCGCTCGTAAAGATCGCCGCCGGGTTCGAGCAGGCGCTCGGGGCGCACGATCGTGAACGAGCCGGCACCGTGCGCCTCTCCGTGCCGGAGGGGTTTGGCGCCGTGGCAGCCCAGGCGGCGCGGCGATGCTGGGAGCAGGACCGGACGACCATCGTCGAGGTGTCGGTCGAGTCGCGGCTCGTCGACCTGGCGGAGCGCGAGGCCGACATCGGGCTCCGCGGGGGTCGTTCGGCCTCGAACGTGCTCATCGAGAAGCGCGTCGGCGAAGTGAAGCCGGCTCTGTACGCGAGCGCCGCTTACCTGGCAGCGCATCTGCCCGGACGCCTGGTCACGAGAGACGACTACACGGGCCAGCGCTTCATCGTCGATGAGCGGATCACCCAGGGACTCGGCCCCTTCCGCTGGCTCGTGGAGCGCGGCGCGCAGAGCTTCCCGCTTCGTTCAAACGCCGTGGAGACGCGGCTCGAGGCAGCGCGGGCAGGCATGGGCATCGTCGTGCACGCGGCCGGCGTCGATGTTCCGGGCCTGGAGCCCGTGGCGCTCGACGCCCCGGGTCCGTCGCTTCCGTTCTACGTCGTGATGCATCGAGAGCTGCGCCAGGTGCCGCGCATGCGCGCGATGGCGAGGGCGTTGGGTGAGATGTTCGCGGAGTACACGACCAAGGCCACCGCTCGCGGATAACAGCGGGCCCTCGCGCCGCTCCAGCGTGCCGACCGGCGCGACGGCGGGAGGGTGCTGCAGACGCCGCCGGTCCGCGACCGTGCCCGCTGATGCCCCGGGTCGTGGCAGGGCGGGCGCGGCGACGCTTGACAGCCTAGGACAATCGTCCTACAAGTTCGACTCTCCGCGGCTGCGACAGCGGCCGTCCGGCGAGGCGACGCTGTGAGCAACCCGACGACGCGCGCTCAGATCGTTCAAGCGGCCGATGGCCTCTTCTATCGACGGGGCTACGAGCACACATCCTTCGCCGATATCGCGGAGGCCGTCGGTATTTCACGCGGCAACTTCTATTACCACTTCAAGACGAAGGACGAGATCCTGGATGCGGTGATCGACGAGCGCCTCGCCAATACGCAGCAGATGCTCGATCGGTGGGAGGCCGAGGGGAGCAGCCCCGCGGACCGCATACGTAGCTTCATCGGGATCTTGATCGCGAACCGCGCCAGCATCAAGCGATACGGTTGCCCCGTCGGCACCCTGTGCGCCGAGCTCGCAAAGCTGGACCACCCTTCCCGGCCGGGAGCCAACCGGCTGTTCACGCTCTTCCGGACGTGGCTGAGCCGGCAGTTCGCCCTGCTCGGCCGGGCGGACGACGCCGATGAGCTCGCGATGCACCTCCTGGCCCGGAGCCAGGGGGTGGCCACGCTGGCGAGCGCCTTCCACGACGAGGCCTTCATCGCGCAGGAAGTGGAGCAGATGCACGCGTGGTTGCTGTCGCTGACGACCAGCGCCGCCCCGCCTGGCCCCGACGCTCGGTCAGAGCGGGGGAGCCAGGCGACGCAACGCAATACGACACGTGGCCGTCCCCGCGGCAGACGTGAGCCGTAACACCAGGAGCATGCGCCGTGTTTCTTGTCCTTCTCAAGTTCTCCGACAACAAGGGTCAGGCCAGCCTGTACATGGAGCAACACAACGCCTGGATCCGGCGTGGCTTCGACGAAGGCGTGTTCGTGCTGGTCGGGAGCCTGAAGCCCCACGGCGGCGGCGGCATCCTCGCGCATCGGACCACGATGGAGGAGCTTCGCGACAGGGTGAACGGCGATCCGTTCGTCACCGCGGGCGTCGTCAGCGCCGAGATCCTCGAAATCGCGCCGTCTCGAGTCGACGAGCGGCTCGGGTTCCTGCGAGGCGACGCGCCATGAGCACCGCGACGATCGTGGGGCCCGACGGCCGAGCGCGTTGCCGCTGGTCCGGCGCGGCGCCGGAGTTCATCGACTACCACGATCGCGAGTGGGGGTTTCCTGTCAGCGACGACCGCCGGCTGTTCGAGAAGCTGAGCCTCGAGGGCTTCCAGTCCGGGTTGAGCTGGCGCACCGTCCTCGCCAAGCGTGAGAGCTTCCGCGCGGTGTTCCACGGCTTCGACGTCGACGAGATCGCCCGCTTCACGGGGCGAGACGTCGAGCGGCTCCTCGGAGACGAGCGGATCATCCGCCACCGCGGCAAGATCGAGGCGGTCATCCACAACGCTCGATGCGCCAGAGAGCTCGTCGCGCGCGAGGGCTCGCTGGCGGCGTTCGTCTGGCGCTACGAGCCCGAGGCGGAGCGGCTCGCGCGCCCGCAGACCGTATCGACCTCACCGGAGTCGGTCGCCCTCTCGAAGGATCTGAAGAAGCTCGGCTGGAAGTTCGTCGGCCCCACGACGGTGTACGCGTTCATGCAGGCGATGGGGCTTGTGAACGATCACGTCGAGGGCTGCGTCATCCGAGGAGACGTCGAGCGCTCGCGCGAGCGATTCAAGCGCCCCCGGCGCTGACAGCCCGCACCCGTCACGGTCGGGACACCACGGCTTTCAGCTGCCCATCCGCCCACCGTCATGGCTCGCGGTGCGAGCCAGCGCGCAGCGCGCTGACGATCCCGGCGCTCAGCGTCAGCGCGGCGCCGATACCGAGGCCGATGCGCGGCGCGGCATCCACTGGCATGAGCGTGAAGAGCAAGGTCATGACGACGGCGCCCGCCGTCTGGCCGGCCAGCCGCGCGGTGCCCTGCATGCCGCCCGCGGCGGCGCTCCGCGCGCGCGGCGCCGCGAGGAACATGTTGCGGTTGTTCGGCACCTGGAACAGGCCAAAGCCCGCGCCGCACAGCGCCACGAACGGCACCAGCGACAGCGCGCCGCCGTGCGCCGGCGACAGCGCGAGCGCGGCGAGCCCCAGCGCGAGACACCCCGCGCCCGCCGCGCACAGCCAGGCCGTCGAGATGCGGTCGGCGAGGCGGCCCGCGACGGGCGCCAGGAGGGCCACGCTCAGCGGCCAGGGCGTGATCAGCAGCCCGGTGGCCAAAGCATCCTGGCCAAAGCCGTGCCGCAGATAGAAGGGCAGCGCGACGAGCGCCGAGGCCTGCCCCGCGAAGCACGCGACCGAGGCGATCACGGAGACGCGAAACGAACGGCTGCGCAGCAGGTCGAGCGGCACCAGGGGCGCCTCCTTCGGCAGCTCGCGGCGGAGCAGCAGCGTCGCGCTCAGGACGGCCGCGGCGAGCAAGCCGGCCCCGAGCGCCGGCGCCGCCGGCAGCAGCTCCGCACCTGTGATCAGCGCGCCGAAGGCCCCCGCGCTCAGCGCCATGCTCGTCGCGTCCAGCGCCCGCGCCGTGCCGGGGACCTCGGGGAGGCCGCGCGAGGCGAGCAGCACCGCCACGCCGAGCGGAAGATTGACGGCGAACAGCCAGGGCCAGCTCGCGCTCGAGAGCAGCACGGCGCCGACCGTGGGCGCCGCGGCCGAGGAAAGCGCCACGGCGAGCGCGTTCCAGCCGATGGCGGCTGCCAGCTGCGCCTGCGGAACCACGAAGCGCAGCAGCGCCACCCCGAGCGCCATCACGGCGGCGCCCCCGAGCCCCTGCAAGAAGCGCGCAGCGACAAGCCAGTGGAGCGACGGCGCCAGCGCGCACAGCGCCGACGCGCCCGTGAACAGCCCGACGCCCGCCGTGAACACGGCGCGATAACCCAGGCTCTCGCCCAGCGCGGCGCACGGCAACAGAGCCATCACCAGCCCGAGCTGGTAGGCGCTGACGACGCGCACCGACGCGGCGGGCGTCACCTGGAGCGCGTGCGCCAGCGCAGGCAGCGCCACGTTGGCGATGCCCGCGGAGAGCACCACAAGCACCATGGCCGCGAGCACGCACGCGATCGCCTCCGCCCGCGCCGGGCCCTGCGCACAGGAAGCCGCCTGATCGCGCGCCCCGCTCGGCAGGGGCGCGCCCGCGATCGAGGTGCGCAGCGCCATCATGTTCCCACCGTCCAGACGCCGTTGCGCTCGACATAGCGGGTCACGCGCCGCGCGACCTGATCTTCCTGTCGGAGATCGCGCTCGGTGAAACGGAACAGCAGCGCCGGGCCGGCGACGCAGCGCGTGTCGTGGATGTCTCCCGGCAAGAACAGCTGCGCCTGCCCGGCGCGCAGCAGCGTCTCGTCACGCTTGACCAGCTGGACGCCGGCCCCGGTCTCCACGCGAGCGTAGGTCGACATCGCGACCTCTCCGCGCTGCACGGCGTAGATCACCCAGCTGCGACCGTGGTCATGCGGCGGGCGGTAGAGCCCGGCCTGCTCGGTGTGGGCCTGCAGCACGAAGCCGTGCCTCGCGTCCCGGTAGAGCTCCCTGGACGCGGGCGCCTCCTCGTGCAGCGCCGCGAGCCAGGGCTCGGCGGCGTCCGCCTTCGCCAGCTGTTCCAGGTGATCGCGACAGCTGGCGACAAGGTCGCTGCTGAGCGGTCCCCAGCTGGCGCGGGTGCGATGGACGAACAGGTCAAGGGCGTTCTCGGTCATGGGTGGCCTCCGGCTCGGCTCGAATCGACGTGATCCGCGCTTCGACGTCGAAGCTAGAGCGCCGGCGCGGATTGCGGAACGCGCAACGATCGCAATCACTATGTGCATCCGACGCTATAGTTCACCCCGACCTCTGCTAGCCTGGCGGCGTGTCGCTGCCTGATCTGAACCTGCTCGTGACGCTCGACGTGCTGCTCACGGAAGGCAGCGTCACCGGCGCGGCCCGACGCCTGCGCCTGAGCCCGTCGGCGATGAGTCGGGCGCTCGCGCGCCTGCGGGAGACCCTGGGCGACCCCCTGCTGGTGCGCGCCGGACGCGGCCTGGTGCCGACCCCGCGCGCGCTCGAGCTGCGCGAGCGCGTGAGCCACCTGGTGCAGGGCGCCGAGGCCGTCCTGCGCCCGGCCGAGAAGCTCGATCTGAAGCGCCTGGTGCGCACCTTCACGCTGCGCACCAGCGAGGGCTTCGTCGAGAGCTTCGGTCCAGCCCTGATCGAGCGCACCGGCGCCGAGGCGCCAGGCGTCCGGCTGCGCTTCGTGGCCAAGCCCGACAAGGACAGCGCGCCGCTGCGCACGGGCGCCGTCGACCTCGAGACGGGCGTCGTCGACGAGGACACCAGCCCCGAGCTGCGGACCCAGGCGCTGTTCCGCGACCGCTTCATCGGCGTCGTGCGCGGCGACCACCCCCTCGGCCGCGCGAAGATCACGCCCGCGCGCTACGCCGCCGGACGCCACGTCGTGTTCTCGCGGCGCGGCGTGGCCAAGGGGCGCATCGACGAGAGCCTGGCCGCGCTCGGCCTGGCGCGCGAGGTGGTGACCATCGTCGGCGGGTTCGCCACGGCGATCGCCCTGGCGCGCGCGACCGACCTGATCGCCACCGTTCCGGATCACCACACAAGGAGCCTGCGCGACGGCCTGTTCAGCTTCGCGCTGCCCTTCGCCGCGCCGGAGATCACGGTGTCTTTGCTGTGGCACCCGAGGCTGGACGCGGACCCCGCTCACCGCTGGTTGCGCGACAGCGTGCGGGAGGTCGTGGCAGGCGGGGAAGAGACGGCGGCGGGGAAAGGGCGTGCTGGGCAGCGCCGCGAGCCACGGAAGAGGCGAAGGGGCTAGCGCCGCCCCTCGGCTTCGACGATGACCTGTGGCTTTACCCCTGTGGCCCGGCGGCCAGGCTGGCGGTGTCGATGACGAAGCGATACTTGACGTCGCTTCTGAGCATCCGCTCGTACGCCTGTTCGATCCGCTGGATCGGAATCACCTCGATGTCGGCGACGATCCCCTTCTCCGCGCAGAAATCGAGCATCTCCTGCGTCTCGGCGATGCCGCCGATCGTCGACCCGGCGATCGTCCTGCGCTTGAGCACGAGGTTGAAGACGGCGGGCGACGGGTGGGCGTCCTTCGGCACGCCCACGAGCACCAGGGCGCCGTCCCGCCTGAGCAGCCTCGTGAAGGCGTCGAGGTCATGGCTCACCGCGACCGTGTCCAAGATCATGTCGAAGCTCTCGGCGTGAGCGTCCATCTCGCTCGCGTTGCGCGACACAACGACCTCGTCCGCGCCGAGGGCCTTGGCGTCTTGCCGCTTCGACTCCGACGTCGTGAACGCGACGGTGTGCGCGCCCATCGCGTGGGCGAGCTTGACGCCCATGTGGCCGAGCCCGCCGATGCCCACCACGCCGATCTTCTTGCCGGGCCCGGCGTTCCAGTGCCGGAGCGGCGAATAGGTGGTGATGCCGGCGCAGAGCAGCGGGGCCACGGCCGCCAGCTGCTCCTCGCGATGGCTGATCTTCACCACGTACTTGTCATTGACGACGATCCGCTGGGAGTAGCCGCCCAGCGTGTGCCCGGGGGCGTCCGGGGTCGGAGAGTTGTAGGTGAGCGTCATGCCCCTCTCGCAGTACTGCTCGAGGTGATCGGCGCAGGACGCGCAGGTGCCGCAGCTGTCGACCATGCAGCCGACGCCGACCAGCTCGCCCTCCTTGAAGCGAGATACCTGGGCTCCCACAGCGGACACCCGCCCCACGATCTCGTGCCCAGGAACGCACGGATAGAGCGTGCCCGCCCATTCACCTCGGACGGTGTGCAAGTCCGAGTGGCAGACGCCGCAGTAGACGATGTCGATCTGCACGTCGTGGTCGCCCGGGGCGCGACGAAAGATGTCGAGCGCCTCCAGCGGCTTGTCGGCGGCATGGGCACCAAAGGCTTTCACGGTCATCGTTTACTCCTGGAAGAGCTTGAGCTCCTGGAAGGGGGAGGATCGGCCCTGCCAGCTCGTCGGCTGCCGGGCCACGTGCGGCACTATAGTGCGCTCGGCGCCGGCGGTGAACCAGCGCGCCGAGCTGGCATAAACACGAGCAAATACGATAATTTAGCAAGCAGCGCACCGAGCGCCCCCTCCTCGCCCGCGCGGCACACGGTCTGGAGCGGTCCCCTTCTTGCGAGGGCCCCTCCAGCGCGAACGAAGCAGTGCTCCCGTGCCCCCGAAGGAGGCGGCCATGCCCAGCAACACAGAGATGAGACACCTGCACCGCTGCGTCGAGCTCGCGGCGCTGGCGCGCTGGGCGGCCGCGAACCTCGATCCCGGCTTCCATCCCGCGCGCTGACGCGCGTGGCCGTACCGGTGGGAGGACGCCCATGGAAGGGAACTTCGGTTTTTCCAAGCCCCTCTGGGAGATCGCCCTGCGCACGACGCTCGTCTATCTCGCCCTCGTGATCCTGATCCGCGTCATCCCCAAGCGACGCACCGGGCATCTCTCACCGAACGACATGCTCGCCCTCATTCTCATCGGTGGTATGGCCGCCGACGGCATCATGGGCGGCTCGAGCTCGCCCGCGGACACCTTGCTCATGATCGCGCTCATCGTCGCCTGGGGCTACGTGCTCGATATCCTGGAGTTCCGCGTCCCCTTCTTCCGGCGTTGCCTGCGCGACACGCAGACGACCCTCGTCCGAGACGGCCGCCCGCAGTGGGAGAACATGCGCCGGGAGATGGTCACCGAGGAGGAGCTGCTGGCGGCCCTTCGCAGGCAAGGGATCACGGACATCACCACCGTGCGCTCTGCCTGCCTCGAGGCGGACGGGGAGATCAGCGTGGTCAAGGAGCAGGGTGCGCAGGGCGGCGAGCCGTGAGGCGGGTCATCGACCCATGTCCTCGAAGCGCTCGGCCCGTTGTCTCTAGCCGCGTCGCGGTCGCCGCTGGCGCTCGCTCTCCTGTCTGCGCGGCCCCATCTCCCGATCGCGAAGCGCGGCGCCGAACTCACGTACCAGGTCGACGAGCGGTCGGAGCAGGAGAGACTGCGCGTCGGGCCGCCACATCGCGATGTTGCGCATCTCCAGGCCGAGATCGCTGACCGGCTTCCAGATCGCGGTGCCGACCGCGAGGAAGGGCGCCGCGGGCTCCGCGCCGAAGGTCAATCCGAAGCCGCTCGCCACGAGCGTCAACAGGGCTTCTCCGTCGAGGATCTCCGAAGCCACGTTCAGGGTCACGCCGCGCGCGCGAACGGCGGCGATGATGTCGTCATACAAACGAGGGTTGCTCTTCCGCGGATCCATGAGCATGGGCTCGTTCGCCAGGTCCTTGACCTTGATCATGGATCTTGTCGCCAGAGGGTGCTGCTCCGGCACGATGATCCCCAGGCGATGCCGGGCAAGCACGACGCTCTGGAGCGAGGAGTCATCCGGGACGTAGTTCCCATAGCCGAGCGAGATCTGCCCCGCGCGCAAGGCGTCCCACTGCTGCGCGCTGCTCATGGGCACGAGCTCCACGTTCACTCGAGGCGCCTGCTCCCGAAACCGCGCGAGGATCGTCGATAACGGCCCTACATACGCAGAGCCGCTCTCGAACCCGATCGTGACCGTCCCGATCTGGCCTTCGGCCGTCTCCCGCGCCTCTTTCGCCGCGGCGTCCACGTCCGAGAGGATCGTCTTCGCCCTGTCCAGGAGCAGCCGCCCGGCGGGCGTGAGCTTCACGCCGCGCCCCGATGGCTCGAAGAGCTCGGCGCCGATCTCCTCCTCGATCTGCTGCATCTGACGGCTCAACGGCGACTGTGATACGTGCAGCTTCTCCGCCGCGCGCCTGAAGTTCTCCTCCTCGGCGATGGCGATGAAGTAGCGCAGGTGACGGAGCTCCATCGGTCTGATCCTCGATCCCAGGGCTGGCCTCGGCCCCCCATCGATGCTCAGCAGGTCTCAAATCGAGCCCAATATCGTCCTGGACGACTCGGTTGTCAAACGGTGCTCATCACGCAGGGTCATGAAGGTCGCAAGGAATCGCCTGGCAGGCGCCGTCCCGGCCTCTTGAGCCGTCGGATCCGGGCGCGAGCTCATTGGGCACCGGGCAAAGAAGGGCCCGACTGAGACCCTTCTTGGACAGCTCGATGAGGAGCGGGCGCCGACGCGCCTGCCCATCGATGCAGCGCAGCGCGCCTCTTCCGAGAGGCCACCAGTCACCGAGTCAACGACCAGGCGCCGCGCGCATGGCCGTTCATTGAGAAGGAAAGGGATTAAAGAGATGAATTCGATCAGCAACGGCCAGATCGCGGAGGTCCTCGAGCGTCTTCACCGGGAAGCGGAGGCGGCCGACGCGCCGCTGGCCGCCAGCGCAGCGAGCGAGGCGGCCACCAGGGAAGAGATGATCACCCGGCTCCTCAAGGACGAAGCCAGCGATCTGAAGAGCACGTACCGCGGGTTCGCGGAGAATTTCCTCAACGTCTCCCCGGATTTCGGGCGTTTCCTCTACATGTGTGCCCGCGCATGCAAGGCCAAGTGCATCGTGGAGTTCGGCTCCTCGATGGGGATCTCCACGATCTACCTGGCGACCGCGCTGCGCGATATGGGCGGCGGCCGCTTGATTGGGACCGACCTTGTGCCCAGCAAAGTCGAGCGGGCGCGGGCGAACGTCGCCGCCGCCGGGCTGTCCGGCATCGTCGAGCTCCGGGTCGGTGATGCGCGAGAGACCCTCGCGTCGGGCGTCGGCGGCGATATCGACATGGTGTTGCTCGACGGCGCCTTCACCCTTTATCTGGACGTTCTCAAGCTGCTCGAGCCGCATCTGAAGCCTGGCGCGATCATCATCGGCGAGAACGCGTTCGAGCAGGCCTCGGGCTATATCGACTACGTGCGCGACCCGCGGAACGGCTACCTCTCCCAGCCGCTCCCGTTCGAGGCGGGACGCGGCAACGAGCTCACGATCAGGACGGGTTGAGCACCCTGGCCGAGGCACGCTGACCCCGGCAGGACCGCCGCACGCCCGCCGGGGAAGTAGAGCGCGCGAACGCTGTCCCGGCGCGCACGTCACCCGGCACCAGCTCGGGGCGCGTGGCATCGGGTCGAATAGCCGCCTTGCGACAAAAGCGGCCACCCGACGCGCACCGTCCGCGTCGATTGCTGCCAACCCGGAAGCGCTGCCCGGGTAGAATGCGCCAGTGAGCAACGTGCCCAGCATCGCCGACGAGGTCGAGCGGTACCTCCGCACCGGCGAGACCGACGCATCCAACGCGGCGTGGCCCGGCGAGTTCATGGAGCGTGCGAACCGCGCCCACGAGGAGCTCCGAGGCGCGCTCGTTCGCGAGGTGCGGCGGCGAGCCGAAGGACTCGCGCACCAATTGCTGCCGCACGCCGACGCCGTCGCCATCACGCGCGGCAAGGTGGAGCCGATGGTGCGGGGGCTGTTCCCGCGGATCGAGCAGGACGCGGTGCTCGCGACGCTCGAGACGTCGGTCGTGTTCGTCACGAGCGCGAACATCGAGCCGCTCTTGCTGGAGCATGGATACGACAGCTCGGCGTGGACGCTCGCCAACCTGTACCTCGCGAGCCTCGGCGCGGATCTGCTCGGCGAGGACGCGCCGCGCCTCGTTGGCTTGAGCGAGGGGACGACCTGCTATGTCTCGGTTGAGTACTTCGCGGACGACGATCCGTTCGCCGACTTCATCGTTCACGAGGCGGCGCACGTCTTCCACAACTGCAAGCGCGCGACCGTCGGTCTTCGCGAGACGCGGACGAAGGAGTGGCTCCTCGACATCGAGTACCGCAAGCGCGAGACGTTCGCGTACTCGTGCGAGGCCTACGCGTGCATCCTCGCGCGCGCCAAGGGCCCGGCCGAGCGCCGTGCGCTCGCCGCGGAGTACGGTGCGACCGCGCGGCTCTCCGAGGAGCGGGTGGACGCGAGCGAGGTCGCAGACATCGTCGCGGACGCGGCGAGCGCACGGAACGGCTGGAAGATCATCCTCGCGCGGTGCGCTCCGGCGAGCCGTCCGCGGTCGGCTATCCAGCTGCTACGAGCGTCGTGGGCCGCTGAGGAGGCTGCCCGGCGTCGGTGATCGAGTCGGGTCCGGCATCCATGCATGTCGGCCCGTCGGCCCGGCACCCCTTCTACGTTGGCGTCCTCCCACTGCCGTCACGTTCACGGGGAGCCAGCACACGCATGCGCTATCGTCACATCACGATACTCTGGGCGCGGGGCGCCGACATCGAACTGCCGGAAGATCGGAGGGTCGGGCAGCGTCGCCACGCGGCGAACGGCAGCTGGAGGCCTCGGGCTGCTGGAGGACCTGCCCCCTTCCCGTCGGGCGTTCCAGCCGGTCGAAGGGGGTCATCCCTCGTCCGAGCTGGCATGGCACCGGGTCGGAGGGGGGCCGCATCGCGTTCTGCGGGGTGACACCGCCCGGCGTCGGCCTGGGAAGCAAGTCGGCCGCGGTCGTGGCGGTGGAGCCGGGCGCGTGCGCGCCGCAGGGCGGCGAGCCTGTCGGCGAGCTCCAGCCGGCCGAGCCGTCCACGTTCTGCTGCATCGCCTGACCTGCCGCGGCGATGAGGCGCACGTCGAACGCCTCGTCCGCCTCGACCAAGCGGCCCTTGAGCGGCGCCGCGAGCCCCGCGTAATCGCGGAGCGCTTGGCGATGCTCGCCTGAGCGTGCCTTGCGAACCGCTAGCGGTTCGCTATACTTACGGTATGCCTCAGCCGTCGAAGCGGGCTCGTCCGCGAAAGGGGCCCGATGGGCTGGACAAGGTGCTCTTCGTTCGCACGAATCAGGAGCTGCTTGACAAGCTCAACTTGCTCCTCGAGCGGCGCCAGCGTGAGAACCCGGGCGTGGCGCTTTCGCGCGCCGATGTAGCGCGCGCGATCCTGTGGGACGCGGTTCGGCGCGAAGGGTTGAACGAGGCATGACGAGCGAGGCCACGACATCCGTTCCCACACGGCAGATCGCCTTCGACTACGACCGCGCGGTCGTCGCGCTCCACGGTACGCGACGGAGCACCGCCGAGAGCCTCGTGGCAGGCATTCCGTTCGGCCAGAGCGAAGACGACGACGACTGGCTGGGACACGGGATCTACTTCTGGGAGTATGCGCCCCAGCAAGCCTGGTGGTGGGCCGAGCGGCGGTACGGCAAGCAAGACGCCGCCGTCGTCGGCGCGCTCGTACGGCTCGGTCGCTGCATCGATCTCCTCGACCCGAGCAACGCCGAGCTCCTGGCCCAGGCGCACCGCGATCTCGAGCTAGCGCTCAAGAGCGCCGGCCAGCAGCTGAAGAACAACGCGAACACCCACAAGTATCGAGACTGCGCGGTCTTCAACTACCTCTTTGCGAAGCTCTCACAGTCGAACCTCGAGGTGGAGAGCGCGCGTGCCGTCTTCGTCCCGCTGAAGGCCGGCAAGGGGCTGCCCCGCTTGTGGGATCGCATCGGCGTGTTCCGTGGTGCGCACATCCAGCTTTCGGTTCGCGAACCGAACAACATTCTGGCAGTCTGGCCAGTGAGGAAGGACGGCCGCTATGGCAAAGACCAGTAAAAAGAAGGTCGCACCCAGTGCTGGCCGACAGGCTCCGACGGGCGCGTGGACCCCCGACACGTTGCTATCGGCGCTGCAGCGAGGCACCGACGACGATCGCATCGAGGCGCTCAAGAAGGCGGGCATCATTGACGCGCGCGGCCAGCTCACGAAGACCTACAAGAACTGGGGCACCAAGGTTACCCGCACGCCCGACGCCGAAGCGTAGCTGCGCCGGCCGTTGCGAAGAGCGACGGAAGGCGTCGCCTTGCGCCGGCGACGGGCGGCCGTCCTGATAATGCTACCCGAGCCCAAGCTACGACGCCGACAGAACCTTTCGGACGAGACCTTGCACGGTCTGTTCGGAGCGAAGCGCCGATGCTTCGGCGATCAACGAGCAGGGGCTCTCCGAACGAAGCGGTCGTCGTGGGGAGCAACATGGCGGACTCCTTGGGGTCGTGGCTGAGCGCGTGGCGTTCGGAGACGAGGAGCCTCGCGATCGAGTCGCGAAGCGCGAGCAAGGAAGGGCGGACACGCTCGATGAGCGCCGCGTCGGAGGCCCTCACGAGAGAGCGCGGCGCCAGTTCGACGACGAGCTCCGAGGCGAGGCGCTCGATCTTCTGGTTGCGGCGATGCGTGGCCCCCGCCGGTTCGGCGGTCCACGTGGCCAGCTCCGCGCGGAGCCGTTCCTGGCTCGACGGCCAGTCGACGGTGAGCGCTGCCGCCGTCGAGGCGTCGACGGCGTTGCCCTGGCCAGGCACCCAGCCGACGATCCACTGGCTGATGCCGCCACCGACGTGCGTCGCCGTGAACGTCAGCAGCAGGTCGGCGGCGACCGCGCCGGGCTTGGCGACCGCTGCCGTAGACTCCTGCACGGCGGGAGCGAGGCCCCGTACATGGCGACGCGACTCGGTCGCCCCGGAGCGGCCGCGGGCGTCGAGGTGGACGCCGGCGAGCTCGGGGCGGTCCGTGCTGGCCGAGGCCACGTCGGGCGCTGGTGGCTCGTCCTCCGCTTCCGGCGTCGTCTTTGAGGGCTGCGAACGGCGATGGTGGATGGGAGCGGGCGCGCCGCGGGGCGCAGTTTCCGCGCGGACGGCGAACCGGCCGGGATGACGGCGGCCGAGCGCCGGTCGATGTCGATGTCTAGCTGGTCGAGGGCACGGCGGTCCCAGGCGCGGGCGCCGCCGCCGGCTTGCCGTTGGCCTGGCCGGCCTCGGCGGCCTTGCGGGCCTTCTCGCGCCGCGCCGCCGCGCGCCGGCGCCGCTCGTAGGCGCTCGTCACCTCGCGGGCGATCTCGGGGTGGCGCCGGAAGACGTGGGCCGCGGTCTTCCGGATGGCGCCCACGCGCCCGACCATGAGGTGCAGGAGCTGGTTGCGGATCGTGGTCGCGGCGGCCGAGGCGCCGGCCTCGGGGGCCGCTTCCAGCGCTCGCCGTTGCAGGTCCTCCGCGAGCTTCCTGGCCTCGGCGATGAGGCGCACGTCGAACGCCTCGTCCGCCTCGACCAGGCGGTCCTTGAGCGGCTCCGCGAGCCCCGCGTAATCGCGGAGCGCCTGGGAGAGGGCGCTCGAGCGCTGGCCGTCCTGCGCGTGGAACTCCTTGATGCGCGCGAGCTGCGCGTCGGCGGGCTCGTCGACGTCGTCATCGAGCAGGAACTCGAGCGCCGACTCGAGCTCATCGACGACGAACCGGGCGCGCTCTCCGAGATCGGCCACGGCCGGATCGACGATGAGCAGCAGCCGCATCTGCGCCTCCTGCACCGCGTGCACGATGGAGAGCAGCTCCTCGCCGCTCGATGCGGGCAGGCGGCTCTTGACCCGCTTGAGGCCCGGGCGATCGCCGTCGGGCTCCCAGTACTTCTTCACGAACGCCGCGGCGGCGACCGCCTCGCGCACGGCGACGTCGTAAGGAATGTTCAGCGGGTTGTCGGTCCGCTCCGACCCGGCGGCGACCTTGACCCAGCGATCGAAGTCCTGTCCTTGCTTTGCCATGATGATTGCCTGACCCCTCCTCCTGCGACCCGCGCCCCTCGGGGCACGACGCAAAGCGGCAAGGATGAGCTCGGTCGGAGGGACGTCCAGCGCGGAGCAGGATCTGGACACGGGTGGGGGGAGCCGGGAGGTGAGGCGGCGGGGTGGGATGTCCAGATGGGTGGGCAGGGTGTCCAGATGAGCCTGCCCCCTGTCCAGATGGGCGGGCGGGGTGTCCAGATGACCCCGCCCCCTGTCCAGATGGGCGAGGGGGATGTCCAGATAAGCCGGGGGATGTCCAGATGGACGGGGAGGACGTCCGAACGGCGGGAGCGCGCTCACGGCGGGGGCGGCGTCGATGCGCCACACGGCGTCGACTGCCTTTCGCGTGCGTGCTCGGCTCGCGCGCGGCCGTAACTTACGCCTTCTGCTGCCGCTCGATCTCTGCGCGGAGGCGCTCCTCCCGAGCACGGAGCTCCGGGGTGAACTCCTTGCCGAAGTCGTCCGCCTCGAAGATCGGGCGAATCTCGAGCTCGGCCTCCTCACCCGGCATCGGATCGGGGCAACGACGCGCCCACTCGACGGCCTCCTCCATCGACCGGACCTGCCAGATCCAGAAGCCGGCAATCAGCTCCTTCGTCTCGGAGAACGGACCGTCGACGACGGTGCGCTGGTTCCCGGCGAACCTGATGCGCTTGCCCTTCGCGCTCGGGTGCAGGCCGTCGCCCGCGAGCATGAGGCCGGCGTTGACGAGCTCCTCGTTGTACTTGCCCATGTCGGTCAGGAGCTTCTCGCTCGGCATGATGCCTGCTTCGCTGTTCTTCGTCGCCTTCACGATCACCATGACCTTCATCGTCGTGTCCTTTCGCTGCGACGCCTTGAGCGCCGGCGGGGTTGCTCGTACAGGCGACGAACGACGCTGGGCGAGATCGACATGGCCGCGAAAGTTTTTTCATCCGGCAGCGCCACACCAGCAAATAGCACGTAAAAACAAGGGGTTACATGGGTCGATCGTCCGACACGCCATGGACGACGACGGCCGCCAGGGCCCCTGAGGATCATGACCACCCTCACCCAGGTGCGCCCCCGAGCTTCCGCGTCGTGGCGGCCCGGTCGCCTACAAGCCCCGGTGGATGGCAACGCTCAGCCCACCAGCTTCTTGAGCATCGCCATCCCGCGCTCGGCCTCGGCGCGCGTCACGTCGGCCAGCTCGAGGTACACGTAGCCGCGCGCATCGTAGACGCTCGCGGTGTGAACGATCCAGCGATCGCACTCCGGCGTCGTCAGCTCGACCGCGGCATCGAGCTTGTTGAGAGCAGCGGTGACCAGACTGTGGCTCGTCCCCTTCGAGAGGCCGAGTTCGATCTGCGGCTCGGCCGTCCCGTGCCGGCGCTGGCCCTGGCTCACCATCTTCGTCGACTGCGTGGTCTTGCTCGTGGTCCGCATCGTCGCCGTCGCGTTCTGCAGGGTGGCACCTCGCCCGTCGCGAGGTGCTCGCGGGTGCGCTTTACCGAGACCGAGCCGCCACCGCCCAGCCCGAACGTGTGTGCCACCCCGCGAAGGTCGCCCGAAGGCTCGCGCGCTCTCCTCACCGAGCCGCCGCCCCCCCGAAGCCCGAACCGGTGCGGTGGCCGGCGAAGGTCGCCCGGATGCTGGCCCTCGCGCACCACCTCCAGGGCGCCATCGACCGGGGGCTCGTTGCAGACCAGGCCGCCGTAGCCCGCAAGCTGGGGCCGCCGCGCGGGTCACAGAACGGCTCGACTTGCTTCATTTCCCTCTCGCGCCCGATCTCTCCGAGGCCGTCCCGCCCCTCGAAGCCGTCAACGGCACCGAGTCGATGGCCGAGCAGGCGCTCCGTGCCGTGGCGCATACGGGGAGCTGAGCCAAGCAGCGGGCGGCGTGGACTGGGCTCCGGAGAATCTGGTCTCCGACGCCTCGCGCGTCTTGATGCCACCCCATCGGCCGCCGTACTCTGGAAATGGCCGGAAGCTCACGCCTTCCGCCGCCATGGATTCCTGAACGGATGAGCGACGAGATACTCACAATCCAAGAGGTCGCGGCCTTGCTGAAGGTCGCCGACAAGACCGTCTCCACGATGGCCCAGAAGGGGGAGATCCCAGCGTTCAAGGTGCGCGGGCAGTCGCGCTTCCGGCGCGCGGACATCGACGCGTGGCTCCGCAGCAGGCGACCGCGTGTCGTGAGGAGGGAGGTCACGAGTAGCCAGTCGTCCCTCCCGCTTCCCGTGACGCTCGCCGAGCTCGAGTCGCACCTCTGGGAGGCCGCGAACATCCTGCGCGGCAGCCCGGTCGATCGCACCGACTGGAAGTCGTACATCCTGCCGCTGCTCTTCTTCAAACGCATCTGCGACGTGTGGGACGAGGAGCACGCCGCGATGCTCGCCGAGTACGGCGAGGACTTCGCCGACGAGCACCGCTTCCAGGTGCCCGAGGGCTGCCACTGGTCCGCCGTGCGCCGCGCGCCGAAGAACGTCGGCGCCGCGCTCGCCAACGCGTTGCGCGGCGTCGAGGCCGCGAACCAGAAGCACCTCTACGGCGTGTTCGGCGACGCCCAGTGGACCAACAAGGACCGGCTGCCCGACGAGCTGCTCAAGGACCTCATCGAGCACTTCTCGGCGCTCTCGCTGGGCAATGCCCGCGTCGCTTCCGACGTGATGGGCGACGCCTACGAGTACCTCATCAAGCAGTTCGCCGACGCGACCAACAAGAAAGCAGGCGAGTTCTACACCCCGCGCAGCGTCGTACGCTTGATGGTCGACATCCTCGACCCGAAGGAAGGCGAGACGATCTACGACCCGGCCTGCGGCACGGGCGGCATGCTGCTCGCGGCCGTGGAGCACGTGCGCGAGCGCGGCGGTGATCCACGGACCTTCTTCGGCAGGCTGTACGGACAGGAAAAGAACCTCACCACCGCCTCGGTCGCGCGGATGAACCTCTTCCTGCACGGCATCGAGGACTTCTCCATCGAGCGCGGCGACACCCTTCGCAACCCGGTGTTCACCGACCCGAGCACCGGCGGCTTCGCGACGTTCGACGTCGTCATCGCCAACCCGCCGTTCTCGCTCGAACAGTGGGGCCGCGAGGTGTGGGAGACCGATCCGTGGGGACGCGCATTTGCCGGGCTGCCCACGGACAGCAACGCGGACATGGCGTGGGTGCAGCACATGGTGAAGTCGATGGCACCCAAGACCGGTCGAATGGGCGTGGTGCTCCCGCAGGGCGCGCTCTTCCGCGGTGGTGTCGAAGCGCAGATCCGCAAGCACCTCCTCGAGAAGGACCTCGTCGAGGCCGTCATCGGCCTCGCACCGAATCTGTTCTACGGCACTGGCCTGGCCGCGTGCGTTCTGGTGCTGCGTCAGCGCAAGGAGAAGCGCAAGAAGGGCAAGGTCCTCATCGTCGATGCGTCCTCGGTGTTCCGCCGAGAGCGAGCGCAGAATTCCATGGCCCCGGCGCATGTCAGCGAGATCCACTCGTGGGTGCAGGGCTTCGCCGACGTCCAGGATCGTGCGCGCGTCGTCGACCTCTTGGAGATCGAGAAGGAAGGCTGGACTCTGAACATCTCGCGCTACGTGCTTCCGCCCATCGGGGCCGACATCCCGCCGCTTCCCGTCGCTGTCGCCGCCTTCAAGGAGGCCCTCGTGAAGTGCCGCGAGGCCGAAGACGACCTTCGTCGCGTCATGCGTGAGGGGGGGTGGCTGTCGTGACCACGCACATGACCCAGCAGGAGCTCGAGTCGTATCTGTGGGGCGCCGCCGTCATCCTGCGCGGCCTGGTCGATGCTGGTGACTACAAGCAGTTCGTCTTCCCGCTGATCTTCTTCAAGCGCCTCTCGGACGTCTGGGACGAGGACTACGCCGCCGCCCTCGCCGAGTCGAAGGGCGACACCAGGTACGCGACCGCGACGGCCGACGACCGATTCGCGATCCCGGACGGTTCGCACTGGAACGACGTGCGCGCCGCCGCGAAGGACGTGGGCAAGAAGCTCCAGACGGCGCTCCGCGCGATCGAGGCGGCGAATCCGGGGCGACTCGACGGCATCTTCGGCGACGCTTCGTGGACGAACAAGGAGCGCCTCCCCGACGTCACGCTGAAGAACCTGCTCGAGCACTTCTCGGGGCAGACGCTCTCGATCGCCAACGTGCCCGAGGACGAGCTCGGCAACGGCTACGAGTTCCTCATCAAGAAGTTCGCCGACGACAGCGGGCACACGGCGCAGGAGTTCTACACGAACCGCACCGTCGTCCACCTCATGGTGCAGATGCTCGCGCCGAAGAGCGGCGAGAGCATCTTCGACCCGACCTGCGGCACCGGCGGCATGCTCATCTCGGCGCTGGCCGAGGTGAAGCGAAAGCGCGGCGAGCACCGGACGCTCAAGCTCTTCGGTCAAGAGCGGAACCACATGACGGCGTCCATCGCCCGCATGAACCTCGTGCTTCACGGTGTGGAGGACTGCGAGATCGCGCGCGGCGACACGCTGGCCGTGCCCGCATTCCACGAGGCCGACCGGCTCAAGACGTTCGATGTGGTCCTCGCCAACCCGCCGTACTCGATCAAGCAATGGAACCGCGAGGCGTGGGCCACCGACCCCTGGGGCCGGAACTTCCTCGGAACGCCGCCGCAGGGCCGCGCCGACTACGCGTTCTTCCAGCACATCTTGAAGAGCATGGACCCGAAGACGGGGCGCTGCGCGATCCTCTTCCCGCACGGTGTGCTCTTTCGCAGGGAGGAGGCTGAGATGCGACGAAAGCTCATCGAAGCCGATTTTGTCGATTGCGTTCTCGGGCTCGGGCCGAACCTCTTCTACAACTCAGCGATGGAGGCCTGCGTCGTCTTCTGCCGCTCGAAGAAGACGCCGAAGAAGCGTGGCAAGGTACTTCTGATCGACGCGGTGAACGAGGTCGCGCGCGAGCGGGCGATCAGCTTTCTCCGGCCCGAGCATCAGCAGCGCATTGAGACAGCCTATGCGGCGTTCGCCGACGAGGAAGGCTTTGCGAAGGTCGCAACGATCGAGGAGATTGCCGCGCAGGGCTTCAGCCTGTCGATCCCGCTCTATGTGAAGCGCGAGACGGCCGCGACGAACGCGACGGAGGCCAGCCACGCACCGACACTGCGCGAGGAGTGGGAGGCTCTGGAGGACTCGGGGCGCACGTTCTGGACCGAGATGGATGCGGTGATCGACCTGCTCGACGGGCTTGTGGGCGACGAGGAGGTGGCCGATGGGTGACCTGAAGCCCGGGTGGAAGCGTTACAGATTTGGAGAAATGGTATTGAGCATGGGGGCCACCCGAAAGGCTCGCGGGTGGACCGCCAGCGGGAGTGGGGTCGACCGGTACGTCGGCCTCGAGCACTTGGACTCGAACAGCCTCAAGATTCGGCGATGGGGTTTGCCGGACGACGTCGGAGAGAACAGCGATCTTCGGCACTTCGAGCCCGGTGACGTGATTCTGGCTCGCCGAGGAATCGAACTCCGCAAGGTTGGGGTAGCAGAGTTTCGTGGTGTTGCTTCGGGACATGCCCTGGTGTTCCGCGCAAAGCCCGAGGTAGTGTTGCCAGAATTCCTGCCGTTCTTCATGCAGTCCGACGCGTTCATGCTGCGTGCGGATCGTTTTTCGGTCGGTTCCCTGTCGCGCACAGTAAACCTCTCCGCCCTGACAAGGGAAGAGTTCGCACTGCCCCCGTTGGAAGAGCAGCGACGCCTCGTTGAGGTGTGCAGCCTCGCCTCGCGCCTTGCTGAGACCAGCGGCGAATTGCAGCGTTCGACGAGTTCTGCCCGACGTGCGCTGTTGGTCGACATCTTCCGACCGAACCGTGGCTCGCGCGATGAGTTCCCGAGCCACTGGAACGTTATGAGCGCAGAGAGTGCTGGGGACTGCCAGCTCGGACAACAGCGGCACCCGATGTTCGACGACGGCGACAATGTGCGGCCCTATCTTCGGGTTGCGAATGTCTTTGATGGATTCATTGATCTGTCGGACGTCCTGTCCATGCACTTTCCCAGAGAGGCGTTAAACAAATTCGAATTGCGCGACGGCGACATCCTTCTCAATGAAGGACAGAGCACGGAACTGGTTGGCCGAAGCGCCATTTGGCGTGGCCAAATCGACCGAATGTGCTTCCAGAAGACGCTGCTTCGATTTCGTTGTGGCCCATTGCTACTGCCTGAGTTCGCACAATCCTTCTTCCAGCACATGCTCTACACGGGGCAGTTTGCTCGCATCGCCGTACAGACGACCTCGATCGCACACCTCACATCGATTCGGTTCGCGAAGCTGCCGCTGCCGGTCCCGCCGATGTCGGAGCAGCAAGGCATCGTCGAGCGCATCGTCGCCATCTCGAAAGCGGAATCGTTGGCGACGAGCCGCGCTGCTCAAGCGGCACTGCTCGCGCGACAGATTCTCAATCACGTGGGGAGCGCATGACCTTCACCGAGTCCTCCACGGTCGAGAATCTGATCCGTGACCTCCTCTGCGGCAGCGTCACGCACCATACCGCCATCGGCGTGGGGCTCGCGCGCAAGCGCGGCGAGTTCTCGGGCCTCGGTTGGCACTACCTGGCGCCCGCGAACATTCCGCGTCAGCCGCACCAGATCTTCGTCGAGGACTGGATCCGCGACGCGCTCATTCGGCTGAATCCCGAGATCGCCGCCGTTCCCGACCGCGCTGACGAGGTCCTGTACAAGCTGCGGGCGATCGTGCTCGCGGTGCGCTCCGACGGCCTTCTCAAAGCGAACGAGGAGCTCACCGCATGGTTGCGCGGCGACCGCTCGATGCCATTCGGGCCGAACCACGAACACGTCACCGTTCGCCTCATCGACTTCGAGGACCTCGAGAACAACCAGTACGTCGTCACGACCCAGTTCACCCTCCGCGCCGGCCCCGCCGAGCGACGCGCGGATCTCGTGCTGCTCGTCAACGGCCTTCCCATCGTCCTCATCGAAGCGAAGACGCCCGTTCGCCAAGCGGTGAGCTGGCTCGACGGCGCACTCCAGCTTCACGACGATTACGAGAAGAATGTCCCGGAGCTCTTCGTCGCCAACGCGTTCAGCGTCGCTACCGAGGGCAAGGAGCTGATGTACGGCGCCGTTCGCATGCCCGTGAACCTGTGGGGCCCGTGGCGTGGCGAGGACGAGGCGACGCCGGGCACGCTCGCGGGGCTGAAGGCGGCGGTGAGCGGCCTGCTGCGCCCCGCAGTGGTGCTCGACATCCTCGCCCACTTCACGCTCTTCGCGACGGACAAGAAGAAGCGCCGCATCAAGGTCGTCTGCCGCTACCAGCAGTACGAGGCGGTGAACCTCATCGTGCAGCGCGTCCTCGCCGGCAAGCCGCGCAAGGGCCTCATCTGGCACTTCCAGGGCTCGGGCAAGTCGCTGCTCATGGTGTTCGCCGCGCAGAAGCTCCGGCTCCAGCCCGAACTCGGCAACCCCACGGTCATCATCGTCGTCGACCGCATCGACCTCGACGCGCAGATCAGCTCGACGTTCCACGCCTCCGACGTGCCGAACCTGGTGAAGGCCGAGACGCGCGAGGACCTTCAGCGGCTGCTGAAGCAGGACACACGCAAGGTCATCATCACGACGATCTTCAAGTTCGGTGAGGCCGAGGGCGTGCTGAACGACCGCGGCAACATCGTCGCCCTCGTCGACGAAGCACACCGCACGCAGGAGGGCGACCTCGGCATGAAGATGCGCGCGGCGCTGCCCAACGCGTTCCTGTTCGGGCTCACAGGCACGCCCATCAACCGGCGCGACCGGAACACGTTTTACGCCTTCGGCGCCGAGGAGGACGTGCGCGGCTACATGAACCGTTACGGTTTCGAGGAGTCGATCCGCGACGGCGCGACCTTGAAGCTCCACTTCGAGCCGCGCCTCGTCGATCTGCACATCGACAAGGCCGCCATCGACCAGGCCTACCAGGCGCTCACGGGCAAGCTCTCGGATCTCGACAGGGACAACCTCGCGAAGGCCGCTGCCAAGATGGCGGTGCTCGTGAAAGTGCCCGAGCGCGTGCAGAGGATCTGCGAGGACATCGCAAGGCACTACCAGGACGCGGTCGCGCCCAACGGCTTCAAGGGCATGGTCGTGACCTTCGACCAGGAGTGCTGTCTGCTCTACAAGGCGGCGCTCGACACGCTGCTGCCGCCCGAGGCAACGGAGATCGTCATCTCCGCGACCGGCTCCGACGAGCGCGTCAAGCCCTACGCGCGCACGCGGGACGAGGAAGAGAAGCTCCTTGATCGCTTCCGCGATGCCAACGATCCGCTGAAGCTGCTCATCGTCACCGCGAAGCTGCTCACGGGCTTCGACGCGCCGATCCTCCAGGTCATGTACCTGGACAAGCCCCTGCGCGACCACTCGCTTCTCCAGGCCATCTGCCGTACGAACCGCACCTACGGCGACAAGAAGACCCACGGCCTCATCGTCGACTACCTCGGTGTGTTCGACGACGTGGCGAAGGCGCTGGAGTTCGACGAGAAGGGCTTCCGCAGCGTCGTCGGCAACATCGAGGGTCTCAAGGCCCAGCTCCCCGAGGCGATGCAGAAGTGCTTCGCGTTCTTCCCCGGCGTCGACCGCACACAGACCGGCTACGAGGGCCTGATGGCGGCACAGGAGTGCCTGCCGAACAACGACGTGCGCGACGCGTTCGCCGCCGAGTACTCGGTGCTCGGCAAGCTCTGGGAAGCCATCTCGCCCGATCCGATGCTGCTGCCGTTCGAGGTCGACTACCGCTGGCTCACGCAGGTGTACGTCTCGGTCCAGCCGACGAGCGGCACGGGCAAGCTCGTGTGGCACGCGCTCGGCGCGAAGACCATCGAGCTGATTCACCAGAACGTTCACGTCGATGCGGTACGCGACGACCTCGAGACACTGGTGCTCGACGCCGAGCTGCTCGATGCGGTCATCGGCTCACCCAACCCGAAGAAGCGCGCGAAAGAGTTCGAGATCAAGCTCACCGCGCGCCTGCGCAAGCACATGGGCAACCCTCGCTACAAGGCGCTGTCCGAACGCCTCGAGGCGCTCAAGGAGCGACACGAGCAGGGGCTGGTGAACAGCGTGGAGTTCTTGAAGCAACTCCTCGAACTCGCACGCGACCTCGTCCGCACCGAGAAGGACACGCCACCCGAGGAGGACGAAGACCGCGGCAAGGCCGCTCTCACCGAGCTGTTCCAGCAGGTGAAGAACGAAAAGACGCCCGTGATGGTCGAGCGCGTGGTCGCCGACATCGACGGGATCGTGCGGCTCGTCCGCTTCCCCGGCTGGCAGAACACGGCAGCCGGCGAGCGCGAGGTGAAGCAGGCCCTGCGCAAGAGCCTGCTCAAGTACCAGCTCCACCAGGATGCGGAGATCTTTAAGCGCGCGTACGGCTACATCCGCCAGTACTACTGAGCGAGGCGCCCGGCTGCGTCCCGGTGCGACGCCTGGATGACCGTCATGCGCGGTCGTGGGCGATGCGACCGTCGACGATCTCGATGACGCGGTCACACTGGTCGGCGATGCGCGGATCGTGAGTGACGACGAGGAACGTCGTGCCGAGCTCGCGGTTGAATCGGCGCATCAATGCGAAGTTTTCGGCCGACGACTCGGTGTCGAGGTTCCCCGTCGACTCGTCGGCGAGGACGAGCGGCGGTCGGCGCGACAGCGCGCGCGATGGCCACGCGTTACTGCTGGCCGCCCGAGAGCGCGGTCGCCCTGAAGTTCATTCGGTCGGCGAGCCCCATCGCTCCGAGCAGCTCGGCCGCGCGCTCCTTCATGGTCGACGAAGGGAAGCCTTCGTCGCCCCAGGCGGGCGGCATCCCGTTCTCGAGCGCGGTGAACATGCGAGATGCCGTGTGCGCTGCACGGGCGTGCTCCGAGCCCGCGCCGGCTCAGTGAACCCGATGAGGTCGGAGGGGCTCGCTCAGCTCCGCGGCTCGCTCGGCGTCGTCCGTAGCTTCAGCAGACCTCACGTCAGCAATGACGATGCCATCATGGGAGCGATGACCTCGCCCTCGAGGTGCTCGGGGATCAGGTGGGAAAAGTCGTCGTCCGTGGTGAGCAGCGTCGCGCCAGAAGCCTTGGCGCAGGCCGCGATCCACAGATCGTTCTTTCCCATGTTGCGGGCGCCGTCGGGATGGCTCTGCGAGACCAGGTCGAGCTGCACGTACGCGTCAAGGACGGCCGGATGATTGATGTCCACGACAACCAGGCTGTCGAGCGCCATCGAGAGCGCCTTCAGCTTGGCGTCGCCCCAGGCGTTGCGCAGCGCGAGCGCGCGCACCTCGCCGAGGCTGACCACCGACACGAGCGGACGTTGCGCCGCGGACCGCAGGCCGAAGCGCTCGTCGATGTACCGACCCAGCGCGTTACCGCGCACCAGCGGGAGAATCACGCTCGTGTCGAGCAGGTAGATCCGCTGGCTCACCGGATCGCCTCGAGCGCGCCGAGCAGCTCCTCGTCGGTCTCGTCCCCCGGCCATGTGCCGAAGAACGCCGACACGCCAGTGGCCTCGTCCTGCGGCACCCAGGAGGCCACGGGCCTCCTGGCGGTGGCTTTCGGCGCGCTCTCGAACACGGTGTCACCAGCGCGCGCGGGGCCGAGATACTCGACGTCGATGACCAGGAGCTTGCCGGACGGACGGAACTGGGCCATGCCCGAAACCACCACCCGCGAGCCGAACAGGGTCTTGAGCTGCTCGTTGTCGCGGGCGTCGAGCCGGGCAGCCACGGCAGTGCCATCAGCCAGCGTGAGCATGACATCTGACTTCGTCGCGGAGATCGTGTCCAGCGTGCCGGTCACACGCACGGCCTTGGGATCCGGGGTCTCGTCGCGGAGGAGCTCGATCTTGCCCACATCGTCGCGTCGCACGACGAGGGGGGCGTCGAGCCCAGCAATGCCTTCGAGCTGTACGCCATGAAAGCCGTCACGCGCAGCCCGAGCGAACCGGACGCAGGTGTCGAGCAGCGCGCGGTCGGCGAGCACGCGATCTCGGTCGCCCTTCACGACGCTCGCGAGCACCCCCGCGAAGAGGTCCACGGCCGAGCTGCTCGCCTCGATCAGCCGCTGCGCCTCGACGAACAGCGAGACTTGATGCGCGCCTCCAAAGCGCTCGGGCGCCACGTCGGCCAGCGTCGGAGCCTCGAGCGCCACGACGGCGGAACCAGCGGTCAGCCCGGTGATTTCCACGCGACACGCCGCATCGAGCCACGCGGGTCGCGGCCCCTTGCGCGTGCTCTCGCCCTCGACGACGAAGCGCGTCGCGTGGCGGGCCCCCTCGATCAGCGCGCCGACCGTCTCGAGAAGCACGTCTGCCGGAACGCGAAGCTCGCCGCGCGTCCCTCCCAGCAGTGTCATGGTGTGCTTCTTCATCGCGGCCTCCCTCTCTATCTTCCGGTGTGCGGGCGCGACCGGCAAGGAGAGGAGGAGGAGCTGTGAACCCCAGAGCGAGGAGCCGTTCACCGTGAACTCAAGAGCACCGCTCGGTCTCGGCTCTCCGTGGGCCGAACCTTGTGGCTCGTCACGCGCCCCGTCTTGCTCTGAGCGATCTCCTGGGTTCCGCGTGCGCGAGCCGCGGAAAACAAAGAGGCCTTGCCAGGTTTTCCAGCAAGGCCCTTTGTCGGCCTGGCGCCCAGACCGGGTCGCCTCGATGAAATGGCTCCAGCTGCTGGACTCGAACCAGCGACCCGGCGGTTAACAGCCGCCTGCTCTACCAACTGAGCTAAGCTGGAATGCGTTGGAGACGGGCGCGAGGATAGTCAGCGAGGCCTCCCCGTCAAGCGAATCCGCACCGCCGCTGAAGTTTACGTGACGCCCCGGTGTGCTCGCCCGCTCCGCGCGAGATTGCCCGCCCGGCGTGCTTCTGCGACAACGCCGCCGTGCAGCACGCCGCCGTGCCCTTCCCGCCGCAGCCGCCGGACGCCCCGGCGCCCTCTCCGGCCCCCTCCCCCTCCGCCGCCCGCTCCGCAGGCCGCGGCGGCCTCGCCATCGCCGGCGCCAAGGTCTCCTTCATCCTCTTCGGCTTCGTCCAGCAGCTCATCCTCCCGCGGCTGCTCGGCACCGACGGCTACGGCGCTGTCTCCGTCGTCCTCGCGGGCGTGGGCGTCGTCAACAACGTCATCGTCGCGACAGGCATCCAGGGCGTCTCGCGCGCCGTCTCCAGCGTCGCGGAAGCGGACGTCGCCGCCGCCTTCCGCCGCACGCTCGCCCTCCACGCCCTCCTCGCCGTCGTCGTCTCCGCCGGCTTCGCGCTCCTCGCCGGCGCCATCGCCGACTTCTCCGAGGCCCCGCACGTCGCCACCCCGCTGCGGCTCGCCGCCGCCGTCGTGCTCCTCTACGGCCTCTACGCCCCGCTCGTCGGCGCGCTCAACGGCCAGCGGCGCTTCGTCACGCAGGCCGCCTTCGACGTCGGCTACGGCGCGCTCCGCACCGCGAGCATCGCCGCCTTCGCCCTGCTCTTCCTCCGCGCCGGCCAGAGCGGCGTCCTCGGCGCGATCGCCGGCTTCGTCGCGGCGGCCGGCGTCATCGTCCCGCTCGCGCTCACAAGGACCGGCCTGGGCCGCCGCGGAAGCGCCGGCCCCTCGATCCGCGAGCACGCGACCTTCCTCCTGCCGCTCGCCGTCTCGCAGACGTTCCTGAACCTCCTGCTCCAGACCGACTTCTTCCTCCTCCGCCGCTTCCTCGGGCAGGCCACGAGCGGGCTCGCGCTCGGCGCGAAGGCCGCGGACGACCTCATCGGCGTCTACCGCGGCGCGCAGCTCTTCGCGTTCCTGCCGTACCAGCTGCTCCTCTCGGTCACGTTCATCCTCTTCCCGATGCTCGCCCGCGCGCACGCCGAGCACGACCGCGCCGCGGTCCGCCGCTACGCCATGACCGGCGTCCGCCTCTCGTTCCTGCTCACCGGGCTCCTCTGCGCCCCGATCTCGGGCCTCGCCCCGCACGTCCTGCGCTTCGCCTTCCCTGTCGAGATCTACAGCCGCGGCGGCGACACGCTCCGCGTCCTCTCCCTCGGCATGGGCGCGTTCGCCGTCCTCGGCGTCGCCTCGGCCGCGCTCACCAGCCTGCACCGGGAGCGTGTGGCCGCCGCCCTCACGGCCGCCACCGTCCTGCTCGTCGCCACCGGCTGCTCGATCGCCGTCCCGCCCGCCGCGTTCGGCCCCGACATGCTCGTGCGCTCCGCCGTCGCCACCTCGCTCGCGCTCGCCACCGCCGCGGTCGCCGGCGGCGTCCTGCTGCACCGCGCCGCCGGCGGCTTCGTCGCCGCCCGGACGGCGCTCCGCGTCGGCGCCGCGCTGCTCGCCGGGATCGCCGTGGGCACGCAGCTCCCGTGGCTCGGCAAGATCGCCGTGCTCGGCGAGGCGATCCTCGTCGGCCTCGTGTACCTCGCCGTCCTCGTCGCCACGCGCGAGATCGGCCGCGAGGACCTCGCCGCTCTCAAGCAGGCGTTCGGGCGCGGCGCGCGGCGCGCCTAGCTCCGCCCGCGTCCGTCCTGACGCGCGCCCTGGGCGCCCGCCTACAGCTGCTTCCGCGCCCTCTTGACCGTCAGCCGGCGATCTCGCATACGGCCTCTCCCCCAGCCCGGCCAGCGCCGCGCCCGCTCGAAGGCCGAGCGGGGCCCCACGGCGCGCCGGGCACGCACAGGCAGGCGAAGACGTGGCCCCTCAATTCATCTTCACGATGCAGGATGTCCGGAAGGTGCACCCCCCGAACAAGGAGGTGCTGAAGGGCCTGTGGCTCTCCTTCTACCCGGGCGCGAAGATCGGCGTCCTCGGCTCGAACGGCGCCGGCAAGAGCACCCTGCTGCGCATCATGGCGGGCGTCGACAAGGAGTACCTCGGCGAGGCGAAGCCCGCCGACGGCGTCCGCATCGGCTACCTCGCCCAGGAGCCGCAGCTCGAGGCCGGCAAGACCGTGCAAGAGCACGTCGAGATGGCCGTCCACGAGGTCCGCTCCCTCGTCCAGCGCTTCGAGGAGATCGGCGCGAAGCTCGGCGAGTCGCCCCCCGACATGGAGGCGCTCCTCGAGGAGTACGCCGCGCTCCAGGACAAGATCGAGGCCGCGAACGGCTGGGAGATCGACCGCGTCGTCGAGCGCGCCATGGACGCCCTCCGGCTGCCGCCGCCCGACGCCGACGTCGCCAAGCTCTCCGGCGGCGAGCGACGCCGCGTCGCCCTCTGCAGGCTCCTCCTCGAGAAGCCGGACCTCCTGCTGCTCGACGAGCCGACCAACCACCTCGACGCCGAGAGCGTCGCCTGGCTCGAGCGCTTCCTCCACGAGTACCCCGGCACCGTCGTCGCGGTCACCCACGACCGGTACTTCCTCGACAACGTCGCCGGCTGGATCCTCGAGCTCGACCGCGGCGCCGGCATCCCGTACGAGGGCAACTACACCGGCTGGCTCGAGCAGAAGAAGAAGCGCCTCGAGCTCGAACAGAAGCAGGAGAGCGCGCGCAAGCGCACCCTGGAGCGCGAGCTCGAGTGGGTCCGCCTGGCCCCGCGCGCCCGCCAGGCCAAGAGCAAGGCCCGCCTCGCCGCCTACGAGACGCTGCTCGCCGAGGACAGGTCGAAGAAGGTCGAGGAGAACGAGATCCACATCCCCGCCGGCCAGCGGCTCGGGAACGTGGTCGTCGAGGCCGAGCACCTCCGCAAGGGCTTCGGCGACCGCGTCCTCATCGACGACCTCAGCTTCTCGCTCCCGCGCGGCGGCATCGTCGGCATCATCGGGCCGAACGGCGCCGGCAAGACCACGCTCTTCCGCATGATCATGGGCCTCGAGAAGCCCGACGGCGGCGCGCTCAAGCTCGGCGAGACCGTGGAGCTCGCGTACGTCGACCAGTCGCGCGACGCGCTCAACCCGACCAACAACGTCTGGCAGGAGATCTCCGGCGGCGAGGACCGCCTCCTCGTCGGCAAGCGCGAGGTCAACTCGCGCGCGTACGTCGCGAGCTTCAACTTCGCCGGCAGCGACCAGCAGAAGAAGGTCCGCGATCTCTCCGGCGGCGAGCGCAACCGCCTCCACCTCGCCAAGCTGCTCCGCCGCGGCGGCAACGTCCTCCTGCTCGACGAGCCCACCAACGACCTCGACGTCGACACGCTCCGCTCCCTCGAGGACGCGCTGCTCAACTTCGCCGGCTGCGCCGTGGTCATCAGCCACGACCGCTGGTTCCTCGACCGCATCGCGACCCACATCCTCGCCTTCGAGGGCGACAGCAAGGTCGTCTGGTTCGAGGGCAACTACGCCGACTACGAGGCCGACCTGAAGCGCCGCCTCGGCGCCGACGCGGCCGAGCCCCGCAAGCTCCGCTACCGCAAGCTCACCGCGGGCTGACCCGGCCCGGCGCGCCTCACACGGCGCCCCCGCGGCGTTCCACCCTGGAGCACGTTTCCGGTCGGGTGCGACGCGCACGCACCGGTATTTTCCTGGCACAGGATCACCCCGCCCACGTAAGCGTCCGACCGCGCTTCAGCTAAGCTGCGCCCGATGCACGGCACGAGGAGAAAGGGCTCCCCGCCGAGCGCCCGCAGGGACTGGGGGCGCGTCGCCGTGCGCGTTTTGTGCGCCTTGTTCGCGCTGATCGGCGCGATCCCGCTCGCGCTCGGCTTCCTCGTGCGCACCGAGACGGTGCGGGCCTGGGCGGCGCGCGAGACGGCGGCGCTGCTCCAGCGCGAGCTCGGCATCACGGCCCGCTACGACGTGCGCGTCCAGGCCTGGCCCCTCATGGTCGGCCTGAACCGGCTCGTCGTCGACTCCTCGGACGGCGGCGCGCCGTTCCTCGAGCTCGAGCGCGTGGCCATCCGCCCGCGCCTGTTCTCGCTGCTCGCGGGGCACATCGACGCCGGGGACGTCGAGATCATCGGCCCCCGCGTCCGCGCGGTGCTGAAGGACGGGGAGCTCCGCAACATCACCCTCCCGAGCACCGGCGGGGGCGGCGGGGGCGGCCTCGACCGCGCGCCGCTCTCCTCGGTGGCCATCACCGACGCGCGGGTCGACCTGACGATCGACAACGTCCGCGTCCAGGCCACCGAGGTCGACGTCGACGTCTCCGCCGAGCCGTCGGACGCGTTCGAGATCGCGATGCGCTCCGGCCTCGTCTCGGTCGTCCACACGCACCCCGCGCCCGGCCACGAGGCCGAAGAGGACAGCGTCGACGAGGACGTCGTCTGCCGCTTCGACACGCGCGTCCGCGTCGAGCCGGGCCGCGCGCTCGTCCGCCGGCTGATCCTCGAGGGCGCCGCCGACTTCGACCCGGATCCCGGCACCGCGCCGCCCTGCGCGCTCCACGACGGCGACTGGCGCCGGGTGGAGCTCGAGCTCGGCGCCCTCCGCGCCGTCGGCCTCGGCGGCGGCATGCCCCACCGGATCGAGGGCCGCGTGCGGGCGCGCCTCCCCGTGCCGATCGTGCACCGCTTCGTGAACCTGCCGCCCGCGTCCGGCTCGGTCTCGCTCGACGTCGACGCGGAGTACGACGCGGCGTCCGCGCCGCTCGGCCTCGCGCTCCCCCGCCTCAAGGGCACGCTCCTGCTCGACCGGCCGGGCCTCGACGGCAGGGTCTTCGTCACGCGCCTCGCGGGCAAGGTCTCGACGACCCCGGACGCCGTGCAGCTCTCCGACGCCGACGTCGCCTGGGCCGACGGCACGCTGAAGATCTCGAGCGCGGAGATCAAGCCGTTCGAGAAGGGCGTGCCGCTCCAGGCCGGGCCGATCAACCTCGCCAACGTCGAGCTGCCCGGCCTGCTCCGCGACCTCGCCGTGCACCCGCAGGCGCACGTCGCGTGGACGCTGCGCGAGGGCAGGTTCGATCGCTTCGGCGGCACGCTGTCCCCGCTCTCCCTCGAGGGCCCGCTCGCCGTGCAGACGCACGGCTTCGAGATCTTCGATCACCCGACGAAGCACCCTGCCCGCAAGCGCCTGATGGGCGTCAAGGAAGGCACGGTCCGCGGCTCGTTCCAGGTGCGGCCGAACGCCGTCGTGCTCTCGGGCTTCTCGATCGACACGCCGAGCTCGCACCTCAGGACCACCGTCTCGCTCGGCTTCAACGACCAGCTCGGGGTCGAGGTCCACCCGGGCTCGCGCGTGGACCTCGCCGAGATCTCCCCGCTCGCCGCGCTCGAGCTCGCCGGCGTCGCCACGATGAAGGCCGCGATGCACGGCTCCTACGAGCACCCGAAGCTCACCGGCGAGATCGGCGTCGAGAAGTTCGTGTTCGGGGGCTTCCCCATCGGCGACCTCGAGCCCTCGCCGGTCGCGTTCGAGCCGCTCGCCCTGACGCTCGAGAACGCGCGGGTCCGGCACGGGGCGAGCCGCGTCCGGGTCCCGTCGATCAAGGTCGATTTCGACCCGGCCGGCAACCTGCCCAAGGGCCGCCCGCTCGACAGCTCGACGGGGATCGTCGTCGTGGACGCGACCGTCGACACGCGCGAGGCGCCGCACCTCGCCGCGCGCGACCTGCTCGAGGTGCTCCGCCTCGACAAGGATCCGCGGTTCGCCGACTACAAGGCGACCGCGAGCGGGACGGCCCGCGCCCACTTCGCGCTCGGCGGCCCCGAGGACCGCTGCGGCGGCGGCACCCTCGCCGTGAGCGCGGGCATGCGGCTCACCGGCGTCGAGCTGCTCGAGGAGCGCTTCGATGAGGGCGAGATCGACCTCGACATGATCTGGGACGACCAGGCCGCCGGCGCCGACGGCATGCGGCTCGACGTCCGCTCGGCGTCGCTGCGCAAGGGCACGGGCTCCGTGCTGGCGAGCGCCTCCATCACGCACGGCGGCGCGCTGAAGGGGAGCGTCATCGCGAGCGGCCTCCCGCTCTCGCGGATCGACGGGCTCGGGGCGGCGGCCTCGCAGTTCGACGGCTCGGTGTCGGTCGTCGCCAGCCTGGGCGGCACCGTGAGCAGGCTCGCCGGCTTCGCGGACGTGCACGTCTCGCGCGTCGGCATCCGCCGCGCGCACGCGAGCCTGCCGCCCTCGCGGGTCGAGCTCACGATCGTGCCGAACGACAAGCCGCCGAAGATCATCGGCAGGACGCCGATCTGCGGCAACCCCCAGGGCGCGCCGTTCGATCCGGCGGAGTACGAGCGCGACCTCCCCGACGGCGCCTTCGTCGCGAACGGCTCGCTGTTCGGCGGGCAGGTCGCGCTGAAGGGGCTCCGCGTCACGCGCCAGCGGCGCAAGATCGTGGACGGGGACGTGCGCATGGACGCGCTCGACCTCGGCACGCTCGCGAACCTGATCCCGGGCGCCGCGCTCGCGGCGGCGCCGAAGGGCACGATGACCGGGTCGCTCGACATCGAGCGGCTCCCCCTGACGGATTTCCGGCAGTCGGCGCTCACGCTCACGGTCGACGCGCTCAAGCTCGATCGGGAGGGCCAGGGGGTCCACCTCACGAGCCCGAGCGGCCCGATCCGCCTCGCGGGCAACACGCTGAAGGTGCCGGAGCTCCACCTCGAGGCGCACACCGCCTCGCGCCTGTCCGCCGCGTTCACGGCGTCCGGCGAGGTCAAGCGGGTGTTCACGGCGCCGGACCTCGACGTGGCGATCCGGGTGAGCCCGACGAACCTGTCGCGGCTCAGCGCCGACATCCCGCAGATCAGGCACGCGCGGGGCACGGTGCAGGCCGAGGTCCAGGTGGCCGGACCGCTCCAGGGGCTGCGCTACACGGGCTCGGCGACGCTCAAGGAGGGCGAGCTCGACGTGGTCGGCCTGCCGGTCTCGCTCGACGACATCGACGTGGAGTTCGCGATCGGCGGCGACCAGGTGCGCCTCACGAAGGCGAGCGCGCGGGTCGGCACGGGCACGGTGACCGCGGTGGGGCACATGCCGGTGCGCGGCCTGACCCTCGGCACGGCGCAGGCATCCATCGTGGCGACCGGCGTGAAGCTGCCGGTCGCCGAGGGGGTGAACCTCACCGCGAACGCCAACCTGACGGCGAGCTTCCGGCCCGGCGTCGAGGACGACGCGTCGGGGGAGAAGAACCTGCCGCGGGTCGAGGGGAAGATCACGCTCACGTCGTTCAGCTACACGCGCCCCATCCTGATGAGCATGGACCTCGGCGATCTCACGGGGCGCCAGCGGACGACGGTGCAGACCTACGACCCCGCCGCCGACGTGGTCCGGTTCGACGTCACCGTCGCCTCGCCGAACCCGCTGCGCTTCTCGAACGATCTGGCCGACATGCGGCTCGAGGTCTCGCAGCCCGGGCTCGCGCTCTCGGGCACGAACCAGCGCTTCGGCGCGCGCGGCACGCTGCGCATCCTGCCCGACTCGAAGCTCATGCTGCGCAGCACCGAGTTCGAGGTCCGGGACGGCTACGTCCGCTTCGACGATCCGTTCCGCATCGCGCCCAAGGTCGACGTGCGCGCCGAGAGCGAGTACCGCCGCTACACGTCGACGAGCTCTGCCGCGGCGGACGCGACGTCGGGCGCGGAGCCCGCGGCGCCGACGGCCGCGGCCGCGGGCAGCAGCGCGAACTCCAGCGGGCTCTGGCGCATCAAGCTGCACGCCCAGGGCGACGCCGACAACCTCCAGCTCAACCTGACGAGCGATCCGCCGCTCAGCCAGGAGGACATCGTCCTGCTGCTGACGCTCGGCATGACGCGCGCCGAGCTCAACCAGGGCGTCGTGTCGTCGCTCGGCGAGACCATGGGCCTCGAGGCGCTCTCGTCGCTGACGGGCGCCGACAAGGCGGTGAAGACGATGGTCCCCCTCATCGACGAGTTCCGCTTCGGCACCGGCTACTCGTCCAAGAACGGCGCCCCGGAGCCGACGGTGACGATCGGCAAGCGCATCACGGACGCGGTGCGCGCCAACGTGACGACGGGGCTCTCGCAGGGCAGCCAGGTGCGCGCGGGCGTCGAGGTGAAGCTCAGCGACCGGATGAGCCTCCAGGGGTCGTACGACAACTCGAGCGACGCCTCGAGCTCGCCGCTCGGCAACGTGGGCGCCGACCTGAGGTGGCGGCTCGAGTTCGAGTGACGCTCGAGCCGCGGATGGCGCTCGCAGGCTCGCGCGGCGCTCGAGCCGCGGCCGTCAGGTGGCCGCGGCGAGCGCCGCGTCGAGGGCGCCGTACCGGTCGTCGCGGCCGGAGACCCACTGCCTGTGGCCCATGAGCTCGAAGATGCGCCGGTGCTTCGGGTTCTTCCAGGTCATGCCGAGCAACGCGCGCTGGAACGCCTCGGCCTTCGCCTCGGGCAGCGCCGGCAGCGCGTCGAACATCGCGAAATCGTAGGCCGGCGTGGTCCAGAGGACGTCGACCCGGCGGAGGTCGATGTGGCCGTTCGCCTGCTCGGCGAGCCACACCGCGTCCCCGACCGCCGCCGCCTGCACCTTGCCCTCGTGCAGCGCCGCGAGCGCCTGGACCTCGCTCGTCGCGGTGTCCCCGTGCTTGCCGACGTCCACCTCGAACGGCACGAGCTGGATCTTCTCCACGGCCACGCCCGCCTGCCGGAGGAAGTGGAGCGGCAGGATGCGCGCGTGCGCCGAGTCGACGCTCCCGACAGCGAGCGCCTTGCCCTCCAGATCGCTGAGCGCCCCGACGGCGGCGTCGCGGCGGACGAGCAGCTTGCTGTGGAAGTCGCGATCGATCTCGCGCATCGCGAGCGAGCGGGACCGGCCCTCGGTCTGCCGCTTCACCCGCACGTGCGCGACGGCGCTGTTCCAGGCGACGTCGATGTGCCCGCGGATCAGCGACTCGACCTGGCGCTCGTACGTAGAGAACAGCGCGAAATCAATCAGGATTCCATGTTCGCGGAAGTGCTCGCGCAGGCTCTCCCACAGCGTCACCACCTTGGCGTCATGCGCCACGGCGCCGACGAGCATCGCCAGGTCCTTCATCCGGTGCCTCGCACGGGCGGCGACGCTAGCACGAGCTCTGCCCGCCGCGAGCCCCGCGTCTCGCACATAAGCGCCTCGCGGGCTGCCTCTTGCCCATCCAGCGCCCAACCGGGCTACGCTGCGTCCGTCGTGCACGCCGGCGCCGGTTCATTTCCGTTTCGTCCCCCGGCGCTCCGCGCCTGATGGCTCGCTTCCGTTCCGCCCTCATTCCCTTTCTGCTCGGCTTTTTGCCGCTCGGCGCGATCGCCGTCCCGGCGCACGCCGACCCAACCCCGGCACGTCCGGCTCAGGCCAGCCCCAACCCCGGTCAGGCCAACCTCAACCCCGGTCAGGCCAGCCCCAACCCCGGTCAGGCCAGCCCCAACCCCGGTCAGGCCAGCCTCAACCCCGGTCAGGCCAGCCTCAACCCCGGTCAGGCCAGCCTCAACCCCGGTCAGGCCAACCTCAACCCCGGTCAGGCCGGCCTCGACCCTGTCGACCCTCCGGCACGGGGCGTGCCCTCCGGCGAGGCCGGCACCCAGGCCACCGACGTACCGTCGCTCGGCCAGCCGCTGGCCCTGGGAGAGCTCGTCGGCAAGCCGATCGTCCGCATCGATGTCACCGCGCAGGGCGACCGCTGGCAGATCGTGTCGCCGGTCACGAGCGTCGACCTCGGCGAGCCGCTCAGCCCCGACGCCGCGCGCCGCGCCATGCGCGAGCTGCTCGCCTCCGGCAACTTCGCCCGCGCGTCGGCCGAGGCGTACCTCGTGCCCGACGGCGCCGCGCTCCGGATCGTCGTCGTCCCCCGCCGGAGCATCGCCACCGTCCAGATCACCGGCGGCGCGCTCGACCGGCAGGACACCCTCGAGGCCGCCGGCATCGCCGAGGGCGGCGAGATCACCGCGGCCACGCTGGCCGAGATCAGCCCACGCATCCGCGCGTTCTACGCGCTTCACGGCTACCCCGCGGCCGCCGTCACGATCCGCGCCGTCGACACCGACGAGCCCTCCCAGGTCGTCCTCGCCCTCGACATCGAGGCCGGCGCGCCACGCGTCGTCTCCGAGCGCGTCTTCGTCGTGGCGCCGCGCGCGGACCGGGAGCTCGGCTCGCTCAAGCAGAGCTACGGCCTCGGCGTCGGCGCCCGCGTCGACGAGCCCGCCCTCGCCGAGGCCGACCGCGAGATGGCCGAGCTGCTCCGCCGGAGCGGCTTTCACGACGCCGAGGTCTCCCACCGCGTGCTCGCGGTCGGCCCGCACAACTACCTCTACGTCTACCTCGAGCCCGGCGCGCGCATCGTCCCCGTCTTCGACGGCAACCGCGCCTTCGACGACGACGCCCTCGAGGCCGCGCTCGATCTCGGCGAGACGACCGAGACGAGGACGAACGATCTCACCGATCGGCTCCGCGCGTTCTACGTCGAGCGCGGCTTCCTCGACGCCGAGGTCACCCCCTCGCTGGGCGGCAAGCCCGACGATGCGGTCCGTTACCTGACCTTCACCGTCCGCGAGCACGACCAGGTGCGCGTCACGAAGCGCGTCTTCCCCTGCCTCACGGGCGACCTCAGCCCCGACGACCTCGGCCGCGAGATCGAGAGCTTCCTCGAGGAGGACCTGCCCGGCGCCGACGCCTTCTCGATGCCCGACCCGCGAGGCATCTCGGACCTCTTCGGCCCGACCCGCGGCGCCGGCGGCCGCGCCAGGCCGATCGAGCTCATCCCCTCGATGACGTACGCGCAGGAGACCTACGAGCGCGCCCTCAAGCACCTTCGCGATCTCTACTTCAGCAAGGGCTACCTGAACGCCGTCGTCGGCCCGGTCTCCGTGCTCCGCGCCACCTGCTCGCGCCGCTCCCCGCCGGGCGCCTGCATCCCCGAGCCGGTCACCGAGCGCGTCACGGCCCAGTGCCTCACCGACGCGCAAGGGCTGCCCCTCCCCGAGCCGCCCGTCCCCGCCGCCCTCACGTGCCGCCCCGACGCCGCCCGGCACATCACCTGCGCCCCCGAGGTGACGCTCCGCATTCCGGTCCACCCCGGCCCGCAGACCCAGCTCTACGATCTCGCCTTCGAGGGGAACAAGGGCTTCTGCCGCCAGGCCGGCCTGAGCGAGCGCGACCGCGCCCTCTGCGCCGAGGAGCGGCCGTTCAGCGAGCGCTGGCTCAGCGACCTCGCCGATCTGAAGGTCGGACAGCCCCTCTCGACGCTCGCGCTCGACGCCGCGCGGCTGCGCATCATGGATGCTTACCGCGACCTGGGCTACGCGTTCGCCGAGGTCCGCACGGCCATCGAGCCCTCGCCCGACCGCACGCGCGCCCGCGCGCGGTTCATCGTCTCGGAGCGAGATCGGGTGTTCGTCACCGGCATCGTCGTCAAGGGCGCCGTCCGGACCGACGAGCAGCTGATCCTCCGCCGCGTGCTGCTCCGCGAGGGCGCGCCGTTCCGCCAGTCGCAGGCCCGCCTGAGCGAGGAGCGCATCGCCACGCTCGGCCCCTTCTCCAGCGTGTCGATCTCGCTCGAGGATCCCGACGTCCCGCAGAAGAACAAGCGGGTCGTCATCCACGTCGTCGAGCAGCTGCCGCAGTACCTCAACCCGCAGATCGGGTTCTCGACCGGCGAGGGCGCGCGCCTCGCCTTCGAGTACGGACACCGCAACATCGGCGGCCTCGCCATCGGCCTCACGATGGGCGTCCAGCTCAGCTACCTGTTCGAGTTCATGATCGTCGACAAGGCGGCGAGCCGCCACTACGAGGATCTCCAGATCGACGACCAGCTGGAGCGCCGCATCGCGGTCTCGGTCACGCTCCCGGACATCGGCCTCGGCCCGCTCGTCAGCATGTCGCTCGCGGGCATCAACGTGCGCGACAACCAGCTGGATTTCGGCGTCACGAAGACGGCGATCATCCCCGCGATCACCTACCGCCCGCGGCGCGCCATCACGACGCAGCTCGCCCTGTCGACCGAGCTGAACAAGGTCGGCTTCTTCCCGGGCGCCGTCGGCGCCGACAAGCGGGATATCCTCGACCAGCTGCGCATGCCCGAGGGCGAGACGATCGCCCTGGCGCAGCGGATCGACGCGTCCTGGGACACGCGGGACACCCCCTTCGCCGCGACCCGGGGCTTCCTCCTCTCCGGCGGCGTCGAGCACGTCGACGCCTTCGACGCCTTCGCCTCGGTCCGGGCCCAATCGAGCTTCCCCGAGAGCCACTTCCTGCGGTTCACCGGCCGCGTGTCGGGCTATATCCCCCTCGCGCCGCGGTCGCGGCTCACCCTCGCTCTGAGCCTGTCCGGAGGGTATATTCATCCGCTCGTGGCCGAGAGCGGGACGTACCCGGATCGCCTGTTCTTCCTCGGCGGCGTCGACTCGCTCCGTTCCCATCTGGCCGAGTCGCTGTATCCTGAGGACGGGCTCGAGGAGGCGAGAAAGGCGCTGGGCGGCGACGCCGAGGTGTCGACCGACGATATCCCGCGCGGCGGGACGGTGATGGTGAACCCCCGCGCCGAGCTGCGCGTCCCGCTGACGGATCTGCTCCAGCTCGGGCTCTTCCTCGACGCGGGCAACCTCTGGATCAGGGCGAGGAACGTCAACCTCGATCCGCGGCTCTTGCGTTACGGGCTCGGCGCCGGCCTGCGGGTGAACACGCCCATCGGCCCCCTCGCCTTCGACTACGGCTTCAACCTGGATCCGCGCGACGAGCTGGATGAGATCGACGGTGCACTCCACTTCTCCGTGGGGCTCTTTTGACAGGCGGCCTCGCGCGCGAGGCGGCTCCCAACGCACGATGATAGCGAGGCTCCCCTGATGAACCGTTCACTCCGCATGTGTGCTTTGCTCGCCCTGACATCGACCCTCACGATCGCCGGCTGCGGCGACGACGAGAGCGCCGCGCCGAGCAGCGCGGCGAGCACGTCCGGCGGGCAAGGCGGGGCCGGCGGGCAAGGCGGGTCCGGCGGATCGGCGGGCAGCGGCGGAGAGGGCGGGCAAGGCGGCTCGACGAGCAGCGCCTCGGCTGGCGGCGATGCCACGGGCGGCGGCGGAGCGGGCGGGCAAGGCGGCTCGACGAGCAGCGCCTCGGCTGGCGGCGATGCCACGGGCGGCGGCGGGCAAGGCGGCTCGACGAGCAGCGCCTCGGCTGGCGGCGATGCCACGGGCGGCGGCGGAGCGGGCGGGCAAGGCGGCTCGACGAGCAGCGCCTCGACGAGCAGCGCTTCGACGAGCAGCGCCTCGGCGGGCGGAGGCGACGCCGCCGGCGGCGGCTCCGCGAGCAGCGCTTCGACGGGCGGCGGCGACGCCGCCGGCGGCGGCTCGGTGAGCAGCGCCTCGGCGAGCAGCGCTTCGACGGGCGGCGGCGACGCCGCCGGCGGCGGTGGAGAGGGCGGGGCGTCGGCGTGCGGCGATCTGCGGTGTGACGCCGGCGAGACGTGCGATTCGTGCGCCGACGACTGCGGCGTGTGCCCGCCGGTCTGCGGTGACGGCACATGCGAGCCCGACAGGGAGAACTGCCAGGCGTGCGCCACCGACTGCGGCGCGTGCCCGCCGGCCGAGTGCAGCCACGACCTCTGCGAGGAAGGAGCGCCCCTCCTCATGGGCTGCGACCCGTGCGTGACCGCGCTGTGCGCGGAGGACCCGGCGTGCTGCATGAGCGCGTGGGACACCCACTGCGTCGCTGGCCTCACCGCCGCCTGCGGGCAGGCCTGCGGGTGCGCCCACGACCTCTGCGAGGAAGGCGCGCCCCTCGACGCGTCCTGCAACAGCTGCGTCGAGACCGTGTGCGGAGAAGACGGAGACAGCTTCTGCTGCACGATCGGGTGGGACGAGGGCTGCATCGCGCTCTCGGAGATCCTGTGCGACGCCACGTGCCTGTGAGCTCGGCTCGCCGCCCGAAGGGCGAACCACGCAGGGCGCGGTAGGGACGGCGCTCCGCCGTGAACCCGACCGGCTCGGCGGGTGGAGCGCCATCCGGCCGGCGCGCTCAGCGCGCCGTCGCCGCCTTCATCTCGCGCACGAAGCTCGCGACGGCGCGCGCGGCCGCCTCGGGATCACCGACGTTCGCCGAGACCCGCTGCACGACCGCGGACCCGCTGACCACGCCGAACGCCCCGGCGGCGAGGGCGTCGCGCACGTGCTCGGGCTTCGAGATGCCGAACCCCAGGATCGCGGGCGGCGCGCCGAACCGGCGCAGCGTCTCGAAGAGCGCCCCGTGGCCCAGGCGCAGCTGCTCGTCCGCCCCTGTCACGCCCTTGCGCGTCACGCAGTACGTGTACGCGCTGCACCGCTCCGCGAGCCCCTGCAGCGTGGCCTCCGAGGCGTTCAGCGGCGCGATCAGCACCGGCGCCACCCCCGCGGCGCGCGCCGCCGCCACGTACGGATCCGACTCCCTCACCGGCACGTCGGCGACGAGCACGCTGTCGACCCCGGCCGCGGCCGCCGACGCGTAGAAGCCCGCCAGATCGCGGTGCTTCACGAGGTTCGCGTACGTCAGGATGCCGACCGGCACCTCCGGCGCCTCCGCCCGGAACCGCGCCAGGAGCTCGATGCAGTCGCCCGGCCTCACGCCGGCCTCGAGCGCCCGCACGGCGGCGGCCTGGATCGTCGGGCCGTCCGCGATCGGATCCGAGAACGGGATCCCGACCTCGATCGCGTCCGCGCCGCCCTCCACGGCCGCGCGCAGCAGCCGCGCGCTCGTGGCGAGGTCCGGATCCCCCAGCATCAGGAAGGGGATGAACGCCCCCTCGCCCCGCTGCCGCAGCCGCTCGAATGCGCGATCGTAGCGCGTCGTCACCGTCTCCCGACTCATGTCGACCTCCCGGGATCGAGCAGCCTCTGCGCCTGCTCCATGTCCTTGTCTCCGCGGCCCGACAGGTTCACGACGAGCACCGTCTCGCGCCCTGCCTGCGCCGCCTCCGCCACCATCTTCAGCGCGTGCGCGATCGCGTGCGCCGACTCGAACGCCGGGATGATGCCCTCGCTGCGCGCGAGCCGCTGGAACGCGTCGAGCGCCTCGTCGTCGGTCGCCGCGACGTACGTCGCCCGGCCCGACGTCATGAGGTGCGCGTGCTCCGGCCCGACGCCGGGGTAGTCGAGCCCCGCCGAGACCGAGTGCGTCTCGGCGACCTGTCCGTGCTCGTCCTGGAGGATGTACGTCTCCGACCCGTGCAGCACCCCCGGGCGGCCCTTGAGGAGCGTCGCCCCGTGCATGGCGGTCGACAGGCCGTGGCCGGCGGGCTCCACGCCGACGAGCGCCACGTCCTTGTCCGGGATGAACTCGGAGAAGATCCCCATGGCGTTGCTGCCGCCGCCCACGCACGCGACCACCGCGTCGGGCAAGCGCCCCTCGGCCTCCAGGATCTGGGCGCGCGCCTCGCGGCCGATCACCCACTGGAAATCGCGCACGATGGTGGGGAACGGGTGCGGCCCGGCGACCGTCCCGATCAGGTAATGCGTGTCCTCGTAGCTCTCGGTCCAGTAGCGCAGCGCCTCGTTGAGGGCGTCCTTCAGCGTCTGCGAGCCCGAGGTCACGGGCACCACCTCGGCCCCCATGAGGCGCATCCGGAAGACGTTGAGCCGCTGCCGCTCGACGTCCTTCGCGCCCATGTAGATGCGCGTGGGCATGCCGAGCAGGGCCCCGATCATGGCGGTCGCGACGCCGTGCTGTCCGGCCCCGGTCTCGGCGATGAGCCGCCGCTTGCCCATGCGCCGCGCGAGCAGCCCCTGGCCGAGCGCCTGGTTCGTCTTGTGCGCGCCGCCGTGGAGCAGGTCCTCGCGCTTGAGGTAGAGCTTCACGCGCGGGTCGCCGGTCAGGTTGCGGCACAGGGTGAGCGGCGTCGGTCGCCCCGCGTAGGTCGTCAGCAAGGCGTCGAACTCCGCCGCGAACGACGGATCGCCGCGCGCCTCCAGGTACGCGCGCTCGAGCTGCTCGAGCGCGGGCACGAGGATCTCCGGGACATAGGCGCCGCCAAAGGCGCCGAAGCGGCCGCTTTGCTGCATGGTGATTGCCTCGATCGTCGGTTGTGCGTTGTGGGTCGTGAGAGCTGCCGTCAGGGGGAGGCGCGGTCCGCCGGGGCCGCGGGATCACGGTCGTGGCGCGACGGGCCGCGCGCGCTGTCGAACAGGCGCACGAGCAGGTCGGCGCACTTCTCGCCGGGCGCGCGCTCGACGCCCGACGCCACGTCGAGCCCCCACGTCCCCACCCGGCGCGCCGCGGCGATGTTGTCCGGGTTCAGCCCGCCCGCGAGCAGGCTCCGCGCGCGCGCCGGGTGGCCGTCGATCGCGCTCCAGGCGAACGTCCGCCCCGTGCCTCCCCGCGCCTCCGCCGTGCGCGTGTCGAATACCAGCCGATCGGCGCTGCGCTCGACCTCCGCGCCCGCGCCGTCGTCGCGCGCCTCGCCGCCCGCGCCCGCGGCGCCCGCCTCGCCGCCCGCGCTGGCCGCCTCCCCGGACGGCGCCATCGGGACCGCCTTCCAGACCTCGCACCCCTCGGGGAGCGCGCGCCGCAGCGCCTCGATGAACGCGGCGTCCTCGTCGCCGTGGAGCTGCACGGCGCGCAGCCCGATCGCCCGCGCCGTATCCGCGACGAAATCCACGGATTGATTGAGGAAAACGCCGACGAAGGGCAGCCCCGCGGCCGTGGCGACCAGGATCTCGGCCTGCTCGCGCGTCACCCGCCGCGGCGAGGTCTCGGCGAAGACGAGGCCGCCGAAGCGGGCCCCGAGCCGCTCCGCCTCGCGCGCGTCCCCGGGCCGGGTCAGGCCGCAGATCTTCACCCTGCCGGTCACCAGCGCGCGCGCGGCGTCCGCGATGTCGGGGCTGCGCATGAGCGACGTGCCGACGAGGAACCCGTCCACCGAGGGCGCGAGCCGCTCCACGTGGGCGCGCGACTCGACGCCCGACTCCGCGATGACGATGCGATCGCGCGGCACGCGCGGGGCGAGCCGCTCCGAGACGGCGAGATCGACCTTGAGCGTCTTGAGATCGCGGTTGTTGATGCCGATCACGGGCGCGGGCAGCGCGAGCGCGCGCTCGAGCTCCGCCTCGTCGTGGACCTCGACGAGGCAGTCCATGCCGAGCGCCTCGGCGGCGCCCAGGCAGAGGAGCGCGGTCGCGTCGTCCAGCACCGACAGCATGAGCAGGATCGCGTCCGCGCCGTTCGCCCGCGCCTCGATCACCTGGTAGGGCGTCACGACGAAGTCCTTGCAGAGGATCGGGACGTCCACGACCGCGCGCACGGCCTGGAGGATCTCGAAGCTGCCCTGGAAGAAGGGCTCGTCGGTCAGCACGCTCACCGCGTCGGCGACGCCGTAGTACGCGGCGGCGACGGCGTGCGGGTCAAAATCCGGCCGGATGAGGCCCTCGGACGGGGAGGCCTTCTTGCACTCCAGGACGAACCGCGCGCCCGGCGCGGAGAGCGCGCGCCGGAGGCTCCGCGAGGTGGGCGGCGCGCTCGCCCGGAGGTTGGCCAGCGGGGTCCGCCGCTCGCGCTCCGCCACGTCCGCCCGCTTCCGCTCCACGATGCGCGCGAGCACATTGCCCTGCTCAGCCATGTTTCGCCTCCTTCCGCGCTTCCTGGGCCCCGTCCCGGCTCAGCGCCACGAAGCGCGTGAGCCGCTCCGCCGCGCGCCCGGAGCCGAGCGCCTCGAGCGCCAGGGCCGTCCCTTCCCGCAGCCCCTCGGCGCGCCCGGCGATCCAGAGCAGCGCGCCGGCGTTGATCGCGACGGCGTCGCGGTGCGCGGGCGCGCCGCGCCCGGCGAGCAGGTCGCGGAGCCACGCCGCGTTCGCCGCCGGGCCGGCGCCCCGGAGCGCCTCGATCGGCGCCGGCGAGACCCCCGCGTCGGCCGGGTCGATCAAGAGCTCCTCGACGACCCCATCGCGGAGCCGGGCCGCGCGCGTCGGGGCGTGCAGGGCAACCTCGTCGAGCCCCCCGCCGTGGACGACGAGCGCGGCCTGGCACCCGAGCATGCCGAGCGTGCGCGCGGCGTGGGTGACGAGCTCCGGATCGTAGATGCCCATCACCTGGATCGGCGGCGCGCTCGGGTTCACGAGGGGGCCGAGCAGGTTCATGATCGTGCGCACCTTGAGGGCGCGGCGCACGGGCATCGCGTGGCGGAGCCCGGCGTGGTACTGCGGCGCGAAGAGGAAGCAGAAGCCGACCTCATCGAGGGCGCGGCGCGAGACCTCGGCCGGCGGGTCGAGCCGGGCGCCGAGCGCCTCGAGCGCGTCGGCGGAGCCGCACTGGGAGGAGACCGAGCGGTTGCCGTGCTTGGCGACCGGCAGGCCTGCTTCGGCCGCGACGAAGGCGACGGCCGTGGACACGTTCACGGTGGACTGCCCGTCTCCGCCGGTGCCGCAGCAGTCGGCATAGGCATAATCCGGCCGCGCGAACGGCACCGACGTCCCCCGGAGCGCGCGCGCCGCGCCCGCGATCTCGGCGGGGGTCTCGCCCTTCGCCTTGAGCGCCACGAACAGCGCGGAGAGCTCGATCTCCGTCAGCGCCCCGGCGATCAGGTCGCGGAACAGCGCCTCGGTCTGCTCCGCGGAGAGGTCGACGCCGGCGCAGAGCGCATCGATGACTGCATGCATCATGGTTCTCTCCTCATCTTCACGGCTGTTCTGGCAGACACGGGTCCTCGGGACTCGGGCGTCGCGCTGCGGCGCCCTGCATAGCGGACAAAAACGAAAAGGCCCACCGTTGTTCGGCGGGCCCTCTTTCTTCTTTCCTTCAGGTCGTCCTCCCCGCAGGGAGGCGCGTTACCCGTGGTAAGGGCCCGCCTTGGTAGAGCACCAGCGCCACCAGCGCAGCCCTGCCACGCACGCACCCACCTCGACGGCCGAGCACGACGCGCCGCCGAGGACGAAGGCCTCGGAACAGCGGCGAGCGCAGGACGCGGGGAGCGCGCGGGACATGCGGGGAACATAGCTTGCGGGCGCGACGAGCGTCAAGCGGGTTCCGCGCGCGCCTCGAGCCGCCGCATTCCATCGACCATGTCGGCCATGTCGGCCATGTCGGCCATGTCGGTCACGTCGGTCACGTCGGTCATGTCGGTCATGTGGCCGACGAGATAGAAGGCGCGGAAGATCGCATAAAAGAGGTCGTTGGGCGCCTGGATCGAGGAGAAGCCCGGGAGAGCGCACGCGCGTTACCTGGTTACCTGGAGATCACGAGCCAGGTCAGCTCGTCGATCCCGGAGCCAGGCGACGTCCTGATGACCGAGCCGTCTGCCTCACCGGCAACCGACGCCGAGAGCCTGCCGTCGTACTCGCTCATGCTCCGGATGCTCACGCGCGTCCCGGGCGCCAGATCCGAGGGGACTTGAACCCCGACGGGCGCGTCGCTGGTCGTCGCGAACGGGTAGAGCGCGTAGACAGCCACGATCTCCTCCCCGCCGAGATCCGGGAGCGGTGGCACGCGCTCCGGCGGGATCTTCCGGGCCGCGATGTCGTGGAGGGCCTCGCCGAGCGGCGTCTCGAGCGCGGCGCGGTTCACGGTGAGCTGGAGGCCATCGCCGACCTCCAGGACCTGCGGATCGTCGCTGTTCGGCCCGAGGACGGCGCCCGCGGGCAGGTGCGGCACGAAGAGCACTCCCGCGTCGACGGTGACCGCGTCGGTGAAGCGCAGCGGGAACATGGTCGTTCCCCGGCGCGGCGTCGTCCCCGCGTCCTCCATCGACTTCACAACGAAGTCGACCGGCGGCTCCGCGTCGCAGCGAAAGGTGAAGCGACCATCCGCCCTCGATCGGTCCGAGTAGCAGACCGCTGTATTGCAAAACAGCACGGTGGCTCCGCCGATGGGCTGTCCCGCCTCGTCCGCGAGCACGCCGGTCACACCCGGACCCGCCGGCGCGCCGCCGGCGCCGGAGCCGCCCGCCGCGCCGCCGCCTCCCGCCGCGCCGCCGCCACCACCGTCGCCACCGCCGCTGGTCGCTGCGCCGCCGCCTCCGGCGCCGCCGCCCGCCGCTGCGCCGCCGCCGGCGTCCCCCGCCCCGCTGGTCGAGCCGCCGCCTCCATCGCAACCGGACGCAATCAGCGCGACCACCAGGAGCAGCGCGCGCTTCATCATTCGGCCAGCGCCTGCTCGATGACCGCCGTCATGGCATCGGGGTCGTACTCGTGGCTGGCGTACCGGACGATGCCGTCCTTGCCGACGATCACGTCGACCGGGAACGGGTTGGGGCCGGGGAAATTGGACGTCACGGCGGCGTAGGTGCTCGCGGTCTCCTCGAGCCCGACCGGGAAGCTGACCTTGATGTTGTCGCAATACGCCTGCACCTGGCCGATCTGATCGACCGGCTCCCTCGGGTTGAGGGCGACGATCTGCAGGCCTTGGTCCTTGTACTTCAGCCAGAACCGCGCTTCGGTGTCCGGCAGGTGGTTGGCGCAGACCGGACAGAAGGTGGCAAAGTAGGTGAGAAGAAGCACGCCCCCTGCCGACTCCTCCGAGGTCCATGTCGTGCCGTCCAGCATCGTGCCCGTTGTCGCGGGCAGGGGCGCCCCGACGCTCACGCCGGGCGCGTTGCCGACGAGATAGCTCTTCCGCACCGGGGCCGCGGGGTCATCCGAGGTGATGTGGAGATAGCCGATCTCCTGGTCTGTCGCCGAGGCGAGGTACGTCACGTTGAGCTCGATCGTCTCGCCGGGCGCGATCCGGGCCTGGCGCGGCTCGACGCTGAACGCGGAGCCGCTGACCCAGCTGTCCACCAGCGTGAGCGGCGCCGTCCCCTGGTTCGTGACCTCGAGCGGGAGCGTCTTTCTGTCCCCGACCGCGACCGGGCCAAAATCGATCCGCGCGGAGGATTCCGGGAGACGGATGTTGGGCGCGAGGCGGTCCGGCTCGAGGCGGTAGGAATACGGGTTCTCCCAGGTGCCGATGAACACGTCCTGACCCCGGGCGGCGACGCCGAAGGTGCGCATCGTGGGGAGCTCGCGATCCGGATCCTCGTACTCGAACGCCCTCGGGATGCGCACGGCCGCGATGAAGGTCGGGGCGGCGGGCGTGGACACGTCGTACACGCGCACGTCGTTCCACGCGGCGACGAAGAGGCGGCGCTCGGAGTAGGCCAGGCGGAGCGGGGTCCCGGGCATCTCGGCGCGACCGACGACGACAGGGCGCGCGAGGTCGGAGATGTCGACGACGGCGACGCCCGCAGAGCCCGCCGCCACATAAGCGAAATCGCCGTCCACGACGACGCCCTTCGCCTGGCCGCCGGTCGCCACGCGCCCGAGCTCCACCGGCGCCGTCGGGTCCGTCGCGTCGACCGTGACGAGCCCGTCCACGCCGTCGGCGACGAAGACATGGTTGTCGCGCGCCGCGACCCCCCACGCATTGGTGAATCCACCCAGGCTGCCGACCCGCGTGAACCCGACCGCGCCGTCGTAGCGGTAGACGCCGAGCCCATCTCCGTGCAGCCCCACGAAGATGTTGTGGTTCGCGACGTCGACTCCCTCGTAGCTGATCCCCTCCTCCTGCAGGACGGGGAGCTGCACCGGGGCCTCGGGATCGCTGATGTCCCAGCCGCTCAGGAAGGCCGGGTTCCGGATGTTGCCGAGGTGCGTGGTGAAGACGAGATCATCGTCCCACGCGAGGTGCTTGCAGCCGGGCGTACGGGTGTCGCCGGGGATGGTGTGCTTGAGCCCCCCCGCGAGCACCTCCATGTCGGCGGGGTCCTCCGCGTCGATGACGTTGAATGTGTAGCTGCAATTGAGGAGCAAGTCATCGTCGCGGACGCGGACCTCATCCGTGTGGCTCCCGACCTCGTGCAAGCTCTGGAGCTGCACCAGCGGGCTCAGGAAATGGCCGGGCTGGAGCGCGGTCGGGACGCATTCCCCGCCTACGTCCTCGGTGCCCTCGCCGCAGACGACACCGGGGCCCGTCGCCGAAGGCACACACACGCCGTCGACGTCCTCGGTGCCCTCGCCGCAGACGACACCGGGGATCGTCGCCGAAGGCAAACACACGCCGTCGGCCGCCTTCGTGCCTGGACCGCACGACAGCCCTGTCTCGCTCACCCCATCGTCGTCTCCGCAGGCGGACAAGGCGAGCAAGATCAGCGCGGAGACGGAAGCGCGGCGTCGCAGCAGCGTCATGAAGAGCTCCTTAACGGGGATGAAGGACAGGGCGGCTGATGAAGCAAGGGCAGCGTCGTGGCGACGATACAAGTCGCCGGGGGGGCCTGGGCAAGGAGAACCGGCGTCGCGGCGGCGCCAGCGCACATCTCCGACGGTGTCCGCCGTTGCGCCGTCCCGCCGGACGCGGGGCGGCGGTCCGCCATGGCGCCGCCACCCCCGCAGCGCACGAGACACGCGAGGATGCCGTCACTTTTGGCCCTCCACCCCCTGGCACGCTCCCTGCGCAAGGCGCGTTGCATGGGAGATGCCGACATCACATTACGCCATGTCGCCCGGAGGCGACCCGAGGAGCTTGCGCGCGCCTTCACCCCGGAAGGCCACTCCGTCGAGGTCCTTGGCTGGATCGATACCCAGGTCACCAAGCTCGAACGTCGCATGGACAAGGCGCTGCGCCTTCGCATCGACGGCACGCTGCGCGTGCTGCACGTCGAGTTTTGCTTCGCGCTGCGCGACGAGGTTCCGGCTCAGGTCTTCGAGTACCTCGGCTTCCTCTTCGCCGCGCTGCGCATCGAAGCGCCCCGCGAGCCGGTGCCGCCCATCGAGAGCGTCGCCGTGGTCCTTTCCGGCGGCAGGCGGCGCTTGCCTGTGACCGGCGTGCTCCGAACGGCCTGGCCGGAACGGCGGTTCAGCGGTACGCACTTCCGCATCGACGCGGTCTATCAACGCACGGTCGCCGAGCTCCGAGCGCGCGGCAGCGTGCTGTGGCTGGCGTTCGCGCCGCTCGCCAGGGACGCGACCGCGAAGGCGATGCGGGAGGTCATCGCTCAGATTCACGCGCAGACGGTGGCCGGCGAGGAGCGGGCGGAGCTGTACACGGCGTTCCTGGTACTGGCGACCATCGACCCCTGGGGGCACAATCTGCAAAAGGAGCTCGTCACGATGGTGGAGGACATGGAGGAAGGGCTGCTCCGGCGCACGCCGATCATCGGCGAGATGATCATCGAGGCCGAGCAGAGGGGACAGTTGAAGGGCCGTGAGGAGGCGATCGCCGAGTTGCTCGGCCGCCTCTTCGCGCGGCGGGTCGGGCGGCGACCCACCACCGAGGAGGAGCGCTCGATCCTCGAGCGGGCGCGCGCGCTCGGTCCGGGCGAGGTCGAGGACACGCTGCTCGAGCTCGAGGGCGACGCGCTGGTCCGCTGGCTCGCCGAGCCAGCGCGCCGGTCGTGAGCCTCACGCAGAGCGGCCCGCCAACTCAGCATTTGCCCATGCAGGCTGCATCCGTCGAAGCTCGGCTGCGGCCGCTCGGCGTGCTCCCCGGGGCGCTCAGCCCGGAGTGCCTGCCGACGGCCTCTTCCTTGCTCTTCTAGCTCCGGTCGGACGCCAGGGAGCGCAACGACCTTGCGCTCATCCGGTGCCCTCGCCGCAGACGACACCGGGGCTCGTCGCCGAAGGCAGTCCGCCGTTGCGCCGTCCGGACCAGGCGTCGAGACGCCGCTCTACTGCTCGTCCTCGTCCGGGTCGTCCCCGAAGAGCGCCCCGACGGACCACGTGATCGCGTCGAACGGCTCTGCCCTGACGCGCTCGCCCCGCTCTGCCGTGAGCACGTTCAGATACCCGTCATCCATCCAGCGATGCACGGTGAGCACCTCGTTCATCGGATCCACGATCCAGGAATGCGGCACCTTGCACCGGTGGTATGTGCGCATCTTCTTCACGAGATCGTTGCGCGTGTTCGAGACGCTCAGCACCTCGCAGACCCAGTCGGGCCGCACGACGATCGGCGTCTTCTCGGGCAGCTCGGGGAGGCGCTCACGCCGCCAGCCCGCCACGTCGGGACGGTAAACCTCGTGATCCTCGAGCTGCACCTCGACCTCGGTGGCGAACCACCACCCTCCTGGCCAGCGACCGCCGGGCCGCCGGTTGTAGGGGCGGAACACGATCCCGGCGAGCGATGCCTGGGCGCCGCCATGCTTCGGCGAAGGCATCGCCTTCGGGACGAGCTCGCCGTCGATGATCTCGTGGAAGCGCTGCGCCTCGGGGACGGCCAGCAGATCCGCGATCGTGGCGAGCTTGCGCGCGGGGAGCGACACGGCTCACCATCGTGCCGTACCCGCGCGGAGCCCGCCAGCGGGCACGTGCCAGGCGCCGCGCGGGCCCCGGCGCACCCGTGCAGCCATCGTGCCGGCTTCGCGTGGCGCAGCCTCGACGCCGAGCGCGTCGCTTCCGGATTGCCGGCCGCGGGCGCCCCCGGCTCGTCCGCTCCCGCAGGATACTTTGCGACCCGGTACACCGATGGTAGGCCCCGTTCTCCAGGGCGCACGACCTCGCGGCCAGGCGCGACAGGCCCTCGCGAGGCGCCCGCGCGGCCCTCCCCCCCTGTGTGCCCATGATCACCGCCGAACCAGGTCCCCCGCCGCCGCCGAGCGCCGCCGGCGCTCATGACAGCGTCCCGCCGCGATCGCAGAGCGGCCCGCCCGCCCGGCAGAGCGCGCCGCCGGGTCGGTCCGTCCCCCCGCCGGGGCGGTCGGCCCCTCCGCCGCCGCGCCGCAGCGCCTGGACGACCCGCCTCGGCGAGGCCTGCGTGCTCGGCCTCGGCGTCGCCTCGCTCTCCGCCGTGCCGACCGCGCTGCGCACCGCTCGCGCCGGCGCGTCCTTCCTCGACGGGCTCCTCGTCGGGACGGCCGTCTTACTCCCGCTCGTCACGCTCGCGCTCATCCTCTCGCGCGCGGCCGGCCGCGGCTTCCGCGGCATCGTCGGCGCCGGCGGCGAGCGGCTCGCCGTCCTCCGCGTCGCGCTCTGGATCGGCGTCGCCTTTCCGGTGCTCGCCGCGCTCGCCGCCCTCCTCAAGGCGACGACCCACCACCGAGGCCTCGCCGGCGCGACCTTCGGCGTCCTCGGCCTCGCCGGCGTCGTGGCCGCGGCGCTCGTCACCCAGCGCCTCGTCGCGCTCGGCGATCGCCTCGCCGCCCGCGGCGTGAAGCCGTGGCTCCTCGCCATCGCCGGCACGGCCATCGGCGTCGTGCCCCTCGTCGCCGCGTTCGCTCCGCTCGCCGCCCACGCGGCCAGCACGACAGGCGACGCCGGGGCCGCCGTGCGCGCCGCCATCGTCGACGGCGCCATCGCGCTCGTGGCGACCGCGCTCGTCTCGAGCGTCGACCTCGGCGCGGCCGTCGGCCGCATCGCCGGAATCGCGGGCGTCCCGCTCGCCGCCCTGGTCCTCATGACCGCGACCGCCCGGATCGAGTCGTTCCCCCCGCTCGGCCAGGCCGTGCGCGCCGGCGGCGGGCTCGCGGCCACCCTCTTCAGCGCGCTCGAGCAGTGGACCGATCGCGACGGCGATGGGATGGGCTCGCACTTCGGCGGCCTCGACTGCGACGAGGGCGATCCCACCCGGTATCACGGCGCACCGGAGACGCCGGGCGACGGCATCGATCAGGACTGCAGCGACGGGGCCCACCAGGGCGCCGCCCCCCTGCCCGCCGGGGCCGTCGCGGGCTCGCCCGCCGGCGCGCAGACGACCGCGGCCGCCGGCGCCCCGCCTGCCGCCGCTTCCGGCGCCCCGCCTGCCGCCGCGCCGACCGCTCTCGCCGGCGCCGCGCCTGCCGCTCCTGCCGGCGCCACGGCGGCCGCGCACGTGCGCGCCGCCGCCACGCCCGCCGGGCGCGACGAGGGCGGCGCGGTCACCCCGGCCGTCCTGACGAAGACCATCGCCCCCGCCGGGACCACGCCTGCGTCCCCCGCGCCCGCCGCCGCGCCGGCGCGCCCCGACGTCCTCCTCGTCACGCTCGACACGGTCCGCGCCGACCACACGTCGGCCTACGGCTACGGCCGCGACACCAGCCCGCGGCTCGCCGAGCTCGCGGCCCGCGGCGTGCTGTTCGAGCGCGCCTACGCCGCCTCGAGCGAGACGCAGCGGGCCATCTCGCCGCTCGTCACCGGCCGCCGCCTCAACCGAGCGGCGCGCGACCGCCGCGAGTGGCCCACGCTGCTGCCCGAGAACGACACCCTCGCGGAGCGCATGAAGCGCGCCGGCTACCTCACCGCCGCGGTCAGCTCGTTCACGTGGATCAGCCAGGAGCGCGGCTTCGATCAGGGGTTCGACCGCTTCGAGACCGTCTACGGCGACGCCCACCCCGAGCGCGAGGCGACAGGCCACCTCGCGGTCGAGAAGGCCATCGCGCTCCTCGAGGGGGTTGCCCAGCGCGCCCAGCCGATCTTCCTCTGGCTCCACCTCTTCGACGCCCACGAGCGCTACCTCGCCCACCCCGGCATCCGCTTCGGCGCCGGCAGGACCGCCGCCTACGACGGCGAGATCGCCTACGTCGACCGGCAGCTCGGCGCCCTGCTCGACGCCGTGGCGAGGGGCCCCCGCGCCGGCCGCACGGCGGTCATCGTCCACGGCTCGCAGGGCGAGGGGCTCGGCGAGCACGGCCCCGTGGGGCACGGCGTCGAGCTCTACGAGGAGGCGATCCGCGTCCCCCTCGTCATCGCCCTCCCCGGCGCCGCGCCGGGCCGCTACCCGCACCCGGTGAGCACGGTCGACATCGCGCCCACCGTCCTCGACGTCGGCGGCGCGGAGGCCACGGCCGTCGAAGGCGCCTCCCTGGCCGCGATCGCCGCCGGCCATGGCCAGGGCGAGCGCGCGCCCCGAGGACCGGTGTTCGCCCGCACCGCCCGCCGCGCCGCGGTCATCGACGGGCAGCTCAAGCTCCTCGTGATCGAGCGAAAGAAGCGTGACCGGCTGCTCCTCTTCGATCTCGGGAGCGATCCCCGGGAGACCCGCGACCTGTCCGGCGACCGGCGCTTCGAGGCCGACCTCGGGCGGCTCCGCGGAAAGTTGTCTGCCTTCGAGTCTCCCTCGCAGTAGAGTTTACTGCGAGGGATCATGCACCGATTCGCCCCTTCGACGCGGAAGCCCGCGCCTCCCCGCGCGAGGGCGCTGCGCGCCGCCGTCGCCGTCGGCTTCGCGCTGGGCCTCGCCTCGCTCGCGCTGCTCGTGGTGCGGCTCGCGGAGGCGCCGTCGGTGCCGCTGACGCTCGGCGCGGGCGCCATCACGGGCTCGCTGCCGCGGCGCCTCCGGTTCGAGTGGCGCCTCGTGCGCGATCGCCACTGGCAGATCGCCTCGTCGCCTGCCGAGTCGCGCGAGGCCACCGACCAGATCGAGGGCACCCGCGGCACCTGCCCGACGGGCATGGTCGAGGTCTCCGGCCTCATGAAGCTCGACCCCGCCCCGAAGGCCCAGGGCGACCTGCGCTCCATCGACGAGATGCAGCGGACCACCTGCAAGCACTGGATCAGCAGGAGCTACCCCGAGCGGTGCGCGGAGTTCGATCGCGAGAAGTGGCTCTCGATGTCGAAGGACCTCGACACGAAGCCCATGCACTTCTGCATGGATCGCTACGAGTACCCCAACCAGAAGGGCGTCTATCCGTTCATCCTCGTCTCGTTCTACGAGGCGAGCGAGCTCTGCGCCGAGGAGGGCAAGCGCCTCTGCGACGAGGCCGAGTGGACGTTCGCCTGCGAGGGCGAGGAGGCGCGCCCCTACCCCTACGGTTACGTCCGCGAGCCTGAAGCCTGCGTCGTCGATCAGGCATGGCGCCCGTACATCGAGACCGCGCTGCGCCCGCGGGGCGGCCCCGCGGCCATGGCCGAGATGGACCGGCTCTGGCAGGGCATGGCGGCGGGCCTCCAGCCCCGCTGCCGGAGCCCCTTCGGCGTCTACGACATGACCGGCAACATCGATGAGTGGACCCGTTCCGTCCGCGAGGGCGAGCGCCCCTCCATCCTGAAGGGCGGCTACTGGGGCCCTGTCCGCACGCGCTGCCGCCCCTCGACCCGCTCGCACGACGAGAACCACATGTTCTACCAGCAGGGCTTCCGCTGCTGCGCGGACCACGGCGCCACGATCGGCGTCCCCGCCGAGCGCGCCGTCACCGGCGATCCTGCCGCCGCCCCGCTGCCGCGCGAGGTCCGCTAACGCGCTCGCACGCGCTCGCCGGCGCGGCGGGTCGAGCGTCATCGGAGCTCGCGCCGCCGCGCAGTCGACCGCGCTCACCGCAGCGCGTATCCTCTGCGCTGATGGACCACCCCCCCGCCGGACAGGGCGCCTCGCCTGGCCCCCGCGACGTGCGCGCCGAGCACGCCGGCACGCGCCTCGCTGCCCGGGCGGAGCCGCCGGGCGCCGCGCCAGCCCCGCCGCGCGCGCGCCAGCTCGATCGGCTGACCGGGCTCGCGCTCCTCGCCGCCGCCGTCGTCGTGCTGCTCCCGACGGCGCCGGTCGTGTTCCGGGCGGTCGCCGGCGATCGCTCGCCGATGCAGAGCGCTGGCCGGTTCGCGCACCTCCTCGACGGGCGCTCCCCGGCGGACCGGCGCGCGCAGGTCCACCCTCGTTTCCCGTTCGACGACGATCCTGGCTCCGACGAGCGGCCATCCCCTCACGACGACGGCCCTGCCTTCGACGACGAGGACGACCCGGGCGCGCCCGCGCGCCTCCAGGCGGGCATCGCCTCGCGCGGCATCACGCTGCTCGACGAGCCGCGGGCGGACGGCACCCGGGTCGGCGCCATCGCCGCGGGCGAGGTCGTGATGATCGTGCGCGAGGCGGGCGCGTGGGCCCTCGTCATGAAGAACGGCGGGGGCGAGCTGCTCATGGGCTGGGCCCGCCGGAGCGAGATCGCCATCCGATGAGCGCGCGGCCGCTGGAGTCGCCGCGCGCCTACCGCGGTCGCCTGCTCACCCCGATCCCCGCGTCGCCGGACGGCGCTCGGGTCCGATTCATCGACGACGCGCTGCTCGTGGTCGGCAACGACGGTCGGATCGCCCAGGCAGCGCCGTTCGCCCCGGGCGCGTTCCCCGGGCCGGTGCTCGACCTGCGGCCCGCCGTGTTGATGCCGGGCTTCATCGACGCGCACGTCCATTTCCCGCAGACGCGCATCATCGGCAGCGCCAGCGGCCCGCTGCTCGACTGGCTCGATCGGTCGGTCTTCCCCGAGGAGGCCCGCTTCCGCGACGAGGCCTATGCCGCGCTCGTCGCCGGCGAGTTCACGGGCCGGCTGCTCGCGTCGGGCACGACGACCTGCGTCGTCTTCTCCAGCTCGTGCGCCGGCGCGACCGACCGGCTGTTCCGCGCCCTCTCGGCCGCCGGCTTGCGCGGCATCGCCGGCCTCACGCTCATGGACCAGAGCTGCCCGGAGGCGCTCCGCGTCCCTCACGACGAGGCCATCCCCGCCGCCCGCGATCTCGTGCAGCGCTGGCACGGCGAGGGCGGCGGCCTCCTCGAGTTCGCGATCACCCCCCGCTTCGCCCCGAGCTGCTCCCGTCCCTTGATGGAGGCGGCCGCGCGGCTCGCGCGCGATCACGGCCTCCTCGTGCAGACGCACGTCGCCGAGAACCCGGCCGAGGGCGAGGCCACGTTGCGCGCGCACCCCTGGGCGCGCGACTACGTCGACGTCTACGACCGCGTCGGCCTGCTCACCGGGCGCGCCCTGCTCGCGCATGCCATCCACCTCTCGCCGCGCGAGTGGGACCGCCTCGCGGAGACGGGCTCCTCGGTCGTCCACTGCCCCGACTCGAACTTCTTCCTGGGCAGCGGCCGCATGCGCCTCTCCGACGCGCGCGCGCGCGCGGTCCCGGTCGGGCTGGGCAGCGACGTCGGCGCTGGCCGCAGCTTCGACATGCGCCGCGGCATGTCGAGCGCCTTCGACAACGCCCTCTGCCTCGGCGACCGCCTGACCCCGGCGGATCTCTTCGTCATGGCCACGCAGGGCACCGCCGACGCCGTTGGCCTCGGCCGCGCCGTCGGCAGCCTCGACGTCGGCAAGGAGGCGGACTTCATCGCCGTGCGTTTCCCCGAGCACGTGCTCGGCGAGGCCGGGACGCTGAACCACCTCGTCTTCGCGTCCGACGCGACCGTCGCGACCGTCGCGAGCGTCCAGCGCGCGTTCGTGCGCGGCCGGCCAGTCTACCCCTGACCGGTCCCCCTCTCGTCCTCGGCGGCCTCATAGACCTCGAGCTCCCAGACGAGGATCTCGAAGTCTCGCCGCAGGATGTACCGTGCGCCGTCATCCCCGCGCACCTTGAAGTAGAGGTGATCGCCCCCGGGCCACCGGTCGAGGATCTCCGTCACCCGCACGCGGCGCTCCCCCAGGGTGACCGTCTCGGGCTCTTCGCTCCCGCCGTGGCCGGCACGGCACGCCACATCGACCCGCATCTGCCTCTCGCGCAGGGTAGCAGGCGCGGGCGCCTGGCTCCCGCGATCCCTCCGCGGGGAGGGCTCGCTCGGCCGGACGCCCCGCAATGGCGGCGCTCCCGGGGTGTCGCGCCCGGGAGCGCCTCCTCGCTCAGTCCGGGTTGACCGAACAGCCGTAGAGCAGCTCCATGCCCGCGGTGTTGTCCTGCGCCGCCATGGCGCACGTGTCCTCGCACAGCTTGATCTGCCCCTCCTCGATGTAGAAGGACGAGGACGCCCCGGCGCACTCCTCCGGGCTCGTCACCTGGGAGAAGATCTTCTTCTGCCCGCCGTCGCTCGGCGTGAACTCGATCTGCACCGTCTTCAGGTCGATCGAGTGCCCGTCCGGCGCCTTGGGCACCTCGATCTCGCACGACAGCTTGGCGCCCGAGATCACGCTGTCTGCGATGGCCTGGAACACGGCATCGTAGGTGGCGTGCTGCTGGATCGGGTATCTCAGCCCGCCGGTCATGACGCTGAGGACCTGATAGGTCGTCCCGGGATCGACCGAGTCTGGCCGGCACTGCTCCCAGGTGGCTGGCGCCTCCGGCGGCCAGGGGGCGTTGATTGGGTCGTTCTCCTTGATGCCCACGAAGCTGAAGAACTTGTAGTTGCGCGCGTCCTTCGAGCCGAAGAACTGCGGCGCGACCGCCGTGAGGGCCGCGTCGAAGGTCTCTGCCGAGAGGGTGCCGCCGGCGACGTTCCTGTTCGCTGGCTCATCGTCGTCGAGGTCGTAAAGCTTGATGTCAGCCCCCTCGTCGACGAGCGTCTTGCTCGCGCCGAGCGACTTGGTCGTGCAGTCGACGCCGTCATCCGTGATCTCGACGAACACCTTGAGCGATTCCTCGCGCAGCCACTGCGACCATCCGGGCGACGCGGTCTCTCCCCTGGGCTGGATCGCGCCGTTCAGCGTGTCGATCGCCATGCAGAGCGAGTCGAGGCTGCTGATATCCAGGTTGTACTGGTAGAAGTGCGGCGGATTGGTGTTCGGGGCCGACGGGACCGGCGAGCAGCTCCCGCTGCCGAGCGGCGCCTCGATGCAGACCGACTGCTCCACGTCCGAGCTGCCGTGCCTCGAGAGCATGATGACGCGGAAATCGACCTTGCTCGCCGCGATGATCGAGGCGAAGTTCTGGTTGATGTTCCGCTGGACGCTGTTGATCTCGTCCTTCATGCTCTCCGAGTTGTCGATGATGAAGATGATGTCGGCCGGGCGCTGCTGGTAATCGGCCTGCAATCGGGTCGCGACGCACGCCGTATCGCCGTTGAGCCCCGCGTCCCTGTCCCCGGTCCCTGAGCCGACATCGAACTCACCGCCGTCCCCGAGCCCGCTCCCGGACGTCTCGCCGCTGCTCCCGCTGCCGCCGCTGCCGCTTCCAGAGCCGCTGTTGCCGGGGTTCGTATCACCACCCCCGCCGGAGCACCCACCGATGGCTGCCGCCGCCGCAAGCAAACCCAGACCAACCAGCCCAACAAGCGTCTTCGTCGAGAGCTTCAAATTGACCTCCAGATTGGGGAACGCGACAATGCGCAACGACCGACGTTACCAGACTCACGTCCCAGTGGACGCGATCGGCATGAAATAATCTAGACCGACATGAGGTAGACAACCGACCACCGTTGTCGGTCCAGGTACCTTGTCCACGACCGTTCGACTCGCCCTCTGGGACAGGCTCACCAAAGGAGCGAGGACATGGCCGAGGGCGGGTGAACCGGAGCGCCGCGCGACGAGGCGGCCCCGGGGCAGCCCTGCGAGACCACCCTCGGGTACACGCAGCGAGCGCGGCGCACAGCCATCCTGACGCCTCCCCTCGGCCGCTCGGCGACGTGAACCGCAGCTCTGCGGCGGGGGGGGGGGAGCGCTAGACTGCGCTCTTCGAGGCGACGAGTTCGCGCGCCGCCGCGATCAGGCGCTCGGGCGTGTTCGCCTCGGGCTCTTCGGTGACGAGCTCGACGAGGCGCTCCAGGAGCTCGCCGACGAGCCGGCTCGGCGGAATGCCGAGCTCCTTCATCAATCGATTGCCGTTCACGGCGAGATCCTTGGCGGAGAGCGCCGCGCCCGCGGCGAGCAGCGCGTCCACGCGCTCCCGGAGCCGCCCGATCGTGGCGATGTCCTCGCTCGCGTCGCGCCCCTTGCCGAGCGCGTCGGCGAAGCCGATCTCGTAGAGATCCGGCGCCAGCCCCGGGGTCACCCGGCGCAGCCAGCGGCGCACCGCCGCGTCCGTCCAGGTGTCGTCGTAGCAGATCAGGTGGTGTCGGATGAGCGCCACGATCCGCGCGCGCTCGTCGTTCGAGAAGCGGAGCCGCGTGAGGATCGGCTCGGCCATCTCGGCCCCCACCCGCTCGTGCTCGTAGAACGTGTAGTCCTTCGTCTTGTCGGAGAACTCGCGCGTCCTCGGCTTCCCGATGTCGTGCATCAGCGCCGCCACGCGGAGGATCGGCTCGGGCTTGCACGCGTCGAGGCAGGCCATCGCGTGCCCCCACACATCGTAGGCGTGCCATCGGTTCTGCTCGCACCCGACCGACTCGATCATCTCCGGGCAGGTGATCGCCAGGAGCTCCGTCCGGCGCATGATCTCGAACGCCACGCTCGGGCGGCGCGCGCGCATCGCCTTCAGCCACTCGTCGCGCACCCGCTCCGCGCTCACGCAGCGGAACGTCTGGTGCGACCGCGCGGTGCCCATCGCGCGCTCGGTCTCCGGGTCCAGCGTGCCCTCCAGCGTCGCGGCGAAGCGCGCCGCGCGCAGCACCCGCAGCCCGTCCTCGGCGAACCGCTCGGCCGGATCCCCGACCGCCCGGATGATCTTCGCCTCGAGATCGCTCCTCCCGCCGAACGGATCGATGAGGTGCCCGTCCACCGGATCGATCGCGATGGCGTTCATGGTGAAGTCCCGCCGCGCGAGATCGGCGGTGATGTCGTCCACGAACTCGACCCGGTCCGGCCGCCTGCCGTCGCTGTAGGTCCCGTCGCCGCGCAGGGTCGTGACCTCGTACGGCACGCCGCGCACGAGGACGGTCACCGTCCCGTGCTGGATCCCGGTCGGGATCACCTTCCGGAACGCGGCCACGACCTCCTCCGGCCGCGCGTCGGTCGCGACGTCCCAGTCCTTGGCGTCCTGCCCGCGGAGCAGGTCGCGCACGCAGCCGCCCACGATCCAGCCGCGCTTGCCGCGCTCGCGGAGGCGGCGACAGATGCCGAGCACGTCCTCGGGGACGGCCTCGATGAGGTGATCGATCCGGGTCACGCCTGCGGCTTATCACGGGGCACGGCGAGCAGGGCCCCCGCCGAGCGCACGCTCACTTCTTCGGGTGAGCCCAGGGGTCCCGGACATCCGGGTTCTTGGGGGTCCGGGTCGTCGGCGCCGCCGGCGGCCGTCCCGCCCCGGGCCTCACCTTCGGACCGCTCTTCTCGTCGGCCTCGAGCTTCACGAGCTTGCTCGGCTCGGTGCCGTCGAGCACCACCGTGCTGGGCTGGTACCCCTCGGCCCGGATGTCGATCGTGACCGTCTGCCCCTGCTCCACGTCGATGCTCGCCGGCAGCTTCAGCTCCACGCCGTTGCGGTAGCCGACCGCCGTCTCCGGCACCGCGGCCAGCGCCACCACCGTCTTCTGGACCGGCGGCGGCTCGGGGGGCGCCGGCCTCGCGGGCGCCTCGACAGGCGGCTTCTGCGCCTTCTGGGCGTTGTCCCTGGCCGACCCGCTCGCGCCGATGACGAAGATCGCCGTCACGATCCCCACCGCGGCCGCCGCCCCGGCGACCCACACGTAGCGGGGCCAGGGCGAGCGCGGGGGCGACGGCGGCGTCGCGGGGACGATCACCTTCGAGGTCTTGAAGTAATCGTGCGGCACGTTGAAGCCGCCCGACCGCGCCATCATCTCCGCCACCGCGCCCGGCACGCCCCCGCACTTCACCTGCTCGAGGTCGGCGTGGAGATCGCCCATGGTCTGGTAGCGCGACTCCGGCTTCTTGGAGAGGCACTTCAGGATCACCGCCTCGAGCCCGGGCGGGCAGTCGGGGCCGCCGACGAGCGCGCGGATGGGGACCGGCGCCTTGTACATGTGCTGCGTCAGGATCCCCATGAAGTTGTCGGCGTTGAACGGGAGCTGGCGGCTCACGAGCTCGTAGAGCATCACGCCGAGCGAGTAGATGTCGGTCCGGTGATCGATGGGCGCCCCCGCGGCCTGCTCCGGGGACATGTAGTGCGGCGTCCCGAACACCGCGCCGGCGCGCGTCAGCTTGGTCGTCGTGCTCGTCGACACCTTCGCGATCCCGAAGTCGAGGATCTTCACGAAGTTCGGATCGCTGCCGCGGGCGACGACGAAGACGTTGTCCGGCTTGAGATCGCGGTGGATGATGCCGGCGTCGTGCGCGGCGGCGAGCCCCGCGGACAGCTGCAGCGCGATGTGACAGATGCGCTCCATCGGCAGCTCGTTCGGCGAGTCGATGAGCTGCGCCAGGCTCACGCCTTCCAGGTACTCCATGACGAAGTACGTGGAGCCGTCCGGCAGGTCGCCGAAATCGGAGATGTCCACGATGTGCGGGTTGCCGATGCTCGACGCGGAGCGGGCCTCCTGCACGAAGCGCTCGAAGATCTCGCGGTCCCTGGCGAGCTCCGCGCGGAGCACCTTCACCGCGACGCGCTTGTCGATGACCTTGTGGCGGGCGAGGTAGACGAACCCCATCCCGCCCTCGCCGAGCAGCCGCTCGATCTTGTACCGGTGATCGAAGGTCGTCCCGATGTAAGGGTCCTTGGCGCCCGGCGGCCGCCGCTCGCGCGGCTCGACCTCGTCCGGCGGCGGGATCTCCAGGGAAGGCTCCCCCTCGCTGATCGGCGCCGGGCTCGTTCGCCCGCTGATCTCGTCGGCGTCGGGCTCGCTCGGCCGCCCGAACCGCGGGGCCATCTGGCGCAGCGGCGGCGGCGCCCGGAAGCTCGGCGGCACCTCGCTCGCGGGCCCCTCGACCCACCCTGCCCTGGAGGGCCTCGACGAAGGGCGGACCTCGACCTCCACCGGCACGTCGTCGTCTGCGCCGCTCGGCTCCATGGAGGACGGCGCGACACCGGACGAGCGAGGCCCGCCCGCCGCGCTCTTGGGGCGCGACGGGGGCGGCTCCTCGAGCGCGCCTTCCTCGGCGTTGAAGACCCTGCTGCGCGCGGTGTGGTGCTCGTTTTTGGTGGCGCTCATGAAAGGCTCGCGGGCAGAAGTGCACGCCACATGCCGGCAGCTGCGACAGGATTGGATTCTAGCAGGCGTTCGGTCCGGGAAGCGAGATCATGCGGACCCCGCGCGCGAAAGGCCGCGGCGAGCGCGCGTCGACGGCGGCGTGTCGGCCCGCCGCCGACGATGGCGGCCCAGCGTGCCGCGCGCGCCGCGTTCTGCTAGGAGGGCACCGCGATGAGCTACCCTATCGAGGTCGCGCTGCGATATCTCGGCTCCAAGAAGCGGGCGTTCATCTCGGTCGGCACCACGTTCGCGATCCTCGGGGTCGCGCTCGGGGTCGCGGCGCTCGCGACCGTGATGAGCGTGACCGGGGGCTTTCAGGCGGAGTTCCGCGAGAAGGTCCTGGGCGTCAACGCGCACGTCCTGGTGATCAAGTACTCGACGGACTTCCGTGAGTACCGCTCGATCATGGAGCAGGTCTCCAAGGTCCCCGGCGTCGTCGGCGTCGCGCCGTTCAGCATCAACCCCATGATGCTGACGCACGGCGACGCGACGGCGACCGGCGTCCTGGTCAAGGGGGTCGACCCGGCCAGGAGCCTCGGCGTGGGGGCCGAGGGCGCCTCCACGGCCGTGCTCGACCTGCCCCGTCACATCCTCCCGGGCGGCGATCTCGCCGGGCTGCGGCGCCCTGGCTCGAAGCCCGCCGAGCGCGCCGTGCCGTCGTTGCCCGAGGTCCCCCTCCTCACGCCGGACGCCGGCGCGCCGTCATCCTCGGCCGCGCTCGCGCCGGACGCGGGCGCCGAGATCGATCTGCTGAAGGCCTACGAGGCGCGGATCCTCGAGGACGAGCGCGCCGCGGCCGCGCGCGACGCCGCGCTCGCGCCCCCGGCGGCGCGCGCGGCCGAGGCGGAAGGCGCGCCGGGCGCCGGGGCCGACGAGGCGGAGGTCGCGATCGACGAGGGCGCCCCGCGGGGCGCGATCGAGCCGCAGGGCGGCTATGGCAGCGTCCTCCCCGACGACGACGAGCTGCCGCCCGAGGTCGATCCGGACCCCTGCGCCGACAAGGAGCAGATCGCCAGGATGCCGGGCATCGTGATCGGCGCCGCGCTGGCGAAGAACCTGTCGCTCGACCTCGGCCAGTGCGTCACCGTCACCTCGCCCACGATCGGCTTCTCGTTCGCGAACGGCGCCATCAAGCCGCCGGTCGCCAAGCGATTCCGGGTCATCGCGATCTTCGAGGCCGGCTTCGAGCAGTACGACACCAAGCTGGCGTACGCCGATCTCTACGAGACACAGGCGTTCTACGACCAGGGCGACACGGTGACCGGCGTCGAGATGAAGGTCGACGACATCGACAGCGCGAGCGGCATCGCGCGCGAGATCAGCAAGCTCCTCGGCAGCGGGCTCTATTACACGATGGACTGGGAGGAGCTGAACCACGGGCTCTTCACGGCGCTGCGCATCCAGCAGATCGGCATGAGCGCGGTGCTGGCGCTCATCATCGTTGTCGCCGCGTTCACGGTGATCGCGACGCTGATCATGGTGGTGCTCGACAAGAAGAAGGAGATCGCGGTCCTCAAGGCGATGGGCGCGACGGACGGCGCCGTCCTGCGCATCTTCCTCTACCAGGGCGGGATCATCGGCGTCGCGGGCACCACGCTGGGCCTCTTGCTCGGCGTGGCGGTGTGCAAGGGGCTCCTGGTCTACGGCTTCCCGCTCGACCCGAAGGTCTATTTCATCTCCCGCCTCCCCGTCCAGGCGCGCCCGCAGGAGTTCATCATCACGGGCTGCATCGCCATCCTCATCTGCCTCGCCGCCACGATCGTCCCCAGCCTCTACGCCGCGCGCCTCCGCCCCGCCGAGGGCTTCCGCGCGCAGTGAGCCGCTGCCTACCCGCGCGGCTGCAGGCCCGAGGTGGGGGCCTGCTCGCCGCGCCGCCTACCGCCGAGAGGCGGCGTAGAGCTTCTGCTGCCCGTCCCTGTCGGACGCCAGGTAGAGCGTGCACTCGTCCGGGGACAGCGACGGCGTCATGAGGGCGACGCTCGGGGTCAGGTTGGGCAGCAGCATCCTCGCCGGCTGATCGTCCACGGGCAGCCCGTCGTCCCCGAGCGCCACGTAGAAGCTCCGCAGCACCGACGCCGCCGCGCACTCGCCGCGCGCGCTGTAGCGCGCCTGGAAGAAGAGCAGGCGGCCGTCGGGCGTCACCCACGGGGCGAGGTCGTCTCCCTGCGCCGGGCAGTCGCCTGGCAGGCGGATGTCCAGCACCTGCACCTCCGCGTCCTCCGCGCGCCTCGTGACGAGCCGGCTCGCGGTCCCGCCGGCGTCCTGCTGCCTGGTCATGAACCAGTACCGGTAGGAGGGCCGCTGCCCGTGGGCGACCGCCACCGAGCGGCTCCCCCCGTCCGGGCTGAGCGCGGGGAGCGCATCCGCCTGGGTCGCCTCGATCCCATCCGCGACGAGCAGCTGCGGGAGGCTGCCCGGCGCGGTGGGGAGGCGATCGAAGAGCAGCGAGCCCGCGGGGAAGCCGCCCCGCGGCGAGGGCGCGTCCAGGGGCAGGAGGAGCGGGCCCGACTCCTGGCCTTCGGCGTCGACGAGGAAGCTCGCGACGACCTCGCCGGCCGTCCAGGGCCGCCCGGTGGCCGTGGCGATCTTCGTGTCGTCCGATCCGAACTTCGCCGTGTAGACGAGCCGGAGCGTCGCCTCATCCTCTCCGGGCTCCGCGCGCACGCGCGGGAACGCGGGCATCGCCCCCATCACCTCGATCTCCGAGAGCGCGCCGAACGACAGCGCGCCGCCGCGGGCCGCGCACGAGACGCACGTCTCGCTGGCCGTGCAGAACTCCCCCTCCCTGCACGCGCCGCACCCGCCCTCGCCGCCCCCGCCCGACGCGGCGGACGACGAGGCCGAGCCCCCGCCTTCCCCGCCTCCCCCGCTGCCCCCGCCCCCGTCGCCGCCGGCGCCGCCCTCGCCGCCGCTCGACGACGTGGACGTGGCGCTCGCGCCGGCCGCCGTGAACCGCTCGCCGCAGCCGGCGAGCGCCGCGAGCGCCAGCTGCGCGGCGAGCGAGAAGGTTCCGTAGAAGCGAAGCGTGCGCACCCGAGCTGCCTCCTGTCGTGGTCCCGCCGCGCGGAGCCGGCGTGCGCGGTCAAGACGCCTTGTTGTAGTCCGTGTCCTCGAGAAGGATGACGTTCGTCTTCGAGCGGGTCTCGCCGACGCTTGTCACGTAGACCGCGGGCTTGTCCTGCACCGGACACACCTTCTCGCACGCGCCGCAGCCGATGCACAGCGACGGATCGACGTGCGGGCGCTGCACGTGGACCATCTTCATCGGCGGCTCCTTGCCGTGCTCGGCCGCCACCGGCTCGCGCTTCGGGATGTCGACCTCCTCGACCCAGATCGCCTTGGGCGACGTCGGGCAGAACTCCTCGCAGACGATGCACGGCACGCTCATCGACCACGGCAGGCAGCGCCCCTGATCGTAGAACGCGGTGCCGATCGAGATCGGCTTCTGGCCGACGCCCATCTTCTGCTCCTCGGTGATCTTCTGGATCGCTCCGGTCGGGCAGACGTCGCCGCAGAGGACGCAGGAGTGCTCGCAGTACCCGATGCGCGGGATGACGATCGGCGTCCAGAGCCCCTCGATGCCCGCCTCGAAGAACGCGGGGTGGATCGCGTTGTTGGGGCAGACCTTCATGCACTCGGCGCACCGGATGCAGCGCTCCAGGAACTCGCGCTCCTCGACCGAGCCCGGCGGCCGGATCACGCGGTGGTCGTAGTTCGCGTCGAGCACGTCGGCGATGCGCGCCGTCGGGATGATCACCGCGCCGGCGGCGGCGGTCGCGAGGGCGGTGCGGCGGCCCGTGTCGGGCGTCACGAGGGCGCTCTTCCGGTTCGGCAGGAAGCGGAACTTGATGACGTCCTCGGGGCAGGCGCTCTCGCAGTTGAGGCACATGTGGCACTCGTCCTGCCGCCACTTCACCCCGCCCTGGGGCGAGTCGGCGCCCTGGCAGTGCACGAGGCACAGGTTGCAGTCGGTGCACTTCGCGTGATCCTTCTGCATCCCGAAGAGCGCGAAGCGCGCGAACACGCCGAGGAACGCGCCGAGCGGGCAGAGCACGCGGCACCAGAACCGCGGGATGAAGCGGTTCATGAAGAGGATCGCGACGAACAGGATCCCGACGAACCACGTGTGGTGGAAGTAGAACTGCTTCGTCTGCCACACGCTCGCGGCCAGGAAATCCTGCGCGTGATCCGCGGCGAGCTGCACCGGCCGGCTCCCGGTCGTGGCCGCGGAGCCGGTCACCACGGCGGCGACGTACTGCGCTGCCGGGATGACGGCGAGGCCGATGGCCCTGACCGCCACGCAGATCGGATCGAACAGCCCGCCGATCACGCTGCCGGTCGCGCTCGCCGCGAGGAAGGCGTACATCAGGTAGTACTTCACCCGCTGCCGCGTGTACGTCTTGTTCGCCTCGACGCGCTTGCCGCCCTTGCCGTAGCGCGACGGGAAGATCCACCCGAAGAAATGGTGGAGGGTGCCGAAGGGGCAGATCCAGCCGCAGAACACGCGCCCGAAGACGAGCGTCAGCGCGAGGATCCCGAGCGACCAGAGCAGGCCGCGGTAGACGGTGTGCGTCGAGAGCAGGGTCATCGCGCCGACGAACGGGTCGGCGAGGAGGAAGCCCTCGACGGGGAGCGGCAGGCGCACGCGCGCCTCGGCGGAGGCGAACGAGCCGCGGAAGCCCGTCTGGAACAGGAAGTAGAGGAACAGCCCGAGGCAGCCGGCCTGCACGGCGCGGCGCGCCCAGACGAGCACCTGGATCACCTTGCGCGCCGGCAGCCCCGAGCCGGGCCGGCGCTTCGGGGCGGGCCGAACGATGGCGCCGGCCTTGCCCAACGCGCGCAACGCGCGCGACAGCGCGGCCCAGCGGGCCTCCTTCGCGGGCTCGGCGGGCGGCGTAGCGCTCGGCACGGCGGGCGGCGCCGCGCTCGCCTTCGCGGGCCCCACGGCCACTCCTGCCGCCGGTTCACGGTGCGCCGGCGCGGCCGGCGTCGGATCGAGGTTTGCCATGAGTACTACACCTCGGCGAGCCGCAGGTTCTGCCAGTGCATCGTGCCCAGGCCACGGTCGTGGCCCATCTTCAGGTACGGGATCTCCTCCGGCTTGCGGCCGATGAGCTGGCAGCCGTACGCGTCGGCGGCGACCTGGTCGATCGTCGCGATCACGGTGTGCATGTCCTTCGCGTCGGCGACGTTCCCGCCCTGCGGCCCGTTGCGCATGAGGACGCGGACGGCGTCCACGATCGTGAGCGTCGGCTGGATGAACGTCGCGAGATCGGCGATCGACACGTCGATGTTCTGGTGGAGGCGGTTGCGCCGGCCCCCGAGCGCCCCGTACCAGTTCTTCATCGCGCCGGTGTACCTGGACAGGTTGTGGTGCTTCGCGATGGGGACGTTGATGACCTTGTCCGCGTTGACGAGCGGCGTGTAGACCGGCCAGTCGTCGAGCACCTCGCCCTTCAGGCGCATGCCGCGGAAGCGGTGCGCCGCGGGGATGACGACCTCCCCGCCGACGTCGTAGGCGGCCTTCCAGATGCCGGAGCGCTGGAAGCAGCGGTTCGGCTCGTTGCACGAGGCGTCCGTCACGATGACGCTCTTCGCGCCGGCGTCGTAGGCGAGGCGCACCACCTCGGCCACGACCTTGGGGTTCGTGTTGGCCGCGTGGATCGGCGTGCGATCCCAGCCGATGTTCGGCTTCACGACCACGACGTCGCCGCGCGAGATGAAGCGGCGCATCCCGCCGAGCGCGTCGACCGCCTTCCGGACCAGGGCGGCCGGGTCCGGGGCGCCCCCGGCGAGCGCCTCGGCGCCGGCGCGGGCGACGACGAGCTCCGGCACCCCTGCGGGCGCGTCCCGGAGCCGGTAGTCCCGCGTCTGCTGGCGCTCGGCGGCGGCGGCGGCGCTGCCGCCCTGGTCCCACCGGGCCGCCGCGAGCCCGCCCGCGCCCCCGAGGACGAGGCCCGCCGCGCCCAGCCGACGCAGCACGTCACGTCGAGAAATGTCACCCATGGCCCTCGCCTTCCCTGGACCTACGGATAGCCTCCCCGGGCGGTCGCCACAAGCAGAGGTGGCCTGGCGGCAGCGACGTGCGCCGCCTCCCGGCGCTTCCAGCGACGGCGATCAAGGACGTGCGCCGCCTCCCGGCGCTTCCAGCGACGGCGATCAAGGACGTGCGCCGCCTCCCGGCGCTTCCAGCGACGGCGATCAAGGAGGAGCCGCGGCGGACGTCGCCGGGGCCGCCGGGGTCGCTGGCGTCGCCGGAGCGCCTGCGGCGGGGGAAGCGCCCGTGCTCGCCGGCTGCGGCGCCTGCGGCGCTTGCGGCGGCGCGCCGCTCGCGGCGGGCGGCGCGTGTGCAGGCGGCGAGGGCGGCGGGGCGGCGGGCTCGTCCGGCTCGTACGGGTCGGCCTTCAGGCGATCGCGCTCCGCGAAACAGCTGGCGCGCTCCGCGTCGCACGCGGCCCGCGCCTGCGCCGCGCTGGCGAGCTCCGCCGAGCGCTGGTCGGCGAGCGCCCTGGCCTCGTCGCGCTCGGCGGTGACGGCGGCGCGCGCCTTCTCGACCTCGGCGAGCCGCTCGCGCTCGTCCATGGCCGCCTTCTGCGCGGCCGCTGCGCTGTCCTCGCAGGTCTTGAGGCGCGCCGCCTGGGTCGCGTGCAGCGCCTGGATCTCGCGGGCGTGCTCGGCCTCCGACGTGGAGCCGCTCTTCTGGAGGGTGGCCAGCGTCGCGTTGAAGTCCGCGCGATCCTGCTCGCGGGCGCCGCGGCACGCGAGCGCCTCGGACTGGGCGATCTGGTGGCTGGCGACGCAGGTGTCGAGCTTGTCGAACGACTCGGCGCCCCGCTGGCGGGCCTGCTCGAGCTCGTTCGCGAGCCGCAGGGTCTCGCGCTTCGAGAAGCCGAGCAGCACGACCGCGCAGCCCACGAGGGTCAGCGCGCCGGCCGCGATCCGCGCGCGCAGGTAGGACGTCTTCTGCTTGATCCGCAGCCGCTCCGCCTCGCGCTCCGCCTCGCGCTCCGGCTCGAGCAGCACGTCGAGCTCCTCGGCGAGCTGGGTCATCGACGGGCGCTCGTTCGGATCGATCGCGAGCCATCGCCTGAGCGCGGCCTGGAACATCTCGCGCGGGCGCCCTGTGAGGTCTGGCAGCGCGTTGTCGGCGAGCGGCTTGTCGGCGCGGACGTCGTGCGACTCGGCGAGCTCGGTGCGGCTCTGCGCGGACTCGCCCGGGAAGTCCCTGGGGTTCACGAGCGAGTAGAGCAGGGTCGTGGCGAGCCCGTACGTGTCCATCTTCTCGGAGAGCGGCACGGCGCCGGGGAACCCGTTCAGCGCCCGGAGCTGCTCGGGCGAGGCGTAGAGCGCGGTGCCGGCGCAGAACGAGGCCTCTCGCTCCGCGGCCACGCCCAGGTCGAGCAGGATGGGGTGGACGCGGCCGGCGAACCTGGCGAGGAAGATGTTGTCGGGCTTGACGTCCTGGTGCCGGAGCCCGGCGGCGTGGAGCGCCTCGAGCCCGCGCGCGACGGCGAGGAAGATGTCGTGCGCCTCGCGCAGGGCGAGGGGGCTGCGCTCGAGGCGCTGGGCGAGGGTCTCGCCCTCGTAGACCGGCATGGTGAGCCACACGTAGTCGGCGTTCATGCCGTGGTCCTTCAGCTGGACGACGTGCGGGTGCCCGACGGTCGCGAGCATGACGAGCTCTCGCTCGACGTTCCGCATCGCGTACAGCGAGCGGGGCATGAGCTTGAGGGCGACCTGGTGCTCGGGGACGTCGATCCGCTGGGCGACGTACACCTTGCCGAACATGCCCTGCCCAAGGAGGCGCCCGAGGCGGTAGAGCCCGCCGACGACCTGGCCGACCTCGGGGAGGATCGAGGGGCCGCGTGTGCTGCTCTTCGCGGGGTCGTCGGTCCCGCCGCGCGACGTGGTGCGCACCAGGCTGGACGGATCCGCCACCGTGACGGCGAACGCGTGGACGATCGTGGTGCGGAGGTTGGGGTCGACGGGCGGCACAGCGATTGCCAGAGTAGCGGAAGCAGCGAGCGCTGAGAAAGAAGCCGGCGGAGACGGAAGACGACCGGGGCGGGGCGTTTATTCGAGGGGGGCGGGCGGAGGCGCCAGGGGGCTAACGTTCTCGCGCTCGGAGCGTCGCGTCGACGCGGAGGTGCGCCACCGTGGCTAGACGGGCGCTACGGCGCCGGAGCGCCGGGAGAAAACGGACGTCGAGGATCGCGCCGACGTGCGTGGGGTGCACCCGATGCGGCTCACTCCAGCGAGAGCTGCGGTGGCCGCCCGCGCAGGGCGCTCCAGACGGCCAGCACAAGGACCTCTCCGCCCTCGCGGTCAACGACGTAGTAGACCAGATAGCGCGACGTCGGGAGCGGAGCGCGGCGAACGCCTTTGATCCGCCGGTGCGCGTGCGGCGCTCCGGCCTCGGGCGCCGCTCTGAGCAGGCTGAGCAGGGCCGCGAGCTCCTCGCGGAACAGGGAAGGAGCGGCAGGTCGGTTCTCGATCCACCATCCACCATGCGGCCGCTTCCCTCGCCTGGCGGACGGCTTCCCTGGTGAGCCGGATACGGGCTCGCTTCATCCGCGCGCCGGCTCGAGGCGCGCGATCTCCGCCAGAAACTCGTCCGCGTCGATCGTGCCTTCGCGCGCGCTCGCCAGCGACACATCGAGCGCCTCGTCGAGACGAGCCCGCTCTTCTCCGTCCAGATCGTCGTTGTCGGCCACCACGAGCTCGATCACGGTCCCCTCGGCAAAGCTCGTCGGCTCGTCGAGGATCAGCCGGCCGCCGTGCACTTTGGCTCGCAGCGCGCTCATGGCCTCAGCGTACCATCGGGGGCCCGCCCAGGGAAGCTCAGCAGAAGCGCTGAGCCTCCTGTGGGGCAGCGTCGCTCGAGCGTGTGGCACGGGCTGCGATCGCGCTCTGGATCGCTCGCCGCGGCGAGGCGAGCCCGTCGCCTGCCGCTCAGCCCTCCAGCGGCACCTCCGGCGCCGCTGGCGAAGGCGCCGCCGGCGCTGGCGTCGCCGGCGAGGGGGCCGCCGTCGCCTTGGCCCGCCGGGCCGCCGCGCGCTTGCGGCGCTCGTACGCGCTCGTCACCTCGCGCACGATCTCGGGCTGGCCACGGAACACGAACCGCGCCGCGTTCCGGACGAGGCCCATGCGCTCGACGAGCAGCGTCGCCAGCTTGTTGCGGAGCAGCAGCGCGTCCTGCGCCTGCCTGGAGATCGCCTCCGCCTGCGCCGGCCGGCTCCGCAGCTCGGCGGCCACGGCGCGCGCCTCGTCGAGGTGGGCCGCGTCGAAGCCGCCGAGCCCGTCGAGCGCGTCGCGGTGCTTCTCCCCGAGCAGCGCGTAGTCGTCCAGCGCGCTCGCCAGGGCGTCGGCCGTGTCGGGATCCTCCGCGTGCGCCGCGTCGATGCGGGCCAGCATCTCGTCCTTCGCGTCGTCCACGCCGTCGTCGAAGTAGAAGCGCAGCGTCGTCGAGATCTCCCCCAGCAGGAACTTCCCGCGCTCGCGGGGGCTCTCGTTCTTCTCGACGGTCAGGAGATACCGCGTCTGCGCCTCCTGCGTGGCGCGCTGCAGGGAGAGGATCTCTTCCGCCGTCCTCGGCCCGAGGCGCGCGGCGTCCCCCTTCTTGCCGTCCTTCGGGACCGCCGACTCGAGCCCCAGGCGGGTCACCCGCTTCTGGGCATCGACCTGTGTCTTCCAGTACTTGTCACAGAACCTCGCCACGTCGACCGCCTCCCCGAAGAGCACGTGCAAGGGCACCGTGATCGCCGGGAGACTGCCGGCGCTCATCTGCTGGACGACGTCCGACCACCGCTCCATATCGCTCGTCTTCTTCGCCATCTCGACCTCCCCTGGGTTGCGGCGCCGGACACCCCGTCCGGAGCGGCAATCCCGGGCATTCATTCCGGAGAGCCCTGGCTCGGACTCCCCTCCACAAGGACCTGAGCCCGAGACTCCTGCTCTCTCGCACCACGACCCGCCGAGAGCGGGTCATGAAGCGCGCGAGATGCGGGAGCTTCGCGGCAGGGCGACAGGGATCCACGTCCCGTGCCTGGACGACACGGCGCCAGGGACACGCGAGGACGCTCCGGGGTGTCCCTGGCGCTTCACGACGTGTCCCTGGCGCTTCACGACGTGTCCCTGGCGACGTTCTCTGTGTCCCTGGCGCCGATCTCCGTGTCCCTGGCGAGAACACCGCCGATCGGGATCGACGCTGCCGCTTGTCCCTGTCGGCCTGTTCGCTGTCCCTGCCCCTCACTTCCATGTCCCTGGCGCCGCTCGACGAACGGCCGCATGGCCATCGCTGCCGGCTCGCTCGGGTGGTCCTTGTGGATCATTGCAACGAGGGCTGTCGATTCCGGGGCGTCGCTCGCAACAAGAGGTCGCATGCGGGGGCTCAGGCGCCGTCATCGGATGCGCAACAGCGCAATCCATTGCGCAAGGGGGACCAGCCGCGGACGACCAGGACCCTGCCATCGGCGAGGAGCACGGCGCTCGGGGTCATGGGCCAGATCAGCCCGGCTCGTCCGCGGGCAGCGAGCAGCCCGCGCGCACGGATCGCGCCGGCCAGGCTGGCCTGCCCGATGCACAGCGCGATCCCAGGCGCGCCGCCGGGAGCGACGGTGCCACCGGCGCCGCGAGATCGGGAATCCACGCAAATGCTCGCCAGAACCGCGCTCGTGATCGCCTGTCTGGAGCTCGCCGGGTGCGCCGCGTTCCGGCCGCCGGCGCCGCCGCCCGAGCTCGCCGGCGCCCGCGCGGCGCTCCGCGCGGCCGAGCGGGAGGGCGCGAGCGCCGACCGGCGCGCGGCCATGCACCTCGCGCTGGCGAGGAGCGAGCTCGCGCGGGCGCGGCGGCGGATCTCGGTGGGCGACGTGGAGGGCGCGCGCTGGCTGCTGCGGCGGGCCGAGGTCGACGCGGAGCTCGCGGCGCTCCTCGTGAGGGAAGCGGGGCTGCGCGACGCCGCGGGCCGCACGCTGGACCAGGCGAGCGCGCTCGCCGAGGGGAAGGAGTAGGGCCCGCGTGCGCGCCGGAGCCCCGCTCGCCATGGCGCTCGCGGCGCTCGCGCTCGCGGGCTGCGCGACGAGCGCCGCCGCGCCGCCGCCCGAGCTGCTGACGGCGCGCGCCGCCGTCGTGCAGGCGCGGGACAACCCGCTCTCGCCGCTCGCGATCGCCGAGCTGAGGCAGGCGGAGGAGGCGCTCGCGATCGCCGAGCGCGTGGAGCGCGAGCGCCCGCGCTCGTCGATCGCGCGCGACGCGGCCTACGTCGCGCGGCGGAGGGCGCAGTGCTCGCTGCTGTCCTCGCTCGTGCGCGCGAACCGGAGCGCGCTCGTGCGCGCGCGGCAGAGCCAGCGCGCCGGGGCGCAGCGCGCGCGCCCCGGCGGTGAGTGAGCCTGAGCCCGCGGCGCCCGACCCTGCCGACGATGTCGCTCGCGGCGCCGCGCTCGACGGCGCGCGCACGCGGCCCCAGCAGTCCGCCAGGTGATCGCTGCCGCGCCGTCGCGCTCACCGCCGCGCGCCCGCGCGACGCCTGATTTGCCGCCGGGATCCGTGCGGATCGGCCCGAGCGCCCCCGCGCGCCGCGTACCGCCCAGGGCGTCGGCGCGGCCTCGACGGAACGATTTCTCCTGGGAGTGACCAATTTTTGGATCCAAGATGCGCGCGACGCGCCTCCGCCGGCATCGAAAGCGTCCCGGAGGCCAGCGTCGGTCGAGGTTCGAAGTTCGACGGGACACCCGGTCCCGCGTGCGAGGAGAGCGCGATGAAGGAAGGCGCGAACGTCATACTGGTGCCCGTCGACTTCGAGGCGGCCTCGATGAAGGCGATCGAGCTCGCGAGGGATCTCGGCGCGAGGCTCGGGCACCAGGTCGTGCTGCTGCACGTCTACCAGCTCCCGGTCTACACGTACCCCGGGCTCGAGCCGGCGCTGATGCCCGGGTTCCACGCCGAGGTGAGCGCCGCCGCGTCGCGCGCGGTCCAGCAGCTCTCGGCGCAGACAGGGGGGCTCTCGACGGCGCTGCGCGAGGGCGACCCTGCGACCGAGATCCTCGCCGCCGCCGACGAGCAGGGGGCGGCGATGATCGTCATGGGCACGCACGGCCGCCGGGGGCTCACGCACCTCTTCCTCGGGAGCGTCGCCGAGAAGGTGATCCGGAAGAGCAACGTCCCCGTGCTCACGGTGCGCGTGGCCAGCTGATCCTCCGCGGCGCATCGCGGTGGGCGGGCCGGCGCGGCTGCCGGCCGGGGCGCGGCGGGCAGGGCCGCGCTCGACTGGGTTAGGGCGGGCTCGGCCGCGCTCGACGTGGGTCAGGGCCCCGGCTTCTGCGTCGCATGCGGCGCGTGGAGTACCTCGCATGTCGCCCCTGTGTCCGCGCGATCTCGCGCTTCCGCCGAACCTCGTGAGCCTGGCCCGGCTGCCGCTGGCGGCCCTGTTCCCGATCGTGGCCACGCGGCCCGCGCTCGCCCTCGCCGTCCTCTGCTGCGCAGGCCTGACGGACGTGCTGGACGGCTGGCTGGCCCGCCGCTCCGGTCAGGTGACGCCCACCGGGGCGATCGTCGACCCGATCGCGGACAAGGTGTTCGCGCTCGCGGTGGTGGGCACGCTCCTCGAGAGCGGCGCGCTCCCGCTCTGGGGCATCCCGGCGCTCTTGGCCCGCGAGCTCCTCGAGCTGCCGCTCGCGCTCTGGATCGCGGTGAGCCGCCGCTTCCATGGCGCGCGCCTGTCGGCGGCGAGCGCCAACATCCCTGGCAAGCTCGCGACGGTGGTGCAGTTCGCGGCGGTCTTCACCGCGATCGCGCTCCCCTCGGCGCTGCCCGCGATGCTCGCCGCATCGGCGATCGCGGGCGCGGCCGCGGGCGTCTCGTACTGGGCGCGCCAGCTCCGCCGCGTGCCCGGGGCGGCGTAGGTGCCGCCTGGGGGCGCCCCTGGTGTAAGGTCGGCCCAGGCGGCGCGTTGAGCGTCTGCCACCGGCTCCATGCTCCGAGGAACCATGCGAAGAACGCTGCCCGTCTGGGCTCTCCTTGCCTCGCTCGCCGGCCCTGCCGCCTGCAGCTCCGCCCCGTCGGCCGCGCGCGACGCCTCCAGCTCGCCGGCGTACGGAGCGGCGCCGGCCCCGATGGCAGGGATGCCTCCTCGGGTCATGCAGACGGCCGGCGAGTCGGTGCGCGAGGAGTCGTACGACGCCGAGGTGCCGGTGGCGGCGGATTTCGCCAAGGCCGCGCCGCCGCCGGGGGCCGGCGGCGGCGCTCAGCTCCCGACGGCGAGGCCGGCGCCGACCGCCGCCACGCCGCAGCCGGCGCCGACCTCCTCCGGCGCCGCGCCGCAGGCCGCGCCCCACGCCGCCGGCGAGGCGAGCGCGGCGCGCGCGCCCCTCCTCGTCTACACGGCGGAGATCGGGATGGCGGTGTTCGAGGTGGGCGCGTCGCTCGCCAAGGTCGAGGCGCTCGCGCGGGATCTCGGCGGCTTCCTCGCCCGCCGCGACGATCGGACGATCACGATCCGCGTCCCCGCCGCCCGGTTCGACGAGGCGCTGAAGCGCCTGGCGGACCTCGGCGACATCCTCCAGCGCAACGTCGTCGCCCAGGACGTCACCGAGGAGTTCTTCGACCTCGCGATCCGCATCCGGAACGCGCGGGCCGTGCGCGATCGCCTGGAGAAGCTGCTCGAGAAGGCCGCGAAGGTCGAGGAGTCGATCCAGCTGGAGCGCGAGCTCGCGCGCGTGTCCAGCGAGCTCGAGCGCCTCGAGGGGCGGCTCAAGTTCCTGCGCGATCAGATCGCGTTCTCGACCCTCACCGTGTCCTTCCAGCCGCGCTCGACGGAGACCCTCGCCCCGTCGGGACCGCGGCTCCCCATCGACTGGCTCAACGAGCTCGGCCTCTCGCGGCTCCTCAACCTGTGAACCGGGCGCCTCCGATGAACCACTCCCTTCGCCACGCCTTCGCCCTCGCCGCCACGCTCACCGGCGCGGCGGCGCTGCTCGCCTGCGGCCGGCCCTTCACCCCCGCGACCCCGCCGGGGTTCGTCGATCTCGAAGACCGCTACGGCGACGACGAGTACCGCGCGACCACCGCCGAGGGGCTGGTGATCGGGATCCGCGCGTTCGAGAACGATCCGAAGGGCGACCTCGCCTTCTGGTCCCGCGTGATCGAGAAGCGGCTCCGCGAGGGCGGCGGCTACGCGCTGCTCGGCAAGACCGACGTGAAGGCCCGGAACGGCCTGCCGGGCGTCCAGCTGCGCTTCGGGCACGACGAGGGGAAGGAAGCGCACCTTTATTACCTCACCGTCTTCGTCAACGACGATCGCGTCTTCCTCCACGAGGCGGGCGGCGCGAAGGCGCTGGTCGAGCGGCATCAGCAGCAGATCGACTGGGCCCTCCGCAACTTCCTGCCGGAGTGACGCGCGCCGCCCGCGTCGGCTGCGCGCGCGTCCCTGCAGCCGCGGCGCCGCTGCGCTTGCTCGCGGAAGCCCCGTTTGCTACCTGGCGGACGTGCGTTCCCGCCCCATTCCCCGTGACGCGCGGCAGCGCCGGTCGAGCCAGGCGCTGCTCCTCGCCCTCGCGGCCACGCTCGGCAGCGCCGACGCCCTGGCGCACGGCGGAGGAGAGAAGCCGCTCGCCACGGTGCCCGCGCCGCCCCCCGGCGACGGCGCCAAGGCGGCGCAGATCCTCCGCGAGATCGAGGGCCGCGTCGCGCCCCCGCCCGCGGCCGCCGACGGCGAGAAGGCCGCCGACGGCGAGGAGACCGCTGCCGGGACGCCGAGCGTCGCGCCGAGCGCCGCGAGCGGGCCTTCGCCGAGCGCCGCGAAGGTCGTGGCCGAGCCGATGGCGCACGCGAAGCGCGCGCTCCAGCGCGCGCACGGCGCGCGCGCGGCGGGCGACGCGACGAACGCGCGGCGGCTCGACGCTGTGGCCCTCGAGTGGGCGGAGGCGGCGAGGACGCTGCTGCGCGCCGCCGCGGCGGAGACGGCGGCCGTGGAGGCCGCGAAGCGCGCGCGCGAGGTCGAGACGAAGCTCGAGCGGGCGCGCGCGCTGCTCGAAGAGACGCAGGCGCGGCGAGGCCGCGCCGCGGCGGAGCTCGAGCGGATCGAGGCCGAGGCGCGCGAGGCGACCAGGGCAGCGGCGAACGTCGAAGCGCAGCGGATCGAGGCCAGCAAGGGAGGAGCGGCGCGCAAGCAGGCGGCGCCGGCGACGCGAGGGGCGCGGGGGGCGCGAGCGGCCGAACAAGCACCCGCCGCGGCGCCAGGCGCCGGGCCCAAGGGCGGCGCCGGCAAGGCGACGGCTCCGGTGGGCCAGGGGGGCACGCCTTGAGCGCGCGTCGCCTCGCAGGGGTCGCCGTCGCGGGGGTGCTCCTCGGCGCATGCGCGCCGATCCCGCGGCCAGCGGTGCTCGATGAGCTCGAGCATGTCCGCGCGGGGGCGGTCGCCGCCGAGTCGAAGCGGCACGCGCCGGGCGCGTTCGCGCGGGCGGAGAAGCTGCGCGGCGACGCGCTCGCCGCGCTCGAGAGCGAGGATCGATCCGGGGCGCAGATCCTGGGCGAGCAGGCCATCGCGGCGCACGCGCACGCGCACGCGCTCTCGCGGGTGGCTCGGGCCGAGGCGGCCGAGACCGAGGCGAAGGCGCAGCGCTCCGCGGGCGAGGCGTCGCTCGCGGGCCTCGAGGCGGAGCAGTCGCGCGTCGCGGCCGAGGTCGACGCGCTCGACATGCGGACCAAGGTCGCCCGGGACGCGCAGCCCGTGGTCCCGTCGGGCAGAGCCGATGCGGATCGCGAGAAGGCGCGCCTCGCCGCCGCGCGCTCGCTCGCGCTCCAGGCCCGCTTGCTGTGCGGCGCGGCGCGCCTCCTGATCGCACCGGCGCCGCAGGACAGCTCGCAGCCCGCAGGCGCCAGCCCCGCCGGACCCCAGCCCACAGGCGCTAGCCCCGCCGGCGCGCAGCCCGCGGCCGCAAGCCCCGCCGGACCCCAGCCCGGCAGCGCCAGCCCCGCCGGACCCCAGCCCGGCGGCGCCGAGCTCACGACGCAGCTCGAGGGGGCGACCGCCGCGATCAAGAAGCTCGACGCGGAGCTCGCCGAGGCGAGCGGCTCCACCCGCGCCGTCCCGGCGCCCATCGACCAGGCTTCCCGCGCGCGGGCGGGCTGCCTCGCCGCGCTGACGGCCGCGCGCCGCGCCGCCACGCCGGTGACCCGCGCGCCTGGCGCCGGTGACGCGCTCCTCGCAGAGCTCTCGGCCGCAGGCACCTGGTCGCCCGTCCGCGACGATCGCGGCATCGTCGTCACGCTTCGCGGGCTGTTCGCCGGCAACGCCCTCACGAAGGACGGCGAGGCGCGCCTCCGCGACCTCGCGCTTGTCGCCACGGCGCACCCCTCCTTTCCCGTGGCCGTGGTCGTGCACACGGACCGGGAGATCCCCGCCAGGGAAGAGCCCGCGTGGGCGGCGCGGGCCGATGCCGTCGTCCGCGCCCTCGGTCCGGCGCAAGGTGCGACCGCCTCGGGGGCGCCCGCGGGCCCGTCCATCGCGCCGTTCCTCGCGGGATCCGCGTCCCCGGTCGTCGATCCGGGGGGCAGCGAGCGCGCCCGCAACGCCCGGATCGAGATCATCTTTGTAACCCCGGAAACCCTGTGAGGCGTGATGGTCCCGGCCGCCGGAACTCCGCTCGCCTCGGAGAGTCGTTCTCGATGATGCGCTCTTCCACCTTCGCCCGAAGCGAAAGCAAGCCTGCAGTGCTCGCCTGTGCGCTGGTCGCCGCCCTCGGGAGCGGGTGTCAGGAGGACGGCAAGACCTCCCAGAGGCACGCCGCGGAGCTCTGCGCCAAGCTCGCGCCGGTCGTCGCGGAGGACGTCGGCCAGGTGCGGACGGGCCTCCCCGCGGGCTCGCAGAAGCTCGCGGCGCTGGTGGACACCGACCCGGGCGCGAACCTACTCGGGCTCCAGAAGGCGATCGCCGGAGCGCGCGCCTCGGTCAAGGAGCTCGAGTTCGCGAAGAGCACCTTCTTCTCTTTCGCCGATCCGAGCGGCACGGTGCTGCGCAGCGAGGCCGATCCGGACATGCTCGCCAACAGGTCCGTCCTGGCCTCGTTCCCCGAGCTCAGGAAGGTGCTGGCCCCGGGCAGCGGCGTCGTCGAGGCGTTCGGGGAGATGCAGGAGATGCGCGGGGTCAGGAACGGCCCCGACCTCCAGTGGGTCGCCGTGCACCCGGTCACGGGGAGCGGCGGCGAGCTCCAGGGCCTCTTCGTCACGGGCTGGTCGTTCCGCGCCTACGCGTACCGGCTGCAGGAGGCGGCCAAGCGCGACATCGCCCAGCTCGCCAAGCGCGACGGGCTGAAGTCGACGCCGCTGCTCTACGTCTTCGCGTGGAAGGGCGCGAAGGCGTACGGCGGACCGGTGACGCCCGACGTCAACACCGAGGCGCTCGAGAAGCTGGACCTGCCGGCGAAGACGGCCTCGGGCCCCTGGAGCGGCACGGTGGAGATCGCCGGCCGCACTTTCGGCGCCGCGGCGCAGCGCGCTCCGGAGCTCGCCGCGGACGCCGGCGTCGCCGCGCTCGTCTCGACGCTCTGAGCGTGAGCGCGCCCTCCAGGGCGGTCCCCCTGGCGACGACCCGGGCGCTGTGACGGCCGGCGGCGGGCCTGGGGGAGATCTCCTTATCGAGCGCTACCGTGCTAGGCTGTGGCGACTGGCTCGCGCTGCCGAGCTCACCCCCATGCCGGCTTCCATCGATCAGCTTCTCAAGGTTTGCCGCGAGGTGATCGCGCCGCTCGTCCGAGCCGACGGCGGTGAGCTCTACATCGTGGCCGTCGAGCCCGATCACCTGACGCTCCACCTGGCCGGTGCGTGCTCGGGCTGCCCCGGGGCCATGCTCACCGCGCGCGCGGTGATCGAGCCAGCGGTGCTCGCCGTCGCGCCGTCCGCGCGGGTCATCGTGACCAACGGCATGCGCGTCCCCGACGGCGCCTCCCTTGCCTGAGGCAGGCACCCGCTGCGGAGACGGGCCCATCTCGACGTTTTCGGTGCTCAGCGTACAGGAGTACGCTTCCGCGCCGAAAACGCCGATCTGGACCCGTCTCCTGTGCGGGTGACCGCCTCAGGCGGGCTAGCGGAACCGGGGGTTGAGAGAGAGGGAAGAGCGGGGGCTACTTCTTCTTGCCGGACTTGTCGGCGGAGGGGGGCGGGCCGGGAGGGGGCTCTTCCTTGCGGACGGCGGAGGCTACGGCGGGGTCGATGGCGTTCGCGTCGACCGGCTTGTTGGGGCGGAGCGAATCGAGGCTGCCCAGCGTGACAAGGTCCTCGTAGGCGAACGCGATCTCGGAGTCGTTCCGCTCGATCGCACGGAAGCGCGTGGCCGCGTCCTTCCAGTCGACCTCGTTGACGTAGCGGCCCTTGTCCGGAGCAGGCGGCGTCACGCGGCCAGGCACCCCGAACACCGTCGCGAGCTTGACCACGGCGGACGCATAGTCCTTCCCGCGGGCAGCCTTCTCGCCCAGCGGGTGCTCGTCGATGATCTTCCAGAGCTTGTCCTGGATGAAGAAGAAGTACCGCTTCCCGCTCTCGCGGGTCAGCGTCATCATCGACTCCTTGTTGAGGTAGGTGTACTCGCCCTTGAGCGGCGTCGCGTCGATGCCCGTCGGCAACCCGCCGAAGTCGATGCGGCTGCGGCGGAACGCGCTCTTCTCCTCGGCGAGCTCCGCGTCGAGCGCCCTCATCTTCACGCCGGGCGAGACGGCCTTGTAACGCGGCACGTACACCTCATCGAGCATCTTGTCGATGACCGCCGCCACCTGCTTGGTGGTCATCCCCCAGGCGATGCCCGGAGGCGTCAGCGCGATCGTCTTCTTCGTCACCGGCGTATCGGCAGGAGCCGCGGCGGACGCCCCCCCCCGCTTCTGCTGGGCAGCCGCCACGGTCGCACTCGTGATCGCCGCAAGGCCCAGCCCCAGAGCCAGCGCCGCTCCCAGGAGCCTCTTCGCTTTCATGTTCCTCCTCCAAGCCGGCGCAGGCCCTGTCCCTGCGCTCTGTGCAATCGCAAAAGCCAGGAAACCCAGCCCGGCAAGCCGGAGAACGCTAGCACCTGCGGTAGGACAGGAGAATAGGTTCTCCGCACCGAGCGGGGTCGACCGCCGTTGGACGATCGCTCGGCCGGATCGATGGAGAGCGAGCGCGAGGCGGATCGCGACGAGGGCAAAACAGCCTCGACAGCGCATGTAGCCAGTGTGTGCCGGGTCCTGACAGGGACCGGCCGACGTGCTACGAGCTCTGGCCCCAAGGATGATCCCTGCCGCCGGTGCTGCACCTTTGCGCCTTGCGCTCGCCGCGCTGGCGACCGTTGGCCCCGCCGGCGGCTGCGTCGCCGATCACGAGCGCCCCGCGGCGTCCGTCGATTCACAGGCTGGCCTGCTCCCATGGGAGGGGCGCGCGCGCGAGGTCTTCGACGACAACATCGAGCCCGCCGCCGTGGGCTTCTCGCTGGACGGCCCCTCGCCCAGATCCGACCCGTTCCTCCGCGAGAGGGCGCAGACGGGAGACGTGGTCGCGCGGGTGCGCGTCAACACGGTGACCGTCGACTCGATCGGCGAACAGCGCACCTACCACCTCGGGATCCAGGTCGGCTACCCTCCGCTGGCCACACCCCGGGCGCCGGACCGGGCGTTCGAGCTCCACATCCGGCCGCAGAGCCGCGCGTTCGGCGTCGCGAAGGCGATCGACGCGCGGCTCCGCGGGCTCACCTTCGTCGCCTTCATCCGGCGCTTCGCCGGCGAGGCCGGCGAGCCGGAGATCCACTGGCACCTTTCACCTGATACAGCGGAGGTCGCCGCGGCCGTCAAAGAGGCCGTCGTCCTCGGGGAGCTGTCTGCGCCGTGAGCAACGTGAGCATCAAGACGGTCAAGGAAGTCGACGCCCTCCGCACGGCCTCACAGATGGCTGCGGAGACGCTCCTCGGCGTCGGCGAGATGATCCGCGCCGGCATCACCACCGAGGACATCAACACCTTCGTCCACGAGGACACGATCCGCCGCGGCGGCTACCCCGCGCCGCTCAACTACCACGGGTTCCCGAAGAGCGTCTGCACGTCGATCAACGAGGTGGTCTGCCACGGCATCCCGTGCGATCGCGTCCTCGTTCCGGGCGACATCATCAACGTGGACGTCACCACGATCTACAACGGCTTCTACGGCGACACGTCCGCGACCTTCTACATCGGCAAGCCCTCGGCCGAGGCGAAGCACGTGACCGAGGTGTCCCGGCGCAGCCTGCAGCTCGGCATCGCCCAGGTCCGGGACGGGGCGCGCCTCGGCGACATCGGCGCCGCCATCCAGGAGTTCGCCGAGGGCGAGGGCTGCTCGGTGGTGCGGGCCTTCGTCGGGCACGGCATCGGACGGCGCTTCCACGAGGCGCCGCAGGTCTCGCACGTGGGCAAGTACGGCAGCGGCGCCCGCCTCCGCGCCGGCATGTGCTTCACGATCGAGCCGATGATCAACCTCGGCACCTACGAGGTCGAGATCCAGGAAGACAAGTGGACCGCGCTGACGGCCGATCGCTCGCTGTCGGCGCAGTTCGAGCACACCATCGTCGTGACGAGGAACGGCTGCGAGGTGCTGACCCGCCGCAGCCGGCCGCTCGCGAACAGCGAGATCTTCCCCGATCCCTTCGTCGTCTCCGCGGCGCGAGCGCTCTGACGCAGAGCGCGCTCGACGACGCGCACGACGCCGAACACGCGCACGACGCCGAACACGCGCACGACGCCGAACACGCGCACGACGCCGAACACGCGCACGACGCCGAACACGCGCACGACGCCGAACACGCGCACGACGCCGAACACGCGCACGACGCCGAACACGCGCCGCGCCCGGACCGCGCGCGCCGGCCAGCCCCGGCCGCGAGGGCCGGCGCGGCGGTGCGCCGACGTGGCCCGGATCTGTCGATCGGAAACCGAGTTTTGTCGACCGTCCGGCCTGCGATTGGGAGTAGAAGCAGGGGCATGGCCTTGGACGAAGCGTCGCGTGCGCGAATCGCGCCGTATGTGTCGAGCCTGACGGCCGACGTCTTCTCGCTGTCGGGTCTGCCGGAAGAAGTCATCGCCGTCCTGTTCGCGTACTACTCGCGCAGCCGGGACGATCTGCGCACCAACCTGGCGCGCCTGCTCGGCGACGAGGAGCTCGACGTCGCCCCGGAGGCCGACGGCCGGCCGCGCCGGGGCCTCGCGTTCGCGTCGGACAAGGCGCGGAGCTTCCACGAGAAATGGGTCGTGGGCTACGGCCACGCGTCGGTCGCCGAGCACGCCGTGGTGCACCTCGCGATCGAGAACGTCAGCATCGTCGCGTCCAAGGTGATCGAGGACCTGCGGCTCGGCTCGTACACGGAGAAGAGCACGCGCTACGTGGTCTTCGATCAGCACTCGTTCGTCGACCTGCCGGAGCTCGACGCCGAGCACGCCGCGAAATACAAGGCCTCGAGCGAGCGGCTCTTCGCGACCTACCTCGACCTCGTCCCCAGGGTGACCGAGCGGCTCGGCGCGCGCTCGCCGAAGCCCGAGAAGATGTCGGACGCCGCCTACAAGGGGGCGCTGCGCGCGCAGGCGTGCGATCTCCTGCGCGGCCTCCTGCCGGCGGGGACGCGGACGAACATCGGCCTCACCGCGAACGCGAGGGCGCTCGAGGTCCTGCTCACGAAGATGCTGTCGCACCCGCTCGAGGAGGTGCGCAGGGTCGCCCGCGACATGCACACGGCGGCGCTGGCCGTGACCCCGACGCTCGTGAAGTACGCCGCGCCGAACGAGCTCCGGCAGACGCTGCAGGCCAGCGTCGCCGCGGCGATGAAGCGGGTCTACACGCCGCCGGACGAGGGAGTGAGCGCGACGATGGTGATAAACCAGCCTGTCCGGCTGGTGCGCTACGACAAGGACGCGCTGGAGCGCGTCGCGCTCGCGCTCGCGTATGACGGGAGCGATCCGGGCGTGCACGCCTACAACCTGGGCGACGCGCTCCACCGCGCGACGCTGCCGGAGCTCATCGGGATCGCGAAGGCCGCGTGCGAGAAGCGCGGCCCGTACGACGCGCCGCCGCGCGCGTTCGAGGCGTCGACGATGACCTTCGAGCTGATGCTCGACTACGGCGCGTACCGCGACCTGCAGCGCCACCGGATGCTGACGCCGGCGACGCAGCGGCTCACCTGTCGGCTCGGCTTCGAGACGCCGCAGGCCCTCTCGGATCTCGGCCACGCCGAGGCCTACCAGGACGCGATGCTCGCCGCGCGCGACGCGTGGAACGCGATGGAGGAGCGCTACCCCCTCGAGTCGCAGTACGCGGTGCCGCTCGGCTTCCGCGTGAGGACCCTCTGGACGCTGAACCTGCGCGAGCTCTTCCACGTCATCGAGCTCCGCTCGGCGAAGCAGGGGCACACGAGCTACCGGCGCATGGCCCAGGGGCTCTACCGCACCGCGATCACGGTGCACCCCTGGCTCAAGGACCTGATCCGCGTCGATCTGAACGACTACGCGCTCGCGCGGAGCTGATCCGCCCCACGCGCCCCGCCTCGGCTACGCCGTCGCAGAGCGGCGGTCACCCGCACAGGAGACGGGTCCAGATCGGCGTTTTCGGCGCGCAAGCGCACTCCCGTGCGCTGAGCACCGAAAACGTCGAGATGGGCCCGTATCCGAAGCGGGTGACCGCCGCTCAGAGGCGCGCGGCTTCGATGAGCTCCGTCGCGGCCCTGAGCGACGCGCCGGTGACCTTCGCCCCCGACAGCATCCGCGCCACCTCGGCGATGCGGTCCTTCTTGTCGACGCGCGTGACCGAGCTCTTGGCGATGCCGCCCGCGTTCTCCTTGGCGACGACGAAGTGAGCGCCGGCGAACGCCGCGATGGGCGCGAGGTGGGTGATGCAGAGCACCTGGTGGTGGCGCGCCACGTCGCCGATCGCGCGCCCGATCTTGTCGGCGACGGCGCCGCCGACGCCGCTGTCGACCTCGTCGAAGACGTAGAGCCCGGCGGGCCCGCACTCCGCGAGCACCCGCTTCAGGGCGAGCAGGGCGCGCGAGAGCTCGCCGCCCGAGGCGATGCGGCGCAGAGGGCGAGGCTCGATCCCCTTGTTGGGCGAGATGAGGAACTCGACGCGGTCGATCCCGTCCTGGCCGAGGCGGGCGCCGTCGACGACCAGCTCGGCGCGGTCGCCGCCGTGCGGCTCGATGTCCACGACGACCCGCGCCCCGCCCATGCCGAGATCGGCGAGCTCCGAGGAGATCGCGGCGCCGAGCTTCTCGCCGGCCTTCCGCCGCTTCGCCGAGAGCTTGCGGGCGCGCTCCGCGGCGACGGCGAGCAAGGCGTCGCGCCGCCGCTCGAGCTCCGCGACGTGGCTCTCGACCCCCGAGAGGCGCTCCAGCTCGGCCGCGAGGCGCGCCCGCGCGGCGAGCACGTCGTCGAGCGTGGGGCCGTGCTGCCGCAGCAGGCCCTCGAGGCGGTACATGCGATCCTCGATCTCGGAGAGGCGATCCGGGTCGGCCTCCGCGCGCTCGGCGTAACGGGCGATCTGGCGGGCCGCCTCGCTGAGCTCCGTCCAGCAGCCGTCGACCGCGCGGGCGACATCGTCGAGCGCGGGATCGATCTCCGCCGCCGCCCGGAGCTCCGAGGCGAGGCGCGCGAGCTCGTCGCACATCGCGTCGTCCCCTTGATCGAGGCGGGACGCGGCGCGCCGCGTGATGTCGTGCAGGCGGCCCGCGTGGCGGAGCCGGTTGCGCTCGGCCGCGAGATCGGCGAGCTCGCCGGGGCGCGGCGACAGCGCGTCGATGGCCTGGAGCTGGAAGGAGACGAACGCCTCGCGCTCGCCGCGGCCGCGCTCGAGCTCGCGGGCGGCCCTGAGCTCGGCGGTGAGCGCCTCGAGCGCGCTGACGTCCGCCGCGAGCTCGCTGCGCGCAGGCACGAGGCGGCCGAAGCGATCGAGGTAGCCGAGGTGCGTCGACGGATCGGTCAGCGCGACGCTCTCGTGCTGCGAGGCGACGTCGGCGAGCTCCGGGGCGAGCGCCTGGAGCTCGCCCGCGGTGCAGAGGCGGCCGTTCAGGTAGGCGCGCGAGCGGCCGGTCGCCTGGACCACGCGGCGGACCACGAGCTCGCCCTCGCTCGCGATGCCGGCGGCGTCGAGCATCGCCATGGCGCGATCGGAGCCGCGCACGTCGAAGAGCGCCTCGATCTCGGCCTCGTCCGCGCCGGGGCGGACCTGCTCGGCGCTCGCGCGGCCGCCGAGGACCAGCGAGAGCGCGCCCACGACGATGGACTTGCCCGCGCCCGTCTCGCCGGTGAGCACGTTGAACCCAGGCTCGAGCCGGAGCTCGAGGGCGTCCATCAGGATGAAGTTCTTGACCCGAAGCGCGACCAGCACAGCGGCGGGAGGATAGAAAGCTTTCGACCCGTCGTCAGCGGATCTTCACCTGCTTCATGACGGTGACCGGAATTCCTTCGAAAGGCGGCACCGCGACGTCGCGGAACGCAGCGGCGATGCACCCGGCGGTGGCGGTCCCGACCAGGTCGCCCCCCTCCACGCGCGCCGACATGGCCTTCCCCGTGGGCGCGAAGGTGACGGCCACGCGGGCCGTGCCGGTGAGGCCCTCGCCGGTGCACCCGGCGGCGGCCGCCGCCGCGGACGCGAGGACGCTGGACGCCGCGCTCTGATCGAAGCGCGCTGGCTCGTCCTTCGCCGGAAGGAGCGGCGCCGGCGGCGGCTGCTTGCCCGCCGGCTTGGCGCGCTCGGGCTCGCTCGGCGCCGCGGCCCGTGCAGGACGCTCGGGGACATCCGGCTTCTCGCTGGCCTGCGGCGCGGCGGTCGACACCGGCGCGGCGGTCGCCGCCGGCGCGGCGGTCGCCGCTGGTGCAGCGGTCGCCGCTGACGCGGCGGTCGCTGCTGGCGCGGCGCTCGCCGCCGGCGCGGCGGTCGGCTCGGGTGCCGCCCCTGCCTGCACGGGCTGCGGCGGTGCCGCTGGCTCGCCGGCAGGGCCGGCGGAGGCGGCCAGCGCCTGCTCCGCAGGGCCAGGAGCGGCGGCCGGCGGCTCCGCGACCGGCTCGTCATCCAGGGACGGCTCCCGGTCGGCGGTCTGGCCAGCGGGATCCGTCGCGGCAGACGACGGAGGCGGCGCCTCGGGCGGCGCCTCAACGAGCGCGCCGCTGCCCGCGGGCGCGCTCTGGGTCGCCGCGGCGCTGGACGAGCGGCCGTGAGCTTGCGCGAGGTAGAGCGCAGCGCCGAACACGATGAAGACGACGGTCACCCAGCCGGCGAGCGCCATGTTCTGCCGCGATGCCGGCGTCGAGAGGGCGCGCAGCTTCTCGGACACGAGGGAGCCGGCCGTGATCGAGGTGCGCACCGGCGTCTCTTCCCCGGAGGACGTGTGTCCCTCGACGGCCAGGAGCTCGGGCTCGACGGGCTGCGAGGGGAACGAGGAGTCCGAGCTCCGCCCGGCGGCGGCGTCATCGAACAGCCCGCTGTTGATGCTCAGGATCTCGTGATCGGCCCGGTCCTCGTTGCGGCGCGCCTCGCCCTCCTCGCCGGGCGGCGGCGCCATGCTGCGCAGGTCGATCAGGCCCGAGGTCTCCTTGCGCTCGGCGCGCCCGCGAGGCTCGGTCTGGCCGGGCCAGTCGCCCGCCGCGCGGGCGGCCGACCGCGGAGAGAGGTTCGTGAGCGCGAGCGGCTCGTGCGACGGCCGCTCGTCGCTCCCCTGATCCCGCGGCCCTCCCGCGGCGCCCGGCGCCTCGGACCTGGCGCGGCCTCGCCGCTGCTCCTCGGCGGCGCGCGGCGCGCCCGCGGCCGGCGACGGGACGAGCGAACCCAGCAAGGCGAGGTCCGCCGGAGAGGCGTCGGCGGGCTGCGCGGCGCTCGGGCCGGAACGGGCGCGCCGCGCGGACGGCATGGGCTGCGGGGCGAGCGCCGCCATCGCCTGCACGTCCTGGAGCCGGAGCTCGGGCGACGAGCGGTGCGACGACGGCCGGCCCTCGTCGATGGACAGCGGCGCCGACGGTATCTCGGAGAGCGGCGCCGGCGGCATCTCCGACGGCGGCGCGACGGGCCGCGAGGTGCCGCCGGCGCGCGGGACGGCAGCGGTCCGCGGCCGCGCCACCGGCGCCGTGGTGCGCTGCTCGCGCCGCGCCGGCGGTCGCGCCGGGACCGGCGTGCGCGGGGCCGCGCGGGGCACCGCGGCGGGTTCGGGCGCGGGCGCGGGCTGGCTCGCGCGCTCCTCCTCGAGGGCGTGCGAGCCGAACGAGAGCGACGGCGGCTCGACGCCCGGGGAGAGCATCTGCGCGAGGTCCTGGATCGAGACGGGATCCGAGTCGGCGGGAGGGAGCGCGGACGGGCTCCTGCCGGTCGGCGCCGCGCCGCCGCGGGGCGTGTCGTCCCAGGAGAGGCCGGCGAACGTGCGATGCCGCGCCGGGACCTCGCGCCGCCCCAGCCCGCCGTCCGGCGTCACGACGGCGTGCTCGAGCGAGGCCTCGGCCGCCGCGTCGAACGCATCCAGCGCCCTCGGGCTGGACTCGGGCGCGGCGTCCAGCTCCTGCTGCGCGATCCGCTCCGCGAGCGTGAGCCCTCGCCTGCGCACGGCCGCCGGCGCCGCGCGCCGCTCCGCCTCGCCCGCGGGCTCCACCAGCCGGCGCTGGATGCCAGCGCCCGGGAGCGTCGTCTCGGCGTCCAGCACGTCGCTCGACAGCCCGGCCCCCCTCTCCGAGCGGCGCCCGGAGGAAGGCTTCGCGCGCTCCGGCTCGCTCGGCGGCTCCCGCCGGTCGCGCCCGCTCGCGGAGCTCGGAACGCCCGAGGGGGAAGACCGTGGCTCACCCCTCTCGGACGCGGCCTGCTTGCTCTTCATGCGACACGTCTTGCAGACAAACGGCAAGGACGGACGCATCTCGCGTCCTACACCGATCTCCACGTAGGTCCTGCAGAGAGAGCAGGCGAGTTGCACCTTGAGAAGAGAATCGCGCAGCTCGCCAGCACGCGCAATCTTCTTCACAGGTGACCGGGGCGGTCGCCCTCGGGCTCGCCCGCTCCGCCCGGCTCCGCGCCGCGGGATCCCGCCGGATCCCGCTGGATTCGCCTAGGCGGAGGGCTCACCGGCGGGCGCCGGCAGGGGCGCGGGCGGGCGCACCCAGCGTTGCTCCAACCAGTCCAGCGACACCGGCGCGCTCCGCAGCGCCGCGTCGACGGCGCGCGCGACCGGATCGGGGGCGGGGGCCGACCCGGAAGCGCGGGTCGACAGGATCCAGTTCGACAGCTCGTAGTGGTGGAGGAGCGGCGCGAACCGGTGGGCGTCGAAGCCGGCGAGGATCTCCGCGGCGCGGCTCAGGCGATCGCAGCGCACGAGCGCCGTCGCGACGTCGAAGAGCAGGGCGCGGAGGTCCTCGAAGGCGCGCTCCGGGTTCCCGGCCACGCTCTCCAGGAGCGCCTCGAACCCGGCGTCGGAGAGGCCAGCCGCGTCGGCCGCCTCGGCCATCGCGGGCACCTGCGTGGCCAGGAAGTCGGAGCCGGGGGCGTGCCCAAGGAGGCGCCCGACGAGGTACAGATCGAACGCGCTGGCGATGGCCTCGGCGAGCAGGAGCGCCTCTGCGCTGGGCGGGGCGCCGGCGCCCGCCGCCGTGAGCGCGCGGTGGGCGAGGTGGTGCCACGCGACGTGCGCGACGACGTCGGCGGCGAGGTGGTCGCCGGCGATCAGGTCGCCTTGCTCGCTCTGGCTCCAGAACGTCAGGTTCAAGAAGACGACGCGATCCCAGCTCGCCTCGCCCTCGGGCACGCGAAAGCGGTACCCGTCGCGCCGGAGCGCCTGCTTCAGATCGTCGTAGAGCGCGACGTGCCGGAAGGAGCGCTCGTCGTCGATGGTCAGCTCGTCCAGGGTCAAGGTTCGCAGCTTCACGCGGCGGACATTAGACCCGGAACGTTTCGTCAGCCACAGCGGAGGCCGGGGAGGGACAGCCCCGGCGGAGGCCTGGAAGAACCGCGCGGCGTCGCGTGTTTTGGGCCGAGGGCGGGGTTTTCCCGACCAGGGCCGCAAGTTCTCGCCCCTGGCCGGGTGTTGCAAGCGCCGCCGGCTTAGGCATGATGCGCCCGTTCCTGCGCCAGCCGAGGAGGCACACCGAATGATTTCCGTCAGGTCTCTCTGTTCTATCGCGCTCGTGCTCGTCGCCAGCGGTGCCGCCGGCTGCAAGGAGGACCCGCCCCCTCCCCAGCCGGAGCCTGCAAGCTCCGCGGCGGCGAACACGAACAAGGGAAAGGCGAGCCTGCGGACGCCCGTGTCGCCGATGGCGAAGGTCGACCCGCAGTCGATGAAGGAGTACCGCGTCGACGTCTGCTACTTCGGGACGCTCTCGCTGAAGCAGGCCCGCGACGCGTACCTCGCGAGCCTCGGCAAGGATGAGCCCAGCGAGAAGAAGATCCCGAGCTTCGGCAACGACGATCAGGCGAAGGGCGCGCTCCCCGCGAAGTCGCCCGCGCCCGGCGCCGCCGCGCCGAAGACGACCGGCCTGCCCGGCGCCGTCGCCGCGCCGGGCGGCACCAGCGCCCCCGCCGCCAAGGGCGCGCCGACCCCGCCTGGCAAGCCGGACGAGCGCCGGCCGATCAACTTCAGCGCGCGCGCGCCGCACGAGCGCAACGCGCGCGCCTGCACCGTCGCCCTCAGCCTCAAGGAGCCGGCCATGGCGGACGTCGACGCCGCGCTCGCCGAGTACGCGCCGTTCGCGACCGAGCTGGCGAAGAACATCGCCGCGGCGGCCAACTACTACCAGCGCGAGGAGTACAAGAAGGACAGCTTCGCGAAGGGCAAGGAGCTCCACGCGAAGCTCCTCGCCGAGTTCCAGAAGCTCGACGCGCACTCCGAGAAGCTCGGCCTCGCGGTCTCCGCGTGGCACGCGTCGCACCTGCCCGACCTCGCGAAGGCGGAAGAGGGCCAGAAGGAGGCGATCACGGCCCTCGAGGACGCGCGCGCGCTCATGCTGATCCTCACCAGCAAGAACGTCGATCCGGCGGCGGAGAAGGCCGCGCTCCAGAAGCTGGAGACGTCCGCGGCCGCGCTCAAGACGTACGGCTCGACCCACCAGACCGACCCGTGGGCCAAGATCATGGAGCCCGCGCTCGCCGGCTTCATCCGTGACGTGAAGGCGGCCGAGCCCAAGCTGACGGACAAGGGGATCACCTCCCCTGCCCTGTTCCTGCCGGTCGTCACGAGCTTCGTGTCGGTGATCGAGGGCAAGCACCGCGCGCTCTCCCGCTCGCTCATGGCGAAGAGCCAGGCGGCGACGCGCGAGGCCGCCGGGACCGCGCGGCCCGCCGCGCCGGCCGCCCCCGAGAAGGAGTGACGCTCCCGGGCGCGCTCCCCGCAAGGGAGGCACGCGCTCCCCGCAAGGGAGGCACGCGCCGATCGCGCCGCGCCTCCGCCGGGGGCGCGGGCGCGATCAGAACGGGCGGCCGGTGCGGCGGGCGATCGCGAGGCGGTAGAGCGCCTCGTACTGCCGCGCGGCTTGCGCCCAGCCGAAGTTCTTCTTCATCGCCCGCAGCTGCATCGACCGGAAGTAGGCCGGGTCGGCGCGGTAGAGGTGCACCGCCCACGCGACGGTGTTCCCGAGCGCGCTCGACGACATCTCCTCGAACTTGAAGCCCGTGACGTTGTTCTCGACCGTGTCGTCGAGGCCGCCGACGGCGCGCACGACCGGCAGCGTCCCGTAGCGCTGGCTATACATCTGGTTCAGCCCGCAGGGCTCGTAGCGCGACGGCATCAGGAAGAGGTCGGCGCCCGCCTCGATGCGGTGGGCGAGCCCCTCGTTCATGCCGACGTAGACGCGGAAGCGGTCGCTCGCGCCGGAGATCCGCGAGAAGAGGTCCTCGGCCCAGCGCTCGCCGGAGCCCAGGACGATGAGCTGGACGTCGAGCGAGAGGATGTGGTCGAGCGCGCCCGCGAGGATGTCGATCCCCTTCTGGGTCGCCAGGCGGCTGATGAGCCCGAGGAGCGGGACGTCGGGGCGCTCCTCGAGCCCCATCTCTCGCTGGAGCGCCGCCTTGCAGAGGCGCTTGCCGCCGAGATCCTCGGCGGAGAACGGCGCCGCGATGTGGGGATCGGTCGCGGGGTTCCAGATGGAATCGTCGATGCCGTTGAGGATCCCGATCACGTCGGTGCCGCGATCCCGCAGCACGCCGTCGAGCCCCTCGCCGCCCTCCCACGTCTGGATCTCCTGCGCGTACCTGGGGGAGACCGTGGAGACGAGCGTGGCGTTGTAGATGCCGCCCTTGAGCAGGTTGATGCTGTCGTACGCCTCCAGGCAGAACCTGTGGAACTGATCCCACCCGAGCCCGGTCGTGTGGAGCTGCCCCTTGTTGAACCAGCCCTGGTAGCCGAGGTTGTGGATCGTCAGCACGGACGCGGCGCGGGCGAGCGGCGACCGGTGCTCGAGGACGTTGAGGTAGAGCGGGACGAGCGCCGACTGCCAGTCGTGGACGTGGACGATGTCCGGCCAGAACTCGAGCGCGTGGCAGAGCTGCAGCGCGCCGCGGGACAGGAGCGCGTAGCGGGCGAGGTTGTCCCCGAACTCGCCGTGCGCGTCGCCGTAGATGCCGTCGCGATCGTAGAGCACGTCGTGCTCGAGCAGGTACACGCGGGGCGCAGGCGCGCCGGGCGCCCCGGGATCGAGGCGCGTCTCCCAGACGGCGGTCCACGCCTCGCCGCCGCCGAGAGGCACGCCGAGCGAGAGCGGCAGCCGGTGCGGCACGAAGCGCTCCGCCGGGGGCTCGCCGCCTCCGCCTTGGGCCGCGCCTCCGCCTTGGGCCGCGCCGGCCGCCGGGGCCGCGTCGGCCGCAGAAGCGGCGAGCCCGTTGCCGGCGGCCGCCGCGGCGACGGCCGGCGCGGCGACGGCCTCGCTGCCCGCGGGCTGCTGCTCGGCGAGCGCGATCTGGCGGTCGAGGTAGCGCTTGGCGGCACGGTATGCGGGCATCACGACGCGCACGTCGTGACCGGCCGCGGCGAGCGCGATCGGCAGCGCGCCCGCCACGTCGGCTAGACCACCTGTCTTGCTGAAAGGGACGCACTCGGACACCACGAAGAGAATTTTGAGGCGCGGCATGGACATGGGTGAGGAGGGGGAGCGCGCCCCCGACTCAAGGCGAGCGCGTCGCGTTCCTTCTACCAGCTTCACGCGCGATCTTGACCACGCGATCGACAGAGCGCGCGAGACCGAGCGCCGACGTGTCCACCGCGAAGTCGGCCTGCTCATAGAGCGCGCGCCGCGCCTGGAAGAGCGCCCTGAGCTCCTTCATGGCGTCGGCCCGGTTGGCCATGGGCCGCGCGTCCCCCTGCTCGACCACGCGGCGCCAGTGGTCCTCGGGCGTCGCCCGCAGCCACACCGTCACCGCGCAGCGCCTCAGTCGCTCGAAGGTCGCCGGATCGGTCACCAGGCCGCCGCCCGTGGCCACGATCCCGTGGGCGCGCGCGCCTTCGAGCCGCGCGAGCTCCTCGCGCTCCAGCCGCCGGTAGTAGGCGTTTCCATGGATCTCGAACAGGGCGGCGAGGCTCATCCCCGCGCGCGCGGCCACGAGGGCGTCGAGCTCGAGGAAGGGCACGCCGAGGCGCGCCGCCGCGCGGCCGCCGATCGTTGTCTTGCCGGCCCCGCGCAGGCCGAGCAGCGCGACGAGGGGCTCGCCCGCCCCTTCCCCCGCCTCGCCGGCCGACCGGCCGCGCGGCGACGCCTCCTCGCCGAGCTCGCCCGCCGAGAGCAGCGCGGCGGCCGAGGTGCCCATCGCGCGGCCGATGTCCTCGAGCCGCACCACGGAGACGTTCGCCCGCCCGCTCTCGAGCAGCACAAGGAAGCGCTCGCTCACGCCGGCGAGCTCGGCGAGCTCGCGCAAGGTGAGCGCGAGCTCCGTCCGCCGCTGCCGGAGCCGACCGCCGAGGCGCGCGAGGATCGGCGGCGCGCCGTCCGCGACGCCCGCCGCGCTCGCCACGCCGGTCTCCGGCCCCTGGCCTGCGCGCGCCCTGCGCGATGTCTGACGGGACGCCATCTCGTCGATGCACTATATTTCATGATAGGCGGTCCAACAAGAACTATACTGCTTGACTGAACCCCGGCGCGGTGGTGGGCTCGTCGGGTATGGAAGCGACCACCTCTCCTCCTTCCGCGGCGCCGGCGCCGCAGATCAGGGCCCGGGAAGACGGCGCGTCCGGCGAGGACGCGCCCCTCCGCTTCGAGACGGAGCCAGGCCGTTACAGGCACTGGAAGCTCTCGTTCGAGGGGGCGATCGCGCGCGTGGCGATGGACGTCGACGAGGACGCGGCGGCGCGGCCCGGCTACCAGCTGAAGCTCAACAGCTACGACATCGCGGTCGACATCGAGCTCGCCGACATCGTGCAGCGGCTGCGCTTCGAGCACCCCGAGGTGAAGGCGGTCGTCGTGACGAGCGCGCAGCCGCGGATCTTCTGCGCCGGCGCGAACATCTACATGCTCGGGTCGTCGACGCACGCGTTCAAGGTCAACTTCTGCAAGTTCACGAACGAGACGCGCCTCGCGCTCGAGGAGGCGTGCTCCGAGAGCGGGCAGCGCTACCTCGCGGCGCTGAACGGCGTCGCCTCGGGCGGCGGCTACGAGCTCGCGCTGGCGTGCGAAGAGATCCTCCTCGCCGACGACGGGAGCAGCGCCGTCTCGTTCCCGGAGACGCCGCTGCTCGCCGTGCTCCCGGGGACCGGGGGGCTCACGCGGCTCGTGGACAAGCGCAAGGTGCGGAGGGATCTCGCGGACGTGTTCTCGACGCTGGCCGAGGGGGTGCGCGGCAAGCGCGCGGAGCAGTGGGGCCTCGTCGATCGATCGATCCCGAAGAGCCGCTTCGAGCAGGCGGTGGCCCAGCGCGCCGCCGAGCTCGCGGCGGCGACGCCGGACAGGGCGGGGCCCGGGGTGAGGCTCTCGCCGCTCGAGGCGCGGCGCGCCACGGCGGGCGACGTATCCACCTGCGACTACCGCCACGTGTCGATGAAGGTGGACCGCGCCGCGAGGACCGCGGAGATCTGCGTGCTCGGGCCGGACGGCGAAGGGCGCGAGACGCGCGAGACACCGACCGACGCCGCCGGGATGCGCCGGGCGGGCGCGGATCTGTGGGCGCTCCGCGCGTTCCGCGAGCTGGACGACGCGCTGCTCGACCTCCGCTTCAACCACCCGACGGTGGGCCTCGTGCTCCTGCGGACGTCCGGCTCTCCCGCCGCGGTGCGGGCCGCGGACGAGGCGCTGTGGGCGAGCCGCGACGACTGGTTCGTGAAGGAGGTGCTGCTCCACATGCGGCGCGTGCTCAAGCGGCTCGACCTGACGGCGCGCAGCGTGTTCGCGCTGATCGAGCCGGGCTCCTGCTTCGCGGGGAGCCTGTTCGAGCTCGCCCTCGCGGCGGACCGCTCCTACATGCTGGACGGCGGAGGGGACGAGGGGCAGGCAGGGGCGCCCGCGTCACCCGCGTCGCCCGCGTCGCCCGCGTCGCCCGCGTCGCCCGCGTCGATTGCGCTGAGCTCGCTGAACTTCGGTCCGCTCGTCATGTCGAACGGCCTGACGCGGCTCGCGTCGCGCTTCCTCGGCGCGCCGGAGCGCGTGGCCGCGCTGAAGGAGAAGACGGGCCTCCTGTCCGCCGAGGAGGCGCTGGAGGAGGGCCTCTGCACCTTCGCGCCGGACGCGATGGACTGGGACGACGAGGTGCGGCTCGCGATCGAGGAGCGGGTGAGCCTGTCGCCCGACGCGCTCACCGGGATGGAGGCGAGCCTGCGCTTCTGCGGGCCCGAGACGATGGAGACGAAGATCTTCTCGCGGCTGTCGGCCTGGCAGAACTGGATCTTCCAGCGCCCCAACGCGGTGGGCCAGCGGGGCGCGCTGACGGTGTACGGGCGGCCAGAGCGCCCCGAATTCGACTGGAGGCGGACATGAGCGCGGTCGTCAACTCGGAGAGGATCCCGAACAACGTCGACCTCGCGTCGGACAGGAAGCTGCAGCGCGCCCTCGAGGCGTGGCAGCCGAAGTTCCTGGACTGGTGGCGGGAGACGGGGCCCGAGGGCTTTCAGGCGGACGACATCTACCTGCGCACGGCGATCAGCGTCGATCACGAGGGGTGGGCGCATTTCGACTACGTGAAGATGCCGGAGTACCGCTGGGGCATCTTCCTCGCGGATCGGGTGGCGGACCGGACGATCGGCTTCGGCGACCACCTGGGCGAGCCGGCGTGGCAAGAGGTGCCGGGGGAGCTCCGGAACATGCTGCGGCGGCTGGTGGTGACGCAGGGAGACACGGAGCCCGCGAGCGTGGAGCAGCAGCGGCTGCTCGGCCAGAGCTGCCCGAGCGTCTACGACCTGCGGAACCTGTTCCAGGTGAACGTCGAGGAGGGGCGGCACCTCTGGGCGATGGTGTACCTCCTGCACAGCCACTTCGGCCGCGACGGCCGGGAGGAGGCGGAGGCGCTGCTGGAGCGGCGCAGCGGCGACCCGGACAAGCCGCGGATCCTGGGCGCCTTCAACGAGCCGTGCACGAACTGGCTCTCGTTCTTCATGTTCACCTACTTCACGGATCGCGACGGCAAGTACCAGCTGCTCGCGCTCGCGGAGAGCGGCTTCGATCCGCTGTCGCGCACGACGCGGTTCATGCTGACCGAGGAGGCGCACCACATGTTCGTCGGCGAGACGGGCCTGCTCCGCATCGTCGAGCGCACGTGCGAGCTGATGAAGCGCAACGCGAACGAGGACGCGCGCGCCGAGGGCGGCATCGATCTGCCGACGATGCAGAAGTACCTGAACCTCTGGTACTCGCTGTCGCTGGACCTCTTCGGCGGGGAGATCTCGTCGAACGCGGCGTCGTTCTTCGCCTCGAGCGTGAAGGGCCGCGCGAAGGAGGCGTCGTACGACGACCACCGGGCGCTCGACGGCGTGTACGTGATCGACGTACCGCACGTACCGCACGTGCCCGCCGCCGGGGGCGGCGCGGTGACCGGCTGGCGGCGCGAGGAGGTGCCGCTCAGGAACGCCATGAACGAGGTGCTGCGCGACGAGTACGTGGCCGACTCGCAGCGCGGGATCGACAAGATGAACCGGGTGATCGAGGCGTCCGGCGTGTCGTTCAAGCTGAGCCTGCCGAGCCGGCGCTTCCACCGGAGCTCGGGGATCCACGCGGGGCTGCACTTCGACGTCGACGGCAACCCGCTCTCGAAGGAGGCGTGGGAGCGCCGGCGCGACGCGTGGCTGCCGACGGCGAGCGACGAGGCCTACGTGCGGAGCCTGATGGAGAAGCCGGTGTTCGATCCGAAGCAGATGGCGAACTGGATCGCCGCGCCGGCGAAGGGGCTCAAGGGCAAGCCCGTCGACTTCGAGTACGTGCGGCGCGGCTAGGGCGCGCCCGCGTCGGGCGAGGGCGCGCCCGCGGGCGCCTTCTTCGGCGGGTCGCCGTGCTCGTCGGTGAGCTTCTTGACGAGCCCGTCGAGGAGCACCTGCTCGTGGTACTGCGGCATCGCCGGGAGCTGCACGGCGACGTGCACCCCGGCGCGGCCGTCCACGACCTCGATCGCCCCCTGCGTCACCCTGCCGCCGCTCTCCGGGCTCCGGTACTCGAAGAGCAGGTAGCCATTGGAGACGTCCTTCTCGACGATCTTGAAGCCGAGATCGACGCGCACGAGGCGCAGCGCCGTGCCGAAGGTCTGCTCGAAGGTGTAAGGCGACGCATAGGCGACGCTGGCGCTGGCGTGCCGCTCGCCGAGTCCGCTCGCCACGGGGACGGCCAGCGCGATGAGGGCGACGAGCGCGATCGACGGGAGGCGGCGCATGACCGCGGCGTAGAGGGGCTGGCGAGGACGGGCCAAGTTCCTTGCTGCCGAGCGAGCGGCTATGCTGGGGTCGATCTCGATGGACCGACCCTACGTCGAGCAGCTCCGCATCCAGGGCTACGGCTGCGTCCAGGACGCGACCCTGGAGCTGACGCCGCTGCATGCGCTCATCGGGCCCAACGACAGCGGCAAGAGCACGGTGCTGCGGGCGCTCCGCACGCTCTCCACCGTCCTCGAGCGGGCGCTCGGGGCGCCGTCGCTGGACACGCTCGGGCGCGCCGGCCCCGCGAGCAAGGCCCCGGACGGCGCCGTGTTCGAGGTGTCGGCGGCGAGCACGACGTGGCGCGTGGAGCTCGACGCCGGGGGGCGGGTCCGGTCCATGTCGTTCCCCAGGGATCTCGAGCCCCCTTCCCTGCTCGACGACGCAGACGGGGACGACGCGGTCGGCGCGCCCAGCCCGGAGCGCCCTGCGCTGGACATCGTCCAGGCGCTGCGCGGGGCCCAGACGCTCCGCCTCGATCCGGACGCGCTGAGGGCCCCGCACCCGCTCATCCCCGACGGGCACCCGCTCTGCTTCGCCGACGAGCGCGGCACGGGCCTGCCGGCCGTCTACGACGCCGTCATCAGCCGCGACCTGTCGGCGTACGTCGATCTGAACGAGGAGCTCACCCGCCTGTTCCCCAGCGTGAAGAGCCTCCACCTCGCCAACCCGAGCTCCACGACGAAGGCCATCGGCGTGAAGCTCGAGGGCGGCGCCGTCGTGCCGGCGTCGCTGATGAGCGAGGGCATGCTCTACTATCTCGCCTTCGCGGCGCTGCCGCACCTCGATCCGACGCCCCTGCTCCTCGTCGAGGAGCCCGAGCACGGGCTGCACCCCGCGCGCATCGCCGACGTGATGCGCGCGCTGCGCCTCGTCTCCGAGAAGACCCAGGTCCTCCTCGCGACGCACAGCCCGCTCGTGGTGAACGAGCTGCAGCCGGAGGAGGTCACGGTCGTCACCCGCGCGGGCGAGCGGGGGATGAGGGCCACGCGCATCCTGGACACGCCGGGCTTCGAGGATCGGGCGAGGGTGTACGCGCTGGGGGAGCTCTGGCTGAGCTACGCGAACGGCGGTGACGAGGCGCCGCTCCTCGGAGGAGGGCCGCGGCCGTGATGAAGGGGCCCGATCGGATCCGGGTCTTCCTCGTCGGCGAGGGCGAGAGCGAGCTCGGCAGCCGCGCCGGGGCGCCCGCCTACCAGTCGGACAAGCACCCCGGCGTGCTCTTCACGCTGCTCTCCCGCGTCCAGCCGAGCGGATGGGTCGTCGGCGGCGCCCGCGAGTGGAAGAGCATCCGGAAGTACCAGGCGCGCGGCGCGGCCCACGAGGACACGCACCACGTGCTGGGCGCGGCGCTCGACGCGCAGGAGGCGGGGTGCGAGATCCTCGCGTTCGCCCGCGACATCGACCGTGATCCGGCGCGCCGCGAGGCGATCGCGGAGGGCATCCGGCGCGTCTCGTCGGCCCTGTCCTCGCCGCCCGACGTGATCGGCGGCGTGGCAGCGCCGGCGCTCGGCGGCTGGATCCTCGCGCTGCTCGGCGAGAAGGCGACCGAGGAGCTGTCGCCCCTCAGGGCGCAGGCGATGCTCGCTGCGAAGGGCATGATGCCCGGCGACGGCGCCGCCATGGTGCGCGTGGCGGAGGACGCCGACCTCGACGCCGTCCCCCCGGACGCCACGTCGCTCGTCGAGTGGCTCGCGCGCGCGCGCGCGGTGCTGCCGCGGCGGGCGGGCCGCGGCGTGAGGTGAGCGCTGACGCCCTCACCATGGAACAGCCATCGTCGGAAGGGGCTATCCCAGAAGTCGAAGCGTGCGAGCTGCTTCGGCGGCGACCCTTGCGCGTTTGTCCTTCACGAACGTCTCGATGAGAGGTCGATCCTGTTCGCGGCCGAACTCTGACAGCACCGCGAGGGCGCCGATGAGCTGCGCGGTCTGGCCGGAGGAGCTCGTGAGCATCGAGAGCGCGCGGTCGCCGGTCTGTCCTGCCCATCGTCGGACGGGAGGACTCGCGTCTTCGAGGGCTCGAGCGAGGCGCGGGGTGAGCTCGTCCGGGAACAAGCGAGCGAGGTGGGTGAACGCGCTCAGGCGCAAGTATTGGTCTGCCGAACGGGTCGCGAGGTCGAGCTCGGCGACGGCCATGTCCGGGAAGCGGGACATGAAGCCTTCGACGTCTTGCAGAACACTGGAGCGCGCGCCCCGTGGCGTCTTGATGACCATGTCGACGAGCGGGAGGCACCAAACCAGGTGCTGGACGCTCGAATACGCCAGCAGCGAGGCCCAGGCGTCGCGCGCCTGTTCAGCGACCTGGGGAACAGGGTCGACGATCCGGCTCGCGACGCCAGCCAGCGAGATGGCTTCCACTCGGACGGCGAGCGCGGAGACAGCGCGCTGGCGCAGGTAGCCGTCGCGCTGCATGGCGAGACAAACCAGGAGCGGAGTCGACAGGCTGGAGATATCGAAGGGGAGCAGCGAAGAGAACTCGGTGAGATCGAGACCGACCCTGGCGTAGGCCTCACGGCTGCGCAGGATCCGGTCGAAGTAGCGAAAGGCGCGCGCCCCGTCCCGCTCGAGACGAGCTCGCAGGGTCGGGGCGTGCGTGGCGTCGTCCAGAAGCGCGTCCCGAACCAGCTTGTGAAGGTTGAGCATGCGTTTCGTCGGCCGATGAAGGGGAGTGGAGAGCGAGGGCATCGCTTTCGGCCTGCCGACGCCGCTTCTCGCGGCGACCAGTCCGGGCGACCTCCTCACGCCGCCCCCGCGGGGGGTGGGATCGATCCGCGGTGCTGTCGCAGCGGATCGGCAGCACGATGAGGTGAGCCGGTCAGCCGAAGAGCTCGGCGACCTTGCAGGTGAAGCCCGGCAGCACAGCGCCGCCGTCGAGTGTGTCCTCGCGCCCGAGAATGCGCACATGATCAGGCGGCGTGAGCACCATCACCCGCGCTGGATCGGGATCGATAACCCAGACCATCGCGGCGCCCGCAGCCATGTACTCGAGCGCCTTCTTGAGGAGCTCCGACGCGGACTGCCCGTCGCCCAGGATCTCCACGGCCAGATCCGGAGCGCCGTCGAGCCAGCCCTCCGCGCCCCTTCCCGTGGGGAGGCGCTCGACCCGCGCCATCGCGACGTCAGGCCCGCGCAGCCGGTCCGGATCGCGCGCGAGCTTGGTGCCGGGATCACCGCCGGCGACGCTCCAGCCCGGGTGCTCGCGGGCATAGAGCTTGAGAAGAACGCTGACGTTGACGACGAGCTCCCCGTGCCGCCAGGTGTTCCTCGTCATGGGCACCCATTCTCCATCGACGATCTCTCCAGCCTGCGCGTCCGGATCGAGGCGAGCGGCTTCGTCGAAGGTCATGTCCTTCGGGGTCGAGATGCGGCCAGCGATCACGCTCATGGAACCACTCTAGCGCGCGAACGGCGCGCGCGGAGGCCGGTCTGCCGCCTCAGCGGCGGCGGCACTGCGGCGCCACGGAGAGCGCGGCCCTCGCCGCCTCGCGCAGGCCGTGCGGCGTGTCCTTGTCGAGCAGCGGCTTGAGGCGCGCGGGCAGATCCGCCGGGTGCACCGACCCGAGCGCCGCGAGCGCCGCCGAGCCGAGCCGCTGATCGTGCTCGCCGATCGGCGCCTTCGCCCGGAGCGCGAGCCGCGTCCACAGGTCGACCGAGCTCGCGTCGCACATCGCCCCGAGCGCGAGGATCGCCCGCGCGCGCACCTCGAGGTCCTCCTCCTTGTCCTCCGCCCGGTCGCGCACGGCCTCGATGTGCGCGGTCGCGCGGTGCGCGCCGAGCCCGTCGAGCGCATGCCGGCGCACCTCGGGCGAGCTGTCGGCGAGCGCCCCGACGAGCGCCCGGTCGCCCGCCGGCGTCGCCGGCATCGCACCGATCGCGAGCGCAGCGCCGCCCCGGATGAACGTCCACGGGTCCGAGGTGAGCCGCGCCGCGAGCGCCTCGGCCGCGCCGGCGGGCAGCTTCGCGCCGGCAGCGGCCGCGCGCGCGAGCGCCACGATCGCCGCCTCGCGCACGCGCGCGTCCCGATCGGAGGCCGCCGCGAGCAGGTCCTGCGCGAGCGACGGCACGTCCGCCGCGACCTCGGCCGCGCGGAGGCGCACGTGCGCGTCGGCGTCCTTCCTGAGCGACGCCCGGAGGTACGCCTCCGCCGGCGCCTCGCCCGCGCGCGCGAGCGCCGCGGCCGGCGCTTGCAGCAGGTAACGCCGCTCGAAGGGCGCGCTGCCCGCCGACGCGAGCGCCTGGAACGCCGCCCCGCCGCCCTTCACCCGCCCGAGCGCCGGCCCGAGCGCGCGCAGCAGATCGAGCTGCGCGTCCTCCGGCCGGGCGCGGAGCCGCTCGATCTGCACCTCTTCCTCGACCACGGAAGCGGCCCGCTCGCTCCGCGCCGCCAGCGCGAGCGCGGCCCGTAGCTCCCTCCGCGCCGCGCCGCGCGCCCCGGCGAGGGCGTCGAGCAGCGCCGGGATCGCCTCGGCCGGCGCGACGAGCGCGAGCTCCCGGGCCGCCACCACCCTGGCCGCGGCCGCGCCCGACTTCACGATCTCCGCGAGCGCCGGCGCGGCCGCGCGCCCGCAACGGCGGACGCGATCGCGCGCGTGGTGGAGCTCCGGATCGAGCTCGGGCGGCGCGGCGCGAGCGGCGCGCCCCGGCGCGGCCGACGCCAACCCGGACGCGCGCCCCGCGGACGCCGCGCCGGGCGCGCGCTGCGCCGCCGATGCCGCGCCGGACGCCAGCCGCGCGGCGAGGAACGGGATCTGCACCGCGCAGGGCGCCGTGTCGATCACGCCCCGGGCGAGGTGCCTGCCCGCGGGGTCGAGCCTGTCGTAGCCGGCGATCGCCGCCTCGACCGCCTCCGGCCCGCCGCGCGCGAGCAGCGCCGCCGCCGCCCTGGATCGCTCGCCGCCGCCCGCGAGCGCGCCCACGAGCGCCGCCGGGCCCTGCCCGTCGAACGCCGTGCGCGCCGTGACCTCGGCGATCGTCACCCGCACCTCCGGCGCCGCGGGCGCGCCGCGACCCCCGGCCCCCGCCGGCGCGTACGCGTCGTCGAGCACGACGGCGATGCACGAGGCCTTGATCTCCTCGGGGAGCTTCACCTCGTAGCCGGCGGACTCCTTGAGCCACGCGTCCTCGGGCAGGCTCACCTGGAAGAGCCGGTCGGGCGTCGCCACGAAGAGCGTGCGCGGCGCGGCGCCGCCCTCGACGCCGTCGGGCGGTTTGATGCGCAGACCCAGGCCCGTGATCCCGACCTCGTCCGCCGACGAGAACGACACGAACTCGCCCCGGCCCGCGCCCGCCTTGCCCTCGGACCACGCGGTCTTCGGATCGCCGTCGGCGATCTCCGCGAAGCGCTTGCCGACCGCGCTCGACGCGGCGGTCGGGCGCAGCAGCCGGAACGCAGCCGCCGCCGCGTCGGCGTCACGGCGCTCGGCGACCACCTTGCCCGCGGCGCGCCGCTCCTCCGCCGAGAGGTTCTGGAAGCTGGCCCCCTTCAGGAGCGTCATGGTCCGGGGATCGACCTCGCTCGCGCCGACCAGCGCCGGCCGCCCGCAGAGGGTCACGTCGTCTCGCAGCTGCCCGACGAGCACACGGCTTCCGCTGCCGCCGAGCGGCTCCACGACCACGGCGTCGCTCCGCCCCTCGCCGTGCTCCCCTGTCGCGACGCCGGTCCAGCCGCTCCAGAGCACGAGCGGCTCCGTCCCCTTCCCCGCGAGCGGCGCCGCGAGCAGCATCACCCAGCTGCCGCTCGCGCCTTCCGGCGCGCCGGCGCCCGCCGGCTTTCCCGCGGCCGGCGCCTCGATCCTGGCGAGGCGCTTGCCGTCCGCCAGGGTGACCGGCACGACGCGCGCGCCGCCGAGCAGCGGCGCCACCTCGGACGGCACGGCGAGGACCTTGCCGCCGTCGGGCGCGCACGCCGCCGCAGCGGGACAGGCGCGGGCGGTGACCCCGCCCGGATCGATGCGGACAGCGAGCGCCTGCTGGCCCGCCGCGTGAGGGAGCACCACGGGCGCGGCCTGCGCGGCGGCGCTGCCACCGACGGCCGCGGAGGCTGCGATCACCCCGGCCGCGGCGCCGAGGCGAGGCCGCCGGAAACGAAACGGCGATCTGGACATGCGCGCCATCCTAGTCGCCCGGCGCGGCGAAACCGCTCGAGAGTTGATCGGGCGTTGACGCCTCGAGCACGGCGCCGCTCCCGCCCGGACCGGCGCTGCGGCGCGTCGTCCGGGCGAGCCCACCGCGCACGGCGGGCCCGCGCGCCCTCGCTACTTCGGCGTCTCCGTGGCGGGGATCCAGAAGCCGCCCTCGTCCGGCGGCGTCATCCCGAGCGCCTTCGGGAGCACGTTGGTCCAGCCCGCCACCGTCTCGAGCAGGTAGATCTCTGCGCCGGCCTCGATCTCGCCGATCGGCTTCTCCTTCTCGTCGCGCCGCGCGCGGACCGGGATCGCCCTCGTCGCCTTCACGATCGGCGGCGCCTTGTCGAGCGCCAGCTGCGCGCCGGCCACCGCGGTCGTCGGCGGGATGTACTGGTCCATCATCTCGCCCTTCTTCAGCGGCTCGAGATCCTTGAGGCGACCCCAGGCGTCGATCGTGAGGTCGCCCCGAGACATCAGGTGGACGAAGCCGGACTTCGCCTCGGTGCTCCAGAAGAGCTGGGCCGTCCCCTCGAGCATCCTCAGCGTGAAGATCACGTCGCCGTCGGGGCGATCGAAGAGCTCGATCGTCGACGTCTTCATCAGGTACCCGCGGGCGCTGCCGGGGATCTCCATCTTCGTGGGGACGCCGCGCTGCAGCGCGAAGGCGTCGCAGGGAGCCGAGGCCTTCGCTGTCTGCCTCTCGGACCCGGAGATCGAGAGCTCCGCGCGCAGCGAGTCGCCCGTGGCCGCGACGAGCTTCACCTTCTGCGCGCTCGAGATCCACACGTGCCCGGCGATGACCGGGATGTCGCGCGTCGTGAACACCGCGACGTCCGAGGGCGCGATGTAGCCGTCGATCCGCAGCGCAGGCGAGCTGTCGGACGTGCTCAGCCGCGCGCGGCCTGCCGCCGGATCCGCAGGGATCGCGCTCAGCGTCATCGGGACCAGCGCGCCGGTGAAGCTCGCGACCGTCCTGCCGCCGCTCGGCGCGTCATGCAGCCGGGCGCCCTTGGGCACCGGCGCCGTCCCCTTCAGCTTGCACGCCGGCCCCGACACCGCCTGGCCGACCGTCGCGGTCGCCTGCGCGGCCACCCCCGTCACCTGCGCGGCCGACACCACCACCTGGGCGGGCTCTGCCTTCGCCTCGGAGACGGCCGGCGTGCCCGGGAGCCCCGCGCAGAGCACCCCCCCAAGAGCCAGAAGACCGAGTCCCAGAACGTCGCTTCTCATCCACTTCCTCCGACACAGGACGGCAGCCCCGCTCGCGTGGCGAGCCCGAGCGCGGTCCCCACCTGTCGAGTCTCCCTGGAACCGCCGGCCTGCTCTGCGCGGCGGCCCACTCACTGCGGGGCCGCCCGGCACGCCGAGCCGCCCCTGCCGTTGGTCGGATCATCCTAGCGGATCATTCAGGCCTCGCCCGAGAAAGGTCCTCCGCCGCAGCGCCTCCACCGTTTCGGGTGTATGGAGCAGGGCGCCCGACGCGGCACGCGCCGGGTCGCCCGGCTGGACGGTACCTACCTCCCCGGGAAGCCACGCCATGCACGGATTCGATCTCGCCTTCGCCTCCCCCCGCAAGCTCCCCCGCGCCCGCGATCTGCGCGGCAACGTCGCCGTTCTCGACATCGCCTTCGCCTCGGAGGCGGGAGGCAAGAGCTTCGAGACGGTCACGCTCCCCCTCATCCAGGACCTCGGGCCGCGGCTCGCCGCCTGGGTCGATCACCACGACAGCGCCCACCACGCGCGCTTCGCCGGCGATCCGCGCTTCGTCCTGTCGACCAAGGCCGAACACGGCGCCTGCCCCGAGATGATCACGCCGGAGCTCGTCGCCCGCGCCGGGCGCGTCGACACCCTCGTCTGCCACGTCGACTTCGACGGCCTCGCCAGCGGCGCGAAGTGGATGCGCGGCGGCGTCGAGCCCTACCCCGGCTGCGACGACGACGCCCGCGCCATCGACACCCGCATCGGCGTCCCGGGCCCGGCCGCCACCCGCATGGACCGCGCGCTCCGCGCCCGCCCCCGCGATCAGGCCCTCTTCGGCCTCATCGTCCGGCACCTCGCGTCAGGCCTCTCCGACCCGTCGCTCTGGACGCCCATCGACCAGGCCGGCGCCGAGCTCGCCACCATGGAAGCCGAGACCCGCCGGCTCGCGCTCCGCTACGAGCGCGTCGAGCCGGGCCTCGTCCTCGTCGACGCCTCCCAGCGGGGCGGGGCCTACGACAAGACCCTTCTCCTCCTCATCGGGCAGGAGCGCGCGCCCATCTCCGTCGTCGTCGACAACGACAGCATCACCTTCGCCGCCCGCTTCGACAGCGGAGTGAACTTCCTCGAGACGTTCAAGATCTCCGGCGGGATGCCGACCCGCATCTCCCTCCAGCGCTCCCGGCTCCAGGAGGCGCTCGTGGCCCTCGGGGTCAAGGCGAGCGACGCGAGCCGGCTCGCCGCGACCCCCTGAGCCCCTCCTCACCGCGATCCCGCCGACATCGTTGACGCTGTGGGCCTCGACTGCTAGGGGGCATTGCAGATCTGCAATTTGCAATTCTGCAATGAACATCGGATCCGAGGCGTCACGTCTGCGCCGAGCGCGAGGGGGTATGGCAGCGACAAACTTGTCTTCGACGGCGAGCAGCGGTGTCGACGAGCTCCTGTTCCGGAACGACTCCGTCTCGCTCTGTCTCCTGGTCAATCGACGGCACCGGACGCTCCGCATCGTCGACTTCCGCGCGGGACCCACGCCGTCCAAGCGGAGCTTCGTGCTGTCGGCCGCCAAGCGCGAGGGGGTCGAGAAGATCTTCACGCTGGTCGAGCGCGACGAGGTGCCGACGTGGACCCGCCTCGGGTTCACGCGGGAGGGGTCGATCCCCGGCTTTTACAAGCGCAGCGACGCCTGGATCCTCGGGGCGGTCGTGTCCGAGATGACGTCGCGGCTGCGCGCGAGCGGCGACGGCGAGGAGGGCGGCGGGGGAGACGACGTCGCGGCCTCTCCGGCGGTCCTGCTCGCGGAGCGCACGATCGCCCGCGCGAGGCGGCTGCTCCGGGAGGCCGAGGGGCGGCCGCTGCCCGCGATCAAGATCGCGCCCGCGAGCGGCGTCGAGCTGCGGCGCGCGGTCGCGGCCGCGCAGCGGGCGGGGCGGGCGCTGACGGGCTTCGAGCCGTTCGGGCGCGACGCGGTGCGGACGGGCTACGTGCTGTCCGCGCGGGGCGGCTTCACGCTGCACGCCGCGTGGGAGATGCAGTCGTGCTTCGGCAACTCGTTCCTGGAGATCCTGTGCCCGCCGCGCCACGAGGCGGAGCGGCTCGCGACGACGGCCGCCATAGGCGCGCTCTGCGACCGCCTCGTCGAGGAGAAGGCCGTGAGCACCTTCACCTTCGCCCCCGCGGACGACCAGGAGCTGTGCGCCGCCCTCCTCGCGAACGGCTTCCGCCGCTCGGCCGTGCTGGCGCGGCACCTCGTCGTCGGCCGCGCCCGCAAGGACGCCATCCTCTGGGCGAAGAAGCTCGTCGCGCCCGAGGCCTGAGCCCGCCGGCCCGCGCCCCGCGACGATTCATGGGCGCGGCCGCGCCCGCCTCACACCCCCAGGTTGCGCGGGATGCGCACCGCCGGGTCCTCGAGGTCAGGGACGAACGCCGCCCCGGTGATCCGCTCGAACGCCTCGATGTAGCGGCGGGACGCCTCGATCCGGACCTCGTCCGGGATCGCGGGGATCGGCCCGTCGCCCTGGAAGCCGCGCGCGGCGAGCCAGCGGCGCACGTACTCCTTGTCGAACGACTCCGGGTCCTCGCCGGCCGCGAAGCGCTCGCCGTAGGACGAGGCGAACCAGAAGCGGGACGAGTCGGGGGTGTGGATCTCGTCGATGACGACGATGTTCCCGTCCCGGTCCTTGCCGAACTCGTACTTGGTGTCGACGAGGATGAGCCCCTGCTCCGCGCACGCGCGGGCGCCGTGCTCGAAGAGCGCGAGGGCCATCTCGGCGGCGGCGTCGAAGTCGCGCGCGTCGATCGTGCCGAGGGCGAGGATCTCCTCGCGCGAGGCGGAGAGATCGTGCCCGCCCTTCGGCGCCTTGGTGCTCGGCGTCAGGATGGGCCGCGGCAGGCGCTCGTTCTTGCGGAGGCCCTCGGGGAGCCGGTGGCCGCAGAAGACGCGCTCGCCACGCGCGTAGTGCGTCCAGATGCTGGTCGAGGTCACGCCCGTCACGTAGGCGCGCACCACCATCTCGACCGGCAGGGGCACACACTCGATCGCCTCGAGGACGTTCGGGTCGGGCTGGGAGATCATGTGGTTCGGGGCGACGCTCCGCGTGCGCTCGAACCAGAAGGCGGACAGCCGGTTCAGCACCTGGCCCTTCAGCGGCAGCGTGCCGAGCACGCGATCGAAGGCGCTGATGCGGTCGGTGACGACGAGCAGGCGGCGGCCGTCCGGCGTCGTGTAGCAGTCCCGCACCTTGCCCTCGTAGCGGGCGAAGGGGCCCGCGAGCGAGGTGCGCTCGAGCACCCTGCCGAGCGCGGTGCGCAGATCGTCCTCGGTGACCATGGGGCGCGGCTTACCCGGGCTCGCGGGCCGAGTCGACAGGTTTCGAAGGCGCCGGCCGAGTTCCCTCCCCCGCGCCGCCCTGGAGCCCCGTTGGTCTCCGGCCGGGGGGGTGGTATTAGGGCCGCCCATGGCAAACCGAAGAAAGATCGCCCTTATCGGCGCCGGCAACATCGGCGGGGAGCTCGCGGCCCTCATCGCGCGCAAGGAGCTCGGGGACGTCGTGCTGTTCGACATCCCCCAGAAGACGGACTTCGCGAAAGGCAAGGCGCTCGACCTCGAGCAGAACGGCGCCGTGCTGGGCTACGACGCCTCGATCAAGGGCACCTCGAGCTGGGCGGACTGCGCAGGGGCCGACGTCCTCATCGTGACGGCCGGCATCCCGCGCAAGCCGGGCCAGAGCCGTGACGACCTTGTCGCGACGAACCTGCCGATCATCCGCAGCGTGGCGGACGGCGCGAAGGAGCACTGCCCGAACGCGCTGGTGATCGTCATCTCGAACCCGATCGACGCGATGGTCTACGAGTTCAAGCGCCGCACCGGCTTCCCGCGCGAGCGCGTGCTCGGCATGGCGGGCGTGCTCGACAGCGCGCGCTTCCAGCTGTTCCTCGCGCGCGAGGCGAACGTGTCCGTGAAGGACGTGCGCGCGATGGTCCTCGGCGGCCACGGCGATGACATGGTGCCCATCCCGTCGGCGTGCACGATCAACGGCGTGCGCGCGACCGAGCTCATCAGCAAGGAGAAGCTCGACGCGCTCATCGCGAGGACCCGCAAGGGCGGCGGCGAGATCGTCCAGCTCATGGGGACGAGCGCCTACTACGCGCCCGCCTCGAGCGCCGTCGCGATGGCCGAGAGCTACCTGCTCGACCAGAAGCGGCTGCTCCCCGTCGCGGCCTACCTGGACGGCGAGTACGGCTACAAGGACATCTTCATGGGCGTGCCGGTCATCCTCGGCGGCAAGGGCATCGAGAAGATCGTCGAGCTGCCGCTGACCGCAGAAGAGAAGGAGATGCTCGCGAAGAGCGCGAAGAGCGTGCAGGGCATCACCGACGTGGTGAAGGCCTCGAGCTAGCGCCGGCCGCGCGGCGCGCCGCGCGTCACGAAGCGCGCGAAGAGCACGCGCGCCAGGAGCGGGAGGGAGAGGAGAGAGCGAGGGGCTCTCCCTCTCCCTCGGCGCTTCAGCGGCTCACATCACACCGCCGCAGAGGCCATCCAGCACGGCCGTCAGCTCGCGCCGTGGATCGCGGGCGAGCTCGCCGGGGCTCGCGCCGCCCGCCGGCATCTCGGCGGCCGCGTCGCCGTCCCCCGCAGCGATGTCGCTGATGCGCTGGCAGATCAGGTTCATCATCTGCCAGCCCTCGGTGAGCGCGCCCCGCAGCGGGCCGAGGTCCAGGCCGGGGAAGCCCTTCAGGAGGCTGTACCCGAGCTTGAAGTGCTCGGCGTCCACCTCGGCGTGCGTCGCGAAGTAGTCCGAGTCGGGGAAGATCTGCTGGGCCGCCGTGAGGAGGACGTCGGCGCAGCGCTCGATGACGAAGTGGACGAGGACCGTCCGCTCCTCGGTGGACGCCGAGCCCATCCGCTCGATGAACCAGGACGACGCCGCGGCGATGCCGCGATCCCAGGACGGCGAGCTCCGCGGGTCGTGCATCCTGGAGAGCCTCCGGTTGTGCCCGACCTCGTCGGCGAGGTGGCGCTCGGCGATCGCGATGGCCCCGGGGTGCGACTCGAAGACGACCCTGGCGCACAGGACCTTCTGGAACGCGTTCGACCAGATCTGGAGCGCGCCGAGCATCCGCCGCTTCACGTCGTCCCGGAGGGCGCGCTCGGACCGGATGAGCTGCATCAAGGGGCTGCCCGCGAACTCCCGCGCGTGGACCTCGTTCTCCTCGACGAGCAGATCCACGGGAGAAACGGCGCGATCCGGGGACGCCTCGTCCGCGCCGTCCTCCCGCCCGAGCGCCGCGCACAGACACGGCGTGTCCCAGCGAGGCTCGCTTTCGTCGAGCTCCTCGAGATGGATGGATATCGCGGAGAGTCCGCCCGGCGCGCCGCCCACGAGCCCCTGCAGCCCGCCGGGAGGGACCATCACGACGTCTCCCGCCTGGACGCGGCAGGGCGAGTCCCCGATGACCTCGCCCGAGCCTTCGGTGATGACGAGCATGCCTTTGCCGAGGAGCGCACGAGGCTTGAGCGGCTGGCGTTCGAGGAGGCGTACCCATCTCAGGGACAGATGGCAGACTTCGGGCAGGTACGCCGAGAGCTCCGAATGTTTCCGGAGTTCCTTGAACAGCCCCAGCAGGGTGCGCTCATCCGCCTTGAGAGACTCGATCGCGAGGATGTCGGCTGTGTTGACTACGCGCATCTACACGGTCCTCCGGGTCGACATGATGCGTCGACTCTGCACGGCTTGATCGCCTGTGTCTAGATCGCACTCGGGCATGAAGGCGAATCGTGCGGGCCTGAAAAGGAAGAACTCCCGCGGTTCTCTTCATTCACGCTTCCCGCTCCCTGCACCGCTGTTTCTCGGCATCTCTATTTTTCTGCTCGTCTGTTTCTATGCCTCTCTGCTCCCCTGCCCGGCTCCTGGCGTGATTCCGTGATTCCGTGATCCCGTGATTCCGTGCGGGACCGCCATGTGTCGTGGCAGGATGCGCGCATGAGCCAGCCGCAGCTCGTACCCGCCATCCGCCGCGCCGCCGAGGCAGACCTGCCGGCGATCGTCCATCTCTTCTCGATCCCGGACGAGGGCAACGCGAAGACGGACCACCCCGGCCCGCCGCTCGACCCGCGCTACCGCGAGGCGCTCGCCGCCATCGCCGAAGATCCGAACAACGCGCTGCTCGTCGCGGAGGTCGAGGGGCGCGTCGCCGGCGCGTTCCACCTGACCATCATCCAGTACGTGGCGAACCGCGGAGCACGGGTGGCGCAGATCGAGAACGTCATCGTGGACCCGAGCCTCCGGGGCCGCGGGATCGGCGAGGCGATGGTGCGATGGGCCATCGACGAGGCGCGGCGGCGGGGGTGTTTCCGGGTGCAGCTCACCTCGAACAAGGCGCGGCTGCGCGCGCACCGCTTCTACGAGCGGCTCGGCTTCGTGGCGAGCCACGAGGGGATGAAGCTGAAGCTGTAGACACGAGCAGCCGCGCGGCCAGCGGGATCGCCACGGCGCGGGGGGCGCCGCCTCAGCGGCCGCTCACGAGGAGCGGCCCCCCCTCGGCCCCGAGCAGCGACAGCGGGAAGACCTGCGCTCCGGCCAGCACGTCGCCGCAATAGCGCTCCACGTCGGGGCCGCGCAGCGGCAAGGCCGCGAGCTCCTCCAGCGTGACCCAGCGCGCCTCGAGCGAGTGCTCGTCCGGCTGGCTCTTCGGGGGCGTGGCGTCCCGAGGCCGCGCGAGGAAGATCACCCGGAAGCGCGCCTGCCAGGGGCCCGGGCTGTGCTCGATGCGCAGGATGCCCTCCAGCTCCACCGGGACGCCGCTCTCCTCCAGCGCCTCGCGCCGCGCCGCCTCCGCGAACGTCTCCCCGGGCTCGACGCGGCCCGCCGGCAGATACCAGCGCTGGTCGTGCTTGCGCTCGTGCACGAGGAGGAACCGGTTCCGGTGCCTCACCAGCACCACGGCGATGCACCAGGTCGGGATGGCCGTGCGGGACATGATCGGACCTGCGACAGCTTATCCGGGAGCGCCGTTCGCCAGAAGGGGGGACGTGAGGATCACCCCGGCGCCGCGCCAGCCGGAGCCGCCGGCCCGGGCGGCTCGCTCGGCACCGCGAACGCGGCGATGGTGAGCACCGCCATGAGGGCGCCGAACACGAGGAGCCCCATGAACAAGGCGATCCCGGCGTGCAGCGCCATGGTGGCGACGACCCATGGCAGCCGCGTGCGGCGCGGCCAGATGAGGAAGCCATAGCCGATCTCCACGAGCAGCACCGTCCACCCGGCGACCGCCGCGAGCCAGGGGGCGCCGGCGAGCCACGCGAGGTCGAACTGCCGGTATTCGGGCAACATGACCGAACGCCAGATCGCCTCGCCATCCCACCACGGCTCGCCCGCTGCCTTTCCCAGCCCGCTGACGAGGTAGGCGAACGAGAGGTGCAGCTGCACCACGCGCAACCCGAGCCGGGCTGCCGGCGTGGGCCCTCCGCGCGCGCGCCCGAGCCGGCGATCCATGGAGAACGCGGCCTCCGAGGGCATCCAGAGGAGATAGAAGAGAAAGATGCTGGCGAAGCTGTCCACGCCATAGACGGTGGAGCTCGCCGTCGTCACCAGCATCAGGTGGGTGAGCCACGCCAGGAAGGCCGCGGCCCTGGTGCACCAACCGACCAGGAGCGCGGCGAGGGCAACCACGTAGATCACGCCCGTGCCCAGGATGACCGGATCCTCCCCGATCCCGAGCGGGGCGAGGAGCTCCACCGCCCAGCCGATGCGCGGCAGATCGGTCCTCGCGAACACGTCGCGCAGAGGCCCCTGGAGGATCCCGGACCGGCCGTAGAGCTCGAAGAGCGCGGGCGCGACGAGCGCCGCTTGAAGCAAGAGCACGGCCGCGAGCCCGATGCGGAGGGCGGCGAGCGGCGCCGCCGAGGCCGGCGCCAGCGCGAAGCGCTCGATCGCGCGGAGGACGCGCGCGGGCTCGGCGCCTGCGGCCACCCCGCGGAGGCCGATCGATGGCTCCTTCACCGCGCACCCCCGCTCGCCTCTCGAGAGGTCCGGAGCTTCGAGCGGATCATGAACTTCGCCTCGTACTGCAGGTTCCAGCTGGACCGCTTCCCCTCCCGGTACTCCCGCATCGACGGCAGATCACACGTCTCCAGTCGGACGAGGACGCTCTCGGCCGCGGGGTGTCTCGCCAGCACCTTGCCCGCCCACGAGGCAGCGATCGAGCGCTGGATCGTCGGGTCTTCCACGCTCAAGAAAGGCGTGATGAGGTTCAGTATCCGGATCTCCGTCTCGCGGCTGGCGCCCGACTCGAGGGCGTCGGTGAGGGTCGCACCGCCGGCATCCGAGACGTGAAAGCTGGCCCTGGGCAGCGGGGTGATGCTGTCCGCGAAGAAGGCATAGCCGCTCTCGGCCCCGGAGAGCGCGCCGTAAACCGCGAGCGCCCGCGCAAGCCAGCCGTCTCCCGCGGGATGAATCTGGAGAGCCCCCATGACGACGAGGCCCAGATGGCCCACGACGGCGACAAGGGCTGCGGCGTGACTCCGGCGGTTCCGCTTTCCCTCCATGCAGTCCCCTCCGGGTGTGCCCGCCTGCGAGCGCCCGCGAACCTGACCGACGAGAGCGATACCGGGAGAGGGCCGCCCGTCCCGCTCTCCTGCCGCGGCGCCGGCGCCCTCAGCGATCCGCCCTGCCCTCCCTCGGGCGTCCGCCGGCCGAGGGGGCGAGGCCCCCCATCGGGCCGCCGCCGGTCATGTCACCGCCAGTGCCCGTACCAGAGACCATGCCAATGACCATGACCGTGCCAGTGACCATGACCGTGCCAGTGACCATGACCGTGCCAATGACCGTGCCAGTACCCATGCCAGGGCCTGTACCAATGACCATACCAGGACCCGTACCAGGGACCGTACCAGGGCCACTGGCGTGCAGGACGAGCGCCGGCCGCATCCGCGGCGACGGGAGCTCGTGTTTCCGCGATGAGGACGAGCTCCTCGACGGGCGTCGTGGGTGCGGCCGATGCGAGCTGCGCTGCCCCGAGGCATGCGGGCGGCGCGGCCAGCAGGCCGATGATGTTGATGCGCTTCATGTTCCCCCCGTGTGACGGCTGCACATGACGAGCGCCGAACATGGCCGACTGTCCTCGACACCCATGCAAGCCGCACGCCCCGGCTGCATCCGGCGGCGGACGGTCGTCGCTTCCCCGATCTTGGGGTGACAATCACGATAAAGCGGACCTCACGCACCTCGCCTGGCGCGCGGCTCGACGCCGACCGGCGACGGCAGATCCTGCGCTATTCCTGCGCTATTCCTGCGCTATTCCTGCCAAAGAACGCCGAGCTCGATCTCCACGGCGTCGAAGGGCGCCGCGCGCACGGTGACGTCACCCTCCCACGCGCCCACGCGCGCGAACCGCCCACCGTCGATGCGGTAGACCTCCAGGAGCCGGAGCCTCGGGTCGATCAGCCAGTAGTGCGCCACGAGCTCGCGCGCGTAGATCTCCATCTTCTCGCGGCGATCGAGCGCCTCGGTGGACGGCGAGATCACCTCGCACACCCAGTCGGGCGCGAGGAAGATCGCCGCGTTCCGCATCGGGATCTGCGGCATCCGATCGCGGCGCCACGCGGCGATGTCAGGGATCACGATGTCCGGATCGGTGCCGAGGTGCAGCTCGGGCTCGACCAGCAGCGCCCACCGGCCAGGCCCCTTGATGCCCCGGCGAAATGGCAGGTACAGCTCGCCCGCGAGCACCGACGTCACGTTGCGGGAGGACACGGAGGGCCGCGGCGTCGCGTGGAGGACGCCGTTCAGGACCTCCGCCACCTGATTCGGCGGCGTGTCAAGCACATCCTGGTACGTGGCGCGACGGGCGCAATCGGACATGGTCGGATGTTAGCATGCACGCCGCGTGCGGCGGCTCGCCCGGCGAAAATCCGTGAGCAGCCCCCCTCCGATCGCCGCGGGTTCGTTGTAGATTCCGCCGCCATGAGCGAAGCAGCCCCCTCCCCCACGCAACGCCCCCGTCCGCTCGTCCTCTGCATCCTCGATGGATTCGGCGAGCGCGAAGAAAAGGACCAGAACGCGATCGCCCTCGCGGCGATGCCGAACCTCGACGCGATCAAGCACGACTCGGAGAAGACGCTGATCGGGACGAGCGGCCCGGACGTCGGGCTCCCGGTGGGGCAGATGGGCAACAGCGAGGTCGGCCACCTGAACTTCGGCGCGGGGAGGATCGCGCTGATGGACATCTCGCGCATCGACGTCGCGATCGCCGAGAACAAGCTCGGCTCGAACGAGATCATCGACCGGACGTTCCGGATCGCGCAGGACCGCAAGTGCCGGGTGCACCTCTTCGGGCTCGTCTCCGACGGCGGCGTCCACTCGTCGCTCGACCACTTCCTCGCGCTGATCAAGCTCGCGAAGTTCCACGAGGTGCCCCTCGTCCTGCACGCGTTCCTCGACGGCCGCGACACGCCGCCGAAGAGCGCGTGGGGCTACGTCGAGAAGATCGAGGAGGCGCTCCAGGGCATCGGCGTCATCGGCACCATCTCGGGCCGGTACTACGCCATGGACCGCGACAAGCGCTGGGACCGCGTCATGAAGGCCTACACCGCGATCGTGCGCGGCGACGCGCCGCGGGCCGACACGGCGTTCGACGCGATCCAGCAGTCGTACGCGGCCGGCAAGACGGACGAGTTCGTCGAGCCCGTGCGCATCGGCGACTATAACGGCATCAAGGGCGACTTCGTGGCCGACTTCGCCTCGCAGGAGCCCCGCTGGGAGTGGCAGGGCGAGGAGGTCGGCCTCGCCGTCAACTTCAGGCCCGACCGGATGCGCGAGATCTCGGCGATGCTCACGCGGCGGAACCTGCCGGCCGAGGTGCTGGAGCTCCTCTCCGACCGGGGCAAGCCGGTCTTCGCCTTCCAGGAGAACTGTTACAGCGGCATGACCGAGTACGACGCGGCGCTGAAGCTGCCGGTCGCGTTCCCGAAGGACGAGGTGACCGAGTCGTTCCCCGAGGTGATCGCCCGCGCCGGGCTCACGCAGCTCCGCTGCGCGGAGACCGAGAAGTACGCGCACGTCACGTACTTCTTCAACGGCGGCCGCGAGGAGACGTTCCCGGGCGAGGACAGGAAGCTCGTGCCCTCGCCGCGCGACGTCGCCACCTACGACAAGAAGCCGGAGATGAGCGCGGCGGGCGTCGCGAACGAGGTCGTCGCCGCGATCAAGAGCGGCAAGTACGACTTCATCCTGGTGAACTTCGCGAACCCGGACATGGTCGGGCACACCGGCATCCTCGAGGCCGCCATCCATGCCAACGAGGCGGTCGACAAGGGGCTCGGCGCCATCGGGGACGCCGTGCGCGAGGCCGGCGGCGCGCTGATCATCACCGCGGACCACGGCAACTGCGAGCAGATGAAGGACGAGCACGGCAACCCGCACACCGCCCACACGCTCAACCCGGTGCCGCTCTACTACCTGAACAAGAACGACCCCGGCATCGTGCTCCGGTCCGGCGGCCGCATCTGCGACGTGGCGCCGACGATGCTCGAGATCCTCGGCCTCCCGCAGCCCGCGGCGATGACGGGGCGCACGCTCCGCGTCCGACAGCGGTAAGTGGGCGCCGACCAGAGGCAGCTCGGCCCGTACATCCTGCGCGAGGCCGTCTCGTCGCGGGCGCTGACCGTGACGTACCGGGCCGAGCACGCGGGGCTCGGCCGGGCGGCGCTGATCAAGACGCTCAAGCCCACGGTGTCGGCCGCGAGCGCGTTCGCGGCCGGCCTCGAGCGCGAGGCGAAGATCCTCGCGCGCATCCGGCACCCCAACATCATCGACATCCACGACTTCCAGCGCGACGAGGACCGGATATGGCTCGTGCTGGAGCCGCTCTCGGGGCCGACGCTCGCGGCCCTGTGCGCGCGCGCCGGCCGCCTCGACGAGGGCGCCGCGGCGGCCATCGCGCTGGAGATCGCGCGCGGCCTCGGGCACGCGCACGAGCGGGGCGTCGTGCACCGCGAGCTGCGCCCCGAGCGCGTCATCGTCACGCCCGCGGGCGGGGTGAAGATCCTGGAGTTCGCGGCGGCGTCCGACGGCCGGCAACCCTCGCTGCCAGAGCCGTTCGAGGGCAGCGACACGTTCGCGCGGCCCGACTACATGGCGCCGGAGCAGATCCTCGGGGCGGAGCCCGGGCCTCAGGCGGACGTGTTCACGCTCGGCGTGGTGCTGTACGAGATGCTCACCGGCGTGCGCCCGTTCGACGAGCCGAAGGCGGGGCCGGAGGATGCCAATCGTACGTCGGACCGCACGTCGAGCCACGCGCCGAACCGCGCGCCGGGCGCGCCCGGCGCGCCGCGCGAGCGCGACGAGGACCGGTGGGCCGAGGGCAGGGCCGTCGCGCACCGGATCCGCAACGCGCCGCCGCAGCCGCTGCGGGGGCTCGTGCCCGACGTGTCGCGCGGCCTGGAGCGCGTGGTGCTCCGGTGCCTCGAGAAAGAGCCGGAGCAGCGCTACGATAGCGGCCGCGCCGTCGCGGACGCCCTGGCCGAGGAGCTCGCGGAGCGCGGCCATCCGCAGCCGCGCGCGCTCATCGCGAGGGCCCTCGCGGCGGCCAAGCTCGGCGGCGACGAGCTGCCGCCCGCGCAGGCGCCCTCCGCGCGCCCCGCGGTCGAGCAGCGCAGCGCGCCGTCGCTCGCGCCCGACGTGGGGCGGCTCGTCGGCGTCTTCGCGCTGGTCGTCGCGGGCGGCGCGCTCATCGAGCTCAGCCTCCGCCAGCACGACGCCGCGGAGCCGCCCAGCGCCGAGGCCAGGCAGCCCGGCGCGCGCTCGGAGGAGCGCGGCTACCTGAAGGTCCTCGCCAGGCCGTGGGCGGAGGTCGTCATCGATGGGGAGCTCGTCGACGTGACGCCGATGGCGCGGGCGATCCCGCTCCAGGCCGGACGGCACTACGTCACGTTCCGGCACCCGAACGCGCCCGAGGAGAAGCGCACGATCACCGTCTCCGAGGGGCAGACGGTCACGCTCGACGTGAGCATGCGGCTCGATCGCAGCGCGCTCGACGCGGGCGCGCCGCCGGTTCCGGACAGGGACGCGTCGCCCTGAGGGCGACGCCAGCCGCGCCTACGCGGCGCCGCCCGCCGTCCCCGCGCCGCTTGCGCCCCCCGCGTCGCCCTCGCCGCTCGCGCCGCCCGCGCGGCGGCGGAGCGCCTCGAGGGCGAGGAGCGGCCGCTCCCGCTTCTCGTGAAGCTCGCCGAGGCACGCGCCGCTGCCGCGCTCGAGCGCGCGGCAGCAGTCGGGCCGCACCTCGTAGATCGAGCAGAGGAAGCGGCCGTGCTCCGCGTCCAGCGTGAGCGCGGCGCAGCGGCCGTCCTCGATGCGCATGTAGCAGCGGTTGCCGATGAAGTGGGTGAGCCCCCGCGCGCGATCGTCCATGCGATCGTGGTCGCAGCCGAAGACCCGGACGTACTCCGGCAGGGCCGAGAAGCAGCAGGTGCCGCACGCGGTGCACTCGGGGACGACCGCATCTCCCCCGCCGCTCGCGCTGCCCCCCCGCGCCGCGCTCGTCGCGCTCGTCGCGCCCCGCTCGCCCTTGCGCGTCAGAGCCGGACCTCCACGTGCGTCCCGCGCTTCAGGTCGTCGAGCCACTTCTGCTTGGCCTTCGTCATGATCTCCGCCTGCAGCCGCTGGAGGACCTCCGGGCGAGCCGCCTCGAGCGTCGTGAAGCGGGACGGCTGGCGGCTCAGGAGCTTCATGACCACGAACGCGTCGCCCGCGCGCATCGGCCCGGCCACGCCGCCCGGCTCGATCGCCATCAGCGCGGCCTCGAGCTCCGGGGCCATCACCTGGCGCTGGCCGGTCACCGCGGCCTGCGTCCCCTGCGGCGCGCGGACCCCGAGGTCGCCGCCCTCCTCGCGGGTCGCGGTGTCGTCCGAGAATTGCCGCGCGAGCGCCGCGAAATCCTCCCCGCCGCGCGCGCGCTCCGCGAGCGCCGCGGCGAGCGCGCGGCGCTCCTCGACCGCCTCGGCGCTCGAGCCGGGCAGGACGCGCAGGACGATCCACGCCGGGTGGTAGTCGCGCCGCCGGCGCTCCTCGCGCACCAGCCGATCGAAGGCGGACCGCACGTCCTGCTCGGTGATGCGCACCCGGCCCTTCACCCGGAGCTGCAGCATCTTGCCCTCGAGGATCTGCCGGCGGATCTCGTCGCGGTACTCCTGCTCGGTGAGCCCCGAGCTCGCCCGCGCCGCCCGGAACAGCTCCTCGACCGTCATCTGCTCCGCGGCCGCGATGTTCCGGAAGGCGTTCTCGATCTCCTCGGAGGTCACGCGGATATTGGCCTTCTCGGCGGCCTGGCCCTCGAGCTCCTCGTCCACCATCTTCTGGAGGAGATCGCGGAAGACCTGCGACTCGGCCGCCGCCTGCTGCGCGCCCGGCGGGACCCTGGCCTGGATCTGCAGCAGGAAGGGGCGAGCCCGCTGCCGCAGATCCGAGAGCAGGATGGCGCGATCGCCGACGACGGCGACGATCCGCTCGCTCACGACCGCGTGGGCGAGCGGCGAGGCGAAGGCGGCGGCGGCGACGAGCCCGGCGAGGGCGAGGCGGAGCGGAACACGCATCGCGCGCCTCTACCACTGGGCCCCAGGCGGTTCCACGCGTTTCCGGCCCCGCGCGGCCCGGGTTGCCCCGGACTCAGCCGCCGGAGCCGGGGTACACCGTCCGACGGGAGGCGCGCTCGCGGACGGCCTCGCGCGCGAGCGCGTCGGCGCGCTCGTTGAGCAGCACGCCCGCGTGCCCCGGCACATACACGAGGCGCGCGCGCGGCCGCGCGGCGAGCGCGCCGCGCAGCGAGGCGATGAGCTCGGTGTTCGCCTTCGCCTTCCACCCCTTCTGGAGCACGCCGATCGAGTACTGGCTGTCCGTGTGGATGACGATGGGCCGCCCCGGCTCGTCCACCTCCTCGAGCGAGCGGAGGATGGCCGTCAGCTCGGCGATGTTGTTGGTCGCGGTGCCGAGGAACTCGCTGCGCTCGATCCGCCGGCCGCCGTCGATGATCACCACGCCGAGCCCCGCGGGCCCCGGGTTCCCCGAGCACGCGCCGTCCGCGTAGACGATGACAGCCCCTTCCGGGACGGGCGCCGCGCCGGACTCCCCCCGCGCCGGCGCCTTGCGCTGCGAGCGCCCGGCCGGCGCCGGGGCGGCCGCGCCCCCCTCGGGCTGCTCGCCGGCGCGCGCCTTCACGACCGCCTCCGCAGGCCCACAGGTGTCGTCGGGCAACACCTTCGGGTCGATCACGGTCAGGTTGTCGGCGCGCGCCTTGTACCTGCGGCCGTCGTGCGGCTTGTAGCGGATCTCGACGCCGCCGCCCTCCTCCGCGACCAGGGCGCCGGCGGCGTCGGCGCGAGCATAGACGGTTTGACCTCGAAGCGATGCGCGGACCCAGGGCACGAGCGCACCCTGGCATGGATCGAAGGCCGCCGGTACGGGAGAGCACGCCAGGCGAGCCCGGCCGATCGCGCCGGCCGGGCGCGGCCGCGCCTGCCCTCGCCGCAGCCCTCGCGGCGCGCACGGCGGACAGCGTGGCTTTCGGCGCGCGCGCGGCCGCGCCGCGCTGCGCTCACGGGTCGATGCAGAGCGCGAGCGACCACGCGGTCAGCGTACCGGAGTCGGACCCGGCGTCGTCCCCGACCCGGAGCGTCCACGTGCCGTTCGCCGGCCCCGAGAGGAAGGCCACGAACGACGACTCCGGGCGGAAGCAGCCGCGGAACGGCGCCATCGCCCCCATGACCGAGGTCGCGCAGCCCATGTCGAAGACGGTCCTCCGGTAGTTGTCGCCGGAGCCGCCGTTGTCGCTCGACACATCGACCGTCGCGCCGGCCGGAGAGGTGAGCGAGATATCGAGATCTCCGTCGAACGTATGCACGATATCGAGCTCGAGCGTCACGCGCCGGATCGCGCCCCTCGAGACGACGGGGAGGACGCTGGCGGCGACCGCGCGATCCGTGACGTTCTTGGGGATGTCCGTGGACGACTGCACCCACAGCATCTGCCCGGGCGAGCACGCGCCGACGGCATCGTCGCAGCCGAGCGCGCAGTCCGGGTCGTCGCAGTCCGTCTCGCCGTCGAGGTCATCGTCCGCCGCGTCGCTGCAGTTGCGCTCCTTGGCGTACGTGCACACGCTCGGCGTGCCCCGGCAGGTGTACCGCGCTTCCACGACGCAGCCCGCGCTGCAGCCGTCGCCGCTCGACGTGTTGGCGTCGTCGCAGCCCTCGACGCCGTCCCGCACGAAGCCGTCGCTGCACCTCGCGTGGCGACAGGTGATAGGGCAGCCGTCGGCGCTGTCGGCGTCGCCGTCGTCGCACTCCTCGCCGGCCTGGATCGCGCCGTCGCCGCAGCCGTCGAGGAGGCACCCTGGGCTGCAGCCGTCGCCCGCGCTCCGGTTCCCGTCGTCACACGCCTCGACGCCGGCACGGACGAACCCGTCCCCGCACACAGCGCGCGCGCAGCGCGTCGGGCAGGCGTCGGTGTTGCTCGCGTTTCCGTCGTCGCACGCCTCGACGCCGGCGCGGACGAACCCGTCCCCGCACGAGGCGGCGACGCACGTGGTGAGGCACGCGTCCGTATTGCTCGTATTGCCGTCATCACACGCCTCGGCGGCGGCGTTGACCACGCCGTCGCCGCAGGCCGGCGCGGCGCAGGTGCCTGCCGCGCTGCACACGTGGCTCAGGCAATCGCGCCCGACGGCGCAGCGCATTCCGGCGGCGCACCCGACGCACGCGGGGCCGCCGCAGTCGATATCGGTCTCCGCCCCGTTCCGGGCGATGTCGGTGCACGACGGGAGGCACGTCGTCCCTGAGCAGCGGCCGCCCAGGCAGTCGCCGTCCGCGGCGCACGCCTTGCCGGTGGCGCAAGGCGAGCACGCCGGTCCGCCGCAGTCGACGTCGGTCTCCGCCCCGTTCGTCGCGCCATCGGTGCACGACGACGCGCGGCACCTGCCGTCCGCGCAGATCCCGCTCCGGCAGTCCGCGCCAGTGAGGCAGTCCTCGAGATCCGCGCACGGCACGCACTCCGAGCCGCCGCAGTCGACGCCGGTCTCGGCGCCGTTCACCGCGCCATCGCCGCAATCGGGCGCGACACAGCTGTTCTCGACGCAGATGTTGCTCAGGCAATCACCGGCGACGAGACACTCGACACAAGCGCCGTTCCCATCACAATAGCGCGCTCCAATGGCGTCGGGTCCCCCGCACTCCGTGGTCGCCGGCGCCGGGAGGTTCTTCGGCGCCCCGGCGACGCACACGTCGGCCGAGCACGGGTCTCCGTCAGAGAAGGTGTCTTGGTCGTCGTCGAGCTCGATCACGGCGCCACGCCCGTCGCAAACGCGCGCCTTGCAGTCGCCCAGCACCTGCTCGCCCACGGGCTTTCCCCGCGGCGCGTCGTCGAGGGCGCACCGGCCGCCTTCGCAGGTGCGCAGCCGACACGCGCCGTCGACCCCGGGGCAGTCCGCGGCCGTGAGGCAAGGCGCGCCGTCCCCTCCGCCCCCACCGTCCTCGCCGCCTCCGCCGTCCTCGCCGCCTCCGCCGTTCCCGCCGCTTCCACCGTTCCCGCCGTCGCCGGCCTCCGGCCCCGGCGCCTGCCGGGGACGATCGCAGTCGACCGCGGTCAAAGCAGCAGCGATGACGAGCGGCGACAGAACCTTCGTGAACGGAGCGCTTCTGAAGAGGTCCGCTCGCACTGACACCTCGATTCCTTCGCTTCTGGCGGGAACGGCGACGTCCCTTCAAGGCTCGATCCGAGCCTGACGGACGCGCAGGCGGTCGATCATCGGCGCACTAGACTGATATGGAATCGAGAGGACGCCAGCAGCCAAGCGGATCGGGAGAGCCCCTATCGCGACGCGCGGCGCCCGCGGCGCGCGGTCTACGGCCCCGCGCAGCCGTGATGTTCGCCCCGGGGCTCGGGACGCGAGGCGTCGGCCGCCGCGAGCTGCGCATACAGCGCGGCGTACTCTGCCATGATCGTCCGGCTCGCATAGCGGCGCACGGCGCGCCGGCGCGCGGCCTCGCCGAGCTGCGCCCGCAGGGAAGGGTCGTCGCGCAGGGAGCGGAGCGCGCCCCGCAGCGCGTCCTCGTCTCTCGGCGCCGCCAGGAGGGCCACCCGACCGCCCTCGCCCTGGATCACCTCCGGCACCCCGCCGACCGGCGTGACGACGCAGGGCAGGCCGCTGGCCATCGCCTCCAGAAACGCGTTGGGCAGCCCCTCGCCATGGCTCGGTAGGCAGAAGACGTCCGCGTCGCGGTAGACAGCGGGCATCGCGTCTTCGGGCACCTCGCCGAGCAGGCTCAGGCGGCCTCGCCGCTCGAGCTCCGCGAGCGCCTCGTCGAGACGGCGGGACGGGCCGGCGGCGCCGCCTGCGTCGCGAGGCCCCGCCAGCGCGAGGGTCAGGCCCTCGACCGCCAGCACGGCCCGCGCGAGCTCCAGGACCCCCTTCTGCGGCGTGACGAGCCCCGCGAAGAGCACCCGCAGCGGCTGGCCGGGCGAGCGCGGCGCGGCGGCGGGGTGGAAGACGTCGGTGTCGACCGGGTTGGCGATCCGGAGGACGCGGCCCCCTGGAACCAAGGCCTGCACGTAACACCGCAGCTCTTCCGAGAGCGTGATGACGGCCGCGGCGCGGCCCAGCGCGGCGCGCACGGCCTGCCGAGCCGGCCACGGCAGGGCCCGATGCCAGGCGATGATCTGCGGCGACAGGCGCAGGTGGAGCACGGCCGGCACCCCCGCGCGACGGCACAGCTCCACCGCGAGGCCGTCGCGCGCGGTCGCCCAGAACAGGGTGGTGCACAGATGAACGACATCCGGCCGGCGCCGCGCGAGCAGCCGGTGAAGCGCCGCCAGCGCTTCGCCCGCGCGGACAACGCGCGCGGGCCGAAGCCTGCTCGTCGGATCGGTCGAGGCGGCCCGGGGCGAGGTGTCGATGACGTCCGCCTCGATGCCCGCCGCTGCCGCCGCGTCGAGGTAGTTCCGCATCCACCGCGTGATTCCGCCGCCGGGCGGCGGGAGGGGGCCCCAGAGCGCGACGCGCATGTCCCTAGAAGCGCGCGTCGGCCTCGATCTGGGCCCAGCGCTCGCGGAACCACGCCACGGTGCGCGCGAGCCCCTCATGCAGGCCCGTCTGCGCCTCGAAGCCGAGGACGCGACGGGCCTTGTCGGTGGACGCGACCCGACGGCGCTGCGTATCCCACGCCCGGCGCCCGACGAACCGGACGCCGGCGCGGTTGCCCGTCAACTCGTTGATGGCTCTCGCGACGTCGAGGATGGCGATCTCCTCGCCCGACGCCAGGTTGAACACCTCGCCCGAGGCGGCCGCCGCGGCGCCCGCCCGGAGAAACCCGTCGACGATGTCGCCCACGTAGGTGAACGAGCGGGTCTCCTCTCCCGTCCCGGTGATCGGCAGCGGCTCGCCGCGCAGGGCCCAGTAGACGAAGTTGGGGATCACATTGCGGTATCGGCCAGGGACCTCGCCCGGACCATACGAGTTGAAGGGGCGGACCCGCACGGTGCTCAGCTCATCATGGCCGGCCGAATGACCGCAAAAATAATTGCAATAGAGCTCGCCGAGCAGCTTGGTGGCCTGGTAAGGCGTGTGGACATCGAGCGCGAGGTGCTCCTCGTGGACGGGGCGCGGCGGGTCGCTGCCGTAGGGCGCGCACCCGGACGAGGCGAAGACGACGCGCTGCGCCCCGCTGCGCCGCGCGTGCTGCAGCACCCGCAATGTGCCGAGGCCGTTGACCTCGAGATCGCGCTCCGGGTTGTCCACCGAGTTCTGGTTCGCGAACAGCGCGGCGAGGTGGAAGACATGCGATGGCCGCTCCCGGAACACCGCCGCGAGCAGGTCGTCATCAACGACGCTCCCCTCCACGAAGCGCACGTTGCGCCGCGCCGGGACGCCCCAGCGGGAGGAGGAGGAGAGGTCGTCCACCACGATCACGTCCGCGCCCGCGTCGGCCAGGGCCGCCGTGAGCGAGCCGCCGATCGCGCCCGCCCCACCGGTCACGATGATCCGCCGGTCCTTGTAATCCTGCATGGTGCCCACCGCTGTTCCTGTCGTTTCGCCCATGGAACGTTGCCCACCGCAATGCCCCGGTGCATTGCGTCCTTCGGTCCCCTGCGGCCCCGCGCCGGCGCGCCAGCTCACGAAAAAGGGCGCGCCGGCGTCCTCACGACGGTGCTTCACCCGCTGCGCGCGCGAAGATCTCCTCATAACGACGCACGAGCGGCTCGCGCGTGAACCAGCGAAGGAAATAGAGCCGGCCGGCCTCCCCCATCGCGCGCCGCGCCTCCGGCGTCATGCCGTGAAACCGCCGCACGGCGTCCGCGAGCGCCGCCGGGTCCTCGGGCTCGCAGGCGAGCCCCGCCCCGCTGCTCCGCACCAGATCCGCCGGATCCCCGCCCGCCGCGACGAGCACCGGCCTCGCCGCGGCCATGTAGGCCGGGATCTTCGAGGGGATCGTGATCTCGAAGCGCGGGTCGCGCCGGAGGTGCGAGAGCACCACATCGGCCAGCGCGAAGAAATGCGGCATGCGCTCGTGGGGCTGCTGGCCGATGAAGACGACGTTCGAGAGGGCCCGCGCCGCAGCCTCGCGCCGGAGCCTGGGCGCGTCGTTCCCGTCCCCGACCATCACGAACCGCACGTCGGTGAGGTCGCGCAGCCGCTCGGCCGCGTCGAGCACGCTGGAGAGAGCCTGGGCAGGGCCCATGTTGCCGGCGAAGAGGACGACGAACCGCCCTGACAACCCGTGCTCCGCCGCGAGCTGCGGGTCGGGCTCCACCGGCCTGTAGATCCGGTCGTCGGCCCAGTTCGGGATCAGGTGCACCTTGTCGGTGGAGACGCCTTTGCGCGAGAGCTCGCGCTCGAGCCCCGGGCTGATGACGGTGATCGCCGCGGCGCGTCGGAAGAGGGCGCGGTTCACGCGATCGACGCCAGCGAACACGAGCCTGTTGTCGAGCATGCCCGAGGCCGCCGCGGTCTCGGGCCACAGATCCTGGACCTCATAGACCCACGGTATCCGGCGGAGCGCGGCGAGCCAGGAGGCGGCGATGGCGTGGCTCGGTGGGGGGTTGTGGACCCAGGCGACGTCGGCCGGCCCGGAGAGGGCGGTCCCGAGCAGCGCGGTCGAGGCGGCGAAGCTCGCGTAGTTGAGCGTCCGCCGCACGCGCGATCGGCTGTGGTCAGGATAGGTCGGGAGGCGTATCACCCGGGTGCCGCTCGCGTGCTCCACGTCCCAGAGGCGCTGTCGGTACCCTGGATAGGTGCGGCCATGCGGGTAGTTCGGGAACGCGGTCACCACCGTCACCTGGTGCCCGCGCTCGGCCAGCGCCTCTGCGAGCAGATGGGGGCGCGCGATCGGCTCGGGGTGATACCACTGCGACAGGAGGAGAATCTTCACTCACCGCGCTGAGATGCACCGGCGCGCGCGGGCATTCACGCGATGGACGGTGGACGGCGCCGAAACGTCGGGACCGGGCCGACGGCCGGCGCCGACCTCGATGGGACGGGCGACCACCACGCCTCGACAGCATCACGAGGGGGCGGCGGGCGGCACGGCGATGTCGCTGGCGCCGCGGGTCGCGCCATACGGCCGCGACGCGCACGCCGGGAGCGACTCGAGCAACGCTGCGAAAGTGCACCCCGGCGGAGAGCGCGCTCTCGTCAGTACTCGACGTCCTGCTTGAAGATGAGCTCCGAGGACGGCGACTCGGGATTGGCCGTCTTCTCGAGGCTGATGACGAGCTCGAACCGGGTGAGCGGCACGCTCACGTCCTTGAGCTTGCCGGTGCGGGCATCGGGGTCGAAGTTGAGCGCGCCGATCCGCTGCCAGGGCGAGTCGCTGTCCGGGCGCGCCCAGACGACGTAGGCCGTGCTGCTCGAGTCGAGGCGATCGGGCGGCGGGAGATCCTTCGCGTTGATGTCGAGGCGGGTCATGGCCGCGTCGAAGTTGACGTCGGCGATGATCACGGCGTCCGCGCCCGGCGCCTTCCCGATGCCCTGCGGCGTGTAGCGCAGCGGGCCGCCGCAGCCCGCCATCAGCGCGCACGCAAACGCCACGACAGCGAGCCGCAGCACCCTGGAAACATGTCCTCTCATCTCGGTAGCTCCTCCTTCGTCCCTCTGCTGCGGGCGAAGACGCCTCGCGAGCCGCCAGCACCGGCCGGCGGCCGAAACAGCCGCGGCATCATAGCCGCTTTCGGCCACGCCGACGGCGCTCGACGCAGCAGGAGCCGGCCAGGCCCGCCGGACGTGCTCGACGCGCCGGAAACCCCGCCGCCTCGCGCGCCCGGCCGGCGAGGCGCCGTCCACGAGCGCAGTACAGGCCCCCGGCGTCGGGGAACGGCGCGGATCGGACGGATCGCGTGGCGGAGCGCCGCCCATCGACTAAAGTCTCGAAATCGAGATGGATTTGGCACACACACGGCTCGGAGCTCGGGGCGATCGCTGGTCGACCGGGCGGGGAGTCCTCGATGTCCGAACGCCGGCGTCCGACGTCGTGACGAGGCGCCTCGAGGGGTACGCGTCGCTCGATCTCATCGAGCCGGCGATCAGGCACCTGGAGACCCTCGTCGAGACGGGCGTGCACCCGGTCGTGTTCGACGATTTCGAGCTCGGCACCGGCTATGACAGCGACGTCCGGGCAAGGCTCACGGCGTGGCACCTGCGGAACCCCGGCAAGCTGAAGGAGGTCCATATCCTCGTTCGGCCGGGGCTCGTCGCCATGGGCGTCACCGTCGCCAACCTCGCCACGGGCGGCCGCTTCAACGTGTACACCGACCGCTCCGCGTTCGAATGGGCGCTCGCGGGCGTGCTGACGACGAGGATCACGGCGGGGCCCGCCTCGTCGGTTCGCGCGCCGTCCCTGCGCTGACGAGCGCCCCCGGCCGCGCGGGTAGGCGGCGCGCGCGCCCTCGACCCGAGCTCAGGGGTGCTGGACGGCCCCGTTCGCCGGAGCCCCCCTGGCGCCGAGCGTGATCTCGCTCATCCGCTCCGGGTGCTTTCCTTCGATGCCCTCGTAGAGACGGCGGATCGCCGCCATGTCGGCCTCGATGTCGCCCGTCGGGTGGAACACGTGGAGGATCCCGCCCCGCTTGCGGGGGAAGTCGAGGTATCCGAGGAGGATCGGGACGCCGGCGCCGAGCGCGACGTAGTAGAAGCCCGTCTTCCAGCGCTTCGTGCGCGAGCGCGTGCCCTCGGGCGCGATGATCAGGATGAGCTCGTCGCGCTCCTTCAACACGTCGACCACGGCCGCGACGAGGTTGTTCCTGTCGCGGCGGTCGACGGGCACGCCGCCGAGCCACTTGAAGAAGAAGCCGAACGGCGGCTCGAAGAGCGTGTGCTTGCCGAGCCAGGAGAACTCGAGGTCGAGCACGTAGCTGACCGCAAGCGTGAACGGGAAATCCCAGTTCGAGGTGTGGGGCGCCGCGATGATCACGGCCTTCGACGGGAGCTCCGTCATGCCCTCCACGCGCCAGCCGAACACGGACAACCAGGTGCGGCCGACGAACCGGCGAACGGCGCGGCGCGCGGCGGAAAAACGTGGAGCGGGTGCGTTCGGCATGGAGGACCTCGACGGTAAGCAGCCGGAGGTTCGTCGCTGCCCGGGTGGAAGTCACGTCACCTTTCCGTCATCCCGCGCCGCGGCTCGAGCGCATGGGAAGCATGGCGCGATGAGCGCGCCGCGTCGTCAACGCCGCGTCGTCAACGCCGCGTCGTCAACGCCGCGTCGTCAACGCCGCGTCGTCAAACTCGCTCGATCAACGCCGTTCGATTCCGTGCGGCTTGCCCTCGCCGTACCCCGCCAGCGTCTGCACCCCGATGACGGCCTTGTCGTGGAGCTCGTCGAGGTTCGCCGCGCCGGCGTAGGTGCACGCCGACTGCACGCCGGTGATCATCTCGATCAGGATGGCGCCGACGCTCTCGCGCCCCTCGTGGATGTAGATGCGCGACGTCGAGATGCCCTCGCGGAAGAAGGCCTTCTTGGCGCGCTCGAACGCGTCGAGATCCGCCGTGCGCTCGCTGACCGCGCGGGCGCTCGCCATGCCGTAGTTCTCCTTGTAGAGCAGCCCGTCGCGGTCCTCCATGACGTCCCCCGGGCTCTCGTAGGTGCCGGCGAGCGTCGTCCCGACCATGACGCGCGAGGCGCCGGCGGCGAGGTAGAGCGCCACGTCGCGCGGGTGACGGACGCCGCCGTCGGCCCAGACGCGCTTGCCGTGGCGGCGCGCCTCGCGGGCGCACGCGAGCACCGAGGAGAACGTCGGGCGGCCGGCGCCGGTCTGCATGCGCGTCGTGCACATCGCGCCGGGGCCGACGTTCACCTTCACGATGCCGGCGCCCGCCTCGATGAGGGCCCGCGTGCCCTCCGCCGTGCAGACGTTGCCGGCCACGAGCGGGACGGCGTCGCCGACGGCGCCCCGCACGGCGCGGATCGCCTCGATCATCCGGCGCTGGTGGCCGTGCGCGGTGTCGAGCACGATCGCGGACACGCCGATCTCGAGCAGGCGCGCGGCGCTCTGGGCCGCCTGCGCGGAGATCCCGATCGCCGCCGCGACCATGAGCTCGCCGCCGCCGTCGAGCGTCGGCTTGAGCAGCTCGAGCCGCACGGCGTCGTCGCGCGTCAGCACGCCGTGGAGCCGCCCGTCCCCGTCGAGCACGGGGACCGCCTTCACGCGGGCGTCCTCCATCAGCAGGAAGGCCGTCCGGTTCGGCGTGCCGGCCGGGATGGTGATGAGGCGCGACGACATGAGCGCGGACGCGGGCGTGTACTGATCCCGGTCGCGCAGGTCGGCGTGGGTGACGATGCCGATCGGCCGCCGCTCGTCGTCGACCACGACCACCATGTCGTGCGATCGCTTGCGGATGATGCCGTGCACGTCGCGGAGCGTCGCCCGCGGGGAGACCGAGAGGGGCGTGTCGTAGCGCGGGTCGGCGCGCTTGATGTGGTGGACGATGCGCTCGACCGTGTCGAGATCCATGTCCTGCGGGAGCACGCCGAGGCCGCCGAAGCGGGCCATCGTCTCCGCCATCCGCTTGCCGGTGACCGCGTTCATGTTCGCCGAGACGATCGGGTGCGAGCCGCCAGGGAAGTCCGCCGGGCGCAGGTCGCTCTCGAGGCGGGAGCCGCCGGCGAAGTACCCGGGGGTCAGGAACACGTCTTCGAGGGCGAGCTCCAGGCTCTCGTCATGCTCGGGGTGGAGAAAGCGCATGCACAGCTCCGAGGAAGGGGGATGGCGCCGCGAAGGCGGCGCGGCGCGCGCCAGTCTAGTGCCTGACGGCAGGGCGAGGGTCGGCGCTGGTTGCGCGACGGCCCCCTCCCCGCCAGGCTCCCGTGTTCAAGGAGGCTGGCGGGCGCGGCGGGCGGCCGCGTCGGCGATGACGCGGTCGAGGATCGCGGCGACGCTGGCCGCGGCCGCCTCGGACGACAGCGCCGCGGGCGGAGGCGCCGGGACCGGCAGCGCGCCCGTCTCCCGGAAGCGCGCGAGGTGGCGCGCGAGCGCGGCGGCGATGCCGTCCGCGTCGCCCGGCGCGACGCGCGCGTTGTCGCTCCGGTACGAGAGGAGCTCCTCGACCTCGCGGTTCGCGGTCACGCTGACGACGGGCATCCCCGACGCGGCGTAGTCGTAGGTCTTGGCCGAGACGCGCAGCACGACGTGGGGGCTGAGCATCGCGAGCAGCACGTGCGCCCGCCTGAGCTCGCCGAGCACGTCGCGCTGCGGGACCGGGGGGAGCGCCTCGATGTACGGCGCGAGCCCCATGCGCTCGAAGCAGGCGCGATCGTGGTCGGACATCCGGCCGATCTGCCGGAGGACGACGTCCTCGGGCGCGAGCCGCTCGCGGTCGATGAACCGCCGCAGCGCGGCGCCTATCTGGTCCGCCGAGGCCTCCTCGCGGATCGTGCCGAGGTGGAGCACGACGAAGCGGCGGGGCGGCTCCGGCACGGGCGGCGGCGCGTACAGCGCGAGATCGAAGTGGTTGCGCACGAACGAGGACTTCGACGAGAGCTCGGGGAAGCGCGCGCGGTAGGCCTCGAGCGAGGCCCGCGTGTTGAAGATCACGTGGTCGGCGCCCTCGAGCCAGCGGCGCTCCAGGCGCGGGACGATGGCGCGCCGGGCCCGCTCGGCCAGGCCGGACGGCGGCCCGCTCCCCGTCTCGTGCAGCGAGTACGGGTCGCGCATGTCGAGGACGAGCGGCACGCCGAGCGCCCGCTTCACGTGGAGGCCGACCGGGCAGGCCGAGTACGGGCCGGCGCTCACCACGACGGCCCGCGCGCCGGTGCGGCGGGCCACGGCCACCGCCGCGCGCGCCCCGCGCGGCGCGTGCGCGATCCAGCGGTCGGTGATCGCCTGGAACGGGCGGAGCCCGACGAGCGGCCCCGCGCGCCCCGCGGGGAGCGGCGCCCGCGCGCGGAGGGCGCGCAGCGCGGCGCCCGCGGCGAGGACGACCGGATCGAGGTACTCGTCGAAGATCTCGACCTCGGGCGGCAGCGCGGCGAGCAGCCCGTCGTCGCGCGGATCCTCGGGGAAGGTCCCCGACAGGACGGCGACGCGGAAGCCATGGCGCGGCAGGTGCCGGGCGAGCTTCACCCAGCGGAAGGCGCCGACGCTCGTCTGGGGCGCGAAGGCGGGGGAGATCAGCAGGAAGGGGCGCACGTTCGGTTCTCTCGCGTCCTCTCGCGGCAAGCTGGCGTCCACGACGTCAGCCCTCGCCGCGCACCCCGCGCTCGAGCAGGTCCGCGTAGAGCGCGAACAGCGCTTCGAAGTGCTCGTCGCTCGTGGGCAGCCGCTCCCCCGCGGCCCGCGCCGCGGCGACGCGCTCCTCCCGCGGGCGCGCGAGCACCCGCTCGATCGCGGCGGCCACCTCGCCCGGCGAGGCGCGCGGCGCGTACACCTCGGCGGCGCCGGGCTGCACGAAATCCAGCGCGGCGCCGGCGGCCGGGACGACGAGCGGCAGGCCCGAGCACAGCGCCTCGCCCAGCACGAAGCCGAACGTCTCGGCGGCGCCCCCGTGGACGAAGACGTCGGCGCTGGCGTGCAGCGCGGCGTAGGTGGCGCGGTCCTTGGCGAAGCCGAGGAAGGTCACCTGCGGAAGGGCGGCCGCGCGGCGCTCGAGCCGCGCCCGCTCGGGCCCGTCGCCCAGCACCGCGAGGGCGACCGGGCGCCGCGCCGCGAGCTCCCGCGCCGCGTCGATCACGAGCGCCACCCGCTTCTCGACGGCGAGCCGGCACGCGACGAGGAGCAGCGCGGCCGACGGCTCGTCCGCGAACCGGCCGAGCAGGCCGCGGCGCAGCGCCGCGTCCGCGCGGGAGGGGCCGAAGTCGCCGCGCTTCACGCCGAAGGTGACGCGGTGCACGCGCTCGCAGCCGTGGCTCTGGAGCTGCTCCGCGATGAACGTCCCGGGGGCGATCGTCGCGTCGAACCGCCGCGACAGCGCGCGCGGCCAGGCGAACAGCGCGCCCTCGAGCGCCCGGGCGACCGCGCGCGGGCGCACCCGGTCGAGCAGCGGCGCCGCGTAGGTGCTGATCTGATCCGAGTGGTACACGAACGTGCGGAGCGGGACCTCGCGGGCGCTCGCCGCGACGAGCGCGGCCGTGTACGGCGCGCTCGCCTGCACCACGTCCGGCGCCTCGCGGCGGATGATCGCCCGCGCCGCGCCGAGCCGGAGGAGCGCGTGGTAGGTCGGGTCGTACGGCATCGGCGGGCCGGCCACCCGCACGATGCGGCCCCGCTCGAGCGGGACGACCTCGTCGCGCGGCCCGGGCGCCACGACGACGATCTCGTGACCGCGCCGGCTCCCCTGGCGCACGAGCTCCTCCAGGTACGACCGCACGCCGCCCCCGCGGGACGAGAAGAACTCCGCGACGTCGAGGATCTTCACGAGTGGTTGCTCCCGCGCAGGAGGAGGCCGCCCTTCCACGAGCGCCGCATCCGCGCCGAGCGGTTCATGACGTGGAGCAGCGCCGGGAGGAACAGGAGCGCTGTCGCGACGCACGCCACCTCGCCGCTGACCGCGACCCAGCCGAACGAGTTCAGCGCCTGGTTGTCGGCGAAGACGAGCGACCCGTAGCCCAGCACGGTCGTGTAGCTGCAGAGGGCCACGGGGCCGGCCGAGCGCTTGAGCGCGAGCGACACGTCGCCGCCGAGCAGCCGCGCGCGATCGAAGACGTTGAAGGGGTACTCGCAGCCGATGCCGAACGTGATCGGGAGCGCGATGAAGTTCAGGAAGTTGATCTTGACGTCGAGCGCCGCCATGGCGGTGGCCGTCGCGAGCACGCCGAGCACGAGGGCCAGGAGGACCGCGAGCGCGCCCGCCATGCTGCCCGTCGCGACCACCACGACGATCGTGACCGCGAGGAACGAGGCCGCCGTCGCCAGCGGGCCGTCGCGCTCCATCGACCGGATCATCTCGGCGAAGACCGTCGGCCTGCTCGCCGTGACGACGTGGGTCCCGTCGGGGAGGACCACGTTGCCGGTCGTGTCGGCCATCCGCAGGAGGTTCCTGCCGTTCGAGAACGAGACGTTGTTCTTGTACTTCACGTAGAACACCGTCCCCACGACGCCGTTGTTCTCCTCGAACCTGCGGCGGATGAGGTCGGGCAGGTCCTTCGGGCCGATGACGCGCAGCGTCTCCGGCGGCTTCATGCTGAGGACGCGCTCCCGCTCCTCGGGGCGCAGGGCCTTCAGCACCCGCGGGGTCAGCCGGTCCCGGATGCGCTCCAGGACCTCGATCTTCCGCCGCTGCTCCTCGGCCGTGCCGGGGAGGGCGTCGGCGATCGTCGCGACGTCGGCCACGAGCTGGCCCTGCGGATCCTTCGCGTCGTTCGCCAGGATCTGCGCCTTGATGGCCGGCACCTGCTCGGGGGTGTCGGCGAGCATCATCGCGCCGGCGACGTTCATCTTCCCGCCGAAGACCTCGGACGCCTTGAGCGACCAGCTCCCCGCGCCCTTCTCCCGCGAGCTCTTCGAGCCGAGGCGCGCGAAGTTGTACTCCCAGGGATCGCGGATGTACGCGGGGAGCTTCCACGCCGCGAGCGCGACGATGACCGGCGCGATCGCGAGGAACGCGAGCGGCCACCGCGACGTCACGCGCGCGAGCGCCCGCGCGCCGGGCCCCGAGGTGCCCTCGTCCGAGACGCGCGGCGGCGGATCGCGCATCCAGGGCGGGAGCCTCGCCTGGATGCGCTCGATCGCGACGAGCGTCGCGGGCACGAGCGGCACGATGGACGCCCACACCATGATCATCCCGACGAAGCCGATCGTGCCGAACTGGCTGAACCCGCGGAAGTGCGTGATCGTGAGCGATCCGTAGGCGATCGCCGCCACGCTCGCCCCGACGAGCTCGGCGCGGAACGCGTTGATGACCGCCTCGCGCCGCGCCTCGTCCGCGGGCATGCCGCGCGCGCGGAAGTCGCGGTACCTCGACAGGAGCACGATCGGGTAGTTGACCCCGTTGCCGACGATGATCGCCCCGAGGAAGGCGCCGACCGTGTTGACGTAGCCGTAGGTCAGGGTCGCGAACGCGTACCCCGCGCTGGCGCCGAAGGCCGTGGGGAGCAGGATCACCAGCAGCGACCAGGGCGAGCGGTAGTAGATCATCACGCCGCCGACGATCAGCACGAGCGCGATGACGGTGGCCCACACCGCCTCGCTCACGAGCGACTTCTGCTCGGCGATGGCGTTCGGGATGTCGCCCGCGTACCCGACCTGCATGGCCGGGTGGAACGCCCCAGGATCGAGGCGCGAGACGAGCGCGGTCACCTGGTCGAGGAGCTCAGCCGCGCGGCGATCGCCCATCCCGGCGCTGCGCGAGACGATGCGGAGCGCGACCATGCGCCCGTCGGGCGTGGCGAAGTAGCCGCTCGGGAACTCGTCGATCTTCTTCAGGCGCCGCTGGAGCTCCTGCCAGGTCTCGTCGAGCGACAGCCCCTTCTGGGCCGGCGCCGGCGTCGTCGCCGCGCCCGCCGCGCCCGCGTCACCTCCGGGCGCCCCGGGAGCCTCCAGATCCTCGATAAGGCCGCTCCGCAGCGCGAGCTCCAGCTCGATCGCCTCGTCCGCCGCCTCGAGCTCGCGGACGCTCGCGTAGAGCCACTTGTTCGCGTCGAAGAAGCTGCGGACCTCCTTCGTGCCGGACTCCAGGTAGCGGATGAGCGCCGGCGGCCCGCACTCCGCCCGGCAGGCGTCGTCGGCGCACGCGGCGGCGCAGGCCGCGCGCTTCCGGAGCGGCTCGTTCAGCTGCTCCGCGAGCGCGTCGATGAACCGCTCGTTCGCGCCGCGATCCGGCGACTCGGCGATGACGATGAGCTGCGCTCCGCCGTCCACGCGCTGCGCCTGACGCTCGTAGGCCTGGAACGCCGGGCTGTCGCGCGGCAAGAGCTCGCGGAGCTCCGTGCGCAGCTCGAGCCGCGACGCGTACCCCCATAGCCCTGCCATGGAGAGGAGGCCGAGCGCGATGACGAGCCAGGGACGGCGCCCGCTGAAATCGACGAGCGCACCGATCATCCTGAGGAGCATTCGAAGGACACCTCGAAACCGGGAACACCTCGAAGCGGCCGCGTGCGGGCCGGCTTCGGGCCGGTCTTACCACGCGCGCTAGGCGCAGAACGACGGCTGGATACCCTTGGGCCGCGGCGCCGCCGCGGGGCGCAGGTGGCCGAACGCGAAGAGGCCGCCGGTGAAGCCCATCCAGGTGCGGAAGTGCCGGAAAGTCTCCAGCCACTGGAGCGCCTTCGGCCCCTCGACGAGCGGGCGCAGGTTGGATTGCCTCGCGTGCTCGCGCGCGTGCGCGAATGCGTTCGCGAGCATGCGCTGCACGACGAGGGGCGAGGACCGCTCGCGCGCCCGCTGCGCGGCCGCGCCTCCGAGCCGCGCCGCGGCGAGCGGGTCGCGCGTGAGCGCGAGCACGGCCTTGCCGAACGCGGCGTTCGCGCTCTCCTCGGCGATCGGCCCGCGGCCCGGGTCGATGAGCAGGCCGTTGTGGCCGCTCTGGATCTGCGAGCTCACGCCCATGCCGTCAGCGAACGCGACCGTCGGGGAGCCGCACCAGAGCGCCTCGCTGAGCACGTTCCCGAACGTCTCGCTCAGCGAGGCGTGCAGGAAGAGGTTCGCGTGCCGGTAGTAGTCCGAGATCTGGCTGTACGGCACCTCGCCCGTGAAGATGACCCGGCGCGCGACGCCCAGCTCGCGCGCGAGCGCCGCGTACGCCGCGCTGTCCGGCCCGTCGCCGACGAGCGTGAGCGTCGCCTGCGGCTCGTGCGGGGCGATGTGCTCGGCGAAGATGCGGATCAGCCGGTGCTGCGACTTCTCCCGGGTGTGCCGGCCCGCGCAGACGAGGCGGGGGCCGCGCGGGTCGAGCCCGCGCTCCTCGAGCAGCTGCACGTAGGGGTCGGGGCCGAGCGGGCGCTCGAACACGTCCTCGGGCACCATCCGCGGGATCACGTGGATGGGCACCGTCACGCCCCGTTCGCGCCAGTAATCGCGCAGGCCCTCGCTCAGCACGACGAGGCCGTCTCCCTGGTTGTACAGCTCCACGAAGAGCCGCTCCATCGGCGCGCGGAGCGTCTTGTGGAGCACCGTGTGGACCGCGCCGATCCGGGAGACCCGCTCCGGCAGGAGCACGTCGTACGCGGCCGCGAGGTGCGTCGTGTTCACGCAGAGCAGCGGGATGCCGCGCATCTTGCGCAGCCAGATGCCGAACTCGACGAGCAGGGTCGTGGTCTGCGCAAAGCAGATGTCAAAATCCCACCGCATCGGATCGAGCACCGAGGATCCCACGGGGATGGGCAGGTGCACCCCCGGGTAGGTGCGCAGCGGCAGGCTGGGCAAGGCGACGGTGCCGGGAGGGATCTCGTCGGCCGAGGCATCCGGATCCCGAGGTCCGATCAGTGTTGCCTGGTGACCACAGGTGTTGAGCGCGCGATACAGGGCCCGCGTCTGGAAGACCGCGCCATTCGCGTAAGGAATGCGCGTGAAATCGCTGAGGATGGCGACCTTGAGCGGCCGCCCGTTGGCGCCGGAGAGGGCAGCGAAGGGATTCTCTGGAATGGCCGCTTGCACCCTGACGGAGGAGAGCCCTCCCCGCGCGGGTCCCGTCGACGGCGTGTGACGCGCCGGCGCGATCGCCTCGTGCGGCGCGCGATCGCTCCGGTGGTCGCTGAGCGGCAGAATTGCATCCATCGTCATCTTCGTTGCTCCTGGAGAAGCGGCGCGAACCGTGGTCGATGACCGACCGAGGCGCGCAGCGTGACGGGCGGTAGGGCGTTCGTGTCGCGCCCGCGACAGCCATGTCGCGCTGCGGCCGCGAGCGCTGCCTGCTGCTCGACACAGCAGCCATTCCTCGTCGGCCGATCGGCCTGTCGGCGGTGGGCGTAATTAGCAAAGCTCATGCCGCTTGTGTCGACTTCGGCCACGGTGCGAGGTGCGAACGCCGCGATGCACCTCGTCACGAGGCGCCCGCGCACGCCTCCTCCAGCAGGGTGAGCACGGCGGAAGGCGCGCTCGGCAGCGCGCGCTCCAGGTCGATGCGAGCGAAGTCGGCGGCGCGGCAGCGATCGAAGAAGCGCGCCACGACGTCCGGCGAGAGCGCCGCGAGCGAGCTCGCGACGGCGACGCCGGCCCGCTCGGCGAGGAGCGCGTTGAGCGTCTGCTCGTTGTGGCGGTCGTCGTAGAGCGCGAGCACGGGCTTGCCGGCGAGCACGCACTCGGCGAGGACGTTGCTGCCGGCGGTGGTCACGACCGCCGACGCGCCCTCGAGGTGACCGAGGAACGCGCCCGGATCGAAGGGGCGCGCCTCGACGCCGGGCACGTCGAGGCCCGGGTCGCCGAACGCGACGACGCGCCGGCCGCCGCGCGCGACGAGCTCGAGCACGCGGCGCGCGTCGCACTCGCTGAAGTAGCAGACGACGGCCCCGGGCTCGCCGGCGCGCGCGGGGGCGAACCGGCGCTCGGGCCGCGCGACGAGGGTGCCCGGCGTCTCCGGCTCGATCGGCAGGAAGTGGACGGCGACCGCGCGGCGCGCCCGGCTGGAGGCCCAGGTCGTGCGCCGGCACGCGAGCACCCGCAGCCTCGGCAGCCCCTCGGGCAGGCGGCAGCGCGAGAAGACGAGATCGTGGCCGAGCGCGACGGCGGGGATCCCGAGCGCGCGCGCGGCGAGCAGCGACGGGACGTCGCCGTCGCTCACGATGGCGTCGGGCCGGAAGCCCCCCTGCTCGACGATCTCCTTCGCCAGGCGGCGCGGGAGCTCGATCACGCCCGCGAGCCCGCGGTGGATCGGCCGCACGAGGCGGTGCTCCGGGAGCGCGCCGAGCAGGTCCGCCGCCTGGCCGCCGCCGTAGATCCGGAGCTCGTGGCCGAGCTCGCGGAGGGCTCCCGCGATCGGGAGCGCGCGGCTCGCGTGCCCGCGCCCGCGCCCGTGGACGTAGTAGCCGATCTTCGCCACGGGCCGTCAGAGCTCGATCTGCTGGCTCGGGACGGCGCGGATCTCGCGCGGGCGCCCCGCCATCATGACGCCGAAGCCGTCCAGCAGCCGGTTGTGATGTGCGACGATCACCGCCGCCGCGAGCGCCGGGCTCTCCGATGTGCCGTGCGCGTCCGCGGCGAGCGTCACGTCGAAGCCGAGGGTCACCGCGCGCCGGCAGGTCGTGTCCACGCAGAACTCCGTCTTGCAGCCCGCGATGATCAGGTGCTCGACGCCGAGCTGCTCGAGGCGCTCGGCGAGATCGGTCTCGAAGAACGCGTCGCATGCGAGCTTGCGCACCCGCGCCTCGCCGCCCGCCGGCGCGACCGCTGGGTGGATGTCCCACGCGGCCGAGCCCACCTCACCCACCTCGTCGTCCTGCACGAAGATCACCGGCACGCCGCGGTCGCGGGCGCGCGAAAGGAGCGCTGCGATGCTCGAGAGCAGGCCGCTCGCCCCCTGCACGGGGGCCTCCCCGGCCAGCACGCCATTCTGGACATCGATGATCACCAGCGCACTTCTCGGCTTCATCTCATTTCCCTGCGGATCGACGCCGAGATCGCCGCCATTGCGGGGGTCTCGGAGGGAGCGCGGAGCGCGTCTACAACGGACGCCCCGCCGGCGGAACCCCCGGAGGCGCGCGCCTTCCGACGGTGCGCGCTCGCCGGGTCGCGCTCGCGCCGCGCGGCGACGCGTACCACGTGGGCGGCGCGTACGACGTGTGCGATGCAACCGTTGCGTGCGACACGTGCGATGCGTCATTGCTCGCTCCTCCAGGCGGGCGACGTGCGCTTTGACTCCGCGCCAGCGCAGGGCTCCAATGGCCTGCGATACGGCCCGCGCCGCACCATGACCGCCTCGAGCAGCTTCCATTCGACGGGATCCCAGGGACCTCGAGGCGCCAGCTCGGCGGACGAGCGCCGCGCGATGGCGCGGGGCCTCCCCACGGCGCTCGTGACCTGGCCCACGTTCGCGGCGCTCGACGTGTTCGTGGTGCTCGCCGTGTTTCCGAGCGCCTCGGTCACCCGGCTGCTGCTCTACCGGCTGCTCGGCGAGGTCATCCTGCTCTGGCTGTACCTCCTCGCCCGGCGCGAGCAGACCTCGGCCGAGCTCCTCGACGCGGCGCACGTCTTCGCGGTCTGGAGCACGGGGGGGCTCATCTCCGTGATGGCGCTGGAGTTCGGGGATCTGACCTGGAACTATATGCACGGGCTGTCGATCGTGATGCTCGTCGACGCGACGATCCTGCCCACGCACTTCTCGCGATCGCTCCGGATGACGATCCCGGTCGCGCTCAGCTTCCCCATCATCATGGGCGCGGGGGCGTCCCTCGACCCGGCGCTCGCGGCGCAGTGGACGTCGCCGCGGTCGCTCGTGATCTTCGCCTGCAACTACATCTTCGTGCTCGCCACCGCGATCCTCGTGTCGGCGGCGAGCCACGGCCTCTGGTCGGCGCGCCAGCAGGTCTACGAGGCCCGCAAGCTCGGTCGCTACCGGCTCGTGGCGCCGGTCGGCCGGGGCGGGCAGAACGAGGTGTGGCTCGCCTGGGACGAGTCGCTGCGCCGCGACGTGGCGCTGAAGCTGCTCCGCAGCGAGAGCAAGTCCGAGGGCGACGTGCGCAGCTTCGAGCGCGAGGCGCGCGCGACGAGCCGGCTCACGTCGCCGCACACCATCCGGATCTTCGATTTCGGGGCGAGCAGCGACGGCATCTTCTACATCGCGATGGAGCACCTGGCCGGCGCCGACCTGGCCACCCTGGTGCGCGATCACGGCCCGATGCCGCCCGCCCGGGTCGTCCACTTCGCGCGGCAGGCCTGCCTCTCGCTGGCGGAGGCGCACGACGCGGGCGTCATCCACCGCGACATCAAGCCCCACAACCTCTACATCACGCGCGTGGGGGACGAGCAGGACGTGCTCAAGGTGCTCGACTTCGGGATCGCGAAGCAGGTGAGCCTGGAGGGAGACGCGAGCATGACGGACGTCGGCGTGATCAAGGGAACGCCCACGTACATGTCCCCGGAGATGATCTCGGCCGGCGCCGTGGACGCCCGGAGCGACATCTACTCGCTCGGGGTCACGCTCTATTACCTGCTGACGGGCGTGGCCCCCTTCGACGGCCGGAGCTTCGGCAAGCTCGTCTACTCGCACCTGACGATGCCGCCGATCCCGCCGTCGCTGCGCGCGCCCTGGCCGCTGTCGTCGGAGCTGGAAGAGGTGGTGATGCGGTGCCTCGCCAAGCGGCCAGGCGACCGTTACCAGAGCGCGCGCGAGCTGCTCGCCGCGCTCGACGCATGCGAGCCGGCGCCGGCGTGGACGCCGGACGACGCAAGGAGCTTCTGGACGGCGCGCGCCGCGATGCCGCGCGCCGAGCCGCCGCCCCCGGATCCCGGCCCCACCGTTCGCCTGCGGCCGGAAAAGGCCGTGCCCGTGGCCTGAGGCGGGGTCAAGGCGATCGCGCGGCCCTTCAGGCCTGGCCGACCCTGAGCTGCGCGCCGTCGGGGAACCGCCGCGAGGGGGGCGGCGCCCGTCGCACCGACGCAGGGGGTTGCGCGTCCGCCTGGAGCGCGGGGCCCTTGTCGATCACGGGCACGCGCAGCGGCGCGGGCGCCGGCGAGCGCCGCTCGCTCCGCGCCAGGACGAGCGTGTCGTGGAGCGCGCGAGCGCTCTCGTCCCACCCCTTGCACCCGGTGAGCGCCGCGATCCGCTCGGGATCGTAGGGCGCGTGCGCCGCGCGCGCCATGGCGCCGGCCAGGGCGGGGAGATCGCCGGGCGAGACGAGCTCGCCGAGCTCGGGGCCCGTGATCACGTCGGGGATGCCCCCGACCCGCGTCGCGACAACCCGGCGGCCCGACGCGATCGACTCGATCACGACGTTGGGTGTGCCCTCGTGATGGCTCGGCAGGACCAGCGCATCGCAGGCGGCGACCCAGCGCGCCACCTCGTGGTGCGGCAGGCGACCGGTCATCAGGACGCGCCCGCCGAGCCGCTCCGCCGCCGACCTGCAGGCCTGCTCGTCCGCGCCGCTCCCGACCAGCGCGAGGTCGATGTCGGGGTGCGCGGCGGCGATGCGCTCGAACGCGGCGATCGCGTCGAGCGCGCCCTTGTCGCGGAGCAGGTGGCCGACGTAGAGCAGCAGCCGGCGCTCCGCAGGGCGGCCCAGGGTGGCGCGGGCCTCGCCCCGGTCGCGCGGGTAGAACACGCTGCGATCGACGCCGTTCATCACGACATCGATGCGGTCGCGACGGACGCCGAGCGCGTGGACCCCCTCGGCCAGCTGCTTGCTCACGGCGACCACGCGGGTCGCGCGCCGGAGACCCCACTCGAGCGAGGGCCTGATCGCCGGTTGCTGCGAGAGCACGTCGACGTCCGAGCCGTGCACCTTGACGACCGCCGGGACGCCGAGCAGCTCCGCGAGGCACACCGCGGCGAATCCGTCCGGATAGGCGAACGAGCCGACGATGACGTCCGGCGCCGGACGGTGGCGCGCCAGCTCGAAGAGCATGGACGCCGCATAGAGCGGGCCATTGAGATACGGCGCCACCTTGGGCACATAGAGGAATCGCGGGTGGCGCACCGGCAATCCCTCGATCACGTCCTCGCGAGGCGCGTCGCTCGACATGGACCATCGAGAGAACCTGGAAGCCCCAGGAAACCAGGGGATCGTGGCGAAGACGTCGATATCGCAATACCTCGAGAGCGCGGCGAACTGCCTCCGGTTGAACGGCGCCTGCCCCGGGTTCGTCGCGTTCGGGAAGATCTTGGTGATAAGCAGGATGCGCATGCCTCTGCTCCTTCGGACTCGCCCGCTCGGCTCGACGGAAATCCTCCGATCAGCGGAGCATCTCGCCGCGCGGTCGAGCGGCTTCGAGCAGAGAACATGCCACTCCGAGAAAGCTGGAAACGAGGCAAGGACTGGGAGCGACGTGCCCAGACGAGCGATGAAAGAACAGCCATGCCGCCCCAGCGAGGCAAATTGTCACGCGCCGAGGTGACTCCGACAGACGAGGTGGGCAAACAGCGCTCATCGCTGCCGAGCGCGGCATTTGCAACGAGAACGGTATTTATAAAGAGAGCTTTGCAACGAACGCGTCGCCCTGGCCTGCGCTCGAGAGCGCCCCTTGACCGAAGTTGATGGCGCCGTAGAAGCGGCCGGCGACCAGCACGCTCGCGCCCGAGCCCGCCGCCACGTCGAGGCCGACCTGCGTCTGGACGTCGCCGAACAGCTTGCTGAACACGTGATCGCCCGAGGCGCCGAGCTTGACCAGGTAGACATCGGTCTTGCCTCGGCTCGTCAGCGGCCCTCCGCCGAAGTCCGCCGAGCCGAACAGCGGCCCCGCGAGCAGGAGATTGCCGGCGGAGTCCACCGTGACGCTCGCGCGCGCCCCGGTCTCGAAATCGGTGAGCAGCTGGTCCTCGCCGTCGCCGAAGCGCCGGCTCATGAGGTGCGCGCCGGCGCCGGAGAGCCTGGCGACGAACAGATCCCGCCCGCCGGCGCTCGCCAGCGGCTCGCCGCCGAGATCGATGGTCGACGCGAACGTGCCCGTGAGCGCCACGTCGCCCGTCGCTGGGTGGACCGCGACGTCGTGGGCCTCGTCCGCCTCGGCGCCGCCGAACCGGGCGCTCCAGACGTGGTCGCCGGAAGGACGGAGCTTGGCGAGGAAGATGTCGGAGAGGCCGGCGCTCTCGAGCGGCGCGCCGCCCAGATCGATGGATCCCTCGAAATACCCCGCGACGAGCAGGTTGCCGTCGGCGTCGGCCGCGATCCCGTGGGCGTAGTCGTCGCCCTCGCCGCCGGCGCGCATGGCGAGGAGCGTCCGGCCGTCGTCCGAGGCGAGGCGCAGCACGAAGGCGTCGCGCATGCCCGCGCTCGTGAGCTCGCCGGCGCCGAAGTCCACGGCGCCGTTGTAGCCGCCCGCCACGAGGACGTTGCCCGCCGCGTCGACGGCGATGCGGTCGCAGCGATCCGCGCCGGATCCGCCGAAGAGCCGGCTCCAGATGTGCTCGCCGTCGCCGCCCAGCTTGACGACGAAGACGTCGTCGCTCCCGCGCGACGCGAGCTCGCCGCCGCCGAGGTCGACGCGGCCGAAGGCGCGGCCCGCCACGAGGACGCTGCCCGCCGCGTCGACCGCGAGCGCCATCGCGAACTGGTTGCCGTCGCCCGGGAACAGCTTGCTCCAGACGTGCGCGCCGAACCTGTCGAACTTCGCCACGAAGGCGTCCGTGCCGGTGGCCGTGAGCGGGCCGCCGCCGAGATCGACGGTCCCCTCCAGCTGGCCGGCCACGATCACGTTGCCCTCCGCGTCGAACGCGACGGCTCGCGCGTACTGGCCGTTCGCGTCGCCGAAGCCGCGGCTCCACACGTCCTCGCAGGCGGGCGTCGCGCCGTCGCAGTCCTCGTCGTCGGGCGTGTCGCACGCGTCGAACGCGGGCAGGACCTCCCCCACGCACGGGCCCCACGACGTGCCCTCCGCGTTGCAGGCCCGCGTGCCGGCCGCGCAGCGCCCGACGCCGTCCGTCCCCCCCGGGCCCGTGTAACACGCCTCCTGCGCGCCGGGCGTACACACGCAGCCTGGACAGCCGCAGTCGAGGCCGCTGCACGCGGCCGGCGTGAGCTCCGCGATCCAGGCGGCGACACACGCGATCTCCTCGGACGAGTACGGGGCCCCGCCGAGCGGCATGCGCGCGCCGCACGAGGGCGCGTCGGTGAGCCGCACGTAGAGCGCGCTCTCCTCCGGCCGATCGGGGTCGGCGAGCACGCCGGCGCAGTTCGTGGCCGGGCGGCGGGCGACGCGATCGCCGACGCCGAGCGTGACGAGGTCGAGGCCGGCCGCGGGCTCGCCCGGCCCGTGGCAGCCCCCGCCGCCGCACCGCTCGGCGAACACCGCGGGCACGTCGGCGCATGCGGCCTGCGGGCCGCCGCCGCCGTGCCGCCGGTCGAACCGCTCCTGATCGTCGATCGTCCCCGGACACCCCGCGAGCAGCGGCAAGGCCGGCGCGACGAGCGCCGCCGCCGTCACCGCCGTCGCCGCCGTGAAGCGCCCGCCGCGACGGGCAGACCCGGCGCGCGCCGCGCGCGCTGAGCGCACCTCACTCCCCATGATAAGCCACCCCCAGGTGAACGCTGAAGAGCTGGTCGAGCGCCCCGCCCGCGATGTACGTGTCCTCTGGCTCCGAGTCGAAATCGTAGAAGAACCGCGCGTACGACGCGCCGGCGCGCGCCTCGAGCCCCGGCGCGAACGGGGCGGCGACCGCGACGCGGAAATCGACGCCTCCGGCGCTCGGCGCGCGGAAATGAGAGGCGAGGGCTCCCATCGAGAGGGGCGCCTGCACCCCTCCCCCGGCCTCCAGCGCGACCGGGCCGACCGGCAATCGCCCGTCCACCCCCAGGCGCAAGGCGACGTAAGACACCGACGCGGCGTCGCGCGACGGGTCGCCCGTCGACTCGATATCGAAGTCGGTCCAGCGGAGTCCGCCGCCCGCGAACAGGACCGGCCCGTCCTGCCCGGCGAGGCGGTAACGGCCCCGGAGGCCGGCGTGGAGCCGGCTCCACGAGGTCGATACGCCCGCTCCGCCGGCGCCCTCCGAGTCGAGGCCGAGCGCGCGAGCGTACGAGAGCTCGACGCCGAGGTCGCGGAGCACAGGGACGGCGCTCCGCGCGAACGGGTACAGCTCGCCCCGGAGGGACGGCATGGGCACGCCCAGCACCTCGTAGGTGCGGAGGTTGTCGGAGAGCAGATCGCTATAGGACAGCGTACGACCCGCGATCTCGAGATCGACACCCGCGCTGAAGAGCGCTGTCCCCGCGGCGGGGGGGCGGGCGCCCTCGTCGCGCTCGGCGCGATCGGCGCTGGACGCCGCGCCGGGATCGGCGAGCGCCGAGCCTGGCGCGAGGAGCGCCAGGAGCATCGACAGCGCCGAGCGCGCCGCGCCGAGCAGCGCGGCCGCAGAAGAGCGGCGCGCGCGGCGCCGCGGCGCCCGAGGAGAGAGAGGAGAGACAGGACAGGCGAGCGTTCGCCTTTGCATTGGGCGCGAGCATAGTCGCTCCGTACACCGCAGGTCGAGCCGCCTTCGAAGGCCGGAGTCCGCGGCAACGCCGTAAGACACGCGCACACGGGATGATCACATCGGCCCCGTGCTCCCACTTGATTCGGCCGCTCCGAGCGCGGCTCCTATCCGGGAGCGACGGTTTGCCATACGCTCCTTGAAGATGGCGAGATGGCGCGCCACGCACACACGGCCGCGCCGCGCACGCTGCACGGAGGGGAACGCGCCGTGCCCTGCTCGCGCTCGCCGACGAGGCACCATGGCTGAACCAAGAGCTCTCCGCTGGCCCATCGGCCTGCTCCTCCTCGCCTCCTGCTCAGGGCAGTTCGGCGATCTCCCCGCGAACGACGACGACGACGACGGCGGCGAGGCGACCGCCCCGCTCTGCGCCTCCATCGAGCCAGGCGAGTCGCCGCTCCGCCGCATGACACGGGTGGAGTACGACAATACGATACTCGATCTCCTCGGCGACGACAGCCACCCTGCGAGGGGCTTCGTGCCCGAGGAGGAGTCGCTCGGCTTCAACAACCAGGCGGCGGCGCTCGTGGTGAGCCCGCTGCTCGCGGAGCAGTACATGACCGCCGCCGAGGGCATCGCGGCGCGCGCGGCGGGCAAGCTGCTCGGCGAGGCGCCCTCGTGCCGCGGGGCCGCGGCGGGCGCCGCGTGCCGCGGCGAGATCGCGGCGCTCATCGCGTCGCTCGGCAAGCGGGCGTTCCGCCGGCCCCTCGCCGAGGACGAGATCGCCGAGCTCGCGGCGCTCTTCGACCGCGGGCTCGGCCTCGGGGACACGCCCGACGACGCGTCGACCGGCCTCTCGCTCGTCGTCCAGGCGATGCTCCAGTCGCCGCACTTCCTCTACCGCGTCGAGCTCGGCATGCCGGATCCGGTGGAGGGCGACGTCGTGCCGCTCACCTCGTACGAGATCGCCTCGCGGCTCTCGTACCTGCTCTGGGGCACGATGCCCGACGACGCGCTCTTCGCGGCCGCCGAGCAGGGGGCGCTCGGCACCGCCGCGGAGATCGAGGCGCAGGCGCGGCGCATGCTGGACGATCCGCGGGCGCGCGAGGCGGTGAAGAACTTCCACCGCCAGTGGCTCGGGCTCTCGAAGATCGACGAGATCGCCGCGGGCGGGAGGGATCCGGAGCTCTACCCCGAGTACCGGGACGAGCTCCTGCCGCTGTTCCAGGCCGAGACCGAGGCGTTCCTGGATCACGCGATCTTCGAGGAGGACGCGAGCGTGAGCGCGCTGTTCACGGCGTCCTATTCGGTGATGAACCGGGAGCTCGCCGAGCTCTACGGCGTCGAGGGAGGCCCGAAGGGCGAGGCGTTCGAGCGGGTGGAGCTCGATCCGTCGCAGCGCGCCGGCTTCCTGACGCACGCCGGGCTGCTCTCGCTCTACGCGAAGCCGAACCGGTCCTCGCCGGTGCACCGCGGCCGGTTCGTGCGCCAGAGCCTGCTCTGCCAGATCCCGCCGCCGCCGCCGGACGTGGTCCCGGAGCCGCCGATGGTCGACCGGACGAAGACGACGCGCGAGCAGTTCTCGCAGCACGTGTCCGACCCGGGCTGCAGGAGCTGCCACGCGCTGCTCGACCCGATCGGGTTCGGCTTCGAGCACTACGACGCGCTCGGCCGCTGGCGGGACGCCGAGAACGGCATCCCGGTCGACGCCAGCGGCGAGCTCACGCAGACCGACATCGACGGGCCGTTCGACGGGGCGGTCGAGCTCGCGCACCGGCTCGCGGAGAGCGAGCAGGTGCGCGCGTGCGTCGTGAAGCAGTGGTTCCGCTTCGGCTACGGCCGCGCCGAGCAGCGCGAGGACGCCTGCAGCCTCTCGCAGGCGACGGAGGCGTTCGAGGCGTCCCGGTACAACATCAGGGCGCTGCTCGTGGCGCTCACCCAGACCGACGCGTTCCGCTACCGGCGCGAGATCGACGCGGGAGGCAACGTGGGAGACGACGCAGGGGGCGCCTCGGAGCGCGCCCCGGGAGGAGAGCCGTGATGAAGCCGTTCCGACTCAGCCGCCGCGCCGTGCTCAGGGGCCTCGGCGGCGCGGCGCTCGCGCTGCCGTTCCTCGAGGCGATGGGCTGCTCGAAGCGGCTCGCGCCGGCGTCGGAGCAGGCGGGGCGGGCCGCGTTCGGGCTCGAGTTCCCGAAGCGGTTCATCGTGCTCTACACGCCGAACGGCACCGTCCCGCCGGACTTCTGGCCGTCGTCCTCGACGTTCCGGGACGGCGAGGAGCTGTCGCCCATCCTCGCGCCGCTCAAGGACCACAACAGGGATCTGCTGGTCCTCGGCAACGTGAGCGCGCTGTCGGCGCTGACGGGGCCGGGCGACGCGCACCAGAAGGGCACGGGGCAGTGCCTGACGGCGCGCGCGATGCAGGAGGGCGACTTCCCCGGCGACGCCGGGCTGTCGTGCGGCTGGGCCGACGGCATCTCGCTCGACCAGGAGATCGCGAACCACATCGGCACGAAGACCAGGTTCCTCTCGCTCGAGCTCGGCGTGCTCGTCTACGGGGCGACCGTGGGCGCGCGCCTCGCGTACCGCGGGCCGGCGCAGCCGCTGCCGCCGGAGAACAGCCCGTACGCCGCGTTCGACCGGCTCTTCTCCGACCTGTCGGTCGCGCCCGCCGACGCGACGCGGAAGACCGAGCAGCGCAGGGCGGTGCTCGGCAAGGTGGCCTCGGACTACGACCGGCTGCGCAGGCGGCTGGGCGCCGCGGATCGGCTGAAGCTCGAAGGGCACCTCGCGTCGGTGGAGGACATCGCGTCGCGCCTCGATCGCGGCTCGGCGCCGGCCTCGCCGGCGTGCGCCGCGCCGGCGCTGACGCCGGATCTCGACGTCGACAAGGTCGCCAGCATGCCGGAGCTCTGCCGGCTCCAGCTCGATCTCATCGCGATGTCCCTCGCCTGCGATCTGACGCGGGTCGCGAGCCTGCACTTCACGAACTCCGCGACGACCAAGGTGCTGAGCTTCCTCGGGCCGGACATCACCGAGGGCCACCACCCGATGGCGCACAACGGCTACGCCGATCAGGTGAACCGCGGGCGGCTCACCAGGATCAGCCGCTTCTACGCCGAGCAGCTCGCGTACCTGATCGCCAGGCTGAAGAGCATGCCGGAGGGCGACGGCACGGTCTTCGACAACACGGTGATCTTCTGGACCAACGAGCACGCGGACGGCAATCACCTGCGCAAGAACATCCCGTATGTCCTCGCCGGGAGCGCAGGTGGCCATTTCAAGACGGGCCGATACGTCGTCCAGCAGAAGGAGGTCGCGCACAACGACCTGCTCCTGTCGCTGCTCCACGCGATGGGCATCGAGGCCGACACGTTCGGCGACCCGGACTTCTGCACAGGACCGCTCGTGGGGGTGTGACGAGCCGAGGGGCGCGGGGCGCCGCCCGATGCGGCGCGGGGCCCACGCCGTGGTGGGCGCCGCGCGGGGCGGCGCACCACCGCGGCGCGCGAGCGAGACGCCGGCGCACCCGCAACCGGAGCGCGGGCGCGCCCGGCCTGCCGCTCACTGCACGATGTAATGCCAGGTCGGCTCGGTCTCGACCTTGAGGTCCGTGCGCTGGGTGTCGGTGCAACCATCGGAGTAGGCGCAGAAGAGGGTTCGCGCGGCGACGCGGACCTTGTACCTTCCATCAACGTGCGGCGGCTGACCGACGTAAGTCGGGAAACAACCGGCGCCAAAGATCTCGTCGCCGCTGCTGCTCCACGTCCCATGGGCCTCGACGGTGCTGACGGTGGGCGACAAGGAGAAGTTGGTGCTCCATACGTAGTAGCCCGCTAGCACGTGAGTCCTCTCGCAATCAGCCTCATTGTCGATGCTACCCCAACCGCCCTTGGGCTGGGCCCAGATCTGAAGATCGCCGTTGTTGGCGGCAGCCGGTAGATTCCTGTATTCCACGACGTACTGATAAGGGCAAGTCGGGGGGTTGTACGTCCAGTCCGGGCTTGCTTGCAAGCTGAGGGTCGAGTTGATGGCCCCGTCCGCGGCATCCAAGGTGGACATGTTGAGCGTCCCGCAGCCCTCGTCGCCGATGCCCTGCCGAGCCTCGCCGATCCCGTCGCTGGCCAGCTCCGACTTGAGCGATTCACCTTCAACGCAGCCGACGGCAAGCACAGACAACACCGCCGCAGCGGTCAAGAACAAGGCTTTCATGTGTTCCTCGATGGTTTGGAAGAATTGCAGTCACGGCCTCTGCTCTCCGGGAGGCGGGCCGCGCGCCGCACATTGCAGAGACCGTGCCCGGTCCGCGACGTTAGGAGCGCGTCGCCCATGACCCGCGACTCCGGGGTTGTCGGGTGGGCTTTCCTCGACACGAACGCGAGAAATCCCGCGAAGGAGCGAGCTCTGCCGGGAGGAGACACCGGCATCGCTGCCTGCTACCGCGTTCCGCGGTTGTCACGATGGAGCCGTGACATGTCACGATGGATCCGTGACATGTCACGCTGGAGCCGTGACATGTACGCCGCTTGTCTCAGGAGGCCGAGAAAGGCGCGCCCATGGCAGCGCGCGAGCGCGCGACCCGACGGCGCACGACGGCCATGCCGACCCGGCGAATCCACAGCGGCTCACGAAGCTCAGCCGCTCCTGCGCCGAGCACGAGCTCCCGCCCCGCCACGGACCACGACAGGCCCCTTACCAGCGGCCTCCGAAGCCCGTAGGACGGGGCGCCCCCATGGATTGCTCGGCCGTCCCCACCTGCGCGGGATTGTGATCGTGCAAGAGGAGGATGCCGGCCGACAAGGCCGCCGCGACGACCGCCCCGGCGCCGACGATCCATATCCACGGCGGCGTCCCGCCGAGCTTCTCGGCCGGCACCAGGCCGACGCGGACGCTGCTCAGCGCCTCGTCCTGAATCAGGATCTGGGCCTGGTAGGGCACCTTCCCCGGCGCCGTCACCCTCACCACGTGGCGGCCGCCCGGCACGATGCCCTCCCACTGCCCTTCGCCCAGGAGCTCGCCGTCGAGCGCGAGGCGATCGCCCGGAGAGGCAACGATGGAGAGCCTGCCGCCGTTCATCGGCCGCGCCAGCCGGACGTCGAGCGCCAGCTGCGCGCCAGGGGACACGCTCTCCGCGCGGAGGTGCTCCTTGAACCCCGGCTTGAAGACACGGATTCGCCTCGTGCCGGCGTCGACGATCACCTTGCCCGGGAGCGGCGTCTTCCCGATCAGCTGGCCGTCGATCGTCACCTCCGCGTCCCGCTCGCTCGCGGTGATGTCCAGGTGACCGACGAGGGCGCTGGCCTTCCGCTCGACCTCGGCGATCGTCGCCCAGTCCTCCGGGAGCAGGACGCCGCGGTCCTCCTGCTTCAACCTCTCCACCAGCGCAAGGAGCTGGCTGTACCGGTGCATCTTGGACGTGCAGGCGATCATGTTCCAGAGGAGGCGCGCGTCCTTCGAGCTCTCGTAGGCGCTCTGGAACTTGAGGAAGGCGCTGGCGAAGTCGCCGTTGCGAAAGAGCGCCTTGCCGGACTCGTAATCGGCCCTGGCCTCACCGCTCAGCCGCTCGCGGGCAGGCGCAGGAGCAGCCTCGCCCGGCGCGGCAGCGGCCGGCGCAGGAGCAGCCTCGCCCGGCGCGGCAGCGGCCGGCGCAGGAGCCGCCGCCGGCGCGGCAGCGGCCGGCGCAGGCGCCGCCGCCGGCGCGGCAGCGGCCGGCGCAGGCGCCGCCGCCGGCGCGGCAGCGGCCGGCGCAGGAGCCGCCGCCGGCGCGGCAGCGGCCGGCGCAGGCGCCGCCGCCGGCGCGGCAGCGGCCGGCGCAGGCGCCGCAGCAGGGGGTCGCTGCGCGGCCGCGCCGCCGGCCGTGGTCAACACCACGATGGCGACCGCTGGCGCGAGCCGCGTCGCCGGGCGGCGCGAACGCACAGGCGCCTCGCCTGCCTCCAGAGGGAATGCGGGGTGCAACGGGTCGGAGGCCGGTGGTTTCTGTCTCATCTGAGCGGTGGTTCCAAGGGATTCGTCCCTCCGGGCGAAGGCGGCGCCTTCGGCGTCGCCGACGCGCTCGTGGCCGGGGGCGCGCGCCGGCCCTCGAGCGCCGCCCCGGAGGGCGCCGCGTCGGCGGCCGGCGCGACGACCGGGGAGGCCGACGGCTGCTGCGGCGGCAAGGCGTCACGGATCGCCGGCGGCGGCTCCGGCGCGATCGGCGGATCCGCGCCGCGCGCCGCGGTGTCCTGCCGCGCGCGCCGCGGCGCCGTGTCGTCCTGCGAGGCCGCCGCGGCCTGCAGCGCCGCCGCCTGCGGCGCTCTGCCTGGCAGCGCGACCGCGCCCCAGAGGGCGAGCGCCAGCACGGCGATCACGACCGCCCCGAGCGCCGCCCCGAGGATCCTGCGCGACCCGGGCCGGGCGGACGTCCGCGTGAGCCCCCGCGTCGTGGGCAGGAGGCTCGCCATCGCGCCGGACGGGGCGCTCGGAGGGCTGCTGGCCGGCACGAGCCGCGGCGGCGGCGCCGAACCGGTCGGCGGCAGCGTCGGCTGCGCCCCCGCCGCGAGGATCCTCGCGGCGCGCTCCGCGCGCTCCTGCCCGCCCGCCGTCGCGAAGGGCACCAGCGCGCGCGCCAGGTCGGCCACGGTCTGCGGCCGCCGGGCCGGATCCTTCTGGAGGCAATGGAGGATCACGGCCTCGAGCCCCGGTGGGATGTCGCTCCTGAGCGCGGTGGGCGGGATCGGCTCGGCGCTCGCGACCTGCAGCACGAGCTCGGCGAGCGCCGGGGCCTCGAACGGCGGCTGCCCTACCAGGAGGCGGTAGAGCAGCGCGCCGAGCGCCCACACGTCCGAGCGGGCGTCGACCGAGCGCGACGACCGCATCTGCTCCGGGGACATGTAGATGGGCGAGCCGAGCATCTCCCGCGTCTGCGTCAGCGACGCGCCGACGCCCTCGGTGCTGCCCGGCACCTCCTTCGAGATCCCGAAGTCGAGGACCTTGATGAGCGTCGCCCCTCCGGGCGTCGTCGTGAGGAAGAGGTTCGCCGGCTTGAGATCGCGGTGCACGATGCCCGCGGCGTGCGCCTCGGCCATCGCCAGGCAGGCCTGCAGGACGTAGTCGGCCGCGTCCACGACGCTGAGCGTGCCGCGGGCGCGGAGCACGTCGGAGAGATCTTCGCCCTCCAGGTACTCCATCACGATGTACGGGATGCCCGAGCCGAGCTCGCCGACGTCGAACACCCGCACGACGTGCTCGCCCTTGAGGCGGACCACCGCGCGCGCCTCGCGGAGAAACCGCTGCACGAGCGCCGGGCTCTCCGTGCTGAGGAGGAGCTTGATCGCGACACGCTGCGGGAGGAACAGGTGGCTCGCCGCGACAACGATGCCCATGCCGCCTCGGCCCACGACGCGATCGACCCGGTACTTGCCGGCGATGACGTCTCCTTCGACGACAGGTGGCTTCATGAGAGCTCCGTGCTTCACGCCCGGCCACGGGGCGTGCCGCCATCCGAGCCTGCTGTGGTCGACGGTAGCACAGGTGGCCCCCGGCCGGTCCATCGACGGAGGCTTGCCCTCGCCTGCGATCGCGGGCCGGAGCGCGATACGATGCGACGATGAAGCGCTCACCTCGATGCATCTCAATGGCGGTAGGCTCGCTCGCGCTGCTCGTCCAGAGCGCGTGCGGCGGCGCGGTGATCATGGACGGCGGAGGAGACGGGGCCGGCGGCGCGGGCAGCACGAGCGGCCAGGGCAGCACGAGCGGCCAGGGCAGCCCGGATGGCCCGGATGGCCCGGTATCGACGACGAGCTCGGTCGCGCCGTCGCCGACGACCTCGGGCGGCGGTGGGCGCCAGGTGAGCGCGATCGTCTTCGGCGACTCGACCGTGACCTTCCGCGTCGCCACCCTGGCGCTGTCGTGCCGCGACCCCGACGCGAACCCCACGTACGAGCCCTGCAGCGACTGGTGGGACCTGGAGCTGCGCATGCCCGAGTCGATGCTCGCCGTGGGCGAGGTGGACACGGCGAGCGGCGATCTCACGATCTACGGGACGTCCTCTCGCGCGGACTGCGGCAGCACGGGGGCCGTCAGCGGCGGCGGCAACACGGGCTTCGGCAGGCTCACCATCACGGCGATCGACGCAACATCGGTCAGCTTCGAGCTCTCCGACGTGGGTCCCGTGTTCGTCGACGCCGACCCGAACGGCCGCTACGTCGCGCCCCGGTGCGCCGCGCGGTAGCACCGCGCGGCGGAGGAAGAATTCACGGCGATTGGACGGGCTGCTCGGGCTGCCGGTGCCGCCGGAGGGGCGTGCGAGCAAGCTTGAACGCTCCGTCTCGGAAGGTCGCCTCCGCGGCCCGCGCTCGTGAAACGTCAGAACGGACGTCGCGACCTGGGGTCTGGCGTAATTTTACAGGAGCGCCCAGGTCCTGACCTGGACCTCGCGTCCCAAGCAGGATCCTGGAGAGATCGCGACCTGGGCGCTGGTCAAAAAACGATGGCTTGGACAGGTCGCGACCTCCGCGCCGCCTCCGAAACGACCCTTCCGCCAGGTCGCGACCTTCACGCCGCCTCCGGAACGACGCTTCCGCCAGATCGCGACCTCCGCGCCGCCTCCGGAACGACCCTTCCGCCAGATCGCGACCTCCGCGCCGCCTCCGAAACGACCCTTCCGCCGATTCGCGACCTGGGGGTCGGCTTCCCAGGCGGATGGCGGCGAAGCGCTTCGTCGATGTGAACCATCCTCGGCTCTCGGCACGCCATGAGCCATCCATCAGGAAAAGAGAGCCAAAACGATTCGAGGACGTGAGGGCGAATCGCCGCGCTCAGCGGTCGCGCTGGACCGGACCTGACATCGCATGCTCGATGTGAGCGGCGGCTCGATGAGCCGGGTCCTTCACTCCAGCACGACGCTCACGCTCTTCGTGCCCTCGTATCCGTCGCCGCGCACGGTCACCGTGAGCCCGAGCTTCTGACCTTCGAGGGTCTCGCGGTCCCACGCGAAAGGGTGGTAGAGCGCGCCGTCCGAGACCAGGAAAGAGCCGGTCTTGATGAACTGGACGTTGAACTGCGCGGCGGCGATCCCCTCGGGATCGCTGGCGAGCGGGCCCTCGAGCTCGTTCGCGAGGCGCACCACATGGCACGTCTCCTCCGCGTCGCCGGGCAGCGCCTCCACCTGGACCCAGGGCGTGATCATCATCGAGCCCTGGTTGCCGAGGATCAGTCGCACGCTGGCACCGTCGGCGTAGGGCACGAACGTCCCAGACGACGCGTCGCCGATGTCGACGGCGCGGGTCTCGGAGAAGTCCTCGCCGAACAGCGTGGGACAATCGCTGGCTTCCGCGGGGATCGACGGATCACCGTCGACAGGGCCACACCCGGAGAGGGACGCGAGAAAAGAGAAGGCAGACGGTAACAGGCAGGATCGCATTGCGCGCGCAGAGCTCCGAAAAAGCCGGGACGGGCCGGGCAGGAGAGACGCCGGCTCGCAGAGGCGCGAGGGCGAGGGCGAGCTGTAGCACGCCGGGTCCGGAGCCACCTCGGCGAGCAAAGCGCGTCCGAGTGGCACGCGCGCTGCCTTCGGCTCGCGGCGATGCTGAACTCATCACGGCGAAACGCCGGCGGCCCCGCAGGTGCTCTGACGTTGGTGTCGCGGTCACGACAATCTGTGTCGCCTCGATTCGCGGTCCTCCGCCACCCCCTCTTCCTTGGCGCCCTGGCGCTCCTGGTGGTCAACGACCACCTCCTGAAAGGCGCCGGGCTCTTGCCTGGCGCGCTCACCGGCAAGCTCAGCGATCTCGCCGGCCTCGTGGTCGCCCCCGTCCTCGCAGCGGCGCTCGCGGACGCGCGCACGTCGCGCGGGCGGGCGCTGGCGTTCGCGGCGGTGGCCGCGCCGTTCGCGGCGATCAAGCTCTCGGCCGCCGCCGCGCAGCTCCTCGTGGGGCTCGTGGGGCTGGCGGGGATCACGTGGCGTATCTGGCAAGATCCGACGGACCTGGCCGCGCTCGTGGTCCTCGTCCCGGCATGGCGCCTCTCGGCGCGCGCGGCTTCCAGCCGGGAGCGCTCGGCCCGGAGCGCCGAGCAAGGCTCGCGTACCGGCTGGGTGCTCGAGCGCGCGATCCTGGGGGCGTCCGCCGTCGCCTGCGTCGCGACCGGCACCCCCGCACCCGAGGGCTATTTCACCGACGCCTATCTCATCAATGCGACGCCCGGGATCGTGGACGTTCGCGTGCGCTGGGTGGACGCGTCGCTCGATTGCTCTGCCGTCACCTCCGGCGATCCGACACGCATGTTCGGGCCGAGCGCGTTCAACCTCGGGATCACGTACCGGCTGGACCCGCAGGACACGCTCCCGCTCAACCGGACCGAGGCCCACCTCGCCGCAGGCAACTTCGAGGAGACGGCGCCGACCCCGGAAGGGCGTTGCGAGGTGGTGCTGCTCGAGACCGATGGACTGCGGCCTGTGATGGCATGGTGGTCCGATCTGCAAACCGTCATGATTCCGCAGAAGGTGAACGACGACAGCGATTTCTGGAAGGACGCGGAGACGGTGGCGGGGCGCGTCGCGCTGAAGCCGGACACGATGGTGGCGCCCGGACAGGTGAAGACGGGCGCGCTGCTGACGAACGTCGGGCCCTCGTCGTGCGCCGGCGCGCCTCAATCGTCCTTCCAGTGGGCCGGCCCCTGGTCGAAGCAGGTGGTCGGCGAGATCGCGCACATCGATGCACTTTCGGACGGCTGCATCGAATTGACCATGAACTACCGGCGGCGCGGCCCCGACGATGGCTCGGGCAGCGCAGGCGGCGTGGGCACAGGCGGCGCGGGTGCCGGCGGAGCCGACGTCGGTGGCGCTGGCGGCGCGGGTGCCGGCGGAGCCGACGTCGGTGGCGCTGGCGGCGCGGGTGCCGGCGGAGCCGACGTCGGTGGCGCTGGCGGCGCGGGTGCCGGCGGCACCGGCGGCGAGGGCAGCGAGGGCGGCGCGGGTGCCGGCGGCGAAGGTGGAATGGGCACCGGCGGCGAGGGCGGCGGCGAGCCGGACCCGAGCTTCACCCCTCTGACTCACTACCTGTGCATTCCGATCGAAGACTTCCCGTTCTCGGCGGGCGAAACGGTGCAATGGTCCGACGAGGGCGACCACCTCGAGATCTCGGCCGTCGACTCGGCGAAGCGGATCGAGGTCTATCCCAACGTCGTCGAGCTCCAGCTCGGGGGCCTCGCTGTCTCGATCGAGGCGACGGGGTGCGAGGGCGACCGGCTGGGCTGCGGCGCCTACGTCACCGACGCGGCGGTGGCGGTGCAGAGCGGCGGCGAGAAGACCCTGCTGAGCCCTGGAGACGCCCTCGAAGGGCCCGACTTCCGCGTGCGGGTCGGCCGCGCCGAGCGCGTGCTCGCCGGGCGTGACGAGTGCGACGCGGGCTACCAGACGCCCAGCGCGTCCGCGGACCTGTTGATCGCTTACGAATGAGGAGAAGCCATATGTCGTCGAAGATGAAGCTGGTCTCACTCGGTCTCTGCGCCGCCGCCGCCGGTTGCTCCACCGACAACGTCGGCGAGGGCAGCGGCGTCCCCGCAGGCTCGGTCAACGTGGCCCAGGGCGGGGCGCAGGACATCTCCCAGTTCCGCGCGATCGTGAAGGCGGGGAAGGTGCCCACGCTCGACACGCTGGATCCGGTCGGGTTCTTCGCCGAGCACGCGATCGACCTGCCCGACGCCGACTGCGGCAAGGACGTCTGCGTTCACCCGTTCCTCGCTGTGGCGCCGCGCTTCAACGGGGGGAACTGGACGATGGCCTTCGTCGCGATGAACACCGCGGTCGACCCTTCGAGGCTGGACAGGCCGCCGGTTCACCTGGCGATCGCGGTCGAGAACAGCCGCTTCGCCGAGATCGATGAGGGCGCGCTGGACGCGGGGATGGGAGGGCTGCTCGAAAGCCTCCGTCCCGAGGACCGCGTCAGCGTCATCCGCTATGGCGAGCGGGTCGATCGCCGCGCTTTCCTCGCAGCGCCGGGGTCGGCGGAGCTCACGCGCCTCATCACCGACGAGCGCCTCGGCGACGGCGCCGGCGAGATCGTCGGCCTCTACGAGGGGATCGCCGCCGCCGAGATGGCGTTCGACGAGGGCGACGCGGCGGGCTTCGAGGGCGCGCACCGCGTGCTCCTGCTCACGAGCGGGCACGCGACGAGCGGTATCACCGACCCCGACCGCATCCTCGGTCTTGGCGAGGCGCTGGTGGAGAACGGCACGGCGTTCGGCGTGATCGGCGTGGGTGAGCGCTTCCTCGTGAAGATCCCGTCGGCGCTGGGCTCGATGGGCGCGGGCACGTACGCCTACGCGCTGAGCCCGGGCGATCTCGGCGGTTTGCTCTCGGAGGAGGGGAAGACAACGCTCTTCCCGCTGGCAACGGACTTCAGCCTGGAGGTGACCCCGTCCGCCGGCTACAAGGTGGGGCGCATCTACGGGACGAAGCGGGCGACCGCCAGCGCCGCGGGGGCGGCCCTGGAGATGCCGGCGCTGTTCATCGGCCAGCGCGACGGCGCGACCGACGTGGGCGGCAGCCGCCGCGGCGGCGGTGGTGGTCTGTTCGTGGAGCTCCTCGCCGATGCGTCCCTCGCCGACGGCATCGGGCCGGACAAGGCGGCCTTCCAGGTGACGGCAGGCTGGACCTCGGCGAAGGACGGAGCCGCGCAGGACGTCGACACAACGCTGCTCAACGCCCTGCCTCCCGGGCAGAACCCCGACTCGAGGTGGTGGAACATCTCCGACGGCGGCTCGGGCAAGCCGTACATGATGCTGAACATGTACCTGGCGCTGCGCGGCGCGCTCGACTTCTACCAGGCGGGCGACTGCCGGCGATCGCTCGGGGTCATCGAGATGATGAAGCCGCCGATCGGGGCGTGGCTCGGGAAGTACCCGGACACGGACATCCAGGACGACAACAACCTGATGTTGATGTTGCGACAGAACATCGAGGATGCCTGTCGTGCGTCGCAGTCGTCCACGGAGCCCACGCCCCCCCTCGACTTCGACGGCGGCTGCGGCTGGCTGTGACCGCCGCCTCCGCCCTCTGAACGCCGCTCGGCGGTCGCGGAGAGCCGGCGTGCATCACGGCTGTCCGATGCCTGCGATCGCCCGGAGCGCCTGAACCGTGTTGTCGAGGTGCCCCCTCGCCTGGACGAGGTGGCTGATCGTCCTCCGGATCTCGCGCACCGCCGGGCGGAAGACATAGAGCCCTTCGAGGAAGAGGACCCCCAGGGTCACACACAGCAAGATCAGCTCGACGAGCCGGAGCCGCTCGATCCGCGCCGTCGCCTCGTGAGCATACTGAGAGACGACGCGGTCCATCCCGCTCAGGAAGCCCGGCTCCGCGGCGAGGATCGCGGCGACGATCGGCTGGATGGCGGCCGCCTCCGCCGGCTTTTCCCCGCCGGCGCCGACCGCGGCGAGGAGATCCTTCCCGTCCCGGAGCATGCTCTGGTGCAGCGGCTCGATCGCCTGGAACATGCGTGTCACCTCCGGCGTGTTCTTCCCCGGCAATCCCATCCCGGGATCGCCGTGCTGGAGCGCGCGATGCGACCGCTCCCAGAGCGCCATCACCTGCGCCAGCTCGTCGACGCGGCCCTTGCGCTCGGCGGGGTCGGTGGTCACCTGGAACGTGAGCGCGGCCTTGCTGAGCCGCTGGCTGAGCATTCGCTGGCGGCCTGCCACGTTGACGACGTGCGCGTCGCTCGTCTGCTGGTTCAACGCGTGCTGCACGAGGAGCTGGGCCACGACCGACAGGAGCGCCACGGCGCCGAGCGCGCTGACGTACAGGCGCGTCAACCGGCGGGTCGGTGCCAGGAGCTCAGAGGAAACCTGCGCCATTGTTCTCTCTCCGTGGGCGAGTGTGGAGACATTACCCGACCATTGGAACGAACGTGTATCGCTCATGTTTCCGAAGAGTGCTTTGCGCGCGCCGCCCCGCGCTCCGCCGTTTCAGGCGGACGCGCTCAAAAAAAGCTGAGATCTCATGACCGCTCCATGGTAAGACTCGCCCGAGAGCGCTCCTCATGAGGCCCCTTTGCGCTGGCCTTGCCGTAGCGTCCACTGGAACCAGGAGAATGTCTCATGCAAGAGCGTACCGCGTTGACCGCGGGCGGCGCGCCGCCGAGCGCGGCCGGAAACGCACCTGAGCTCTTGCCGAAACAGTTCGGCAAATACACGCTCTTGTCGAAGCTCTCGGCGGGGGGCATGGCGGAGATCTTCCTCGCGCTGCATCGCTCGTCCTTCGGCTTCGAGAAGCTCGTGGTGATCAAGCGCATCCTGCCCTCGATGAACCAGGATCCGTCGCTCATCGACATGCTGCTCCACGAGGCGCGCATCGCGGCGACACTGTCGCATCCCAACATCGTCCAGACGTTCGACGCCGGGCAGGTGGACAGGACGTATTTCATCGCGATGGAGCACATCCACGGCGAGGACGTCGGCTCGATCGTGCGCGAGGCGGCGGAGCGCGACCCGGGAGGGATCCCGCTCGAGCACGCGCTCAGCATCATCCTCGGCGTCTGCGCGGGGCTCGCGTACGTCCATGACAAGCGCGGCCTCGACGGTGCGCCGCTCGGCATCGTCCACAGGGACATCTCGCCGCGCAACGTGGTCGTGAGCTACACGGGCGACGTGAAGATCGTCGACTTCGGCATCGCGCGGAGCGAGCTCGGCGACGTCGAAGAGCAGAAAGAAAACGTGCTGATGGGCAAGTTCGCCTACATGGCCCCGGAGCACGTGGCGGGGGATCGCATCGACCATCGCGCGGACATCTTCGCCGCCGGCGTGGTCCTGTTCGAGATGACGACGGGCAGACGGCTGTTCAAGGGAGGGACCCAGATGCGGACGCTCCTCCAGATCCACGGCTCGGAGTACCCCCTCCCGAGCGCGATCAAGCCCGGCTACCCGAAGGGGCTGGAGAAGATCGTGCTGCGCGCGCTCGAGAAGCGGCGGGAGGATCGCTACCAGTCAGCCCGCGAGATGCACGCCGCGCTCGAGGAGCTCATCCGCGACGAGCGCATCCCCGCCTCGCCCATGGGCCTCACGGCATGGATGGAGTCGCTCTTCCGGGACAAGCTCGCTCGCCACAAGGAGGCGCTCCTCGGCGTCAGGCAGCTCATCGACGTGATCGCGGCGCAGCAGCAGCGCTGGTCGCTGGAGATGAGCGGCGGCGCGACCGTCTCCCAGAGCGGCGTCCCGACGAGCACGAGCCCGACGAGCTTGAGCAGCCCGCCGCCGCTCTCGGGCAAGGGCGGTGTTGCGGCGTTCATCCCGGCCGCCAGCGCGCTCGCGCTCGTGCCTGGGTTCCTCTACATGCAGGGGCAGCTCTCGGAGCGGCACGCCGAGTTCATGACGATGGTCCACGACGCCCAGGCGAGCCGTCAGGAGCCGCCCGCGCCGCTCGAGGCGAAGGGCTCGCTGGAGATCACGAGCAAGCCCGAGGGCTGCACGTTATGGGTGAACGGCGAGCGTCACCCCGTCGCCACGCCGGCCAAGGTCCACGAGCTCCCGCTCGGGCGCGAGCTCCACATCAAGCTCACGAGAGACGGATACAAGCCGTACCGCACGGCCGTGAAGCTGAGCGACGAGGCACGCTTCAAGGAGATCGTGGCCGAGCTGGACAGGCTCACGGCGACGGTGGTGCTCTGGGTCGATCCGCCGGCCAGCATCTTCGTCGACGGGAAGCTCTGGAAGGGCGATCGCACCAGGATCGAGGGGCTCACGGTGGGCGAGGGGCATCGCTTCGTGCTGTCCGCCCCCGGGCATGCCTCCAGGACGCTGATGGTCAATGTGGAGCCGGGAGAGACGAAGACGCTGAGCGTCCGGCTTCCGAAGCTCGGCGCGCAAGCGCCGGTGGAGGAGCGCGCCGAGGGCGCGCAGTGACGCTGCGCGCCGCGCGTCTCCCTCGTCATGCCCTGACGGCCACCTGCTCGCCCGGATCATCGCGCAGGAACGCCAGCGCCGCGCGGGCGAACGGCTCCTTCCACTCGCCGAAGATGGGGCCGTGTCCGCCGTTCGGCAGGATCCACAGGCAGGAGCGCGGGATGGCGCGGTACAGCTCCAGGGCGAGCTCGGCCGGGTAGAGGGGATCGCGGTCGCCGCTCACGATCATCGTGCGCGCCGTGATGGTCGACAGGTGGGGGGGCGTGAAGCTCATGTCGTCGTGGCTGGCCGCGAAGCGGCGCGGCTGATTCCACAGCGCACGGATCTGCGCGTCGCCGAGCGCGTGGCGGCTCCTCATGTCCCGCCATTCCTCCTCGGAGCGGCCCTCGTCGGAGACGAGGCGCATGATCGCCCTGGCCTGCTCGGGGAAGTACGGCGTCGCGGAAACGAGGACCATCGACGCGACGCGGTCCGGCTGCTGCGTGGCCAGGTGCAGGAGGCACTTGGCGCCGAAGCTGAGGCCGATGGCCCGGAACGCCTTCACGCCCAGGTGGTCGAGGAGGGCGAACACGTCGGAGGCGCACTGGCGGATCGTCAGCGAGCCAGCCGGGTTGGTCGAGCGGCCGTGGCCGCGCAGATCGGGGGTGATGACCGTGTGTCCACCCCCGAGCTCCGCGAGGTCGAACACGTGAGCCCAGTCCCCGCCCGCTCCGGTGAAGCCGTGGAGCAGCACGAGCGGCGGCCCTTCGCCGCGGAGCTCGTAGTACATCTCGATGTCGTTGACGGGCGCGGTGCGCCCGGTGGCCGTCGCTGTCGCCATTCGCTCCTCCGATCGCTCGACCGCGGCCGATCCGCGGCCGGTCGCGCACGATCTGTAAGCGGCGCGCTTCGCTCTTGATAGCTGTGCTCTTCTCGCGTAGAATGCCAGCCGGTTGGTGAGGCGGCAGCGACATCGATGACAGCCGCATGGCCGTGCTGGGCGCGGAGCTCGGCGTGTCGGGCATATCCACCGACGTCGGCGCCTTCCAACGGTCAGTCACGACCCTTCTTGTCGTCCGCGGGAATGAAGGGGAGGCCGCCGCTCGGGTCTGGGGCCGTGACGAATACGTCCATTGGCGCGGTCCGCGTGCCGGGGGCGGGAGGCGGGGGCTCGGGCGAGTAAGGGAATACGACGTACTTCGGCCACACCGGCGGAGGGGCGTACGGAGCGAGCAGGGCCGCGCCGAACACGACGTCGGTCGGCTCCGGAGACGGTGAAGGCACGTGGCCCCGGAACGTGACCGAGACGAGCCACCGATCCAGATCCACCCGGACCGTGTCGGCGACCATAGGGACTGGGCTCGACCGTCCGTTGCGGAAGAAGACGTGCCCGCTGGCGAGCACGCCCGGCAGCACGGCGTCGATCACCCGGTGGCGCGTGTGAAACCCTTCCAGGTAAATCCGCTCCTTGCCCTGGAAGAAACCCTGGATGCGCTGATCCGGCGGAGCGGCCGAGTACACGTCCCACGAGAAGTTGGGCGGCAGGTTGATGGGCGAGCGGCTCCACGCCTGCTTCTCGTGCGGCTTCAGCCGGTCCGCGCGGACCGGCCAATACGGCGAGAGGCTGCCGAGGCCCACGGCGAGGCCTTCGGCCTTGGGATGCAGGATCCTCGAAGGGATCTTCGCCCCAGCCCGGACGCCTGCCGGATTGAGCACCTCGTCGTACGCGGCCAGCTCGTACCGGAGGGGGACGGAGACGAGATCGGCCCCTCCGGCGTCGACATCGCCGCGCAGGTCGAGCAGCTTGTCGAGAACGACGCCCCGCCCCTCGGCCTCCTGCACCAGCAGGCGGACGCGGGTCACCCGCCCTCTCTGCACCACGGCGCTGCCTCGGACCAACGCCTCGCCCCGCGGGAGATAGGGGATCAGGTCGGAATGGTCCTCGAGGCTGTGGAGCGTGCTCTGCTGGTAGAACCTGTCCTTCTCGAGGATCGGCTCGGGGGCGGTGAGGCTCATCCAGCCTGTCTGGAGTACGAATGAGATCTTGGCGATGCCGGTGACGTACGAGGCGCCGCCCATGGACCACACGACGGCCGCGGCCCGGAGCGGCCGAGTCCGCGGATCGGCGCCGCCGTGGAGGACGAAGCACGGGACGTCGCCCGCCTCGATGCGCGGCGTGGGAGCGGCCGCCCAGGGCGAGCCGGGGTTCGGGTCTGCCTGCATCGTGACGGGCTCGACCGCGGGCGGTGGGGTCGGCGTGAGCAAGTACTGGGGCACGAAGACCTTGGGCTCGGGCGGCCGGGGATCGACGTACGGCTGCGCCGCCTGGACGCGGACCTCGAGAAAAGGCTGGAGGTCCCACGACACGCACGCGCGGGTGGCCGCGCGCGCGTCGTCGTCGTCGAACGCGCCGGGCGTGGCGACCACGATGGATCCGACGGGGGCGGGCACGACGACGGTGGGGGGACGCGAACGAAGGCGGCGGCCCCAGCCGCTCGGGCGAGAAGGTGGCCCACCCGACGCGCGGCGCCGTCGCCTCGGAGACGGCCCGCGGCTTCTGGTACGTCGTCTCGACGAACGCGTGGGTCGGCGAGACGACGGCGAGCACCTCCTCGAAGCGCCTCAGCAGCGCGTCGGGGCCGGTCGTGCTCCCCACGCCGAAGCGCACCTCACCGTAGAAGGCCACGTCGCGCGGCGGGCCCGCGCCCTGGTCGGCCGCGTCGCCCTCGGCGCGGAAGCAGAGATAGACGTCGGCGAACTCGGCGTCTTCACGCCGGTTGAACGCGCCGAACCGATGCGTGGGCGCGCCCGCCGGCCGCTCGCCGAGCCAGTCGACGGCCGACGCCCGGAGCAGCGCGACGAGCGTCTCGTCCCGATCGATGGCGACGACGCGGAACGCGGCGTCGTACGCAGCGAACATCTGATACGGCATGCCCCACCCACGGGCCACCTCGAGCAGGCGCGAGACCTCGGCCGCCACAGCCTCGACCGGGGTGGGCGCGCCCAGGCGGAAGAAGACGATCCGGTGGTGGGCGTCGGGGGGGAGGAAATCCACGATACCGACCTTACCACCGGCTCCCCGGCCATCAAAAGCGCTCGCGCCCGGCGCTCCGCGTGCGTCCGTGGCCTCCGTCCGGTCGCGCGCTCGCGCGGCGACGACCCGGGCGCTGGCGCCTGCCCGTCGCGATCGGGCAGCGGCGCCCTACGCGTGGCGTGCCCGATCCACCTCGGCCGTGGTGATGTCGCTCGTGGGGGCGCTGTAGCTGCCAATCCAGGGAGTGGCCGTCCACGTCGTGCCGACCTGACACGCGTAGTAGCGGAGGTTCCAGTAGAGGACCGAGGGCTGGGTGATGTCCATGAGGGTGCGCGAGGCGTCGGCGAAGTCCCACGACGAGAAGCCCGTGCGCCCGTTCGCGCCCCAGGCGACCATGGAGGCCCCGACGGACTCGCGCCAGCTCACGATGCCTTGAGCGTACGCGGCCCCGGGGTAGAAGAAGATCTCGAAGCGGTCAGCCTCCAGGGCCCCGGTGTCGTCTTCTCCGGGGGTCGACGACGGATAGGCCTTCTCGACGAGGGTGACCGTGTTCGGGCCGTTGCAGATGAGGTCGAGGTCGTGGTTCGTGGGGATCATGGGCACGGCGACCTCGGAGTAAGGCGCGACGCCGGAGCCCCACCCCTTCGTCCAGCGAGGGCCGCCCGGCGACCAGCGCCAGTGCATGTGCAAGCAGTCGTGCGAGCAGAACGGGGCCATCGCGAGCTGGTCGAGCCGCATGCTGGAGGGCGAGATCGCGTCGTACTGGCGCGAGCCCGGCGGCCACGCTATCGCGGCCCTGTACGTCACGAACGCGGCGTCGAGCCGGAGCCGGGGGGCAATGTGGATGTTGTCGAACTCGCCCTGTCGCGGGCGCTTCTCGATGCTGGTGAACGTCTCGGGCGAGGACGCGAGATCACGGTGCCCGCAGCTCGCCTCGGTGCGGGTCGACGACCTGTCGCGGCGGACCACGTGGAGCGGCGTGCCGCCCAGGCGGACGTCGGGATCGACTTCGTAGTAGGCGAACACGCCCGACCAGAAGGGTTTGAAGGCGTCGTTCACGCCCCACGGGTCCTCGTTCGAGTCGGCCACGAGCAGGCTCTTGATGTCGGCGTAGGCGTTGCAGCTCGTGCCGGGGACGGTGCCGTTGCCCGTATCGAGCGTGGTGGTGCGGGCAGGGCGGGTGAACTTCGCCGCCGTCTCGATGCGCTTGAGGCGCACGTTGGAGCGCACCATGACGTGCGGGTAGATCCGGCCCATCCCCACGATGCCGCCGGGCTCGAAATCGGCGCGCTCGCGCAGGGTGGCGAGCGTGACGGCGATGATCACCCGGGGCGGGAACACCGACACGCCGCGCGTGCCGCCCGAGGTCGTCATCGTGGGGGCGACCTCACTGGGCATGAAGTCGCCGCTACACATCCGGTCGAGCCAGCGGTCGTTCTCCGGATCGGACGCGGACGCGCCGCTCGACAGGTAGTCGCTCAAGGCCTGCTCGCTCGGGTCCGTCGGAGAAGGGACGTAGGGGCGCACGTTGCCGCCGCCGATCTCGTACGCGAAGGCGATGACGATGCCGTGATCGAGGTACGCCGCGAGCGGGTGGAACAGGAGCGCGTTCTCGCCCACCCAGCCGCCCGTGACGTGGAACTTGCTGTGGACGTAGTCGAGGGTGAGCGGGAGATCGAGGGTGGCGCCGGCCTCCGTGACGATGCGGACCTCGGGCGAGACCGAGGTGCCGTTCAGGCGACCGAGGTCGATCGAGGTCAAGACGGAGTGCGTCTTGTATCCGGTGTCGCGGACGCGCGCCGTGACGGAGGTGAAGCTGCTCGGCGTCGCCCCGGTGTGCTGAAAGGACCACAGGCGCTGGCTCGCGGTGGTGCTGTCCCACCAGGCGGCGAGGTTCTCGGCGGCGCCGGACGGCGGGCTGGGCGCCGAGGGGGCCGGCGGGCGCAGATCGGCGCTCTTTCCGAGCGGCCTGACATAGGGGAAGAGCTGCGCGGGGGAGAGGACCGCGGACTCGCTCAGGCGAGCGGCCCTGCGGGCGGCGGCGACGCCGATCCCCAGCGGCATGGTCAGTCGGAGGAGGGAAAAAACGCTGTGCGCCATGGCGACTCTCCCGTTCGGCGACCTCAGTCGGAGCCGGCGTGTCCGACGCGCTCGTCGCCCATCCGGATCTCGAGGATGTGGAACTCGTCCCCGTCGAAGCCGTCGAACGACAGCGTCCCGCTCGCGTCGATGCTCTTCTCGACGACCTCCCCCGAGGGCAGGCTGACCACGGCGGTGAGCGGCCCGTCGTAGCCCTGGGGGCGCCTGATCTGAAACCTGGCGGGCATCGTCTGCGCGTCGTCTTTCCTGGGGGCGGTGCGCTTCTGTCCCTTGGCACCCCCGAGCTTCACGGCGACGCCGTGCAGCTCGGCGTGCGTCGCCGTGAGGACGAGCGAGGCCTGCTGGGTCTCCAGCTTGATCTCCTGGCTCCCCACGTCGAGCTTGTCGGTCAGCTTGATCTGCGTGGCCTCGCGCGTCAGCTCGAGCGCCTCGGTCGCGACCAGCTTGATCGCCTTCGTCTGGAGGGTGATCCCCGCCGGCGTCAGCGAGAGGACGGAGTCGCCGGATCGGATCTCGACGCCCTTCGGCGAGTGGAGCCGGACCTGCGCGGCGCCGACGATGCGCGACTCGCCGCTCGCGACGATCGTCGCGTTCGAGGGGCGCTTGACGCCGGCCTGGATGCGGACCTCTCCGCCAGCCTCCGACAGGAGCGCTCCGGCGGCCGCGACCTTGTCGTTGCCGCCGACCTCGACCGCGCGGTCGGCCGCGACGCGGCCGTTCGCGCCGCCCAGGATCGTCAGGTGATCGTCGCCGGACACCAGGGCCGCGCGGTCGCGCGTGACCCGCAGCGAGTCCATGCCGTCCACCTCGATCGTGCGGTCGACGGCCACGCTCGTCGCCTGCGAGCCGCCGATGCGCTCGGTCTGGTCGCCGAGGACGACGACCTCGTGGTTCTTCTGCGCGCGGAGGTGGACGAGCTCCTGGCCGCTCCGGTCGTCGAACGAGAGCTCGTTGTACCCGGCGCCGCTGTCGCCGGGCGTGCTCTGGGTGCGGATGCCGCTCTTCGTGACCTGATCCGGGACGGCGAAGGGCAGAGGGTTGGCGAGGTTGGGCAGGCAGGCCACGACGACCGGGCGATCCGGATCGCCGCCGAGGAACGAGACCAGCACCTCGGTGCCGACGCGCGGGATGAACTGGAAGCCGTACTGCGCCCCCGACCACGGCTGCGCGACGCGAATCCAGCACGAGCTGGTGCCGTCGTTCGGCTGGTCGCGGTCCCAGTGAAACTGGATCTTCACCCGGCCGTACGCGTCGGTCTCTATGTCGGCCCCCTCGGGGCCCACGACCACCGCGCTCTCGACGACCTGCGCCATGCGCCGCGGCGGCACGGGCCGGCAGCCGAGCACGCCGCACGGGGCTGCGACCACCTCGGCCTCGTAGCGGCGCCCGTGGTCGCCGAGGTTGCCGTGGTGGACGACGTGCAGCGCGACGAGCGGCGAGGTGCTCGCGACGTCCTGCGCTTCGACGACGAGCAGGCTTCCAGGCCCGAGGCCGCGCGCGCTCGTCTTGAGCCAGCACGTGTCGGACCGGACGCGGAGCTGGGCGAGCTTGCGCTCGAGGATGTCGCTGTCGACGCGCAGCCCGTGCTCGTGGCCGTGCGGCTCGTACCACTCGAGCGGGACGGCGCCCGCGCGCGGGGCGTCGTCGTGCCGGGCCTGGCTCGCGACGCCGCCGCGGTGCACGGGGATCGCGTTGGGCACGACCGACACGACTTGACCCGCGTTCGACGAAGCCCGCATGAAATCATACCGACGCAGCTCCACGGCCGTCGGATCGAGGCGCTCCAGCCGGCGGAACGCGGTGACATCCGCGACGTCGGGGGTGGTGAGGGCGGCGAGCCCGGGGCGGAAGGCCAACGCCTCGACGTCGGCCGGGTATCCCGTGGGGGAGTCGGCGACGACCAGGATCTCGCGCGGGCCGCCGATGCTCGGCGGCACGTCGGGGAGGAGCGGCGGGTGCTCGAACCAGAACGCGAGGCCCTCCTCGGCGAAGATGCGGGAGAGGAAGTCGTAGTCGGTCTCGCAGTACTGGGTGGCGTAGGGGCGAGGCTCGTGCGGCGCCGAGAGCCGCATCTGGAACGGCACGCCGTGCTCCGCCAGCACCTGGGCGGCGATGGCGTCGACGGTCATGTCCTGGAAGACGCGGGAGCTCGTCCTCTTGGTGAGGATGTAGAGGAGCGGGACGATGCGGACGCGGACCCGCTCGGTCTCGGTGTCGGAGGCGACGCGCGCGATCTCGCTGACGATCCCGTGGACGGAGCGGCCGAGATGGACGGTTGGAATCGTGAGCCGCGCGGGATCCCCGATCCGGAAGAGCGCGGCGGTAGCCGGCGCGACGACGGCGACGACGTCGAACGCGTACAGCTCGCTCATGCTCTCCTCGCCGCGGAAGGCGGCGACCTCGATGAGGGTCGGGGGCACGGCGCCGACGGTGAGCTGGAACTCGCGGAGGAAGGCCGAGGCGCCCTCCGTCCCGGCGATGCGATCGAGCAGCGGTTCGGCGAGCATAGAACGAGGGAGCGACCTCCCGGGCGAAGGACACGCCCGGGACAGCGCCGTGTCAAGCCCCGCGCCTGCGCCCTGGACACCTCCGGTCGGCTGGGCCGGGCGGCGGCGTGATACGATGTGCGTCGCACCGTGACGAGCCCGCGCCTCTGCATCGAGAGCCCGAGCCTCCGCATCGTGAGCCGCCGCCGGGCATGGGCGCTGCGAATCGCGGTCGTCGGCGGCTGGGGCGTCTCCATGGCGCTGCTCACCGCGTACGCGCCGGACCTCACCGGCATCTACGGCACCGCGCTGACGTTCCTGTGCCTGGCATTGCTCGTCGGCTCGCTGCGCGGCGGCCCCACCGCAGGCGCGGCCCGGCGCGGCCAGCCCGGCGCGGTCACCGCGGACGGCGGCGCGCTGTACGTGCAGATCGGCGGGCGCACGCGGACGATCGCGCGCGGCGACATCGTCGCAGGATGGACGGAGGAGGGCCGCGGCCACGGGCGCGTCATGCTGCAGATCCGGACGGGGGAGGTGGTCGCCGCCGACGTGACGGGCGCCGCCGACGGCCACGCGCTGCTCGAGGCGCTCGGCGTCGCGCCGGAGCAGCGCGCAGTCGCGGTGCAGCTCGGCTCGCCGCACCCCCCGGCGCGTCGCTTCGTCCTCGCGCTCGTGGGCCTCGTGTCGCTCGCAGTCGCAGCGCCGTCGGCGGTGCTCTCTGCCGCTCTGGCCACGGTGGTGCTGGGCGGTAACGACTACTGGCTCGGCTCGCTCGCGCTGATGGGCGCCCTGTCGGTGATCAGCAGCGTCGGCGCGTGGTGCTGCCTGCGGCCGCTCGTCGGCACGACCCTCCGGATCGGCACGGATGGCCTCTCCATCCGCCGGCTCCTCCGGCGGCGCTTCGTCCCGCGCGCGGGGATCGCGCGCGTGGGCGTGCGCGGGGCCGCGCTGGTCGTCGAGCGCCGGAGCGGCGGCCCGGTCGTGGTGATGACGTCGGGCGCCGAGGAGGCCGCGGCGCTGGCGAGGCGCGTCGCGGATGCGCTCGCCGGGCGCGCGGCGGCGGCGCCCGCCGAGACGCTCACGGCGCTCGATCGGGCGGGCCGGCCGCTCGCGGAGTGGAAACACGCGATCATCGCGCTGCTGCAGGAGAGCACAGGCTACCGGCGCGCCGGGATCGCCGCCGACGACCTGTTCAGCGTCGTGGAGGACGGCGCGGCCAGGCCGGAGCGCCGCGTGGCCGCCGCGGCGGCGCTCGCGTCCTCGGGCGGGCCCGCGGCGCAGGCCCGCGTGCGCGCGGCCGTCGAAGCGTGCGTGAGCACGAAGCTGCGCATCGCGATGCTGCGGGCCGCCGACGGGGAGATCGACGAGGGCGCGCTCGCGGCGGCCGAAGAGGAAGCGATGCGACGGGCGTGAGGAGCGCCGGGTGAGCCGCTTGCGGCCGAGGCCCCCGCCCTCCTACCATCGGTGCCCCGGTTCGCATCGGCTGGCGCGAAGGACCTTATGCCGAAGCTGGTCATACACGGCGCGAAGCTCAAGTGCAGCGAGGGGCTCTCCCCCTCCAGCCTCACCGTGCTCCCGATCATCGGCGCTGACGTCGACGAGCAGCCCACGGCCACCGTCATGGATCACGCGCCGATCGTCAACATCGCTCCTTTCGGCATGTGCAAGACGCAGACGAATCCGCAGGTCGCCGCCGCCACAGCCGCTGCGCAAGGTGTACTCACGCCTATGCCTTGCGTTCCGGTGATCACCGCCCCCTGGTCGCCGGGCTCCTCGGTCGTCACCATCTCGGACCAAAAGGCGCTCACTGACGACTCGAAATGCAAGTGTGCCTGGTCGGGGAGCATCGAGATCACCGATCCGGGCACGGGCGTGGAGATCGATTAGCATCAAACGCTCCCGCGATCGGCTTTACATTCGGAGGGCGCTTCCGAATCCAGATCATGTACGCGTACGCGTACGTGCACGGGCGGAACCGGAGGTTGCCGGTGAACGCTGCGATCCGAGCTGCGGAGCGCGTCCCTCAGCAGCCGCCGACGAAATGGCGCAGGAACTCGTCCGTTTCGCGGACGATGCGCGGGATCGAGGCCACGAGCTCGTGGCCGTCGTCCACCTCGATGAGACGGACATGCCGCTTCCCCGCGGCGAATGTCCGCGAGAGCTCGACGTCCACCACCTCGTCGCTCCGGCCGTGGACGATCAGCGTGGGTACACGCACGTCCGGCCAGCCCCCCGAGCGCTCATCCACCTCGGCGGCGTCGGCGGCGAAGCCGAAGTCCACCCGGGCTCGCTTCTTCTCCGCGTAGTCGTCGACCTCGATCCACCCCTGCTCCTCCCACGCCCGGAAGCCCTCCTCGCCCAGCCGCAGCCGCCATCGCTCCATGATCCGGAACGCGGGCGCGAGCAGCACCAGCGCGCACACGCGCGCGTCCTCCTCGGCGACGCGGCACGCGGTGAGGCCGCCGAGGCTCGATCCCATCACCACGGCCCGCTCGCGCTCTCCGCCGATCGCCTGCTTCACGGCGTCGATCATCGCGCGGAGGCGCAGGCGCTCGAACGAGGGGACCCGCAGGTCGAGCCGCTCGACGGCGACCCCGCGCTGCTCGAAGTGCGCGGCGATCCGGACGCCCTTGGTCGAGCTCGGGCCCGAGGCGAAGCCGTGCAGGTACAGCCAGCGCGGGCCGGCGGCGGAGGGCGGCGTCGTCAGGGTCATTCAGGCGGGGAGCCTACTCCCTCCACCGCGGCGCGACGATGGGGTATGACGTGCCGGAGAGACGCCATGATCCGCCCCGCAACCGCCGCCGATATCCCCACCATCGCCCGCCTCATCCGGATGCTCGCCGAGTACGAGCGGCTCGCGCACGAGGTCACGTTCGACGAGAGCGAGCTCGAAGCGCACCTCTTCGGGCCGAGGCCGGCGGCCGAGGTCGTCCTGGCCGAAGCGGAGGGGATCCCGGTGGGATTCGCGCTCTTCTTCCAGAGCTTCTCCACCTTCCTCGGCAAGCCCGGGATCTACCTCGAGGACCTCTTCGTGCTCCCGGAGCACCGCGGAGGAGGCCACGGCAAGGCCCTGCTCGTGCACCTCGCGAAGCTCGCTGTGGAGCGCGGCTGCGGGCGCCTCGAGTGGTCCGTGCTCGACTGGAACGAGCCGGCGCTCGGCTTTTACCGGAAGCTCGGCGCCAAGCCCATGGACGAGTGGACCGTCCACCGCCTCACCGGCGAGGCGCTCGCCCGGCTCGCGCAGGGCTGACGCGCTCGCCACGGGCGTTGCTCGTGGCGGCGCAACCGAGCACCACCGGCTGCTGCTGGAGCAGCAGCGGCCGCGCCCCCTCGGCGCGCTCGCGGCCCGATCGCGCCCGAGGCACGCCGTCCAGGCGACCACCGCGAGCGCGGGGGATCCTGGTACGGATGTTGCGAATCATGGTCGATGGCCGATGGCGGATTGCGAATCGCCCATCCCACACGCCGCGTGTGCTGAGAACGGCGGCGCGACTCCTGGACTCGGTCGCGACACGCCCGACTGCTCATCGTGGTCGAGCGAGAGTCCACAACGCCCCACCAGGACCGCCGCAGGCGCCGAGATGTCTTCCAACAACCTCACCGGGCTCGGCGTGCTGCGCCACCGGAGCTTCGCGTTCTACCTCGCGGCCAGGCTGCTCTCCGCGGTCGCGGTGCAGATCCAGAGCGTCGCGATCGGCTGGCAGGTCTACGCGCTGACCGGCGATGTCTTCGATCTGGGCCTCATCGGCCTCGCCCAGTTCGCGCCGTTCTTCGCGCTGATCCTCTTCGCCGGCCAGGCGGCGGATCGGTTCGACCGGCGCCGCATCATCACGGTCGGCCTCGCCGTGGAGCTGCTCTGCTCCCTCCTGCTGCTCGCGTTCACGGTGTCGGGCCTGACGGTCGTGTGGCCCGTGTTCGCGGTGCTCGTGCTGTTCGGCAGCGCGCGCGCCTTCATGATGCCGGCGCAGCAGGCGATCCTGATGAACCTGGTGCCGCAGGACAGCTTCAGCAAGGCGGTCGCGCTCAGCTCATCGAGCTTCCATGTCGCGGTCATCGTCGGACCGACGCTCGGCGGGCTCCTTTACCTCGCCGGGTCGAAGGTCGTGTATTCGATCGTCGGGGCGCTGCTCCTCGTCTCTCTCGTGCTCATGAGCCTCGTGCGCGCGACCCAGCAGGAGAGGCGCGCCGGGCCGACCTCGTGGAGCGCGGTGCTGGAGGGGCTGCGCTTCGTCTGGTCGAAGCCGGCGGTGCTCGGCGCGATCTCGCTCGACCTGTTCGCGGTGCTGTTCGGCGGCGCGGTCGCGCTCCTGCCCGCGTACGCGCGCGACGTGCTCCACGCCGGCCCGACCGGCCTCGGCCTGCTCCGCACGGCGCCGGCCGCGGGCGCCGCGATCACCGCCGGCGTCCTCGCCTTCCGGCCGATCACGCGCCAGGTGGGCCGCTGGATGTTCGGCGGCGTCGCGGTGTTCGGGCTCGCCACCATCGCCCTCGGGCAGACCCGGAGCTTCACCGTCGCGCTCATCGCCCTGTTCCTCGTCGGCGCAGGCGACATGGTGAGCGTCTATATCCGCCACATCCTCGTGCAGTTCGAGACGCCCGACTCCATCCGAGGGCGGGTGAGCGCCGTCAACGCGGTGTTCATCGGCGCCTCCAACGAGCTCGGCGAGTTCGAGTCCGGCCTCACCGCCAGCTGGTTCGGCCTGCTCCCCGCCATCCTCCTCGGCGGCGGCGCCACCCTCGTGGTCGCCGCGCTGTGGGCCCTCGGCTTCCCCGTGCTCAGCCGCATGGACCGCTTCCCCCACGCGAAGCGCGATGCCGAGGAGAGCGCGGACGGCGGCGGAACGGCCGAGGCCGCCGCGACGACGTGAGGACGTGAGCGTCCTCGGGAGCCGCGCTACTCCGAGCGGAGGGCCTCGATCGGGTCGAGCCGCGAGGCGCGCCAGGCCGGGTAGAAGCCGAAGACAACGCCGATCGTGACCGAGAGGCCGAGGCCGAGGAAGAGCGACCACGGCTCGACCTGGAACGCCCAGCGGCCGACCATGTGCGCGAGCAGCGCGCTGGCGAGCCAGGAGAGGGCGAGCCCCGAGAGCACGCCGAGCACCCCGCCGAGCAGCGAGACGGCCGCCGCCTCGCACAGGAACTGCAGCAGGATCGCGCGCGGCGAGGCCCCGACCGCGCGGCGGATGCCGATCTCCCGCGTCCGCTCGGTCACGGTCACCAGCATGATGTTCATGATGTTGATGCCGCCCACGATCAGCGCGACGACGCCGGTGCTGAGCAGCAGCATCTTGATGATGTCGAGGACGAGCTTCTCCTGGCCGTGGCTGTCCTCGTCCTCGATCCTGAAGTTCTTGACCCCGTGATGGCGGCGCTGGAGCGTCGCGTCGATGACGCCGCGGAGCGCGGCGAGCGGGGTCCGGACGGTGACGAGCGGATCCTGCCGGACGTACAGGCGGTCGGTCCTGTGCGACGGCGCGTAGAGCGCGTCGTAGGTGGTCTCCGGGACGAGGACCTTGCGGTTCCAGATGTTCGTGTCGTCCGTCGAGCCGAGGATCGGCCGGTCCTGGAGCACGCCGACGACCGTCCACACGTGGCCGTCGGCCGTCATGTGGAGGGGCTCGGCCTGCTCGGCCCGCGCCGGAGGGCCGCCGAAGAGCTCGGCCCAGACCTCGTGGCCGACCACGCACACGCGCCGCCGCGCCGCGAGATCCGCCTCGACGAGGAAGCGGCCCGCCGCGAGCTCCAGGTCGTAGAGGGCCGGCGCCGCCGGCACGGCGCTGACGAGGGAGATCCGCTTCTTCTTGCCGCCGGCGCGGGCCTCGGTCGGGCGCACCGACTCGCTCAGGGCCGAGGCGCCGCCGAGGGCGCGCGAGGCGGCGAGCGCGCGGGCGTCGTCCCGCGAGAGGTCGCGCCGGGTGCGGCGCCGGTCCTTGACGCTCACCTCCGCGGGGTGGACCTGGATGAGGTCGGCCTCCACGGCCTGCTGGCTCGCCCGGAGGAGCGCCTCCTCGCCGCCCGCGAGCAGCGAGGCGAGCAGCACGATCGAGCCGGTGCCGATGATGATGCCGAGCAGCGTGAGCGCGGCGCGGGTCCGGTCGGCGACCACGGCGCGCGTCGAGTGGAGGAGATCGTCGAGCCTCATCGCCGCATCGCCGCCACGGGGTCGAGCCGGCCAGCGCGCTTGGCCGGCAGCCACCCGAAGATCACGCCCACGCCGGAGGAGACGAGCAGCGCGGCGACGACGGCCGGCGTGGAGACCGCGCCGATCCAGCTCGGCGTGAAGCGGCGGATGACCATCGAGGCGAGCTCGGCCGCTGCGGCGCCGCCGGCGACCCCGAGCAGGCCGCCGAAGCCCGAGAGCAGCGCCGCCTCGGCCAGGAACTGCGCGCTGATGTCGCGCGGCGACGCCCCGAGCGCCTTGCGGATGCCGATCTCGCGCACGCGCTCGGACACGCTGACGAGCATCATGTTCATCACGCCCACGCCGCCGATGAGCAGCGCGACGCCCGCGATGAGGCCGACGATCGCCTTCATCGTGGTGAACAGGGCCTCGAATTTCTGCATGATGCTGCTGAAATCGAGGAGGGTGAAGTCGTCGACGCCGTGGTGGCGGTCGACGAGGAGCGCGTTGATGATGCGCTTCACCGGGTCGTTGTTGCGGACGTCGTCGGTCTTGATGACGAGCAGCGCCGAGGTGCTCACCGCCTTCTCGACGTCCGCCGCCGTGTCGAGCGGGGCGACGAGCAGGTCGACCCAGCTGAAGCCGAAGTTGACGCCCACCCGATCGGCGTCGGCCAGCACGCCGATGACCCGGCAGCGCAGGGCCCCGACCGTCACCCACCGGCCGATCGGGTCGCCGCGCCAGAGCCGCGCCGCGAGCTTCGGGCCGGCGACGCAGACCCGGGCCCGGCGGCGGTCCTCCTCGTCCGAGAACGTCCGGCCGCGCGCGACGGGCATCCGGAAGGCGTCGAGGAAGCCGCTGTCGGCCGCGATGAAGTCGGTGCGATCCTCCTTGCCCTCGTCGGAGATGACGTCGCGCGAGCCGAGCATGGCGTACATGGTGTGCTCGGCGACGTGGGGGACGCCGCGCGCGAGCCGATCGCGATCCCGGCGGGTGAAGCCGGTGACGTACATCGTCTTCTTCCGCTCGGCGCGCTCCGGCGCCTTCGGGACGACGAGGATGAGCCGCGCCCCGCCGAGCTGCTCGATGCCGCGGCCCAGCGTGAGCAGGCCGCCCTCCGCGAGCGAGGTCATGAGCACGATGGCGAAGGCGCCCAGGGTGATGCTGAGGACGGTCAGGAGCGACCGCAGCTTGTGCGCCGAGAGGGCCTTCGCGGCGATCGCGAGGTAGGCGGACCACCTCACATCTTCGTCTCGTTCGCGGCCGCCGAGGGCGGGTTGATGAGCACGCGGGCCCCCTCCGGGACGCCGTTCACGATCTCGACGTCGCGGTCGTTGCGCGCGCCGAGCGCGACCTCGACCTTCTCGGTCGTCTGCTTGCCGTCGGGGCCGTCGACGACGCGCGTGACGAGCTGCTTGCCGCCCTCGTCGGCGACGGCCTCGATGGGCAGCGAGACAACGCCCGGCCTGCTGTCGAGCCGGATGCGCACGTCCGCGGTCATGCCGGGCTTGATGAGGCCGTCGATCTGGGTGAGCTCGGCCTCGACCGGGAAGACGTCGACCTCGCGTCCCTCGAGCTTCACCGAGGCGGGCGCGATCTTGGTGACCCTGGCCGCGTACGTCTTGCCGGGCAGGGCGTCGAGCGTCAGGGTCGCCGTCTGGCCGAGCGCGACCTTGGCCACGTCGATCTGGTTGAGGTCCACCTTCACCACGAGCGTCGAGAGATCGGCCACGGTGAGCAGCGCCTTGCCGTTGAAGGTCGACTGCACGCCCGGCGTGACGACCTCGCCGGGCTCGATGTTGCGCTGGATGACGGTGCCGTCGAGGGGCGAGGAGATCTTCGTGTACCGGAGCTGGTCCCTGGCGGCGCTGAGCGCGACCTCGGCGAGCCGGATGGCGACGGTCTTCTCGGTGAGGTCGTGCTTGGCCGTGTCGAGCTCCTGCGCGGGGACGACGCTGGCCTCGACGCCGGCGGTCCGCTGCGCGACCACGCGCTTGGCGAAGCCCGCGGCGGCCCTGGCCCGGGCGAGCTCGGCCTCGGCGCGGGCGACCTCGCGCTCGTAGTCGGTCGGGTCGAGCACGAGCAGCAGCTGGTCCTTCTGGACCCGGGCGCCCTCGTCCGCGAGCACCTCGGCGACCTGGCCCGCGACCTTGGACTTGAGCTCGACCTGCTCGCGGGCCTCGATGCGCCCGGTCTCGAGGATCTCGACGGCGAGGTCGCCGCGCTTCGCGGTCACGACGAGCGCGGGGTCGATGGGCGCGGGGCCGGAGCCGGCCTTCGCGAGGACGGCGGCGCCGCCCCCGGCGAGCGCCAGCGCCCCGACGAGCCACGGCCAGAGCCGCCGCCGACGCCGGGCGCTCACGAGAGGCCTCCACGAGGCGACGACGACGGTCCAGGAACCGACGACGACGGTCCAGGAACCGATGACGACGGTCCAGGAACCGGCGACGACGGTCCAGGAACCGGCGGCGGGACGTCCACGCGCCGGCCGCGCGGGCCGGTGTCCTCGACGATGGCGCCGTCCCTGAAGGTGACGACGCGGGTGGCGTAGTCGGCGATCGAGCGGTCGTGGGTCACGACGACGACCGTCATCCCCTGCGCGTGCAGCGCGCAGAAGAGCTCCATGACCTGCCCGGTGGTGGCGGAGTCGAGCGCGCCGGTCGGCTCGTCCGCGAGGAGGAGCGGCGGCTCGTTGACGATCGCGCGGGCGATCGCCACGCGCTGCTGCTGGCCGCCGGAAAGCTGGTTCGGCAGGTGGTGCGCCCGGTCCTCGAGGCCGACGCGCGCGAGCGCCCGCGCGGCCCGCGCCCGCCGGTCGGCCGGCCGGACGCCGGCGTAGACCATGGGCAGCTCGACGTTCGCGAGGGCGGTGTCGCGCGGAAGGAGGTTGAACGACTGGAAGACGAACCCGATCTTGCGGTTGCGGAGCTGCGCCAGCTCGACCTCGTCGAGCTCCTCGACCGGCTCGTCGTCGAGGAGGTAACGGCCGCCAGTGGGGCGGTCGAGCGTGCCGATGACGTTCAGGGTCGTCGATTTGCCCGACCCCGAGGCGCCCATGATGGCGACCATCTCGCCCCGCGAGAGCTCCAGGGAGACGCCGCGGAGCGCCTGCACCTCCACCTCGCCCATCCAGTAGACCTTGGTGATCGCGTCGAGCTTCACGAGTGCAGCCATGAGGGTCCTCGGCGGTGGCCTGCGCGCCGTCCGCCGGACGGCCGCGACCCGCGCGAGCCCGGTTCGCCGGACCCGCGCGTGACGCACCAGGGTGCGCCGCTCTCGTCGTTCAGGCCATCGCGCTGCGAAGGCCGGCGGACGCGCTGAGGCGTAGGCGAAGCGCAGCAGCAAGGCAACTGCGGCGCAGGAGCGCGGCGGTCGCGCGCCGAGGCCACGGCAAGCGTGGCGCTGGCGGCGCTACAGCCCGGACGTTTCGACGAGCGCCAGGATCGCGGCCCCGGCGCCGTACGAGAGGTCGTCGCGGAGCTCGACCGCCGCGTAATCCTCGAGCTTTCCCACCGTCGTGGGCCCGGAGATTCCGGTCACCACCGGCCGCCCGGAGCCGTCGTCCTCGATGCGCGAGCGCACGCCTGCCATGGCGCGGTCGATCGCGGGGCGCACCGAGGCGTCGAGGAAGCCGTGGCGCAACCCGCGCGCGAGCCCGACGGCGAAGAGGGCCGTCGCGCTCGTCTCCAGGTAGATCTCGCCCGGGCGGTTCATGATGGTCCACCACAGTCCGCTGTCCTGGTCCTGCGCGCCCACGACCGCCGCGACCTGCCGCTCGAGCGCCCTGGCCACGGCGTCGTCGCGCTCGCCGCGCGCCGCGCGCACGCGGAGGTACTCGTAGCCGGCCGCCGTGACCCAGCCGTTGCCGCGCGCCCAGTACACGTCCGGATCCTGCGGCGCCGCCCAGTCGTACGCGTGCCGGAAGAGCCCGGGCTCGTCCTGGAGGAGCGAAGCGAAGATCTGGAATTGATTCGAGAATTCGTCGAGCGGACGCGCCTCGCCCGAGCGCTCGCCGGCGCGGACGAGCACGTTGCCGAACATGAACAGCGAGTCGACCCAGAGGGTGGGCTCGAACAGCGGCGACACGCCGAGGTGGTTGATGCCGCCCTGCTCCGTCCGGCGGGCCTCCTCGTAGAGGTAGCGGAGCACGTCGTCGGCGACCTTCGCATAGGGGGCCGCGCACGTTTCCTCGTGGAGCGCGAGCGCGGCCATGGCCGGCGGGCAGCGGTCGCTGGTCGTGATCTCGTAGCCGTACTCGAGGTGGCGGTCGGTGTAGCGCTGGTAGTAGTCCCGGTAGGGGGAGTGCTGCGTGACGCGGTACAGCTCGACCAGCGAGAGCATGACCGTGCCCTCGCCCCAGTCCCACGGCAGCGACTCCGCCGGGTGCTCGGCGATCCAGCGGTCGGCGATGGCGCGCGCCAGCGTGATGCTCTCGGAGTCGGGTGCGCGCTCGCGCGCGAACGCGTCCTCCGCTGACGGTGAGATCGGAGCGCACCCCGCCCCGGAGCTGCCCGGCTGCCCGGCGCCCGGTTCCCCCGCGCACCCGCCGGCCGCCGCAGCGCACGCGGCGGCAGCGAAGAGCAACGCGCGGAGGCGCGACGTGCGCGGCATGGGAGGGCGCGCTCTCGGGGGCATCTCACTCCTCCACGGCGAGGCCGGTCGCGTCGGGCGCGGTGACGCGGGGGCTCCCGTCGACGAGCACCCTGGTCCCCCTCGCCATCAGCGCGAACGGCCGCTCGCCCTCGATCCGCACCACGACGAGCTCCGCGTCGGTCTCGAGGACCTGCCCGCCAGGCAGCGCCAGCGCCTCCGGGGCTCCCTTGCTCCGCAGCACCGCGACGTCGGTCCCTCCTTCGCTCTCGATCCGCCACGCGACGACGCCAGGCTCCGCCGCGATCGGCGCCGCCTGGAGCGGCGCGTCGGGGCCCGCGTCCACGCCGACCTTGTAGGGCAGGAGCACCGCCAGGAACCCCGGCGCCTCGGCCTGCACGGCTGCGTCGATGACGGCGTGGTCGGCGGCCTTGCGGTCCTCCTCGAACTCGTGGACGTGGGGCGCGGTGAGCGGAGTGTACGGCGGCTCCCCGACGGCGAGCCCCGGCGACGTCGACTGCACACGCGCCTCGACGCCCGCCCGCGCCCGCTCCCATCGGCCGCCGTCGGGGAGGAGCTCGAAGGTGCCTCCGGACGTGAGCCCCGCGTAGCCGTGCAGCCGCCACGCGTGCGCGCGGGCCGCCGGGTGCGACGTCGAGAGGCGGTCGCCGACCACGAAGTAGCGGCCGTCGATGAAGGCCACGGATCGCTCGACGTGCGTGTCCTGGTAGTCCTGGTGCGCCTCCGCGTAATCGACGGCGTCGCCGTCATGGGTGTTCCGGAGGAACGCGTCCGCGTCGCCGAAATCGTTGAAGAGCCCCTTGTCGGGCGCGGATCGGCCGTCGATGAGGATCACGTTGTGCGACGGCGACTGGCTGGTCTTGGCGTTGTCGAGCGAATCGGGCTTGTAGTAGCCGGCGTCGATCAACAGGTACTCTCCGTAGGCCGCGAGGGAGAACGACGTGCCGTCCACGTGGTCGTGGATCGCCTTGCGCGCCGAGCCGTGCTCCGCGAGGAGCAGGAGCCAGCGCGCGTCGTCGCCCCAGTCCGAGCGGAACACCGCGTGGCCGGTGTCGGGGAAGAAGCGCGTGAGGAAGCGCGGCGCCTCGGGGGCCACCGCGTCGTCGACGTAGAGCAGGTGATGGGCGATGAGGTCGGCGCCGAACTCCATGGCCTGCGGGTCGCGGTTCTGCTCCCAGTCCCACAGGTACTCCCCGCTCCCGCCGAAGGAGGTGAGCAGCGGGCTCCCGTTGAACGGGGTGAAGACCCCGTCGTCGACCGGGGGCCGGCTGCCCCAGGGGAGTCGCAGCGAGAGCGACCAGTCGACCGCCTTCGTGAAGAGCCCGCCGCGCAGCGGGACCTCGAGCGCGCCCTGCTCGCCGTCGACGCAGCCGTGTCCGGCCCACGGGTCCTCGTCGGAGCGGGTACGGCAGTCGCGGGTGAAGGCCACCTCGCCCTCGAGCGCGTTGTCGAGGGCGATGAAGAACGCCGCCGTGGGGCCCCAGGCGAAGCCGGAGTAATACGGGCCCTCGGACGCCCCGCCGTCGGGCTGCACGTACTGCCCGTCCGGGCCCCAGAGGTAATCGAGCTCCGAGATCGACCAGCTCCACCAGGTCGCGGCCGCCGGGTGCTCGGGGAACGCGAGCGCCACATAACCGAGCGCGTCGGCGGTCCTGATCGGGTGGTTGTTCTGCGCGGGGCGCAGCAGGAGATCTCGATAGAAATCGTGCTCGAGGTACTTGGCGAAGAACTGACCGGTGATGTCGGTGATCTTGCTCTCGGCCTGGGCGGACTCCTCGTCGGGGAACCACGGCGTGGCGCTCAGGAGGTCCCACGTGTTCGTGTACCCCATGAGGATCTTCGCCATCCGGATGTTCATGTCGAGGACCGTGTTCGTGTCCCAGTCGGTCTCCAGGCGGCGCAGGAACTCGCGCGCCTTGTCGGCCGCCGCCCGGTCCTCGAAGGCCCAGGCGAGGAGGGCATTCGCCTGCGCGGTCGAGGCGTTGTTGCCGTTCGTCTTGTGGTCCCATGAAGCGGGGTCGGGCTCCTCCGCGTAAGGGCGGTCGGCGCGGCGCTTCAGGGTGGCGAGGATCGACGCGTAGGGCTCGCGATCGACGCGCGAGCGCAGGAGGTCGCGGTGCTCCGGGCGCGCGAGGAGCCGCGGATGGACGCCGGTGTCCCGCGGCTCGCTCGGCCCGGGGGCGTCCGTGCCGCATCCCGCGGTAGCGAGCGCGGCGCACGCGAGCGCCGGAGCGAGGGTGTGAAGAGAGAGAGGAAAACCGCGAGACCGTGATTTCATGGAAGGATGGGGCGAGGGCTCAGAGGGACGAGCTGGTGCGTGAGGCCCAGCGTATCAGCTCGCCCCGGCCTGGAGCCGCTCGAGTTCTCGCTACCGTGGGGCCGATCACCACATGTCCACGATGGGCAGTCTCGGCAGCCGCCGACACGCCGGAAGATCCGACCAGAGCGGAGATAACAACGCGGGTGACGCGCGGTCGCGAGGGGAATGCGGGAGAGGAGGAGTCTTCTGTGAGCCCGCCGGGATCAGCCCGGCAGGCGCCCCGGGGAGCATGGCCTGCGAGCTGAGCCGTGCCTGTTGCGGTGGCCTGGCGCGGGCTGCGTCGAGCGCGCTCGCGGCCTTCCCCGCGTGAGGGGGCGCGGTCGCGCAGGGTGGTGCGATCCTGCGCGGGCGTCTGCCTGCTGTGGCAGGACGCGACGGGCGGGGTGGAGCGACCGCGCCGCTCGCGCGGCCCCCCTCGACACAGGGGCTCCCCGCCGCGCGGTCTCCCGCTTGCATTGCTCGGCCTCGGTGGGGGGAGTCGAGGAGGTTGATATGGCGACCGAGCAGAAGCAGGGAATGGGCGCGCAGGGGCAGCAGGGCGCTGGCCTACAGGAGGGCCGCACCGAGAGCAGCGTGATCCCCGACAAGGACTACAACCTGGTCAGCGTGCTCTACCATACGCTCAAGGGCGCGCAGACCCACTCACAGTACATCCAGGACGCGAAGCAGCAGGGTGATCAAGAGCTCGCCTCCTTCTTCAGCGAGGTCCGGCAGGAGGAGCTGCAGCGCGCGGAGCGCGCGAAGCAGCTCCTCGGACAGCGGCTGAGCGGAGGGCGCCCGGGCCAGGGAGGGGCCCGCGGGAGCGCCTAGGGCTCACGGCGCTCCGGGCCGCGCTGACGAGCGATCAATCGGCGATGTACTGGTTCCGGCCGACGAAATCGAGGTACGGATACAACGCCGAGCGCAGGTTATCCACCTGAACACTCGAGTTGATGCCGCCGATCTCCCAGCCGTTCCACTTGGACGGGTTCCGGGTCGTCGCGTTCAGGAGCAGCGGCACCTCCAGCAATGACTCCACGACGCCGGTCGTGGACATCTTGTCGAAATCGACGAGGACCGGAGCGGTGTTGTCCGTCAGGTTCTTCACCCAGACACGCGCGGCGCCGAAGTCACCGCCCGCGACGCCGTCGATGTCGCGGCTCGGGTCGATCTGCACCTGGATATCGTACCACTTGCCCGAGGCCGGCGCGAAGTTGGTCGCCTTGTACAGCTCACCGCTGTCCCGCGACCCCCGGAGGCGCAGCTCCCCCTGCTCGAACTGCACAAGGAACCCGACGTAGTTGTTCGGGGTGAGGCCGTTGCTCGCGCTGGCGACCGTGTTGACAGGAGCGAAGTGAACCCCTGTGGTGCCGTACAGCTGGCCGGAATAGACCGTCAGGTCGCTCGCGTCGTGGTCGGTCAGCTCGGTCTCCCACCAGGCGCTGGCCGCGCTCGATCCCGTCGGACGAACCGCGAGCGCGGAGGGATTACCGGTGCCGTACGGCGCAGAAGCCGTGAGCTGCCCCGGCCCGCCGGAGGCCGGACCCTTCCACACGAGCTGCGGAACGACCTGGCTGTCCATGGCGACGCCAGACTGATAATGATCGAAATTGTCATTCAGCTGCGGCACGTAGTACCCCATCGAGAGGTCATCCACGGCGTTGCTGTCGCCGTAGGCCGCCACGATGAACCCGTTGAAATTGGAGGGGTTCTTGTTCACGCCCATGAGCAGCGGGACGACCAGCACCCGCTCGGTCACGCCGGTCGTGTTGATATTGTCGAAGACGACGCGCGTGAAGTCCTTCTGCCCGTCCGTCACATTGCGGACGTACAGCGAGCCGAGGCCGGTGCCCACGGTGGGGTTGACGACCAGCTTCACCTCCAGCCATTTGCCCATCGTGGCGGGGATGTTGACGGCTTGATAGATATCTCCGCCGTCATAGCCGGAACGAAGGCGGAGCGCCCCCCAGGCCATGGAGACGGTCGGCCCCTGGTAGGCAGGGACGGCGTAGCCCGTCGGGCTCCCGCCGGCCACGTTGATCGGCTCGAACGCGACGCCCGAGATGGCGTTGTAGAGGAGACCCGAGTAGACGACCTTGTCCGTGCTGCTGAAGCTCGGACCGTCGAACGCGGACCAGGCCACCTTGCCGTTGTAGCCTCCCGTGGAGACGATGCTCTGCTCGGAGTCATTCCCGCTCCCCGGCGGCGAGCCGATCGCGAACTTGTCCGGGTTCGCCCCCGTCCAGCTGTTCGCGCCCTGGTTGTTCATCGCGTTGCCAAAGACGTGCTGCTCGTAATCCTCGCGATCCATGGTGCAGGCCTCATACTGAAGGCGCACGTGGTCGTGGTAAGCGACGTCCGGCGACTGGGAGGGCAGCGCCGCCACAGAAGACCAGTCGGCGTGCTGCGTCGTGGTGTTCATGTTGCTCACCAGCACATCGACGCGGCCCCCTCTCTGAACGCCGGACCACTCGATGCCGGCGTTCTTGTTGGTCGCCAGGTTGAGGGTGCGCAGCTCGCCGTCCCGCGCGAACACGCCGTCCAGCGCCTGCCACGCGTCAGCCATGTCGGCAGTGAACGCGAGCGTCGCGGTGACGACGTTGCCATACGTCTGGTAGTAGTAGGTGGTGGCCCCCGTCTGGTTGACGTTGACCTCCCACGTCCTGAACCCATTCGCCCCGCGGAGCCGGTAGTGCTGGACCTGCGCGACGTTGTCCGTCGGCAGGAGGACCTGCGACTGAGGCACACCATAGTTGGGCTTGTTGACGAAGTCCGCGATGTAGGGGATCAACAAATCACCAGCAGGAAGGTGGCGCGCCGCCACGCTCACCGTCTCGAGCCCCTGCCAGAAGATCGCGGAGATCTGGGTGGGCGCCGTTCCGCCGACATAAGGCACGCCGTTGATCGAGGAGGCGATATGCAGCGCCGCTTGGCTCGAGCTGTACGCCACCGGCATCGCGACATTGATGCCTGACGTATAGTAGATATCCTCTCGATCGATCTTGAACTGCTCACCGACATTCCAGGGCCACGCGCCGGACGTATCGACGCTCATCCCAGGGTAGTAGCCGTAGTTGCCCACGTACGCCCCTGAGATATTCGGGTCCGGGTCGGTCCGAACGCGGTCGACGTTGTCGAGGAGCAGATCGTATTGCGTCTGGGTGTCCCCCTCGACATCCATCAACAGGTAATCGAGCGCGTAGCCGTTGCTGCTGATCCAGTCGAGCGCCGGGTCCAGCGTCGCCAGGCCCCACCCCCTGGTCTCGAGCCCCGTGGGGACCCCGGCCAGGGTGTTGCTGATGATCACGTCGTCGTAGTCGCCCCGCTCTGCCCACCCCACCGCGACGATGTCTCCCCCGTTCTGGACAATCTCGGGGTTGGTCGGCTCGATCGCCTGCCAGCTCGTGAAGTACCCATCGGCTTGCGCCATCGCGGTCGAGCCGCTCTCGAGCACGCCGAGCAGCGCGCCTCCCATCACGAGCGCCCAATGCAGCGCTGTTCTGTTCTTACCGTTCGTTCGCATCTGAGACACCTTCTTCATGGCGTTCTGGTAACGGCCCCGAGACGCATCTCGGCCATGGGCAGGCGCGGTCGGGCGCAGGGGGACGGCGCAGGCTGCGCCGCCCGCGGCGGGCTCTCCGATTGGATCACAAGGACGGAAGGGATTGGGCCAAAATCGTCCGTCCTGCGTGTCCGCGCATCCAGCGCGCCGCAAGAAAATTGAAGTGCGTGTACAGACGCTGGTCGCGAGCCGCTCCGATCAGGGGCTCACCGGTCGGGGCGCCCCTTGTGAGGCGCCCCTTCGCACCGAGCGGTTACTGGAGGGTCGGCGCCGTCCACTTCATCCACCTGTTCAGATCGGCCGTCGCCCCGTCGCCCTTGAGCAGGTTGGTGTCCGCGGTGCCGCCGCCGACAAGGAACTTCTTTACGTACGCATCGAGGGCCGCCCTCTGCGAGGACGGGAACGCGCAGTGGGCATGGGCGGCGGTCTGCCAGTAGCCCATCTTGTCCGGCACCCCGAGCCCCTTCCAGATCTGCTGGGCGATGGACCCCGCCGTGAAGGTGCTGTTGATGCCGAGCCAGTCGATCCTGTTGTCGATGACGAGCAGCGCGCGCGGCGCGACGAGCCCCATGACCATGTGATGATCGAACGGGAGCGACGTCACCCGGTTGCCGAAGGTCGAGCCGAAGTTCGCGCGGAACCACGGCTGCTCGCTGGCCGCGCTGGACAGGGTCTGCACGTTCTCCCCGGCGTTGGCGCCCGCCTGCGAGACGCGCCAGCTCGCCGAGCCGCCGGCGCCCGACTCCTGGGGGATCGTCAGCACGATGCGCTCGTCGAACGCACCTGCCGTGAGGGCGCCCTTGCCGTTGCGCGAGCAACCCGTCACGGCGATGCGCTTCGGATCGATGTTGGCGCCCGGGGTCTTCTCCAGCGCGTCGATGATCCGGCTCACGCCCCAGGCCCACGCGATCATCGAGCTGGCCGAGTGGTTGCTGCCGTACAGGTTGTAGAACGTGCCCGTCCCGCGCGAGCCGCCGCCGTTCTGGGCGCCCATCGCGTTGTTGTCGAAGGTCGCCATCGCGACGCCGTTCTGCGTGAACACGCTGGTGTCGAGGTTGTTGCCACCGATGCCGATGACGAGCGGGATCGGACCAGCAGGCGCGCCGGAAGGCCGGCTGATGTTGATGGAGAAGGAGGCGCTCTTCCCTGCGTCGTTGACGTTGACCGTCAGCCTGTTCGCCGAGAACTGCCCCGTGACATTGTCCTTGGACACCACGGGCTTCGATCCGGACTCATACGTCTCGACCTGCGACTTGATCTCCGCGCGCCGGCACGCCCACTCCGACTTCTTCGTGATACGTGAGCCGCTCAAGCTCAGGAACGGATCGTGATGCGTGTCGAACACCGGGAGAGACGAGGCGGCGGGCAACGTCGGCCTGGGGCAGCTCGCGCCGCTGTCCTCGACCGCGCCCGTGCTCCCGCCCGACCCGCCGGAGCCGCCGGACCCGCCGGAGCCGCCCGCACCGGAGCCCCCTGCACCGCCGGAGCCGCCTGCCCCGCCCGAGCCGCCCGCACCCGAGCTGCTGCTCGATGACGAGCTGCTGGTCGACGACGAGCTGCTGCTCGACGACGAGCTCGCGCTGCTGCTCGACGAGGAGGACGCGCCCGTGCCGACGACCGTGCCTCCGCTGCCGGTGACCGACGCGACGGCGGGCCGCCCGCTGCCGTTTGCGCAGAACCCCCACTCCACCCAACCTTTCTCCTTGATCGCTGCGTTGTGGGTCACGTTCGTGGCGGTGAACTGCCCGTTCGAGGACACGGGGGTCACGTTCCACGCATTGGCCAGCGTCGAGCCGTTGAGCCGGACGACCACGTTCCAGCCGGTGGTGGCCGGGGAGCGGGACTTGTTCGTCACCCTCACGTTCGCGCAGTAGCCGTTCCCCCAGTCCGACTGAATCGCGATATCCGCCGACATCGAGCCGTCTGCGCTGTCCAGGGCGCCGTCCAGAGAGTCGAGGTCCTCTTCCTCGATGGGCTCCACGGCGCACGCAAGCAGACCGAACGCGAACGAAGCGGAAACGCAGCCAAGCAAGCGAGTGATACGCATAAGATTCTCCATGATAAGAACGGCCGAGTCGCGGGCTTCTGCTCAAGGTGGAACCGTGCACCAGCGAGACGCCCGGGAACCCTCGTTCAATTGTAGAGCTCAATATTCCCGGCCAGCGTGCGCCTGATCATGAACGCCTCGCAAACCTTGCCGACCCCATGCCTGCAACCACGGTGTTCGTCGGACAGCAACTCACATGCGGATACCCCGCGATGGGGCGGGGCACCATGAGAAAGCAAGAGCAACTCGGAAACGCAGCAGCGAGGAGCGAGCGCTCCTGGCAGCAATCTCCCCCCGAGTCGGTCCTCCGGATCGTGCCGCCGTCGCTCAGGCTGCCTGGGCGCGCGCCATCGTCGCCATCGTCGCCATCGTCGCCATCGTCGAGTCACGCCGTTCCGAGCCAGATGCCGCCGTCGATCCACGCCAGCACCTGGCGCAGCTCCGCGCGCTCCGCGGGCGTCTCGTACGGCGGGATCAGCGCGGCGCACTTCCCAGTGGAAGGCGCCTCGATCACGGTTATTGGCAGTTTCAGTCCGCGTTTCTGACGTTTTTTGCTCAGACCCCGCCAGAAATACAGGAACGCTGAACACTTCGCACACAACCGTACGAGAAGCGACCTCTGACGAGGTGGGCAAGGCATGACGGAGCCGCGGTGCGTTGCGGTCTTGCACGGGGCGTTTAGCCCTTGACGGGCGTCGAGATTCACCCTCGAGATCCGCGAGTCGGTTTGTTCACTCTCTTTCCCGAGCCACCCTCCATGGAAAGGCTGATTCAGATGGCGCCTCCTTCGGAAAACAAGATGTCACGCTGCGCGGGTCGACCGCCCACCAGGCGGCCTCATTCGATGAAGATCCTGAGGGTGCCGCTCCTCGTCGTCGGGCTCTTGAGCGCGGCGCTCGCGGGCGCCTGCTCCTCGAGCGGCACCGATGAGCCGAACGAGGTGACCGGCAGCGGCGGCTCCAGCGCGGCGGGGAGCCCCAGCGGGGCCACCGGCACAGGCGGCGGGAGCAGCGGCGCGAGCAGCGGCGCGAACAGCGGTACGGGCAGCGGCGCCTCGGTCGGCCAGGGCGGCGGGGACACGGGAGCATCGACCGGGAGCACGGGCGGGATGTCGGGGTCCGACGAGGTGTACACCGTGCCGGACGAGCTGCCGGAGGAGACGGGCGCAGACCTCTGGCTCAGGTACCCGAAGGTGCCGATCCCGGGGCGCCTCGCGGAGTACCAGGCGGCCTTCAAGCGCGTGGTCAAATCGGGGACCGGCGCGAGCCTCGACATCGCCGAGGCCGAGCTCGTCAAAGGGCTGAGCGGGTTGACGGGCGGAACGGTCGGGACCGGCGCGGCCGTCGACGGGCCGGGCGCCGTGGTGATCGGGACGGCCGCCGCGGACGTCATCAAGGGCCTGCCGCTCGCAGCGCGCCTCGGCGCCCTCGGCCCCGAGGGCTACCTCGTCGAGGCCGCCGACGTCGGAGGCCAGCCGGTGATCGCCGTGGCCGGCAACACGGAGGTGGGTGTGCTCTATGGCACCTTCGCGCTCCTCCGGCACGTCCAGAGCCACAGCGCCCTCGACAAGCTGTCGCTCACCGGCTCTCCGAAGATCGGCCATCGCATCCTGAACCACTGGGACAACCTCGATCGCAGCGTGGAGCGCGGCTACGCGGGCCGCTCCATCTGGGACTGGAGCGCGCTGCCCGGCACGCTCTCCCCCCGTTACAAGGACTACGCGAGGGCCAACGCCTCCATCGGCATCAACGGGACGGTGCTGACCAACGTGAACGCCAACGCGCAGGTCCTGACGCCGTCGTACCTTACGAAGGTCAAGGCGCTCGCCGACGTCTTCCGCCCTTACGGCATCAAGGTCTACCTCACGGCGCGATTCAGCGCGCCGGTCGAGATCGGCAACCTGAGCACGGCGGATCCGACCAACGCCAGCGTCAAGCAATGGTGGACGAACAAGGTCAACGAGATCTACAAGCAGATCCCCGACTTCGGTGGTTTCCTCGTGAAGGCGAACTCCGAGGGGCAGCCAGGGCCGCAGGACTACGGGCGGACCCACGCCGACGGCGCCAACATGCTCGCCGACGCCCTCGCGCCGCATGAAGGCATCGTGATATGGCGCGCCTTCGTCTACTCCGACACGAGCCCCCCGGACCGCATCAAGCAGGCCTACGAGGAGTTCAAGCCTCTGGACGGCAAATTCAAGAGCAACGTCCTCGTGCAGGCCAAGAACGGCCCGCTCGATTTCCAGCCCCGGGAGCCGTTCCATCCGCTGCTCGGGGCCATGCCGAAGACGCCCCTCGCCCTCGAGCTCCAGATCACGAAGGAGTACCTCGGCGAGGACACGCACCTCGCCTACCTCGGCCCGCTCTTCGAGGAGGTCCTCAAGGCGGACACCTACGCGGGCGGCGAGGGCTCGACCGTGGCGCGGGTCATCGACGGCACCCTCCACAAGTATGCGACCACCGCGATCTCGGGCGTCGCCAACGTGGGTGACGACACGAACTGGACGGGATCGCAGATGAACCAGGCGAACTGGTACGTGTACGGGCGCCTGGCGTGGAACCCGGACCTCTCCTCGGAGGCCATCGCGGAGGAGTGGGTCCGGCAGACCTTCTCGAACGACCCCGTCGTCGTCGAGCCGGTCGTCCAGATCATGATGCAGTCACGCGAGGCGCTCGTCGACTACATGACGCCCCTCGGCCTCGTCCACATCATGGGCAACGACCATCACTACGGGCCTGGGCCGTGGCTGAACAGCCTGGGCCGCGTCGAGTGGAACCCGGTCTACTATCACAAGGCGGACGCGAACAGCATCGGCTTCAACCGCACCTCGTCGGGCAGCAACGCTGTTGCCCAGTACGCCGCGCAGGTGGGACAGACGTTCGGGAGCCGGGACACGGTGCCGGACGATCTCGTGCTCTTCTTCCACCGCGTCGGCTGGAACGACAAGCTGAAGTCCGGCAGGACGGTCTGGGAGGAGCTCGTCCATCGTTACAGCCAGGGCGTCGATGAGGTGGGGGTCATGCGAGAGACATGGAAGTCCGTCGAGGGCCGTATCGATGCCAAGCGCTTCGGTGACGTGAGCGACTTCCTGCAGATCCAGCACTACGAGGCGCGCTGGTGGCGCGACGCGTGCCTCGCCTACTTCGGCTCGGTGTCGAAGCTCCAGGTCCCGAGCGGCTACGCCCCCCTGTCGAACACGCTGAGCTTCTACCAGGGGCTCCGCTGCCCGTCCGACGCGAAGAAGCCCCGCTGCTCGCAGGTCTATACGGGGAATCCGTCCCCGGCCATCCTCCAGTGAGAGCAGTGAGAGCGCAGTGAGAGCGGCGGGCCGGCTCGGTCTGGCCCGCGGCCCGCTGGCGATCTTCACGCTTCACGCCCCTGCCCCTGCCAAGCGCACGGCACCCTCTGGATCTCGCTGACTCCGCGATCTGAAGCGGGGCGCAGGTTCGTGTGATACGGGCTCAGCCGCCAGGCAGGCGAGCGAGGCGTACAACGGTGCGCCGCAGCGAGCCGAACGACGCGGCTGAGCCCGTAGCGCACGGACCTGCGCCCCGCTGTAGCCCGGTCGTAATACCGGAGTCATCGCATGACCTCGTCGGGTATCGCGGTCGACGTGAACGCACACACGCTGTTACCGTCTCGCTGGCTCATCCATCAGAGAGCGGCGTGGTGCGCGTCGGCTGCCAAGGCCGTCAGGAGGTGCGTCGTGACGCTGGCATCGAGTCGAGCTTTGTTGTTGTTGATGGCAGGGTGCGCCCCGGCGTGCAGCGCGCCCGGACCCCACGCGGCGGGGAATGGTCCTGCCGAGCGCCCCGCGGAGCGCGCGCTCCGGCCGGGCGGCGCCGCGCCGGTCGAGCTCGGGCGGATCGTGAGCAGGGCGCGGGCGAGCTTTCGATCCACGCGACAAGGGCTCTCCGCCGAAGGCGCCGCCCATCGGATCGACGTCGAGGGCGGCGCGGCGCGGATCCGCGCGAAGCCCTCGGCGAGGGCGGCGCGCAGGGGGCGAGCGAGGCAGCTCCAGGCGCTCGCCGAGGCGCGCACCGCCGCCGAGCTGACGGCGCGCCGCCGCGCGCTCCGCGGGCTTCTCGTCGAGGGCGCGCCCGGCGAGCTCCAGCCGGGCGGCGCGCTCACGCTCACGACGCGATCGATCGCCCGCGCCGGCCACGAGTGCGTGAACGGCGAGGGCCGCGTGCGCATCGCCGCGGACGGCGGCGCGGAGCGCGCGTTCGAGACCTGCAGCGAGCTGTGGAAGAACCACGAGATGAACGCCGAGCAGGCGTTCCGGTTCCGCGAGCGGCCCGGGGGGCGCGGCGATCTCGTCGTGCGCGTGAGCGCCCGGCTCGGCGCCGCGGACGCCGCGCCCTCGGTCGCGAGCGACGCCCGCGGCCTCGTCCTCGGCGCCGCGCCGGGGCAGCGGTTCGTGTACGGCCACGGCACGTGGATCGACGCGTCGGGCCGCCGCGTGCCGGTGCCCGCCCGCTGGGCGGACGGCCACATCGAGCTGCGCGTGCCCGCCTCGGTCGTCGAGGAGAGCGGCTATCCGGCGCTGCTCGATCCGGAGGTGGGCCCGGAGATCGGGACGGAGCCGCCCGTGCCCGTCCAGCAAGACGCCGGGTTCGATCCGGAGGTCGCGACCGACGGGACGAGCTACGTCGTCGTCTTCGAGGATCTGTCGCGCATCCGCGCGGTCCGCGTCGGCGCGCGCGGGGACGTGCTCGATCTCGACTGGCTGGATCTGGGCGAGGCGTCCGCCGGACAGTACCTGCCCAGCGTGGCGTACGGCGGAGGCCGCTACCTCGTCGCCTGGAGCCAGTACGGCGGCGACGGCCGGATCACCATCCGCGGCCGCGTGATGGGACCCGACGGCACGCTCGAAGGGCCGGCGAGCTTCGCGATCTCGACGTCGGACGAGGGCGTGTATCCCTCGGTCGAGTGGAACGGGGAGCGCTTCGTGACCGCCTGGCTCAGCCTCGCCGACGATGGGGCCGACGACGTCCGCGCGACGCTCGTCGACCCGAGCGGCAGCGCCGTCCCCGGCGCCGAGCGCGCCCTCTCCACGAGCGGCCGCGCGTCGCGGCCGGCGGTCGGCGCCGGGGCGGACGTCTCCATCGTGGCCTGGGACGAGGACGTCTCCGGCGGCGGCGCGCGGGCCATCCGTGCGGCGCGGGTGGCCAGCGATGGGACGGTGCTCGACGCCTTTGGCGTCCAGATCTCGGAGGACCCGGGCAACGCGCGGCTGGTCACGCTCGCGTCCGGCGGGGCGAGCTTCCTGGCCACGTGGGTACGGGACGATCCCACGAGCACGATCCGGGGCGCGGTGCTGCGCGCGGACGGCACGATCGCGGCAAGGGACTTTCCGATCTCGCGGCCGAGCCCGGGCGCCGGGGCCCCCGCCGCGGCGTTCGACGGCAGCAGCTATCTCGTGGCCTGGGCCGACGAGCGGGACGGTCGCGCGATGTACGGGGCCCGCGTCTCGGCCGAGGGTGTCGTGCAGGGGACCGACGACGTGAGGCTCGCGGGCGGGTCACCTCGCTCCGTCCTGGATTCGGATCGGAGCGCGCTCGCGTGGAACGGCTCGCGCTTCCTGCTCGCGTTCCACGGCCAGGGCATCGAGGGCAGCCTGATCGGCCCGGATCTCGCGCTGGCCGCGGGACGGCTCGGGCTCAGCCCCCTGCCGAACAGGCAGGGCGCCCCGCGCGTGGCCTGGACCGGCGAGAGCTACCTCGTCGCCTGGACCGACGAGCCGGACCCGGAAGGGGAGCGGACGACCGCGCGCGCGGTGCGCGTGAGCGCGGCCGGCGAGGTCGTCGATCCGGTCGGGATCGAGCTAGCGAGCAGCGCCTTCGCGATCGATCTGGCCTCGAACGGCGGCGGCGCGTCGGTGCTCACCTGGAGCGCGCCCGGCGCCGGCGGGGATCACCTGCGGCGGGTGTCGGGCGACGGCGCGCTCGGGGAGAGCGTCGCCGTCTCGTCGCTCCACCTGTCGGCGACGCCGTCGGTCGCGGGCAACGGCGACGGATACCTGGTGACCTTCGTGGAGAGGACCGTGGAGGAGCCCTTCGTGTACACCGCGTCGGGTCGCCTGCTCGGCGCTTCGGGGAGCGCTGGCCCGGTGTTCTCCATCGTGCCCTCGGTCGGGGCGGAGTCGCACGCGACGCCGCTCCACGCCGGGCGAGACTACCTGGTGGCCTACGTGAAGGCGGGCCTGCATCTCGTCCCCGTGAGCCGCACGGGAGACGTCGGGGAGGGTTTCCTGCTGTCGAGCGCATCGGCCGCCATCGCGGGGGCGACGGACGGCACGGACACGCTCGTTGTCTGGACGGAGTCCGGAGGTAGCTGGCCAGAGGGCGGTGGTGGGGCGGTGCACGGTCGAATCTACGGCACGGGCGGCTGGCGGGGCGAAGCATTCCTGATCTCGCCGACGAGCGCTGGTCATGCGGCGGCCGTGGCCTGGGACGGCGCGAGCTACCAGGTGGTGTGGGAAGAGGCGGAGACGCACCGGCTCTGGATCCGCGCCGTGGCCCCCGATGGAACGCCGGGTGTGGAGGCGCTGCTCGTGGATGACGCGTGCAATGCGCCGACGCTGGCCCGGGGCGACGATGGCCGCTTCCTCCTGAGCTATGACAAGCTCGGCCCTGCCGCGCGCACGCGGCGCGTCGTCTCGCGGCTGCTCAACTGGGAGCCCTCGCCCGGGCCCGGCGCAGGCGGCGGCGCGGGTGGAACCGGCGGCGCAGGGCTCGGTACGGGCGGAGGCGGCAGTGTGGAGCCCGGCGCGGGCGGGAGCGGCGGTGCAGTGCCGGGGTTGGGCGGAAACGGCGAGGCGGAGCCGGCCGCGGGCGGCCGTGCAGGGAACGGCGGGGGCGATGGCACCTCCGGCGTTGCCGCCGGCAGCAGCAAAAATGACGGGACGGACGACACCAGCAACGACGCACAATGCAGCGCTCACGGCGCTGGCAGCAGGTCCGCGTACCTCGGGCTCACCGTCGCCCTGTTCGGCATCACCCTCGTCGCGCGACGCCGCGGCGCCAGGAGTGGCGCTATCACGTCAGGTTCGTGAGCGGCCCGGTGCAATGCTCCGGGGTGCCGAACGTTGTCCGGGTGTCGCCGAACAGGTTCAAGATCGACACGAGCAGGTTGTTGTGCGGGAGGTTCTTGTACCGGAGCCAGCGCCCGGTGCGCAGCCCTCCGCCGCCGCCGGCCAGGAGGAACGGCATGTTCGTCTTCTTGTGGCTCGGCGGATCCGAGATCTCGGAGCCGAAGAAGACGACGCTCTCGTCGAGCAGCGAGTGTCCGCCCATGTCGACCTTCTCCATCTCCTGCAGGAGATAGAGGTGTTGCTTCGAGTACCAGTTGCAGATGAGCTCGCACTCGGCCGCCCTGAAGCCGCCGTCGTGCTGGTAGTAATGGTGGTGCTCGCTCAGGTTCAGCCAGGGGAAGGTGTGCTTCGCCTCGGTGTCGCTCCACTGGAGGGTGCCGACCGCGGTGATGTCGCAGGCGAGCGCCATCACCAGCATGTCCGTCATGAGCTTGCCGACCTTGGGGATCGCTGCGTCGGTCGACGTGTCCTTGATCGAGCCGTTGTCGGCGGAGTTGCGCCCCGTGCGCGGGTTGTAATCGGACGTGTCGACCTTCGCCGGCGCCTGGCAGGCGCCCGCAGCGGTCGGCGCCTTGCTGAGGCTCTCCTCGATCTCGCGGATCTTCGTCAGGTGCTGATCGATCTTCTGCCTGTCAGCGGCGCCGAGCCGCGAGGACAGGGCAGAGTAGCGCCGGTCGAGGAAGTCGAGGATCGACTGCTTCCGCGCGAGGCGACGGGCGGCGTCATTGTCGGCGCCGGGGTTCAACGTGCCAAAGAGATCGGTGAAGATCTCCACCGGATCGATGCGCGGCGGGATCGGGCTGTAGGGCGCGTCGTTCTCGAAATTCGCGATGTTCATCGGAGACAGCAGACCGTGCGATTTTCCCGTCGCCCAGCGCACCGCGATCTCGAGGCTCGCCTTCGCCTTTTGCCCGCCGGAGATCCGGGAGGCGATCACCTGATCGATCGACGGCCCGCTCCCGTAGGCGCGGCCCGCGGCGCCGTCCTGCGGCGTGCCCGTGAGCCAGGCGATGATCCCCGCCTGGTGCTGCTCGCCGAGCCCGCTCTTCATGTCGAGGCCGTCGACGACGAGCAGCCGGCTCTGCACTGGCGCGAGTGGCGAGAGGATGGGGCTCAGCGTGAAGCTCGTCTCGGAGCCCGTCGGCCGCCAGCGGTCCATCACGGTCCCGCCGGGCGTGTAGACGGCGAGGAAGCGCTTCGCGGGGGCGGCTTGCGCGCGCGCCGTGGGCTCGGCGCCCATGATCTCCAGCCACGGGAGCGCGATGGCGATGCCGCCAGCACCTCGCAGCAAGGCACGCCGGTTCAAGCGAAATGTCGACATCGCCGTCACTCCTCCCGGGGAGCCATGGTGTGGAAGGCGTCCGTCTGCGTGAGCTCGATGAGGAGCTGCTTCACGTTGTATCCGGACGTCTTGAAGGCGGCCGTGACGGCCTCTCGTGTGCACTTGTCCTCGGCGCGCAGCGTGAGGCCGTAGGCGTATTCGATCCAGTGCGTCGCGAAGCAGCTCTGCACGTCCTCCGCCTCGGCGAGCTTGCGCACCAGCTCGATCGGCCCGCTCACGGTCCCCTCCGTGCCCGGCACCGAGCCGCTCGCGTCGATCGCGACGTCGTTCTCGGTCGTGCGGAACAGCCCGACAGCGTCGTAGTTCTCGAACGAGAAGCCGACCGGATCCATGAACTGGTGGCACGTCGCGCAGACCTTGTCCTCGCTGTGCTGACTGAAGCGCTCCCGCGCCGTCTTGCCGGTGTACGGGTCCGGCGGCTTCACCTTCTCCAGGATGTCGCCCGTGGGGAGCGGGATCACGTGGCACATCAGCTTCTGGACCACGAAGGAGCCGCGGACAACGGGGTTCGTCATGTTCGAGTGCGTCGTCCCGGCCATCACCCCCGCCTGGGTGAGGAGCCCGAGGCGCTGGGTCGTATCGAGCTCCACGCGCCGGAACGCGTCACCCGTCACGCCGGGGACGCCGTAGAACGCCGCGAGCGGGCCGTTCATGTACGTGTACGGGGCAGTCAGGATGGACGGCCAGGAGCCGCCTTCCTCGAAGATCTCGTGCTCGAGGAACCGCTGCGTCTCCTCACGCATCAGCGCGCCGAGCGAGCGAGAGAAGGTCGGAAAGGCCTCCGCGTCCCGCTCGAGATCCGCGAGGCTGCTGATGGGGAGCAGGCTGTCGAAGAAGAACCGCACGACGGGCCGGGCCTGAGGGTCGTCGAGCATGCGCTCGGCGTGCGAGCGCACGCCTTCCTTCGTCGCGAGCTCCCCCGCCCGCGCGGCCGAGCGCAGCTGCTCGTCGGGCATCGTGCCCCAGAACAGGTACGAGAGCCGCGTCGCCATCTCGTCGCCCGTCGGCCGGCGGAGCGCCGGGCGCGCGGGATCGGGCGCGCCCCACTCGACGCGGTAGAGGAAATCGGGCGACTGGAGCACCGCCTCGATCACCGTCGCGATGCCGGCGGCGAACGTCGCGTCCTCTCGCCCGACGCTGTACAGCGCGAGGAGCTCGTCCGCCTCGCCGACCTGGAGCGGCCGGCGATAGGCGCGCGCCGCGAGGTCCTCGACGATCGTGCGCGCGCACGCTTCCTCGCTCGCCGCCGTCACGTCGCCCGCGCACGGGGCGAGCCTCCCGAGCGCCTCCGGCGTCGCTGTCGCGCGCCGGGCGATGCCCTCCGCGATGGTGCCCAGCTGCTCGGCGAGCAGGCTCGAGACAGACAGCGTGTCCGCGTCGTTGCCGAAGCCGTTCCCGATATCCTCGCTCGGCAGCGAGAAGGCGGGCTCCGTCGTGTCCCCCAGGAGATCGCGAACCGTGTTGTTGTACTCGAAGCGCGTCAACCGCCGGAGCGGCGCTCGCCCGGGGTACACCGTGTCGTCCCGGCAAACACCGATGGGATCGTCGGTACCAGGTTTGCCGGAGCCCGAGCTGGAGCCGGAATCCGCGCCCGGCTCGCCCACGGATCCCGTACAGCCGCCGGCGAGGGCCAGCGCGATCGGCGCGGCCCACCGAGCGCCTCCGCGACGGCGCGCAGGCTGGTGACGCGAGGGTCTGGACATCGTTGTCGCTCCTCACCAGCGCTGGGAGCGCTGAAGTCTCGCGATTAGACAACGAGCGCTCTTCAATCGCCAGGAAATTGAGAGCGGATCCCTCCCCTTCGACCGCACAGGAGCCGTCGGGACCGTCCCGGCGGCCCCGTGATTCCAGTGACGGCGACATGATTTGATTCTTCAGGACGTGTTGCCGCCCGGCGCGCACACGTTCCGTTCGTTCCGCTCGTTCCGTTGAGCAGCAAAAATCACACGAACAAGGCGCTTCTCGCTGGCTGCAATTTTCCCGCGATGGGCGTTCGCGCCGGACCGGATGGGTACATTCGCGAAGCCCCGCCCCGGTCACGAAGAGGAATTGGGCTCCTGAACCGCGATGCGCGTCGCCGCGTTTACCGGGCGAGCGCGATGGCGAAGGGCGCGAGCCCTCGCCTTCGCAGCACGGAGGGGACGAGCAAGGCGACCGCCTCGGGGCCGCGAGCGGTCTCGATGTCTCCGAGATCTTCGATCCAGTCGGCCGGCCAGCCCAGATCGCCGAGCAACCGCCCGACGATCGCCTTCGCGCCCTCGTCGTTGCCGGAGAGGAACGCGGTCGGGGCGGCGCGCAGGCTCGTTGGATCGGCCATGACGGTGAACAGCATGGTGTTCAGCGTCTTGACAACGGCCGTCTCGGGCAGCGCGGCCTGCAGGCGCTCGGCGACGCTGCCGTTCGGGTAAAGCAGGCTGCCGGGGAGGCCGTCGCGGCCGCGCAGCGTCGCGTTGGAGACGTCGACGAGGATCTTTCCCTTCAGCGCGTCGCGCAGGGCGCCGAGCCGCTCCACGCTCGTGTCCCCGGGGGTGGCGTTGATGACGATCGCGGAAAGGCGCGCTGTCTCCGCGTGATCCCTGAGCTCGACGCGCGCTCCCGACCATTTCAGCGCCGCTTGCGCCGGGTCCCTGGTGCCGATCGTGACGGCGTGCCCGGCGCCCGCGAGCTTGTTGGCGAGGACCGTGGCGACGCGGCCCGACCCGAGGATTCCAATGTTTCCCATGCGTTGATCCATGTTCAGCCTCCTCCTCTCATCGGATGGTCGACAGGACGCCGATCGCGCCGGCGTGGAGCCCGGGCGCTGCGGCCAGGAAGTCCTCGCTGGCGAGGCTCCAGCGCTCCCCGCGTGTGTCCGTGACCGTGCCCCCGGCCTCCGCGACGAGCAGCGCCCCCGCGACGAGCCCGGAGCGGATCTGGCTGTACTGCCAGAAGACGTCCATCCGGCCGGCCGCGACCTGAACGAGCTGGAGGGTGGCCGGGACCGAGACGCGCAGGACGAGCGCGCTTCCGAGCATCGCGGTGACGGACATGCCAATCCGCCGGTACGTCTCGTCGTCCTCGTCCGGCTTCGCCTGGCCGGTCCCGACGAAGGCAGCGCCGAGCGCCGTCTTCGGCGACGCGCGGATCCTCCTGGTCCCGAGGTACGCGCCCGCGCCCTTCCGGGCGGTGTACGTGTCGCCGGTCAAGGGCAGGTGCACCGCTGTAAGGACCGGCTCGTTGTCGCGGACGAGGGTCGCCGTGACGCACCAGTCCGCCATCCCGTGCACGTGGTTGATGTTCCCCTCGACCGTGTCGGTGACCCACCACTCCCCCGGCGGGAGGGGCCCGCACTCGAGCTCGTCCTCGACCCACCGGGCCTCCGGGCGAGCGCGCGACAAGGGCTCGCGGAGCGCCTCGAGGGAGACAGCATCGTTTTCGCCGAGCGCGGCGAAGATGTCCTCTCGGCTCCTCGGGCGCGGCTCTGTCGAGAAGCGACCGACGAGCCGCTCGCCCGCCGCGGAGAGCGCCGCGACGACCGCGGGCAGCAGGGGCTCGTCCTCCGCGCGGCCCGCGCTCCGGTCTCGCCACATCGCATCGTTGTTCATCTGCTCGGAATGAATCGACATGAATCCTCCTCGGACGAGCGGCCCGCGCGTGCGCGTGCGCGTGCGCGTGCGCGTGCGCGTGCGCGTGCGCGTGCGCGTGCGCGTGCGCGTGTTCGTGTTCGTGCGCGTGTTCGTGCGCGTGCGCGTGCGCGTGCTCGTGAACCGTTGGCCCACCGCGCGGATGAATAAACCCTGGACGACTCATACCGTCCAATGCATAGTTGATATGAGGAAGAATTACCGCCATGCATGTGGACCTGAACCTGTTGCCGGCCCTGGACGCGTTGCTCGAGGAGCGGAGCGTCAGCGCCGCGGCGGCCCGCTTGCACCTGTCCCAGCCCGCGATGAGCCGAACGCTGGCGCGCATCCGGGACGCCACGGGCGACCCGATCCTCGTGCGCGCCGGCCGGACGATGGCGCTCACGCCCCGCGCGCTGGCCCTGCGGCAGGAGGTCCAGGCCATCGTCCAGCGAGCGCGCGCGGTGTTCGCGCCCGAGCGGGAGCTCGACCTGGCGAGGCTCGATCGGACCTTCACCGTCCGCTGCCACGACGCCCTGACGACGGCGCTCGGCACGCGGCTCTTGCGAGCGGTGCAGGAGCAGGCGCCTCTCGTGAAGGTCCGGCTCCTGGCCGAGCCCGCGGGAGATACGGACGACCTGCGCCACGGGCGCGTGGATCTCGAGATCGGCTCGACGGAGCCCGCGCTCCCCGAGATCCGTGGGGAGCAGGTCGGCGAAGATCGCGTCGTCGTCGCCCTCCGCCGGGCCCACCCGCTCGCGCGCGGCCGGCTCACCGCCAGGCGCTACGCCGAGGCGCTCCACGTCATCGTCTCGCGCCGTGGCCGCCTGCGCGATCCGATCGACGAGGCGCTCGAGGCGCTGGGGCTGCGGCGGCGCGTCGTCGCGGCGGCTCCCACGTGCGCGGCGGCCATCCATTTCGCCCGCGAGAGCGACCTCCTCGTCGCGCTGCCGGCGCGCGTCTGCGGTCCCATCGTGCGGGCGCTGGGCCTCAGCAGCCGTCCGCTGCCGCTCGACGCGCCGGAGATCAGGATCATCCAGCTGTGGCACCAGCGCTGCGAGGGCGACAAGGCGCACGCATGGCTGCGCGGACACACGCGCGAGATCATCCGAGCGATCTGCCGTGGAGAGGCGTGACCCGGCGGCAGCGTGCCAGTCGGCTCGGCCGGCGCTGACGGACATGGCGTCGACCCGCCTGGCGAGCGCGCTCCGCCGCCGGAGGTCCGGCCGGCGCGGCCCTCAACCGCTCTCAACCCCTCTTCCGGCGGCGCGGGGCCTTCCCGGCCGCCGCGGGCGCCTCGGCGCCGTGACCGCAGCGCCCGAGCGCCTCCCAGAGCGCCTGCGCGACGACGCCGTGCGGGCGATCGCGGCGGCGGATCACGAACAGCTCCATGGTGTCGGCCTCGAACTCGGGGACCTGCAGCGCCACGAGCTCGCCCGCCGCCAGCGCGCCCGCGGCCACGTGCTCGGGCAGCCCGCCCCAGCCCATGCCCGCGAGGAGGACCTCCTTCTTCGCCGCGACGTCGGTGACCGTCCAGCGCAGGCCGCCCTCCAGCACGTTCAGGGACGGCGAGGCGCTCGCCCTCGCGCTGTCGCGCAGGATGATCTGCGCGTGCGCCCGCAGCAGCGCGGGCGGGATCGGCGCGCCGCAGGTCGCGAGGGGGTGATCGAAGCGCGCCACCGGGATCACCCGCACATCGCAGAAGCGCGCCGCCTCCACGGCTGAGCCGTCGATCCCGAGCTTCGTGGCGACGGCGAGATCGGCGCGGTCCTCGCGGAGCGCGTCGGCGGTGCCCGCGAGCCGCTCGGTGCCGAGCTCGATGCGCACCAGGGGATGACGCGCCTGCAGCCCCCGGAAGATGTCCATGATGGGGCCGAGCGGCGTCACCGCGTCGACGGCGAGCCGCACGATCGGCTCCGCCTTCCCCGAGAGGCGCATGCCGAAGCTGCGCAGCGCCTCGGTGCCCTCGATGACGGCCGCGGCGCGCTCGTGGAACAGGCGGCCGGCGTCGGTGAGCGTGGCGCGGTACTCCCGGCGATCGAACAGCTCGATCCCCAGCTCGCGCTCGAGGTTGCGCACCAGCTTGCTCACGGCCGGCTGGGACTTGTGCAGCCGCGCGGACGCGGCGCTGAACGTGCCCTCGCCCGCGACGGCGAGGAAGGCGACGAGCTGATCGTAGGTCATGGCGGGGCCCGCGGGATCAGAACCTGTAGTTATGGTGTCGATAGAAACATACCACTTTCTTGGTTCGAGGGGCGGTCCTAGGTTGTCTGCGCGAAAGGAACGACACTCCATGTCCACCAGGATCGATCGTGTCATCATCACAGGCGCCAGCAGCGGTATCGGCCTCGACCTCGCCAGGAGCTTCCTTGCCGAGGGATCGAGCGTCGTCATGAACGGCCGCGACCCGGAGAAGCTCGAGCAGGCGCGGCGGAGCCTCGACGGCGGGGCGCGCGTCGTCGCCGTGCCGGGCCACGTGGGGGATCGGGCCACGGCGCGGGCCGTCGCCGCGGCCGCGCGCGAGCGCTTCGGCGGCGTCGACGTGCTGATCAACAACGCCGGGATCTTCGGCGTGAAGCCGTTCCTCGAGAGCACCGAGGAGGACCTGGAGCGGTTCTTCACCACCAACGTGAAGGGGACGTTCCTGATGACGCAGGCGGCGGTTCCGCTGATGATCGAGGGCGGCGGGGGCTCGATCATCAATATCGGCACGGTGCTCGTCCAGCAGGCCATGGCGCGGATGCCGGCCTCGGCCGCCATGGCCAGCAAGGGCGGCGTCCACGCGCTCACCGTCTCGCTGGCCGCCGAGCTCGCCGCCCACAACATCCGCGTGAACACGCTGGCGCCCGGCATCATCCGCACGCCGCTCATCGGCGAAGGCGCCGATTCGCTGGCCTCGATCCACCCGCTGCAGCGCGTCGGCGAGGTGCGGGACACGACGGAAGCGGCGCTGTTCCTGGCCAGGGCCGGCTTCGTGACGGGCACGACGCTCGACGTGGATGGAGGTTATTCCCATGGGCGCTGAGGGCCGGCAGCACGTGCTCCTGGTGGGGCTCCAGCTGGCGGACGAGACGTCCTACGCCCGCTACCGCGCCGGGATGATGCCGATCCTGTTGTCCCATGGCGGCGCGTTCGGCCACGATTTCGTCGTGGCGCGCGTGCTGAAGGGGGATGAGCGGATCAACCGCGTCTTCACCCTGCTGTTCCCCGACCGCGCGGCGCAGGAGCGGTTCTTCGCCGACCCGCAGTACCGCGCCGTGCGCGCCGAGCTCTTCGAGCCCGCCGTCGCGGCGACCTTCATCCTCGGCGAGTTCGAGGCGACGGCGGTGTGAGCCGCGTGCCGCGCGGCGAGGGAGCAGAGCGTCGCGCCGCCGGCGCGGCGCTCGGGATGATACCGATCGCGCGACCGACACAGCGGCGCGAGCGCCGGCGCGGCGTGACACGCCCGCTGGATTGCGGATGGCATCAAGGGGTATAGACGATGTCGCCGTCATCGAAGAAGCCGCCGGGGATCGCGACGCCGACCGCGCCGTAGTAGTTCACGTCGACGGCGTCGACGCCCGCGCCTGGGCTGCCCAGGTCGGAGAAGGTGAAGCGGTTCGCCGCGGCGAACGAGCCGCCCGAGGTCCAGCACGTGCCATGGCCATCGAAGCTCCAGCTTCCGCCGCTCACGGTATGAGGACGGAAGCGCAGGTAGCGGCAGGTGACGGGGGCTTCGCCGGGATTGTGGATGATGATCGTGAAATGCCCCCTGAGCGAGCCATCGACCTGCTGGCTCACCGAGCCCATGAAGCTGGCATGGCCGCGCACGCCCCATCCGGAGAGCGTCGGCAGCAGCGGCCCGGCCGCGGCAGGGGACGAGAACGCGGCGACGGCCAGGCCGGCGGCCATCGTGAGGGACAGGACGAGGGAGCGGGTCTTGTGGGTCGTGTTCGTGGGCAGCATCGTATCTCCTTGGTCGTTGCAGCGAGCGTCGCGCGGCTTCTTTCGTGCCGGTACCAGGCGGACACTCGCATGAGCCGTACCAGGGCCGACGAGGGGAGCGGGGCGGGCGGGAAAGGCTGCTTCAGCCGAGATCCTGGCCGCGGCGCGGCGCGAGGGACGCGGGGCTGGAGGGGCGCGCCTCCATGTCTGGTGGTGGCTCGCGGCACCACCGGGGGCGCGCGAGCCGCCGTGCCTCGTTGAGAGGACGTCACAAGCAGGCTTCGCTTGGACAAGCAGGCTTCGTTATGTTCTCGCTGCACGACACGTGCGGTGCTCCTCGCGACCTCAATGACGAAGGATCCCAGGAGACCGTGCGCCTCGTCGCCACCGCCCCCTCAAGCTCATGGGGCGCGAGGGGCTCCAGGCCGACTACGTGGCGTGGCGCGCGCTCAGGGCCTCGCGCTGCGCCGCGGTGAGCCGGTCGAGCCTGGCGTTGATGGTGAAGCTGCCAGGCTCGACGCGCTGGAGGGCGACCGGATCGGTCACGTCCGGGTGTTGTTCGGCGTCGCGCAGGGCGCTCGCGACGCGGTCCGTGGACCAGCCCAGCGCGGTGGCCAGTTGCTGGACGGTGAGCGGCGCGCTCGCGTGCACGAGCGCGGCCAGCACCGTCAGCGCGTCACCGACGGCGGCTCCCGTAGGGCCGCCGGCCATGTCGTCGCTGAGGCGCGCGAAGAATCGGCCCATCTGGCCCAACCGGGCGCCGGCGGGGGTGGCGGCCCCGAAGATCTCGACTCCCTCACGGGCGGCATCCGCCCACATCGCGTTCGCGCGAGCGCTCGACATCCACGACCGGACCCAGACATCGTCGTCGAAGACGTAGCGCTCGCCCCGCCGCGCGCCGCGCTCGCGCCGGACCAGCTCGATCCCTTCCAGATAACCGATGGCCTTGGACACCGACGCGGGGCTGACCCGCAATCGCGCGACCAGCTCGACGGCGGTCAGGGCGCCCGCGTCGGTGGTGAACAGGGAGGCGAGCACCCGGGCCGCCATCCGTGGAAGCCCTGTCTGGACCATCAGCGTCGAGAAGCGCTCGATATAGCCGCGCACCGCCTCGGGGTCCCGCCCGTCGGCGCCGGCGGCGCCCCGCTGCTCCGGGGGCGGGGCCGGCCTGCGCCGGCGGGCGCGCCGCCCGGTGGCCTCATGGGCGTGCTCCGCCCGGTAGCCGGCGGGCCCGCCGTTGCGGGCCACCTCCCGGCTGATGGTCGACGTCGGCCTGCCCAGCCGCCTGGCGATCTCGGCGTACCCGAGCCCCTCGGCCAGCCCTGACGCGATGTCCCGGCGGTCCTGGTCGCTCAACCTGCCTCCCGGCATCCTCGCCCGCCCTCCTGTGGGTCGCTGGTCCAGCCCAGTGTGCGTTCACCCTCAGCACATTGCAACGCCGATTGCCCGATCGTTGCATTCATCGACAAGACCATTGCAATATTCACCATAAATTCGCCGCACAGCGCACCAAATCCATGGATCGTCCATTGACGATCCATGAGACGCAACGTAGCGTTCGCGACTGTTCAAAGGGCCACGGCGAGGGGCCGGCGTGCTCCGCCCGCTTCCCGAGGCGGCGCAGCCGGGCTCCGGCCTGTGGGTGACGTTCATGGACCTTGCCATCAACACCCAAGCTCCCACGGACGTGACCAGTCGGTCGCTGGCGCCGGACATCGCCCGTGGCTTCATGCTGCTGCTGGTCGCCGTGTCCCACGCGCCGGCGTTCGTCAGCCGCTGGGATCTCGGGCCGGAAGCGCTCAACACGATCGCCGTGTTCATCCGATCCCTCGTCGCCGAGAACCAGGCGCGCGTCATGTTCGTGTTCCTCTTCGGCTACGCGCTGGGACAGCTGACCGAGCGGCAGCGCGCGCGGGGCAGCGACTGGGCCTCGATCCGCAAGCTGCTGCGGCGCCGGAGTCTCTGGCTGATCGTCGTCGGCTTCGCGCACTCGACCCTGCTCGTGCCGTTCGACATCATTGCGGTCTACGGCCTGACGCTGCTCCTGCTCGCGCCGCTGGTCCGGACCCGGGACTCGGTCCTGTGGTGGACCAGCGCCCTCATGCTCGTCCCCGCGACACTGCTGCTCTCGTGGCAGAGCGTGACAGCGCAGACCGCCGCAGCCATGGGCGCGCCCATGACCATGGCGCACCTCATGGCCCCCGATTACGGTGCTCACGTCCTCGCCGGCCTCCCGCTCTGGCCGCTGAAGACGGCTGTCTCCCCCATCGTGGTGGTGCCGGACATGCTGCTGGGCATCTGGGCCGCCAGGCGCCGGATGCTCGACGAACCGGAGCGCCATGCGAGGTTCCTGCTGCGTGTCACCGCGATCTTGATGGCCGTGTCCGTCATCGGCAGGTCTCCCATGGCCCTGCAGCTGGCGGGTGTGTGGACGACATCGAACCGCTGGACGGTCGCCGGCGCGCACGCCCTGACCGGATACGCCGGCGGTCTCGGCATGGCCGCCGCCTCAGGGCTCGTCGCGATCAGGCTCGGACGCGACCATGGACGCCTCACCGCGGCCCTCGCCGCGCTGGGCCAGCGGTCGATGACGTTCTACCTGTTCCAGTCGGTGGTGTGGGTGGCGCTGTTCTACCCGTTCACGCTCGACCTGAGGGACGACATGGGCTTCGCCGCGAGCTGCGTGGTCGCCGTCGCCCTGTGGATCGCCTCGATCCTGCTGGCCGACTGGATGCGCCGCACAGGCTACCGCGGCCCGGCGGAGGCGCTGCTGCGAAGGCTGTCCCATGGCCGCACCGGGCCTGTCAGCGCGTGATCGAGCCCACGACGGCGCATGCCGTCTCTTCCTCTTGTTCGTCGGCTTCACCAGGACGAAATCGTCCGCGTACCGGATGAGAAACGCGCGGCCTTGCAGTCGCGGCTTCACCTCCTGCTCGAACCACACGTCCAGTACCCCGTGCAGGTAGACGTTCGACAGCAGTGGCGAGACCACGCCGCCTTGAGGCGAGCCAGACTCCGGGAAGGACACGGCCCCGGATTCCAGCACGCCCGCATGCAACCACTTGCCGATGAGCCGCATCTGCGTCCCGTCGCCCTTCGGGATGAGGACCCGCCTCACGGGCGGCGCGCGGTACGTGTCGGACTTCGCGCGTTCAAGCAGCGACCGGAGGTCGTCCTCCAGATGCGCCGCGTACTCGTCCGCGGTCTGCCCGTCCACGCCCACGGCGCCGTCCTTGCGCGTGCGACGGTACGCCTCGCGCAGCCACTCGACGTCGATGTGGTGCGCGAGCGTCGTGAACGCCACGCCAGGCGCTTCCCTCGCCAGCTTCGCTATCCGCTCGAGTTTCGTGGAGATGTTTTGGGAGCCCGGTGTCTCCTTCATCTTTCCCTCCAGCAGCTCCATGTCCCGGCACCCCCTTCGCTCCACGGGGTCCCTCGGGACGGTTCCCCCGCTTCATCCGCTACTACGAGGTGCTCGGACGCCTCGTCACCCTTCCCGCCTCGCTTCGTTCCCTTCGCTCGGCGGTACCGCACCCGCCGCTGCGGCGGGCTTTTCTTGGCGGAGGCGACGGGGCCTCCCGGGTTCCTGGGGAACCCTTGCGTGCACGCCCTGGTCTCCGACCCCGGGGGGTCCAGCGCGCCGAGCCCTTCGCCGCACGCGGCGTTCCAGCGCGTCGGTGTTGCCTTCCGCTTCTTGGACAGCTTGGGCACCCACCAGACATGGCATTTCGAGGCTCAATACAAGGCTTTCACGCTCGCTGTCTACGCTTCGCAGCCCGGGGTCTACCCTCCGAGCCACGCAAGACTCGCTTCCGGCTGGGGGCTAGCCTTGGCCGGAGAGGTCCGCAGGACCTCCATGGGTTCCATCGCAAGGTTTCAGCTTTCTACATGAGCATCCTCCTCGCCCAGGCTTTGCCTGGCGCACCCAAGACGCCAAGAAGAAAAAAAATTAAACATAAAAACTTTGGCGTCTTATGGTGTCTTATGGCGTCTTGACAGTTCGAAGTTCTGCACTTTCAGGCGATTTCAACCCGTTTGTCGCTCCAAGGCGGCGATCCGCCGTCGCCGGAGCGCTGTTGGCTGTAGAGGGGGTTGACCACGGAACCGCCGGAACGGCCCTGGTGGTCGAGGCGAGCCCAAAGAGAGGGGGAGGGGCCAGCGCAGGTCGCGCTTGAGGTGGTTCGCTCGGGGCGGGCGCTGGCCTCGGGGAGCTCTCGTCGTGCCGGCCGATCACCGGTTATCGGTCGAGCATCGGTCAGCCACGGTGCGGCGCGCAGAGGAGGCCGTTGTTGTACGCGTCGAGCGTCTCGGCCAGGGGCTTGCCGGTCGCCCAGGGCGAGTTCTTGCCCCCCTCCTTCACGTTGCTGCCGAGCGGGTTCTTCTTGAGCCACGCGTCGGCCGCGGCGATGGTGTCCTCGATGCAGCTCGACTGGTTGCCGATACCGACGTTGAGCTTGGCGACGATGAGGTGCTTCGCGATGATGTACGTGACGTCACCCTTGGTGGGACGGCTGATGATGTCGAGGAGCTGAGCCTTCGTGTAGGTCTTGCCGCCGATGGTCAGCTGCGAGACCTTCCAGGCGCTCTCGTGGTTCTTCCAGTAGCCGGGGGTGCCGGTGCCGGGGGAGGCGCACTGGCAGGCGCCGCAGTCGGCCGCGCAGCTCGAGCAGTCCTCGGAGCCGGCCTTGCAGACGCCATCGCCGCAGACCGGCGGGCACTCGCCGCAGTCGGCCGCGCAGCTCGAGCAGGTCTCACCGGCCTCGCAGACGCCGCTGCCGCAGACCGGCGGGCAGATGCCGCAGTCGCTCGGCACCTCGAAGCAGTTCTCGCCGGCCTCGCAGACGCCGTTGCCGGGGACCGCGGGGCAAGCACCGCAGTCGCCGGTGCAGGTCGAGCAGTCCTCGCCGTTCTCGCAGACGTTGTTGCCGCAGACCGCGGGGCAGGCGCCGCAGTCGTCCGAGCAGCTGCCGCAGTCCTCGCCAGCCTCGCAGGTGCCGTTACCGCAGACCGGCGGGCAGGCGCCGCAGTCGTCCGCGCAGGTGCCGCAGCTCTCGCTGCCGTTGCAGGTGCCGTCGCCGCAGGCGGGCGGGCAGACGTCGCAGTCGGCGCTGCAGCTCCCGCAGTCCTCGCCGGCCTCGCAGGTGCCGTTGCCGCACTGGGGCGGGCAGACGCCGCAGTCGACGGCGCAGGTGGAACAGCTCTCGTCGCCGCCGCAGACGCCATTGCCGCAGGAGAGCTGGTAGCCGAAGTCCGCGTCGAGCAGGTCCTGCGCCCAGCCGAGCGAGACGACGCCCACGTTGTCGAGCCCGCCGTCGGGGTCGGCCGTCGGCTCCTGTCCAGCGAGCGGGCCGCTCGCCATGAAGTTGTCGGGCGTGATGACCACCGAGTAGGTGCCCGCCGGGAGCGTGTCGAAGAGGTAGAAGCCGGGCTGGCCGGTGTAGGGGCTCGTGCCGGTGATCGTGAAGTCGATGAGCTGGGCGCCCTGGAACAGCTCGACACGGACGCCGTTGACGCCGAGCTCGCCCGTCTCCGGCTCGTAGAGCCCGTCGGCGTCGCTGTCGAGCCACACCGTGTCGCCGATCGACGAGTACGTCACGTAGCCGAAGTCGGCGTCGGCCACGTTCTCACCCGCGTCGAGGGACACGCCGAGCGGCTCGTCGTCGCTGGTCAGGATATGGCCGAGCGGGAGCGTCGCGTCGTCGACGTCGACGACGTAACAGCCCGCCTCGAGCTCGGTGAAGCGGTAGACGCCGTTCGCGCCGGTCACGGCCGTCTGGAGCAGGGCGCCGTCGGCGACGCCGTCGCAGTTCGCGTCGCCGAAGAGGTCGACGACGACGCCGGAGATGCCGAGCTCGGAGGCGTCCTCGATGCCGTCAGCGTTCGCGTCGAACCACACCTTGTCGCCGATCGAGCCCTTCGGCGCCGTGTAACAGACCTCGAGGAGAGGGCGGTAACCCATGTCGGTGTGGGCGCTGCCCTTGTACGACGTCTTGCCGCTGGCGCCCTCCTCGAGGAGGATCCCGTGGCTCGGCGCCGTCCCGTTCACCCAGCTCTGCACGATCCCGGTGAGGTCGACCGAGCTCCACCCGGTGACGTTGGGCACGAACGAGGTGAACGCGGCGGGGTCCATGCCGCCGAAGTTGTTCCACGTGACGAGCTCCTCGCTCCAGGGGGCGAGCACCTGGTGGACGTACACGGTCTTCGCGGTGCTCGTGTACGTCAGGGCGTAGAACGTGGCCGACGTGACGAGAGAGCCGGCGGGGATGGGGCTGAGATCGAAGCGGAACAGGGCGCGCTTCTCTCCGACCGAGCTGGAGTACCCGGTGTTGACCTCGAAGGGGGACGGGACATGGTAGCTCGGGGCGAGGCTCCAGATCTCCGCGTTGTAGATGTCGCCCAGGACACCCCGCTTGATCACGGTGCAGGTGGGAGACGGAGCGGACGTGTTGGCGAGGCTGGTGGCGGCGATGAACAGCGTGGCGAGCGCGGCAGAAGATGCGATTGCGATCTGCTTCATTGGTAGCTCCTCGAGGTCCTCACGGGTGAACCATTGCTGGAGCGTCATCCGAATAGCAGGCGCCATGACTCACGGGTCAGGCGAGGTCGGTTTCGCGGGCTCCGGTCGGAATGAGCCCCCGCGGGCTGATCAGGATCGGATCAAATACGCGGGTGCTCTGGCTTCGATCAGAGGGCGGATGCGCGAGGTGACAGTGTTCAAGATAGCAACTCGACGACGAAGGTGTCCAGATCTTTTTGAAGACAAACCAGAAAAATACATCGAGTTGCGCAGTGACAATTCTGGGTCGTGCGGTGACGTTTTTGGGCTTCTCACGTCGTCTCGCGTCGTCTCACGATCTGTGGGGAGGAACGCAGAGACGAGCTTGGTCTGTCGCATCGATGTCTCATCGATATCGCTGGCCAGCGCGCAGCTCGCGGTCCGCGGGTTGCGGCGTGCCCCGCGCGGCGCGCGCGGCGGCGGCGCGCCGCGACGCTCAGCCGGATCAGCAGCCCTCGCCGACCCTTCGCGGAGGCCGAGGGACGAACACGATCGGATCAGGTACGCGGGAGTGTCTGACGAGATTTGATGCAGAGTGCGCACGGGACCATTTTTCAAGATAACGAGTCTTCGCTTCGCCTGTCTAGATCCTTTTTTGCCGCGTGAGCTTTTTATGTGGCTCTTGGTCTCGCGTGCAGCCTCGCGTGCAGCCTCGCGTGCGGGCTCGCGTGCGGGTGGGTGTCAGGCGCCCGGCGCAGCTCATCGCGCACCGCTCATCACATCCTGTTCATCGCTCGCCCCCGGCGCGGCGCCGGAGGTCCGCCGCCGCTGGTACGCCGCACACCAAAGCCGGCTCACCAAGGCGCCCGGCCCAGGATGGTGAGCCCGGCCACGCGCTTCCCGCTGCTCGAGACGCTGAGCGGGACCGCGGCCGAGCGAGCGCTGCTGGCGGCCGATTGGCGCGACGCCGGGCGGCCATCGAGTGTGGCTGGAGCGGCTGGAGCGGCTGGACAGGGACGGGCTCCCGGCGTAACCGCGTCCGCCGGGCCCGGCGAGCGCCGAATAATCGGCATGGGCTTGACGACCATCCCCCCGGCGGAACGACAATACGCCACAATGATAACGGTCCGTCCTCCTCCGATGACGGCCGAGCTACTCGAGCGCACGGACAGGTACGTGGTGGCGGTGTGGCGGCGGCTCATGCTGCTGGTCTGGCGGGGCGAGGCCACCGCGACCGGCATCGATCGCTCGCGAGAGCTCTTCGCTCGCTGGTCGGCGGACCAGCCGTACGGCGCGGTCTTCGTCGTCGTCCTCCCCCTTGAGCACACCCTGCCGCCGGACGAGGCGAGCCGGGCCGCGATGCGGCGGGCGGCGAGCTCCCCTTCCCGGAACCTCAGGGGCACGGCCACGCTCGTCGAGTCGGAGGGGTTCATCGCCGCCTCGGTCCGCTCCATCATGATGCTGCTGCAGACGGGGCGGGCGCCGAACGTCTTCCGGACGACCGGCGAGCTCGCGACCTGGGCGGCGACGCTCCTGAAGGACCCCGAGCTCACCTCCGCCGGCATCGCGGAGGCGATCCGCGTGGCGCGCGAGGGGTGACACAGCCCCGAAGCCCCAGCGAGGCGCTCACCCCGCGGGCCCTGCCTCGGGGATCGGCACGCGGCCAATCGCGTAAGGCAGGATACGTGCGATGTTGCGCGCGTCGTCGATCCCGCGGTGGTGTGTCCCGTGGAGCGGGAGCCCGAGCCGCTCGAGCGCGCTCGCCATGCCGTAGCGCTGGGTCACCCCGAGCGCCGCGGAGAAGCGCTTCTTGAGGTTCATGTGCCCCTGCAGCGGCAGGGGCACGCCCCAGCGGGCCGCGTCGATCTCGAACTGCTTGCGGTCGTAATCGCCCCACGAGCAGAAGAGCGCCTCCCGCTGGCCGACGAAGCGCCCGAGCGCCGCGATGGCCTCGGGGAACGTGGGCGCGGCGTCGACGTCTGCTTGCGTGATCGTGGTGAGCTTCGTGCAGAACTCCGTGAGCCTCGGCCGGATGACCGGGCGCACGAAGGTGGCGAGCTCGCTCACGGGCTCGAGCGTCGCGCCGTCCACGAGGACCGCGCCGATCTCGATGATCTCCATGATGCGCTCGGGGATGCGGCCCTCCTCGTCGCACGTCGCCTCCAGATCGATCACCAGGAAAAACGCGGGGTCCTTTCCCATGTCCGTCCTCCTCTCTGCTGGACCTTGATAGGATCCGTGCGAAGAAAATGCCCGGACACGAAACCGGACAGGCCGCTCCCGCGGGCTTTTCCTGGGAGGATTACGTCGCCTGGCTCGTCGCGCAGCACGGCTCCTTGACGGCGGTCGCCGAGCGGCTCTCCTCCCTGCGTGGCTACGAGGACGACGTGACCTCGATCGAGCGCGCCCTGCGCCGGCTGCGGGCGCGCGGCCAGCGGGACGGCGGGACGTGGGGGGCGCGCGCGCTCGCGGCCTTCGGCTTGCCGGACGCGCTCACCGAGCGCGCCCGCTGGATGGGCGCCTATCACTCGCGGTTCACCGACTTGCCCCTGCCCCTCGCCCAGGACCTCTTGCGCCTCTGGGATCGACCGCCGGTGAGCGAGGATCCGACCTCCCGCGTCTTCCTCGCCCTCGCCCACGCCACCTGCGTGCTGCGCGGCGACGACCGCGAGGCCGGAAAGACGCACCTCGCCCGCATCCGGCCGCTGCTCGGAAAGGCCCCGCCCGAGGCGCGGGTCGAGGCCCTGCTCACGGAGGCCTTCGTGGCGAGCCGCGATGACGTCGCGCGTGTGCCTGGCCTGCTCGACGAGATCGAGCCGCTCTTCGAGCTGCCGATGCCCGCCAGCGACCGAGCCTGCCTGTTCGCCCGGTGGATCGATCAACGCGCCTTCGAGCGGAACCGCGCCTGGGGCGGCAAGCAGCCGGATCCGGCGGCCGCGGAGGCGCTTTACCGGCGCATCCCGGAGGACGGTCCGGCCTTCGCCCGGGCGCGGCGCGCGAACGGCCTGGCGTATGCGCGGTGGAAGCAGGGTTTCCCCGAGGAAGGCGCCGCGCTCGCGCGCGAGGCGTGCCGGCACGCGGGGGACGGCGGGCACCTGCGGATGCGCGCGATGGCGCTGAACATGCTGGCGCGCATCGTGGGCGGCGACGAGGGCGCGGAGGCGAGGCGGCGGGCGATGGCGATCGCGAACGAGCTCGAGGACGAGGTGCTCAGGCTGCGGTTCGAGCGGCGAGCGGAAGCGGGAAACAAGCGCTGAGGCCGGTCAAGCCGCCTGCAAGGCCTCCTCCTTTTCCTTCCGGGAGACGGGCCGCACCCCGGCGAGAGCAGCGTCGGAATCGTGCCAGATGGCCCGTGACGCCCGGACGGCGCGCTCGTGCTCTCCGAGAGGCCTTTACGCAGGGCGCGACTTCGCCGATCCTGGTGGAATGAATTTACGTCTTGTTTCAGCTTGGGCTTTTGCTGTCGCGCTTCATGCATCCGGGTGTTCGGACGTCGGCACCGATCCTGGCGATTCCGGCGCCGGCGGCGGCGGCGGTAACGGGGGCGCGGGCGGGGAGGACGAGAACGGTCTCGGTGAGATCGCCGGCGTCGGCGGAGGGACCGGGCTCTCGACCGCGGTGAGCGTGATCATCACGGCCGACAATGCGTACGGCTTCGGCTATGGAACCGGCGACGGGCTCCTGAGCTATTTCGGGGGCATCGAGAACAACCTCGCCGAGAGGATATTCAACTGTCCCATCGGCAACGGGCCCGAGTCGTACACCGTGCCGGCCGCGTCCGCGAACGCCGGGCATTATCTCTACATCATCACGTACGCCGACAAGTCCACGACACAGGGCGTGATCGGCCAGTTCTTCCGCGAGGGGGCCGCCCCCGTCTTCACCGGCCACGGCGCGTGGGAGGTCTGCGCGACGGGCGAGGACTACGACCTCGGCTCGAACGGGCCGACGCTGGAGACCATCAACCAGCATATCGCGCGCTGCAACAGCGGTGATCTCGACCCGCAGACGACCAGCGCCGGCTGGGTGACCACCGAGGCGTCCGCGCACGGCCACGTCGCATTCGGAGAACGGAACGACACGGCGCGCTCGGTCCCGGAGCCTGGCAATGAGTTCTCCATCGTCTGCGACATCGACGAGGAGGCCCGGTGGATGTGGTACGAGTGGGATCCGGACCGCAGCGCCGGCAGCCCCTTCATGTGGCCCGGCGGCAGCGGCGGCAACGTCACCAAGGACTTCCTGATCTTCCGCCTGGGCGCCGAGTTCATCCCCGAGGTCCCGCTCTAGAACAACGGCGTGAGTCAGCGAATCGTCCGCGCCGTCGCGCGATTGGAACTCATGACGCGGTGAACGCGTCCTCGCCGAGGTGCCTCGCGCGCGCGTCAGCACCGCGAGGAGGTCACGCCGGGTACGCGGGGAGCACGAGGTCGCTGGCGGCGCTCGTGACCATCTTCTCGAACCAGCGGGAGAGCGGGCGCGAGGTGAGCGCCCGGTACATCGTGTTGCGCAGCGCGAGCTGCACGCGGGTCGGCGGCGCGAAGAACGAGCCGACGCGCTTCGCCCCCTGCTGGCAGCGCCGGGCATATCGACGGATCCGCGCTTCGTAGCGCTGGAACGCGGCGCGATGGTCTCCCTGCGCGACGGCGAGCTCGCCCGCGAGCACGTACGCGCAGACCACGGCGAGGCCGGTCCCCTGTCCGCCGAGGGTGCCGCCGTAACCGGCGTCGCCCAGGAGCACGACGCGACCCCGCGAAGTGCGATCCATGTCGATGCGCCCCACCGCGTCGAAATACAGGTTCGGACTCTGCCTCATCGCCTCGAGCAGACGCGGCACCTCCCACCCCATCCCCGCAAACCGCTCGGCGAGGATCGCCTTGTGCTGCGCGACGTCGCGTGGATCGTGGTCGAGCGGCCTGGAGGCGAACATCAGGAGCGCCGTCGCCTCCTCGGGGCGGCGGGCGCTCGCGACGCTGGCGGCCCGCCCCGGCTCGCTGAAGATGAGGCCCTGGTGATCGAGGCCGAGGTGGTTCGGCGCGGCGAACGTCGCCACGTAGTAGCCGTGGAAGCGCAGGAACCTCGACTCGTCGCCGAACGCGAGCGCGCGCACGCGGGAGTGCAGCCCGTCGGCGCCCACGACAAGGTCGAAGCGCCTCGGCCGGCCGCGCTCGAACGTGACGTCGACGCCGCCGGGCGTGTCGGTGAGCGAGGCGATGCTGTCGCCGAACACGAACTCGGCCGCGTCCTTCGCGGCCTCGTGGAGGATGCGGCTGAGATCGCCGCGCTCGATCTCCACGTCGCCGCTCGCGAACGCCGCGGGGAGCGTGACGAGGCGCCGGCCGGTCTCGTCCACCATCGCGAGATCCCGCATGTGGGTCTGATGCTGTCGAATCGCGTCGAGCACCCCCATCTCGCCGAGGACGCGCAGGTGCGTCGGCCCGCGGAAGTCCACGGCGTTGCCGCCTGCCCGCAGGGCGGGGGCGCGCTCGACCACGGTGGGGGTGAACCCGCGGCGCGAGAGCCAGTAGGCGAGCGCGGGGCCTGCGATGCCTGCGCCGGAGACGAGGACGGTGCCGTTCGACATGGGGACCTCGGGAGGAAGGTTGCGTACGCCGTACGCAACCGAGCGCGTACGACGTACGCACGAGCCTGGCGACGACGGCGGCGTCCGTCACCCCACGAACGGCGCCATGGCCGAATATTCTAGGCTATAACAGCCGCGGTCGCGCGCCGCGCCCCGGCAGGATTGCGCGCTCTTTCAACCGGCCATCTGTGCTAGTACAGTCACCATGCCTCCGGTGAAGCGCGGCGCGCCGGCGAACCGCCGCAAGTCGGCCGACGGACCGCCCTACCTGCAGATCGCGAGCGACCTGCGCGCGCGCATCGCCTCCGGGCGCCTCCGCGCGGGCGATCGCGTCCCTTCGACGCGCCAGATCGTTCGCTCCTTCGGCGTCGCGCTCGCCACCGCCACCAAGGCGCTGTCGACCCTGCGCCACGAGGGGCTCATCCGATCGGTCCCGCGCTCGGGCCACGTGGTGGCCGAGGGCGATCGCGCGGAATGTGAGCCGTCAGAGCGAGGCGGCGCGTTGACGCGCGAGCGGATCGTGCAGGTCGCCATCCGGCTCGCCGACGACGAGGGGCTCGACGCGCTCTCCATGCGCGGCGTCGCCGCGAAGCTCGGCGTGCCGACGATGTCGCTCTACCGGTACGTGGAGGGCAAAGACGCGCTCGTGCTCCTCATGATCGACGCGGTGTTCGGCGAGGACCCGCTGCCGAGGCCGCCTCCTTGCGATCTACGCGAGGCGCTGATCCGCGCGGCCGGCGCGCAGTGGGCGCTGTACCGGCGGCACGGGTGGCTCGCGCACGTGCTGCCGCTCGCGCGGCCGGTCGCGCTGCGCAACGTGATCGCGCACGCCGAGTGGATCCTGCGCGCCATGGAGGCCCCCGGGATCGACGCGGCGACCCGGCTCGAGGCGCACATGACGCTCTACAGCTACGTTCGCGGCGTCGCCGTGAACCTCGAGTCGGAGCGCGAGGCCGAGGCCACCACGGGGATGACCGAGGCGCAGTGGAACGAATCGCAGGGGGCCGCGTTCCTGGCGATCGCGACGTCGGGGCCGTATCCGAGCTTCGCCAGGCTGCTGGACGAGCTCTCGGGCGGGTACGATTTCAACCTCGATCGCGTGTTCGAGTTCGGCCTCCAGCCGATGATCGACGGCCTCATGAAGACGTTGCGGCCGCGCGAATGAGCGGGCCCGCAGCGCAAAGCCGAGCTCACGCGCGCGTCAGCACCTCGAGGATGTGCCCGTCGAGATCGCGGAAGTAGAAGCCGCGGCCGCCCTTCCGGTGGTTGATCCGGCCCACCTCCTTCGCGTGCGGATCGGCGCTGAAGGGGATGCCGGCGCTCTGGATGCGCTCGAAGATCCGGTCGAACTCCGCGTCGTCCACGAAGAACGCGTAGTGGTGCGGCTCGAACGTCTCGCGGTCGGCGAAGTCGAGCGTGAGCCCGCCGTTGACGCGCACGGGGGAGAACGGCCCGAACGGCGCGTCCACCGCGAGTCCGAACATGTGCGCGAAGAACCGCGCGGCAGCCTCCTTGTCGTGCGCCGGGACGATGGTGTGGTTGAGCTCGATCGACATCGGTGATCCCCTCCCCTTTTGCCATTCGATCCGAGCGCGGATCGTCAAGGGCGCGCGCGTCCTCTTCCAGGGTCGCTCCGGTTTCGCGGAGTTCTTCCCGTCGCACCTTCCAGGGTTGATGTGCTCCGCGAGCCCGTGCAAAGGGCGCCTGACAGCGGATGAGCTGATGCGGGCAGGAGGCGCCACGCAGGCGGAGGAGCGAACCGGCATTTCTGGCGGGACTGTTCCGCGGGGGCGAACCGTCGCGATCCCTCGCATCCCTGGGGATCTGGGGAGGGCGTGACGACGTATCGCCCCCCGCGGGAGGCCTGGGCCCAACCCGGGCCCAGTTGTCGAGCGACGGGCCTGGGGAGCTTGCGGCGCAGAGCCGATCCGTGAGACCTTTCGTGCGGGAGGTCACAAGAGGCGACGAGCTAGCAGTGCCTTCCGTGTCCCGCTAGCAAATCGGTGTTTGTACTTAGTACTCGATGGATTCATAGCCGATGGACAAGCAAGTAGATGTCGTGGTCGTAGGCGCCGGGCCGGTCGGGCTCCTGCTCGCGATCGAGCTCAAGCTGGGCGGCGCCGGTGTGATGGTGCTCGAGCGGCTCACTGAGCCAAGCGTCGCCCTGAAGGGGACTGCAGTCGGACCGCTCGGCGTGGAGGCGCTCCAGCGCCGGAGCATGGGCCCTGCGCTCGCCGAGGCGGAGGATCGCCACTTCGCGGCCATGGGACGGGTGGGCGTGGAGAGGCGGGCGCAGGCACACAGGTCCAGGGGGCATTTCGCCCTTCTCCCTCTCCGATCAGAAGCAGTGGGCGAACCGGAACGGCGCATGCTCTGGGTGAACCAGCAGGGCGTGGAGGCGATCCTGGGCGCGCGGGCGGCCGCGCTCGACATAGAGGTACGGCGCGGGTGCGAGGTCACGGGCTTGGACCAGCATGACGATGGCGTCGCGCTCCACTGGGCTTCCCCGAACGGGCCGGAGCATGCGCGCTGCGGCTGGCTGGTCGGATGTGACGGAGGGCGCAGCTCGATCCGCAAGATGGCCGGGTTTGCCTTCCCCGGTACGCCGCCGAGCCAATTCATGTACCAGGCCGTGCTCGACCTCGACCACCCCGAGCGCCTGCCGCGCGGGTCGACCCGCACGCCGGAGGGCGTCGTCATGAACGGACCTCGGCCTCGCTGGCTTGTGATGCACGACTTCAGCGGTCCCCCGGCCGATCGCAATGCGCCCGTCACGCGCGAGGAGATCGAAGGCGTGCTGCGCCGAATCAGCGGCGCGGATGTCCGCGTGACGGCGATGGAGCAGGCGAATCGCTTCACGGACAGCGCACGTCTGGTCGACACGTACCGCCGGGATCGCGTCCTGCTCGCGGGCGACGCGGCACACATCCATTCGCCTTTGGGCGGCCAGGGGCTGAGCCTTGGGCTGGTCGATGCGGCCAACCTCGGCTGGAAGCTCGCCGCCGTCGTTCGCGGCGACAAGCCGGACATCCTGCTCGACAGCTACACGTCCGAGCGGCGGCCCGTGGCCGAGGCCGTGCTGGCCAACACGCTCGCCCAGGTCGCGCTCACGCGGTCCGACCCGCAGTCGAGCGCAATGCGGCAGATCTTCGCGAAGCTGATGGAGATCGACGCCGTGAATGGCCATCTCGACGGGCTGACGAGCGGTCTGGCCACGCGCTACGACCTCGGCGCGGAGCGAGACCTGGTCGGACGCCTCACCGGCGATCGCGCGGTCGGCCGCCCCGATGCTCGAACATCGCTGTTCGCGGAGATGGCGGAGGGCGAAGGCCTATTGCTCGACGCGTCTCCTGACGGGCACGCCGCCGGTCTCGCCGCCGGGTTCACGCGGGTGCGCTGCTTACCGGCCGACGCAGGCCCGTCGATGCTGATCCGGCCCGACGGATGCATTGCTTGGGCCGGCGACGTGGGAGACGTCGAGGGGTTGGTGGACGCGCTTGAGCGCTGGTTCGCGTCCGCCGCTCCCCGGCCAGGCGGCTTCCAGGAACGGTCATGGTCGGCCGGGCCATCGTCCTCCGCGCCGTCGCGATCGGAGCAGCGAACGTAACCGTTGGGCCACACCGGAGCCGCCCTCGGCGGCGAGACAGGCGGAAGCTATCACAATTGCTACTGTTTCCGGCGACGGCTCGTCATCGACCGGTGTTTCTGGCGGGACGATTTCGCGGGGGCGAACCGTCGCGATCCGTCGCCTGCCCCGGGGATCTGGGGAGGGCGTGACGACGGATCGCACCCGCTCGGGAGGCGTGGGCCCAACCCGGGCCCAGTGAATAGGCGTTTGCGGGACGGCGCCCGAGCAGCAGCGGCGGCGAGGTCCCGGCGCAGTCCCGTAAACGCCTATCATTGGCCCAACCCGGGCCCAAGGGTCAAGCCCCAGGCCTGGGAGCTCGCCGTGATCGATCCGTCGCCTCGGGCGGCCGTGGTCGCCTCACTCGCCAGCACCCTGAGCGGCGCCATCGCCCTCGGGGACGAGGTGGCGGCGCGGGCCGTTCACGAGGCGATCGGTCGGCTACTCGGGCTGCCGGTGGCACCGGAGGGGTGAGTAAGCTTGGACCGAACGTCGAGCTCGCCGCTCGCGTCGACTCGCTGTCGGAGCCTTGCCGCTCGCCAGTGCCCGCAGGCTCTACTGGGATCGCCCGGGCGCGGCGGTTGCGTGCCGAGCGCGATGAAGTCGGCGCACATCGCGAGGATCATGCCGCCCGCGATCGCGTGGCCGCGCACGGCGGCGGCGAACGGATTCGGTAAGCGGAACGCCGCGCCGAAGGCGGAGTCGAAATCGTCGAGGAAGCTTGAGAGCCTCTCCCGATCGAGCGATGCGAGCTCGTGCAAATCGAGCCCCGCGGACAGGCACTGTCCGGTGCCGCGGACGAGAACGCCGCTCACGGCGTCGTCCTGCGCGAGCCGCCCGAAGACGTCGGTCATCTCACGGAGCAACGCCTGGTTCATGGCGTTGACCTTGGGTCGGTTCAGCGTGATCTCGGCCATGCCGTCACGGGTGAGCACCTCGACGCATTGCATCGCGAGATGCATCGCGCAGCGCCGCTCATGGCGCAAGATCGCGTGTCAGGCGGCTCCGCGGAGGCGGCCGGACGTGCTAGACACTCGCCTCATGGTACGGAAACACACAAACATCCTCGTTCGTGCACGCAGCATGCTCTCGGTGATGGCGTTGGCGCTGGCCCTCGGCGCGTCCGCGTGCGGCTCCGACCCGCCGCAGACGCCCGGCGAAACCCCCGACGCCTCCTCCGGCGGTGGCCCCCCCGGCGACGGCGGCGGCCCCTCCGGCGGCGGCGGCCCGCCCGGCGAGGGCGGCGGCCCCGACACACCCGATCCTGACCCGAGCGACGCCATGTTCGATCCCGACCACGTCATCGAGGTGGGAATCACCCTGGCGCCCGAGGACTGGGAGACGCTCCGCCGCCAGTCCCGCGACGTCTCGGAGGTGATCGGCGAGGGCTGTATGGAGGGCCCCAAGAGGAGCCCTTACACCCAGTTCCCCGCGACCGTCACCGTCGACGGCGCCACGCTCGAGATGTCGTCCGTCCGCAAGAAGGGCCTCCTCGGTTCCGCCAGCGTGTCGAAGCCGTCGCTCAAGGTGAGCTTCGACGAATACGTGGACGGGCGCGAGTACGCCGGCCTCAAAGGGATGACCCTCAACAACGCCCGTCAGGATCCCTCGCTGATCAAGACGTGCCTCGCGTTCAAGGTCTTCCGCGACGCCGGCCTGCCCGCCTCGCGCTGCAACTTCGCCCACGTGACCGTCAACGGGCAGGACCTCGGCATCTACGCGCACGTGGAGCCGGTCGGGAAGCGCCTCCTCAAGCGCCATTTCACGGACGCGAGCGGCGACCTCTACGAGGGCCAGCTCAGCGACTTCCGCGACGGATGGACCGTCACGTACGAAAAGAAGACCAACGAGGACGACCCCGACCTGAGCGAGCTCGACGCGGTATCCGCCGCGCTCCTGGCCAGCGACGCCGAGCTCGACGCGACGCTCGGCGCGGTCCTGGATATCGAGATCTTCCAGCGGTACTGGGCCACCGAGTCGCTGATCGGCGCGTGGGACGGCTACGCGGGCAACACGAACAACCACTTCGTGTATTTCGACCCGGCGTCCGGGAAGATGTCCTTCTTGCCGTGGGGCCCCGACATGTCATTCGACGCGGAAGACCCGCTCGGCCCGCTAGGGCGGCCGCAGTCGGTCTCGGCAAAGGGCGCCATCGCGAACCGGCTCTACCAGACCCCGGAGCTCCGCGCTGCCTATGCCGAGGCGATGATGGACCTCCTCGAGACGGCCTGGAATGAGGACGCGCTGCTCCTCGAGATCGACCGGATGGAGGAGCTCCTCGCGCCGTACGTGCGCGCGGACGCGGGGGCCGTGAGGGAGGCGACCGACGCGATACGGAGCTTCGTGAGCGGGCGCCGCGCCACGATCACCGCCGAGATCGCGCCGACGCCCCCCGCGTGGACGTTCCCGCAGCCCGCCACCGCGTGCCTGACGACGGTCGGGACCGTGAAGGGCACGTTCTCGACGACGTGGGGGTCGCTCACCGAGCCGGATCCCTTCGCCGCGGGGACGGGGACGTTCGACGCCGCGTTCCCTGCGGATGACCCGCAATCGGCCGGGACCGTCGGCTCCGCGGCGGGCTATGAAGGCTCCGAGCCAGGGGTCGAGTCCATCACGAGCGGCCGCGCCCAGGTGACGGTCGTCGGGAGCTTCCCCGACGGGACGGTGCGCGCCCTCGTGTTTTTCGTGGACCCGGAATTCTTCGCCGCCGGAAAAGAGCGCCCGTACGACTGGCAATCGGTCCTGGCGTTCGCGCTTGATTACACGCAGTCGGAGCCGGTGCTCACGGGCTTTTTCGGCGACGGCAAGATCCACTTCGACGAGGCCTCGACGGAGTCGGGAGCGCCGGTCACGGGCTCCTTCGAGGCGACCGTCCTCGGAGGCGGTCTATTCTGACGTGATGCCGATTCTGCTCCGCCCGGCAGGACGGCGCTGGTCGTCGCGCTCGGCCTCGGGGTCGTGATGGTGAGCGCCCGGCGCTATGCGGAGTACGGGCATGTGGTGGTCTCGCGTCGCGGGAGCGCGAGGGGCCCGGTGGACGAGGCGCTGGCCGCGCGTGGCCTCACCCGCACCGTGATCGCGGTGCTGCGCCGCCAGGCCAGTCGCCGACTCCGATCGGTGATGCGGCGGGCCCTTCACCGCAGGCGACGCGACGGAGGAGGGCGCCCCGTTGGGCCACACCGGAGCCGCCCTCTGCGCGCAACAGGCGAAAACGATGAAATATCTACTATTTCCGGTGGCCGCTCGTCATCGACCGATTTTGCTGGCGGATCCCCTGGGATCTCGGAGGGGCATGACCTGCTCCGTGAATGATAACGAGGGTTGTCGGCATGTCCCCGGCCGGAGGCGACCAAGGCGCCGGGGACATTTCGACACACAGGCCGGCGTTCGGATCCGTCGATTCCGAGAGATCGCCGGCGCGCGTCCAGGCGAGCGGCGCGCTCCGCCGCGCCACCCCGACGACGGCCTCGGAGGGTAGCCGCGGGGGGCGGAGCGTGCGTGCTGTGGCGCGCGGCGCCCCGGCCGCGGCTGCTTGACTGCACGACCGAGGTTCGAAAGAATCTCAACAGGTATGTATTCAGCCCTCTTTCGGAACGTGCTCCTCGAACCGCCCGGGCCGGACCCGCACGCCGGGTGGTGTGGCAGGGGACGCCAGGGATCGCCTCGGGCCCCTGTGCCGATTCTGGGGTCCCTTCGATCGGCGGGTTTGGAGGATCAATATGGCTGACGATCGAGCTCTCGCGTCATTCTTGGACACTTCTCCTGCGCCCGTGGCCGAGCCAGAGCCGAGCGAGGCCCTGCGCGGCGCGCTCACGTTCGGCACCTACCGAGTCGGTGGCGAGACGGCCGCGCGCTTGGTGACGAGCGCGCTCGAAGCGGGGGTGCGCAGCGTCGACACGGCCCACCTGTACAAGAACGAGCCGGCCGTATTCGCTGCGGTGCGCGCCTTCGAAGCCGCGCATCCCGAGCTGCCGCAGATTCGTGTTTGTACGAAGATCTTCAAGCATCTGCTGTTCGATCAAACGTTGCGGGCGGTCGAAGGCTCTGTCGTGCGGCTCGGTCGCGCGCTCGATTTGGTGCTGCTGCATCGCCCGCTGCCCGCCGCGATGTGGCGCGCGCTCGATGCCGCGGTCGCGCGCGGATTGGTGAATGAAATCGGGGTTTCGAACTATTCCGCTGCGCGTTTGAAGGAGCTGCTGATGCTCTGCGACGGCGTGACAGGCGAGCCTTGCCGTCGCCCCGCGGTGAATCAAGTGGAGCTCCACCCCTTTGTCGGACCCGTGCAGCCACTCCTGGCGCTGTGCCGCGCGGAGGGGATCCGCGTGCAAGGACACACGGTGCTTGCGCGCGGGCAATTCCTCGAGTTTCCGCCGCTCGTGCGCCTCGCGCGGTCGCTCGGGGTTTCGACCGCGGTGGTCATGCTGCGTTGGGCACAACAGCTCGGTGCCGAAGTCGTGTTTCACACGACCCAGGCGCAACATCTGCGTGAGGCGATCGACGCGACGCGCGCCGCCGAGCCGGTGCTCAGCGCGCTTCAGCTGGCCGAGATCAGCGGCTACTATGGTCTCGAAACGCGGCGCTTCTTTCCGGAGGCGGCCACACCCTCGCTCGACGCCGAGCTCGGCGAGGTGACCGACACCGGGACCTACGTCGAACGGGTGGCTGCGCGCTTGGCCGAAGATCGCCGTGCCCTCGAAGCCGGGCTGCCCGTGTCCGACCTGGCGCTGAACCTGCCCGCGAACTCCAATCGCCAGCTCTCGACGGACCCCGTGGCCAACCAGCTCGCGCTGCGTCTCTTCCCAGTCGAGGGCGACAAGACCGCGGTATCCAGCTATGGGCGTTTTCGCGATCTCGTGCGCAAGCTGCGTTCGCGCGCGCAAGCACAAAAAGAAGCACAACTCAAAAGCAGGACACCGATCTGCTCGCTCAAGCCGGGTCACCCGGCACTTCGTCCGCTGCGTTTCGTCGACGGCGAGCCGGTGTCCATGGCCGTGGCCTATCCCGAAGCCATGCCGGTAGAGGTCGCGCCCGCGCACGAGCTCGCCCCCTTCTTCGACTTTCTGCGGGATCCGGAGCGCCTCGGCTCCTCGCCGCCGGATCTCGGCGAGGCGCCGCTCATCTTCCAGCGCGGCGCTTACTACGCGGACGAACGCATGGACCTGTGCAAGCAGGTCGTGGGGCCCGCTCACATCGCCGCGCTGTGCGAAGCCGTGGAGCGACCGTTCGGCGCGGCGCACGCGCCGCGCTGGGGCCGGGTGCGGCACTTCCTGCTCGGAAATAACATCGCGTGCCAGGGCGCGGGCGATGAAGGGGCGCGTGCGTTCGCGCGTCTGATGTCCAATCCCGAGGTGACGATCGAGACCTGGTACCTCGCAGGCAATTGCATCGACGCGGAGGACATGGGCATCATTGCCCAAGCGCTCGAAGACAATCGCCATGCGCGCGCGTTGTGGTTGAAGCGCAATCCGCTCGGCGCGGGCGGCGCAGCGCATCTCGGCCGTTTGTTGGCCAAGAACAGCACCCTGTCGCTCCTCGACGTGCACAACACGGGTCTATTCGACGAGGGCATCGAAGCCTTGGCGGACGCCTTCGAAGCCGCAGGTGGCGTCCTGCATCTCCGCCACCTGTACGCTGCTGCCAATGCGTTCTCACCGCGCAGCATCGCCGCGCTGCGCCGTCTGTTCACCAGACAGCTGCCAGAACCGAGCTCGCTCGTGTCGCTGTCATTGTCGCTCAATCGCTTGGGCAACCCGGGCTGCGATGCGTTCGTCGACCTGCTCGAGGCCGGTGCGCTCGCCCGCCTCGAACGCCTGGATCTCGGCTCGATCGGCCTCGATCGACCGGATTTGACGCGGCTCGTGGACGGACTCATCGCCCACTGTCCGAAGCTTCGCAGCCTGAACCTGGGCACGTACCTGAGCACGCGCGACCTGGGCGAAAAGACCAATCTGCTTCGGCCGGAGGTCAGCGCGCTCGTTCGCTTGCTTCGCGAGCACCCGGCGCTCGAGCTGCTCGACGTCTCGATCTGCGGCTTATCCCAGGCCTCCATCGACGAGCTCGTCGCTGCCTGCGGCGCTCACCAATCGCTCCACGGCGTTGGCGGCCATGCGCTTCATCATACGGAGCTCGAACGGCGCTTCTTGAAGCACCCCGAGCGCGTGCTGCACATCGACTCGATCTATCGGGGACGGGCGTAAGCCTGGCGGCCGCGGCGGTGCGCGTCGCGGGATCCACGAGCCACGGGCGCCTCGTGCTACGATCCCCTCGTGACGAAGGAGAAGGCCAGGCCGGGCGAGACCCTCATCGCGCGCAACAAGCGCGCGGTGCACCGGCGGTCGTCTGAGGCGGCGCGCGGGCGCGGGTCGGCCGGGACGCGGTGCCCTGGGTCGGCGCGCGGCGGCTCCACGTGCTTCGGAACTCATGCCACGCCGGAGGCGTGCGGAGCTGCCGGCCGGGCGGTGCCAGGGCGCGGTGGTGTCGTACCCGTGACGGTAGAAGACGTCGCTCACGGATCCCGCGCGCACCGGACCCCGATGCCGGCTGCGCGGGTGGTCGGAACCCGATGGTCGCGGGTGGAGAGGAGCAGCGCCTCCGGGACGCTGCGCCAGCCGCCGCCGCGCATCACCCGCTCCGTCCCGCCCGTCGTGACGGAGCAGTCCACGCAGTCGGGCGTATAATCCGCGTGCCAGTCCAGCGCCCACTCCCACACGCCCCCCGCCAGATCCGCTTGCTTGAACAGCCCGTCTCCCTGCGGTGACCTCGATCCGACCGGAAGGACGTCCTCGATCACGCACCCCGCCGCATCGCTACCATTGCAGGCATACACGGCGTGGTCCGGATCGATGGCCACATCGTCCGGCGAGGCGGACCACGGATAGGGACGCTGCTCGGCGCCGCCGGCCGCCGCGTAGCCCAGCTCCGCGTCTGTCGGCAGCCGGCCGCCGTCCCACGCGCAGAACGCAAACGCCAGGTGCCAGCTCACGCAGTTCATCGCCAGGCGCTCGTTCGCGCCGGGCTCATCCGTCCACACCCACGTCGTGCCCTCCGAATCGCAGAGCAGCCCTTCCAGGAGCTTCGCTCTGTCCGCCGGCAGATGTTCGTCCCACGTCGCGTACCACCCGCTGCCCGCGATCCTCGGGTGAGCGCCCGCGTCCACGGCTGGCCGGCTCCCGGGATACGCGTCCACGAACGCGCGGAACCGCCCCAGCGTGACCTCGAACCGATCCAGCAGGAAGTCGCTCACGGTGGCCGGGAAAGCCGGGTCGTTGCTCCGGTTGAACGTGCCGCCGGTCACCAGCTCGCTCGCGCAGCAGCTCTCGTCTTCCGCCGGCCCGCACGTCGCAGGCAGCCCGACGCAGCGACTGCCGGTTTCCACCCTGCCGCCACCACCACCACGGCCGCCGCCGCCGTCGGCGCCGCCGCCGCCACCGCTGCCGCCGTGCTCATCAACTGGATGGTAGGGCTTGTCCAGCCCGACGACCGTCGTGCACCCGACGCCCGGCAGGCACAGCGCCACCCAGGACCACCGCGCAGATCGCTTCCTCATGCTCGTATCTCTGTTATCGAGGCGAGAGCCAGGAATCAATAGAGCGCTGCTGGATGGTCGGAGGAGGGGCATCCTCGTGTGACCCGCGCGGGCGCGGCTCGGCCGCAGGACGCGCGAGGTGGATCAAGGGCCGACATCCACGGCCTCGAGGCCGTAGCGCCCGAATGAGCAGAGCGCGCGGTCGCCGGAGAGATGCCCTGAGGGGTGTTCCACGAACGAGTTGACGATGCGCGCCGAGGACCGTAGCTTTCGCCGCCCAAATGGCACCCAGCGGTTATCTCGAGCGAATCCTGCGCGCCCGCGTGTACGACGTGGCCCAGGAAAGCCCCCTGGAGGATGCGCCGCGGCTCTCCGCGCGCCTGGGCAACCGCGTGCTGATCAAGCGCGAGGACCTGCAGCCCGTCTTCTCCTTCAAGCTGCGCGGCGCTTACAACAAGATCTCCTCGCTGAGCGCGGCCGAGAAGGCGCGCGGCGTGATCGCCGCCTCGGCGGGCAACCACGCGCAGGGGGTGGCCCTCGCCGCCCAGCGGCTCGGCATCCGCGCCTGCATTGTGATGCCGACCACGACTCCCCGGATCAAGGTCGACGCCGTGCGCGCGCTCGGCGCGGAGATCGAGCTGATCGGGGATTCTTACGATGAAGCCTACGCCCATGCCAAGACGCTCGAAGCGAGCGAGGGGCTGACCTTCGTGCACCCGTACGACGACCCGGACGTGATTTCGGGTCAGGGCACCATCGCCCTGGAGATCATGCGCCAGCATCGCGGGTCGCTGGACGCCATCTTCGTGCCCGTGGGCGGCGGCGGGCTGATCGCCGGTATCGGCGCGTATATCAAGCATCTGTACCCCGAGATCAAGCTCATCGGCGTGGAGCCGGACGACGCCGCGTGTCTGCGCGCGGCGCTCGACGCGGGCGAGCGCGTACGGCTGAGTCAGGTCGGGCTGTTCGCCGACGGCGTGGCGGTCCGTCAGGTGGGCGAGGAGCCGTTTCGCATCGCCCAGCGGTGCGTGGATGACGTGATCGTGGTGGACACCGACGCCATCTGTGCCGCCATCAAGGATATCTTCGACGACACGCGCTCGATCGCCGAGCCGTCAGGCGCGCTGGCGGTCGCGGGCCTCAAAGCGTACGTCGAACGCGAGGGCCTGGGCGGAAAGACGCTGGTGGCGATCCTCAGCGGTGCGAACATGAACTTCGACCGCCTGCGGCACGTGGTCGAGCGGGCAGAGCTCGGCGAACAGCGCGAGGCGCTGTTCGCGGTCACCATTCCGGAACGACCGGGCGCGTTCCGCGAGTTCTGCCAGCTTCTCGGGCGCGCGACCATCACGGAGTTCAATTATCGTTTTGGGCGTGTGGACGAGGCACAGATCTTCGTCGGCGTGGGCCTGTCCCACGGGCGCAAGCAGCGCGACGAAATTCTGGAGCGCCTCCACGACGCCAGGCTGCCGGTCATCGACCTCAGCATGGACGAGATGGCCAAGTTGCACGTGCGCTACATGGTCGGCGGGCGCGCCCCGACAGCGAACGAGCGGCTCCTACGTTTCGAGTTCCCGGAGCGCCCCGGGGCGCTGATGCAGTTCCTCACGCACATCGGCGGGCGCTGGAACATCAGCCTGTTCCACTACCGCAACCACGGCGCCGCGTTCGGGCGAGTCCTCGCCGCCTTGCAGGTCCCGGAGCCGGAATACGACGAGTTCGACCGTTTTCTCACCGACCTCGGTTATCCATTCATCGAAGAGACGAAGAATGCGGCCTATCATCTCTTCTTGAGATGATGAAACACCAGCACTCGCCGGTGGGGATGTACGTCACGTCCGTCACCCAGACTTGGTTGGGCGCTTGGTGGGCGTGCTCAGGTGAGCGTCGACTCTTGCCCGCGCGGACTCCGAGCGCTTGACCCACGCGTGCGCGTGTCGGAGATCCTGTCGGACGCTCCGAGGGCATGTCGGACGATCCGGACGGCCACGTAGGTCTCGAGCGGCACCCACCGCCCGCCGTCGGGTCGGACCACCTCGATCGCCCGTAGCAGGTGGCTGAGCAGCGACACGTCACCGTGGCATCGCGCCGGTCGACCCGCATCGGAGGAGGTTCTGCGGCTTGATGTCGCGGTGGACGATGGGCTGGCTGAAGGCCTGGAGATAAAGCAACGTCCGCAGGACGTGCCGCGCGATGGTCGACGCCTCGGCCTCGTCGGCGCGCCATCCGTCCTTGACCCAGGCCGAGAGCGGTCGCCCCGGCGCGAGCTCCTGCACCAGATAGAAGCAAGTCCCCTGCGCGCCTTCGAGCTTGAGGTAATCGATATAGCGAGGAATGCTGGGGTGCGTGAGGCTCGAGAGGACCCTCGCCTCGCGCTCGAACAGATCGAGGGCCTTCCACTCCGCGCGCTTCCAGATCAGGAGCTGTTGACCCGATTCGTTCAACAATGCCTCGCTCGAGAGGCGCTGTCGCTCACGTGAGCAGCGCCGGCGTCGCGCAGCGGGATCGGCGGTCCGAGCGCGCGCCGGCCGCGAGGCGTCTGGCAGGCGCGCCGGGCGATCGCCGCGCCGTGGAGCAATCCGCGCCCGCCGCCGGAGCCGGACGGGCAAGCGCCCCCGAACGCCGGGGCCTTTCTGCCTGGGACGCCGGGTACACCCCGGATCGCCCGGCGTGTGGCGGCGCCCGCTGAGCCGTTGTAAACGCGGGGCGTGACCCAGGTGCGCTCGATCTTCGCCCCAGGACTCTTCGAACGCCAGGTGGCGATCGTCACCGGCGGGGGCAGCGGCATCGGCCTCGCGTGCGCGCGTGAGCTCGCTTACCTCGGCGCGAAGGTCGCCCTCTGCGGCCGCCGGGCCGACAAGCTCGAGGCCGCGGCGACGACGCTCGCGGGCGACGGCGTCCCCGGCGACGACGTGCTCGCCGCGCCGTGTGACATCCGCGAGCCGGAGCAGATCGCCGCCTTCGTGGGCCAGGTCCTCGAGAAATTCGGCCGCGTCGACGTCCTCGTGAACAATGCCGGCGGCCAGTTCCCGAGCCCGGCCATGGACATGACGCCGAAGGGGTGGGAGGCGGTCGTGCGCAACAACCTGAACGGCACCTTCTTCATGACGCGCGAGGTCGCGAGGCGCGCGATGCTCCCGGCGCGCCGCGGCCGGATCGTGAACGTCACCGCGTCGGTGAGCCGCGGCTTCCCGGGCATGGCGCACACGGGCGCCGCGCGCGCCGGCGTGGAGAACCTGACCCGCTCGCTCGCCGTCGAGTGGGCGGCGCTCGGCATCCGCGTCAACGCGGTCGCGCCCGGAAGCAACATCCGGTCGAGCGGCACGTCGCAGTACGGCGACGAGCTGCTCGAGCTCGCGCGGCGCGCCACGCCGCTCAAGCGCCTCGCCACCCCCGAGGAGGTCTCGCGGCTCATCGTCTTCCTCGCGAGCGACCAGAACGACTTCATCACGGGCGCGGTCTACGGCGTCGACGGCGGCCAGCCGCTCTGGGGCGACATCTGGTCCATCCCCGAGCCGGACGGCGCGCCGGGCGCTCCACCTGACGTGAAGGGCTGAGAGGGCGCGGCGTGACCTATCCGCCCCCGTCCCCTGCCGCCGCGCGCGACCCCATGTCCAGCGCGCTCGACGACGACACGACGACGCCGTACGGGCCGCCGTCCTCCGGGCCGCCGCCGTCCTTCGGCCCGCCGCCGTCCTCCGGGGCGCCGCCGTCGGCGGGGCCGCCCGCCGCGCCGTCTTTCCTCGGGGACGCCGCGCGGCGCGTGCGCGACTACTTCCTCGCGCTCGACCCGACCTTCCTTTCCGCGATCGCCCCGCTCGCGCTTGTCGCCGTCATCCTCTTCACGCGCGCCCCGTCGACGAACTACATCTTCGACGAGCAGGAGGCGCTGCTCGCCAACCCGTACGTGAACGCGAAGGGCGGGATCGGCTTCCTCGACGCGATCCACCGCGATTTCTGGGGGCTGCCGCCCGACCGGAGCGTCGGCTCCTACCGCCCGCTGCCGAACTTCCTCTGGCGCACGATCTGGGCGGTCACGAAGCAGCCGTTCTTCCACCACTTCTACAACGTCCTCTTCCACGCGGTGAACGGCGCGCTGCTCACGTGCGTCACGTTCTGGCTCACGCGGCGGCGCGGGCTCGCCTACCTCAGCGGGCTGCTCTTCGTCGGCTGCGCGGTGCTCACCGAGGCGGTGAGCGGCATCGTGGGCATCGCCGACGTGCTCGGGGGCATGGGGGCGATCGCCGCCCTCGCCGCCCTCGCGCTGCCGGGGTGGGCGATGCCGTTCGGCGTGTTCGCGGCCGTGCTCTTCGGCCTCTTCTCCAAGGAGAGCGCGCTCGTCTGCGTGCCGCTCGTCCCGTTCGCCGCGCTGATCGCCGCGCCGCTCACCCACCCCACGCGGCCGGCGCGGTTCGTCCGGGCGCTGCTCGCGCTGCTCGCCGCGGCCGCGGCGTTCGTGCTCTACGTCGAGCTCCGGCGGCGCTGGTTCCCCGCGCCCATGCCGGCCGAGCTCGCCGCGCCGCTCCCCGAGGGCGCGCCGCTCGTGAAGCGCGCGCTCCACGAGGCGCTCGTCTGGTTCCACCAGGCGCCCCTGCCGCGCGATCCGCTCAACAACCCGCTCGGCGCCGCGGACATGCCGCACCGGATCGCCGGCGCGCTGCGCGTCTACTGGCGGGGCCTCACCCAGATCGTGTTCCCGTGGACGCTGAGCGGCGACTACTCGTACCCGCAGGAGCCGGTGCCGGACAGGCTTGTCTTCTTCGGCAGCGTCGCCGGCGCCGCGATGATGGTGCTGCCCCCGCTCGGCTCGCTCGCGCTCTGGATCGCGGCCCTCCGCCGCGAGCACCTGGAGCGGCGCGAGCGGCGCTCGGTGCGCGCCGCCTTCCTCGTGGACGGCGGCCAGGCGACGTCGCGGAGGTGGCCGCTGCTCCTCGCGGGGGCGCTGCTCGCAGTCGCGGCGGCGGGGCTCGCGGCGTACGACTGGCACGTGCTCCGCCCCGCGGGGCGCGTTCCGCTGCTCCGGGCGCTGCCGCTCGTGCTCTGGCCGCTGCCGTTCCTGCCCGCGTTCCTCCTCGGGCTCGGGCTGCTCGTCGAGGGCGCGCGCCCCCTGCCCTGCCCGGCGACGGCGGACCGGAGCGCCTGGGTGCCGCTGCGCCGCGGCTACGCGGGGCTGTGCATCGCGGCGATCGGGCTGACCTGGGTCGTGGTCAGCTACTTCCCGCACTCGAACATCCCGGTCGTCCTGCCGACGGTGCGCGCCGAGCGCTTCTGGTACTTCCCGGCCATCGGCTCGTCGCTCGTGCTCGCCGTCGCCTTCTCGTGGCTCCACGAGGCGCTCGCGGGCTCGACCCTCACGCCGCGCGCGCGCTGGTCGTGGCGGGCGTGGGTGACGCCGGCGCTGTTCGTGCTCTTCTTCGGCTTCCAGTGCGCGCAGGCCTACCGGCACGCGATGGACTACCGCAACGACCTCGATTTCTGGGCGGCGACGAAGGAGGCGGTCCCGAACAGCGCCAAGGCGCACCTCAACTACTCGGTGATGAAGGGCGCCCGCGGCGACCTGGAGGCCCGCCTCGCCGAGAGCAAGATCGCGATGGAGCTCGCCCCGACGTGGCCGATGGCGCACGTGTACACGGGCGACACGCTCTGCCGGATGCACCGCCCCGACGAGGCGTTCCCGCACTACCAGCGCGGCATGGAGCTCGGCCCGAACGAGCTGAGCCTGATCGCGCTCGCGCTGCAGTGCCTGCACGACGAGCAGCGGCTCGCGGCGCACGACGCGGAGCTCCGGCGGCTCGCGGAGGAGCACCCCGGGACGTGGCTCGCGTACCTCGCGACCGACACGCTTGACAACGGCGCGACGCACGGCGGAGTGGACCCGAAGTACCGGCCGCGCGGCTACAACGAGGGGCCGAAGGAGTGACGGCGGGCTGGCACGTCTACATCCTGCGCTGCGGAGACGGGTCGTTCTACACGGGGATCGCCCGCGACGTGGAGGCGCGCTTCGCGCAGCACGCGGCGGGGCGCGGGGCGCGGTACACGCGCGGACGGGGGCCGCTCGCGGTGGTCCACGTCGAGGCGGCGGCCGACAGGGGGGCGGCCCTGCGGAGGGAGGCCGCGATCCGGCGGCTGGGGCGCGCGGGCAAGGCGGCGCTCGCCGCCGGGGGCCGCGGGGCAACGTGAACGTTTACGACCACGTAAATGTTCGGATGTAGGACAACGCGGCGCGAAGCTTGGTGGTTGCCGTGGATCTCACGCCCGGGATGTCGACTAGAATCGCCGGCGTGAAACCGTGCCCCTTCTGCGCGGAGCAGATCCAGGACGCCGCGATCAAGTGCCGATTCTGCGGCAGCATGCTCGACGAGCGAGCGCCGGTGGCCGCGGCCCCCGCCGCGCCGCTCGCCCCTGCCACCCCCGCCGGCGGCGCGCTCGCCCCCGCAGGCGGCGCGCTCGCCCCCACCCCCCACGCCGGCGGCGCGCTCGCCCCCGCGCCGGGCGCGGCGCGCGTCCTGTTCGAGGGGACTCCGAGCTGGAAGGCGTGGTTCTGGTCCTACGTGGCGGCGAGCGTGCTCTCGCTCGTCCTGGTGGGCCTCGTCTGGCTCGGCATCCTGCACTGGAAGCGCAAGAGCCTCCGCTACAAGATCACCGATCGCACGATCGACTACGAGGCCGGCCTGCTCACGCGCCGGATCGAGACCCTGCAGCTCTGGCGGGTGCTCGACATCGACCTCCGCCAGACGTTCATGCAGCGGCTGCTCGACGTCGCGGAGATCCGCGTGTTCACGAAGGACGCGAGCGATCCCGAGCTCGTCATCCGGGGGCTGCCGGCGTCGCGCGAGCTGTTCGAGGCGCTCAAGAACGCGGCGGAGCTCGCGCGCCAGCAGCGCGTGCTCGGCGTCGTGCAGTGAGCGCGGCCCACGAAGCCTAGATCGGAGCCCGACCATGCCCCCGAGGCGATCCCCGCTCGATGAGCTCCCGGACGTGCGCGACGGCCTGACCCGCGCCGAGCGCATCATCCTGTGGAAGCTCTCCGAGCTCGAGAAGGAGTTCAACGGCCGCAACGTGCCCACGGCCACGCTCTACGGCCGCGTCGTCGAGCACATCGACCTCTCGGTCCCCGAGTTCCAGCGCCTGATGCAGCGCCTCGTCGGCGTGCGCTGAGGGCGCCCCGGCGCGGCGCGCCCCGGCGCGCGGCTCCTCCCTGCGCCTCGCGAAGCCCTCGTCTCGTCGGGCTTCGCGCGCATCCGCAGGGTCTCGTGGCCCGACGGCGTCTCCGGCGACCCGCGGGAAAGCTCGCGACGCCTCCAGAGCCAGGCTGCTCCGCGCCGCCCGCCCCACCTGAGGCCGAGGGCGACGCGCAGCGGCGCCGGATCATCGGAGGCTGCATGGCCACGCACGATCCGAGCACGCGGCGAGCAGCACCGAGCGGCCGTTGCCACCTCCTCCCGGACCTGTTCCTCGCAGCGACGGACACCCGAGCGCACGAGAAGACGAGTAGACCTCCGACGGTTCGAGCGTGACGAGCGACCCAATGGCAGATCGCGAGAGGAGCACCGCAATCGAGCCTCCGTTAGACCGGGACGTGCGGCCGGTCAGCCCTTCCATCTATGGCACCTATGCGGAGAAGTGGGCGGTGGTCGTGGGGATCTCCAGGTACAAGGACGCGAGCCTCAACCTGAACTACGCAGCTCGCGACGCCGAAGACCTGGACAAGATCCTCACGGAGAGCTGCGGCTTCAAGAGGGACAACGTCCAGCTTTTGCTCAACGAGCAAGCGACGACAGCCAAGGTCACCTGGGCGCTCCGGAGCTTCCTTAAAAAAGCTGCCAGGGACGATATCATCCTCCTCTACTTCGCGTGCCACGGCCAGCCGGACGTGGGAGCTCGGGGCAACATCTTCTATCTGATCACATGGGACACCGACCCCAAAGACATCGGGTCCACGGCCCTGCCGATGCGAGAGGTGCAGAACGCCCTGAACGACTATGTACTGGCCGAACGAGGGGTCATCCTGGTCGATGTCTGCCACGGTTCGCCGATCGGTGGTTCGACACGAGCGCGGAGCCTCAGCGCGGGCGAGGTGATGAACCAGCAAGCCGAGGCGCTCAGCAAGGCACAGGCCGGGATCGCGACGATCTCGTCCACGCGGGCGAACGAGGCAGCGCAAGAAGGCGCACAGTGGGACGGCGGCCACGGCGTCTTCACGCACTTCCTGCTCAAAGGGCTCGGCGGCGATGCCGCCGAGGAGGACACCGGTAAGGTGACGGTGAGCAGCCTCTACGATTATGTGAGCAAGAATGTGATAGCCGCCACGGAGCCCACACCGCAACACCCATGGATCAGCGGAAACGGCTTCGATAACAACCTGCCCCTCGCCTGGCGGGCGACGCTCGACAACGAGGAACGGCAGGCGCTCGGCCGCGATCTCGCTGACATCGCGCGGTACCTGGGCGATCGAGTCAGCCTGGACGTGGCCAGCGAGCTCTTCGTCGACAACACGGTGGACCTGGGTCTCGCGCGCCTCGACGCCGGCGACTGCGACCGCGCCATCCCGGCGTTTCAGGCCGTGGTGAGCCGGGGCGAAACCGGAGCGGTCGAGTCGGCTTACTACCTGGGCGTCGCGCTCGCGAGGGCTCACGGCGCGGGCGCCGCGAAGCAATCTATCGAGTCCTTCCTCGCCAAGAACCCCGGCGATCCGCGGGCGGCCTTCGCGCGCGATCTCCTGGAGGCCCCGGCGCGCCGCACGACCGCGGGAACCCGGCGCGCGCTGTTGATCGGCGTCGGCCACGCTGGCCAGGGAACGGACGACGACGAGGTGGAGGCGAACGACGCGCGCTCGCTTCGCGAGGTCTTGCTCGACCGGTGGCGCTTCGCCGACGACGACGTGATCTTGCTCTGCGGGCCTGATGCCACCCGAGACGGCATCCTGGGCGCGCTGGAGAAGCTCGTCCGTTCCGCGACCGGGGACGACGCGGTGGTCGTCTTCTACAGCGGCTGCCGAGGCTTCTCGCCCCTCCTGGACGACGCGATCCGCTCCTACCGCGTCGGCAGCCTCGACCCAGCAGCGGGCGCCGGGGACGCCGAACCGTCGATCACGCCGGACGAGATTCACAGGGCGCTCCAACGCATCCGCTCGCGGCGCAAGACGCTCATCATGGACACCGACGCGCCGCCGAAGCTGCTCGACCTCGCCCGCGATGCATCCTACGCGGCCCTGTTCGGGGCCTGCGCCGGAAGGCAGGCTTCGACGGTGCACATCGATGAGCGCTACGGCCGCCGCGGGCTCTTCTCATGGGCGCTGGTCGAACAGCTCAAGACGGCGACGCCGAGCACCACGCTCGAAGAGCTCAGGGACGAGATCGCGAGGCGCATGCAGACCCACCTGGACGCGCGGGAGCAAGCGCCGCACCTGAGCGGGACGGGATCGATGTCCGAGCGCCTCGAGCCGGTGAGCATCGGGCACCTCACGCTCTTCGAGCTGAGCCGGCGGCGGCGCTTCGACGGGTTCGCGCGCCAGGATCTCGAGGTGCGCTACGACGCGATCCTCCGCGCGTTCCCCGCGGCGCCGCCCGACCTGCACTACGCGGCCGGGCGCGCCTTCCTCGAACAAGGAGCGTACGTCCGGGCGGCCGAGGCGCTGGCCTTGTCCGTGCGCGCGCGCGCGCCGTCCGCGCCGGAGGCGTTCATGGCGGTCGCCGTCGCCCAGATCGGCGCTGGACAGCGGGAGGCCGCGGCGGGCTCGCTCCGTGGGTATCTCAGCGCCTTTACCCCACCAGCCCACGCGCCGCTGGCGGACGACGTGACATCGCTGGTCGCGCGGCTCGAGCGCGGCAATCGCTTCGCGCTCCTCGTCGGAATCGACGCGTACGGCGATCCGGGGGTACCCCGTCCGCGGGGCGCGGTCAACGACGCGCGCGCGCTGTTTCAGGTGCTCATCGATGGGTACGGGTTTCTGCCAGAGAACGTGCGCTTGCTCCTCGACGGCGCCGCGAGCCGCGCCGCGATCCTCGCGGCGTTCAAGGAGCTCGCCGCGAAGCCAGAGGAGTCGGCCACGCTCTTCTACTTCGCCGGCAACGGCTCCTTCAACGCGAGCGGTCATCCCACGATCGTGAGCGCGGACGGGCGGAGCGACGGCGTGGTCGACATCGCGCTTCGCGAGCTCGACGAGCTCGCCGGTCGGGGCTCGACACCCCTCGTCACCATCGTGGACGCCGGCTGGACGAGCAGGGCGTCCCCGGAAGGGGCGAGGTACGTCGAGGCGGATCCGCCGCCGGTCCCGCTCGGACGCGCCCGGAGCGCTCGCCGGTACTTCGACTCCCCCCCTCGGGTCGGCAGGTTGACCGCGCTCAACGGCTCCATCAACATGGCGAGGGTCAGCGAGGAGCGGCCGAAGGTCGAGGAGGCGATGGCGCTGTCGTCGCCCGGCTCGGGCGATGCGGTGCACGGTCTATTGACCCATGAGATCGTCAAGGCGCTCAAGACGGCCCAGCCGGCCGCGCTGACGTGGCGGGGGTTGTTCGGGGCGATTCCGACGACGATGAACGTGCACGTCACCGGGGAGGGGATGGACGAGCTCGCGTTCGACGACCGGCTCTTGGACAGCGCCCGCGCGTGCCTCGTGAACCTCGATCGCGAGCCTGCCCGCCGCGCGCTCGCCGTGCTCGAGCGCGCTGACATACCCAACAACCTGCTATGGCGCGGGATCGCGTACGCCGCGCTCGAAAAACACAAGGAGAGCATCGAGGCGCTCGAGGCGTTCATCCGGGAGAATGAGGGGGCGCAGTCGACGGCGGCGCACTATCACCTTGGCCGCGTGCTCTTCAAGAGCCGGCGTGACCTGGACCGCGCCGTGAGCGAGCTGCGCTGGGTAACGCAGCGCGATTCCGCGCACTCCGCTGCGTTTCTTTATCTGGGCAGGGCGCTCCGCGCCCGCGCCGAGAGCGACATCCGGGGGGAGGCGGCGATGGCCTACACCAGGTACCTCCACTCTGGCGCTCCTCCCGGCTATGAGAACGAGGCATGGAGCTTCTTGGCAGCGAACAAATAGCAATATTCCCAGATCTGGCGAGCCGAGGGTCCATTATTTATCGACCTTCGGCAGCGACAACAGATTGCGGCGAAGCTCCACTGAACTATGGTGTACGCGGTGCGGCGTGATGAGCCGGAGGGTATCGCGCCGTACGGCCGCCACGCGCCCGCCCTCCGAGAAGGACAGAGGAACGCCCATGGACACGACAGAAGAATCCATCCATCTCTGCTTCGATCGGCCGCTGCCGCTCGCGCTGGAGGAGACGGCGAGGCGGATCGCCGTGCAGGAGAATCCGGCGAACGAGGTGGACCCGAACCTCGATCCGAACGATCCGAAGCTCCAGCCGACAGAGCGTATCGCGCTCATCGCGCAGAAGCGGTGGCGCCCCGGCAAGCGCCTGAGGATCCGTTTCCTCGACGGATCGGCCACGATGCGGCAAAAGGTCGCTCACTATGCCCGGGAGTGGACGCGCTACGCCAACATCACCTTCGACTTCGACGATTCGGATTACTCAGAGATCCGGATCTCATTCTACGCCGACCGGGGCTCGTGGTCGGCGCTCGGCACGGACGCGCTGGTACAGCAGTATTTTCCGCTCCACCAGCCCACGATGAACTTCGGGTGGCTGCGCGACAACACCGACGACGCGGAGTACTCGCGCGTCACGATCCACGAGTTCGGCCACGCGCTCGGCGCCATCCACGAGCACCAGAACCCGCAGGGCGGCATCCAGTGGAACGAGGAGGCGGTCTACAGATACTTCTCCGGTCCGCCGAACAACTGGCCCCGGGAGAGGACGTACCGCAACGTCATCGAGAAATATTCGGCGAATATCCTGATCGGGACACAGTTCGACCCGGACTCGATCATGCTCTACGGCTTCCCCGCGGCGCTCACGCGGAACGGAGTAGGGACCAAGTCGAACAACAAGCTATCAAGACGGGACATCGAATTCATCAAGGCCGCTTACCCCAGCTGACCTGCGGCCGCGCCTGCGCGGGGGCCCGGCCCTGATGGGCCCCCCATTCGAGGAGCCTCATGAACGACCGACGCAGCTCCGAATCCGACGACACGGGGTTCAGCGAACCGCGGGGGGCGAGCCCGACCTTCCGGGCGCTGCTCATCGGCATCGATTTCTATGCTCTGAACAAGCTCCCGAATGACGCGACGTACATGTCGCTGCACGGCTGCGTGAGCGACATCGACCGCGTCGAGAAGGTCCTGCGCGCCCGGATCACCATGCCGCACGACATCAAGACGCTCCTGGCGCCGAACGTCGGGGACGACAGGCCCGGTGGGCCGGAGAGCGCTTGGCCTACGTACAGGAACATCAAGGCCGCGCTGGATGGGCTGCTCGCCCGCACGCAGCCGGGCGACCACGTGTACATTCACTACTCCGGCCACGGAGGCCGCGTGCTCACGAAGTTCACCGACCTGAAGCCCGGTGGGTTCGACGAGACGCTCGTGCCGACGGACATCGGCGACGGCTCGCGTTACCTGCGCGATCTCGACATCGCCTATTACCTCGACGCGCTCACGAGGGACAGGCAGGCGACCGTGACCGTCGTGCTCGACAGCTGCCACTCCGGTGGCGCGACGCGTGGAGTCAACATCGCGCCGCGGTGCGCGACGGGCGCCCGCGGGGGCGCGGATCCCACGCTCGACACCACGGAGCGCCCGACGGACGGCGTGGCCTCCGACGAGGAGCTGTACGCCGCGTGGAAGCGGCTCGAAGCGACGGGCGCTGGCCGGCGCGCCGCGACCGCCACCACCTGGCTCCCCGAGGCCAGGGACTATGTGCTTCTTGCGGCGTGCCGCGACGTGGAGACCGCGCTGGAGGTGCGCCTGGACGGCGGCAGGTCGACTGGCGTGATGACCGCGGCCTTCCTCGAGGCGCTGGAAGGGCTCGGCAAAGACCAGACCTGGAAGGCGCTCTACGAGCGCGTGCTCGCGAGCGTGCACAGCAAGTATTCGTCGCAGACCCCCCAGCTCCTGGGCCAGGGGGAGCGCCAGGTCTTCGGGGCCGAGCTGCGGCCCGTCGTGAGCACCGTGATGGTCAACGAGATCGACGCTCCGAACCGGAGAGTGAAGCTGAGCGCAGGCCTAGCGACGGGGACCCACGTGGGCGCGAAGTTCGGGATTTTCTCCCCAGGGACGACAGACTTCACGCAGCCCAACCTGCGCGTGGGCGCGGCCGTCGTCGACACGATGATGGCCGTGGAGAGCTGGGCGTCGCTGGAGGAGGGCGCCGCGATCGATTCCGTCGAGCTGGGCGCCCCCACGCTCCTCGAGGACGTGGGATCCATCGAGCTACGGCGCGCAGTCAATCTCTTTCACCGGGACGACCTGCCGCCCGAGATCGATCAGGCGCAGGCGCTCGGCGCCGTGGGAGCGGCGATCGAGGCGAGAGGGCGAGGGTTCCTCGAGTTCCTCTCCGGCGGGACACCGCACTACCAGGTCGCTCTCAACAAGGATCGTCGCTACGAGCTCTGGGACCCGTCGGGAAAGCCCATTCCCAACGTGGGGACGGTGGCGATCGGCGCACCGGGCGCCGCCACGATCGTCGTCGATCGGCTGCTGCATCTCCTCCGGTGCCAGACCATCCTGGAGGTCGCCGAGCCGGTCTCGGGGCTCAAGGACGATCTCCACGTCGAGCTTCTCGCCCCGCCGCCGGGGTGGTCGGAGCGCACGCCGGCCGAGGGTGGGACCGTGATCAGGCCCGACGGCGATGCCTACGTCATCAAGCCCGATACCTGGGTGTTCGTCCACGTCGTGAACGGGAGCAACAGCCCGGTCAACGTCGCCGTCATCGATCTCGGCGATGACTGGGGGATCCGCGCCCTCGAACCACCGCCGCCGGAGGGGCGCATGATCCCCACGCGACGGTATTCCACCGTGGATGCGAGGGGGGAGGCCCATTTCGCGTTGCAGTTCTTCCTTTCCCAGGGACGTGGCTCGTCGCTCGACGTCATCAAGATCTTCGCGACCCTCGGTGATACCGATTTCTGGTGGCTCCTGCACCCGGCGCTCGACAAGCCCGTGACCCGTTCGCTGGCCACGAGGGACACGGCCGCGAACGACGCGCTCTTCCGGCTGCGCGAGGCGCTCGACGCGGAGGAGAACACGCTGCGCGAGGTGCGCCCCAGGTCCGCTCCGGGTGACGGATGGACCACAAGGCAGTTCCGCGTCGAGACGCGACGGACGTGACCCTCGACGGGGCCCCCTCGACAGGGCCTCTCCGACGTGTCACGCGGCGCGCCGCGGCTCCTCTCCTCAGGCGGCGCGCTGCTCGATCACGGCGCGCAGCGCCGAGACGGAGGCGCTGCGCAGGTACACGACGGGGGCGCCATCCGCCGCGAGGCTCTGCATCTGGTCGCGCAGCGCGTGCGAGACCATCGTCACCATGATCACGATGAGCGCGATCCTCCCCACGCCGTGGCGCGCGCCCGGCGGCACGCGGTTCTCGTAATGGCGCAGCGACCAGCCGTGCTTCTCGACCACATCGCGGTAGCGGCTCGACATGCCGCCGCTGCCCCCGATGACCAGCACCGTCTGCTCCTCGCGCTTGCTGTCGACCGCCTGGGAACGCCGCTCCGCCTTCATGCGATCTCCCTGGAGCAAGGCGTAAGCCACGCTGCTCCGGCGGCCATTTCCGCGCAAATGTCGCGGCTCCGGCCTATTCCCCGGCAAAATGTCGTCGAATCATTGAGGCCTCTGTCATCGTGACATCGCGAGCGCGAGGACCCGACGCTGCGCGGCGGTAGCCGCGAGGATCGGGGAATATTCTCCCCCTCGCGGCGGTTCCTGCCGGCGCGCGCGGCCCGGGCGAGGAGACGGATCGCAGGCGCTACCGCGAGCGTCCCGCCAAAGCCTCGAGAGCGCCGCGAGCGCGACCCCTCGGTGCGGAAGGCAATCCCACCGGCACCGAGAGAGCCCGACATGCCGTCCCCGCTGCCCGCGGCCGGGGTGCGCCCGGTGGGCGGGCGCCGGATGCGGCCACGAAGGCGGGAAGTCCTGAATAAAATTCAACAATAGTCCACATTTGACGCCTGCACGGGGGCGCTCTCCGGGCGGATGCCACGGCGTTCCGCCGGCGACGTCGAGCTGTGGTAGGGAGCGGCGTCCCCCCCTGCCCCGCCGTGCCATGATGTCTCCCGCCACGCCGCCCAGCGACCCGCCTCCGCCGCCGCCCGGCACCGTCGAGCGCTGGGCCTGGGATTACGTCCTCTCGACCGACCTCGAGCACAAGCTCTCTCCGCCGCCCGTGCCCTCCCTCTGGGAGTCGGATGCCACGCTGTCGGCGTCGGGCGCCGGGCCGGCCCCGCCGCGGCGCATCGAGCGGCCTGGGCGGCCCGCCGCGCTGCGCATCTCGGAGCGCGCGCAGAAGAGCCCGGGGCCCGAGGCGTTGCGCAACCCGGCGCGCCGCGCGCAGCTCTTCCACGCGTTCCTGCACCACGAGCTCCAGGCGGCGGAGCTCATGGCGTGGGCGCTGCTCGCCTTCCCCGAGACGCCGCGCGCCTTCCGCGGCGGCCTCGTCCGGATCGCGCTCGACGAGGCGCGCCACATGCGGCTCTACGCCGCGTACCTCGCCGCGATCGGCCACCGCTTCGGCGACTTCCCGGTGCGCGACTGGTTCTGGACGCGGGTGCCCGCCGCCGCGTCGCCCGCGCAGTTCGTGGCCGTGATGGGCATGGGCCTCGAGGGGGGCAACCTCGACCACACGGCGCGCTTCGCCGAGCGCTTCCGCGCCATCGGCGACGTCGAGGGCGCCGCGCTCACGGAGCGGGTCTGCGCGGAGGAGATCCCACACGTGCGCTTCGGGGTCCGCTGGTTCCGCCGCTTCACGCAGGCGAGCGGGAGCGCTGGCCAAACGGCGCCTTCCACGTCTGCCGCAGGCGATCCGGCCGCCGCGGGTGAAGCCGCGCCGCGCGGGCCGGATGGCGTCGCGCCGCCGCCCGGTGCGGGCGATTTCGAGGCGTGGGTGCGCCACATCCCGCCGCCCCTCTCGCCGCTGCTCATGCGGGGGGATCCGATGAACCGCCGCGACCGCAGCCGCTCCGGCCTCTCCGAGCCGTTCCTCGACGCGCTGGCCTCATGGACCGAGCGAGCGCCTGGATCCTGAACTTCGACGCCGACGAGGAGCTGGCGCGCCCCGCGGGGTACACCCCGCGCGCCGCGGTCGCCAGCCGGGCGCCCGAGCTCGCCGGCCGCGTCTCGGCCCTGCTGCGCCCCGGCGACGTCGTGCTGAGCCCCGAGCTCCCGTCGCCCCTCGTGCCCCCGGCGCCGCCTGGAACGCCGCTCGTCGGCCGCGCGTGGTGCCCCACGCCCCGCGCCCTTCGCCTCCTTGGCCGCGCCGGCGTCGCGCTCGCGGCGGCACCGCCGCTCGAGGTGCTCCGGCGCGTCAACCACCGGAGGTTCTGCGCGGACCTCGGCCAGACGCTGCCCGGCGCGCGCTACGTCGCCTCTCTGGCCGAGCTCGAGGCCGCGATCGCGGAGCCCACGCCGACGGGCCACTGGCTGCTCAAGCGGCCGTTCGGGTTCGCCGGGCGCGGCCGGCGCCGGGTCGCCCGCGGGGCGCTGCCGCCGGACGCGCGGCCCTGGGCCGTCGCGTCGCTCGATCCCGCGTCGCCGGACAGCGGCCTGCAGGTCGAACCCTGGGTCGAGCGCCGCGGCGACGTCTCGCTGCACGGGCACGTCGCCCGCGGCGGCGCGGTGCGCCTCGGCGATCCGTGCGTCCAGCGCTGCGACGCGAACGGGGCGTACCTCGGGGCCTCCCTGGCCGGCGAGGGCGACCTCGGCGACGGCGAGCGCCGGGGGCTCGTCGAGGCCGCGCTCGCGGCGGGGCAGGCGCTCGCCGGCGCGGGCTATTTCGGGCCGTTCGGGATCGACGCCTTCCGCTGGGAGGACGAGCGCGGCACGCTGCGCTGGAACCCGCGGTGCGAGATCAACGCGCGCTACACGATGGCGTGGGCCATCGGCATGGGCAGCGCGCGGCCTGATCTGGAGTGACCAAGGCCCTGAGGCGTCCGCTACCAAAGCAAGACGTCAGCCCTCACTGCTCGGCTCCCGAAGCGGCGGCATGCTCGCCAACATGCACCTGATGGCGGGCAGCGTCGGGGCATCGTTCAAGCGCAGCGCCCTCCAGAGCTGCTCTCTTCCGCGCGCCAGATGCTCCTGGATCGTGCTCGGGATCTGACCGAGCTCGGCCGCGATCTCCTCCGCGGTGAGCCCCAGAGCGACGTTCACCACGGCGTCGCACAGCGCAGGATCGATCCGTTCCAGGTGGCGGAGGCCGAGCCGCGCCGCCACCTGCCCAAACGGTGACGGCATAGGGTCATCGATCGCCGAATGTGCATACGAATCGCGGCCTTTCTCCCACCGATTCTGGAACTTCCTGTAGTGCGCCGTATGGTGCCACACGACCACATCCAGCCAGCGTCTCGTCGCCTGCTTCATCGACAGGTGCTCGCGCGCGGGGACCCCTCCCGCCTCGACTGTCCTCCATACGGAGAGCAGGATATCCTGCATCACGTCGTCTCGGTCACACGCTGGAACCTGGAGCCGGCGCAGCCTGTCCCTGATCATGGCACTTTGCTGCACGATGGCATCGAATGTAACGCGCGCCTCGGGACGCACGCCCACGTCCACCGCATCCGAAGCCCGGCGGCGCTCACCCATGGCTCCCTACTCCCGGAAGTGTCGTGTTCAGCGGAGAGCGCTCTGCTTCCTCCCAATCCGGCGCGTCGGTGGAGCTCGCCCCCGCTTCGTCACGCTGTAACGGGCACGGAGGCGGCGGCACCGAGCTCGGCGCCGGAGACGACGCCGGAAGCGCCGAGCTCTCGCGCCTGGTGATGGGCTCGACGACCTGGATGACCACGGTCTCCTCTGCGTCCGTCCGGTAGTCGTCGTGCAGCCGCCACAGGCGCTCCCAGTACCGAGCGGGCGTGCCTGTGAAGTGCTCCAGCTGCCGGGCAAGGCCGGGCGTCATGGGAAGGTCGTTCCTTAGCAACTGCTCCACCTCCCTCGGCGATAGCCCCGTGCTCTCGGCCAGCTTTCTCCTCCACGAAGGGTTCGTCGCGCAGAACGACTCGAGGACCCTGCCTGGCCCGGGGATGGGGCGCGCGCGGACGTTCGTCAGCTCTGCGAGCGCCGCATCGACGTGGCAGTCCAGCAGGCGCCGGTATCGGTCCCGCTCCCCTGCAGCCTGATCCCTCGCATCGGTGAGGGCTGCCACCTCGTCATCATGCGCGTGCTCGCGCGCCTCGCGGAGCCCGCGCTCGCGTCCCAGCGCTTCACGCGCGGTGACCGCGAAGCCGATCGCGACGCAGGCTATCATCGCGAGCCCGAGCGGCGAAATGAGCCACATCGCACTGAGCACATCCTCCATCGTAGTCATCGCGTTTCGTTTCCTGGACGTGACCGTTCTTGTCGGGAACAAGGCCGATCGTCGCCTTGTGCTGTCCGAAGACAGCACCAGCGTCACCGCCTGCTTGCCGTGAGAGGACAGCCGAGGGCTCAGCGCAGCTGTCGGAGAAGCGCCTCGCGCTCGGCGGCGAGCAGCCCATCGGGGAACTCCCGCGCGTGGGCGTTCAGCAGCCGGAGCGCCTCGACGTCGGCCATGGCGTCGCCGGCCTCGACAGCCCTCCGGGCCTGGTTGATCAGGCTCCTCTCATGCTCGCTGATGATCGGTCGACCCGCCCTCGCCGGAGACACGGGCCGGCCGTTGGTCCTTGTCGAGGGAGCGGGCGTGCTGCTCGCCGCCGCCTGCACCCGTGCGCTTCCTTGAGCCCTTGGCGACGAGATCTCGTGCGCGATCGACGCGGCGGGCGCCGCGGCGCCATGCGCGCCGTCTCGCGCAGGGGGCGCCACACCATCCTGCGCGGCGGGCGGGGTGACAGGCACGCGGACCGCCGCCGCCCCGAGCCATGATTCCACGTCGGCCAAGGGCGGCACGGAGGAGACGATCGCGCCGGTCAGAAGGACGATCGCGCACTGAACGAAGATCCTCACGCCCAGATGGCGCAGCGAGGCCACCCACGACGCGTGACGGCGGAAACCCAGCGCGAGCGACAGGAAGGCGCGATCGCCCCTTCCCTGCGAGCGCTCCTGCGCCTGCCACCGCTCCCGCTGCACCCGGAGCGCCTTGTGCGCCCGCCAGTGCCGCGTCCTCACCGTGGCCAGCGGGAGTCCCTGCTCGGCGGCGATCTCGGCGAGCGGGACCTCCTGGAGATCATGCTTGATCACCAGATCCCGGTACTTGGGATCGAGCTGGTCTATCAGCTCCCGCGCGAGCTCTTCCTGCTGCCGTCTCCGGAGCAGCTCTTCCGGCGTGGGGCACTCGTCGCGGATCTCGCCCTCATCGAACGACGTCAGCACCTCGCCGCGGCAGCGCGCGTCGCGGACGTGGTTGCGCGCCTGGTTGATGGCGATCGTGACGCGGTACGGGGCCGGGTCTCCCCCCGGTTCGAGCCGCTTGTCGGCCTCCAGCCCCCGCAGCAGCGCTTCCTGGGCGACATCCTCGGCGTTTCGCGCCGGCACCCCGTGGCGCCGCGCGAGGCGCCGGAAGAGCTCGAAGCCGGGGGAGACGGTCGCTGGCTTGTCCACGGTACGCAGCACACGTGAGCCGGTCGAAACGCTTCACGGAAATGATCTGGCGAGCAACTTTGGTCGGACAGTATGCCCCATTGTAGGACAATTGACCACATTCACCCAGACCTGACAGACGGCTAAGCTCATTCCACCAACCGACCGAAAATTCTCACAAAAACGGACCCAATCTGGCGATTTCTGTCGGTTGACGCCAAGAGGACGGCATCACTAGCGTGGCTGGATGCGTTGCATCGCGCATTCGCTCTCCATCTTCCTTGCGCTCGGGGTCGCGACAGGCCTCACGCGCTCGGCCAGCGCGGACGACATTCAGGCGAAGGCGAAACCGAGCGGCAGCTCATCGGTGAAGGACCATGGTCGCCGCGGTCAAAGAGCGCGCAATGCCGGGCTGTGGGTCGAGGCGCACGCCGCCTACAAGGCTGCTTTCGAGGCCGCGGACCCCGCGACAAGCACCGAGCGAGAGCGCGCGGAGCTCGCCGGTGAGCTCGGCCTTTGCGAGGTCGCGCTGCGCAGGTATCGCGACGCGGCCGAGCACCTCTCCAGGAGCCTGGAACAGCGCGAGACGCTGCCGGACGCGCTCCGGCGGCGTTTCGAGGCAGGACAGCGCGAGGCAGCGAAGCACATCGCGACGCTCGTGCTCGGGGTCGATCCGCCCGACGCCGAGGTGCTCATCGACGGCGAGCGCATCGGCGAGATTGCACGGACCTACACGCGCTTCTTCGAGCCGGGCAAACACATGGTGCGGGCCCGCGCGCCGGGCCGTGAGGACGCGCTCCATTCGTTCCTCGCCGTGGCAGGCGCGGAGCACGAGATCACGATGCAGCTGCCCCGCACGGCGGCGAGCAGCGCCAGGGAGACCGCGCCAGGATCACCGAAGGAAGCACCGCAGGCCCTGAGCTCTTCGCCCGCTGTGCGGAGCCGGCCGCACAGCCCCTCGGCATCCTGGCCTGGCCCCCTGCGCATCACCGGTATCGGGTTGACCGTGGCGACAGGCTCGCTCGGCGCGGTCTTCATGGTTCGCGCGATGACCGCCGACGGAGATCTGGACGAGCGGAACGCGAAGCTCGACGCCGCCGGCGTTTCTCAAGGGGTGTGTCGGGAAGCGACGAGACCCTCCGCGTGCTCCGACCTGAAGGGTCTCCGACAAGAGCGAGATCTCTTCGCCGGGCTCGGCACGGCGATGGTGGTGACGAGCGGTGTCGTGGGCGCTGCGACCCTGGCTTCGTTCTTCACGGACTTCTCTTTTCTACAGGCTGAACCGACCAGAGCTCGACTCGCGCTGGTGCCGACAGTCACGCCGACACAGGCCGGTCTCGTGGCGTACGGCGCGTGGTGATCAGGATCTACGAAATGCCTCTTCTCGAACGGCGACGAATGCGGCGGCTTTTCACCATGGGCATCCTCTCCACGGCCGGCGCGAGCGCCCTCTCCGGGTGCACTTACGACGATAGCTGCTACGACGAACGCCTCTGCCTCACACCACCGAAGGCGCTCTGTGACGGCGATCCCGCCAAGGCGACGGCGCTCGACGAATGCGGGGTGTTCGTCAGCGAGCAGGGTGACGACACCAGCGCCGGCACGAAGGATGCGCCGGTGAAGACCTTGCAGCATGCGATCGGCCTCGCCGCACACGGGCGAGGCCGCGGCGAGCCGCCGACCCGGCGCGTGTACGCGTGCGGCGGGTCGTTCGAGGAGAAGATCGCGCTGCCCTCGGGGGTCGACCTCTGGGGCGGGCGTCTCTGCGATGACGGCGACGATTGGTCGTACGAGGGGTCGTTCGGCGGGCCGGATCACCCGACGATCATCGCTCCGCCAGCGGGGATCCCGCTGCGGGTGATCACGGGAGAAGAAGACGACACGACGTCGATGGTCTTCGGCGTGCGCGTCAAGGCGGCGGATGCGTCCGCGGACGATGGCAAGTCGTCCATCGCGATGATCCTGAGCGCCGGGGCCAGGGCGATCGTGCGGGAGAGCGACATCCTCGCGGGCGACGGCAAGAACGGAGAGCCGGGCGAGGACGCGCCGAGCTTCCGTGCGAGCTCCGGCGTGGTGGGGAACAACGGCGCGGACGCCTGCACCGCGGACGCGGCGCCGGGCGCCCTTCCGGTCGTGACCGTGTGCGACGATGGCGTCGAGTCGAGGGGTGGCTACGGGGGCGACGGCGGCCTCGATACGGGCGGCGATGGTGTTTCAGGGCTGCCGGAGGCGGTCGGCAATCCGCCCAACCTCGGCCGGGGCGGCTCAGGCGCGTTCGACATGCCGTGCACGGCGGGGGAGGAAGGAGCCGTCGGCGCCGATGCACAGCGCGCTGCCGGAGCGACGAGCCCTGGCCTCCTGGGCGTCGACGGATGGGTCGGCGTCCGCGGGGAGGACGGGAAGAGGGGCGGCGTCGGTCAGGGCGGCGGCGGGGGTGGCGGCGGCAGAGGGCGCGACGACAACAACGCATGTCCGACCGGTCGGCCCCAGGGCGGTGCGGCCGGCGGATCGGGGGGCAGCGGCGGCTGTGGGGGCAAAGGGGGCCAGGGGGGCGACTACGGCGGCGCGAGCATCGCGATCGTGGCGCTGCAGGGGAGCGCCATCACGGTCGAGGCCGGCAGCAAGGTCCTCGGGGGCAAGGGCGGCGATGGCGGGGTCGGCGGAACGGGCCAGTGGGGAGGCTTGGGCGTTGCCGGCGGCAATGGTGGACGCGCCTTTCAGATCGAGGCGTCGCGAGGGTGCCGCGGCGGCTTTGGCGGACGCGGCGGACGCGGCGGCGATGCCGGCGGCGGTCTCGGGGGCCACTCGCTCGGCATCGGCTCCGTGGGCGCCTCCGTCGCCATCGTGGAGAAGGCGACGGTCTTGCCGGGAGAAGCCGGCAAGGGAGGGCTCGGCGGCAATGCAGCCCAGGAAAGCAACGCCGGCCAGGCGAACGATGGGACTGCGCTGTTCTGGTTCAGGTTCGACGAGCAGGATCCGGAACCGCCTCGATGAACCGCCCTGTGTTGGCGGCGCGACTCAGGACACACACATGAGAAAGATCACCGCTGCAATCTTCGTCTTCCTGTTGTCGCCGTGGGCCGCCGGCTGCGGAACCGTGCCCGACGTGAACGATCCTGGCGTGACGCCTTGCGAAGGCACCTCGTGCGAGGACGAGCCGCCCCCGGAGTCGGTCTGCGTCGAGCACGTCGCCGCTGATATCCTCGACGACGGCTGCGGCGTGTTCGTCGCCGGAGCCTACGGCTTTGGCGACGACGGGAACCCCGGCACGAAGGCAAAGCCGGTGTTCACCGTCGAGCACGCCGTCGAGCTCGCGCGCACGAGACGAGGGCGCGTGTTCATCTGCAACGACGGATTCGTGGTGAGTCAGATCAGGGTGCCCTCCGGCGTGGATCTCCTCGGGGGCTTCGACTGCCGGAAATGGGTCCGCAGCGATCTACCCAAACGGTCCTCGTTTTATCACGAGCGGATCCGCGGTCCCATGGTGATCGTCGAACCCTCGACCCCCGAGGACAAGGGGGCCGCTGACGGGGTATCGACGCTCGCCGACCTCTATGTCCAGAGCTGGGGACCGGTCGGCGTGCTCGCTCAGTCGAACACGGTGGTGGAGATCCTGCGGAGCGAGATCTTCGCCAACGGAGGAGAGGGAGGCATCGATGGCGAGCCGTGGCCGACCAAGCAACCGGCCGCACCGGATGGCAACTTCGGTGGGGACGCGTGCTCGGCGGCCGTCGTCGCAGGCGGCGCTGCGGCCGTGAACCGGTGCGAGAACGGGCTCACGAGCGTTGGCGGCAAGGGAGGAGATGGGCTGCCCGACAGCGCCGAGGATGGCGGCGGCGGGGAGCCCGTCTACACTTCGCCCTCGCACGGCGGTATCGGGGAGCGGGACAACATGCGTTGCTCCAACGGATCCGCTGGGGGCCCGGGGGCTCCGGGAACACAGGGCGCACCGGGCACGGGCCTCGGGCGCCTCACCGACACAGGATGGGAGGGTGACACGGGGGGCGAGGGCACCTGGGGCACGCCGGGCCAGGGCGGCGGGGGCGGTGGCGGTCGCTGGGGTGGGATCGCCCTGTGCGGCGTCGCCTCCAAGGGAGGCCCAGGCGGAGGCTCGGGCGGGGCGGGCGGTTGCGGAGGCCGCGGGGGCCGCGGGGGAGCGAACGGGCAGCCGTCCATCGGCGTCCTCGCTGTTCACGCCCGGGTGACGGTGCGCGACACCAAGATCACGACATCCCGCGCCGGCTCGGGCGGCGACGGCGGGCCTCCCCAGAAAGGCGGCTGGGGCGGCCGAGGCGTGCATGGCGGAGCGGTAGGGGATGGCTTCTACTCCTGTCTCGGCGGCCAGGGCGGCGATGGTGGGCCCGGCGGCTACGGCGGCCCGGGGCGCGGCGGCGACTCCATCGGCGTCGCCTACCTCGACGAGGACCAGCTCACGCTCGAGAACGTCACCATCGAGACTGGACCGCCGGGCCCAGGTGGCACCAGCTGGAACTACGATGCCACGACAACGATGGGGCAAAGTGGTGAGGCCCACCTGACGCTTCGCTTCCCCGAATAGCCGAAGGCACGTCCTGGGAGAACGGCACGGACCTCCACGAGGCCGCAGCCGCGTCGTGGCACGGCTCCGGCGCCACCACGCCGCGCACCACCGGCCGTCGTTGATGCGACAGTGGAACTTCAACGTCACCTTCCCGCTCTGGGATCTGGTTCGCGAAACCTATTACCGCGGCGACGCCACGGACGCGACGACCCGGGATGTGCGCTCCAGATCAGCGCTCGAGCGTCTCGAACGGTGATGTCAGCGCCCGGGAACCGCCGGGCGGATCCGGCGGCCGCGCAGCTCGAGCCCCCCGTTCGGCCAGCTCTTCTCGCTCGTTCCGAGAGAGAGCGATGACACCGTGGAGGCCTCCCTGGTCCGCGGTAGGGGCAAGGCCGCCGATCGGCTCAGCATCCAGGATGCTCTGATCGAAGCGCCGCGCCCCCGCCGACACAGACTTGTTGCACACTGGCCCGTCCAGCTCCTTTACGTTCCCGCCTGCCGAACGGCGCGGGCCATCGAGGATTGTCCGATGGCCACGTGAGAGGAGGGAGCGGCATGGATCTTCCACCGTGCATAGAGATGCGACGTGCCGTGAAGCATCGGGCGGTGCAACGGGGCACCAGCGCGACGACGAGCGTGGGCATCGGGGCGTTCGGCGCGCTCGTGGCGCTCGTGGCGGCGTGCGGGGACGGCGGCGACGACGGAACGGGCGCGGCCCGAGGGCCCTGCGGCGGCGCGTTCTGCGCCGCGGATCAGTACTGCAACTACCCGCCAGGCGACTGCGGAGAGGGCGGCGTCGTCCCGGGAAATTACGGCATCTGCCAGGAGCGGCCCACGTCGTGCGACACCGCCACGCCGCGCGAGATCTGCGCCTGCGATGGGCGCTCCTACGCCAACGCCTGCGAGGCCGCGCGGGCCGGCGTGAGCGTCGGCAACGGCGAGGAGTGCGCGGGCGCAGCGCCGCCGGGGACGTTCGCCTGCGGAAGCTACTTCTGCCGATCGGACGGCGAGTACTGCCAGACCATCGAGGATCAACACGACGAGCTGTTCCGGCTTCCGCCGCAGAGCTCCTGCAAAGCGGTCGCCGTCGCCTGCGCGCCGGAGCCCTCCTGCGCCTGCCTGATCGACGTGGTCAAGCCGGCTGGCAGCAGCGACAAAAGGGAGTGCACCACCGCGCCGACCTGCACGCAGGACGCATCCGGCAATTTCGCCCTCCGGTGCGCCGGCGATCTCTACTGAGCTGCCATCGCGAGCGGCGGGATCTGCTGAGCCCGCGAGGCGCGGCACCAGGCAAACGCTCGGTCGAGTGTACCAAAAATGAACACGATCTCCATGGAATTGTATGAATCAGAGGAATAGCGCTTCCACGAATCTGCCCGTGCCTCGCTCACACCTACGTTCGAGATCAGGAGAAAGGGTAGACAGACTCATGCAGACATCACGCACGCGAGAGGACGCAGGCACACCCGAACACCGAGAGACGAGCTGGTCGAGACGATCGAAGGGCGCCCTCTGCGCCGCCCTGCCGGCGCTCGCGGTCATCCATGCCTGCGGCGCAAATGACGAGTACATCGAGGAGGTCCTGGAGACGCGGCAGACGCTGACCACCGTCTCCTTCCAGCAGGGATCGCTCCCGAGCTCGTCGTACGCCGGCTCGACCGACGCGACCCTCCGGCAGGCCGCCGCCACCACGAACCACGGCGGAGCCACCACGTGCGAGGCCGACGGCGACGACGGCTCGGGCGTGGACAAATCTTGCCTGCTGAAATGGACCCTCTCCGGCATCCCCGCGGGGAGCATCGTCCAGTCGGCGTCGATCACCCTCCAGGTCACGGACGGCTCCGCGAACACGTACAGCGTCTACGAGGTGAAGCGCTCGTGGAGCGAGTCCCAGGTCACCTGGAACAACGCGACGTCCACGACGGCGTGGGCCACCGCGGGCGCGATGGGCTCGACCGATCGCGGAAGCCTCGTGGGCAGCGTCACCGGCAGCGCCGGCGCCAGGACGATCACGCTGAACGCGGCCGGCGTGGCGCTCGTCCAGGCGTGGGTCGACGGGACCCCCAACGAAGGCCTCCTCATCGCGAGCGCGTCGAACACCGATGGCATCGACTTCGCGTCCTCGGAGCACGCCACGGCGGCGCAGCGGCCCAAGCTCACGATCACGTATGGCGCGCCCGGCGGCGGCGCGGGCACGCCGACCGATCCCGATCTCCTGATCGCCTTCATCGGCGATCAGGGCGCGAACGGCAACTCGGACGCGGTGCTCAACCTGATCAAGGACGAGGGCGCCGCGGCCACCATCCACAACGGTGACTTCGACTATGCGAACAACCCGACCGCGTGGGACAACCGGATCAACGGCATCCTCGGCGCGAACTATCCTTACTTCGCGATCATCGGCAACCACGACGCCGCGGCCTGGGGCGGCACGAGCGGCTACGCCAGCAAGATCCAGGCTCGTCACGCGGCCGTGCCGTCGATGAACTGCACCGGCGAGCTCGGCGTCAAGGCGACGTGCAACTTCCGCGGGCTGCACATCGTCCAGTCCTGCGTCGGGACGAGCGAGCTCCGGTCGACCTGCGCCGCCAACGCGGCCGACCAGGTGGACTTCATCCGCGACTCGCTCGCCGCCGACAGCTCGATCTGGTCCATATGCAACTGGCACAAGAACCAGAACGACATGCAGGTCGGCACCAAGGGCAACGAGGTCGGCTGGAGCGCGTACCAGGAGTGCATGAACGCCGGCGCCATCGTCTCGACCGGCCACGAGCACTCCTACTCGCGCACGCTGACCTTGACCGACGTCGGCAACGCCGCGACCGGCCACGGCAAGACCGGCGCCTACGACCTCGTGGAGCTCGGCCCGAGCCGCAACTTCGTGTTCGTCTCCGGCCTCGCCGGCGTCGGCATCCGCGACTACGACGCGGCCAGCCACGACGACGACACGTGGTGGGCCTCCTACTACGCCGACAACAAGTGGAAGAAGAACAACGTGGTCATGTCGGGCACCGCCGCCTATGGCGCCCTGTTCATTCGCTTCCACGTCGGCGGGGATCCGAAGCGCGCGACGGCGTACTTCAAGGACGTGAACGGCCGCCTCGCGGACGAGTTCACGATCCAGGTCCAGTAAACCCGGGCGGACTCCGGCGGACCTGCGGGATCCGTGGGCTTCTCCTCCGGAACGGCGCGTCAAGAGGGCGGGCGCAGGGTCACGGTATTGTTCGATGTGGATTCCAATTTCGGGATCGCGGCTCGCCTCGCGCCGGTTCATTTGAGTTGACACGGACAATGTGAACGTTCACAGTCCCGTCTCGGGGCGTTTTTCCGCTTTGTCCCGGGTAGTCGTCGTGCGCAGCGGACTCTTGGTCCCTTGTATCGGGATCGATCTCTGCGCCGGCTCCGCTCGGGTGTCGTGAACGCACGTCATGGCGCGATCGCGGGGGCTCGCCCGCGCTGGGCTCGCTCAGGTGGAGCCGACCCAGGTGAGACAATCCTGGCGGAGGGAACAGCATGGCGATAGGTAGGACGAGATCGTGGTTCGGAGTGACGATGACGGCGTGCCTCGCCGGCGCGTGCGGCGGCGCGCAGACCGTCGACACGCCCCCTGCGGCAGCGCCGCCTGCGCCGCCTGCGGTCCCCGCGGCGGACGCCGCTCCGGCGGCCCCGGCCGCCAGACCCGAGCCACCTGGTGGTGAAGCCGTGAACGCAAAGCCCGCTCCCGTCTCCAAGGCGCCCTTCGGCAACGCCGATGGCAAAGAGGTGATCCTCTACACGCTCACGAACGCGAACGGCCTGGTCGCGAAGGTGATGACCTACGGCGCGACGGTGACCGAGCTCCACGTCCCCGACAAGACAGGGAAGATGGACGACATCGTCCTCGGCCACGACAACCTCGACGGCTACCTGAAGAGCAGCCCCTACTTCGGGGCGACGGTCGGCCGCGTGGCCAATCGCATCAAGAACGCGCAGTTCCAGCTCGATGGCAAGACGTACAAGCTCGCCGCGAACAACGGCGCCCACACGCTGCACGGCGGCAAGAAAGGCTGGGACAAGGTCGTCTGGGACGCGGAAGCGACCGAGACGCCGGACGGCCCGTCCGTCAAGCTCACATACGTATCGAAGGACGGGGAAGAAGGATACCCCGGCACGGTCAGCGCGACCACGACCTACACGCTCACCAACAAGAACGAGCTCAGGGTCGAGATGTCGGCCACGACCGACAAGACGACGATCGTCAACATGGCCCACCACGGCTACTGGAACCTGGGAGGGCACGGCTCGGGCTCCGTCGCCGACCAGGAGCTGACGCTGCACGCCGACAGCTACACCCCGCCGGACGCCACCGACATCCCCTCGGGCCAGATCAAGCCGGTGAAGGGGACGCCGCTCGATTTCACCGCCGCCAAGCCGATCGGCAGGGACCTGAAAGCCATGGGCGGCAAGCCGGTCGGATACGACCACAACCTCATCGTCAGCGGCGACCCGCACAAGCTCCGCGAGGCGGCTCGGATCAAGGATCCGAAGACCGGTCGGGTGCTGACGATCGAGGCCGATCAGCCGGGGATCCAGTTCTATACAGGCAACTACCTCGACGGGTCGATCAAGGGCAAGGGCGGCGCGGTCTACGGCCAGTACAGCGGCTTGTGCCTCGAGCCGCAGAAGTTCCCGAACTCGATCAACGTCCCGGCCTGGAAGAACGAGGTCATCCTCAAGGCCGGCCAGCGCTACGCGCAGACGGCCGTCTTCCGGTTCACCACCGAGTAGCTCATCGACGGTCACAGGGATCCATGACCCGCTCTATCCCACGCCGTATCTCGCTCCTCGTCGCGCTTTCAATCGCTGCCTGCGGGTCCGACAACGACGCCGCCGGCGGCTCGGGTGGCAGCGGAGGACAAGGAAGCAGCAGCTCTTCGAGCAGCAGCAGCTCTTCGAGCAGCAGCAGCAGCTCTTCGAGCAGCGGCGGCAGCACCTCGGGCGCGGGCGGCACAGACGACCCGAACCCGAGCGGCGGCGGAGGCCAGGGCGGGACGGTCGATCCGGTCGGCACCGAAGGCGACGGCGATTTCGAGATCGGGCCTGACTACCGGGACGCCCCGGAGATCAAGAGGATCGACGGCGTTCCCCAGGGGCGGACGTTCACGTTTTCCCTGTCGTCCCGGGAGAGCGAGATCTTCACCGGCCACGATCCGACGTTGAACGACAACGCCAAGGGGGATTTCAACCGCCGCGTGGAGGTCGCGATCCCCGCGACGTACGTCGACGGCGCGGAGGCGCCGTTCATGGTCGTCCAGGATGCGCGCGACAGGAACGAGATCATCAACACGATCAACAACTTCGTCGCGGACCCGAACAACCGCTTCCCGAGCGTCATCGCCATCTTCGCCGCGAGCGGAGGAGGCGACTCGTATGGCAGCGAGCGGGGGCTCGAATACGATACCATGTCGGACGCCTATCAGAGGTTCGTCGATACGGAGCTCCTCGAGGCGGTCAAGAACGACCAGGCCGTCCACGCCGCGTACCCCAACCTGAAGTTCACGAGCAACCCGGATGGCCGCGCCACGTACGGATGCAGCTCGGGCGGGGCGGCGGCGCTGACCATGGGCTGGACCTAGGGAGTGTCCTTGCGCGGCGGGATGACGTCGAAGCGCCGGGTCCCCGGCTTCCCATCGGGCATCTCGGGGATGACAGGGAGCTCGTCGACCGGGATCGGCGCGGAGCCGTCGATCGAGGAGCCCCCGCCGCTCGGGTAGGGATCGCTCGGAGCGCCCAGCCAGCAGCACCGCTCGCTCGGGACAGCGCACCTTCCCTCCACCTCCAGAGCGCCCAGGGCAGGACAGTCGTCGTGACAGGTGAAGGGGCACGGGGTGGTGGCCGTGGCCGGGCCGGCGCCGCCGCTGCCGCCTTCCCCCGCCGACGTCGTGCCTCCGCTCGAGCTCGAAGGCGAGCCACTATCCGCCCAGCCGCCTCCAGCTCCACCGGTGAGGTGCGGCGCATCGGCCTCTGCCGCGATGCGTCGCTCGCCGCAGCCCAGGAGCGCCCCGCACAACGCACTGACGCACAGCGTCGTGAAGCGGACGGTCCGACCCTCGATCATGAATGTCGCTCCTGGGGAAATCAGGGCATCGGGATGACGAAGGTGGTGACGGAAAAGGCCGGGACCGTGACCACCAGGCGATAGCCTTCGATCGCCATGTCGGGGAGCCGCTCGAGGTCCTCCGTGCGCGAGGTGCGGTGCACCTCCGCGGCGGGACCGACCGCGGGGAGCCGGGTGAGATCGAGCGTGTAGCCGCGGCTCGCGCTGCGATCGCCGTTGCGGACCACGAGCGAGAGAGAGCCCCCGCCGGCGCTGACCGCGGCCACCATGTCCTCGCTGTCGACGTCGACGAAGCGCGCGCCGGGACGGATGTAGCGGCTGAAGCCGGCGTGCATGTAAAAGCGCTTGATGGGAGCGAAGGACTGGTCGCGGTCGTTCAGCGTGAAGCTCGCCCAGCTGCGCGACGGATCGCCCGACTGCCAGTCCACCCAGGCCTCCGGCTTCAGGTCGCGTAGATCGTCGATGATGCGCGCCGCCATGAACAGCGCCGCGTCCGTGTCGTCGCTGATGTTCTGCCCGAGCGGCCCCGACTCCGATTGCCACAGCCGCTTGCCGAGCCTTGTCGCCAGCTGCCGGAGCTCCCTGCGCTGGCTGCCGGCGTAGGAGTGGACGTTGAGCTGCTGGAACGCGGCGAGCGTCCCCGCGCCGAAGGCGCCGATGTTCCGGACGGCGTCATCCATGCTGTTCTCGTCCGACGCGCTGACCGCCGTCTCGCCGAGGCCCTTGCTGGTCAGCTGCCTGGCCACCTCCTGGATGATCTTCTCCTGGCTCGCCCGGTCGAAGTGGCATCCTTCCTGGGAGCCGTTCGATTTCCACCAGTCGGCGAAGGGCTCGTTCAGCGGCTCCAGCGTGCGAAAGGTGATCCCGTGCTCGTCCCTGTAGTGGCGGACGACCTCCGTGAGGTAGTGGGCGAAGTCGTCGTAATGGTCCGCTTTGAGGTTGTCTTTGCCGTTGCTGCTGCCCGAGGCGCAACCGCTGTTCGTCATCCAGTAGGGGGGAGAGTTGGAGAACGCCTCGAAGATCAGATCCGCTCCGCGCTCCGCGATGCGCAGGAGGATGGCGCGCTGCCTGGCGTCGTTCGCCCACGTGAAGGTCCCGTCGGCGCCCTGGAATCCAGGCATCTCGCGGTGCTCCTTCATGTGCTCGTGGGACGGGTTCTCCCCGCCGCCGATGTTGTAGCGGAAGACGTTGTAGCCGAGGCCATTCACCGGATCGACGACCGCTTCGACCACGGCGTTGCGCTTGGCTTCCTGCCATCCGCCCACGTGATCGGCCCACCAGCACAAGCTCGTGCCCCAGCCCTCGAAGGACTGGTGCACCACGCTCGTGTCGACCCGGACGAGCTCCGTGCCCGGAGCGGCGGTCACCGTGGGGCGAGGCTCGCTCGGTGAGCCCCCGCTCCCGCCCGACGAGCCGCCGCTGGACGAGCCGCCGCTGGTCGAAGCCGCGCTCGCCGCCCCTGCCCCGCCCGAGCCCGCTGGCGCCCCGCCCGAGCCCGCCGGCGCCCCGCCCGGGCCCGCCGCGCCTCCTGCTCCGGTCGAGGGCGCGCCGCCACTCCCACCGTTCGACCCGGCCTCGTCAGGGGGGGCCGCTGAATCACGACCGCAGCCCGATACGAGGACCAGGGTGATCGCAAGGAGGGACGAGGTTCTCGACGTCCTGGTCATCATGGGGCCGCCCCGAGCGCCGGCGCCTCCCGGTCGCTCCACGGTGAGAGGTCTCAACAGCGCTCTCTGGTTGCCGATGACCCGTCCGGCCGGACAAGCAACGTCTTCCCGAGAACCGCAACAGTAGAGCATGGCGGCGCGGAGCGTGGAAGATGGGACCCAGGCCGATCCCGACGTCCCGCCCTCATGTAGTTCTCTTGCGCTGGTTCACGCGACTCGGCGCGTCAAGGCTCCAGCGCGTCAGGGATCCAGGGTGACGGGGGGGCGCTTGCCTCGGCAGCTGTTCGCAGACCCACCGTACCGGGGCGGTTGTGCGACCTCGTCCGCAGCTTAACCGGATCGAGCCGAGGGCGGGTCTTGAAACAGCAGCTGGAAGGGCTCTACGGGTCGTTGTCGCCACCGAGCCCTGGTGCTAGCCATGATCACGAGATCGGCCGCAGGGAATTGACCCATCTCGCCAAGGAGGATCTGTGAGTTTAACTTTGTTAAAACATTTTACTATCGCCCTAGGAGTCGTTGCCATCGGCTGCGCGGGGCCGGACGAGTCCTCTGCGGAGAGCGGGGCGGGTGGCGGCTCGTCTGGGACGGGCGGCGTGACCGCGGGCAGCACCGGCCCTACCGGCAGCACCGGCCCCACCGGCACCACCGGCACCACCGGCAGCACGGCGGGCCCGGGCGGGTCGACAACGAGCGGGACGACCGGCAGCACCACCACGAGCGGGTCGGCCGCGGGCGGGGCCGGGGGCTTCGACGGGTCCGGGGGCGGGAGCACCACGACCACGAGCAGCTCGACCACCAGCAGCTCGACCACCAGCAGCTCGACCACCAGCAGCTCGACGACGAGCAGCACGACCGCGAGCAGCTCCGCGGCCACGACCGGGGCCGGCACACCTACCCGGTGCACGGAAGCCGACCTGGAGGTCTGCAGCGACAGGACAGGCACCCATTGCGGGCTCACCTTCGAATACTGGAAGGACCGAGGAAACGGGTGCCTGGTCAACACGGCGGATGGCTTCCGCGTGGACTGGAACAACATCAACAACCTGCTGGGCCGCAAAGGCGTGAGGCCGGGCGGGAAGAACAATGTCGTCACCTACGAGGCCGACTACCGGCCGAACGGCAACTCCTACCTGGGTGTCTACGGGTGGACGAGGAACCCGCTCATCGAGTATTACATCCTCGATAGCTGGGGCACCTGGCGTCCCCCGGGCGGAGAAGGATTCAGGGGCACCGTCACCACGGATGGGGGCACCTACGACATCTATCGGACCCAGCGGGTCAACCAACCTTCCATCGATGGCACGGCGACCTTCTATCAGTACTGGAGCGTCCGGCAGCAGAAGCGCACGAGCGGAACCATCACGGTCGCCAACCACTTCGACGCGTGGGAGAAGCAGGGGCTGACCCTGGGGTCCTTCTACGAGGTCTCGCTCGTCGTGGAAGGCTATCAAAGCAGCGGCAGCGCCGATGTGAAGGTCTCGATCGAGTGAGCGCCGAGCCCTGAGCATCGCTCCGGCCAGCAGCCGCTCCTGAACGGGCGACGGCGGGCACCCGAAGCATCCCCTCGAATTCTCGGGGGGAGAATTCACAGGGAGGCGGGGAGACGGGGAGTACACTCCCGACGATCTCACCGTCTCCCTGTTCGCTCCCTGTTCGGTTTCCCGCCGAGATGCCGGCCCATGAGGGGGTTTGTCGGGACGACGACACGCGCCCCGTCCAGGCGCTGGCCGCCCTGCGCGCGCCCGAGCGCCGGCGGCGCCCGCCGCGCCGGCCCGCTCGTGCGGCGCTCGAAGGTCGACCGCCCGTCGGGTACGCTGCGGGCCGGACATGAAACAGCACGCGCCGCGCTCCCCTGACGCCCCGGCCCCCGGGGCCCACGCGAACGCGCCCTCTCTGCCGTCGCCGCCTTCCAGCGCGACGACGCAGGTCCACAAGACGCGCGTCCCGGAGGCGTTCGGAGAGGCGCCCACGATCATGTACATGCCGGGCGACGAGCCCGATCGCTCGCCGGGCCACGCCCCGCCCCACGCGGCCGGACAGGCCCGGCCCCCGGCGACCGACGAGGCCACCCTGCGCATGCCGCCCAGAGGCGGCGCCCTGGCCGGGGACGAGGCCACCCTGCGCATGCCGCCCAGAGGCGGCGCCCTGGCCGGGGACGAGGTCACCCTGCGCATGCCGCCCAGGGCCAGCGGCGGGGAGCACGACGACCGCACGCTCAAGATGCCCGAGCGGCAAGCGCGCGGCGCGGCAGCGGACGAGGACAACGCGCCGACCGTCAAGGCCGAGCCCAAGGCGTCCTACGTCGACCTGAACGCCGAGGACGAGGAGAAGCCCGGGGATCTCCGCTCGTCCGCCCGCGCCTTCCTCAAGCGCCACCACAAGAAGCTCTGGTGGCTGCACACCGCGTATGCGCTCAGCCTCGGCGCCTTCGTCGTGACCTTCGCGCAGAAGGGGTTCCAGCACGCGCGCTTCCTCGCGGTCACGGTCAGCGTCGCCTGGCTGCTCGTGCTCCTCTTCTTCCGGCTCTTCGGCACCGGCGCCCGCCAGGACTTCGCGACGGCGTGGCGCGGCGCCCGGCTGCGCTTCCTCGTGATGACCTATGTCCTGAAGAACCTCTATCAGGGCATGCTCTTCTTCCTCCTCCCGTTCTACTGGAAGAGCGCCAGCCTGGACGCGCCGAACCGGTGGTTCGTCCTCCTCCTCGCCGCCTGCGCGGTGCTCTCGACGCTCGATCTCGTCTTCGACCGCGTGCTCATGCGCTGGAAGACCCTCGCGTCGGTGTTCTACGGGGTGACGCTGTTCGCGTGCCTGAACCTCGTCATCCCCGCGCTCCTCCCCGACACCCGCACGCTGTACACGCTGCTCTCCGCCGCCCTCGTGTCCGTGGTCGGCTTCTGCACGCTGCACCTGCCGTTCGGGGCCCTCTGGAGCCGGATGGGCGCCGTGTTCCTCGTCGTCGCGATGGCCGCCGGGGTCGGGCTCGCCTACGGGACGCGCGAGCTCATCCCGCCCGTGCCGATGCACCTGTCCTCCGCGGCCGTGGGCCCCTCGGTGCTCCCGGACGGGCGTCTCGCCATGTCCGTTAAATCACTGCATTTTTCCGTGATTCGCGAGCTCCGCGCGGTGACCGACGTGGTGGTGCCGGGCGGCGACGGCGATCGGCTGCTCCACGTCTGGCGGCGCGAGGGGCGCGAGGTCCTCCGCGCGCCGGAGGAGACGCTGCGCGTGCCCGGGCCGGAGGGCGCGGTGCGCCTCCAGTCGCAGCTCGTGGGCGGGAGGCTGCCGCGCCGCCTGGCGGGGCGCTGGACGGTGGATGTCGAGACCGAGGACGGCCAGCTCGTCGGCCGCGCCTCGTTCGAGGTGACGGAATGAGCTGGCCGCTCCGGGGCGGAGGCGAGGCGAGCGCCGCGGAGCGCGCGCGCTGGGTCGACGCCGGCAACGTCGCGAACGGGTTCCTCGTGTTCGGCAACGTCGTCACGGGCTTCATCGCGATCGGCAACGTCGCGCGCGGCTTCATCGCGATCGGCAACGTCGCCGTCGGCGTCGTCGCGATCGGCAACGTCGCCGTCGGCGTGGTCGGCGGGTTCGGCGCGACGATCGCCGTGGGCGCCTTCGCCGGCGCGGGCGTGCTCGCCCTGCCGGTGCTCGACGGGGTGGCGGGCGTGACAAGCCTGCTCGCGCTGAATCCATTCCTGTCGGCGCTGCCGATCGCCCTCTGGCTCCTCGCCGCGCGCGTGCTCCCGGGGGAGCGCGCGCCCCGGCTGGGCCCCGATCCCGAGCTCGCGTCGCTCTCCTCGGTGCTCCGCGGCGAGCGCTCCGAGGGCTGGGTCCGCGGTCGGGTCGAGCGCGCGGGGGACGGCGCGCTCCGCCTCACGCAGCGCGGCCGGGCCGCCGAGCTGCCCGCGACCCCGGAGGCGCTGCGCGCGGGCGCGGCGCTGCTCCCGGAGGGGCGCGGCGCGCGGCTGCTCGCCCTCGTTCGGGCCGAGGAGCACGTCCGCGGCGGCGAGGGCGGCTACCGCGCGGCGCAGGAGCGCGAGCGGGTCGTCACCGTCGCCGATCTGCTGGCGCCGCCGGCGTGGGTGCCGCCGTGGATCAACGGCGCCGAGGTGCAGTGGTGGCTCGCGCGCGCGTGGAACGTCGGGGCGGTCGTGGCGGTCCTCCTGAGGGCGGCGCAGCTCATCGCGGGCGCGATGGGATGAGCGCCCGCCGCTCATCTACTCCCGTTACTCCGTCCCTCCATCGCTCCGCTCCTCCGCCGCCTTCCGCTCGCTCTCGGGCGCCAGGGCGGCGTCACCTCCCTCGATCTCCGGAGGCAGCGGCAGCCGGACGCGGAACGTCGTGCCCTGGCCTGGCTCGCTCTCGACGAGGATCTCTCCGCCGTGCGCCCACACGATCAACCTGCAGACGTAGAGCCCGACGCCGAGCCCGCTGTGCGCCTCCGGGGTCCACCGGAACGGCTCGAAGAGCCTGTCCCGCTGCTCCGGCGTGATGCCGACGCCGCGATCGCGCACGGAGATCACCGCGAAGCCGGCCTGCCGGACGACCGACAGCGTGATGGGCTGTCCAGCGCCGTGCCGCGACGCGTTCGACAGCAGGTTCGTGATGACCTGCTCGACGCGCGCGTCGTCCCAGTAGCCAAACAGGGATCGATCGAGCTGGAGCTCCAGGGAACACCCGTCGGCCTCGAGCTGCTCCGTCACCTGCCGGGCGGTCCTGCGCACGATCTCGTTGAGCTCCGTCCTCTCCAGGTTCAGCGCCGGCGGGCCGGTCGCGAAGCTCGCGACGACGAACATGTTGTTGATGACCTGCGTGATCCGGGCGAGCTCCCGCGAGGACACCTTCAAGAAGCGGCTGATGTCCTTCGAGCCCAGCGTCACCATGAGGGGCTGCGATCGCGATCGCAGCATGTGCTCGTACAGGAGCCGCAGGCTCGTCAGCGGCGTGCGCAGCTCGTGCGAGGCGAACCGCAGGAACTCCTCGCGGACGCGGATGGCGTCCTTCAGCTCCGTCTCCGCGCACTCCAGGCGACGGACACGATCCTCGAGCTCCCTGCGCAGCTCCTGCTCGCGCTGCACGCCTGTGGCCAGGTCCTTCGCGCGCCGCTGCAGCAGGATCGTCAGGACGAGCGTGGCGAGCAGCATCACGCCGCAGGCGGTGAGGACCACACGGCGCGTCACGACGTACACGCCGTACGCGCTTGATCTGTCGATCTCGGTCGCCAGGCCGAGGTCGAGCTCCTGATCCCACAGCCACGAGCCGACGACCTCGACGCCGCGATAATCGCGGTATCCCTCGACGTCGACCCCGGCGATCCCCGCGACGGCGCTGGTCGCCATGCGCGTGAGCGGCTGCTCCATGCGAGGCAAGGGGCGCGCGGAGCCGTCCGGCACCTCGCCCCCGGGATCGCGGATCTCCACGTTGAGGCTCGTGCGGTCGCCGGCCGCCAGGAGGCCCATGTCGCGGAGGTTCTGGGCGAACCTGAGCTCCGTGACGACGCGACCGTGCCTGTCGAACGCGTAGGTCTCCCCTGCCGCGCCGACCTGGCCGCGATGGGCGATCTGCGTCAGCTCCCTCCCGGGATCGACGCGGAAGGCGAGCGCCGCGATGATCTCCCCTTGCCCGGCGACGGAGCGCACCGGCGCCGCCACGACGAGGACGGGGGTGACCCTGCCGAGGACGGGAGACCGCATGGTGAAAGGAGTGCCCATGACGGTCGAGCCGCGCAGGGCCGCGGCGATGGTGTCCGGGTCGTGGGCGCTCAGCGTCTTGGTGGCGAGGAGCTCATCGCGATCCGAGGCGATATGGGTGCCGTCCAGCGCGATGACGTCGAAGCCGAGGCACTGTTCCCGCTCGACGACGCCCTCCAGCTCCAGCCGCAGATCCTGGAGGTAGGGGCTATCGCGGAGCGAGCCGTCGCTGCGGCGCACCTCGACCTGGGCGGCGACCGCGCGCCGTATCCTCGGCTCGTTCGCCCAGAACCCCGCGGCGCCCTTCGCCTGCCGCGCCCAGGTCAAGAGCCCTTCGCGGGTCGTCGAGAGCACGGCCTGCAGGGTCGCCGCGATGTTCCTGCGATGGACGTCCTGGATCTCGTGGAGGCTCAGGAGCAAGACGACGCCGATCGGCAGCAGCGCCGCCAGGGGCATCCAGTCGAGCCATTCCTTCCGTCGCCGTTCGTTTCCCATGCATGACGCAGGCGAGACGCGGGGGAACGGCTCCTCACAAACCACGCCACCCCCCCGTGTGAGCGCGCTTCACGCTCGCCCGCTCGGCCTGGGCTTGCCTCGATCGCCCGGCGCCGAGGAGAGCCGGCGCCTCGCCTCGGTCAATGCGCGGGCGGGCCCGGGGGCGCGGGGCTCCCCTCCACGATCGAAGGGCTCCCGCTGTACACCACCGCGTCGAGCAGCCGCTCCTCCCGCACCATCGCGAGCGCCGGCGCGTCCCGGCGCACCGAGATGCTGCCGCCGGGATCCGCGAACCCGCACGCCTCCGCCCCCCGCTGCGAGCCGATCTCCCAGAGCGCCTCGGCGGGCGTCGCCCCGCCCTCGCCCCGCAGCGTCACGCGGCGGCCCGTCCGCAGCCGCTCGACGAGCTCGACGCCGCGCATGTCCTCGAACGGATCGGTGATCACGTGGCTGTCGATCCCGACGCACAGCCGCGCGCCCGCCGCGCGCAGCGCGCCCACGTCGGGCAATCCGTCGCCGAGGTCGCGCTCGGTCGTCGGGCACAGGCACGCGAACGCCCTCGCCGCGCCGAGCAGCGCCGGCTCGTGCGGCGCGAGGTGCGTCGCGTGCACCGCCACGAAGCGCTCGCCGAGGACCCCGCGCTCGGCCAGGAGCTCCACCGGCCGCCGGCCCGTCTCGGCGAGGCACGCCTCGATCTCGGCCGGCTGCTCGGCCACGTGCATGTGCACCATGAGCCCGCGCTCCGCGGCGTACCGCGCGATCTCGCCGAGCCACGCCGGGGGCACGGCGCGCACGCTGTGGGGCGCCACGCCGACGCGCACGTCCTCGCAGCCCGCGTAGCGCGCCCGGAGCGCATCGACGTCCGCGAGCGCCGCGTCGAGCGAGGCGTCCGAGAACCGCCGCTGCGCCCCCTCGGGCGCCCTGCCCGCGCCCGCGCGCGCGTAGACGACCCGGAGGAGCGCGATCCGGAGGCCCTCCTCGCGCGCGGCCTCGATCACCGCGTCCGCGAGGACCGTGCGATCCGCGTAGGGCGCGCCGCCCGGCTGGTGGTGCACGTAGTGAAACTCGCCCACGGTGCGCACGCCCGCGGCGCGGAGCTCGCGATAGGCCACCGTCGAGATCGCATGAATGGACTCCGGCGTGAGCGACTCGGCGAGCGCGTACATGGCGCTGCGCCACGACCAGAAGTCGTCCGCCCCCGACGGCCCCGGCCGCTGCGCCTCACCGCGCATCCCGCGCTGGAAAGCATGGGAGTGGGCGCTCGCGAGCGCCGGCAGCTCGATGGCTCGCTCGGTCAGCCTCATGGCGCACGTCTATCACGTCTATCACGTCCATCGCGCCGGGATGGCCGGGGAAAAGCGCGGCTGGCCGCGCTGCGGCGCTGCGCCGCGCGCCGGAGCGGCCCTCCGCGCTGGAGCAGGGAGCGCGCGGCCCGCGGCGCGCCGCGTCCGGCGCTGTCTGCTCACTCCGCGGGTGGCGTCGTGAAGAGAGGGAAGCAGCCGGCGCCGAGCTTGCCGCAAGCCCCGTCGAGCAGGGTGTCGCCCCTGTCGGTTTGCTCGTAGAAAGCCATGGTGAGCGCGCTGCACTCGGGGAACACATCGCGCGCGTACGCGCGCATCTCGGCGGCGCAGGCGTCGATCTCCGCGATCGTGGCCGTGCACTGCGTCGGCTGGCCGCAGGGCTTTGCGTCGACCTCCATGAGGGCCTGCTCCAGAAGCTGCTCTGCCTGGCTCGGGTCGGCCATGCACCCCTCGACCAGCTCGGAGCATTTCGCCTGCAGCTCGGCGTCGCTGGTCCCGGCGTCGTCCCCGTACTCCGCGCCGAGCACGCCCTGCATGAGGCAGATGTACTCGACGGTCACCTGCTCGGCGCTGCAGCGGCGATACCCCCTGCACGCCTGCTCGACCTCCGCGGGCGAGAGCTCGCTGACGAGCGCCGACGTGTCGAGTCCGGAGCAGGACGCGGTCCCGGAGCCCCCGCCCCCCGCCGGACCCGCCGCGTCACCGGGCTTCTCCCCGTCGTCGTCGCCCCCGCAGCCCAGCCCCGACAGGCCGCAGGCCAAGCACACCCCCACCACACCAGCCCAGAACGTCGTTCGCATTCCTCTGCGCTCCCGATGAAAGGTCAAGAACCGAGCCCTGCCGCGGCGGCAGAACCACGTTTCCTTACGCCGGGCGGCTCCGGTTCCCCCCTGATGAGGCCGTCACGATGCTGCTCGCGGCGCGCCGCGAAGCGGGATCGTGATCGTCTGGATTTTCCTCGGACCTTCGCGGCCCGAGCGCGCTTCACGGCTTCGGCTCGACCTCGAGCTCGGGCAATCCCGCGAGCTTCACCTCGACCTCCGCGGCGGGCGGCGCTTCACGGGCCTCCTCGCGGCGGGGCGCCATGACCGTCAGGGCGCGCGGGAGGCACTCCACCACGAGCGGGGTCGTCCCGGCCTCCTCGCCGTCGATGAGCACGTTCTGGGGCGGATCGGTCGTGATGCAGACCCGCCGGGCGGCGAGAAAACCTATGTTGTCGCGCTCGGCCGGCTCGCCGTCGATCGCGGTCCTCAGGAGATGCAGCCCTGTCGCGACCGCCTCCACCAGCGTCGTGGCCGACACGATGGTCAGGTCGAGCCGCCCGTCGTCCGGGGACAGGACGGGCGGCCCCTGCGCCAGCACCGTGCGCGGAGGCGCCATGTTCGCGACGGTCACCGCAACCGCACGGCAGTGGACCCGCTGGTCCTCGGTCTCGATCTCGACAACGAACGGCTCGAGGCTCATCAGCTTCTTCAGCCCGGTGCGGATGTACGCGAGCACACCCCAGCGCTGCTTCTCGTCCTGCGGGGTCTCGCCGACCGTGTCGGCGTGCAGCCCGACCGCCGACAGCAGGATCATGGTCTTCCCGTTGGCGCGGGCGGCGTCGATGCGCGTCGGCTCGCCGTGGACGAGCACGTCGATCGCCCCCTCCAGGTCGGCCGGGATGCCCAGGGAGTGCGCGATCGAGTTCGCCGTTCCCAGCGGCAGGACCCCCAGGCACGCATCGGTCCCGAGGAGCGCCGACGCCACGCTGGAGATCGTCCCGTCGCCGCCCGCCGCGATCACCAGGGAGGCACCTTCGCGGCGCGCCGCGTCGGCGCAGGCGGCGGCAGAGCGCTCCGCGCTCGTCTCGTAGACGCTCAGCGCAAACTCGCGCTGGAGCCGGGCAGGCAGCGACTCGACCGAATCGCCCGCGTGGCCGGCAGCAGGGTTGACGATCAGCGCCGCTCTCCGCTCGGTCATGGCGGCATCGTAGAACGCCGAACCGGTTGAAACCCCAAGAAAAATCGGCGGGGTGAGCGCGAGCGGACCCGCGCGGGCGGCCATCGCCGCGCCCGTACGGCTGTGCCTGCGTGCGCCACGCGCGCGACAGCGGCGCCCCGCCGCGCAGCCCGGAGACGCCGCTGGCCGCACGATGGCACGGCAGTTGTACCGCGATGTTGTTCATGAGACTTCATCGAATCGGTCGACCGGCTTGTCTTGCACTCGCGCTCCTCGGCGCGGGGACGCTCGCCGCCTGCGGAGAGGACTCGGCGGCGGGCGCGGGTGGCAGCGGCGCCACGAGCAGCGGGGGCGCCACCGGCGGCGAAGGCGGCGCGGGCGGCGAAGGCGGCGCGGGCGGCGAAGGCGGGAGCGCCGGAGGCGGCGCGTCATGGCCCGTCGACACCTACCCGATCGACATCACGCCATCGGAGGACTGGAAGAACCAGATCAGCTTCCCCTTCGAGCCCTTCGCCGCCTGGCCCCCGACCTTCGAGACGCCGGGCTGGGTGAAGTTCACCGTGCTGATGCACGATCCCACCAAGGTCTATTACCAGGACAGCAACAAGTTCCCGTTCCACGGCGAGTTCGCCACGGCGCGGCTCGACCCGTTCTTCGAGATGTCGCGGGACGAGTTCGACGAGGTCTCGCTGCACGAGGAGGGGCAGAAGGCCATCCTCGGCGCCGTGATCTTCCCGCCGACCCCGGAGAGCGTGCCGGAGTACGGCATCCAGCTCGTCCGCCAGGACGCCTACGATCCCGAGGTGGCGCGCGTCGTCCTGGAGCTCGTGAAGAACAGCGTCGTCGCGCCCGAGGGGGCGCAACCCTTCTATTTCCCGACGTACGAGCAGGCGGCGTCGGCCGCGGAGAACAGCGCGTTCTTCGAGGCGAGCGGGTTCCCGGTGAGCTCGGTCGAGCGGTGGCTGGACGGCGACGCGTGTTATGCGACGGGCTGGGCCGTGGGCCGGCTCCGCTATGTCCCGCCGGACGCGATCGACGCCGCCTACGCGAGCGGCGAGCTCCGGGCCGAGGACATCCTGCTCACCGACTCCATCCCCGCGGAGGTGCCTTATGTGGCGGGCATCGTCTCGCTGTCGCCCGCGACGCCGAACGCGCACACCGCCCTCCTCGCGACCTCGTTCGGCATCCCGTTCGTCTACCTCGGCGATCCGGCCGCCGCGGACGCGGCGAAGGCGCTCGACGGCGAGGAGGTCGCGCTGCGGGCCTCGCTGCAATACGGGTCCATCTGCCGCGCCGTGCTCTTCGAGGCCGGAGGGATCGCGCCGGCGGACAGGGAGCAGCTGCTCGCGCTGAAGCGGCCCGGCGAGCTCGGGATCCAGCCCAAGGAGCCCCTCGGCGCCTACGCCGGGTCCACCGAGGATCTCGGTCCCGCGGACATCGTGCATTTCGGGGGCAAGGCCGCGAACTATGGCCTGCTGCGGGACGCCATCCCGGAGAGCTCCGATGTCGCGGTCGCGCTGTCGTTCGATCTCTGGGACGATTTCCTCGATCAGGTCATGCCCGGCGGCCGCACGCTGCGCGCCGAGATCGCGGAGCGCCTCGCGGGCCATGCCTACCCGCCCGACATGCTGGCGCTCAAGGCCGATCTCGCGGCGATCCGCGCGCGGATCACCGGGGAGACCGCCTTCTCGGCGGGGCAGCGGCAGGCGATCGAGGCGGCGCTCGAGGGCTTCACGCCCACGAAGAAGATCCGGTTCCGGAGCTCGACCAACGTGGAGGACAGCGCCGTCTTCACGGGCGCGGGCCTCTACGACAGCTACAGCGGCTGCCTGGCCGACGATCGGGACGCCGACCAGGAGGGGCCGAGCCTGTGCGACCCGGACGAGGCCGGCGAGCGCGGCGTGTTCCGCGCGATCCGCAAGGTGTACGCGAGCTTCTACAACGACAACGCCTTCCTCGCCCGGCTCCTCCATGGCGTCGACGAGGCCGAGGTCGGGATGGGCGTCCTCGTCCATCACTCCTATCCTGACGAGGACGAGATGGCGAACGGCGTCGCGACGCTCGAGCGGCGCGAGCTGGTCAACGACCAGATCCAGATCGTGACGCAGCTCGGGGCGACGTCCGTCACCAACCCGGAAGGCGGAGCGCAGCCGGAGGTCGTGACCGCGAGCCTCTTCGACCAGGAGACCTCCGTTTACCTCCTGTCCAGCTCGACGCTCGTCCCGCTCGGCGGCCACGTGATGCAATGGGAGGACGATTACCTCGCGCTCGCCGCGCTGCTCGGCCGCGTCGAGGCGCGGTTCAGCGAGCTGAACCCCGGCAGGAAGTCGTTCCTGCTCGATTACGAGTTCAAGAAGATGAAGCCCGGAGATCTCGTCGTGAAGCAGGTGCGCGAGGTCGCGCTCCCGGACACGACGCCGAGCCTCACGCCGTTCCTGCTCGACGAGCCGCGGGAGGTCTGCACCTTCCAGGGCGAGTTCGGCGACGTGTTCGCGAACCACCGGCTCAAGGTGCGCGCGAGGCTCTCGGCGAAGAGCGGGTTCCTCACGCCGGCGGCGCTCGCCAGCAGCTTCTTCGAGGACGCGCGGCTCGACTACCTCTCCGGTGGATCGGTGGCGACGCTCTCGGGCAGCCCCGCGGCGTGGCCGGCCGCGTCCCACGCGTACGCCGAGGAGACGGCCACGGACTCCTTCGTGGACGGCGCCGGGGCCTCGGAGATCACCTATGCGCTCGCCACCTCCCCGGTGCCCGAGCTGTTGCCGCCGTCGCTGGGCCCGCTTGTCGCGCTGCGCGACGTCGGGATGATGCTGAGCGCCGCCTACGCCACGCCCGTGCGGGCGCTCGACTGGGACGGGACGCCGCTCGAGGTGTCCTCGGAGGTGGTGCAGCTCGACGCTTGTCCCGCGGACGGCCCCCCGGTGGCGGGCGCGCTGCTCCAGGAGCGCTCGCTCTCGTGGACGTCCGGCGTCGCGGTGGAGACCTCGTTTTACTGGCCGCCGGCCCCCACGGGCCCGACGGCGGGGTACACGGCGCCGCTCCACAAGTGGGTGGAGACGCGCATCGAGGGGCTGACGAGCGCTCCGATCGTGCTCAGGGGCTATCACGCGCAGACGTACCGCCCGCAGCACCACAACTTCTCGGAGGACTTCATCTTCGAGCCCCGCCTCGAGCCCGGCCTGGATCCCGCGATCCTCGCCGAGCTGGAGGAGAAGGGCATCCGGCTGATCCACGTCCGGACGTCGGACGGCGGCGGGGAAGGCCCGAAGCTGTGGACGCTCGATCCAGCGGGCGTGTTCCACCAGGTCGACTGAGCGTCCCCGGAGGGCCTGCGGAGCCCCGGCGAGCCCCGCCGCCGCCTGAGGCTCCGCCGGGCTCGTCACTCCTCCTCGAAGCGCACAACCGGGCTCGACCGCCGCTCCAGGCGACCACGCGACGTGGACCGTGGCCGGCGCGCGCGCGGAGTTGACGCGCGGAGGCCGCGGGTGGACCAGAGGCGCCAGCTGTTCCTGCTGACGAGGAGAAGATCATGAGCCTTTACGACAGCTCGTTCCCCCAGATGACTCGCATGCTCGGCCAGGTGCTGGTCTGGCTCGACAAGGCGGAGGCCTACGCACAGCAGAAGAAGTTCGACCCGGAGGTGCTCCTCACGGCGCGCCTCGCGCCCGATCAGTGGAACCTCAGGCGTCAGCTCCAGAACGTCATCGCCTGGCCCCTGAGGCTGAGCGCGCTGCTCACCGGCGGGGAGCCGCCGCAGCTCGAGACGGGCGACGAGACGATCGCGGAGCTGCGCGCGCGCGTCGGCAAGGCGATCGAGCAGGTGAAGGCGGTGAAGCCGGAGCAGCTGAAGGGCGCGGAAGACCGCACGATTCCGCTCTTCTTCCTGCCGGGCAAGGGCATGAGGGCCCCGGAGTTCGTGTTCGGGTTCGTGCTCCCCAACTTCTACTTCCACGCGACCACCGCGTACTCGATCCTGCGGCACAACGGGCTCGACGTCGGCAAGTCCGACTTCATCGGGTCGCTCGACCTCCGCGACCTGTGACCGAGGCGGCCCTCCCCCGCGGGAGGCGGCGGGGGGCCGTCAGTCGTCCTCGCGCTCGTCCCCGAAGAGCACCCCGACCTGAAGCTCGATCGCATCGAACGGCTCGGCCCTGATGCGCTCGCCCCGCTCCGCGCGGAGCGCCACGAGGTACCCCTCCGGGGTCCACCGGTGCACGGTCAGCGTCTCCTCCCGGGGATCGACGATCCAGTAATGGGGGAGCTGACAGCGCTGGTAGACGCGCATCTTCTTGACCGTGTCGTTGCGCGGGTTGCTCGGGGCGAGCACCTCACAGACCCAGTCGGGCCGGAGCCGGACAGGGCACCCGCTGAGCCGCTCCGGCGCGCGCTCGCGGCGCCAGCCGACCACGTCAGGCCGGTACACCTGGTCCGGCATGAACTCGACCTCGATCTCGGTGGCGAACCACCATCCTCCGGGCCAGCGGCCCCCGGGGCGCCGCTGGAAGGGGATCTTCACGTGCGCGACGATGGCGGACTGCGCGTCGCCGTGCTCGAACGAAGGGACGGCCTTCTGCACGAGCTCGCTGTCGAGGATCTCGTGAAAGCGCTGCTCCTCGGGGATGGCCAGGAGATCCGCCACGGTGGCTGGGTGTGGCTTCTGTGCAGCGGGCACGCGTCGAGCATAGCGCCTCCGAGCGAGGTGTCGCGGCGCTTCGCTCGGCCTGACCAGCTCGCTCCGCCTGCCTCCGGGACGTGGGACCGCGACGCGCTCTCTCGCCCGATCAGCGCCGAACCTCGGTCCAGCGCGGCGCCCGCTCAGGGAACACGATCCACCTCGCCTGGCGCAAAGGCGCGGCGCAGAGCGCGCGCTTCCGGGCCGTGCAGGCGGCGCTGCTGGAGGAGGGCCGAGCGCCGCGCGGGGCTCAGCCGCCCGCGTCGCGGAGCGTGCTGGGCCCGGAGCGCGCGCCGTCCGTCCGCCGCCCGTCCAGAGTCCGCACGCTTCACCGGGCGCAGGCGCGCCGTCGAGCGATTCAGTGAAACGACGGGCAGCGCGGCGGCTACACTCCACGCCGAGAGCCCATGCTGAACTCGATCACGCTCGAGAACTTCAAGAGCTTCCGGAAGGCGGCGATCCCGCTGGGCCCCTTCACGCTGCTCGTCGGGACGAACGCCTCCGGCAAGAGCAACCTCCGCGATGCGTTCCGCTTTCTCCATGGCGTCGGCCGCGGCTACTCGCTGGCGGAGATCCTTGGCGAGAAGTACGGGGAGGGCGGCGAGCTTCAGTGGAAGGGGATTCGGGGCGGCACGAAGGAGGTTGTCTTCGGAGGAGGACCGGAGTTCTCGATCAGTGCAGAGCTCAAGGACATTGAGAACCAGTACCATCACAAATATCGAGTCTCCGTCGCCACCGGGCTCTCGAATGCTGCTCCCAGGGTCACACGCGAGGCCCTCTACGGGAGCACAGACATGGACTTCGACTCACACCCCGCTGAGGACGCCCCTGCGCAGAAAGACAAAGAGCACTTGCTCGTACGCCTCGCGCGAGGTGGTGAGGAATCCACCTTGTCAAGCTCGCCTGCGATAAGCTCGCCTGCGATCGCGCAGGTCAGGGATCCTCGTTACGTCCGGAGACAAGCAAAGCGGACGCTGCACACGCTGCGCTCGATGCGTTTCCTGGACCTCTCACCGGACGCTGCGCGGCTACCCTCGTTGCCGGGCAGACAGGTGCTCGGGGATCGCGGCGAAAACCTCTCGTCCGTGCTGCAAGCGATCTCCCTGGATCCGAAGCGAAGAGACACGCTCCTCGAGTGGATCCGCGCCCTCACGCCGCTCGACGTGATGGATCTCGAATTTCCCCAGGATTTCGCCGGACGCGTCCTCGTGCACCTCGTGGAGCAGGGCGGGCGCAGGATCTCGGCCTACAGCGCCTCGGACGGCACGCTGCGCTTCCTCGCGATCCTCGCCGCTCTTCTCGACACCGACTCCGCTCACTTCTATTTCTTCGAGGAGATCGAGAACGGCATCCACCCGACGCGCCTTCACCTCCTCGTGCAGCTCATCGAGCAGCAGTGTCGCACCAGGGACATCCAGGTGATCGCGACGACCCATTCGCCACAGCTCCTCGGATTCCTGAGCCCCGAGTCCAGGGAGAGCGCCCTCCTCATCTACCGGCTCCGCGGCGCCGACGAGTCCAGCGTACGCAAGGTGGTCGACCTTCCCGACCTGAACCGGATCCTCGAGACGCAGGACCTCGCTCGCCTTCACGCCTCCGGCTGGCTCGAGGACATGGTCGAGCTCATGGCAGACGACGCGGGCGAGGCCGCCCAGTGAGCTACCGCGTGCTCGTCATCCCCGAGGACTTTCGCAAGGATCAATACGTCCTCGAGCCCATCGTCGCGAAGATGTTCGAGGCCATCGGACGCAAGGCCAAGGTGCTCGTGTGCCGCGATCCGCTCCTCGGCGGCGTCGACCAGGCGCTCCGGTGGGAGCGCGTCCAGGAGATCATCCTGCGCTATCAGGCCATGATCGAGTGCTTCCTGCTCATCGTCGATCGCGACGGCAAACCGGGGCGGCGCGAGGCCCTCGATAGGCTGGAGTCGCTGGCCAGCGCCGCTCTTCCACCGGGAAAACGCTTTCTGGCCGAGAACGCCTGGCAAGAGATCGAGGTGTGGCTCCTCGCCGGACACGATCTGCCCTCCGAGTGGGCGTGGAAGGCAGTACGCGCCCACGAAAACCCGAAGGAACATTACTATCAACCCCTCGCCAAAAAGCGCGGCGTCCTCCAGGAGCCGGCGGATGGGCGCGGGATCCTGGCCCGCGAGGCAGCCTCGCGGTACAGCCGCATTCGCTCCCTGTGCCCGGAGGTCGCGGACCTCGAGCGGCGCCTCGGCGCGTAGCACCCCGCGCCGCCCGCGCCCCGTACAGGCTCACCCGCCCCAGTCGACCTTGGGCCTCCCCGGCGGCGTGACGTTCGGCATCTCGTGGAAGAGCCCCCGCGCGAGGTCGGGCAGCGGCGCGCACGCCTGCTCTCCCAGGTTGGTCAGCTCCAGCGGGTCGTCGAGCACGTTGAAGCAGTGGTACTCGCCGTCCCACTCGCGCGCCTCGATCTTCATCGGCCCCTGCATCATCCCCCAGTTGCGGAACGCGCAACCCCACACCCACGTGCAGTTCGTGAGCGGCATCGGCGCGACCGTGCGCTCCGGCCGCGTCAACGGGTGTCCGATCATCCGCCGGCGGAACGGTTCGAGGCCCGGCTCGTCCCAGAGGCCCATCAGATCGAGGAACGTCGGCGCCAGGTCGAGGTGCCACACGAACGTGTCCTGCGCGCCCTCGATGCTCGCCCGCTCCTCCGGCGCGAGCGTCCCCTCCGGCGCGTCGACCCACGTCGGGACGAGGATCTCCTCGTCCCAGAGCGAGCTCGTGTGGCCGAGCTGCCAGTGCTCCCGGAACGACTCGCCATGATCCGACGTGTACACGATGACCGTGCGCTCGCCGCTCGGCGTCCCGCGGATGTGCTCGATGAGCCGGCCAACCGCCATGTCCGACAGGTAAACGACGTTCTTGTAGTAGTTCTTGAAGTGCTCGTTCTTCTCGGGCGCCTTCGTCAGCTCGCTCGGTTGAAACGGCGAGTGGAGCGGATCGCTCACGTAAGGGAAATGGACGTTCGAGTAATGGACGACCGCGAAGAACGGCTCGACGAGCTCGTCCCACTCCTCGATCACCCGATCCGTGAGCTGCCGATCATAGGCGCCGTAATCGAGGTCGGCGCCCGGATCGAGCTGGGTCGCGACAGCCCGGTGCGAGACCGGGATGTCCTGCACGTAGAGCCGAGCGTTGCCGAACATGAGGTTCTGGCTCGTCCAGTACGCGGTGTCCCACCCGGCCGCGTGGGCGTAGTCCCAGAGCAGCGGCGCGGCGCCGAGCACCGCGAGGCTCTCCGTCGGAGGGACGCCGGACCAGATGTTCGAGATGGAGATGGCCGTCGTCGAGTCGTGGGCCCGCATCTGCAGGAGCGGCATGCGGCGGGGCGCGGCGGCGTTGGAGAACGGCGTCGCCTTGTCGCAGGCCGGGTCGTACGCGACGCACGTCACGTCCGCCCGCTGGCTCTCCTGCAGGAGGAGCACCACGTTCCGCGGCCGCGCGGGCCGCGCCGAGAGCCGCGGCACGCGCTCCGGGTTGCGGCGCTGCACCCGCAGATCCGGCGAGTCGTTCGTGACGCCGAGGTGCTCCTTCACCAGGGCGGTGATGCCGTGGAAGTAGATCATGTCGGCCGACGACGACTGGATCACCCGGTAGCTCACCGGGATCATCGCCACGCCGGCCAGCGCGAGCGGCACGACCGCGGCGGCGAGGCGCCGCCGGAGCCGCCGGGGGCGCACGAGCCGGCGGGAGAGCCGGAGCGCCCCAAGGGCGAACCCGAGCGCGACAGCGAAGTGGACGATCACGCGCGGGTGCCCGAGCGGGAGCGTGCCCACGATCGACCAGGGGATCGACTGGGAGTGGATCTGGGAGTCGACCGAACAGTAGATGTTGTAGAGGGCGTGGAAGCCCCCCTGCACGCCGCACGCGAGCGTGAAGAGCGCGACGAACAGCGCGCCCGCGGCGCCGCGCGCCGCGCCGCGGCGGCCCGAGGCGACGTAGAGCAAGAGGCCCCAGAACCCCAGCGACGCCGCCACGGTCGCGGCATACCCCGCGGCGTGCGGCCGATCGAACGTTGTCATGTGGCGGGCCCGGCGCAGCACGTCGAGGACGAGGATCCAGAGCGCCGGCGAGGCCAGGAGGGCCGCGCTGATCAGGCGGGCGCGGCGGAGCGCGGCCTTCCGCGCGGCGCGCGGGCGGACGCGGTCACGGGCGGCGCGATCGCCCGCGCGGGCGGGCAGGCTGACGGCGGGGGACGCGGGCGGCTCGGCGAGCGCGCCGCCCTGTCGGTCGATGTCCTGGGTCATCCGGATCAGTCGTGGCGAGGCCCGACCGCGAGGTCGCGGAGGTGGGCAGGGACGTCGACGCTGCCGGCGGGACCGCCGTAGAGGGCGTCCGCGAGCCGGGGCAGGTCGCCGCAGGCGGCGGGCCCGAGGTCGCGCTGCTCGCGGGGGTCGGCGAGCACGTCGTAGCAGTGCCAGGCGGTGTCCCAGGCGCGGGATTCGAGCTTCATGTTGCCGCGCATCATCCCCCAGTTCTTGAACGCGCAGCCCCAGATCCCGGTGCAGTTCGTGAGCGCCAGCGCCGCCGGCCCCGGCGACGGCCGGAGCAGGCTGTGCCCGACCATCGCCGCCCGGTACCCCGCGAGCGCAGGCTCGTCCCAGAGGCCCATCAGGTCGAGCAGGGTCGGCGCGACGTCGGTGTGGAAGACCAGCTCGTCCCGGGCCGCGCGCAGCGCGCCCTCCTCCGCGGCCGTCAGCGTGCCCGGCGGCGCGTCGATCCATCCGGGCACCCGGATCTCCTCGTCGAGGATCGAGCCCGTGTGGCCGAGCTGGCCGTGCTCTCGGAACGCCTCGCCGTGGTCCGACGTGAAGACGATGACCGTGCGATCGCCGACCGGAGAGCTGCGGACGAAGCGGATGAGCTCCGCGATGGCCGCGTCCTGACGGTAGACCGCGTTCCTGTAGAAGTTGCGGTACGCCTCGTTGTCGTCCGGCGCCTTGCTCTCGAGGGCGGGCTGGAACGGCGCGTCCTCCGGGTCGACGAGGTAGGGGACGTGGGTGTTCCCGAAGTGCGCGACCGCGAGGAACGGCTCGCGCAGCGAGAGCACCTCGGACCGGACGTGCGCCGACAGCAGCCGGTCGTCGGCGCCGAGATCGATGTCGGCGAGCGGATCGAGCTCGGTCGCGCCGCACTGGTGCGAGACCGGCAGGTCCTGCACGTAGAGGCGCGAGTTGGCGAACATCATGTGGTGGCTCGTCCAGTAGGCGCTGTCGAAGCCGGCGGCGTGCGCGTAGTCGAAGACGAGCGGCGCCGTGTGGAGCGCCTCGCGGGTCGCGACCGGCTGGAGGCCGGACCAGAGCACCGCCAGCCCGATCGCCGTCGTCGAGGCGTTCGAGCGCATCTGCGTGAGCGGCAGCCGGTCGGGCACCGCCGCGTCGATGCGCGGCGTGCCGGGGCACGCGGCGGGCGCCTCGCCGGCGGCCACGGGCGTGCGCGCCGAGCACGTCGCGTCGGCGCGCACGCTCTCGGTCAGGATGAAGAGGACGTTGCGCTGCGGGCCCGGCCGCGGGGTGACCGGCGGCAGCGAGGGCGGCGTGCGGAGCCCGGGGCGCACCTGCGCCGTGGTCTGGACGCCGGCGAGCTCCTTGAGCAGGCCGCCGATCGCGTGGAAGTAGATGACGTCGGGCGTGGAGGCCTGCACCGTGCGGTAGGAGCACGGCAGGACGAACGCGGCCACCACGACCGCGGGCGCGGCGAGGCGGGCGGCGCGGGCCCACGCCGTGCGACCTGGCCGCACGATCCGCCGGCCCAGCCACACGAGCGCGATCGCGAGCAGGAGCGGCGGGAGGACCGAGCGGAAGAAGTTCTCGCCGTCGGCCCGGAGCTGGCCGAAGAGGCTGGCCGAGAGCGAGGTCCCGAAGAGCGTCGCGTCGAGGTTGAGGTACGTCGCGTACTGGCGGTGGAAGTAGAGCTGGCCGCCGAGCGACAGCGTCGCGAGCGCCACGAAGAGCAGCGCCGCGAGCCACCGCGCCGCGCCCCGCCGCGACGAGGCCGCGAAGAGCAGGAGCCCCCAGAGCGCGGCGCTCTCGACCATCGCGCCGAGGTAGCTCGCGATGTGCTTCCCGCCCAGATCGAGCAGGCGATCGCCGCGGAGGAGGACGTCCGCCATCACGATGAGGAGGAGCGGGAGGGCGAGGAACAGGCGGCCGTAGCGGCGGCGGGCGCGGGCGACGGCGCGCAGCCGCGCGCGCGCCGCGGCGCGATCTGCGCCCAGATCGCGGGCGAAGCCGCGGGACGAGCGACTTGCGGCGTCGGCCTCGGCCGGCGGAGGATCGTTGAGCGCCTTGGAGCGGAGCACGGAGGCGCCCGAGTTTACCGAGGACGTGGCGTATCGGGAACGTTTCTGAGGCGGCTCGGCGGCATCGAGGTGACGGCGCCGGCCGGGGTTGCCCGCCCGGGAGGCGAGAAAACCCTTCGACCGCCGCGCGAGGCGTGCCATGGAGGCGTTCGCATGGCGGAGCAGCTCTTCCTGAACGGGATGCGCGGCGCGCAGCAAGGCCCTGGGGCCGCGGCGCCGCCGGCCGAACCCGCGCCGACCGAGGCCGCCGCGCAGCCCGAGGCGCGGCCGTCGCCGGACGCGCCGGCGCCCGAGCCGCCGCTCGAGACGGCGGCCAGGCTCAGCGCCGAGCTGGAGGCCGCGCTCGTGCGCGAGCTCATGGCGGCCTACCAGAGCCTGAACTACACGCATTTCCGGCGGAAGCTGCGCTCTGCGTCCATCGAGCTGTCCGACGCCGCGAGCCGGCTCGGGCGGTGGGTCTCGGAGGCGCGCGCGATCGAGATCTCGCGGCCGCTCGTCCTGACGCAGCCGTGGGGCGTCGTGATCGAGGTGCTGAAGCACGAGATGGCGCACCAGTACGTGCACGAGGTGCTGGGCGTCAGGGACGAGGCGGCGCACGGGCCGGCGTTCCGCGAGGTGTGCACGCGCCTCGGCATCGACGGGACGGCGGCCGGGATGCCGGCCGCGGGGCGCTCGCCGGCGGATCCCGGCGGGGTCGCGCGCGGCGGCGACGCGGACGCGTCGGAGGCGAGCGTGGACGCCCGGATCCTCGATCGCATCGCGCGGCTGCTCGCGCTCGCCGACAGCCCGAACGCGAACGAGGCGCAGGCGGCGATGAGCGCCGCGCAGCGGCTGATGCTGAAGTACAACCTCGACGTCGCGAAGGCGCGCGCCGCGCGGCAGTACGGCTTCCGCCACCTCGGCGCGCCGAGCGGGCGCGTGGGCGAGACCGAGCGGATCGTCGGCGGCATCCTGGGGAAGCACTTCTTCGTCGAGGCGATCTGGGTGCCCGTCTACGTGCCGCTCGAGGGCAAGCGGGGCAGCGTCCTCGAGATCTGCGGGACGCCGGCGAACCTGGAGATGGCGGCCTACGTGCACGCGTTCCTGCACCACACGGCCGAGCAGCTGTGGAACGAGCACAAGCGGACCCAGGGGGTGAAGGGCAACAAGGACCGGCGGACCTACCAGGCCGGGGTGATGCTCGGGTTCCTCGAGAAGCTGAACGCGGAGCGGAAGGTGTCCGCGGAGCAGGGGCTCGTCTGGGTGAGGGACGCCGATCTGGACGGCTACTATCGAACGCGCCACCCGCACGTGCAGCACCTGCGCCACACGGGCAACCAGCGGACGGCGGCGCACGCGCACGGGCGCGAGGCGGGGCGAAAGATCGTCCTGCACCGCCCGATGCAGGGGGCGACCGGCAACCGGGGCATGCTGCTGCCGCCGGGCAAGAAGGGCTGAGCCCGCGACTCCGGATCCGGGCCGCGCGAGGAGCTCGGACGGAAGCCGAACGATGCGAGAGACGCGAGACGGCGGGGCGCCAGCGTCTCGGCCGCTGCGCGCGCTCGACGCGCTCGTTGACGGAGAAGGATCGGTTCCGGCACGATGGCACGGCGCGCGGGAAAGCCTAGGAGAAGAACGAGATGCCGCTCCTGTTCACCATTGAAGAGCGCTTCGACGCATCGCCCGAGGACGTCTTCCGGCTCGCGACCGACATCGACGCGTTCGGCGACTGGATGCCCAATTTCGTGCGGGTAGAGAAGCTCACGGGCGCCGTCGTCGGCAAGGGCGCGATGTGGCGTGAGACCCGCAAGATGTTCGGCAAGGAATCGACCGAGCTGTTCGAGGTCACGGCGGCGGAGCCCGGCAGGCGTCTGGACCTCTTCGTCGACGGGCAAAAGGGCACCACGGGGCGGGGGGCCTACCGCTTCCGGTATGTCTTCGAGCCCGAGGGCGCCGGCACGCTGCTCAAGATGGAGGGCGAGATCGCCGGGATGGGCTGGTTCATGGAGACGCTGGGGCGGCTGTTCATTGGCAGCTTCAAGAAGGCGGTGCACGGGGATCTCAAGGCCATGAAGACGCACCTGGAGCGGCGGCGGGCGAGCTAGCTAGCGCTGCGCGCCCGGCCCCCCAGGAGAGGGCGCTGGTCCCGGCTGCCCGGCCCCCGGAGAGGGTGTCCGTGGGGCGGCGCGGGGGCCCCACCGAACTCGCCTGATCGACGTGCTCTCTCCGGCGCGCTGCGCACGCCGGAGAGAGCACGTCGATCAGGCTCAGACAGCGGTCCGTCCCCCACGCCGCCCCACGGACACCCTCTCCGGGGGCCTCATCGGTGTTCAAACAAGGTCGTTCGATCGCGCTCAGGGCACCAAGGCCGACCAGCGCTCACCAGCGTAATCGTGGTTATCTTATCCTCAGCGTAATCGTGGTTATCTTATCCTCCCTCGACACGAGCCTGGGGGACATCCGCTGATGCAGCGAGGGGTGATTCGCCACGATGCCGGCGTACTTCCCGCGTTGCGCTCGGGCGGACGGCGGAACAGCATCCCGGCATGGCGATGCGACGGCGGAAGGATCCGGCGAGGTCGAAGTCTACTCTTATGCCCGAGAGGCTGCCGTCTATCCTGCTGTCGCTGTTTGCGGCGTTCTTCGCCGCTATCGCGAGCTTCGTGATCTCGGCCGCCTACGCAGAGCACCGAGAGGCCGAGATCGACGCGGCGGCCAAGAGCTTGGCGGAGAACGCCACGTCGAGCATCATGCACCTGGCGGCCGCGCGCGCCGAGCTGAGGCATACCCAGGCGCTCCTGGGCGATCTCGTCAACAACGCCGCGCTGGGCCGCCCGTTCGCTCGCCATGAGCTCGACGAGGCGCGTGACACTCTCTCCCGGAGCCTCGACGCCTACCTCGACATGCCCGTGTATCCGGGCGAGCTCAGGCAGTGGCAGACCGTGGCTCAGGAGCTCGCCAAGCTCCATCTGGACGCCGACCGGGCCCTCTCGCTGGTGGCGAGCGGCCATCCGGACCAGGCCAACAAGCTCGTCGACGGCGCGCTGCGAGCGGACTTCAACTCGACGAGCGAGGCCGTGATGGCGAGCATCGATCTCAACGCGCGGCAGGCGCTTCGTCTGGCGACCGAGATCGCAGCCAGCCGCGTTCGCTCTCGCCGGATCGCGCTGGTGCTCAACACGGCGAGCGTGATGTTCGCGCTGCTGGCCTGCGCGGCGGCCGCCGTGCAGATCCGGCGCCATGTGAGGCTGCTCTGGCGGCAGGGCGTGCTCCTGGAGCGCCGAGCGGATGAGCTCGAGCAGTTCGCCGGCCGGGTCGCGCACGACGTGCTCAGCCCCCTCGGCTCGGTCGCGCTCGCGCTGGACCTCGCCCTGCGGCGGAGCGACGAGGGAGATCCGGCACGAAATGCGCTCGAACGGGCCCGGCTGTCCATCCTGCGCGTCAAGCGCATGACCGACGGGCTCCTGGAGTTCGCTCGCGCGGGCGCGAGTCCGGAGTCAGGCGCGCGCGCCGAGGTGCGCTCCATCATCGACGATCTCATGGTCGAGCTCGTTCCTGTCGCGGTGGAGCTCGGCGCGGAGCTCCGCGTCGAGCCCTTCGCCCCGTGCGCGGTGGCCGCGAGCCCCGGCGTGCTGACCAGCATCCTCGCCAACCTGATCCGCAACGCGCTCAAGTACCTCGGCGACGCGGCGGTCTGCCGCGTCGTGATCCGGGTGCTCGACGCGAGAGAGGCTGTGCGGATCGAGGTGGAGGACACAGGGCCCGGCGTCGCGCCGGCCCTCGAGCAGACGGTGTTCGAGCCTCATGTCCGAGCGCAAGGCGCTCGAGTGCCGGGCCTGGGCCTGGGCCTCGCCACCGTCAAACGCTTGACCGAGGCGCACGGCGGCCGCGTGGGGCTCCGCACGGTCGTGGGCAAGGGGAGCCTCTTCTGGTTCGAGCTGCCCAGAGCGCGCAGCGAGGCAGCGCACGCGCCCGAAATCGGCCCGAGCACCACCGCATGACATCCGGGAGGCTGCGCTCCGCGAGCGACGTGAGGATGCGCTTGCGAGAAAAGATAGGCGCCGAGCTCCTGCTCGACACGCCGGTCCCGGACGCGCCGCGGTAGCCGCCCCATCCGAACGGGGCCGGCGGCGCCTCCCCTCGCGCGAGGCTGCCGCCGACGAGACCCACGGCGCCTCGAACTCGTACGAGGTGCCCCCTCGGACGACCCCGGTTTCCTTCAGTCCACGCCGATCCGTCTTTGTTGACCCGGTACGCTGCCCCAGGCACCATCGGCGCGCAGCGCCCGGCCGGCCTGCATGGCTGGAGGCTCGACTCCGGCTCGCTCCCCTTCCCTAAACAAGCTGTTGAGGTGCTTTGATGCCCGTTCGTACGATGCTCTTGCTCTGCTTCGCGCCCTTTGTCATTGGCGCTCTCCACGGTTGCGGCGGCGACGACGGCGGCGGCAGTACCTCCGGGGACTCGCCGCTCGGTGAATGTCCGCCCGACGCGACCGCGCAGGAGGAGGCGGGCTACCAGGCGCTCCAGGACCAGTGCGTGCCCTGTCATCTGTCGACCTCGGTGGGCGCGTCGCGCATCAACGCTCCGGAGGATGTCAACGTCGACGACCCCGCCAGCGTCAGCGCCGAGGCGGAAGCGATCTTCTCGGAGATCCAGATCGGCGGGGCGAACGGCGCGGACGGGATGCCCATCGGCGTGAAGCTCTCCGACGACACGATCGAGGCCATCCGGGTCTTCCTCGCCTGCGACGCGACGAAGTAACGCCGCGCCACTGCCCCGCACGCTTCCACACCACGTCCGAACGCCGGGGCGCCAGCTCACGAGAGGGCGCTCCGGCGGCTCGCAGGCGCGCCGCTCGCCTCGATCGCTGTGCGGCCGCGCGATCCGGAGTATGGTGCAGGCATGTTCAGGCTGGATGCCCGCTCCGGGGCCGCCGCGCTCGCGCTGGCCGCCACGCTCGCGCTGACCGCGTCGCTCGGCGCCTCGTGCGCCGGCGCGCCCCCCGCGCAGCGCGGGGCGGCGGCCTGCCCGCCGCTCTGCCCGCGGCCAGCGCCCCCGCCGAGCGCAGCGCCGGCGGGGCCCGTCGTCACGGGCACGCCGGGCCAGGCGCCGGCGTTCGACCCCGAGCGCCTCACCCTCGTGCTGGACGACCCGCGGCTCGCGCAGGTGCAGAAGCTCGTCGAGCAGGAGGCGTACGCAGGCGCGGCTGCGGCGATGGCCCAGGCGCTCTCGGCGCCCCTGCCGCCCGCGGACGCGGCGGCGTTCCGCTACCAGCTCGGGCGGCTGCGCGCCCTCGCGGGCGATCCCGTGGGCGCGGCGAAGGAGTACGACGCCGCCGCGGCGGCGGGCGGGCCGCTCGCGGATCACGCGAGGTTCGCGGCGGCCGATCTCCTCGCCAGGGCGGGGCAGCCCGACGCGGCGCTCGAGCGCGCGCGCGCCGTCGCGTCGGACGTCGCGATCGCCGACGAGCTCGATCGCATCGTCGCCGGCGCGCTCGCCGACAAGGGCGACATCGAGGGCGCGGCCGCGCGCTGGCGCGCCTACCTCGCCCGCAGCTGGCCGGCGTCGACGTGGGTGCCCGAGGCGCTCCGCTTCGCCCGCGCGCTGCTCCGCCACCCGAGCGAAGACCACGCCGAGGAGGCGATCCGCGTCGCCCGGCGCGTCATCGACGAGGCGCCGGGCGGCGCCGGCGCCGGGGAGGCGAAGGAGATCCAGGACCAGGCCCTGTCGACGCTGCCGTTCGCGCGGCGCAAGCCGTTCCTCGACCTGGGCCCCGCCGATCTGCTCGCCCGCGCGCGCGCCCTGCTCGCCTCGCGCCAGGACAAGGAGGCGCTCGCCGTCACCGACGCGCTGATCGCCCTCCCCGAGGCGCAGGCGCCCTCGGCCTTCGCCTGCGACGCGTTCGCCGCGCGCGGCGAGGCGCTCGGGCGCCTCCGGCGGCGAGCCGAGGCCGCCGACCTCTTCGGCACGGCGATCGAGCGCTGTGGGCCGGCCGCGGCCGCCGCCGCAAGCGCGGCGCCCGCCGCCGCAGGCGCGGCGCCCGCCGCCGCAGGCGCGGCGCCCGCCGCCGCAGGCGCGGCGCCCGCCGCCGCAGGCGCGGCGCCCGCTGCAGGCGCGAGCGCGCCCGCCCCGCGGCGGCCCGAGACCCTCTACAACGCCGGGCGCGCGTCGCTCCGCGTCGATCGGCACGCCGAGGCGGCCGCGCGCTTCGCGCTGCTCGAGAAGGAATACCCGGATCATCGGCTCGCGGACGACGCGCGCTACCTCGGCGCGCGCGCGCTGCTCGGGCTCGGGGACCAGGCGCAGTTCGTGCAGCTGCTCACCGCCATGCCCGACGATTACCCGTCGGGCGACATGGTCGCCGACGGCCTGTTCGAGCTCGCGCTCTTCGAGATGGAGCGCGGCGACTGGGCGGGCGCGGTCAGGCCGCTCGAGCGCGCGCTCGAGCGGTTCCCGCACGAACGCGCGTACCACGCCGCCGGCAGGCTCCCCTATTACCTCGGGCGCGCCCGCATCGAGACGGGCTCGCCCGACAAGGGGAAGGCGCTGCTCGAGCAGGTGATCCGCGATTACCCGCTCTCTTTCTACATGGCGCTCTCCCACGCGCGGCTCGCCGACGTGGACCCGGCCGCCGCCGAGCGTGCCCTGTCCGCGGCCCTGGAGCGCGACGCGAGCGCGCCGTACACCGAGCTCAGGAGCCCGCTCTTCGCGCAGCCCGCGTTCACGCGCGCGGTCGAGCTCGCGCGCCAGGGGGAAGCGAAGCTCGCGCGGCGCGAGCTCGACCTGCTCGGCGTCGGGGGCAAGACGGCGCCGCGCGAGGTGATGTGGGCCTCGGCGTTCCTGCTCGCGCGCTCGGGCGCGCTGCCACAGTCGTACAGCATCCTGCGCACCGCCATGGCGGCGCCGGCGGCCGTCGAGCTCGCGGGCGAGTGGGTCGATCACTACCCCGTCGGGCGCTGGCGCGGCGCCTGGGAGCTCGCCTACCCGCGCCCCTTCTCCGGCCTCGTCGCCGCGGAGACCAAGCGGAGCGGGATCCCCGAGGCCCTCGCCTACGCGATCATGCGCGAGGAGTCGGCCTTCGACCCGAGGGTGGCCTCGCCGGCCCAGGCGTTCGGGCTGATGCAGCTCATCGTGCCGACCGCGAAGCGGATGGCCAAGCCGCTCGGGCTGCCGTGGAGCGCCGACGCGCTGAAGCGCCCCGAGGTGAACATCGCGCTCGGCTGCCGCTACCTCTCGCAGCTGCGCAGCCAGTTCTCGGACAACCCCCTGCTGGCGATCCCCGCCTACAACGCGGGGGGCGGCGCGCCGAAGCGATGGATCGCGGAGCGCCCCTCGCAGAGCTTCGACCTGTGGGTCGAGCGCATCCCGTACGAGGAGACGCGGCTCTACACGAAGCGCGTGATGACGAGCCTCGCCGTCTACGAGCTCCTCTACGCCGGGGCTCAGCCGGGCGAGGCCCTGCGGACGCCGCTGCCCGCGAGCCCGGCCGCGCGCTCGGCCGTGGCGAACGCCGCGCCCTGACCCGCGCCGGCGTGAGCCGCGCGCCGAAGCGCCGGCGGGAGCCGCATACCGCCGAGGTTTCGGCGAGCGGGCCGCGCCTAAGCTTTGGTAGAGTCCGCGTGTGATCGACCCATCGAGCCCTTCCCACCAGCTCGTGGGCGCCGTGCTCAACGGGCGCTTCCGGATCCTGCGTCTCCTCGGCGAGGGGGGCATGGGCGCGGTCTACGAGGCCGAGGGCCTTCGCGGCGAGGGCAAGCGGGCGATCAAGGTGCTCCACCCCGAGTTCACGCAGGAGGAGCAGGTCCTCCACCGCTTCTTCGCCGAGGCGGAGGCGACGAGGGGGTTCGTCCACCAGAACATCGCCTCGGTCTTCGAGGCGACCCGCGCCGAGGACGGCACGCCCTACCTCGTCATGGAGCTCCTGCAGGGCGTCCCGCTCGCCGCGTACATCGACACGGGCAACCCGATCCCCCCGCAGCAGGCCGTGCCGATCATCCACGAGGTGCTCCAGGCGCTCATGGCGGCGCACAGCCACAAGGTGATCCACCGCGATCTGAAGCCGGAGAACCTGTTCCTCATCCGCGATCCGCGCGGGGGCTTCCGCGTGAAGGTGCTCGACTTCGGCATCGCGAAGGTGATGGACGCGGCCGGCGGAATGGGCCTGAAGACCCGCGCCGGCACGCTCCTCGGGACGCCTGGCTACATGAGCCCCGAGCAGATCAAGAACGCGCAGGGCGTCGACGCGCGCACCGATCTCTGGAGCGTCGGCGTGATCTTCTACGAGATGCTCACGGCGACGCAGCCGTTCCCCGCCGAGAACGAGTTCGCGCGGCTCACCGCCGTGCTCGCCAAGGAGGTGCGCCCGATCGAGCAGGTCGCGCCCCACCTCGCGGCCTGGGGCCTCTTCTTCCAGCGCGCCCTCTCCAAGGACGTGGCCGGGCGCTTCCAGACGGCCGAGGAGATGGCGCAGACGCTGGGCGCCATCGCGCACCGCACGGGCATCGCGACGCCCAGCGCGTGGCCCGACGCGCCGGCGTCGCCCGCGCTGACGCACCAGCTGCCCTCGCTGCCGCCGCCGCAGCCGCTTCAGAGCATGACGCAGCCGCCGCAGAACATGGCGCAGCCGCCGCAGAACGTGACGCAGCCGGTGCAGAGCGTGCCGCCCATCGCGTCCAGGGTCCCGACGGTGCCCCCGCCGCGCATGACAGCGCCGCCCGTCCAGGCGTCCCCGTCGGTGGCGCCCACGGCGACCTTCTCGGCCAGGCCAACCCACATCAGCGCGCAGCAGCCCGCCGGCGTGCCGACGCTCACGGGCGGCCACTACGACGTGCGGGTCGTGGAGGTCCCCTTGGCCGCCGAGGGCGGGGGCTCGGAGGGCGCTGCCTGGTGGCTCGTGGGGCTCATCGGGCTCGTGTGCCTCGGCGTCGGCTTCGCGCTGGGCGTGCTGGTGAGCGGGTGAGCGCGTGAACGGAGGCGCCCGCGTCCGCGCCCTGCTCGCCGTCACCTGCGCCGCCGGCGCCCTGGGCTCGCCGCGGCCCACGCTCGGCGACCCGCCCGCGGAGCCCCCCGTGCCGGTCGTCGATCTGCACGTCGACGTGCCCTGGCAGGTCCACTTCAAGGGCCGCGACAGGCGCCTCGGCGAAGGCCACGCCCGCCGGGAGACGCTCGTCGCGGGCCACTACCTCGGCGTCGTGCTGCCGATCTACCTGCCCGACCAGGCGCGCCCCGAGGGCCCGCAGATCGAGGACGCCAGCGCGGTCCTCGCGACGATCGAGGCGATCATCGCCGCGAACCCCGTGCTCCTCCCGCTCGGCGCGGCGCGGGCCGAGCCGGGGAAGATCAGCACGTTCCTCTCGATCGAGGGGGCCGGCGCGTTCGCGGCGGACATCGCGCAGATCGACCGCTTCATCGCGCGCGGCGTGCGGCTCATCAGCCCGAACCACGCGAAGAACACGCGGCTTTCGTCGTCCGCGACCGGCGAGCCGGCGGCGTACGGGCTGACCGAGCTCGGCAAGCGGTTCTGCGAGCGCGTGTACGCTCAGGGCGCCCTGATCGACGTCTCGCACGTCTCGGACGCCGCGTTCGCGGATCTCGTCCCGATCGCCGCGGCGCACGGCGCGCCGATCGTCGCGACGCACTCGAACGCGCGCGCGGTGGCGAACCGGCCGCGCAACCTGACGGACGAGCAGCTGCGGCTCATCGCGCGGAGCGGCGGGGTCGCGGGGCTCAACTTCCACGCCCCCTTCGTGAACGGCACGAGCGAGGCGGGCGTCGACGACGTGGTCGCGCAGGTCGATCACATGGTCCGCGTGGCCGGCGTCGATCACGTCGCGATCGGCTCGGATTTCGACGGCGGCATCGTCCCGCCGAGGGGGCTCGACGACGCGTCGGCGCTGCCGGCGCTCGCCGCGCGGCTCAGGCAGCGCGGCATGTCGCGCGAGGACGTCGTGAAGATCTTCGCGCAGAACGCGCTGCGCATCCTCGGCTGGCGGCCGGCGGGGGACGCGAAGAGCGCGAGCGCGGCCGGCGGCGCGCGCCCGTAGCCGAGGGCCGCCGCGCGCCGCCCGCGCGATCGTGATAAAGGCGCCCATGCGCAGGGAAGTCGCTCGGTCCGTGCGAGGGCCGCTCGCCCGCGCGCTCTTCGCGTCGATCGCCGGCCCGAGCTGCGCCGAGCTCCCGCACGTCGAGGGCGCCGCCGAGGCCTCCTGCCCCGAGCTGCGCAGCCCGGGCGACGTCCTCGGGGCCCAGCGGCGCCTGCGGCCCGGTCTCGGCGGCGATCGACGCCATCTTCCTCCAGGGCGCCGGGGTGGGGGTCACGCTGAGGTGGCCGGACTGCGAGCCGAGCGGCGCGCGATGCAGCGGCTCGTGCAACGTGGAGCTGACCCTGGAGCAGATCGTGACGGAGTGCGACCCCGCGCGGCTCTCCGGCTACTGCCAGGGCCGCTGCTACGGGCCGTGCGACGGGCGCTGCACCGGGCAGTGCTGGGGGCAGTGCTCCGCCCACGACGCGCAGGGCCGCTGCGTGGGGCAGTGCGACGGCAAGTGCGACGGCGGCTGCGACGGCACGTGCCACGCGCGCTGCGCGGGCACCTGGCAGGACCCGCAGTGCTCCTGGATCGAGTGGCCCCCGAGCGGCGACGCCGACTGCGATGCGTGCTGCCGCGCGCACGCGGCCGTCCACGCGCCCTGCACGCCCACGCGGGTCCATGCGCGCGTGGTGCAGGGCGGCGAGATGGCCGCGCGGCTCGCGGCGACGCTGCAGGCCAACCTGCCGGCGTTGCTGCACGCCCAGAAGGCGCTCGGCCACCGGCTCCTCGGCGACGCCCTGACGGTGCTCCAGGTCGGCGCCGCGCTCCCGCGGCTCGTGGGCGGCGCGGGAGCGCGCGCGCTCGCGTGCGTCGCCGGGGCGGCCGAGGCCTCGAAGAGCGCGTTGGTGCGCATCCAGGTGAGCGTGCGCGCGAGCTCGAGCGTCGCGGGGCAGGTCGGGTTCGGGTTACCGGACGAATGATCGCGGGGCTGCCGCGGGAGAGCGCCCGCGCGCGCCGCGCGGCGCGCCGCCGGCGAGCCCCGATCGACGCGCGCCGGCGACGCGCGCCCGCGCCGGCAACGATGTCCTGGTCGCAGCGCCCGGCGCCCGGAGCGGCGGCGAGCGCCTTCGCCTGCATGGATGGCATGGACGGCGCCGCGCCCCTCGGACTACCCTCCGGCTCCCGCCGGGAGGATCCCATGACCGATCTCGACGACCGCTGTCTCGACACGTTCCCCGAGTGGCTGCGCAGCCTCGCCTCGGACGCCACGGATCTGGCGGGCCTGCTCGCCTCGCCGGAGAGCCCGGAGGCCACGCGCCGCTCGCTCGCGGGGGGCCTCAACTACCTCTTCAAGTCGCTCGACCTCATCCCGGACGGCATCGAGGATCTCGGCTTCCTCGACGACGCCTTCGTGCTGCGCGTCGCCGCGTCCTTCGCCGCGGCGGAGAGCCCGGAGCTGCGCGACCAGGCGCCGGCCCTCGCGCGGCTCGCCCGCGACGCGGAGCTCATCGCCGAGCTGCTCGGCGGCGACTACGCCCGGCTCAAGGGCTACGTGCGCTCGCTGGAGAAGGGCGCCGCGCGCGGCCGCACCGTCGACGACATCCTGAGCGACGAGCAGGTCCGCGCCTCGTTCATGCACGAGATCACCGGCTGGGCGTCGAGCTACACCGCCCCGAGCTTCAGCCGTGACGCGAAGAATCTGATCAAGCTGAAATCATTCCTCTCCGCCAAACTTCCGGCCTGATCGCGCGCGTCGAGGCGCCGCCGCGGCGCGGCGCGGCGCGTCCACCGCTCGCCATGGTACACCCCCGATCATCCTCCGGAGGATCGCGTCCGATGTCAGCCGCTCTCCGCCTCACCGCGCTGCTCGCCGCACTGCTCGCCGCGGGCTGCGACGCCGACCGACCCGCCTCGACGGCGCACAGCCCCGCCGCCACCTCTCCGCCTTCGCGCTCGACAGGAGCCCCGGCCGCGCCGCCGCCCGACGCGGATCGCTCCTACGCCTACCCGGCCGCCGATCGCGTGGTCGCCATCGGCGACGTCCACGGCGACCTCGCGGCGACGCGCACGGCCCTGCGGATCGCGGGCGCCATCGACGGCGCGGATCGCTGGATCGGCGGCAAGCTCGTGCTCGTGCAGACGGGCGACGAGCTCGACCGCGGCGACGGCGAGCAGGAGATCGTCGACCTCTTCGATCGCCTCGCCGTCGAGGCGCGCGCCGCCGGCGGCGCCGTGTACGCGCTGAACGGCAACCACGAGGTCATGAACGTCCAGCTCGATTTCCGCTACGTCACCGAGGGCGGCTTCAAGGACTTCGAGGACGTGCCCGGGCTCGACGCGTCGGGCCCCCGCCTCGCGCCGGTGCCGCCCCCCGCGCGAGCCCGCGCCGCCGCGTTCGCCCCCGGCGGTGTCTACGCCAGGAAGCTCGCGGCGCGCGACGTGATCATCGCGGTCGGCGACACCGTCTTCACGCACGGCGGCGTGCTCCCGGCCCACACGCGCTACGGCATCTCGCGGATCAACCGCGAGGTGCGCGCGTGGATGGAGGGGAAGAGCCCCTCCGCGCCGGCCGTGATCGCGGCCGAGGACAGCCCGGTGTGGGCGCGCCTCTACTCGAGCGAGCCGCCGCCGAGCCCGGGGTCGCCCCCCTGCGCGGCGCTGGACCAGACCCTCGCGGCGATGTCCGCGAAGCGCATGGTCGTGGGCCACACGGTCCAGAAGCACGGCGCCACGTCGGCCTGCGGCGACAAGATCTGGCGGATCGACGTCGGCATGGCGGCGCATTACGGCGGAAAACCAGCAGCGCTGGAGATTGTCGGTGACACCGTGCGCGTCTTGACGGCCGAGTCAACCAAGGCGGCCGAGGCAACCGAGGCAACCGAGTCAACCAAGGCGGCCAAGGCGACCAGCGCGGCCAAACCGAAAAAATAGCCGTAATTGTGAGAAAACTTCAGCACCGTCGGCAATGCGATCGCGTGTCGTCCACGACCACGTCCACGTTTACGTTCACGTTGACAGCCATGTTCACGCCGACGAGCGGGGGGGAGAAGCCCCCCGGGCGCGCCCCGAGCTCCATTGACGGGCGAGGCGAGAACCGGATAACGTGAATAGCAAACTGGGGTTCTTCGATCCCCAGGGGAAGGGAATCAGATGCCCGAGCGACCGCTCGCGCTGATCCACGAGGCGAATCTGAGCGACGGGGTGCCTACCCTGACGCTCGGCGAGCGGCGCCCCCCCCTTCCGGTCCCCCTTGCTGCGCCCGCGCTCCTGAGCCGGTGCCGGCGGGGCGAGCGCTGTACCGCGTGGCGCGACGCGGGGAGCGACTGATGGACGACGACGAGCTGCTGCGCGCCCTGACGCGCATCGCACAGCGGGATCCGACGACCGATCCGCGCTGGCGCAGGCTCGCCGAGGAGACGCGCCCGGACGGCGCGCAAGACGCTCCGGGAGACGCCGCGAACACCGCGGCGCGCTCGAGCGCCGGGCGGGAGGAGCGCGAAGTCCGGCCGCCCCTCGACGACGAGACCCGCGCCCGGCTCTCCGACCAGCTCCTCGCCCAGCTCCGGGAGCCGCGCGGCGGTGCGCCCGCGCCGTCTCCGCTCGCGCGTCCAGCGGTCGATCGGAAGTCGGGGATCCGCTTCCGGTGCCCCGAGGAGTGGGACTGCGACGCGGAGGAGGCGAGCGACGTCGCCGATGCCGCGCCGCTCGGCGCGGACGCCGACTCGCTCAGCGGGACGAGCGCGCCGTCCACCACGGACGCGCCGGTCTGTCGCGCGATCGACGGCGAATCGGTGCCGCCCGGGACATCGGAGCCGCCGCGCGATGCGCGATCGAGCGCGGCGCCCGGGCAGCCTGCCCAGCGCGCGCAGGACGGCGCGGACGCCCTCGCCAGGCCGCCGCGCAAGGGCCTGTCGCACCCCGAGCTGGTCGTCGAGCGGCGGAGCGCGCGGCGGACGACTCCGGCGGCGCGGGCCCGGGCGGCCGTTGGCGTGGTCGGCTGGGTCGTGTCGGCGGCGCTCGTGTCGCTGCTCGCGCTGCGGCCCGCGCCGTTCGCGCCGGGCGCCGCCCCGCTCCCCGACTACACGCTCGCGACGACGACCCTCGGCGACGGCCCGCAGCAGGGAGCTCGCGGGCCGGGCGCCCCGCGCCACGTCGGCAGGGGCGAAAGGCTCGCGATCGCGCTCTCGCCCGGCGCGCGCGTGCCGGCGCCGGTCGCGGTAAGGGCCTTCCTGGTGCAGGGCGGGAGCGCGCGCCCGTGGCCCGTGGAGCTGGCGCTGGACGGCGCCGGCGGCGCGAGCATCTCGGGCACGCGCGAGGAGCTGTTCCGGGACGTCGCGGTGGGTCCCTGCGAGGTCGTCCTGGTGGTCGGCCCCCCCGACGCGCTGCCAGGCCCGGACGACCCGCTGCCCGACGAGGACGCCATCCACCTGGCGGGCGGCCGGCTCCTGCGGCAGCGATTGTTCCTTGACTGACCGCCGGCTGCGCGCATGAGGTAGCCCGTCCTTTCCCTGGCGAGGGAGGCCCGCCGCGCCCGCGGGCGCGCTCGACCCGGCGCGCGCTCGACCCGGCGCGCGCCGCCGTCCCTGGCCGGGAAGGGCAGAGGGCATCACGCATGAACCGACGGATGTTCAAGAGCAAGATCCACCGCGCGACAGTGACCCACGCGGATCTGCACTACGAGGGCAGCGTCACGATCGACGCCGACCTCCTGGAGGCCGCCGACATCCTGCCGTACGAGGCGGTCGACATCTGGAACGTGACGCGCGGCTCCCGGCTGACCACGTATGCGCTCGCGGGGGCGCGCGGCTCGGGCGTCGTGTGCATCAACGGCGCGGCGGCGCACCTCAACCAGCCCGGCGACCTCGTGATCATCGCGACCTTCGCGGACATGGACGACGCCGAGGCGCGGCGGCACACGCCGCGCGTGCTCCGCGTCGACGGGCGCAACCGGCCGCTCGCCGACCAGCCGCCCGAGACGCCGGGCCCGCTCGCGCCCAACTGAGCGTGCGCGGGCCAGCCGGGCGCCTCGCGCCTCGCCCGAGACGCGCCGCGCGCCCGCACCCCAGGCCTCACCAGGCGAGGTGCGCCCGCCCGTCGAGGTACACGCGCTGCGCCTCGCCGAGGCCCGTCGACTCGCCCTCCACGACGCGCAGGATCCCCGTCGCGGGCCCGAGCGCCACATCCCGCCCCGCCTCGAAGCGCTGCGCTCGCACCAGGGCCCGGTAGGCCTTGTCCAGCAGGAGGGCCCGCTCGCGCGACGGCGCGACCAGGTACGCGAGATCGCGGTCGCCGCCGGGCGCGCCGCGCCGCACCTCGGCCTCGTCGAGCGCGCCGCCCGGGAAGAAGCGGGCGAGCATCTCCGCGTTCCCGCGGTAGTCGTCGGCCCCGCGCGCGCGGCGCAGGTAGGTCAGCACCTCCGGCTCCGCGTGGCCGGCCTGCGGCACGTCGGGCATGCCGCGCAGGTCCTGGTGCCGCCAGCCGGCCGCGCCGGGCACCTTGCGCGCCAGCGAGAAGGTGTGGTCCACCGTCACCCCGACCGCGCCGTGGCAGCCCATGCACGCCCGGTGCTCCTCCGCGGTCTGCAGCCGCAGCCGGCCCTGCTCGTCCTCGATGAACGCCTGGATCTGCCAGCCGAACGCGTTGCGAAGCCCGACCTCGGGCCCGCCCGGGTGGAACGGCGGCTGCCCCTCGTCCTTCTCCTCCGCCTCGCGCTCGTACGCGCGCGCGATCGCCCAGTCGTCCGGCTCGTCGACCTTGCGCGCGTAGCGCAGCTCCTTCATCCGCGCCGCGAGCAGCGCCGGGCGATCCGGGTCGAGGTACCGCACCGAGTGCAGGAGCTCCGCCCCGCGCGGGTAGAGCCACGCCCGCACCGGGACGCCGGCCGCCCCGCCGGCGTACCGCGCGGGCAGGCGGACGACGCGCGTCACCGCGGGCTCGAGCGCGCCGTCGCCGTCGAGATCGAAGCCGGCGAGGAGCTCGCTCACCGGCTCCACCTCCCGCCCGGCGGCCGCGCCGGCGGGCCCGGCCGCGCCCTCCCTCGGCAGGGGCGACGGCGACGCGATCGCCGCCTCGAGCAGCGCGAGGTTCAGCTTGTACACCTCGCGCGACGGCGCGCCCGAGGCGTCCTCGCGGAACGCGGCCGGCAGCCGTAGGAAGACGTCGCCGGCGCTGCCGTTCGTGGGCCAGAAGCTGCCGGGGAACGGCTTGTAGCGGACCGCGCGGAAGCCGCTCCCGTCGCGCGCGAAGCCCTCCTCGTCGAGCCCGGCGCCGAGGTCGAGATCCGGCACGTAGCCCGGGTAATCCCGGCGCGCGGCGAGCGCCTCGCGCAGCGGCGCGTAGTTGTCCTCCCGGATGTACTCGAGGATCTCCGCGTCGCTCGTCCGGGCGGCGGCGGCCGAGAGGTCCTCGATCAGGTTCGTCCAGGGGTTCTTCCGGGCCGCGTCCGAGAAGCCGTACTCGCGCTGGAGCTCGTGATCGGCGAGCGTGTTCGGGCCGATCCCGATCGTGTGGCACGTCCAGCAGCCGTTCGCGCCGCCGGCCGTATTCGCGTAACACATCGGCGGGATCGACGCCTCGGGGTTGCCCGCGCGCCCGGCGCGCGCGGCCGCGGTGGCGAGCGGGTCGTAGCCGCCCCCGCCGCAGCGCGCGCCCGCGGCGAGGACGGCGGACACCGCCGCGAAGGCCAGGGGCGCGGACAGCAGGCGCGCGCGGCGGGCGGACATCGGGGGGATCACTCGGGCAGGAAGGTGACCGCGATGACGCTCGACAGGGAGGCGTCGCCCTTCGGCCAGGTGCTGTAGGCGTTCTCGCCGGGGTGCTGCACCGACATGAAGATCGTGCCCATGTCGGGCGTGAAGGACGGGCCTGTCGCCTCCGCGTCGCTCGGCAGCCCCACGACGCGGAACGCCTTGCCGAAGCTCGGCTGGGTCACGCCCGGCTGGCCCGCGCGGTGGGCGGGGTCGAGATCGAGGTAGTAGAAGGCGTCCGCGTGCGAGGCCACGCCGAAGTTGCCGTCGGTGCCGAACCACACGCCGCCATCGCGGTCGAGGAGCAGGTTGTCCGGGCAGGAGGCGTCGAAGTCGCCCTGCCCCTTCGCGCCGTGCCAGACCTCGAAGTACAGGAACTCGGTCGACGCGCCCGGGTTCGCGGGGTCGGACTCCTCCAGGGCGAAGATCGAGCCCACGGCGTCCGCGCGCTTCGGGGACTGGGTCGCGTGGGTCGCCGGATCGAAGACAGCGCCGCCCTGATCGAGCGCCGTCTGCCCCGTGTGGTTGGTGAACGCCACGTAGAGGCGCGGCGTGCCGCTCGGGTCGCGCGGGTTCCACTCGATGTCCTCGGGCCGGTTCAGCTCCATGATCCCGACCTTGTTGCTCACCGTGAACAGCGCGCGCCAGACGTCGTGATCCGTCTGGAAGCCGCCGATCCGGTTCCAGCTCACGTCGCGCAGCGCGTCGCCGACGGTCCTGGCCGGGTCGCCGAGCGCTGCCGCGTTCGGCGCGATGGCGGCGCTGTCGACGGAGAGCTCGATCCACTGCCCCGTGCCCGGGGCCGCCTCGGTCGGGGCCGCGCGGGTCGCGACCAGGGTGTTGCCTGTCGTGTTGTCGAGCCCGGCCATGTGCGCCGCGTAGAGCTTGCCCTCGTCGAGCAGCGCGCGGATCGCCGCCCGCGTCATCCCGGCCGTGTAGTTGCCGCTGGTCACGTACTTGTAGATGCGGCCGCCGCGGCGATCGTCGGTCCCGTAGACGACGATCGGCCGGCCGGGCGCGAGCCTCCACGCGTCGTCGACGGCGAACGTCGCGGCCTCCCAGCGGGCGCGGCCCATGAAGCCGAACTTCTTGTGGCCCGTGCCCGGCTGCGTCTTGCCGTCGTACTCGCCTGCGGGCTGCCCCGGGTCGATCTCGGTGAGATAACCGTAATGGTCGCGCGGCTGCCGGCCGTTCGGATCGGAGATGCGCCCGAACTCCGCGCTGGTGCTCGCCTCGAAGACCGGGCTCACCGGCGCGCCCGGGTCGAAGCCCCGGCCGGTGAGGAACCGCTGATCGCCCGACCAGCTCGCCTCGAGATCACCGTAGTAGTCCTGCACGTTCTCCTCGGCGGTGATCACCGTGCCCCAGGGCGTCTGCCCGCCGGCGCAGTCGCCCATGATGCCGGCCACGAGCCCGCCCGCGAGCGCCGCGCCGGTCGTGTCGTCGTGGCCCGGACTCGAGAGCACGTGCCCCGCGAGGCGGCTCAGCGTCTTGCTCGTCGCGTCGTAGCGGACGGCGGTCGCGCTCCGGTCGACCGACCATGCGCCCGTCGCCGGGTCCTGCACGGTCCGGAGCCAGGAGCCGCCGACCTCCTTCTTTTCCCATCGAATATAGGTGTCGACGTCCGCCTGCGACCAGACGTTCGACTCGACATCATTCGTGAGGACGCCGAGCTTGCGCAGGTGCCGGGCCAGCGTGAGGTGCTGCCCGGTCGGCGCGGAGCTGACCGTCGGGCTTCGCCCGGAGACGTACTCGTGGTTGACCCAGAGCCACCCGGCGGTGGCGGAGCCGCTCCACTGCGGCGCGTCGCCCGCGGTGGCGGCCCACCCTTCGCCGAAGAACGCTGTGTAATCGTTGTTGGCGCCGAAGCGGGGCGCTTCCGGCGCGGTGCTGAAGGTCAGCGGATCGAGCCAGGTCACCACGATGTCGGAGCGCACGCCGGCGAGCGCTCGGATGGTGTCGGTCGCGGCCGCGCGGAGCGGGAACTGCTCGCCCTCGGGCAAGTTGCCGGTGGCGAACAGCGCGACGCGCTCTCTCACGTAGTGCGCGAGGTTCGCGGCGTTGCTCCACACCGGCGCGTCCTCGCCGGGCGCGCCGGGCTCGCCTGGCACACCGGGCTCGCCTGGCACACCGGGCTCGCCTGGCGCACCGGGTTCACCGGGCGCCCCGGGCTCGCCTGGCGCACCGGGTTCACCGGGCGCGCCCGGCTCCCCCGGCTCCCCCGGCTCCCCCGGCTCACCGGGCTCCCCCTGCTCACCGTTCGCGCCGTCCTTGCCTGGTGCGCCCTGTTCACCGGGCGCCCCGGGCGCGCCCTTCGCGCCATCCTCGCCGCAACCGCTCCCGATCGCGCCAAGACCGCCTGCGAGCACCAGAAGCAACGCCGTCCTCAGGGTCCGCCTCGTCATCATGTCCTCGTCTCCGCCGGGTAATGGCCGCAGACGATGCCTGGCGACGGTGGCGCCCCAATGCCCCTCACGCGACGAGTTGTTGTCAGAGATCCCCTGACCCTCGATCAGGCGTGTCATGAGCACCGCACGACCGGCGGCCACGCGACGGGGCCGCGGCGAAGAGCCCTCGGATGACCGGCGGAGCCGCCTTGCTCGTCATGACCGCGCAGGCGCCATGACCGCGCAGCCGTCGTCGCCGCTACTCGTCGTCCTCGTCGGGCACGACGACGTCTTGGCCGAAGCGCGCGCGCGCCTCGAGCAGCTCCCTGTCCGAGATCCAGGTGCGCTCGCAGCCGAGGAGCGGCTCTACCTGATAGACGTCCTTGCGCTGCTCGCCGTGCCCGTCTTCGAGGACCCGGACTACCTCGTGATGGAGGCCGCACGTGGGGCAGAGCGCTCGCATGAAGGGTCACTATAGTGCGGGCGCGCTGGGCGCAAGGCCCTCCCCTGCGCGCCGTCGACCGCGGAGCGGCGTCGGGCGGCGGGGGAGGTCAGCGCGCGCGAGAGGGGGGCGAGAGGGCGCGGGGAGCGCCGAGCGCGAGAGGAGACGCCCGGCTCAGGCCGTGGCGCGGGCGCCCGCAGCGGCGGTCGCCTTCTCGTCCGACTTGATCCGCATCCCGTAGAAGGAGCGGTACACGAACACCATCGAGAGCACGAAGAAGATGCCCGCGAGAACGAGGCTCGTCCCGCGGTCGATCTCGATCGCCAGCTCGACCGCGAGGAGGCCGAACAGCGTCGTGAACTTGATGATGGGGTTCATCGCGACAGACGAGGTGTCCTTGAAGGGGTCGCCCACGGTGTCGCCGACGACCGTCGCCGCGTGGAGCGGCGTGCCCTTCTCCTTCAGCTCCACCTCGACGAGCTTCTTCGCGTTGTCCCAGGCGCCGCCGGCGTTCGCCATGAAGATCGCCTGATAGAGCCCGAAGAGCGCGATGCTGATGAGGTAGCCGATGAAGAAGAACGGCTCGAGGCAGGCGAAGGCGAGCGTCGAGAAGAAGACGCCGAGGAAGATGTTGAACATCCCCCGCTGCGCGTACTGCGTGCAGATCTCGACCACCTTCTTGCTGTCGGTGATCGAGGCCTTCTCCACGCCCTCGAGGCGGATGTTCGCCTTGATGAACTCGACCGCGCGGTAGGCGCCGGTCGAGACCGCCTGGGTCGACGCGCCGGTGAACCAGTAGATGATCGCGCCGCCCGTCACGAGGCCGAGCAGGAACGGCGGGTGGAGCGGCGAGAGCAGGCCCATGATCTCCTTCAACCGCTCCTGGGGCGTGAGGTTCGCCGCGTTCTTCACCAGCGTGTTGCTGAGCACGACGATGATCGAGAAGATGAGCGTCGTCGCGCCGACGACCGCCGTCCCGATGAGCACCGGCTTGGCCGTCGCCTTGAAGGTGTTGCCCGCGCCGTCGTTCTCCTCGAGGTAGTGCTTCGCCTTGTCGAAGTTCGGGGTGAAGCCGAAATCCTTCTTCAACTCGGCCTCGACGTTCGGGACGCTCTCGATGAGCGAGAGCTCGTAGACCGACTGCGCGTTGTCGGTCACCGGGCCGTAGGAGTCGACCGCGATGGTCACCGGGCCCATGCCGAGGAAGCCGAACGCCACGAGGCCGAAGGCGAACACGCTCTCCGCGATCATCAGCTGCCCGAGGCCCTGGGCGGAGAAGTAGTACGAGATGCCCATCAGCGCGACGAGGACGATGCCCATCCAGTACGCGCTGAAGTTGCCGGCGGTCAGGCCCGACAGGACGTTCAGCGAGGCGCCGCCCTCGCGCGACGCGGTCACGACCTCGCGGACGTGGCGCGACTCGGTCGAGGTGAAGATCTTGATCATCTCCGGGATGATGGCGCCCGCCAGGGTGCCGCAGGTGATGATCGACGAGAGCTTCCACCAGAGCGTCGTGTCGCCGCCGAGGTTCGGGATCATGAACGCCGACACGGCGTAGGTGAGCGCGACCGACACGATCGAGGTCAGCCAGACGAGGCGCGTCAGGGGGGCCTCGAAGTTCATCTTGTCGGCGTCGGCGTAGGACCCCTTCGCGATCGCCTCGTTGAGGAGGTACGAGCCGATGCTCGCGAGGACCATCACGATGCGCATCACGAAGATCCAGACGAGCAGCTGGACCTGGACGGCCGTGTCGGGGACGGCGAGGAGGATGAACGAGATGAGCGCGACGCCGGTGACGCCGTACGTCTCGAAGCCGTCGGCGCTCGGGCCGACCGAGTCGCCGGCGTTGTCGCCGGTGCAGTCGGCGATGACGCCCGGGTTGCGCGCGTCGTCTTCCTTGATGTTGAAGACGATCTTCATGAGGTCCGAGCCGATGTCGGCGATCTTCGTGAAGATGCCGCCCGCGATGCGGAGCGCGGAGGCGCCGAGCGACTCGCCGATGGCGAAGCCGATGAAGCACGGGCCGGCGTAGTCGCCCGGGATGAAGAGCAGGATCACCAGCATGAGCATGAGCTCGGTGCTGATGAGGACCGCGCCGATGCTCATCCCGGCCTTGAGCGGGATCGCGTACGTCGGGAACGGCTTGCCCTTGAGGCTCGCGAACGCGGCGCGCGAGTTCGCGAACGTGTTGATGCGCATGCCGAACCACGCGACGCCGCAGCTGCCGGCGATGCCGACGAGGCTGCTCAGCAGGATGACCACGACCTTCGCGGCATCCATGTGACGCAGCACGCCGAAGTAGAGAACCATGACCGCGCCGATCAGGATCTCCAGGACCAGGATGAACTTGAACTGCGTGACGAGGTACGTCTTGCAGGTCTCGTAGATGAGCTCCGAGATCTCCCGCATCGCGCGGTGGACCGGGAGCTTGTTCAGCTGCGAGTAAATGACGAGCCCGAACACGAACCCGAGCGCGCAGACGCCGATGCCGCCCATGAGGAGCGTGCGGCCATCGATGCCACCGAAGGACTGGGTGCCTAGGTCGGGGAGGACCAGATCGGATTCACTGGCGCTGGCGAGCCCGCCGCTGAGCAGCAGGGCAAGCGCGGCGAGCCCAGCCAGCATCGGTGCGAGCCAGGCCTTGTGGGACCGGAGAACGTTCATGGACGGTGTGCCTCCATCGCAAAATCCGAGGCAGAGGACGGCGCCATCGCCGCTCGCTGCTTCGTGGTTCCGAGGGGTTGGCCGCCTGCGTAAAGGGGAAGGGGACCGGCGCGCTGCCGGAGGGGCTCTTGCTCTAACGCCGACGCTTCAGCACAGCCTCGTCCCTCGACGACCGGAGGGTGTCGGAGCGCCCAGAGCTGCCAGGCATGCCTCCACCGTGACCGGACCCCCGAGGCGCGCGCTAGCTACCATGCACCCGAGACGCCGTCGAGAGGGTGTGATGCGCGCCCACGACGAGAAGGCCTGTCAGCGGCGCGACGTCAGGAGATCACGTAGGGAGATTACGTACGATAGTGAGAGATTACGTACGATGGTGAGAAGAGAAAGAAGCACGCACGACCGAACGCTGTCCCACGCTGTCGCGTCCGGTCGTATTCAGCTGCGCTCGGACGCTTTCAGCTGCGCTCGATCGTGTTCAGCTGTCCTCGTCCGTGTTCAGTTGCGCTCGGTCGCGTTGTTCAGCCGCCGATCCGAGCCGGAGAGGCGCTGATCCGAGCCCGAGTCCGCGCCAGGGCTGGCGTGGGACGTGAGGAGCTCCGCCACGAGGTCCCGACACTCCGGCTTGTTGCGGAGGTGGCTCAGCAGCAGGTTGGAGGCCTCGCTGAACGACTTCTCGTAGGCGAGCCCCTCGCGCGTGCGCGCCGCGACGCGCTCGCGCCCCTGGGCCAGGTCCTCCTCCAGGGCCTCGGCGTAGCGGGCGAGCTGGGCGCGGAGCTCGTCGATCTGGCGGCGCAGGTCGCGCGCGTTCGCCTCGCGCGTGTTCTTCTTGTGCTCGTAACGCCCGAGCTGCTCGCGCTTCGCCTGCGCGGTCGCGCCGGCCGCGCCCGCGCGCTCGTAGATGAGCGGATCGTGGTTGCCCTGGCGGGCCGCCCCGTCCGCCAGCTGACGCGCGGACAGCGCGAGCTTCTCGGCGGCGGCGAGCTCGACGCGGACCTTCTCGACGTCCTCGCCGTCGGCCATCGCCTCGCGCATCACGCGCGACTCCTCGTGCGCGAGCTCCTCGACCTTGCGGCCGATCTCGGCGCGCAGCGCGCGGCCGCGGCGCTCGAGCGCCTCGAGCTTGCGGGTGAGGCTCGCGACCTCGCCCTCGAGCTTGTTGGCGCGCGCGGCGAGGTCCCAGGCCTGCGCAAGGCCGTTCTGGACCTCCTGCGGCACCTGCCCGGACGGGTAGGCGCGGGAGACCATGCGCGAGAACAGGGCCGCCCGGCTCGCCCACTCGATGACGCCGGCGCTCTGCGGCGGCGGCGGCGGCGGCGGCACCGGCACGCCGTCGCTCCCCTCGACCTCCCACGCGTGGGCCGGGAGCCCGCGCTGGAGCGCCTTCAGCTCCTCCTGGAGGTGGTGGGCGTCGCGGTAGCGCTTGCGGATGTCCTTCTCGAGCAGGCGCAGCACGATCGCCTCGCCCTGCGCGTGCGCGTCGGGGCGGATCGAGCGGGGCCGCGGCGGCGCGTGGGTCCGCTGCATCTCGAGGAGCGTGTCGCGGTCGTTCGCGCGGAAGGGGAGCTGCCCGGTCAGCATCTCGAAGAAGAGCACGCCGAGCGCGTAGAGGTCGGACTGCGACGTCGCCTCCTCGCCGCGCGCCTGCTCGGGCGACATGTACTCGGGCGTCCCGAAGACCGCGCCCTTCGGGGCGAGGCGCGGGTCGCGCGCGATGGCGGCGAGGCCGAAATCGAGGATCTTGACGAAATCCTTCCGGCCGCCGCGGTGGGTGAGCAGGATGTTGTCGCTCTTCAGATCGCGGTGCACGACGCCGAGGTCGTGGGCGCGCGCGAGCGCGGCGCACATCTGCTCGAGGATGTCCACCGATCGCGCGATCGGCATCGGGCCGCGCGCGAGCTCCGCCGAGAGCGGCGTGCCGACGAGGTACTCCATGACGAGATAGAGCTCGCCCTCCTCGGTCTCGCCGATGTCGTGGATATCGATGATGTGGGCGTGATCAACGCGGTTTGCGGCGCGCGCCTCGCGCAGCATCCACGCGCGGAGGTGGGTCTCTCCGCGGAGATCGGGCCGGATGAGCTTCAGGGCGACGACCCGGTCGATCAGCACGTGGCGGGCGCGATAAACGACGCCCATGCCGCCTTCGCCAAGCCGTGCCTCGAGCCGGTACCTGCCGGCCACGACCTTCCCGATCAACGGATCGGTGCTCGAAGCCTTGGGACCTGCCGGTCGCTGAATCGCGCGCTCCATGGTGCCTTCGTTTCTCCTCAGCGCTCCCCAGAAGAGCCGTTCTCGTCTCTCAGGGCCCTATTGCGCTGTGCGGTGAGTCGGATCGCTCGCTGAACGTATCCGGTTTGAAACAGCTGGTCTACGGGCCCGCGATCGGGTTGCGATGAATCTCGCGCGAGCTCCGCGTGGAGGTGGGGTGGGAGACCGGCGCCGAGGACGCGCTCGTCTCGTCGAGCCTAGCCTAGCCTAGCCGCGCGACAGGCCGAGCGGGCGGGCTCGCCTCCGCGGACGGCCGTGCGGGCGGGCTCGCCTCCGCGGACGGCCGTGCGGGCGGGCTCGCCTCCGCGGACGGCCGCGCGGGAGGAGGGGTATCGCCTTGCGGACGGGCGCTCGCCGGGCGAGGATCGAGGGGCAGGCGACAGACGAAGCGCGCGCCGTGGACCGAGGCCGGCGCTCCGCGGCACGGGTGTCCGCCGCGGCCGGCGTCGCCGTCTTCTCGTTCTGGTTCCGGCTCTGGCGCGAGGGCGAGCGTGCCGCCGTGCCGCCGGACGATCTCGGTCGAGATCGACAGCCCGAGGCCGGTCCCCTGCCCTCGCGGCTTCGTCGTGAAGAACGGATCGAAGATGCGCTGGGCGAGGTCCGGCGGAACGCCCGGCCCGCTGTCCGAGATCGCGACGGCCGCCATGTCCTCGTCGACCCAGGTCTCGACGCAGATCGCCGGCTCGCCGGGCGCGCGCGGCGCCGCGCCCCCGCCGGAGGTTCCCTCCTCTGCCCGCGCGGCGGGCGCCGGCGGCGCCTCGAGCGCCTGGATGGCGTTGACGAGGAGGTTCATGAACACCTGGTTGATCTCGCCGCCCCGGCAGGTGACGGGCGGCAGCTCGCCGTAGCGCCGGATCACCTCGATGCGCGCCTGCCGGAGCCGCGGGCCGAGCAGGAGCAGCGTCTCCTCGAGCCCCGCGTGCAGGTCGACAGGCAGCGGCTCGCCCGAGACGCGCGAGAAGCTCTTCAGGTTCGTGACGATGCGGACGCTGCGCTCGACCGCGCGGTGGACGAGCGTCGAGATGCCGGCGAGATCGTCGAGCGCCGCCTCGGTCTGGAGCCGCTCGCGGAGCGCCTCGAGCGCGCGGCGGCGCTCGCCCGGGAGATCGCGCTCCGCCTCGCGGTACGCGTCGAGGACGGCGCGGAGCTCCGCGGCGCGCTCCTCGATCGGCTGGGCGGCGCCGGCGATGGCGTTCAGCGGGTTATAGATCTCGTGCGCCACGCCGGCCACGAGCTCGCCGATGGAGGCGAGCCGCTCGCCCTGGATGAGCGCGGCCTGCGTCCGCTTCAGCTCGGACAGGGCGCGCGTGAGCTCCGCGGTGCGCGCGGCCACGTTCTCCTCGAGGCCGGCGCGCTCGGCCTCGAGCTCGGCGATCGTGCGGGACAGCGCCTGCCGCATGCGCTCGACGCTCTCGCCGAGGCCCACGACCTCCTTCGGCCCTGACAGCCGCGGCACGGCGGCGTCGAGCTCGCCGCGCGCGACCTCGTCGGCGGCGCGGGCGAGCTGCGCCATCGGCCGGGAGAGCTCGCGCGCCGCCCGCGCGACGACGCCGAGGGCGGCGAGGACGAGGAGGGACAGCGAGGCGAAGAGCGCGGTGATCGCGTTGAAGTCCTCGTCGAACGACGAGCCGGTGGCGAGCGCGCGGTAGAGGCCGATCGACGAGAAGAGCGAGAGGAGCCCCGTGAACAGGAGGGGCAGCCCGAAGTCGCGCAGCATGCGCCGCCGGAGGGGCGTCGGGGGCGCGCCGCCGTGCTCGGGCGCGCCCGTCCAGGCGCGCAGGAGGTCCACCGCGCGGGCGACCGAGTCCCTGTGCCAGGCGCGCTGGTAGAACGAGACGCCGAAGGCGAAGAGGGCGCCGAAGCCGAGCTGCATGAGCGCGTCGGCGACGCTGGAGGTGGCGCCGACGCGCACGTAGGCCATGCCGATCGCGGTGCACCCGAGCCACAGCGCGAAGTTCAAGGAGGCGAGCACGTCGGGGAGCCGCTCGGCGCGGGCGAGGCCGCGGCCGAGCAGGGCGCGGGCGCCGGAAGGGCCGGCCGCGAGGGCGGCCAGGATCGGGCGCGTGGCGGGGCGCACGGCGAGCGTGAAGCCGAGGGTGCCGGAGAGGGCGAGCAGGGGGACGACCTCGAACCACGCCTGGAACACGACCTGGCTCTGGGTGCGGAGGAAGGCGACGCAGAAGAGCAGCATGACGTGCCCGCCGACGATGCCCGCGGTCGCCGCCGACTCCGCGAGCCTCGGCCGGAGCGCCGCGGCGAGGGCGCGCGCCGAGGCGGCGTCTCCGGCGCCGCCCTCGACGGCGCCTTCGCGGAGCAGCGCGCGGTAGATCGCGCGGCGCATGCCGCCCGCCATGACGCCGAAGGCGACCGCGGTCACAAGGAGGCCGAGCCACGACGGCGGCGTCGCGCGGCCGATCCCGAGCGGGCCTGGCCAGGAAGGGGGCGCGGTCGGGGCGCCCCGGAACGCGAGCGGCAAGACCGCGAGCGGCCACGAGAGGGCGCGGATCGCCGCCGCGACGGCGAAGCCGCGGTCGCCGCGGCGGGTGAGCGCGCCCGAGAGCGCGGCCGAGGCGGCCAGGGAGGCGAGCAGGAGGATCGCCGGCCACGGCGTGGTGAGGGCGGCGGGGACGACGGCGGAGAGGAACAGGAGCGCCGAGAACAGCTCCCAGCCGGTCGCGACGATCTCTGCGCGGACGCGCGTGGCGCGGAGCGCGGCGGGCGGGGGCGGCGGCGGCGTGGTCACGAGGCGGGCGGCATGGAAGCGCAGGGCGCGCGCCCTCGCAATGGCGCCCTGGCCCGCGGCGGGATGAGGCGCTCAGCGGGCTCCAGCGCGATTGGCGATGTCCGCCAGGTGCTGTTTCAGCACCTCCGCGCGGACCGGCTTGACCAGGTGCACGTCGAACCCGGCCTCCCGTGTCATGCGGCGGTCCGATTCCTGGCCGTAACCGGTCATCGCGAACAGCGATAGGCCCGCGAGGCCCGGAATGCGGCGCAGCGCGCGCGCGACGTCATATCCTGTCATGCCCGGCATGCCGATATCGAGCAGCACGACGTCCGGCTGGAGCTGCGCCGCGAGCTCGAGCGCCGAAGGGCCGTCGAACGCGGCGTGCACGTCGTTGCCCATGCGCTTGAGCAGCAGCGCCATGCTCTCGGCCGAGTCGCGGTTGTCGTCGACGACGAGGATGCGCAGCTTGCGCCCGGCCTTCGTCGCGGGCGCGCCCGCCGTCGGCGGCGCGAGGGGGCGCGTCAGCCGCGGCAATCGCACGATGAACTCGCTGCCGCGGCCGGGCCCCTCGCTGAGCGCCCGGACCGTCCCGCCGTGCAGCTCGACCAGCCGGCGCACGATCGTCAATCCGAGGCCCAGCCCGCCCTCGACGCGATCGAGGCCGCGATCCCCCTGCGTGAACAGATCGAACACCTGCGGCAGCAGCTCGGGCGATATCCCCACGCCGCTGTCGCGGACACGGAGGATCGCGTGCGCGTCGTCCGCCTCCACGGTGACCCGGATCGAGCCGCGCAGCGGCGTGAACTTCGCCGCGTTGTGCAGCAGGTTGCTCGCCACCTGCGTGAGCCGCGCCAGGTCGCCCGAAACGATGGCGAGCGGCTCGGCGGGCAGCTGCAGCTCCAGGGTCTGCTCGCGCGCGTCGATCCAGGTCCGGGACGCTTCCGCCGCGCGCGTCACCACGTCGGCGAGATCGATCCGCTTGGACTCCAGGGCGATCTTGCCGCGCGTGATGCGGCTCACGTCGAGCAGGTCGTCGACGAGCCGCACGAGCTGACCGAGCTGCCGTTCCATCAGGCCGGCTGCCCAGACGACCTGGGCGTTGTCCTTGCCTTCGAGCTTGAGGACGCTGGTCGCGTTGGCGATCGGCGCCAGCGGATTGCGCAGCTCGTGCGCCAGCATCGCCACGAATTCCTCCATCTGGCGCGCGTTGGACTCCATCTGCTCCAGGCGCTTGCGCTCGCTCAGGTCGCGCGTGATCTTGGAGAAGCCGCGCAGTTCGCCGCTCGGGCCGTGGATGGCCGTGACGAGGACGCTCGCCCAGAACGACGACCCGTCCTTGCGCACGCGCCAGCCTTCGTCCTCGAAGCTGCCTTCGCGCCGCGCGGCGGCGAGCACCGCCTCTGGCCGGCCGCGCTCGATCGCCTCGGCCGGATAGAAGCGCGAGAAGTGCGTCCCGATCACCTCTTGCGCGGAGTATCCCTTGATCCGCTCCGCGCCGGCGTTCCACATGGTCACCCTGCCCTCGGGGTCGAGCATGAAGATGGCGTAATCCTTCACGCCTTCGACCAGCGTGCGGAAGCGCTCCTCGCTCTGCCGCAGCGACTCTTCCTGGCGCTTGCGCTCGGTCAGATCGCGCGTGATCTTGCAGAAGCCGCGCAGCTCGCCGCCGGGGCCGTGGAGGGCCGTGATGATGACGTTCGCCCAGAACATCGAGCCGTCCTTGCGCACGCGCCAGCCTTCGTCCTCGAAGCGGCCCACGCGCCGCGCTTCGGCGAGCTCTGTCTGTGGCCACTTCCGCTCGATCGCCTCGGCCGGATAGAAGCGCGAGAAGTGCGAGCCGATCACCTCTTGCGCGGAGTATCCTTTGATCTGCTCGGCGCCGGCGTTCCACGTGATCACGCGCCCCTCGGTGTCCAGCATGAAGATGGCGTAGTCCTTCACCCCTTCGACCAGCAGGCGGAATTGCAGATCGGCGCCGAGCTCCGTCGGATCCATGCGGCACAGCCTACAGCATGGGTGCACGTTTGCCACGCGGCGAGGCTCTCCGTTCCCGTCCTGCTCTCCGCATCTGCGAGCCGTCATCGTGGCGGCCGGCAGCGGCGAGTGACGAGCACAGCAATGGCCCCATGAGCCGGCGTCGAGAGCGCCCGCTGGCGGCCGCGCGGGGCCACCGCTGGCCGCTCGAAGGGTTCGAGAGTGCCAGGGCGGACTCATCGATTGTGGCGCCATCGAACGTGTCCGGCGCGAGCCACCCAGCCTCGAGGGCACCGGGGTTGTCTTGCCCATCAGCTCCGAGGGCGCGCGCCGCCGATCCGTTGCCGACGCCCGGTGGCTCACGCTCGATTTGGTGTGCGTGTCGCGGGCGAAGAAACGCCGGTGTACCCTGAGGCCCCCGCGAGCATCTCCGCTGCGACCGCTCCAGAACGAGCACCATCATGCATCCCGACCCCTGGCACGTGGTCACCAGACAACCGGACTACGTCCTGGCTTCCTGGCACCGGATCTTCTGTGTCATCTGGCGCCGCGAGACGACCGAGGACGGCGCGCGCCACCTGAGGGACGCGTGCGCGTAGTTCGCCAAGAAGCACCCGCGCGGCATAGGGCTGCTCACCCTCATCGAGAGCGGGGCGTCGTTGCCGCCGGCGCCCGCGCGCAGGGCGATCGCGAGCTTCCTTGCGGAGGCGAGCGCGACCATCAGGTGCTCAGCGGTTGTCTTCGAGGGCTCGGGGTTCCAGGCGGCGATGGTTCGCAGCGTCGTGACAGGGCTCACGCTCATTGCCCGTCAGCGTTATCCGCACAGGGTATGTGACCTCCGGGAAGCCTGGCAGATGTTCGCGGCGCTCCTGCCCGCGGCGACGGGCGCCGCCGTGAGCGAAGCCGCGTTCCGTGCGTCGCTCGACGCGCTACGCGAGGACCTCCGCCGGACATGAGCCGGCGCGGCGCCTACTCCCAGTACAGCGTCGCCCGCCCGATCGCCGTGAACGGCCACCCTGGCGAGTAGTGGATCCCGGTGACCGGGGCCGGCTCGTACGGCAGCCGCGACGCGCTCGCGAACTGGACCTCGCGCCACGTCGTATCGAACAGGTTCTGGATGTCCGCGGCCACCTCGACGTTCTTCCACCGCAGCCCGGCGTTGGCGTCGACGACCGTGAACCCCTCGGCGGTGAGCGACTCGTCCTCGGTCGCGGGCCGAGCGCCGATCGCCTTGACCCGCAGCGCCGCGAACGGCGTGAACGCGCCGAACGTCGGGCGGACGCCGACGCCCGCGGTCAGCGTCCGGGTCGGCGCGAGGGCGACCGCGCTCGCGTTGCCGGCGTTCTCGCGGAAGCGCGCGCGGGTGAAGGTCGCGTCCACGTCCGCGAAGAGCCAGCTCCGGAGCCGGTAGCGCCCGCCGATCTCGATCCCGTAGCGCCGCGTCTGCCCCGACGCCTCGGTCGCTCCCGCGTCGCCGCTCCAGACCAGCTCCGAGTCCAGGTCGAGCAGGAACGCGGCCCCGCTCAGCGACAGCCCGCGCAGGGGCGCGACCCGCACGCCGACCTCGTAGCCCGTCGCGGGCGTGATCAGCGTCGCCGCCCCCTCGCCCAGCACCGCGCCCTGCGCGTCGTTCGAGTGGAAGCCCCGCCCGAAGTGGGCGAACAGATCAACCCCCTCGGCGGGCGACACGATCGCCGTGAGCTTCGGGAGCAGCTGCATCTGTCCCCGGGCGCCGCTCGACCTGTTCCCCGCCGCCTCGAGGTCCTCGCCCGGATCGTCCACGTTGACGTCGATCCACTGCGCGCGCGCCCCGAGCACGACGCGGAGCCAGCGCCGGAGCCGGGCGTCCTGCTCGACGTAAACGCCGATCTGGCTCTCGTCGACGTGGGTCCTGCTCTTCTCCTCGATCCGCTCGCGCGCCTCGTCGTGGTGGAGGGACTTGTCGATCGCGTCCGCGCGGATCTGCGCGCCGAGCGAGGTCGTGAACCTCGCCCCGCCGATCTCGTATTGCCGGCGGAACCGGAGATCGGCGCCCCCGACGGCGCGGTCGTCGTTCTGCTCGATCTGGTCGCCGTGGACGGGGTCCTCGCTGAAGAACGTGAAGTTCGAGTACAGCGTGAAGCGGTAGCGGACGAGGTAGGCGAGCGCGCTCAGATCGGCGTCCCGCCACGCCATCGAGGTCGCGACGGACGCCATGTGCCGCTCGGTCGCCCCGCCCTCGGTCGGATCCACGGCGCCGAAATGGTCGATGCACGGCTGTCCGAACGCCGACGGCGGCGGGTTCAACCCGCCCTGCTCACCCTCGCCGCACACGGCGCGCGCGGGGATCTGGCCGGAGCCGTGCCAGGTCGATCCATACGACATCCATGTCATCTGGACCTTGCCTGTGTTGCCCAGATCGTGCGTGGCCCGCAGGTACACGTTGAAGCGCTCGAGCCGCTCCGGACTCAGGAACGGCCCGTCGTTCCGGTAGATCTCCGCCGCGGCCACCGCGCGCCACGTGTCGCCGAGATCCGGCGAGGCGATGACGAGGCCGCGCTGGATACCGTACTGCCCCAGGCTGACCTGCGCGTGGCTCTCCTCGAGCTTCTCGGCGAAGCGCAGGTTGACGGCGCCCGCCGTACCGAAGTCGCCGATGCTCGCGTAATAAGGCCCCTTGTACCCGTCGAGCCCTGTCACGAGCTCCGGGATCATGAAGTAGAGATCGGTGAAGCCGTGCCCGTGGCCGTGGCTGACCATGTTGACGGGCACGCCGTCGACGAAGAAGGCGACGTCGGTCCCGTGGTCCGCGTCGAATCCGCGGAGGAAGTACTGGTTCGCCTTGCCGCCGCCCGCGTGCTGCACGGCGAAGAGCCCGGGGACCGCCTCGAGGAGGTCGCCCGGCCGGAGCCTCGGCCTGAGCTCGAGCTCCCGGTGTCCGACGGAGACGCGCGACGCGGCCTCGCTGCCCGGCTTCTCCGCCTGGATCGTGACCTCGATCGCGGCGTCGCCCGCGGGCGCGCCCTCGCCGGCGGGCGCTGCAGCGGCGGCCTCCGGCGGGGCAGCGGCGGCCTCCGGCGGGGCAGCGGGCGACTCGGGGGCGAGGCCCTCGGCGCGCGCGGGCCGCGCGGCGGCCAGCACCATGGATAACGCGGCGAGCAGATGAAATGGATGGCGGTGCCCGTGGCTCGTCGTGACCGTCTCGCGCAGCATTCGTGTCCTCCTTCGCCGCAATCGCGCGGAGCGGCGTCGGGCCGCTCGCGTCGAGCTCCGCGAGGACGAAATGGCTGGCCATCGCACGGTGCGCTGGACCGACCTCTCGCCCCCGCGGGCGACCGGAAGGCGACGCGGGGGGCGGTTCGGTATCCGGGACGTGGCAGAGGCAGAGCTGCACCGGCTCGGACCTCACCGCCTCCCTCGAGGCTCCCAGGTCGAACCGGCGCCGGATGTCTCCCGCCGCCGGGCGCTGGCAGGTCTTCGGGCTCGCGAGCGCTCCGGTCTGACCGGCTCCCTACTGTCCACCGCTTCCCAGCCCTCGTCGGGCCAGTGCATGGGGTGGAGGTCGTTCTCGCTTACCGCTGCGGGGCAGCCCCGGAGTTTCACCGGGTTCCCTCTTCGGCCCAGGCGAACGCCCGGGCACCAGCGCGGCGCGCACCCTATGGCCGCGCGCCTCCGGCTGTCAATCGCTACCGCTCCGCTCGCCCGCTCGGCGCGCGCCGCTCCCGCGCCTCGCGCTCCTCATCCGAGCGCCTCGACGCGCGGCCCCCGTGCAGGCCGGACGTTCGGGCTCTAGCGAGGATGGGCTCGCTCCTCCGTGGGTCGCGTGCTACACGGCCGCCGCCGTATATGCCCCGTAACGATCTCCGCAATATCGCCATCGTCGCCCACGTCGACCACGGGAAGACGACCCTCGTCGATCACATGCTGCGCCAGTCGGGCGCCTTCCGAGAGAACGAGGTCGTGGCCGAGCGGGTCATGGACTCGAACGACCTCGAGCGGGAGCGCGGCATCACCATCCTCGCGAAGAACACGAGCATCCGGTACCGCGGGGTCAAGATCAACATCGTCGACACGCCCGGCCACTCCGACTTCGGCGGCGAGGTCGAGCGCACGCTCATGATGGCCGACGGGGCGCTCCTCCTCGTCGACGCCGCCGAGGGCCCGCTGCCGCAGACGCGCTTCGTGCTCTCGAAGTGCCTCCAGCGCGGCTTCCCTGTCATCGTGGTCATCAACAAGATCGACCGGAGCGACGCGCGCGCCCACGAGGTGCTCTCCGAGGTGTTCGACCTCTTCTGCGACCTCGAGGCGAGCGACGCGCAGATGGACTTCTCGACGCTCTACGCGATCGCGAAGTTCGGCCAGGCGAAGCGCGAGCTCGAGCACGAGGCGAAGGACCTCGAGCCGCTCTTCGAGACCATCCTCGAGCGGGTCCCCGGCCCCTCCGGCGACCCCGACGGCCCGCTCCAGGTCATCGTCTGCAACACGACCCACGACGAGTACGTGGGCCGGCTCGCGGTCGGCCGCGTGGTCCGCGGCACCGCCCGGTCCGGCGCCGACGTCGCGCTCCTCGCCGAGGGCGGCCAGTCGCGCGGCTACGTGAAGATGCTCTACGCCTACGAGGGGCTGAAGCGCGTCGCGGTCGAGAGCGCCGTCGCGGGCGAGGTGATCGCGATCGCCGGGATCGACGCGGTCACGATCGGCGACACGATCACGGATCCGGCGCACCCCGAGGCGCTGCCGCGCATCGTCGTCGAGGAGCCGACGATCAAGATGAAGATCGGCGTCAACACGTCGACCTTCGCCGGCAAGTGCAAGCAGTCGAAGTTCCTGACGAGCCGTCACCTGAAGGAGCGGCTCGAGCGCGAGGCGATGAAGAACCTCGCGATCCGGGTGGAGCCGACCGAGGTGCCCGACACGTTCGTGGTGCTCGGCCGCGGCGAGCTCCAGCTGGCGATCCTCGTGGAGACGATGCGGCGCGAGGGGTACGAGATGCAGCTCTCGAACCCCGAGGTGGTGACGCGCGAGATCGACGGCGAGGTGATGGAGCCGCTCGAGCTCGTGGTCGTGGACGTGCCGGACACCTACGTCGGCATCGTGACCGAGCGCCTCAGCTCCCGGCGCGGCCGGATGGTGAAGATGACGAACCCCGGCTTCGGCCGCGCCCGCCTCGAGTTCCGGGTGCCGTCGCGCGGGCTCATCGGCTTCCGCGGCGAGTTCCTGACGGCGACGCGCGGGACGGGCCTGCTCAACACGATGTTCGACGGCTGGGCGCCCTGGGGCGGCCCGATGATGCGCCGCCCGACCGGCGCCATCGTCGCCGATCGCGTCGGCGTGGCGACCCCGTACGCGCTGCACCACCTGCAGCCGCGCGGCATGTTCTTCATCGTCCCCGGCGTCGAGGTCTACGAGGGGATGATCATCGGCGAGCACAACCGGCCGAACGACACCGACGTCAACGTCATCAAGGAGAAGAAGCTGTCGAACGTGCGCAACCACGGCAAGGACGAGAACGTCCTCCTGGCCAGCCCGCGGCTGCTCACGATCGAGACGGCGATGGAGTGGATCGACGGCGACGAGCTCGTCGAGGTCACGCCCGACGCGGTGCGCGTCCGCAAGAAGGTGCTCGCGTGCAACCGCCGGGAGCGCCGCGAGGACGCGATCGAGCAATCGCAGGCGGTGGAGTGAGCGGCGGGGGCGCGCTGAACGTCCGACGCGCGCCCCGGCCGTGCCTGCCGCGCTGGCCATCGGGGCGCGCGGAACGTGCGACGCCCGCCGCTGCCGTGCCTGCCGCGTTATAAGATGCCCTGATGAGAACGACGCTGATCTTCGCTTTCCTGGCTTCGCTGATCGCGCTCTCGGGGGCGGGTGCTTGCGGCGGGGCCGTCGTCGTCGACGGGCTCCCCGGGAGCTCCGACGGCGCCGGGGGCGCCGGCGCAGCCGGGGGCTCGCAGTCGGCGAGCTCCGGCGGGGCCTCTGTCGAGGAGCAGCGGGCCTCGTGCGATTTCTTCTGCACGCTCTTCGACGGCGTCACGTGCCCGGAGCTCCGGTGTCGCGAGCGCTGCGCCGACCTGCTCTCCGTGCAGCGCCCGTGCAACGCGCTGACCGCCCCTTTCTTCGATTGCATGGGCGAGACGATCGCCTCCGTGAACCATATCCCCTGCGAGTACCTCGCGCCGTCGATCGCGTCGCTCTTCGATTGCGTGAGCGGGCGCGATCCGGAGTGCAGGACCGATTTCCTGCCCCAGACGTGCGACGCGCCGTTCGAGGAGCTCAGGGCGTGCCAGCGCGATCAGGGCCGGTAGCGGGGGCGCTCGCCGCCTGACGCGCGCGGCCGCGCGCCGGGGTCGAGGGCGCTGCGGAGCGGCCCGAGGGCGTCGGCGACGAACGCGACGAGCGCCTTCACGCGCGGCACCCCGCGCGTGTCGCGGTGCACCCCGAGCCACAGCTTGCGCCCTGGCGGCGGCGAGGGCGGCGAGAGCAGGCAAAGGCCGGCTGTCGCGTCGCCGAGGTAGCGGGGCAGGCAGACGAGCCCGACGCCGGCGGCCCCCATCGTCGCCTGGGGCTCGCGGCCGTTGGTGCGCGCGGCGACGCGGGCCTTCGCGGCGACGGCGCGCACCCACGACAGGTCGGCGATCGCCGGAGGCTCGTCGTTCATGGTGACGAGGGCGTGGCCCTCGCACTGCCGGCCCCAGTCCGGCGGGCCGTGCTCGGCGAGGTAGGTCTCCGATGCATAGAGCCCGAACCCGATCCGCGCGACCTCGCGCTGGAAGACCTCGTGGTGCTCGAACGCGGCGGGGCGAAGGGCGATGTCCGCTTCTCGACGCGGCAGGCTCAGCCACCGCGCGTCCGCGATGAGATCGACGGAGATGGCGGGGTGGCGCGCGAGGAACGGGACGAGCAGCGGCCCGAGGACGCGCGTGGCGAGCCACTCGGACGCGGTGATACGGAGGTGGCCTCTCAGGCCTGCGTCGCGTCCGGCGGCGGCGCGCTCGGCGGCGAGCGCGTCCTGCTCCATGCGCTCGGCGTGGCCGAGCACGCTCTCGCCCGCGGCCGAGAGCGCGAACCCCGACGGCGAGCGCTGGAAGAGCCTCGCCCCGAGGCGCCGCTCGAACGCCGCGACGCGCCGCCCCACGGTCGGCTGGGTGACCTTCAGGACGCGCGCGGCGGCGGAGAGGTTGCCGTGCCGCGCGACGGCGAGGAAGTAGCGCAGATCGTCCCAGTCGAGCATGGCTCCGGGGCGCGGGGCGCTGCTGCCGGAGAGCGCTCCGCGCCATGCAAAGGTGCATGGCGAGTCTACGTCGATGGCGGATCCCCGGGCAACGGCGGACCGCGCATGCTCTCCCGCGTGCGTTCCCGCACCCGCGACCCCGCGCACCCAGGCACTCGCGCGCTCGCGCGCTCGCAGGTCGCGTGGTTCACGTCGGAAGATCGGATGGAGGCTGGCATGTTGACGAATCGTCGTGAGTTTCTCCACCGCGTGACCGGCACGGCCGCGGCGGGCTTCCTGGGCTCTGCCCCGGCCGGGACCGCCTCCTGTGCCGCGCAGCACGGGCCGGCGCCGCCGCGGCCGGCGGCCGGGTCGAAGATCAAGGCGGTCGCCTTCGACGCCTTTCCCATCTTCGATCCGCGCCCGATCGCGGCGCTCGCGGAGGAGCTCTGTCCGGGCAAGGGGGCGTCGCTGAGCGAGGCGTGGCGCGCCCGGCAATTCGAGTACACGTGGCTCCGGGTCGCGTCCCACGAGTATGCCGACTTCTGGCAGGTGACGGCGGATGCGCTTGTGTTCGCCGAGCGCGCGCTGGCGCTCGATCTCGGGGAGGAGAAGCGGGCGCGGCTCCTCGGCGCCTACCTCGATCTCCGGGCGTGGCCCGACGTGCTGCCGGCGCTCCGGGCGCTGAGGGGCGCGGGGATCCGGCTCTCGTTCCTGTCGAACTTCACGCCGAGGATGCTCGGGGCCGCCATCGAGAGCTCCGGTCTGGGGGGCCTGTTCGAGCACGTGCTCAGCACGGATGGGGCGAGGACGTACAAGCCGGATCCTCGCGCGTACCGGATGGCGCTCGACGCGTTCGGCCTCACGCGCGAGGAGATCGCGTTCGTCGCGTTCGCCGGCTGGGACGCCGCGGGGGCCCGGTGGTTCGGCTATCCCACGTTCTGGGTCAACCGCCTGGGCCTGCCGGCCGAGGAGCTCGGCGTGCGCGCCGACGCGACGGGAGCGAGCCTGTCGGATCTCGTGGAGTTCGTGAAGGAGAGGGCGTGACCGGCGGGGCCATGCCGTCGACGACCGAGTCGAGGCTGGAGCGACAAACGGGCTGAAACCACGAGAAAAATCAGGAATTTCACAGGGAGGCGGGGAGGCGGGGAGGCGGGGAGCGAGAGACGGCAAGAGGGAGAAATTCATTTCTTCTTCCTCCCCGCCTCCCCGCCTCCCTGTGAAAATTCTCCGGGTTTCAACGCAATCGGTGTTCTAGGGATTCCCCTGCTGCACGGCCTCGTCTCCGACCGTGCTTTGCTCGACCTCGTCGCCGTCGATCGGGGCGGGCGCTTCCGGGTCCTGCTGCTGTCCCCCGCCTTGAGCCGGTTGCGCCCGCGCGAGCAGGCGCGGCGTGATCTGCTCGAAGTCGTCGCCGTGGAAATAGTACCCGATCCTCCGGAGGTGCTGGTGACGCCGCACGATCAGGGTCCACAGCCGATCTCGCGCGTCCTCGGCGGGCGATCTCTCCTTCTTCTTCACCTCGACCCGCGCGCCGTTCGGGGTCAGGTTCTCGAGCAGCCACTCGCTCGTGCGCCCGAGCTTCTCGATCTCCTCCCGCGTGAACGGGTGAAGCCCCTTCAGGGCGCCCGCGTGCCGCAGGAACAGCGTCGCGAGCTCCATCCCGTCCCGGGCCATATCGTACTTGCCGGTGCCGGCCCGGATCTGCGCGACCCGGTCCTTGTCGAGCAGCCCGCGCCGGGCGAAGAGCTCCGCCTGCGTCAGCAGCTCCTCGCGCGGGCCGCTGATCTCCTGGAGCGCCCGCTCTATCTCCCTCGGGCTCGCCGTGCGCGGCAGCGCTTCGCGCGAGGCGAAGAGGAGCGCCCTGGCGATGTCCGGCAGCTGCAGCACCTCTTTCAGAGGGATGCTGGGCAGGTGCTCGCTCACGGCCTGGGATTGCTTCCTCGTGCCGCACACCGCCGCGACGCCGCGCTTCACATTGACCAGCACGATGCGCGGGTCGGCGCGGCACCCCTGCACCTCGGCCTCCGGGATCTCCGCTGCCATCGGCAGGTATTGCCTGTAAAGGGCCTCGTAGCTCCGGGTCTGCTCGTCTCCCGCGGCATCCGCCGGCGGGGCACTCTCTTGTCGGCTTTTCGTTCTCGCCATATCGCGGACCATAAGCAGCGGTCATCACGAGCGAAAGTGGCCGGTCATCGCCTGTAATCTGGTGAGGCATCATGCAGAGTCGCCCGCGCCCGCGAACCTGAGCGAGCCGCCGCGGGCAGGTTTGTATGCTGCACTTCATCGGGAGGCGCGCGCGTACTCATACTTGCATGATGGCTTACTTTTATAGGAGGCGATGCAGGCAGATCTACATGCTGGGTTACTTCCGGACGAGGCACCGCAGGAACTTTTGTATGATTTTTCACTTCAACGAGCCGCCGTGCAGGGGCGCTCGTCCGATCCCCGGCTCCCGGGGCTCCCAGGAGAGGCGGCGCCGGGAGTTGCGGAGCTTCGAGGCGCTGCGCAGGATGCGATTCCGGGTGCCGGCGGATGGCAGTGCGGGCCCTCGCGTGATGTGGTGAAGGGAGCTCGGCGCGCGGGGCCCGATCACGGGGACCGCTCCGCTGCCGGCGCGCCTCACGGCGGCGAGGTCACGGCGCTGCGCATGGCGCGCATGGAGTCGCGGGCGAAGCGCCCCTGGACCCGGCGCGCGTAGGGATAGCCGAGCCGGGCGAGGAGGTGGTTCGGCCGGGAGACGGCGAAGATGTCGTAGGCGACCTCGCCGGAATGCTCGTCGTGCTCGACGAGGAAGCGCTCCTCGCCGCGCTCGCCGTGCTCCTCCAACGTCCCGTAGGCGAAGCCGAACCGGCGCACAGGGCCGCTCGTCTCATCGACCGTGGAAACGATCCGGCACGCATTCAGCCAGTGAATCCCGAGCACGCGGACGAGGATCGCCACGGTGACACCGGCCTCCAGGGGAGCGTCGGGATAGCAGAGCTCGACCCAGCCGAGCCGGAACTGCGCCCAGCGCCGCATCGCCTCGACAGCGCGGTCGAAGAGCGCTGTGCCCTGGCCGAGCACCGCGCGGTGGTGGTCGACGTTGAAGCGGGCAGGCGGCCGCGGGCGGCCATCGCCAGCGCCGGTGCAGCCGACCTCCGCGTACGAGAGCGGCCGGCCCGCCTGGCGAGCGAGGAAGGCGCGGATCGCGGCATCGGAGGGGCGGGCGCGGGAGAGCACGAGGGGCAGGATAGCCGACCGCGGAGACGCCATCTTGAGGGCCTTACAGTCACGACGAAGCACGAGGAGCAACTTCGCTGCTGGCCGACCTGCACGGATCCGAAAGATCTCTCACGTAGGAATCAGCATGGATATGAGATGTGCTGGACGCTCGCGAAGCAGGCTTCAGGCGCGCTTCGCAGGTCGAGGACGACGGCGCGTTCACCACGCGATCCCGCGCGCGCGCCTGGCACCTGCCAGCGAGCGCTGATACGCTCCTCGGCGACTCGTAACAGCGAGGAGGTGCATGGCCAATGGACATGCAGTTCAAATTTCACGACGCCGATGTCGAGGCGGACCAGCTGGACGCGATGCTCGAGAGCCTGATGCGCGACATCGGCACCGCGGGCGCGACCCCGCGCCGCGCCGTTGAAGGCCACCTCCCGAGGAACGCGAAGGGAGACGCGTTCACCGTCGGCGCCATCGCGCTCGCCGCGCTCCCCGCGGTGCTTCCCCAGGTGATTCAGCTCGTCAATGAGTGGGTCGTCCGCGCGCCGAGGCGCCGCATTCGCATCCGGGGGAAGAACGGCCTGGAGGTCGAGTTCACCTCGGACAAGCCGCTCGGGGAGAAGGAAGTGCTCGACCTCGCGCGCCGCATCAGCACAATCAAATGACAGCCATGGACAGAGATCCTGTGCTGGGCGGACGGGACCGCATCGCGCTCATCATCGCGAACGGAATGTATGCGGACGGCAGGTTGCGCTCGCTCCAGGCGCCCGCCCTCGACGCATCGAAGCTCGCCGACACGATGGGAAACCCGGACATCGGCGATTTTCGCGTCCAGCGCTGCGTCGATGGCAGCCAGCTCGAAGTCCGGAAGGCCATCGGCGCGCTCTTCCATCGCCGCCATCCAGAGGATCTGCTCGTCCTCTACTACTCCGGTCATGGCCTGAAGGACGACTGGGGTCACCTCCACCTCGCCACACACGACACGGAGAAAGAGCTCTTCAGCGCGACCTCGGTCGACGCGGCGTGGATCAGCCGCCAGATCGACCAGTGCCCCGCGAAGCGCATCGTCCTGATCCTCGACTGCTGCTACAGCGGCGCGTACGAGAACTCCGCCAAGAGCGAGCAGGACAGCGTCGACATCGCCGGGACGTTCATGGGAGACGGCTCGGGTCGCGTCGTGATCTCCGCCACGACGTCGGTCCAGCTGGCGTGGCAGGCCGACCAGCCCGTGGGGGTGCCCCCGCAGTCGATCTTCACCCGCCACATCGTCGAGGGCCTGTCGACCGGCACAGCCGATCTGGACCGAGACGGATACGTGGATGTCCACGAGCTCTGCGAGTACGTGCAAGCGAGCATCAAGGCCGAGGGAGGCCGGCAAACCCCGCAGATGTGGACGCAGAAGTACGAGGGGCGGCTGCGCATCGCGAAGGCCCCGCTCCGGCCCACCATCCCGGCGTCGGGCGGGAACACCTCGATCACCCACGAGCTCTTCGTGTGCAACGGGCCCCTCGCAGGTCGGCGGTTCGTGCTCCCCCCTGGAGAGTTCACGGTAGGGCGAGAGCCCGACTGCTTCATCCGCCTCGATGATCCGAAGGTGTCGCGAAAACACGCGACGATCGTCGTCGGAGCGGATGAGGTGCGCGTGATCGACCAGGGGAGCACCCACGGGACCAAGATCGACGATCAGCGCATCACGAGCGCCTTGCTCCCGCAAAACGGCCAGATCGTCGTCGGGGGCACCGTGCTCAGGCTGGTCCGCCTGGAGGCCCCAGGCACACGTCAGACCGCGGAGACGGTCGCTCACCCGCCCACCGGGCCGAGGAAGCGATCGGCCACCCTGTTCACCCCCTGAGCCCTGGCGCGGGGGGCGCCCGCGCTATGCTTCGGCTCGCCCGGCGCGCGGGGCCTCCCGGTGGGTGTGACCGCGCCCCAGGGTGAAGGGGCACCGCTCGCCCGCAGCCCGCGGGCGGCCTGACCGCCCCCCCGTCGATGCACAAGGACCTCCTCGATCTCCTCCTCGCCCTCGACCGCGTGCCGCAGGATCCGCGCTGGCACCCCGAGGGCGACGCGCTCTTCCATTCCCTGCAGGTCTTCGACCTGGCCCGCCGCGAGACAGCGGATCGCTCGCTCTGGGCCGCGGCCCTGCTCCACGACGTCGGCAAGGCGTTCGCCTGCGCCGACCACGCCGAGGAGGGGGCCGACGTGCTCGCGGAGCTCGTGTGCCCGCGGATCGTCTGGCTCGTGCGGCACCACCTCCACCTGCTGCGCGCGCCCGGCGCGACAAAGCGGCGCCTGCGGCGCACGAAGGCGCTCGCGGACCTCGCGCGGCTCCGCCGCTGGGACGTCGGCGGCCGCTCGCCGGAGGCCACCGTGCTCCGCCCCGAGGCCGCCGTGGAGCTCCTGCTCGACGGCGCAGACTGGACCCTCCTCTCGATCGGCGGCGAGCCCGCCCCCTCCGATGACCTGCGAAAGGAGCCGCTCGCCTGAGCGCAAGGTCCGCCGGGAGGTCCTCTGCGACGACGTCGACCGCTGGGGCGACGATCGCCGGCTCTGGGGCGGCGAGGCCGAGCCGCCCGGGCGAGCGCGGCTCTGCGCGGCGGTGCGGGACGCGGTCGAGACGGCGCTGACGGCGAAGCAGCGGGAGGTCGTCGAGGCGTATTTCTTCGACGGCCTTTCGCAAGGCGAGATCGCGCGCCGCCTCGGCGTGGCGCAGCAGGTGGTGCAGAAGCGCCTGTTCGGGGCGCCGCGGGGCGGCCGGGTGGTCGGCGGCGCGATGCTCCGGCTGCGGCAAGCCCTCGAGCCGGCGGTCGCCGCGGCGCCGGCGCGGGCGGCGGCGCCGCGAGCTGCGGCGCCGGCGCAAGCGGCGGAAGCGCCGGCGCGGGCGGCGGAGGCGCCCGCAGCGCGCGCGGCGCGGGTGGCGCGGGTGGCGCGGGTGGCGCGATGAGCGCCGAGCGCTTCGGCGGGCTGCGGGCCCGCATCGCCGCGGAGGCCGCGCGCCTCATGTACGAGGAAGGCGTGGACCAGTACTTCACCGCCAAGCGGATGGCCGCGAAGCGGATCCTCGGCCAGGTGGAGGGGCGGCGGGCGCGCTACCGGCCCGCGGACCTGCCCTCGAACGGCGAGATCCGCGAGGCGCTGCTCCTCTTCGCCGAGCGCGCCGAGGGGAACCAGCGGACGCGCCGGCTCTTCGCGCTGCGCATCGTGGCGCTGGAGGCCATGCGCGCGCTCGCGCCGTTCTCGCCGCGGCTCATCGGCTCGGTCTCCACCGGCCATATCCGCCGCGGCAGCGACGTCGATCTGCACGTGTTCCCCGCCGACGAGGAGGCGCTGGAGCGGCACGTTCGGGCGCTCGGCTGGACGTTCGACCGGGAGCGCGTGACGATCCAGAAGGGCGGAGAGCTCCGGGAGTACGTCCACTACCACGTGGCGGACGCGGCGCCCCTCGAGCTCACGGTGTACGCCCCGCGCGACCTGAGGGCGCGGCCCCGCAGCAGCACCGATGGCAAGCCGATCGTGCGCCTCGGCGTCGCCGCGCTCTCGGCGCTCTGCGCCCGGGATCACCCCGGCGCGTGGGAGCGTTACCTGGAGACCGGCGAGGTGGAGGGCATGGACGCGCTGCTCGAGGCGGACGAGGACGAGCCGCTCCCCGGGCCGTTCGATGGGCTGCTCCACGAGTCTGGCGGCGCCGGCGAGGGCGGCGACGAGCCGGCCTGCGCCGAGCCCGGCGAGGAGGACGACCCAACTCAAGACTACGAGCCGCTCCCCGGCTTCGAGGATTGACCCTCGCGATGCCCCGGTGCTCTCATGGCGCGGTGAAGCCCGAGGACCCGCCCGTTCCCAGCGCGATTGCGGCGCCTTCCGGAACGGCGGCGGCGGGGGTGATGTGGCGCGCGCGGGGGCGGCTCCACCTCACGGTGATCGCCAAGGCGACCTTCGCCTTCGTCGACGGCGCACCGATGATCCCCGTCGAGCCGCAAAAAATCATCGATGCCGACATCCACCATCACAACCACCCGGGCCGCAGCGTCCGGTTGACGAGCGATCTCGCGCCCTACCTCGCGCGCATCGACGTGTTCTTCACGGGCCACGCGCACGCGCCGCCGGGCCCGCCCGCGGCGCCCTTCTCCGTGCGCCTCGCGCTCTTCGCCGGCGAGCGCCCGATCCTCGACAAGGCGCTCTCGATCGAGCCCGGCGGCGCGGAGAAGGCGATCCCGCTCGCCTACGAGCGCGCATTCGGGGGGCTCGGCATGGCCGACAACCCGTTCGGCACCGATCGCCCGGCCGTCCTGGATCCCTCGCGGCGCGACCGCCCGGCGGGCTTCGCGCCGCTCGGGAGCGTGTGGCCGTCGCGCAGGCGGCTGCTCGGGCGTACGCCCCACAAGGCGCTCGAGGGGCCCATCCTCGAGATCCCCGACGATTTCGACTGGAGCTACTTCCAGGCGGCCCCCCCCGATCAGCGCGTCGAAGCCCTGGTCGGCGACGAGTGGCTCGTGCTCGCGGGGCTCCACCCGACGCTCGCGGCGCTGCGGACGCGGCTCCCCGGGGCGCGCGCCCTCGCGCGCGTCCATGGCCTCTCCGCGTTCGGCGTCACGGAGGGGCAGCCGCTCGATCTCGTGCTGGACACGCTGCACGTCGACGGCGACCGGCAATCGTGCTCGCTGGTCTGGCGGCGCAGCTTCCCGCTCGCGGAGGCAGCGGCGCTCGCGGCGGTGCGTGTCGTCGTCGGCGTCGAGGTGCCGGGCGCCCCGCCCGCATGGCTGGCTCCTGCCGAGGTCGCGATAGCCGCCCAGAGCGCCGTCGCGACGTCCGATCCGACAGGGGTGACGCTCAACCGGTCCGATCGAGACGTCGTCAGTACGTGAGCGAGGACGTCGCGCAACCCATCCCGGAGGCGCTGACGACGGGCGCGGCCGCCGCGCGGCGGCGCAGCACGGGCGCAGGGCGCGTTGCCCGGCCTCGCCGCCGCAAGTACATTCGTTGACCCATGGACGTCACGACGCTGGTGCGGGGCGACGCCATCTCGGTGGTCGACTACCGGTGCCGCTCCGGACCCGGGGACGCGCCGTTCGCCGAGCTCCACCGCGGCTTCTCCGTCTCCTACGTGCGCGAGGGCAGCTTCAGCTACCGCGTCCGGGGGGAGACGTTCGAGCTCGTGGCCGGGTCGGTCCTGGTCGGCCACCCCGGCGACGAATACACGTGCTCGCACGAGCACGTCGTCGGGGACGAGTGCCTTTCGTTCCAGCTCGCGCCGGCGCTCGTCGAGGCCCTCGGCGACGGCGCCGGCGCGTTCCGGGCCGGCGGCCTGCCGCCGGTGCCCGAGCTGATGGTGCTCGGCGAGCTCGCGCAGGCGGCCGCCGAGGGCAGGAGCGACATCGGCGTCGACGAGGTGGGGGTGCTCCTCGCCGCCCGCTTCGTCGAGGTCGCCTCCGGCCGGAAGCGAAGGCCGCCGGACACCGGGGCGCGCGACCGCCGCCGCGCCGTCGAGGCGGCGCTCTGGCTGGACGAGCACGCGCACGAGCCGATCGACCTCGAGGGGGCGGCGCGGGAGGCCGGGCTCAGCCCGTTCCACTTCCTGCGGGTCTTCGGGAAGGTCGTCGGCGTGACCCCGCACCAGTACCTGGTCCGCGCCCGCCTGCGCCGCGCGGCGCGCCTCCTCGCCGACGGCGCCCGGTCGATCACCGACATCGCGCTCGACGTCGGGTTCGGCGACCTCTCCAACTTCGTCCGCACCTTCCGCCGCGCGGCCGGCGTCTCGCCCCGCGGCTTCCGGAAGGCGGCGCGGGGGGATCGCAAGATCTTCCAAGATCGCCTCGCCGCGCGCTCCTAGGATGGCCGCCGGACGCGGGCGCCAGCCTGCCCGCGAGGACCCCATGACAGTAGCGGCACACGGCTTCCTCCTGTTCGACACGGCGATCGGCCGCTGCGGCATCGCGTGGGGCGAGCGCGGCGTCGCCGCCTTGCAGCTCCCCGAGGCGCGCGAGCCCGAGACGCGGTCGCGCCTGCTCCAGCGCCTCCCGGGCGCCCGGGCGGCGGCGCCGCCGCCCGAGGTGCAGCGCGCGGTCGACGCGATCGTCGCGCTCCTGCGCGGCGAGGCGAGCGACCTGTCCGCCGTCGCGCTCGACATGGAGCGGGTGCCGCCGTTCCACCGCCGCGTCTACGAGGTCGCGCGCACCATCCCGCCGGGCGCGACGCTGACCTACGGCGAGGTCGCGGCGCGCCTCGGGGCGGTCGGCTCGGCGCGCGCCGTGGGGCAGGCGCTCGGGCGGAACCCGTTCGCGATCATCGTCCCGTGCCACCGCGTGCTCGCGGCCGGCGGCAAGGCCGGCGGCTTCTCCGCGAACGGCGGCGTCACGACGAAGCTCCGCCTCCTCGCGATCGAGGGCGGCCAGGCGCGCGGCGCTCCGGAGGCCGCGCCCGGCGGCGACTTCGGCTTCGATCCGGGCGCCGCCGTCGAGCACCTGCGCGCGTCCGACGCGGCGCTCGCGCGCGTCATCGACGCGGTCGGGCCGTTCGCCATGCGGATCGACAGGACGTCGAGCCTCTTCCTCGCGCTCGCGGAGTCGATCGTCTACCAGCAGCTCACCGGCAAGGCCGCCGCGACCATCTTCGGGCGCGTGCGCGCGCTCTTCCCGCGAGCGCACGAGGGCCCCACGCCCGCGCAGCTCCTGCGCGCCTCCGACGAGAAGCTCCGCGGCGCCGGCCTCTCGCAGGCGAAGCTGCTCGCGCTGCGCGACCTCGCGCGGAAGACGGAGGACGGCGAGCTCCCCACGCTCGCCGAGGTCCACGGCATGGACGACGAGGCGATCATCGAGCGCCTCACGCGGGTGCGCGGCATCGGCCGGTGGACGGTGGAGATGCTCCTCATGTTCCGCCTCGGCCGCCCGGACGTGCTGCCCGTGGACGACTACGGCATCCGCAAGGGCTTCGCGCTCGCGTTCAAGCGGCCCGAGCCGCCGGCGCGCGCGGACCTCGAGAAGCGCGGCGCGCGGTGGAAGCCGTACCGCACGGCGGCGAGCTGGTACCTCTGGCGCGCGGTGGATCTGGCGCGGGGCGGCTGACGCCTCGCCCCGCGGCGGCGCTGGGGTTGCCCAGCGGGGCGCCTCCTCTGGCGCGCGCGGTCGCCGTCGCCCGGGCGAGCAGCCTTCGCGGCGCGGCCGTCGGTCGAGCTCGCCATGGCGGCGCGGCCCTCGGTCGGGCTCGCCGTCGCGCTGGCCGGCGTCGAGGCTGGGGGCTACGTTCTCGCCGGCCCGAGAGCGCCGCGTGGAGCGCCGCACGACGCTGGACAAGGTTGCCGTCGCGGATGGCAACGAGGAGAGCACGGGAGGAGTACGTCAGTCATGCTGAAGAACCTCGAAGGGCAGCGCGTTCCGGATGTCACGTTTCGTACGCGTGTCGACGGTCAGTGGAAGGACGTGAGCACCAAGGACGTGTTCGCCGGCAAGAAGGTGGTTGTGTTCGCGCTGCCGGGCGCCTTCACGCCGACCTGCTCGAGCAGCCACGTGCCGCGCTACAACGAGCTCGCGGAGGAGTTCAAGCGGCGCGGGGTGGACACGATCGCGTGTGTGTCCGTGAACGACGCGTTCGTGATGGATGAGTGGTGCAAGGCGCAGGAGGCGGACAAGGTCCAGTTCCTGCCCGACGGGAACGGGGAGTTCTCCGAGAAGATGGGCATGCTCGTCGACAAGGCGAACCTCGGCTTCGGCAAGCGCTCGTGGCGCTACTCGATGCTTGTCGACGACGGCGTGATCAAGAAGATGTTCATCGAGCCCGAGGTGGAGGGGGATCCCTTCGATGTGTCGGACGCGGACACGATGCTGAAGTACCTGGATCCGTCGTCGGAGTCGCCGCACGACGTGCTGCTGTTCACGAAGCCGGGCTGTGGCTACTGCACCAAGGCGAAGCGGCTCCTCGACGCGCGGAAGATCCCTTACGAGGAGGTGGCGGCCTCGCCGCGCCGCCTGCGCGCGGTGAGCAGCAAGGGCTCGACCCCGCAGATCTTCATCGACGGCAAGCACATCGGCGGCGCCGACGAGCTCGAGGCCTACCTCGCGAAGGCCTGATTCACGGAGGCGGCCCGGAGCGACAAACGGGTTGAAACCACAAGAAAGAGCAGGAATTTCACAGGGAGGCGGGGAGGCGGGGAGCGAGAGACGGCAAGAGGGAGAAATTCATTTTCTTCTTCCTCCCCGCCTCCCCGCCTCCCTGTGAAAATTCTCCGGGTTTCAACGTGCTCGGTGCTCGGAGCGCCCCCGGCGACGGGGGTGCCTACGCGCCGCCCTCCGGGTCCGACGGCTCGGCGCGGAAATGGGTCACCGCCGGCGCCGAGGCCGGCGACACCGAGGCCGGCGACACCGCCGGCACCTCCACGGGGGCGACGGCCGAGCTGCGGCGCGCCGCGGCGGCGCACCTGTCGCTGTTCATGGCGAACTGCCCGATGCTGCTCCATAACCTGTCGAACTCGGCCTGATCGAAGGTCGACCGGGACTGGAACAGGTCGTATCCGCCGTATTTCGGGTCCGCTCCGTCGCCGTCCTCCGGGGCGATGAACCGATAATGGCCCATCACGTCGGCGTGGTCGGCGTCGACCAGGAAGCTGCGCTTCGTGTCCGGATAGACCATCGATACGCAGTTGACGATCCCGTCGTTCATCTCCGGCGTGAGCGGCTCGGTCTGGGTCGGGTTCTCGAACCGTGGCACGGAGCAGGGCGGCCCGAGGGCCTCGACCACCTTCGGCTCCTTGATGTTGGCCGTGATGCCGTGAAAGATGCCAAAGGCGCCCAGGAACGGGCCGCCGGGGTCACGCTTTGCCCGGGTGACGATCGACCGGAGCGCGATGCCCCGCTCCTCGTAGTACTTGCTCAGCTCCTCCTCGAGCTCCGCCCCGAGGAGGCTGGCTTTCCTGGTCCGCTTCGCGCTCTTGATGGAGGCCGCGAGCTCGCGCGGCCAGGCGCCGATACCGCGCGCGGACAGGCCATGCCTGGACCAGCGCTCCTCGCGCGACGGCCGGCCTGACAGCGGCAGGGGATCGAGATCCTCGAAGGCCTCGGTGTCCTCGGCGACGTGCAGCAGCCAGCGGAGCACGTTGAAGTACTCGCCGCGCGCCTCGGCCCTGGCGAGGTCGTCGCACGGCAGCGCGTGGAAGCGCTCGATCGTGTCGAGGGCGGCGCGGACGATGCCGTCCGATTGGCCGAACACCTGCAGGAGCGTCTTCGCGCGGCGGGCCGCGGAGCTCGCGTCCTTCGGGCCAGCCAGGCGGAGCCACCAGTGGAGGGCCCCGGCCAGGCCCGTGAGGAGGGGCTGCCTCCGGTGGAGGACGTGGGCGAGGTTCGTCCCGCGGTGCGGCGTCGAGAGGAACTGGATCGAGCAGACGCTCTCGAGGATGCGCTCCACCGGGACGCCGTAGACAGACCCTTTCTGCTCGGTCTCGGCCAGGAGCAGGAGCATCAGCGTCTTGATGTCCCGCCCGCCTGTCGAGTGGCCCACGAGGTGGACGCAGTCCCGCTGGCCGCGGCCCGCGCCCCCATGGAACACCCCCTGCCTGAACCGATCCGCGAGCCAGCGGAGGAGCGCGTGCGCGCGGGTGTCCACGCTCGCCGTGGGCAGGTTCGGGAAGCAATGCACCGAGAGCGGGCCTTGATACGGCCCGGTATCCGTGTTTCGGAGGATCTCCGTGACACCGCTGTAATAGACGATCGAACCCAGGATATCGAAACCCGCAAAGCCCGGCACGAGCACGAGGTGGCTTCTCGGTGAACTCATGGCTTTTCCCTCCCACATGAAACGGCCGCGCGCATCCCTCCGGGAGATGAGCGGCAGCCCGACGTTCTCTGATCGAGCGGGCGCTCGACGAACGCGCCGCGGGGCGCCTCGTCCAGGGCCGGACGAGCGCCGCGGGGCGCTCGCCGGCCGGCCGCCCGCCGGCCGGCCGCCCGCCGGCGGGGCCGGCGGCCCCCGCTCACTCGGCGGGATACATCTCGTCGATGGTCCCGCGGAAGCGCTGCTCGATCACGTTGCGCTTCATCTTGAGCGTCGGCGTCATCTCGCCGTCCTGCACCGAGAACTCGCGGCCGAGGACCGTGAACCGCTTGATCTGCTCGAAGCTGGCGAGCTCCGCGTTCAGCGCGTCGACGTGCGCCTTCACCTGGCCGACCACCTCGGGGCTCGTGATCGCGGCGTCGCTGCCCAGGGCGCCCCGCTCCTTCAGCTCGGCGAGCTTGACCTCGGTCAGCGTGATCAGCGCCGAGATGTACTTGCGGCCGTCGCCCACCATGCACACCTGGCTGATGATCTCCGCCGCCTTGAGCCGCTCCTCGATCGGGAGCGGCGCGATCATCTTGCCGCCCGAGGTCTTGAGGATCTCCTTCTTGCGGCCCCGGATCTTGAGCTGTCCGCGGTCGTTCCACTCGCCGAGATCGCCCGTGTGCAGCCAGCCGTCCTCGAGCGCGGCCTCCGTCGCCGCCTTGTCCTTGTAATAACCCACGAACACGTGCCGGCCGCGGGTCAGGATCTCGCCGTCCTCGGCCAGCTTGAACTCGACGCCCGGCACGGGCTTGCCCACGGTGCCCGCGCTCTCGATGCCCGGCTCGGTCATGCAGATGACGCCTGTCGACTCGGTCTGGCCGAAGTCCTCGAGGATCTCGAGGCCCAGCGCGCGGAACCACGTCGAGATGTGCGGCGCGAGCGCCGCCGCGCCCGAGGCGAGCACCTCGGCCTTGCCCAGGCCGAGCGCCGCGCGCACCTTGCCCAGCACGAGCTTGTCGGCGAGCTTGAGCTGCAAGGCGTCGAGCGCGCTCGGCGCGCGCTGCGCGTACTTCGCCTGGGCCACGCGGGCGCCCACGGCGAGCGCCCACTCGGCCAGCTTCTTCTTGGCGCCCTTGCCGCCGCGCACCTTCGCCATCACGCCTTCCATCATCTTCTCCCAGAGCCGCGGCACGCAGAGCAGCAGCGTGGGCTGCACCTCGGGCAGCTCGCTCGAGACGTTCTCGAACTTCGAGCAGAAGTTGACGGTGTAGCGCTGGGTAAGGCCCGCCCCGACGCACTGGAGCTTCTCGGCGATGTGACAGAGCGGGAGGAACGAGAACATCGTGCCGCGCGCGAACGGCAGGTTCCAGTACTTCACGGCCATGTCGGCCGTGTAAGCCAGGTTGTCGTGCGAGAGCATGGCCCCTTTGGGGTTGCCCGTCGTGCCCGAGGTGTAGATCAGGAACGCGCCGGCCCTGGGGTCGATCTTCGCCAGGTAGTCGGCGAACGTCTTCGCGCCCGGCTGCCCCGCGAGCGCGCGGCCCTCGGCCAGGGCCTGCTCGTACGAGATCGCCTTGGGAGAGATCGATGTGTCGCCGTCGAAGACGAGGATCCAACTCACGCTGTCAGGGACGGAATACTCGCCCTTCTCTCCGGAGATCTTCTGAAAGTACTCCTTGTTTTGCACCGAGAGCAGCGTCGCCTCGGTGTGGTTCAGGATGTACTGGATGTCTTTCGCGGTGGAGTTCGGGTAGAGGCCCGCCGACTTGCCCCCGACGAGCAGCGCCGCCAGGTCGACGTGGACCCACTGCGGGCAGTTGTACGAGAGGATCGCGCCGACCTGGCTCGCGTCGAAGCCCCTGGACTCCAGGAACAGCGCGAGGTGGTGAACCCGGTCACGGTACTCGCGCGCGGTGAGCGTCTTCCACTCGCCTTGAGATTTGAAGCGCTGGGCCGGCGCGTCAGGAGATTCGTTGGCCCACTGTTCCAGACGGTGGAGGACGGTGCTCATTGCATCTCCTGCGGCTCAAGGCCTCGGGGGTCGCGGGGTGGTCAGGATGCGGGAGCCGCCGGTGCATTGTCAATCAGCGTCGAGGAGCCCCTCGGGGCGACGTACCGCTTCCGCTTCCGCGCCGCGTACCGTCCGGCCCGCTCGTCTCGGTCCACGGTTCGGCGTGGCCGCCCCGCGCCGCGGCCTGATACGATCCGATAAGGAACCTCACCTCACGTGGCCCGTCCATGCGGCATGTCCCCGCGCGCTTTCAGATCGTCCGGCGGCTCGGGGCAGGTGGCTTCGGGATCGTGTACGAGGCGATCGATCGCGAGCGCGGGGAGCGGGTCGCCCTGAAGGCGCTCGCGCGCGTGGGCGCCTCGGCCCTCTACCGCTTCAAGCGGGAGTTCCGGGCGCTCGCGGACGTCACCCACGACAACCTCGTCCGGCTTCACGAGCTCATCGGCAGCGGGGACGAGTGGTTCTTCACCATGGAGCTCGTGCGCGGGGTCGACTGGCTCACCCACGTGCGCGGGCAGGGCGCCGCGGGCGGCGCCGCCTCGTGGCCCAGCCTGACCAGCACCGCGCCCCCGGACGAGGGGATCGATCTCGACGCCACGCTGGAGGAGCAGGTCGAGCATCCGCCCGCGCCCTCTCCTGCCCGCGCCGCCGGCGCGGAGGCGCCCGCCGACCTCGGGCGGGTGCGGTCCTCGCTCGTCCAGGTCGCGCGGGCGCTCCAGGCGGTCCACGCGGCGCGGCTCGTGCACCGGGACGTGAAGCCCTCCAACGTGCTCGTCACGGCCGAGGGGCGCGCCGTCGTGCTCGATTTCGGCATCGCCTCGCGCCTCTCGACCAGCGGCAGCGGGCAGAGCGCGACCGACGCCGAGCAGCTCGTCGGGACGCCGCGCTACATGGCGCCGGAGCAGGTGGGCGCGAGCGCCGCGGCGCCGAGCGCCGACTGGTACGCGCTCGGCGTGATGCTCTTCGAGGCGCTGGCAGGGAGGCCGCCCTTCACGGGCACGTCGATCGAGGTCCTCGCCGAGAAGCAGCGATCCGCGCCGCCCCGGCTCCGCGACGTCGCGCCGTGGGCGCCGGACGACCTGGCCGACCTTGTCGCCGATCTGCTGTGCGCGGCGCCGGAGCGGCGCCCCTCCGGCGCGGAGGTGGTGCGGCGGCTCGGCGCGGCGGGTGATCTCGCGGCGGCGCCCCCCGGCCCGGCGAGCCCGGTCGGTCGCGGCGGCCGCGGCCCGTCGCGCGCGGCGGAGGAGGCGCCGGCGACGCGGCCGCGGGAGCTCGAGGCGCTCGCCGGCGCGCTCGCGCGGGTGCGGGAGGGGCGGCCGGGGCTGGTCCTCGTCCAGGGCGCCGCCGGGGCGGACGGGGGCGCGCTCGTGCGCGCGTTCCTCGACGGCGAGGCCGGGGACGCGCTCGTGCTCGAGGGCAGGTGCCACGAGCGCGAGCAGGTGCCGTTCAGGGCGCTCGACGGCGCGATCGACGCGCTCAGCCGCCACCTCGTGCGGACCCCGCCGGGGGAGGCCGCCGCGCTCATGCCCCGCGGCGCCGCGGCGCTCGCCCGCGTCTTTCCCGTGCTCGCGCGCGTCCCGGCCGTGCGCGCGTCGCCGCCGCTCGCGGCGCCGCGGGGCGCGGCGGAGGAGGGCGAGGAGCGGCTCCGGGCGCGCGCTTCGGCCGCGCTGCGCGACCTGCTCGGGCGGCTCTCCGACCGGCGCGCCGTCGTCGTGTTCATCGACGACGCCCACGGGGGCGACGCGGAGAGCGCGTCGCTGCTCGCGGAGATCATGGCCTCGCCGGACCCGGCCGCGCTCCTGCTGATCGTCGCCTACCGCCCCGAGGACGCCGGAGCGAGCCCGCTGCTCTCGGCGCTCCGGACCTCCCCGGCGATGGCCGCGGTGCACACCGTGGCGATCGACCTCACGGGAACCCCGGCGCGAAGATCGCCGCCAGGCGCGCCGGGTTCCTGACGCCCTGGCCCGCCATCCACGCGTCCGCGGCCTGGACCAGGGAGCGGCCCTCGTCCCCGCCGAGGAGCTGGCCGCGGCGGCGGCGCGCGCAGGCGGCGAAGAGGGCCATCCCGCGCTCGTCGAACGCGGCCGCGGCCGCCGCGAGGAGCGACAGCGCCGAGGCGGCCTGGCCCCGCTGCGCCGCGATGGCGGCGCGCAGGGACATCACCATCGGAGCGACCCACGGCGCGCCCTCGCGCGACAGCCGCCGGGCGTCGCGCGCCGCGCCGCGGAGGAGGGCCCGGCCGAGCCGCGCGTCGCCGGCGCCGTCGCGCGCGGCGGCCTCCAGCGCCGCGGACGCGCGCAGGTGATGGATCAGGACGCGGTAGTACTGGAACCTCGGCAGGAACGACCAGGCGATCTTGCGCCAGCGGTCCTCGATCCTCCTCAGCGCCGCGAGCGGCGCGCCGGCGTAGACATCGATGCGCCCGAGCGCCACGGTCTCCAGGCAGTCGAGGTGATCGAACGCGCGGCGCGGCCAGCGCGCCATGGCGCCCAGCACCTCGTCGCGCGCGGCGTCCGGCCGGTCCGCGGCGAGCGGCACGATGTACGTGAGCCCCACCCGGAAGAAGCTGGCCGCGTAGAGGTCGCCGCGCGCGTCCGCGTCGGCGCAGCGCGGCGCCGCGAGGCGGGCCAGCGCGTCGAGCTCGCCGCGGTGGTAGTGGGCCACCATCATGAACCGGCTCGTGGTGCCCAGCTCCCACGCGACGCCCGCGCACCGCGCGCGCAGGAGGTCCTCGGCCTCGCGGCAGAGCTCGAGCCCCTCGGCCCAGCGCCCGGAGAGGCTCTCGACGACGCCGAGCATGCCCTTGTTGAAGGCGATGAGGTACGGGTCGCCGACCTTCTCCGCGAGCGCCGCCGCCGTGCCGTAGAGCCGGTGCGCCTGGCGGCGCCCCACGACGTGGTCCGTGCCGAGGTGCGCGATCTCGGTCGCGATGGCGCGGGCGAGGCGGTAGGGCTCGCCCGCGCGGAGCGCGAGGAGGAGGTGCCTCGCCTGGAACTCGGCGCCCTGGAGGACGTCGGCCATGGCGAGCCCGACGGAGGCCGACCAGCAGACGTCGAGGCGCGCCAGCGTCTCGGCCGGCAGATCGCGGGCGTCGCGCTCCCGGAAGCGCAAGCCGCGCACGCGCAGGAGCAGGCGGAAGAACAGGAGCGAGAGCAGCACCGCCCACCGGCGCTCGGCAAGGCGCATCCCCACGGCCGCAAGGACGCCCCGGAGCGCGCGCCTGCCCTCCTCGATGTGGCCGCTCACGAGCAGCTGCTCGGCGGCGCACCGCCGCAGATCGAGGCTCTCCCGCGGCGGCGCGCCCTCGGCCGCGGCGGCGTACGCCCGGGCCGCCTCCGCGCCGCGGCCGGCGTTGCGCAGGGCCTGCGCGAGCTTGACCCGCAGCGCGCGCGCCTCCCCCGCGCCGGCCGGCGCCGCCTCGAGCGCGGCGGCGAAGTGCTCCGCGGCGCGATCGAAGGCGAGCGCCTCGGCCGCGCGGTCGCCCGAAAGGACCGCGTAACGGGCCGCCTCGCCGGGGCGCCCGGCGCGGCGGAAGTGCACGGCGAGCACGTCCGCGTCGGCCCGCCCCGAGGCCTCCAGGACGGCGGCGAGCCGCAGGTGGACCTCGGCGAGCTCCGCCGCGCCGAGCTGCGCGAGGGCCGCCTCGCGGATGCGGTCATGGAACGCCTCGAGCTCCTGCTCGCCGTGCTGCCCGCGCGCGCGCACGACGCTGCCGGCCCGGAGCGCCGCGAGCGCGGCCCGCTCCTGCTCGGGGGTGAGCGCCGCGGCCTGCCGGGCGTCGCGGAGGTCGAGCGGCTTGCCCGACACGGCGATCACCTCGAGCAGGCGCCTCGCCTCGGCGGGCAGGCGCAGGAGGCGGTTCGCGAGGACCGATCCCAGCCGGACGCCGCCGTCGTCCGCGCCGCGCGCCGACTCCGGCGCGGCCTGGCCCTGCACGTCGCGCGAGAGCTCGATCACGAAGAACGGGCTCCCGGCCGCCTCCGCCGCGATCGCGTCGGCCTGCGCGACGGCCCGGGCGCCGCCGCCGAGGAAGGCCAGCGCGAGGGCGCGCCCCTCCTCGGGGGTGAGCGCGCCGACGGCCAGGGAGCGCACGTCGCCCTCGTCCCCGTCGCCCGGGGCTGGCGGGAGCAGCCGCGCGAGGAGCTCGCTCCGCTCGGCGTCCTCGCTCCGGTAGCAGAGGAGCAGCAGGAGCGCGGGCGCGTCGGGCTCGCGGAGGACGTCGGTGAGCAGCGCGGCGCTGTCGGCGTCCCCCCACTGGAGGTCGTCGATGAACAGGACGAGCGGCCGTCGATCCGCGATCCGCGCGAGGATCTCGCGGAGCGCGGCGAACCCGCGCCGGCGGAGCTCCCGGGCGTCCGGGGGCTCGATCTCGCGCCGCGGCGCCCGGGCGATCGCGTCGACCTGCCCGAGCACGGGGAAGAGGCGCACGACCGCGTGGACGTCGCGCGGCATGAGCTCGGCGGCCTCCAGCCTGGGGAGGCGCGAGAGGTGGCGGCTGAGCGCGTCGATCAGGCTGTCGACGGCCTTGTAGGGGACGGATTCCCGCTCGTAGCACCGGCCCTCGAGGATCACGGCGTCGTCCGCTCGCGCGCGCTCGTCGAGGAAGCGCCGGACGAGCGCGGTCTTGCCCGTGCCCGACGCGCCGTGGATGTGCAGGGTGGTCGCGCGCCCTCCCCTCGCCCGCTCGAACGCCGCGCGCAGCGCGTCGATGTGCCGCTGCCGCCCGACGAACGGCGCGCCGCTCCCGGCCGGCGGCCCCGGGCGCGCCTCGGCGAGCGGCGGCGCGCCGGCGCTGCCGCGGGCGTCGCCGCTCGGCGGCAGCAGCCGCCGGAGCACCTCGGGCGCCGGGGGCCGCTCGTCGGGGGCGCGGCGCAGGAGCTCCGCGCAGAGGGCGTCGAGGTCCTCCGGGATGCCCGGCGCGAGGGCGCTCGGAGGAGGCGGCTCTTCCACCTGCTTTCGCAGGATGACGTCGAGCGCCCCTCCCTCGAAGGGACGGCGCCCGGTGAGCGCCTCGTGGAGCATGACGCCCACCGCGTACCAGTCGCAGGCGGGCGACAGGGAGCCGGCCTTCGCCTGCTCCGGCGCCATGTACGCCGGCGTCCCCGCGATGTGGCTGCCGCTCTGGTCGATGGAGCCGCTCGAGAGCTCCGCCACGAGGCCGAAATCGAGGATGACGACGCGCCCCTCGCGCGTCACAAGCACGTTCGAGGGCTTCAGATCGCGATGGAGCTTGCCGGCCGCGTGGAGCGCGGCGAGGCCCTGGGCGAGCTGGAGGAGCGCGCTCCTCAGCGGCCCCCAGCGCGACGGCGCGGCGGCGGCCGGGTCGCGCCCGGCGTCGCCGGCGGCCGGATGGGGCCGCGCCGCCGACAGGTCCGGTTCCGTCGCGTCCGGGTCGTCCCGGGCGAGGCTGGGTGCGGAGGGGCTGGGCGCCGAGGCGCTTCGGGCGCCGCGGGCCGATGAGCCGCGCACGGAGGAGAGGAAATCGATGCCCTCGATGAGGTCCATCGTGAAAAACCACTGCTCGCCCTCCGAGAACAGCTCGTGGAGCGTGACCAGGTTCGGGTGGACGACCTCGGACAGGGCGCGGAACTCGCGCTTGAACCGGTAGAGCGCGACCGGGTCGAGGCGGTGGAGCGATTTCAACGCGACGCGCGCCCCCCGCTCGCGATCCTGCGCCTCGTAGACGGCCCCGAACGCGCCCTCGCCGAGGCGGCGGCCGATCGAGAATCGCGCATTGCTGGGGGGCGTCCGCTGCATCGAATCGCTCTGCAGTGCCCGGCCTGCGGGCGGCGAGCCTACCACGCGGTGCGCGCGATTCTGCGCCGGATTCCGCGCCGGATTCCGCGCCGGATTCCGCGCCGGATTCCGCGCCGACCTGGAGCCTTGCGCGCCCCGGCGCCGCAATGAGAGAGTCGGCCGCGAGAGGATGAGCGAGGCAACCGCGTCCGGCGGCCCGACCCGAACAGACGAGGCGCCGCGCGGGGCCGACGAGGGCGGCTCGTACCTGCTCGTGGTGCAGGGGAGCTCCTCGTCGGTGCTCCGCCTGCCGCGGAGCGGCGTGGTGCTCCTGGGCCGCGGGCCGCGGGCCGACGTGCGCCTCCGCAACACCGCGGCGTCGCGGGAGCACGCGAAGATCGTGCTGCTCGACGGGCGCGCGCAGCTCGTGGATCTCGGCAGCCGGAACGGCACCCTGCTGAACGGCGTCCGCGTCGACGGCGCGAGGCCGCTCGGCTCGGGCGACGTTGTGTCGATCGGCGAGGCGGTCGTTGTGATGCGGTGCCCGCGCCCCGCGAAGAGCCGGCAGGTCCTCGAGATCGCGGAGCTGCGGCGGAGGATCGAGGGGGAGATCGACAGGGCGCTGCGCCACGATCGGCCGGCGACGGTGATCGCCGTCCAGCTCGGGGCGGCCTCGGCCCGCGAGGTCGTCGCCGGCGCGCTGGAGCGGGAGCTCGCGGTGACCGACTTCGCGGGCTTCGAGGCCGACGACCGCCTCCTCGTGCTCTTGCCCGAGGCGGACGCGGCCGCGGCGGGCCACGCCGTGCAGCGGCTCGCCGACGCCGTGCACGCCGTCGGCGCGGCGCCGAAGGTCGGCGTGGCGACGGCGCCGGCGGACGGCTGCGACGCGGACACGCTCGTCGCGTCGGCCCGGGCCGCCGCGGAGGTCGCGCGCCCCGGGCGCCCGGCGACCGCGGCGGAGGCGGTGACCACGCTGGAGCTCGGCGGGCAGCGCACGGTGCTCGCCGACGCGGCCATGGTGCGCGTGTTCGATCTGATCCGGCGCCTCGCGGCGACGGACCTGCCGGTGCTGGTGACCGGCGAGACGGGCTCCGGAAAGGAGAGCGCGGCGCGCGCGCTGCACGAGTGGTCCCCGAGGGCGCGGCGGCCGCTCGTCACGCTCAACTGCGCCGCGATGCCCGAGAGCCTGGTCGAGAGCGAGCTCTTCGGCTACGAGCGCGGCGCGTTCTCCGGCGCTGCGGGCCCGAAGCCGGGCCTCCTGGAGCACGGCAGCGGGGGGACCGTCTTCCTCGACGAGATAGGCGATCTCTCGGCGAGCGCCCAGGCGAAGATCCTTCGCGCGATCGAGACCCGGCGGATCCTCCGGCTGGGCGACGTGCGCGAGCGCGAGGTCGACATCCGCGTCGTCGCCGCCACGCACAAGGATCTTCAGGGGGAGGTCAAGGCGGGCCGCTTCCGGCAAGATCTCTATTATCGCCTCGGCGCGGCCACGGTGATCTTGCCCCCTCTCCGGGAGCGCCCCCGCGAGATCCTCGCGCTCTCGCGGGCGTTCCTGGCCGACGCGTGCGCGCGGGCGGGGCGCGAGGAGATGGTCCTGTCGACGGAGGCGACGGAGCTCTTCACGGCCTATGCGTGGCCGGGCAACGTGCGTGAGCTGAAGAACGTCATCGATTACATCGCGGCGACGGTCACCGCGCGCATCGTCGAGCGCGGGCACCTGCCCGCTGCGCTCGCGGCGGGGCCGCCGCGCCCCGAGGGCATCCCGCCCTCGGTGGCGCCGGCCTCCCGCGCGGCGCCCTCCGCGAGGGGCGCTGGCCGGGCGTTCCGGCCGCTCGCCGAGGAGGTGAGGGAGCTCGAGCGCACGCGCATCGCCGAGGCGCTCGCCGCTGTGGGCGGGGTGCAGACGAGGGCGGCGGAGGCGCTCCACATGCCGCTGCGGACCTTCGTGCTGAAGATGAACCGTTACGGCCTGGCGAAGCGCAGGCGGTGACGCCGCCGGGCGCGGATCCGAGCGGACAAGGTGTCAGCAGGAGACGACCCGGCGCCTCCCCTCCCCCGTCCGGCTCATCCCGTGAACGCCCCGGTCCGGCGGAGCAGCTCGGCGCGCACCCCCTCGGTGGTGAGCCACCCGAGCCCGCACCGGGCGAGCTCATCGAGGAAGCTCGCGAGCTCCACCTCACCCCACACCGGCGCCCCGGAGCGCGTGATCTTGTCGGGGCCGAGCGGCACGTGGCGCGCGAGGAAAGCGTCCGCCAGGCCATCGGCGTCCGGAGACCAGGGTGCAGGGGCCGCCGGCTCCTGCGCCCAGTCGAGCTCCAGCATCTGGATGACTCCGCTATCCCCGGCGACGATCATCATCCGCGCATCCGACGATATCGAGACCGAGGTCGGGGCCCCAGGATGGCGTATACAGCCGATCTCGCGCGCGGATCGCAGATCCCAGACCTGGATCTCGCCACCCGCGCGGCAGGTGACAGCGAGCGCGCCGTCCAGCGTCACCGCGAGGTCGCGAACGGCGTCCCCCGAGCCCGCGAGGGTCGCGCGCTTCTCGGCGCGATGCACATCCCAGAGTACGAGCGCGCCGGACGGATGACCTGTGATCAGCCAGCTGCCGTCCGGCGACAGCGCAAGGACGCTCAGCTCGCACTCCAGCTCAAGCCTGCGCACGTCCAGTCCAGGGATGTGCCAGACCAGCGCGACACGGCCCTTGCCCACCGCCAGGAGCTGCCCATCTTCGCTGAAGCTCGGCCGAACCCGTGCGTCGATGGGTACGCCGTGGAGCTCGCGCCGCACGAGCCCGGGCAGGACGTTCGTCAGGTGGACGGCCCTGGGCGACGCGATCGCGATCAGGCGGGCGTCGTGGGTCATCGCCAGCGCGCCATTCGGGGTCTTCTCGGAGAGGCCGTGCTCGCCGGTCACGGTGTTCCACCATGTGCAACCGTCGGTCACCAGCACACCGTCGCCCGACAGCGCGATGCCGCGGTAGCCGAAGGAATCCTCCAGTATCCGGAGACGGGCACCAGAGCGCGGACTGACGACCTCGATCCGGCTCCCTGTGCCGCGAACGAGCGCCACGCGTCCGTCGCGGGAGATCGCGGTATGATGCGCGACCGTATCCCTCCTGATCAGATGCATTTCCCGGATCTGCCGGAGCTCCCCGCGGCGCGGGTAGGCGCCCGCGCGAGAGAGCGGGGCGAGCACCTCGGCGCGGAGCGCACCGACCTCGGCTTCATGAGCGGGCAGGGCGGGATCTGTCCGGCTCGCCGCGTGATCGAGGTAAACCTGCATCGCCGCAAGGGCACGCGGCAGATCGCCAAGACCCCTGTGAGCACGGCCGAGCTCGAGGCTGACCAGCGACTCTTCCTCGCGATCGCCCTCTGCGCGCGCGAGGACGACCCGCTCTTCGAGCAGAGCGATGGCCTCCTGCAACTTGCCCTGTCGAGCCAGGAAACGCCCGAGACGGCCGTGCGCGTGGGCCTCCACCCCGGGAGCGTCGGACCCGCCTGCCACCTCCACCTGTTCCCGGAGCAGCGCTTCCCACTCGGCTTTGAGTTGCGGTGTCAGCGCATCCGGCGGGATCGCCTCGTAGAGGTCGGCGACGCGCGCGATCGCGTCCAACCGTCTTGTGCGGTCGCCGCTCCGCCGCGCCGCGACGAGCCCGAGCCAGCCCTCGACGATCGCGCGCTCGTGAGGGAGCAAACGAGCCGCCGCGAACGTGCGTGCAAGCGGGTGCAAGCGGCGTCTGTGCCCCGACTCGATCAAACCGAGCGTTAGAATCGCCTCGATGCCGCTGCCAACTCCGAGCTCCGTCGCGCGGGCGCCGGAGGCGGCCAAGCCCACGAGGCACCGCCATGCTTCGTCGTCGAAGGTGGCGGGGAGCGCGCCGAGACGGCACCAGAGATCTCGAGTGGACGGCGCGAGGACATCGAACACGGCCGTCATCACGGCGTCCTCGGGGGTTCGGCTCCCCTGCGGCGTGGAGCACAACCGGGCGAGGAAGTTGCGGGGATCGCGGTGGAGGCCCCACTTGAGCACGCTGACCGTGATGCGGAGCGCGAACGGGGAGCCGCCACAGAGCCCGGCCAAGCGCTCTGCGAGCGGCGCGCTGATGTGCGGCACGGCCGACCACAACAGCGCCGCCGCGTCTCCGGGCGCGAGCGGGCCGAGCTCTCGCTCATATGCGCCGGACAGCCCGAGCGACCGCGGAGCCGTGATCAACACGACACCGTCGGTGTCCACGACGAGTGACTCGACCTGAGCGCGATCGCAGGCGTCGTCGAGGAGCAGGATGGGGCGGTCCCTGATCAGCGATGCTCGGTAAGCGGAGATCAGCGCTCGATCGTCGCCTGCCCCGCCGACCTCGACGTCGAGCGCGTGGAGCACGAGCCGCATCGCGGCGAGGGGAGCGAGCGGCGCATCGGTCGATCCCTGGAGGTCGATCTCGACGTACGGCCCGTGATGGGGCGCGAGCTCCTCGGCGACGCGGCGGGCGAGCGCGGTCTTGCCGACTCCATCCGGTCCGGACAGCACCACCGGCCCGCGTTCGAGGTGCTGGAGCACGTCGAGGAGCTCGCTCTCGCGGCCGATCAGGCCCACATCGACCAGGGGCTTGGACGACCGCGCATTGGGTGCGGGACGGACGGGCGCTGGGCTGAAAGGCCCCCGCGGCACATCCAACGTACTGGCCGAGGTCTCCTCCTCAGGGCCGAACGCTACAGGGCCGGAACTGCTCCCAGGTATGCCCAACCGACTGGCCATGGCCTTCCCAACAGAGCCGAACGTGGCGGAGCGCATCGCATCGCTGCTTTGAGGTGCGTGCGGGCTCCTCGGACAGTCAGGCACCGGGGCGAGGAGTCTCTGCTCGTACTCCGCCTTGAAAGCACGCCCGCCGCGGGGCCGTTCGGCCTCGGGCATGGAGAGGAGCTCGACCGCCGTCCGGATCCCGCGCGCCACGCTGGCCCAGGCCTCGTTCCGGTTGCGCCAGCTCGTGACCGGCCCGCGTTCGAGCGGGAGCGGGGTGAGGTCGGCGAAGGGTGCGCTCTGCCAGTCACAAGCGTGTACGAGGACAGGGATGACGACGGCCTCACCGGCCGCGTGCCGCGCGAGCGCGCGTGTCATCTCGCCCTCATAACAGGATTCGTGCGCCAGGTAGTCGGCGCTCACGAGCAAGAGCACGAGCCTCGCGGCCTCCAGGAGCGCAACGACCTTCGTCGTTTCCTCTCCGGGCTCGATGTGCGCCAGGTGCCACGTCCTGATCAGCCCCTGCCGCTTCATGAGACTGATGTGCACCTCCAGCCGGGCCCGCTGCCGCTCGTCGGCAGGGGCATAGGAGATGAATACATCGATGGGCGCGGGAACCGCCGGGACGGGCGACGTTGCAGGCTCTCGTTGCGGTGTCACGTCGGGTGTCCCTGGCGGCTGGCCGGTCCGCCGCGGCGCGAGACGTCCGCCAGCGACTCGGGCGGGAGATGCTACGCCTGCAGGGTGAGGGAGGCAATGGATCGCCCGGCGCCGGGTTCGATGGCGCTGAGCCCCCTGCTGAGAGGCTCGCCGCCGCGCGACGCGGCGCGCGGCGGCGAGCGCTCGCTTGGGTGCAGGAGTTACCCGGGATTAGGTAAGAGAGCTGCCTAACCCGGTCTCGGGCGCGCTCCGATCGGGTACCCTGGCGACGTTCACTTCGAGATGACCTTCGTGCACGTCGCGCCGAAGTCGACGTAGCCGACCGGGCAGCTCCCCCAGCACACGGGGCCCACGCCGCTGTAGCCGGAGGCGCAGGCCGGATAGCAGAGACCCGCGTCGTACTGCTGGCCCGCGCCGCAGCTCGTCGGCACCGAGCCGACGCCGCGCCCGTAAGAGCTCTTTCCGAAGATGTGCGCGTCGCGCCGGCACGTGCAGCCGTCGTTGCTATACCCCGCCGGGCACGTGGAGCAGCCCTTGGCGAAGGTCAGGCCGCAGACGTCATACCAGGGGCACGCGGAGTTGTCGGCGTTGATGATATGCGCGTCGCGCCGGCACGTGAGGCCGTCGTCCGAGTACCCGGCCGGGCAGCTCTGCCAGCACACCGGGCCGACCCCGTAGTAGCCCGACGCGCAGGCCGGATAGCAGAGACCCGCGTCGACCTGCTGGCCAGCGCCGCAGAGCGTCGGCACCGCGCCGACGCCGCGCCCGTAGCTCGGTTTCGTCACCGTGGAGGAGCACGTCGCGCCGTCATCGCTGAAGCCGGGCGGGCAGGCCGGCACCGCGGCGGGGGCCGGGACGGCAGGGTTCTGCACGTGGAGGCGCGCCTGGAACTCGTAAAGGCTGTGGATCGCGCCGGGGTTCGCCTCCAGCACCTGGATCATCGCGCCGTCGCCCACGACATCGGACAGGTCGAGCAGCGCGTCGGCGATGCGCTTCTCGTTCCAGTCCCGGTACTGGCTCGACGGGCACGCGTCCCCGCTGCCGCAGAGGCGGCCGCCCGCGCCGACCCGGGCTTGCTCCCAGTAGTTCGCGAAGCCCTCGTTGAAGGCGTACCCCTGGTTGGCGATCTCGGAGCCGTCGTGAGAGCGCCCGTAGACATAGGCCACGTCGTCACCGTTCCAGTGGTTCAGATCCCCGTCGGCGACGTGCCGCACGCTGTGCCCGAACTCGTGGGTGATGACCCGCCGGCGCGCTGCGGCCGTGCTCCCCCAGGTGCTCGTGAGGAAGTCCGTGCGAATGTTGATGTAGTCGTAGAACGTGTAGGGCGTGCCCACGTAGACCCCGCTCCAGCGGAGCATGCGCAGCGCGTGCGCGGGCGGCTGGGCCCCGCGGGCGGCGTGGAAGTCGCTCAGGGTATCGACGCCGAGCCGCCAGAGCTCGCAGTCGACGCCGCTCAGCGTGACCACGTCGACGTCGAGATCGCCGCTCGAGCGCGGGCTGCCTGCGACGTCGGCCCCCTGGCCCCGCGGCGCGTGCAGCTCGTCCATGATCGTGAGCGGCGTCGTCACGCCGCTCGAGCTCACGACGCCGTCGTACGTCACGTCGAGGTGCACGCTCGCGCTCGCGATCGACGAGATGGGGATCCTGAAATCGCCGTTCGCGTCCGTCACGCCGCTCCCGAGGCCGGGAATGCTGAGCGGCACGAACGCGAGCGCGTTCGTGATCGTCCCCGCGCCGTCCGGCGCGGCGCACTGCAGGCGCCCGATGACGGCCGTGGACGGCGGTACGCAATGGAGGCTCGTCACCTCCCCGACGCAGATCGAGTCCCACTGGGTGTTACAGCAGAACGGGTCCACCGCGCAAACGCAGCTCTGGACGGCCGCGTCGTTGCAGCCGGCGAACGAGTGCGGGTTCACGCAGTCGTTCACCTTGAGCTCGCTCTCGGCCTCGGCCGTCGATTCGGCGTCAGCCTCCGGCTCACCTGGATCGCCGAAGTCCTCCGAGCCCTCAAGATCGCCAGAGGGCTCAGCGCCCTCGGGGACGGCGCACGCGGCGAACGCCCCCGCGGCGAAGAACAGCGCGGCGGACGCACAAACCCTCGCCATTCCGACGTTTCGTGTCGATGACATGCCCCTCTCCTTGGTGTGGTCTGGACCGCTCCATGTCGTCCAGACACCCCAGGTACGCGGGCCAGGCCTCGTGGTTTCGCGCCGCCGTCCGGTTTCGCGACGGCCGTGCAAAGCGGCGGCCGTGGGCGCGCCGCGCCCTCCGCGCCGCCGGAGCGAAAGCGGCGCCGCCTACCGGTTGACGGCGCTCACGACGGCTTGCCACTCCGTCGAGAACGAGCCGTCCGTGCGCTTGATGTCCGTCCCCGTGTCCCACAGCACGGGAACGACGCCGCGAGACTTCGCCGCCTCCACCACCGACCGCATCCACAGCGTCCGTGACGCCGGCTCACGGGGGTAGTTCGTGCCCAGCGTGACGCCGAACTCGCCGAGGAGGATCGGGAGGCTCCGCTGCGCGCTGAACGCGCCGAGCGTGTCGAACTTGCTCTTCAGCTCCGCCTTCTCGGCCTCCGTGCCCCACGTCGTCTTGGGAGAGCCCCAGCTCTCCACCGTGTCGAGGCCGCAGAAGGTGTAGGGCGTATAGTAATGGATCGAGAGGAAGAGGCTCTTCGTGCCGGCCGGATCGGTCGGCACCTTGAAATCGCTCACGCACGTCCTGTCGATGTCCGTCACGAAGCCGGCGATGAGCAGGGCGCGGCTCGCGTTGTAGCCGCCCTGCCCGCGCACGGTGGTGACGAAGAGCTGGTTCATCTCGTTCAGGGCGGCGTAGTCCGGCGTCCCGCCGTCGTGAACGCCGTTGACCCAGTAGTTCCCCTCCTCGTTCATCCCCTCGAGGATCAGCTTGTGGCCGACGTCGCTGAAGGCCGTGGCGATCTGGGTCCAGTAGGACGCGAACCTGGTCTTGACGTCGCCCGTGAGCTTGTACTTGTCGGCGTTGTCCTCGTTGTAGATCCAGCCCCCGTCCCAGTGGATGTTCACGATCGAGTACATTCCTGCGGCCTCGATCCAGCCCACCACCTCCTTGACCCGGGCCATCTTGGCGGCGTCGATCGTGCCGTTGACGGCGTAGGTGTCCCAGGCCACGGGCACACGCACCGTCTTGATGCCGTGGCTGGCCATGCCGTTGATGAACGCCTGCGTGATCAGCGGCTGGCCCCAGCCCGTCTCCCAGTCGGTGGTGTTCTCCAGCGTGTTGCCGATGTTGGCCCCGATACCCATGTCGGGGACCATGGCCGCGGCGTCCACCGGCGTCGCTGATCCACCGGTCCCGCCGGAGCCCCCGACTCCCCCCGTACCGGCACCGCCCGTGCCGGCCCCCCCCGTGCCGGCACCACCCATGCCGGCACCACCCGTGCCGGCACCACCCGTGCCGGCGTCGCCCGCACCGGCACCGCCCGTCGCTGCGTCGCCCGTGGCGGCGCCTCCGCCGCTGCCGCCGGTGGCTCCTGCAGAGGCCGCGCCTGCGCCCGACGTGACATCGGGATCCGTCGAGCTGCAAGCGACCAGCAAGCCGAGAATCGAGAAGGAAGCGAGTCGATGCGCGTGGGTCATGGGTCCTCTGCGGGTGATGGAAAGGAGCTCGTCGCCCTCAGGTTGCGCTGCGCCCCTGCCAGCCGTCACAAATCGCACGGACGCTCCCGGACCGCGAACCGCGCCGGATCCTGGGAGCCCGAGCTCGGCCTTCACGACCAGGGGGGCGGCTCGCTGCTGGGACACCGATCACGTTGATCGAGCGAAAAATGAGCCGCCAAGGCGCCAAGGACGCCAAGAACAAAACACAATCTTGGCGTTCTTGGCGCGCTTGGCGGTTCGAATTCCTGCTCTTTTCTGGGGGTTCAACCCGTTTGTCGCTCCAGGGGGCGGCGCGCCGTCGCCCTGCCGCCGCGCGCGGGCGGGGCGCCCTCCGGGTGCAGGAGTTACCGGGATCAGGCAAGGGTTACCTAGCCCGGTCGTGCAAGAGTTGCACGAGCTCGCCAGGGGGACGCGTCACGCTCGCCGGAGCGCGCTGCGCCCGCGGCGCCGGCGCAGGCACGCAGGCTGCTACGACGACAAGGACCGAGCGCCTCGCAGGGTCTCGAACACCCGATGACCGAGCGGGGCGCGGAGCGGGTCACGCCCGCCGCATCCGCCTCGCATCTTTCTTCTGCCGCCTCCTGCTCGCCGCTTCCGTGCGCGCACACACGCGGACGCGGGCGAGGACGGCAGATGCATGACGAGACGAGCGAGGGCGCTCCCTGCTCGCAGCCCGAGGAGATCCGCTTGCCCGACGCCAACATCATGACGACATCCGTCCTCACCTCCGCGCTCGGCGGAGAGATTCGGTCCCTCCGATCCGTGATCGCCGCGCTCACGCCGGTGATTCACGCGCGGGTCGGCCGGGCGCTCCACCGTCGCCGCGCGCGGTTCGCGGGCGGCGCCGACGACCGCATGGACGACCTCGTGCAGGACGTGTTCGTCGAGCTGTTCCGCGACGACAGCCGGGCGCTCCGCGCCTGGGATCCGGCCCGCGGGTTGAGCCTCGCCAACTGGGTCGGCCTCATCGCCGACCAGACGGTGGCGGCGGCCTTCCGCCGCCGGAAACGGCAGCTCGACGACGCGGCGCTGCCGCTCGACGACGCGCCGGAGGAGGGCGCCCGGTCCGACGACGATCCGGAGGCCAGGGTGCTCGCCCGCGACGCGCTGGAGCGCCCCCTCGGCCTGCTCCGCGCGGAGCTCAGCCCCCTCGGGCTCTCGCTGCTCGAGGCGCTCCTCATCGAGGAGGAGCCGATCGCCTCGGTCTGCGCGCGGACCGGCATGAGCGCCTGCGCGGTGCAAGCCTGGAGCAGCCGCCTCAAGCGGCGGTTCGCGGAGCTGGCCGCCGGGGGCGGCGAGCCCGCGCGGAGCGGGCCCGGAGGACGGAGCAGGGCGGCCTCGCTCTGCGCGTGAGCGCGGCGGCCTCGCGGCGCGCCGCCTCAGCCCTCGGGCCCGGAGAGCCGCTCGGCGCCCTCCAGGGCGAGCGTCAATCGATCCCCTTCGATGCGAAGCTGCACGGCGACAGTCTAGCTGTTCGCGAGCGCCTGGCGAGCAGCTGCCGCTGCCAGATTGCCGCCATGGTGAAACGCGGCGATAAAGAAAATGATACGCGATGTCAGATGTGGCGAGCATCGCGCATACTCCTCTATCGACGACGACGAGACGCCCGGCCTTCGGATGGAGGCGGCGGCTCGCCCCTCACCACAGCGATGGGAGAAGACATCATGTTTCATGACACGAACCTGCGTTCGATGAAGATGCACCTTTGCGCGCTGCTCGCGACGACCGCGGCGCTCACGACGCTCCTCTCCGCGTGCGGCGCCCCGCCCGTTGGCGATCTCGAGGGCGCCGAGCAGGAGACCCTCTCCGAGCAGGCGGATGAGCTCGCGGGGCCCGCGGGCGGCCGCCTCACCTGCGCTGTCGTCCGCTGTATGGACGGGTTTGTCTGCGAAGAACGGAAGGGGAGGGCCGCGTGCGTGCCCGCCCCGCAGCGCCCGTGCGTGACCGACGACGACTGCAGCCTCGTCGACAATTACTGTGGAGGCTGCAACTGCGATGCCGTCCCCACGGGCACGGCCCCGCCCAAGTGCCTGGGAGAAGAGGTGGCGTGTCTGGTCGCGCCGTGTTCCGGCCTCACCGCTTCCTGCCAGGCCGGAGCCTGCGTTATCGCGAACGAGCGCTGAGCGGAGCCCCCACGACGACGTACCGAGCCGTCGCTCGCCCCGGCGCGGCGCGCCGTCGCCCTCGCGCGAGGCGCCGCCGCCCTCGCGCGGCTCGCCATCGCCCTCGCGCGAGGCGCCGCCGCCCTCGCGCGAGGCGCCGGCGCTCGCCTTACCCCGGATCGCGCCCGGGGATCTCAGGCCGCACGCGCACGCTCTTCCACCGCGCGAGCTGCACGAGCCCGGCGGGCGCGCCGCGCGGCTTGCTCACGTCCGCGGCCCTGCAGACGTGGACCTCCACCTTGGCGGCGCTCCGCGCCTTCGAGTACCACGCGGCGGCCGCCGCGGCGCGCTCGACCACCTCGCGCGGGACCTCCACGCGCTCGGGGTTGCGCACGATCACGTGGCTGCCCGGCGTGCCGCCGGCCACGTGCAGCCAGAGATCGTGCGGCTCGGCGATCTCGAAGGTGAGCGCGTCGTTGTCCTCGTCGCCGCGGCCGACGAGCACCTCGAAGCCATCGATCGTGAGCGTGCGGTACGGCCGCCCCTTGCTGCCCATGCCGGCCCCCGCCGTCAGCCGGGCGCGGCGCCTGCGCCCGGCCCGACGCCCGGCTGCGCGGGCCTCGCCGGCGCCCTCGCCTCGCCCGCCACCTCGGCGGTGAGCCACGCGAGCAGGTCCCGCACGACCTCCTCGCGGTTGATCTCGTTCAGCATCTCGTGGCGCCCGCCGGGGTAGAACCGCTGCGCCACCCTGCGGAGACCGGCGGCGCGGTACGCCTCGATCATCTGGGTGACGCCCTTGAGCAGCCCGCCGACCGGGTCGCGAGAGCCGGAGACGACGTAGATGGGCAGGTCCTTCGGGATGCGCGAGAGCCGCTCGGGGCGCGCGAGCGCCGCCATCGCGTCGAGCAGGTCGACCCAGAGCGAGGTCGTCGCCGGGAAGCCGCAGCGGGGATCGGCGATGTACGCGTCGACCTCGGCGCGATCGCGAGAGAGCCAGTCGAAGGGCGTGCGCGTCGGCGCGAACACCTTGTTGAAGCTGTCGAAGCTCATCGTCTGGAGGAGCTGGCTCTTGCCGCGCTCGCCCAGCCGCCGCCGCTCGGCGCGCGCCACGAGCCGGCCCGCGTCCACGAGCGCGTTCGCCTTGCCCGCGGCGCCGGAGAGCACCGCGCCGTCGATCGAGCCGCCGTGCTCGATCAGGACCTCCTGCGCGAGGGCGGCGCCCATGCTGTGGCCGAAGAGGACGACCGGCAGGCCGGGGTGCTCGCCGCGCGCGCGCGCGATGAGCTGCGCGAGATCGCGGGCGACCCGCTGGAAGCCGCCCTGGCTCGCGAAGAAGCCGAGCTCGTCGCTCCCGCGCGCCGTCGCGCCGTGGCCGCGGTGGTCGTTCGCGTAGACGACCCACCCGTCGGCGCAGAGCGCCTGCGCGAGGCGCGCGTAGCGGCCCGCGTGCTCCGACATGCCGTGCGCGACGTGGACGACGCCGCGCGCCCCGCCGTCCGGGAGCCAGCGGTACACGAAGAGCTCTCGGCCATCGTCCGCCTGAAACGTGAAGGTGTCCGCGGGCATCGCCGGCCGACCCTACCACCGCTCCGCGCGCGGCTGACCACGATTCTCGATGCTTCCGCGCCGAAAGGAGTTTTCGGTACGGTCCTCCATGGCATGAGGTTCGCACAAAGGCCGGCCATGCCCGAGCGCCGATCGTTGCCCGTGCTCTCGTTGCGCGACACCGTCCTCTTCCCTGGGATCGCGACGCCCATCACGGTCGGACGGCTGAAGACGCTCCGCGCGGTGGAGGCCGCCCTCCGGGTCGAGGGGGAAGACAAGCGCATCTTCGCTGTCGCCCAGCGCGACGCCGCCGAGGAGCCCACCGCGGCCGGCCTCTTCTCGATCGGCGTGATCGCCCGCATCACCCAGGTGCAGCGGTTCGGGTCGGGCCTTCAGCTCGTGCTCTACTGCGAGCGGCGAGCGGCCGCGCCCCGCTACACCGAGGTCGATGGCGTGATCCGCGCCCCTGTCATCGAGCTCGCCGATCTACCCCTCCGTCCAGAGGAGGACGGCGCCCTGGAGGCGCTCTCCCGCGAGGTGCGCGAGCGGGCCGTCGAGTACGGCCGTCACCGCGGCGCGCCCGAGGACGTGCTCAAGCAGTTCGTCGGCAGCATGTACGGCCCGGCCGAGCTCGTGAACCACATCGCCTTCTACCTGGACCTCCCGACCCCCGAGAAGCAGGCGCTGCTCGAGATCCTCTCGACGGAAGAGCGGATGCGCAGCCTCGCGCTGCACCTCTACCGGCAGATCGGCATCGTCGAGACCCAGGAGAAGATCAGGACGACCGTCGAGGAGGAGCTCGGCGAGCGGCAGCGGGAGATCTACCTGCGCGAGCAGCTGCGCGCGATCCAGAAGGAGCTCGGCGAGGAAGACGACGAGAACGCCGCCGCACGTCTTGAGCACAAGCTGCAGCGGGCCAACCTGCCGGCGGAGATCCTGCAGGAGGCCCGGCGCGATCTCGCGCGCTTGCGGCGCATGGGGCGGGAGACGTCGCCCGAGGCGCAGGTCCTCATGACGTGGCTCGAGTGGGTGGCGGATCTGCCCTGGAGCCAGCGGACCGACGACCACGTCGATCTCGATCGCGCGCGGGCGATCCTCGACGAGGATCACTACGGCCTGGGCGACGTGAAGGACCGGGTGCTCGAGTTCCTGGCCGTCCGGAAGCTGCGCCTGGAGCAGGCCAGGAGCGAGGGCGAGCGGAGCCGCGCGATCTCCCGCGGGCCGATCCTGCTCTTCCTCGGTCCGCCCGGGACCGGCAAGACGTCCATCGCGGAGTCGATCGCGCGGGCGCTCGGGCGCAAGTACGTCCGCGTCTCGCTGGGCGGCGCGCGCGACGAGGCGGACATCCGCGGCCACCGGCGCACGTACGTGGGCGCGATGCCCGGCCGCATCCTCCAGGGCATCAAGCGGATCGGCTCGAAGAACCCGGTGATCGTCCTCGACGAGGTCGACAAGCTCGGCGCCTCCTACCAGGGCGATCCTGGCGCGGCGCTGCTCGAGGTGCTGGATCCGGCGCAGAACGACGGCTTCGTCGACCACTACCTCGGACTGCCGTTCGACCTGTCCGAGGTGCTGTTCATCTGCACGGCGAACTTCCGCGAGACGATCCCCCCTCCGCTGTTCGACCGGATGGAGCCCGCGCTGTTCGCCGGGTACACCGAGCAGGAGAAGCACGAGATCGCCCGGAAGTACCTGCTCCCCCGGCAGCGGAAGGAGTGCGGGCTGCGCGAGGAGCAGCTGCGCGTGACGGGCACGGCGATCGGCGGGATCATCAGCGGATACACGCGCGAGGCGGGCGTGCGGCAGCTGGAACGGACGCTCGGCGCGCTGGCGCGGAAGGCCGCGCGCCGGATCGCGGCCGGCGAGATCGAGCGGGCTGTGGTGGGCGCCGACGACGACGTGAAGGAATTGCTCGGCCGCGCGAGGATGCGCCTTGAGCGGAGGCTCCAGTACGATCAGCCGGGGGTCGCGACCGGCATGTATTACACGCAGATGGGTGGCGACATCATGCACGTCGAGGCGAGCGTGATGCCCGGCAAGGGCGATTTCGTCCTCACGGGGCAGCTGGGCGACGTCATGAAGGAGAGCGGCCGCGCGGCGCTGAGTTATGCGCGAGCGCACGCGGCGGAGCTCGGCGTGCCGTCCGATCGGCTGCAGCGGCGGGACGTTCACATCCATGTTCCGGCGGGGGCGGTACCGAAGGACGGGCCGAGCGCGGGCGTGACGATGGCGGTGGCGCTTGTGAGCGCCCTGTCGGGCAGGCCGGTCAGGAGCGACATCGCGATGACGGGGGAGATCACGCTTCGCGGGACGGTGCTGCCGATCGGGGGGATCAAGGAGAAGGTGCTGGGGGCGCACCGCGCAGGGATCTTCGAGATCCTGCTGCCGGCGGACAACGAGGCGGATCTCGACGATCTGCCGGCCGAGGTGAGGAGCTCGCTCGAGTTCTACCTGGTGAACACGCTCGACGAGGCGCTCGCGCTCTGCCTGCGGCTCCGCTCGATCCGCCTGGAGGCGCCCGAGGAGATGCCGCACGCGCGGGCGTCCTGACGCGCCTCAGGTGGGCGGCGGGGAGACCGGCGCGCCGTCGCCGCCGAGCGCGCTGGCGCCGCCGAGCGCATCGGCCAGCGCGGCGGCGGCGGCTGCGGCGAAGGCGTCGAGCGTGGCGGGCTCGGTCCAGCGGGTCGCCTCGCGGGCGTCGAGCGCGTGGTGGGTCTCGACGAGGATGGAGGGCATGGAAGGGCGGCGCAGCACGAAGATGCGCTGTCCCGGGGGGCGCCGGTCGAGGAAGACGCCGGGCTGGGCGGTGTCCGGCGCGTACAGGCCGCTGTACGCGGCGCCGTCGTAGGGCAACAGGCCTGCTTCTTCCATGCGCCTCGCGAAGCCGCGCGCGAGCGCGAGCCGGAGGGCGCAGAGGGCCGGATCACCTTCGTCGGACCACAGGACGGCGAACCCCGGCGCGGCGAGGCTGAGCGGGCACTGGCGGCCCTGGACGGGCGACCACGTCTCGGCCCTGCCGCGCACGTCCGAGTGCAGGCTGACGAAGGCGTCGGCGCCCCACCGGGCGGCGTCCTCGACGCGCTCCGCGTAGGGCAACGGACGGTCGCCGGCCCTGCCCACGCGCGCCTCGAAGCGCCCGGTGGCGTTGAGCCGCTCGGCGAGGGCGCGCGCCGCGGCGAGGGTGAAGTCCTGCTCGTCGACGCAGAAGCAGGAGAGGTTGCCGGTGTTGCCGGGGGCGCCATGTCCGGCGTCGAGGTAGATGCGGCGGACCCCGAAATCCCGTGGAAAGACGGCGGAGGGGGCGACGACGCGGGCCCCTGGAAACGGCCACCCGCTCGGCGCGATCGGGAGCTTGAGGGCGCGCCGCGCCGCGATCTCGCGCGGGGAGCCCGGGGCGAGCGCCCGTGAGAGGGCGGCGACGCCGGCGGCGCCGGCGAGACCGAGGACGAGCTTCCTGCGCGAGATCACCGCGGCTCCGCTTGCTATCAAAGGCGGAGCGCGGCGTCAGGTTCTCGGCAAACGAGCGTGGCCGAGGTGACGAAGGAGGCGTGACGTGGCGACATCCCGAGATCGCCCGGGACGTCCAAGAGCTCGTGATCCGGCGCGCCCCGCACCTCGGCCGGAGCCCCGCTACTGGGCCGGCGTGTAGCAGACCTCGAGCTTCGGCCGGTTGGCGATGTTCGTTTGCTCGCTCGAGCGGATGTCGGTCCGACCGTTCACGTCGTGGAGCGCGACGCCGTGGTTCGGGGAACCATCCACCCAGGACTGGACGAGGGCCGCCACGTTGGCGGTCACGACGGCGCTCGCCTGGCCGACGGTGGCGATCGAGGCCTCGACGGCCGCGTTGTACCCGGGGAAGTTGCCGGCGTGCACGGTCGACTCCTGCCAGGGGCCGTTCACGCGGTGCAGCTCGATGGTGCTGGCGCTCTCCTTCCACGTGTGAGCCAGCGAGAGGGTCGCGGATTCGACGTCGGAGCCCGCCGGGATGAACGACAGATCGAAGGCCAGCACGCCCAGCTGCACGCCCTCCGGGAACGTGTTCATGACGACGTACGGGTAATCGCCGTACGGCCACGAGACGCCGGGCTGGATATGCGCATCCTGCACGCTCCCGTAGGTGCCGCGCTGCACGACCACGCACACGGGCTCGGCGGGCGGGGGGGGCTCGCAGGCGTCGCCGATGCCGTCGGCGTCGGCGTCGGCCTGGGAGGGGTTGGCCAGCGCCGGGCAGTTGTCGCACGAGTCGAACACCCCATCCTGATCCGTATCGGCGGCGACCACGGTGACGTTATCGAGCAGCGTCCCCTGGCCGTTCGAGGTGCCCAGGTCGTTGAACTGGAGGCGCGTCGTCGTGCCGGAGGCCACGAGGGTATAGGTGTAATAGACCCATGCGGAGCTGGCGGTCGTCAGCGTGGCCACCTGCTGGCCACCCCAGACGACGCCGAGCACGTTCTGGCTCGCGGTCGTGCCGGGGCGCGCGGCGAAGGCGAACCGGAGCTGGTAGGTCGCTCCCGGGACGGTCGTGAGGTTCTGATAGATGCCGCTCGAGGTCGAGGCGTCCAGCTCGACGTGCTGCTCGCCGTGCGCCGGGTTCATGCCGTTCGAGTGGTCATAGACCTGGATCTGACCATAGGCGGCCTGCCAGCCGGTGATCGAGCCGTTGTAGATCGACGACGTGCCGGGCCACACGTCCGGCGATTCGAAGCTGCCGTTCGTGACGATGTTGCCGGAGGGGAGCACCGAGCAGGAGACGAGCGCCGCCGCGCCCTCGCCGATGGCATCTTCGGTATCGTCGTGCGGCTCGGGTGCCGCCACGCAGCCGGAGATCATCAAGGCGAATGCGAGCGCGGACGCGGAAGCAGACGCGGAAGCAGACGCGGAAGCAGACGCGGAAGCGGAAGCAGCAGCAGAGATCGACAGATGGGCGGTTCTCATGGGAGAGCTCCTCGTTGCGGCGCCGCCATAGCTGCGCCGCGTCGCGCGGCGATCTGCCGCACGGTATGGACTTTGAAATCACTATTTACAAACAAGCGAAACGTTGATATGATGTTCCATTTGCCCGAAGGCGGAGCGCTGAAGGAGTCATTCGTCAATCAGCGCGTGCGGCGGGACGGCACGACGAGACGGTCGTCACCAGGCGTTCGCCTCCCGGATCGTGGCCGACCTCGACCTCCCTGGCCTCAGGCGGCTCTCGCTCCCCTGAGCCGGATGAGGGTCGTCGCGGGCCTGGCGATCGATGGACGGAGTCGGGCGAGCGCGGTCACTAGCGATTCTTGCAGCAGCCAGCCGTAGCGCTGTCTGGTTATATCATGAAATGGGCGCGCGGATCATCGACTTTCGCATCAGCCGGCGCCGCGACGCAAAAGGCTGTCCCCTGATCTCGTGACAAAAAGAGCTATGGTGGGCACCGCGGGCGCCGAGGGAAGAGGAGAGAGTAAAAATTATTCATCTCTCCTCGTTCCTCGTCCCTCGGCGTCTTGCTGCGTCGCCTGGCCGCCCTCCGTGCCTCTACGGTTCAATTTCTCCGTGTCATTGAACCGCGCGCGGTGCTCCCCGCGCTGAGACGACGCGGCGGCGCGCCGCCGCTCACCCCGGACACGCCGCGCTGCACCCTGCTCCCCCGCAGTCCACCCCGAGCTCGTCGCCGTTCTCCACGCCGTCCCTGCAAATGGGCGGCTCGCACGCTCCGGCCCAGCAGACCCCGCTCTCGCAATCCTCGCCGGACGCGCACCCGCGGCCGTCCGGGCAGCGGCGCGGGCACGTGCCGCTGCAGTCCACGCCGGTCTCATCGCCGTTCTTCACGCCGTCGTCGCACGTCGGAGCCTTGCAATGGGCCATCGCGCACACCCCCGACTGGCAATCCGCCCCGACCTCGCACGGGTCCCCGCCCTTGCACGGCTTGCATGGCCCACCGCAGTCCTGCGACGTCTCTCCGCGGCCCGCGTCGAGCGCCTGATTGACGCAGTGGACCGGCACGCAGAACACCCCATCACACGCCAGCCCGGAAGGGCAGTGCAGCGTGGGATCCTCGTCGAGGCACTCGACGCAGCGCCCCTTGTAACACCGACCCGAGCCCGAGACGGGGCAGATCACGTTATCGAGCAACGCGTTGAGCGGCTGATCGTAGTCGCACAGATCGGTCGTGCACTGGTTGCCGTCGTTGTACACGTCGTAGGCCGGCACGCTGATCACGTTCCCCTCCGGGGTACACTCGTCCTGCTTGCAGTCGCCGCGGATCTGCGAGACGAGCCGCCCCGGCCTGATCTCGAGCTCGCATCTCCCCTCCACGCACCGACCCGCGCCGCACCGCGGGTCCGGCGGCCCTGGGCAGTCCGCGGCGTCTTCGCACCACCCCGTCGGTCGGTCGATCACGCCCGAGCACTCCAGCGTTCCTTCCGCGCACTCGTCGCAACCCCGGCACTTGAGAAAGCAGTCCGGCTCCTCCTCGCCCGGCGGGCAGCAGATCACCTGGCCCGGCTCGGCGCAGACGCAGCGCTCCTCGACGCAGACCGTGCCCGGCACCGTCTGTTTGCTGGACAGGCAGTCGTCCGTGGTCGCGCAGTCGCCACCCATGTACGGGACGTCGCCACAGGCGAAAGGGAGCGCCGAGGCCGTGAGAGACAAAATTCCCACGATCCAATGCTTGGAAGAGATCATCGTGCGTCCAGTCCTCCGGCACAAGGCTGGGCAACCGGCACCCCGGCGGCCCCAATCCGCCGAGGTGTCGTTGGCCTGATCGTCGAACGGGCGCAGTATGGCGCGCCGTCCCTGCGGCCGTCACGCAAGTTTTCGCCAGTTACACCCTCTGGCGGGGCGAGGCGCTCGCGGGCCGGCCGATCGACGGCCGGGCCTGCTCACCCCTCGCCCGCTCTCCGCTCCCGCAGCGGCAAGAGCAGCCCGAGGAAGGCGACCGAGATCACGGTCCCCAGGGCGAACAGGCCTGCATAGCCGAGCCGCTGGGCGACGGCGCCCGAGAGCCACACAGCGGGCGATTTGCCGAGCACCTCCACGCTGGCCAGCAGCGTGTAGTGCGTCGCGCCGACCGACCGCCGGACACGCGACATCATGAAAGCGAACACCGCCGTCGTGAGGGCGCCGCCGAAGAGGTGCTCGGCCACGGTGACCGCGACGACGGCCTCCGCGGTGGGCGCCCCCGCCGCGGCGAGGTACCACTCGCCCGCCATCGCCACGGTGCGCAGCGCCGAGGTCACCGCGACGGCGGCGAGCAGCGGGATCCGGTGCGACAGCAGGCCTCCCGCGAGCGAGCCGGCGATCGACGCGACGAGGCCGTACGTGCCCACCCAGAGGCCGATCCGGTGCGGCGGGAAGCCGGCGTCGACGAGGAACGGCTTGAACATCATGTCGACCATCGCCTCGCCGAGCTTGTAGGTCCCGAGGAAGGCGACGACCCAGAGCGCGCCAGGCGCCCGCAGGGCGGCGAAGACCGCCGCGAGCACCTCGCGGAGCGACCGGCGCGCGCGCGCCTCGACCTCGCTCGCGGGAGGCTCGCGCAGCGCGAGCGAGGCCAGAGCCGAGAGGAAGACGAGCGCGGCCATCGCCCCGAACTGACCACCCCAGCCGATCCAGGCGCTCGCCCAGACGAGCAGCCCGCCCGCGACGAGCATGCCGACCTTGTAGCCGACCACCTGCGCGGCGTTCGCCAAACCGAGCTCACCGCGCCCGAGCAGATCGATCGCGAGCCCGTCGACCGCGATGTCCTGGGTGGCCGCGAGCAGGTTCATCAGGAAGACCAGCGCGAGCAGGGCGCCGAGGTGGCGCGACGGCGGGACGAACGCGGCGGCCGCGCACGTGAGCGAGAGCAGCACCCCGAGCGGCAGGATCCACGAGCGGCGCCTGCCGATCCGCTCCCAGCCGTAGCGGTCGACGAGCGGCGCCCAGAGCGCCTTCGTCGCCCACGGGATCGCGAGCGCTCCGGCGAAGCCCACGCCGGAGAGCGAGACGCCGCTCGCCCGCAGGAAGACGGGGAGCGCCGTCGCCTGGAAGCCGAACGGGATGCCCTGTGCAAAGTACAGCGCGGCGAGGGCGGCGATGGTGCCGGCGCGCGTTCGGTCTGCCACGACCGACAATCGTAACCGAGCGGACGAGCTTCGGTCGCCGGAAACACGGACACTGGCGTACGATTCGATCTCGATTCGATCTCGATTCGATCTCGATTCGGCCCCGATCTCGATGAGCACGCCGCACCGACTCACCCCGTCCGACGGCCGGACGAGCCCGCACCGATGATCGCCGACACGTTCTCTCCGCGGTCGCTCGCGCCGGCGGGCACGGTCCGGGTGCGGTGGCTGGGCACGGCGGGGTTCGCGATCGAGCACGCCGGCGCGGTGGTGCTCATCGATCCGTATCTCACGCGCGCCTCGCTCCTCCGTTGCGCGATCGGCCGGCTCGTCCCCGACGTGGCCGCCGTCGCGCGCCACGCGCCGCGCGCCGACGCCGTCATCGCGGGCCACACCCATTTCGATCACGCGCTCGACATCCCGGAGATCGCGCTCCGCACCGGGGCCACGGTCTTCGGCTCGCGCTCCGCGGCGGCGCTCTGCCGCGCTTCCGGCGTCCCCGAGGCGCGCGTGCGCGACGTCGAGCGCGCGCCGGGCGGCGAGCCCGTGGTCGCCGAGATCGGCCCGTTCCAGCTGCGCTTCTTCCCGAGCGCCCACTCCCGCCTGCTGCTCGGCCGGGTCCCCTTCCCCGGCGACATCTCCGATTGCGAGCAGGTCCCGCTCCGGGCCGAGCGTTACCGGTGCGGCGCCGTCTTTGCGGTGGAGATCCGGGTCGCGGGCCGGCGCATCGTCCACCTGGGCAGCGCGGAGCTCGCCGAGGCGGGCCTCGATTGCAGGGAGCCCGACCTGCTCCTGCTCTGCGTGGCCGGCTGGACCGCCTCGAGCGATTTCCCCGAGCGCGTCGCGCGCGCCCTGTCGCCGCGCGCTGTGCTCTTCTCGCACTGGGACAATTTCTTCCTGCCCCTCGATCGCCCCGCCGTCGCGCTCCCCGCGATGCAGGGGGAGCGCCTCGCACAGCGCCTCGGCCGGGCGTCGCGCGACATGAGATTGGGCGTGCTGCCACTGCTCGGCGAGGTGTGGATCTAGGTCGACGCGCCTTGTCTCCTCGCCGCCCCCGGGAACTTTGGACAAGCGTGGGGAGGGAGCGGGGAGGCCTTCCCCGGCCAGCGCGCTGCGTGCGAGAGGCCGCGCGGCGTCGCCTCGGCAGTCGCTTGCGACGATGGCGGAGCTCCGGCTAGATTCGCGCGCGCATGAGCGCCTCCCGTCGCTGGCCCTCGTCGCGCGCGAAGCGCTCATCGCGGCCGCTCTCCGTCACCCGCTTTTCCGGGCGGGCATCACAGATCAGGTGAGGATACCTTGATTTCGTTCATCGCCGCCTTCAACCTGCCGGACGCGAGCGATCGCGATCCCGCTGCGGTTCTCCGCCGCGCGGCGCTCCTCGTCGGCGAGCGGATGTCCTCCATGGGCCCTGCGCCCCGGATGACGCTGGAGGTCCTGCCAGAGGTAGGCGGCGGGTGGGCGCTCCTTACGCCGGCGACGCCGGAGCCGCGGGCGCGGCTCGACCTGCTCGATCAGGTGGTCACCGACACGCACGCCGTGCTGTTGTTCGGCGAGCTGCAAGGTGAATCCAGGGCGTCGCCCGCGAGCGCCGTCCTCCGCGCCTGGATGTCGGGCCGCGGGGACTCGGTGGCCGCGCTCGACGGCAACTTCTCCGCCATCGTCGTCGACCGCGCGGAGCGCACGGCCTCGGTGATCTCGGATCTGCTCGGCCGCCGGGCGCTGCGCACCCTGCACGCGGGCGGGGTCCTCTACGTCTCCCCGCACGACGTCGCGCTCGTGGCGACCGGGGCGTGCCCTGTCGTGATCGACCACGCCTCGGCGTGCTCGATCATCACCGCCGACTGGTCCATCGGCGGGCGGCCGCTGCTCGCGCGCGTCGAGCCGTGCGATCCTGCGCACTGGCTGCGCCTGCGGGGCGGCCGCCTGGAGCGGCTCCCCGCGCCGCTCGATCTGTTCGAGCGCCGCATCGACGCGCGTGACGCGGCCGCCGTCCGGGAGCGAATCGACCGGATCGTCGACACCATGCGCGAGAACACGCGCTTCGCCGCGGCGAGCAGCGACACGGTCCGGGCCGACCTCACCGCAGGCATCGACAGCCGCGCGGCCTTCGCGCTGGTCGCGTCGGTCGTGCCGGCGGAGCGCATCGTCGCCAAGACCACCGGCGCGACCGACAGCCTCGACGTGCGCGTGGCCAGGCGCATCGCCGCGCTCGTGGGCGCACGCCACGAGCACCGCGAGCTGGATCTGCCCATCCACGACGATTTCAGCCGTCACGCGGATCTCATCGCGTTTCACATGAACGGCGATTCCAGCGCCAAGCGCGCGATTGACAGGTATCCGAGCTGGGACGACCGCCCCGTGGGCTTCGAAGGCGGCGGAGGCGAGATCTTCCGTGGCTATTACTATGCTCGCCCCGGCCAATACACGCGGGTGGCCCGCGCCAGCGCGGACGACGTCGCGGCCTTCTTCGTCCGGAAGTGGCGCCGCCCGGCAGCGCTGAGCTTTCGCTCCCCCGATCCTCTGGCCGCCGTCCGCGAGCGCACCCGCTCGGTGGTCGAGGCGATGTTCCGGCGCTCGCCCGACCTCCACGACGTGCTCGATCAATTCTACCTCTTCGAGCGGTATGGCCGCTGGGGCGCGATCACGTCGCGCTTCGCCTGGTGGAAGACCTTCTCCCCGTACGCGAGCCCATCCGTCGTGCGGCTGGCGTTCGGCCTGCCCTCCCCGATTGGCACGCACGCCGGCCTCCACGACGCCATCGTGCGCCGCTTCTTGCCGTCCGCGCGCGGCATCCTCGTGAACGACAACTCCCTGCTTGCGCTCCAGGGACCCGGGCTCTCACGCCTGCTCGCGCGCGATCTGCTCTATGTCACCGGCGAGCTCTGGCGAGCGGCGAGCGCGTGGCGCGGCCGCTCGGGCAAGAAGCGCCGCTCGGCGGACGCCATGCGCGCCGACATGCTCGCGGGGCCGCTCCACGACCACGCGCGCGACGCGCTCCTCTCGCGAGACAGCATCGCCGTGGACCTGCTCGGGCACGAGCCCGTCGCCCGCCTGCTGGACGAGCACAGGGCGCGCCGGCAGCACCTGGAGACCCTGTGCAACCTCCTCGGCATCGAGCATTTTCGGCGCCTCGCCACGTCCACCGCCGCGGCCGCGGCCGCGTCCAGCCGCTGACACCGGGTCGCGCCGGGCCGTGAGAGGGGCCCGGCCGCTGGGCCGCGCTTCCCGCGCGGCCGGAGCCGTCCCTGGTCAACGCGCTGCCAGCGCCCCGCCCCTCTCACGGCCCGGCGCGCAGGAACGCCACCTTGATCCGCTTCTTCCCCCACCCGGAGAACTTCACGGTCGCGATCGGATCCGCCCCGGGATCCACGCTCTCGACCACGCCCGGCCCGAACCGCTCGTGGTACACCCGCATCCCGCGCCGCAACGCGAGCCCCTCGCCGCCCTCGGCGCCCGGGTCGACCGCCTCCCGCTCGACATACCGCTCGCCCGGCGCCCGGTCGGGGACGTCCATGCCGCGCGCCATGGCCCCCCTCGCCGGCTCGCCCTCCCGCGAGAACCGCGCCCCTGCGAACCGCTCGTCAGCCTGCGCCCCGGGCCTCCGCTCGCGGCCCTCCCACGAGCGCTCCTGCCCGCCGAACCGGAGCCCGGACGCGGCGTACCCGCCGCCCCCGCCGAAGCCGCCCTCGACCCGGCGCTGCGCCATCATGCTGGCGGGCGTCGCGATCGGGCGCACCGAGGCCGGCGGCAGATCCGCGAGGAAGCGGCTCGGCAAGCCGTAACGCGTCTGGCCGAAGATCGCCCGCCGCGCCGCGTGCGTGATCCAGAGCCGCTCGCGCGCCCGCGTGATCGCGACGTAGGCCAGCCGGCGCTCCTCCTCGATGTCGCCCTTGCGGTTCGGATCCTGGCTCCGGAACGGGAACAGGTCCTCCTCCATGCCGGTCAGGAACACCGCGTGGAACTCCAGCCCCTTCGCGGCGTGGATCGTCATCATCGCCACCTTGGGCACGTCCGCGAGCGCGTCGACGTCCGACACGAGGCTCACCCGCTCGAGGTAGCCCGCGAGCGTCGCCTCGTCGCCCGCGGCGGTCGCCTCCTGCTCGTAGTCGACGAGCGACTGCACGAGCTCGCGCAAGTTCTGGAGCCGCGCCTCCGACTCGACGCTGTCGTCCTGCTCGAGCGCCTTGGCGTAGCCCGACCGCGCGAGCACCTCCTCCGCCAGCGCGCTCGGCGACGCGCTCTTCGCCTCGGTCATGAGCCCGTGGATCAGATCGCGGAAGCCGAGCAGGCTGCGCTTCGCCGCCGACGCGAGCGGCGGCAGCTGGCCCCCCGGCATCGCCGACGGCGGCACCCGCCCTTCCAGGAGCGGATCGATCGCCTCGAACAGCGACACGCCCAGCAGATCCGCCGCCTGGATGAGCTTGTCGACCGTGCTCTGGCCGATCTTGCGGGCGGGCACGTTGATGATGCGGTTGAGATCCACGTCGCTCTTCGGGTTCGCGATCACGCGGAGGTACGAGAGCAGGTTCTTCACCTCCGCCCGCTCGAAGAAGCGCGTGCCCCCGATGATCTGGTACGGGATGCGCGCCTCGCGCAGCACCTCCTCGAGCACGCGCGACTGCGCGTGGATCCGGTAGAACACCGCGATCTCGTTCGGCGAGACGCCCTCCGCGATGAGCTCGCGGACGCACTCGACCACCCACGCCGCCTCGTCGTGCTCGCTGTCCGCCGCCACCACGTCGATCGGCGTGCCGTCCTGGTTCGCCGTCCAGAGCTCCTTCGGCTCGCGATCCGACGCGTGGCGGATCACGCCGAGCGCGCCCCGCACGACGTGCCCGATCGAGCGGTAGTTCTGCTCGAGCTTCACCACCGTCGCGTGCGGAAAATCGCGCCGGAAGCCGCGGACGATCCGGACGTCCGCGCCGCGCCAGCGGTAGATGCTCTGGTCGTCGTCGCCGACCACGCAGAGGTTGTCGTGGCTCTTGCAGAACGCCCGGACGAGCCGGTACTGCACCTGGTTCACGTCCTGGAACTCGTCCACGAGCACGTGCCGGAAGCGCCCCCGGAGATCCTCGCCGGCGTAGCTCGTCGGGTCCTCCGCGATGCGCAGCACGGCGAGCAGCAGGTCGTCGAAGTCCACCGCGCTCGCCGCCTTGAGGTGCCGCTCGTACGCCTCGAAGCACCGCGCGATCGCGTCGTCGAAGTAGCCCTTCCGCTCGAACTCGGCGGGCCCCCGCCCCTCCTGCTTCTCCGCGTGGATGCGCGAGAGCACCTGGCGGGGCGGATAGCGCCGATCGTCGAGGTTGAGCTCCTTGAGCACGCGGTTCATGACCGCCCGCTGATCGTCGTCGTCGTAAATGATGAAGTTCTTGTCGAGCCCGGCCGCCTCGTGGTGCCGGCGCAAGAGGCGCGCGCACACCGCGTGGAACGTGCCCACCCAGAGGTCCTTCACGATGTCGGGCCCGATGAGCCCCTCCAGCCGGCGCTTCATCTCGGTCGCCGCCTTGTTCGTGAACGTCACCGCCAGGATCCGGTAGGGCGGGACACGGTGCGTGACGATGAGGTTCGCGATCCGGTACACGATGACGCGGGTCTTGCCGCTCCCCGCGCCGGCGAAGATGAGGAGCGGCCCCGCCGCGTGGCTGGCCGCGCGCGCCTGCGGCTCGTTCAGCTCCTCGTGAGGGAGGCCAGGCTCGGGCGGCGGAGAGCGGTCGGCGTCGTGTGCGGCGAAACGATCCACACGGGGTCGCTAGCACGACCTCCGCGCGAGCGGGAGCCCGCCGAGCCCCGGAGCCCCCACCGGCGCTCTCCTGCTTTTTCCCCGGCAAATCACGCCCGCTGGCCGTAACCTCGCACGCGCGTGCGCCTCCGGCAGAGCACCGGGGAGCCGCGGCCCGGACGACCGGCACAGGAGAGACCATGCGCATCGCGCTCACGCACAACCTGAAGATCACGGGCTCCGCCGAGGAAGCCGAGTTCGACAGCCCGGAGACGATCGCCGCCATCGCCGGCGCGCTCGAGCGAGCCGGGCACGAGGTGGAGCGGATCGAGGTCAGCGGCCCGGCCTCCCGGGTCCTCGCCCGGCTCGAGGCGCTCCAGCCGGACCTCATCTTCAACACGGCCGAGGGCCACAAGGGCAAGACGCGCGAGGCGTTCTATCCGTCGCTCTTCGACGAGCTCGGCATCCCGTACACCGGCTCCGACGCCTACACGCTGAACGTCGCGCTCGACAAGTCGCTCACGAAGCGCGTCCTCGCGAGCTACGGCGTCGCCACCCCGCGCGCCCGCCTCGTCAACCGGACCACCCTGGACAGCGGCGCGCTCGACGACATGAGCTTCCCCGTCATCGTGAAGCCGAATTTCGAGGGCTCCTCCAAGGGCATCTTCCGGGAGTGGAGCGTCTGCGAGGACGCGCACCACCTCGCCGAGGTCGTCGAGCGGCAGCTCGCGCGCTTCGAGGCGGGCCTGCTCGTCGAGCACTACATCGCCGGCATCGACGTCGCGTGCGCCTTCGTCGACGGCCTCAAGGAGGCGAACGGCGCGCGCTCGAGCGGCACCGGCATCCCCGAGGGCGTCCTCACCCCGGTCGAGTTCGTGATCGATCCCCAGGTGCCGGGCAGCTACAACGTGTACGACTTCGACCTGAAGCACGCGAAGCCCGAGCAGGTCACGCGCCGGCCCGCGCAGCTGCCCGCGGCCACGATCGAGCGCATCCGGGCCATCACGGCGCGCGTCGTGCGCGCCCTGGACCTCAAGGATCACGCCCGCTGCGAGTTCCGGGTCACGCCGTCCGCCTCGCGCAGCCAGGGCCACGACGTCCACTTCCTCGAGGTCGACGGGCTGCCCACCCTCCAGCCGGGCGCCAGCGTCTTCGTCGCGGCGGCGCAGCGCGGCGTCGACTTCGACGGCGTGATCCGCGCCATCGTGAGGAGCGCCTGCAAGCGGCGGGGGCTGCTGCCGCTCCTGGAGAGCAACCAGCCGCGGCGGGCGAAGCGGACCGCGCTCCGCGTCGGCTTCACCTACAACATGAAGCGGAGCGACACGGCCGCGGCCGACAAGGCGGGCCCCGGCGCGATGCACGACCTGGAGGCCGAGTTCGACTCGCCGCGCACGATCCAGGCGATCGCGAGCGCCATCGAGAGCTACGGCCACACCGTGGTCCCGCTCGAGGCGATCCCGGACCTGCCGCGCGCGCTCGCGGCTTCCGGGGTCGACGTCGTCTTCAACATCGCCGAGGGGCTCCGCGGCCGCGGCCGCGAGGCGCAGGTGCCGGCGCTCTGCGAGCTGCTCGGCATCCCGTACAGCGGCTCGGACGCGACGACGCTCTCGCTCGCCCTCGACAAGGGCCTCACGAAGCAGATCCTGCGGGCGGCCGGCATCGAGACGGCCGAATGGCAGGTGGTCACGACCGGACGCGAGAAGCTGAAGCCGTTCCGGTACCCGGTGATCGTGAAGCCCAACGCCGAGGGGACCTCGAAGGGGATCACCTCCGCGTCCGTCGTCAAGGACGAGGCCGCCGCGCGCGCCGCGGCGAAGCAGCTGGTCGATCGCTACCACCAGCCGGCCCTCATCGAGGAGTACATCACGGGCCGCGAGTTCACCGTGGGCCTGCTCGGGGAGCGGCGGCCGAAGGTGCTGCCGCCGATGGAGGTCGTCTTCGTCGACCCGCCCACCTACCCCGTCTACGGCTACGAGGAGAAGCAAACGGACACGCCGCGCGTGCGCTTCGAGTGCCCCGCGCAGCTCACGCCGTCGGAGCTCCGCCGCATCGAGAAGGTCGTGCGCGACACGTTCGCGGCCCTCGGGTGCCGCGACGTGGCCAGGGTCGATCTGCGCATGGCGAAGGACGGCAGGGTGTACGTCATCGAGATCAACCCGCTGCCCGGCCTGACGCCCGACTTCAGCGATCTCTGCGTGATCGCGAAGGTGGCGGGGATGGATTACCGGACGCTGATCGGCGAGATCCTGGCCGGCTGCCTCAAGCGCTACCGCGAGGCCCGCGCCGCGTCGCCGCGGGCCGCGTTCGCCGCGGCGGTGCCTGCGCCGGGCGCCGCCGCGCCGGCCGCCAGCGCGGCGGTCGCCTCGCCGGCCGCCGACCCGGGCGCCGCGCCCACCCCGGCGCTCGCCGGGCCCGCGCCGCTCCCGGCGGAGGCCGCGCCCCTCTCCGACACGGTCTCCGTCGCGAGCGGCGAGGTCGCCGGCCCATGAGCGCGCCCTCGACCGCGCTCAGGCGCCCTCGGCTGCGCGATCTCGGCGTCGCGATCGGCCGCTTTCCGACCGGTCCGGAGAACGCGATCACGGACGTCCCTGGGGTGCGGGTCCACCACGTGACCAAGATCGAGGGCGAAGGCGAGCTCGTCCCCGGCCTCGGTCCGGTGCGCACGGGCGTGACCGCGGTCGTCCCGGCCGACGGCGACGTCTTCCTCGATCGGGTGTTCACCGCGAGCTACGTGCTCAACGGCGCGGGCGAGGTGACCGGCCTCTCGCAGATCAACGAGTGGGGCCTCTGCGAGACGCCGATCCTGCTCTGCAGCACGCTCTGCGTCGGCCGCGTCCTCGACGCGACCGTCGCGTGGCTCTCGCGCAAGCACCCCAAGATCGGCAAGGACTACGACGTCGTGATCCCGGTCGTCGCCGAGTGCGACGACAGCTTCCTCAACGACGCCGTGGGGCGCCACGTGGCGCAGGCCGACGTCGACGAGGCGATCGACAACGCCCGGGGTGGCCCCGTGGCCGAGGGGTGCGTCGGCGCCGGCACGGGCATGCAGACGTTCCACTTCGCGGGCGGGATCGGCACCTCGAGCCGGTCGGTCCCCGTCGGCGGGGTCGACGCCCTCGTGGGGGCGCTCGTGCTGTCGAACTTCGGTGATCGCGAGCTGCTCCGCGTCGATGGGGTCCCGGTCGGGCGGCTCATCAGCGACCGCTTCAACCACGTCCCGCGGCGGGGCCCCGCCGGCTCGATCATCGTGCTCGTCGCCACCGACGCCCCGCTCATCCACCGCCAGCTCGCGCGCCTCGCGCGGCGCGCCGCGCTCGCGATCGGCCGGACCGGCGGGTATGCGGCCAACAACTCGGGCGAGATCGTCCTCGCGTGGAGCACCGCGAACCGGGTGCCTCGCGTCGCCACCGAGCAGTGGAGCGCCCCCCGGTCGAGCCGCTCGCTCAGCGTGCACCCGCTCGCGCCGGGCCGGCACATGGCCGAGCTCGTCCTCGACACCGAGGTCGACGCGCTCTACGAGGCCACCGTCGACGTGGTGGAAGAGGCGATCCTCAACGCGATGTTCGGCGGCGTCGAGATGACCGGCCACAGCGGACACCACGCGCCGGCCCTGCCGCTGGACGCCGTCGCCGAGATCCTGAAGCAGTACCGCCCCCCGCACCCCTCCGACCCGCCCCCCCTCTTCTAGCGCCCCCCCGCCCCCTTCTCTTTGGCAAAAGCCCCGCCGAGCGGCGGTCACCCGCACAGGAGACGGGCCCAGATCGGCGTTTTCGGCGCGGAAGCGCACTCAGGTGCGCTGAGCACCGAAAACGTCGAGATGGGCCCGTATCCGAAGCGGGTGCCCGCCGCTCATTCCGGATCGCCGTGGAGGAGCCACTCGTGGGCTGCGTCCTCGTCCCAGAAGCGCCGGAGGACCTTGTCCGTGCCGCTCTCGCGCGCCACGCGGTTCAGCTGGAGCGCGACGATGTCGCTCTCGATGATCTCGGCGACGCGCATCACCCCGAGCTCCAGGCCGAACTCCTGGACGGCGCGGATCTTCTCCGCCACATCGGGGGACATCGGCCTGAACCCGCGGACATCGGCCTTGATCTTGATCTCCCGGCCCTGGAGGCTCTCGCACGCCTTCCTCAGCTCGCTGACGAAGTTCTCCATCTCCTCGAGGCGGACACGCCCCTCGAGGACGAAATCCACCATGGCGATGATCCGGTCGACTTTGATCTCGAACACGTTGAGAGACCTCCTGCCAGTTCCCGAAGGGGCGGGATGGGGCCGCGTGATCATACCCCGGATCGCGCGAGGACGCGCCTAGGGATCGCGACGCTCACGCGGCAGCGACGCTGGCCGTCGGCCGTCGGAAGCTCGGGCTGGGGTCGCCGCCCTTCACGCCGCGCGCGGCTCGCCGACGCGCGACTTGCCCTGTCCGCGCCGCACGGCGATCGCCTGCTCGTAGATGGTCTCGTACCGCGAGAGCAGCGTGGGCCACTGCCGCTCCTCGAGGATCCACGCCCGCGCGTTCTTGCCGACCTGCTCGAGGCGCGCCGGGTCCTTGAGCGCCTCCACACACCGCTTCGTGAGATCGGCGCTGTCGCCCGCCTTGAAGACGAACCCGGTCTCGCCATAACGGACGAGCTCCCCCATGGCCGCGACGTCGCTCACCATCACGGGCCGGGCCATGGACATCGCCTCGAGCGGCTTCAGCGGCGTCGTGAGCTCGGTCGTCCGGGTCCGGATGCGGGGATACACGAGCAGGCTCGCCATCGCGTAGATGTTGAACACCTCGTCGTGCGGCACCCGCCCGGTGAAGGTCACCTTGGACTCCACCCCTCGCTCGCGGGCGAACGCCTTGAGCTCCATCTCCTGGCCGCCGGCCCCGGTGATCACGACGTGCGCGTCCGGGATCTCCCGCGCGATGTCGCCGATCGCCGCGATGAGCGTCTGGAGCCCCTCGTACGGCTGGAAGGTGCCGACGTAGCCGATGAGCTTCTTCCCGGCGAGCCCGAAGCGCTCCCAGGCGCCGGGCGGGGCCTCCCGCGGCGCGAACTTGTCCGAGTCGACGCCGTTGCCCACGACGTGGAGCGCGTCCGTGCTGCGCACCCGCGGCGCGACAGCGCCCTTCAGCGCCTCGCAGATCGTCACCGTCGCGTCAGCGTACTTGTAGACGATCGTCTCGAGGCCGGCCGAGATCTTGTAAGGAGCCGAGTCCTCTTTGAATTTGCCCCGGTCGACGGAGGCGTTCTCCCAGAGGTCGCGCACCTCGTAGACGAGCGGCAGCCCGAAGCGGCGCGCCGCCGCGAGCGCCGGCAGCCCGACGAGCATCGGCGAGTGCGCGTGCACGAGATCGGGCTGAAACTCCCGGATCGCGTCCTCGACGCGCGCCTCCAGCGCCCGCACGAGCTGGAGCTCCCTGACCAGCGGCAGCTTCTTGCCGGTAGGCTCGCGCGTCCGCCAGTACGAGATGCCGCCGATCTCGTCCTTCAGCGCATCCCCGGACCCCTGCTGCGCCGACGACACCACCGCCGGCCGCATCCCGTGCTCGGCCTGGTGCTTGATGATGTAGTCGCTGCGGATCGTGTACCCCGCAATGACAGGCAGCGACGTATGAAGAACATGGAGCACGCGCAAGAATCACCACCCTTCTTTATGCTGCGCCGCGCAGCCTACCCGAGGCCGCCGCGACCGTCATCAAGCTCCTCCACGCGCGTGGATGCGCGTGGACGCGCGCGCCGCGGCGTCCGCGCTGACCGCGGGCCAGCCGAGAGCCTAGCTCTCGGCAGCCACGTTGCGGTACGCTCCGCCGCCGCATGACCCTCAAAATCGCGATCGTCGGCTGCGGCAAGATCGCCGACGGCCACATAGAAGAGATCCAGAAGATGCCGGAGCGGGCTCGGGTCGTCGCCGTATGCGACCTGGAGCTCCTGATGGCCGAGCAGATCGCGGTGCGCTACGGCATCCCGAGCCACTACGACTCGTTCGACCGGTTGCTCGACGTCGAGAAGCCCGACGTCGTCCACATCACCACCCCTCCGCAGTCGCACCTGTTCCTCGCCCGGCGCGCCATCGAGGCGGGCGCCCACGTCTACGTGGAGAAGCCGACTGCGCTGAACCTCGCGGACGTGCGGCGCCTCATCGAGCTCTGCACCGCCGCCGGGAAGAAGATGACCGTCGGCTGGGAGTACCAGTTCGATCCCCCGGCCGTCGAGATGCGCAGGCTCGTCGGCGACGGCGTGATCGGCGATCCCGTCCACGTGGAGAGCTGCTTCGGCTACAACCTCGCCGGCCCCTTCGGCGCGGCGCTCCTCGGCGACGGCTCGCACTGGGTCCATCGCCTCCCGGGCAAGCTGTTCCACAACAACGTCGATCACCTCCTGAACAAGATCGTCGAGTTCGTGGACGACGAGCAGCCGAAGGTCACCGCGACCGCCTACGCGCTCCGGGAGAAGCGGTTCGGCGACTCGCGCGACGACATGCTCGACGAGCTCCGCGTCACGGTGCAGGGCGCGCGCGTCAGCGCCTACGGGACCTTCTCGTCGCACGCGCGGCCGCCCGGGCACTTCCTCCGCGTCTACGGCACGAAGAACACGCTCCACGTCGACTTCGCGAGCCGCACGGTCACCCTCGACGCGTCGCCGAAGCTGCCGAGCGCCATCGGGCGCGTCGTCCCGGCCTTCGATCAGGCCCTCTCGTACCTCCGCGAGGGGGGCAAGAACGTGGTGCGGTTCGCCCGCAGCGATTTCCACTTCTTCTCGGGGCTGAACCGCCTGATCGGCCTCTTCTACGACAGCATCACGCGGGGCGCGGAGCTGCCCATCTCGTACCGGGACATGATCCGGGTCGCGTGGATGATGGATGAGATCTTCCGGCAGGTCCCGCAGGAGAAGGCGCGCACATGAAAGTCCTTGTCACCGGCTCGAACGGCTTCCTCGGATCGGCCCTCGTCGACCGGCTGCTCGCCCACGGCGAGACCGATCTCCGCTGCCTCGTCCGCCCCGCGAGCAACCGCTCGCGGCTCGACGAGATCGAGAAGCGGCGGGGCGTCCCCCTCGAGATCGCGGTGGGCTCCCTCGCCACGAAGGAGGCCGCCGAGCGCGCGGTCGAGGGCGTGGACGTCGTCTACCACGTGGCCGCGGCCATGGGCGGCGCGCCCGCGGACATGTTCCTGAGCACCGTCGTCGCCTCGAAGAACCTGCTCGAGGCGCTCGTCCACACCGGCCGATCGCCGCGCGTCGTCCTGATCAGCTCCTTCGGCGTCTACGGCGTCGCCGACCTCCCGCGGGGGTACATCGTCGACGAGAACACGCCCCTGGAGACGCGGCCCGCGCAGCGCGATCTCTACTCGCAGGCGAAGCTCCGGCAGGAGAAGCTCTTCTGGGAGTACCAGGGGCGCTACGGCTTCCCGCTGACGGTGCTCCGCCCCGGCGTCATCTACGGCCCCGGCGGCAACGCCTTCTCCAGCCGCGTCGGGATGAGCCTCTTCGGTGTGTTCCTGCACCTCGGCGGCCGCAACGTCCTGCCGCTGTCGTACGTCGAGAACTGCGCGGAGGCGATCGCCGTCGCCGGCCGGAGCGACGTCGCGCGGGGGCAGGTCTACAACGTCCACGACGACGACCTGCCCACGGCCGACGTCTACCTCGCCCGCTACAAGCGCGAGGTGAAGCCGATCCGCTCGCTCACGGTGCCCTACTTCGCCCTCACCGGGATATCGAAGCTCGTCGAGCGCTACCACGCCTACTCGAAGGGACAGCTGCCGGCCATCTTCACGCCCTACAAGAGCGCGACCTCGTGGAAAGGGAACCGGTTCGACAACACGAAGCTGAAGGCCCTCGGGTGGAAGCAGCTGGTCTCCACGGAAGAGGGCCTCCAGCGGACGTTCACGTACCTCAAGGAACGCGCGACATGACGGGTCGGCCGTCGCTCGCGTCGCTCGGGCTGGCGCTCGGCCTCGCGGGTCTGCTCGCCGGCTGCGAGCGGCGGCAGACCCCGGGGCCGCCGCCGGTCCACAGCGGCGAGGGCACCCAGTCCGCCACCGCCGCCCTCGCGGTCACGGCGCCGCGCTTCGACGGGCCGCCCGCGCCGCCGGCCACGCCGGCCAAGGGGCACCCCCGGCTCTGGGTGCGCGCGGCCGACCTGCCGAAGCTCCGGGCGCGCGCCACGCAGGCGAACCCCCTGTTCAAGGAGCTCGCCGCCGTGACGGCCGAGGCCGCGGCGGCGATGGACAAGGGCAACATCCCCTCCGAGGGCGACTGCACCCACGCCCGCATCTACTGCGAGGCGCACGCGGAGCTGTTCGCCTTCATGTCGCTCGTCTCGAGCGACGAGGCGGCCCGCAACGACCACGCCGCCCGCGCGCGCAAGATCCTGCTCTATATCGTCGATCGCGTGAACAAGGGCGATCCGCAGGATCCCTTCGTCCGCAGGTTCTCGACCGGCGACCGCGCCCGCTGGGCCGGCGAGTCGTTCGGCCTCACGGTCGACTGGATCTACGGGTACCTCTCGGCCCAGGACAAGGCGGCGATACGGCCCGTCTTCCTCCGCTGGGCGGAGGAGCAGCTGAAGTCGTCGACGACGAGCCACGATCACCCCGAGCCCGTGGGCAAGCTGAACGACCCGGCGATGCTGAAGGAGCCGAAGAAGCGCAGGTACGCCGTGAACAACTACTTCACGTCGCACATGCGCAACCTGACGCTCCTGTCGCTCGCCTTCGACGAGGCCGACGATCCGCCGGATCCGAAGCCGAGCGGCACCTACCCGCGGCTCAGGGACTACTTCGCCAACGTCACCGGGGCGTGGCTCTACATGACCGACAGCGTCCTGCGGAACGACGCGCGCGGCGGCGCGCCGCCGGAGGGCTTCCAGTACGGCCCCGCGACGCTGGCCTACGTGAGCGAGACGCTGCTCGCCATCCAGACGGCCGGCGAGGCCGATCCGGCGAAGTGGGGCCCGCAGGTGCACCTCGACGGCAACCCGTTCTGGCACGAGTTCATCCCGGCCCACCTCCACAGCCTGAGCCCCGCCACGCCGGCGGGCCGGCTCGGGCCGACCCACGAGGCCGCGTGGACGGGCGACGGGGAGCGCTACGAGTACACGGATCACATCGACCCGTTCACGGCGCTCGGCCTCCACGCCGAGAACAGCGGCAACGCCGAGCGCCTGAACGCGCTCCGCTGGATGGCCATCCACGCCGGCCCGGGCGGCGCCGCCGCCCTCGCGCGGCGCGCCCGCTCGCAGCTCGGCCAGGTCCACAAGCGCCACTCGATCATGTACTTCCTGCTGCTCGATCCGGCGATCACCCCGACCGACCCGCGCCCCTCCACCCCGCTCACGCACTACGGCCCCGGCCTCGGCCAGGTCTTCGCGAGGACGAGCTGGGGGCCCGAGGCCGCGTGGCTCCAGTTCCAGCTCGGCTGGGAGCAGATCGACCACCAGCACGGCGACGGCCTCAGCTTCGGCTTCTACCGCGGCGGCGAGTGGCTCACGAAGGAGCGCGTCGGGTACGGCGCCTTCATGGCGAACTCCGAGCAGCACAACACCCTCACGGTCGAGAACGACAGGAACCGCCGCCACGACGACCCGAACCGCGGCGAGCTCTGGCGGCGCGGGTCGCAGTGGCCGCTCGTGCACACGGGCGATCCCAGGGTGCTCGCGAAGAGCTTCGCCGAGGACCACGTCTACGTCCTCGGCGACGCGACCCCGCTCTACAACTCCGAGTACGAGAACATCCGCGACGTCACGCACGTCAGCCGCGCGCTCGTGTGGCTCAAGCCCGACCACCTCGTGCTCTACGACCGCGCCGCCACGGGCAAGGAGGGGCGCTTCAAGCGCTTCTTCATGCAGACGCCGAGCGCGGCGCAGGTCGCGGGGAAGCTCGCGACGGCCACGACAGCGAAGGGGCAGAAGCTCTTCGTGACCACGGTCCTGCCGGAGAGCGCCGTCATGGTGGCCGAGCCGTACAAGCCGACGGGCACCTGGGACACCAAGCCGGCCGAGAACGAGCCGATGCTCGCGACCCTGCGGGTCGAGCCGCCGGCCCCGATGCCGAAGGAGACGCGCTTCCTGCACGTGCTCCAGGGCGCGGCCGGCAACGCGACGGCGGATCCGGTGACGCTCGTGCGCACGAAGCGCGGGACGCCGTTCGCTGGCGCGGCGGTGAAGGGCACCCTGGTCCTGTTCCCTGTCGAGCTCGGCGCTGTGTCCGAGGTGCATTTCACCTCGCTCCCTGGGGTGACGAAGCACGTCGTCACAGGGCTCTCCCCCGGCGCCTCCTACGAGGTGATCAGGAAGCCCGCGGGCGGCGGCGACGAGATCACGATCCGCGCCGGCTCGACCGCCAAGGCCGACGAAGGCGGCGTCCTCACCTTCTGAGCGCCGTGTCGCAAGCGGTAAACGGTAAACGGCAAACGGTGAAGGGCAAACGGCAAATGCGACGATGACGCCCTCCGCGCCCGCTTGTCCTCCGCGTGGCGCGCTGCAATAATCCATTCTCCTTGCCCACGTCCTGTACGGAGATGCCATGAGCAAGAAGCGACTCGTCTCTGCCGGCGCATTCCTCGTCGCGCTGGGCGCCCTGTTCATCCCCATCGAGGGCACGGCGCCGGCCGCGACCGGCCCCATCGCGAAGGCCGGCTCGCTCGATCTGTCCGGCTTCGCGAGCACCCGGCCCGATACCCCGCTGGATCTCCTGTTCATCCATCACTCGTGCGGCGGCCAGCTCCTCACGGAGACGGGCGCCGAGAAGGAGAAGGCGTCGTGCGTGTACGAGGCGCACCCGAACGGAGGCGGGCTCAAGAAGAAGCTCACGGAGCAGGGCTACCGCGTCCACGAGGCCTCCTACGGCAGCGAGATCGGCGAGAACACCGACCTCTTCGACTGGGCGCCCAAGTTCCGCGACAAGATGGACAAGGTGCTCCGGGTCGCGCTGAACGACCAGATGCACCCGGACGGCGTGGTGAACCGGATCGTCGTCTTCAAGTCCTGTTATCCCAACAACCGCTTCGTCGGCGAGGGCTCCGCCCCTGGCAACCCGGCCGGCCCGGACCTGACCGTCTGGAACGCGAAGGCCACGCTGACGTCCATCCTGCCCGACCTCGCGAAGCGGAAGGACACGCTGTTCGTCTACGTCACCGCCCCCGCCAACATCCTCAAACGCTCGAAGGAGCCCGCCTGGAAGTGGACCGCGAAGCGGCTCCTCGGGAAGCCCTCCGACGCCGAGATCGCGCAGCGCCAGGCGGATCTCGCCCGCTCGTTCAACAACTGGGTCAAGTCGCCCGACGGCTGGCTCAGCGGCTATCCGGAGAAGAACGTCGTCGTCTTCGACTACTACGACGTGCTCACGAACAAGGGCGAGTCCAACTTCTCCCTGCACGGCTCGGAGGGGAACACCGACCACCACCCCTCGAGCGCGGGCAACGCGAGGGCAGCGGATGAGTTCGTCCCGTTTTTGAACCAGGCCGTGCGCCGCGTGGGCCTCAGCACGTAGCGTCGAGGGCCCGGAAACCACGCCGGAGGGAGCGAGCGCAAGTCGCTTGACGCGAGCCGCGATCCTCCGGAACGTCCCCCACCACCCGAACGGCGTCTCCGCCGAGGACCCTCGACATGCTCGCGCTCCCCGGGGTCATCCTTCTCATCGTCTTCATCTACGGCAGGCCTCAGGAGTGGGACGAGCGCTTCGAGAGCCTGCCGTTTTTGTACCTCTGGCTCGCCCTCGCCTTCATGGGCATGGGCCTCGATCTCGCCATGGGCAAGGTCAGGCTGAAGGCGACCCCGCAGCTCCGGTGGGCCATCGTCGTTTACTCCTGGTGCGTGCTCACGCTGGGCTTCCGGAACCCTGGCGAGTTCTCCGAGGGCTTCGTCTCGATCAGCGTGACGTTCGTCCTCTTCTTCCTGATCGGGCACAGCCCCGACGGCTTCAAGGGGTTCCAGAAGCTCGCCGCCACGGTGCTCATCATGGGCCTCTTCGTGGCGGGCGTCGCGATCCACCAGGGGTTCTCCTCGTGGCAGTGCCTGGCGATGACGCAGACCATCGGAGGCTCGCGCGGCGAGGCCGGCATCCCCGACGGCCGGTCCTGCGAGAGACGCGTGGACTGCCGCGAGGGGCCGGGCGCCGATCCCGAGGTCGAGTACCTGTGCGAGCGCGTCGGCCTCTTCAAGACGACGACGATCAACGGCCGCGTGCGCTGGCGCGGCGTGCTCCAGGATCCGAACGAGCTCGCGCTCACGGCGGGCATCGTGCTGCCGTTCAGCTTCGCGATGTTCGAGCAGAAGCGCTCCTTCACGCGCGCGCTCATGGTCTTCGGCTCGCTCCTCCTGATCGCGACCGCGATCATCCTCACGCAGTCCCGGGGCGGCCAGCTCGTCTTCGCGACGGTGCTGGGCGTCTACTTCGTCAAGAAGTACGGCGTCCGCGGCGCGATCTTCGGCGCGATCTGCGCGGCGCCGCTCATGCTGCTCGGCGGCCGCGGCGGCGGCGAGGCGGATGAGTCAGCGAACGAGCGCACGGAGATCCTGGGCGAGGGCCTGAACATCTACCGGATGTTCCCGCTGATGGGCGCGGGCTTCCGCCAGTTCACGGAGCACCACTGGCTCACCGCGCACAACGCGTACCTCCTCGCGCTCTCGGAGCTCGGTCCGCTCGGGATGTTCGCGTGGACGGCGATGATCTACCTCACCCTCAAGATCTCGCTTGTCGCGCTCAAGCGGTACGAGCACGGCGCCCAGTTCGCGGCGATCCGCGCCTGGTCCATGGCGATCATGGCCGGGTTCTGCGGGATGATGGTCGGGATCTTCTTTCTCTCGTTCACCTACCACTACGTGCTCTGGATCTACTTCGGCCTGGCGGGGGCGCTGTATTCCGCCATCAGGAGCGTCGATCCGAACTTCTCGATCCGGCTCGAGAAGCGCGACGTCTACCGGCTCATCCTGGCCGATCTCGCCCTGGTGCTCGTGATCGTCGTGCTCAGCAAGAGGGCCTAGCAGCGCCGCGGGGAGCGCCCCCGGTTCAGCGGAGACAGCGCCGGGGTCCGGAGGCGCGGCGCCCGCTCAGCGCCCGAGGCCGAGGACCATCACGAGCGGCGTCTTCACGATGATCGAGAGCTCCATCTGCAGGAACGTCGAGAGCTTCTCGAGCGACGCGGCGTACGCGAGATCGAAGAGCAGCTTCATCCGCATGTCGTCGGCCTCGGCCCCCTCCGCCTCCTCGAGGCCGAACGGGTTCGTCAGCGTCGCCTCGAACGCGGCGACCTCGCTCTCCGCCGGGGCGCGTCCGGTGTACCCGAGCGACACCTGCGCGAGCCCCGTGATGCCCGGCTTGATGTCGCGCATCCGCTCCTCGAAGAAGGGAATGGCGAGCGCGAGGTTGACCAGCAGCTCGGGGCGCTCGGGGCGCGGCCCCACGATGCTCATGTCGCCCATGAGCACGCTCCAGAACTGCGGGATCTCATCGAGGCGCGTCTTGCGCAGGAAGCGGCCGACCCGGGTGATGCGCGGATCGTCCTGCTGGGCGAGCACGGCCCCCGTCAATTTCTCGGCATCCACGCGCATGGAACGAAACTTGCGCATGTGGAATTCGACGAAGCGCGGGTAGGCCACGCCGTCCCGCACCTCCGTGCCGATGAGCATCCCGGCACGGCGCTGCATGTAGAAGATCGGCCCGGGCGACTCGAGGTAGATGGCCGCGCCGATGAGAGGGTAGAGCGGGAGGGTCAGCGTGAGACCCACGAGCGAGCCCGCGATGTCGATCGCACGTTTCGCTACACGAACGCCAGGTGTCACTGTTTACCTTGTGGCTCCCATAGTCGAGAACGTGGTAGGGTACAAGCTCGGATGGAGGTTTGGGCGTGATCCGACTCCGCGTACCAGGTTCGTTGACCTATCGCCACCTCGCCCTCCGCGTGGTGGCGGCCGCATGCAAGATGGCCGCGCCGGGGAGGGTCGAGGGCGGGTCGCCCGGCCTCACCCAGGAGGATTTCGAGGACCAGACCGTCTCGGCGTTCGGCGAGGCGTTCAACAACATCGCGATTCACGGATACCGCGCTGGCCCGCCGGGCGACGTCGATATCGAGATCGAATCCGACGCGGACGGCATTATCATCCGCTTGATGGACACGGGCTGCAGCTTCGATCCCGCGGCCATCGACAACCCTCCCATCGACGACCTCCCCGAGTCCGGGATGGGGCTCTTCATCATCAAGTCGTTCATGGATGAGGTCGATTACTGTCCCGGCAGTCCGAATGTCCTCCGTCTCGTGAAACGGAGGGAGGGCAGCTCGTGTATTGCCGGCGACGGGGGTGAGGGCAGCAGCGAACAAGAGCATTCCGACCCCGATTTCGCCGGGGCGACAGGGCATCGGACGAGCAGTTTTCGAATGCGGAGCGTCTCCCGTTCGGGCGCGACCCGCGCCGCAGGGGGAATCAAAATCCAATGAGCTATACGCGGACCGATAACGGCAGTGAGACGGTCGTGCAGTTCGAGGGGACCCTCGACGCAGTGACCGCACCGGAGTTCAGGACATTGGTGGACGAGCTGGTGGCCGAGAACCGGCAGAACATCACGCTCGAGCTCTCGTCCCTCCGGCTGATCGACAGCTCGGGCGTCGGCGTCATCGTCTCGCTGTTCAAGCGGGTACGGGCCAACGGCGGCCAGGTGCGCATCGTCGGGCTGAGGGATCAGCCGCGCGCGATCTTCCGCCTGCTGCGCCTCGATCGGGTGTTCCCCACGTGACGCTCGGTGGCGGCGCGCGCGCCGCCACCCCGGCCCCCGGCCCACCCGTCGACAACGGCTGCGGCGGCAGCGCCGCGCGGCAGGTGCCGCGCGGACGGCGCTGAGCGGCTGGAGTCGCCCGGACGGTGCCCTCCGTCGCCGCGGCGCTGGTTCCGCGTGCTGCGCGTACTGGGGCCGTGTTAGGCGTGGGGTTGCGCGGCGGGCAACGCCGAGTGCAACAAGCTGGCGCTCGCGCGGCGCACGTCTACCATAGGCAACCAGCCTGCCAGACCGGGGTGCGCGTTCTCCGGACCGGGCGGAGCAAGGCAACCTTCCAGGAGCGGGGACCATGGACAAGAAGATGAACCAGCAGCTCTCCGGGCCTACCCCGCCCCAGGAGGCGCTCGGGGCGATCCCCGCCGACGCGGCGGCGCGGCCTGCAGCAGGTCCGCAGCCGCCCAGCGTCAGCGCGATGATCAACCGGACGCTGGCGCACTGGTACGTGGCGGTGCTGGTGGCGATCGCGGGGCTCGGGTTCACGGTGCTCGTCGTGCAGTCGAGGAAGCCCGCGTACCGCTCCGAGACCGTGATCTTCTACCGCGAGGGCGTCAAGGCGACGTACCTCGGGCCCGACGGCCCCGACCCGCTCCGCACCCTCTCGGCGCGGCTCAAGGAGACGCTGCTCGCGCGCTCCAACCTCGAGAAGGTCGTGACGGAGTTCAACCTCTTCCCCGAGGTCCTCGAGAAGCGGGGCATGGTCGACGCGGTCGATCGGCTCCGCGCCAAGATCACCTTCAAGGCCCGCTCGCAGGACACCTTCGCGATCTCGGCCGAAGGAGCGACGCGCGAGCAGGCGCAGGAGGTGACGCAGCGGCTCGCGGACATCCTCGTCGAGGAGACGACCCGCATGCGCAGGTCGCAGGCGAAGCTGACGAACGAGTTCCTCGACGCCGAGCTGAAGCGCGCCGAGCAGGACGTCGAGAAGGCCGAGACCGAGCTCGCGGCGTTCCTGGCCGAGCACCCCGAGTTCGCCGCCGAGCAGAACTCGCCCGGCGGCGCGCAGGGCGGCGCCGCCATCCGCGAGCGGGAGCGGCGCGCCACCGGGACCGACCCGACCCTCGAGGCGCTCGAGCGGCAGGTGCCCCGCCTGCGCAGCCGGCTCACCGGCAAGCCGGAGCAGCCGGCGGCGAGCGCCGCCGGGGTGCCCTCCCCCGCGCTCACCCGGCAGCGGGATCAGGCCGAGCAAGAGCTCGCCACCGCGCGGCGGGATCTGGCCGACAAGCAGTCCCGATTCACCGAGCAGCACCCCGACGTCCGGGCGGCGGTGGCCCGCGTGACCAACGCCGAGGCGGCGCTGCGGCGCGCCGAGCAGGCGCTCATCCTGCCGCCGGAGCCGGTGGTGGAGGTCCCCGCGACCGACGAGGCCGAGAAGGCGAAGATCAAGGCCCAGCTCGCCGCTCTCGAGCGGGAGATCGCGGCGCGCAGGGGCGCGAAGAAGGGCAACGCGGCCGACGCGAGCGAGGCGGCGAAGCAGATCATCAACACCGAGACCGACTGGTCGCGGCTCAGCCGCGAGAAGGCGCGCGCGCAGCAGCGCCTCTCCGACCTCGAGGGCAAGTCGTTCCGCGCGGAGATCGCCGCGAGCTCGGAGCAGGGCGGCTACTCGGCGCAGATCGAGGTGCTCGACCCGGCGTACCGGCCGAGCGCGCCGTCGAGCCCGTCGCGGATGATCATCGCCATCGGCGGGCTGTTCCTGTCCGTTGCGGCCGGCATCGCGGCCGCCGCGGCGCGTGGCATCGTGTTCGACGATCGGGTTTACGACATGGAAGATATCGATCGAATGGCGCTCGCTCCGGTGCTCGTCGTCGTGCCGCCCGCCGCGCGCGCGCCCCGAGGGCGCCGTGGCTGAGACAGGCGGAGCTGAGCCGGGAAAGCCCCCGCCGGTCGCTTCCCTCGAGCGCGCGCTCGATCAGGTCTGCGACTTCCTGAGTCGCGCGGAGCAGACCGCGCGGGTCCGCGCCCTCGTCATCGAGGCGCGCCGGCTCCGCAACGTGGTCGGCAACTGGCGCTCGATCGCGCCCGATCCGGACGTGCGCGAGGAGATGATCGCCCGCGTCTTGCGCCTCGCGAACGACGCGGAGGACGTGGTCTCGGCGGAGCGCCCGAGCTCCAGCCAGGACGACCCGAGCGCCGCGTTCGACTCGCCGACCATCCGGCAAGATCTGCCCCCCTTGCCGCAGCACCCGCAGGCGATGGGGCTGCGCCTCGGCGCCGCGCAGGCGCCGGGCGTTCACCCCGGCGCGCAGCAGCCGCTCAGGGGGCCGTCGCCGGCGACGGCGCTCTTCCTCGGGGGTCCCGCGGCGGACCACGGCGAGCACCGCGGGCATCCGGGCACCGCGACGGTGCTCGGCATGCCCTCGCCGGCGCTGCCGCCCGGCCCCGAGCGGCAAGGCTCATCCCCCGCGATCGCGCGTGTCGTCGATCTGAGCGCGACGCTGAGCAGCCCTGGGCTCGTGTCGAGCGGCGGGAGGCCGGGCAGCTCGCCGGCGCTGCCGGTGCCGATCGAGCGGGTCATCGCCTCGCCATCGCGCGACGTGGGGGTCCGGGACGCGTCGGCGCCCCCCGGGGGAGCGCCGTCCCTCGATCGATCGTTCGGCGGCGCGTTCCCCTCGCCTCCTTCGCTCGTCTTCGATCGCGTGGTGCCGCCCGCGACGCGCGAGGTGACGGTGCGCGAGGTGCCGCAGCCGCATCAGCAGCAGCCGCCGCCGTATCAGCAGCCGCCGCCGTATCAGCAGCCGCCGCCCGAGCGGCCGATCGAGCGCTCGCTCACCAGCACGTTCAACTCGCCGCCCTCCCTGATCTTCAACCGCGTGGTGTCGACCCCGGCGCACCAGGCCGTGGACGCGAAGCTGCAGTCGCTGGATCCGACGTTCGAGGAGCCGCCGTCGCTGCACATCGAGCAGCTGCGCTCCCTGCCCACCTCACCGGAGAACGCCGGGTTGCTCCCGGAGGAGTCGCCGCGCGGCCCGGGCGAGCTCACCGTGCGCCCCGTGCCGATGCCGGACGCCGTGGATCCGAACATCGTGATGCTCCGCGCGCCCTACTCGCCCCAGGCCGACGCGTACCGGACGCTCCGGCGCAAGCTGCCGACGGGCGCGGGGATCACCATCGCCGTGACGAGCGCGGGGCCCGGCGAGGGCAAGACGTCGTGCGCCATCAACCTCGCGCTCGCCCTCCGCGAGACCGTCCGCGGGAAGATCCTCCTCGTCGAGGCGAACATCCGCAAGCCCGGCATCGCGAAGGCGCTGCGGTTCGAGCCCCCGAGCTGCTTCACGGAGCAGCTCCAGCGCCACGTCAACGACCGGTTCGCGCCCTGGGTCGTCGTCGATCAGGCGGCGCCCGCCGTGACGCCCGGCGACGACGGCAGCGAGTCGTCGTCGGACAGGAACGCCGCGCCGATGGGCGGCAGGTCGCCCGACGCGAGGCTCGCCCTCCAGACGCCCGTCCACATCCTGGCCGTCGATCCGCGCACGGAGCGGCCGCCGATCTTCGACGGGGTGGCGTTCTCGACCGCGATCGAGAGCCTCAAGCGCGCGGGCTACGCGTACATCATCATCGACACGCCGCCGGTGCTCGGCAGCATGGACCTGAACGTCATCGGCGACTCCGTGGACGGCGTGGTCCTGACCTCGCTGGTCAAGAAGTCGACCCGCAAGGCGATCCGCCAGGCCATCGAGCAGCTCCGGCCGGCGCCCATCCTCGGTGTCGTCCTGCTCGACGCCTGAACGGCCGGCGCGCGGCGCTGGCCTCCTTGCGCCGAAAGGTCGGGGAGGCATAGCCGAGCGCCGGCTCCATTGTTACCTTGCAGCCCTCATGCGCACCGGACGAGGTATTGCGGTCGCGGCCTTCGGCTGCGCGATCCTCACCCACCACGCCGCCCGGGCGCAGGACGCAACCCTCCACGGCGTCTTCACCGGGTCGATCGGCGTCACCGACAACGTGACCTCCGCGGCCGAGGCCGAGGCCGAGCCCTCGGCCGGTCCCGAGGCCGACGGCCTCGCGACCGTGAGCCCCGGCCTGATCTTCACCTACACGACACCGCGGACCGCGCAGACGCTGTCCTACACGTTCTCGACGAGCCTCTTCTTCCGGCACGCGGAGGCGAGCTCGTACTCGAACGTGGCCGCGTGGACCGGCCGCTTCGTCACGTCGCCGAGGACCTCGCTGACGCTCGGGGCGTCCGGGTCGCAGGGCCAGCTCAACACGTTCCAGCTCGAGCAGACGCCGGGGACCACGACGCTCCAGGGCAACGCGGGCGGGACGACGAACTTCGTGCAGGGGTCGTTCAACGAGGGGTTCTCGTTCCAGCCCTCGCCGGTCTGGTCGCTCGGGCAGGCGGCGACGTTCGCCGTCTACAACCCGCTCCTGGATCACCCGCAGCGCACGTACAGCGTGACGAACACGCTGAACGCGAACCGAAGCTTCCGTCACGACGTCGCGGCCCTCGCGCTCTCGGTCGGCTACACCCATTTCGACAACGTTCCGGTCACCGACACCGATCCCACGACCGAGGACACGTACACGTCGCGCGACCAGCTCATCAGCACGCTCGTGGCGAGCTGGCAGCATGACCTCGGGCGTCGCTTCTCGAGCCAGCTCGATCTCGGCGGGGTCGTCGCGACGGACCTGGCGGGCGGCGCCGGGTCGCTCGCGCGCCCGAGCGGGCTCGCGGCGCTGCGCTACTTGCACGAGCGGGGCGACGCGGCCGAGCTCGCGTACACCTACGCGGCCACGCCGAACGTCTTCCTGCAGCAGATCCAGCTCTCCCACATGCTGACGCTCCGCGCCGCCGTGCCCATCCGCCCCGCCTGGCACCTGTCGGTCGAGGGCTCGGCCAGCGCGCAGCTCTCGCAGCCTCTCGAGACGAACGCGGAGGGGGATCTCGACACGGGGCCGACGACGCTCGCGGTGCTCACCGACGTCGGGCTGCTCTGGAGCCCCGTCATCGTCATCCCCGACTTCGCGCTCGCGCTCCGGTACCAGCACGCGAACCAGCGCGTCGAGGCGAGGACGGCGGCGCTCCCCGACACGCGCGTCGTCCGCAACACGCTCCTCCTGTCCGTGTCGGGCGCGTTCCCGCGCCAGATGGCGCCGGGCTCGCGCATCTCGATGACCCAGCCGTTCGGCTCTGCAGGCCCCTCCGGCACGCCGCGCCAGCAGACGCCGAGCGAGCCGCTGGAGGACGAGGCGCCGGCGTCCGCTGGCGCTGGCGACGCCGCTCGCTGAACGCGACGGGGCGCGCTCCCCAGCGGCGGCCAGAACGCCGCCCTTGGCGCGCCCCGCTCGCGCCCGGAGCGCGCTCAGGTGCTCCGCCCGGAGGCCGCCGCCTGGGGCGCGCTCAGGTGCGCCGCGCGAGGAGGAAGGCCCTGTCGTCCTCGGGCAGCTGGTCGCCGCGGAACTCCTCGAGCATGTGCGTGAGCTTGTCGGCGATCGACGCGACAGGGCGGCCAGCGCTCGTGGCGCAGAGCTTGGCGAAGCCCGTGCCGAGCGCGTGCAGGCCGAGCATCTGCTTCGACGAGTTGCGCAGCTCGGTGAGCCCGTCGGTGTACATCGCGAGCACCTCGCCCGGCGCGAGCACGCTCTGGTGCGCCTCCATCGGCACCGGGCCGACCCCGAGCGCCGGGTTGACGGCCGCCTGGAGGTGCCGCAGGCCGCCCTCCGCGGTCGCCACGAGCGCCGGCGGGTGCCCTGCGTTGACGCACTCCATGCGGCCCGTCGCGGGGTCGAGGGCGACGGCCACCATCGTGACGAACGAGTGCTCCGGCAGGTACTCGCAGAGGTAGGCGTTCAGCCGGTCCATCATGCCCGTGATCCCGCGGCCGGCGTCGACCGTCGCGCGCACCATCGTGTGGACGCTCGATCCGATGAGCGCGGCCTGGAGCCCCTTGCCGCACACGTCCGCCACGGCGAGCATGAGGCGGCCGTCGGGCATCGGGACGATGTCCACGTAGTCGCCCCCGACCCACCGGCACGGCTCGAAGCCGAGCGCCACGTCCAGCGCCTTGAACTCCAGCCGCTTCGGGACGAAGGTCCGCTGGATCTGGTGCGCCATCTCGAGCTCGCGCTCGATCGCCGCGTGCGCCTGCGCGTGGCGCCGCGCCTCCCAGGCCGACTCGGCCTGCTGATACACCTCCGCCGCGAGCGCGATGAGCCCGAGCCACTCGACGCTGCCGAAGTCGGGCGGCAGGGTCACGTAGAGCAGGTTCATCATCTGCTCCTCGACGCGCAGCGGACAGGCCACGACCCAGAGGGCCATGACGTCGCGCGACATCGTGAGCTCGACCGTGGCGCTGTCGCTCACCAGGTTGCCGGCGAGCACCGGCTCGCGCGTGTCCTGCACCGCCGCGAGCACGCGGCGCGAGATGTACGGCGGGGCGACGGAGTCCTCGCGCCGGAGCGACTGGAACGGGCGGTGCGGCCCGGACAGGATCGTCAGCGCGCCGTTCTGCCGGAGCCGCAGCGCGAGCGCCATGCTGCCGTGGAAGTCCTCGCGGACCATCAGCTGGCAGAGCGCGTCGAACCGATCCGTCGCGTCCTCGATGCTGAGGAGCCGCCGCGACAGGTCCATCAGGGTGAACAGGTGCTTCGCCGCGATCCGCGGCGGGTCGAGCTCGCCGAGCTTGCGGATCGCGGTCGGTTTGTCCTCCTCGAAATGGAGGCCGCCCGGGTCGATCGGCACGCGAGGGGCCCGCGCCGTGAGCTGGAACTCGAGGATGTAGTCGCCGATCCCGATGCGATCGCCCGGCTTCAGCACCTTCTCGTTGATCCGCTCGTCGTTGACGAGCGTTCCGTTGGTGCTGCCGAGGTCGCGGATCCACCACCGGCCGAACGGATCGCAGAAGAGCTCCGCGTGGCGCCGGGAGACCGTGTAGTGGTCGAGCGTGAGCTGAACGCCCGGCGCCCTGCCGATGACGATGTGGGACTCCGTCAGCGGCCGTCGCGTCCCCGGGAGATCGCCGAGCCGGATCTCCAGGTGGCCCTTCCAATCCGAGCTCGACGGCGCAGGGCCCAGGCTGTCATCTGCAGGCGACATCGTTCGACCTGGCCCGACCATGGGCGGCGGCGTGGACATGGACCGTCTTTGATGGGTACCGAACCGGCGCCCTGACATCAAGGGGATGCTCGCGATTTCGCGAGCTCGGCAAGAGCTGCATCGGTCACCGGGTTACCGGGTTACCGGGTTACGTCGTTACGGGGTTACAGGGTCACGAGGATACGTGGTGACGAGGATACGCGGATACAAGGTGACGCGGCTACGAGGTCGCGAGGACACGCGGAGCCCCTCGCGGTTGCCGAGGAGTCACCCAGGAGCTCCGCCGTGGCGCCCGCGCCGCGGCGTGGGCGCCACGGCGATGCCCGCGGCGCGCCGCCCACAGCGCGGGAATTGAGCGACACGCCGCGGGGCCCGCGGCGACGCGGCAAGGACGCCGCCCCGCTGGATGCCTGGTCACCAGGACCGCCGCGCTGGCGTGCGACGCCTGTCCGCGCCGCTCGGGGCACCCTCGCCCTCCGTCAGGCCTTGACCACCTTGGGGTTCGCCGCGCGGTAGACGCCACGGGCGTCGACGATCAGGGCGGCGTTGTTCAGCACCAGATCGTAATCGACGACGGAGTGGTCGGTGACGATCATGACCGCGTCGTGGCTCTTGAGCGTGTCCTCGTTGAGGGGGACGGACGAGAGCTCCGGCAGGTGCGGCCAGGTGCGCATGCGCGGCAGCTTGGGCACGTGCGGGTCGTGGAAGCTCAGCACGGCCCCGAGCTTGCGCAGGAGCTCGATGATCTCGAACGCGGGGCTCTCGCGCGGGTCGTCGATGTCCTTCTTGTAGGCGACGCCGAGCAGCAGGACCTTCGTGCCCTTCAGCGCCTTGCCGCGCTCGTTCAGCGCGAGCTGGAGCTTGTTGACGACGTAGTGCGGCATCTCGACGTTCACCTCGCCGGCGAGCTCGATGAACTTGGTGGACACGCCGTACTCGCGCGCCTTCCACGCGAGGTAGAACGGGTCGAGCGGGATGCAGTGGCCGCCCCAGCCCGGGCCGGGGTTGAACCGCATGAAGCCGAACGGCTTGGTCGACGCGGCGTCGAGCACCTCCCAGACGTCGATGCCCATGGCGTCGTAGACGACCTTGAGCTCGTTCACGAGGGCGATGTTGATGGCCCGGAAGATGTTCTCGGTCAGCTTCGCCGCCTCGGCCGCGCGCGCCGAGGAGACGGCCACGACGCGCGCGATCGCCTGCGAGTAGAGCGCCTGCGACAGGACCAGCGACGCGCGATCGACGCCGCCGACGACCTTCGGGATGGTCGCGGTGCTGTGATCGCGGTTGCCCGGGTCCTCGCGCTCGGGCGAGAAGGCGAGGTAGAAATCCTGCCCCATGCGCAGGCCCGATTGCTCGAGGATGCCCTTGACGAGCTCATCGGTCGTGCCGGGATACGTGGTGGACTCGAGGACGATGAGCTGCCCCTTCCGCAGCTGCTCCTTGATCTTCTGGGCGGAGCCGACGACGTAGCTCATGTCGGGCTCCCGCTGGGCCGTCAGCGGGGTCGGGACGCAGATCAGGATGGCGTCGGGCTCACCGAGCCGCGAGAAGTCCGTCGTCGCCTCCAATAGGCCCGTCTTGGCTGCCGCCGCGATGCGCGCGGGATCGAGGTGCTTGATGTAGCCCTTCCCCTCGCTGAGCGCGGTGACCTTCGCCGGGTCCACGTCGAAGCCCAGCACGCGGAAGCCCTTCTCGATGAACGTGAGCGCCAGCGGCAGGCCGACATAACCCATGCCGATGATGCCCACCTGGGCTTCGCGGGAGTTGATCTTGGCCAGGAAGCTCTCGACCGCAGGGGGATGCGTCTCTGCCATTTCCTTTTATCTCCAGTGGTGGACGGGAGCCGCCATGCGGATCCCGACCCAGTTTCGAAGAGAGGGGCCCGACGCTACCACAGGCCCCCCAATTTCGCTCGAGTGTCGCGTGGGGCCCCAACGCTCGGAGGGGAAAGGTGCTCCTCGTTGCGGTTCGCACGCTCGTTGCGCCTGTTGCGTTCGTTGCGCTCGTCACGCTCGTCACGCTGGGTCCGTGACCTTCAGGAAACGCCTTATCGACGGCGGCGGATCGCTTCGCGGGCGAGCTGGAGGAAGTCCCGTGATGCCTGGCGCGCGATGACCAGCGCGGAAGCGACGAAGGCGAGCCCGCCGACCACCACCTCTGCGCCAAGGCGGCACCCGCGGGGCAGGTCGTGGAGCGACCGCATCCCGTAGCGAACGGCGAGCACCGCGGCGACCATCGGCATGCACGCGACGAGCGGGCGGACCAGCGGGCGCAGGAGCCGCATGTACGGGACGCCATCGGCGCGCTTGACCACCCAGAGGCTCGCCAGGGCGTGCACCCCGAACGCGACGCCGACGCCGGCGCAGGCCCAGAGCACGCCGCCGATCGTTCCGAGCAGCGCGATGCTGCCGACGATCGCGGCCACCTTGAGCCACTCCAGGACCATGATCGTCCGCGTCCGGCCGTAGACCTGCATGTACGAGGACAGGACCCAGCCGATCGGGCGCGTGACGCCGAGCGCGGACAGCACGGCGAGGAGCGGGCCGGCCGGCTCCCATGCCTCGTTGAAGAACGTGTCGTTCAGGATGGTCGGGGCGACCGCGCCGAGGCCCACGGCGAGCGGGAAGATGATGAGCGCGAGCAGCGTGAGCGCGCGGACGAGGGCCGCCTTGCGCTGCTCCGGCTCGAGCTTCGCGAACGACGGGACGAGCACGTCGCCGATGCGCTCACCGACCTGGGAGGCCGGGATGTCGGCGAGGTTCCACGCGAGGTTGTAGAGCCCGCCGACTTGCTCCCCGAACAGGCGGATCATGACGAGGTTGTCCCACTTGGAAGCCCCGAAGTTCGCCAGCGACCCGAAGTTGAGCGGGATGCCGAAGGCGAACAGCTCGCGCGCCTTCTCGCGCGACAGCGGGCTCGGCGTCAGCCACTCGGCGAGCTTCACCGCCGGGACCGTGGTCACCACGCGCACGACGGCGCGCAGGAGCGTCGCCACGACGATGGCGTTTCCCCCCCAGCCGAGCACGGCGAGGGAGACGGACGCCGCGGTGTAGGTGAGCTCGCCGGCGGCGTTCCGGAGGCTGACGCTGCGAAAGCGCATCTCGCGGATGAGCAGGCGATCGGGGACGTACCAGATCCGATCGATGATCATCGCGAGGATGAGCCCCGGCATGAACTCGAGCATCCCGGGCGCGCCGACGAGGTGCACCGCGATCGGCTCCCGGAAGAGGTATACGGCGGCGATGGCGACGAGGCCCGCCACGTGGAAGTAGACGGTCGCGTTGAAGACCATCTGGCGGTCGAGGTGGGGCCTCGACGCGATGAACTGGCCGGTCCCGAGGCTCGACATGAAGTGCGCCGTCATGATCACGACGGACGCTGCCGAGACCTCGCCGTACACATCCGGCGCGATGAACCGGGTGAGCACGAGGGTGCCTATCAGGCCGAGCACGCGCGAGCCGAGCCCGGTCGCGATCGTCCAGACCGCGCCGAGGACGGCCTTCCGGGCAAGCGCGGAGGAGCCGGCCACGATCAGGGCACGAAGACGGTATCGCCGGCCTTGAGCACGAGGTCCTGCTCGGGCCGCTTGCGCGAGGCGATTTCGTCGTAGTTGATGGGGATGTGCCGGAATTTGCCCGGGCTATCCATGCGGATGAGCAGGATCTGATCCGTCGAGGCGAACTGGTTGGGACCGCCGGCGAGCGCGAGCGCCTCGGAGACGGAGACGAAGTAGTTGGAGGCGAAGATGCCGGCGCGCGCGACGTTGCCGCTGACCACGAACCGGTAGCTGTTGATCCCGGTCACGGCGACGGTGATCACGGCCGTCTCGTCCTTCACGAACTCGGAGAGCCGCTTCTTCAGCTCCTCGCGCACCTGGGTCGGGGTCCTGCCGGCCACGTAGACGTCGCCGATGAGCGGCATCGTGATGACGCCATCGGCCCGGACGAGCGCCTCGCTCGACAGGTCGGCCATGCGCCAGACGTTGATCCGGATCTGGTCCCCCACCCCGATCGTGTATTCATGCTTACGCGGGTCGTACTCCTTCGCGTAGTTCGCGGGATTGTAGACGTACGTGGGCGCGCACCCGGCGGAGAACGCGGCGAGGGCGAGCCCTGCCGCTGCCGTCAGAAGCACTCCTCGCATGAAGGACCGTTTCGTGGGACGGGCTGTGCCTTCCATGGGCGTCTGCATTGAGGAGGATGTCAGGCGGTACGGGGTTGCGATCGCGCGGCGATCACGGGGCGATCACGGGGAACGAGGTGAACTCGGCCGTAAGGCGGCGCGATTCACCGAGCGGCGCCAGCATTGCAGGAAGGCCGTCCGCCGCCAAGGGGAAGTTTTCGTGCCGCGGCAAGACGCGGGATCCTCGCGAGGAACCAACTTGACGGGCCGATGACCTCTCTCGAAAGTCGGCTTTGATGCTGCTTCATCTGCAACGGATCGCGGTCCCCTTCGAGTACCCCGTCTACTTCACGGAGGGCGTCTTTTCGCCGAGCAACGCCGACCTGGCGGCCGCCATCGCCGCGAAGGAGCCGCGCCGGCGTCACCGCGTGCTGCCGGTGATCGACGGCGGCGTCGCGGCGGCGTGGCCGTCTCTCGCGGACGACATCGCGCGGTACGTGGGCGCGCGACCGGACCTGCTCACGCTCGCGGCCGAGCCGATCGTTGTGCCCGGCGGCGAGGCGGCGAAGAACGACGGCGCGGCGACGGCGGCGCTGCAGGCGAGGCTCGACGCGCTGGGGATGGATCGGCAGTCGTTCGTGATGATCGTCGGAGGCGGCGCGGTGCTCGACATGGTCGGCTACGCGGCGGCGACGGTGCACCGAGGCGTCCGGGTCGTGCGGATCCCGACCACGGTGCTCGCGCAGGCCGATTCCGGGGTCGGCGTGAAGAACGGCGTCAACGCGTTCGGGAAGAAGAACCTGCTCGGCACGTTCGCCCCGCCGTTCGCGGTGCTCATCGATCCGCGCTTCCTGGAGACGCTGCCCTTGCGCGACAAGGTGGCGGGGATGGCGGAGGCGGTGAAGGTCGCGCTGATCCGGGACGCGCGGCTGTTCTCGTGGCTGTCCGAGCACGCGCCCGCGCTCGCGTCGGGGTCGCTCGCGCCGCTCGCGCAGCTCGTGCGCCGCTCGGCGGAGATCCACCTCCAGCACATCGCGAGCGCGGGCGACCCGTTCGAGCTCGGGAGCGCGCGGCCGCTCGACTTCGGGCACTGGGCCGCGCACAAGCTGGAGTCGCTCACGAAGCACAGGCTCCGCCACGGCGAGGCGGTCGCGATCGGGATCGCGATCGACACGCTGTACGCCGAGCTGGCGGGCATGTGCAGCCAGGCGACGGCGGCCGCGGTGGTCGCGGCGCTCGAGGCGCTCGGCTTCACGCTGTGGGACGACGCGCTCACGATGACGCGCACGTGCGAGAGGGGGGAGCGGGGCGAGCGGCTCTGCGTGCTCGATGGGCTGGACGAGTTCCGCGAGCACCTCGGCGGGGAGCTCACGGTGACGTTGCTCGAGGACGTGGGGCGCGCCCGCGAGGTGCACGCGATGGAGGAGCGGCACATCGTCGCGGCGATCGCGCGGCTGCGCGAGCGCGCCGGGAGGCGGGACGCGCTCGCGGCGAGCGGCGCGACGGGAGCGGCGGGCGCGGCCACGGCAGCGGCGGGCGCGGCCACGGCAGCGGCGGGCGCGGCCGCGGCAGCGGCGGGCGCGGTCACGGCAGCGGCGGGCGTGGCCACAGGAGCGGCGGGCGTGGCCACGGGAGCGGCGCAATCATGAGGCTCGCGTGCGCGGGCGCGCCGCACCTCACGTACTGCACGAACATCCACGCGGGCGAGACGTGGGCGGAGGTGAAGCAGAGCCTCGAGACGCACCTGCTCGCGATCTGGTCGCGCGCGGCCGACGGGGAGGAAGGGGCGCTGCGCGGAGGAGGCGGCACCGGGGCGGAGGGCCTCGGGCCGAGCGCGCGCCGCCGGTGCGGGGTGGGGCTGCGGCTCTCGGCGAGGGCGGCGGCGGAGCTCGCCGAGCCGGCGGAGCTCGACGCGTTCCGCGATTTTCTCGAGCGGAACGGCCTCTACGTGTTCACGCTGAACGGCTTCCCGTACGGCCGGTTCCACGGCGCGCCGGTGAAGGAGCGCGTGTACCTGCCCGACTGGCTCGACGAGGAGCGGCTCGCGTACAGCGATCTCCTGGCGACGCTCCTGGCCGAGCTGCTGCCGGCGGACGAGGGCCTGATGGGCAGCGTCAGCACGGTGCCCGGCGCGTTCAGGCCGCGGGTGCGCACGCCGGGCGACGCGACGGCGATGGCGCGGCGGCTGGTCGAGCACGCGGCGCACCTCGTCGAGATCCGCCGCCGCACGGGCAAGCACATCGCGCTGGCCCTCGAGCCGGAGCCGTGCTGCTTCCTCGAGACGACGCCCGAGGCGATCGGCTTCTTCACCGATCACGTGTTCGCGCCGGAGCGTGCGCGCGAGCTGTCGGCGCTGGCCGGGATGAGCCTGCCGGACGCCGAGGAGGCGCTCCGGAGCCACCTCGGCCTCTGCTTCGACGCGTGCCACATGGCGGTGGAGTTCGAGGACGCCCCCGCGTCGCTCGCGGCGCTCCGCGCTGCGGGCATCGGCTTGCACAAGGTGCAGCTCAGCGCCGGGCTGCGCGCCCGCGTGGCGGAGCGCGATCCGGCGACGATGGCGAGGCTGCGCGCGTATGCGGAGGACGTCGTCTACCTGCACCAGGTGGTCGAGCGGCGTGGGGGCCCAGGCGGGGGCGAGCTCGTCCGCTACCTGGATCTGCCCGAGGCGCTGGCGGCGCTCGACCGCGGGACCGCATCGCCGCCCGCGGCGGAGCCGGAGGAATGGCGAGTCCACTTCCATGTGCCGATCTTCCGGGAGCTCGCGGGCGCGCTCGCGACGACGCAGCCGGAGCTGGCGGCGCTGCTGTCGCACCTGCGAGACTCGCCGGCGACGCAGCACCTCGAGGTAGAGACCTACACCTGGGATGTACTGCCGGACGACCAGCGCCGAGGCGGGCTGGTCGAGGCGGTGGCAAGGGAGCTCCGCTGGGTGGAGGAGCGGATGGTGGATAACGGAAGCGTGGGCGCCGGCGTCGGCGAGGGCAGAGGCGTCGGCGCGAGCTCCGGTGGCCGAGCGGACAGCCGAGCGGGGGCAGAGTGATGAGCTCGCGCGCACGGGTGTACCTGCGGCTTGGCCGCGTCTCGAACCTGCCCACGGTGTGGACGAACGTGCTCTGTGGCATGGCCCTGTCGGGGTCTGCGCCACGAGCGTCAGAAGTGGCGCTGGTGGGGTTCGCGGTGTCGCTGATGTACGTGGGCGGCATGTTCCTGAACGACGCGTTCGACCGGGAGATCGACGCGCGCGAGCGGCCCGAGCGGCCGATCCCGTCCGGGCTGGTGAGCGCCCGCGAGGTGTTTGCGGTCGGCTACGGCCTGCTCGGGGCGGGGGTGTTGATGGTGGGCGGCCACGCCTATGTGGCGAACCGGGGAATGGCGCCCGCCCTGGCGAGCGCGCTGCTCGCCGGCGCGATCGTGCTTTACGATGCCTGGCACAAGGGGAACCCGCTGAGCCCGGCGCTGATGGGGGCGTGCCGCGTGCTGGTCTATGTGACGGCCGCGCTCGCGGCGGGGGGACAGCTCGGGAGCGCGGTGCTCGCCGGGGGGGTGGCGCTGCTGTTCTATTTGATCGGGCTGACCGCGATCGCGAAGCAGGAGAACCTGCTGGCGGTGCGCAGCCTGTGGGCGCTCGGCTTCATGGCGGTCCCGTTCCTCGCGACGCTCGGCGCGCCGCTCACGGGGATGATGGGGACGATCGCGTACGGGGCGCTCGCTGGCTGCGTGATCCACGCGGTGAGGTTGCTGCGGGGGACGCGAAAGGATCGCATCCCGCGCGCCGTGGTGACGCTCATCGCAGGGATATCGCTGCTGGACGCGGTGCTCATCGCGAGGAGCGGCGCGCCGGGCGCCGGCGGCGCGGCGGCGCTGGCCATGCTGGGATTTCCGCTGACGCTGGTGATGCAGCGTGTGGTGAGGGGGACGTGAGAGCGCGCCGACAAGGACATCCATGCCTCGCTGCATCGCGCCACACGAGAGACAGTAGGTTGAACCCCTGGAGAGACGAAGACATGACATTACCTCGTGCTGGAATGTTGCAAGGCGGCCTCCTCGCGCTCGTCCTCGCCGGGTCCGGGTGCGGGCTCCTCCTCGGACTCGACGATTTCGACGACGCGCCTGCGCCAGGCGGCCAGGGAGCCGGCGGGAGCGGCGGCGCGGACACCTGCCCTCCTGACAAGACGGAGCAATGCTATAGCGGCCTACCTGGAACAGAGAAGGTGGGTCTATGCCGCTCCGGTACACGGACGTGCGACAGCGGCGGCGAAACATGGAGCGCCTGCCAGGGCGAGGTGGTGCCGCAGCAGGAGAGCTGCGCCTCCAGTGAAGACGAGAACTGCGACGGGTTTGATTGCGGACTCTGGGTCCGGACGACCGAAGCACCGAACAACAAATCGCGCATCAACTCGATAGCCATCGACAACCAAGGCAACATAACCATAGCTGGATCGTTCACAGAAACGATACAGTTCGGAGCCGAGCCGCTCGTCGGCCCAGCGCAAAACGACCCCTCTGCTCTTGACGCGTTCATCGTCTCGCTCGACAGCGCAGGAAAACATCGCTGGAGCCACCAGTTCAGCGACCCGACGAACCAGGAGGCGACGTCTGCGTGCGTCGATGGCGCTGGGAACGTCATCATCGCAGGAGTCAACAGCGGCAGAATCAACCTCGGCAAGGACGACATAGGCCCGGGAGTATTCGTCGCAAAATTCGACAGATCCGGCACACACGCATGGAGCAGCGGCATCGAAGGCTCTCCGGTAGGCGACTCAGGCTTCCTTGCGGGCGCTCCAAAGGTCGCGTGCACCCCGGATGGCGACGTGATCCTCGCGGGCCATTTCGCTGGCACCCTCCAGCTCGGCAAAGCGGAGTTTACCACTCATCCCGCGGACGCGTATGATATCTACGTTGCGAGGCTGGACGGAGATACCGGCTCATCCAACACGACGGACGGCGGATGGGTCCAACGGTTCACGAGCCAGGGGCACGACACCCTGGCGGGCGTCGCCGTCCATTCGAACAACAGCATCGTCATCACTGGAAATTTCGCCCAGAGGATCGAGTTCGGCAATCTCTCGCCAACAACCGCCAAGGGGATGTTCCTGACCCATCTCGACAGGACGGGGAAGCCTACCTGGGTGCGCGGCTTCGCCAACGCTGAGCCGACCGCACTCGCCATTGACACGCTCGGCAACATCTCTGCAACAGGGGCCTACGAACATCCCACCAACTTCGGCGGAGGGGACTTGCCGGAGTGGAGCCAAATGGCATTCGCAGCGCAGTTCAATATCGCAGGAAACCATAGATGGAGCCGAGGTTTCATCGGTGGGATCAAGACGTCGAGCATCAGCACGGACGCCGCCAATGACCTGCTCATACTCGCCACCGTCATGCACGACGTAACAATCGATGAAAACGAGATAATATATGTGTCCGAGTTTCCTTCCCCGATGACGATCAAGCTGGCCCCCGAGGGGAGGACGGTGTGGCGAAAATGGTTCCCCGTTCAGCCGATAGGCGTGGGGGAGGCAAGGGCCGCAGCGACGGATCCCAAGGGAGAGAGCGTCATCTCTGGGCGAGGAATAGATAGCGCGGGCCAAGGCGCGAACATCGATTTCGGAGCCGCACCACAGCCGATAGGAGACCACTCTCTCTTCATCGCGAAGCTCGGCAAGTGAACGTCATCGTGCAAGAACCTGCCGCGAGGATCTCGCCGCCAGCCGAGCGCCCGGTATAGGCCTCGTGGGAGAGCGGTCAATCGAATATGTGGCGCAGGACAATCTCTTTGATGTCCACTGCGCGGACGCTCGTGCCGGTCAGCAGCGACGCTTCGGTCGACGCGACGAGCGGCCCCTCTCCGGCGTGCTCGTTTAAACGACCATGTGAGCCTTTGACGAGAGCAGCGTCCAGCGGGATGACATCCATTAGGTAACGAAACCCTAGCTTCTTCTGGAGCAGCCTCCGCGCGACGCGCACCCGCGGGACACGCAGGTTGGAGTCGACGAAGAGCTCCACGGGATCGTAGCCTGGCTTGCGGTGGATATCGACCGTCCTCGCATACTCAGGGGCCTTGCTGTCGTCCATCCAGTAGTAATAAGTGAACCACCGATCCCTCCTAGCGACGGCGACGAGCTCACCTGATCTCGAGTGCTCCAACCCCGCGGCGTGCTTGCCCTCCCTGTCAAGGACGAAGTCCACCCCCTGCAGCCTCTCGAGCAGACCCTTCACCTCGCTGACACGCTCCGCGCGCCGCACGTAGACGTGCGCAACTTGGTGGTCCGCCACGGCGAACGCCTCGGAGCCCCCTGCGTCGAGCTTCTCCAGGCCACGTTCGACCCGCACTCGGAGCAACCCCTGTACACGTAGCTCCCGGTTGATATGCACGGCGCCGGTGACAGGCATGATGCCGTACTCGGAGAGGACGATCACCCGCGCCCCATCCTTGCGCACATGATCGATCAGCTCCCCGCACACAGCGTCGACGGCTCTGAGATCCTTCTCGATGGACGGATCACCCGGGCCGAGCCGCTGCAGGTTATAGTCGAGATGCGGGAGATAGACCAACGTCAACGTCGGACGGCGCGTGTCATACACGTGGCGCGCGCATCGCGCGATCCACTCGGTGGATCGGATGTCCGCGTTCGGCCCCCAGAAGTTGAAGAGCGGGAACTCGCCCAGCCGAAAGACGAGCTCATCGCGCAGCGATGCCGGCTCCGTGTAGATGTCCGGCAGCTTGAGCCCGTCCGCCCAGTAGATCGGCCTCGGCGTCACCGCGTAGTCCGCCGAGCTGTACATGTTGTACCACCAGAACAGCTTGGCACAGGTGAACGTGGGGTCGCGCCGACGCGCAGCCTCCCAGATCTTCTCCCCCGTCACCAGCTGGTTCGCCTGGCGCCACAAATTCACCTCGGCGATATCGCGAAAGTACCAGCCGTTCGCGACGCAGCCGTGCCCGCTCGGGAGGAGGCCTGTCGTGAACGTCGACTGGACGGTGCATGTGACCGCCGGCAGCACGGTCTGAAGAGGGCGCATCACGCCCTCCTGAGCGAGCCGCTTCAGGTTCGGCGTCGCATCGCCCAGGAGTTCGCCGGTAAGCCCGACGACATTGAGAACGACAGTGCGGTGCATACCTGTTCTGTCAGCTCTTCACGACGGGAGCCTGCCCGCGCAAGACCGAGTTGCCCTCGAACAGGGCGCGCTGATCCACCGCGGGCGCTTCGCCGAACTCCGCGAGATCGAGCCGGCCGCTCTGGGAGAAGAAAGCGAGGGGGTTCTTCCAGACGATCCGCTCAATCACCTCGTCAGCGATCCCATTCTGGCGCATGCGCGCCGCCGTCTTCGGGACCTTGAGCGGATCGCTCACGCCCCAGTCCGCCGCGCTGTTGATAAGGATCCGTTCGGCACCGAATGTCTTGACCAGCGCGACCATCCGATCCTCGTCCATCTTGGTGTTGGGGTAGATGGAGTGGCCGGCCCAGCAGCCGGTCGCGAGCACGAGCGGCAGCGTCTCCTCGTTGTTATGATCGACGAGCACACGCTCTTCAGGGAACCGAAGCTCCCGCACCAGCGCGAGCGTCCGCTCCGTGCCCCGCTTTTTGTCGCGGTGCGGCGTATGCACCAGAATCGGAAGATCGTGCTCTCGGGCGAGCTCGACCTGCTGGGCGAAATACTTCTCTTCCTCCGGTGTCATGTCATCGAACCCGATCTCCCCGACCGCGACCACGCCTTCCTTGTCGAGATAGCGCGGCAAGAGATCAATGACGCCTTGCGCCACGCGAGGGTTGTTGGCTTCCTTCGGGTTGAGCCCCAGCGTGCAAAGGTGACGAATGCCGAACTGACTGGCCCGGAAACGCTCCCAGCCGAGCAGGGAGGTGAAGTAGTCCTCGAAGGTGCCGACATGGGTCCTGGGTTGACCAAGCCAGAACGCCGGCTCGAGGATGGCCACGATACCGGCCGCGGCCATCGCCTGGTAGTCGTCCGTCGTCCGCGATGTCATGTGGATGTGGGGATCGAATAGCTTCAAGAGTCCCTCCGCAGCGCGCCGCTTCACTCGGGAATCCGCGTCGCGCGCTCACGCTCGTGGTCCAGAGAGAGCAAGCCTATGTCGGCCGGAATGATCCGGCCAGCCGCCCTCCGTTCGCTCGCGAAGTCCTCCGCCATCCTGGCGAGCTCGCCCGATCGCCGTCGATCGAGCCCGATGATCCGGGCGAGCGCCACGCCCATGAACATGGCCTTGAGGACCAACTGGTTGAAGTTGAGATCGGGAAAATAGGCAGCCGGGTAGGGATTCTCGCAGGCGATCGCTTCGAAGATGGGCAGCTCGTTCGTTCGGCACGCCTCGACCGCGAGCGGAACGAAGCGCTCTGCCTCGGTCAAGAACGGCAGTGCCCGCAAGAGCGCCTGCCGCTCCCGGCCGTCTCCCTGCTCATAACAAACACGGAGCAGCGATTCGAGCTCCGGTGCGGGCAGGCGCCTCGAAACCTGCGCCAGCATCGTTACCCGGCCGAGCTCATCCAGCGCCCGGCCATCGATCACCCCGGCGACACCGGCAGCCTCCAGGGCATCCCGCTCGTCGGGGTGAAGCCCGAGCTGCCCCCTACCGAGCACGCGTACCGCCGCAGTGAACGTCGCGAGGAAGCGGTCGAGATCGAACCACGTCGATGACTCGCTCTCCCGCGCGTCGGGCGTGCCGCCGAGACCCGCACCGGTCCCGGTCACCCGTTCGACACGATCCAGCCAGGAGCGCGCCGCCGACGGAATCCGGCGCGATAGAATTCCAAACAGCAGTAGGGAAGCGTCTTGCATTGTAGTCATGCCCGCCGGTCCGGGCGTCTGCCGCAAGATGCCGACGTCGCCGAGCGGTGGAAAGTTATACCAAGGGGCGCGCTGTTCGGATAGTGTCCTACTGCATGATGGACCAGAAGCGTTTCCTTTTTCCTTTTATGCCCATCGCAGCCGCCCTTTTCGGGCTCGGCTTCACCCTGAATGGCTGCGGCGGTAGCGAGAGCGGCGCAGGCGGAGGAGGCGGGGGAGGATCCGGTCCCGGTACAACGGGCTCCGGCGGCGGCACCTCGACCGGCGCCCCCACGAGCAGCGGAACCGGCTCGGACACCAGCACCAGCACCAGCACCAGCAACAGCACCAGCAGCAGCGGCAGCACCAGCGGCCCGGGCACGACCACGAGCAACGGAGCCGGAGCCGGCCCTGCGACCAGCGCCGGATCCGGCGCCGGTGGGAGCGGGACGATCGACTGCGACGAGCCGGGCGGGACCGTGCCGCCGCTCCGGCTCACGGAGGTAGCAAGCGGCCTGGTTCGGCCCTTGTTCGTAACAAGCGAACCGGAAGATGCCAGTCGGCTCTACGTCGTGGGGAAGGGTGGAACAATCCATCTCATCAAGGGCGGTGAACTGCAGAGCGCTGCGTTCCTGGACATCACCGCGGATGTCTATCAATCTGGCGACCTGAAGGAAGAGCGAGGTCTCCTCGGGCTCGCGTTTCACCCGCAGTATGCGAGCAATGGAAGGTTCTTCGTTTACTACAACACGAGATCGCGAACGATCGCCCTCCGAGAGTTCAGGCGTTCAGAGTCCAATCCGGACCAGGCGGTGCCGCAGGTGGGGCAGGAGGAGCAGCAGCGAAACACGCTGTTCTCGTTCCCGGTGCTGGTCGGCAACCACAACGGCGGGATGCTCGCGTTCGGCCCCGATGGAATGCTTTTCGTAGGCGTCGGCGACGGCGGCGGGAGCACCTCCGACCCCGATCCGGACAACAATGGACAAAACATCGAGGTGAAGTACGCCAAGATACTTCGTGTAGACGTCGACAATCACCCCACGGCGCCGGCGGGCAACGTCCCCGGTGGAGACCCGTACGTGTGGGACTACGGCCTGCGCAACCCCTGGCGCTTCAGCTTCGACCGCTGCAGGGGTGATCTGTACATCGGAGATGTCGGTGGGCGCCTCTTCGAGGAAATCAACATCGAGCCGCGCGGCCAGGGCCACAAGAACTACGGATGGAGCGTCACCGAGGGAGGCACATGCCTTCAGGAGGACCAGGCAACCAGCTGCGACTCGCCGACGATCACGCCGCCCGTCTTCGCGTACGACCACGACAGCGGCGATGGCTCGGTGACAGGCGGCTATGTCTATCGTGGGAGCAGGATCCCCGCGCTTCGTGGGAAGTACCTGTTCGGCGACTTTGAAACGGACCGAGTCTGGATGCTCACCTGGAAGGACGGCGTCGCCACGCCCAGGAGCTCGCTCAGCCAAGACCTCGGTTCTGAGAACACCATCGAGGGCCTGGCCTCGTTCGGCGAGGATGCGGCGGGCGAGCTGTACATCGTATCCTACGGCGGGGGCAGCATCTTCCGGATCGATCCGGAATAGCTTGGCCCGCAGTCCGCAGGGACCAGCGGGGGTGTCCATCGCTGGTCACTGATTTCCGAAGAGAGCAGTTTACCAGATCTGGGTTCGAGCTATGCAGAAGACGCGGAGACTGGCGGTGGGTTGGGTGCTGACGCTCGGGCTGCTGAGTCACGATGCGGCAGCCGGGATCGATGACCTCAAGGGCACGACGGCAGACGACATGCCACGGTCGAACAACTTGGGCACCGCCGAGCGCTGCTCCGGCTGCCATCGAGCAGAGATCGAGGAGCACCGGGATTACATGCCCACCGACACGTGGGCGGGCACCATGATGGCCAACGCATGGCGCGATCCTGTCTTCAAAGCCGCTCTCGCGATCGCCAACCAGGACGCGCCGGGGGTCGGGACCTTCTGCCTGCGATGCCACTCTCCCGTCGGGTTCCTGAACGGGAGAGCGACGCCCCCGGATGGCTCTGCATTCGACCCCGAGGCGTCGGTCGATGGGAAGATCGTCGATGGTCAGGGTGTCAGCTGCAGCGTTTGTCATCGCGCGATGACGACGTCAGACCCTGAAGCCACGACATCGTACATCATCAGCAACGCTCAGCTCGTGTTCGACCACACCCCCGCGGCGGCTGGGTTCACAGCTACGCCCTTGGTATATGGCCCATATCCGGACGTCGAGTCTGAATCTCACCTTGGAGATGCAGCGCCCGCGCTGGGCGAATCCGAATTTTGCGGCCAATGTCATCAAGTCACCAATCCGGAGGTCATGCTGAGGGACGCGAGCGGAGTCCCCACCCTCATCGAGTTCCCGCTCGACACAACCTACGAAGAATGGGCCTCCAGTGACTTCCGCAATGGCGGTTCGAACGCTCAAAGTTGCGTCGATTGTCATATGCAGAGGAGGATCGGCGAGCTGCCTGTCGGCGAGCGCGGACCGCTTCGAACCAATCCGCGCGCCCACATCCTCGTCGGCGGCAACCACTGGGGCATCCAGGCTGTCATGGCGGCCGACCCGGCGCGCGCCGCGGAGTACGCCGACTCCTTCCAGCTCGCGCTCGACGGCACGCTCAAGAGCCTCGCCTCGGCCGCCTCGGTCACGCTCGTCGACGCCCCGCAGGAGGCCGCGCCAGGAGAGGAGATCGCCGTCACCGTCCGGGTCGAGAACCTCACCGGTCACAAGTTCCCGACAGGCTATGCGGAGAGCCGGCGCGCCTGGATCGCCGTGTTCCTCGTCGACGAGAACGGCGTCGAACGGCCGCTGCTCGGCGGCTACGACGCCGACACCGGCGAGATCCAGCACGAGCCGCCCACCCACGAGTACCGCGCCGTGCACGGGCTATGGAACAGCGAGGCGGGCGTGGGGGAGAAGGAGGAGCACCTCGCGCGCCACGACATGATCATCTCCGATACGCGCATCCCGCCGAAGGGCTTCGTCCCGTCGCGGACCACCCAGCCGACCCAGGAGATCGACTTCGCCGATGGGAACGGCGGATACCGCAACTACGACGAGGCGCGCTTCACGCTCACCGTCCCGGCCAACGCCTTCGGCAGGCAGACGCTCTCGGCGCGCGTATACTACCAGTCGATGACGAAGGAGTACATCGAGTTCCTGCAGGCAGAGAACCGCACGGACAGCACGGGAGACGACCTCCGGGCCATCTACGAGGCGACCGGCGAGGCGCCGCCCATCCTCGTCGCGGCCGATGACGCAGAAGCGCCGCTCGATCTCGGAGAGCCGCCCGCCAACGCCAGCAGCAGCAACGGCGCCGGCGGCAGCGGCACAGGCGGCAACGGCACCGGCGGCGAGAGCTCGGCCGGCGGCAGCGTCAGCCGCTCCAGCGACGACGGCGGCTGCGGCTGCCAGATGCCCGGCAACGCCCCCGACGGGTGGCTCCCCGCGGGCCTCGCCGGGCTCGCCCTCGCCGCCGCAACCAGGCGCCGGCGCACCCACCGGCGGCATTGAGCCTCGCTCCACAACGAACCGCCGCAAGCGCGCGTCGCTGCGGGGCGGACGATCCACGATCGGCTCCGTCCCGCCGCTTCACCTGGAGACGGGCCCTTTTTCGCTCGCATCGCCCCGCCGGCGCCTTCATAGAGTGAGCCCACCCAGCGCCTCACGGCGAGCCTCGCCTTGCCCATCTCCCGCCTCGTCGACCCCCTGCTCGTGCTCCTCGTCGCCGCGGGCGTCGGCCTCGCGCTCTCCGGCGGCGACTGGAGCTTCCGGACACGCGGGGCGAAGATCGGGCGGGCGCTCGCGTGGAGCGCCTGGCTCGCGCTGTGGCTCCTCTCCACGCCCTGGCTCTCCAGCGCGCTCGCGCGCCGGATCAGCACCGTGCCGAGGGACCTGCACGCGGAGCTCGCCGGAAGCTCACCCGAGCGGCGGGTCCTCGTCATCCTCACCGCCGGCATCGACGCCGACGAGTTCGGCGAGCCAGCCATGGAACGGCAGTCGGCGGCAGGCCTCGAGCGCGGCCTCGCCGCCGTGCGGGTCTACCGCGAGTACGGCTTCGGCCACGTCATCGTCTCGGGGAAGGACGCCCGAGGCGCGCCCACCCAGCTCGCCGGCGCGATGGCCGATCTGCTCGTGGAGCTCGGCGTCCCCAGGAAGAAGATCATCCTGGAGACCGAGTCGCGCGATACCCGAGAGAACGCCCTCCACTCCACGCGGATCGCCCGCGGCCTGTCGGCCGACGCCGTCGTGGTCGTGACCAGCGCGCTCCACATGCCGCGCTCCCTCCGCATGTTCGAGCGCGCAGGGCTCGACGTCCTCCCCGCGCCGGTCAGGTTCCAGTCGCTGCCGCCCGAAGGGCCTGAGCGGCTGCTGCCGGAGTCGCTCTCCCTCAGGCGGTCGCAGCGCGCCGTTCACGAGCTCGTGGGTCTCCTGGAGCCGTAGCCCCGGCGCGCCCCGCGCTACCAGGTGACCTTCTGCGAGCCCCGGAGGTATCGCCAGAGGCCGACCACCGCCGCCGCGTTCAGGACCACGAACGTCCGCGCGAGCGCGCCGAGCTTGCCCGCAGCGCCCCCGAGCGCCGCGAGCAGGTAGAAGGCCACCTGCCCGCCGAACAGCGCGCGCGCCGCGTAGAGCGTCCACGAGGCGTCGCCGCTCATCTCGGCGCCCATCCACGCGACCGTCGACGTGATCAGCAGCGCGACGAGCGCCCAGGGGCACACGAGGCGGAGCAGCTTGTGCGAGAAGATCTCGAACCAGGACGGGTTCCTGAACGGGACGAGGAGCGCCGGGAGCAGCGAAAAGAGCTGATAATTGCCGGCCAGCGTGCGCACCTTGCGGCCGAACTCGCGCTCGTCGCCGAAGGCGTCGTCGTACGCGATCGCGTCGGGAGCAAACAGGATCGAACGCCCCTCGAGGCGGAGCCGCATCGGCACCCACATGTCGTCGAGGATGACGCCCTCCGGGAGGTGGCTCATGTCGGCGCGGCGGATCGCATAGATGGGGCCGGTCACGCCCACCATGCTCCTGAACCGCCCTTCCTGGAGGCGGATCCAGTTCTCGTAACGCCAGTAAGCCCCCGACCCCGCCGACCCCTTCAGCACCAGGTTGCCAGAGACGCAGCCCGCGTTCGGATCGGCCAGGAGCCGCACGAGCGCGCGCAGCGCCCCGGGCACGAGCGGCTGGCGGATGTCCGTCATCAACAGCACCTCGCCCGTCGCGACCCCGAGCATCGTGTTCACGCCGATCGGCTTGCCACGACGCGCCTCGCTGACGATCACCTTCACCCGAGGATCGCGCTCGGCCAGCTGCCGCGCCACGAGCACGGTGTCGTCCGTCGAGCCGTCCGAGAAGAGCAGGACCTCCAGCTTGTCCTTCGGATAGTCGAGCGCGAGGAGGCTCTCGACCTTCGCCGGGAGATACGACGCCGCGTTGAAGACGGGAATGCACGCCGTCACCGTGGGGACGTAGTCCGGATCCTCCTTCCGCTGCGCAGGCCGGAGGCGCGCCAGGACGCCGATAACGATCGGGTACCCGAAGTAGGTGTACACGAGCACCGCGACGGCCAGAAAGGAGGCAATGACCACGCTAAACTGTAGAGCGCCGGTCGGGGGCGGTTGTCAACCGACATGGATGGCCACGCCGCGGCACGGCCGTTCACGTTACACGTGCACTTGCAACGCGCACGCGCACGCGCACGGGATCAGTTCTGCACCTTCACGCTCCGGATGATGTCCCCATCCGCGAGCGCAACCCACGGCCCGGCGGCGACGCCGACGGCCGCGTACTGGCCGTCGAGGTGCGGCGCGCGCGCGTGCATCACGAAGAGCTGGCTCGATCCGGTGTCGCGGCCGGCGAGCGCGACGCCGACCCGCAGCGGCTCGAACGCGACCGGCGACGTCTCGCAGCGCAGCGCCGGCCTGCCGGGCGGACCTCCGGCGCCGTCGCCGAACGGCGCGCCGAACTGGGTGACGAAGCCGGGCACCACGCGATGGACGATCTTGCCGTCGTAATAGCCGGAGCGCGCGAGATCGACGAAGCGGGTCACCGCGATCGGCGCGAGCGCAGGGTCGAGCGTCATCGTGAGCTCGCCGGCGTCCGTGTCGAAGATCAGCACCGCCGGCGCGCGCACGAGCGCGGAGGCCTCGGCCGGCACCTCGCCGACCGGCGGCGCGACGGCCGGCCGCCCCGCCGCGCCCGCGTCCCCCGGCAGACCGGCGTCGCACGCGATCTTGCGGCCCCTGAGCACGCCGAGCGCCGTCCCGGCGCGCGCCCGCGTCGTGGGGTGGCTCGATCGGCAGAGCTGCTCCAGGCGAGCCTCCGCCGGCTTGAGCGCCAGCGCCCCCACCGCGTCGACGACCGCGCCGATCAGCTCCGGATCGTCGCGCGCGCCCGGGCGGTCGAGGATCGCGAGCAGCGCGGCCTCGATCGCCGGCGACGTGACCGCCGCGAGGGCGTCCTTCTCGTCGCTCCGCTTCCTGCGCTTCCGCTTCCCCGGCGCCTCCGACGCGCGCTGGGGCTGCCGCGCGATGACCTCCGCCGCGGCGGCGACGAGGCCCGGCTCCTCCGCGGCGAGCGCCTTCGCGAGCAGGTCGGGCGCGCCGGCGATCTCCTCGTGCGCGGCGATGAGCTCGATCGCGGCCTCCCGCGCGCGCAGATCGCCCGACGCGGCGTACGCGCGGAACGCGGCGAGCCGCGCGCCCGTGATGGCGTCGCGGCCGATCACCTCGACGACCGCCCGGGCGCCGATCGGGCCGCGCACCGGCGCGCCTGCGTCCGGCTTGCTCCCCGGCTCCGCCGGCGCCGTGACGTCACAGCCGAGCAGCAGCGGATCGCGGTAGTCCCCGCCCGCGAGGAGCCGGGCCGCGCCGCAGCGGAGCCACGCGACGCGGCGGAGGATCGCCGCGGGCGCGCTCGGCGGCGGCGGCAGGGCGGCGAGATCGCGGAGCGCCTTGCGCGCAGCGCCCGCGGATCCGAGCGCGTCGAGCGCGGTGAGCAGCACGCCGAAGTCCTCGCTCACGAGGCCCGTGAGCGCGATCGGGTCCGCGCTCGGGGCGAGCGCGGCGACCGCGTCGGCGAGGGCGCGCTGGCCGGGCGGGCCGAGCCGCTTGAGGGCGCGCGCGGCCTCGGCGCGCTCGCTCGCGGTGAACACCCCCTTCGCGGAGAGGACGCGCGCGAGCTCGGAGGCGGCCGCCTCCCCTGCCCGGCCGAGCGCGCGCACCGCGAAGAGCCGCGCGTCGGAGGCCTCCGCGAGCCGCGCGGTCGCGACGTCGCGGATGCGGGGGATGACCGTGAGCGGGACGTGCTCGAGGCGCCCGATCGGGTAGAGCGCCTCGGGGACCGGCGGGCTCGCCGCGCTCCCCGAGGCGAGGTTGAGCAGCGCGACGAGCGTCTCCTCGCGCAGCTTGAGCTTGATCGCGGCGAGATCGCCGAGCGCGTACGCCGCGTGGATCGCGCGCTCGCGCGGGCCGCCGAGCCACGCGACCAGCGTCGGCTCCGACGCCTCCGCGCCGCACCGCCCGATGGCGCGGGCGAGCGCGCCGCCCGCGTCGAGCGGCGGCGCCCCCGCAGCGGCGCCGCCGCCCGGCGCCGCCGCGGACGCGGACGCGGCGGCGCTCGCCGCGGACGCAGCGGGGCTCGGGCGGGCGTCGCGGGCGAGGGCGCGCGCGACGAGCGCCGAGACCGCCTCGGCCTCGCGCTCCTTGCACGAGAACCCGAGGCCGTAGGCGGCCCACGCGACCACCTCGTCGTCCTCGTCGGCGAGCGCCCGCGTGAGCCCAGGCCACGCCGCGTCTCCGCCGATGCGCGCGAGGGCCCGCGCGGCGGCGCGCCGCACGCCGACGTCGCGGCTCTGCTGGTCCGCGGGGCTCACCTCCAGGGCGGCGCGGCGCTGCTCGGCCGCGAGGAGGGCATCGAGCCGCCCCGCCGCCCCGGCGCTCGCGGCCGGCGCCGCCGCGGAGCTCCCGGCGTCGGGCGCGGGGCCCGGCGCCGGCTGCCCGGTGCAGGCGGAGAGGAGCAGCGCGAGGACGAGGAGCGGAGAGGAGCGCCTTCTCGGCATGATCACGGTTCACCCTCACGAGCGGCGTCGAGCAGCCAGGCGGCGCTCTCGCTGAGGATCCGCCTGCGGCGCATCGCGCGCGCGTCGAGCCACATCGAGACCACCTCGTGACCGCGCTGCCATGCGCGCGCAACCACCGGCTCGCCCACGCGCGACGCCGGCAGCCCGCAAGCGTCGATCCCGACGTCGTGGAAGTTCTGGAGAGCCCTGGCCATGTGCCAGGAGCAGGTGACGATCGCCGCGCGCCGCGCGCCCACGCGGCGCAGGAGGGCCGCGCTGAAGATCGCGTTCTCGTGCGTCGTCAGCGACCAGAGATCTTGAAGGATCGCGTGCGCCGGCACGCCGGCGCGCCGCAGCTCGGCGGCGAGCACGCGCGCCTCGACCTGCGCGCCCCAGCGGCGCCCGCCGCTGGCGATCACCCACGGCGCGACCCCGGCGCGGTAGGCCTCCGCGGCGCGCGCCGCGCGGCGCGCGCCGGGGGCCGCCGGACGCCCGGAGGGAAACACCCTGCAGCCGAGGACGACGATGGCGTCCGCGTGGAGCGGCATGCGACCGACCATAGCCCATCGGCCGCGGCCTCCGCGTGCCCGCTGCGCGCGATCGTCCTGCCCTCCCGCTGCCGCCCGCGGGCCGCGCCGCTCCGATGCCCGCGCCGCCCGCAGGCCGACCTGTGGCCGCCACCTGCGCCCCCCACCCCGCCGCCCGCGCCTCTGCCCCGCCACCAACCGCCTCCGCCCCGCCACCAACCGCCTCCGCCTCGCCGCCAACCGCCTCCGCCTCGCCGCCGCGCGCTCCCGGCCCCCCAGCGGCAGGCCGCGCCCGCCGCTGGGCCCGCAACCTATCCCCTGACTACATTGGCGCCTTGGCCCTGCTTCCCCGGCCAGGTCTCCACGTCTGCGACCTTCCTTGCTCCCGGTGCACCAGGCGGCTTGACGCTGCCCGCGCTCGGAATCTAATAGCTCTACCTTGAAACGGGCGGGGTTCAGCGAGCGAGGCAGGATGCGGATCAAGATGTGGGGGGTTCGCGGAAGCATCCCCACGCCCGGTGCAGGCACGGTCGAAGTAGGCGGCAACACGAGCTGCTATGAGATTCGTGCCGGCGAAACGCTGGTCATCCTCGATGGCGGGACGGGGCTCCGTCTCCTCGGCCAGGAGCTGGTCAAGGAGATGCCCTTCGAAGCCTGGATGTTCTTCAGTCATGTGCACTGGGATCACATCCAGGGGTTCCCGTTCTTCACGCCCGCGTTCGTGCGCGGGAACAAGATCCATCTCTACGGTGGCCTCAACGTCTCCCGGACGCTCGAGGAGACGCTGGCCGGGCAGATGGACTACCCGAGCTTCCCGGTGCACCTCACGGAGATGGGCGCGGCGATGACCTTCCGCGACCTCTACGAGGGCGAGGTGGTCACGATCGGCCCGAACGACGATGTGCGCGTGACCAACGCGCGCGGCAACCACCCGAACGGCGTGTACGCGTACCGCGTCGAGCACGAGGGCAAGGTCGTCGTGTACATCACCGACTCCGAGCACTACGCGATCGTGGATCCGAAGCTGAAGAAGCTCGCGATGGGCGCCGACGTGCTGATCTTCGACGCCATGTACACGCCCGAAGAGTACGCGGGCGAGGTCGGCGGCGGCCCGAAGACGGGCTGGGGTCACGCCACGTTCGTCGCGGGCTGCGAGCTCGCGAAGGCGGCGGGCGCCAAGCAGCTCGTCCTGCACCACCACGATCCCAACCAGACCGACGCGATGGTGCGCGAGAAGGAGATGCGCGCCCGCGAGCTCTTCCCGAACACCATCGCCGCGCGCGAAGGCACGGTCATCGAGATCTAGCGCGACGCCTCGCGAGGCTCGAGGCGGCAAGGAGCAGCGCGCGCGAGACGCGGCGCTGGAGCGCGCCGCGTCTCGCTGCCACGCGCGCCTCAGGCGCTCTTGGCCATGGGCTCGCGGGTGATCTCCTCGATGCGCGCGCGCATCCGCTTCTTGGCGCGCTCCTCGATCTGCCGCACGCGCTCCTTGCTGACGCCGAAGTCGGCGCCGAGCTGCTCGAGCGTCACGGGGCTGTCCGTCAGCCAGCGCTGGTTCATGATGGAGCGCTCGCGGGGCGACAGCTCGTTCACGACCTGGAGCAGCGCGCGCGAGAGCTGCGCGCGCTCGTCGGCGTCGCAGGCCTCGTCCTCCGGCGTGTGCGCGCTCGACGCGAGCCGCTCCACCGGAGCTACGCCGTCCTCGGTCGGAGAGCGCTCCAGGCTGACGTCGCGCGCCATGAGCAGCGGCAGCAGCTCGGCCGCCCGCTCCTCCGACAGGCCGCTCAGCTCCGCGAGCACCGCCGGGTCCTTCTCGTGCGTCTTGCGGTAGATGCGCAGCGCGCGCCGCTCGCTCTTCGACGACCCGAGGCGCACGATCCGGTACCCCCGCGCCACGTGCTCGCGGATCTCCGCCCGGATCCAGTAGGCCGCGTACGTCGCCAGGCGGCAGCCGCGGTCCGGATCGAAGCGCTCCGCGGCCTTCAGGAGGCCGATGTTCCCCTCCTGCACGATGTCCTCCATCGGCAGCCCCCAGCGGCGGTACTCGAGCGCGATCGTCATCACGAAGGGCAGACACGCCTCGATGAGGCGCCGGCCAGCGTCCCGGTCACCAGCTCGCCAGCGGAGCGCGAGTTCCCGCTCGGCCTCCGGGCTCAGGGTGGCGTAGTTCGCGAGCTCTGTACGATAAGCCGAGAATGCCGCACGATCCCAGGTGGCGCTCATGATCTCTCCGCTCTCCCACCGCGCGCCGATCAAGGAGGGCTTGCGAGCCCCTGCGGGCCGGCGGGCGGCACCGGGGCAGATGCAGGCGTGATGCCGGGATTGACCCTAGGAAATCGCCTTTTTTTGCGCTGGAATGCGCAACGTGTTCGGATCCCTCGACGGAAGCGAAAGCTTTGCGGGAAAGCGGAGGAGCACGAATGCGCAGCGCTGAGCCCAGATCCACAGCGCACGAGCGGCGAACGAGGCGGACGAGGTGCGCGCCGAGGCCCCGGGCCGCGGGCGACGGCGCCGCCCGCGCGGCGCGCGCGCTCGCTCTCCGCGCGGACGCCGCCGCGGTCGCCCCTGCCCCCGCGCGCCGCATCGTGATATCCGGGGAGCAGTGAGGACGCGCGTCGCGGGCTCCGTCGCGTGCATCGCCGCAAGCCTGGCGACGCTCGCCTTGCTCTCGCGCGAGGCGGAGATCCCCCTCGCGAGGGCGCGGCGCGGGATCGCGCGGCCCTTGCTCCACACCGTCGCGCCGGACGACGAGGAGATCGACGGCGCCGGCTGCGACCCGAACGCCCTCGACCGCGGCATCGCGGTGCCGACAGGGGCGCCGACGTCGCTCGGCTGCGAGCAGGCCCGCGCCATCGTGGCCCAGGCCCGCACCACGCTGGCCGCTCCGCCGCTCCGCGTCGATCCCGCAAAGTTTGCCGAGGCGACCTCCGACTGGCTGGATCCGCACGGGCTGTGGTCGGTCGCCCCCGACACGCCCGTGGGCGCCTCGCTGCAGCGGGAAGCCGCCGCGCTCCTGGACGAGCTGCAGGCGCCCGTGGGCAGCGGGCCGTGCGCGGCGGCGCTGCGCGTCGGGCAGGAGCTCGCCCGGTGGTCGCGCGAGCTCGAGGGGCTCTTCGATGACGGCTACCGGCGCGGCCTGGCCAGCCCGCCCGCGACCCACGCCGCGGCGTGGCAGCTGGTGTCGTCGGCGCCGTTCGAGGACGGCGCGGTGACGCGCAGCGCCCGGGACCTCGCGCGCAAGCTCGGCCGGGAGGTCGGCGGGCTGCGCGCGCATGTCGGGGAGCCGCTCGCCCGGTACGCCGACGCCGTGCGCGAGCGGGCGGCGCCCTCGATGAGCGAGGACGGTTGGGCGCGCACGGTGATCGCCGCCGCGGTGCGCGCCTACGTGCCCCAGCTGGACGCCCACGGCGCCTGGGCGCCGCTCGAGGAGGAGGTCTCCATCTACGATCTCGACCTCGAGGCGCACCCGCCGGCCCGGCTCTGGCAAGAGATGACGCGCACCGCGATCGGGGTGCGCATCGACCGCGGCGCGCTCGCGCCGCTCGAGGACGGGGACGTGGTGATCCGGATCCAGGATCTGCCGATCTCCGGCATGAGCGTCGAGCAGGCCGAGCAGCTCGCCGTGCTGTCCGACGTGCACCCCGGGGCGACCGCTCGCGTGACGCTGCTGCGGCGCGGGGTCGCGGCGCCCCTGGAGCTGACCGTGGCGCCGCGCCCGGTCGGGCCGCAGCCGGCCGAGGCGGCGCCCTCGGAGCTGCCGCTCGATCTGGTGCGCTACGGGGACGGCAAGATCGCGGTGATCGCCATCCCCGACGTGCCCGACGACCTCGGGGATCGGGTCGCGGCGGCGCTCCTCCGCGCGCGCGCGCAGGGCGACACGCGGGGCGTGATGCTGGACGTGCGCGCGAACGGCGGCGGCTCGACCGACGGCGCGATCGCCGCGCTCGGGCTGTTCCTGCCGGGCGTACCGCTGTTCCCGATGCGGCGCCGCGACGGCGGCGTCGAGGTGGAGCGCTCGCCCGACGTCCCGGAGGAGCGCGGGTGGAGCGGGCCGCTCGCGGTGCTCGTCGACGGCGACTCCGCGAGCGCGGCGGAGATGATCGCCGGCGCGATCGCCAGCTACCGGCGCGGCGTGATCATCGGCGATCGGACGTACGGCAAGGGGTGCGCTCAGGAATACCTCGACGACGACGCCCACGTCGGCGTGCTGCGGCTCACGACGCTCCTCTACGCGCTCCCCGACGGCGCGCCGGTGCAGAAGGTGGGCATCGTGCCGCAGGTGCAGCTGTCGCTGCCGGCGACGAGCGAGCGAGAGGCGCGCGTGGACCGGGCGCTCGGCCCGTGGCGAGGCCCCGACGTGCGCGATCTGCACCGCGTGCGCGACGTGCCCTGGCCGGCGCACGCAGGGCGGGTAGGGCCCTGCCGCGACGAGACGGTCTGCCGCGCGCTGCGGTCGCTCGGCGCGGTGCGCGCGGCAGCGCGCTGACGCGCGTGCGCTGAGGCGCGCGCGCGTCAGGGCGTCAGCGCTTCCAGAACTTGCCGAGGAGACCGCCCGCGGGCGTCGGATCGCTGGTCGTGCGGCTCCGCATCTCCTGCAGGCGGACCTCGCGGATGGCGTCGAGGTTCTTCGGGTTGAGCTCTGCCGCCAGGCGGAAATCGCCGATCGCCTTGTCGATCCTCCCCGAGCGCTTGAGGAGCATGCCGCGGTAGAAGAGCGCCCGCTCGTAGCGAGGCTCCTTCTCCAGGACGGCATCCAGCGTCTGGATCAGATCGTCGTAGTGCGCGCTCGTGGCCCCCTCCGCGAGCACGGGCGGATCGCCGCGCCGCTGCGCCTGGATCCAGACGAACAACGTCATGTACTCGGGCTGCTCCGGGTCGGCGTTGAGCGCGCGCCGCGCGCGGGCCTCGGCGCCGGCGAGGTCGTTCTTCTTGAGCAGGATCTCGGCCTTCTGAAACTCGAGCGCGGCGTCGACGGCGCGGGCGATCCGCTGCTCGTCCTCGGCGGGGGGCGGGGCCTCCTTCGGCGCGCTCTGGTACTCGGCGCGCCGCTTCGGATCGCTCAGCGTCTGGTAGGCCTCGCTGATGCGGGCGAACACGCGCGCGACGAGCGGCTTGACGTCCTGGAGCTCCGCCGGCGTCCGGTCGGGGTGCCACCGCTTGGCGAGCGCGAAATAGGCGCTCTGCACGCGCTCCGGAGGGGCGTCCTCCGCGACGCCGAGCATCTCGAAGAAGCCCTCGCCGTCGATCGACGCGGCGCGCGCCTCGATCTCCGCGCGGCGCGCGGCGAGCTCGGGGTTCGGCGCGGCGCGCGGCAGCGGCGGGAGATCGGGCGCGAGCGCCGCCGGTCCCTGCGGCTTCGCTGGCTCCACGGCGCGCGCCGGCGGCACGGGCGACGGCGCCTCGGCGCGCCCCGCCCCTCGCCCGGCCCTGCCGCCCTCCGAGCCGACCGCCGCCATCTTGACGGTGGGCGCCTGCGGCGCCGCAACGCGGGCGCCGGCGAAGGTCGGCGCAGGAGGCGGCCTCAGCGCCTTGGGATCCACGCCGCGGTAACCGCCGCCCGGATCGCCGCCGGACGCGCGCGGGTCGAAGGGCGCCACCGGGCTCGGCGTCGGCGCGCCGGTCCACGACGCCGCCTCCGGCGCCGCGGCAGGGGGTGGCGCCGTGGAGCGGCGCGGGGCGACCGGGACCCCAGCGCGCCTGCTGGACGGCGCGGCGACGTCGTCGGGCTGCCGCTGCGGTGCGCGGCCAGCGGCCCGCTCCCGGCCGGGCCCGGCGGGACCGCCGACCCCGACAGGGCGCCGGCCCGGCGCGCCGAGATCGAGGTGCCGCGTGATCGCGAGCGCGTAGATCATCAGCCGCACGACGCGCTCCTGCGCGACGCCGGCGGCGAGCAGCTCGGCCAGCGTCATGCGCCGCATCCGCAGGAGATCCACGATGGCCGCCTCGTCGCGATGGAGCTGGAACCGCTTCAGCTCGGCCTCGACGTGGAGCCCGAGCTGCCGGTTCTGGATCCGGTCCAGGGTCGTGTCGATCAGCGGATCGTCGGCGTGGAGCCGGACGCCCGCCATGATCACCGCGAGGGGCTCGCACCCGATGAGCTCCGGACCGCCGTAGGACGACAGCAGGTTCTGGGCGTCGTAGTAGGCGTAACGCGTCGCGGGCGGGAGATCGTAGAGCGCGACGAGCTTGCGCACGAGCTGCTCGCGCAGCACGCCGAACACCGTCTCCCTGTCGAGCAGGCCCCGGGAGACGAGCAGCCGGCCATGCAGCACCCGTCGCTTGGTGATGTCCCGGAGCGTCTCCCGCAGCGTCGCCTCGTCCAGGAGGCCGAGATCGAGGATCACCCGATCGAGCGGGGCGATGATCGTCCCGGTCCAGATCTTGGCCGGCACGCCTTCGCTGAAGAAGATGCCGTGGCGGACGCCGTCGGGGTCGATGAAGCACGTCGTGCCGGTGAGGCGCCGGTCGAGCATGTACACGAGCAGGTGGACGAGCGGCGTGCGCGCGAGCGTGCCCTCCGCGGTCGGCGGGTCGCCCGGCAACGACAGCACGGCGATCGGACCGGCCATCGCCGACGGAGGCAGATCGGACACGGGGTTGCGCTCGCGCCGCTGCGGCGGATCTCCCCAGCCGCGGGTGCGCACCGACGGCGGCCGCGCGCTCTCCTCGGGGACCTCGTCCGGATCGCTGTCTGTCTGCACCGACCACGACTCCTCTCCATGAGCGCCCGGGGCGGGCGAGGTTGGGTTCGCCACCGCGGCGGGCTCCAGATGCGGTGGATCGGGCCAGCGCGCCGTCGTGCGCCCTGACCGCAAGGGCGGAGACAGCCTGCCGGACGGCGCAGGCGGCAGATCCGCGAGCATCCTGGCGTCCGCGCCGTCGTCCGGCAGCCCCCCGAACGTGGCCTCGGGCGGCGAGGCGGGCCCGCGGGCGGCGTCGCTGGCCCGCGGCTGCGTCCTCCGGCTCGGCGGCGCGTTGGTCATCGGCAGCGTGGGCGACGAGGGCCGCGTGATCTGCTGCTGCGGCGGCATGCGCAGGTTGCCGAGCGGCGACGCCGGCGCGTTGCGGATCGGCGGCGACTCCGCCGCGAGCGCCGGCGAGCGGAGCGACACCTGCGGCGCCTCCTGGATCGCCGCGTGGGCGCGCATCGACGCGGCGGCGGGGTCGTCGCTCGTCGCGACGATCCGGCGGATGTGCCGCGGCGGCTCGCCCTGGCGAGGCCGCTCGGCGAGATCGACCTCGAGCGCGCGCGGGATGGGGCCGCCGGCGGCGTCAAGGACCAGCCGGACGCGCGGCTGCGAGTACCGGGCCGGGTGCGCCGGCGTCTGCACGACGAGCGCGACCTCGCCTGTCGATAGCTCCACGAGCGTGCCGGTCGGAAAGATGCCGAGCGCGCCCACGAGCAGCCGCAGCACCGCGCGGTCCGCCGGATCGGCCGCCTCCCGCTCGAGCTTGGCGATGGCCTCGTCGGCGGAGAGCGGCGCCTCGCCCGGGGCCGCGGTCAGGAGGTCGTTGAAGGCGCGGGCGGTCGCGAGGATCCGCGCCTGGAGCGTCGGCTGGCGGAGGCCGCGGTAGACAGGGCCGAGCGCCGGCTGGCGGCGCACCCAGTGCGCCTCGTAAGCCACGACGGTGCGCATCACGCTGGGCTCGTTGACGAGGCCGAGCGCGGTCAGCACGACCGCCGTGCCCGCCGGGACGTCCGCCTCCTGCTGCTCGCTCAGCTGCGGGACGAGCCCGCCCGAGCCGCTCGTCGCGGCGCCCGTGAGGCGCGGCCGGGCGATGTCGAAGAGCAGCGCCGCCATCGAGAGCCGCTGGAGCAGGACGACGTCGCTCGTGATCTGCCGCGCCATCGCGAGGCTCAGGATCGCGGTGTTCACGGCGCGCCCGGCGTCGTCGTGGTTCTGGTTGCGCAGCGCGGTGACGCCCAGGAAGGCCGGCGTCTCGTTCGCGGAGAGGTCGACGAGGCGCTGCGTGATGCGCTTGACGCCCTGCCGCAGGATGTACCGGCCGTGCCGCAGGTCGTCGTAGAACCGGCGGATGATCACGATCGCCGTCGCGTAGGTGCGCACGATCGCGGAGGTCTCGTCGCCCTCGCGATCGATCGCCACCTCGCGGCGGAGCACGGCCTCGTCCACGGCGCGCAGGCGGACGCGCGGCGCCGGGCGGTCGGCGAGCGCCGGCTTGCTGCTGCGGAGGGCCTCGGCGAGCGCGGAGGCGAGGGCGTAGAGATCGCTCGCGCGGACGTCCTTGGCGACGCCGATCTCGGAGTAGCCGCAGCGGCCGAGGACGTCGCCGAGCTCGAGCGCGCCCTCGTAGACGGCGCGGTTCGCCTTGAGGAGCTGCCCGGAGACGAACACCGAGCCGCGGGTGAACAGGATCGAGACGTTGTGACCGGAGCGCTGGCCGAAGTCCTGGACGAGCGAGACCGTCTCCTCGACCTGCCGCACCATGGCCTGGTTGTCGATCGCGTGCAGGGTCGAGAGCTTCACCAGCCGGAAGAGGGCCTGCACCACGCTGGCGGCGAGATCGCGCGCCTGCTCGCGGCGGATGTTCTCCGACACGTTCTGGCTGATGACGTCGACCTGGGGCGCCGTCACGGGACCTCCCCGGCGGTCGAGATCCGCTTGCCGAGGCGCGCGGCGATGGCCTCGGCGGCGGCGCCCGCGGCGTCGCGCAGCGCCTGGCTGTTCCAGGGCCGCCGCTTCGTGGCGGCGAGCGCGGCGTCGAGCGCCTCCTGCGAGCGCGCCTCGCGGCCGAGCAGCTCCGCCGAGAGGCAGCGGGTCTGCTCCGCCGCGTCGTCCGCGAGGAGGCCGTGCCGCTGGAGCAGCTCGACGGCGACCGACTCGCCGCGCGCCGGGTTGAGCGTGTAGAGCGCGCCGAGGAACTCGCGCCGCTCGTCGAGCGTGAGCTGGTGGAACGAGCTGTCCTGCACGCGGCGGACAAGCAGCGGGCCGGCCGCGCGGACCTGGTGGTGCGCCAGCGTGCGGAGCGCCGCGACGCGCACGTCGGGCGGCGCCGACTCGGCGAGCGAGAGCAGCTCGTCCCGGATCTGCTCGGGGCTCGTCGCGAGGTGCGCGATCGCCTCGCAGCGGAGCGCCGCGTTCGCGCACCCGGAGAGCCGCTTCAGCGCGCCCAGGGCGCCCTGCGTCCGCGACGCGGCGAACATCTTGAGGATCGGGCGGGCCACGTCGAGATCCAGCGTCATGAGCGCGTCCACGACCCCCTCCTCGTGCCCGGGCAGCGTCCGCTCGACGTGGCCGAGCAGCGCGCGGCGCAGCGCCTCGTGGCCGGTGTGCCCCACGACCTCCATCGCGACGGGCAGGGTCTCGCTGCCGAGCTTGTGCAGGATGGGCGCGAGCCGCTGCGCGACCAGATCGAGGTCCACGGGGGCGGGCTGCGCCGCGCCGCCGGGGGCGGCCGTCATGACGACGCGCGTCGCCTCGCGGAGGAGCAGCCGCATCGTGTCGGGCGGGAACATCCCCCGGGCGAGCTCCGTCGCGAGCGCGCCCCCCTGCTGCCTGGGCGCGAGCGCTTCGAGGGCCTTCTCGATGGCGTCGTGCATCCCGAAGAGCACCTCGAAGCGGCGCGCGAGGATGAGATCGCGCGCCGAGGCGGCCATCGGCTCGGTCACGAGTTCGACGTCCTTGTACCGCCTGGCGTTCAGGAAGGCGTCGGCCACGACCTCGACGAAGCGCTCGCTCCAGCGGTCCGGGCTCATGACGAGCTGCGTGCCGAGCGCGCGCTGCGCGACCGGGTCGAGCGCGAGCGCGCTCGCGGCGCGGCGCGCGGCCCGCAGCGCGGCGGCGTCGGTGTCGATGACCATCGCCGCCGCCTCGGCGCGGTTCGCCTTCTCCTCGGCGGCGCGCCGGGCCATGCCCTCGAGGTCGTCGGCCTCGTGCCAGAACTGCTCGCGATCGGCCGCGTCCCCCTCGACGAAGACGCTCACCACGTCGTAGCGCACGTGCTCGAGGCGGCGCTCCCACAGGGCGGCCGCGACGTCGTCCTCGGGGGCGAGGTCGCGCAGCGGATCGAGCAGCAGCACCTCGCAGAGGGCGCGCAGCTCGTCCTCCGTGATGCCAGGGAGCAGCTGGACGCGCCGCACGCCGGCCGCGAAGAGGTTGTACGGGACGAGGTCGAGCGGGTGCGACGGCTCCCACACCGTCCGCCGGCGATGCTCGAAGGCGTACGGCGTCAGCGTCCAGTGGACGAGGCTCCCGTCCGCGCGCAGCGCCTCCACGATCGCCTGGAAGGTCGCGCGGAGCTTGTTGTCCGCGTCCGGGTGGGTCCAGCCGTAGTGACGCACCGCCGGGAGCAGCCGCTCCATGCGGCGGAACACCTCGGTGAGCCGCGTGACCGCGGGGTCGTCCGGCTCCGCCTCGCCCGGCTCGTCGCGGGGCGCGGGCTCCTCCGCCGCCCGCATCCCGACGGCCGTGGGCGAGTCGTCCGGCGGGGGGCGCCTCGTGCTCTGCGGCGAGGAGCGGCGGGGCACGGACGCGCCGACCTCCTCGAGGACGCGCAGCACCTCCTGCCGCATCTGCGCGGCCGACTCGAAGCGGCTGCGCTTGTCCCAGGCGAGCGCCTTGTCGACGAGGCCGATGACCGAGGCGGGCAGCTCGGGCGCGATCCGCGCGAGCGACGGCGCCGGCGTCGTCGCCGCGAGGATGAACGCCTCGTTGTCCGAGCGCCCCTGGTGGAGGCGCTGCCCGCTGAGCACGGCGTACAGGGTCGCGCCGATCGAGAAGAGATCCGCCCGCCCGTCGACGCCCTCGGTCAGCCCCATCGCCTGCTCGGGCGCCATGAACGAGGGGGTCCCGAGCGCCGTGCCCGCCTTGGTCTTGTCGCCGGGCGCACCGCGCATCCTCGCCACGCCGAAGTCGAGCAGCTTCACCACGTTGTCCTTCGTGATGAAGATGTTCGCGGGCTTCAGGTCGCGGTGGACGATGCCCTCCGCGTGGAAGCTCTCGAGCGTGAGGAGCACCTCCCCCGCGATCCAGAGCGCCTCGGCGACGGGGAGCTTCCGGCTCTTGCGCTTCCAGAGCTGCTGGACGGTCTCCCCGTCGAGCAGCTCCATCACGAGGAACGGCTCGTCCTGCTCGGTGATGTCGTCGTCGAGGATCGCGACCCGGCCGGGGTGATCGATCTTGTTGGCGACGTAGCCCTCGCGCAGGAACCGCTCGCGGATGCCGACGTCGCGCGCGAACTCGGCGTGCAGGATCTTCAGCGCGGCGCGCGAGCCGTTCCGGTGGTGGGTGGCGGCGTACACGGAGGCCATGCCGCCCACGCCGAGGAGCGAGTCGATCCGCCACTTGTTCTTGACGGTCATCCCGAGGCGGGCGCGCGCCCGCTGCTTCTCGTCCGGCGCGTCCGTGACTTCCGAGGGCGGAGGGATGACGGACTCGGGGAGGACGCCACGTGAAGTCATTCGGCCACCGGAAGGCGGGAAATCGTATCACCTCCGCGCCCGCGCCAGGTTCCGGATTTCACGCGGGAGGGCGGCCGGCCTTACGGTCCCTCGCGCTCCCTCCGCGGGCGCCCCCGGCGACGCCGCGGGAGACCGCGCTCAGGAGGCCCCCCGCGCGGCGAAGATCGCGCGACAGCGCGCGTCGTCGAGCACGGGGCGCACGCCGCGATTCGACGGAAAGAGCGCGTTGAGGCGCGCGGTGACCGCAGGATCGCCGGTGAAGACGTCGATCTGCCGCCCGACGACCTTGATGCCGCGATCCTCGGCGAGGAAGCAGCCGTCGTGTCGGCCCCCGCCCGGGAGCGGCAGCCCGACGAGCTCGGGCACGAAGAGGGACGTGCCGAGCGGAATGACGCTCGAGTCGACCGCGACCGTGCGCAGCGGCGTGATGGGGCGCCCTGTCGCGCCGCGGCCATACGGGAACCGCCGCGGATCGAGCCGCTCGAAGCAGACCTGCTGGCCGGTGCGCGGGCAGACATCGGCGCACGCGCAGCCGCGTCGCGCGAAGCTTACCGTGTCACCCGAAGCGAGCCGGCCGCTGCCCTGGACGCAGACCTGGTCGTGGAACGCGCGCGGGACGCTCGCGAGCGGCGCGCAGGCAGCGCCGTAGAGGACCGCATCCTTCGGCCCTTCGCCCTCGCTCGGGAAGTCGTAGTAGGTGTTCCGGAACATGCCGGGTGCGAGCCCCTGCGCGGCCTGTGGCGCCGGCGCTGGCGCCGGCGTTGCGCGCGCGGGCCGGCCGTGCTCGCGCACGAGGATCACGGGGTCGCCCTGCGCTGAAGCCGCGCCCGCGGCGCCGCCCGGATCGGCCTGCGCCGCGCCGGGCGCTTCGCCGGGCGCGCCGTCGACAGCGGCGCTGGCGCGCCGGTCGCGATCGCCGTCGTCCGGGGAGGGCTCGTGGAGCCAGCCGCCGCCTCCGCGCGCGATCTGCGGCTCGCTCGAGCCGTCGTGGACCCAATCGGCGCCCCCCTTGGTCGCGCACCCCGCGGGGAGCGCGAGCAGGAACGCGTGGATCCCGCCGAGGACGAGCGCTCGCGCGCGTGCCGCGCTCGTCAAAAGGCGCCTCCGAGCCGGGCGAGCTCCCGGATCGCCGTGGCGGCGACGTCGGCGCGCGCCCAGAACGCGGCGGGTGAGCCGGCGCTCTCGGGCGCGGCGCCGGCCGCGATCACCACGGGCGCCGTGTCGCCCGCGCCCGGCTGGCCGAGGCGGCTCGCGACGAGCCGCAGCGGCTCGACCACCAGCGCGAACGCGATGTCCGAGCCGAGCGGCGCCAGCGCGGTCTTCATGGACGGGACCTCGCCGAGGCGCTCTCCCTGGAGCGCGCCGATCACGCTGCGGAGCCCCGCGCCCGGATCGTTGCCCACGGACGCGAAGAGGCCGTCGTCGCGGACCAGGTAGAGCAGCTCGATCGACGACGGCGGAAGCGACGCTCCCTGCGCGGCGGGCCCGCCCTTTCCGCCCTGCGGCCCCTTCCGTGCCGGCGCTCCTCCCGCGCCGGCGGGCGCGCTCGCCGCGGCGGTGCGCTCGAACCGCACCCGCCGCACGTCGCCGTCGAGCAGCGGAAGCGCCGCCTTGCCCGCGGAGACCCGGAGCCCCTCGCGCTGAAGCGCGGCCTTGAACGGCGGGAGCTCCGCGGTCCCGAGGAGATCCTGGATGGAGGCCTCGAGCTTGGCCCGGTCGCCCACGGCGGCGCGCACGAACGCCGTGGGGCCCGCGCCGTCGAAGCGGAGCCCGCCGGCGAACCAGTCGCCGCGCGCGTCCGACGCCGCGCGGATCGCGGCGCCGAGCCGCTCCCGCTCCGCGGCCGGGAGGTCGCCCTCGACGAGCCCGGCGAGGGCGTCGACGAGCCTGGGCACGCTCTCGGCGCGCGTCGCGGCCCGATCGCGGACGAGGATCCCGACGAGCGCGTCGGCGGGCAGCTCGAGCAGCGGCTTCACGTCGCCGACGGCGAGATCGGCCGACGCCTTCGACGCCGGGCCGCCCCCTGCCTTCGGCGTTCCGGAGACGCGCAGGTGCGCGTTCTCGTCCAGCACCAGCGTGAGGCGCGCTCGCTCGAGATCGCCGAGCATCGCGAGCGCGCTCTCGATCATCGGACCGAGCGGCACCGCGGTGGCGCGCGGCGCGCCGTCGGGCCCGCGCGCCTTGTCCCAGGCGCTCCGCGCCGCCTTGAGCACCGGGCCCTCGAGCGCGGCCCTCGGGATCTCGACCGCGAGATCCTCCTTCGGCACCTGCGCTTGCGGCATCGTCCGCGCGACGTAGGGGCCCAGGGAGATCAGGTCGCCCGGCGTCTCCGCGACGAGCAGGTAGTTGCCGAGGACGCCGAGGGCCACCGGGCTCGCGCCCTGGAGCGGCTCGAGCAGCGCGATCGCGGTCGCCGCGTCGGGCTTCGCGCGGAAGCGCGCGCCCTCGCCTCGCGTGAGCTGGTCGACGAAGCGCCCCCCGTCCTTCACGTGGAGGCCGAGCGCGGCCCGCGGGCGCGCCCCATCCGCGGCCTCCACGGCCGCGCCGAGCACCGGCACCCCGCCGTCGATCTCGGACGCGACGGTGATGGGCAGGCCGAGCAGCGACGCCGCGAGGGCGCCGGCGCTGCTCGGGAGGAGCGCCGCCGAGCCGCCGACGAGGGCGCGCGCCTTGGCCCACGTGGCGTCGGGCGTCGGGAGGAACGCCTCGGCGATGAGCCCCGCCGGCGCGGGCACGGGGCTCAGGGCCACGGCGCCGGCGTCGGACGGCGCGCCAGGCGATTTGCAGCCCAGCGCGCCCGCGCTCACACCGAGGACGATGGCCAGGAGCGCCGCAGCGCCGCGGCGCACGGCAGAGGTCGATCGCGCGATCACGACCCGAACGGTAGCGCCTTCCCGCCGCGATCGACCACGAACCTGCAAAATCGCCGCGCGCGCCGTGGCAGCCGCCCCCGTCACCCCCGCGCTGGTCCGAGGCGGCCTCAGCGGAAAGCCGCGGAGCAGGCGCACCGCTGCGGTAAGCTCCAGCCGATGCCTCGCCCCGGCTACGACAGCGTGGTGCTCATCACCGGCTTCCCCAAGTTCATCGCGCGGAAGATGCTGCAGCACATCCTCGCGTCGGAGCCGCGCACGCTCGTGGTCGCCGTCGTGCTCGCGAAGTCGTCGGCGCAGGCCAGCGCGGAGCGGGACGCGCTCCCGGCGGCGGACCGCGAGCGCCTCGTGCTGCTCGAGGGGGACGTCGCGGCGATGGATCTCGGGCTGTCGGGCGCCGAGTTCCGGCAGCTGGCCCGCGAGGTCGACCGGATCCACCACCTCGCGCACGTGGGCCACGCCGGGGCCGACCCTCGCACCGCCCACGCCGTGAACGTCGTCGGGACGGCCGAGGTGATCGAGCTCGCCCGCGCCTGCACCTCGCTCCAGTGCCTCGTCCATCAATCGAGCGCGTTCGTCGCGGGGGACCGGACGGGGATGGTGTACGAGGACGATCTCGAGGCCGGCCAGGCGTTCCGCAACCCCGTGGAGGAGACGCGGATGCGCGCGGAGGTGCTCGTGCGGCGGGCGATGCGCCACGTGCCGGCGGCGGTCGTCCGGCCGACCACCGTGGTGGGCGACGCGACGACCGGGGAGATCGACCGGCTCGACGGCCTGTACCTCCTGGTGCTGCTCATCATGGCAGCGCCGGCCGACATGGCGATCCCGATGCCCGGCCGCGGCGACGTGCCGCTCAACATCGTCCCGATCGATCACGTCGTCCGCGCGACGCACGCGATCGGCCTGAGCCGCCTCGCGCCGGGTCGCACGCTCCACGTCACCGATCCGCACCCGCTGTCGGCGCGGCGGGTCTTCGATCTCATCGCGCGGGCGAGCGGCCGCCGCGCCGCACGCGGTCACATCCCGTCGAACCTCGCCAAGGCGCTGCTCCGTACGCCCGGGATCGAGCGCTTCGTCCGCAGCCCGCGCGCGTTCGTCGAGCAGCTGATGACCCCGGTGCGCTACGACGCCCGGAACGCGGATCTCGTGCTCACGGCCGCGGGGATCGCGTGCCCGCCCTTCGAGTCGTACGTCGACGTGCTCGTCGGCGCCGTCCAGGAGCGCGTCCGCGAGCGGCGCGAGCGCCAGGAGATCGAGGTCGGCGCGGACGCCGAGCCCGACATCGAGGATCCGCTGTCGTGAGGGGCGCAGCCCGCCCCGCAGCCCGCGCGGAGATCCCGGAGCGCCGCGCGGCGTCCTGCCGCGCCCCGCGGCGGCGAGCGCCGGCGCGGCCCCCCTCCGCCGCGTCGCGGCGCGCCGTCGCGGCGCTGCTCGCGGCGCTTCTCGAGGCCGCGGCGCTCGGCTGCAGCGCGACGCGCGAGCACGTCGCGCCGCCCGCGCCCGAGGTGGGATCCGCGCCGCCCGCGCCTTCGCCCCCGCCGCGCCTCGCAGAGGCCCCCGCCCCGGAAGCGGCCGCGCCGAGCCCCGCGGAGGCCGCGCCGGCGCGCCCGCCAGAGCTGGATCTGCTGCGCCCCGAGGACGGGGCTTACGCCCACTTCTTCGCGGCGCTCCGCGCGCTCGAGCAGGGTCGCCGCCGGGATCACGTGCGCATCGCCTGGCTCGGCGACTCGCACGCCGCGGCGGACTTCTGGAGCGGCGCGGTCCGCGCCGCGCTGCAGCGGCGCTTCGGCGACGGCGGGCTCGGCTTCGTGCACCTCGGCTATGCCGCCTACCGCCACAACGGCGCGCGGCTCACGGCCGAGGGCAAGTGGCGGACCCGCCCGAAATCTCCGGGCGGCTCCACGCCGGCCGACGACGGCGTCTTCGGGCTCGGGGGCATCCTCTTCGGCGCGCAGACGGCCCCGGTGCGCGCGGAGATCTCGCTCACCTCGGCGGCGCCTTCCGCGCGGCTGCTCTGGGACGTGTGCTTCCGCCCGAGCGCGCCGACCGACGAGGTCGCGGTGACGATCGAGGGCGGCCCGAGCGAGGTGCTCCGCGCGGCCGCGGGCGAGGCGCCCGGCGCGCTGCAGCACACGCGGCTGGCGAGCGTGGGCGCGGTGAAGCTCGGCGTCGCGCCGTCGGGCGGGGCCGAGCTCTGCGGGCTGGTCGTCGAGCGCGATCCGGAGGCCGGGGCCGGGGTGGTGCTCGACACGCTCGGCATCAACGGCGCCCGCCTGGCGACGCCGCTCCGGTGGAGCGAGCTCGCCTGGGCCGCCGAGCTCGCGCGGCGCTCGCCGGAGCTCGTCGTGATCGAGTACGGCACGAACGAGGCGGGCGACGTGACCACGGATCCGTCCCTCTACGCGAAGCAGCTCGCCGAGCTGCTCGCCCGCGCCCGCAGGGTGGAGCCCGACGTCGACTGCCTGGTGCTCGCGCCGACGGACCGGAGGGACGCGCCGGAGCGCACGCCCGTCGTCCGAGACGTCCTGCGCGACGCCGCGCGGGAGGGCGGCTGCGCGTTCTGGGACACGTACCAGGCGATGGGCGGACGGGGCTCGATCGAGGCCTGGTACCGCGAGCGCCCGCCGCGCGCGTCGCGCGACGGCGTCCACCTGACCTTCCGCGGCTACCAGGAGCTCGGCGTGAAGCTCTCGAGCGACATCCTGGAGCGCTATCGCCCCTGACGAGCGTCGCCACCTCCGGGGTCGGTTCGACGCCGACGGCGGACGGCCGGCCCGGTGGCCTTGCTCGTGCTTTCCGCTGTTGTTGCTCGATCGGCGTGAAGGCTTCTCACGCGCGATGGGCGAAGGGGGCACATGCTTCATGCCGGGGACGTTGCAGGAGGTCGCTTCCGGCTGATCCGGCAGATCGGCGCGGGTGGGATGTCGAGCGTGTGGTGGGCGCGCCATGAGCTCATCGGCCGGGACGTCGCGCTCAAGCTGTCCCCGGCGCTCCGGGACGAGCAGGTCGTCGGGCGCTTCATCCGGGAGGCGAAGATCATCGGCAAGTTCCAGCACCGGAACATCGTCGGCGTCGTCGACGCCGGCGAGCTCCAGGACGAGGGTTACCTGTTCCTGGCCCTGGAGCTCCTGCGGGGCTCGCCGTTCGCTGACCGCCTCCAGCCGAACCGGCCGCTGCCGCCCGAGGAGGTGGTGCCCGTCCTCATCGAGGTGTGCTGCGGGCTCTCGGCCGCCCACGCCGAGGGCGTCGTCCACCGCGACATCAAGCCGGAGAACATCATGATGGCGACGGTCCCCGGCGAGGGGATCGTGCCGAAGATCGTCGACTTCGGCATCAGCCAGCTCACGGGCGCGGGCGACGCCATCACCATCGACGGGCAGCTGCTCGGGACGCCCTCGTACATGAGCCCGGAGCAGGCGCTCGGCAAGCGCACCATCGACGCGCGCGCCGATCTCTGGGCGGTCGGCGTCATGCTCTACGAGGCGCTCAGCGGCGCGCAGCCGTTCACGGGAGGCAACCACCACGCGGTCCTCCGGCGCATCCTCGAGACAGAGCCCGCGCCGCTGCCGAGCTCGATCCGGCCGCGCCTCCGGAAGATCGCCGGCCGGTGTCTCGAGAAGGACCCGGCGCGGCGCTACCCGGACGCGGCCTCGCTGCGCGCGGATCTCCAGGCCGCGCTCGACGATCTCGGCGCGAGCGCGCCCGCGCCGATCGTGATCCTCTCGCCGCCGGCCGCAGGCTCGCGGGCCGAGGAGGTGACGCGAGCCCGCGGCGCGCTCGCCGCGCCCCCGAGGCTCGCCGCCCGCGCCCTCGAGCGGCTCTGGACCCGGGCGCCGCGGGCGCCTCGATGGCGGGAGGCGACGACGATCGGGCGCACGCAGGGCGCCGCCCCGCAAGGCGCCGTTCCTCAGGGCGCGGCGCGCCGCGCGAGGACGATCCTGGCGATCCGGCTCGCGGGCGCCGCGGCGCTCGCGGCGGCGCTCGGCTCGGCCGCGCTGCGGGAGCAGGCGGACGCGGGGCCCGAGAGCGCGGCGCGCGAGAGCCTCCGCCCCGTGCTGGCCACGGCCTTCGCCGACGGCGGCGCCGCCTGGCGGCGCGGCCCGAGCGCGCCCGAGGCGACGAGCAGCGACGCACCGCCACGGAACGCGGCGAGCCGCGGCGGCGCGCCGAGCTCGCCCGAGCGCGCCTCGAGGGACCCCGGCAGCGACGGCGTCTCGTCGGCCTACGAGGACAAGCCCCCGCGCTGGCAAGCGCCGCGCGGGCCATCTCGACCCCGCATCACGAGCCCCGGGTTCTGATGACCAGCGCCGCACCGATCACCGCTCCTCGCCGACGCCGCTGGCGGCGCGCCGCCGCGCTCGGGCTCGTTTGCTGGGCGCTGCTCTCGCCCTCCTGGCTGCACGCGCAGGACGACAGCGCGACGCGCGCGCTGCGGCTTCAGTTCGCGCAGGGGCTGACGCTCGAGATCGCGGGGCGCTGGGCCGACGCGCTGGACAGGTTCGAGGCGATCGCCCGCCGGCGGCCGACGGCGAACGTGACGTACCACATCGGCCTCTGTCACGAGCGGCTCGGCCGGCTGCGCACGGCCGAGCGGACGTACCACAACGCGCGCGCGATCGCAGGCGCAGGCGCGGACGCGAACGCGCGGAAGGCGTCGCCGGGGGTGCTCGCCGAGATCGACGCGCGCCTCGAGGACCTCGAGGGACGGATGCCGAGGATCGTGCTGAACCTCGCCGGCGCGACCGACGGCGTGACCCTGCTGCTCGACGGCGAAGTGGCGCAGCCGTCGCGGGCAATCCGGGTCGATCCGGGCCCCCACGTCGCCGTGGCGCTCCGGCACGGGATCCCCGTCGCCGCGAGCGCCTTCTCGAGCCACGAGCGACGAACCAGGTTCGTGACGCTGACCGTTCACCCCGGTGCGCTCCGCGTGTCCAGCGTGTCGCGCCCCTGAGCTCGCCGACCTGGACGGCCCACACCGAGCTCCCCACACCCGGGCACCTGTGTGTGAACAGAGGGGCCCGCGCCCCTCGCTCCGGACATGATCACGCAGCGGTGGCGCGCCTTCGCGGAGCGCCCTCGCCGCGCCGCCCTGCGGCTCGTCGCGGGCGTGTGCCCGGCCGCACGCGCAGCGCCCGCACGCCGGCGAGATCTCGCGAGCACGTGGCATTTCGCCGCACGCGCGGGCGCTGGCCCGACCGTCCAGCGCCCGCTTGGATCCCACGCGAGGCCCACCTGACAGGGCGCCCCGGACACGCCCAAACTCGCCGAGTTTTCGGCCGTGAACGCTGGATCCAGCTTCTGACGTCCTGATAGCATGCGAATCCCATGGCGCTCGACAGGCCGCCCGGTGCGGGCTCTGCTTCGCGACTCGGCAACTATGAGCTGCTGAGAGAGCTCTCCGGCGGTGGCATCGGCTCCACGTGGCTGGCGCGGGCGTCCTCCGACGCGGGCGAGGCGAAGAGCGCGCCGCCCGTCACGATCCTGCGCATCTACCGGCACCTCACGAAGAAGGCCGAGACCGCCGACAGCATCCTCCGCGAAGCCGGGATGGCGCAGCAGGTCCGCTTCCCGAACGTGCTCTCGGTGCTCGACGCCCGCATCGCGGACGGCGAGGTCTTCATCGTCTCGGAGTACGTGGAGGGCGAGCCTCTGGGCGCGCTGGTGCCTTTGGCCGGCGCCGAGGGGCTGCCGCCGCCGGTGTCCCTCCGGATCGCGATCGACGTGCTGCGCGCGCTCGCGTCCGCGCACACGGCGCAGCCCGCGCCGCTCGTCCACGGCGAGCTGAACCCGACCCACGTCTCCGTCGGCATCGCCGGCGTCACCCGGGTCGGCGGGCTCGGCGTCGCGCGGGCCATCGCCGGGCTCGCGCCGATGGGGACGAGGAACCCCGATCGGCTGGCCTATGCCGCGCCCGAGCGGGTCAAGGCGATGGCAGCGCACGCGGAGGCCCCGCTCGATCCGCGCGCGGATCTCTTCTCGGTCGGCGTGGTCCTCTGGGAGCTGCTCGCGCGGCAGCGGCTGTTCTCGTCGAAGCTGGAGGCCGCGGTCATCCAGAAGGTGCAGTCGGCGCCGATCCCGCAGCTCGCGGGGCTCGCCGGGGGCGCCGTCTCGGCCGAGGTCGTCGAGGTCGTCCAGACGGCGCTCGAGCGCGATCCCGCGCGCCGCTTCGCGAGCGCCTCGGCGATGCTCGCGGCGCTGGAGGCCGCGGGGGCAGGGCGGATCGCCGGGGATGAGGACGTGGCCGCGGCGGTGAGCAGGCTGGCCGGCAAGACGATCGAGCCGCGCAGGACGATGATCGCGGCGGCCATGGCGAGCCCCGCTGGCGCGGACGAGCCGCGGCCGCCGCCGCGCGCGCGGGGGATGACGCTGGTGGGCGTGGCGATCCCCGCGGCCGACGGCGCGCTCTCCCCTCGCGGCGACAGCCCGCGTCAGCCGATCACCGCGCCGTCGCCGCGCGCGCGCGCGGCGACGCCTGGCGCGCCGCCGGTGGCCGCAGGCGGCGCGATCGCCGCGAGCCAGGTTCGCCCGACGAGCGGCGCGACGGCGACGAAGGACGCCGCCGCGCCGAAGAACGGCCTGGGGGCCAAGCCGGCGGCCGGCGCAGGCGCGTCGAACGGCGCGGGCCCTGCGGGCGCCGATGCGGCGCACGCCAGCGTCGACACCGGGTGGGGCTCGGTGGACGAGGTCCCCGCCCGCGACCTGCCCGGGCCGCGGCGTCCCGCACAGACCCTTCCGCGGATCGAGCTGTCGGGCCAGGGGACGGAGGATCGCGCCGCCGCCGGGGCGAGCACCGAGCGCGCCGCAGCGACGGGGGCGGCCACGGCGAAGGAGCAGCCGCCCGCGCGGCCGGCCGCGCCGCGCCCGGGCGATCTGGGCGACCCCCTCGTGGCGGCGCGGGCGACGCCGACGCCGGCCGAAGGGACGGCGCCGAAGCCGCCGACGCCGGCCCTGGGAGGGCCGTCCCCGAGGCCACCTCGCCCGCCGCCGCCGGCTCGCGCGGCGTCGCCGGCGCAGCCCGAGACGCACGGCAAGGTCGCCGCTGCAGCGCCTGCCGCCGTCGTGCCAGCGCTCACGCCGAGCCCTCCGACGCCTCGGGTACCTGTGCCGCCGCCGGCCGCTGCGACGCGCCGCACGCCCGTGGTGCCCGCCGTGACGCCGGCGCCACGCGCGGCCGCCACGCCCGCGCCGCCGCTGGCGACGGCCACGAGCCGCGCGCCGGCGACACCGTCGGCGCCCCTGCCGCCGGCCGCGCCCGCGCCGGCCGCGTCGGCAGAGCGGCCTCAGCCGCTGCCCCCCGTCGCGCCCGCGTCGGCCACCGCGCCTGCCATCCCTGTCGCAGCGAAGACCCCGCCGCCCCCGCCGGCGGCGGCCGCGCCTCCGGGCGGAGCGCCTGCGACGCAGGAGGGCGCGCGAGGCAACGGTCCGGCGTCGACCTCCAGCAGGACGGTCGCCACGCCGACCGGGATGCAGGGCCCGAACAAGCTCTGGGGTCGCGCGGCGTCGGCCGTGGACCAGCTGGGCCCGGGGAGCACCCTCGGCCGCTACGAGATCCTCATGCCGGTCGCCAAGGGCGGCATGGCGGCCGTCTGGGCCGCGCGCCTCCAGGGCACCCGCGGCTTCAGGAAGATCGTCGCCATCAAGACGATGCTGCCCGACGTCTCCGACGACCCCGACTTCGAGTCGATGTTCCTCGACGAGGCGCGTGTCGCGGCGCGGATCCGGCACCCCAACGTGGTCGAGATCCTCGACCTCGGCGAGGAGGACGACGTCCTCTACATCGTGATGGAGTGGGTCGACGGCGAGACGGCCGGCACGCTGCAGAAGGCCGCGAAGCGGCTCGGGGGCATCCCGCAGCGGATCGTGCTCCGCATCGCCTCGCAGATCTGCGCGGGGCTCCACAACGCGCACGAGCTCCGCGACGACGGCGGCGTGCTGCTCGACCTCGTCCACCGGGACATCTCGCCGGCGAACGTGCTCATCTCGACCGCCGGGTTCGTGAAGATCGTCGACTTCGGCGTGGCGAAGTCGAAGGGGCGCCTGCACGTCACGCGCGCTGGCGGCATCGTCAAGGGGAAGACGCCGTACCTCTCGCCGGAGCAGCTCGGCGGGCTCCCCATCGATCGGCGGAGCGACATCTTCTCGCTCGGCGCGCTGCTGTACGTGCTCACGACGGGGCTGCACCCCTTCCGCGCCGAGACCGAGCTCGCGACCATCGAGAACATCACCATCAAGAACCCGCTCCCCCCGCGCGAGCTGAACGGAGCGATCCACCCCGAGCTCGACAGGATCATCCTCAAGGCGCTCGAGAAGGACCCCGAGAGCCGCTTCTCGACGTGCGCGGAGATGCAGCGGGCCATCGATCAGGTCGCGTCGACGCTCGGCGAGCCCACGACCGACGAGGACGTGGCGGCCTTCGTGCGGCAGGCGATCGGCGAGATCCAGTCGAAGCGCGCGCAGGAGCTCCGCGACGCGATCGCGGCCGTCGACGCAGGCTCCGCCGTGAACTCGGAGCGCCGGCCCGGGGCCTCTCTGGAGGGCCACGCTGCCGTGGCCGACGTCGGCGCGGGCTCGCGCGAGGGCGCTCCCGCCGCGGCGGTGGGGTCTCCCCTTGCGGCAGCGGCGCCGGCCGGCGCCGGCCCGGCGTCCAGCAGAGGGGCCGCATCACCGGCCGCGGAGAAGGACGAGGAGCCGCCGGTCAGCCTGGAGCCGATCTCGTTCGAAGAGATCGCCGTGCCGGCGCGGCCTGCCGGGGTGCCGCCGCGGCTCATCATCGCGCCCGCCCTGCAGGCCGACGTCGCGCCCGGCGAGCCGGCCGAGCCGGTGAGCCCGCGGCCCGCCGCCCGCGAGGGCAAGCCGCTCGGCTCGTCCGCCAAGCGGATCCTCCCGGCGGCCGGCGTGCCCGCCACGAAGGTGCTCGCGGCGGCGGATCCGCCCGCGTCGCGGGCCGCGGCGCTCAGCGAACGCCTCGCGAGGCGCGGCTCGCGGAGCCTCGCCAACGACGCCGGCGAGGTCACGGCGGTCGACCGATCGTTCGAGACCGGGGAGCGGCGCAAGCGGCTCCAGCTGATCGTGGCTGGCGCGGCGATGTTCTGCGTGGCGCTCGGGGCCGTCGCGCTCGTCGTGCGCGGCGGCGACGAGCGCTCGCGTCCGGAGATCGGCAAGGCGCGCGTCGATGCGTTGCCCGCGGCCGCGGCGGCCGACGCCACCGCCACCGCGGCCGCGGCGGAGGCCGCCCCGGCTGCGCCCGTTCCGCCGGCGGAGCCTCAGGCGGCGGAGCCGGCGTCGCCGCCCGCTCCCGAGGCCTCGGCGGCGCCTCCCGAGGCGGAGCCGGCGCCCTCGCCGGCGCCCCCCGAGGCGGAGCCGGCGCCTTCCCAGACGGCCAAGGCGCCCGGGGCAGCGACGGCGCAGCCCATCGCCGCGCCGCAGGCGTCGCGCCCACCGTCGACCGCGCGCCCCCGGACGACGTCCACGCCGGCGAAGCCTGCGCCCAGGCCAGCAACGACCGGCAAACCCATCCCCAAGAAGAAGTACAACCCATCGGGTATCTGAACACCGTGCGATCTCGACCCTGGCTCCGTGCGCTGCTCTTCGGTGCGGCATCTTGCCTGTGCTTGTGCACGCTCCCCGGGCCCGCGTCCGGTGCGGACGGCGCCGCGGCGACGCCCGCGCCGGACGCGGTGGAGAAGGCGCAGAACCACTTCAAGAAGGGCGCCGCCCTCTACGAGAGCAAGCGCTACGCGCTTGCGCTGGAGCAGTTCCGGGCCTCGTACGCCACCGTGCCGAGCCCGAACTCCCGCCTCTACATCGCGCGCTGCCTCGCGGATCTGGGCGATCACATCGAGGCGTACCTCGAGTTCGATCAGGTCGCGGCGGAGGCCGCGTCCCGGGCGAAGGACGAGCCGCGCTATGCCCAGACGGAGCAGACCGCGCAGCTGGAGCGCGACGAGCTCGCGCGCAAGATCGCCCTCGTCACCGTCACGGTCGCGCACCCGGACGCGGCGACCTCGCTCGCGGTGGCTGGCAAGGACGTCCCGCGCGAGCGGTGGGGCAAGCCGTTCCCGGTCAAGCCCGGCAAGACCGAGATCGTCCTGCGCACCAAGCTCACCTCGACGCCGCAGACCGTCGATCTCTCGGCGGGCGAAGCGAAGACCGTCGCGCTCGACGCCGAGCCGAGCGGCCCGACCGAGGCCGGCTCCGGCTCTCCGGCGCTCCTCGACGAGGGCCCGAGCCCGCCCTTTTCGGAAGCGCCCTCGCCGCGTGCGCACCTGCGGCCTTACGCCTACGCCGCTGGCGGCGTGGGCGTGGCAGGGCTCGCGATGTTCACCGTCGCCGGGCTGATGGCGAACAGCACGTACAGCGATCTCGCCGAGACCTGCAGGGGCCCCTGCCCCGCCGAGCGCCAGGACGACGTCGACGCCGGCAAGACCCAGAAGACGGTCGCGAACATCGGCGTCGTGGTCGGCGCGCTCGGGCTCGTCACGGGCACGACCCTGCTCATCCTGAGCTTCACCGGCGGCGGCGCTGGCGGCTCGCAGAGCGCCACGGCCTCGACGCAGCTGCTCGTCGGCCCCGATTTCGTCGGTCTACGCGGCCAATTCTAACGCGGGCTCCGTAGCTGCAAAAAAAGGAACGGGCGGGATCGCTGCTGCGACCCCGCCCGTTTCATGTCGGATGCGCTCGCGGTTGACGCGGAGCGATCAGCGACCGCCCGGGCCCTTGGTGACCTTGGACTTCTTGTCCCCGGAGTGGCCGTGGAACGTGCGCGTCGGGGCGAACTCACCCAGCTTGTGGCCGACCATGTTCTCCGTCACGAACACGGGAACGAACTTCCTCCCGTTGTGCACGGCGAAGGTCAGGCCGACCGACTCCGGCAGGATCGTCGAGCGGCGCGACCACGTCTTGATCACCTTCTTGGCATTGGTCGCCTGGGCCGCCTGGATCTTCTCCAGCAGGTGACCGTCAATGAAGGGCCCTTTCTTGATGCTCCTCGGCATGACTAACCCTTGGTCCCGCGCCGCCGGACGATCATCCCGTCGGTGCGCTTGTTGTTCCGCGTCTTGAGGCCCTTCGAGAGCTGACCCCACGGCGAGCACGGATGACGCCCGCCGCTCGTCCGGCCCTCACCACCGCCCATCGGATGATCGACGGGGTTCATCGTGACACCGCGGTTGTGCGGCCGGCGCCCGAGCCAGCGCGAGCGCCCCGCCTTGCCGAGGCTGATGTTCGCGTGCTCGGAGTTCGACACCTGCCCGATCGTGGCGCGGCAATCGAGGTGCACCTTGCGGATCTCGCCGCTCGGGAGGCGGACCTGCGCGTAGTCGCCGTCCTTCGCCATGAGCTGCGCGGCCACGCCGGCCGAGCGCACGAGCTGACCGCCCTTGCCCTTCTTGACCTCGACGTTGTGGATCGAGGTGCCGGGCGGGATGAAGCGGAGCGTCAGGCTGTTGCCAGGCTTGATGTCCGCGTTCCGGCTCGCGAGCAGCGTCGCCCCCACCGCGAGGCCGTCGGGCGCCAGGATGTAGCGCTTCTCGCCGTCCACGTAGTGCAGGAGCGCGATGCGCGCCGTCCGGTTCGGGTCGTACTCGATCGAGGCGACCTTCGCCGGGACGCCGATCTTGTCGCGCCGGAAATCGATGATCCGGTAGCGCTGCTTGTGACCACCGCCGCGGAACCGCGACGTGATCCGGCCGTTGTTGTTCCGGCCGCCGGTGGACGTCTGCTGCTCCAGCAGCGACCGCTCGGGCTCGACCTTCGTGATCTCCTTGAAGTCGCTGACCGAGTAGTAACGCCGCGCCGGCGAGGTCGGCTTGAAGGATCTGATTCCCATCGCTATTCCGCCTTCTCGTCGAAGAACTGGATCTCGTCACCCTCCTTGAGGGTCACGATCGCCTTCTTCCAATTGCGCAGCTTCGCGTAGCCGCGCCCCATGCGCTTGTCCTTGCCGCGCATGATCAGCGTGTTGACGTCCACGACGCCCACCTTGAAGAGCGTCTGGATGGCGTCCTTGATCTGGATCTTGTTCGCCTCGCGGCGGACCTCAAAGATGACCTTGTTGCCTTGGTCGCGGAGCCGGCTCGACTTCTCCGTGAGGATGATTGGCCGGCGGATGATCTGCTCGGGCTGCATGTCGGACTCCCCTGACTAGCGAAGGCAACGCGCCTCGAGCGCCTTGGCGGCGTCCCTCGAGACGATGAGGTGGTCGTGCCTGAGGAGGTCGTAGACGTTGACCCCTTCCGGCGGCAGGTACTGGTGGTTCTCCAGGTTGCGGAGGCTCTTCACCAGCTTGTCGTTGCCGGCCGTGTCGACGACCAGCGACTTCCGATCCGCCTGCAGCGTCGTCAGCGTGGCAGCGATCGCCTTGGTCTTGATCTCGGAGACCTCGAGGCTGTCGAGCACGATGAGCCGGCCCTCCTTCGCGAAGAGCGAGAGCGCGCTCTTCAGGGCGCCGATCCGCACCTTGCGCGGCGGACGGTACGACCAGTCCTTCGGCTCCAGGGCGTGCGCCATGCCGCCGCCCGCGTGGTGCGGCGCGCGGATCGAGCCCTGGCGAGCGCGGCCGGTGCCCTTCTGGCGATAGAGCTTCTTCGTGGAGCCGGCGACCGCGCTCCGCTCCTTCGTGGCCTTGGTGCCCGAGCGGCGGGACGCGAGCTGCGCCTTCACGACCTCGTAGAAGAGGTGCTCCTTCACCTCGGTCCCGAAGACCTCGTCCGAGAGGTCGAGTTCGCCGACCTGCTCCCGCTTGAGGTTGTAAACGGTAACCTTCATGGTACCTGGACTCCTAGCTCTTGATCTCGACGTCGACGCCGGCCGAAAGGTCGAGCTTCATCAGCGCGTCGAGGGTTTGCTGCGTCGGCTCGATGATGTCGAGAAGCCGCTTGTGCGTCCGGATCTCGAACTGCTCGCGCGACTTCTTGTCGACGTGGGGCCCCCGCAGGACCGTGTAACGGCGGATCTCGGTGGGCAGCGGGATGGGCCCCGCGACGTGCGCCCCGGTCCGCTTCGCCGTCTCGACGATGTCGCTCGTCGACTTGTCGAGCAGCTGGTGGTCGAAGGCCTTGAGGCGAATCCGGATCTTGGTTGTATCAGCCATGGTGCTCTTCCTACGCGAGGATCTTGGTGACGACGCCGGCGCCCACCGTCTTGCCGCCCTCGCGGATGGCGAAGCGCATCTGCTCCTCCAGCGCGACCGGGGCGATGAGCTCGATCGTCATCGTGATGTTGTCGCCCGGCATCACCATCTTCACCCCCTCGGGGAGGTTCACCGTGCCGGTCACGTCCGTCGTCCGGATGTAGAACTGCGGCCGGTAGTTGGTGAAGAACGGCGTGTGGCGCCCGCCCTCCTCCTTCTTGAGGACGTACACCTCACCGGTGAACTTCGTGTGCGGCGTGATCGACCCGGGCTTCGCCAGCACCTGGCCGCGCTCGATCTCTTCCTTCTCCACGCCGCGGAGCAGACACCCGACGTTGTCGCCCGCCTGCCCCTGATCGAGCAGCTTGCGGAACATCTCGACGCCCGTCACGACCGACTTCTTCGTGTCCTTGAAGCCGATGATCTGCACCTCGTCGCCGACCTTGATCACGCCGCGCTCGATGCGGCCCGTGGCCACCGTGCCGCGGCCCTTGATCGAGAACACGTCCTCGACCGCCATCAGGAACGGCTTGTCGATGTCGCGCACCGGCTCGGGGATGTAGCTGTCCAGCGCGCTGAGCAGCTGCTGGATCGTCTCCTCCCACTTCGGGTCGCCCTGAAGCGCGGGCAGCGACGCGCCACGGACCACCGGCGCGTTGTCCCCGTCGAACTTGTACTTCGACAGGAGCTCGCGGACCTCCATCTCGACAAGGTCGAGCATCTCCGGGTCGTCCACCGCGTCGCACTTGTTGAGGAACACGACGATGTGGTTCAGGCCGACCTGCCGGGCGAGCAGCACGTGCTCGCGCGTCTGCGGCATCACGCTGTCGAGCGACGACACGACGAGGATCGCCCCGTCCATCTGCGCCGCGCCGGTGATCATGTTCTTGATGTAGTCGGCGTGCCCGGGGCAGTCGACGTGCGCGTAGTGGCGGTTCGCCGACTCGTACTCGACGTGCGCCGCCGCGATGGTCACCGTCTTCGTCTCGTCACGGACCGTCCCGCCCTTCGCGATGTCGGCGTACGAGATCGCCTTCGCCAGGTTGCGCTTCGACTGCACCTTGACGAGCGCCGCCGTGAGCGTGGTCTTGCCGTGGTCGATGTGACCGATGGTGCCCACGTTCACGTGCGGCTTCGTACGAGTGAATTTCTCCTTGGCCATGGCGTCTCTTTAACCTCGCTGCTTGGCGACGATCTCTTCCTGGATCGCTGCTGGAACCGGTGCGTAATGAGAAAACTGCATCGAATGGGTCGCGCGGCCTTGCGTCTTGGAACGGACGTCGGTCGCGTAACCGAACATGGTGGCGAGCGGGACCTCCGCGCGGATCACCCGGGTGTTCGCGCGCTGCCCCATATCGAGGATGCGGCCGCGCCGCGAGTTGAGATCTCCGATGACGTCCCCGAGGTAGTTCTCGGGCGACACGACCTCGACGGCCATCATCGGCTCGAGGAGCACGAGCCCCGCCCTCTTGGCGCCGTCCTGGAAGGCCATCGACGCGGCGACCTCGAACGCGGGCCCGGAGGAGTCGACCTCGTGGTAGCTGCCGAAGTGGAGCCGCACCTTGATGTCGACGACGGGGTAGCCGGCGAGCACGCCGCGGCCCATCGCGTCCCGGATGCCCTTCTCGATCGAGGGGATGAACTCCTTCGGGATGATGCCGCCGACGATGTCGTTCTCGAACACGAAGCCCGCGCCGCGCTCCGCCGGCTCGATGTCGATCCTCACGTGACCGAACTGGCCGTGTCCGCCCGACTGCCGGACGAAGCGCCCCTCCACGTCGGTCGCCTTCTTCGAGATGGTCTCGCGGTAGGCGACCTCGGGCTTGCCGACGTTGGCGTCGACCTTGAACTCGCGCTTCAGGCGGTCGACGATGATCTCGAGGTGGAGCTCGCCCATCCCGGCGATGATCGTCTGGCCCGTGTCCTCGTTCGTGAAGGTGCGGAACGAGGGGTCCTCGTAGGCGAGCTTCTGCAGGCTGAGCCCGAGCTTGTCGAGATCGGCCTTGGTCTTCGGCTCGATGGCGATCGAGATCACGGGGTCGGGGAACTCCATCCGCTCCAGCACGATCGGGTTCTTCTCCTCGCAGAGAGTGTCCCCGGTGCGGGTGTCGCGGAGCCCCACGGCAGCGTAGATGTTGCCCGCGTAGCAGACGTCGATCTCCTCGCGCTTGTTCGCGTGCATGCGGAGGATGCGCCCGAAGCGCTCCCGCTTGCCGCGCGTCGAGTTGAGCACGCTGACGCCGCTCTTCGTCGTGCCGGAGTAGACGCGGAAGAAGGTGAGGTTGCCGAACTGGTCGTTCATGACCTTGAACGCCAGCGCCGCGAACGGCTCTTCGTCGCTCGCCTTGCGCGAGACGACCTTGTCCTTCTTGTCGGGCAGCGTCCCCTCGACGGCCGGGATGTCGACCGGCGACGGCAGGTAGTTCACGACGCTGTCGAGCAGGAGCTGGACCCCCTTGTTCTTGAAGGCCGAGCCGCACAGGACCGGGACGATCTTGAAGCCGAGGGTGCCCGCGCGGATGGCCGCGTGGATCTCCTGCTCGGTGATCTGGTCGATCTCACCGGCGATGAACTTCTCCATCACCTTGTCGCTCGCGTCGGCGCACGCCTCGATGAGCTTCTCGCGGAGCTCCTTGCACCGCGGCAGGAGGTCGGCCGGGATCTCCTGCCAGTCGTAGCGCTGGCCCTTCGTCTCCTCGTCGAACACGGCGGCCCGGAGGGTCACGAGGTCGATCACGCCGCGGAACGAGTCCTCCGCGCCGAGCGGGTAGTGGATCGCCACCGGGTTCGCGCCGAGGCGCTCGCGGATGGAGTCGACGCACATGTCGAAGTCGGCGCCGACCTTGTCCATCTTGTTGATGAACGCGATGCGCGGGACGCCGTACTTGTCCGCCTGCCGCCACACCGTCTCGCTCTGCGGCTCGACGCCGTTGCCGCCGTCGAACACCGCCACCGCGCCGTCGAGCACGCGGAGGCTCCGCTCGACCTCGATGGTGAAGTCGACGTGACCGGGCGTGTCGATGATGTTGATCCGGTGAGAGACGCCCTTCTCGGGGCCCTGCTCCGGCGCCCAGAAGCAGTTCGTCGCGGCGGACGTGATGGTGATGCCGCGCTCCTGCTCCTGGACCATCCAGTCCATCGTGGCTGCGCCCTCGTGGACCTCGCCGATCTTGTAGTTGACACCCGAGTAATAAAGGATGCGCTCGGTGACCGTGGTCTTGCCCGCATCGATGTGGGCCATGATCCCGATGTTGCGCGTCCGTTCCAGGCTGTACTCGCGTGCCACTTTTCCTTCTCCGTCGTGTGATGCGTGGGGTGAGGGTTTCGGACTCAGGATGCAAAACACCCTCTCCAGCCCGGCCCGCCTCCGTTGTGGCGGGCACTTGAACCTGGAGAGGGTGTCGGGGTACAGCAGCAGCTTTTCTAGGTCCCGCGAGGGCGAGCGCTGTCGCGCTCCCTCGAGAGGACCGGCTCTGTAACCCGATCCTTATGTCAGCCGTGCCATCTCGCTCTACGCGTCTCCTCGCCTGGGGATGGGACCTGAAATGACGAACCAGCGCAGATCCGGGATCTGCGCTGGCCTCGCTGACCTACCAGCGGTAGTGGGCGAACGCCTTGTTGGCCTCCGCCATCTTGTGCGTGTCGTCGCGCTTCTTGACCGCGTTGCCGCGGTTCTGCGCCGCGTCGACGAGCTCGGCGGCGAGCCGCTCGCGCATCGTCTTCTCGCCGCGGCCGCGCGAGTAGGTCACGAGCCACCGCATCGCCAGCGCGACGCGACGCTCGGGGCGAACCTCGACGGGGACCTGGTAGGTCGCGCCGCCGACACGCCGGCTCTTCACCTCGAGCTTCGGCTTCACGTTGTCGAGCGCCTTGCGGAAGACGTCGATCGGCTCCTCCTTGAAGCGGTCGCGCACGATGTCGAACGCGCCGTAGAGGATCCCCTCGGCGGTCGCCTTCTTGCCCGACTGCATCAGGGAGTTCGTGAACTTGGCGACGAGCTTGTCCTTGTACTTCGGGTCCGGAATGATCTTCCGCTTCGGGACTTCGCGACGACGGGGCATCTTCGTTCCTCTGCTCGGCTTTCGCGCGTTGAGGCCGTCAGGCCTTCGGGCGCTTCACGCCGTACTTCGAGCGCTTGCGGTTGCGGGTCGCTTTGTTGGTTGAGCTCGGCCCGGCAGCGCCGGACGCGTCGAGCGTGCCGCGGACGACGTGGTAGCGCACGCCCGGCAGGTCCTTGACACGGCCGCCGCGGATGAGGACGACCGAGTGCTCCTGCAGGTTGTGGCCTTCGCCCGGGATGTAGCTCGTCACTTCCATCTGGTTGCTCAGCCTGACGCGGCAGACCTTGCGGAGCGCAGAGTTGGGCTTCTTCGGCGTCGTGGTGTAAACACGTACGCACACGCCTCGCCGCTGCGGGCAGGACTTGAGCGCAGGAGAGGCCGTCTTGTAACGAGCGGCCTCGCGGCCTTGGCGGATGAGCTGGCTGATGGTCGGCATAGTGACGCGGATTTCCACCTGAGGGATGGGGACGCGCAGGATACCCAGGAGGCGACCCATGTCAAGCGGGACGACACCCGTTCGTGTTGGATACGCCAGCGTGGCGTTCGTTCGCGTCGCTCCCGTCTGATGCGTCGTTGCGTCCGCCGCGTCAATCGCATCGTTCACGTCGCCACGTCGCCACGTCGCCACGTCGCCACGTCGCTTGCGTCGTTCACGCCGGTCGCGTCCGTTGCGCTGGCTGAAGCGCGGCGTCGTTCGTGTCGGGCGCGTCGGTCCCGCCGCGCCTGCGGAGGCCGTGCTCTGCACGTCCCGGCTCCCGGCCCCGCGCGAAGGGCTCGTGGGTCGCGGCGCGCGGCGGGGGCCGTCCGCGCGCGTCTCGTTCGACGGGGCGCTCGGCGAGCGACCGCGGCTCCCGGGACGCGCGGGAGCCTGCGCGCGCCGCACGAGTCGGACGCCGACACGCACCGCGGGCCCTTGGCGGCCCGCCTGCTGTTCGGTACGGTCGCTGCGTGGCGAAGAAGGTTTCACGCGCCCAGCGTAAAGAAAGCCGGCGCAAGGCGCCGCAGAGCAGCGCTGCGTCGAGGCCTGCGTCAGGCGTGGACACGGGGCCCTCGTCGCGCGGCGAGCAGGGCGACAGCGCGACAGCGCGAGGGCCCGCGGTAGCGCGCGTCGATCCGACGGCGAGCCGAAGCGGCGACGACCCGCGCGGCGCGCACACACGCGGCGCCGCCGCGCCGAGCAGCGCGGAGCCCGCGCGGGCGCGCGACGCCGGCGATCGATCCCATCGGAGAGGCGGCGTCGAGGCGCAGCCCGCGCGAGCGCGCGGAGGAAGCGCACAGAAAAAGCCAAAGCGAGATCGCGCGCTCCTTGTGTTCCTGGGCCTCGTGGCGCTCGCCGCGGTGATCGTGTTCGCCGCGCAGTCCCCCCGCGCCCCGGAGCGCGCCGCGCCCGAGCCCGCGAGAGCCGCTCCGGCAAAGACACACGCCGCGGAGCCGGCCACCCCGTCCCTCGCCGCGCCGACGGCGACCGACGAGCCGCCCGCCCCACCTCCCGTCGACTCGTCGCCGCCGACGATCGTCACCGCCGAAACGCCCGCAGCGGAGACGGCGCGCGCTGCAACCCCGCAGCGTGCTGCATCGCCAGCGGGGACAGCTGCCAGCGCTTCTCCATCAGGAGCAGGCACCGGAGCAGCCGCAGCCGCCCCGCCGAAGAAGCGCACCAGCGCACCGAAGCCGGCCGCCGCGCCGCCCGTGGCGACACCGACAGCCGTGGCGACACCGACAGCGGGGGCGACGCCGGCAGCGGAGGCGACACCGGCAGCGGGGGCGTCGACAGCGGAGGCGGCGCCTCCGCCGGAGCCGGCGCAAAAGCCAGCCGAGCTTCCACACGAGTGATCGCAACCGCCGTGATGAAAGGACGCCCGAGATGCTTCGCTTGAATGCTTCGCCCGACGCCGCTCGAACGCCGGGCCGCTCGCCGCGATCCCGCGCGCGGGCGCTCGCCCTGCCGCTCGGCGTCGCGCTGTCCGGCTTCCTCGCCGCGGCGACGGCGGGCGCGCAGCCGGCGCCGCAACCCGCGCCGCCCGCCGCCTCCGCGCCGCCCGCTGCCTCCGCGCCGCCCGCTGCCTCCGCGCCGCCGTACCCGGTCCCGTACCCGGCGCCGCCGCAGGAGGCCCCGCTGGCTCCGCCAGGGGCCTCGCCGGGCTATCCGCCGCCTGGTCCCCCGGGCGGCTACGCTCCGTACGGCGGCGCCTACGCTCAGCTCCCGCCGGGCTACCCGGTGACCCCGGCGGAGATCCCGCCTGCTCCGCCCCCGGTTCCCCTGCGCCGGAAGAGCCCGGGCCTCATGCTGGGCGGCATCGCGCTCACCGCCGGCGGCACGATCGCGTTCTTCACCGGGACGGGCCTGCTCGCGTCGGCGAGCAACCGATACGAGATCTACTGCGATTTCGGGGGCTTCACGGGCATCTGCGAGACGCGCACCGACGGGCGCCGCCAGCTCGCCGGCGCGCTCGTCTCCGTGGCGGGCGGCATCATGATCGCCGTGGGCATCCCGCTCTGGGTCATCGGCGGGAAGAAGGTGCCGGTCAGCGACGCGACGCCCAAGGCGTCGGCCCAGACCACGCTCTCGCTCGGCCCCGGCTCCGCCGCGTTGCAGACGCAGTTCTGAAGGCTCCCCTCGCCCGATCCTCCCCATCCCCGCGCGCGGGGTCGCCGGGAGGCCTCTACCGCTCCTGCGCGTCGTCGCTCAGGGCAGACCCTTCTTCTTCTTGGCGCCCTTGCGGTGGCGCGGCCCGCCGTCGTCCGTGCCCGCGGGCATGCGGAGGATGTGGAAGCGCCCGCCACCGCGCGCCAGCGGATCGCTGAGCTTCACCCGCTCGCGCGCCAGCTCGATGAAGCGGTGCTGCGACCGCAGCTGGGGGGCGCCGGCGGGCTGCTGGAGCTTGTGGTAGCTGCCGTCGCTCGCGAGCTCCCAGGTCTTCGCCGTGTCGGACATCACGGTGTTCAGCATGTCCTCCACGCGCGCGCGGGTGGCGGGCTCGATGATCGGGATCATCAGCTCGACGCGGCGATGGAAGTTGCGCGGCATCCAGTCGGCGCTCGACATGTAGATCTCCTCGCTGCCGCCGTTCGCGAACCGGAACAGGCGCTTGTGCTCGAGGAAACGATCGATGATCGCGCGCACCTGGATCCGCTCCGACAGGCCCGGGATCCCCGGCCGGAGGCAGCAGATGCCGCGCACGGCGAGCTTGATCTCGACCCCGGCCTGCGACGCCGAGTAGAGCGCGTCGATGACGTCGACGTCCACGAGCGCGTTCATCTGCGCCACGATCTCCGCCCTGCGCCCGGCCCGCGCGTGGGCCTCCTCGCGCGCGATGAGGCCCAGCACCGCCTCGTGCAGGCCGAGCGGCGCCACGAGGAGGCGGTTCCATTTGGGCGGCGCGCTGTAGCCGGTCAGCAGGTTGAAGAGCGACGTCATGTCCTCGCCGATCTCCCGGTTCGCCGTGAACAGGCCGATGTCGGTGTAGAGCCGCGCGGTCTGCGGGTTGTAGTTGCCCGTCGACAGGTGCACGTAGCGGCGCAGCTTGTCCTTCTCGCGCCGTACCACGAGCAGCGCCTTCGCGTGCGTCTTCAGCCCGAGCAGGCCGTAGATCACCTGCACGCCGCTCTGCTCGAGCGTCCTCGCCCACTGGATGTTGCTCGCCTCGTCGAACCGCGCCTTCAGCTCGACGATGGCCGTCACCTGCTTGCCGCTCTCGGCCGCGCGCGCGAGCGCCTTCAGGATCGGCGAGTCGCCGCCGGTCCGGTAGAGCGTCTGCTTGATCGCGAGCACGTTCGGGTCGTCGGCGGCGCGGGAGACGAACTCCGCGATCGGATCGAACGACTCGTACGGGTGGTGCAGGAGCACGTCCTGCTCCCGGATGACGGCGAAGATGTCCTCGACGTCCCGGAAGAGCGGCGGGACCTGCGGCGCGAACGGCTCGTCCCGGTACTCGCGGCGCTCGTCGTCCGCGACGATGCCCATGAGGTCGGCGATGTGGAGCGGCCCAGGCACCCGGTAGACGGCGTGCGACGCGTCGACCTTGAGCGCGCGGCAGAGCCGCTGGACCGAGGTGCCGGCGCCCTCGCCGAAGCCGATCTCCAGGCGCACGGCGTTGCCGCGATCGCGCCGGCGGAGCTCGGCCTGGATCGTCTCGAGCAGGTCCTCGCCTTCCTCCTCGTCGATCTCGAGGTCCCAGTTCCGGGTGACGCGGAAGGGGTACGTGCCGCGCAGCCTGCCCGAGGGGAAGAAATCCTTCACGTGCCGGGCGATCACGTCCTCGAGCAGGACGAACGCGCGCGTCGCGCCCTCCACGCGGACCCGCATCAGCCGGCTCAGCCCCGGCGGCACCTGGATGACCGCGAAGCCTGGCTCCTGCGCTTCATGCTCCCGGGAGAACATGATCCCGAGGTTGATCATCTTGTTGCGCAGGTGCGGGAACGGGTGCCCCGGGTCGATCGCGATCGGCGTGAGGATCGGGAAGATGTCCGTGCGGAACCGCTCGTCGAGCGCGCCGAGCTCGGTCGCGCCGAGCTCATGGGGCCGGACGATCACGATGCCGGCGCGCTGGAGCGCCGGGATCAGATCCGCGTGCCAAAGCTGGTAGGCGTCATCGACGAGCGCGTGGACCCGCGCGCTGATCGCCACGAGCTGCTCGTGGGGCGTGAGCCCGTCCGGCGGGACCTCCGCGATCGTGCGCTGCGTCTGCGCCTGGAGCCCGGCGACGCGCACCATGAAGAACTCGTCGAGGTTGGAGAAGAAGATGCTCAGGAACTTGAGGCGCTCGAACAGCGGCACCTCGTGCGATCTGGCCTCCGACAGCACCCGCGCGTTGAACTCGAGCCACGAGAGCTCGCGGTTCAGGTAGTGCGTCGGGTCCCCCTCGATCGGGATCGCCCCCGGGGCGGCCGATGAAGCCGATGAAGACGATATCGACACCGGGCCGCTCGACGGGGCGGAGCTCCCCCCGGACCGCGCGCTGGAGGGGCCGCTCGGGCGCGGTGCAGGCCCGGCGACCCGAGCCGAATCCACGTCGTCTTCTGAGTCGGGAGCGAGGGCGCTATCTGGGGTGGACGGCGGGTCAGCCATGATCGAAGCTCCGATTTTGCCGTACGTCTGATAGGGTTCAACTATGGAGTTTTGGCGACATCCTGGCGACCTCAGGGTGGCGTGCGATCGGGCTCGTGCGGGAGGGAGCCGCGTCGGCCTCGTGCCAACGATGGGCGCGCTCCACGCAGGCCACCTCGCCTTGATCACGGAGGCGCGGCGGAGGACGGACTTCGTGGCCGTCACCCTCTTCGTCAACCCGACCCAGTTCGGCGCGGGAGAAGACCTGGCGCGTTACCCGCGGACGCTCGAGCGAGACCTCGCCGCCTGCGCGGAGGCCGGCGCCGACGGCGTGTTCGCGCCGGACGTCGCGGCGATGTACCCGCCCGGCGAGGAGACGCGCGTGCGCGTCGGCGCGACAGCGGGCCCGCTCTGCGGCGTCCATCGGCCCGTGCACTTCGAGGGCGTCGCCACCGTGGTGACGAAGCTGCTCGCGCTCGCCGGGCCGTGCGTCGCCGTCTTCGGCCGGAAGGACTACCAGCAGCTCCAGGTCATCCGGCGGCTCGTCGCCGACCTGTTCCTCCCCGTCGAGATCGTCGGGGCCACGACGGTGCGCGAGCCGGACGGCCTCGCCATGTCGTCTCGGAACGCCTACCTCTCGCCCGAGCAGCGGAGCGCGGCGCGCGCCATCCCGCTCGCCCTCGCCGGCGCGTGCCGCGCCTTCGCCCGCGGCGAGCGGCGCGCCGCGGCGCTCCTCGAGCCCGCGCGCGCGCGCCTCGCGGCGGCCGCGACGAGCGTCGATTACGTGGACCTCGCCGATCCCGGGTCCCTGGCGATCTGGAGCGACGCCGCGGCGATCGGCGATCGGGCGCTGCTGGCGGTCGCCGTCCGCGTCGGGACGACGCGGCTCATCGACAACGTCGTGCTCGGGGAGGACGCGCCGCCCGTCGCGGAGTCGAGCGAGGAGGCGAGCTAGATGCCGAAGACGAGAGGCGAGCAAGAGAGCCCCGCGTCGCGCCCGGCGGGGGAGGCCGGCCGTGGCGTCTTCGTGGTGTTCGAGGGCATCGACGGCGCCGGCACGAGCACGCAGGCCGAGCGCTACGCGGCGCACCTCAGGGCGGCGCGGCGCATGGTGCACGTCACCCGAGAGCCGAGCGCCGGGCCGGTGGGCGCGCTGCTCCGGCAGGTCCTGACCCACCGGATCTCGCTCCCCGGCGCCCGCCAGGCGGAGATCATGGCGCTGCTCTTCTCGGCCGATCGCCTCGATCACCTCGGCGCCGAGATCGAGCCGCTCCTCCGCGACGGGTACGTCGTGATCTCGGATCGCTACGACCTGTCGAGCCTGGCCTACCAGTCCACGACGGCGGGCGAGGACGGGGCGGGCTCCGGGTCGATCGTCGAATGGATCCGCGAGCTCAACCGCCACGCCCTGAGGCCCGACGTCACGGTGGTGATCGACGTGGCGCCCGAGATCGCCGAGAAGCGCCGCCGCGGCCGCGGGGGGGCGGCGGAGCTGTTCGAGAAGACCGAGCTGCAGGCGCGGCTCGCGGAGGCATACCGCCGGGCGGAGGAGCTCGTCCCGGGGGACAGGGTCATCCATATCGACGGGGATGGCGCGGTCGACGAGGTCGCCCGGGCGATCACGGCGGCGCTCTCGGCCGTCGTGGAGCGGTGAGCCGGGGCCCCGCTCGGTACTGGTCAAATTGGAACAGGGAGACGGGGAGGCGGGGAGAACCAACTTAGTAAATCTCCCTGTCTCCCCGTCTCCCTGTGATCTTTCTCGGGCAAAGTTGACCACCACCCCCGTCGCGGGCTCTACGGGCAAGCCGCGTTCGCGATCTCCACATCGTCGATGTTCCAGCTCGAGACGGTATCGACGAAGGCTTCCCGCCCGATCTCGTAGCCGAAGCGGACGCGCAGGCTGGCGTTCTTGTAGGGTGTCAGGTCATGGACGACCTTCGTCCAGGCCGAGTCGCGGACGCCGGGGTACGCGCCCGACTCGAAGAGCACCTTCCAGCGGACGCCGTCATAGACCTCGACGCGGTTCGTCATGTGAGGCGCCTCATCGCTGTTCAGGAGACGCCAGAACGTCAGGTACACGCCGCCCGCGACATCGGCGTTGACGACCGGGCTCGTCAGGTAGAAGTACGGGTGGACCCCGAGGGGCGCGTTCCCTCCGATGACCACGCCGGCCACCCCGTTGTCCGACGTCGCCGTGTGATCGAGCGCCGGATCGGCGTGCCCGTAAGTCTGCCCGGTTGAGGCCTTCGCCGCGCCGATCTGCCAGGTCGGACCGAGCTCCCACCCGGCCCCGTCGCTCTCGAACGTATCCCGGAAATAGACCACCGGCGCCGCCGCGGCGGCGCCGCCCTGACAGACGCCGGCCAGGCAGGACTCCCCCACGGTGCACGAGTCGCTGTCGACGCAGATCCCGCCGTCGGGAACCGGGCGCGCCGTGCACACCCCGGCCTCGCTGCAGACGCCGCGCGTGCAACCGACCGCCTGCGAGAGGCACGACTCCCCCGGGGTGGGGATGGAAATACAGGCGCCGCTCTCGTCACAGACGCCACGATTGCACTCGTCGGTCCCAGAGAGGCAGGCGCCGCCCGGTCCGATCGGCTCAGCATAGCAATTGCCAGAGCCCGGATCACAGGCGCCATCGTTGCACCCGACGCTCAGCGCGCTGCAGTCCTTCGGGACGCCCCCCTCGCAGCGGCCGGTCTGGCAGGTCTTGCCGACCATGCAGAGATCGCCGGAGTCCGCGCACGGCGCCCCCTCGTTCCCCGGAACCGCCTCGCACGCACCGGTGGCCGGGTCGCACGCACCGACATGACAGGAGTCCGGCACGTGGAAGAAGAAGCAGTCCCGCGGCGTCCCGACGCAGGCGCCGTCCAGGCACGCCGCGTCGAGGAGACAGCGGTCTTCCGTCGCGCACGGGGCCCCGTTCGCCCTCGGCTCCACCCCGCAGCGAGGCGCGCCGCCCGCGTCGACGCACGTGACCACGTGACAGGCGTCCGGCGCGAGGCCGCAGTCCTCCTGGGCCCCGCCCTGGCAGACCCCCTCCTCGCACGTCTCGCCGACCGTGCAGGCGTCCCTGTCGTCACAGGGCTCCCCGCCCGCGCTGGGGACGAGCTCGCAATCGCGCGTCGCCTCGTTGCAGACGGCCATGACACATTGCGAGGTCGGGACGAGCGAGCAGTCGATCCGGCACGGCGCGCCGTCCCCGCCTGCGCCGCCCCCGCCGCTCGAGACAGCCGCCCCAGCGGCGCCGCCGGCCCCCGCCGGGCCCGAGCTGCCCGCGGATGTCGCAGTCGAACAGCCGAGATCCGTCAGGGCGACAGCGGAAAGTACCCATGGAATCCACCTAGTCATGTTCGCCTCTTTCCAGCAAGCGTGACGCACCTCGTGGGAATTACGCGTCCTTCGCGGCTGCGCAAGGAAACATGATGTTCCCGCGCGCGAGCACCCGGAACGGTCGGCGCGCTCAGCGACGAGCAAAGACGCCGAGCCTCGCCGCGCCGGCGCGCGCGAGAGACCGCGAGAGCTGCGACAAGCGACGAGAGCCGCGACAAGCGACGAAAGAAGAGAGAGCAACGACAGCACGACACGAGCGGGGCTTACAAACCGGAGAGCCCCTATCGCGCCTCGATCGAGAACTGCATACACTGACGAGATCGTCTCGGAGCTCGGCCACCCCTCGATAGACAGACCACTTCGCGCGTGGAGCCCCGCGGCAGCGAGCCACGTCGCGCCCATTTTCAGAGGAGCGCAGAGATGTCCTTCCGACGTCATTTCGTGTTTGCCCCTTTCCTCGTCGCCGCCGGGATCGCGGCGCAGTCGGGCGGCTGCGCGGCCACCGAGGACGAGAGGCCCGCGACGATCCCCCCGCCGGACGGCGCGGCGAGCGGCAGCGGCGGCTCCTTCGGCGTGAGCAGCGCGAGCGGAGACACGTCGCTCGGCGAGGGGGGAGGGCTCGGCGGCGCCGGCGAGGGCGGCCTCGGGGAGGGGTCTTCCTGCGCCCAGGCGAGCGCGGAGGCCACGCTCGTGCCGCTCGATATGCTCATCCTGCTCGACCGGTCAGGCAGCATGCTCGGCTCGAAATGGGTCGGCGTCACGAACGCGCTGTCGGCGTTCGTGACCGACGCCGCCTCGGCCGGGATGAACGTGGGGCTGACCTACTTCCCGCGGAGCAGCAATGGGCAGAGCGACTGCAACCACACGAGCTACGACGAGCTCGCTGTCGCCATCGGCGAGCTGCCGCTGAACACGCCGGAGCTCACCGCCTCGATCCAGAGCACCTCGCCGGGCGGCGGGACGCCCATGCGCCCGGCGCTCCAGGGGGTGCTCACGAACGCGACCGCCTACAAGGACGCGAACCCTTCCCACAAGGTGATCGTCGTGCTCGCGACCGACGGCGATCCCTCGGGCTGCTCCGGAAACACCGTCGCGAGCACCGCGGAGATGGCGCAGAAGGCCCTCCGCTACAACGGCGTCCAGACGTACGTCGTCGCGGTGCAAGGCTCGACGCTCACCAACCTGGACCAGATCGCCGCCGCCGGCGGGACGATCCGCGCGTTCGACGTCACGGCGGACATCACGGCGTTCTCCGCGAAGATGGCCGAGATCCGCGCGTCGGCGCTCCCGTGCGAGCTCCTCATCCCCGCGCCGCCCGCGGGCGCCGTCCTCGATACGAACCGGGTCGCTGTCAGGTTCGCGCCCGAGGGCGCGAGCCCGCTGGAGGTCCCGAAGGCGGACGACGCGACGGACTGCGGCACGGGGCCGGGGTGGTATTACGACGACGATGTGCTCCCGAAGAAGATCATCCTCTGCCCCGCGTCCTGCACGACGGTGCAACACGAAGTGCGCGCGGAGCTCGACGTGCTCTTCGGGTGCGCGCCGACGCTGAACTGAGCCGCGCGGGCCCCACCCCCGCCGCCCGCGCGGGGCTCACGGCCGCTTCGGCGCCGCCGTCTTCAGGGCGTCGAGCGCCGCGAGGAGCTCGGCCTCGGTGAACGGGAGCCTCGCGAGGGCCGCCTGCTCGTCGGCGAGCGCGAGCTCTATCTCGCGCTGCGCGTCGCGGGCGCGGAGGACCCACGCCGACGACTCCCCGGTGCGGTCACCGAGGCGCACGGTGCCGGCGAGCATCGTCTGCCCCTTCTCCAGGAGCACGCGGTAGCGCAGGCGCATCGCCCCCTCGAACAGCTGCCTCTCCCTCGGGGTGTCGGCGCTCCGCGGCGGCGGGACCTGCATCACGTCGCGGTGGAGCTCCTTGTAGAGCTGTCCGATGCGGTAACCCGCCATCGCCGACCAGTGGGCGTCGAGGCTGCGCATGGCCTCGGTGTAGGCGCTCTGCGCGTCGAGCAGCCCCTGGCAGCGGCGCTCGAGCGCCTCGGCGAAGTTCGCCGGCACCGGCACGAAGGTGATCGCCTCGCTCCGGCGCCGCCGCACCTCGCCGAGCGCGAAGCTCACCTGCGCGAGCTCGATCGGCGGCTTGCCGGACTCGCCAAGCCGGTGCTCCTCGATGAGATCGCGCGCGAGCGCGACCTGGCGCGCCGCCTCCTCCACGAGATCCTGCTCGACCAGGCCGAGCGCGAGCGCGCCGCGCGCCTCGATCGCCTCCAGCACGCTCAGATCGCCGAGGCGGAGCAGGCGGCGCGCGACCTCGACGAGCTCGGGCCACCGCTCGAGGGCGGCCGCCGCGCGCGAGAGCCGGAAGAGCGCGCCGCGCGCGACCGCGTGGTCCGGGAAGCGCTGCGCGACATCGCGGTAGCGCTCGGCCGCGAGCGCGCGGTCGCCGAGCGCCTCGTGCGCGAGCCCGGCGTTGAACAGGCTCGGGGGCGCGACCTCGCCGCCCGGCGCGAGGCGGGCGAGGCGCTCGAACAGGGGCGCCGCCTCACGCGCCTTGTCGGCCAGGAGCAGCGCGCGCGCCCGCTCGAACTCCGCCGCGAGCTCGGCGTCCGAGTAAGGCGACACGACGACCGGTGCGAGCTCGACCGGCGCGCGCGCCGAGGCCGGCTGCGGCGATCGCGCCGGCGCCGGCACGTTGGCCTCCGAAATGCATCCGCCCAGGACGACCGCGAGGGCCAGAAGGGCGACCGAGGTGGCGCAGGAACTCGACATTGCCGGGGAAGAATAGCCCGACGCTCGAGGTTGTTCCGCAACGTGCATGGACGGAGAGTCCGGCCCGGCCGTCCGGGACACCGGTGGATTGCTGTACGCCGTAGGGCAATCCCTGACTACAACGGCTGCTCTGTGAAATTGCAGAATGGCCTCGCCCGACAAAAAGCCTGCATGGATCCGCCATGTTGCGGTAATCTCGCATTCGTTCATCAGGCCGCTGTCTCGGCGTGTAGCTCGGTCGGCGGCGTTCTCCTCTCCAGCGACGATCGGAACGAGGGCTTTTGTTGTGGGCCCTCGAAGGCATCACGGCCCCGTTGTGGGGCCTTGGAGGTGGGCACATGAAGCATCAGATCATCTCTCCTCGCGCGGTGACTGGAATCGGCCCGGAGCAGCGGCTGAGCATGGCGGAAGCGCGTCACCGCGAGCTCGACTCACGCCTCAGGCAGCTGGGTCGACGGGCGTTCCTGACACCGGGGGAGAGAATGGAAGCTGCCCAGCTCAAGAAGCGTAAGCTCGCCGCGAAGGACGAGATCGAAACCCTGCGCCGGCGGTTGTCGTAGCGAACGACCCCTCGCCGACCCTCGATCCTGCGCCACACACGGCGCACCCCCCGCCCCTTTCCGCTCTATTCCAGACATCCCGAGCGCCCACGCAATGGGCCGCTCGAACGCTGCGCGCGCCGCACGGATCTCCGCGCGCCGCTGGGATGCGCGCGCGCCCGAGCGCCACGGCGGACGGGGACAAGCGCACGCAATGCGATGCGCGCACCCGAGTCGATGCCCGCGAGGCGCGACGAGCGGGGACGTCAGCGCGCGACGGTCAGAGCGTGGGCGCCGACGGCTCCGACTCCGACGGCGGCTCCTCGGGCGACGCGGGAGCGTCGGTCTGCGGCGCGGCGCCCCCCTCCGGCAGCGCCTCGGCGCCGCCGTACACGTCGCGGTTGAGGTCCGCGAGGGTCTCGGTCAGGCGGTTCTTCTGCTCGCTGGTGATGCCGCCGGGGGCCTGCTTCTCGGTCGCCGCGGCGAGCCCGAGCCAGTGGCGCGCGTTGTCGCGGTAGCCCTTGCGCGGATCGGCGACGCCGGTGCCCTGCGGCGCGAGGTCGGCCAGGCGGTAGTCCGTCATGCCCCGGAGGTAGGCGTACTGCGCCCGCTCCGGGACCGAGAACGAGTCCTGATCGTGCTCGAGCACCCGGAACAGCGCCAGCGCCTGCTCGAACCGGTTCGCCTCGTAGTGGCTGCGGGCGCGATCGAGATCCTGCGTGTAGGTCGCGCAACCCGACGCAAGGGCGAAGGACGAGAGAAGGAGGACGCACGGGACCAGGCGGCGCATGCGCGCAGGGTATCTCCCGTATCGCCGGGCGATCAAGCAAGAAGGCAGCGCGCCACACACCACGGGCCACGCTGGCCGCTGACGCACGGCGCGCCGTCGCACGCCGCTCCGCATCCAGCGGACCGCCGTCAGCGCAGGAGCGTCGCGGCGAGGACGCCGCTCACCGCGAGCAGCGCGACCGCCAGCAAGACGACCGCCCAGACGAGGCCGCGCGCGGGCGCAACAGGGCGCGCGGCCGCGACCGCGCCCGGCCCCGTCGCCGACGACAGGGGAGCGACCGGGGGCTGCGGCGCAGCAGCCGGGGGCTGCGGCGCAGCGGCGACCGGCGCCTGGCCGTCGCTCGAGGGCAAGGCCACCGTGTCGGCCGTCTCCCACATCCCGGCAGGGGGGCGCACGGCCGAGGGCGGCTTGCCGTCCGGGAGGCCCGCGGAGGAGCCGCGATCCATCGAGTCGGCGACGCCCGACGCCACCATGAACGCCTCGGAGAGCTCCCGGGCCGAGGCGAAGCGCGCGTCCGGCTCGACGGCGAGCGCCTTCCGCATCCAGGCCTCGACCTCCACCGGGATGCCGGCGTCCGGCGCCGCCGCGGTCAGCGCGGGCGGGGGCGCGCCCAGGATCTTGGCGATGAGCGGCCCGAGCGCCGGGGCGGTGAAAGGACGTTCCCCCGTGAGACACTCGTAGACCACGACGCCCAAAGACCAGAGATCGGACCGGTGATCGACGCTCTTCAGGCCTCTCGCCTGCTCCGGGCTCATGTAGTAGGGCGTCCCGAGGAGCGCCCCCGTGCGCGTGGGATCCATGCCGGTGATGGCGAGCGCGTCTGTCACCTTCGCCACGCCGAAGTCGAGGATCTTGACGATCTCCCCGTCATCCTCGCGCGCGATAAAGAGGTTCTCGGGCTTGATGTCGCGGTGGACGAGCCCGACCTCGTGGGCGCGCGAGAGGGCGCGGCAGACGTGAGAGACGATCTTCGCCGTCTCGGCCGGCGTCAGGCGCCGGCGCGCGGAGAGGCGATCGCGCAGGCTCTCGCCTGCCAGACACTCCATCGCGATGTACGGTAATCCATCGTCCGTGAGGCCATGATCGAGCACCTTGACCACATGGGCGCTGCGGATCCGCGCGGCGATCTGCGCCTCACGGTCGAATCGCGCCCGGGCGGTCGCGTTCTTCGCGGCCTCGACGTCGATGAGCTTGATGGCCACCGGCGTGCGCAGCGACAGGTGCTCTGCCAGCCACACCGAGCCCATCCCGCCCCTGCCGAGGAGCCGGGCAAGACGGTACTTCCCGGCGATACGTTGACCTTCCATGGCGCGGGAGCAGGGTAACGCGGGGCGCGCTCGCCGTCAGTACGGGAGTTGGTCGACGATCCCCCGCGCTTGCGTCGCCGGCGCCGACGGCGGCGGTGTCGGCGACGTCGCCGGTGTCGCCGGCGCCTTCAGCGTGCCAGAGAGCGCGCTCGATGAGGGCCGCTTGGATGACGACGCGGCGGACGGCGCGACGCCTGCGACCGCAGGCTCGTCCCGAGCGGGAAGGGGCGGAGCGGGCGAGCGCGACATGGATGCTGGGGCCGGAGGCACCGCGACCGCCGCGGGCGGCGGCTCCACCACCGCTTCCGCCGAAACGAGGACCGGAGCGGCAGGCCCTTCCGGCGGCGGGGGGCGGAGCGCCGCGAACGCCACCACGAGGAGCGCCACCACGAGGAGCGCCGCGGCCGCGAACGCCCTCTTCAACGATCGCGCGCGCCCGCCAGGGGCCGCGAGGGCCGGAGGCGCCGCGACGGCTCCCGAGCTCGGAGGCGCGGCGAGCGGCGCGAGCGCGCCGACGACCTTGCCTCCCGCGAGCGCGCCCGCCGACGTGGGATCGGTGTAGCGGCCGAGGACCTCGACGAGCGGCGCCAGATCGTCGAGCCGATCCTCACGCCGCTTTTGCAGGCAGCGGTCGAGCACCCCGGCGACGTCCGCGGGCAGGTCGGGCACGGCCGAGCGGATCGACGGCACCTCGCGCTGCAGGAACGCCGTGTACATCTCGCCGAGGTTCTCGAACTCGAGCGGCCTCCGGCCGGTGAGCGCCTCGAAGAGGATGACGCCGATCGCCCAGATGTCCGCGCGATGATCGATGTCCTTCTCGCTCATCGCCTGCTCGAACGACATGTAATGAGGCGTCCCGAGGATCGAGCCGGTGCTTGTGTTGCCTCCCTGCGTCTCCGAGCTGATGGAGGTCGGGTCGAGCACCTTGGCGATCCCGAAGTCGAGCACCTTGGGCACGCACCCGCCGGCCTGCGGCTCCGAGAGGAAGATGTTGTCCGGCTTGAGGTCGCGGTGCACGATCCCCTTCTCGTGCGCGGCGCGGAGCGCGGAGGCGACCGGCACGAGGAGGCGCGCCGCCTCGTACAGCTGCAGGGCGCCCCTGCGCTTGCGCAGCCCGGAGAGCGGCTCGCCGCGGAGCAGCTCCATGACCATCACGGGCGTGTGCTCCTCCTCGAAGACGTCGAGCACCTCGATCACGTTCGGGTGCTGGATCGCGGTCGCCGCCTTGGCCTCGCGCAGGAAGCGCCGGGTCTGCGCGGCGTCGGCGGCGCCGCGGATCATCTTGAGCGCGACGTCGCGCCCGGTGCCGACGTTCCTGGCCGCGTACACATCACCCATGCCGCCGCGGCCGATGAGGCGCTCGATCCGGAAGCGCCCGGCGATGATCTTGCCGGCCGGGAGGGAGCCCTGGAGATCGTCCGACACGAGCGGCAGCGTACCGTGGTTCACGGCCATCCGCAGCGGTTCGCGGTCCCGGGGCGGCCCCGATCCGCGGGAGCGCGGTCACATCGGCTGCGCGCAGCGGAAGCCGGTGGCCGGGTTGAACGCCGACGCCCTCTCATGGCTGCGCGCGGTGGCCCGGGCCCCCAGCTTGTAACCCGACCAGGAGCTCCCACGATAAGAGAAGGCCGGCGCCGCGCCGGGGGCCTGCTCGCGACACACCGGATCGACGAGGAGCGGCCCGCCCGACTGCCAGCAAGGCGCGGCGTAGGGAGCGAAGGTGTCGGCCACCCACTCGGACATGCTCCCGGCGAGGTTCCGGATGCCAAGGGCGGTCACGTCGCTCGGGGTGCCTCCGGCGACAGGCCCCCAGGGCACCGGCGCGTCGAGCGGCCGACAGCCGGAGCTCTCGAACGCGTCGTGGTCGACCTCCCCGCTGCCCCGGCCCCTGCCGAGGAGCGCCATCGCGCAGAGATCGCCGCCGTTGCCCCAGGGATAGGCGGTCTCGTCATCGAGGTTGCCGGCCGCGTACTCCCATTCAGCCTCTGTGGGGAGCCGCTTCCCCAGCGCGGAACAGGCCTCCTCCGCCAGCGCGTGGGTGACGCAGTTGACGGGCAGCGCGTCGTTCGCGCCATTGGACACGCCGAGATACGTGCACGCGCCCAGATCCGACCCCGGCGCGTCGAGGTCCCTGGCCACGGGCGCTGATCGGATCTGCCCTGTCGCCACGAGCTCCCGGACCGCGCCCACGGTCACCTCGTCCGCGTCGAGGGCGAACGCGCCGAGCTGCACGAGGCGCTCGGGCTGGCTCAGCTCGTCGAGATCGATGGTGTATCCGGGTCGCGGCGTCCCGAGAAGGAAGACCCCTCCGGGCACACACACCATCCCCGCCAGCACCGGCCCCTGGCAGGGTACCGGGGCCGCGCTCGGCCAGGAGCCGGGCTCGGGCCGGGCCCCGACCTCGGAGAGCAGCGGGAGCACCGGCTCCGGCGCGAGCGCGCCCGCCTCCGGGTCGCAGGTCGCGCGCTGCTCGGGGAGGCTCGGGACGCCGAAGCAGCGCATGGACAGATCGAGGGCCACGTGTGTCTCGCCATCGAGCGGCGGGAGCCTGGCGACGGCGTCGATCAAGGCCGGACCGCGGGGAAGGCCGTCGGGGCCCGCCTGCTCGGCCCGGTAGAGCCGCGCGCGGACCCGCACGGCGGCGCCTTCCTCCCGCGGGACCACGCCGAAGCTGACGGGCAGGCTGCCCGGCCCATCCACCCCGATGAGCCGCATGCACCCGGTGCAGATCGCGCCCTCGCCCATCACCTCGAGCAGCAGGTGATCACCGAACCGGGGCGCCGGGGCGTCCGTGGAGACGCTGACGAGCCACTGGCGAGGCTCGGGCTCGCACGCCGAGAGCGCCGACAGCAGAAACCCGGCGGCCGCGAGCGCCGTCGACAGGCCACGAGCCGTCACGGCGCACCTCCCGCGTAGACGCACCGGAAGCCGTGAAGCGAGTCCAGGACATCGCCTCTCCGGAACGCGGGCCTCGTGTTCGCGGGGCCGCTGGCCCAGTCTCCACCGCGGGCGGCGCGCGCGTTGATGGCCTCATCGTCGCAGCGGGGCTCGACGAAGATCCCGGGCGCGCTCCAGCAGCCCTCTCCGTAAGGAACCAGCTTGTCGGCGCACAGCTCGCTCAGGCTCCCGCCGAGATCCAGGACGCCATCCCTGGAGCTGTCGCCCAGGCCACCGCACGTCGCCGAGGGCCGATGCGAGCCGACCTCCTCCGGCCCCGGATCGCCAGGGCACAGCGTCCCCCGCCCGGCGCTCGCCGTGCAGCACGCGGGAGACGCGTCACCCCAGGGATAGATTCGCCCTTGCCCTCGGCCCCGCGCGGCGTGCTCCCACTGCGCCTCCGTCGGCAGATCACCGCCGCTCGCTCTGCACGCCTCCCGGGCAAGGCGCCACGAGATGCAGTTGAGCGGATATCCATCGTTCGCTCCGTCGGCGGCGCCCAGCCAGCGGCAGTCTGCGAGCCCCGCCCTGCTCGGATCAGGCCCGGTGAGGTCATCACCCTCCGCGTGGAGGCGCCCCTCGTTCAGCAGCGCACGGAGACGGCCAACAGTGAACTCCGTCCTGTCCATGAAGAACGGTCCCACATGCACCGGCCGCGGCGGCACGACCGAGACATAGCTCTGCTCGTCGACGCCGGCGAGCTCGGCCTGGCCGATGACGCTGAATCCGCCGGGGATGCAGACGGCATCGGCGCCCTCGGGCGCGGCGCCGCAGGGGATCTCGCGCGCGCGCGGCCACGTGCCGGCGCGCGTCGCGCCCCTCTCTGCGCCTGATCCGACGAGGATACCCTCCGATGGGGCCGCCGTCCGCCTCAAGGCATCGATGCATGTGTGCGGCGGCTTGCGCAGCGACGCGGGCACGCCCAGGCAGTCGGCCGAGAGCGTGAGTTGCACCGTCTCCGCGCCAGACGCGGGAAGCGCGACCTCGATCAGCCGGTCGATGGCGGCCTCTGGCGGAGGATCGATGGTCGAGAACCCCCTCCCCTCGATGGAGTCCTCACCCCGCGTCGCGACGGCGCCGCGGAACGCCCGGATGCGCAGGCGGAGCACGGCGCTCCCCTCCTCCGGCGCGGCCACCCCGAAGGAGAACGGCCAGGACGAAGGGTCCGGCAGGACGAAGTTCGCCGTGCAGTCGACGTCATCGATGCAGCCGGGGCGCCACGCGCCGTCGAACCCGTCGATGCGCACCGTATCGATGACCGCCTCCGGCGAGATGGCGGGGTCTGCCAGGAGCTGCGCGGCGACCGGCGCGTCGGTGTCCACGACGACGAGGAGCTGCGGTCGCTCTCGCTCGCCGCAGGCGCCGGAGAGCCCCGCCGCAGCGAGCACGGCGAGGATCGAGAGCGCGCGTGTCGGTTCGACCACCTGCCGCCTTTCGCCTTTCTCGTTGCCGCCCGACGGGACCCAGGGGTAGTCTCCTCGCTATCATCGAGGAGGGGCGAGGCCAAGAGGGTTCTTTCGCTTCTTCATCCGAATCATCCGAATCACTCGTCACCCGAACATCGCTCTGCCGCTCGCGAGGAGATTGTATGTCGTGGGTCACCCGGCCAGTGCTCGCCGCGCTCTTCGTAGCCATCGCGGCGGCGCTCTCCCCCGCGTGCGACGGCGATTCCCCGTCCGGAGATCCGGGAGCGGCGGCGAGCACGGGAGCGGGCGCCGGCGGCGGCAACGGTGATGGCGGCGGTGAGGCCACGTACGGCGCGAGCGCGTGCGGAACGTGCGTGGAGCAGACAGCGTGCTTGTCCCAGGTGAACGCGTGCGCGGCCGACCCGGGCTGCGCCGCCTACCTCGACTGCCTCGACGCTTGTCCGCTGGGCCCAGGTGGGGACGCGGACATCGCGTGCGAGCAGGCGTGCCCGCCCGTCACCGGCTCTCTTGGCCAGAGCGCGAAGCAGGCCTTCATCGACTGCCGCCTCGCCGGCCCGGGCGCGGCGTGCGCCGGTTGCGGTCAGATCCCCGCCCCGACAGACCCGGATTTCAACCAGACGTGCTCGCCGTCGGCGGATCCGAACACCTGTTACAAGTGCGAGGACGAGCGCTGCTGCGAGACCTACCAGGCTTGCAGAGACGACCAGGATTGCCAGGACCTTGTCACGTGCGTCAAGGCGTGCGCCGAGGACCCGGATGACGCGGCCTTCTCGCCCTGCGAGAGCGCGTGTTACCAGGCGCACACCGCCGGCTACGTCGCCTACAGCCACCGGATGGCGTGTATGCAGTACTTCTGCTTCGACGACGACGCTTGCGGCAACGAGCCGCTGGACCCCTGCGTCAAGTGCCAGAACCTGCACTGCGCCGACGAGATGGCGGCTTGCCAGCACGAGATCGAGTGTGCGTTGCTGGACAACTGCAAGGTCCCGTGCGACGTCGGGGACCAGGCCTGTCTCATGGAGTGTGACTCCATGTTCCCGGACGCGCTGGCGACCCACAACGCCGCGCTCGCTTGCGCGCTTGCCCACTGCGAGATCGCTTGCGGCGGGACGGACTGAGGGCGCGGCCAGGGACGAGGGGTACGATGCGGACGCGATGGATCCTGGGTGGCCTGGTCGTGGCGGCGGTCGATCTCTCGACGGCCGGGCGCGCGCGCGCCGAGGCGCCGGCCCCGGCGGCGGCGCCGGCAGAGGCGGCGGCGGTCGATGAGCGCACCGCGCGCGGCAGGGCGGCGTTCCTGCTCGGCGTGCAGCGATCGAAGGACGCGCAGTGGGGCGAGGCGCTCGCCGCCTTCGAGGAGGCGGCGGCGGCGCGGGACGCGCCCATCGTCCAGTACAACATCGGCTTCTGCGAGCGCGCCCTGGGCCGCTACGTCGCCGCGCGCCGCACCTTCCGCCGCGTGCTCGCGGCCCCCGAGGGCCTGGCGGCCGCGCAGATCGACGACGCGAGGGCGTTCGTCGCCGAGCTGGATCAGCTCGTGGTCCGGGTGGCGGTCACGCTGGATCCCCCGGGCACCCCGCTGACCGTCGACGGGCGCGCGCTCCGGCTGGCGACCGACGACGGGACCCGGGTCTTCGTGACGCTCCCCGGATCGGCCGAGCGCGCGGCGGCGCCGGTGGAGAAGAGCTTCACCGTGGAGCTCGATCCCGGGGTCCACCTCTTCCGCGCGGCGCGGCCAGGGCGCCAGGATGCGTTCGTCCAGAAGACTTACCGGCCGGGGGAGAAGGCCACGCTCGATCTGCACCTGGACATCCTCCCCGCGCGCGTGGCCGTGCGCGCGGAGCCGGCGCAGGCGCTCGTGCGCGTGGACGGCCGCGAGGCCGGGCTCGCGCCCATCGACCTCGAGCGGCCGCCGGGGAAGTACAGGATCGAGGTGGTGCGGGACGGGTTCGAGACGTACGCGGCGACGCTCGATCTGCACGCGGGGCAGCGGGCGGATCTGACGGCCAAGCTGATCCCGGTGCGGCCGTCGCTGTGGACGCGGTGGTGGTTCTGGACGGGCGCGGCGGCGGTGGTGACGGGAGGCGTGGTGCTGACGTACGCGCTGACGCGGCCGGAGCCGGACTACAACGGGGGGAGCCTGAACTGGGTCGCGGAGCCGGCGGCGATCAGATGGTGAGGGGCGTCGGGCGCGCGAGGCGCCCAGATGCCAGGGCCGCCGTGCTGCGCGCGAGGCAACCGAGCGGCGCGCGTACGGTGGGGCAGCTACAAAGGCCCGGCTTGGGCGGAGAGGAAGAAGGAGAGATTCACAGGGAGGCGGGGAGGCGGGGAGGCGAGAGATGGGGATCAGTCGTTCGAGCCATCAGGCTCGGCGCCGACTGCTTCGGGCGGCATCGATGCGGGGCGGCCGGCGGTGCTGGGGTGGCCGTCTTCGGTGCGACATCGGGAGAACCGGACAGCCTCCGCATCGCGGCGTACCAGGCGTCGGATCCCGCGACGGAGCACCGGCGTGTTGAAGTTGACGAGCAACCCGACGTCCAGGTGCGTCAGCTTCAGGTATGTGAGCACCTGAGCTTCATAGACGGGCAGCAGGTGTTCGACGGCCTTGAGCTCCAGGATGAGCTTCTCCTCGACGACAACGTCGAGTCGATAACCACACTCGAGCGTGGCCCCCTTGTAGGTCACTGGAAGTGGCCTTTGCCTCGCGAAGCCTAAGTCCATGAGCGACAGTTCACGACACAAACATTCTTCGTAGGCAGACTCCAGGAGCCCGGGACCGAGGTGGCGGTGCACCTCGATGCACGCTCCGATGACTCGCTCGGACAGATCCCACAATCTTCTCGTTTCCCTGTCACTCCGTGCCGGATCCATGCTCATGCCTATATATCGACGCAAAACCAGCTCTGGTTGCGCGAATTGACGTCACCGGGGACCGCCCCGCAAACGAGCGATCTGAAAGCCGTCAACCCCCAAGCGAGCAACCTCGAAGAACGGCCCACCTCTCGCCTCTCCACCCTGGTCTCTATATATCTCTCTCCTCCCCGCCTCCCCGTCTCCCTGTGTAATCTCTCTTTCTCTGTCTCCCTCCCAACAAGCCGCTGCTGCCGACCGCGCGTCGCGCGGCGGCACACCGGCAAGACGATCGACTGCTGTCCTCGCTCGCCTTGTCGCTATATTTCCCGGCGCCTGCGATGTCGAGACCGAGGCGCGGATGCTGGTCGATGGCGAGGTCTTCCGGACCTTGCTCGGCAGCGGCGCGCAATCAGCTCTTCCCGCCGAGCCAGAGCGCGAAGCCGATCCCAAGCTGGCGCTGGGGCGGATCTCGAAGAAGGAGGGATGAGACGAAAGCCCGAGCGCCTCTACCGCTTGTTCGGCGTCAGCTCTTCGAAGCGAAGCTCGTCGAAGCAATCCGCGCTGTCGCGCGCTCGCAGAGATGGCCGCACTGAGATCCGACTCGGCTCACCCCCCGAGCCGCCTCCCGAGGAGCCGCGCGGCGAGCTTCCGCAGCCAGTCCGCCCGCCGCGCGTCGGGCGCGACGAGCCGCCCCGTGCGCGCGGCCTCCAGGATCGCCGCCGTCTCCGGCGTCGGGTCGGCGCACGCCTGCAGCACCCGGAAGACCGTCGCGTCCTCGTGCGCGACGCCCGCCTCCTCCACCCAGGCGTCCACCGACGCCGCGAACGCAGGATCCCCGGGGAACGGCTGCTCCTCCGCGTTGCTCGGGCCGAGCCCGTTGATGCCGCTGATCACGAGGTCCTTGCGATCCTTGTAGGTCAGCCCCGCGAGCTCCTCGGGCAGCAGCGGGCGGCCGATCCAGATGTCCTGCACGCCCATGCCGAGCGGGAACTCGAGCCGCCGCTCGAGCGGCTCCGGCGGCAGCGCGCCGGAGAAGCGCACCGGCACCACCGGGACGCCCACCGCGAGCGCCATGTCGATGAACGAGCCGCTCATCTTGCGCACCGGCGTGCGGCACTCGAGCGACCGCGTGCCCTCGACATGCACCATCACGCCCTTGCCGGCCCCCTGCATCTCGGCCCCGAGCTCCGCGATGATGGTCCCGAGCGACGCCTTGTCCTCGCGATCGAAGTACGTGATCACCTTCGGATCACGCGCGCCTGGGTACGCGAAGCAGTGCGCGAGCATCGTGCCGAGCCACGTCGTCCGGTGCTCGGCCTTGGCCAGCGTGACCGTCGAGACCCCCGTCAGGCCGGACACGGCGATGCCGAACAGCAGCGACTCCACGCCGACCTGATGGTTGCCGAGGTAGAGCAGGCTCCGGCCCTTCACGGCGCGGAACGCCTCGGGATCGACGACGTGCACCCGGCGGATGAACCGCTCGATGAGGCCGAAGTACAGGTCCTCCGCCGGCCACCGGCCGATGCCCATGGCCTCGCCCCAGTGGCGGCGGACAGGCGCGATGTCGATCACGGGCGGGCCCGCGTCGCGGACCGCGACCTCGGAGCCCTCGCGCGCCACGGCGAACGGCCAGCGCGTGAGCGGCTGCGCCGAGGAGACGCCGGCGAGGGACACGGTCGACGGGTGCACGCCAGCGCGCCGCGCGACGTGATCCTTCACCGCCGCCGCCTCGACGAGGTCGCCCGACGCGGCGTAGAGCTGCGCCACGGTGCCGGGCATCCAGTCCATCGTGCGCACGTCGGCGGGGCTGCAGCGCGCCTCGCCCGACGCCGCGTCGACACGCGAGACAGCGAGGTCGACCGGCGCACGATCGCGCAGGAACGCCCGGCGGATCCCGGGAGGCGCGCCGCCGATCGGCCCCTGCGGGAGCAGCACCTCGACAAGCCGGAGCTCCAGCCAGACGCGCTCTCCCGCCGCGGCCCCTGCCTGCGCGATGGCCTGCACCCGGAACGAGACGAAGCGATCGTCACGGCCCTCGTAACGCACCTCGACGCGCACCGGCGACGCGGGCGCCGGCCCGTACAGGCGGAGCGACGGGATGCGCGACGGGAACGCGATCTGGGCGGGCGGGCACTCTGGATCCCACAGCGACAGCCGGTCGTGCGGGATGGTGTGGGTCAGCGCGTCGAGCATGCCCTGGTGCAGCGTGCCGGGGGGCACCGAGCCCTTCGCGGGGTCCAGCAGCGCCGACGATCCGCGCGCACCGAGCCGGAGCGCCGTGAGGTACTGGAACGCAGGGCCGTGGAACAGCGTCCCCGCGGCGTACGGATCGTCCGCCTCCGGCGCGTCGAGCGCCGGCTCCGGCGCCGGGGCCGGCGGGTAGTCACGGGCCACCCGCACGCGGCCGGTGCACACGGGCTCGAACCGCGAGAGCGCCGGGTTCGATGCCTCGCGCCACGCGAGCAGCCGGACGTCGAGGACGTCGCCCGATCCGGTCGCCTCGGCCTTGACGCGCACCGGCCCCGGCACGGGCAGCCAGCGCTGCACCACCACGTCCTCCACGGCCACGACAACGCTCCCCGGGCGCGCCCGCAACGCGGCGCCGGCCAGCCGGTCGACCATGCTCATCCCGGGGAGCGCCGGGACCGTCCACGTGGGGCGGTGGTCCGCGACCCACCCGTCCGGGTCCAGCACCTCCTCGACGTCGTCGAGCGCCGGCGCCGGCGCGGCCTTCGCCGCGGGCTGCTCCTGCGGGCGCAGGCGCGGGCTCCCGCCCACGGCGCCCGGGAGCGAGGCGAGGCTGCGCGCGCTCGCGCGCGGGTCGAAGCCGACGTCGCGCCGCGCCCGCGGCGAGGCGCCGTCGACGATCCGCACGCCGAGCGTCGCGCCATAGATGCGCAGGCCGTCCACCCAGAGGTAGGACTCGGCGATGACGTAGGGCCCGCGATCGTCGCGGCCGACCTCGAGGATGTCGGTGTCGACGGTCACCCGCCGGCTGGCCGGCAGCACCTGGCCCCGGTACCGCCAGGAGTGCTCGTGCCCCGTCATCACGGGCTCGAACCGCGGGTCGCGGAGGCCCGCGTGGAGGTCCTGGTGCAGCATCCAGAACTGGATCGTCTGCAGCATCGCCTCGATGCCGAGCGAGCCTGGCTGCACGGGATCACCCAGGAAATGAGCCTTGAAGAACCACTCCGACGCGTGCACGTCCCGCCGCGCGCGGAGCCGGCCGAGCCCCTTCCGGCCGCCGGCCTGCCACAGGCCGTCGATCCGGTCGATCATCAGCAGCGACGGCCGCGCGAGCCCGAGCTTGCCCCCGCAGTACCGCGCGGGGCGCTCGCGGAGATCGACCTCGAAATCGGACGGCTCATCGAGCGCGGCGACCTCCTCGGGCCTCGGCGGGATCCCGATCTGCGTCGCGAGCGCGGCCTTCGGGAAGAAGCCGAACACCGTGTCGAGGTCGTACACCCGGGCGCCGCCGAGGCTGCACTCGACCCGGAACGAGAGGATGATCATGCCGCCCGACCGGGACATGTTCGTGAGCCGCGATCGGGTGCGCAGCGCGCTCACTGCCGGCGCCGGCGCCGGCAGGACCTCGGCGTGCAGGGTGCCCTTGCCGTCGAGGTTGCGGAAGTACAGCGCGTTGTCGGTCGAGAGCGCGCAGCCGGCGTAGCTCGCGAGCCAGCCGCACGTCTGGAGCGCGGCCTCGAGCACCACCGCGAACGGCATGGTGAGGCTCGCGTTCTCGTCGAAGTACCACGCGTCCTCCGGGACGTCGTACTCGACCTCGACCTCGGCGCCGGCCTTCATCGACGCCATGGGGCGCGAGACCGACAGGACCCGGCTCATGAAGTGGTACGGCGGCCCCGGGAGCCGGGCGACGTGCTGGCCCCCGTCGAACCTGCGGTAGAGCGGGCCGAACGCGTCCGACGGCCGGCCCCAGGCGCACGAGAGCAGGCTCCGGTAATCGAACGGGAAGCCGCCGGCGTCCGCGTGCCCCGCCGAGGCGGCGCCGTCCGGCGGCGGCGCGCCCGTCTCGGACCAGGGGACGCGCGCGACCGGCACCGGCTCGACGTGGCCGTCGAGCAGCTCGGGGGCGCTCGTCAGCGGCCAGTCCGGGCTGAGGCGCAGGCCCACGCGGCGGGCGTGGAACGCCTTGAGGCCGTCGACCGTGCACAGGAAGTCGGCGAACACCGTCGGACACGGGCCGTCGTGGACCTCCTCGACGAACACCTCGTACGTGAGCACGCGGCTCGTCGGGACCACCTGACCGCGGCAGCGGAGCAGGTACGGGATCTCCGGCACGGGCTCGAAGCGGAAGCCGTCCGCGTCCACCGTGAAGCCCATGGCCGCCATGTAGAACGCGAGCGCCTGCAGGCAGCCCTCGAACATGAGCGTCCCCGGCATGCAGGGGTCGTCCTTGAAGTGGCCCTCGAAGTACCAGCCGTCCTTCGTGATCGGCAGCGTGGCGCGGAGATAGCCGCGCTTCCACGGGCCGCCCGCCGGGTCGAACACGTCGACGCGATCGAAGAACAGCATGGGCGGGGCGCTGATCCGCGGCGTCCTGACGTGGGTGCTCAGACGATCGAAGCCGGGGCCGAACGCCGCCGCGCCGTCGCCGGCCGCGAACGCGAGCAGGTCGGCCCGGTCGAACGCGGACTTGCCGCACGCGATCCGGGGCGGATCGAGGCGGGCGGTCGTCGCGGGCTCGGCGGTGTCCGCGTCCCAGAGCACGCCGCCGGAGCTCGCGAGCTCCTCGTCGGTGAAGAAGCCGGCCTGGCCCTTGCGCGTCTTCAGGCGCAGCTCGCCGCCGATCCGGCAGTCGTAGTGGAAGAAGAACAGGCGGACGTCGCCGTGCTTCGCGTGCCCGTCGACGTGGATGTCGTAGACGAGCGTGTCGCCCGGGCGCGGCAGGCCGCCGTAGAAGGTGAGCTCGCAGCCGAGCAGGCGGTAGACGCGCTCGCCCTTGTTCTCGAAGTCCGCGCCGAGCCAGCTGATGAGCAGCAGGTCGGCCTGGCCGCTCTCGATCATGACGCCGGCCGGCATCGCGCCGTCGTGCAGGTACCAGGAGTCCCACCGCACGTCGGTCTCGGTCCACATCGTGCCGAGCTTCATCGAGCCGGGCTCGGCGTCGATCCCGGTGACCCGATCGGCGAGCAGCAGCGGCGGCATCGGCATGCGCACCTGGCGGCGATAGGCGTCCTGCCGGGCGAAGAGCGGGCCGAACACGTCGGAGATCCGGCCCGAGGCGAGGTGCTCGAGCTGCTCGCGGCTGAACCGGGGGCCGCGGGGCGCAACGGAAGGCGCCGCGGAGAGCACCGGCTGGGCGGACGGGCGCGGCGCAGGCGACGGCGGGTACTGGTCAAATTTGAACAGGGAGGCGGGGAGGCGGGGAGAAAAATCGGAGGAAATCTCCCTGTCTCCCCGTCTCCCTGTGATCTTTCCCGGGTAAAGTTGACCATCACCCGACGGCGCGGCGGAGGGGCGCGGCGGCTCGACGACGGGCGGCGGTTCAACGACGCGCGGCGGCTCGAACGGACGCGGCGCCTCAGCGCGGGCGAGCTGCGGCGCAGCGGCGGAGCGCGGCGCCTCGATACGGACCGGCGCGGCGTGGGGCACCTGCGCCAAGGGGGCCTCGACCACCACCGCGGCCGCGCCCGACGACGCCTGCACGAGCGAGTCCAGCGCGCGCTGCCGCATCTGAAGGAACCGACGGTGGACCTGGGCCTGCTGCTCCGCCCACTCCTTGTGGATCTGCGCCAGCTGCACGGTGAACGCCGCGGCACCGGCGATCACGTCGCCCGGGATGTCCACGGCAGCGGCCGCGACGACGGCCGGTCCGACCGGCGGCGGCTCCTCTGTGAGGCCCGCGGCGACGGCCGTGACGACCGCCGGCCCGACCGGCGGCGGCTCGTCCCAGGACGGCGCCCGATCCGCGTCGGCGGCAGAGAACCCCGTGGGGCCGGGGTACAGCGGCGGCAGGTCGTCGAGAGCGGACGGCAGAGGCGGCGCAGGTTCCATGGAGTCTCCGGGGGATGAACAGGAGGCCGCGCCGGGCACGACGATCGCCGGCGGGTGGGCGGGGAGCGTCAGCGTCGGCCCCTCCGCCGATCGCGGCGGCGGGAGCGGCGCGGCGGGGCCGCCGGCCCCGATGCGGACCGACAGCGAGCCGCCGCCGAGGCCGGCGCAGCGGACCTCGGCGACCCGGATCTCGTCGGACCACGGCGCCCCGTCGGGCTTGCGGCCGTGACGGCAGGCGAGCACCGCGGCGGCCACGTGCAGCAGGCCCGAGGCGGCGTGCGCGTGGCCGAACCGCGGCGCGAGATCCGTGGACGACAGCACGAGGCCAGGGTCGGACGGCTCGTCCACGACCACGGCCAGGACCGGGTGCCGCTGCCGGACGGCGTCGTCGAGGCGCTCGAGCACGAGCACAACGGCGGCGTCGCCGGGGGGCAGGCGGACGCCGAGCGCCTCGAGCGCGGCCGCGTGGGCGGGCTCGCACGAGAGATCCACCGCGCCGACGATCGCCGCGTCCACCGTGCCGGCGCGCAGGGCGCGGGACGCGACGCGCAGCGCCCAGGGGCCGGACAGCTCCTCGGCCGCGATCGTGAACGACGGTCCACCGACGTCGAGCTGGCTGTTCAGCCGGTTCGCCGGGATGTTGGGCATGTTCCCGACGACGCCCGCCGCCTGCAGCGCGGGGATGATCGCGTCCTTCAGCGCGCCGACGTCGACCGACGGACCGAGCCGCGCCGGCGCCGTCTCGGCGAGCCGCCAGCGCGTCATGTACCGGCACACCTCGGTGTCGGCGCCCATGCCGATCAGCACGGCGGTGCGATCGCGCGGCAGCGCGAGCCCCTCGGTGGCCTCGATCGCCGCCTCGAGCAGCAGCGTCTGCTGGGCGAGCGCCTGCTGCAGATCGCGCGGCGGGAACCGGAGCCGATCCGCGGGCAGCGCGACGGCCGCCCGGCGGGGATCCGCGCCGCGGCCCGAGAGGAGCGGCTCCGCGAAGGCCCGGACGCCGCTGAGCTCACCGACGCACAGGCCCATGGCCACCACGGCCAGGGGGCCTGCCGGCGCGGAATGCGCGGCCGCGACGGCGCGCGAGGCCGCTGCGGCGAGCTGCGGCGCGGCGTGGGCGGCGCGGCCCCTCGGCGAGGACGGCTCGTACGCCTCCACGAGGAGGTGGGCGTTGTTCCCGCCGAACCCGAACGCCGACAGGCCCGCGAGCCGCCGCCCCTCCCACGGCTCGGCGCGCTGCAGCACCCGGAAGGGGCTCGAGGCCACCGCCTCGCTCAGCGGATCGGCGTGCAGCGTCGGCGGGCGGACGCCGGCCGCCATCGCGCCGAGCAGCTTGAGGAGCCCGGCAGCGCCGGCCGTCGTCACGAGGTGACCGAGGTTCGACTTGAGCGAGCCGAGCGGGACCTCGCGGGAGCCGAACACCTCCTTGAGGGTCGCGATCTCCGTCGCGTCGCCGAGCGGCGTGCCCGTCGCGTGGCACTCGAGCAGCGACACGTCGCGGGGATCGAGCCCGGCCATGGCGTAGGCGGCCCGCATCGCGCGCAGCTGGCCCTCGACGGAGGGCGCCAGGAGGCCGCGGCCGCGGCCGTCGTTCGACAGGCCGATCCCGCGGATCACGCCGAGGATCGGCCTGCCCGCGGCCTCCGCGTCCGACAGGCGCTCCAGGACCACGAACGCCGCGCCCTCCGCCGGGACCAGGCCGTCGGCCTCCGACGAGAACGGGCGGCTCTGCCCGGTGCGGCTCATGGCCGACAGCGCGCAGAACCCGATGTGCATGAAGAGGTCGTCCGAGCGGCACACCGCGCCCGCGAGCATCCGGTCGGCCTCGCGGTCCTGCAGCCGCTCGCAGGCGAGCGCGATCGCGTACAGCGACGACGCGCACGCGGCGTCGAGCGCGAACGCCCCGGCCCCGAGGCCGAGCACGTCGGCCAGCAGGTGGGCGGGTAGCCCCGACATGAACCGGTTGCGCGGATCGGGCCGCGGGACGCCGGCGAGATCGCCGAGCCACGTCGACTCGGCCCACGCCGACATCGCCGACGACGGGAACGAGAGGTTCCCGAGCACCGCGCCCGCGCGGTCGGACCGGCCCTCGTGCCCCGCCTCGCGCAGCGCCTCGCGGCCCGCGTGGAGCACCCACTGGAAGAGCGGGTCGAGCGCGAGCAGGGACTCCGGCGGCCCGCCCCGCCGCGGGAACGGGTCGCTGGCGAGCACGCGGCGGAAGTGCTCGTCGAACCCGGCGACGTAGCCGCCGCGGTCGCTCCACGCGCGGTCCTTCGCGTCGCGCACGTCACGCGCGCCGCGCGCGGAAGGCCCCTCCTGCGCGAGCGCGCGCTCGCGCGAGAGGCGCCAGCGGCCGTCGGGCGCGGCGGACAGGAGGTCCCGGCCGGCGAGCACGTTGTCCCAGAGGGCCGCGGGGTGGAGCGCGCCCGGGAGGACGCACCCGCGGCCGACGATCGCGATGGGCTCGAACACGCTGGCCTCGATCACGCCTGGCCGCGCGCCGTGTCGGGGCGCAGGACGTACTGAACGTCGCGCAGCTCCGCGACGAGCGAGCCGCGGTCGTCGACGAACGCGATGTCGGCCTTCGTGCGATCGCGGGCCACGATCTGCCCGCGCACCACCGCGCGCAGCGGGCCGTCGGACGGCCCCTCGGCGAAGGTGTGCAGCGCGCCCACGGACATCGGGAGCGCCGCGCCGCCGAGCACGTGCTGCGTCCACAGCGTCGCGAGCTGCAGCCCGCCGTCGAGCGCCGCCGGATCGGTCTTCCACGGCTGAGCCACCCAGCCGGCCTCGCGGAGGCCCACCACGGTCCCCGCGATCCCGTCGCGGCTCACGCCGTCGAGCCGCCGGATCACCTGGAAGTCGCGGCCGTGGAAGAGCGTGCGGCCGTCGTACAGCTCGCCGCCTGCGGGCCACGGGCCGAGCTCCGGCGCGGCCGGGCCCTTCGGGGCCACGCGCCCTTCGGGCTGCTGCATCTGGATGGTCGCCGCGTAGTGCAGCGCCCCCTGCGGCCCGCGCAGCTCCGCCGCGAGCACCGCGCCGTGGCCGTTGCTCACCTCGCGGCAGTCGACGCGGAACACCTCGCCGCCGGACTCGTACGCCGCGAGCTTGATCCCGCGCAGGACCCGCACGTCGCGGAGCTCGGTCACGACGAGATCCGGCCTGCACGCGCGCGCGGCGCGGGCGAACCACTCGAGCGCGATCACCACCGGCACCACGGGCACGCCGTTGATGGCGTGATCGCCGAGGTAGGGGTGCGTCGCGCGGTCCGCGCGGACGGCCAGCGCGACCCGGCCGCCGTGGCCCTGGGCCGCGAGCGCCTTCGGCTCCGCGCCGAGCACGAGCTCGACCGCGCCGGGCGGAGCGCCGCCTTGCGCGCCGCGATCACCCGAGGCGTCGCACAGCTCGTCGAGGAGCATCTTCGCGCCCGCGGCGAGCGGGATGAGCGGCACGCCGAGCTGCGCGAAGTGGGCCTCGAGCGCCGCGTTCACCATGCCGCCTTGCCAGGGGCCCCAGCCGAGCGACTTCACCCGGCAGCCGGGGCGGCGGGCAGCCTCGGCGGCCGCGACCTTGTTCAGGACCTCGTTCGCCATCGCGTAGTCGCACTGCCCCTTGTTGCCGCCGCGCGCGGCGATCGAGCTGAAGAGCACGATCGCCTTGAGCGGGTCGCCCGCTGTCGCGCCGAGCAGGGCCCGGAGGCCGTCGACCTTCGTGCTGAACACGCGCTCGAACTGCTCGACCGTCTTCTCGGCGACGAGCTTGTCGGCGAGCACGCCGGCGCCGTGGACGATCGCCGTGACGGAGCCGAGGGCGCCGCGCACGCCGTCGAGCGCCGCGGCCACCGCCCGCGCGTCGTTCACGTCGACGGGGACGTAGAGGGCCTCGCCGCCGGCGGCGCGGATCGCGTCGAGCGTCGCGCGGACCTCGCGGTTCGCGAGGATCTTCGCGACGCCCCGGCCGATCTCGGCCGGGGTCACCCGCTGGCCCGCGGAGGTCGCCGCCTTGACGAGCGCCGCCTTGAGCGCGGCCTCGCCGTCGGCGCCGCGGCAGGCGGCCGGCTCGTCCTCGAGCGCGGTGCGGCCGAGCAGCGCGAACCGCGCGTGGCTGGCCCTGGCGAGCGCGATCAGCGTCGCCGCGGTGACGCCGCGGGCGCCGCCGCTCGCCACGACCACATCGGACGGCCCGAGGGGGAGCGGCCCGGGCTGCGCGTCCTGCCGGACGCTGCGCGGCGTGGTGCGCCGGCCGTCCGCGCGCAGGCCGATCTCGAGCTCGACGCCGCCGGACAGGAGCTCCGAGGTGATGGCCTCCGCGAGCTCGCCGCCCGAGCGGCCGGCCCGCTCGAGGTCGATCGCGCGGCAGGACGCCTCGGGCCACTCCAGCGCCGCGGTCTTCACGAGGCCCGGCAGCCCGCCGACCCAGGCGCGGTCCGAGCCCGCGAGGCCGAAGTCGCCGCCGGTGTCCTGGACCGTGACGAAGAGGGCCGGCTTCGCCGCGATCGCCTGGGCAGCGAGGAACGCCTCGCGGTGGACGGCGAGCGCCGCGTCGGCCGTGGCCAGCTCGCGCAGGCCGCCGAGGAACACGGCGCCGCGCGCGCCGCGGGGCACGGCGGGGGCGTACTCGGCGGCGATCCCGCGCGCCGCGAGGGCCGCGACGAGCGCGGGGCCGATCGCGTCGTGGCCGGTGACCACGAGGGAGCCTGCGTCGAAGAGGCCGGGCATCGCGAGGCCGGCGGCGGGCGCCGGCTCCTCGACGAGCGTCCACCGGCCGAGGGGCGCGGAGGCCGGCTCCTCGGCGGGCTCCGCCGGGGCAGCGCCGGCGGTGGCAGCGGCGGGACCGAGGCTCGCGCGGAGGTGGTCGACGACCTGCCCCAGCGTGCGCAGCTGCGCCAGCGCCGAAGCGTCGACCTCCGCCAGCCCCGGCGTCCGATCGCGGACCGCCGACAGGATCTCCACCCGCTTGATGCTGTCGATGCCGAGGTCGCTCTCCAGCTCCATCTGCAGCCCCAGCATCTCCGCCGGGTAGCCCGTCGTCTCCGCGACGACCGCCATCACGACTCGCTCCACCTCGGCCGCGCCAGGCGCCGCGCCCGAAGCGACGGCAGGCGCGGCGGAAGCGGCGGCAGGCGCGGCGGAAGCGGCGGCAGGCGCGGCTGCGGCGGGCGCGGTGGCGACTGCCGGGCTGGCGCTGGCGGCCGGCAGCGAGGCGCGGAGATGGTCGACGACCTGCCCCAGCGTGCGCAGCTGCGCCAGCGCCGACGCGTCGACCTCCGACAGCCCGGGCGTCCGGTCGCGGACCGCCGACAGGATCTCCACCCGCTTGATGCTGTCGATGCCGAGATCGCTCTCCAGCTCCATCTGCAACCCGAGCATCTCCGCCGGATAGCCCGTCGTCTCCGCGACGACCGCCATCACCACACGCTCCACCTCGGCCGCGCCAGGCACAGCGACGGACGCGACTGCAGGCGCCGCGACGGCAGGAGCCTTCGCGGCGGGCGTAGCGACAGCCGGGCTGGCGCTGGCGGCCGGCCCAGCGGCCGGCAGCGAAGCGCGGAGATGGTCGACGACCTGCCCCAGCGTGCGCAGCTGCGCCAGCGCCGACGCGTCGACCTCCGACAGCCCGGGCGTCCGGTCGCGGACCGCCGACAGGATCTCCACCCGCTTGATGCTGTCGATGCCGAGGTCGCTCTCCAGCTCCATCTGCAACCCGAGCATCTCCGCCGGGTAGCCCGTCGTCTCCGCGACGACCGCCATCACGACTCGCTCCACCTCGGCCGCGCCAGGCGCCGCGCCCGAAGCGACGGCAGGCGCCGCGACGGCAGGCGCCTTCGCGGCGGACGCGGCGGCAGCCGGACTGGCGCTGGCGGCCGGCCCGGCGGCCGGCAGCGAGGCGCGGAGGTGATCGACGACCTGCCCCAGCGTGCGCAGCTGCGCCAGCGCCGAGGCGTCGACCTCCGACAGCCCAGGCGTCCGGTCACGGACCGAGGACAGGATCTCCACCCGCTTGATGCTGTCGATGCCGAGATCGCTCTCCAGCTCCATCTGCAGCCCGAGCATGGAGACGGGGTATCCCGTCTTGTCCGCGACAACGTCGAGGACCAACCGCTCGATATCGACACGCGGCGCAGCGGCGACCGCCGCCTGCGTTGCCACGACGGCCGCGGGCGCGGCGCCGGCCTTGGACACCGCCACCGCCGGCGCCGCGGCCGCAGCCTTCACAGCGGCAGCAGGCGCCGCTGTGGCCGCTTTTGCTGTCACGGCGGGCGCTGCAACGGCCGCCTTCGCGGCCACGGCAGGCGCCGCCTGCGCCGGCAGCGAGACGGCCGTATGGAGCTCCCCGCCTGCGCCGTTCAGGGCCACGCTGCTCCTGCCCTCGCTGGAGCGCGCAGTCGGCGCCGCTGCAGGTCGTACGGATGCCTCCGAGACAGGCCCCGCATGCACCGGAGCGAGGAGAACCGGCGCAGGCCGCACCTCGGACACCGTCGTCGGAGCGACCGGGTACGAAGCGCCGGTCGCCAGCGCGGCAAGCCCTGAGAAGGACGCCTCGGCGGCCTGGAGGAAGGCGATGTGGCTCTCGGCCATCGTGCGCTGGTACACGCTGTGGGCTTCCGCCGTGGCGCGCTGCGCCTCCTGGTATGCGGCCAGCCACGACGCGCTCACCGCCGGCCGCGACGCGCTCACCACAGGCGCCGACGCGCTCACTGCCGGCCGTGACGCGCTCACCACTGCCGTCGACGCGCTCACCGCCGACCGCGACGTGCTCACCACAGGCGTCGACGCGCTCACTGCCGGCTGCGGCGCGCTCACCACCGGCGCCGACACGCTCGCCACCGCAGACGTCACCGCGCTCACTGCCGGCGCCGACGCGCTCACTACCGGCGCCGACGCGCTCACTGCCGGCGCAGACGCGCTCACTGCCGGCGCAGACGCGCGCACTGCCGCCTCCGGCGCGCGCACTGCCGCCTCCGGCGCGCGCACTGCCGGCGCCGACGCGCGCACTACCGCCTCCGGCGCGCTCACCACCGCCCGCGCCGCCTCCGGCGCCGGCTTCTGCGCCGCCCGCGGCGGGCTCGCCGCCGGCAGCGCCTTCGCGCCCCCCTGCGGCGGGTACGGCTTCCCGTAGTTGCTGCCGTTGATCTGCAGCGCCAGCTTCGGCTTCGGCAGCGCCCGCGGATCGCTCGGCGCCGCGAAGCCCTCCCACAGGACCCGCGTGTCCAGCGGCACCCCGGCCACGGCGAGCCGCGCCACCGCCTCGAGCAGGCTCGTCACGCCGTGCTTGCCCTTGCGGTCGAGCGCCACCGCCCGGTGCGGCCGGCCGCTCAGGATGTCGCCGACAAGGTTCGTCAGCACCGAGCCCGGCCCGACCTCGACGAACGTGCGCACGCCGTCCGCGTACATCCGCTCGATCTCCTCCACGAACCGCACCGGCTCCGCGAGCTGCCGCGCCAGCCGGTCGCGCGCCGCGTCGCCGCCGCCCGCGTACGGCTCGATCTCCGCGTTGCTGTACACGGGCGCCGCCGGCGCCTCGACCGCGACGCCCGCCAGGAACTCGCGGAGCGGCGCGCTCGCCTCCGCCACGAGCGGCGAGTGGAACGCCGCGGCCACGTCGAGGCGCCGCGCCTGGATCCCGGCGCCCTTCAGCCGCTCCTCCGCGGCCTCGATCGCCGCGACCGAGCCCGACAGCACCACCTGCTTCGGGCCGTTGTGGTTCGCGATCACCACCCCGCCGAGGCCGAGCGCCCGCACCTCGTCGATCCCCCGCGGGACCGCGATCATCGCGCCCCGCTCCGACGACGCCGCGCCCATCAGCTCGCCGCGCCGCCGCGCCACGCGCAGGAGGTCCGCCGCCGACAGCGCGCCGGCCGCGTGCAGCGCCGTGATCTCGCCGAAGCTGTGCCCCGCGAACGCCTCGGCCCGCACCCCGAGCGCCGCGAGCAGCGCGAGGTGCGCGAGGCTCGTCGCGCCGATCGCCGGCTGCGCCCACCGCGTCTCGCGGAGCCGCGCCTCCTGCGCCGCCCGGTCCTCGTCCGAGAACACCGGCCGCGGGAACACCACCTCGTGCAGCGGCGCGTCCGCGATCGCGACGCCCGCCGCCGCGTCCCAGGCCGCGCGGGCCGGGTCGAACGTCATGAGCGCGTCCGCGCCCATCCCGACGTACTGGCTCCCCTGCCCCGGGAACAGGAACGCCACCCGCCCCGGCGCCTCTCCGCTCGCGCAGTGCACGAGCGGCGCCGAGAGCGCCTGCTCCGGCCTCGCCTCGAGGTGCGCCGCGACCTGCTCGAGCTTCTTCCTGAGATCCGCCTCGTCCGTCGCGCACAGCCCGAGCCGCGCCGGCCTCGACGCGTCGAACGAGAGCACCGACTCCCGCGCCAGGAAGCGCAGGATCTCGGGCACCTCCGCCTCCTTCGCCAGCGCCCGCGCGCGATCCGCGAGCGCCGCCGGCGTCTCCGCCGACAGGAGGAACAGCTCCGCCGGCAAGGCCCGCACCCGCCACGCCTTCGGCGCCGGGCCCGTGTACTCCTCCAGCGCCACGTGGAAGTTCGAGCCGCCGAAGCCGAACGAGCTCACCGACGCCCGCCGCGGGTGGTCCCCCGGCCGGATCCACGGCCGCGCCTGGGTGTTGAGATAGAAAGCGGTCTTTTCTATGTCGAGCTTGGGGTTCGGCTTGTCGACCTTGATGGTCGGCGGCAGCACCTTGTGGTGCAGCGCCATGATCGCCTTGAACAGGCCGGCCGCGCCGGCCGCCGCCTTGGTGTGGCCGATCTGCGACTTCACGCTGCCGAGCGCGCACCACTGGCGATCGGCGCGCCCCGACTCGTCGAACATCACCCGCAGGCCCTCGAACTCGGCCGCGTCGCCGGCCTTCGTCCCGGTGCCGTGCGCCTCCATCAGCTCCACGGTCTCGGGGCCGTACCCGGCGGCGGCGTACGTCCGGCGGAGCGCCTTCGCCTGCCCTTCCGGCACCGGCGCGTACACGCTCTTGCTCCGCCCGTCCGACGACGAGCCGATCCCGCGGATCACCGCGTAGACCCGGTCCCCGTCGCGCTCGGCGTCGTCGAGCCGCTTGAGCGCCACCATCGCGATGCCCTCGCCGAGCAGCGTGCCGTCGGCCTTGTCGGAGAACGGCCGGCAATCGCCCGACTTCGACAGCGCGGGCGTCTTGCTGAAGCACATGTACATGAACGCGTCGTTCATCGTGTCGCAGCCGCCCGCGATCACGAGATCGGACTGGCCGAGCGCCAGCTCGTTGATCGCCATCGACATCGCCGACAGCGACGACGCGCACGCCGCGTCGGTCACGCAGTTCGTCCCGCCGAGGTCGAGCCGGTTCGCGATGCGCCCGGCCACCACGTTCCCGAGCAGGCCCGGAAAGCTCGACTCCTGCCATGGCACGTAGTTGCCCGCGATCTTGTCGCAGGCGCGCTTCACCTCGTCCTCCGGATACCCGAGATCCCGGAGCGCCTTCGCCCACACCGGCCGCTGGATCCGGCTCACCATCGAGGCGAGCAGCTCCTGCGCGGAGGTGACGCCGAGGATCACGCTCATCCGCTCGCGGCTCATCGACTCGAACTGCCCCTGCGCCGCGTCCTCCAGGACCCGCTTCGCCACGATCAGCGCGAGCAGCTGCGTCGTGTCCGTCGCCGGCACGATCGAGGGCGGCACGCCCCACTCGAGCGGATCGAACGGCACGTCCTTGAGAAAGGCGCCGCGCTTCGCATACGTCTTGTCCGGGGCGGACGGGTCGGGATCGTAGTAGTCCTCGACAAGCCAGTGGGTGCTCGGGACATCCGTGATGAGGTCTGTCCCGGACAGGATATCGCGCCAGAAGCCGTGCGCGTCGAGCGAGCCGGGGAAGATGGCGCTCACGCCGACGACGGCGATGTGCGGGATACGCGAAGACGAAGGATGCATGAGGACCTCGGCAGGTGGTCAGGCGCTCAGGCGAGCGGGCGAGGAGTGAAGTGGAATGCGGCGCTCGGCACGGGGACGCCGTACGTCCGGAGCTGCTGCGCGCGCGTGACGACGGCCGCGCCCTCGAGCAGGTTGCGCGCGACCTGGACCGCGGTGCGGCGCGCCGGGTCCTCGAGGAACGACCCCTTGACCCAGCGGTTGAACGCGCCCATGGCCGGGCCGCACCAGATCTGGTAATCGGCGCGGCGCTTCGGGTCCCCGGCGATCGCCCACTTGCTGGACATGCCGAGATACCAGCGGAAGATCAGCGCCATCTTGTGCTTCGGCTCGCGCGCGGCGCGCTCGAGCTCGGCCGGGTCGCGCTCGGCGAAGAACCGCTCGCAGCCCGCCCACACCTCGTCGCACGACATCTGGAACAGCTCCCTCTCGATGCGCGCGCGCACGTCGCCGGGCAGCGACTCGATGGAGTCGTGGGCGACGTAGAGGTCGTAGAGCCGCTGCGCGCGGACACCGAACATCGTGCCGCGCTTGAGCACCTGGACCTGCACGCCGAGCTCGAACATGTCGGCGGCCGGCGTCATCACCACGTCCGGGAGATCGGCCTGGGCCAGCATCTTCTTGCCCTCGTCAGACAGGCCCGACTCGATGCACGACTGGTTGACCGAGCCCGTGAGCACGTACGCCGCCCCGAGCGCGAACGCGGCGGCGACCGACTCCGGCGTGGAGAGGCCGCCGGCGGCGCCGACGCGGATCGGCCGGTGATACCCGTACTTCGCCGCGAGCTCGTCGCGGACGCCGAGGATCACCGGGAACAGCGCGACGAGGGGCTGGTTGTCGGTGTGACCGCCGGAGTCCGCTTCCACGGTGATGTCCTCGGCGACCGGGAGGCCCCGCGCGAGCTCCGCCTCGTCGCGGGTGAGCCACCCGTTGCGAACGCAGGTGTCGAGGATCTCGGCCGGCGCGGGCGACAGGAAGCGCGCGGCGACCTCCGGGCGCGAGATCTTCGCGAACAGGTGGTTCTTCCGGTCGACGCGGCCGTCGGGCAAGCGCTTGACGCCGCTGTAGGCGAACCGCACGACCATCGGGTTCAGGCCCATGTAGGCGGCCGCCTCGGCCCGCCGGACTCCCCTCTTCAGGTAGAGCTCCACCGTGTCGCTCTCCAGCCTGGGCTGGTTCGGAGCGTGGATGAGGTTGCAGCCCCAGGTGGGGCCGTCCGTGCCAAGCTCCGCGGAGATCTCGTCGATCGCCTGCTCGATCCGGTGCAGCCCGAGGCCTGCGGCGCCGAAGAACCCCATCATGCCTGCCTTGGCCATCGCGATCGTGAGCCGCGTGGTGTGGATGCCGTTCGCCATCGCGCCGGCCACGTAGGGGAAGCGCAGGCCGTGGACCTCGACGAAGGAGCGGTCTCCGAGCCACTCCGGGTACAGGGCGGGCAGCGTTCCGAGGAGCGGGAACGTCGGGACCCCGTTGACCTGATCCTCGCGGAGGACAGCGCCGCCCCGGGACACGCCGACGCGCCCATCCGGCGTCTCGCGCACCACGTGCACCGGCTCTCGCACGCAGGAGACGGCCTCCCGCAAGTCTGTCGATGTGAACGCGGGGAGCCAGGGCCCGCTGCGCCAGATGCCGATCGGCTGGAGGCCGGCGCTGCGGATGACCTGCGGATCCTCAATCATGCTGAGCTGCCTCCTAATGACAAGCACGGCCTCTATAACACCCGTCGTGAGCGGCCCGCGGTAATGGTTCGGTCACGGCGCAACGGCGGGACGGACCCGTTGACCAGGCGATGAAAGCGCTTTCCCCCGGCTCCTCTGCGCCTGACGCGCCCTCGTGACGCACCGCGCCTTTGTTTCGTGACTGTCACGCGCACCGCAGCGCGGCGCTCACCGCGCAGGCGCCGGCGCGCGCCGCGCGGGCGCCGGTGCAGAGCTGGTGGCGTTCGGGGCCTGTGGGACGAGGCCAGCGACGCGCAGGCCAGCGCCGCCGGGAGGGCTCGACGGGACCGACACCAGGCGCTACCACAGCGCCCGGCGTCGAGGTGAGCGGCGGATCGGACGCGCCAGCCTGCTCGGGCGTCACTTTTACACGACCGCACGCGCTCGACCGCGGCGTCCCGGTACGGAGCAGGTTTGATGTCGCCCGCGCTCGCCTTATGCTCCTGTGACGATACGACGATGAGACGTCTCTACCGCCTCTCTGCCAAGATCAGCAGGCTCCTCGCGGCCCGTCGGACGCGCGAAGCACGCGCGCGGACGTCCCGTGTAGCGCCGCCGGAAGAGGCCCCGACTGGCACCGCCGCCCAGGAGTGGACGCCGGCGCCCGCCGACCAGCAGCAGGCGGTGCTCAAGTACGTCATCGCCAACGTCCCCCACGCCATCTTCTGGAAAGACCGTCACGGACGGTTTCTCGGGGGAAATCAGAACTTCCTCAACGACACCAACACGAAGGTGCTGGAGAACCTCGTCGGCAAGACCGATTTCGACGTGTGGGGCAGCAAGAACGCGGAGTGCTTCGTGCGCATCGACCGGGAGGTCATGGAGGGCGGCACCCCGATGCTCGACGTCGAGGAGCCGCTGCTGCGCCCGGACGGCGAGCAGCGATTCCTGCTCACCAGCAAGGTGCCCATCCGCGACGAGCGGGGCGAGGTGACGGGGATCCTCGGGATCTACGCGGACATCACCGAGCGCAAACGGATGGAGATCGAGCTCCAGAAGGCCAAGGAGGCGGCGGACGCCGCGGCCTGCGCCAAGGGAGAGTTCCTGACGGTGATGAGCCACGAGCTCCGGACGCCGCTCTCTCTCATCCTCGGACCGCTCGAGTCGCTCCTGTCCAGCCGGGACGAACCGCTCTCGCCGCGGGTGCGGGCGGACCTCGAGCTCATCCAGCGCAGCGGGCGGCGGCTCCGCCGGCTGGTGGACGATGTCCTCGATCACCAGAAGATCGAGGCCGGCAAGATGCAGATCGACTGGGAGGCCGTCGACGTCGGAGAGCTCGTCTCGGACATGGTGGAGGAGGCTCGCCCGGCGGCGGCGCGCGGCGGGCTCGATCTCTCGATTCACGTGGATCCCGAGCTGCGGAGGGTCCCCGCCGATCGGCGCAAGCTCGAGAAGATCGCGCTCAACCTGCTGGGCAACGCGCTGAAGTTCACCCCGCCTGGCGGGCGCGTCACCGTCGACCTGCGGGCGCTCGATGGCCTGTTCGAGCTCTCGGTCGAGGACACCGGCCCTGGCATCCCGGCGGACAGGAGACACCTGCTCTTTCAACGGTTTCAGCAGATCGACGCCTCGGCGACGCGAAAGCACGAGGGGACGGGGATCGGGCTGTCGCTGGCCAAGGAGCTCACGGAGCTCATGGGCGGCACGGTCGGCGTGGAGAGCGAGCCCGGGGTCGGCTCTCGCTTCTTCGTGCGGCTCCCGCGCGGCGCGGATTTCCTGGCAGCGCGGCGGGCGACCGCCGCGCCCGAGCCGCCGCGATCGCTCAACGGCGCGGGCACCGCCGAGCCTCCCCCGTCGTCGGTCAACCTCCGCGGCTTCGAGGTGCCTCCGCCGTCCGCCGCAGGCGCGCCCCGCGCCGGCGGCGGCGCGGAGGGGCCGCGCGTGCTCGTCGTGGAAGACAACCCGGACATGAGATCGTACCTGGCGGACATCCTGTCGGCCGGACACGAGCTCGCCCTGGCGACGAACGGCCGGGAAGCGCTCGAGTCGATCGCGGCGAAGCGGCCCGATGTCATCGTCTCGGACGTGATGATGCCGGAGATGGACGGATTCGAGCTGGTCAGGCGGCTCAAGGGGGATCCCGCGCTCCGGGACATCCCTGTCCTCCTCTTGACGGCGAGGGCGAGCGGCGCGGAGGCCGTGGGGGGGCTCGACGTCGGCGCCGACGAGTACATGAGCAAGCCGTTCGACCCCCTGGAGCTCAGGGCGCGAGTCCGCGCCGCCGAGCGGCTGCACCGCGCCTATCTGGAGCTCGCGGCGAAGAACGACGAGCTCGCGGCGACGCTGGAGCGGCTCTCGGAGACGCAGCAGGAGCTGCTCCAGGCGGGCAAGATGGCGGCGATAGGGACGCTGGTGGCGGGGCTGTCGCACGAGATGAACAACCCGGTCTCGGCCATCCTGATGAACGCCCAGCTGCTGCTCCGGCGGCACCGGAAGGGGCACGGCCTGCCCGACGAGGCCTCGCTGCTGAAGGCGCTCGGCACCATCGAGCGGCAGGCGATCCGGTGCTCGGATCTCGTGACGGCGCTGCTCGAGTACGCGCGCGGCAAGCCGATCGGCCGGGAGCCGTGCGACGTGCGCGCGGCGCTCCGCCGCGCGGTCGACCTGTCCGCGCCGCGCGCGCGCGAGCGCAGGGTCCACCTCGAGACGGACGGCGCCTCATCGGCGCTGCCCGAGGTGCTCGTGAACGCATCGCAGCTCGAGTCGGCCTTGCTCAACGTGATAGGCAATGCGCTCGACGCCAGCCCGCACGGCAGCGCCGTGGTCGTCGAGGCTCGCCCGCTGCCGCGCGGGGACATCCACGGCGTGGAGATCGACGTGCACGACCGCGGCTGCGGCATCCGCGCCGAGGACCTGAGCCGCATCTTCGAGCCGTTCTTCACGACGAAGCCGCCCGGGCAAGGGACGGGGCTCGGGCTGTCGCTGACGCACCGGTTCATCGAGGAGCACCAGGGCAGCATCCGTATCGAGAGCGCGCCGGGCGAGGGCACGACGGTGCGCATGTGGCTGCCCGCGCGGCAAGCGGAAGGGGCGGAGTGAGGCGAGGGAGCGAGCCATCGCGACAACGCCGGCCACGCCGGTCATACCGGCCACGCGGGGTCAGCTCGCCGGCGAGGCGCGGAGCTCCGCGGCGAGCGCCGCGCCCAGGGCGAAGAACGCCGGCCGGGCGGGCTCCGGGCCGCCGCCCAGCCGGCGCTCGAGCCGCGCTGCATCCCAGCCGCAGGCGTCGTAGGTCTCCAGCGCGTGCCGGTCGCGCCTGGACAGCCGGGCCCTCGCGCCGCGGAGCGCCGCGGTCATGGCCGGCAGCACCGCGGAGAGCGCGCGGCCGGTCTCCCCCCAGTCGTCGAGCGACGACGGGCTCTCCAGCACATCGACGACGAGGCCCGTGAAGAACAGGCCGACGACGGCCTCGCAGAGGCGATCCAGCGCGCCGCGCACGGCGTCGTCGCCCATCGTCCAGAGCGCCGGGTCCGGGTTGAAGTAGCCCAGGAACGCTTGCAGCATGAGCATCGGCGTCTCGGGCATCAAGAAGCGACGCTCGCCCCGCTCGCGCGACCGCCTGCGGAGCACGCGCATCATCGAGATCATGATCTCGCCGACCGCGAACCCCTGCTGCGCCTGCTCGGTGAGATCGTCGCCCATGTCCACCTCGACGCGGATCCCGGGGGCGAGCCGGGCGACGAACGAGATCCCGAGCGGGTGCACGAACAGCGTCCTCGTGGCGAGCATCTCGACGTCGCGGAGGACATCTTCGGGGAGGACCGCCGCATAGGCGACGAGCGCGCGCTGGACCGCGCCGGTGATGAGCGGGTCCTCGGGGACGTCGTCGACCAGATCGCCCAGGCTCATGATCGACTCCGCATGATCGCGGCATAGCACAGCTGGACCTGGACGAGGAGCGGCGCCCGCTTCGCGCCGGATGCCCTCGATGCCGCCGGCGGCAGCGCGACATCGGAACTGTCATTTATTTGCGGCGAGCGATCTGTCATTTGTCTGTGACGAGAGATCTCGTCATTTATTGATCACGACGGGGGAGGGAGGCCACGGCGCCCGCGACCCCCTAGAGCCGACAGCGCACCGCATCAAGCTCGCCCTCGAGCCGGAGCTCGATCTGCGGCGCGCGCGCGCCGTACGGGCGTCCCTGTGTGGTAGCTTCGGCGCATGACCAGCGCGGGCGCGACGCTGCCAGTCCCGGTCGCGACGCCGCGTCGAGCCGCGTTGCGCGCCCGTCTCGCCGAGTTCCTGCTCGTCGGGGGCGCGACGCTCGTGCTCTTCCCGCTCGCGTGGCTCGCCCGCAGGGCCGTCGGGCTCGACGCGGCGGAGCTCGCGATCGGCTTCCTGACGTTCCACGCCGCGTCCGTGATCAACGATCCTCACTTCGCGGTGACGTACCTGCTGTTCTACAAGGACGCGAGGCGCCGCGCGTTCGGCGGCGCGTTCGCCCCGGCGCAGCGAGCCCGCTACCTCCTGGCCGGCCTCCTCGTCCCGGCCGCGCTGCTCGCGTGGGCGATCGGGGCGCTCTCGACCGGCTCCGCGCGGTCCATGGGCTTCATGATCCAGCTCATGTTCCTCCTGGTGGGCTGGCACTACGTGAAGCAGGGCTTCGGCGTGCTGACGGTGCTCTCGGCGCGGCGTGGGTTCCGGTTCGGCCCCCTGGAGCGCAAGGTGATCCTCGCGCACTGCTTCGCGGCCTGGGCGTACGCGTGGGCGAGCCCGGCGGATCCAGGCAGGGAGGTCGAGGAGAAAGGCGTGGTCTACACGTCGCTCGCGCACCCGCCGGCGCTCGAGCCCGTCACCGGGCTCGCGTTCGGGCTCAGCGCGCTCGCGCTGCTCTGGGTGCTCGCGCGCAGGTGGCGCGTGGAGCGGCGCCCGCCGCCGCTCGCGCCGCTGGCCGGCTTCCTCATCACGATCTGGCTCTGGACGGTCTACTCGAGCCTCGATCGGCTCATGGTGTACGTGATCCCGGCGCTCCACTCCGTTCAGTATCTGTATTTCGTCTGGCTCATGAAGCGGAACGAGGCGCGCGACGCCGAGGGCCCGCCGCTGTTCGGGCGCCCTACCGGCTTGCGCCTCGGGCTCCTGGCGGCGACCGCCGTCGGCCTCGGGTGGGTCGTGTTCCGCGGCGCGCCCGCGCTCCTCGACAGCGCGCACGGTGCGCACGGCGCGCACGGCGCGCTGGTGCTGAGCTCGAGCGGCGGCGAAGCGATGTCCGACCTGGGCCCGACACCGTACTTCGCGGCCGTCTACGTGTTCGTGAACATCCACCACTATTTCATGGACAATGTGATCTGGCGCCGGGAGAACCCCGAGACAGCGTATCTGCTGCGACGGGACGACCGAGGCGGCGCAACCGGCTGAGCGAGCATGCCGGCGGCGGCGGGCCCAGCACGCGGCGGTTGACACTGAACCGATTAAGAAGTTTCATGTCGCCCTGTCACCGCCACGGTTCGCAGGGAAGAACGCATGAATCTCATCCAGCTCAGCCCACGCTTCTACGCCGCATTCCTCCTGTGCTTGACGGCCGCTTGCGGGTCGTCGAGCGACGACACGCCGCCGGAAGGCTCGGGGGGCGGGTCGTCGGGCACGTCCGGAGCTACATCGTCGAGCGCCTCGGGAGGCGCGTCGTCGAGCGCGTCCGGAGGCGCGTCGTCGAGCGCGTCCGGAGACACGTCGTCGAGCACCTCGACAGGCACGCCGGACGACACACCGGAGTTCCCGGACACGCCGAGGGGCGAGCTCCTCGAGGAGCTCTGGACCTCGTCTCGAGCCGGCAAGTTCCGGTTCGGTTACGAGAACGCCATCACGTGGGGGCTCTACGATCCGGGCACCAAGCAGCTCGTGTCGACCAACGGCTGGTTCTCGAGCATGGCGGGCGCCGCCAGCCGCGGCGAGCGGGGCTGGTCGTCGGACGCCGGCGCCACCGTGGGAGAGAACCCCGGGCTATTCGGCGTCTCCCTCGACGCGATGGTCTTCGATCCGGTCCCCTGGAATCGCCGCGACGTCACAGCGGACGCCGCGGCGTACATGCTGGAGCAGCCGGGCGGGATGGTCGCCGTCGACTGGCACACGCCCCCGTGCAACTACGACGTCAGCACCTCGGACTTCGCGGACGCCATCGAGACGCCGCTCGCCACCCTCACGGTCGACGGACAGAGCGTCCCGATTCACGCCCAGGGCGGAGGCACCCCGTTCTATGCCGAGACGTACTATTCGCGCTCCCTCGGCTCCAGCGCGGACATCCCGGAGAACCTGAAGTGCATCTGCAAGATCGCCAACGACGTGCCGATCGAGCAGGGGACCCACGCCGGGATCTCGGCGCGCGACTGGCTCGTGGCCCACGCGAAGTACGTGGCCCAGTTCTTCCGCGAGCACGGGCTCGACGGCAAGCCGATCGTCCTCCGTCCGTTCCACGAGCACACAGGCGGATGGTTCTGGTGGGGTCAGCCCTACTGGAACTGCCAGGCCCTTCTCGACGACGATCAGGCCGTCACCGGCCCCGCCGCCTACAGCGCCGCGTACCGCACGTTCGCCGAGGCCGTCCGGAGCGAGCCGGGGATGGAGAACGTGATCTTCGCGTACTCGACGGACAAGGTGCGAAAGCTGAGCGACAGCGAGGTGACGCCCGCCGAGGCGAAGGTCAGGGATCCAGAGAGCCTCTCTCGCGACATGCTCCGGGCCCGGCTCGTCGAGGAGCTCTCCGAGCTGGGCGCGGCGTACGAGAGCCCGCCCCAGGAGGCGATCGCGGCGCTCGAGGACGAGGGCCAGCCGCCGTCCGCGCTGCTGGAGGCGTACTACCTCGAGGCGTACCCTGGCGACGACCTCATCGACATCCTCGGCATCGATCTCTATTACCCGTACGAGCGCGCGGCGTCCCCGGCAGATCTCGAGGACATGAAGGCGATGGCGAGCGCCGTCGCGGCGATCGGCGCGGCCAAGGGCAAGCCTCACGCGCTCACCGAGACGGGCACCTACCGGCTGCACCTCCTCCACCGGGTCGGCAAGCTCGCGGCGGGCGCGTCGCTCACGCTCTACCCGGCAGACCACGTGAGCAAGTGGCACGACACCCTGTTCGATGAGAGCCTGCGGACGGACTTCCTGGCCAACTACGGCCTCGGCTCGGCGGGCGCCGTCACGCTCTCTTCCGCCGAGGTAACGAGCCTGTTTCCGGACGCGGGGCGGGGCGCGCTCACCGAGGACTGGTACAACACCCACCTCCTGGATCTCGCCAAGAGCGCCGGCGTCGCTTACGCGCTGACGTGGCAGACCTACTACGACGGCAGCGACTTCGACAACAAGGCCGTCTACTACTATGTCCCCTTCCCGGGCCACCCGGAGGCGGACAACTTCCGTCGGTTCGCGGACGATCCGGCGGTCTGCTTCGGCGCGACAGCCTGCCAGTAGCCCGGCGAGGAGGCGAGGAGCGGAGCGCGGACATCCGCTCTAGACGTGAAAGCTGCGCCGAGCCCCGGGCTTCGCGGTCAGGTGTCGACGTTCAGGCGTCGACGTTCAGGCGGTCCCAGGCGGCCCAGGGCCGCCGGAGCGAGGGAGCTCCGGCGGCTCTTTCACTGTCCCTGTCGCCGCGGCCGAGGGCTCCCTCCCGGCGCGCGCTGGCCTCGACGACGGCGCTGGAGTAAGGGGAGATCGTTCAGGAGGCACCATGGGCATCTCCATCGCGTACTCGGGCAAGCTCCGCGACCCGAGCGTCGTCCCCGAGCTCGTCGCGGATCTCGCCGCCAAGGCCGCGGCCGCCGGCTGGCCCAGCAAGACCATGAAGGAGCTCGTCGCCGATCGGCGCGTGACGTGCTCGGGTCTCGAGGGGATCACGCTCTATCCCCACCGCGAATGCGAGCCACTCCACTTTCACTTCGACGGTGAAGGCACCTTCATCAACCACACGTACCACGCGCTGCTCAGCGACTCGAAGATGGCGGACATGATGCGTCAGGCGCTGGCGGAGTCCGCGGCCATCACGCGCAGCCTCACCCGCGCAGCGCAGGAGAATGCGGGGCGCGGCGGAGGGCCGCGCGTCAGCGTCAGCGTCCCCAGCCTGCCGGAGGCGCCGGGCGTCGAGTTCTTCAAGGAGGGGAGCCGCTACAACTGGACGAAGACGCAGTTCGCCGGCCCCAAGGTGCACGTCGCGGTGTGCGCCATCCTGCGGTACGTGAAGCAGCGTTATGCGCCCGAGCTCGACGTCAAGGACGACAGCGGGTACTTCGTCGACGGGGACTACGAGAAGCTCGAGGGCCAGCTCGCCTACGTCGAGCGCCTCACCTCGCTCGCCTCGCAGGCCATCGAGGCCGCCGCCGCGAGCAAGGGCCCGATGACCCTCGACGCGTTCGTGGAGCGGATCAACGAGGAGCTCGCCGAGGCGAAGGACAGGCTGCACTGACGAGCGCCGGCGCCGGTGCGTCGGCCGCTTCGACGCCCGCCAAGGTGATCGATGATGACATCACCAGCGCCCGATGTGATCGTCGATCCCATCGGCCGCCCGGAGGTCCCATGTCCATCGCCCTGTCCGCCCTCGACTTCGACGCCGCCCTCCAGGCCGCCTTCGCCGGCGCGGGGGGCGCCTCCACGGACGCCGCTCGCGGAGCGCGCGCCTTCGATCACCCGATCGACCTCGAGGCCGAGTACGGCTTCACGCCGCTCGCCGTCGAGGGGACGCTGCCCGAAGGCCTCGAGGGCACGCTCTTTCGGGTGGGCCCGGCCCGCGCGACCCTCTTCGGCGTCCGCGTACCGCACTCCTTCGAGGCCGACGGCGGGGTGCTCGCGGTGCGGCTGTCGGGCGGTCGGGCGGAGGGCGCGCACCGCCTCGTGCGCAGCCGCGGCCTGGTGGAGGAGCTCGCGGCCGGGCGGCGCCTCTACGGCTCGACCCTGTCCTGGCCGAAGCGCGTGCTCCACGCGCTGCAGGGCAAGCGCAAGGGCAAGAACGTCGCGAACACGAGCCCCTTCCTCGCCGGCGGCCGGCTGTTCGCGCTCGTGGAGTCCGGCAGGCCGACGGAGCTCGATCCCGCGACGCTCGACACGCTCGGCGAGAGCGATCTCGGCGGCGCGCTGGGTCCCACGTTCTCGGCCCACCCGCACCGCGTGGCCGCCAGGAAGACGAGCTACAACTTCGGCGTCCGCTACGGGCGCAGGACCCAGATCGACCTCTACGCGGTGGACGACGACGGGCGCGCGCGCTCGCTCGGCGCGGTGCCGCTCCCGGCGCCGGTGATGCTCCATGACTTCTGCGCCACCCGCCGGCACCTCGTGTTCTTCGTCTCGCCCGCGATCATCCGGGTGGGGCGCGCGATGCTCCAGTGGGGAGGCTTCGAGTCCTGGGTGCGCTTCGAGCCCCGCCGGGGCACGGAGGTGATCGTCATCGACATCGACGACGTCTCCCGCGTGCGCCGCTTCGGCGTCGACGCGTTCTTCCAGTGGCATTTCGCGAACGCCTACGACGACGGTGAGGACCTCGTCGTCGACCTCGTTCGCCACCGCACGCTCGCCACGCTCGGCTCGATCGGCAAGGACCCGGATCGGCCCGAGCTCGCCTCCGTCGACGGCGGCGTCCTCGTGCGCCACCGCGTGCGCGCGGGCCGCGAGCAGCTCCTCGTGGAGGACCTCGGCGGCGTCGTCGGCGAGTTCCCGCGCGTCGACCCCCGGGTCGAGGGGGATCGGCACGGTGTCGTCTTCCTCGCCACGAAGGGGCGGGCCGACGACCCGCACGGAAACGCCATCGCGCGCGTCGACGTCGACACGGGCGCGATCACCCTGGCGCCGGTCGCGCACCACGAGCGCCCGTCGGAGCCGGTCTTCGTGCCGCGCGCGCCCGGCGCTCCCGAGGGCGACGGCCACGTGCTCGCCCTGGTCACCGACGCGAAGGCCGGGAAGAGCGCCATCCACGTCTGGGACGCCGCGCACCTCGACGATGGGCCAGCGGCGCGGGTCCACCTGCTCCACGCCTCGCCCCAGACCTTCCACGGGGCGTTCCTGCCCCGCGCGGACTGAAGGCGGCTACTTCCGCCCTGGCTGGCGCGTCGCCGTAAGGCAGGGAGAGGAGGTGGCGCCGCGCCGAGCGAGAGGCTCGTCGGGCGTCGAAACCGCGGTGATATGGGAGCTAGAGCGACAAGCGAGTTGAAACCACAAAAAAGCAGAAATTCACAGGGAGACGGGGAGGCGGGGAGCGAGAGACGGCAAGAGGGAGAAATTCATTTTCTTCTTCCTCCCCGCCTCCTCGCCTCCCTGTGAAATTTCTCCGCGCGGCGGGGCCGCTCGCGTCGGAGTCGCGGTGCTCGAACGTGCGCAGGCGCTCGTACGCTCACCGTCGCGTCGCTCGCTCTTTGGCGATCTCGTCGCGGCCGCCCTTCTCGACGAGCGCCGGGAACATCCTGCCGAGGCGCCAGAGGAAGCGTGCGCGCGAGGGGAGCCCGATGACGGGCACGTCGTCGGCCGCCGCATCGAGCGCCTCGCACGCGAGCGCGTCGGCCGGGTAAGGCGGGCCGGCGAGGGCCTCGAGCAGGCGTCGCGCGTTCGGAACCCACGGGGCCGCCGGCAGATCGCGGGGGCTCTCGGAGTCCAGGATCGGGGTCTCTACCGCGGCCGGGTATTGCCGGGCAGAGCACGTTGACGTGGACGCCGCATGCCACCACCTCGATTCGCAGGCTCGTGCTGAGGCCGACGACGGCGTGCTTGGTCATCGCATACGGCGTGAAGAGCTGCGCAGGGCCCAGGCCGGCGAGCGATGCCACGTTGAGGATATGGCCGCTCTTCTGGCGCAGGACAGGCCATACGACAACGTCGTTCGTGTCAAGCTCCCTTTCGGCGCGCCGAGCCTACACGAACGCGCTCTCCGCGATGCCGTCGGTAGGTGCGCACACGCGCGATGTCGGTTCTGCGGCAGCTGGAGGAGCGCATAGCCATGTACGTCGAGCCCCCAATTCGCAGGGAACTCAGGACCCCTGCCGACTGCCGATCGAGAGGCCATGTCAGGGCCCGACCACGTCATCGCCCGAAGAGAGAAAGACGACGAGTGCCGCCTGCACCGCACCGGTGATCAACCCCGTCGCGAGCAGCGCCACAACGGTCCTAACGAGCAAGCCCGCGCGCAGAGCCGAGAGCCGAGGCCCCAGCAGCACCGCAAACCCACCGAGGACGATCGCCAGAGCGCTCGCCTGCACCAGCCCGAACAGCGCATCGCCGGGCGTCGCGAACTCCTGGATCGACTGCCACGACGCGCGCAGTGTAGCGCCGTGCCCAAAGGTCGTCGCCCCCACGCCCACGGCGATCATCAGGCCCGCAGCCACGGGTGCCGTGAACGGAAGGAGCGCGTACGGTCGCCAGAGCGGGCGCTGGGCGCCGAGGCCATGGTGGACCTCCCACGCGAGCGCGACGCTGCAGGCGGACGCGGCGACTTGGGCAGCGCCAGTGCGCAGCGCGGAGACCGCCAGCAGCCAGGCCAGATGCTTCTCTGCGCCGAACGCTGCCAGCGCGTGTCCGATCTGGAAGGCGAGCGCGGCGCCCCTCACCAGCGAGGCCCCGACAAGCCACGTGACGAAAAGCCTCGCAGCGCGTCGTGACAATGGGCCCGCGGGGACGGGCTCGACCGGGGCGCGCGGCGCCTGGTATGGGTTGTCACGCTGGTTCATCGCCCTCGACACTGACAGAGCACGCGCGGGGCGCATAGAGGGAATGCCTCCTCACAAGAATTTGTGGGGCTGCAGGGCGCCGCGCCCAGCGGAGCGAGGCTCGGTGCACCGTCGGTACCAGCGGCCGTTAGCCGGGCTGGGCTCTCGCCGGCTGCTATCGCCTACATAGAACTGCGTTCAACCTGTCGAAGAGCTCGTCGGGGGCGATCTCGGCAGCCAACAAGATGACGAGCGCCTGATGCCACGGGCGCTCTGCATTGCCGCGTGCGACGAACAGCGTTTCTCTGATGGCATCACCGAACAGGCCAATTCGCGGTATGCGGTCGCAAGGTCGGCATGCGTCGCCTCGTCTTCAATGTCAATGAGGTCCGCGACCGCGTTGGCAGGCAGGCTCAGCTCAGCGGCTTCTAGCCCCCCAGATCTCCGCAATTCGCCCGGGAGGCCCCGCCCGAAGAAGGTCGCGCAGCGCTCCGCAACAGGACGGGCACAGGCGTCCAAGGTCGTTTCGCCAGTGCGCAGGCTCCTCCAACAGCGTGTCACAGATCGAGCAGGTCGACGCTGGCCACCATGGATCGAGAGCAAGGCGCGTACTCATCGGGTCATCCTGGAAAGACGCCTCAGCAAATCCGCTCAGCCGGCACCCGCCTCCGGGCGCTCGGCTGAAACGGCTTGTTCGGCATCGTCCTCGTCCACTGTTGTAAAGAAAACGTGCCCCGTGTTCTTGAACCGCAGAAAGCTCCACCAACTCAAGGCGTCGACGCCCTCCACCTTCAGCACCGGAGCCCCACCCTGATTCAAGGGTGCATACTCCCCAGTGGTCCAGTCCGCGAGAACCATTGCCCTGGCTAGTTCTTCTGCTTGCTTCACTGAGTGGGCTCGAACCGCGCGCGTCGCGAAAAAGCCAATGATCGGTGATCCCCCGTCTGCCACCTCGACCCTTATACCCATCCCTTCGAGAATCACGCTGTAGTAAGGCATCGACCCATTCCTGCTCGAGAGGCCGAACGAGTAGTCGACTGGCCAACCGACGCCCGTGGCCCAGGTCTGCCCATTCGGGCGCGTTCGGTGACCTCCCGCACATAGGGTCACACGGATCGGCGCTGCCCCGCAACCGCCGAGCGCTGTCCAGCGCCGCAGGTAGATCCGTCCAATACCGGCGGCAGCCGCCGATTTTCCGTAGTGCCGGAGAGCGACGACCCTCGATCGGGCCGAGGTCGCGGAGAGATGGCCGCGGCTCGCGCGGCCGCGGCCTCAGGGCTCGCCGGCGAGCTTCTTCACCGCGGCGAGCAACAAATCCGGCTTGAACGGCTTGATGATCCAGCCCTTCGCGCCGGCCTTCCGGGCCTTCTCGATGAGCTCCGGCTGCCCCTCGGTGGTGAGCATCAGGATCGGGACGCCCGGCGCGAGCCCCTTGTCCCGCAGGCTCTGGATCATCTCGATGCCGTTCATCACGGGCATGTTCACGTCCGCGATGATCATCGCCAGCTCATCCTTGTGGGCGGCGACCGCGGCGACCGCGTCCCGGCCGTTGTCCGCCTCCAGCGTGCCATAGCCCGCCCCCGACAGGAGAATGCCGACCTGCTGGCGGACCGTACTCGAATCCTCGACGAGAAGAATCTTCTTGGCCATGTGACGTGTCTCCTCTTGCGTGTACGGCCATCCGGCTCAGAACAGCAGCACTTCGCCCTCGGGCTGCGGATCGGGCATGTTCACCTCCTCGAGCTCCAGCGCGCCGTCGGGCGCCAGCGCGTCGAAGAGCACGACGAGCCGGTCGTTCGCCGCGGCGAACAGGAGCCGCCGGAACCCCTCGCTCAGCTCCTCCCTGGCGCGCAGGTGCTCGCCGATCGCGGCGCTCGGCGTCGAGAGCACGATGACCAGCCCGAGGTGGCGCAGGCGGTTCTTCACCCGCCCGAGCAGCTGGTTCGAGAGCTCGCTCGCCCAGTCGCACACCATGTCTTCGTCGAGCTCGCGCTGCTCTCGCAGCGGGTGGCTGCGCGTGATGAGCGCCACGGGGGCGACGATGGTCAGGCTCCCGCGAAGGTGGTCGCCCGTGAAGCCGATGAAGGAGACCACGGCGTTGCCCGGCGTCGCCTCCGACGCCGCGTCGTCCAGCCGCAGGAGCTCGACGCCGTTGTCACGAAACAGGTGGACGCACGACGAAGCGAGCTCCTCATGGATGCGGTCCCAGCTCTCCGAGTTCATTCCCCTCTCCTCGATCTCTCGCTCTGCATTGTCGATGTGCTCACCGTGTCACGCGCTCCCCGAGGCCATGCCCGGGCTCGATCCGCCCCGCGAAGGAGGAGGCGAAAGCGAGCCCCGCCCGCTCGGAGGCGGAAGCGAGGCAGTCGTGAGCGACACCCCCGCGGCGTCGCCCGTATCCCGGGGGAACCGGAAGCGGAAGGTCGTCCCCTGGCCGCTCTCGGTGTCGAGCTCTATCCGGCCCGCGAGCCGCCGGCACTCGTGGAGCGCCACGCCGAGCCCGACGCCGCGGCCGGAGACGTCCGTGACCTGCTCGGTCGTGCTGAAGCCCGGCGCGAACAGCGCGGCCTCGAGATCGCACCGCGTCGCACCCGGCAATCCGACGGCCAAGGCCTTCTCGCGCACCCGCTCCCAGTCGATGCCCGCGCCGTCGTCGCCGATCTCGATGACGATCTCGTCCGCCGTGATCCGCGAGGCGAGCGTGAGCGTGCCCCTCGACGGCTTGCCCGCCGCCTCGCGCGCCTCCGGCCGCTCGATCCCGTGGTCCATCACGTTGCGCACGACGTGGCCCAGCGCCTGCCACATCCCGGCGAACCGCGGCGCGGGCAGCCGGACGCCCCCGGCGTCGATGCGGACCTCGGGCTTCGGCTTGCCGAGCTTCCGGGCCAGCGTCTCGGCCTGGTCCTTCATCCGGCTGAACCGCACCTCGGTCCGCTCGTCGCGGAGGGCCGTGATGGCCCGCTCGATCTCGGCGGGGTCGCGGCGCTGGCGCACCATGGCGAGCAGGGCATCGACCTCTTCATGGCCGACGTCGGCGCGCGAGGACTGCGCCGTCGACGCGAGCAGGACGCTCACGCGCCCCACGAACGCGAGCCACACGTCCCTCAGCGCGTCGATCTGCTCGTCGGACGGCAGCGCGCGCTCCTCGACGACGAAGCTCTCGATCTCGTGCGCCACCCTCGCCACGCTCGTCACGTCCCAGAGCCCGGCGTTCCCCTTGATCGTGTGCACGAGGCGCATCACCTCGTCCACCTCGCCGCTGGACCGCGCGCTCACCGCGTCGACGAGCTTCGTCGTGTCGTTGACGAAGCCGACGAGGCCGAGCCGGTCCTTCACGGCCCGCTCGAACACCTGGATGTACTCGTGCTGCTGCTCGGCCTCGCGCACGGAGGCGATCGTGGACGTGACGTCCGTGATCACCATCAGCGCCCCGTTGAACTGGCCCTCTCCCGACAGGATCGGCTTGAAGCCGAGCGCGAGGTAGCGGCCCTCGCGGTGCAAGGTCTTCGGGAGCTGATCGAGGACGACCTCGAGCGGGAGGAAGTCGTCGCAGGCCGCCTCCCACCCCATCCTGAGGAACGCGCAGGCCCGCGGATCGTGGCCGGCGATGCGATCGGCGAAGTGCTCGTCGCGCGCCGGTACGCCGAAGAGGCGCTCGAAGGCGGCGGAGTGCACGGGCTCCATCGTGCCGTCCCGGTGGATGGTCACGAGGGCCTGATCGACGTTGTCGAGGACGAGGCGCATCTCCCGGTTGCGCTTCTCGAGCTCCGAGGTCCGCTCGGCGACCGTGGCCTCGAGGTTCTGCCGGTGGCCCTCGAGGACCTCGTCGCGCGCCTGGATGCCCGCCAGCATCTCGTTGAAGGCGTCCGTCAGCGCCCCGAACTCGTCGTCGGCGGTCTTGCGGGCGCGCGTCGTGTAGTCGCGCGTCCGCCGGACGTGGGCCGCGGCCTCGCCGAGGACCTCGAGCGATCGGGAGATCCCCCGCACGAGGACCAGCGCCAGCGCGACCGACACGAGGAGCACGAACGCCGAGACAGCGACGCCGTCGCGCACCGTCCTCCGCGTGTCCGCCACCCTGGCCGCCGCGGCGCGCCGCATCCCGGAGATCGCCTCCTCCTCGATCGCGGCGAGCCCGTCGACGCGCCCCTGCTGCGCCTCGAACCACGCGTCGTGATCGATCGCCAGCGCCTCGTCGGTCGACCCGATCGCGGCGGCGCGCAGCTCGTCGGCGCGCCGCACGCGCGGGTTGGAGCGGGCGGCGTCGTAGAGCGCCCGCGCCGGCTCCGACGCGTTGGCGATGAACTCCTCGTGATAGAGCTGCTCCTCCGTCATCAGCGTCACGAGCGTCTTGAAGGCGCCCGGCTCGAACTGCGTGGACGCGAAGGCGTGCGCGAGCAGCGCGTGCTGGCGGCTGGCGCGCTCGGCGAACTCGTGGACGGCGACGATCGACTGGATGCTGCGCAGGAGCTCGCCCTCGTCGCTCAGCTCGGAGAGGCCGGCGTTGGCCCGGATGAGGCTCACGTTGATGCCGCCGAAGACCCTCAGCACGCTGTCGAGCGACACCGTCTTCGCGTCGGCCTGGCCCCGGAACGCGGCGAGCTCGCCGACCTTGGCGCGCCCCTCCGCGAGATCGCGGGCGAGCCGGCGCGGCAGCCCGGAGAGGTCGCGCGCGGCCAGGAACGCGTCGAGCTGGGCGAGGCTCTCGTCGGTCGCCGCCCGCGCGTCCCGGAGCTGGCCGCCGGCGCGCAGGAGCTCCGCCGCGCGATTGAGCGGCGGCGTGGCGTGGCGCTCGCCCTCGACGTCGGTCGTCTCCGGAGGACGGGCCTCCAGCCCCTCGACCAGCGCGGTCCACGCCCGCTCCTTCTGGAGGGCGTGCAGCGGCTGCGCCATGATCGAGGAGAGCTGCGCGAGGTCCTCGATCGAGCCTATCCCCGCCGCCCTCGCCGCCTGCTGCCGCGCGTCGCCGACGATCATCGACGCCAGCAGCAGGGCCCCCGCGACGGGGACGCCAGCGAGCGACCACAGCTTCAGTCGAATGGAAGCGCTACGCAATGTCGGCATGCCCCCGTACCCCCGGCGTGGCCCGCGCGGCGCGGCGCCCGCGCGCATCTCGTGTGCTTCGTGACGAGGGATCTCGCGCGAACGCCTGTCCCCCCGCGCGGCGCACTCAGCACGAGCCCCGGGCGAGCTGCCCCCCGCGCGCGGCGCGGAGGGTGCACGTGCTGCAGATGACGCAAGTGACGCAAGCGATGCAAATGACAATCAACACGTGCACACGTGGAGTCGTCATCAACGTTCGGCCGCACACCATGTACGCTCCCCTGATTCACGTTCTTTCCTGTTGTGATGTCTCACCCAGTTGTGGTGCACCGGAGCGTCACGGAGCGCGTCGAGTTCACGCCCGCCCTCGTGGCCGTGTATGCTACGCGTGAAGTTCGCGAGTCCGCAAGAGCGCGTGCGACGCCGGCTGGAGCCGCGACGAAGGCTCTGCGAACGGGGAGAAATCAATGATGATGGGTCGGAGTTCACTGCGGCGAGCGCGGACAGGTCGCCTCGCGCGCGCTTCGAGCGCAGCCGTCGGAGCAGTGCTCTTCACGGCATCTCTCGCGCACGCGCAGGGCCCTGGCGCCGGCGTCGCCCCGGCGCCCGCCGCGACCGGAGCGCCCCCCGCCGCGCCGGCCACGACTGGGGCGTCCGCCGCCGCGCCTGCCGCGACCGGAGCGGCCGCCGCCGAGCCCGCCACCGGCGCGGCCGCCGCCGAGCCCGCCACCGGCGCGGCCGCGGTGACCCACGCCGCTACCGGAGCGGCCGCCGCCGAGCCCGCCACCGGAGAAGATGCGATGGCCGCGCGGCTCGCCGCTGCGGAGAAGCGCTCGGCGGAGCTCGAGAAGCGCCTCGAGGCGCTCGAGGAGGCGCAGGCCGCGCCGGAGCACGACGACAACAAGGATCTCTTCCGGATCTACGGGTTCGTCGACGTCGGCGTCCAGCGCACATGGGTCCCGGAGAACTCGGGCCTCGCGGCCGCCCTCCCGCAGGCGAACGCCACGAACTTCGTCGTGGGGAACTTGAACCTCTACCTCGACGCGCAGCCGACCGATCACTTTCGCTTTCTCGGGGAGCTGCGGTTCACGACCGCTCCCGGCGGCTCCCCGGTCCAGGCGGACGCGGCGACGCTGCCGCCCGGCGTGGTGGGCAGGACGACCACGCAGCCGTACGGCACCTTCGACTCGACGGCGATCGCGATGGGCTCGCCGACCACCTATGGGGGGCTCGTCTCGATCGAGCGCGCCCACATCGACTGGACGCGCTTCAACCTCTTCAAGGTGCGCGTCGGGCAGTTCTTCACCCCGATCGGCATCTACAACGTCGACCACGGGAGCCCGGTGCTCATCACCGCCGCCATCCCCTATTTCATCACATCACGCCTGTTTCCCACGCGGCAGACCGGGATCATGATCTATGGCAGCACGTTCGCGGGCCCGTGGGAGCTCGGGTACAACGCGTACGTGAGCAACGGGCGCAACGAGGACGCGCCGTTCGCCTTCGACGACAACCGCGGGTTCGGCGGCCGCCTGCACGCCAGCTACGAGGACCCGGGCAAGATGGCGTTGAAGCTCGGGGCGTCGTTCATCGCGAGCAGCTCCCGCGACTGGGTCGCCGATTACAAGGTCGGAGAGTTCAACCCCGACATCCATGCGACGTGGTCGTTCCAGGAGTACACCGGGGCCGGCGACGTCTCGCTCGACATCGGGACCACCCGCCTGCGCGCGGAGGCGGCGGTCGTCCGCGTGGTCTACGACGAGGGAAAGCGCCAGGGGGGCTTCGGGGTCTACGCGCCGGACGCCTGGAAGACCTCCACGTACGCCGTGGCGGCGCACCGGCTCGATTTCCTGGACATGGAGCCGTTCGTCATCGGCGCCGCCCTGCACGCGCCCTTCTACGGGCACGACACCATGTTCCAGGTGGGCGGCGGCTTGAACTTCTACATCACCCCGGACGTCACACTCCGGACCCAGGTGCTGCGCACGATCATGACCGCCCTGCGCGATCAGCCCCCGGGGGTGCCGGAGATCGAGGACTTCCACACCACGAGCGCGCTCGCGCGTCTGATCCTGGCCTTCTGAGAGAGGTTCGACGCACCATGAAGCGTTACTCCCTGCTGCTCCTCCTGGCCCTGCTCGGCATGACCCCATCGGCCTCGTCCTTCGCGGTGGAGGACGAGATCGTCATCGTAGTCAACCAGACCAACCCCGCGCGGGCGGCGAGCCGCGACACCCTCCGCCCGATCTTCCAGACGACGCGCACCGAGTGGTCCGGCAGGTCGATGATGCCGGTGAACCTCCCCGAGGACTCCGCGCTGCGGAAGCGCTTCGACCTGGCGGTGCTGGGCCTCGATCCCGAGGGCGTCGCCCGCTACTGGATCGACAGGAAGATCCGCGGCGGCGAGCGGCCGCCGCGCAAGGTGGCGAGTCCGAGCGCCGTGCTCCGCGCCGTGGGCGAGGAGGAGGGTGGTATCGGCTACCTCCTTGCCAGCGACGTGAACCCCACCGTCAAGGTGATCGCGCGCATCCGCGACGGCCGGGTCTTGCCGCCGTGAGTCCGTGGAGAGAGGAACGAACGATGGTCATTCACCCGTCTCGCATCATGCCGCCCACCCGTCGCGGCGCCCTGGTCGTCGCCCTCGGCGCGATCTCCGCGGCGATGCTCGTGGGATGCTGGGATTCCGACCCCTGCGACCCGGGCCAGCAGGTCATCGGAAACGCGTGCTTCGCACCGTTCCCGCCGCCCGGCGTCACGAGCAGCGGAAGCGCCGTCGGCAGCGGCGGCAGCGATGCCACCAGCAGCGGCGCCACGGGCAGCGGCGGTAGCGACGCCACCGGCAGCGGCGGCAGCGGCGGCGCCACCGGCAGCGGCGGCGCCACCGGCAGCGGCGGCGCCACCGGCAGCGGCGGCGCCACCGGCGGCGGTGGTAACGGCGACGGTGGCGCCACGGGTAGCGGCGGTGCCAGCGGTACCGGCGGCGGCGGCCCCTAGAGCGACAAGCGGGTTGAAACCACGAGAAAAAGCAAGAATCTCACAGGGAGGCGGGGAGGCGGGGAGCGAGAGAGGGCAAGAGGGAGAAATTCATTTTTCTTCCTCCCCGCCTCCCCGCCTCCCTGTGAAAATTCTCCGGGGTTCAACATGATTGGTGTTCGAGACTGCGCGGCGCGGGTGCCGCGCGAGAGCGCTCAGAACAGGATCACCTTGCCATCGAGCGGAAGCGGGGACGAGTTCGAGAACACCAGCGAGCTCTCGTCGAAGTCGCCGCCCAGCGTGACGACCACCTCGCCCTTCAACGTCCGGAAAGCATAGCAGAACTGCTGTTTGCTGCCCCGGTACCGCCGCGCCACGTCGCTCGCGCGGCGCAGCTGCGGCAGCTCGGCGTGAAGCGCGATCTGGAACCGCGCGAGGCGGCTCTTCACCTTTCCCATGAGCTGATTGACGACCTCGCGCATCCAGTCGTCGACGCTGTCGAGCGCGGGCGGCAGCCCCGTCATCGCGCGAAACACGCCAGGGTGCGCCGACAAGGCCAGCAGGCCGGAGAAGCCGGGCGCGGAGAACTCGACCGTGCTCGCGGGATCGCTGTGAACGAGCGCCTCGTCGCGGCTCTCCCCGATGTCCGCAGGCGCTATGGCGACGCCGTAAAAGTGGAAGAGCTCCACGGTCGCGCCCTGAACGAGGACGTCGATGGTCCGCACCTTGCGCGATGAAGGAGACCTCGAAGCAGGCGACGGATCGCTGGACGGGCCGGAACGCCCAGGCCCGGAGGATGGCTGCCCGGATCGGGGCGGTGGGAGCGTGTCGCGACGCTCGGCGCCGGGGCGGTCAGGGATGCCGTGCCCTGACCGCAAGTCGGACTCACCCTCCGGTGTCGTGCTCCGCCGCCGCATGACAAACGCTCAACTTAGCTCATCTATCCCTCGAGGACCAATGCGGTCCTCGGACAGGACGTGCGAGCACGCGACGGCTTATCTATCACGCCTGATCACGCCTGACCACGCCTAACCACACGTAACCATGCACGTCAACGCTCGGCGACGTGTGAGCGCACACACTTTCTCTGCTCACCGGACGCCGCGCGTTGCGCTTTACAGGCGTGGCCGGCAGCGCGCGAAGCGGCGGGGTCCACGAGGAGATTGACATCAGCGAAAGTTCCAGGATTCCCTGATCGCCCGATGCTGAAGCGCAGAGATTTCCTTCGAGCCACGCTCGTCACCGCCGGCGCGCTGGTCGTCCCGGCCTGCGGCGATGATCCCGAGACGATCAACCCGCTCGACGACGAGCGCGAGCTCGCGGACGGCTCCGAGTACTTCCCCCAGTCGGTCGCCTCCGGCGATCCGCGCCCCGGCAGCGTCGTCCTCTGGACCCGCCTGCAGGACGGCGCAGCGGATCTCGATCTCGAGGTCGAGGTCGCGACCGACGCCGGGTTCGCGCGGCGGGTGGCGCTCGACGCCGGACAGGCGAAGGTGAAGGCGCTCGCGAGGCACGATCACTGCGTGAAGGTGAAGGTCCGCGGCCTCGCGGCGGGCACGGTCTACTACTACCGCTTCATCTACGTGAAGGGCGACACGAGCTACGCGTCTCGCGTGGGGCGCACCAAGACCGCCCCGGCCGAGGAGGCGGACGTCAAGGTCCGCTTCGCCTACGTGTCGTGCCAGGATTACGTGGGCCGGTACTACAACACCTACCTGGCGCTCGCCCAGGAGGAGCTCGATTTCTTCGTCCACCTCGGCGATTACATCTACGAGACGGACGGCGATCCGAGCTTCCAGAGCGCGACCGGGCGCCGCGTCGTCTTCACCGACGTGGCCGGCAGCATCTCCCTCGGTGAGGGCGACGGCGCCTACCACGCGGCGAGATCGCTCGACAACTACCGGGAGCTCTACAGGACATACCGCTCCGACGCGAACCTCCAGAAGGTCCACGAGAGCTTGCCGATGATCGCCACGTGGGACGACCACGAGTTCTCGAACGACTGCTTCGGCGCCACGGCCACCTATTTCGACGGCCGGCAGGACGAGACCGACGCGGACCGGCGCAAGGCCGCGAACCAGGCCTGGTTCGAGTACCAGCCCGTCGATTACGGCGACGACGTCGAGCTCGACCCGGACGCCTCGCTCCCGGACGAATTCCACATCTACCGCGACTTCGTGTTCGGCCGGCACGTCCACCTGGTGATGACCGATCTGCGCAGCTACCGGCCGGATCACCTCATCCCCGAGGACGCTTTCCCCGGCAGGGTCGCGCTCGATCAGCCGAAGCTCGTGGCCGAGCTCGGGGAGGTCCCCGCGGCCGCCCTGCCCTACGTGGACGTGGAGACCTACGGCGACGGCATCTATGCGCCGGTCCTCCTCGGGGCCGCGGAGACCGTGGGCTACGACCCCGCCGAGGTCACGGGGAAGATCAGCGTCGCCTTCATCAACGAGATCGTCGCCGCGGCGAACGAGGACCTGCCGGAGGACATGCAGATCCCCCTCATCGACGCCGCGGAAGCGGGCCTGGAGCGGGGCATCGCCTACGTGGATTTCGGCAAGCTCAACGCGTACGGCATGATCGGCACGCGCTACTTCATGGCCAAGGACCCCTTCGATATCTACGCTGCCATCCGCTACAAGGAGACGCAGGGCGCGAGCGAGGACGTGATGGGCGCCGAGCAAGAGGCCTGGTTCCTCGACACCATGGAAGGCTCGAAGGCGACCTGGAAGGTCTGGGGCAACGAGTACTGCCTCGTCCAGCTCGCCGTCGATCTCAGCCCCTATTCCCTCCCCGCCCAGTTCAAGCGCAGCTTCTACACGACCACCGACGCCTGGGACGGCTTCCGCAACAAGCGGGACGAGCTGCTCGAGAGGCTCGTCAGGCTGGGGGGCGTCGTGGCGATCACCGGCGACGTCCACGCCTTCTACGCTGGCACGCCCGGACCGAGCGGCGATCCAACGAAGAAGATCGTCGAGCTCGTGGGCGGCGCCGTCTCCTCGGCGTCCTTCCGCGAGATCCTGACGAGCCAGGTCTCGAGCGATCCAACGCTGCGCGGGCTCCCGGGCGCCGCGGCGCTCGCCCTCAGCATCGACACGCTGCTCACGTCGCCCGAGACGAAGATCAACCCGCACCTCGCCCACGCCAACAGCAGCGCCCACGGCTATGTGGTGGTCGAGGCGAGCGGGCAAGAGCTCGTCGCCGACATGCGGAGCATCAAGGCCTCCGAAGCGCAGACCGACTACTCGGGGAGGATCGGCGACCTGAAGATCAGCAGCAAGCGCTTCCGCGCCCTCCCCGGGGAGAGCGAGCTCTACCTGGACGACGGCGGCGCCTGGAAGCGCTGGGATCCCACGACGCAGGCGTGGGTCTGACGCCCGGCGGCCCGAACAGACCGTTCACGGCATCAGGTGGAGCATCGCCATCATCCCCAGATCCGCGTGGTCGAGGATGTGACAGTGGAACATCCACATGCCGGCGCGATCATCGAACGGAATGGCGATCCGCACGGCCTTTCCAGGCACGAGGTTGACGGTATCGCGCCATGCGCGCACGGGCGGCTCGGCGCCGTCGATGTCGAGCACCTGAAAGAAGAACCCGTGCAGGTGGAACGGGTGATCGTAGTTGGTGGTGTTCGTCAGCGTCCAGATCTCGACCGTGTTCGTCTTCGCAGAGAACATGAGAGAGCCGTCCGTCTGGCCGTTGATCCCGAGCACCGCTCCGTCGGTATCGCCCTGCTCCATGAACTCCACCGCCTGTCGTTGCGCGCCCGCGGTGTCGATCGAGGCGATCTCGGCCAGACGCTCGGGAAGCGGCGGCGCGCCGCGCCCCGGGGGCTCGTCGGCCAGCTCGAGACGCATGAGATCCTTGGGCTTCTCTTCGCTCGGCAGGTGGAATCGATTCGCGTCGAGGAGCGGGATCACCACCGACTGGCCCTCGACGGGCAGCATGGTGAGCTCCGCGCGCTCCCCCGGGGCGAGCCTCACCTCGTCCACGGGTAGCGGGCGCTCCGAGAGACCCCCATCTCCGCCGACGAGCACGAGCGGCTGGTCCGGCACGGCGAAGCGGAAGTAGCGGCTGCGCGCGGCGTTGACCACCCGCCAGCGCTGCGGAACCCCCTCCCGCGCCGCGACCGTCGGCACGATCTTCCCGTTGACAAGGACCCTCGAGCCCTCGCGCCCGAAGTAATCGCCGAACCATCCGCTCTCGTCGGCGGGGGTGAGCGAGCCGTCTTCCTCGATGCCGATGTCGCTCATCACGAGCAGCAGCTCGTCGCCGAGCGGCGCCTCCTCGGCATCCTCGACCACGAACGCGCCGTAGAGGCCCGCACCGACCTGGGCGCTCGAGCGAAGGTGAGGGTGGTACCAGAACGTGCCGGCGTCCGGCACGGTGAAGGAGTACTCGAAGCCCTCGCCCGGCTCGATGGGCTTCTGCACGTGCTGCGTCCCATCCATGGCCGCCGGCACGCGCAGACCATGCCAGTGGACCGTCGTCGCCTCGGGAAGGTGGTTCTGGAGCTTCACCACCACGCGGTCGCCCTTCTTCGCGCGGATCGTCGGACCGGGGAGCATCCCGTTGTAGGTCCAGACCTCGGTCGTGAGCCCCGGGACCACCTCGATCGCGGCCACCCTGGCCTCGAGGTGCACCTCGACAACGTCGGGCGCGGGGTCGTGATCCTCGGCGTCCGGCAGCCGCAGCGCGTCGTCCCAGCCCGCCGGCTGCCGGAGGTCCGGCGGCGCCTCTTCCACGCCGCAGCCCGTGAGCAGGATCACGAGCGACAGGATCACCGCCATCTCTCCGGCAAAGCGTGCCGAGGACACGCATCCTTTGCGCCTTGCGCGGGGCAAGGCGCATCCGATCCAGCGCATGCGCCGCCCTCTGCAAGGCGCGATCCCTCACGCGGGAGCCGACCTGTGGGTTGTGTGGGGTGACCCCGCGGGCCGTGGAGCGAGCCGCGCCGCGGGGCTGCGCGGCGCGGGCTACCGCCCGAACGCGCCGATCGTGAGGCTCGCGCCGTCGTTGCGCGCCCTGGCCTGCTGGTGCGGCGTGTACTGGTGCTCGACCGGCGGGAGGCCGTCGAGCGAGGCGCCAGCGCCGATGAGCGGCGCGCTCGCGGCGGGCATGAAGTCGTGGTCTGCCGCGGAAGCGAACGCCGGATCGACGCCGAAGATCGAGTCGTCCAGGCCGTCCACCTGCCCGATCACCTTCACCACCTCCCGGACGGGATCGAACGGCAGCCACCCGTTCGTCACCCAGTTCCCGGACAGGGTGAGGGCCCCGGCGGCCACGCCGTCGCGGTCCCCGAGGAAGGTGACCGCGCGGAGCTCGGTCGGCTCCAGGCTGCTGGCGAACACGTTGTTGCGGGCGTCGATCCGCTCGTCGTTGGTCGAGGCCTCGAACATCGCCGAGCGATCGTAGTCGTCGTAGTTGTCGTTCTTGACGAAGACGGTGTTGGAGAAGAAGTGGAGCGTGCCCTTCCTGTAGTACTCGGTCTGCCCGCTGTCCCCGCCGTAGTGGATCATGGACGCGCCGTAGCCGTTGCGCAGGAGCACGTTGCCGTAAATGAACGTCTCGTGGAACGACGGCAACGCGACCGAGTCGGTCGCCTCCTGCGCGTCGACGAGGTCGATCAGGTGGGCGCCGTCCTCGATCCAGTTGTACCGGATGACGACGCCGGCCGAGCGCTCCTTGATGTTGTTGCCGTGGCCGCCGCGCGTGGGACCGAAGCGGTTGAACTGGTAGATGACGTTCGAGGCCTCGTTGTAGACGTTGTGCTCGTTGTAATCATCCATGCCGTTGTCGTGGATGTAGTTGGATTCGATGAGCACGTTCGTGGTCAGGATATCCCCACCGGCCGTGCCGATGAAGAGGCCATTGGCGTTCTCGTGCACCTCGCAGGCGCGGATGGTCACGTGATCGCCGCGCTCCACGAAGATGCCAGCCGCGTTGCCCGAGTAGGCCACCCCCGACCCCGCCTTGTCGGTGAAGCGGTGGGGGGGCGCTGCGTTCTTGATCTCGAGCCCCTCGATCGTGATGTGGGTGGGCTCGAGCTCCCACGCGTCGTCGTGCTTGTGCCCGACGATGATGAGCCCCCGCACCTGGTGGCCGTCGAAGGGGAAATCGAGCTCGGGCCGGGTGGTCGCGTCCTGACCATCGATCACCGGCAGCTCGCCGTTCGGCCCCGGGACGCCACAGAGCCGGATCGGTTGCTCGGCCGTCCCCTGGCCCCCGAGCATGATCTTCTCGTGGTACCCCTCGGCACGCCAGAAGACGCGCACCGTGTCGCCGGCGACGAGCGATTCAAGCGGGACGTCGCCGATCGCCTCGAACTCCTTGCCAGGGCCGACCTGGTAATCCCTGCCGCTTCCGACGTGGCTGCAATCGACGTGGATCGGCGGAATGTTCACGACGGGCGGAGGGAGCGGCGCCGGACCGCCCCGGCCATACGTCGGCTCGCCAAGCTCGCCGGTGCAACCGGCGGCGAGGAGCAACCCGGTCACGCAAGCTCGAACCCTCACAGAATTCTCCACGATATGGGCCATAAAAGCTCCATTGTAATTTTACAGACCGCGAGGCCTTCTCGCCTCAGTGCGGCAAGATGACACGTCGATGCACTTTGTCATGCGCCCGGACATTGCTGTTGTCGCATCTTCCGCCCCCAAGGTAGTAGGATGTAATCCAGATTCGCGCCGGATGCCGCTTTCGCGAAAGGCTCGCCGACGGGGCGTTCGTTACGTTCGTTACATCAAACCATCTTCCTTACATCGAACCATCGATGACAACGGCGCTCCTGTGAGAAGAAGTCGAGCCGCCGAGGACGCCAAGAAGGGATTTTTCTCGCATCTCTGAGGGCTCCTGGGGTCCTGTCGGTTCTCTTCGATCAACGGCCCCTCGCTTCATTCGAGACGATGACGTAGGGTATGCACAGGGTGCATGAGCTCCATGCGGCCCGTGAGCTGGATCCCACCGATGCGTTCGTCGATTATCCACGATGGATGGAAGCCCCGGTTCAGCGATCGCTCGATGCCAATCCCCGGCGGACGGCGAACACGCGGCACAGCGTGGCTCGATGATTCCCGGGAGGCGGGAGGATCGCGTCGAGGCCCCTGCGATCCAGCCCGCTGTGTTCAGCGACCGCGCGAGGAGTGAAGCCATGAAGCGAACAGAGCCCGACGGCGTGAACCCCCTCGACGTCCTCGATAGATTCACCGCGCCAGGGGGGCGCGCGACGGCGCTCGCCGGCGCGATCGTCCTCGCGGCGTCCCACCTGCTCTCGGGCTGCGTCGGCGACCTCGGAGGCGACCGCGGCGGGTCGCCGAGCGCGAGCGGGCTGGTCGACGTCGCTCCAGCGGGGATGCGCCGGATGACGCCGGAGCAGTTCACGAGCTCGATGCGCGACCTGTTCGGCGATCCGGGGCTCGAGCTCGACCTCGACCCGGACGCGGGAGAGGTCGCCTCGCTCCTCGCCGTCGACAAGCTCAACGCCGCGGCGGAGGCGATCGTCGCGCGGCGCGCGTCGTGGGGGACGCCGGTGTTCCCGTGCGACACGAGCGGCGCGGACGACGAGGCGTGCGTGGACGGCTTCGTGCGGGCGTTCGGGCGCCGCGCCTTCCGGCGCACGCTCGACGAGGCCGAGGTCGCGATGCTCAAGGGCCAGTACGCCCGGGCGCGGAAGGAGCAGTCGTTCGAGGACGCCCTGCTCGTCGTGCTCGAGACCATGATCCAGTCGCCCTACGTCTATTACTTCGTCGAGCTCGGCCGCGACGGGGACGGGAGCGAGCCGCTCGCCTCCGGCGTCCGTCCGCTCACGGGCTTCGAGCGGGCGTCGCGCCTGTCGTATTTCCTCTGGAACACGACGCCGGACGACGCGCTGCTCGACGCCGCGGAGTCCGGCGCGCTCGACACGGCGGAGGGCGTGCGCGCGCAGGCGGAGCGGCTCCTCTCGAACGACCGCGCCCGCGCCACGGCGAGGCGCTTCTTCGCCGATTGGCTGGAGCTCGACGGCACGAACAAACACGCCTCGCTCGAGAGCGCGCCGAAGAGCCCCGCGATCTATCCCGAGGATTCACCCGCGCTGCGCGCCGCCATGCGCGCCGAGCTCGAGGCCCTCGCGGAGCGCGTGCTCTTCGAGGGGGACGGCAGGTTCGAGACGTTGCTCACGACGACGGACGCCTACGTGAACGGGCCCCTCGCCGCGCTCTACGGGGTGGAGGGCCCCGCCGACGAGCGCACGTTCGCGTGGGTCTCCCTCCCCCGCGATCAGCGCGCGGGGATCTTCACGCGGGCGGCCTTCCTGAGCGTGTTCGGCAGCCTCGAGGTCAAATCGCCGATCCGCCGCGGCGCGTACATCCTGGAGCAGGTGCTCTGCCGCCCCCTCGGCCCGCCGCCCCCCAACGCGAGCGACGTGCCGGTCAAGGGCGGAGCCGTCGAGGAGAACGGCGAGGTGGTGCACAGGACGATCCGCCAGGACGTCGAGGCCAAGACGTCGAGCGGCGCCTGCGCGAGCTGCCACAGGACCATCAACCCGATCGGCTTCGCGTTCGAGCATTACGACGCGCTCGGGCGATGGCAGTCGCAGGAGGCGGGCGGGGACGCGCAGGCACCCTACCTGCTCGACATCGACGCACGCGGCGGCCTCCCCGCGCTCCCTCCGGACGAAGAGGGCGTGGAGGTCGACGGCGGCGTCGGGATGTCGGCGGCCCTCGCGGCGAGCCCCGCGGCGCGCGCCTGCCTCACGAAGCGCTTCTTCCAGACGGCGCTCCGGCGCGTCCCGATCGACCAGGATCTCGCGTCGATCGAGGCGGCCACGCCGACGCCCGAGAGCGGCGGCAGCGTGCGTGATCTCATCGTCTCCCTCACGACCAGCAACGCCTTCTTGCACCTGCGCCAGATCGAGGAGTGAACCCATGAGCCGCGCCGCTTTCAGCCGAAGGAATTTCCTCCGCACCGCGACCGGTCTGTGCATCGCCCTGCCGCTGCTCGAGGCAACCCATGGGGACCTCTGGGCCGCGAACGGCAGGGCCAGGCGGTTCATCGTGTTCTTCAGCCACGGCGGCACGATCACGTCTCGCCACTCCTCCGGGGAGAAGGGGGATCCCTGGAAGCCGGGCGCCTGGAGCATGCTCGACCTCTGGGCGCCCGGCGGCGAGGGGTCGGCGCTCGAGGTCCTCGGCGAAGAGATGGCTCCGCTCGAGGCCCACAAGGGCGACCTCACCCTGCTCCGCGGCGTCGACGACGCCGCCGGGATGCTCCAGGGAGACTACGGCGGGCACCACGGCTGCTCCAACGCGACCGTGCTCACCTGCGCCGATACGACCTCGGGAGGCGACGACGCCAGGGCGCTCGGCCCATCGATCGATCAGGTGATCGCGCAGCGGCTCGCCAGCGAGAGCCCGGCGCCGTTCTCGTCGATCGATCTCATGGTCGACGGACACAACTACGGAGAGCCGCTGTACAACGCGGCGGGCGAGCAGGTGTCCAGCGAGAAGGACCCGACGAGCGCCTTCGACCGGCTCTTCCAGGACGTCACGGAGACAGCGTCGGGTCCGACGCCCGAACAGCTCCGGCTCCGCGCCCACCGGAAGAGCGTGCTCGACGGCGTGAGCGAGCACCTCGCTGCCCTGAAGGGGCGCGTGAGCGCGGCCGACAGGCACCTGCTCGACGCGCACGCCGAGCACATCCGGAGCCTGGAGAAGAAGCTCGAGGGCATCTCCAACCTGGCGGCCTGCACGAAGCCGGATGTCGGCGGAGCGCCCGTGTACAAGGGATACGGCTCCTACACGGGAGGGGGAATCGAGGAGGCCGCACCCCTGCTGGTCGACGTCCTCCTGCATGCGTTCCGGTGCGGTCTCACGCAGGTGGCCACCTTCCAGGTGGCCGACGTCCTGACGAGCTGGCTGCCCCAGCCCTACAGCACCGACCTCGGCCACAGCCTCGGCCACGCCGCCCTCGACGTCGGCCCGAGCGGCGCGGAGCCCGACAGGCTCGAGGACTGGCGCGCGACGATCCTCGCGAACCGCACCTGGCGTATGGAGCTCTTCGCACGCCTGCTCGAAGGGCTGAAGAGCACGCCCGAGGGCGACGGCACGATGCTCGACAACAGCGTCGTGCTCTTCACGAGCGAGTTCGGGTGCGGCGGCGGGCACTCGCCCCGCGATATCCCCGTCCTTCTCGCCGGCAAGGCGGGCGGCAGGTGGCCGGGCGGCCGCCACGTCAACTACAACAAGCGCGCGAGCGCGGATCCCACCCAGTCCGAGTACGAGACCGACGCCTCGATGCACAACGTCTACACATCGATCCTGCGCGCCTTCGGCTACGAAGACGAGCACTTCGGGAACGACACGGCGTACAGGAAGGGCCCGCTCGCGGAGCTGCCGTGAGAGGCGCATGCGGCGCCTTCAGCGCGCCCCGCTGCTGGGAAGCTCCGCGGCCCCGGAGAAGGCAGGGTTGTCGCGCCTCGGGGGCAGCTTGCTCATCGCCCGCTCCGCCATGGCGGTGATGGTGAGCGACGGGTTCACGCCCAGGTTCGACGGCACCATCGAGCCGTCGACCACGTAGAGGCCCTCGTGGCCGAACACCTGGTTGCGCTCGTCGATCACCCCGCGCTCGGGGCTCTCGGCGATGGCGCAGCCGCCGAGGATATGCGCCGTGGTCGGCACGTTGAGCACCGCTTCGTTGATGGCGTTGCGCGGGGTGCCGTCCATCAGCACGGCCAGCCGCTTGCCGACCTCGTTGGCGACGGGGATGTACGCTGGAGGCTTCGGCTGGTCGGGCGGCCTGCGGGTCGTCATGCCGCCGCGTTTCCAGACGAGCTGCATGTAGTTGTCCAGCGTCTGCATCACGAGGAGGATCGTGGAGCGCCGGGCGAAGTTGAACGGCAGGAGCCCCGAGATCAGGTCGATGGGGTGGAGCAGCCGCCGCCCCAGCCAGCGCAGCCAGCGCGGCAAGCCCGGCGCGTCGTCGGTGAGCACCGTGCCCAGCGCGCCCATCACGTCCGAGCCGGCGGGGTAACGCACCGGCTCGATGTGCGTGCGCGCGTCGGGGTAGATACCGCTCGTGATCGCGATGCCGCGGGAGTAATCGACCCGATCGTCGCTGGCCGTCACCCCGAGGATGACCTCGCTGTTGGTCCGCACGTAATGGCCGAGCTGCGGGGAGAGATGGGGTAACCGGCCCTCGGCCCTCGCCTTCAGCAGGAGCTTCACCGTGCCGAGCACGCCGGCGCTGAGCACCACCGCCCGCGCCCGGAGCGCGCGTCGGCGCTTCCTGAGCAGCGCGGTCGAGCGCTCCAGGGTGAGCTCGTAGCCGCCGCCCGGGAGCGCGTCGATGGCGGTGACCATCGTCTCGGGCTGGATGGTGCAGCCCTTCTTCTCGGCCAGATAAAGGTAGTTGAGGTCGAGCGTGTTCTTGGCGCCGAAGCGGCAGCCCACCATGCATCCGCCGCAGTGGACGCACGTGGCGCGATCGGGCCCCTCGCCGGCGAAGAACGGGTCCGGCACGCGCTGCCCTTCCTGCTCGCCCTCCCTCGCGAAGAGGACACCCACGTTCGCGACGTGGAACGTGTCCCCCCGGCCCATCTCGTCGGCGATCTGCCGGAGCTGCCGGTCGGCCGGCCAGAGCTTCGGGTTCGCGGTCACGCCGAGCATGCGCTTCGCGAGCTCGTAGAAGGGCATCAGCTCGTCGCGCCAGCTCGTGCCGGCCGGCCAGCCGGGGCTGGTGAAGGCCTCGGGCGGGGGCACAAGCAAGGTGTTGGCATAGACCAGCGAGCCGCCGCCCACGCCCGCGCCCGAGAGGATGAGCGTGTCCCTGAGCGGCGTCAGCCGCTGGATGCCGTGACAGAGCAGCCTGGGCGCCCAGAGGAACTTCCGTACATTCCAGTTGGTCTTCGGAAAATCCTCCTTGCGCCAGCGCTTGCCGCACTCGAGCACGGTGACGCTGTAGCCCTTCTCGGCGAGGCGCAGCGCGGAGACGCTGCCGCCGAAGCCCGAACCCACGATGGCGAAGTCGACGTCGAAATCCATGCCACCCGCTTCTCGAGGCGGAGTATGGCCCGTTCGGTCTCTCGAGCCCACCGGCGGACGCGCCTCGCGCCTCGCGCCTGCAGCGAGGCGGAGCGCCGGCTCGGCTGGATCATCGGCCAGCACCACGCCCACCTCATCCCGCGCGGGCTGCCGGGCGAGGGCAATCTCCTCGTCTTCGACAACGGGGGCTGGGCCGGCTACGGCTCCGCGGCGCCCAGGACTACGCCGCCGAGGCGGATTTCTGCGTCGCGCCCACGGAGGGGAGCGAGGCGCAGAGATGATCGGCGTCAGGCGGACCTGCGCGCGGGCGCCCACGCGCTCGGCGCGCTCCCGTGCGCCTCACGGCGCGGCGAGCTGGCCTCGTCGGTCGCCGCGCGGAGCGAGGAGCGCGCGCTGCTGGTGACCGGCGGGGCGCCCGCGGGGGCGTGGGAGGCGCTGCGCGTGGCGGCGGCCGAGCCCGGAGGCGGGGAGGCGTCGGCGGCCCTTCTGTGGGGCGCGTGGCGGCCTGCTCCCGACGAGCGCGCGGTCGCCCGCGGCGGCGGCGCGGAGCCGGAGCGCCGCGACTCGACCGCGGCGCGCCGGGAGGGGTGAGCGCCCGGCTCCGAGCCCTCCAGCGGCTGCGCGCCATCCGGAGGCGCGGCGTCCCCCCACCGGTCGTCCCAGGCCTCGATCCTCGCATCCGCCAGCTGGCGCGCGACCGCCTCGAAGAGACGATCGAACGCGGAGCGCTGGGTCTGGTCGCGGGCCGTGCGGTCCCGCTCCCCCGCTGGATGGGGGAGGAGAAGGATTGAAGCTATCCGGAAGTGAAGGCCAAAGGCGAGCACGACCTCGGATGCCCCAGCCGATCCTCGACGGCCCGCGCCTCCTCTCGGAAATTCCCCCGCGCCCGAGCACGCCGCAGGGGCTGCCGCAGCGACCGCGGCGACCCTCGCAAGAAATAAGGATTCCCGCCTCATACCCGTACGTACCCCGAGCGTTCTCGTTCGGCTCAACGAAAACGCCGCGGCAACCCCGGCGGAAGTTTCTTGTCAGGAGCTCTTCCTTTGTGGCGGCGAGGCGGTCCGCGGGAGAAGAGGGAGCGCAGCACGACGATGACATTCCGTGTCTGCCGGAGGTCGCGGACGGCGCAGCCGACGGTACACGGCTCGTTGAGGCTCATCACACCTCCGATGGATCGGCGAACGCTGAAACGGCTCCCTTTTCCGTGTCCTCGACCTCCTGGTTCCGTCCGCCAGAGGTCCGGCGAGAGATTTCAACGCAAAGACGCAAAAAAAAAAGAAGAAGCAGACTATGTCACTCTTGCGTCTTTGCGCCCTTGGCGTCTTTGCGTCAACTTCTCGCTTCGTTCGCGAGACAGATCCCTGGCGGGATTGCTGACACGCGGAACTAGCGACAGATACCCGTGACGCAGTTCTGCCCCTCGGCGCAGGCGGTGCCGCACGCTCCGCAGTTGCTCTCATCGTTGCTGAGATTCACGCATCGATTACCGCAGTACGCCAGCCCCGCATTGCACGTGCACTCGCCAGCGGTGCAGAACGAGCCGCCGCCGCATGTGTTGCCGCACGCCCCGCAGTTGAACTGATCGAGGTTCGTGTTGACGCAAAGCGGATCGCAGTAGGTCTGCCCCGCCAGCGGGCATGTGCAGGCGCCGGCCTGGCAGGTCGAGCCCGCTTTGCAGGTGGTGCCGCAAGCCCCACAGTTCATGCTGTCCGTCTGCGTATCGACGCACGCGGGATCACAGAACGTCTGGGTCGGGGGACACGGAGGTTCGCTGGCCCCACCCTGTCCCCCCGAACCGTCGAGGCCACCTTGCCCTCCCGCGCCGCCAGTGCCGCCCGCGCCGCCGTCACCGCTCCCGCCTTGCCCTCCGGCCCCCCCGAGCCCCCCCGCGCCGCCGGTGCCACCCGCGCCGCCGTCCCCGTTCCCGCCTTGCCCTCCGGCCCCCCCGAGCCCCCCCGCGCCTCCATCACCGCTCCCGCCTTGCCCTCCAGCGCCCCCGAGCCCCCCCGTGCCCCCCTGCACGTCTCCACCACTCCCCGCGTTCCCGCCGGTAGCGCTACCGGTGCTCGTGGTGGTGGAGCCTGACGTGGCGCTCGTCTCCTCCTGGGTGCTCTCGCCACCGCTACATCCGACCATCGGTGCCGAACAGACGGCCACGCCCGCCAGCCAACCCAGGATCCCCATGTTCACGCGCGCACGATGCATGTCGTCCTCCAGATGTAAGAGGTAAGTGGGGTCGTGCCAACATCATCGCTTGCTCTGGGCAGCTTCGACGACTCCCATGGACCGCTGTCGCTGCGGACGGCGCGCGCGGCTCAGCTTTTTCTCATCTCGGGTCCGAAAAGGACACATGAGCCTCAACACCGGCCGACCGGCCCCGTCCTTCGCAAGGCGTAGAGGCGCTCGACTCCCACGCTTGCGACACCACGACGGCATCGGTCCACGATCAGGGTCGGCGACGCACATGCGGCGATGGGCGCGGCGCCTGGCGCAGGCTTGGCTCCCTCTCGCGATTCGGCAGCATCGTGGCGGCCACCGTGCGTGCCCGGGCGGGGATCCCCAGAGCTCGAGCATGGCCTGCTGAGCAGCGCGCAGTGCTACTCCTCAGCCATTCTCCATCTAATCCTCGTCGTCACTCTCCATCTCGGTGTTCGGCGTGGGCCGGGAGACGTCATGTTCCTGCCGCAACCCCGAGTACAACAATGAAGGATCCCACGACCGGCAATAGCCATATCAGCGCGCTTTGCAGGAGCTTCTGGTCGCGCGAGTACAGCTCGCTCCGCCACAGGCGCACCGTGATGAACGACTGAGCGAGGATCGCCGCGGCGACGGTTGTCCACGTGAGGATCGAAAGCATGACGTGCAGCGTAGCCGCCATCCGCCTCACGCGCCCCGTCGAGCGCGTCCAGCCGGCTCAGCCGGCGTCCTGGCCGGGATCCAGCGGCGCGCCGCCGGCCGCGCGCGGCCGCCTCCGGTAGCGCAGCCGGCTCACCGGCAGCCCGTCGGCGATCGCGTGGTGCTCGCGGGGGCTCCGCGCGCCGTAGGGGTTCTCGGCGAGGTGCGGCGATCCGGGCGCGTCGCCCGCCGGCTCGAACGCGGGGTGCGCGCCGATCTGCTCGGCGTACAGCGCGCCGCGCTCCTCGACGTCGGTCTGCACGAAGAGCTCGCCGCCGTCCACGAGCAGGCGCGCGAGGCTGTCGAGCAACGCCGGGCCCATCACGAGGCGCTTCTTCCACCATGGAGCCAGGAAGTGCAGGAAAAACCGCGCGATCGACGCGTTGGCGTTGAGCGCCCGGACGCGGCCGCCGAGGCCGCCCTTTCGCAGACGCCCGTCGACGATCGCCGCCCGCGAACGTGACACCCCTGGAGCCCGGATGCTTGACGCGGTGGGCGTCCTCCGCTTCCCTTGGAGCCGTGCCTATCACCGAGCTCCACATCGAAGGCTTGCGCACTATCCAGAACGTTCACCTGCGCCTGAACGGACTTACGGTGCTTATTGGCGACAATGGATCTGGGAAGAGTAGCATCCTGGAAGCGTGCGAGATTCTTCGACGGACGACAGGGCCTCGGTTCCTCGACGAATTCCATGGCATCCACGGCGGACTCACGGCGTTGTTACGCCAGGGCGCGAAGCGGCTTTCAATCGGGCTGACGATCACGCCACGAGCGGGACGGGCCAAGCTTGGAGATATCGAAAGCATCATGACGGACACGTACGAGCTCGTCAAGTACGAGCTAACGCTTGTTCCCACGGGCCCGTTCGCCTCGGTCCATGAAAGAGTGTCTGCCAAGTTCACACCGCAAGGAAGACGACATGTGACTTCCATGGGCGCCCGGAGAAAGAGGGCAAGAAGCGTGAACGAAGGAGCTTCAGGTGCCGAGAATCTGGAGATCCTGTTTGAGCACGAGGGGGACAATTTTGTCTTTTTTGCCGACCGAGCCAAATGGTACACTTCTGGACCGGAAGATGGACGGAACCCATTCCTGGCCGAGCTAAACTACGGCTCATCGGACGACAGCTACGGCGATATCGTGTGGACAACGCTGCACTTCATCGGAAGTCATCTCAAAAATTTCAGCATCCATCTTCCATTCGAAACAACTCCCGCATGGGCGGCCCGCGCACTCGACCGCAAGTCCGCACTTCGCTCCTCGGCCCTTCTCACTCCCGCCGATCACCTGGAAAAGCTGGGCATCAACCTCGCCAGCGCCTACCACGCCCTCAAGAACAGATTCGGCCGCGACCATTGGGACAAGACCCTGGAGTACCTCCGTCTCGGTCTCGGCGAGCGCATCGAGGACGTGGTTACCTGGGCCGACCCGGGCGGTGGCAACATCGGACTCTCGCTCAAGCTGGTCGGTCTCGATCTAGCGATCCCCGCAGCGCAGCTCTCCGACGGCATGCTGTCGTACCTTGCATTCGTTGCGCTCTTCCGCCTCCACACCACGAAGCCTTCACTCGTCACCTTTGATGAGCCCGACCTGCACCTCCACCCGCACCTGCTGATGCGCGTACTCGACATGTTCGAGTCAATGGCTCGCGATTGCCCGGTTCTCTTGGCTACGCACTCCGACCGCCTCCTCGACGGCCTTCGTGATCCCGCGAATTCTGTGGTGCTCTGTGAGCTCGACGAGCATGGCGCAACGCGTCTCGTGCGGCCGGATCGGCATATGTTAGAGAGATGGCTGGAACGCTACCGTGGACTCGGTGACATCCGCGCTGCGGGACATGCAGCTTCCGTGCTCACGAAGGCAGAGCTCAGCTGATGTCGGCCTCGGTCACGATCCTCTATGAGGATCAGCGCGCGCACGGCAGCAGCTTCGGATTGCATACGCTCGTGAAAGCCTGCGTCCACGATGCGCTGAGCGGCGACAGATATCGAATCGAGAAGATGCTCGCCGACGCGCGCCCACTCAAGGGCGTGCAAATGTCCTCCGTGCCTGCCGCGAGGAGCTGGATCTCATCGCGATCGACGGGCGCGACGTGATCGCGGTCATCGACAACGATGCCATCCGACATCATCTCAAGTTGCCACGAATGGCGAGCCATGCGGACGTGGAGCAGGAGATCCGGAAAGGGTGCCGTGCGCCGGACCGACTCTTCATTGTCCTGTTGGTACAGAACACCGAGAGCGTGCTCACGGCGGCAGCGGAGTGTGACGCCTCACTCGATCCCAGGCGGGTCGAGCGCGCCGTGGAGCACAAAGACATGCTGGAGCGGGATGCCATCTTCTTGGAGCTGTCACGCGAGCGTGCGCGCATGCGGCGGGACTGCGTGCTCGACAAGATGCCATCGCTTCGCACGCTGATCGATCTGTTGGTCAGCAAGCTGCGCCCCGCTGCTGGTGGGACAGCACCCGCGAAAACCGCCGGTACCCCCAAGGGAAAGCGGACGAGACGTGGGGGGAAGCCATAGCTCTGCCTTGGAAATAGCGAGCTAAGTGCTTGAATTTCCATGCCTGGTGGTGCGCCGCAGGCGCATCGCGTCTACTGCGGGAAGTTGCCCCGGTTCAGCAGAAAAACCGCCAAGCCGCCAAAGACGCCAAGGGGAGAGGGGAAAGCTGGCCGTCCGGGCATTCCCCCCTGTTCCCCGGTTTTCTTGGCGTCTTATGGCGTCTTGGCGGTTCGCTTCCCCGGCCGACTTCCCGTAGCAGAGATAGACGCCTCGAACATGTCCAACGTGAACCATGCTCCAGGTCGATCTGCGCCGATCGCCGACGCGCCGGAGAGCGACGTCGAATTACGAGGCACGCTCGGCCTGCGATGCTTGAGAAGGTCTATCCGTCGCCCGGCGGCATACTGCCCGCGCCCCGCGGCCGCCTCCGGTAGCGCAGCCGGCTCACCGGCAGCCCGTCGGCGATCGCGTGGTGCTCGCGCGGGCTCCGCGCGCCGTAGGGGTTCTCGGCGAGGTGCGGCGATCCGGGCGCGTCGCCCGCCGGCTCGAACGCGGGGTGCGCGCCGATCTGCTCGGCGTACAGCGCGCCGCGCTCCTCGACGTCGGTCTGCACGAAGAGCTCGCCGCCGTCCACGAGCAGGCGCGCGAGGCTGTCGAGCAGCGCCGGGCCCATCACGAGGCGCTTCGTGTGGCGCTTCTTCCACCACGGATCCGGGAAGTGCAGGAAAAACCGCGCGATCGACGCGTCGGGGCGGAGCCGCGCGAGCGCCTCGCGCGCGTCGGCGTTGAGCGCCCGCACGCGGCCGCCTAGGCCGCTCTTCCGCAGGCGCCCGTCGACGATCGCCGACCACTTCAGGCGGATCTCCAGCCCGAGCAGCCGCGCCTCGGGGCTCGCCGCCGCGCGCTCGAACAGGAAGCCGCCGCGGCCGGGGCCGATCTCGATCTCGACGGGGCCGGCGCCGGGGATCAAGGCGTCGATGGAGACGTCGTCGCCGTCAGGGAAGCGAGGCGCGTCGGCGTAGGGGTGGTTCGGGCGCGGCTGGAAGACCATGGAGCCCCGGCGCTCTACCAAATGCCGGCCGCCCCGGCGCGGGAAATCCGCCGGCCACCCGGCGCGGGAAATCGCTGTCCCCGGGCGGCGCGGTGGTATGCGTCGGGCCCCATGGCGGCACCTCCGGCCCCCTCCCGGCTGCGCGCCCTCGCCGCGCGCGCCCTCCCCTATGCGCCCGCCCTCGCCGCGAGCGGCGCGCTCGGCGCGCTCTGCGTCAGGGCGATCCTTGCGCAGGCCGGGCGCCCGGCCCTGCCGCTCGACGACGCGTTCATCCACATGCAGTACGCCCGGCGGCTCGCCGAGGGCGGCTTCTTCAGCTTCGTCGCCGGCGACGGCTACTCGAGCGGCGCCACCAGCCTGCTCTGGCCCGTGCTGCTCGCCCCCTTCCACGCGCTCGGCCTGCGCGATCTCTCGCTCGTCTATGCGGTCTGGGCGCTCGGGCTCGTGTTCCACGCCGCGCTCGCCGTCGAGACAGCGCGGCTCGCGCGCCCCCTCGCCGGCCCCGCGGCCGCCGCCGGCGCAGGCGCGATGTGCGCCGGGTTCGCCGCGTTCGCGTGGTTCGCCTGGAGCGGGATGGAGACGGTCGCCTTCGCCTGGATCCTCACCCGCACCGCCCGTCTGGCAGCGGCGCTCTGCGAGCCGGCACCGCCAGAGGCCGCCACGGACAGCGCAGCCCCCGCGCAGCGGCCCGGCGCGCCCGCGCAGCCGCCCACCGCCCCGATCGCCCGCTCCCTCGCGCTCTGCGGCTTCGTCGCGCCCCTGCTCCGCCCGGAGGGCGCGCTCGCCTCCCTGCTCGCCGCGATCGCGCTCGCCCTCTCGGCGTCACGCGCCATGCCTCCAGCCCCCTTCCCGGCGCCGCCCCTCTCCGCTCCACCCCTCCCCTCCCCTCCATCCCCCTCCCCTCCATCCCCCTCCCCTCCATCCCCCTCCCCGCCATCCCCCTCCCGCAGCGGCGCTCTCTGGCACTCCGCGCGCTCCGCCGGGCGACTGCTCACCCTCGCGCCGCTCCTCGGTCCGCTCGTCGTCCCGGCCTTGAACCTGCTGCTCGCGGGTCACCCGACCTCGTCGACGACGTCCGTCAAGTGGCTGATCGGCAACCCCAACTACGACGGACCGACGCTCTGGGCCGCGTTGCTCGACAACGTCCGGCTGCTCGTGACCGACGTGATCGACGGCGGCCAGTGGACGGCCGTCTTCCTCCCCGAGGGCTCCGCCGCCGTCATCGCCCTCGGCGGCGTCGCGCTCGCCGTTGCAGCGCACCGGAGGGGCCGCCCAGCGCACGCCGTGATCGTGGGCGCCCTCGCGCTCGGCGCGCTGCTGCCCTGCACGTACCTCAGCTTCCTCTGGAACCGCGTGCGGTACGTCTGGCCCTTCGCGCCGGCGTGGATCGTCATGGCCGCCTGCCTCGCGCGCGAGCTCGGCGACGCCGCCCAGCGGCTCCGGCCCTCGCTCCACTACGTGACGCCCCTCCTCGCCGGCGCGTTCGCCGGCGCCCTGGCCGCGCGGCTGCCGTGGGCCATCGGCGACCTCGCCAACTCCGCCCGCGCCATCGATCGGCAGCAGGTCTGGCTCGGCCGCTGGGCCGCGCGGCACCTGCCGGAGGACGCCAGGGTCGGCGTCAACGACACGGGCGCGCTCGCCTACTTCAGCGGCCGCAGGACCTTCGACGTCGTGGGCCTGACCACCGAGGGCGAGGCGCGCTACTGGGTGGCCGGCGCCGGCTCCAGGTTCGAGCACTACGAGAAGCTGCCCCCGGAGCGCCGGCCGACCCACTTCATCGTCTACCCGCACTGGATGGCGTGCCCGCCGGTGCTGGGCCGCGCGCTGGTCGACGCCACCGTCGAGGACCAGGCCATCCTCGGCGGCACCACGATGATCGCCTACGAGGCGCGCTGGGACCTCCTCGGCTCAGGGGCGCTGCCGGTGCGGTCCGTGCCCGGCGAGCGGATCCTCGACGAGCTCGACGTCTCGGACCTCGAGTCCGAGGCGGCGCACACCTATGCGCTCGATCCGCTCGCGGACCAGCGCAACATGGCCGTCGCGCTCGCCGCGCCCGAGAGCAGCGCGCCAGGGGAGCTCGACGTCACGCGCACGGAGCTCGCGGACGGCGGCCGCTACCACCGGACCGCCGATCGCTTCGTCGCCCGCCTCGCGACGCCCCCCGCCGAGGCGCGCCTCGTGCTCCGGGTGGCCTCGGACGACGGCGCCGAGCTCGCCGTCTCCGTGGCGGGCGAGGAGATCGGCACCATCGACGTGCCGCGCGGACCGTGGGTGGAGCGGGCGCTGCCCCTCCCCGCCGCGCGCCTCGCGACGCCGGCCCCCATCGCCATCACCCTGCGCCGCGGCGCTGGATTCCACGCCTTCCATTACTGGATCACCGGGCGCTGACGCCGGCCCCCAGCGCGGCCGCTCACCGGGGAACACCAACACCACACCTTCTCACATCGACTCCCATCGAGTCGTGCCCCGGGAGCAACTCCCGCTCCCGAGATGCACTCTCGAGAGTCGAGAGCGCGCCGGCGGGCCCGCGGCGCTCCACGTCGAGCGTTCAGGACAGCCGTTGACGCACCCGGGCATTCGTGTAACATCGGGATGTTCGCGCAATACAGCAAGTCAGCGAACACATCCGTTGCAGACTCGTGGGGGAGGCCGGGCAGCGCGCGCCCGCTGGCGCCGCCGCGTACAGCCATGGCCGGCAGTTCAGGCGTGCCCCAGGACCTCGGGCCGCCGGCACGCCGGCTCGCCCCGATCCCGTGCGCCCTGCCCGGCGCTCGAACGTGGGGAAATCCATGCGCAAGTCGGCTTTGCTCCTCTGCTCGCTGCTATGCCCTCTCGGGGCGGCGGGCTCCTCCTGGGCGCAGACCCCGGGGAGCGAGGCGCTGGCCAGCGGCGATGACGGCGGTCAGGGGCAGTTCCTCTCGCTCGATCTCGAGGAGCTGCTCAACGTGAAGGTCTCGTCGACTGGCTTCTTCGAGACCGAGAGCAAGACGTCGACCGGTCAGGCGCGCCTCTACGACGCGCGCACGCTGAAGCTCTACGCCGTCCGCTCGCTCGACGACCTCTTGCAGGCCCACCAGCCCGGCGTCCTGATCGGCGAGCACGAGCGCACCTCGCGCCTCATCGGCGTGCGCGGCGTGCTCATCGACAACAACGCCAAGACGCTCGTCATGGTCGACGGCGTGAACACGAACATGCGCGCCCATTTCGGCGCCATCGGGAGCACGCTGGCCGTGCCCCTCACCGGAGACATCGAGCGGGTCGAGGTGATCCTCGGCCCCGGCGCCATCGTCCACGGCTCCGGCGCGATCAGCGGCTTCGTCAACGTCCTCAGGCCCACGGGGATCACCCGCCCCGGGCTCTGGGGCAAGGCGTCGTATGCCTCCGGCGACACGCGCACCCTGGAGGTCAGCTACGGCGGCCTGCTCAGCGAGAAGCACAACGCCGATTGCTTCCTCTACTTCGGCCACGCCGACAACGAAGGAGAGCTGCCCCAGGCGCCCCGGCCGGACACCGCGGAGCTGTACGGCAACGCCTACGCAGGCGTCACGACGTCTCCCTTCCTGCGCCACACGCGCGTCAACGCCCTCGGCGAGCCGAGCTACAAGGGCTTCGGCCGCTTCCGCTACGGCTCCGAGCGCAGCCCCGTCAGCGTCGACCTGCGGCTCGACTACGCGCAGACGTCGATGATGGGCAACGCGCCGAACAGGGGCATGACCCGCGAGCAGCTCGCGGGCCAGTGGTCCGACAGCAACACCGGCCATGTGCGGCAGAGGACGTTCGCCGTCACGCCGGAGATCCACCTCCACCTCTCCAGACAGCACAAGGTCGAGCTGGTCCCGACCTTCTCGGCCTTCGAGACGGCCCTCGTCCCGGCCGACTGGGTCGCGGACGAGATGGCGAAGGCGGTGAATCCGGTCCCGGGCGCAGGGGTCCTGCCGGTCGGGGGCCTCGGCGAGGAGCACCGGGACATCAAGGCGGTCTACAAGACGACGGCGCTGCCGAACAGCCAGATCGCCATCGGCGCGTCGGCGAGCCACAAGCGCTTCAGCGGCCAGAGGTCCCGCTGGGGACGGCTCTACGGGACCGCCTTCGAGTCCCCGGAGAGCTTCTCGTGGACCGAGCTCGCCGCGTTCGGCGAGAGCACCGCCACCTTCCACGATCTCACCGTCTCCGCGGGCCTGCGCTTCGATCACACCGAGTTTGGAGAGCTGAACCTCCGCGGGGGCCTCTCGCGCGAGCCCGAGCCGGTGGACAGCCCCTCCTACCGCGTCGCGGCCGCCTACGCGATCAGCGACACGCAGAACGTCAAGCTGTCCTATCAGAAGGGCTTCCGCTTCCCGGACGCCGCTTACTTCAACTGGCTCGAGCAATTCAACGCCGCCTTCGAGGACGAGCCCATCGCGCCGCTGCCCTCGCTCGTTCCGGAGTCCTCCCACCTCGTGGAGCTCGACTATGTCGTGGGCATGCTCGACGAGCGCCTCGCCCTCGACGTCGCGGTCTTCTATGAGCGCTACAAGAACACCCTCGGCTGGGTGTCGTGGGATCAGGTGCGGCCCGAGGACTTCGAGGACCACGTGGCCCACAACCCCAGGCACCCGTCCGCGGGCGGCTGGTGGGGCAGCTTCTCGAACAGCACCGCGGACGTCGACGCCCTCGGCGGCGAGATCGGCGCGATCGCCGACCTCGGCGGCGGCTTCGCGGGGGACCTCTGGTACAGCGTGTCGAAGGCGTTCGGCGCCGAGAGCGACCTCAACATCCTGACCAACTGGGACGGCGAGACCTGGGCGAACTACCCCATCCACCTCGTCAAAGGCCACCTGAGCTACAGCGCCAGCCGGTTCACCGCCGGGCTCGCCGCGACCTTCCGGACCGGCATGAACAGCCACGGATCCAGGGACGCGCCCGCCCACGACACGGACGAGCTGCCGCCCAGAGATCGGCTGGCGGCGCGATCGGCGTTCAACCTCGACGCCGCTGTGTCCTTCTCGCCGATCGAGCGCGTCTGGGTCTCCGTGTTCGGCAAGAACCTCACCTTCAACAAGGTCCCTCCACCGTCCTACGCCTCGCACCGGCTGATCATCACCACCGGTCGCCCCTACGTGGGCGCCTCGGTCGAGGCGTCTTACTGACGCCGCCGGCCCGCGCGGGAAGGCGGCCCGCGCGGGAAGGCAGCCTGCGCGGGAAGGCGGCCTGCGCGGGAAGGCGGCCTGCGCGGGAAGGCGGCCCGCGCGGGAAGGCCACGCGCACGACAGCGACAGCAGAACCGACGTAAGAAATCTCCCGACACCGCGCAGCCCGATACGAATGCACCTCCCCGGCGTCTGCCCTTGTGATAAATCGAGGACACCTTGTCCGAAGCAATGAGCCAGGTTCACGATCTGCGCGACGACGCACCGGACAAGGGCCCGCGCGAGAGGGCCGTTGTCGATTTCCTGCTCTTCGACATGTGCGCGGTGACTTTCGCGCTGAGGGCGCGGCAGGTGGAAGAGGTGATCGCGTGGCGCGCCCCCTTGCCGCTGCCGCGCACCGACCCCCGGGTGATGGGTATCCTCCAGGACCGGGGGAGGATCATCGTGATCGTATCGCCCGTCCCCGCGGAGCCGGCGGCTACCCCGCTCCGCATCGTCGTCTGCCGCGCTGCGCGCGGCTACCTGGGATTGCCCGCCGGCAAGACGCGGTGTGTCGCCGCGGTCGAGGTGTTCGGGGAGCCCGCGCCAAACGCTGTCGTCGACACCAGCGAGGGAGCAGTGACCTTCCTCGACGTGACCCACCTGGTCGACGCTTCCGACGCTGCGCCTCGGCCCTTCGTGGCGACGCGCGAAGCTCAGGGCATCTGGTCGAATCCATGAGCGTTCCGAGCTCCCGATCCCCTGCGTCCAGGGCCAGACCGCCGCTCGATTCGGCCGATGAGGCGCCCCCGGCGAGCGCGGCCCCGCTGTCGCGCTCGCCGGCGAGCGCGCCGGCGAGCACGCCGGCGAGCACGTCGACAACCGCGCCGACAAACGCGCCTGTGCTCGTGATCGACGACAGCGAGATCGCCCGAGAAGAGGTGTCTCGCGTGCTGCACGCTGCCGGTCTTCAGGTGCTCGCGCTCCCCTCCCCCATCGGGGCGACGCAGGCCATCGTGCGGCACCAGGTGCGCGTCGTCGTCCTCGACGTCTTCATGCCCACCATCCGCGGGGACCGGCTGCTCACGCTGTTCCGGAAGAACCAGCGGCTCGGGCAGCTCAGCGTCATCCTGATGTCCGGACACTCCGAGCGGGAGCTCGAACAGCTGAAGCTGGAGGTCCAGGCGGACGCGGTCCTCTCGAAGCGCCACCTCGATCGTCTGCCGGCCCTGGTCAAGCGGCTCGCCGGCAAGGAACGCTGACGTGGGGACCGCGGTCGCCTGATGCCACGCCCGTCGAGGATCCGTCCGCGATCGTACAGAGCTCGCCAGCGGAACATGGTGTCTCCGATCTCGACGATTCGAATGCTGATGGCCGCGGCCCTCCTCACGACCGTGAGCGCCGAGAGCCGCTCTGCCGCCTCCGTCCCCTACGAGCTGCGGGGCGCCATCCTCCTGCGGTCCATCGGCTACGAGAGCGGGTTCGCGAGCCGCGCGGGCACGGCCGTGCTCGCGGTCGTCGGGGCGGAGTCGGGCGCGAGCGCGGAGGACGCGAGCGCGATGGCGGCCGTGCTCTCCAGGCTGGCCGCGAAGACGACCGTGGCCAAGCGGCCGGCGTCCGTCCTGCGCGTGACGTACAGCGGAAGGGCCCAGCTGCAGGAGGCGCTGCGCGCCGCCGGCGCCGAGGTGGTCTATGTGGCGCGCGGGCTCGCCGCGGCCATCCCGGACATCCCGTCGCGCGAGGGGGCCGTCGTCCGCATCGTCGTGTGCGGCGACGGCGACGACACGAAGCGCGGCTGCGCCGTCGCCGTGGGGCTCTCGGGCGCGAAGCCCGAGCTCCTGCTGAACGTGAAGCACGCCAACGCCATCGGCCTCCGCTTCGACCCGCAGCTCCTCCGGCTCGCCCGCATCGTCGACTGAGACCCTCGCGGCGTCCGTCACCGGACGCCGCGCATCGCCGCTCGCAGGTCCACGGCTCACGGTTCACGACTCGCGATCTCCCAACGCATCGCCCATCCAGCGCCCCTCGTTCAGCGTCCGCCATCGCCGCCCCTCACCCGCCATGCTCAACTTTCGCTCCATCCGCTGGAAGATCGCCGCCCTCGTCGCGTCGGTGGCCATCGTGCTGTCGGCGCTCGATCTGTGGCTGATCCCCGAGCACGCCGCGCGGGCGAGCGAGGCCGAGCTGCGCGAGCGCGCCGGGATCCTCGCCACCATGCTGAAGGAGCCCATCGGCGTGGCCATGGACCTCGAGCAGCCGCCGGAGACCTTCCCGGACACCCTGCGCACCGCGATGACCGATCCCCTGGTGAGCTGGGTGTCGGTCTACGACGCGAGGGGGCAGCGCATCGCCGCGATCGGCGCGGCGCAGGCGCCCGAGGGCGCGCGGGGGCGGGGCGACGCCGGCGTCGTCGTCAGCGAGGCCCCGATCCGGTCGCGGAACGGCGATCGCCAGCTCGGGACGCTGGCCGTCGGGCTGCGCAGCGACCGGATCGCCGAGCGCCGCGCCGACGCGCGCAGGACGATCGCCCTGCAATCGGCGGGGATCGCGCTGCTCGGCCTGGGCCTCGCCTGGGTCATCTCGGCGCGCATGACGCGCTCGATGGCGCACATCAAGGAGGCGGCGGACCGGATCGCCCGCGGCGACGTCTCGGCCCGGCTGTCCCTCAGGATCTCGGACGACGAGCTCGGGGACATGGCCAGCGCGTTCGAGCGGATGAACACCCAGCTGCGCGAGCTCCAGGAGACGGCCGCGCGGGTCGCGGGCGGCGATTTCACGTGCAAGATCACCGGCGACGGGGAGCTGTTCGCCGCGTTCCGCTCCATGGTGACGAGCCTCCAGGAGCTCGCCTCGCGGATCGGCAACACCTCGGCGGAGGTCGCCTCGGCCGCCGCCGGCATGTTCTCGTCGGTGCGCGAGCAGGAGACGAGCGCGAGCCAGCAGAACGCGGCGCTCGAGGAGATCCGGCGGACCGTCGAGGCCCTGACCGCCAGCGCGGATCACATCGCGAAGGACGCGGCCACCGTGCACGAGACGGCGCAGCGGAGCCTCGTCAGCGTCCAGCACACGGCGGAGCAGACGCGCCTCGTCAGCTCCCACTCGGACCGCATCGGCGAGATCCTGTCCTTGATCCAGAGCATCGCCGACAAGTCGGACCTGCTCGCGCTCAACGCCGCGCTCGAGGGCACGAAGGCCGGCGAGGTGGGGCGCGGGTTCTCGCTCGTGGCCGCCGAGATGCGCCGCCTGTCCGAGCACGTCATGGACTCGGTGCGCGACATCCGCAAGCTCGTGGCGAACATGCACGCGGCCTCCCACGCGTCCGTGCTCGCGACCGAGGACGGGATCAAGCTGGCCCGCGACACGGCCGCGGCCGCCGCGCAGATCTCGGACGCGGTGGACCACCAGCGCGAGGGGACGGCGCGGGTCAAGACGGCGATCGTCAACATCGTCGGGGCGGTGAACGACACGCTGACGAGCAGCGTGGCCGCGACGCGCTCGGCCGAGTCGCTGCTCCAGCTGTCGCACGAGCTCAAGACGACGGCGAAGGCCTTCCGGGTCAAGCCGCTGGGGGCGAGGGCCGGCAAGCCCGAGGGCGCGGAGGCGGACGCGGATGAGGAGCCGGGCTGATCTCGTCGCCGCCTTCCACCGGACCATGCCGGACCGCGTGGCCCAGGCGACGGACCTGTGGCTCGGCTACGAGCAGGGCCAGACCGGCAACCTGCAGGTGCTGCGCCGGCTCCTGCACACGCTGAAGGGCGAGGCGCACATGCTGGAGCTCGCCGCGTGCGGCGACCTGGCCGAGCTGGCGGAGGACGTCATCGACGCGGTGCGGGGCGGCGCGCGCCCCACGCAGCTCACCGGCGACAGCCTCCTCGGCGCGCTGGAGGGGCTGGGGCTCCTTTCGGCGAGCCCCGGCGCCGAGGCCGCGCCCGAGCTCGAGATCGTGAAGGAGACCCTCCGCGCCGCGCGCGCGGAGCTCGGCGGCGGCCCGCCCGCCGGCGAGCTCGCGCCGCCGCTCGTGCCGGCGTCGGCGTCGGCGTCGGCGTCGGCGTCGGATTCCGTGCACGAGAGCGTCCTGCCGCCGCGGCTGGACCAGCCCGACGCGCCGCCCGACCCCGCCCAGCCGACCGCCCGCGCGGCCCTCGACGCCGAGGCCGTCGGCGCGCTCTTGCAGGAGCTCCAGCGGCTCCACGGCGAGCGCGAGGTCATCCAGCGGCGGCTCCGCGAGTCCCAGCGCATGCTCCGCGCGCTGCTCGTCGAGATCGACCCCCGCGGCGCGGACGTGGATCGGTTCGCGGAGCGCATCGCGAAGACGCTCGGCTATGGCGCGGAGATCGAGCGCCTCTTGAGCGCCGTCCGGGCGGACTGGTCCAGCAACGAGTTCGCGGCGGGGCGCGCGCTCGGCGAGCTCGACGAGGTGGTCCGGAGGGCGTCGGTCGTGCGCACCGAGCGCCTGCTGAACCAGGTCTCGCTCGCCGCCCGGAGCGCGGCGCGCATGCTGGGCAAGGACGTCGAGGCGCGGGTCGAGGGGACGGGGCTGCTCGACGCGGCCGTGGAGCGCCGCCTCGAGCCGGCGCTGCTGCACCTCGTGCGCAACGCCATCGACCACGGGATCGAGCCGGCGGACGTCCGGGCGCGCCGCGGCAAGCCCGCGCGCGGGACGGTGGCGGTGACCGTGGTCCAGACCGACGCCGCCGTGCGGGTCGAGGTGAAGGACGACGGCGGCGGGGTCGACTTCGCCCGCCTGCGCGAGGTGCTCGCGCCGTCGGTCCCGGGCGCCGCGACCCTCGACGACGCCGAGCTCATCCCGTACCTGTTCGCGCACGGGCTCACGACGAGCCGCAGCGTCGGCGCGATCTCGGGCCGGGGCGTCGGGCTCGACATCGTGGCGCGCGAGATCGGCGCGCTGGGCGGGCAGGTACGGGTCGACTCGAAGCCCGGGCTCGGCACGACGATCGTGCTCGTGGTGCCGAAGAACCTGCACGGCGAGGAGGTGGTCCCCATCTCCAGCGGGCGCTTCCGGTGCGCGGTGCCGACGCACGCCGTGCACTCGGTCGTGCTGCTGGAGGACGAGGAGCTCCTGCGCGCCCCCGACGGGCCGCGCGTGCGCCTGACCAGCGACGCCTGCGCGGAGCTCGCGCCGCTGTACGCGCTCGGGGCGGTGCTCGGCGACGGAGGCCCGCCCGGGCCCGGGGACGCGGCGCTCGTGCTGCACCACGCCGCGGGCCTGTTCGCGGTGAGCGTGGACGGCTACGAGAACCCTCGGCTGGTCGCGCTCGTGCGCTCGGAGGAGATGCCCCTCACCTCGCCGCTCGTGCGCGGGGTGGCGCCGACGGCGGACGGCGAGGCGATGCTGCTCCTCGACGTGGAGCGGCTGTTCGCGTACGCCCGGCAGGCGCCGCGGGACGCGCCCTTCGCCGCCGCCGCCGAGCAGAAGCGGGAGCCGCTCGCGCTGGTCGTGGAGGACGCGCCCGTCGCGCGGGAGCTGCTCTGCGGCATCCTGCGGTCGATGGGGCTGCGCGTGGAGGAGGCGAGCGACGGGCGGGAGGGGCTCGCGCGGGCGCGGGCGGCGCCGCCCGACGTGGTGCTGACCGACCTGGAGATGCCCTACATGAGCGGCCTGGAGATGGTGGCGGAGCTCAGGCGCTCGCCCGGGCTCGCCCGGGTGCCGGTCGTGGTGCTGACGACGGCGGCGCAGGAGCAGAGCGAGGCCGCGCTGCGCGGGCTCGGCGTGCGGGCGGTGCTGTCGAAGCAGCGGTTCGTCGAGGAGGAGCTGCGCCGGATCATCGCGGCCAGCCTGGAGGGCGCGTGACGGCGGGCGCGTAGAGCGCCCGCGCGACCGTCACTTCTCCGCGGAGGCCGCCGGCAGCGCGACGGAGATCTCGACGCGCCCCGGAGGCAGCTTGGTCTCCCCGAGCGCGGCGGCCGCGGGGTCGTGCTCGGCGTGCCCCACCGCCGACAGCCGGGCCCCTGCCACCGAGCACTTGTCCTGGAGCGCCTGCGTGACGGTCGCCGCCCGGACCGCGGAGAGCTCCCACGGCGTCGGATAGGCGGCCTGCAAGGGGGCCGGCACCGAGGCCGGAGGACCGCTGACCGCGCCGACGCGCAGCGGCGCCTGGCCGCCGCCGCTCGCGGACAGCGCGCCCGAGACCTGGCACAGGAGGGCTTGCCCCTGCGGGCTCACGTCGACCGTGTTGGGGAGGAACACCGCGCTCTCCGAGAGCGCGACGAACGCCTGTCCCTCCGCGACCGCGACCGCCGCGACCCCTTTCTTGACGTGCTTGTCGAGCTTCCCCGCGAGCTCCGCCTTGATCTGCCCGACCCGCTCGACGCCCGACTTCTTCGCGGCCTCGGTCTGCTGCCGCTCCGCCTCGCCCTTCTCGATCTGCGCCGTCTTCGCCTGGAGCTCCCCGCGCACCTGGCTCAGCGTCTGTTCGAGCTCTTTGGCCCTCTGGTTCGACTTCCGCTGCTCCTCCAGCAAGAGCACGTGAGCGCGGTGAAGCGGGACGTAATATGCCGCCACGAACGCGGCGGCCGCGACGAGGAGGAGCGCCGGCATCACGCGCATCCAGCGTCGGAAGCTGGACGATCCAGCGCTGTTGCCGGCCGCGATCGCCTCATCCGCGATGTTCATGACTGCCTCCATGCTCCGCCGCCATCGCCGGCGAGGATACCGGCATGGCGAGGATCCCGCCAGCGCCACGGGTCACACCTCACTCATTGCAAAAATCCGCACCGTCTCGAAAGCACGCGGCGCCTCATGTCGGTGTGTACGGTGCGCTCGCGCCGTGGCATCCTCGGGGACGCAAGGGAGGACTTTGTATGAAACCGCCGCCCCTTCCGGCCAGGCGTCCGGCGCCGCCCGTTCCGGCAACCGATGATCGCGAGAGTCTCTGGCACGTCGCGATCGCGCCTGACGACATCAAGGTGCTCACGTTGGACAAGCTCGACGATCTGTTCCGTCTCGACGTGATCGACGAGACGACGAAGATTTGGCGCCCTGGCATGGCCGCCTGGCAGCCGCTCGGCGTCGTGGCGGGAATCGAGCCGACGCCGCCCGAGCCGGCGCAGGTCCAGGGTCCTCCGCCGAGCACGGCGCGCCCCGGCCCGCCTCCGCCCCCCCCGCGCGCCCCTGCGCGGCGGAACATGGACTCCGACCATCCGACGCCGGTGGCGTCGCCCATGTCGTCCACGATGCCGCTCGGCGCCCCGATGTCGCTCGGCGACACGATGCCGCTCCGAGCGCTGGACGACAGCTCGCCTCACCTCGTGACGCGGACCGAGGTGCAGGCGCCGCCCGCGGCGATGCTCGCGGCGTCTCGGCCCACCTCGCCGCCGTGGATGCCGGAGGCGCGGGAGCCGGAGTTGTTCAACGAGTCGCCCTACGCGGCGCCCCGCGCGCGCGAAACGGGCCGGGCGCAGCGCCTGACGCTCGCGCTGTCGGTCGTCGCGGGGCTGGTCGTGACGCTCTACCGCAATGACGTCCTCCTCGACGCCGCGCGCTCCTCCGGGCATCAGGACGTGTATCTGAAGGTCGAGACCGCGCTCGGCGGGCCCGGCTTCGGGACCCCGCGCTCGATCGAGAAGCTCGACGTGTCCGCAGAGCCGGCGCCGGCGAAGTAACCCCACCGAGATCCAGCGCTCCTTCGAGCGCCGCGCGACCCCCCACATCTCGAGCTCGGCCGAGCTGCGACGCTCGGCCGTCCTGGCACGGCGACCCGGACACGAAGTCCGCCGAGGCGCAGGCGACGCCACGCGCGCGAGAGCAGCCATGTTCGCGCCACGAGCGACATAGTGGCTCGTTCACGCACAATGTCATCCGCCGACATCGCAAATCAACGTTGTCAGTGCGAGCGAGCTCCACATTTGCTATAGTAAAGACCTTACTCTAATCGGGGAGGGCCCTACCGGATGTCTCGCAATCCCCGGTTGTATGCCGAGATTTACCCGGCGCGTCCGCCACGCATGGCGCGGTGGGATCTGGTTAGCACCGACACTTGAAAATCACATGAACAAGACAGGGAGGTGGTCCTATGTCGCCCTTTATCTCACGCAACCTGGCTGTCGTTCTGGCTCAAGTTGGTTTGCTCACCACGGCTTCGTGGAGCCTCACCGGATGTGGCCCGGCGGGTCCCCCGGACGAGCCGCTCGAATCCAATGCTCAGGCCATCGTCGCCGAGGAGGCCGGTGATGGCGACGAGGTGTGCTCCGGCGAGGAGCCGACCTTCACCTCGCGCGAGATCGTACGGGATCTCTCGTTTCCCATGCGGATCGTCTGGGGGCCGGATGGCTACCTGTGGCTCACCGAGCGCACGGGGAAGCGGGTCGTGCGCGTGAGGCCGGAGGACGGCCTTCAGAAGACCGCGATCACCATCCCGGAGGCGTTCCAGTCGGGAGGTCAGGACGGGCTGCTGGCCCTGGCGCTGCACCCGGATCTGCTCAAGCACAAAGGGAAGGACTACGTGTACGTCTCCTTCACCTACAACGTCGGTGAAGATCCAGCGGTGGACCGCAGGACGAAGATCCGCCGCTACACGTACAACCGGGTGACCGAGACCCTCGGGAGCCCTGTCGACGTCATCACGGGCCTGCCGGGGAGCGACGATCACAACTCCGCGCGGCTCCTGTTCGGGCCCGATGGGAAGCTCTATTACACCATAGGGGATCAGGGGAACAACCAGTTCGCCAGGATGTGCAACCCGAACCGCGCGCAGGAGCTGCCCACGGCGGCCGAGGTCGCGGCGCACGACTGGCAGAAATACGTCGGCAAGATCCTGCGCTTGAACGTCGATGGCTCGATCCCGAAGGACAACCCGAAGATCGACGGGGTCCGCAGCCATATCTACTCGTACGGCCATCGCAACGCGCAGGGCCTCACGTTCGGCCGGGGCGACAAGCTCTACGCGAACGAGCACGGGCCGAAGAGCGACGACGAGCTGAACCTCGTCCAGGCCGGCAAGAACTATGGCTGGCCGTACGTCGCCGGCTACAAGGACGACCAGGCGTACACGTACGACAACTGGTCGGCCTCGAGCCCGACGCCGTGCAACGAGCTCTTCTGGAGCGACTTCGCTCCTCCCGAGTCCGTGCCGCGGCAGCTGGAGAGCGCCTTCAGCCATCCGGACTTCAAGGAGCCGCTCCTCACCTTCTACACGGTCCCCAACGACTACGTCTTCTTCGACTGGGCGTGCGGCTTCAGCCAGTACATCTGCTGGCCGACGATCGCGCCCTCCTCGCTCCACTACTACCCTGCCGGGCACGGCATCCCCGGGTGGGATCACGCTCTCCTGATGACCTCCCTCAAGAAGGGCGCCGTGTACAAGGTGAAGCTGAGCCCGAACGGGAAGACCGTGGAGGGCGAGCCCACCGTCCTCTTCCAGACCACGAACCGGTACCGCGATCTCGCGATGAGCCCGGATCGCAAGACCTTCTACATCATCACGGACACCACGGGGAACACGAGCGGACCGACCGGCGGCGTCACGACGGTCCTGGACAACCCGGGGGCGATCCTCGAGTTCAAGTACACGACATCCCACTGAGCCAGCACCGGAGTCGCGGGCCTGCGTCGTACCGGCGCAGGCCCGTCAGTTCCAGAGCCGCGCGACGAGGCCGTGGGTGGGAAAGGTCTGCCGGGTGCCGGCCACGAGCAGCTTGCCGTCGGTCGAGAGCGTCATCGACTGCACGACGTCCTCTTCGCCGAGGTAGAGCGCCTGAACGCCCTTGTCGCCGAACGTCGGATCGAGCGCGCCGTCGGGCAGGAAGCGCACGAGGGTGGGCTGGCTGTTCGCGCCCTGCCCCACGTTGCCGGCGACAACGATGCGGCCGTCGGGCATGAGCGCCATGTCGACCGCCTCGCCGCCCGCGAGGCCGGCGAGCGCGAAGCCGTCCTCTCCAAAGGTCGTGTCGAGCAGGCCGTCGGCGTCGAGGCGCACAACGAGGAAGTCGCTCGATCCCGCCTCGGTGCTCCGGGCGCCCACGAGAATGCTGCCATTGGGCTGGACGACCACGGCCACCGGCTCCTGCTCGCCGGGCCTCACGATCGTCAGGTCTCCCAGCCCGCTGACCGCGCCGTTCGCGGCGAGCTGCGCCAGCACGATGTCCCGATCGCCGCCCTGCTCCGCCCAGCCGGCCACCAGCAAGCCGTCCGGACGTGCCGCCAGCGCCGTGCCGGCGCTCGGGCCGACGCCAAGCGGCGCGATCCACCCCACCGAGGCGAACTTGGTGTCGAGGTAGCCGTACGTCGGGTTGATCGCCGCGACGAACAGCTGCCCATCGCGCTCGCCGGTCACGAGGAGCTGCTCGGACGCCGACAGATCCATGGCCGTCACGTGCTCGTCGCCGCCGAGATCGATCAGGCCCTTGCCCGTGTTGGCCGAGTCGATGGTGTCCTGCGTCCCGTTGTCCCGGTAGCGCAGGAAGGCGATGTCGTCCGTGGCCTCCCCCCTGGCGTAGCCGGCGAGGAAGACGGCGCCGTTGAGGAGGCGCGTGATGCCGCGGATCTCCTGGTATTCCGTGCAGCTGCAGAAGCTGCTCGTCACCCGGCCGCCCGCGAAGGCGGCGTCGAGCGAGCCGTCGCGCAGCACGCGGAAGCCCTCGAGCTTCGCCGCGCCGAGGCCGTTGATGCTGTTGCCGGCGGTCAGGATCTGCCCCGACGCCGCCTGGCGGATGTCGTGGAGCCCTCCGCCGTCCGAGGCGAGGTTCCACGAGGTGATGCCCGCCGCGCCGAAGCTCTCGTCGAGCGTGCCGGGCTTGCCCGTGACCACGGCGCGCGCGCTGTCGGTGCGCGCCATCCGGCCGGAGGTCGCGATGAGGTCGAGGTCGAACGCCGTGCCCAGCGTGAGCGCGCCCGAGGCGCCGACCTCCAGCGTGCCCCTGCTGCTGCCCGACGGGATGGTGATCGGGTCCGCGACGAGGCCGACGGGCGCCGCCTGCACGTCGACAACGACCGGCTCGTCGAAGCCGCCGATGCGGGTGATCGCGACGGTGACGTGGTTGACGCCGTTGTAAGGGACATCGACCAAGTCCGCCAGGATCGCGAACGTGAAGTCGCCCTCGGCCTGGCCCCCCTGCCCGCCGCCTCCGTCGGCCGTCCCCCCGCCGGAACCAGAGGGGGACCCAGAGGGGGACGAGGACGACGAGGCGCCGCCGCCGGCGCCCGAGTCGAGCGACACGTCCTCGATGCCGAGGAGCGCCTCGCAGCCGAGGAGCGCCGCGGCGCCCCCCAGGAGGGCCGCGCGGGCGGCCACGCGGGCCAGGGCGGCGGTTCGTCGATGGCTTGTGCTGTTCACGGCCCGCCAGGCTAGGTCACCCGCGGGACGGCGTCGAGACGGCGGCCGCCTCGCGGGCGCTCGCGCACAGGCGCTCAGGCGCTCGCGGGCGCCCGGTGGAGCTGCAGCAGGTCCATCGACGGCGCCCTGCCGGTCAGCCGGAGATCGTAGCGCTGCTGCAGCAGCCGCAGCACGTTCGGCGAGAGGAACGCTGGCAGGCGCGGCCCGAGCACGATGCCCTTCACGCCCAGGCTGAGCAGGGTCAGGAGCACCGCCACGGCCTTCTGCTCGAGCCACGAGATCACCAGCGTCAGGGGCAGCTGGTTCACCCCGCAGCCGAGCGCCTGGGCGAGCGCGCCCGCCACGCGGAGGGCGCCGTAGGCGTCGTTGCACTGCCCCATGTCGAGCAGCCGCGGCAGGCCGAGGTGCGTGCCGTGGTCCTGGTTGCGAATACGGTACTTGCCGCAACCCAGCGTGAGAATGAACGAGTCCCGGGGCGTCTGCGCGGCGTAGTCCGTGAAGTAGCTGCGCGCCGCCTCGGGGCCGTCGCAGCCGCCGATCAGGAAGAACCGGCTGATCTTCCCGGCCTTCACCGCCTCCACGATGGCGCCCGCGTGGGCGAGGATCGCCTCGTGGTGGTAGCCGACCTCGGTCTCGCGGACGAAGCGGTCGGGCAGCGGCGGGCTCGCGAGGGCCGCCTGGATGACCTCGGAGAAGTCGCCGCCGCGCACGCGCCGGCCGCCGGGCACCGCGGTGACGCCGGCGGTGAACAGGCGATTGCGGTAGGCCTCCTTCGGGACGAGCACGCAGTTCGAGGTCATCAGGATCGGCCCAGAGAACGCCAGGAACTCGGCCTTCTGGTGCTGCCACGCGGAGCCGTAGTGGCCGACGAGGTTCGGGTGGCCCGCGAGCTCCGGATACGCGTGCGCCGGCAGCATCTCGCCGTGGGTGTACACCCTCACGCCCGTCCCCTCGCACTGCCGGAGCAGCTCGGCGAGGTCCGAGAGATCGTGCCCCGAGACGAGGATCCCCGGCCCCGCCACGGTGCCTTCCCGGACCATCGCCGGCTGCGGCTCGCCGAAGCGCATGCGGTGGCCCTCGTCGAGCATCCTCATCACGAGGAGGTTCACCTGGCCGCACTCCATGCAGAGCTCGAGGAGCGCCTCGGGGTCGAAGCTCACGTTGGTCAGCGTGGAGAAGAGCGCCTCCTCGAGGAAGCCGTTCACCCGCTCGTCGCGCATGCCGAGCTTCCGCGCGTGGTGCGCGTAGGCGGCGACGCCCTTCACCCCGTAGATCAAGAGCTCCTGGAGCGACTGCACGTCCTCGTCCTTGCCGCAGACGCCGGCCGTGGTGCACCCGGTCCCGTGGGATGCTTGCTCGCACTGGTTGCAGAACATGGTCATGACGGACCTCGAGGGTTGTGGGCCCACGCGCGCCGCGCGGGCGCCGGCCGGAGAGCGCGCGTGGTCCGCAGCGCAGCCACGCAGGGCGCGTCCTCGGCGGCCACGACGTCAATCAACGATCGTGCCGGCGGCTCGCCCCGGATCCCGAGAGGCCAGAAGGGGACAAGGCCGGGCTCTCGGGCGCTGCCCCGCGCCGGCCGAGGCGCAATCACGGCGCAGGGGTGCAAATGGTGCGCGCGCCTGAAACGGATAGCGCGGCAGCCCTGTGTGTCAGTAGTATGGAGGATCCTTGAACTCTGAATGAGGTCGCAGTGGAAAATCATACCATGGTCAAACGAGGGCGCTTTGCCCGGTTTCACCGTTCCATCTCGCTCGCCCTGATCTCGCTGAGCGTTGCCTGCGGCCAGGCACCGGCTGGCGACGGAAACGGCAACAGCAACGGCAGCGGCAACGGCAGCAGCAGCGGCGGCGGCAACGGCAGCAGCAGCGGCAACGGCAGCAGCAGCGGCGGCGGCAACGGCAGCGGCGGCGACGGCAACGGCACCACGGCGCCGCCCCCCTCCCTGATCGGGGACGTGTCGTTTTCCACGCCCAGCCAGACGTTCAGGGATCAGATCCAGGTGGGGATGTCCACCCCCATCGAGGGGGCCGAGATCCGCTACACGCTGGATGGGCTGCTGCCGACAGCGTCGTCCACGTTGTACACGGGCGAGCCCGTGACCCTCACCGAAACGACGCAGGTCCGCGCGCAGGCGTTCGTTGGAGGCGCCGCGAGCGGCGCGGTGAGCACCGGCCTCTACATCGCGCGCACCTTCGACGCGACCTCTGATCTTCCCATCGTGATCATGGACGGTTACGGCATGGGCAAGCCGACGGACAAGGAGGTCTACTTCGACGCCGCGGTGATGATCTGGGAGCCGGTCAACGGCGTCGCGTCGATCGCGTCGCTGCCCACGCAGGCGATGCGCGGCGGGTACCACGTGCGCGGTCAGTCGTCGCGGAACTTCCCGCAAACACCGTACAAGCTCGAGCTGTGGGGCAACGACGACAAGGACCTCGACTACCCGGTGCTGGGCATGCCCGCCGACTCGGACTGGGCGCTGATCCCTCCCTACTACGACCGCACGTTGATCCGCAATCCGTTCACCTACGGCCTCGGCCGCGACATGGGCCTCCAGGTGCCACGGGTCGAGTTCGCCGAGGTCTACCTGAACTACGACGCGCGCGTCATCGGCGAAGCGGATTACCAGGGCATCTACTGGATCTCGGAGACCATCAAGAACAACAAGGTCCGCACCGATCTCAAGGAGCTCGAGGAGACGGACCGGGCACTGCCGGACATCAGCGGCGGCTACATCTTCAAGTTCGACCAGGCGGCCGCCGAGGAGCCGAAGCTCACCTGCACCGGGTCGGATCCCCTCCCGTCGTTCAGCTTCGGCGCCGGCGGGGGTCCCCGTCCCGACGAGGGCGGCACGTGCTGGATCGATCTCGAGGTCGTGGACCCCGATCCCCTGAACGACGAGCAGGCGACCTGGCTGACGCAGTACATCCAGCAGTTCCACGACAGCATCCACCAGACGCCGATCGGCGATTACGCGTCGTTCATCGACGTGCCGTCGTTCATCGATTACCTGATCATCAGCGAGCTGACGCTCAACGTGGACGCTTACGTGCGGAGCGCCTACTATTTCAAGGATCGCGATCAGAAGCTCAAGGCCGGCCCGCTGTGGGACTACAACTTCGCGCTCGGCGGGGTGGGCGCCCTGAGCGCGATGCCGCAATCGGCGACCGACACCGGCTGGCGCTTCAGCGGCACGAGGAACGTCAACAACTGGTATCAGAAGCTGACCGCGGATCCGAGCTTCATGGCGCAGGTGAAGGCGCGCTACACGGCGCTTCGCCAGACGCACCTGTCCGAGGCCGCGATCGAGGAGCGCATGAACAGGCTGAGCGCGCCGCTCGCGCAGGCCGTGGTCCGCGACTTCGCCAAGTGGCCGGTGTCGAGCATCATCGAGTCGAGCGAGGGTTTCCTCGGCGGCCCCACCGCGCCGACGTGGGAGGGGCAGCTGCAGAGCATGCGCGACTTCCTGCGGGCCCGGCTCGCCTGGATGGACGCCAACCTGCCGTGACGCGGCGCGAGCCGCCGCGCGCGGCCCTGCTCGGCCGCGCGCGGCGAGGCGCTAGCTGCGCTGCAGCCGGCCCACGGCGAACGCGCCGTCGCCGAGGAGGGCCTGCGCGCCGAGCGCGATCATCAGGAAGGCGACGTACTCCCAGCCGCCCCCCTGGCCGGCGAACATCCAGCCGTTCGGCAGGTGCACGAGCAGCGCGCCGATCATCACCGGCAGCAGCAGGAGCGAGACAAGGCGCGTCCTGAGCCCGGCGAGGAGCGCCGCGCCGCCGAGCAGCTCGGCGAGGAACACGGGATACGCCGTCCAGCCCGGGAAGCCGCTCGCCGCGAAGAACGCGACGGTGCCCGGCAACGTGAACACGAGCGGCTTGGCGAGCGCGTGCGCCAGGAACACGGCGCCCAGCCCGAGGCGCAACATCAGCGCGGCCAGCTCGGCCGAGCGGGGAACGGAGAGGATCGCTTCGACACGGTTCATAGTTGATGCCTCCATGAACCGAGGAGTAAGCCCCGGCGCCGCGCCACGGTAGAGCGCGCCCGGGAACGAATTGTTCTCCGGGGAGAACGATCTGCCGCTAGGCCCACGAGATGCCGCGGAACGCGGCCGCCAGGTGGTCGATGAGCCGCCGCACCCGCGCGGGCGGGCGCCGGCCGGCCGCGTGCACCGCGTAGATGCCCATGGGCCTGGGCGCGAACGCGTCGAGCAGCGTGACCAGCCGCCCGGCCGCGAGATCCTCGTCGACCATGAAGCGCGGCAGCACCGCGAGGCCGATCCCGGACACTGCCGCCTCGCGGAGCGCCGTCCCGTTGCTCGCCGTCAGCGGGCCGGAGACGGGGACGGAGAGGCGCCCGCCGGCCCCGTAGAAGCGCCACTCGTCCTCGACGCGCAGGTGGAGGTAGCGCAGGCAGTCGTGGCGCAGGAGATCCCCGGGCTGCTCGGGCCGCCCCCGCCGATCGAGGTAGCCCGGCGCGCCGACCACGTGCAGCGCCGTCGTGGCGAGCTGGCGCGCGACGAGGCTCGAGTCCTTGAGCTTCGTGATCCGGATGGCCAGGTCGACGCGCTCCTCCACGAGGTCGACGAGCCGGTCGTTCAGCATGAGCTCGACGTGCGCGCCCGGGCTCGCCCGGAGGAACCGCGCGAGCGGCTCCGCCAGGTACATCTGCGCGAAGCTGACCGGCGCGTTGAGCCGGATGCGGCCCCGGTCGGCGTCGGACGCGCCCCGCACCGCGGCGGCGGCCTCCTCGAGCACGCGCGCGCAGCGCGCATAGAGGTTCATGCCGGCGTCCGTGACGGTGAGCTTGCGCGTGGTGCGCACGAGCAGGCGCTCGCCGAGGCGCTCCTCCAGGCGCGCGACCCGGGTGCTCACCATCGACTTCGACACCCCGAGCTCCGCCGCGGCCGCGGTGAACGAGCGGCGCTCGACGACGCGCGCGAAGCACAGCAGGGCGGGCAGATCGTCGAAGAGCGGGTCGACCATGCGCCCACTGTGCGCGGCGGGGCGGATTGTTCGCAACAGCGAACATCCCGGGCTCGGCGCCGCCCGCCACGGCCCGGCGAGGGGCGATGCCGCGCGGCGGGCGGCCAGGGCCGCTCGCGGAGCGCGACGTTCACTCGCGGAGCGCGACGTTCAGAGGAGCGCGACGTTCAGAGGAGACCAGGCGACGACGCCGCGACGCTCCGCTGGCCGCGTGACGCGGCGCGCGACCGCCGTACGCCTGCTGTCGACGCACCGGCACCGCCTGTCGCGGCGTCGCTCCACGCGGGATTTCTGCACGAGAGCAGCAAGCCCCGTGCCCGGGCCTGCGAATGGATGGCAGCAAGAAGGCGTTCGAGCTGGGCCTCCCACACCACGTCGCCGCGATCACGCGTAGCGCCCGGATCGGCGCCCCGCTATAAAGGAGCAAACCACGAGAGAGGGGGTTCCATGGCCAGCTCATTCGGTTACCTGAGCACGAGCGTCGACGTCTCGTCCGTATCGTTCGACGCGATCAGCAAGTACATGCAAGTGCTCCTCCTGCGGAACATCGCGACGGGGACCTGGGTCTTCAGCAAGGGCGCGATGCAGTCCGTCAAGGGGTGCGTGCTCGCGTCCCCGTCCACGCCGGACGACAGGGGTCAGACCGACCAGGACTATGTGCATCACTGGATCCGGGACGCGGCCATCTGCATTCCGGAGGCGCTCGACAACCCGGTCTTCACGGCGCGGACCATCTGCGAGGATTACACGATGTTCTCGGCGCTGTGCCAGGAGAACGCCGAGCGAGCGAGCAGGTTCGCGCTGGCGTGCTTCCACATCGACGGCACCGTGCGCGACAACTGGACCTCGCAGACGGATGGCCCGGCGCACCGCATCTTGTCCCTGCTCGCCATCGAGGATCGGCTCTCGCTGCAGGCGCTCGCCACGGCCAGGTCCGTCATCGAGAAGGACACCCGGTACCTCCTCTCGGCCTACAAGGAGCAGACGCACAACCTCTGGGAGGAGACGGCCGGGTTCAGCTTCTATGCCCGCTCCGTGCAGCGAAAGGCGTTCCTCTCGCTGATCAGCCGCGCCGACGAGCACGGGCTCTCTCCGTACATCAACGACATGTGGGCGGCCGCGGAGTGGCTGGGCAGCCAGATGGCGACGCACCAGGGCACGTACGACGGGCAGCCGTACTACGCGTCCATCACGGGGCCGAACGGCAGGCCCGTCGAAGGCAGGGGAGCGACGCTCAACGTCGATGTCGTCATGTCGGCCGTCTACGGCTCCACGAACTGCGCGGATCCGGTGCTGCTCTCGACGGCCGCGCTGGTGCGCGAGGCGTTCACCCAGGGCGACCGGCGGTACCGCATCAACGACGCCGATTGGGCGCTGCCTCGGAGCAGGGGGCCGATGATCGGGCGGTACCCGGAGGACACGTACGACGGCAACCTGTCGGATGCTGGTCCGGACGCCGGTCACCCGTGGGCGCTCACGACGTGCAACTTCGCGGAGCTCTATTTCATGCTCGCGGCGAAGATCAAGAGCTCCCCCGGCGCCGTGCTCGTGAACGCCACGACGCAGAAGTTCTTCGCGCAGGTGGGCGTGAGCGATCCCGCCGATCCGGACATCGCGGCGAAGCTGATCGACGCGGGCGACAGGATGCTCGAGGCGGTGATCTACCACTCCGATCGCCTCCAGCTGAGCGAGCAGTTCGATCGCGACAACGGGTACGAATGCAGCGTGAGCGATCTGACCTGGAGCTACGCCACCTTCCGGAGCGCGGTCAGGGCGCGCGAGGCCGCTGTGGGGGATTTTCCGAGCCGCCACGGGTAGCCTCGTTCTCCACGAGGTCGGCCGCCCGGGGTGGTGATATCTCACTCGCGCGGAGGAACTTCACTCAAAGGCTGTATGGTGGGAAGTCCTCGGGTTCGCCCTCGACGGACAACCCGCTGCGCCGTCCAGGGACGTGGGCGCGGCGCGGAGAGCTCAGGCGGCTCGCTGCCCAGCCGAGCCCATGACCACCGAAAAAGCCTCGTCATCGCGCGCTCGGGTTCCCTCGATCCGGACGAACACCGCGCAGGGCGCAGTCCGAGCGGCCGCTTCGACCACTTCGATTTTTTTGGAAGAACCCCCTTGCGCAACTACTTCTGGATCCGTAGAAGTAGTGCGTGCCCTCGACACTGGAGCGTCACGCTGAACAACTGGCCGCGCTCGGTCACCCCGTCCGCCTCGCGGTTCTGCGCTTCGTGGTGCAGGCCGGCGCCGACGGCGCATCCGCAGGCGAGATCCAGGCGCACATGCACATGCCTGCATCCACGCTGAGCCATCACCTGAAGCGGCTCGTCGACGCCGGCGTTCTAAGGACGCGCGGAGAAGGAACGTTCCACTACTACAGCGCCGACTACGCGGCGCTTCGCGGCCTCACGGACTACATCTGGGAGGACTGCTGCAAGCGCGGGAAGAGTTGCTGTTAATTTTTTTCTCCATTATTTCGAAAAATTTGGAAGGATCACCTGAGATGAACGTCCTCAAGCCTCACGTTTCGCTGAACATCTCCAACATCGATGCCTCGGTCGCGTTCTACGAGAAGGCGTTCGGTGTGCGCGCCGCGAAGCGTCGGCCTGGCTACGCCAAGTTCGACCTTGCGTCGCCTGCCCTCAACCTGACCATGCAAGAGGCGCCGCGCACGGGCGTCAACGCGAGCCATTTCGGCATCCAGGTCGCGAGCACCGACGACGTGCTCGAGGCCAGGCGCGCCTTCGAGGCGGCCGAGCTCAAGACCTTCACGGAGGAGAACACCGCGTGTTGCTATGCGGTGCAGGACAAGGTCTGGATCGAGGACCCCGACGGCAACTCGTGGGAGGTGTTCGTGGTGAAGGGCGACGCGGACGTGATGGGAAGCCAGCCTGCGAAGAGCGAGCCTGCGAAGAGCGAGGCGGCGTGCTGCGCGCCTGGCTGCTGCGCGCCCGCGAAGCTCGGCGATGCAGCGCGCTGATCTCACCCGAAGGGCCGTCGCCGAAGCGCTCGGGACGGCCCTCCTTCTCGCGACGGTGGTCGGGTCCGGGATCATGGCGGAGCGCCTGGCCGGCGGCAACGCAGCCATGGCGCTGCTCGCGAACGCGATCGCCACGGGTGCTGCGCTGGTCGCCCTCATCCTGACCCTGGGGCCCATCTCCGGCGCGCACTTCAACCCAGTGGTGACCGTGGCTGACGCTTCGCAGGGCGGCCTTCCCTGGCGCGAGGTGCCACCGTACGTGCTCGCCCAGGTGGCCGGCGCGTTCGCCGGGGTAGCCGCAGCAGACACGATGTTCAATTTGCCGGTCTTCTTCGTGTCGAGGCACGTCCGTACAGGGTTGTCGCAGTGGTTCAGCGAGTTTGTCGCGACTTTCGGTCTGCTTGCGGTGATCTGGGGATGCTCGCGCCGGCGCTCCGAGGCGGTGCCGCTCGCCGTGGGTGCGTATATCACCGCCGCATACTGGTTCACCGCATCGACCTCGTTCGCGAACCCTGCGGTCACCGTCGCCCGCGCCGCGACCGACACGTTCGCCGGCATCCGTCCCATCGACACCCCGGGTTTCATCGTCGCCCAGGTCGCCGGCGCTGCGGCCGCGACAGTGTTCTTCCGCTGGCTGGTGCCAAACCTGCCCCAGCGCGCATCCGATGTCGTCGTTCCACGGGAGGAGGCCCGCACGTCATGACAACCACACCGAAGCTGATCGTCTTTGCCTGCGTCCACAATGCGGGCCGATCGCAAATGGCCGCAGCATGGTTCAACGCCCTGGTCAACCCGTCGCAGGCGCGCGCCATCTCGGCCGGCACCGAGCCCGGCTCGCGCGTTCACCCCGAGGTGCGCGAGGTGATGCTCCAGGTCGGGATCGACCTGTCCGGGTCGACGCCGCAGAAGCTCACGGACACGCTCGCAGCGGACGCGTACATGCTGATCACGATGGGCTGCGGCGAACCTTGTCCGGCGATCCCAGGCATTCGCCGCGACGACTGGCCCTTGGAGGATCCGAAGGGAAAGCCGCTGGAGCGCGTCCGTGTTATCCGCGACGAGGTGAAGGCGCGCGTCGAGGCGCTCATCGCGGCCGAGGGGTGGAGTTGAGCAACGCGAAGATCGAGCCGGCTGCGTCGGGCGATCTCGACGTGGTTCGGGAGCTCCTTGTCCGCGCGGAGCTACCGACGGCGGGCCTGCTCGACCAGTTCCCCGCCGCGTACGTGATCATGCGGCGCAGCCTGGAGCTCGTGGGCGTAGCTGGGCTCGAGACGTACGGGCGAGCTGGCCTGCTGCGCTCCGTGGCCGTGGAGCGGACGCTTCACGGGCAAGGGCTCGGCCGGGCGCTCGTCGCCAACCGCATCGATGCGGCGCGGGTGGAGTCGCTCGAGGCCGTCTACCTGCTGACCACGACCGCTGCGGACTATTTCCGGGCGCTCGGCTTCGCCTCGACGCCGCGCGAGGCGGTTCCAGCCGACCTCGCCGCCTCCCTGGAGTTCGCCGGCGCCTGCCCGGCCTCGGCGGCCTGCCTGGTGCTCCGCTTGTGAGGCCAGGAGGCCGCGCAGCTTCAACTCCGGGGTCCGCTCCTCGGGGCGGAGTCAGGCTCGGTCCTCGGACGCCACCGAGATGGCAACGCTCCCCCTCTTGCGCGCTCTGAAGAAGGATCGGCAGCGCGACCTGGGTCGAGAGAAACACGCCACCTTCCTTCAACGAGCCCTTGCAGCGCGAGAACGACGTCTTGCCCACGGCGTCGAAGAGGATGTCGTAGTCCTCGCCGCCCTTGGCGAAATCCTCCTTGGTATAATCGATGACGCTGTCTGCCCCCAGCGACTGCGCGACGTTCACCTGCTCGCCCGCTCGCCCGGTGCGGCGCTGGACAGCCCGGCGCCGCTCGGGGAACACTCGGGCATATGGGATACGAGGGGGACGACGATAGCGCTCAGCTGGCTCGCCGCCTGGAGGCGATGGAGCAGGAGATGGACTCGCTGCGGGCGGACGCACGCAGATGGCGCGCGCTGATGGCGGCGCGCTGCTTCAGCGTGTCGATCCACCACCCCGTCGGCAGGACCCACGCCGTCAATGCCGGCTGGGAAGCGCTCTGGCGGGCCCCAGCCGAGGCGTTCTTCCAGCTGAACTACAACATGCTGGAGGACCCGCAGCTCGTCGAGAACGGGATCATGCCGCACGTCGAGCGGTTCTTTCGCGGCGAGGAGGTCGCGATCCCGCCGATCAGCTACGACACCGACGCTGTCGAGGAGCTCACGGGCAAGGCGGGCGGCGCGGTGTGGGTCTGCTCCTTCGGCGTGCCGGTGCGCGACGCCGGGGACGGCTTCGAGGGCGTGCTGTTCCAGTTCGCCGTCCCGGAGGCGGCCGAGATCCAGCACAAATACGAGGCCCTGATCGAGGAGCAGCGGACGCTCCAGGCCTCGCTGGAGGCGCGGAACCGGGAGCTCGAAGAGACGGTGCGGGTGATCGCGGCGCAGCGGGACGCGATCCAGGCGATGAGCGTCCCGGTGATCCGCGTCGCGGACGGCGTGCTCTGCCTCCCCATCGTGGGCATGATCGACGACGCGCGGGCCAGCGCGCTCCTGGAGCGGCTGCTCGCGGCGATCGCCGCGCAGCAGGCGGCGCAGGTGCTGCTCGACATCACCGGCGTGCCGGCGCTCGACGCCCGGGCCGCCGCGCAGCTCGTCGGGGCGGCGTCCGCAGCGCGGCTGCTCGGCGCGTCCTGCACGCTGGTGGGCGTCTCGCCCGCGCTGGCGCAGACGCTTGTCGAGCTCGGCGTCGACCTCGGCGGCCTCGACACCGCGGCGACGCTGGCCGAGGGGCTGACCCGGGCCCTCGCCGCGCGCCGCGGGGCGGCGCAGCGGAGCGCGGCAGTCGCGGCGCAACGGAGCGCGGCGGTCGCGGCGCAGCGGAGCGCGGCGGTCGCGGCGCGCGCGCCCGAGCGAGGCGAACGGGGAGAGGCGCATCGGCCGGCGGCGCTGCCCCGTGGAGAGGCGCATCGGCCGGCGGCGCTGCCCCGCGGAGAGGCGCATCGGCCGGCGGCGCTGCCCCGTGGAGAGGCTCCGTCCCGCAAGCGGTGAGCGCTCGTCCTGCTACGGCGCCGCGTCGTCCTTGGCCGGCGGGGCGCCGAGCCCGAGCTCCTTGAAGAGGAACGCGAACACGTCGGCTTGCTCCTCGATCTCCTCGGAGAGCGGTGTCCCGGCCCCGTGGCCCGTCGAGCCGCTCGCCCGGAGCAGGATGGGCGCCGAGCCCGACGAGGCCGCTTGCATCCGCGCGGCCATCTTCCGCGAGTGCCATGGATCCACCCGCGGGTCGTTGGCGCCGGTCAGGAACAGGGTCGCCGGATAGGCGGTCCCGTCCTTGACGTGGTGATACGGCGAGTAGGCGTGAAGGGCCTTGAACTGCTCGGGGTCCTTCACCGTGCCGAACTCGGTCACGTTGAACGCCCCGTTCGGCGTGAGCTCCACCCGGAGCATGTCGTAGATACCGACGTGCGACACGACCGCCTTGACCATCTCCGGGTGCTGCGTGAGCTGCGCTCCCATCAGCAGACCGCCGTTCGAGCCGCCGCGGATGGCGAGCCGCGCCGGGCTCGTGAAGCGCCCGTCGACGAGGTGCTGCGCGCACGCCGCGAAGTCGTCGAAGACGTTCTGCTTCTTCGTCAGGTTGCCGCCGCGGTGCCACGCCTCCCCGAACTCGCCGCCGCCGCGCAGGTTGGCGATCGCGACCACCCCTCCTTGGTCGAACCACAGCCGGTAGAGCGGGTTGAACCCGGGCGCCATGCTCGTCCCGTAGCCGCCGTATCCCGTGAGCAGCGCCGGCGCGGTCCCGTCGAGCGGCGCGCCCTTCCGGCGCAGGATGTTGATGGGAACCTTGGTCCCGTCCTTCGAGGTGCACGCCTCCCGGGCGACCTCCACGTCGGCATAGGAGACAGGGGCCGTCATCGCGAGCGGCGTCTTCGTCACCTTGCCGTCCCTGGCCGAGTACGCGAACCAGGCCGCCGGCTCGGTGTAGCTCACGCCCCGAAAGAGCATGTCGTCGCCTTGCGTGCGCACGACCTGCCGCACCGAGGAGACCTGCGGGATCGGCACCGTCCCGAGCGCCTTGCCCTTCAGATCGAAGACGCGGACCTGCGACGGGCCGCCGAGCAGATCGCGGACGTAGAGCCGCCCTGTCGTGGGCAAGAAGTCCTGGATCACCGCCTCGCTCTCGGGCACGACGAGCTCCGCCCTGGCGAGGTCCAGCTTGCCCGGCGAGAGGCGCAGCACCTTGCCGCGCGGCGCGTCCTTGCGCGAAAGCAGGTAGAGCCGGTCGTCGGCGCCGAACACGACCCGGAGGATCTTGTCGGGCAGGTCGGCGAAGCGCGTCCACTTGCCCGAGGCGTCGAGGAGATAGTGCCAGTACTCGCCTCCATCACCGTTCTGCACGCTGGCGAGCACGAGCTTGCCGCTCTCGCTCGTCGTGAGCTCCACCTCGGCGATGCGGGGGAATTCCGTGCCGAGCGCGTACTTGTCGTCCTTGTCCGGCGTGCCGAGCTTGTGGAAGTAGATCTGCTGAAAGAAGCCCATGTCCTCTCGCGGGCGCTCCCCGGGCCGAGGGTGCCTTGTGTAGTAGAACCCCTTACCATCGCCGGTCCACGCCAGGCTGCCGCCCGCGGTGCCGCTGTTCGCGTAAGGGACTGTGTCGCCCGTCTCCTTGCCCGTCGCCACGTCGTAGACGCGCACGGTCCCGCTCTCGGTACCGCCTTCGGACAGGGAGACAGCCACCTTCTTGCCGTCGCGCGACGGGACGAACCAGTCGATGGTCGTGTGCCCTTTCGGGTCGATGGCCTCTGGATCGACGAGGGTCCGCGCGGAGGCGGGGTCGTTCACGGACCTCAGCACGACGAGGAAAGGCTGCTGCTTCGGCGGCTGGTCCTTGAGCGCGAAGATCTGCCCGCCGGCCTCGTCGAGCGCGTAGTGGTTCGCGGAGGTCGCCGACAGGATCTCCTGCACGCGCGCCCGGATGGCGCCGCGCGCCGGCACGGCGTCGAGGGTGGCGCGCGAGAGCTGGTTCTGCTCGGCGACCCAGCGCTCCACCTCGGGGGAGCTCCCGTCCTCCAGCCACTGGTAGTCGTCGACGACCCGGGTGCCATGGTACTCGCTCGCCACGGGCCGCTTCGCGGTCGCCGGATAAGGCAGCCGCCCCGGTCCGGAGGGCGCTGCCGGCGCGGCGTGCGGCGGCGGGGTCGCGGCGGCCGGGGACGCGGCCGGCTTGTCCAGCGGCCTCGACGCGGGGGCGCTGCACGCCGCGAGCAGCGGCAGCACCAGGGTGACGGCGGGGGTCGTACGCAGGCGGTTCATGTCGCAGACGCTAGCCGGCGACAGGGCGGTCACGGAAGAGGGCGAGCGCCGTCGCGATCCTGCAACCGTGCAAGCTGGCTCCTCGCAGAATCGAAACCCGCCCGATCGTCGCCCGAGACATAAGTAGGGGATTTTCCGAAGGGTGTACTTGGTACGGAGGATGCTTAGTCAGGGACCAGCTCCGCCGGCGGCCTCCGCCTAACACCCCGAGGCGCCCGGCGGCGCTGCTATTTTGTCCTCTTGATTTCGGGCGGCCGCTCTGGTCACGGCGCCTCGATGGTCGAGGCCGCGGGGCGCCGGCGTCCCTGCGTCGATGGCAGAGGTCGCCCGGGCACCCGGGCAGCGCGCGAGGCGCGGCGCCGTTCCTGCTACCGTGCGCCGCATGGCGACTCACGGGAACGAAGGGGCGGCTGCGAATGGCGAGGTCAGCGAGATCGACGAGAGCGTCCTGAGGGATCTCGAGTCGAGGTACGCCGACGTGGCTTGCCCGGTGCACGGCGGACCGCCGAGCTTCGAGCTCGCGCCCGACGGCTCCGTGATCGAGCGCTTCTGCTGTCCAGCGCTCCTCTCGATCGTCCGCGAGCTCCAGGTCGCCGCGGGCGAGCGCCCTCCGCCTCCAGAAGGCGAGGACGAAGAGGTCAGAGGCTAGCAGCTCCTCGTCCAGCGAAATTGCCGCGCGGAGCTCGTCGCACGTTCAACACCGGGCTTGGCGCGCAGCGGGTTCGCTCACCATTCTTGGTTCAGCTCGAACGGTGCGGCGTATTTTGAAACGCTGCATGTATATCCGTCGGGGCTACGACCATCGAGGACCAGCGCGCGCGCCGCCGGATCGAGGACACGGCGCCACGCGCTCAAATGAAGGTGCGCACAATCTGTCCCGGTGTCGCCCACCGCCACCGGAAGCTCGCCGGACGCAGCCACGGTCTGGCCGACCATCCCCGTGGCGTCGAACGGGGCTAGATGAGCGTAGCCCACAAAAAATCCGGGTATTCTGGAGCTCTCGATGATGAGCTGATACCCCCTCCCAGGATCGTTCGCGCTCTTGCCCGCGAATCGAATGATCCCGCTGATCGCAGAGCGCAAGCGCATAGGCCCCATCGTGATCTCCGTGTCGCAGCCGCCGAGCGTCGTGTTCCAGTCGTCCGCGGTCGCATCGGAGCACCCATGATAGGGGCTCCCCTCGACGCGCCTCCACGATTTTGATTCGAACGGCCAGGCAAGGATGCTCATGCCATCCTCCCGGATCGCCTCGCGGTCCGACGCCTGCACGGCCGCCGCCGGCCTGGCCTGCGCGGTGAACGTCACGCGATCGATGTTCACGTTGATGTGGTGGGCGCCGCCGGCCGCCTGGCATGCCCCCGGAGTCGGCTGATAGCCAAGAGGGTCATGGTCAGACACATGCACCTTGTACGACTGGCCCGACGTGAAATGGAACATCCCCAGAAGCGACGTGCGCGGCGTCAGCGTGGACGCCCACTGGTCGATGACCACCTCCGACGACTTGAAGTCGTCTTCCACGCCGTAGCGCACCGCGCGCGACTGGTCGCAGAAGGCGAAGTATTCGGCGTACACGGGCTGCTCGCCGCTCGATGGCGCCGAGATGGTGAACGTCGCCGTGCAGTCAGGAACGCTGACGCTATAGGTCCAGAACCAGCTGCCCTGAGGCCCCGCGTAGCACCCCACGAGGTCGGTGCCGCATGATTGCTTTGTGATCGACGCGTCGGACGTGCACGCGAACGACACCGACGGGAGCTCGTCGTCGACGGTCGTCTGCATCGGCTCGGTGTCGAGGTTGTATTTCATGCTCGCCAGCGCTCGCAGCCCTGCTTCAGCGGTGCTCGCCGCATCTCTCCAGAAGGAGATCGTCGCGTCCCGTTGGCCGCCGACAAAAGGATCCACGGCCAGGTAAACGAGCCAGTTGGTGAAGCCGAGCTCCTCTCCTTCGACGAACGACGACGCCGCGCGCGCGAGCTCCGCGAAGGCAATATACTTGAGCTCGGCCAGCTCCACGCCGTCGACCTTCACGTCTGCCCGCTCGAGGCCGTAGGCGTAGAGCGTCGACAGCGCGCACAGGGTGCTCGACCGCCGGTGCGCATCCCCATTCCCGAGGGCCAGATCGAGGGCGAGCCCTGCAGCTGCCGCCAGCTTGGTGCCCGCCGCCTGCGTGATGAGCTTCGCTTTCACGAGAGAATCGACGATCACGGCGGGCAGGCCGATCGTCACTCCAGCCTCCAGGAGCGTGTCGACGGTCACGACCCCGTGCTCAGCCGCCTTCGCCACCGCGACCACGAGCTCGTTCATCTGCGCGTCGTGACGAGCCGCAACGCGGCCTGCCGCCACCTCGAATCCGGCCACGACGGACGGATCGGTGCTCAGCCCTATCGAATCGAGGTAGGATCTCATCACCTCGATGCGCGTCAGGTCGGCGGCCTGCGAGAGGACCCAGAGCAGCTCCACCTGAGCGGCGCCCTCGTCGAGCTGCGCGCCGACGGCGACGAGCTGAAGCGCTGCGGATAGCTTGCTGAACCGCGCCTGAACGTTCGCGAAGGTCGTATGCTTGAAGGAGGCCGGCTGGTCGGCGTACCAGCCCCACAGCCCCCGCAGTCCCCGATTGACGTGCTTGCTGAGCAGAGCCTGTGAATAGAGGAGATCGGCGCTGGACGCGAGCTCGTTGCGCGCGGACGCGAGGATCTGAGCCGCGATGGCGTAATGCGCCCCGCCGTCGCCCACCGTCGGCCGGAGCAGGACCTGCTCGAACACGTCCGTGAAGACGCCGTGCCGGAAGATCGGGTCGCTATAGGCGGTGCGGAAGATATTATTGACTGGGGGGCCGTCCCACACGCCGAAATCGAAGTTGATAGGGCACACGTGAATCGCGCTTCGAACGGTGCCGATCTGGACGAGATCGAGCTCCGGCAGCTCGGGAAGGGCGACCGCATGAGACGAAAAGTGGTCCACGAGGAACGCGGCGTGGGCCCCATCCGACGTTACCATGGCGCTGGCGTACTCCCCCGTGGACATGAGGGAGCGCACCCACGCTCCCTGCACCGGGTCAAAATAAAGGGCTGTCAGGGGTCGCCCCGGCGTCAAGCGCCGCGTGAGCGGGACGAGGACGAGGGCGGGGGCATCGAAGACCGTCCCCTCCGGCAGGAGCTCCACGCCACCGACGAGGACCAGACCGTCGGGGAGAGGGCTGGCGGCCGCAGCGTCGCTCAACTTCGCTATCGTGATGTCCGTCGGCGCCGAGAGCGCGTCGCGGGGAATAGAAATGAGCCCTGGACCGCCGCTCGAGGATACAACGCCTCCCATGGGACCGACTGTGCCTGTCACCGGGTCGCCGCCCGTCTCGAGCTCGGCCGGGTCGACCAGGTCGACTATCTCGACGTCGACGAATGTTCCAGGCTTCGACGCGACTCGAACCTCGAGGCGGTGCTCTCCGTCGTACAATCCACGGACGAGCACGTTGAAGGCCGCGGGCCTGCCGTTGAAGTCGTCGGGCGAAGCGGCGCGCAGCGACGTATCCAAGGTGATCCACGCCGCGGCGGCCGCGTGGCCCTTCTCCCCGCCGGTCGAGACACGAAGGCAAATATCACCCGCTGCCGCAAACATGACCGCGCCGACATCTGGCGCCTTCTTCGCGCGATCGACCCGCACGTGAGCTAGGGCTGGCCCGTCGCATGGCCCTTGAAAGGATACATCCGGAATGGCAGCTGGTTGGGGAGCGTCGCCGCGCGGCGCTTTGCCGTCCAAGCAGCCGGCTGTGATCGCAACGAGAAGGCAGCAGATCACGCGAATGAGCGTGAACGATGGGTGACTCATGATTTCCCCCGCGCTCTGCGCTATTGGCCGGCAGATCGTATCGGCTCGAGATGGAAGAAAAAAGAATCAAAGCGATTCAGAAATGTCAAGAGCAGTTCACGTCGCTCACATGAGGCGACAGAGGGCTCCCTATGCGCCCGCTCTCCTCCTGAAGAGCGACACTGTGTCAACAACATACTCACCCGGGTTGCGGTACCTGAACCAGCATTTCTAGGTCACCGTCCTGAGCCGACGGGCATGACATGACGATGGACGACACGGCGCCCTCTCAAGAGCCCCTGTGTGTGTTGGCGCTCCATGTAATGTAGAGGATCGCTGTGGGCCGCCTTTCGCTCCAGCAGGACGACGGCTCGCTCACGCGCCCGATGCCCTGCCGAGGGGCCCTCGACACGCCCGAACACCGAGGCGCGCTCGGGTCGGTGATGGGCCGAGCATCACGCCCGTGGCGGAGGCCCGTTCGCCGGCGCGATGGCCATCAGCCGATCCGAGCAAGAGAGCATCGATTCCGCTGGATTCTCCGCTCCCCAGGCGAAGCCATCGACGAGGCTCTGCGCGCCTGCCCTCGCCTGCCGTACCGCCTCGGCCTTGCACCCAGGCGTGAACACCCTCCTCTTTCTCCGTTCGATCGATGCCTCCCGGTGACGTCGAGGTGTCCACGAAAGCAGGGGGAGGACCGTTCCTGCCCGGCGCGCTTTAAGCTGCGCGCCATGCTGGACATCGATCGCCGCACCTTCATCGCCGCCGCCGCGGCCTCCGGGCTGCTCGCCTCGTTCCCCCGCCTCGCCAGGGGCGCGGCTGGCAAGGCCGTCGACCTCTCTGAAGCTGCCGGTCAACCTGGTGGTGGTCGCCGAAGGGGAAGAGGAGCTCGGCTCTCCGCATTTCTCGCAGGTGGTGCGGAACGATGACGTGATGAAGGCGCTCGCGAGATGCCAGGGCGTGATGATGCCGGCGGCGGACCAATCGCTGTCGGGCACGGTCAACGTCGTCCTGGGCGCGAAGGGCATCGTCTACGTCGAGCTGGAGGCGAGCGGCGAGGCGTGGGGGCGCGGCCCCCGCGACGGGGAGATCCACTCCAGCATGAAGGTGGTCGTCGACAGCCCGGCCTGGCGGCTGGTGCAGGCGCTCGGCACGCTGGTCTCGGCGGACGGCAACGAGCCGATGATCGACGGCCTCACCGACGCCGTGCGCCCGGTCTCGAGCCAGCAGAAGAAGCTGCTCGACGACCTGTCGGCGCGCTGGGACGACGCCGACTGGAAGAAGGCCTTCGGGGTCGACAGGTGGGTGAACGACCTCGACGAGCGCGCCATGCTCGAGCGCTACGTCTCGCGCCCGTCGGTGAACATCGACGGCCTCTATGCCGGCTACATCGGCGAGGGCTCCAAGACCATTTTGCCGCACCGCGCCTTCGCCAAGATGGATATCCGCCTGGTGCCGGACATGACCGCATTGGACGTGCTCGCCAAGCTGCGCAAGCACCTCGACAGGCGCGGTTACAAGGACATCGCTATCAAGAACATCGGCAGCTACGACCCGACGGACACCGCGCTCGAGGCGCCGCCCATCCAGACCCAGCTGGCCGTCTACAAGGCCGCGGGCCTGGCCCCGGTGATCTGGCCGCGCCTCGCCGGCTCCTGGCCCGGCTACCTCTTCACGGGAAAGCCGCTCGAGCTCCCGGCCGGCCACGTCGGCCTCGGCCACGGCTCCGGCGCCCACGCCAAGGACGAATACCTCGTCATCGAGCCCGCCGCCGGCAAGAAGTACCTCGGCCTCGACGGCGCGACCCGCTCCTTCGTCGATTTTCTGTTCGCGCTCTGAAGCCCTCCGAGCTCCTGACAGCGCTACTCGTCGAACGCCGCGCCCGCGATGACGTCGCAGAAGTGGATGGGTCGAAACCCGTCGAGCCTGCGCTCGCCGACGTCGGCCACGACCGGCGAAGTGGCCGCGGCCGCCTCGTTTCGGCGGAGCAGCCCGCAGAACGCGGAGGTCATCGCCTCCTTGAAGCCGAGCCGCGGGTAGCGCCGGAGCGCCTCCTCGACGAGCCGATCGGGCAGGAGCGTCAAGGGCGCGTAGCCGACGTCGATGGCCGCGCCCATCTGGCAAAGGGCGATCTCGGGGCGCTTTCGCTGGGGTATCACCGTGGTGGTGTGCAGGGCGATCGCGTCCCAGACGATCTCCTGCTCGCGCGCGCCGACCCCGCGCGCGGCCAGGAAAGCCCTGGCCGCGTCGGCCCCCTCGACCTCGAAGCGCGTCTCGACGGGGGCCGAGTCGGTGAGGCCCAGATCGTGGAACACACACGCCAGATAGAGCAGCTCGCGGTCGTACGACAGGCCCATGTGCCGCCCCAGCGCGTCGCCGAAGACGTACGTGCGCGCCACATGGTTGAAGAGGAACGGGGCGCTGACGGCCCTGGCGTGCTCGGTCGCCTCGACACAAAGGGCGCTGTCCGGAATCTCGGGTAACTCGATCGCTTTCATTGGCTCCTCCCGGGTTTGCTTCGGACTGGCTCGGGACGTCATGAAGCGCCGTCACCGCGGCGCCGCGCCCGAGCTCGCCGGCGGGCTCGGGCGCGGCGCCGCGCCGCCGGCGCCCCGTCAGTGGGTACCAGACGGCGCGTCTGTCCCGAAAGACAATGAAGCTGCAAATTCGGCCACGGCCGACACACTCGCTCTGTCGCGCGCGCGGCCTGTCGACCTGGTTCCTCGCCTTCCCCGACCCCGAGCTGCTCGTCCGAGCGGCCCCTCGCGCGCCCCTCCGGTGGGTCGCTTGAGCCAGCCGCCGCCACGCTCTATCCTGGTCGCCGGCGATGCTGCTCGGACACGACGCGCTCAGGAACCTCTGCCGGGCGCGGGACCTGCTCTCCGAGGTGCGCGAGTCGAGGTTGTCGATCGAGGACGTGGCGCGGGAGGTGGCGATCTCGCCCTACCACTTCATCCGGCAGTTCGAGGCGGTGTTCGGCGTGACCCCGCACCAGTACCGCATCCGGCGGCGCCTTGATCTGGCCAAGCAGCTCCTGGCGGCCGGGCATCACTCGGTGACCGACGTGTGCATGGAGGTCGGGTTCTCCAGCCTCGGCAGCTTCAGCGCGCTGTTCGCGCAGCGGATCGGCGTGCCGCCGTCGGCGTACCGGCGCCGCGTGCGCGCGATGGTGCAGGTGCCGGGGAGGCTCCCGTGGGAGCTCGTCCCCGGCTGTCTCACCCTGATGGGCCGGCTGCCGCCGGGCGCGTTTCGCAGTTTTCGAGAAGCATGAGCCGGGCGGCCCTGGCAGAGTCGGCCCGAACCGTCAGCTCAGCGAGGCGATCGATGAGGATCAAGCTCAACAGCATCATGGTCGAGGACCAGACACGCGCGCTCACGTTCTACACGGAGGTGCTCGGCTTCAAGAAGAAGAACGATTTCCCGGTCGGCGAGTACCGGTGGATCACCGTGGTCTCGCCGGAGGGCCCCGACGACGTGGAGCTCGTGCTGGAGCCGAACGCCAACCCGGCAGCCAAGACGTTCCAGCAGGCGATGTTCGCGCAGGGCATCCCGCTCACCGCGTTCGAGGTGTCGGACCTCAAGGCCGAGTTCGCTCGCCTCAAGGAGCACCAGGTCGCGTTCACCCAGGAGCCCACCCCGATGGGCCCGGTCATGATCGCGGTGTTCTCGGACACCTGCGGGAACCTGATCCAGCTGTATCAGCCGCTCTGATACCCCATCGCCAGGGCCATCCCCGGCCCTGATAGGGTATCATCCAGGGACGCGCGGCTCGCGAGGCATTGCGCGCGTCACCGCGTCGGCGCTGGCTCGGGCTCGGGCACGGGCTTGATGTCGCGGTCCGGATCGCGGTCTCGACGACACGGGCCGAGGTTCTTCAGCAGCTCGACGGGCAGCGCCACGTCGACCGAGAAGCGCCCCTCCTCCGGCTTGCTCGCCCAGGGAGCGCGCCGCGCCTGCGTCTCCACCTTCGCGTGGTCGAGCAGCTCGGCGAGCTCGTCATTGTCTTCGCGCATCGCGTTGAGCCGCCCCATGGAGAGCGCGGCGCCGAACAGCTTCGACAGGTCCTCCATCTCCTGGCCAGGGGGGCCGGCGACCTCGGCGACGACGGCGACGTCCTCCGAGGCGTCGACGTGGATCTCCACCCGCTGGACGGTCTCCCGGATCCGCTCGGCGAGCTCGTCCTGCTCCGACGCCAGCATCTTCGAGAGATCGTCGGGCGACAGCACTCCATAAACGTCGCTGTAGGCCTGGTGTTCCTGGAGGATGGAGCCCTGCGCGGGATCGGTCGATTCGAGTCGATCGATCGCGTCCTCGACGAGATCGGGCTCGGCGCGCGGGTTCAAGAGCAGGACGTCAGGCCCCCACGTCGCGACGACCCTGCCCGTGTCCTTGTCCTCGTAGAGGATGCCTTTCTCCCCGTACGTCCGCGTGGTCCATCGCTCGCGCTCGAACGTTGCGCCCTCGAACGATCCCTGGAGCACCATGAGCCCCGCGCTCGACGAGGCGACGCGCTCCACGTCCTCCAGCACGTCGATCCCGAATCGGTCCTTCAGGCGCGCGACGCCGGCGCGCTCCTCGCCGCGCGACAGCATGCAATCGAGCCAGATCTGCATGATCGGCGACTCCTTGAGCGCCTCGATCTCGAACACCATGGCCGAGTGCTTCGGATCGGCGGGCAGGGCGGCGAGCACCGGGTCGCGCGTCCATTGCGGCGCTTCGACGCCAGGCGGCGGGGCAGACAGCGGCGGCAGGGTGCGGCGGCGGCTGGCGCGCTCCATCTCCGCCGGCTTCGGATAGCGCGGAAACTCGATCTTCCGGGGCCGGACCGTGGGCTTCTCCTTGTCACCGCGCGACATAAGCCACGCGGCGAGCGCGAGCAGGACCATCGCCGCCGCGAGCCACACGCCCCGCTTCTTCATCGGTCTCATCGGGTCGTCACCCCCACCCAGGCGCCGCGGAGCTGCCGATGTCGATCGCTTACCGCCTCGTCCAGCATCGCCGCTCCACCCTAGAAATCCTTCTCTTCGAACACGTGGATGCCCACCGCGAGCGCGGCCAGGCCGAAGATGAGCAGCCCCGCCACCTGGCTGGCGAGCACATCCGCCTTGATCGCCGTCGCCACCGCGATGTCCGCCGACGCGTCGGCGAGCGCCGACACCCGCGGCAGCACGAGCGTCGCCGCGCGGAAGGCCCCGCGGGCCAGGCCAGGCTCGAAGAACGAGTCGAGCTGCTCCCGGTACCCCGCGACGATGCCGAGGATGAACAGCGCGATCCCCACCGCCGCGGACAGGGCGGCGCTCCGCACCATCACCGCGGTCGTGAGCATCGCCCCGTAGATGCCGGCGAACGTCACGCTCGCGAGGAGCGCCGCCACGATCGGGCTCGCCATCCACACGCCCGCCCTCAGCCCGAAGATGACCGTGATCCCGAGGGCGCCGTACAGCGTGCTGAGGAGCGAGAGCGCGAGCACGCCGAGGAACGTGCCGAGCAGGAGCTCGAACCGCCGCACGGGCAGCGAGAGCAGGTGCTCGATGCGCCCCGGCGCCAGCAGGCTCGGGCCGAAATCGGCGCAGGAGACGATCCCGAACGCGAGCCCCCCGTAAAACAGCACGTACGAAAGCGCCCGGCTGACGTAGCGGAGCGCGACGTCGACCGAGCGGATCTCACCGCGGCCGAGCTCCTTGCCGAAGAGCCGCGTCGCCGCGAGCGCGCCGTCCACCACCTCGAGCTGCAGCGCGCCCCCGATCACCACGAGCGCCATCGTGACGCCGATCCCGAGGGCGAGGAACCACCGCCGCGACGAGGCCTCGCGCAGGAGGTCGCCGGCGACGCTCAGCGCCGCCCTCACGCCGCACCTCCGCGAGCGCCGCCCGCGCCCAGCGCCTCCGCCAGCACGTCCTCCAGGTCGCGCAGGTCCCGCGACAGCTCGACGAGCAAGGCGCCGGCGCGCCGCGCCTGGTCGAGCGCCTCGTTGAGCGCCGCGGGGCTCTCGGCCTCCAGGCGCCATGCCCCTTCCCCGTCGGCCGGGCGGAACCCGAGCGCGGCGAGCCTCGCCGCGTCGGCGCCGTCCGCGAACCGCGCGCGGTACGCCGTCTCGCTGCCGCACAGCGCGACGAGCGCGCCCTCGCGCACGAGCCGCCCGCCCGCGAGGATGCCGATGCGGTCGCAGATGCGCTCGGTCTCCGACAGGAGGTGCGAGTTCAGGAACAAGGTCGCCCCCCGCGCGCGCTCTTCGCCCAGGATCCTGCGGATCTCGGCCCGGCCGAGCGGGTCTACGCCGTCGGTGGGCTCGTCGAGCACGAGCAGCTCCGGCTGCCCGAGCAAGGCCGCGGCGAGCCCGAGGCGCTGCCGCATCCCCTTCGAGAACCCGCCGATCTTGCGGTCCGAGTCGACCCCGAGCCCTACCCTCTCGACCAGCGCGCGCAGCGCGCCCTCGCCCGGCGAGAGGCCCTTCATGCGGGCCACGCTCGCGAGGAACTGCCGCGGCGTGAACGCGCTGGGCAAGAAGAGCCGCTCCGGCAGGTACCCGATCCTGGCGCGCACGCCCGGGTCCTCCGGCTCGCCGCCGAGCACGCGCACGGCGCCGCTCGTGGGGCGCACAACGCCGAGCAGCGTCTTGATGAACGTCGTCTTGCCCGCGCCGTTCAGGCCGATGAGCCCGAACGCGGCGCCGCGCTGGATGGCGAGGTCGAGGCCCGCGAGCGCCGTCTGCCCGCCGCTCCGGCGGAAGAAGCCGCGGTAGACCTTCCTCACGGAGGACGCTTCGATGGCGAGCACGGCGGCGTAGTCTGGCCGGCCGACCGCCGCACGCAAGTGGAATGCCCGAGGAGAGAGAGTGGAGCTGGGATCCTCCAGCCGCGACGGCGCGACCAGGCCCGCGCCGAGTCGACCTCGAAACACGGGTCCAGAGCAGGACACATCGAGAGCGAGCGGGAAGTGAAGGCGCCCCGGAGGCGTTCCGGCCCCATCCTCCGCCCGCGGGCAGCGTCAAGCGCCAAGGAGCACGTGGTTATGACAGACCATGTCCGACCGGGTCCACGCCTCGATCACGCCCCGTCCTCTCCAGTTCTCCACAGGGGTTCTCCACAGGAGATCCCCTGGATAACAGCTGGATTCTGTCGATTACCTTTGCCGCGCGCGCCTCCTCTCGTCATGGCCACTCGCGCGGCCCGGAGGAGCCCGGCGCCTCCGGGTGAACCGCGCCCGATCACTCTCGTAAATATTCGTAATAACTACACTTTTTCGACCCACGGCGCATCCGTCCGCCCTCGACAGGCTGGGACAATGTCCGTCCGACCGATCCCTTTCCCGACGGGTCGAAGATGACTATCCATGGTAGACACCAAGGACGCGGCGCGACGGCGTGTCTCTCGTACGACGCGTGTCGATGGCGCGCCGGAATGCTTCGTTTTGCAGGAGACTTCATGGAAAAGATCTCGCTGACGTACTTTGTCGACTTCGTTCTCAAGGCCGGCACGCCCAAGCTGACCGGCGTCAGGGAGTTCAAGGAACGGAAGGACGAGCTCTACACGGACTTTTACAGGCAGGTGCGAGAGGCGATCGTCGACATGCACAGGAGCGGAAAGCCCACCAGCGTGCTCGACGGCTTCCTCGCCGCGCAGCACGACGAGCGGCGCCGCCGCATCTACCCGTCGGTGGTGAATGGATATCGCAAGTTCCTCGCCTCGACGAAGATGACGTGGTTCGAGCCGCCGGCGTCGACGTACCGCCTGGGCGATCTCGAGATCAACGTGAATCCGGAGCTCGGGCTCGTCATCGACGGGACGCCCCACGTCATCAAGATGTATTTCCGCGGCGAGCCGCTGTCGTCCAAGCGCGTCTCGGTCGTGCTGAACCTGCTGATGAACGGCCTCGCGGAGAGCACGCCGGGCGGCGCCTTCGCGGTGCTCGACGTGCGGAACGCCAAGATTCACACCTTCAAGGTGCCGAACCCGCGTCTCAGCCTGCTGCTCCGCGGCGAGGCGGCCTCCTTCGCCACCATCTACACCGGGCTGTGATGCTGTGATGGGCTGTGATCGCGGCGCCGCCGAGCGAGGCGGCGCCGCGCAGCGCGGACATCACGCCACGTCAGCTGTCGATCACCTTTCCGGGGTTGAGGATGCAGCCCGGGTCGAAGGCGTGTTTGATGCGGCGGTGCAGCGCGAGCGACGCCGCGCCGAGCTGGCGGGTGAGGAGGCCGCGCTTGAGCGTGCCGACCCCGTGCTCGCCGGTGATCGTGCCGCCGAGCTCGAGCGCCTGCGCCATCACCTCGTTGAAGGCCGCGACCGCGCGCGCCTCGGCCGCGGCGTCCTTTCCGTCGAACACGACCAGAGGGTGAAGGTTGCCGTCGCCCGCGTGCGCCACCGTCGCGATGGTGGTCTGCGTGGCGGCGGCGATCGCCTCGATTCGACGGAACATCTCCGGCAGCTGCGGCAGCGGCACGGCGACGTCGTCGACGAGCACCGTGCCCAGCTCCGCGAGCGCCGTGAGCGCGAGGCGGCGCGCGGTGAGCATCATCTGCCCCTCGCTCTCGTCCTCGGTGGTGGCGATCACCGCCCCGCCGGCGGCCTCGCAGGCCTCCTGCATGCAGGAGAGCTCGGCGGACCCGGGCGCGTCGCTCTGCGCAATCAGCATCGCGGCAGCCTCGGTATCGAGGCCGAGAGGGCGGTAGCGCTCGACGGCGCGGATGGCCGTGCGGTCCATGATCTCGAGCATCGACGCGTCGACCGACCGGACGATCGCCGCGACCGCCCGGCCCGAGGCCTCGAGCGAGGTGAACGTCGCGACGAGCGTGGTCGCCGGCGGGGGCCGCCGCCGCAGACGCAGCGTGATCTCGGTGATCAGCGCGAGGGTGCCCTCGGAGCCGACCAGGAGCCGCGTCAGATCGTAACCGGCAACGTCCTTGCGGCTCCGGCCGCCCGTGCGGAGCACCGTCCCGTCGGCGAGGACCGCCTCGAGGCCGAGCACGTAATCGGACGTGACACCGTATTTCACGCAGCACAGGCCGCCGGCATTGGTGGCGACGTTGCCGCCGAGGGTCGAGACGGCGTAGCTCGACGGGTCGGGCGGATACCACAACCCCCGATCGTGCACGGCGGCCTTGAGCTCGCCGTTGAGCACCCCCGGCTGGACGACGGCGAGCATCGCCGCCTCGTCGATCGCGAGGATGCGGTTCATGCGCTCGAAGCTCAGCACCACGCAACCGTCGCTGGCGGTCGCCCCGCCCGCCACCCCGGTCCCGGCGCCGCGCGGCACCAGCGCGGTGCGGTGCCGGGTCGCCCACTGCGCAAGCGCCTGCACCTCGGCGGTCGAGGCGGGCCGCGCCACCGCGACGGGCCAGCCGCCAGGCGCCCAGAGGGCCTGATCGCGGCGATAGCCCTCCAGGATGTCACGATCCGTCACCAGGCGGTCGCCCAGGATACGAGCAAGTTCGTCGAGCGGGCTCATGTGCCGTAGAACTCCGAGAGGTGCGCCCTGAGGAGCGTCGCCGCCGACTTCGCGTTACCGCGCTCGATCGCGCGCAAAAGCGCCCGGTGCTCCTCGACCACCCGCGGGCGGATCGCCGCGAACGAGCGCGGCCTCAGCGCCTCTTCGAGGTGGAGCCGGATGCTGTCCTTGACCGCGACCATCACGAGGGCGAGCGCCTGGTTGCCAGAGGCCGCGACCAGCGCGACGTGAAACGCGATATCGACGTCGTGAAACTCGGTGGGCGAGATCTGCTCCCGCTCCATCGCCTCGAGCGCGGCGCGCGCCTCGTCGAGGTGAGCGGCGACCGGCGCCGCCGCCGAGCGGGTCATCGCGGCGGTCTCGATCGCGACGCGCAGCTCGATGAGGTCCGGGAGCGACACGTTCCGGAGCTGGACCACGTGCGTGAGCGCCTCGCAGAAGCGGTCGACCGCCGCGTCAGGGCTCGCGGCCTGCATCGGCGAGGTCCGGCCGCGCGACGCGAGCAGCCCCTGCGCCTGGAGGTGGCGGAGCGCCTCGCGGATGGTCGCGCGGCTGACCCCGAACTGCTGAGCGAGCTCGCGCTCGGGCGGGAGGCGCTCGCCTGACGACAGCGAGCGACTGAGGATCGCGTCGCGGATCTGGTCGGCGACGTCGACGTAGATCGCCGAACGGGACACCGTCCGGAAGCGAGGGGTACTGGTCATGCTGTCCGTTGGTCAGACCAACGTACCGGCGGCAATGCTCGCCGTCAAGATAGAATCGGGAATCCATGCCGGTCAGGTGGGGGGCCCGGAGGGATGATACGCTCGCCCGGGAGTGGTCCGGTCGCGAGAACGGGGGACAGCCCGCGACCCGCCTCGCCGGCCTCGCCGCGGCGAGCGGCGCCATCATCGAACATCCCCCGCGAGCGCTCGCACCCGGTCCCGGAGCCAGGTGAGCGCCGGGTGCATGGCTGTCCTGTGGTGCCACGCCATGACGATGGCGAAGCCCGGCACGGGGACGGGGGGCGGAAGGAGCTCCAGCCGGTCGGCGCGGTCGCGCGCCAGGCGCTCGGGGACGAGCGCCGCCATGTCCGAGCGCGCCACGAGCTCTGGCACCATGAGGAACGAGGGCACGGACATGACCACCCGCCGCTCGCGCCCGAGCGCCGCGAGCGCGGCGTCGGTCGCGCCGGTGAAGCCGCCGCCGCGCGGGCTCACCACCACGTGGTCGAGCGCGCAGAGCTGGTCGAGGCTGATGGTGCGCGACACCAGCGGGTGATTGCGCCGGACGATGACGACGAAGCGCTCGTCGAGCACCTTCCTGCTCCGGAGGTGCTCGGGCGCGAGCTCGGGCGTCAGCACGGCGAGGTCCACCTCTCCGCGCTCCACCTGGCCCGCGAGCTGGGCGACGTCGAGGGCTCGCCACGCCAGCCGCACGCCCGGCGCCTCGCGCCGGAGCTGGAAGGCGAGCGGCATCAACAGCGCATATTGCACGTAGTCGGACGCGGCGATCGCGACCGTCAGCTCGGACGTCGCGGGATCGAAGCCCGCGCCGGCGGCGACCACGGCGCGCACGCCCTCCAGCGCCTCGTGCAGCGGCGCCTGCAGCTCCAGCGCGCGCCTCGTGGGCGTCATGCCGCGCTGCGCGGGGACCAGCAGCGGGTCGCCGAGGAGCTCGCGCAGCCGCTGGAGCTGCGCAGACAGCGCCGGCTGGCTGAGGTTCAGGCGCTTTGCAGCCCTCGTCACGTTGCGCTCGGCGAGCAGCGCGTCGAGCGCGACGAGCAGGTTCAGATCGAGGCGGCTGCTATCCACCGGGTCGATAGCAGCACAGAAGAACCGTGACTTCAACGATGCCGGGGAGAGACCTAGTTTCCTGGGCATCCACCCGGCCGCACCCGGGCCTATCCGCTGATTCACTGCAGGAGGAGACGAACACGCTCCTCGGAAAGGACATGCCATGAAGGTCCTCATCGTCTACGCGCATCCCGAGCCGCGCTCGTTGAACGGCGCGCTCCGCGACCGGATGGTCGCGACGCTCACCGCCGCCGGGCACGAGGTGCTCGTCTCCGACCTTTACGCGCAGGGCTGGAAGGCAGCGCTCGACGGCGTCGACTTCCCGGCCGAGCCGGCGGGCGCCCCCCTGCGCGTCATCGAGGCCTCCCACCGCGCGTTCGAGCATGGCACGCAGACGCCGGACGTGGCCGAGGAGCAGCGGCGCCTCCTCTGGGCCGACGCCGTCATCCTCCAGTTCCCGCTCTGGTGGTTTTCCATGCCGGCGATCCTGAAGGGCTGGGTCGAGCGCGTCTTCGCGCACGGCTTCGCCTACGGCGTCGGCGAGCACTCGGACCGGCGCTGGGGCGATCGTTACGGAGAGGGCGTGTTCGCCGGCAAGCGCGCCATGCTCGCGCTCACCGCCGGCGGCTGGGCCGACCACTACTCGGAGCGCGGCATCAACGGGCCGATGGACGACCTGCTGTTTCCGATCCAGCACGGCATCCTCTTCTATCCCGGCTTCTCGGTGCTGGATCCCTTCGTCGTCTACCGCGCCGAGCGGATGGACGAGGAGCGATTCCGGGCGATCGCGAACGATCTCGATCGGCGCCTCGAGCGGCTGTTCGTCGACAGGCCGATCGCCTACCGACCGCAGAACTACGGCGATTACGAGATCCCGTCAATGAAGCTGAGGGAGGGGCTCGGCAGCGCTGGGCAGCAGGGCTTGAGGCTGCACCGGTCATAGCTCTCGCCCGCAGGCTGTGGAGCGAAGAGGGAGCTGCTCGATGAAAATCTATGACATGGAAGCGACGCCGAACGCGGCCCGCATTCGTATCGTCCTCGCAGCCAAGGGCTTGAACGAAACGGTGAAATTCGAACGTGTGGACCTAATCTCCGCTGCACAGAAGCAGCCGCAACTCCTCGCCAAGAACCCGACCGGAAGACCCCGCTTCTCGCGCTGGACGACGGCTTGATCATCTCCGAGTCAACCGCGATCACGGAGCACCTGGACAACCTCGATGGAACCCCCTTGTTCACGGGGAGGACACCTCGAGAGAAAGGCGTCATCCACATGATGACGCTCGGCCCGTCCGCACACCAATGAGGCCCAGCTCGTTCAGCGTTCACCGACGTGCGGCTGAAGTACCAAGCCCATCATCGAGAGCCGCCGCGCGCCGTCTCAGAAGTCATACTGCCTGAAATAATCGACGTTAACGTAGGTCCCGCCGCTGACCGGCTCCTTCTGGTTCAGGACTTTCACCATGACAGTATGCACACCGGAGGGCATGTCATGCAGCGTGAGCTCACAATGATACACATTGCCTGGGTCATACAAGCTGATGGTGCCCAGACACTGTCCATCCCAGTACATCGCCGCCTTGCCGGCGTTCCTCATCTTGTGGTAGCCGTAGGTTATCGTCGATGACCATCCGCCCGTGGTGTTGAAGGTATGGGACACCTTGTTCCCGCCGATGTTGGTGATATGCTGTGTCGCCACATGGAGCCCGAGCCCGGGCGTCTCGGCCTTCCATGGGGACGAGTACACGACGTCAGAGCTCGTGTCATCGACGAAGGTGGACTCGGAGTCGTTCACGCTGCCGTTACACTCCGTGAAAGCCAGTGGGAGCCACGTGAGCTCCGCCCCATCGGAGCCCTCAGCAGCCTCCGAGAGCCCTCTCTACGGCGTCGTCAGCTCGGCCAGGCCGTCCTCGAAAGTGGCTTGACTCATGCAACCCGGCGCGATCAGCATAAGGGCTGCGAGGGCAGCCATACGAGTACCATCTGACAACATCACACACCTCCTTGAGAAGCGGACCTCATGGTGACGAAGAGGGTGGCCCCGAAGGATCCTGCCGGCGTCAGGCCATAGCCCTTCGGGCGCCGCGCTTGGATCATCGAACTTGGGCCTAAAGCTCGCACGCCAACTGGCACGAGCCGTAGGTGACCGTGCTGGGGCCCGCGCACATGTACATCCCCGTCCCAGGGAAGTACATCTTCGTCCAAGTCACGGTCTTTGCGCGGGACTTCCCTCCACCGCAACTCTCGCAGCTCCGCGCGGAGCAGTTCGAGTCCAAGGCCTCCGAGGCCTCCGCGATGTCCTCTGCCTCGGACTCGCTGGCCGTTTCGTTGACCTCCCCGCTTGCCTCGGGATCGGGGTCGGCCGCGACAGCGCAGCCTCCAACGACGATGCTGGCCAACAGGATCGTGATTGCAATGCTCTTCATGGAACCCTCTCCAGGAGGCAAGCCGAGGGCGGCTCCGACGATCCTGCGCGGTAGATCCGCGTCTCCTGGACCGAGAGCCGCCTGTCGCCAGCGGGTGCCTCATCCTCTCGCTGGCGTCGACCGCACCATTGACCATCGCAGCCTCCGTGCCAGCTTCACGGAAGACGTGGTCGGCGCCAGGGATCGAGCTCCGCGAGGCTGTCGGCAATTCGTGTCGCAGTCGACTGCCCGAGCCGGGCAACAACCCCGTCGCCGACGCAGCGAAGGCGCCCGCGCACCCGTCGCGGGGCCCCGCTGAACCGCTGAACCGCTCGAGCAACGATTGCCTACGTCAGCAAGACTTGCGTACGCCCCGCGCGCCAGGTGCGCAGGTCTTGCCGTTCCCAGGTGAGCCGCGTGGCGGGCGGCTCGGCCGAGCGCCCGCGACGTCCGCGGGCGCGCCTGCCGCGCCCGCGGCGGCGGCGAACCGTCGCGGTCCGTCGGGTCAAGCTCGCGGTCCGATCGGAGATCCACGTCTCCGTGCGGTCGTTCAGCCGCCGCGTCGGCGGGGCGGGAGGTCAGAACTGCGTGAAGAAGCTCCAGATGGACGAGCTCGCGAAGCTCGGCGTCTGGTGGTCACCGGGAAACTCGCAGCGGTGCACCGGGTACCCGTCCCGGCACCCTTGATAGGCGACGCACGAGTTGGAGCCCACGGGGCTCGTCTGGGTGCTGCAGCCGTTCTTGCGCACGAAGACGTCGAGCGCCGCCCTTCCGGCCGATACGGGGACGACGCTGTCGGACAGGCCGTGCGACATCCAGACGGCGACGGGCAGGGTGTTGGACTGGTTGCAGCCGCTGTAGAGGGCGCCGGACATCGGCGCGATGGCTCGGAAGACGTCGGGCATATCACAGCCGAGCGCGTTCGACATCATCCCCCCGTAGCTCCACCCGGTCGAGAAGACGCGGCTCGTGTCGACGCAGAGGTTGGCTTTGAGGGAGTCGACCATGGCGCGGGCGAAGGCGATGTCGCGCCCGCCCGAGTTGGCCCAGCCGTTGTCGATGCCGTTCGGCGAGACGAAGATGGCGCTGCCGTTCGCCAGCGCCTTGAGCCCATAGTACCCGTTGTTCACGACGTCGTTGGCCGACCCGCCGCGCCAGTGCCAGCCGAACACCAGCCGATACGCCCTGTTCGGGTCGTAGTTCGCCGGAATGTCGAGCACGTACTGGCGCGTGGTGCCGTTGACGTTGATGGTGCGGTTACCGCTGGTGAGGGAGGTGGGAATGCCGCAGCCGGCGCTGCGCGTGCCGGCGGAGCCGCCGCCACCACCACCACCGGAGCCGCCGGAGCCGCCGGAGCCGCCGGAGCCGCCGGTGCCGCCGGTGCCGCCGGTGCTGCCGGTGCTGCCGGTGCTGCCGGTTCCCGAGCCCACGGGCGTGAGGCGGAATTGCTGATTGGCGCCGCCGTTCGACGCCCATTGAATCACGGCGGTGCCGTCCGCGGTGCCGCGGCCGTAGACGTCCAGGGACTTGCCGCTGTGGCGCGCGGTGAGGCGCACGACGCCGCTGGCGACGTCCGTGAACGACCACTGCTGGTTTGACCCGCTCCAGCAGGAGTATTGCTGGATGGTGGCGCCGTCGCCGGTGGAGGCGCCCGCGACGTCCATGCAACGGTTGCTGTTGACGTTGCGGATGCGATAGTAGCCGCCGCCCGCCGATTCCATGCGGAACTGTTGCCGCGTCGAGCCGTTGCAGCTGGCGATCTGCATGGCCGCTGCATCAGCGGTGCTGCCTCCAGCCACCTGCACGCATTTTCCACTCTGGACGCCGACGATCGTGTAGACCGCGCTCGTGTCGATCGTGATGGCGCCCTCGAGCGAGCCTGCCTCCTCGATCTCGGCGTCGTACGCCTCCTCGGGGCCGATGACGCACGACACGGCGACGATGCCCGTCGCCACAGCAAGCAAGCTCTGCTGAATTCCGAATCTCATCTTGTCCTCCTCGTCAACTTAAGTAAGTAAAACTGGAATCATCCCACTGCTCAGCGCTGCCCTTGCGCAGGTCGGGGTCGCTCGCCGCGCGCTCAAGGCATCGAGCAGATGGCGTTGCCGTACAGCACAATCAGAATGTTCATGGTACAGCCCCCCGGAAAGCCTGCTGCTGGGCGGGATACGTCCGGTCGCTTCCGGGGTTCCCGTCGCTGCCGGCTGCGCCGGGGTCCCACCGCCGCTGGGATCGTTGCTGCAGCAACGGTCCCGACTGGCCAGGACCGCGATCCCAGCCGCGAGCGACATGACCGCTCGCTACTTCATGACCGTCTCCTGGATGCGCATGACGGCCCATCCGGAGCGAAGCAAAAGCATGACGACCGGCCGACAGTGTGAGCGTTCACATATCCGGTGTCAACTTCGATCGACAAGCCTGCCGCTCGGCTGGCGAGGTGCGCGCTGCTGTGAACATTCACAATTTCACAGCCAGCGCGCTCGCGGTTCCTCGCCAGGCGCGCCGCCCGGCTCGCCAGGAGCTCCAGCGGTAAGAACATCCCTGATGCGAAGGAGTGGAGGTGTGCCCCACACGTGACCACAACGAGATTCGTGAGCCGCGGCGCTCCGTCGGGCGCACTGCTGCAGGAAGTCGAGAGGATGCCACGACCGAGCCGGCGCTGGCCGGCGAGGCACAGGATGGCAACGGAGGAACCGATGATCCGTAGGACTCGAATTGCGCTGGTGTCTCTCACGCTCGCGCTCCTGCCCGCCTGCGGCGAGGCCACGGCGACGGCCAACGCGGAGATGGCGCTGAGCGAGGAGCTCGGCGCCGCGGCGCTGGTCGAGGAGCACGACGAGGGGAATGTCGCCTGGCGCATCGACGGCGACGGCCAGGTGAAGGCCGCGATCACCGCAAGCTCCGGTGTGCGCATCAAGGAGGACGTCGGCGGCACGCTCGTCTGGAAGCTGCCGTCCGGAGAGGCGCGGACGATCCCGCTCGCGATCGACGCGAGGACGGGGCTCCTCGTCGCGGCGGGGCCGAAGCTCGAGGCGGACCTGACGGAGATCAGCTACACGCTCACGATCTCGGGCAAGCCGTGGAGCGGCGTGCTGCACGTGCCCGCGGGCGGCACGGCGGAGCTCGTGGCGAGCGCCAGGGTGAGCGCGGAGAGCAAGGTGTCCGAGGTCACGGTGGGCCCCCACGGCGGCTCCGTCCAGGTGGTCGGCGACGACCGGCTCGAGATGGTCGCCAACGAGGCCACGGGAGAGGTGCGCGTCTATGTGCTCGATGCTCACCTCAAGCCGGTCGCCGTCGAGGGGCGAACGCTCAAGCTGGGTCTCGTGGCCGAGCGACCCGAGGTGCTCGTCCTCGCGCCGGCTTCTGCCGGATTCTACTTCGTGGGCAAGCTCGCGGCGGTGGTGAACCCGCTCCGACTGACGGTCGCGCTCGGATTCCGCGGCACGACGCGCGTGGCGCTCTGGGGCTACCGGCCCGGCGTGCGCGTGATCGCGACGGCCGCACGGGCGCCGCGGGTCAACATCCTCGTGAAGACCTTCGTCGATGGGCCTGACATCGACGTGCGCGCGGGCGCGCGCGCTGACGTGGATGTGAGGGTTCACGACCATGATCACGGCGGCGACAAGGTCAAGATCATGGTCCACGACAAGGACCATGGCGGCGGTGACAAGGTAAAAGTCATGATCCATGACAAGGACCATGGCGGCGGTAACACCAAGGTCATGATCCACGACAAGGAGCATGGCGGCGGCGGCACCAAGGTCATGATCCACGACAAGGACCGTGGCGGCGGCAACACCAAGGTCATGATCCACGACAAGGGCCATGGCGGCGGCGGCAAGGCGAACGCGCATGGGAGCAGCGGCGGCGCGGCCAAGGCAGGCGGCGCCAAGGGCAAGCGCTGAGCTGCGCCGAGCCCGCAGGCGCCGCCGTCGGGGCTTGACGTCCACGAGGCATTTGGACTTCCCTCCCCCGGCGCTGCCCGAGAACGATTCGATCGAGGTGACGCTGCACTTCGACATGCTCGGCTCGCCGCGCTGCGGGCTGGGCTCATCCAGGCCTCGCGCGCTCACGCGGCCTCACGTGCTGGGCCTGTCGCGCGCCGCCCGCTCGATCTCCTCGATGACCTCTTCGGGCCGGACATCCCTCTTCAATTCGTCCAGGGTTGCGCCCTCTCCGCTGGTGACACCGAGATGACGAGCGATGTCGTCCACGAGGCCGATCAACCGCGTGACCTCGTGCTCGGCGAGGAGGTTGATCTGGAGATCCAGATCAGCCCGTTTGTCCGCGAGCGCCTGCATCCGGTTCTGGCTGATGAGCACGAAGGTCGACAGGAAGATCGCCTCGACCGATGCGATCATCGCCAGCATCACGAAAGGGAATGGGTCGAAGGGCTGGATCCAGGGGACGACGCCCAGGTTCACCAGGATCCAGCCCCCGAACAGGAGAGCATGGATATAGACGAAAGGCATGCTCCCCGCGAAGCGGGTGATCGCGTCCGCCACCATCTCTTGGTGGGTCTTCCCACGTTCCATCTTCTCCCGTACGGCGATCAGGGTCTCTATGTTGCGCCGGACCAGGCTGTTCAGCTCGCTTGCGTTCTCGTGACGTCGATTCCGCTCCATCGGGGCCATGCGGGATGCAAGTTTCGCCCCCGCGGGGCGACCTGCGCCCTTCCCCGGCGTGGACCGTACCCGCAGGGACCTCGACCGTAGTCGCCGTGGTGTCGATCGCTCACGCGGCGACGAGCATCCGTTCCCCGTCGTGCCGCGCCGCCGCCCACGTCTCGTCCCAGGCGGCGTCGGCCTCGGCGCGCGGGAGCCGGCCGAAGGCCTGCACCTCCTTCCGCTCGCCCTCGATCTCGGCGTCGTCCGCCGGCGGCGCCGGCGCCGGTCCGGTCATCGCGTCGCCGACCGCCTCGCGCACCTCGCGCCCACCCTCGGCCAGGCAGTAGGCGAGCACGCGCCACCCGAGCTCGGCGTGCAGCGCCTCGTCGCGCGCGATCTCGCCGAGCGCCAGGCGCACGCCCTCGTCCCTCGCCCCCGCGAGCGACCGGCGCGCCCGGGCCGCCGCCGTGCCCTCGCCGAGACAGCCGTCGTGCCACGCCTCGAGCGCCATCCGCACGAGCGCCGCCTTCCGGTCCGCGTCGCGCGCCGCCGGAGGCGGGAGAAGCGCGGGCCTGAGGCGCCACCCCGCGAGCTCGCTCGCGATCTCGCTGCACCGCGCCGTGTGGCGCACCTCATCGCCGAGCGCGGCGAGCGCCCACGCCACGAGCGACGCGGGCGCGCCCACCGCCGCGAGGTCCCGCGCGAGGGCGAGGAACGCCGGGATCGAGCCGCACTCGGCCCGCGCGCTGTCCAGCCACGCTCCCGCGAGTGCCGCCCGGGTCGCGCGATCGAGCCGCGCCCGGCGCGGCGCGGCGGGGCCCAGCCCGAGCACCGGCGGGAGCACGACTCCATCGGCCGTGCGCCGCGGCCGGCCGTCGATGACATGGGACCGCTCTCCGAAAGGCCGATTGGCGCGGAGACCCATGCCCAACATCCCTTCGGGGACGAACAGCTCGCCCGACACCGGAATGACAGCGCGCGCCGAAAAATCGACGACCACCGGATCGAACAGGCTGGCCATCGCGCCGACGTGGAGGCCGTGCTGCGCCGGGAACTCGTCGCTGATGCGGGTGCGGTACGTCCAGCCGAGCTCACCGTCGACGCTGCAGGCGACGACCTGCTCGGAGTTGCCCGAGGTATCGCCGCCGCCGTGGCTGCCGACCGCGAAGCGGCCGGCAGAGAAATCGAGCCATGTCGCCTGCGCGAACGGACCGAATCCCATGTGACCCGAGTCGAACGCTCCGGCGAAGCTGCCCTCCATGAGGAACGTCGCCCGGAGGTCGGCGCCGAGACCGAAGGCGAGCCTCTGGCCGAAGGAGACCGACACGGAGAGCCCGACCGACATGGCAAAAGCATCGTCCTCGGCGCGCGCCTGGCCGGGCAGCGAGACGAGGGCGGCGACACCGAGGGCGGCGAGCGTGGGCGGGAGCGCGCGGGAACAAGAGGACATGGAGCCTCCGTAAGCCAAAAGGGGGACCAAGGATCGAACTTGGCTCCAAATTTACCAGAGGGCGCGAACCGGCACGACCGCGGTGGATGTCGGAAAGCGGCTCTGGAGGGCGCGAGCACGCGCCGCGCGCGGTCCGTTCGGAGCCCCATGTCGCCGTGCGACCGGCGACGAGCGAGCTCGCGGCGGAGAAGGCCCACGCGCAACAGAGCGCGACCTTCTGGGCGGAACATCCCATCCAGGAGCCCGCGAAAAAAGATTGACCCTCGATCCCGCGACGTCGCCACATATCCATCTGGGTGTTGCAAAAAGTTTGCCGAATTGAGAAATTCCCCTCGCCAGGCGGATGGGGCACCGGGCACCCTCGGCTGGGTTGTGGGCCCCCCGTCTCTCGCCTGCTCGACCTCGGGGGTGCGGCTGGCAGCAACGCTCCTGCTTAACACGAGAAAGGAAACGGAGACCATGACACGCACTTATCGTCACTTGATGCTGCCTCTGACCCTCGCGCTCTTCTCGCACGTGGTCGGCTGCGGTTCAGACACGGATGCGGACACCTCGAGCGACGGCTCGACCAGCGCCTCGTCCACCTCCGGCGGCAGCACCACCTCGTCCACCTCAGGCGGCGGCACCACCTCGTCCACCTCAGGCGGCGGCACCACCTCATCCACCTCAGGCGGCGACACCACCTCATCCACCTCAGGCGGCGACACCACCTCATCCACCTCGAGCGGCGACACCACCTCATCCACCTCGAGCGGCGACACCACCTCATCCACCTCGAGCGGCGGGACGACCGAAAAATTCAGCTTCTTCGTGACCAGCCTCGCCGCCATGCGGGAGCTGTCGGGCTCCCAGGACGGCTTCGGGGGCGACCTCCGCTTCGGGGAGACAGGGCCGGGCGCCGGTCTCCGCGGCGCGGACAAGATCTGCGCGACGATCGCCGAGAAGAGCCTCCCGGGCGCGGGAAGCAAGACGTGGCGCGCGTTCCTGAGCGCCACGGCAGGCGAGGACGGGAAGCAGGTCAACGCGATCGACCGGATCGGCGAGGGGCCCTGGTACGACCGGCTCGGCCGGCTGGTCGCGAACGAGAAGGCGGAGCTGCTCAACACGCGCCCCAGCGCGGCCGACGCGGCGATCAAGAACGATCTGCCGAACGAGGACGGCGTCCCCAACCACCAGCCCGACCCGGCCCAACCCGAGGTCGACAACCACGACACCCTGACGGGCTCCAACCCCCAGGGGCAGCTCCAGGGCGCCAACGCGACGTGCAAGGACTGGACGGCCAAGACGGGAGACAGGTCCGAGGGGACACCGCAGGTTGGACACTCGTGGCCAAGGGGAACCGGCGGCGGGGGCCTGAACTTTGCCCACTGGATAACGACCCACAATGCACCGGGGTGCGCGGCGGGGGTCAATCTCGTGGACGCGGGAGGCCCGGCGCCGGGCTCGAACACCGTCGGCGGCGGCGGCGGCTACGGCGGGATCTACTGCTTCGCCCTGACGCCCTGACGCCCTGACGCAGGCAACCCGGTGCGCGCCGCCTCCCGGCCGACAACGCCATGAGCCGCCCCGAGCTGCCGGCCGAACGACGAGCTCATCGAGCTCACCGCGGGGCCGTCGCGCTGGATCGGGCACCCCTCCTCCCGGCGTCAGCGACCGCCGAAGCCGGGAGCGAACAGGGCCGTCATCCGATCCGGACGGCTGGCGCCGAGGCGGACCATCACGTCGTCGGCCGTCCGGACGAGCGCGCGGCCCTCCTCGCCGCCAAGCACCTCCCCTAGCCGCCTGCGCGCCGCCGCGGCGCTCAGCGCGACCTCGCTCGCGTCGAACCCGGCGATCGCCGCCTCCAGGTGCGTGCGCGCGAGCGCCGCGTCGCCGCGCGTCCAGGCGACGGCGGCCAGCGTGAGCCACGCCTGGGCGCTCGCCCAGCCCACCCGCTCCCGCAGGAGCGCGCCGGCCACGCGCTCGGCGATGCGCAGCAGCGGGGCCGGCTCCGCCGCGCTCGCGACCGCGTCGAGCGCCGCCCGCCCGCGCAGCTCGATCGCGCCGATCCGCATCGGGCTCATGCGCAGGTACGTGGAGTCCTCGACCATCGGCCACGCCGCCGTCAGCCGGCGCCACGCGGCGCCCGGGTCCTCGCAGTACAGATCGATGAGCACGTCCGCGAAGAGCCCGAAGAAGTGCTGCAGCTGGAACCCCTGCTGCCGCCACGCCGCGAGGGCCTCCGCGAGATCCGCGCGCGCCCGCGCCGGATCGTCCGCGGCGAGCGCGACGAGGCTGTGGCCCCCCGTGACCGTGCGCAGCGACGTGACGGCATACCTGTCGCCGCGCGCCTCCGCTTCCTTGATCCACGTGGAGAGGCGCTGGGCGAGCCGCCTCAGATCGCCGAGCTTGCCGAGCCCGATCATGCAGATGGTCTGCGCCGTGCCGATCTCCCAGGCCACCCCGGTGCACCGCTCGCGGAAGATGCGCTCTGCCTCCTCTGCGTGCATCACCGTCTCTCGAAACGACGTCTCGTGAGCGGCGATCGCCCGCTGGATCCGGAGGACGCCCTCGACGCGCGCGTCGCCGGAGCGCTGGAGGAGCGGCGTCACCGCGGCGAGGGCGCGCTCCACGGAGCTGCCCGCCGGCTTGCCGATGATCGACGCGAACAGCGCCATGAACGCGAGCCCGAGCGCGACGCGCCCCGGCTCCCTCGCGGCCAGCGCGAGGAGGAGGTGCTGCGCGTGAAAGCCCACCGCGCGCACCGGATCGACCGCGCAGAGCCCGAGAAACGCAGAGAAGCAGACGTCGACGCGGCGAAGCTCGCCAGGATCGATCTGGCTCGCGTCGCGCTCCTTGAACCCGAAGCCGCGCAGGGCGAGCCGCGTCCGGTGGACGAGCGCCGCGGCGAGGGCGCGGCGCTTCGTCTCGGGGTAACGCAGGCCCGTCTCGGAGAGCACCTCCCGGAGCACCGCGACGCCCTCCTCCGTGTGACCGCTCGTCAGGAGCTGCTCGGCCGCGAGGCGCTTGCAGTCGAGGACGACAGAGGGCGCCGCGGCGCCTCCCGTGGCGTCCGCCGCGCCGAGGTAGGCGCGGGCGGCGTCGGCGCCGCGGCCCGCGTTCGCGAGCGCATGGCCGAGCTGCACGAGGAGCCCGTGCCGGCGGTCGCTGCCCGCGGGCGCGCAGTCGAGCGAGAGCTGGTAGAGCCGCGCCGCGTTCTCGAAGGCGAGCGCCGCGGCGGCCCTGTCCGCCGCCTCCGCAGCGTACGCGCCCGCCCTGTCGAGGTCGCCCGCGCCGTGGAAGTGACGCGCGATCTGCTCGGGATCAGCGCGCCCCAGGGCCACGAGCTCCTCGCCGAGGCGGCGGTGATGGTCCTTGAGCCGCGACGGCTCGATCTGGCCGGACGCCGCCTCGCGCACCCGATCGTGGTACGCCTCGACGGGATCGGCCTCCTCGAGCCCGCCGGTGCGGACCAGGTGCCATGTCCGCAGAGCGTGCAGCGCCGACGCGGCGTCCCCCTGCAATCCGGCGGCCCTGAGCGCGACGCGCTGCTCGATGGGGAGCCCCGCGACGGCGATCACCTCGAGCAGCCGCCGGGCGTCCGACGGCAGATCCGCGAACCTCGCCAGGAGCAGCGCCTCCAGCGACACCGGCGGCGCCGGGGAACAGGCGTCCTCGTGACCCGGGTGAACCGGCGCTGCGCGGCCCAGGTGGAGCGCGAGCTCCGCCAGGAAGAAGGGGTTGCCCTCGGACTCACGGGCGATCTCCGACGCCTTGTGCGAGGGCCCGTGGCCGCCCAGGAGCGAGCGAGCCAGCGACTCCGCTTCTTCAGGGACGAGCGGGCCGAGGCAGAGCCTCCGGTGCTCGGTGGCCCCCGTCCACCTGGGCGCCGGAGCGCCGGAGAGCTCCCGCAGGAAGGGACTCGATGCCTCGTCCTCGGACCGATACACGCCGAGCATGAGCATCGAGGGCGGATCGGGCGGGCCGAGGAGGTCGGCGAGGAGCAGCGCGCTGTCGCGGTCGCCCCACTGCAGATCGTCGATGGACACGACGAGCGGCCCCTTGTCGGCGAGCGCCGAAAGGAGCTCCTTGAGCGCTCGAAACGCGCGGAACCGGAGCTCCTGGGCGTCGTGGATCTCGAAGGCGCGCCGCGGGACGTCCTCGATGGCCGCGACGACGCGCAGGGCGGGGAACACGCGCACGAGCTCGTGGATCCCGCGCGGCAGGAGGCCCGCGGCCTCGGACCGCGGCAGCCGCTTGAGATGCCGGCTGAGGGCGTCCAGCACGCTGTCAAAGGCCTTGAACGGAACGGACTCGCGCTCATGACACCGGCCTGCCAGGACCACCGCGGCGCGGCGGCCGCGCAAGTCGTCGAGGAAATGCTGGACCAGCGCCGACTTGCCCATGCCGGAGCGGCCATGGACGTAGACCGCCACCGGGCGGCCAGCGCGCGCCTCGTCGAACGCTCCCTGGAGCGCTCGCAGCTGCTCGCCGCGCCCCATGAACGGCGCGCGGGGGAGCGGCGTCGGCGCCTCGGCGCCAGGCGGCGGAGCGGCGGGCCGGGGAGCGGCGACCGCCGCCTCGCGCAGGACGCGCAGCGCGTCCGCGCCCGTGGCCCGCGCGCGCGGGTCGCGCTGGAGGAGCCGCAGGCACAGATCGCTCAGCGGCCGAGGCGCGTCCGGCGCGATGAGGTGAGGCGGCGGCGGCTCGCCGAACGCCTTCGCCTCGACGATGTCGAAGAGGCTGCCGCTGAAAGGCGCGCGGCCGGTGAGCGATTCGTAAAGGATCACGCCGACCGCGTACCAGTCCGCGGCGGCGGACGGCTCTCCACGCATGTGCTCCGGCGCCATGTAGATGGGCGTCCCGGCGACCGGGGCGTCCGTCTCGGCGGTCGCGAGCGCCGTCCTGCGAGCCCCGGTGTCGCGGGCGATGCCGAAGTCGAGCACGACCACCCGCCCGCTCTGGTCCACGAGCACGTTCGAGGGCTTGAGATCCAGGTGCAGCTTGCCCGCGCCGTGCAGCGCCTCGACGGCGTGCACCAGCTGCTCGAGCGCCTGGCAGAGGCGCGCGACGTCGACCTTGGGCTGTGACGCGGGCTCGCCGCCGGAGGCCGCCGGCGCCGCGTCGCCGGCGCGGGGCGAGGGCGCGCGGCCGTGGAGGTTCGCCTGAGAGGTCGTGGCCGCCGCGGGGGACGTCCGCTCCGGGACATGCGCCGGCGAGCCCGGGGCGCCGAGCTCGCCCCCGCGGACGTACCTGGTGAAGCTCACGCCGGAGACGAGCTCCATCGTGAAGAACCAGCGCCCCTGCGCGGAGATGAGCTCGTAAAGCGTCACCAGGTTCGGATGGGCGATGTCCGCGATGGCGCGGAACTCGCTCTTGAGACGGAGGATGTCGGCGGCCTCCATCCGGAGCAGCGTCTTGAGCGCCACATCGGCGCAGCGAAGCCGATCGTGAGCGTGGTAAACGACCCCCATGCCGCCCGCACCGAGGCGGGCGCGGATCTCGAAGCGGTCCGTGCCGCCGAACCCCTCGGCGGCCGGACCGTCAGCGACGCTGTCCATCTGAGCTGTCCATCTGACCCGTCCCTGCCTCCGCGACGCGCCATCCTAACAGCGCGCCCGCCGCGCGCCAGAGCGCGCGCCGCGATGAAGGCAGACGACGCGGCGTGCGCCGTCGACTCAGCGCTCCGAACGGGCGGGCTGAATCAAGGAGAGAGGGGGAGACGCCGTCCGCTGGCGTCCCCGAGGAGCGGGCTCCGCGATCAGTTACACGGCCCGAGGTCGGCCCACTCGGCCGGGCACCAGGAGGTCGGGTTGCTTGGCGGGCAGCTCGGGTGCGACCACCAGATCTGCTGGGTCGCCGACCAGAGGTGGCCGCCGTCGGTCACCAGCGTGGAGGGCGTATACACCTGCGCCGACATCCATGCGGGCGCGCTGCTGCAGTCGTTCGCGGGCACGGTCGACGTGCAGGCCTCCCAGGTCGACGGCGACGCGCTGAGGTTCTTGTTCTGGTAGACGTAGGGCGCGGCGTCGTGGAACGACCAGGTGCTCGCGCCCGACATGTTCTGCCAGGCGCCCGTGGTCGTCTTCACCTGCTGGCGAAGCATCTTGATGGGCGCCTCGCAGGAGACCTGCGGCTCGGGGTACTGCGGGCCCACGTCGGCGAAATGCTCGATGTCGTGCGCATACATCTCGACGGTGCTGCGCGCGTCCTGGGCGAGGAACTGCCAGCCGGCGCCGTCCTTCATGTCGACATAGAGGCAGAGCTGGGCGCCGGTCACGCTCGCGACGCGCTCGGGCGTGCACCACTCGTACTTGAAGACGACCTGCTGCCCGGGCTGCAGGCCGCCGAGCGAGCCGCCGCAGGTGCCCCCCGAGCCCCACTGGGTGTTGCAGCTCGAATGATTCCCTGTGACACCGTTGTCATCTCCGAAATAGTAGACGAACCATCCATCGGGGCTGTGGTAAATGCCGGACTCCAGATTGTAGTACCACTGGCCCACCGCGGTCCAGGCCGTGGACGCGTTCAGAAGCGTGGGTACCTGCCACTCGATGAGCCAGCCGCGGGTGTCTCCGACGTTGCCCGTGTAGCTGCTCGTCAGATCGTAAGTTCCGCGCTGGCTCGCCACCCCGAGGCTCTCCTCTTCGTCCGCCCCGGCACCGGCGGTGCATGCGGCGGCGCCGAGGGCTCCGAGGAGCAGCAGCGCCGCGCCGATTCGCGGCAGGGCAGCGCGTGACGGACGGAGAGAACAGGGTTGCATCGACAGAGTGCTCTTCTCGATCATAAGGATTCTCCTGAGAGCGATGTTTTCCCCCGCGGCGCTGAATAGCGCGGACCGGGGCCGCCCACCGTTAAGTCGTGTTAAGGCGAACGACGTGATTCAGGGGTGGGGCGCTGAGCGCGCGGGGCCGTTCGCGTGGTAGTTCGCGGATAGGTCGATGCGCTGGTGGCGACGTGGAGAGCAGCTCAGCCCGCGACGGCGTCGATGATCTGACGCGCCCCGGTCACGGCAGCTCGAGGCCGAGGCCGAGATCGAGGATCGCCGACACCGGTGACGCACGGAAGACGTCGCGCCGCTCCCCCGCCTCGTCCGTGTAAAAATACACATCGCGCGCGAGCGGCACCGCGATCCCGAGCCCGACGGCCCCGAACAGCGGGCCCACGAAGCGCCGCCGCACGCGCGTGTCGAGGCTCAGATCGAACACGAGCCGCTCGTGGCGGAACCTGCTCTGCACCGCCGGTCCCTCGACGCGCAGCGATCCGACCATCGCGCCGGCGCAGCCCGAGAGGGCCGTCCCGCCGCGCGCGATCTCGACGGGGCACACGGACAGCCTCCCGTACGCGAGCGAGAACGAGGGCGATCCGGGCACCTCGCCCGCGACCGAGCTCTTCCACAGCGCGCCGCCCAGCTCGAACCCCGGCCCGCGCGGCGGCGTCGCGTGCGCGCGGACCCCGACCCCGACGTTCGCGGGCCCAGGCGTGAGCCCGAGCCCGCCCACCGCCTCCACCGCGCCTCCCACCCGCCAGGGAGCGCTCGGCGCCGCTGGCGCCGGCGGACACGCCGGGGGCACGGCAGCTCTCGTCGCGGTCGGGGGCCGCGGGGCAGGCCACGCCGCCGCGCCCGCGCCCGGCGCGCCCCCGGCGGCGGCCGCGGCTGGGCCGCCCGCGCCGCCGGGGGGCACGAGCGAGGCGTCCGGGTCGACGAGCAATGCGATCACGAGCTCGAGCTGCTCGTCGATCGCCCGACAATCGACCTGCTCGGCCTCGATCTCCCGCGACCCGATCGCCGCCCCGCCCGCGCCGAACACCCGGATCGTCGCACGCCAGACGCCGGCCTCCTGCGCGCGCTCGATCCGCCCCTCGATGGACACCTCGCCGCGGGTGGGCGGCACGAACGCCCCGCGCCCGAGCCGCCGCTCCACGGCCTGCGCGAGCGTCGGCGCGTCGATGCACGCCTCGGCCCCTGGCATCCTCACCCACGCGAGCGACGAGGCGCGCGGGGCGGCACCTGCGGGACGATCGAAGCTGCCCAGCGCGGCCCCGACGAGGAGCGCGAGCGCCGCGGATCTCATGCGGCAGCTTATCCAGGCGATCGCCGATGCCGTCAAGCGCCCGACGCATCGCGTTCGCGAGAGCAAGCGCCGCACGACATCGCTGTCACAAGACACCGAGGCAGCGGCTGCCCGGAGCTTGGATTGAAATACCCTCCGAAGCCGGCGTCGCCGAGCGCCCCAGCGGCCGATGCGGTCTACCCCCGGGAGACATCGATTCGGCCGCAAGCCCGCTCATCGGCGCGCCGTCTCCCATTCGGGGCTGCTCAGGAAGTACGTATCGTAGAGCTCCTGCACGTCGCGCAAGGTCTCGGGCGGCTCCTCGCCGTACGCGATGCGCGTCAGCTTGCGAAAGTAATCGAAGCGCTCGACCCCTGGCGTGATGACGACCAGGAGCTCTGCGCCCTTGCCGCGCGCGGCGGCGAACGCGTGGGCGACCCGCGGAGGGACCACGAGCAGGTCGCCCTTCTCGGCCGTCACGATGTCGCTCCCCGAGAGGACCTGCACGGCGCCGTCGAGCACATAGAACATCTCGGCCGAGGCGTCGTGACGGTGCGGCCGCGCGCCGTCCGCGTCCTTCGCGAGCGTCACGCGTACGGTGGAGAGGGCTCCGCCCGTCGCGCTGCTGTCCGCGAGGAGCTGGATCCGCGCGGCGGGCGAGCCGACGACCTCAGCGTCAGCGCCACGGACGACGACCGACCGATCGAAACAGGGCTGGATGATCGACATGCCGCCCAGTGAAGCACCCGTGGAGAGAGCGCTCACCTGGAAAAACGTACGGAGCGCTCCCGCGGCGTGTGGGAGGCGCTCGCCCCTTCGATGGCGGATGCTTGGTGGAGCTCGTGGAGGCGACGTCGCTGTTCCAGCAGGCGGACGGCGCGTCCGTCACCTGGGATGAGCGCGCTTCACGGGGCCTTCGGGCGGGGAGCAGCATCGGCGCCGGAGGCCATGCACACCTTGAGGCCCTCCTGAAGGTTGCGCAGCGTGATCATTCGATCGAGATCCATACCCACGGACACGACGGTCTGAGCCACCGCGGGCCGGATGCCGGTCACCACGACGCGGGCGCCGAGGAGCTCCACCGCGCGCACGATGCGGATCAGGTGATCGGCCGTGCTCGTGTCCACCGCCTCGACGGCGGTCAGATCCAGGATGACGTTGCGCGTCTGGCTGTCGACGATCGCGCCGAGCAGCCGCTCCATCAGCGCGGACGCGCGCTGGTTGTCGAGCCCTCCCATGACAGGGACGGTGAGCACGCCGTCCCACACCTGGATGATCGGCGCCACCATCGCGCTGAGCGCCGTCTCCTGCTGCTGGATGAGCTCCAGCTTCTCGCGCAGCGCGAGCTCGGTTTTCTCCCGCTCGGCCACCTCGTTCCTGAGCCGGGACAGCGCGACCGCGAGATCCGAGCTCGTGCCCCGATCGGCCTCGAGGAGCGCCGAAAGCCGCGCCTCGACGGTCTCGTCGGTCGGGCGGACCAGGAACTCGTCGTACGCCGCGCCCTGCGCCGCGAACACCGTCTGTTCGGCCCAGCAAGGGACCCCGAACAGGCGCTCGGTGATCCCGGCCAGCTTTCCGGCCAGCATCGCGCTCCCCCAGCTGACCCCCAGCGCGCGCTGGTAGATCGCTTCCCAGCTGTTGACGGCGCGATACCGGACCTCACGGCGCTCGCGGTCCACCGCGACGGCCTCCCACCGCCCCCACCCGGCCGGCCAGGCGATCTCGGACACCTGCCGTATGCCCTCCTCGAAGCCCGGATGCGCGCCGATGATGGCCCAGTCGCCATCGACGCTCTGCCGTCCCCCGAGCTGGAGACACAGGTTGAAGCGCTCGACCCCCACCATCGCCACCATGCCCGACATCAGACCGGCCACCGTGCTCGGGATCCACATGCTCAGGGTAGGCATCCCGGCCCACAGGTTGACGCCGTTCTTCAGGTCCCATTCGATGTCGAATCCAGAGATTGTTATACGGGAGGTAGTCATAAACTCATGTGGTGGCGTGATGGGGCGCGGACCCGGGGCGCCCCATGCGCTGCGTGCCGCTCCGCCGGCGCTCCTTGCCTGAAGCGCGCCGGAGCGGCAAGCCCCAGCGCCGGGGCGGCGGCACGGCCTGGGTCGTGGGTCGGGTCGCCGCGAGCGACGAGAGGCTCGCGCGGATGAACGCCGAGCGAGCGGCGCTGTCGGCTGCGGCCCGAGGCTTCGCTTGTCAGCTGCCACGCAAAGTTTCCATCGACGCTCGAGCGCGCGACGCTGGTTCACCCTGCCATGGAGTAGGCTTCGGTTCTCCTCCGGGGTTCTCTCCAGCGACGCGTGCTCGCGAGGAGGTCGAGCAGGCAGCGCCTGCTCAGGTGAGCGGCAGGGCGCCCCCGGTGTTCAGGACGCCCTCGCCGAAGCTCTTGACGTCCTCGAAGCCCATGTAATGGAAGCAGCTCACGAGCATGTCGGCGAAGGAGCGATCGCCGCGGAAATCCACCAGCCGCCCGCGCCGGAAGTAGTCGTGGGCCTTGCCCGCGAAGACGACCAGGCTGTCCTCGATGCTGTGGCTGTCGCCCTGCCCGAGCTCGTTCCAGTGCACGACGAGCGTATGATCCCAGAGCGTGCCGTCGCCGTCGCTCGTGTTCTTCAAGATCTCGTAGAGCTTCGTGTTCTGCTCCCAGAGGTGCCTGTGGATCTTGCGCACCTTGGCGAACGAGTCGTCGTCGCTGTTGTGCGAGATGTCGTGGTGCCCATCGCTGAGCCCCAGGTTCGCGTAGACGCGGTTGCTGGTGTTGCCGCTCCAGTTGAAGTGCACCACGCGCGTCAGATCGCAGGCGAACGCGAGGGCGCTGATCCTGAAGAACAGCTCGCCCATGATCGCGTGGTTCTCGTCGGCGTAGGGGTTGATCCGCTCGCCGAGCGGGGTCTTCACGCACGTGGCCGCGCCGTTGCCGGCCTGGAGCGCGCGCTCGACGTCGCGCATCGCGTCGAGGTGCTGCTGGATCTTGGCGCGATCCTCGGCGCCGACCCGGGTGAGGAGGGAATTGCCCTCTTCGCGCACCAGATCGATGGCCGACTGCTTCTTCGCCAGGCGCCTCAGCACCTCTTGCTGCGCGCCCCCGTCGTCGGGCGTGGAGGCGAAGATCCGGGCGTAGGCCTCGTACGGATCGGTCTCCGGCGGGATCGGGTTCTGGTCCCCCGCGGGCCCCGCGTGGGAGTGGGTGTTCCAGATGTCGTTCCACTTGTCCCCGACGCGGTACACGAGGTGCCGGTGCGCGATGCTCTCGCTCGCTTCCAGCACGCGACCGCCGATCGCATAGTCGGCGCTCGGCCCCTCCACGTAACCGATGGTGCTCTCGGTGCCGCCGATGGGGAACGACCCGGAGCCTGACTTCCACGGAGCGAGCGCGCTGCCGCCCTGCTGGTGGTTGTCGGCCCGCTCGGACTCCGGCAGATCGTAGAAGCGCTTGTGCAGGTTGTTGAGAAAGAGGAGATCCTCGCGGTAGGGCTCGAGCGGGGCGAGGAACTCGCCGAGCTGAAAGCTCGTCTCGCCGCGGGCGTCGAAGCGCCGATCCGTCTCGTCGCCGTTCGCCTGGAACACGAACATGATGCGGCGCGGGGACGGCGCCGTCTGGGCTCGCGCGCGGCTCGAACGCATCGCATCGAGGAACGGGAGCGCGAGCGCAACTCCGGATGCGCCACGCAGGAAGGTACGGCGGCTCAGAGGTTTCATTGTTTCTCCGGGACGATGACGGGGCGGTAGCGGAAGGCGTCGGTCTGCGTGAGCGCGACCACGAGCTCGGACAGGCTGTAACCGCTGTCCTTGAATGCGAGCGAGAGCGACGCCATCGAGCAGCGATCGGCGGCGGTCTTGTCGCGACCGTAGAAGAAGCGGAAGTTTTGCAGCACGTAGCAGGCGCGCGCCTCCTCGCTCTGCGCGAGGCGCTGGCCCAGCTCGGCGGCGTTCGCCACGGGGCCGTTGACGTCGCGCGTGCTCGAGATGGCGCTCGAGGTGTCGATCGGCCTGCCGGCCTCGTCCGTGGTGCGGGGGCGGCCCACGGCGTCGAACGACTCGAACACCACGCCGATGGGATCCATCAGCGCGTGGCACCCCGCGCAGCTCGGCTCGGTGCGGTGGAGCTCGAGGCGCTCGCGCTGCGAGAGCCCCTCTCCCAGGCCCTCGAGATCGAGCTTCACGTCGTTGGGCGGCGCGGGCACGATCTGGCACAGGAGATCGGTGCGCACCTTGAGGCCGCGGCGGACGATCGAGGTGCGCGTCGCCTTGTCGCGCGTGAGCATCATGCCCTGGGTCAGCACGCCCGAGCGGCCAGGCATGTCGACCTTGATGAAATCGTCGCCGCTCACCCCGCTCACGCCGTAGTGCTGCGCGAGCGCGCCGTTCACGAAGCTGTAGTCGGCGGCGAAGAGGTCGTCGAGCGAGCCGCTCGGGCTCGCGAAGAGGTCCTTCACGAACGTGCGCGTCTCCGCTCGCAGCAAGGCGGGCAGGTCGCGCGAGAGGTCCGGATACACCTCCGGATCGCGGTTCATGCTGCCCAGGATGTCGGTGTCGAGCCACTGGTCGAAGTACTCGAGCAAGCGCTCGGCCCTGGGATCGGCCAGCATGCGCCGCACCTGGGCTTCGAGCTGCTCTGGCGTGCCGAGCTCGTCCGCCTCCGCCGCCCGCGTGAGCTCCTCGTCCGGCTGCGACTGCCAGACCAGGTACGAGAGCCGCGAGGCCATCTCGTACGGCGTGGGCTCGGTGACGTCCCCCGAGCTCGCCTGGCCGAGCTCGACGCGATAGAGCACGTTCGGCGACTGCAGCATGCTGAAGACGACCCACTCGATGCCGTCGTCGAAGGTGTACCCGTCCGATCCTGCGGTGAAGCGCTCCTCGTAACTCTGGACCTCGGCCTCCGTCAGCGGCCGGCGGTACGCCCTGGCGCCGAAGGTGCGGATGAAGTCGCGCGCGCACTCGATCTCGCCGATCTCCTCCGGATCGCAGGAGACGAGGCCCGAGGCGTGGGCCGCGACAGCGGCGACCTCCTCCGCGGCGTCGAGGAACTTCTGCGCGACGAGCGAGCCGACGTTCAAGAAGCTCGCGTTGTTGCGGAAACCGAGCGACTCGGACTCGTTCGGAAATGTGGCGACGACCTTGTCGACGGCGGAGGCCACGCCCGGGACGCCGGAGAAGAGATCCTTCACCGTGTTGGCGTACTCGTAATTGCTGAGGCGGCGGAGCGGGGCCGTACCGGGCTGCGGCGTCTGGCAGAACGCCGAATCCAGCACGTCTTCCGGGGGCTGTACGATCCCAGTCTCGTCCCCGCCGGGGCCCGTGCCAGCCCCGGTGGACTGGCCGGACTCGCCGATTCGGCCGTTGCAAGCCGCGACGAGCGCGAGCAAGAGCGGCGCAGCGTACCTGAGTTGTGAGCCGAGAAGCTCGAGAGGCCAGCGATGCGTGTGTTGCTCGGGGTTCACCGTGTTCTCCACGCCGCGCCCGAAGAAAGGCACGAGTTGGTGCGAGCGCCGACCACATGGATCGGCGCCTGCACGGGTTCCCGACGCTGCGACTCAACAGCGCCGATTTGACATTATGTACCAGAACCTGTCCCGACCGGCTCACGGCAGAGGTCGATCACGAACACTTTTGTGCCCCAACGACCCACCAACCCACCCATTTTATCTGCCGCCGTCGCGTTTTTGAACCTCGACGGTATCTGCGCGCGGCGCCTGGCCGCACATCACTGCCGAGAGCAGATAGTTCAACTATCAACGATTTTGACGCCTGGACGACGGCGTGGTCCGGGATCATCTCGACGCGTCTCGCTGAGCGCCCGCGATCCGAGCGTCACGCCGCCGAGAGGCCCCCATCAGGCGATCACCTGTAGAAGCCGACGTCGTCGATATAGACGTCGAAGTCCTGCCCTTCCGTGAACCCGAACTCGATCGCGAAGAGCCCTGTGAGGTCGATGCCCTCGCCGGTCGGCTCGGCGTCCCCGCCGCCGCGCGCGAACTGCTCGAAGGAGATCACGACCGGCGCCCACGCCGTGCCGAGGCGCGCGATGGATGACCAGTCGTCGAAGCACGGATTGGCCACGTCCTCTCCCGATTCATCGCAGATCCCGCCCGCGGGGTCCGAGGTCTTGTCCGTGATGTTGACCTTCATCGTGGTCGCCGCGCCCGCGCCGCCGAGCTTGGCCCAGAACACGATACCGCTGTACGCCGACGCGTCGTAGGCGAGCAGGCCCCCGTCGGGGCCGTTCAGCGCGAAGCCGAACCCGGCGCCCCACTCCGTGAAGCCGGATCCGAACGTGTGCATCGCCATCGTGCTCTCGCCGCGCGGCTCGGCGAGCGCCTCCGGGATGAACCCGGCGGGGTTCTCGTCCGAGTAGATCGGGGGAGTCTGCGTGCCCGTCCCATCATTGAAGCTGTACCAGTAGCCGACCCTGCCAGCCGCCTCATCGATGGCGCTGTCGCCGTCTTCCATGTCGTCGATCAGCTCGACGTCGGCGGGGACGACCACCTCGCCCGCGCCCGCGCCGGCCTCGCCGCCCGCGCCTGCGCCGGCCTCGCCGCCCGCTCCGTCCACCAGGTGGTAGCCGTCGTCCAGCCCCACGAGCGTGGTGCATCCACCGGCTGTGAGCGTCCACGCCGCGCACATCCATGCTGCACGCCTCTTCGCCATATCTTCTCCTACCACCACCGCGTGGGCACGGTCCACCGCGCCCTCGGCCCCCCGGAGAAGCAGCGACGGGCACCGGCGTCGGACGGATCTGCCCTGCAGCGCTGGACGACACGCGGGACTTGCGGCGCAGCGCCAATCGGTGAAACCTTCTGTGCGTGAGTTCACCCAGAGCGCCTGGATCGACAGACCTTGTCCCGCGGCTTCGGTTGACCACGCGATTGCTCGTTGGGCGGAGAGGGAGAAGGAAAGATTCACAGGGAGGCGGGGAGGCGGGGAGACGAGAGATGGGAGTCCGTCGTGATGGTCCCCATCCCTTGCCTCTCCAGCCTGGCCTGCACACATATCTCTCCTCCCCGTCTCCCCGCCTCCCTGTGTACTCTCTCTTGCCCTGCCGCGCACGACAAGTGCATCTCGCTCGAGCGAGATCTCGCCCGCGCGACCGGGGAGGATCGACACTACTTGCTTGCCTTCCACGACGAGACATTCGAGTGCATCGCCCGGGGTCATTCACTCAAGCAGACGATGTCGTCATTCCCCGAAGCGCTCCACTCGTGCGCCAAGAGCCTCCTGACGTGACGCCGCCCAACAAGCTGTTGAAGCAAGCGGCCGCACGTCCGTCGTTGGGCATGACGAAGCAGAGATTGCCACGGAATTCCATCCAGGGCGTTCGAGGGTCCCGGAGGCGATCGTGCACCAAGCCAAAGGCGGACAATACGTAGTTTATGGAGTTCTGTTGATTTCTTCGCTGGCCGACGGTGAGCCGTTACAACCGTGAGGGCTGAGCGCTACACTGAGCTCAGCCCCTATGCCCGTCCATGCCATCCGAATCGAAGAGCGCCTCTGGTCGAGCGCGTCGCCGCTCCGCAGGCAGGAGTGGCGCACGCTCACGACCGATATCGTCTCCGGCGAGCCGCCCTGGCCCTCGCGCGAGCCCTGCACCCTCGTCGCCGGTTGCGACGACAGGGACCTCCACTTCGTCTTCACCGGGAGCGCCGTCTCGGCAGACACCCTCGCCCTTGCGCGGGCGGAGGTCGCGCCGCTCGTGGGCGAGTACGTGGGCCTCATCCAGAAGCTCTCCGGGGGCGACCTCTACCCCGCCCAGATCGAGCCCATCGATATGGCCAAGCGTGTCCTCCACGACGCCGGCGCGAGGCGGATAGGCGCCCTCCTCCCCGACCTGAGCCCGAGCTTCGAGACGCGCCGCCGCTTCTTCTCGCTCGTCGTCTCGCTCCTCGTCGACACGACGCAGCTCGGCCCGCTCCCCGCGCATCACCACGCTCGAAGGCGCATGCGGTAGCCGAGCGTCGGCCACGAACGACGACGAGCGGCGGTCACCCGCACAGGAGACGGGCCCAGATCGGCGTTTTCGGCGCGGAAGCGCACTCCCGTGCGCTGAGCACCGAAAACGTCGAGGTGGGCCCGTATCCGCAGCGGGTGACCGCCGCTCGGATCAGCGGGCGCCTAGGAAGTCTAGCTTGCCGATCTCGAGCCCGTTGTGGCGCAAGATCGCGTAGGCGGTCGTCACGTGGAAATAGAAGTTGGGCAGCACGAAGTTCAGCAGGTAAACGAGGCCCTTGAACTGCAGCGGCTGATCGCGCGTCGGGATGGTGACATCGCGGTCCTCGGAGCCGTCGATCTGCTCGGGCCGGAGGCTGTTCAGGAACGCGACGGTCTTGGCGATGCGGGCCTGTAGCTCGTCGAAGCTGGCCTCGTTGTCCTCGTACTTCGGCAGGTCCACGGCCGCCAGCCGCGCTCCACAGCCCTTGGCCGAGTCGGAGGCGATCTGCACCTGGCGCGTGAGCGAGAGCATGTCCGGGGCGAGGCGCGCGTCGAGCAGGACGCGCGGCTCGATCTTCTTCGCCTCGGCGTAGGCGGCGGCCTTGGTGAGGATCGCCGAGAGGTTGCCGAGCATCCTGACGAGCACCGGGACAGAGGCCTGATACATCGAGATCGTCATCTTCTCATCTCCTTGCTATCGCACGGTTCAGGCAGCGCGTTCCCCGCACGGCGCACGCGGCGCGGCGCCGGCGCACCCCCCGGCGGGGACGCGAGCAGGCGCGAACATAGGGCATCCTGCTCGCCAGGCAAGCACGCCCTCTCACGCAGGAGCCGCCCGCGCCCCCTCGGGCGCCCGAGCGCGGCGCTCGTTCGCCGCGATCCACGGACTCCAGCGCTGAGGACACGCCCGCGGGGCGCTCCGCGTCATGACGCGCTCGTGAAGTAATGTAAAGAGCATTGACGAACTAGATTCGATGACGGGGTGCCGCGGCGCGAGGCTCCGTGCCGGGGAGGGAGCGCGACGGCGCGCGCCGTGATGGCCCTCGACGGCCGCGGGGGCGGCACGCTATAGGGGGCGCCGATGCGACACATCCTTTTCCTCAGCTTGTTCACGGCTGCGCTGGCGACCGCATGCGGCTCCTCGACGACCGATCCGGATCCGACCGGGGGCGGCGGGTCGACCGCCAGCTCGACGAGCGAAAGCTCGGCGACCGCGAGCTCGACGACCGCGAGCTCGGCCACCGGCGCAACCTGCACTCCTGGCGAGACCATGTCCTGCACCTGTCACGCCATCGGCGAGCCGGGCGTCGCGACGTGCCTCGCCGACGGCAGCGGCTACGGGCCGTGCATGGAGCAAGGCGGCGGCGCCTGCCGCTGTCCCCTCGGGCGCAGCGACGGCTGCTGCCCTGGCGACGGCATCTGCTGCGCGTGCGTGCAAGGCTGCGATCCGAACACGGATCCCCTGCAAGATCCCGAGACGGACGCGCTCATCGCCTGCGTCTGCGCGGCGGGCGTGTGCGCCGACGAGTGCGAGAGGGAGTGCGCCGGCCAGGGCATCGCGGCGGACTGCAAGGCGTGCGTGCAGCAGGCGGGCGCGGACGCGTGCAAGGCGGAGTACGAGGCCTGCGGCGGGACGTGAGCCCGCATCGCGCATCGCGCATCGCGCATCGCGCATCGCGCATCGCGCGGCGCACGGCCAATGACGCGCAGGAGGCCGGCGCCGATTCCCCCTTCCTGACCGGCGCCGATTCCCCCCTTCCCCGCCCCGGCCCGCCGCTACATCCTCTCGGGCTCTGCCGCTCTCGCCTCCAGCAGCGCATCGATCCGCCGGAGCAGCTCCGCCGGGTCGATCGGCTTCGGCAGGACGCGTCCCCCGTGGGCCGAGAGGAACCGCCTGCTCACCTCGCTCGTGCCCCCTCCGGTCATGAACAGCACCCGGTCGACGAGCGCCGGCAGCTCCGCCTCGAGCCACTCGTGGAGGTCTATCCCCGTACCCTCCTGCATCACGATATCGCAGAGCACGACATCGAAGTTCGCGTCCAGCCGGAGCGCCCTCTGGGCCTCTCTGCCCGAGCGCGCGCAGACGACCTCGTGCGACGCCTCGAGGAGCCCGCGCAGCGCGCTCAGGAGGAGGGGCTCGTCGTCCACGAGGAGGATCCGGGCGCGCCGCGCCGGCTCCTCATCCCGCGCGGGCGCAGGCGGCGCGCGACGAGGGGTGAGCTCGGCGCTCGCCCAGGCGGGCAGCCGGACGCGGACGCAGGTGCCGACGCCGGCCTCGCTGCTGACGCCGATGGTGCCGCCGCACGACTCCACGATGTTGCGGCAGATCGCGAGTCCGAGCCCCGTCCCCTCCCCCGCGCGCTTCGTGGTGAAGAACGGCTCGAACAGCCTGTTCATGTGCTCTTCGGGCACGCCGCAGCCGGAGTCCACGATCTCCGCGACGACCTCCCGGCCCTGATCGCGGGTCCGCACCTCGACGACGTTGTCGGCGACGCGCCCCTCCCGGATCGACTGTGCCGCGTTGATGAGCAGGTTGACGAACACCTGCGTCAGGCGCCCCTCCGCGCCGCTCACGGGCGCGACCGAGGCGAGCTCGCGCACGACCCGCGCGCGGTGCTTCATCTGGGGATGCACGATGTTGAGCGCGCTCTCGATCACCGCGTTGACGTCGGTCGGCCCGATCGCCTCGTTCGCCTCCGCGCGCGCGAACACCCCGAGATCCCCGACGATGTCCACCACCCGCCGAGCGCCGTGGCGGGCGTCCGCGAGCGGCTGGGCGAGGAGCTCGGTGGCGACGCCCTTGTCGGCCAGCCGCCGCACCTCGCGGGCGAGCAGCTCGAGGTTGGCGACCACGTACGCGAGAGGGTTGTTGATCTCGTGGGCCACGCCCGCCGCGAGCTGGCCGACCGCGGCCAGCCGCTCGCTGCGCTCGAGCCGTGACCTCAGCTCCTCGGCCCGGCGCCGCCCGGTCACGTCGCGCAGGAGCGCCATGCGCGAGGGGCGCCCCTGCCAGTCCACGTCGACCCAGCGAACGTCGATGACGACCTGCTGCCCTCCGATCTCCAGGCTCGTCTCGCCGGCGCAGAGCGCCGCCGGGCAGCCCCGCCCGGCGACGGGGCGCCCGTCGCCCAGCAGCGACTCCGCGGCGGGGTTCGCGAAGAGCACCGTCCCGGAGGGATCCAGCACGATCACCCCATCGGCGCTCCGGGCGATGAGCTGGTGCAGGTTGGCCTCGTTCTCGCGGGCTTCGGCCATCGCCCGCGCGAGCTGCGTCAGGAGCTGCTGGCGGCTGACCGCATAGCGGATGGCTCGCCACAGCGTGTCCGCGTCGAGGCCCCGCTTCACGAGGTAATCCTGCACCGACGCGCCGAGCGCGCGCTCCGCGAGGCGGACGTCGTCGTGGCCCGTCAGCACGACGATGGGCACATGGGGGTCCACCGCCCGCACCCGCTCGACCACCTCGATGCCCTCGCCATCGGGCAAGGAGAGGTCGAGGAGGACGACATCCCACCCCTCGTTCACGCGCGCGAGCCCGGCGGCGAGCGTCTCCGCGTGCGCGAGCTCGGCGCGCTGCCACGGCACGGCGTCGAGGTGGCTTTGCACGACGGAGGCCGCGATGGCGCTGTCCTCGATGAGCAGGAGGCGAAAGCAAGGCGCAGGCGGCGCCCGGCTGGGTTCAGCGGACATGGTGACCCCCTGAGAGCTAAGGAACTCCAACGCTTTCCCGGAATCAAGCGCCTCGCGCCGTCGCCGCCCTCGCCGCGCCGGCGGCTCGCAGCGCGGGCGGAGCGGAGATAGCCGCGCGCCTCCGCCGCGGACGACGCAACGCACCATCCCGGCGTCGGTGGTGGTCCACTTTGCCCGAGAAAGATCCCAGGGAGACGGGGAGACGGGGAGATTTATTAAGTTTTTTCTCCCTGCCTCCCCGCCTCCCTGTCCCGATTGGACCAGCACGCGCCGTCGCGGCGGAGCGGCGCTGAGCCGCGGGGCCGGGCGTTCGAGCGGCGAACGAGGCCGGCGCTCGTTATCCTCACCCGATGCTGCCCCACCCGCCGCGCGTCGTCCGGCTCGTCCTCCTCACCACGAGCGGTGAGCTCCTTGGCGCGCTGCCGCCCTATCGAGCCGCGACGCCCTGGTGGCAGGACGCGCAAGCGGTCGTCCAGGGTGCCCGCGAGCGCTTCGGCCTCCAGGTGACGGTCCTCCGGATGCTCGCCGCCGAGCTCCCGGCCCCCCAAGGCGGGGCGGTCACCTACCTCGCGGAGGCGGAGCTCGACGCGCCGCCGCCCGGCGTCGAGCCCTGGCGCGGGGCGCTCGACGACCACCCGCTCCGGCAGCCGTGGGCGCGGCCGGGCGGGCCTGCCGACGACCTCGCGTGGGCGGACGCCGTCCTGCGCGATCGGGGCCTCGCGCGGACGGCGCCCGCCGAGCAGATGCGGTCGTGGAACCTGTCGAGCCTGTGGCGGCTCCGGGTTCGCGACGAGGTTGTCTGGCTGAAGCATGTCCCTCCGTTCTTCGGCCACGAGGGGGCGGTGATCGCGCGGCTCGCGGGGGGACCTGTACCGGCGCTCCTCGGCCACGACGGCCAGCGGATCCTGATGCGGGAGATCCCAGGCGAAGATCTCTACGAGGCCGAGCTACCCGTCCGGGAGCGGTTGGTCTCGCTGCTTGTCGGGCTGCAGCGCGACGCGAGCCGGCGGGTCGACGAGCTCCTTTCGCTGGGGCTGCCGGACTGGCGCGCGCCGGCCATGACCCGGCTCATCGCGGACGTGGTGACGCGGACGCCCGACCTGTCCGCCGGCGATCGGGCGACCCTCGACAGCTTCGTCGGCGGCCTGCCCGAGCGCTTCGCTCGACTCGCCGAGGCCGGCCTGCCCGACACGCTGGTTCACGGCGACTTCCACGTCGGCAACGCCCGCGGCGACGCGACGTCGGCCGTCCTGCTGGACTGGGGCGACAGCGGCGTCGGGCATCCGCTGCTCGACCAGCCAGCGTTCCTCGACGGCGCCCCGCCCGGCGCGGTCGAGCCGCTCCGGAGCTCCTGGAGCCGCGCGTGGCGCGCCGCGATCCCGGGCTCCGACCCCGAGCGCGCCGCCGAGCTGCTCGCGCCCGTCGCAGCGGCCCGCCAGGCGATCATCTACCGCAAGTTCCTCGACGACATCGAGCCGTCGGAGCACCCCTACCACGCGAGAGATCCCGTGGCGTGGCTCGCGAGGACAGCCGCGGTGGCGCGCTCTCGATCCTGCTAGTCTCGACGTGGGCACAGTGAAGGTCAACACGGTCAAGAAGCGAACTCACTCGCTCTACCGCCAAGACCTGCGCTGGTACCACTGCGCCCGATGTGCCCCGGCGACGTCGAGCACCAGGAGTTCGAGTACCTTCGGCGCGGGACCGTGAGCTTCGTGGCGTTCACGAGGCGTTCGGTCGGCCGCTCGGCCTTTCGCCAGCGTGGAACGTGCGAGCAAGCTCGGACCGATGGTCGACGCGCCGCTCGCCTGGAGTCGCCGCCGGCGCCTTGCAGCCCCCGCGCCGAGCGGCTGCTCGGTCCAATCTTGCTGTTCGACGCCGCGGGCCCCTCCCCATCGCAAGCAGGGTGCACCACGCTCCGGGTGGGCAAGGGACAAAGCACCGCAGTCATAGAGCTTGCCCGGGGGCGCGAATGGCTGACACGACCGACATCAACAAGGCGAGCGCGGATGAGTTTCAACGGGTGAGCCAGGTGAGCGAGCAAGGCGCGCAGCTCATCGTTCAGAAGCGCGAGGAGCTCGGGGGGTTCAGCAGCTGGGAGCAAATCCAACAGGTGACCGGCGTCAGCACGATGATGATAGAGAGCCTGAAGGACGCGGGCTTTTACGTGACGCACGCGAGCACGTCGGCGCGCCGTACACAGCCTCGGTGATGCAGCGAGCGAGCAGCCTGAGGCTGCTCTCGAGGCTCGGCGCGTCGAGACACCCTGCGAGGCCTTGAGCGGCATGGGCCGGCCCCGCCGGGGAGAGAGCGCGGCGGGGCTGTTGTTCGTCGCCGCGAAGCGGCTCCGTTCGACAAGGTCGTGAAGCGGCTTCGTCCATGCCGCCCCGTTCGCCCTGGTCGCTTGACGCGCAGGCGCAGGCGCGCAGGTTGGCATCGAGGATCTGCCGGCGGTCGGCTCGTCGAGCGCGCACACAGGATCCGTGGCAAGGTGCTTGCCTGTCCGACGCGCACCAAGCGGCGTCCTGGGAAGCCAGGCAGCTTGATGACGGGAGGGCTCATGACCGATTCCATCGTTGCAACACCGTGTCTGCCGATAGCGGGGCCGTCAGCGGCCCCCGGATCGGATGCGGAGGCCGAACCATCCGCCGAACAAGGCACGATCCAGCGGATGTTGCGGGTGGATCCGGCGATGCGCGAGCCCGACGCCGAGGCGACGCTCATCCTGTCGCTGGCATCGGCGTGGATGTACTCGGATCTGGACACGCTGGAGAAGGCGATGTCGGTCTACGGCGACTGGGACCTCGCGCGGATCAGCGTGCGGAACGACGCGCTCTTCCTGGCGAGCGACGTGTGCTTCATCCAGAGCAGGTGCAGGCGGCTCCTCATCCTGTGCGTCAAGGGGACCGAGCCGGGGAACCTCTTCAACTGGCTCACGGACGCGAGCGTCGCGTCGCAGCGATTTTGTTCGCTCGGGCACGTCCACGGCGGCTTCGCCCGCAACGTCGATGTGATGTGGTCGATCATCGACAAGCATCTCGCTGCGGCGCTGCGCGGCGAGCACATCCGTGATGTCCTCCCGGGCACCGAGATATCCCCGCGCCCCGACGTCGCGTCGACGCCTGCCGCCGGGCGTGCGCCCGAGGCGCAGGGCAAGCTGGAGGCGCTCTTCATCACCGGTCACAGCCTGGGCGCAGCGATGGCGGCCCTCATCGCCGCGCGCCTGTTCACGGACAGCAAGTACGGGGAGATCCGGCAGCGGCTCCGCGGGGTCTACACCTTCGGGCAGCCCATGATCGGCGACGCGGGCTTCGCCGCCAGGGCCGAAGAGCTGTTCGGGGACAGGCTGTTTCGATTCGTCTATGACAACGACATCGTTCCGCGCCTGCCGCCGCTCTCGACGGGGTACTTCGTGCACTTCGGGAGGGCGCACCGCTCGCGGGGGCAGGGGTGGACGTACGAGGGCAAGATCGCCGGGCAGACGCGCACGCTCCTCGTGAGCGCGGCGGTCGGTATCTTCGCCTGGGTGAAGGAGCAGCTGCCCATCCTCCGATGGGTGCCTGTGCCGTTCTCGTGGGGTGATCACTCGCCAGCCAACTACGTGGAGGCGTCGCAGCTAGGCACGGCCCAGCCAGCCATCTTCCGATTCAGGCTTGAGTAGACGGGGACCGCGCCCCCGCCCCTCGGCGCGGCGCCGGGCCGCCGTGGGCGTCCGGCTCCGCGCGCCACGTGACGCGTCAATCCGGCGGTGCGTGACCGCTCGCCCGAGGCTACCGCGCGAGGCCGCAGCGACCGGTGGGGCTTTGATGAACCAGGAGAACCTCGCTCCAAGGACGGTGTTCCAGGGCTGCTACGAGATCCTCTCCCTGCTCCGGGAGAGCAGGCTCGCTGTCGTCTACGAGGGGCGGCAGATCGCGAGCGGGCAGCCGGTCGTCCTCAAGATCATGCGCCTCCCGCGGGACCACGGCCCCGCGTATCTGGCGCGCCGTCGCAGCACGCGATTTCTGCGGGAGATGCGCCGCTGCGCGCGGCTCCACCATCCCGGCATCGTCCGGCCCATCGACGCGGGACAGACGGACGAGGGTCAGCTCTATGCTGTCTTCGAGCGCGTGCCCGGGCAGAGCCTGGCCGAGCTGCTGTCGGCCCAAGGCCCGCTCGAGCCGCCGGCGGCGCGGCGCCTGATGAGGCAGGTCCTCGACGCGCTGGGCTGCGCGCACCGGCAGGGCGTCGTCCACGGGGATCTCAGGCCGGCCCACGTGATGGTCGTGCCCTCGGAAGCACAGCGGAGCGCCCTGGTGCTCGGCTTTGGCTTCAGCGCGGTCGCCGCCGTCGCGCGAGCGGACCAGGAGGAAGCGCCCGTGTCCGGCCGCGAGCTCGTGGGCTCGCAGGCTTACCTGGCGCCCGAGCAGCGCCGGGGGTTCCCGCCGACGGCGCGCTCGGACCTGTATGCCTGGGGTCTCGTGTTCCTCGAGTGCCTCACGGGCAGGCGTGCAGGCCGCGGCGGGCCGCCGGAAGGAGCGGCTCTCCAGCGAGATGGCCGTGAGCCAGTGAGGATGCCTCGAGTGCTCCTTGATCACCCGCTCGGCACCCTCTTGCGACGGGCGACGGTCGAGGAGATGGCGGCGCGGGACGTCACGGCCGACGGCCTGCTGCGCGAGGTCGACGCCTGCGATGTGGGCGGGCTCCGCCGGGAAGACCTGGTGAAGCCGGACGAGCTGGCGATCGGAGCAGCGAGAAGCACAGAGGAGCGAGCGGGCAGCGCCGCGCTTCCACCGGGACTGACCGCGGCGTGGATGCCGGAGGAGCGAACAGACAACACTGAGCCCACCCAGGAGGAGGCGGCTGCGCCACCGTCCGCTAGGCCCGCAAGGGGCGTCATGCGTCTGGAGGCCGGCGACCACATCAAGCATTACGAGATCATTCGCAAGCTGGACCAGGGCGGCATGAGCGTCGTGTACCTGGCCCGCGACACGAAGCTCGGCCGACTTGTCGCGCTCAAGCTCCTGCTCAGGTACAGCGGGCACAGGATCGAGCGCTTCCTGGCCGAGGCGCGGGCCACGGCGCGCTGCAGGCACGACAACATCGTGGTCATCTACGAGGTCGATGAGATTCGTCAATATCCCTACCTCGTGCTCGAATACATCAAGGGTCGCACGCTGCGCGAGTGGATGACCCAGCGCGAGCACCCCGGCGCGTCCGGGTCGCCCGGCGCCCACACACCGCCCGGCCCGAGGGCGCCAAACGTCGTGATCGAGCTCATGACTCCGGTGGTTCGCGCGCTGGTGTGCGCGCACGAGCACGGGATCGTGCACCGCGATCTCAAGCCGGAGAACATCCTCCTGGATGACGGCGGATGCATCAAGGTGGTCGATTTCGGTATCGCCAAGCAGATCGATGCCAAGGTGGTCTCGACGATGACCAGCGCCAGGGCGGCGCTCGCCGGAGACGCTGGCCAGCGCCGGAGAAGCGCGGCTGTCGGCACGCCACGGTACATGTCCCCCGAGCAACTGCTGGGCGGGGACGTCGACCATCACGCTGACCTGTGGGCCGTGGGCATCATCCTGTACGAGCTGCTCACGGGGGAGCACCCGCTGGAGCCGTTCTCGCGCGCGCGGCTCTCGGACGTCGCGAGCTTCGATGTTCCGATGCCCCGCCTCGGCGAGAAGCGCCCGGATGTGGGTGCGCTTGGCGCCCTGGTCGACCGTTGCCTGAAGAAGAGCAAGGCCGAGCGCGTCGGCTCGGCCACGGAGCTCCTTGCCGAGCTCGAGGCGCTCTTGCCCGGTCGCAAGGCGCTCGACCTCGGCGAGGAGGAGAGCCCGTTTGCCGGCCTGTCCGCCTTCCAGGAGGCGGACGCGGCGCGGTTCTTCGGCCGCGATCGTGAGATCGCCGCCACGACGGCGCGGCTGCGCAACCAGCCGCTCCTGGCCGTCGCCGGGCCATCCGGGGCAGGCAAGTCGTCGTTCGTGCGCGCGGGGGTGATCCCGGCCTTGAAGGGATCCGAGGAGCGCTGGGAAGCGTTTGTTCTGCGCCCAGGGCGCCGTCCCCTGTCCTCGCTCATCGATGTGCTCGTGCAGGTCGCCGGGGCGGAGTCCACGAGCAGCGCAGCGACGGGTCCGCCCGAGCTCCCCGATCACGACGAGCTGCTCGCCACCCTGCGCTCCCAGCCGGGCTATCTGGGTGTTCGGCTGCGCGCGCGCTGTCGCCGTGCGGGACCCGGGGACCGTATCCTGATCTTCGTCGATCAGTTTGAAGAGCTCTACACGCTCGGCGCCGCGCCCGAGGAGCGGGCGGCGTTCGTCGCCTGCCTGGAAGCTGCGGCTGACGACGCCTCGTCGCCCCTGCGCGTCCTGCTCGCCGTCCGCTCGGACTTCCTCGATCGGATGGCCGAGGAACATCATTTCATGAACGACGTGACCCGCGGGCTCTGGTTCCTTCCGCCGATGGGGCGAGGCGGCCTGCGCGAAGCCTTGACGAGGCCGATCGAGGCGGCCGCTCATCGCTTCGAGACGGCGGAGATGGTCGAGCACATACTGAGCACGCTCGAGAGCACGCGGAGCGCCCTGCCGCTCCTGCAATTCACGGCCGGCAAGCTCTGGGACGCGCGGGATCGCGAGCGCCGGCTCCTGCCGCAGGCCAGCTGCGAGCAGCTCGGCGGCGTCGCCGGCGCCCTGTCGGCCCACGCGGACGCAGTGCTCTCCGCGCTTCCGCCGCGCGAGCAGCGGCTGGTCCGGGCGGTGCTCCTCCGCCTGGTCACGCCCGAGCGCACCCGCGCGGTGGTGAGCCTGGACGAGCTCCAGGAGCTCGCGCCGGGAGGCGAGGGCGACGGCGCCGAGGCGATCGTACAGGTCGTCCAGCGCCTGGCCGGCGCCCGGCTCCTGCTGCTCGGCGCGGGCGGCGACCCCCGCGGCGAGCGCGTGGGATCGACCGTGGAGCTGGTCCACGAGTCCTTGATCGAGCGGTGGCCGAAGCTCGGGCAGTGGCTCGCTGAGAGCGAGCAAGACGCGCAGTTCGTGGCCCGGCTGCGCATCGCCGCACAGCAGTGGGAGGCGAGCGGCGGGGCCGAGGGGCTGCTCTGGCGCGACCGCGCCGCGGAGGACGCCAGGGCCTGGTACGAGCGCCGCCGCGCCGAGCAGGGCGCCGCCTCCCGCGTCGAGCTGGGCAAGCGCGAGGAGCGCTATCTCCGGTCCGTGGTCGCGCTCGCCGAGCGCGCGCGGCGCCTGCGCCTGCGCCAGCGGCTCGCGATGCTCTTGATCCCCGCACTCAGCGTGGTGGCGCTCGTCGTGTCGTACCTGGCGATCGACGCCAACCAGCAAGCTGAGCGCGCCGATCAGGAAGCGGCTCGTGCGCAGGCCGAAGCCCGAGAAGCGCGCAATGCGACCCGCATGGCCACAGCGCGCGAGCTCCAGGCCGATCCCACAGCCGTGCTGGCGATCTTGCGCGAGGTTGAGCCGCCCAACGTGCCGCGAGGATGGGCTGTGCTCGCGCGCTGGGCGTTGCATAGCTGGACCGCTCGTGCGGTGCTCATCCATCCGGACGCGGCCCTGTCCGCGAGCTATAGCCCCGACGGCAAGCGCATCGTCACCGCGTCCGGGGACAAGACCGCGCGCGTGTGGAACGCCGACGGAATCGGCGAGCCCGTAATCCTGGACGGTCACCAGAATTATGTCTCCTCGGCGGTGTTCAGCCCCGACGGCAAGCGCATCGTCACCGCGTCCTACGACAGGACCGCGCGCGTGTGGAATGCCGATGGTACCGGCGAGCCCGTGGTCCTCCGCGGTCACGACGATCGGGTCACTTCAGCGACGTTCAGCCCCGACGGCAAGCGCATCGTCACCGCCTCATGGGACAGGACCGCGCGCGTCTGGAACGCCGACGGCTCCGGCGAGCTCCTGGTACTCCGCGGTCATGACGATCGGGTCACTTCAGCGACGTTCAGCCCCGACGGCAAGCGCATCGTCACCACATCGTGGGACAGGACCGCGCAGGTACGAAACGCCGATGGTACCGGCGAGCCCATCGTCCTGCGCGGTCACGAGAACTCTGTCTATTGGGCGGCGTTCAGCCCCGACGGCAAGCGCATCGTCACCGCCTCATGGGACAAGACCGCGCGCATCTGGAACGCCGACGGCAAGCGTGAGCCCGTCGTCCTTCACGGTCATGAGGAAGTACTCTATTCGGCAGCATTCAGCCCCGACGGCAAACGCGTCGTCACCGCCTCCTGGGACAACACCGCGCGCGTCTGGAACGCCGATGGCACCGGCACGCCTCTGGTCATTCCTTTTCACAACAGGGGAGTGTCTTCGGCGGCGTTCAGCCCCGACGGCAAGCACATCGTCACCGCCTCCTGGGACAACACCGCGCGCGTCTGGAACGCCGAGGAAGCACGCGAGCCCATGGGCCTCCGTGGTCACGACGATGTACTCCCTTCGGCGGCGTTCAGCCCCGACGGCAAGCACATCGTCACCGCCTCCTGGGACAAAACAGCGCGCGTCTGGAATGCCGATGGAACCGGCGAGCCCGTGGTCCTCCGCGGTCATGACGATCGGGTCACTTCAGCGACGTTCAGCCCCGACGGCGAGCGCATCGTCACCACATCGTGGGACAGGACCGCGCAGGTACGAAACGCCGATGGTACCGGCGAGCCCATCGTCCTGCGCGGTCACGAGAACTCTGTCGATTGGGCGGCATTCAGCCCCGATGGCAAGCGCATCGTCACCGCGTCCTGGGACAAGACCGCGCGCATCTGGAACGCCGACGGCTCTGGCAGGCCCGTGGTCCTGCGCGGCCACGAGGATCAGGTCTACTCGGCGGCGTTCAGCCCCGACGGCAAGCGCATCGTCACCACGTCCGGGGACAAAACAGCGCGCGTCTGGAACGCCGACGGCTCCGGTGAATCCGTCATTCTGCGCGGCCACGAGGATCAGGTCTACTCGGCGGCGTTCAGCCCCGACGGCAAGCGCATTGTAACCGCGTCCTATGACAAGACCGCGCGGGTATGGAACGCCGATGGCACGGGCGAGCCCACCGTCCTTCGCGGTCATGAGAACTGGGTCCAGGCGGCGAGGTTCAGCCCTGACGGCAAGCGCATAGTCACTGCGTCGCACGACATGACCACGCGGGTGTGGAACGCCGACGGCGCGGGCGAGCCCATGGTCCTTCGCGCCTCCGACGCCGCGGTGAATGACGCGTCGTTCAGCCCGGATGGCAGGCGGATCGTCACCGCGTCCGACGACAAGATCGCGCGGGTGTGGGCCGACATCGAGCCGCTCCGCGGCATCGACGATCCCAAGCTGTGGACCGCAACCACCTACTGTATGCCCGTCGAGCGGAGGATAGAGCTCCTTCGCGTGCCCGAGCCCATGGCCCGAACCGACCGGGAAGCCTGTCTGCGCCGCGTCGAGGAGGCCCGCGCGGCAGCCCGGGAGCAGCGGTGAGCTGTTTCCGCCCTTCGGTGGCCATCCATTCCGGTCTCGGATCCGCCGCCCCCCTCGCCATGCCACGCTGCCACGTCGCGACCTCGTAGCGCCCGCTCCGAGGCCACCCGTTGCGGTTTCGACCTGGCCCGCCCCCCGCGCGAGGCCGCTCCGCCACGTCGCGACCTCCCCGCCTCCCCCTCCGAGGCCGCCCGCTTCGGTTTCAGACCGACCCGACCCGCCCCGCGAGGCCGCTCCGCCACGTCGCGACCACCCCGCCTCCCCCTCCGAGGCCTCCCGTTTCGGTTTCCTCCCCGTCGTCTCCGCCGGAGCCCAGCACGTCCGGGGGACCGGGCAGGGCACGCCGGGCGGCCTGGTCCTGCGGCGGCTGACGCCACAAGGCCAGGCCGGAGCGCCCGCTGCGCTGCGCCGCGCCCGTGCTGTCCCAGGCGCGCTCTGCTCCAGAGCGCCCTCTGCATCCGCTCCCTTCGCCAGCTGGCTCGATGCCTCGCTCGTCCGGCAGGGCGGCCGGCGGCACGCGCGCCGTGAGGTGCGCTGGGTACACGCTTGTTCCGGACGAGGGGCGGAGAAGAGTCTATAGAAGATGCGATGGGCAGCGAGGTTGGCTGCCCGAAGAAGAAGCGATAGGGCAGCGCGGCTGGCTGCCCCAGAGTCGGGCCGGCCACCTCATCGAGCTCTCTCCGCGGGCGCGGGGCAAGCTCGACCGCCGGGCTCGCTGCGTCGGCGACATCGATCCGGATGAGGGCGTTTCGCCCGCAGCTGCCACGCGAGGCGGCCGCGACCGGAGAGACCAGGATGAACCAGGTGACCCTCGCTCCAAGGACGTTGTTCCAGGGCCGCTACGAGATCCTCTCCTCGCCCTGGGAGACCCCCCACGCCGCGATCTACCACGGGCGGCAGATCGCGGGTGGGCAGCCCGTCGTCCTCGAGGTCGTACACATCCTCCCGGAGGGGGTCTCCGGGGGCGTCGCGCGACGCCGCCGCGCGCGCTTCCTGCGGGAGATGGGCCGCTGCGCGCGGCTCCAACATCCCAACATCGTCCGGCTCATCGACGCGGGACAGACGGACGAGGGGCAGCTCTATACCGTGTTCGAGCGCTCGCCCGGGCAGAGCCTGGCCGAGCTGCTGTCGGTCCGCGGCGCGCTCGATCCGCAGGAGGCGCGACGCCTGATGAGGCAGGTCCTCGACGCGCTGGGCTGCGCGCACCGGCAGGGCATCGTCCACGGGGACGTCAGGCCGGCCCACGTGATGGTCGTGCCCTCGGGGGCAGAGCGGAGCGCGCTGCTGTTCGGCTTCGGCTTCGCCGCGGTCGCCGCCGGAGCGCGCGGCGGAGAGGGCGGAGAGGACGGAGCGCGCGTCTCCGGCACCGAGTTCGTCGGCGCGCAGGCCTACGCGGCGCCCGAGCAGCGCCGGGGGTTCGCGCCGATGGCGCGCTCGGACCTGTACGCGTGGGGGCTCGTGTTCCTCGAGTGCCTCACGGGCAGGCGGGCAGCCTGCGGAATGTCTCCAGATGGAGACGCTCTCACGCCGGAAGGCGGCGAGCCCGGCCGGATCCCGCGCGCGCTCCTCGATCACCCGCTCGGGGCCATCTTGCGACGGGCGACGATCGAGGATGTCGCGGCGCGGGCCGACACGGCGGACGGTCTGCTGTACGAGCTCGACGCCTGTGAGGTGGCCGGGCTCCGCCGGGAGGACCTGATCCCGGACGCCGCACCGAGCGGCGCCGGGGCGAGGCGAGAGGAGGCCGCCGGTCGCGCCCTGAGCGCCTCGGGACGGGACGCGGCGATCCACCCTGACGACCTGGGCGCGCCCGGGACCTCCGGCGAGGAGCCCTGGCGCACGCTCGCCGAGGTCCCGGACAGCCCGGCATCCAGCGGGCAAGCGCGCGACGCCGTGCCTCTCCGGACCGGTGATGCGGGGGCGCCGGCGGAGCCCATCGCGGGCCGCATGCACCTGAAGGCCGGCGACGTCCTCAAGCACTACGAGATCATTCGCAAGCTGGGCCGGGGCGGCATGGGGGTCGTGTACCTGGCCCGCGACACGAGGCTCGGCCGCCTGGTCGCGATCAAGCTCCTCCGCCGTTACACCGGGCAGACGGTCGAGCGCTTCCTGGACGAGGCGCGGGCCACAGCGCGCTGCAGGCACGAAAACATCGTCGTCATCCACGAGGTCGACGAGATCCTTGGATGTCCCTACCTCGTGCTCGAGTACATCAAGGGCCGCTCGCTGCGCGAATGGATGGCCCAGCTCGAGCAACCCAGCGCGCCCGGGTCGCCGGCCGCCCAGTTACCGCCTGGCCCGAGGGCGGCCAGCACCGTGATCAACGTCATGGTGCCTGTCGTTCGCGCGCTGGTCTGCGCGCACGACCTCGGGATCGTGCACCGCGATCTCAAGCCGGAGAACATCCGCATGGACGACGCCGGGTGCATCAAGGTGCTCGACTTCGGCCTCGCCAAGCGGATCGACGCGTGCGTGGTCGCCTCGGTCAGGAGCGCGCGGGTGGCGCTCGCCGGAGACGCCGGCGGGCACCGGAAGAGCGCGATCGTCGGCACGCCGGGGTACATGTCACCCGAGCAATTGCAGGGCAGCGACGTGGATTGTCGCACCGACCTCTGGGCCGTGGGCATCCTGCTCTACGAGCTGCTCACGGGGGAGCACCCGCTGCACCCGTTCTCGTACGCGCGGCTCTCGGCCGTCGTCGACGTCGATGTCCCCATGCCCAGCCTGAGCGGGAGGCGCCCGGACGTGGGCGCGCTCGGCGCCCTCGTGGACCGCTGCCTGAAGAAGCGCAAGGCCGAGCGCATCGGCTCGGCCAGGGAGCTCCTCGCCGAGCTCGAGGCGCTCCTGCCCGGCCGGAGGGCGCTCCAGCTGGGCGAGGACGAGAGCCCGTTCGCCGGCCTGTCCGCCTTCCAGGAGGCGGACGCCGCGCGCTTCTTCGGCCGCGATCGGGACATCGCCGCCATGACGAAGCGGGTGCGGAGCCAGCCGCTCCTCGTCATCGCCGGACCCTCCGGGGCGGGCAAGTCGTCGTTCGTGCGCGCGGGCGTGATCCCCGCCTTGAAGGGAGCCGAAGGCCACTGGGAGGCGTTCATCCTGCGGCCGGGGCTCCGTCCGCTGTCCGCGCTCGCCGATGTGCTCGTGCAGGTCGCCGAGGCCGAGTCCACGCCGTTGGCGACGGCGGGGAGAGGGGCAGCGACGGGCGCTCCCGAGCTCCCCGATCATGACGCGCTGGTCGCCACCTTGCGCACCCAGCCAGGCGTCCTTGGCGCCCGGCTGCGCGCGCGCTGTCGCCATGAAGGGAGGAGGCGCCGCATCGTGCTCTTCGTCGACCAGCTCGAGGAGCTCTATACGCTCGGCGCCCCCTCCGAGGAGCTGGCGGCGTTCGTCGCCTGTCTGGAGGGCGCGGCCGACGACGCGTCGTCGCCCCTGCGCGTCCTGCTCGCCGTCCGCTCGGACTTCCTCGAGCGCGTGGCCGAGGACCGCAACTTCATGACCGACGTCACCCACGGGCTCTGGTTCCTGCGGCCCATGGAGCGCGATGGCCTGCGCGAGGCCCTGACGCGGCCGCTCGAGGCGGCCGGGGTTCGCTTCGAGACCGCCGAGATGATCGAGCACATGCTGGGCACGCTGGAGGGCACGCGGAGCCCGCTCCCGCTCTTGCAGTTCACGGCCGCGAAGCTGTGGGAGGCGCGAGATCGCGAGCGCCGGCTGCTCACGCGGGACAGCTATGAGCGCCTCGGCGGCGTCGCCGGCGCGCTGTCCGCCCACGCGGACGCGGTGCTCTCGTCGCTGCCGTCGCGCGAGCAGCGGCTGGCCCGGGCGGTGCTCCTGCGCCTGGTCACGCCCGAGCGCACGCGCGCGGTGGTGAGCCTGGACGAGCTCCGCGAGGCAGCGCAGGACGGCGAGGGCGATGCCGGCGACGCGGTCGCGCAGGTGGTCCAGCGCCTTTCGGGCACGCGGCTCCTGCACATCGAGGCTGGCAGCGACGAGGCCGGAGGAGCGCGCGATCGCACGACGGTGGAGCTGGTCCACGAATCCTTGATCGACAGGTGGCCCAAGCTCGGCCAGTGGCTCGCCGAGAGCGAGCAAGACGCGCAGTTCCTGGCCCGGCTGCGCGCCGCGGCCCAGCAGTGGAAGGCGAGCGGTGAGGCCGAGGGGCTGCTCTGGCGCGACCGCGCGGCGGAGGATGCGAGGGCGTGGCACGAGCGCCGTCGCGCCGACCGGGGAGCCGATTGGCACGTCGGGCTCGGCAAGCGCGAGGAGCGATACCTGCTGGCCGTCGTGGGCCTGGTCGAGCACGCGCGGCGTCTGCGCCGGCGGCTCGCCGTCGGAACGGTCGTCGCGCTGAGCACGATCGCGGTCATCGTGTCGTGCCTGGCGATCCGTGCCAATCAGCAGGCAACGCGCGCCAATCAGCAGGCCATGCGCGCCGACCAGGAGGCGGCTCGCGCGCTGGTCGAAGCCCGGGAGGCGCGCAACGCGACCCGCATGGCCACAGCGCGCGAGCTGCAAGCCGATCCCACGACCGTGTTCGCGATCCTGCGCGAGGTCGAGCCGCCCAATGTGCCGCGAGGGTGGGACGTCCTGGAGTGGTCGGCGCTGCACACCGGGATCGCTCGCGCGGTGCTCAGCCATCCCGACTGGGTCACGAACGCGCGCTACAGCCCCGACGGCGAGCGCATCGTCACGGCCTGCTCCGATGGAGCCGCGCGCGTGTGGAACGCCGATGGCACGGGCGAGCCCATCGTCCTTCGTGGTCACGACGATCGGGTCGCTTCGGCCACGTTCAGCCCCGACGGCAAGCGCGTCGTCACCGGGTCGTACGACAGGACCGCGCGCGTGTGGAACGCCGATGGCACGGGCACGCCCGTCGTCCTCCGGGGTCACGACGACCGGCTCAATTCTGCAGCGTTCAGCCCCGACGGCAAGCGCGTCGTCACCGGGTCGTACGACAGGACCGCGCGCGTGTGGAACGCCGATGGCACGGGCACGCCCGTCGTCCTCCGGGGTCACGACGATCCGGTCACTTCGGTCGCGTTCAGCCCCGACGGCAAGCGCGTCGTCACCGCGTCGTACGACAGGACCGCGCGCGTGTGGAACGCCGATGGCACGGGCGCGCCCGTGGTCCTCCGGGGTCACGACGACTGGCTCAATTCTGCGGCGTTCAGCCCCGACGGCAAGCGCGTCGTCACCGCATCCTGGGACGAGACGGCGCGGGTGCAGAACGCCGACGGCACCGGCGCGCCGGTGGTCCTCCGGGGTCACGACGAGGTGATCTATTCGGCCGCGTTCAGCCCCGATGGCAAGCGCATCGTCACCGGGTCCTGGGACAAGACCGCGCGCGTGTGGAGCGCTGACGGCGCCGGTGCGCCCATCATCCTTCGGGGTCATGAGGAGGGTATCGCTTCCGCGGCGTTTGGCCCCGACGGCAAGCGCATCGTCACCGGGTCCTGGGACAAGACCGCGCGCGTGTGGAGCGCTGACGGCGCCGGTGCGCCCATCATCCTTCGGGGCCACGGGAAGGGGGTGCTGGGGGCGGCGTTCAGCCCTGACGGCAGGCGTATCGTGTCGGCGTCGTATGAAAAGACCGCGCGCGTGTGGAACGCCGACGGTACAGGCACGCCCGTGGTCCTCCGCGGTCACCTGCGCGATGTCCGTTCGGCGGCGTTCAGTCCCGACGGCAAGCGCGTCGTCACCGCGTCGTGGGACAAGACCGCGCGCGTGTGGAACGCCGACGGCACAGGCACGCCCGTGGTCCTCCGCGGTCACCAGAGCGAGGTCTACTCGGCGGCGTTCAGCCCCGACGGCAAGCGCATCGTCACCGCGTCCTGGGACAAGACCGCGCGCGTGTGGAACGCTGACGGCACAGGCGCGCCCATCATCCTTCGGGGCCACGAGAATCGGGTCGAAGCGGCGGCGTTCAGCCCCGACGGCAAGCGCATCGTCACCGCGTCCTGGGACAAGACCGCGCGGGTATGGAATGCCGATGGCACCGGCGCGCCCATCATTCTTCGGGGCCATGAGGGCCAGATCCGTTCGGCGGCGTTCAGTCCCGACGGCAAGCGCATCGTCACCGCGTCCTATGACAAGATCGCACGGGTATGGAATGCCGATGGCACGGGCGAGCCGCTGGTGCTTCATGGCCACGAGCATTGGGTCCTGGGGGCAGCGTTCAGCCCCGACGGGAGACGCATCGTCACTGGGTCCCAGGACAAGACCGTGCGGGTGTGGAACGCCGACGGCTCGGGCGAGCCACTGGTCCTGCGCGTCTCCGACTCTCCGGTCAACGCCGCGGCCTTCAGCCCGGATGGCAAGCGCATCGTCACCGCGTCCGACGACAAGCTCGTGCGGGTCTGGACCGACCTCGAGCCGCTCCGCGGCGTCGACGACCCGAAGCTGTGGACCGCGACCACCTACTGCATGCCCGTCGAGCGGAGGATAGAGCTCCTTCGCGTGCCCGAGCCCATGGCCCGAGCGAACCGGGACGCCTGCCTGCGCCGCGTCGAGGAGGCCCGCGCCGCTACCCCGGAGACCCGACCAGAACCAGCTGTCCGTCCGAGCGACTCAGCCGACCGGTGATGCCCAACCTGGGTCGGGTCGCCCCGCGCGATCGAGCCTGTGCCATCGAGAGCATCGCGGCCAGGAGGCTTGAGCCGCCAAGCCGCGATGCCCGAGGCGCCAGAGTAACCGCGCTACGCTGCGCGTGCGCGCCCCGGCCTTCAGGCCACCAGGCGGAAGCGGGAGAGCGGCATGCCGTACACCCGCTGCGACCCCTGCACGTCGACTTCCGTGATCTCGAGCTCGGGGTTCCCCACGCCGCCGCAGAAATAGTGCATCACCGACCTGGGGTCGTAGGCCGTGAGGTTGATGGTCTGCGACGTATCCTCCCGGAAGCATTCGGGCGGAGCGCCGCTCCGGATGTGCTCATGCCGGAAGCCGAGGACATGACCCAGCTCGTGCCGGAGCACGCCGACGGGGTTGAACCCGAGCGAGGGCGAGAAATAGGAGGGATTGATCAGGATCTGCCTTCTCCCGACCGGGTCGTTCGGGAAGAAGGCCGCGGCGATGAAATCCCCGCCGGAGAGGTTGAGCCGCACCGGGAACACGACCTCCGCGGGGCGGCTCGTGCTCCCGTCGAGCTCGGCCACGTGGTGGAACGACACGCCGCAAGTCTCCTCCCAGTCGCGCGTGGCCGTCAGCATGTTGGCGCGCACCGTCGCGTACTGGCTCTCGTCACGGAAGGTCGCCCTGAGCACGCAGTACGTGATCACGAACCCCGGACGCCAGCGCACCGGCCTGCCGTTCTGCAGGATGCCGACCAGCCCCTCCCCTCCGGGGCCGGCGTCCAGGTTCGGCGGCTCCACGTTGGCGGCGTGAGGCACGTAGTCGGCGAGCTGCTCCTCTTCGAGCAGGAGGTCGCCCTCCGCGACATACATCAGCTTCCCATCGAGCTCGAACGTGGGGAGCCTCGTCTTGAGCTCCCCTACCTTCTGCGCGATGGCCGGATCGGTGATGGCCATGGCGATTCTCCTTGGCCCGGAGCACCCGGGCTCTTGGGTGATGGTTCTGGTTCCTATCGCGTGAGACCGCGGATCACCTCCTGAAGGTGTCCGGGCAGCTCAAGGAAGAGCGCGCGGCTGAGCGGGTCGGCGCTCTCGGGCGCGGAGCCGCGGACGAGCGCGTCGATGAGCAGCTCCTCGCGCGAGCCGAGCGTGTCTCCCCGCACGAGGTAGAGCGTTTGACCTTCGATCTCGATGCGATAGCGCTCCTCGGTGAGGCGGAAGCGCTCGGACCGGTCGAGGAGCGCCCGCAGCTCGGGGTGAGCCTCCAGCAACGAGGGTTGCGGCGGCTCCCCGGCCAGATCGCTTTCATATCGACCCCGGCGCGGCCTCATGGCAGCGGCACCACGATCGCATTGTTCCAGCCGCACACGAACAACCTCGGTTCGAATGCGAGCGCGTCAACCCGCAGCTCGTACACGGCGGGGAACACGCCGGGCAGCGTCAGGTCGACCTCGAACAGCGGACCAGCGCCGAGCGTCACCGGCTCTCCGGAAGGGCTGGACGCGACGAACCGCACCTCGCCCGGTTGATCCAGGGCGAAGAACGCGCGCAGCCCCGCAACCTTGAGCGCCGACGCCGGCCGGGCTGCCCGCACCGTGATCGCCTCGGCGAAGGACAGCCGTCCTTCCAGGCGCGACACGGAGACCGACCCCATGTGCTGGACAGACACCTTCACGGTATCGCCGGGCTTCGCCTCGTTCCGCGCGGGCCACACCAGGGTGGCCCCCGCCTGCCGCCTGCGGTCGAGGAACGCCGATTCCACCGTATCGAGCAGGAAGCTCGAGAAATGTCGGGCCTCCGGGGACAGCGTGGCCGGCAGCTCGCTCCGCGCCTTCCAGGCCTTCTCTCGCAGCGCCTGGTCGTGCTCGTCGAGCGGGTCGAACGCGGTCGGCGCGGTGCACAGGAAGTCGAACAGCGGCTCCACGTTCGCCGCGCGGAAGAGGACGGGCGACGACCAGCTGGGCGGGTACGGCTTCTGCGCGAACATCTCCTCGCGTCCCGCCCGCACGGCCCGCTCGACGTCGCCCGGGCTCTGCTTGAGCAGGCTGAGGACGAACGCCTGGAGGAAGCGCTCGGCGTCCGCCACCTCCAGCCGGTGACGCATCCCGATCGCGCACTGGACGCCGGACTCGCCGTGGATCAGCGAGTGCGCCACGTTCTGGTTGCCGCGCATCCACTGCGGCAGCCGCTCGCGCAGCGCCTCGCCCGCCGCGGTCATGCAGCCCGCGAGCACCACGACCGGCACGGGCCGGTTCAGGAGCTCGCTCCGGAGCTGATCGGCGCGGATCGGGTTGGCGAAGTCGCTGCCGTCGAGCTCGAACAGGAGGACGCCGATCGGGGGGAACCCCTCGAACCCGACCTCCTGGAGGTCGCCGTGCCCCAGGTAAACGAGGAGATCGTAGCGCGCTTTGCGCAGCTCGGCGCGGAAGGCGTCGTAGGTGACGGGCCCGCCTGCGCCCGCCTCGCTGCTCAGCACCGTGACCTCCACGACGTCGGCGAGCCCGCACCCGCGCGCGATCGCGACGATGCGATCGCGGATGGGCAGCACGGGCGGCACGTCCCCGCCGAGGTCCTTCGGGTTCGTGCGGACGAGGAGCACGCGGAAAGGCCAGCTCCAGCGCAGCGCCTGCGGCGCGGCCACCCCGCGGTGGCGCTTGTACGAGTGGACGATCCCCCGTACAAAGGGGTGCAGCGCGAGCCGGTCGGCGTCGAGCTTGAGCAGCTCGAAGGGGACGTCGTGCAGGTACGGAAGCACCGCCGGGTGCGGCCGGAAGACGATCCGGAAGGGCTGAGTCGCCGCGTTCACCGCGGTGCCCAGGTGGCCGCGGAGATCGCTCTGGAGCAGCCAGCCGGTGACCTGCTCGGCCAGGGACTCGATCATCTGCTCCGACCCGTAGCCGCTCCGCAGCTCGTCGAGCTCCGCGGGCGGGAAGCTCGGAAAGGGCCGTTCGAGCTCGTCATCGATGGGCGCGAGGTGGAAGGCGTGGACGCACAGCCGCAGGTGCGAGCCCCCTCCAGGCTCGATGTCGACGACGAACTCGGGGTTTCTCATGGCTCCGTGTCCTCGGACAGCGATTGCTCGAGCGCCTCATCGAGGGCGGCCTGCCGCTGGCCCTCGCGCTCGATGAGACCCTTGCCCGGGAACTCGAGCCCGAGCGCCGCGTAGCGGGCCTCCAGCATCTTCGCCGCGTCGAGCAGGTCGCGGGAGCACGAGAGATCGGCGGTCACCTGCGCCGGCGTGAGCGGCACGTCGCCCTCCCGGATTTGCCCCGCGCTGAGCGTCGGCCACGTGGGAGAGCGCCGCGCGTCGTCGCCCTGCCGGGTGAACTGCCGGCCGAAGCGGTGCCGGAGGAACAGGACGACGGGCGTCAGGAGGGGGCGCTGCGACGCCGCCATCATCGCGTCCTCCACGTCGAGCGACGCCGCGAGCCGCTCGTAGAACGCGCGCCAGAACTCGCGGCACACGCGGGGATGCATGGGACCGAGCTGGGCGGCGATCGTGGGGCCATCGCCGCTCTGGTGGCCGAAGCGCGCGAACGCGTGGTACACGGTGGGCATGCCGCCGTAGCCCACGCGAGGCGTCTCCGGCGGGGTGAGCGAGAGGATCGTCGCGCTCGACCCGCGCAGCATGGCGGTGAGCTCCAGGGGCGAGAGCGTGTCGTCGTTGTCCCCCGAGAACTCGAGGAGGCCCTCCAGGCCGAGCGGCGCCACGCCGTCGGCCACCACGTGGATCACCTCGAATCCCGCCTGGATCGCCGCGGAGAGCGCGTTGCGCGCGTCGTCCTCCTCGATCCAGGAGACCTCGATGCTGGAGCCCAGGCCCTCCAGCGCCTCGGAGAGCGAGGCGGGCGCGCCGCCGGTCGGGTCGACCACGGCGACGCGCAGCGGCTGTCCCTCCCGCAGGGAGAGCGGCGGCACGACCCGTCCCGGGATCCCCCGCACGATCGAGAGAAACGGCGGGCGGCGCACGCCGAGGAAGAGGATCTCCCAGGGAAGCTCCTCGAGCTCGGGCGATTCGGCCGACCACCAGATGCGCAGCCGCCGGGGCGCGTGCGGCCGGAGCCGCAGGATCGCCCGGAGCCCGCGGGAGATCGACCTGATGAGGCGGCGACGCAGATCGAGCAGGCCCTCCTCGCCCCCGTAAAAGATGCTCAGATACTCGGCGTAGCTGAGCCAGGCGACGGAGATCTCTTCATGGCCGATGAGCGGCAGCCCCGCCATCTCGGGCGGCGGCGGCGCGCCGCCCGGCTCGACCGCGCCGGGGTCCCCGAGCAGCAGAGAGGAGATATCGAGCTTCGTGTAGATCCACGCGTGGTAGCGCCGGCACACGCGGCGGCCGGTCGCGCGCGGCGTGACCGGCTCCGCGGGGTAGAGCGGGGCGATGCGGACGAGGATCTCTGGATATCGAGAGAGCTGCGCGCTCGGCCTCGTGGTCATCCGCCATCTCCGGCGAAGTCGACCGACCGCGCGATCCGCGCATAGGACGCGGCGCGCTGCGGCGACAGCGACGCCGCGCCCGCCAGCATCGGCGGCCGCGGGATCGCGGCGAAGAACTCCATCGATCGCCGCTGGACGGCGCCGAGCTCGACCGGCGACGGCGCCGAGGCGACCACGAGCTGCGCCGCGACCGGCACGAGGCGGTAGGGGAAATACGAGGGTTTGTCCGGCGCCGGGCGGAGCTCACCGCTCCTGAGGAAGCGCGCGAGCGCGTCTGCCCGCCTCACGTCGGCCGAGACGTCCGGGTGGAGCTCCCTGAGCGCGCGACCGCCGAGCGCGTCCAGCTTCCTCTCCAGGAACGTGCCCGCGATCGCGCCGAGGTCTCCGAGGAACGGCGCGACCCAGGCCGGCGCGGGCAGCGCCCGCCAGTCCTGCTCCATCTGGTCGGCCGCGCCGGCGAGCGCCGCGACCCCGAGCCGCCGCAGCAGCGCACCGAGCAGCGGGACGCGGATCATCGGGTGCGGGTGAGGATCGTGCCGGTCAAGCTCGCGTTGCTGGCTGCCGGGCGCGAGCACGAGCTGCAGCGACGCGAGCGCCAGCGCGAAGCCGGCGTTGCCGAGGAGGACACCGATCGCGTCGGCGAGGATCTCCCGGGTCCAGCCGAACCAGATCTCCTGCCGGTCGGGCGGGATCTCCCCGTCGGTGCCGAGGAGCAGCGCCCTGGTCAGCTCGTTCGAGAGCGCCAGATCCTGATCGACGTTGTGGCCGACCTCGTGGCAGAGCGTGACCAGGAGCCAGGCGCACTCGGTCTGATCGGCCGGCAGGAGCACGATCGGTATCGGCAGCCGGAGGTCGCGGTAGCTCCGGAGCGAGCTGCGGAGGGCGCGAAGCGGGTTCTGGCGGCTCACGGCGACCGGCCCGTAGTGCGCCTCCAGGCAGACCAGCGGCGGCTCGCGCATCCCCTCGCGGGGGACGAGGCCCCAGTTGCGCGCCTTGTTCATGCACACCTGGTAACACTCGGCGGCCACGAGGTCGGCCGCGTCGAGCGGGGGGGCGAGCGCCGGCTGCTCCCGCTGCGCGAGCGTCTGAGAAAAGATGTTCCACACCCCGTGCGCGCCCGCAATCTCGACGAGGAGCTTGCCGAAGCCATCCGCGAAGTCGGCGTCGGACAGGTCCGCTCCGAGCCGCTCCAGAATGCCTCTCTGGCGCTGGATCAGCTCGTTCATGAGGATCTTCAGCGCCAGCACCTGGCTCGCGTGGATCCCGAAACCTCGCGTGTTCGCCGCGGCGGCCGACTCGTATCGCGCGACGTCGCGCGGGAGCACGTCGATCCGGCGCTGGAGCTCGGCGGTCGCCCTGGCACGCAGAGTGGACACGGCTCCTCCTCTCCAGGTCTGCTTAACGGCGCAGGGCAGGATGTAAAGCCTGCGCTTCCGTTCTCCGACTCTCCCGACGTTGCACGAGCTCGTCAGCATCGTCGTCAGATGAGGGCGCTCGACGCGGGCGGCGCCGGCGCGGGCAGACCGAAGAGCCCTGCGAAGAGCCTCGGTCCTGAATAGGCGATCAAGAACCCGACGGCGACACCGCCCCAGAAATCCTCGATCGCGAGGATGGGCTGCACGTCCCTCTTGCGCGCGAGCAGGACGACCGCCATCGTGACCAGGACGAGCGACACGGCGAGGCTCAAGCCGGCCTCCACGTCGAACGGCGCGGCGCCGCCCCGCGCGGCGAACCAGCCCCCGACGCCCCCGAGCACGGCGCCGCAGATCATGCTCGCCAGCGACGAGCTCACCTCGAGGACGTGCTCGATGGTGTCGACGTTGCTCGCGCCGTCGATCTCGTACTCGACCTCGATGAGCAGCCGGTACGACGCGGTGCGGAACCACAGCGTGCGCCGCGATCGCACGGTGAAGCTCCGCGCCGTCGAGTTCCCGGCCTGGAGCACCGTCGGAGGATCCGGGGCCCACGACGACAGGATCGCGCCCCGGACCGCGTCTGCGTCGTCGCCGCCGAGGAGCCCCTCGGGCGCGGCGCTCCCCTCCTCGCCGTCCTCGTTCCAGGCGCCCGCCGTGGGTCCCCGGCCCCGGAGGCCCGTGCTGTGCCGGAGCGGCGGGTGGAGCGCCGCGAGCCCGGCCTCGCCGCCAGCTCCGCGGAGATCGCGCGCGATCGCGGGCGCTCTCGGCGCCGCGCCGCGCCCGGGCGGGCGGCGCCGCAGCAGCCGCCGGACGGAGCGGAGCAGCCGCGAGCCGACGGAGTCGCCGCCCGGCGCGGGCGCCCGCGCGGCCCCCTCGATCCCGGCGAGTCGGTCCTCGAGCCTCTCGATCCGCTGCTCTGTCCACTGCCGGTCGATATCGATGAGCTCGGCGGGCAGGCTCGTGCTCACGCGGCACAGCGAGAGCGGCGCCTCGAACGGGTTCTGCACCGTGACGAAGAGGGAGAACTCCTGTCCTGCGACCAGCCCGTCCGTCGATGTCGACACCGAGGTCCGGATGGCTCCCCTGAACGGCTTCGCTGGCTCCGGTCCTGCCATGAGCTCGTTGGATGAGCGCACGTCAAGCGGCGTGCCGCGCGCCGCCTCCGATCTCCGACGATCACGCTGGATGACCTCGGCAGGCTGCAGCAGGAGCGCACGCTCCTCATGCTCGCTTCCAGCGGTCGTTCGGGTCCACAGGGCGAGTCGCGCGGGTGCTCACGCAGCGCTTGCAGGGCCTCCGCCTCGCGAGCGATCGGCCGGTGCAGTTCCGGCAAGTCACCATGTTCCGAGGCCCCGTGTCCCTCGATGTCGCCTGGGACGTCGAGGTTCAGGGGTCGAGCGCGTGAGGGACGCGCGGGAACGCAGGTGAGCTCGTGGGCGCGCTGCTACCCTGTCCTGCCGCGGTGGCGGAGAGGTTGAATGTGCCCCGTCAAGCCGGGACATGTCGCGCGGTCGGGGATTGACATCTCCGAGGCCTTCGGATCTCATCCTCGCGCATGATGCGCGAAAAATTCGGACACATCCGAGGATCGGGCGCCAGGCCCAAGCTGGGTTTCATTCTGGGGCTCCTCCTCGTCGCGGCCTGCGGACAGAAGGTGCGAACGTTCGAGTCGTCGTCGAGCTCCAGCGACGTGGGGAGCGGCGGAGGCGGCGGTCATGCGGGCAGCGTCGGCAGCGCGACAGGCGGCGACGAGACCGGAGGCGGCGGCGGGACAGGCGGCGACGGGACAGGCGGCGACGGGACAGGCGGCGACGGGACCGGAGGCGAAGCCCCCCCGCCCCACTGGGATACGTTCGAGCGCGTCGGTCATGACGATCTCGCCAATCAGATCTCGAATTTCCTTCCGCAGGTCGCGGTCTCGGCCAATGGCGATGCGCTGCTCGTGTTTTATGATCAGGACACCGTCTGGGCGCGCCGCTACGTCAAGGAGAGCGACAGCTGGGACCCGCTGCTGCAGGTCAACGACGCGGCCACGAGAGGCGTGAACGCCAGGGTCGCCATCGACGACGAGGGCAACGGGGTGGTCGTCTGGTATTCGTCCTCGGTGGGCGGCGCCGTGTTCGGCAAGCGGTTCACGGCATCGCTCGGATGGCCCGCCGGGTGGGGCACGGTCGAGACGATCGCCGTGGGCACCTCGGGGGTCTCGAAACATTCGACGACGGTCGCGATGACCCCCGCCGGCCATATCGCCGTGGGGATCGACGTGAACACCGTCGACACCTCGGCGCGTGAGGGATACCTGGCCATCTACGAGGGCGGGCAGGGCTGGCAGACACCGGTGAAGGTGTCGGGGAGCACGACCAGCTGCAACGGCACGGCTGTCGGCGTCTCGACCGTGGGCACGACGCTGCGCGCGGTGGCAGCGTGGTACCAGTCGGACGGCGGGCGTCTCAACGTGCTGGGCAACGTGGTCACGTACGATCTGACGACGCACAAGGGCAGCGCGGCAGGCCCGAAGCCGCTGGAAGCGGACGACACGCTCGATCATTTGAGCCCACGCGTCGTGATGGATGGCAACGGGAACGCGATGGTCGTCTTCCTCCAGCGCGACTCGACCTCCTCGGTGTCACACGTGATCGCCAATTCCTATTCAGGGGGCGTGTGGGCCGGAGCCACCGGCGTGGATACCGCGGGCCAGAGAGCGACCGACTACGCGGTCGCGATGAACGCGGAGGGTGACGGGGGCGTGGTGTTCCGTCAGTGCGGCGCCGGCTGCGCGATCTGGGCGCGGCGCTTCTCGGGGACGACGTTCCAGCCAGTCGACAAGCTCTCGGTCGAGGAAGATAGTGTGAGCGGTCCCGAGATCGCCGTGGATGGGGCCGGGCGGGCGCTCGCGGTGTGGACCCAGAAGGCCGCCGCCCTCCGATCGATCTTTGCCAGCGAGCTCTCCCCCGCGCAGGGATGGACGGAGGCCCACGCGCTGGAGGACGACAACGCCGCCGAACACTGGGAGCCGACGGTGGGCTTCGGCCCGAACGGGACCGGGATCGCCGCGTGGGTGCGCGAGACGACGACGAACGACCTCATGCGTCGCACCATCTTCGCCGATGTTTACAAATACTGAGGGCGGCGCTGGGCGACCGCTCCACGAACATCTGAGTCCAGGCGTCCACGGTCCTGGTGGGCCTTCAGCCGAGCTCTAAGAAAGAGCTCTTACGCGCTCATCCGCAGGACAGCGCACGCAGAGGGGCTCAGGACGGGGGCACGTTGATCAGGCGGGCCGCGCACCGGCCGCCCTGGCAGAGGCAGCCGCCGCCGCAATCCATCGTTCCGGGCCGGCACTCCTGCGTGCACATCAGGCCTCGATCACACATCGGCGCGGTCGCCTTCGCGATGCACGCGGCCGCGTGGCAGGCGCACACGGGCACACAGTCTGCGTCGCTCTTGCATGGATCGCTGCCCACGACGATCCGCTCACCCATCGGGGCGGCTTCCGGCGGCGTGGCGGGCTCTTCCGCCGGCGGCGCGTTCGCGCCGGGAAGCGTGTTCGTGCCGGGAGGCGCGTTCGCGCTGGGAGGCGCGTTCATGCCGGGGGGCTCGTGCGCGGGCGCCCTGCACCCAGCGCCGCAGAGCCCCGCGGCCAGGATGACCCCCATCGACCCATCGAGGATGTGTCTCATGTGCGTGCTCTCTCACGGATCGCCACGACGTTCCACCCGGCCCGCGAGCTCACCCTCGCCCGGCGCCGCCCTGGAGCGGCGGCCGGCGGACCACGACAGCCGCCCGGCGGGCTGCCGCCCCCCCCTCGGCCGCCCCGGCGACCCGGGACCCCGGCCGCCCCGGCGGGTCGAAAAAAAAATCGTCGGCCCCATGTCGAGCAAGCCCACCGTGCTCCGACATCCAGGCAAAGCGCGGTCGCGGTGACCGCGCCGCTCTCACCTCACCGCCGGGCCCGACCCCGGCCAGGAGCCCCGATCATGACCACCACGCAGAAGATCAAGACGTGCCTCTGGTTCAGCAACAACGCCGAGGAGGCGGTGCAGTACTACCTGTCCATCTTCAAGGGCTCACGGATCCTCTCCGAGCTCCGCTCGGGAGACGCGGGTCCAGGGCCCAAGGGCTCGCTCGTGATGGCCGAGTTCGAGCTGAACGGCCAGCGGCTCATGGCCCTGAACGGCGCCAACCAGAAGTTCAACGAGACGTTCTCGCTCGTCGTCACCTGCGAGACGCAGGAGGAGGTCGACGAGCTCTGGAGCAAGCTCACGGCCGACGGCGGCGCCGAGAGCCAGTGCGGGTGGCTCAAGGACAGGTTCGGCGTTTCCTGGCAGATCGTCCCGTCCGTCTTGATCCGGCTCATCCAGCACCCGGATCCGGCCAAGGCGGGGCGGGTCATGCAGGCGATGATGCAGATGAAGAAGATCGACATCGCGCGGATCGAAGAGGCCGCCCGATAGGCCCCCTCGTCCGGCCCACCCGAGGTCCGGCCATGGCTCGCCGGACCGGGCCCCTCACGCGAGCGCGCGGATCGCGCGCAGCACCGCCTCGACGTCCGCCTCGGAGTTGAGCAGGCTCGGCGCGACGCGGACGTACGAGGTCGCGTACGGCCCTTCCGAAGGGCGGGATGCTCGGGCGCAGCGTCGGCCAGAGCTCCCGCCTGCCCCAGAGCACGCCGGTGCCCCGCGGCCCGAACATCCATTTGTGACAGCCCGCTGCGAAGAAATCGCAGCCGAGCGGCGCCGCCGGGGCCGGCGAGATCAGGGCGCCGGGTTCGGGTACCGGGCGTGGATCTGCTCGATCTCTCCGAGAACCTCCGCGGCGAGCACCACGCCCGCGCTCTTCACGTTCTCCTCGAGCTGCTCGAGCGTCGTCGCCCCGAGGATGGTGCTCGCCACGAACCATCGGCTGCGCACGAAGGCGAGCGCGAGCGACGCCGGGCTCAGGCCGTGGGCGCGCGCGAGCTTGACGTAGGCCTGCACCGCCTCGTCCACGTTGGGCTTCCTGTAGCGCTGGCCGAAGGTCTCGAACCGGGCGAAGCGCGAGCCCGGCGGCGGCCCGCCCACGTGCTTGCCCGTGAGCAGGCCGAACGCGAGCGGGCTATAGGCGAGCAGCGGCACGTCCTCGCGGCGCGAGGCCTCCGCGAGCGCGGAGTCGAACGTGCGGTTGACGAGGCTGTAAGCGTTCTGGATCGACACCGGCCTGGGGAGCCCGAGCTGCGCCGCGACGCGGCTCCACTGCGCCACCCCCCAGGCGGTCTCGTTGCTGAGCCCGAAATACCGGACCTTGCCGTCGCGGATCACCTCCGCGAGCGCCGCGAGCTGCTCGGCGATCGGCGTGCTCGAGCGCTCGTTCGCCGGATCGTAGGCGCTCGCGCCGAACTGCGGCACGTACCGATCGGGCCAGTGGATCTGGTAGAGATCGATGGTATCGGTCCTGAGGCGCCGCAGGCTGTCCTCGACCGCGCGCCGGACGTTGGCGCGGTTGATCGCGAGGGAGCCGCCGCGGACCCACGGGATCGGGCGGCCCGGCCCCGCGATCTTCGTCGCGACGATCACCTTGTCGCGCGGCCGCTGGCTCAGCCACTCGCCCACGTAGCTCTCCGTGCGCCCCTGCGTCTCCGCGCGGGTCGGCACCGGATACATCTCGGCCGCGTCGATGAAGTTGATCCCCGCGTCGAACGCGTAGTCGAGCTGCGCTCTGGCGTCCTCGAGCGTGTTCTGCTCGCCGAACGTCATCGTCCCAAGGCAGAGCTCCGAGACCCGGAGCTCGCTGTCACCCAGCTGTCGGTAGTGCATGGCTGTCCCGTCCGTTGATTGCCAACTACCACGGGGCAGCGCCAATGTCCAACATAACGGACAACATGTCTTTTATAACGGACCAACCCCTCTCCGCGCTCGATGGCGCCCGGGGACCGGGAGCTCGCCTCCCGCGGCGCAGGGGTCCCCGGTCGCTGCCGCCTCGCAGAGGAGGCCCCTCCGGGCGCGGTCACGTCGTGTCGTCGTCGAGGATCTCGGACGTGGATCACTCGGCCCTGCGGGCCGGTGGCTCCTCGAGGAGGGACGTCAATCGATCGATCTGGATGGGCTTGACGAGGTGCGTCTCGAAGCCTGCCCCCTCGGAGCGCCGGAGATCCGCCTCCTGCCCGTAACCGGTGAGCGCGATCAGCCGAACACGCTCACCCGCCGGCTGCTCGCGGAGGCGCCGCGCGAGCTCGTAGCCGTCCATCACCGGCAGCCCGATGTCGAGCAGCGCGACGTCGGGCGCGAACTCCTCCGCGATCCGGAGCGCGGACGGGCCGTCGGAGGCGACGCGCGTCGTGTACCCCATCGCGCCCAGCGACTCGGCCAGGAGCTCGACCGCATCGAGGTTGTCGTCCACGAGCAGGATGCGGCGCCGGTCGACGAGAGATGGAGTCGCCTGCGTCCCGGCCATCCAGCGCGCCGGCGCGGCCTCGGGCGAGCGCGCGTCCGCCGCGGCCGGCAGCCGGATGGTGAACTCGCTCCCGCGCCCGCGGCCCTCGCTGTCCGCGCTCACGCGGCCGCCGTGCATCGCGACGAGGTTGTGGACGATGGCGAGGCCCAGGCCCAGGCCGCCCTGGGATCGGTCGAGCGCCTGGCGCTCCTGCACGAAGCGCTCGAAGACGCTCGGCAGCATCTCGGGGGCGATGCCGATGCCGTTGTCGCGCACGGAGAGGACGACCTCGCCCTCCACGCGCCCGGCCCGGACGGCGATCTCGCCGCCGCTCTCGGTGTACTTCGCGGCGTTCGTGAGCAGGTTCGAGACCACCTGGGCGAGCCTCATGACGTCGCCCTCCACGGCGAGGCCGCTCGAGGGGACCGCGACCGTGAGGTGGTGCCGGCGCTGCTCGAGCAGCGGGCTCACCAGCTCGACCGCCTTGGCCACGACCTCCGCGATCTCGATCCGCTGCTTCTTCAGCTCGACCTTGCCCCGCGTGATGCGGGAGACGTCGAGCAGGTCGTCGACGAGCGCCGTCAGGTGCTTGATCTGGCGCTCGATGACGAGCCGCTCGCGCTCGGCGTGCCCCCCGGCGCGGAGGCGCATCAGGTGGAGCGCCGTGACGATGGGGGCGAGCGGGTTCCGCAGCTCGTGGCCGAGCATCGCCAGGAACTCGTCCTTCGCGCGGTTCGCCCGCTCCGCGTCGCGCCGCGCGTCCTCCGCGCGGCGCAGCAGCTCCTCGCGCTCCCGCGCCGCCTCCTCGAGCTTCTTTCGCGCCCGCACGTACTCGGTGACGTCGAGCGCGACGACCAGGATCCGGGCGACGGCAGCGCCCGGCTCACGCATCGGGTGCAGATTGAAGCTCCAGTACAGTTCTTCTCGCACGCCACGCCCGCGATCGAGGTCGAAACGGTAGCCGTGGGTGACGAACGGCTCGCCGCTCGCGAAGACCCGGTGAAAGACATCGAGGAGCGGCGAGCCGACGATCTCCGGGAAGGCTTGCGCCAGCGTGCGTCCGATCACGTCGCGATGGCCCACCATGGCCACCAGGTAGGGGTTCGCCATCTCGATCACGTGCTCGGAGCCACGGTAGACGGCGATCCCGACAGGCGCCTGCTCGAACAGCGCGAACATCTTCCCGCGCTCCCGCTCCGCGGCCCGCCGGTGCTCGGCGAGCTGAAGGTGCGTCGCGACGCGCGCGATGAGCTCGCGCGCCGAGAACGGCTTCACGAGGTAATCGTCGGCGCCGGCCGCCAGCCCCTCGACGCGGGACTCCTCGCCCGCGCGCGCCGAGAGCATGATCACCGGCACGCACCGCGTCGCCGGATCGGCGCGCAGCCCCCGGAGCAGGCCGAAGCCGTCGAGGCCCGGCATCATCACGTCGGCGACGACGAGATCCGGCGGCGACCGCCGGGCGCTCTCGAGCGCGGCCGCGCCGTCGCTCACGGCCTCGACGGCCCACCGCGCATCGAGGATGCGCCGCACGTACAGGCGCATGTCGGCGTTGTCATCGGCGAGGAGGATGCGCGCGCTCGGGCCGAGCGGGGCCGCGCCGTGGTCGGGCTCGACGCGATCGCCCGAGGCGGGCGCCTCCGCGACGAGCTGCCACCGCAGCGCCTCCTCGACGTAGGGCGCGGCGCCGGTCGCCGCCGACGAGAGCGCCTTCTCGAGGCGGACGCGCTCCGCCGGCAGGTGCGCGGACCCGCGCGGGATCGCGATCGTGAACGCCGTCCCCTCGCCCAGGCGGCTCTCCGCCCGGATGCTGCCGCCGTGCAGGCGCACCAGCTCGTGCACCAGCGCGAGCCCGATCCCGGAGCCCTCGTGCGTGCGCGCGCGCGCCCCCTGGACGCGGTGGAAGCGCTCGAAGAGGTGCGGCAGCTCGTGCTCGGGGACGCCGGTGCCCGTATCGCGCACCACGAGCTCGACGTGGTCCCCGCACACGCGGAGCGCCATGGCGATCTCGCCCTCGAACGTGAACTTCAGGGCGTTGGACAGCAGGTTCAGCACGATCTTCTCCCACATGTCCCGGTCGACGAAGACCGGCTCCGGGAGCTCCGGGCAGTCCACCGTGAACGCGAGCCCGGCCCGCTCGCTCGCGGCGCGGAACGCGCTCGCGAGATCGGCGGTGAGGCAGGCGAGGTCCGTGGGCTCGTAGGACGCCTGAGCGCGGCCCATCTCGAGGCGGGAGAAGTCGAGCAGCGCGTTGACCAGCTTGAGCAGGCGCAGCGCGTTGCGGTAGGCGAGCGAGAGGTGCTCGCCCGAGAGCGCGCGCTCCGGCGACGCGAGCGCGTCCTCCATGGGGCCGAGCATCAGCGTCAGCGGCGTCCGGAGCTCGTGGCTCACGTTGCTGAAGAACAGCGTCTTCGCGCCGTCGATCGCGGCGAGCTCCTCGGCGCGCCTGCGCTCTTCCTCGTAGGCGCGCGCGTTCGCGACGGCGGTCACCACCTGATCGGTGATCAGCCGGAACAGCCCGCGGTACGACTCGTCGAGCAGGCGGCGCGGGCTGACGCCGCCGATGAGGAAGCCATACGGGCGAGGTTGGCCCGGCCGCGAGAGGGGCAGGACGAGCGCCTGCTCCGGCGCGCTGCCCCAGCGGCCGCCGGGCAAGGCGCCGAAGCGGGCCGCCAGATCGCCCACGAGGATCTCGCCGGAGGCGCGCGCCGCCTCCGCGAGCGGCCAGGTCGAGGTCCGCTCATCTCGCTCGTGGAGGGAGACGCGCGCCGGCTTCGCCGCTCCCTCGTACCCGTCGAGCCCGCTCGCGCCGACGAGGCGCGCCTCGCCCGTGTCGCCGTCCAGGAGGTAGAGCAGCGAGAACGGCAGATCGGCGTCGTTCGCCGCGAAGATCTCCACGGCTGTGCAGCACGCCTCCTCGGCGGACTTCGCCTGGGCGGAGCGCGTCGCGAGATCGCGCAGCATGTGGAGCTGGCGCGCGTCGAGCACTTGCTCCGTGGTCTCCTGCACCGTGACGAGGACGCCGGCGACCCGCTGGTCGTTGCCGGGTATCGGGCTGTAGGAGAACGTGAAGTACGTCTCCTCGACGAAGCCCCGCCGATTCACGGGGAGCATGAGGTGCTCGCTCCACGTCGCGGGCCCGCCGTCGAGCACGCTCTGCGTCATCGGGCCGATGACGTCCCAGATCTCGGCCCACACCTCGGCCGCCGGGGCGCCCATCGACGCAGGGTGTTTCATGCCCAGGATAGGCCGATAGCCATCGTTGTAGATGTGCAGCATCTCCGGCCCGAGCAGCGCGAGCATGGGGAACCGATTGCCCAGCACGAGGCCGACGACGGTCTTCACGCTTATCGGCCATGTCGCGACGGGGCCGAGCTTCGTCTTCGCCCAATCGATCGAGCGCATCAGGGCGCCCATCTCGCCGCCCCCGGCGAGGCAGTCCTCGTCGCTCGCGTCCAGGGCGCCGCCATCGGGCGAGGGCTCGACGACATCTGGAGACTTGTTCCGTATGCCGGCTGGCCGCATGCAGCGCCATGGTGGATGAAATCCACGGCTTTTGCCACCGGGACACGCGCGCGCGGCCCAGGCGCCGCCGGCCTCGAGCCGCCCCGGCGGCCAGGACGCGGGCGAGCGCGGCGGTCGCCAGGGACGCCGCCCCCTCGCGCCGCGACGTCGCCTCACTCGCGGAGCCGCGTATCCGTGTTGTAGCCGCGCGGCGCGAGGGGCGAGAGCCGCTCCAGCCAGATCTGCTCGAGCAGCGTGAGCTCGTCCGCCACGGAGATCCCCGGCTCGTCCTTCTGCTGCACGACCTCGAGCACCTCGAACGTGAAGGCGTCCGCGCCGTGCTGCTGCCAGTCCCGCTGGAGAGCCTGGTTCTGGTGCGCGCCGATGGACAGCGCGAAACGGTGCTTGTTGAGCGGCCCATGGAGGTTCGTGCTGCTGCCGAGCAGGACCTTGCCGTTCACCGTGTTCTTGACCTGGAAGATGCCCGCCTGCTTCGGGGTCTCGAGGTACTTCCGCTTCATCTCCTTGCGCGTTTCCATCGTGCTCCCTCTCGCCTTCTTCGTCCCTGACCCGGGCGTCTTGCTCTCCGCCTCGGGTGTCGTGTCCTTCGCCTCGGGTGTCCTGGTCTGTTCCGCGATCAGCTCGTAGTGCAGGCCGTCGCGCGTCATGTATCCCTCGTCGACGAGCATGCGCCGGATCGTGCAGTGGTCGGGATACAGGGTCTGGATGATCTCGTTCACCTCCTGCTCGCGGTAGCGCCGGCCCGCCTGGAACTTGCCCAGGAACTGCTCGAGCACGATGCGCCGCTTGCGCCATTGCTTCGGCATCTGGACCAGCACGCCCCCGCGGAAGAAGGCGCGCATCACCTGGCTCCGGGCTCGCTCCGCGCGCCGCCGCGCGGCGCCGTCGGCCGCGGAGGGCAGCGAGACGAGCTCCTTCAGCGTGAGGCGGAGCAGATCGTCGCGCAGCGCATAGACCAGGTAGTACTGGGTCTTCTGCTTCGTCACCAGCCCGGCCTCGTCGAGCTTCCGGAGGTGGAACGAGACAGTGGAAGGCGCGCGCCCCAGCCGCTCGGCCAGCTCCTCGGCGCAGTGCGGCCGCTCGATCAGGGCGTTCACCACCTGGAGCCGCGACGCGTCGGCGAGCGCCTTGAGCACGCCGATGCGCGCCTCGACGCCCAGATCGCGCGCCGGGGGATCTGATTCGACAGTCATCGAACCGAATCTAGGCGGCGCTGGGGCGCCGTCAATCTGTTTCGACAGCCATCGAACCGGAACCTCGCGGGACGGCCGCCTGAGCCCTGTCTCCAGGAGATCAAGGCGAGCGGTGCTGCGTGACGGTCATGGACGGGCGCTGGCCGACGACGTCGAACCACCGCGAAAGGCCGCTCCGGCCGCTCCGCCACGCCCGATCCGGCCAGCGGAAGTCGAGGTAGCCGAGCGCGCAGGCGACCGAGATCGCGCCGATGTCCGCGAGCGCTCCCGACAGCGTGCCGGCGTCGCGCTCCAGCCTGTCGAGGCTGGCCTCGATGGCAGCCGCCTGGCGCTGCATGACGCTGCTGGATCGCTCATTGGATGGGCGATGTTCGTCGGCGAAGAGGCGCCCGGCAGCAGCGCTGATACCGTCCGCGATGCCCTGGCGGAGCAGGGCGCTCCACCGCGCCTCTCCCGGCGCCGGATACAGCCCGCCGGCCGCGAGGTGATCCAGGTATTCGCAGAGGAGCGCCGACTCGAAGAGCACCTGCCCGTCCCCCAGGACCAGCGTCGGGACCTTGGCCAGCGGGTTCAGCGACCGCAGCGCCGCGTCCGACCAGGGATTGACCAGCACAAGGTCGATCCGGTCTCCCAGCTGCAGCTCGTGGGCGGCAACCCGCACCTTGCGAGCAAAGGGGGATGTGGGAGCGTAGAAGAGCTTCATGGAGAACAGCTCCCGACGAATCTCCTCATTTGTTGATATCTTTAGCAAAAAAAAACTGAACAGGGAGGCGGGGAGACGGGGAGATTGTTGGGATTTCAAGGCGGCGGCCAGCGGACGCCGAGCCCCTGGTGCGGCGAGTCGGCGCTCAAACGGACGTCGTCCGCAGGGGCCGGCAGCGCGCGCCACACGTCGGAGTGCTGATCGGGCTGCTTGCCCTGGCTCTCGGCGAGCGCCTCGTAGAGCGCGCCCTGGTGGAGGACGTAAGCGCCCTTGGGGTACGTCACGGCGCGCTCATCCGGGCTGAGCGTCGCGCGGTCGGTCCACCACTCCAGGCGCCGGTAGTCCTCGTCGAGGCCGCCCCCCATGAAGTCTCGGAAGCGGACCCGCTCCACCGCGACCGTCGGATTGTCCTCGGCCTGCACGCTGTCGAAGAGCCACTTGATGAACGGATAGGGCCCGTCCACCTGGTTGCCCTTCAGGATGTGCGGGTTCGGCGAGTTGCTGCCCACCGCGAAGACCTGCACCGGCTCGTCCACGTCGGGGTACACCTCGCCATAGTTGAAGTGGAACCCGAGGAAGACGTTGCGCTCGAAGCGTATCGTGGCGCCGGTGTCCACCGCGTGCGTGTACACCCCGCTCAGCGACGTGTCGGCGAAGTAGTTGTCCGTGAACGAGACCGTGTCCGACGGCGAGCGCGGATCGCCGTCCACGCGCGTCGGGAACAGCTCGACGAAGAGGTCGCCCGTCCCGATCACGACGTTGTGGTGGAAGCTCGAGCTGCCGTAACGCTGGCCGAACTGCACGTTGCCATCCTGGTAATGGTCGAACGCCGACCGCCACCGGACCGCGCCCGGCCCGATGACGTTGTGGTGGATCTCGCAGTCCGAGCCGAGCTGCCCGACCTGAAGCGCCTCGGTGCCCGTGCGCAGGAACCGGTTATCGTACACCTCGAGGCGCTCGAACGCGTGCTGCGGCTGCGCCTGGGTGCTGCCGAAGTAGATCCCCTCCGAGCCGACGTCGTGCACGTAGAGGTCGTGGATCTTCACGTTGCGCATCGTGGCCTGCCCGTCGTCGTCGGTCTTGGCGACGATGCCGGCGAACTCGGCGCGCGCGACCTCGAGGGTATCCAGCTCGAAATCCGACGCTCCTCCGCCGATGGCCAGCCCCGAGAGGCCCTCTTTGCTGAACGCGTCGTCGATGAAGATGCCGTACGTCCCCTGGGCATGGGCGAACGCGCCCTCGGCGTGCCCCCGGAACCCCTCATCGCCGGTCTTCGAGACAGGGTCGTGGCGGCCCGTCAAAATCCAGCCCTTTCCGCCCTTGATCACGAACACGTAGTTGGCGGCGTCGCCCCCGACCTCGACCTGTCCGCCGAGGTTCGTGATCACGAGCGGGCGCTCCGCGCTCCGCTCGGGCAGGCCGCCGAGCAGGATGCTCCGGTAGCGGCCAGCCGGAATGTAGAGCCGGTCGAGCGCGCTCCAGTCGACCTCCGGGAACGACCCGGCGAGATCGGGATAGGCGATCTCGGGGAGCTTCCCCTCCCTCGGGGCCGGCTCCGGCAGCGTGAAGGTCGTCGTGGGCTGGCCGAAACGGCCGTAGGCCGGGACGCCCGGCGTGGAGCCCCCCGCGCCAGGCGACGAACCACCGGCGGCGCCCGCGCCCGACGTGGAGCCGGAGGCGCCGCCCGCGCCCGGCGTGGAGCCGGAGGCGCCAGCGGTGGACTCCCCATCATCGCCATCGCCGCCGCACGCCGCCATCGCGACGAGCAGGACACCTATCCTCGCGCCTTGCCGCATTCGCAGGAGGATACGGCATCCGCCGGGCACACCGCGCCGAAAGCCGCGCACCGCGCGCCGGCGCGTGGGAGCTGGTGCTCAGATCCGGGTGGACATGATACGAGCTGCGCCGCCCAGCAGCGCTTCCCTCCCGTCAACCTACGCGTCCGGCGGTGTGCGCGCCGTCGTGCTCTCGCCGCCTCGCCTGCCGGTAGCCGAGGGGGCTCACGCCGTGGGCGCGCGCGAAGGCGCGCCCGAACGCGGGCTCGCTGTCGTAGCCGACGCGGGCGGCGACGAGCTTCACCGGGAGCGTCGTCTCGCCGAGCAGGACCGCGGCGCGCTCGAGGCGCAGCCGGCGCACGTGATGGCCGAGCGGCTCGCCGAGGAGCGCCGTCGCGCGCGCCGCGAACGCGGATCGCGAGAGCCCGGCCGCTCGCGCGAGGTCCCCGAGCTCCCACGCGCGCTCGGGCGAGGCGCGCACCCGCGCGAGCGCGGCCGCGATCGGCTCGTCCCGGAGCGCGTCCCGCCGCGGCAGCGACGCCGCGGGGTCGCGCAGCGCGCTCGCGAAGAGCGCGTGCGCCCACGCCTCGCCGACGGAGCGGCGCAGCGCCGCCGACAGGGCCGGGCCGGCGAGCAGCGCGAGCGTGTCGTTGAGCCAGCGCGCGAGCCCCGGCGTCGCGCCCGCGACGTGCACCGCCGGCGGCAGCAGGGCGACCCACGGGGCGCCCGCCGCGTCGACGTGCAGGTCGACGACCACGAGGCGCGTCTCCGGCGGGGCCTCCGTGGCCAAGGCGTCGTCGGCCACGGCGCGCATCCCGCGGCAGAGGGCCTCCGGGTGCGCGAGCGAGGTCGTCGGCCGATCGCGGATGGCGTGCTCCTCGGCGCGCGGCAGGAACACGAGCTCCCCCGCGCCGAGCGCGAGCCGCCGGCGCGCGACGTCGATCCACCCGCCGCCGCCGAGCGCCGCGTACACCCGGGCGGCGGCGCGCTGCGCCGGCTGCCGCTTGCCCCAGCGATCGCCGAGCGCGAAGCGCCTCACCTCGGCCTCGCGGAGCACGACGCTCCGGGCCAGCTCGTCGAACGCGGCGGACATGGCGCGATCGACTCTACAACACGCGGCGGGCCGCGCCACGCCGGCGCGCACGCCCCGCCGCGCGCGCGGCGCCGGCCGTGGACCGTGGACGCGCGGATCGGGGAGCCGGACGCGCGGCAATCGCGGCGCGCCTACGCTGGCCTCGTCGACACGAAAGGAAAGGACATCCCATGACGCACCCCCTGCCGCATTCCCGGCCGCTCGACGCCGCGCAGGCGCTCGACGCGCTCCTCGATCTCATCGGCCGTGACCTGGAGCGCTGGCTCGACCTCTTCGCCGACGACGCGACCGTCGAGTTCCCGTATGCGCCGGCGCTCGGCGCGCCTGCGCGCCTCGAGGGCAAGGCGGCCATCCGGCGCCATTTCGAGGGCATCCTCCAGAGCTTCCACGGGCTCGAGTTCAAGGACGTTCGACGGTATCCGACGACCGATCCCGACGTCGCGCTCGCCGAGGTGCACGGCTCGGCGACCATCGGGCCCGCGCGCAAACGCTACGAGCAGGACTATGTGATGATCGTCGCGACGAGGAACGGCCGAGTCGTGCGCTACCGCGAGTACTGGAATCCAGCGCCCGTCGTCGAGGCCTTCGGCGCCGAGCTCGACGCGCATCGCGAGGGGGCGTCATGAGGGCCCGCGCAGGCAGCGATGGGCCGCTCGTCCTGATCACCGGCGGGACGGGCACCACCGGGCGAGCCGTCGCCGCGCGGCTCGCGGCCGCCGGCGCGCGCGTCCGCACCGCGAGCCGGACGGCGCCCGCCGCTCACGACGGCGTGGAGCACGCCCGCTTCGACTGGGCCGACGCCGCGACGCACGAGGGCGCGCTCCGGGGCGCCGATCGCGTGTACCTCGTGGCGCCCGCGATGGTCGAGGATCCCTCGGCGCTCATGCTGCCCTTCGTCGAGCGCGCGCTCGCGAGCGGGGCTCGCCGCCTCGTCCTGCTCAGCGCGTCGCCCGTGGCGGAGGGGAGCCCCGGGCTCGGCCTCGTCCACCGCGCGCTCCGCGAGCGCGCTCCAGAGTGGACCGTCCTCCGGCCGTCGTGGTTCATGCAGAACTTCATCGACCCGCGCCACCCGCACGCGGCGGCGATCGCCGGGCGAGGCGAGCTCACGACCGCGACGGGCGGCGGCCGCGTCGGCTTCGTCGACGCCGACGATATCGCGGAGGTCGCCGCGCGCGCGCTCCTCGACGGCGCGCCGCACAACACATCTCACGTCATCACCGGCCCGGAGGCGCTCAGCTACGATGACGTGGCGGCCATCGTGTCCCGCATCGCCGGCCGGGCGATACGCCACGTCCGCGCCGGCGAGGAGGACGCTCGCGCGTACCTCGTCAGGGCGGGTATCCCATCGCCCTACGCCGCGTTCCTTGTGAGCCTCGACCTCGCCATCCGCGACGGGGCCGAGGACCGCGTCACCGACGTCGTTCAGCGCGTGACAGGCCGCGCGCCCCGCGCCTTCGCCGACCTCGCGCGCGCCCACGCGCACGTCTTCCGTGGAGAGCCGAGCGCGCGCCGCGGCGGCCCGTCCGCGTAGCGATATCGCGCCGCCGAGCCCGCTGCATCAAGCCGACAAGCGAGCTCCACGACAACGCACCTTCACGCTCTCCTGCCATGTGCCCGACCCCACCGCGGCGACGACATCCCTCGTCGCGCTCCCCGTTCTCCTGTAACCTGAGCAGCTGCGGGCATGCAGCGCCTTCGCGGACACCGCACCTCGGCGCTCGTCGGGCCGGACAAGTCAAGGTCGAAGCACGACCGGGGGAGAGTGGCGATGGGGACGAAGGACAGCGTGGAAGACTGGCATGACGTCCTGGACAACGAGTTCGTCCACACGCGCTGCTTCACGAGCTGTATCTCGGAGACGGGGTATGAGCAGCTCGAGAGCGAGATGCTCCGGGGGCGCCGTGCCGGGTGAGCGGGCGCAGGCGATCCTACGCTACATCGAGCAGCTCAAGGAGGGAGACGCGGACGCGGCGCTCGCCGAGGGAGCGGACCCTGGCGACGATCTCGGCGCGATCGCGGCGGCGCTGGGGGAGCTCGGGGATGCGCTGAGGGAGCGGGAGGAGCTCGTCCAGATCGCCCAGGCGGCCGCGGCGAGCAACCTGAGGCGGCTCGACGACCTCGCGCAGGAGCTCTCGCGCACGAGGGCCCTCAACGCGGAGCAGCAGGCGACGATCCGCACGCTGTCGACGCCGATCATCCAGGTCTGGGAGGGCGTGCTGATGATGCCGGTGCTCGGCGCGGTCGATGTCTGCCGGGCGGACCAGATGATGCAGGGGCTCCTCGGCGCGGTGTCGAACACCCATTGCAGGGTGGTGATCATCGATCTGACCGGCGTCGACTCCATCGACGCCTCGCTCGGGAACATCCTTCTGTCGCTGGTCCGCGCGGTGGAGCTCCTCGGGGCGCGAGGGATCATCGTGGGCATCCGGCCCGACGTGGCGCGCGGCCTCCTCGTGGACGGCGTGGACATGTCGCGGGTATCCACCTTCGCGCGGCTCCGCGACGCGCTCGTCCTCTGCATGAAGCAGGCGCCGCGGCGCGCGGGCCAGCTCAACTGACGCGGCGGGCGACGCGCCGGGCGACGCTGGACGCGCGTCACCCGTGCCAGAGCGCCTTCGCCCCGTCGGCCATGAACTGCACGGCGATGGCGGCCAGGATGAGGCCCATGACGCGCTCGAGCACGGCCATGCCGGACGCCTTGAGCGCCCGCTGCACGAGCCCCGCGCCGCGCAGCACGAAGTAGGAGGCCACGAAGGTGATGGCGACGCCGGCGAGCACCAGCCCCATGGCCACGGGGTCGTTGCCCTCGCGCGCCATCAGCACCATCACCGTGGCGAGGGCGCCCGGCCCGGCGAGGAGCGGCATGGCCAGGGGCACGAGCGCCACGTCCTCCTTCGCGATGCCCTCCTGCTCCTCGGACGGGGTGGTGCGCGTCGCCGAGGAGCGGGCGCGCAGCATGTCGAGCGCCGTGACGAGCAGCAGCAGCCCGCCCGCGACGCGGAACGCGGCCAGCGAGACGCCGAAGACCTTGAAGACGACGCCGCCGAAGAGGGCGAAGAACAGCATGAGCCCGCCGGCGACGGCGCACGCCCGCCGCGCCGTGCGCCGCACCTTCTCCGGCGGATCGCCCGCGGTCATCGTCAGGAACAGCGGCACGATGCCGAGCGGATCCACGACGAAGAAGATCGCCGACAGCGACACGAGGAAGACCGAGACGTAATGGGCCATGCTCATCGGATGCGTCGCGGCCCCCGCGGGCCAGGCCCATCTCCCACATCCCGGGCGGCCGCGCCAGAAATGCCAATAGCGAGGGATTTGCCAGCGTCTTCTCCTGATCTCCGCGCTGCTCAGTCGAGCGGTACAGGCGAGGACGCCGAGGCGACCAGGTAATCGCGCGCGAAGGCCCCGCGCTCCTTCGCGAGGGCGAGCGGGACAGGCCGGTAGAGCAGCGTGGCGGTGACGTTCGCTGTCGCCGAGCAGCCCGCGGGGATCGCGAAGCCGTGCGACGTCACCGCGACGCTCCCCGGCGCGACGCGGTTGTCGCTGGCGATATCGACGGCGCGGTGCTGCGGCGCGTGCCGCGCGCCCGCCGGATCGACGAGCACCTTGGCGAAGGTATAACCCGCGGCGCCGGCGAGCGCGGCCGCGGGCTGGCCGTCGGCGGGCGCCGCGGCGAGCGGCGCGCCGAGGTAGACGATATCGCCGTCCTGCGCGGGGAGCGCGCCGCTCAGGGTGATCGCGCCGCCGCCCGCGGCGACCACCCGCGCCTCGCCGACCGGCGCGCGGATCTCGAGGCCCTTGTCCGCGGCGTCGAGCGACGGGTCCGCGAAGCGGCCGATGCCGGTGTAATCGTCGTAGACGCCGGTCGGGCGGACGATCCGCACCACGTCGCCCGCCCTCGCGCGCGCCGCGCCCTCGTCCCAGGCGAGCTGGGCGCCCGTCAGGGCCGCGCCCTGGCCCACGCGCGCCTCCGCGAGCGCGCCGCCGGTGTCGTTCACCGTCATGCCGCGCGACGGCGAGAGGGGCGCGCCGCACGCCTCCGCCGCGACGAGGAGCACGAGCGCGCGCATCGGCTCCCCGGTCGGAACGGCGTGGCCCGCCGCGCCTCCGGCCAGGGAGACGGTGACCGCGAGCTCGCCCGGCGCCGCCGAGGCGTCGATGCGGACGTCGACCGCGCCCCGGATGAGCCGCGGGGACCCCTCCAGCGGGCCGCGGAAAATATGGGAGCGGACCGTCCCCGCCGGGCGGACGAAGCCGAGCGAGACGCTCGCGTTCGCCTCGTTCGTCACGTCGAGGCTGCTCTTCAGCGAGAGGATCCCCGGCATGTGGCAGGCCTGGCATTGCGTGGCCGGGCGGTTCCAGGAGCTCGCGGCCCACTCGGAGAACGTCTGATGGATCGGGAGCCCGTCGGGCCAGCGGACCGGATCGAGCGCCGCGCCCGGCAGGAGCGCCGCCTGCTTCTGCTCGTGGCAGCCGCCGCAGAGCTCCGAGGCCGAGAACTTCGGCTGGTAGCTGCCGCCCATGAACCTGTTCGGCACGTCCGGCCGCGGGCCGAACATCACCTCCAGGAGCCTCGACGAGGGATCGGAGGAGCTCCTCTCCTGCGGGCGCTGGACGATCAGGGCGCCGGCGACCCCGGGCGGCTTGCTCAGATCGACGTCGCGGATCTTGTGGCAAACGTCGCAGTGGTCGCCCTTCTCGAACGCGACGCCGGTGGCCTCGAGGAGGTCTCGCCCGCCCGCGGGGCCGTCGATCCCCGCAGCATGGCAGTCGGCGCACGCGCCGAACGCCGCAGGGCGCACGGCGTCGGGCAGCGCGGGATCGTCGCACGAAGGCTGCGCTCCCCCGCCACAGGACGGGTTGAGATCCGGCAGCACGCCGCTCCCGAGATAACACCGCATCGCGGCGCCGCCCTCGCTCCCCGGGACGCGTCCGGCCTTCCAGCGCCCGCCCGCGGCGCCGCACGAGGCCTCGTCCGTGTGGGCCATCGAGACCCCGGCGTAGATGGCCTGGAGGAGCGGGCTCCTGGCCGACCGCGCGTGCCCCGACTCGAGGAACTGGGCCACGAGCGTCGTGTGGCAGTGATCGCAGAACCGCGTCGAGTTGTGCGGGTCGCCGTCACCCGGATCGCCGTAGGTGTAGCCGAGCGCGTTGTCCGGCGGCGACGCGCGGCGAATACCGATCTCCACCGGCCCGTCGGGGACGACCTCGAGCTCGATGCCGTCCGTCCGGTATCCGATCTTCGCCGCGACAACGGTCGGCTGGCCCGGGATGTCCCGCGTGATCTCGATGGAGAACGCGCCGTCCGGTCCGGTCACGAGGGCCGGCTCCCCGCCGGCCTGCATCACGATGGCGCCCTCGAGCGGCGCCGCGCCGTCGATGACGACGCCGGTCACCGTGAACGCGTGCGGCAGCTCCTCCAGAGCGCCACCAAAACCCGTGGCCGCGCTCGCGTACGTGGTCGTCGTCACCGGGTGCGCGCCCGCGCCCTGGCCACCACCGCCGTGGCCGCCCGGCGGCGGCTCCCCCGCGCACGCGCCGCCGAGCACGCAGGCGGCGAGCGCCGCCGGAAGCGTGGATGTCCGCAGCCGGGTCAGGGGTCGTGCCGCCGTTCGCATCCCGGGGCTCGCCATCGTAAACCCGGCGCGACCGCCTGTCGACGGCGAGAGGCTACCGCGTCAGCCGGAGCTCCGAGAACGGAGACGCCGGCGCTCCGGCCTTCGAGGGCCGCGGGACCGTTCGCAGCGGCGGCAAGGGCAGCGGAACGACCTCCCACGATACCCGCCCCCGCGGCCCCGGGGGCAGCGGCGTCGGGGTCGGCGACAGCGGGGTCGGCGACAGCGGGGTCGGCGACGGCGGATCGCCCAGCTCGGCCGCGCTGAGCTGCTGCGTGCTGCCGTCGCCGGACAGCGTTGTCTCCGTCGCGGCCGCGTAGGCCTCGGCTTGCTCGAGGACCCGCACGAAGTTCCCGCCCAGCAGGCGGAGGATGTCCGCATCCGAGTACCCGCGGCGGATGAGCTCCAGCGTGAGGTTCGGGGCCCCGGCGCTGCCAGCGAGCCCCTCCTTGAGCGCCTCGCTCCCCTCGAAGACGGAGCCGAGGGCGACATGCTCGATCCCCGCGACCTTCACCACGTGGTCGATATGGTCGACGATCCGCCACAGCGGCGGCGTCTTCTCCCCCTCCTGGGCCCTGAGCTTCTCGATCTCCTCGCGGAGCGCCTTCGTGTCGCCCGGGAGCCTCTCGCCGAGCTCCTTGAGGTGCGCCCCGTACTTCTGCGCGAAGCGCGCCGACTGCTCGGCATACGCCTCGTCCAGGAAGAGCGCCCAGGAGTTCACCATGACGAGGCCGCCGTTCTCCGCGACCGCGCGCAGCATGTAATCGTCGAGGTTGCGGCGGCGGTGGCCGGCGGCGGGCATCGTGGACGAGGTGATGATCGGCGCCCTGGCCACCTTCATGACGCCCTGGAACGTGCTGTCCGATGCATGCGAGACGTCGACGAGCATGCCGATCCGCTGCATCTCGCGGATCACGGCCTCACCGAAGGGGGCGAGGCCGCGGTCGCGGACGTACCCGGCATCGAGCGCGCCTCCCGCGGAGCCTGCCCAGTCGTTCGTGCTCGTGTGCGTGATCGCCATGGTGCGGACGCCGAGGCGGTAGAACGAGCGCAGCGCAGGCAGGGAGTTCTCGATGGCGTGCCCGCCCTCGATGCCCATGATCACGGCGATCCTGCCGTCGCGCTCGGCGCGGCGCATGTCTTTCGCGTTGCGCACGAGCAGCAGCGCCTCGCGGTGGCGCTCGACCTGCCGGTGGGTCGCTTCGATGAGATCGAGCGCGCGGCGCGCGGCGCTGCCGCCGAGCCGCGAGGACACCGAGGGCGCGGACGCGCCGACGTGGATCGGGAAGAACGCGCCGGTGACGCCCGCCGCCTTGATCCTGGCGACCTCCGCGGCCATCAGCCCGTCGTCCGAGCTCACCTGAGCGAACGAGCCGCCGAGGAGCAGCGAGGGCACGCCGCCGTGGCCATCCACGAGGATCGCCTTGGCCTGCAGCCGCGCGGCCCGCTGCTCCGGCGCCTCGTTCCCCGGTGGGATCGCCGTGAGATCGGGCGGCGACGTGTACCAGGGCCCGACGTCGGCGGCGGACGGCGCGAAGACATCGGGCGCCGCCGCGGGCGCGGGGGAACGAACGCAGGCCGCGAGCGACGCGGCGGCGAGCAGCGCGAGCATGGGCGAAGTGCGCATGACCGGATCGTACCATGCGAGCTCGGCGGGAAAGCCAGCGATGAAGGCGGCAGGATCGTGCGCCGGAGCGGCGAGGCAGCACCGCCGCTGGGCGCCGACATATCGGCACAGGTGGCCCCCTGTGACGCGATGGCCCCCATGGGAAGCCACCGTGGCATGAAGACGGCGCCGCCGGCGGGCGTCGTCCTTGCTCTCTCTCGCCTCGTCGACGCGGGCGCCCCGCAGCTCGCCCCCCGACGGGAGCCCGGCCGGCGAAGACCGTCGCGCCGGCCTCCTCACGAGCTTACACGAACAGGCGGACTCGCTGTGCGATGAAGGCGGCCCCGATCGGCGACGAGAGTGCAACGCCGTTCCGGCCGAACGCGTGCGACGAGTCCGTCTCCAGCCACAGAATGCGCATGAAAGCACCTTTGTTGTGAGCTCTATCCATCGTGCGTCCGCCTCTGTGCCCAATCGGGATCTCGACATCGCGCCCAGACACGCTGCCGCGTCATCGCCGCGGCATGTCACTTGACAAGAAGAGGCCTCTTGTAATGCTAGAAAGCATGTATGGACCGCTATTTCGGCATGTTCTGTTCCCGTTGTACGAGACCCACATACGGAGACGGGCAACCCTGACGCGACTGCATGAGATCGAACAATCGCAGTGGCGCCCGGAGCGCGAAATTCGAGAGCTGTCCTTTCGAAGGATGCTCGACGCGCTCCGCTTCGCCGAGCAGAAGGTGCCTTTCTATCGGCGCCGCTTCGCCGAGCATGGGGTACGTGTAGCAGACGTGAAGGCGCCAGAGGACCTCGTGCGGTTCCCCGTTCTGACCAAGGCAGATATCCTCGCCCACGGGCGCGAGCTGCTCGCCGAGGGGTACACGGGCAAACTGATCGCGAGCGCGACGGGCGGCTCCACCGGGGAGTCGCTGCGGTTCTACCTGGACCACGGCACCTACGAGCATCGGATCGCCGCGGCGATGCGGTCGGACGGCTGGGCTGGAGCGAAGGTGGGGGAGAAGGAGCTCCACATCTGGGGGACACCCATCCTCAACGAGAGCCTCCTCAAGAAGAGGAAGCGCGAGCTGCACGAGGCCATTCTCCGCAAGAAGTACGTGAGCGCGTTCGACCTGTCCGAACAGCGGCTCGCCGCCGTCGTGGACGACATCGTACGCTACCGACCTAACCTGATCATCGGCTATACGAACCCGCTCTACCACACGGCGCGCTTCGCCCTCGAGACGGGCCGCGAGCTGCCGGCGCCCAGAGGCCTCGTGTGCTCCGCCGAGCGGCTCTTCGACCACCAGCGCTGGACCATCGAGCGCGCCTTCAACGCACCCCTGTTCAACCGATATGGATGCAGGGAGGTGATGCTGCTCGCCTCGGAGTGCGACCGGCACGAAGGGCTGCACATCAACATGGAGGGGGCCTACCTGGAGCTGGTGCACGATGGCCGGCACGCGACGCCCGGCGAGCCTGGCGAGGTGATCGTGAGCGACCTTATCTCCCGGTCGATGCCGCTGCTCCGCTACAAGAACGAGGACATCGCCATCGGGTCCGCGTCGGCGTGCTCGTGTGGGCGAGGTCTGCCGCTCCTCGCCTCGGTCGAAGGGCGGGTGCTCGACATGATCGTGGGACCGGACGGACGGCTCCTGGCGGGCGAGTTTTTCCCCCACCTGCTCAAGGACTACCCGTCGGTGAAGCGCTACCAGGTCCACCAGGATCGGAGCGGGGCCATCACGATCAAGATCGTCCCGGCGAAGGATTACCAGGACGAGCACGCGCGCCTCATCGAGCAGGCGCTCCGCAAGCAGCTCGGCGACCGAGCCGTCCTTCGGATTCGCGTGGTCGACGATATCGCGCTCACCCGCGGCGGCAAGCACCGCGTGACGATCTCCGACGTGCCGAGCAGGCTCGACGCGCGGAGGGATCCACCGCAGGCGAGCACGCTGGCGGCCTCCGCGGGGAGCGGCTTGGAACACCGCGCCAGCTGATCGACTGTCGAGATGGGGGCGCGGGGCGGGTCGTGAACGCGTCCCGCTGCCTCTCGGATCGCCGAGATCTCCCACGCCCCCTGCGACGAGCTTGCCTCAGGCCACGGCCCGCTCGCTGTCCCCGAATGCCGTGTGCGCGAGCAGCTGCAGCAGCTCGCCCGCGCTCTCCTCCCACGAGGGTGGCGCCGCCTCGGCGAACGCGCGCTCGTCCCAGGGCCGCGCAAGCGCCTCGCCGAGCGCCCTGGTGAGCGCCCTCACGTCGCGCGGCGGGACGAGCAGGCCTGTGCGACCGCCGGTGACCACGTCCGGGATGCCTCCGACGCTCGTAGCCACCACCGGGCGGCCGACGGCCAGCGCCTCGAGCACCACATTGGGAGTTCCTTCCGCCCAGCTCGGCAGCGTCAGCAAATCGCCGGCGGCCATGTAGCGCGCGACCGAGCGGAGCGGGAGCTCGCCAGTCGCGATGATCCGACCGCCCGCGCCCTGAGCGGCCTTGAGGCGCGCCGCGGCCTGGTCGACGGCTGTCCGGGCCGGTCCGGCGCCGACGAGCACGAGGTGGGTGGGCTCGCCCCCCTGCCGGGCGAGCGCCTCGAACGCCTCGAGCAGATCGAGGGTGCCCTTCGTCGGCTTGAGGTCACCGACGAAGGTGATGATGCGGCCGCGCTCCGGGAGGCCGAGCTCGCGCCGGGCGGCGAGCCGGTCGCTCGGGTGGAAGATCGCGCGGTCGACGCCATTGCGGACGACGACCGCGCGGCCCGGCGCCGCGCCGAACGCGGTGAGCAGCTCGGCCATCGGACGACTCACGGCGATCGCGTACGATGCGGACCGAACCGCGCTGGCGACGAGCGGGCGCACCGAGCGCCAGCCGGCCACGACGTTCACGTCCGTGCCGTGTGCTTTGACGACGTAAGGAAGGCCGAGCAGCCGCGCGAGCACCGCCGCCGCGCAGGCGTCCGGATACAGCCACGCGCCGACCACGACGTCGAACCGCCCGAGCAGCCGCGGGATGTGGGGCAGCAGCCCCGTGAGGTAGAGCGGCGCGTTCACGGGCGCGAGGAGGCTGCCCGCGCCGGGCAGATACGGCGCGCGCGGGTGCACCACCGAGATGCCGTCTATCACGTCGCGCTCTGGCACCTCCGCCAGTCGCCCCGTGCGCGTTCGCGCGCCCAGCAGCGAGATCCCCGGGTGGTAGGGGATCGCCGCGAACACCTCGACCGCGCAGCGGCGCGAGAGGGCCGCGAGCTGCTGGCGCTGGAAGGCACAGGCGAACGGCTCAACGCGGTTCGGAAAGAGGCGCGTCACCCAGAGGACACGCGGCCTTCTTGGTCGTCCCTCCCCTTTCAGCCTGGAGCTCGGGCTCACTCGGGGGCTCGCATTCGGACTGGGATCCGTGAACAACATATCCAGCATGATGCAACCTTCCTCCAGGGATCGGCGCGAGCTCCGTGGTGCGTTCTGCCGATCGACGTCGGCGCCCGTGCTGCGCGCGACCTTGCTTACCAGGCGCCTTGGCGCGCAGAACGACTCCCGTTCGCTGGCAGCGAGCGAGTCGTCCCCCTGCACGACTGATACCGCATACGAAGCTCGTGTCGAGTGGCTTTTTCCAGCGATGTGAGGTTTCAAGCATTGCTCGATGTGGGAGGAGCCGTGCGTCCTGCGTGCTCTCGTGGAGGGCGATCGAGCCTGGTTGGTGTCCCAGACACTCGGCTCAGGCGGCCCTCCTTGCGTCCAGACGGCAGGCGGCGTACCGCGGCGCCGGCGCGCGCCACGAAGGCCATCGGCGGTCGGATTCGAGCAGGAGACCTCATGTCGCTATCGAGCTTGGCACGATGGTCGTACCCCTGTGCGAGCCATCATGAACTCAATGCGCTCCTCGACCCTGGCCGCCGTCCTCTTTCCATACCTATCTTGCCGGACGAGGACGGGATTGCCGCTCGTTGCATTCATCGCTTGCGCTCTGGATCTCGGCACCAAGCTCGATCGACACGGCGGCCTCCTCCCGTTCGACGCGCGCGCGCGCCGGCACGCGCCACGGAGGCCGCGATCGGCTAGGCTCGCGCAGGAGACCCTATGTCGCTCAGACAGCGCGATTACATCCTCCGCATGATCGAGCAGCTCGCCGAGGCCATCGGCCGGATCGCCGGGCTCCGGCGCGCCGGCCAGCTCGACGAGGCGGAGCTGCTCGTCCGCACCACCGCCGACGGGCTCTTCGGCCCGATGCGGGACATGCTCGACCGGCTCGACGCCGCGGGCGCGGCCACCCTGCTCGGCGACCACGAGAAGATCGGCGCGTACGCGGCGCTCTGCGCGGAGCAGGCCGAGATCCTCGAGCTCCGGGGCCGGGCCGCGCAGGCGCTCGCGGAGCGCAGGCGCGCGCTCGAGCTCTACCTCGAGGCGGTGAGCCGCGCGCCCGAGGGCAGCCCCCGCGCGCAGGGGGCCGCGCGCGCGCTCCTCGGCCGGCTGGACGCCGCGCGCCTGCCGGAGCGGTACCGCGCCCTCGCCGCGAAGCTCGGCTGATCGGGGCAGCGGGGCTCGCCTGCCGCGCGCGCTGCGCCCCGCGCTGAATGCCGGGTTGCAACGGCGCTGGCGCGCGACCATGACATGGGGAGCCCCTGTGGAGACGACCCCCTCGTCCGCCAGCTTCGCCGCGCTCGGCATCGCACCTGCCCTCCTAAGCGTGCTCGCCGAGCTCGGTTACGAGGAGCCCACGCCGATCCAGCGCGAGGCGATCCCGCACCTCCTGACCGGGCGCGACCTGCTGGGGCAGGCCGCCACCGGGACCGGGAAGACGGCCGCGTTCGCGCTGCCGCTGCTCCAGCGCCTCGAGATCGGCGGCGAGCCGCCCCGCCTCCCCCAGGCGCTCGTGCTCGTGCCGACCCGCGAGCTGGCGATGCAGGTGGCCGAGGCGATGCACCGCTACGGCCGCCGGCTCGGCGTGCAGGTGCTGTCCGTGTACGGCGGCCAGCCCTTCGGGCAGCAGCTGCGCGCGCTCCGCCGCGGGGTCCACGTCATCGTGGCCACGCCGGGCCGGACGCTCGATCACATCGGGCGCGGCACGCTCGCGCTCGACGGCATCCGCACCGTCGTGCTCGACGAGGCCGACGAGATGCTCGACATGGGCTTCGCCGAGGCGCTCGAGGAGATCCTCTCGGCCACGCCGGGCGCGCGGCAGACCGTGCTCTTCTCCGCGACGCTGCCCCCGCGGATCGCCGCGATCGCCGGCCGGCACCTGCGCGAGCCGGTGCGGGTCAAGATCGCGGGCGAGAAGGCGGCCCCGGGCGAGCTCCCCCGCGTCCGCCAGACGGCGTACATCGTGCCGCGGGCGCACAAGTCCGCCGCGCTGACCCGGGTGCTCGACATGGAGGACCCGTCGTCGGCCATCCTCTTCTGCCGCACCCGCAACGAGGTCGACGAGCTGACCGAGGCGCTGCGCGCCCGCGGTTACGAGGCCCAGGCGCTCCACGGCGGGTTCTCGCAGGAGCACCGCGATCGCGTGATGGCCCGCTTCCGCGCCGGCACGGCCGAGCTGCTCGTCGCCACCGACGTCGCGGCGCGGGGGCTCGACATCGAGCATGTCTCGCACGTCATCAACTACGACGTCCCCTGCGCCCCCGAGGTGTACGTCCACCGCATCGGCCGCACGGGGCGCGCCGGCCGCGAGGGCGCGGCGATCACGCTGGTCGAGCCGCGCGAGCACTACCTGATCCGCAACGTCGAGCGGCTCACCGGGCAGCGCATCGAGGCCGCCACCCTCCCGACCGTGGCCGACCTGCGCGCGCGGCGCCTGGAGCTGACGCGCGCCTCGCTGCGGGAGGCGCTCATCGAGGGCGGCGCCGAGCGGTTCCGGGTCGTTGTCGAGGGGCTCGCCGACGAGTTCGACGTGATGGACATCGCGGCGGCGGCGGTGAAGCTCGCCCACGACGCGACGGAGGGGGACCGGGAGGAGGACGAGGCGGAGATCCCGTCGTTCCGGCCGCCTCCGCGCGGGCCGGAGCGCGCCCGCGACGATCGGGCGCCGCGCGGCCCCGCGGGCCCGCGCGGGCGCCCGGGCGAGGCGCAGGCGCGGCCGCGGCGGGAGACGCGAGAGGCGCGGGAGACCGACGGCAACGTCGCCCGGCTGTACGTCAGCGCGGGGCGCGCCGCGGGCATCCGCCCGGCCGATCTGGTCGGCGCCATCGCGAACGAGGCGTCGCTGAGCTCCCGCGACATCGGCGCCATCGAGATCGCCGACGGCTTCTCCACGGTGGAGGTCCCGGCCGACGCGGCCGACGCCGTCATCGAGGCGCTGCGCGCCACGCGGCTGAAGGGCCGCAAGGTCCAGGTCCGCCGGGACGACGCCGGGTCCCGCGAGCCGCGAGGCGGGGCGGCCGAGGCCCGCGGCAGCGTGCCTGGGGCACGCGGCGGCGTGGCTGAGGCTCGCGGCGAGGCGGCCGAGGCCGCGCCGCGCGCCGGCTCAGCCGAGACCCGGAACGGCGCGGCGGGCATGGCGCCCCCGCGGCGTCGCCCACGGGCCTGAGCTCCACGGAGATGGGGATTGGCGCGCCGCGCCGCCCGAGGCGCCAGGCTCAGTCGGCGGTGGTCTTCCGCCGCTGGAACTGGGCGAACAGCCCGGCGCGGACGTCGTCGTGCAGCGGCTCGCCCGGGAGCCCCTGGAGCGCGTCGATCGTCAGATCCATCTGCTTCAGGTAGGTGCGGCACCTGTCGCACCACGCGAGGTGCCGCGCGCAGCCCTCCTCCTGCTCGGAGGACAGCTTTCCCTCGCTCCTGTCCGTGATCATCTCGGTCAGCTGACAGCACGTGACGATCATGCGCGCTCACCCCTCGTCATGTAGCGCTCGAGCGCGGCCCTGAGCTTCGATCGGCCACGGTGCAAGAGGACCCGCTGGTTCGCCTCGCTGATACCCAGGATCTCGCAGACCTCGTCGGACGGACACCCCTCCACGTCGCGCAAGAGGACCACCGCGCGCTGTCCAGGCGCCAGCGTCTCGAGCTCGCGCTGCAGCACGGCGCCTGTCTCCTTGCGCAGCAAGAGCACCTCCGGGCTCTGCTCCGTCCACGGAACAGGCGGAGTCGCCCAGTCACCGGTGCTGTCGAATCGGGCCGGATCGACCGCCGGCTCGCCGCCGTGATCCCCGTCCTCCAGCCAGGAGACGGGGACCATGCGCTTCTCTCGAGTGCCCCACGTCCTGGCGCGGTTCGTCAGGATCCTGAACACCCATGTCTTCAGCGCGGAGCGCCCCTCGAAGCGCACGAGCCCATCGAAGACCGCCGCCCAGGTCTCCTGGACGACCTCCTGCGCGCCCGCGGGGCCGGCGACCGCACGGGCGAGCCGGAGCATGGGTGTGTGGAGCTGAGTCACGAGCTGCTCGAAGGCCTGCTCGTCCCCCGCGAGCAGCCGGCGGACGAGCGCGATGTCGTCCGCCGGCGCCGCGCAGGCGGGCGCAGCCGCGCTGTCCGGCGCGGCGGGCGCCGCGGGCGCGAGGAGCGGGCCTACCTCGGCCGATGCGCGCTGCGCCGTTGCGGCCTGTCTGCCGTCAGCGGCGGCCGAGGGGTCATGGGACACGCGGGGCACGGTATCACGCCGCCGAGCCCCGCTTCAATCGACGCGGCTCCGGGGCCGCGCCCCGCGGACGATGACGGACGCCGCCCCGGTCACAGCGACAGCAGCGCGTCCGCGACCTCTTTCGGCTTCGTCAAGAACGGGGCGTGGCCCGCGTCGATCGAGATGACCCGCTCGCAGGGCAAGGCGGTGTATTGCTGCTTCTGCTCTGCAGGGCTGATGGCGAGATCCTGGAGCGCCTCGATGTAGACCCGGGGGACCCTCCCCCACCGCTCCGCCGTCACATGGATCGGCTCGTCGAACGGCTTCGCGGGCTCCTCGCGCAGGTGGCTCTCGAGCCGCGCGACGTCCTCCGGAGAGCAATCCTGGCAGAAGGCGTTCGCGGCCCACCCCTCCTTGAAGGTCAGCGTCGTGCCGTCCTCCGAAGGGGCCGCGTACGCCTTGATCGCGGCCCCTTCGTCGTCGGCCCACTCCTGGCTCAGCGACTGGCCGTCTTTGAGCAGGAAGGCGGTCAGGTAGACGAGCTTCTTCACCTTGTCGGGCCGCTGCTCGGCGGCCTGGCTCACCACGGTGCCGCCCATGCTGTGGCCGACGAGGATCACGGGGCGCGAGGCGCTGTCGATGGCCTCCACCACGGCGTCGGTATAGGCCTCCAGGCCGGCGTCCGCGAGGGGCGTCTGGTCCTCGCCGTGAGCGGGGAGATCGAGGGCGATCACCTCGTTGCCGCCCGCCTCGAGGAGCGGCACCACCTTGTCCCATGCCCATGCGCCCACGAAGGCGCCGTGGACGAGGACATACGTGTTCTTGTCCGAGCCCTGGGCCCCGCCCCCCGTGCCCCCGTCCGTGTCGCTGCCGCCGCAGCCGGGCAGCGCGGACGACATGAGCGCAGCGGCCGAGATCATGGTGGCAGACCGCAGGACCTTGCGAAGCAGACCGTTCATGGATGTCTCCTCATCGTCGCGAGGCTCTCCTCGAGCGCGACGTCATCGGTATTTCGACGTGCGATGGATGCGCGCGCCCCTGCGCCCGGACGTGTCCCCGGCGCCGCGACGGCTATCCCGCTACCTGCACAGTCTCGGAGGGGGCCCGAACGTTACAGCCTGTTCAAGAAATCTTCCGGAGGGGGCCGGGGCCGCGTCCCGGCGGCGGGACGGCGCCGGGCGCGGAGGCGCGGTGACAACCGGCGCGCCCGGCGGACCTGGTGGCGATGGGCGTTCTGGGCTAGACGCGTCGCCATGCCACCGGAGAGCGCCCTGCCTGGCGGAGACGATCTCGTCGCGCGCGACCGCCGCTGCGTGATGCACCCCTACGCGGCGCCCATCTCGAGCGCGCCGCTCTTCGCGGTCGAGCGCGCGGAGGGCGTTCGCCTCACCCTGACCGACGGCCGCGAGCTCATCGACGGCATGGCGTCCTGGTGGGCCGCCATCCACGGCTACGCGCACCCGGCGCTGACGGCGGCGATCAGCGCCCAGCTCGGGCGGATGAGCCACGTGATGTTCGGGGGGCTCACCCACGCGCCCGCGGTCGAGCTGTGCGAGACGCTCGTGGCGCTCACGCCCGAGCCGCTGACGCGCGTCTTCCTCGCCGACTCCGGATCCGTGTCGGTCGAGGTGGCCATCAAGCTCGCTCTCCAGTTCTTCATCGCGCAGGGGCAGCCCGAGAAGCGCCGCCTGATCAGCGCGCTCGCCGGCTACCACGGCGACACGTTCGGCGCGATGGCGGCCACCGATCCCGTCAATGGCATGCACCACCTCTTCCGCGGCGCGCTCGCGCAGCACCTGTTCGCGGAGGCGCCCGGGCCGGCGTTCGACGCGCCCTGGTCGCCGGACGCCCTGAGCAGCATGGCCGCGCTGCTCGAGCGGCACGCGCACGAGGTCGCCGCCGTGATCCTCGAGCCGATCGCGCAGAACGCCGGCGGGATGCGCTTTTACCACCCGCAGTACCTGCGCGAGCTGCGCGCGCTCTGCGACCGCCACGGCGTGCTGCTCATCTTCGACGAGATCGCGACCAACTTCGGCCGCACCGGGGAGCTGTTCGGCTGCAACCACGCGGGCGTCGCGCCGGACATCATGTGCCTCGGCAAGGCCCTCACCGGCGGCATGATGACCCTGGCCGCCACGCTCTGCACGGAGCGCGTGGCCGCGACGATCGCGGGCAACGAGCCGCGCGTGTTCATGCACGGCCCGACGTACATGGGCAATCCGCTCGCCTGCAGCGCCGCGCTGGCCAGCGTCCGGCTCCTGCTCGCCTCGCCGTGGCGCGCGCGCGTCTCGGCCATCGAGGCGCAGCTCCGCCGCGAGCTCGCCCCTTGCCGCGCGCTCGACGCGGTGGCCGACGTGCGCGTGCTCGGCGCCATCGGCGTTGTCGAGCTCAAGCAGCCCGTCGACACGGCGCGCGTGCAGCCGGCGTTCGTGGAGCGCGGCGTCTGGTTACGGCCTTTCGGGAAGCTGGTCTATACCATGCCGCCTTACATCATCGAGCCAGCCGACCTGTCACGCATCAGCGAGGCGATCGTGGGTGTGGTGTCGGGGATCTGAGCCGCGGGACGGCGCGCCTCGGGTGAAGGGCGCCCTTGAATCGAACCTGGACGCCCGCCTGGACCCCCCGCCGTGCTAGCGTGCGCGCGCAAGCCATCCCACGGGAGATACGAACATGACCAAGGGCGCATGTCTTTGCGGAACGGTCCGCTTCGAGATCGGCGGTCCGTTCCAGACCATGCTGAACTGTCACTGCTCGATGTGCCGCAAGTTCAACGGCACGGCGTTCACCACGGCCGTCGTCGCGCCGCTGGCCGGCTTTCGCTGGCTCGCCGGCGAGGACGCCATCCGCCCCTCCTGCGCGAGCGACCGTCGCTCCTTCTGCGGCACCTGCGGCTCGGCCACGCCGATGCTCCTCCCCGAGAGGCAGCTCGCCGTGCTCCATGCCGGCAACCTGGAGGGCGATCTCGGGATCGAGCCGAAGTTCCACCAGTTCGTCGGCTCGAAGGCGCCCTGGTACACGATCACGGATTCCCTGCCGCAATTCGAGGAATGGCCGCCCCAGATACAGGCGCCGGTCGTCTCGCGCCCCGTGGCCCCGCCGAAAGAGGGCGTCACCCAGGGGAGCTGCCTGTGCGGCAGCGTCGCCTTCGAGTTCGACGGCACGCCCCTCCGCATGGTGAGCTGCCACTGCAAGCGCTGTCGCCTCGGGCGCAGCGCCGCGCACGCGACCAACGTCTTCGTCGCCCTGGACAGCTTCCGCTGGATCCACGGTGACGCGCAGATCGCGAGTTACAAGGTGCCCGACGCGCGGTTCTTCACCGTCGCGTTCTGCAAGCGCTGCGGCGGCGCGGCCCCGCGCCAGTCACCCGAGCGCGGCTTCGCCGTGGTGCCCGCGGGTACGCTCGACACCGATCCCGGCATCCGCCCCGCAGCCCACATCTTCGTCGACTCCAAGGCGAGCTGGTTCCCGATCACGGACGACCTGCCGCGGTTCGCCGAGTACCCGCCCCTGTCCTGACGCTGCGATCAGGCGATCTGCCACGGCACCGTCACCGTACCGGCTGTCATGGACCGGCCCTGCGCTCAGGGTGCGGTCACGAGGAGAGCAGCGCAAAGCGCTGTACCCAGCGCTGAGAGGGACACCCTCACCGAGGGAAGACACGAGATTTCGCAGCCGCGCGAGCCGCTGCGCCGATCCAGGGGATCACCCGCCTGCCAGGCCCCACACCTCCGCGAGCGCGAGGATGCGGGCATGCTCCGGCACCGCCTCGAGGAAACTGCGGCGCAGGTCGAGAGACTCGATGGCGTCCGCCTCGGCATGCAGCTGATCGCAGGCAGCGACGAGCGCTGCCCGGGCCGCGCCGACGTCACCGCAGGCGTGGAGCGTCTCGGCCCAGGCGAGGCGCACGAGCGCTTCGTCTTCATCGAGACCTCCGAGGCGCTCGACAAGCTCGATCGCCTCGCGTGCCGCGGCAAGCGCCTCCACGGCGCGCCCGGCTCGGAGCAGGGTTTGGGCGAGCGTGGCGTGCGCGATGGCCTGCAGCGCGGGGTACGCCTGGGTCTCGCCGATCGCAGTGGTCGCCTGCGCGAACGCCTGTACAAGCTCGCCTAGCGCGAGCAGAGCTTGCGCGAGCAGCACCCTGGCCTGGGCCATCTGCCTGCCATTGGCGAACGCTCGCGCCTCCTCGATGACCCCGGCCGCCAGCGTCATGACATCGGCTTTCTGGCCCCGTGCCATGCCGATGTGCCCCAGATAGATGCTGGCCGCATTCACCGCATAAAGCAGGTCGAGCTGAACCGCAACCCGCTTTGCCTCATGGAGCGTCGATTCTGCCAGCCCGTAAGCGCCGAGTCGCCTTTGCGTCACGCCCAAGTTCACGCACATCAGGCACGCGTCCCGCAGCGCGCCGCCGCGCTCGTAGGCATGAAAAGCAGCCTGAGTGAGGTGCAGCGACAACTCGAGTCGACGGGGCTTGAAGCACGCTGCAATGCTCCTCGTGGCGTGGAGATGCCCCGCTAGACCGGGCTCCAGATGCTCCGGCTGCACTCCGCCCATGACGCCCTCGAGCGCGTCGGCGGCGGCGTGGCGCCCGAGCTCTCGCAGCCATGTGGTGGCGCTGTACCAGGCGAGGAGGAATTCCCGGTCGAGCGCCGCGCCCTCCCGGTCGAGCGGCAGCGACGACGCCACCGCCTCGAGCTGCTCCGCCTTCCCGAGCGCCCCGCTCGCCCAGGCGAGCATCGCCAGCGCGGCATACGCCACCCTGCTCCCCGCGGGCGTCAGGCCAACCGCCGCCTTCGCCGCACGCTCCGCGTCCACGAACGCGCCCCGCCAGTTGTGCGCGGTCGCCGCGAGCGCGTGCAACCGTCCAGCGGCATCGTCCCCCGGCGCGCAGGCCAGCGCTCGGTCCACCCGAGCGAGCGCGCCTTCGAGGTCGCTCGCCTCCATCGCCTGCTCCGCCGCCCGCTCGTAGCACCGCGCCGCCGCCTCGATCGCCTCGCCGTGCTCATGGTGCTCAGCCAGCACCAGCGCGTCGCGCTCGCCGGCCTCCTCCAGCCACACGCCGGCGAGCCGGTGGCCGAGCCGCCGATCCACCTCGGTCAGCATGCTGTAGGCCGCCTCGCGCACGAGCCCGTGCCGGAAGGCGAACTCCGCCTCTCCGGCGAACCGTGGCTCGGGCTGCCGCACGATCCACTCGCGCCGCTCCAGATCCGCGAGGCGTGCGTCGAGCGCCGCGCTTCCCTCCTGCCGGAGCCCCAGGAGGCGCCCCGCCGCGCCGCGCCAGAACACCTCGCCGAGCACGCTCCCGGCGCGCAGCAGCCGCCGCGCCTCGGCGTCGAGGTCCTGGAGCCTCGCCTGCACCATCGCCAGCACCGTCTCCGGCGCCTCGCGCGCGTCCCGCCCCTCGGCCGCGGCGCGCACGAGCTCCTCCACGAAGAACGGGTTGCCCGCGGCGCGCCGCACGATCTCCGCCGCGTGCTCCGCGTCGGAGCGATCGCCCAGGGCCGCCTGCACCATCCGCTCGCAGGCCCGGCGGGGCAGCTCGCCGAGCCCGAGCTCCATCGTGCCCCGCCCGGCCCAGAGCGCAGGGAAGGTCGCCCGCACCTCCGGCCGCGCCAGGGCGAGCACCATGAGCGGCTGTTCCTCCAGGAGGCGCAGCGCCGCGCCCACGCACTCGACGGTCGGGAGGTCGCCCCAGTGCAGATCCTCCAGCACGAGCAGCACCGGGCGCTCGCGGCACTCGGCGCGGACGAAATCGACCCACGCCCGCCGGAGCTGGTCGCCCATGAGCAACGGATCGCGCCGGGCCGCGCGCAGCTGCACGCGCCCTTCGCCCGGGAACGGGGCGCCGATCATTTCTCCCAGGAACTCGGTCACCCGCTCCCGGAGCGCCGGGTCCACGTGCCGGGCCACGCGGGCCGCGAGCTGCTCCCGGCGGCGCTCGAGGGGCTCGCCGTCGACCAGGTGAACGGCGCGGCGCACCACCTGCCCGAGGAGATCGAGGGGCGCCCCCGCCCGCGCGGGATCCGCCTGCGCGATCCAGATCTCGGGCGGCTCGGCCCGCGCCCTGAGCCGCCGCACGAGCTCCAGGCGCAGGCGTGACTTGCCCATGCCCGCCGCCGCGATCACGAGCCCCGCGCGCGCGCAGGGCTCGCCTGAACACTCGTCGAACAGGTCTTCCAGGGCGCGCAGCTCCCGGTCGCGCCCCACGAACGGGGTGGGCCTGCCGAGCAGCGTGCGCGCCTCATCGAACGGATCACGCTCGCCGACGACCGCCTGGGCCCGGGGCCCATTCGCGATCTCGAAGCCCGGCCCGAGGAGGCTGGCCGTGATCGCGTCGACGAGCACCGGGGCCTGCGCTTCCGATGCACCGTCGCCCGGCGGCCTGGCGTCGCCGCCTACGAGCAGCGCGGAGGCGCGGTCGATGACCGGGCCGATGGGTTGCCCGCCACCGAGCGCGTCCCACCCGGTCGCGACCGCCAGCCGGGCGCCGGGCAGGAGCTTCCGCAGCGCGAGGCCGCAGCGAACGGCGCGCGCGGCCAGGTCGATCGGCGTCGCCGCGCCCGTGAGGACCGCGGCGACCCCGCCGTCCTGCAGCGGCTCGAGGCGGCCGCCGTGCTCGGCCGCCGCGCGGCGCAGGTCCACCAGGGACGACCCCGTCCTTGGCGGCGCCGTGATCTTCGCTCGCGCATCGATCGTGGAGGCCTCCGCGCACGGCGCCGTGGCGGCATCCGCATGCGGCGCCGTGCCGGCCTCGCCGCGCGGCCCCGTGGAGGAGGCCTCGCTGCCCACCCGCATGGCCTCCTTGGCCCACAGCGCGACGTGCGTGGCCGGGAGGAAAGGCACGCCCACCCTGGCCAGGATCACGCTGACGAGCCCCCGCTCGCGGCGCGTCAGCGCCGGCGCAAACAGCTCCGCGGCCGCATGCTTTGCCGAGCGCGCAGCGAGCAGGCTGGCCGCCGCGGCCGCGTCCTCGGGCCGGCCTTCGCGGTCCTTCGCCATGAGCCGCGCCGTGAGCAGGTCGACGGCCTCGGGCACCTCGCCCCGCAGCGCGCTCGGCCTGAGCGCGTCCTCGAAGAGCACCTTCACGAACACCGCGAACACGTGCTCGCCCAAGTAAGGCGGCTGGCCGGTGAGGCACTCGAACAGGATGCACCCGAGCGCGTACACGTCCGCGCGTGCGTCGATGTCCAGCTCGCCGCGGATCTGCTCCGGCGCCATGTAGGCGGGCGTTCCAATGGGCACGCCGGGCTCGGTCAGCCCGCCGGTCGCTGCGGCGTCGCGCGCAATCCCGAAATCGAGGAGCTTGACCCGATCGAGCCGACCGCCCTGCAGGAACAGGTTCGCCGGCTTGAGATCGCGGTGGATCACGCCGCGGCCGTGCACGAGCGACAGCGCCTCGGCCACGCGGTGGACCAGGGCGAGCCCCTCCTCGACGCCGAGCGGCCCGCGGGCGAGCCGCGACGCGAGGTCCTCGCCCTCGAGCCACTCCATGGCGAGGTAGTGCTGTCCCTGGTCAGAGACGCCGTGGGCGACGAGGCGCGCGATCGCCGGATGCCGGAGCTCAGCCAGGAGCCGCGCCTCCCGCTGGAACCGCGCGACGAGCTGCGCGTCCGAGCCTCTCAAGAGCTTGAGCGCGACCGGCTCACCATCCTGCCGATCGCGCGCGCGATAGACGTCGCCCATGCCTCCGATGCCGGCGACGCGCTCGAGCTCGAACCGACCGGCAAGGATCCTCGGCGACTCCCCCCTGTGCATCCCCTGATGATACCGCCCCAGTCGTCCGGTACGCGTGATGAGAATCGGAGGCGCCCGGCGATTACGACACGGCACATTCCTGGAAGGACAGAATGCGCTCGTCGCACGGGCATGCCGTCGCCGGCGAGCGCACGCTCGGGGGTCTCGCCAGCGGCGGACTCGAGCCCGAAGGAGCGGACCTTGACGACCTCGAGCTCGCCGATGTGCACCTCGAGGGCGCTTCCGCCGGAGGTCTGGACCAGGGGAGTGAGCCGTGATCCCGATGGCTCAGAGTCTGACCACCTCGGCGATGATCTCCACAGGATCTTCCTCGTCAGGAACGTGGAAGCGCACCTTGAAGATCGCTGCCTCGTCATCCTGCATGAACAGTACGGTCTCGCCCGGGGGAAGCCAGAATTTCTCGTGCATCTTGTCGCCGACGCCATCGATATCTTTCGTCGACACCTTGCTCTTCTCATCGAGCTCAGGGCTCGTGAAGAAGCCGGGGTTTCCATAAGTGTAGTCTCGGGGAACGGTCGGGCTCTGATCGGAGGGCCGGAGGTCGCTCTCGGCCACGAAGTACAGATGGGGAGTGGTGCCTGGAGCGCTGCGACTATAGAAGAAATCGAGCGCGGCGCTCCTCTCCCTGTGCCGGCCCACGACGTTCTCCGCGATCTCCCCGGCCCGGCTCTGCAAGGCCCGGCGAAATCCGGTCGTGACATCCTCGGCGGTGATACCGAGATCAACACCGTGGAGTGCGTAGACGGGCTGGGCGCCGCCCTCCGTGATCTCGGGGTTGCCATCTGCTGTCGGATCGTGGACAGCGACCTGTGCCACCTCGGTGATCAGCTCCCAGAGGAACTGAGCGTTCGGTACCCGAGGCGGCGGATCGGGCGGGAAGGAGAGGTCAAAGTTGAATACCGTCCAACCGCGAGGATCATCGCCTTGCCCGATGTTCACGCCCATCACGCATCCATCGCTCAATCGCCAGTAACACGACGTGAACTCGCGATCGCGATAGGCAAGGTAGGCCTTCGCCACGATGGGCTCGAGCAGAAACGGGGAAACCTTCCAGATCGTTCCATCCCCTACCGGCGCATCGGGGGAATTGCCCTGGCAAGCCGGCGTCTCGGTGCAAGACGGCACGCTGCTGGACAGCTCGCGCAGGGCGAGCCGGAGGTCGATTGTCGGGAACGCTGCGACACCAGCGATCTGAAGCTTCTCAGCGTCGCTGAAATCGAACCGGAGCGGCGCATCGCCCTCCTGGATGAACATAGCGCCACCGCCCTTCGACAGATCGACCCCCATGACCCGTCGGAGTCCGGACTCGGCGACCATGCGCATCTTGAAATCGGACTGGAGCAGATCGTTCGTCGCCGTGAACGTGCCATCGTCCCTGACAAGCACGCCCGGGTGATCACCAGAGGGGCCCAGCTTCTCGGAGAGCCGCGTGAGATTGTCCAGTGCTTCGTGAAGGGTGATGGGCAACTTCTGACCATCCATGTCAACAATGGCCGGATGCGTGCCAAGCAACTGCTGCTGGAGCGCCCGAATGAGCTCATCCGTCGGCAAGAGCGGATCGGTCCGCGAGGTGCCAAGAGCATCGGCGAGAATACTGGCAAAATCGTACGAGAAAGCCTCTCGGTTGCTGTCGAAAAAATTGCTTAAACTCATCGAGCGACGTCCCGGTGACGCCGGCGTTGGCGGGCGTCATGGTGAGCACGCGGAGGACCGCGAACTCCGGCGATGTCCGCCATTCCGCCCCGAAGCTCTCGCCCAGCGGCGTCAGCGAGCAATCGTAGCCGGGGTCCACGGCGTCATTCTGCCATGAGCTACCGCACGCGTTCTGGATCTGCTCGAGCGCGCTCCGGAGCAGCCACTCGGTATCGAGCTCAAGGAGCGTAAGCTGCGCTGCACCGTCCTCGCCCACCAGATCGAGTGTCTCCTCTTTGTCCAGCGTGAGCTCCGTGGCGGACACCGGCTCATCGTCGATGCGTATGCTGAAAAACCGAGGTTCTCCGAGCGTGGTGTCGCCGCCCTGGCCGCCTGAGCCGGATCCCCCCGCATCATCGCTAACACCGCCAGCACCGCCAGCACCGCCAGCACCGATTCTATAGCTGTCCCAGTCAGCCCCGAGGATCTGGGCGCACCCCGCCATTAACGTGATAGCCATGCCCAGTCCCATCACGCGATTCCTCAGGTACACCTCTACCATGAACCTCAACATCCTTACATTGGAGCACCATGTCAAGGGCTATCGGCAGCGCGCTCCAGCGAGGGACGACTATCCCAGCTTTGCAGCGCAGCGCGGCTTTGGGCAGCGTAGCTCGATTTGACCGAGCACGGCGCAACCTGGTGAAGACCGGCGGGAGCGCACCACCGAAAGGGGCAACTCCTCGAAATGCTTCACACCAACGAGGGCTGAGTGGGCGGCGGCAGCCGCGGAACTCGCGCGCGGCTCATCCGCCAGCCGGCGCTCGGGCCCGCGTGGCCTCGCGGCCATCCGGGCCCGGCTGGATGTCCGAGGCGAGCCCCACCGCCGCGAGCGCGCGGAGGAACAGGAACGCGACGTCGTGCTGCCCCAGTGCAATCCCCTGCCGAGCGGCGCGGGAAGGCGTCGTGGTTGTTGAGCCACCCTTCGCCAAACGTCACGACCGCCACCCCGCCCACGTTGCGGCGCCCGTGCGCGTTCCGCACGCGCTGCGGGAGCGTGGCGCCGCCCGAGCGCGGCTTTGCCGTGGTGCCCGCCAGCACGCTCGACACCAATCCCGGCGCCCGCCCACGGCGCGGTCGCTCAGGACCCCGGGCGCCGCCCGGCCCGGAGCGCGTCTCGCCGAGCGAGCAGCCACGCGTGCGCCTCGCCCTCCGTGTCGAAGAACTGCTGCGGGTAGGGCTGTCCTGTGAGCATTTGCACGCCCTTCGCGAGGAGCGCCACGATCACGCGCATGGAAAAGCTCGCTCCGATCATCGCGACCGCATCGACGCGCGTGCTCCGCACCTCTTCCGTGACTGCCTTACGCGCCGAAGCGGAGATAGGGCCCATGTGACGCGCGTCGGCGAGCACCAGGACGTCGCGGCCGCTCTCCGCCACGCGCCGGAGCGCGCCGAGGACAGCGCGCACTCGGTCTTCTGTGACCTCGCCGCGGATCGCCACCCGCACGATGCCGTCGGGGTCGTCACGAACATCGGGGCTCGCGTCCTTGGGGCCGAGATCGCTCATGCCAACCATACTAGCGCCTCGGCCGCGCGGCGGGGTGCGTACTCTCACGGCCCGCCGGGCCCAGCTGGAGGTCCGAGGCGAGCCCCACCGCCGCGATCACGCGATCTGCCACGGCACCGTCACCGTACGGGCTGCCCTGGAGCGCCCCCGAGCACACGCGCGATCGCTCAGGTGCCCGGGCGCCGCCCGGCCCGGAGCGCGTCTCGCCGAGCGAGCAGCCACGCGCGCGCCTCGCCCTCTGCGTCAAAGAACTGCTGTGGATAGGGCTGGCTCGTGAGCATCTGCACGCCCTTCGCGATGAGCGTCGCGATCACGCGCAGCGAAAAGCTCGCTCCGATGATCGCGACCGCACCGATGCGCGCGCGCTGCACCCCGTCCGCCGCCACCTTGCGCGCCGGAGCCAGGATAGAGCCCATGCGACGCACGTCGGCGAGCAGCAGGACGTCGCGGCCGCCCTCCGACACGCGCTGTAGCACGGCGACGAGAGCGCGCGCTCGGTCTTCCGTGAGCTCGCCATGGATCTCCAGCCGCACGACGCCATCGGGCTCCTCACGAACATCGAGGCTCGCGTCCTCGGGGCCGAGATCGCTCATGCTCCGCATGCTAGCGCCTCTGCGGAGAAGAGATCCAAACGTTTCGGACACGTCAGGCCCCAGCTGCGCAACCTGCCCCGGATGGACGGAGCATTCTCCTGTGCGTTCCGACCCCCTCCTGGGAAAGGCACCTTGTATCAACAGCTGACCCGCACGTCGAAGGGGCCGCCTTCACTCCGCGGCTCCGCCATCGCCCGGCGCTCTTCCGAGAAGGCCGGAGCCAGCGGTCGACACGAGGGGAGCCGCCGCTCGTGCCCGCGCGCCCTCACGTCCGTCCGGGCTCGGCTGGATGTCCGAAGCGAGCCCGACCGCCGCGGGGCCTGTTCGGCCCTTCATGGCGGATCCCCCATGCCCTCACGCGGCCGCGCTGGAGCGGCCCGCCCGGCGGGGCCGGATCCGCGCGAGGCCGCGCGGATCGGCTCTGCAGGACGACGCCTCGATGCGCTGCGGATCGAGGCCGAGCTCCCGCATCTTCTCCGCGTCCCAGGCCTCGATCGGATCGCGCCCGGCGATGTAGCTGCGTGATCGGTTGGCGAGCGGCGCGCGCAGGCTCATCACCTCGGGCGCCGACATGACGACGCACGCCTTGTAACGGGGCAGATCGCTCGTCATCAGCCGATTCCACACGTGGCGGCCCACGTTGTGGAGGCTCCCCAGCGCGCGGCTCAGGCGCTGGAAATGGTCGATCACCTCGGAGGGGTGCAGCCGAGGCGGGCGGTGGCAGAGGGTGTATCCATCGAGGTCCCGGCTGATCACCCCCGGAAGGAGCCGGCCCTCGGCCGCCACCTGCGCGAAGAAGGGCGTCTCCGGGTACGGGCAGACGATGCCCAGGAAGGTCGGGCAGTGATCGCCGAGATCATGCAGGTACTCGGGCACCCGCTCGAGGTAATCGTTGGTGTCCCCGTCCGCGCCCACGAGGAGCCCGAAGGAGAGGACGATCCCGCTCGCGAAGGCCCGCTGGATGACCTCCCGGACCTCGCTCAGCTTGTTCTGGCCCTTGTTCATCGAGCTGATCGACTCGGGGTTCAGCGACTCGAGCCCTGTGTAGACGTAGCGGCACCCTGCCCGCCCCATGAGGCGGACCAGCTCCGGGTCGCGCAGCACGTTGAACGTGAGCGCGCAGCCCCAGATCTTCTTGAGGGGCATCAGCGCCTCGCAGAGCTCGCGCAGGTAGCGGGGCGAGCCCCCCAGGTTGTTGTCGAGGAAGCTGAACACATTGTTGGTCACCCCCGGGATGCGCTGGTTGAAGATCATCCGGTCGCGGATGTCCCGGATCACGTGGTCGATGGGGCGATAGCGATACTGTTCGTGCCCGGTCAAAACGCAGAAATTGCAGGAGAAGGGGCACCCGCGCGATGCCTCGATGCCCGGCAGGCGGACGAGGTTGTTCCTGTAAACGACAAGGTCATAGCGGTAGGTGGGGATCTGCTCCGGGGGCACCGGCGGGAGCGCATAGGCGGGCTGGAGCTCGCCCCGCTGGAAGTCGGCGATCAGGGCCGGGAGGTTGGCCTCCGGGTCCTCCGCGACCACGGCGTCGAAGTACTGCAGCGCGTCCGCGCGGAAATGGCTCGCGTGCCGCCCGCCGGCCACCGTGGTCATGCCTTGCCGCCGGAACAGCGTGGAGAGGACCTTGGTGTGCTCGTAGTAGGCGTGCAGGTACGAGAAGAACACCAGGTCCCAGTGGCGGTCGAGCGGGATGTCCGTTTCCTTCTCGTTGTAGAGCTCGATCTCGGCGTCGGGCGGGCACAGGGCCGCGAGCAGCTCGGGCACGGACGATTGCATGATCGAGCGCTCCTTGCGGAGCAGTCGGCTCGGGTGCGTATAGGTCGAGATGATTGCGATGCGCATCGAGGACACTCCTGGTTCAGTTCAGGACGTATCACACCCTCGAGGCAAGGAGGACAGAGACGAGGAGGCGGGCAGGAGCGCCACAAATGCGCCCTACACTGGGCAGGGGTCAGCCCAGCGAGCACTCCACACGACATGAGGACACAAGAGGAACCTTGGTCGGCCCCCCGGATCCTCAGGCGCTAACCAGGCTCGTCCGGTCGCGCTCAGGGGCACGCCCCCCTCCGCCCCACCATCGGTCACCAACGTGGTCGTGAACGTGGTCGTGAACGGCAGGCCGTGAACGTGGTCGTGGTCGTGGTCGTCAACGGCAGGCCGTGAACGACCACGACCACGACCACGTAAACGTAAACGTAAACGTTCAGAGGCAGGAGAACGCGGCGCGAATCTTGGTTAACGCCCGGGCACGGGTCCCACCCCCGTCATGGTCGCGTAGACGAATCGCACGATTCAAATGTAATTAACATTACAATTACCAGCAAGATCATCATCGAATCGAAACATCTCCTCGCACAGCATCCCGAGCTCCGGGGGTCGGCCGGACTGGCCAGTTGCGATTTCATGGAGACGTGACATTCACAATGTGCGTTCCAGCGTAGCGTGAAAGTGGCCGCTGCTGTCTGCTCCGGCCATTCCTTGCAATCGCCTTCGAAGGCCAACAGGTGTCATCGTGCTAAAGCTATCCTCGTTCCCGCGCGCCCTCTCGCGCGCGGGGTATTCTCTTCTCCGGCGTGACCGCGTTCGATGGACGGCGGCCATGGCGCTCGCGACCGCCTCGGGCTGCGGCGGCTCGCCGGAGCCCGGCGATCTCGGGACCGCCGAGCTCGCCGCCTCCCTCCCGAGCGGGCGCGTGGTCATCAGCCAGGTGTACGGCGGCGGGGGCAACGCTGGGGCCGTCTACACGCACGACTTCGTCGAGCTGTTCAATCGGTCGAACGAGCCGGTGTCGCTCGCGGGGTGGTCCATCCAGTACGCGAGCGCCAGCGGCACGGGCGCCCTCGGGGCCACGACGACGCAGCTCACGGAGCTGCCCGCGATCACCCTGCAGCCCGGCCAGTACTTCCTCGTGCAGGAGGCCGGCGGCTCGGGCAACGGCGCGCCGCTCCCCGCCGCCGACCTCGTCGATGCGACCCCCATCAACATGAGCGGCTCGGCCGGCAAGGTCGCCCTCGTCCGGCAGGCCACGGGCCTCGGCTGCAACGGCGGCACCGCGCCCTGCTCGGCGGCCCAGGAGGCGCTCATCGAGGATCTGGTCGGCTTCGGCGGGGCGAGCTACTTCGAGGGCGCCGCGCCGGCGCCGGCGACCGCGAACGCGACGGCGTCGCTCCGGCAGGGCGCTGGCTGCCAGGACACGGGCAGCAACGCCGACGACCTCTCGACCGGGACGCCTACCCCCCGCAACACCTCGACCGCCGCGCTCGAATGCGGCGGCGACACCGCGCCGGCGGTGACCTCGACGGCGCCCGGCGACGGCGCGACGAGCGCCGACCCGACCGCGAGCCTGAGCGTGACGTTCAGCGAGGCGGTGGCCGTCGCGGATGCCTTCGAGCTCTCCTGCGAGGGCAGCCCGCGCCCGTTCGTGGCCAGCGGCGGCCCCCTCACCTTCACGCTCACGCCGGCCGAGCCGCTCCCCCCGAGCGCCGCGTGCCTCCTCGTCGTGCGGGCGAGCGGCGTGCAGGAACAGGACCCGGGGAGCAACGACACGATCGACCCGCTGCCCGCCGACGTGTCGGTCTCGTTCACCACGGCGCAGGCGGCGCAGGCGCTCGCGATCCACGACATCCAGGGGCGCGCGCACCTCTCGCCGCGCTCGGGCGCGGTCGTGAAGACGACAGGCCTCGTGGCGACCCTGCGCAGCAACGGCTTCACCGTGGAGTCGCCGGCGCCGGACGGCGATCCGGCCACCTCCGAGGGGCTGCTCGTCTTCACCGGCGCCGCGCCCTCGGTGAGGATCGGCGACCTCGTCGAGCTCACCGGCGAGGTCACGGAGTACCGCGCCGGCTGCGCGGACCCGTGCACGCCCTCCCGCGGCAGCGCGTACCACAACCTGACGGTCACCGAGCTCGCCCGCCCGCAGATCACCGTCCTCTCGAGCGGCCATGCGCTGCCGGCCCCGGTCTCGATCGGCTTCGCCCCCGGCGCGCGCCGCCCCCCGACGCAGATCATCGAGGACGACGCCAGCGGCAGCGTCGAGGCCGCGAACGGCTTCGACCCCGAGTCCGACGGCATCGACTTCTGGGAGAGCCTCGAGGGAATGCGGGTGAGCATCAACGCCCCGGCCGTCGTGGGACCCACCCGCGAGTTCCCGAGCTCCGGGACCACGGAGATCGCGCTGGTCCCGGGCGACCGCGACGCGGCCACGGGCGACGCGGCCGGCCTGCGCAGCGCGCGCGGGGCCGTCGTCGTCAGCCCCGGCGACTTCAACCCGGAGCGGATCCTGCTCCAGGTGCCCCTGCGCGCCTCGCCGCCCGCCCTCGACGTGGGCGCCACGTTCGCCGGGCCCATCGTGGGCACGGTCGACTACAACTTCGCCAACTACAAGCTCCTGCCGGTCGACGAGGCGCTCCCGGCGGCGACCTCGACGCTCTCGCGCGAGGTCACGTCGCTCGGACCGCGGACCGCCGACGACCTCGACGTGGCCGCGTTCAACGTCGAGAACCTCGATCCGGGCGACCCGCAGGACAAGTTCGATCGCCTCGCGCGGATCCTCGTCGAGAACCTCGGCAGCCCCGACCTCGTCGCGCTCGAAGAGGTCCAGGACAACAGCGGCCCGACCAACAATGGAGTGGTGGACGCCTCGACCACGTTCGCGCGGCTCATCGCCGCGATCGCGGCCGTGCCGGGCGGGCCCAGCACCTATCAATTCCGCAGCATCGATCCGACCGACGGCACGGACGGCGGGGAGCCCGGCGGCAACATCCGCGTGGGCTTCCTGTTCCGGACCGATCGCGGGCTCGAGTTCGTCGATCGCCCGGGCGCCGGCGCCCTGACGCCGAACGAGGTGCTCGGCGGCGCGGGCGGCGTGTCGCTGCGCTACAGCCCCGGCCGCATCGACCCGGGCAATCCGGCCTTCGCCAGCAGCCGCAAGCCGCTGGCGGGCGAGTTCCGCTGGAACGGCCAGCCGCTGTTCGTGGTGGCCAACCACTGGAACTCCAAGGGCGGCGACGAGCCGCTCTATGGGCGCTTCCAGCCCCCGACCCTCTCGAGCGAGGCCCAGCGGCGGCAGCAGGCCACCGTGGTGGCCGGCTTCGTGCGGCAGATCCTCGACAGCGATCCTTCCGCCAACGTCGTTGTCCTGGGCGACCTGAACGACTTCCAGTTCTCGGCGCCGCTCGGCATCCTCAAGGACGCCGGGCTGACGACGCTCATCGAGACGCTCCCGCCGGAGGAGCGCTACACGTACGTGTACGACGGCAATGGCCAGTCGCTCGACCACGTGCTTGTCAGCGCCAACCTGGCCGGGCCGAAGCTCGTGGGCTTCGACGTCGTCCACGTCAATGCGGAGTTCGCCGACCAGGCCAGCGACCATGACCCCGGCGTCGCGCGCTTCCGCGTCGCGCCCGCGCCGGACCTGGATGGCGACGGCGTTCCCGACGCGAGCGACAACTGCCCGGCCGAGCCCAACGCCGCTCAAGGCGACTCGGACGGCGACGGCCTCGGCAACGCCTGCGACCTCGAGTGCGTCAGCGTGCGGCGCGGCGCGTTTGGCGCCGTGCAGGACTCCTTCGTCGAGGGCCCCACGACGGGCTGGGCGTACGGCGCGTATCCCTACCTCATCACCAGCGCGAGCGCGGTCCAGCCGGCGACGGCGGTCCTCGCCTACGATCTGTCGTTCATCCCGGAGGGCTCCAGCGTGATCTCGGCGACGCTATCGCTGTCTTATGCCTGGAAGCCCGAGGGCAGCGTCGTGACCGTGCACCGCGTGAACGGCGCCTGGGAGGAATCGACGCTCCATGGGGGCGGGTTCAGCGGATACGGCCCGGCGGTCGAGGCCTCCCTCGCCACGCTGGCGCAGACCGACGCGTTCGTCACCGCCGATCTGACGTCCCTCGTGCAGGGCTGGGTCGACGGCGCGCAGCCGAACCACGGTGTCGCGCTGGTCGACGCGAACAACAGGACCGACTTCCGCGCGAGCGAGTATCCCGACGTCGCGCGCAGGCCGAAGCTCGACGTCTGCTATCACGCGGGCGAGTGATCCGCCGGATCGACAGCGCCTGTCCGCCCCATCGCTCTCGGTGACACCCCTCGACCGCCGCGCCGCCCGCGGCTCCCGCGCCTGCGCAGGAAGTCGATGAACGCCGAGAGCTTGGGCGGCACGTGCGCCCGGCTCGGGTAGTAAAGGAAGTACCCCGGGAAGGGCGGGCAGAAGCCCTCGAGGACGCGCGCGAGGCGCTTGCCGCGGAGCTCGTCCCGCACCGTCGCCTCCAGGACGTAGGCGAGCCCGATGCCGTCGGCCGCGGCGCGGACCATGAGATCGGGATCGTTGCACACGAGAGGACCGCTCACCGCGATGTCGAAGTCCTTCCCGTTCTCGGTGAACTCCCACCTGTAGACGTTCTGGCTCGTGATCTGCCGGTAGTTGATGCACGCGTGCGCGTGCAGCTCCCGCGGGTGCCTCGGCTTGCCGCGCGCGGAAAGATACGCCGGCGACCCCACGACGGCCATGCGCTGGTCCTCGCTGACGCGGACCGCGATCATCTCGCTGTCGAGCGTCTCGCCGAGGCGGATGCCCGCGTCGAACCCTCGCGCGACGATGTCCGCGAGCCCGTCCTCGATCGCCACGTCGACGCGGATCTCCGGGTAGGCCGCGACGAACGCCGCGAGCACCGGCTCGATCACCTGCCGGCACGCGATCCTCGGCACGTTCAGCCGCAGCGTCCCCGCAGGCCTTTCGCGCAGCTCGTCGAGCGCCTCGAACGAGGCGCGGACCTCCGCCAGCGCGGGCCGGAGCCGCTCGAGGAAGCGGGCGCCGGCCTCGGTCAGGCCCACGCTGCGCGTCGTGCGCTGGAGGAGCCGCACGCCGAGCCGCCGCTCGAGCCCGGTGATCGTCTGGCTCACCGCCGAGGGCGTCACGCGCAGCTCCGCCGCCGCCCGGGTGAAGCTCCGCTTCTCGGCCACGACGAGGAGCACCGACAGGCCCGCGAGGTCGTCCTGGATCATGAAGTGCAGCTTAACATCGCGTGCAGATTCACCCCGTTTTTGGGCGCAGCGCCGTGACGTAGGCTCCCCGTCGAAAGCAGAGGAGAGAGACCCATGAGCACTGCAAACAGCGGATCCAGGATCTGGTTCATCACCGGCGCGTCCTCGGGCTTCGGCCGCGCGATCGCCGAGGAGGCGCTCCGGCGCGGCGACGCGGTCGTGGCGGCGGCGCGCGGCGAGGGCGCGCTCGCGGGCCTCGCGGCGGAGGCGCCGGCGCGCGTCGAGGTCGTGAGGCTGGACGTCACGAAGCCGGACGACATCCGCCGCGGCGTCGCGGCGGCGCTCGCGCGCTTCGGCCGGATCGACGTGCTCGTGAACAACGCCGGCTACAGCCTTGTCGGCGCGGTCGAGGAGACCGGCGACGAGGAGCTCCGCGCCGCGATGGAGGCGATGTTCTTCGGCGCCGTGGCGCTCACCCGCGAGGTGCTGCCGCACATGCGCGGCCGCAAGAGCGGCGCGATCGTCCAGATCACGAGCATGGGCGGCCTCACGACGGGGCCCGGCTTCGGCGCCTACTGCGCCGCGAAGCACGCGCTCGAGGGGCTCTCGGAGTGCATGGCCGCCGAGCTCGCGCCGCTCGGCGTCCGCGTCCTCATCGTCGAGCCGGGCGCGTTCCGCACGCGCCTCTTCGGGGGCGCCTTCCGGTCGATGCCAGCGCTCGACGCCTACGCGCCCACCGTCGGCGCGACGCGCGCGTACGCGGCCGGGTCCGACGGATCGCAGCCGGGCGATCCAGCGAAGGCGGCTCGCGCGATCGTCGATGCGGTCGGGCTCGACCCGATGCCGCTCCGCCTGCCGCTCGGCGCCGACGCGGTGAGCGGCATCCGCGCGAAGCTCGCCAGCGTCGCGGCCGACGTCGACCGCACCGAGGCGATCGCGCTCGACACAACGGTGGACGCCGCGGCGGGCGGCGCGGAAACTTCCTAACCACCGCAATCCTCTCCGGCTCTCGGCGCTCGGTTGTTCGCGCAATGGCAAGGAGGCCAGCGCGTCACTTCGCGCCGGCGCGCCGCAGCACCTCGGCGCGCTCGGCGTCGGTCGGCTCGCGCTGGCAGTCCTTCCCGGCGCTCTGCAGGACATCGAGCTGGCGGACGAGATCCTGGGGATCCACGCTCAAGCATCCTTCCTCGAACTCGGAGCACTCGGCGACCGAGAGCGCGGTCCCCGCGACATAGCGGCAATCGGGATCCCCGGGGGGGTACCTCAGGAAGGAGGAGGCGTTCGTGAGGAGACACGCCGCGTCCGACGGCGTATTCGCCTTCTTGCAGCGCGCGGCGGCGATGCGCGCCATCCGGTCCAGCTCGGCCGCCGGATACATGGGGACCCGGGGGCGGGCGGGCTCGGCGCTCGCGGCGCCGGCGGTCCGCGGGCCCGCGGCGGGCTGCGGCGCTCCGGAGCACGCGCTCGCGAGGAGCGCGCACGCGCCGGCGAGGACGAGCAAGGACCCCCCAGGCCTCATGGAGCGACAAGTACCATACCCGCTTCATCGCCCGCAACGCAGCGAGGTTCCTCCAGCGCTCGCCGTCCCGCGGCCACCCGGGGGACCATGACGGCGCGCCAGCCGGCGCGCGCGCGTGGATCGAGACGTCAGCAGACGGGGGCGGCGCGACGAGGTAGAACCAGGCGGAGTGAACAGGGAGAGAACCGTGGCCGCCGCGAAGTCCACCCGGAACGATGTACAGGGCGCCCTGGAGCTCGCGGTGTTCGCCGGGGGCCGCGTGACCCGGCACCCGCTGCCCGCCGAGGGCCGGGTGTCGCTCGGCCGGTCGCCGGAGAACGACGTCCCGATCGACGACAGCTCCGTCTCGCGCCGGCACGCGATCATCCACCTCGGCCCGCCCATCGCGATCGAGGACCTCGGGAGCGCGAACGGGACCCGCCTCCGCCGCGAGCGCAGCGCCGGGCCGACGACCAAGCTCCTGGAGCTCCAGCCAGAGCAGGGCAAGACGATGGAGCTCTCGGTCGGGGACGCGGTGAACCTCGGCTCGACGCTGATCGTGATCTTGCCGCGCGAGGGCGCCGCGAGCGCGGCGCCGGGCCAGGGGCAGGGCCAGCCCATCGTGCTCGACCCGGCCATGGAGCGGCTCTACGCGCTGGCCGAGCGCGTGGCCGGCGCGCCGATCACCGTGCTCTTGCTCGGCGAGACGGGCGCCGGCAAGGAGGTGCTGGCCGAGCACATCCACCGGCGCTCGCCGCGCGCGCAGGGGCCGTTCGTGCGGCTCAACTGCGCGGCGCTCTCGGAGACGCTCCTCGAGAGCGAGCTGTTCGGCCACGAGCGGGGCGCGTTCACGAGCGCGGTCCAGGCGAAGTCGGGCCTCCTGGAGACGGCCGAGAAGGGCACGGTGCTGCTCGACGAGGTGGGCGAGCTGCCGGCCAGCATCCAGGTGAAGCTCCTGCGCGTGCTCGAGGAGCGGAAGGTGATGCGCGTCGGGGGGCTGAGCCCGCGGCCCATCGACGTGCGCTTCATCTCGGCGACGAACCGCGATCTGGCCGCCGAGGTGAAGCGGGGCGCTTTCCGGGAGGATCTGTTCTTCCGGCTGAACGGCATCGCGCTGACGATCCCGCCGCTCCGGGCGCGGATCGCCGAGATCGCGCCGCTCGCTCGCCTGCTCGCCGATCGGACCGCGAGCGCGCTCGGGCGCCCGGCGCCGGCGTTCGCCCCCGAGACGCTCGCCGCGCTGGAGGCGCACCGCTGGCCTGGCAACATCCGCGAGCTGCGCAACGTCATCGAGCGCGCGGTCGTGCTCTCCGGCGGGGACACGCTGCTCCCGGAGCACCTCCTGCTCGACGCCGCCGCCGCGCTGCCGCCCTCCGAGCCGCGCCCCGCGGCGGCGCCCGTCGAGCCGCGCCCCGCGGCGGTGCCTGCCGAGGCCGCCACGCCACCCCCGGCCGAGGGCGCGGCCGGCCTTCGGAGCGAGCTCGACGCGATCGAGCGGCGGCGGATCGTCGACGCGCTGGAGCAGTGCGCGGGGAACCAGACGCAGGCCGCGGTGCTCCTCGGCATGCCCCGCCGCACCTTCGTGGCCCGGCTGAGCGCCTACGGCATCCCGCGGCCGCGCAAGGGCAAGGGCACGCGCTGACGCGCCCCGACGGCGCAGGGCCTCACTTCGCGCCGAGGAGCTTCAGCAGCTCTGCCCGCTCGGAGTCGGTGGGCTCGCGATTGCAGTCCTTGCCAGCGTCCTGCAGGGCTGCGATCTGGTGGTCGAGGTCCTTGGCATCCACGCTCTGGCAGCCTTCCTCGAAATCGGAGCACTCGGCGACGGACAGCGCGGTACCCGACACGTAACGGCAATCCGGATCCTCGGGCCGGTATTTGAGGAATGGTGTGGCCTCGGTGAGGAGGCACGTCGAGTCCGAGGGCGCATTTGCCTTCTTGCAGCGCGCGGACGCGACGCGAGCCACCCTCCGCAGCTCCTCCAGCGGATAGCGGCGGCTCCGGGGACCGGCAGGGCCCGCGGCGGCGGTGTCGTCGGCCGGGGCCGCCGGCTGAGCGACGGCCGCCCCCGGGGCACCGGCCCCCAGGCTCTCCGGCGTCGAGGGCGCGGGCGGCGAAGAGGAGGCGCACCCACAGGCGAGAAACGCAGCAACTGTGATGAGATGAATTCCCCCAACCTTCATAGGCGACACATATCACACCTTACCTCGCCCCTTCAATGCAGAGCTACCGCCGAGCGCCGATCTCGAAATTCAAACAACAATAAACATTTACAGCACGAACGCCCCCCCCTCGGACGACGAGGTGAGGCCCGCGCTCGGGACGGCTGTCGAGGACGCGCCGCGCTCGCGCAAGCGCCGCTCGCGCAGGTCTTGCTCAAGTCGGGCGAGGGTGACCCGACCTGCCGTGCCGGGGCGCGATAGCTCCTCGGATCCCGCCCGAATCCTCGTCTCCTCGCGGTGGCACGACGCCTGCTGAAAGGCCAATCGCCGCGCGCGGCGCCGCCATCTCGGCAGGAGAGCGCGCAGGCACACCTCGAAGGGAGCTCTATCATGATGCGTGCGCTGTTCGCTTCGTTGTCCTTCTCGTTGCTCGCTGGTTGCGCCATGACGCCCGCTGGAGAGTCGGCCGCAGAGGATCTCGCCCCGCCGGACGCGGTCGAGCAGTCGGCGGCCAGCGACGCTGTCGCCTTCTCCGGTTAATATTCCGAGGTTCCACACACGAGACGAGGAGTTCATCAAGCCATGAGCACTGTATCGAGCACGGGCGAGCTGGGTATCACGCGGGGAGACCTCTTGCCCAAGGGGACGGATGAGCCGAACAAACACCAGATCCCCATCGACTCGAAGCTCCGCTTCATCGAGACGAGCACCGGGACCGCGCTCCTGCACGTGGCCGTGACGGGCGTGACGCCCCCCGGCGGATTCACGGCGAAGACCGAGTACTGGTCGAGGCTCGCCGCCTTCAAGTCGAGGGCGATCACCCTCGTCTCGTTCGGGTTCACGAACCGCCCGGGAGCGCCGGATTACCCCAAGGAGTTCCGGGACTGGCTCGCCGGGGGCAGCGTCCTCTCGACGGACCAGGAGGTGTCGGGGCAGCAGTGGACTCAGGGCATCTACCAGCCGACCTCCGCGGCCAGCGCGCTCTACTGGGCCGTCGATCCGGACGGGCCGATCGGGCGCCGGATCGGCCTCCTCGTGGAGCTCGGCAGCTCCGGCGAGCTGCGCAACACGATCTGGTACAAGATGGATCGGCCCCAGAACGGCCTCATCTTCCAGAACACCCCGAGCAAGGTGAACTTCACGCAGGTGTTCGTGGGGGATACGCCGTCGATCGATCCGCGCCACATCGACCCTCAGAGCGCCTGGTACCACTACCATGGCGTGATGAGGCCCGCGTGAGCGGCCAGCGCGCTTGACGCCTCGCCCGGGGGCGCCGCCCCAGGCGCGCCCGGGCAGGCCTCCAGCGCCGGGCGGCCGAGCGCTGCGCCGCTCACCCCGGCGCCGGGCGCGCCAGCCGGAACCCGATCCCCCCGAAGCGATCCCCGGGCTTGCCCGCGAAGCGCCCCGCCGCCCGGCAGAGGTTCGGCGACGTCGACCACGCGCCGCCCCGCGCCGCGCGGAAATCCGCGTCGCCGTCGTCCGCCGGATCGAGCAGCACGACCCCCGCTTCGGTCCGGGCCCCCTCGCGCTTCCACGCGTTGATGCACCAGTCGCGCACGTTGCCCGCCGCGCCGCGCAGGCCATAAGGGCTCTCGTCCTGCGGGAAGTCGTCGACGGGCCGCCGGCCGGCGACGCCCTCGTGGCTGCCCAGCATGCAACCCCAGGTCGGCTCCAGGAAATCACCCCAGGGCATGCACCGGCCGTCGACGCCCCGCGCCGCCTTCTCCCATTCGAGCTCGTTCAAGAGGCGCCACGGCGCGCCCGTCCCGGCGGCGTACCACGCCGCATAACGCATCGCCGCTCGCCAGTGGACGAACGCGACGGGCATCCTCGGCTCCTCCTGGACGTCGGTCTGGATGCACCCGAGCCGGAAGCGGCCGTCGTCTGCCCGCTCGAACCGGAGCGAGTCCGGGCTCGATCCCGAGGCGGCGCGGCCGAGCGAGAGGCGCGGGCAGCACTCGAGGGCCTCGGCTTCCCGCCCGCTCGCGACGAGCGCGTTGAGGAAGGCGAGGTACTCGGCGTTGGTGACCGGGTGCCTCCGGACGATGAAGCCGTCGCACCAGAGCCGCGTCCGCGGGAGGCTGTCCCCCGCGTCCGGATCGCCGCCGGCGAGGAACCAGCCGGCCGGCACGTAGAGGTCGTCCTCGCCGAGCTCGCCGAGGCGAAGGAGGCGCACCGGGTGGGCCCCTTCCCCGCCTGGCCGGACGCCGTCCCAGCGCCGCCCGCGCTCGATGAGCACGGGATAACACGCGTCGTGGTACCCCGGCGCGCGCAGCGTGAGGAGGTAGCTGCCGCGCGGGAGCGCCACCTCGAGCAGGGGCGTCGGGCCGAGCTCGCGCGCGAGCTCGGGCACGAGCCTCCGGTCGCGCTCGACGTAGCGGTGGAGGGAGACCCGCGCCCCCGCGGGCACGGTCGCCAGGGTGAGCGCCCCGTCGCCGGCGAGCAGCACCGCGTGGCGCCCGCGGTCGTGCTGCCGGAGGAGCGCCTCGGCGCGCGCCGCCCCCCGCGGATCCCGCGCCTCCTCGGCCTGGGCGAGCTCCTCGGCGTAGTGATCGGCCAGCGCCTCGTGCGCCTCGCGGAGATCCGGCGCCTCGTTCAGCGCCGAGCGGAGGACCTGCATCCACTCGACCTGGCCGAGCGACGCCTCCCGCTCCAGGCGCTCCGCCTCGTCCTCGAGCCGCCACCCGCGCGCCTTCTGCTCGGCCGGATCGAACGAGCTCAGGCCGTCGAGGATCGCCCGCGCCTCGTCGCGCAGCGCCCGGGCGCGCGCCCGCGTCGCCTCGATCTCCGGCTGGATCGCGCGGGCATGGTCCACGATCGCGAGCGCGCGCTCGCGCCGCCGCGCGCCGTCGAGCCAGCTCCTGACGTCGGCCGCGAGCGCGGCCGCGTCCGGGTGGCGAGCCTCCGGGGCGAGCGCCATCGCGCGGGCGCAGATCGCCGCGAGCTCCGCGGGCACCTCGTGGGGGGCGCTCGCCTCGACCGGCCTGAGCCCGCCGGTGAGGAGCGCGCCCCAGACCGCCGCGGGCTGGCCGCCGTAAGGGTGGCGCCCGGCGAGGATCTCGTAGAGCACGACGCCGAGCGCGTAGACGTCGCTCGCCGCGCCGAGGCGATCGCCCTCGCCTCGCGCCTGCTCCGGGGCCATGTAGAGCAGCGTGCCCAGCACCTCGCCGGGCTGCGTGAGCGGGGCCGCCTCGATCACGTCCGCCGCGCCCGCGGCCCCGGGCGACCCGCGCAGCGGCGCGGCGGGCCGCGCGAGGCCCCAGTCCATCACCAGGACCTCGCCGAACTCGCCGATCATCACGTTGGCGGGCTTGAGGTCGCGGTGCATCACGCCGCGGCTGTGCGCGTACGCCACGGCCTCGCAGACGCGGAGGAACGTGTCGACCGCCCGCCGCAGCGCGACGGGCGAGAGGCTCCCGCCGCCGGCCGCGTACGCCTCGGCGATCACCTCGCCGAGCGTGCGCCCGCGGACCTCCTTCATCGTGAACCACAGCCGCCCGTCGGCGAGCTCGCCGCACTCGTGCACGGGAACGATCCCGGGGTGCTGGAGCGCCGCGGTCAGGCGCGCCTCGGCGAGGAAGCGGGCGCGATCGGGCGTCGCGTCGCGCGCCTCGGACGACTGGATCTTCATCGCGAGCACGCGCCCCAGGATGCGATCGCGCACGCGGCGCACCTCGCCCATGCCCCCGCGCCCGATGCAGCCGAGATCCTCGTAGCGCTCCTCCGCGGACAGGCGCTCGGGGGCCGTGACGGAGATGGGCGGCTGCTCGGGGGCCGTGGCGCCCGGGGTCTCGCGCAGCCTGAACGTGACGTCCGACGCCGCGCCGGCCGGCGGCGCGCTTCCAGGCTCGGTCGAGGCGGGCGCGCCGCATGCGGGCTGCGTCAGCGCCATCTGATCGCGGTCGCTGAGGCTCATGCGTCGTCCACTCCGCGGATCGCGCCGGGGCGCTGCTCCCCACGGCCGAGGTCCGCGCCGACTCTATCGTCCGGGCGCGCCGGGCTCAACCCGACAGGTGTTGAAAGACCCGATTTTCGCCCCCGTTGAGCCTATCCTCTCGCAAGCGATCGCTCTTCGCAAGACTGGTTCTTCGCGAACGTGGATCCACCTTGTCCGCCCCGCCGCGCCGACCCGGACCCTGGCGCGGCGGCACCCAGGAGGACTCCATGAGCGACGTCACCATCCTCTTCGGAAGACCCCATGTCCCTCAGTTCGCCGAGGATCGCTTCGAGATCGACGTGCTGGCCGCCGAGGAGCTCGGCATCGAGTCCTACGCGATCCCGCTCGATCCCGTCGTGAACGGCGAGCCGGAGCGCGCGTTGCGCCGGCTGCCGAGGCCCCGGCGCCGGACGTGGCTCTACCGGGGATGGATGTTGAGCGAAGAAGAATACACGGGCCTGTACGAGGCCATGCAGGACCGCGGCGAGGAGCTCGTCGTCGATCCGGAGAGCTTCGCCGAGGCGATGTACATGCCCAGTTACGTCCCGCTGCTCGGCGACAAGACGGCGCCCACGCGGTGGACCGAGGGCGAAGACATCCGGGAAGCGTGGGAGGCGGCCCTCGAGCTCGGGCCGCCGCCGTGGGTGGTGAAGGACCACGTGAAATCGGTCAAGGAGCTCTGGCATCGTGCGTGTTTCGTGCCCGAGGGCGCCACGTACGACGATTTCGCCGAGGTGTGCGAGAAGATCCTGGAGCTCCGCGGGGACCGCTTCGAGCGGGGGTTCGTCGTGAGAAAGTACCTCGACCTCGCGACGCTGCCCGGCTGGGCGCCCGGCCAGCGCCGCGTGACCGACGAGCACCGCCTCGTGTTCTGGGAGGGGCGGCTGGCGGCGCATGCGCCGTATTACGACGTCGACTCGACGCTCGAGCATCCGGGGCAGTTCGCCTATCTCGGGCAGGTCATCGGCTCCCCGTTCTTCACGGCGGACGTGGCCCGGCTCGAGCGCGGCGGGTACACGGTGATCGAGATCAACGACGGCGGCTGTTCGGTCTTCCCCGAGCAGATGGATCCGCGCGACTTCTACGGGGCGGTGCTGGGTTGAGGCGCCGGGGGACATGCGCGCGTCGATAGGTCAGCTCGATGAGGATCGTCCCCGCGCGATCCGGAGGAGGGAGAGGAAGAAGAACGTGAGAAAGCCAAACAGCGCGCGCGTCTTGTCGCTCAGAGCCGCTGCCCCCGAGACGCGGAACGACAGGAGGAGGTGCGCCACGTCGATCGGCCGGAGCCGCGTCACCCCCTCGCCCACGACGCTCAAATGCTCGTCATCCCCCTCCTGGATCCGGAAGGGGAGCGCGGCGCCCCTCCTCCACAGCCGCCACAAGGCGAAGGCGCCGAGCGGCCGGAACACCCGGGCGCCGCGCAGCGTGAACCGCCGGCCGTCGCCGCCGTCGAAGGGGAGCACGTAGCGTATCTCCCGCGCTGGGCCGGTCCCTGTGGCGACGAACAGATTCCAGACGCCTTCCCTGATCGGAGTCTCTCCCGTGGTCAGCCCCCCCACGAACAGCGTCCCCGTCACGAGCCCGGGATGCGCCGGATCGGCGATGAACCTGGCCAGATAGGAGATCGTGATGCGCAGGTGAAGGCGCACCGGGCGAGGCGCCGCGCGCCGGGCGTCCGCCGCCGACGGGGTGCTCTCCCAGGAGCCGGAGAGGCGCTCTCGGAACGTCAGACCAAGCCCCGGATGCCGCGGCGGCGCCGTCCCTCCGGCGGGTAGCGCGATGGCGGTCAGCGGATCCGCGTAGGGCGCGGCGTGCGCCCGCTCCGGCGGCGTCCAGCCCGGCTGCCCCGTGATCCGACGGATGATCCGCTCGATGTTCTGCTCGGCCACCGCGGCGATGGTGTGCGAGGGGTTCACGCCGGTCGCCGCCGGCAGGATCGCGCCGTCGAGAACGAAGAGGTTTGGATAGTTGAACACCTCACCAAGCCCGCTGGTGACGCCCTCCTCCTCGCTGTCGCCCATCCGGCACCCGCCGAGGCTGTGGACCGTGATCGGCAGGTGCGCGAACCGCCAGAAAGGCGAGACCGCATAAGCGCCCCCGAGCTGCGCCACGATGTCCTGGGCGAGCCGCTCTTCAACGCTGTAGAGCAGGAGATTCGACGGGACATCCCACCGGATCGACAGCTTTCTGCCCCGCACGAGCTCCAGCCGCCCGTTGGCGATGTCTCTCCCCATGACCAGGAATACCGCGGTGTTCCGCATCTCCTCCGGCGTGACCGCGGGCGGCTCCCGCTCCGAGGCCGCCCGCATGGTCTCGTCGAGCGCGGCGCCGGTCGGCGGCGCCGCCGCGGGCGAGAGGGGCCTGTCCAGCGCCGGCGCCGGCCAGGAGCGCCAGTCGATGTGCGGCCTCGCGAGCTTGATGATCGGCCAGAGCTGCCTCGGGAAGCCACCGTCTTCCACCAGGAACCACGCCTGGTCACGGCCGGGGCTGCCCGCGTAGACGACGCCCGCGGTGATGGGCGGCCCCCTCTCCGGCTCGAATGGTTCGGCGACATCGAAGCCGAGGGCGAGCAGATCCCCGTTGCCCGAGTACCCCGCGCCGAGCTGCGCGCTGAGCCGCGGCAGCGCGCCCGCCTCCTTGCAACGCAGGAGCAGCTCGGTCGAGCCGAGCGAGCCCGCGCAGACGAAGACGTGCTCGGCCTCCTCGAACAGCTCCTGTCCGCCGCGCCCGCGGTCACGGTATGCGACGCGGTACCGTGGCCCCCCCGCGCCGGAGAGCGGCTCTATCAGCGTGACCTCGCACTCCGTGCGCATCGTCGCGCCGGCGCGCTCCGCGACCGCGAGATAGTTCATGTCCAGGGTGTTCTTCGCCCGATGGACGCAGCCGATGGTGCACTCGCCGCAGTCGACGCACCCACCCTGCAACACCCCGAACTTGTTCGGGCGGAGCCCCGGCTCCTCGGAGAAGTTGATCGCCAGCGGCGGATAGAAGAGCTGCTCCTTGCGGCGCAGCCTGGCCAGCGCCTCGGACATCTGCCGCGTCTTCGGGGGCAGCCCCCCCGGCGAGCTGGTGATCGGCTGGATGTCCAGCATATAGGCGACCAGATCGTAATAAGCGTCGAGCGCCTCGCGGCTGTAGCCCTTGGGCCACCCGCGCGCGAAGACCTCCGCCGGCGCGCGCAGGTGCACGTTCGCATAGATCAGGGAGCCGCCACCGTAGCCCGCCGATTGCACGACGCGCATTTGATCGACAGGCCGGACGTCGTACAGCCCTCCCGTCTTGCTCCAGAGCAACTGGTCGAGTCGGCCTCTTGGAAACTCGGGGACTTCCTGGTCGTACCGGCGACCACGCTCGAGCACGGTCACCGCAAATCCGGCCTGCGCGAGACGACAGGCAGAGACGGCTCCACCAAACCCCGTCCCGATCACGATCGCTCGATGTCGTCCCATGGCTCCCCCCTGGTTCGATGCTGTCCCATGGCTCCCCCCTGACAGACGCGCTGTCGACCCATAGCCGCGGCCCCAATAGACGGGCCGCGATCGCCGGCACCGTCCAGAATCGAGCCTAGTGACCGCGGCGCCTCCCCGCCATCGGGGGTGGAGAACGGAGCCAAGCAACACGATGGAAAAATAACAACGATCTCCGGTTCTCCACAGGAGCCCATCTGGATCTCTGGACCGACAAACGTGCTGAATCCGCCCCGCAGGCTGTGCAGCGAGGGCGGCGCCTCGTGGAGAGCATCAACAGGAGTTGATGTCGTTTGACCAATCGAGCCGCGACGGCGCTCGCGGACGGGGCCGCCGTTGCCACGGTCGGTGGAGGCCTGGTGCCCCTGGAGAGCAGCAATCCCCTTTGTGAGCGTGCTCCGCGTCGTATCTCTCGATGGGCGCCGGCGGGGCGCCGGCGGACTAACCGCGCAGCGCGGCCGTCGCCTGGGGCCGAAGCGCGGGGCGCGGGCGCTTGGCCATCTCGGCCTTTCTCGGCACGGACGGCCTCGCGTCGGCTCGCCAGGGCTGGAACCGCTCGTCCTTCCACATGACGAGGCCGCCCGACAGGGGCGCCTCGGGGCCCGCATCGTCCTCGGACCGCAGCCAGACGAGCGGGCGCGCCTCGAAGACGGGCCGCGTGCACGCGATGTCCTCGAACGCCGCGGACCAGGAGCCGGTGTTCCCGAAGAACACCCCGCCTTCCCAGCTCCCCTCCGGGTTGTGGGTGTGCCCGAAGATCACGGCCTTGGCGCCGTGCGCCCTGGCCACAGACCGCGCCGCCCGGTTCACGCCCTGCCAGACCGCGTCGAGCGTGGGCTTCGGCACGGCGCACTCGTACGCGACGAGGAGCGTCGGCGCGAGCAACGCCGCCGCCGCGAGCCCCCCCGGCATCCAGCACAGGCACGCGAGCGCCGCGAGGATCCCGACCGCCGCGAGCCCGAGGCGATCCAGCCAGAGCTCGCGCGCCACGCGGCCGAGGCAGTCCTCGGCCGGCCGCGCGAACAGCCGCGCGTGCTTGACCACCGCCGGGAAAGGCGCGCCCGTCTCGCGGGCGGCCGCGGCGAGGTCCGCGCGCCGGAGCGCCCGGCGGCTCGGGTCGCGCCGGCGCACGAGCTCGATCATCGTGCGCAGCGCGCCCACGCCGAAGGCGAGCACGAGGGAGCGGCCAGAGAACAGGTAGTACCGCGTCCAGTGAGAGAGGTAGCCGAAGCCGGAGAGCATGAACGACGAGTCGACGTGCGGGTTGAAGTACCCCATGCGCGACACGAGCAGGCGGCTCACGAGCGAGCCCATCGTCGGCTGGATCTCCCCCGGGTTCCGGCCGAAAGGCGCCATCGGGTAGCGATAACAGCAGTACGAGTCGTACTGATTGCCATGCTCGACGATGACGCCGTCGTGGGTGCGGTGGAACCAGGCGCGGAAGGCCACCCGCGCCGCGAGCGCCGCGCGGAGCTCCTCGGTCGATCCCGCCGGAAGGCCGCCGTCCCGGGTGGCGAGCTCGTGCATGGCCGCGTCCACGACGCTCCGCTGCACCGCCTCGCGCACCTCGGGCAGCGTGAGCTGGATGTCGTGGTTGCCCGCCACGAAGACCGCGGTATGCCCGTCCGCGACGATCCGGCCGACGGCCGCGACGAACACCGGGTGATCGCGCAGGATGGCCTCCATCGCCGGCACGGCGTGCTCGGCGGTGCGCGGCAGGTCGTGGACCACGCTCTCGTTGCCGATCACCCGGGGCGCATCCAGGTCGAAGATGTCGCCGTTCAGGACCAGCGTGAGCTCGTCGCGCTCCGCGCCGAGCCCCCCGGAGCCGCCCGCCCCCTTCCGGACCTCTCCCCGGAGCGCGTCGAGCATCGCCGCGATCTCCCCGTCCGGGGAGTACGGCGCCTGCCGATAGCGCATCCAGAGACCGTCGGTCGGCTCGAGCTCACATAGATGGATGTCCGAGATAGCCACCGTGTGATGCATTGACGGGAAAACTGACATGATCACGTCTCCACGCCAGCCACAGGACCGTCAAGACTTGGTGTCACCGGGCGTGGAGAGCGCCCTGCTGCAGTGCGCCCGGAGCGTGATCCAACGCGCACTCACGCTCAGCACACCTGCTCGCCACGGTGCATTCCCGTGAATGTCGCGCGCCCGCCACGAGCGGACTCGGAACGATCGAGCACGAGGCGCATTGAGATCTCGGCTCCTGGATTCTCATCAAGAGAGCAACTGACCGCGCAGACCCCTCTGGTTGGGGCTCAGTCGCGCCGGAACACATGATGTTGTGGTCCCCCCTGACGCGGCGAAGCCCTGGCGAGCTCGGCGAGCGGCCTCATCTTTCCTGGGCGGTCGCCGGCGCGATGCTCCGCCCGGGGGCGCGCGAGCCCTGGGGGCGCCGGCCTCTGGTACGATGCACACTGGCGAAGCGAGGTGGACGCAAACCATACTGGGTGGACGGACTGTTGAGCCCGTGTGGTGTTCCGCGGGGGGAGCTCCGCGACAGAGAGGTGACCATGTCGACCCATTTCATCGACGGCAGCTGGGTGACCGGCGCGGGCGAGCCGTTCGCGAGCCGGAACCCCGTGACGCAGGCGGTCGTCTTCGAGGGGCGCGCCGCGAGCGAGGAGCAGGTCGACGCGGCCGTGACGGCGGCGCGCGGCGCGTTCGCTGCGTGGCGCGATCGCGGCCTGGAGGAGCGGGCGGCGCTGGTGAAGCGGTTCGCCGGCCTCCTGGGCGAGCACAAGGCCCGGCTCGCGGACGTGATCGGGCTGGAGACGGGCAAGCCGCGCTGGGAGGCGCTCACCGAGGTCCAGACGATGATCGGCAAGATCGACGTGTCGCTGATGGCCTGGCGCGAGCGGACGGGCGAGCGTCAGGCCGAGGCGGGCGACGCGACGGCCGTGGTGCGGCACCGGCCGCACGGCGTGGTCGCTGTGCTCGGGCCCTACAACTTCCCGGGCCACCTGCCGAACGGCCACATCGTCCCGGCCCTGATCGCGGGCAATTGCGTTGTGTTCAAGCCCTCGGAGCTCGCGCCGAGGGTCGCGGAGGAGACCGCGCGGCTCTGGGAGGCGGCGGGGATCCCGGCCGGGGTGCTCAACCTGGTCCAGGGGGGGAGGCGCACCGGCGTCGCGCTCGCCGGTCACCCGGGCATCGACGGCCTCTTCTTCACAGGCAGCTCCGGCACGGGCAACGCGCTGCACCGGCAGCTGGCGGGCCAACCGGAGAAGATCCTCGCCCTGGAGATGGGCGGCAACAACCCGCTCATCGTGCAGGACGTCGCGAACACCGAGGCGGCGAACCACCATATCCTTCAGTCGTCCTTCATCTCGGCGGGCCAGCGGTGTACGTGCGCGCGGCGGCTGCTCGTGCCGGCGACGCCGGAGGGCGACGCGCTGCTGGGGCGCCTGGTCGAGGCGGCTTCCCGGCTCAAGGTGGGCAGGTACGACGACGCGGAGCAGCCGTTCATGGGCGCGGTGATCTCGCTCGCGGCGGCGGATCGGCTGCTCGCGGCGCAGGCGCGGCTGGTCTCGCTCGGCGGCGAGGTGCTGCTGGAGATGCGCCGGCTCGAGGAGGGGACCGCGCTGCTCTCGCCCGGCATCCTCGATGTGTCGGCGATCAAGGAGCTCCCGGACGAGGAGCATTTCGGGCCGCTCGTGCAGGTGCAGCGCTATACGAGCTTCGATGAGGCGCTCTCGCTGGCCAACCGCACGCGTTATGGGCTCGCGGCCGGGTTGATCTCGGATCGCAGGGAGCTCTACGAGCGGTTCTGGCGGGAATCCCGGGCGGGGATCGTCAACTGGAACAAACCGCTGACGGGGGCGTCGAGCGCGGCGCCGTTCGGGGGGGTCGGGAGCAGCGGGAACCACCGGCCAAGCGCGTATTACGCGGCGGACTACTGCGCATATCCGGTCGCGGGGCTGGAGGCGGCGGCGGTGGCGCTGCCTGGGCAGCTGGCGCCGGGGATGCGGCTCAACAGCTAGAACCAGAGCCAGGGGGCAACGGCCGCCGGGGAGAGGGGAGGGGGCGCGCGGGGGCGAGGGGGGCCCTTCCCGCGGACTCGCGCCTTGTGGTGGCTATGGCCGGCTGTACGGGACGGGGAGATCTGAGGGCGACAAGCTGCGGTGCGGGCCGGCGCTCGGATCCGCGGGGCCCTTCCCCCTCGCCCCCGCGCGCCCCCTCCCCTCTCCCCGGCGGCTCCAGGATGGAACGGGCGGGGTGGAGAGGGGTCAGGAAGCGGAGCTCTGCGGGCCTAGCTCTATCGGGAGGGCGGTGAGGCCGCGCATGCCGGGGCTCATGCGCCAGGTCAGCGGCCCAGGAGAGAGCTCGGCGTCGGGGAAACGGCGCAGGAACGTGGAGATGACCGCCTGGGCCTCGACGCGGGCGAGCGCGGAGCCGGCACAGTAATGGACGCCCAGGCCGAGCGAGATGTGACGGATGTCCGTGCGGCGGAAGTCGAGCTTGTCGGGGTCGGGGAACTGCGCGGGATCGCGGTTCGCCGCGCCGAGCACCAGGAAGGCACGATCGCCCTTCGGGATGCGCACGCCGTCGAGCTCGATGTCGTCGAGCGCGACGCGGCTCATCCACTGCACCGGAGAGTCGTATCGGAGCAGCTCCTCCACCGCCGGGCCGATCAGCGACGGGGTGGCGCGCAGCGCTTCGCGCTCGGAACGGTGGAGAAGGAGCGCGAGCAGGCCATTGCCGATGAGGTTCTTCGTCGTCTCGTGGCCGCCGAAGAGGAGCATGCAACACGTCGAGAGCAGCTCCTGCTCGCCGAGGATCATGCCCTGCTCCTCCGCGAGGATGAGCTGGCTGAGCAGGTCGTTGCCAGGGCTCTGCCGCCGGGCCGCGATCACGCCGCGGAAATAGTCCTCCAGCTCGGCCACGGCGCTCAGCGCGCCCCCCGCGATCTCCAGCGTCGGCCGGCCCGCGCCAAGGAAGCCGCTGAGCGCGTTGGACCAGCCCTTCAGCCGGTGCCGGTCCTCGGCAGGTACACCGAGCACCTCGCCGATCACGAGCAGCGGCAAGAGATCGCCGAGATCGCGGAGGACATCCATCCGGCCCGCCGGGGCGACCGCGTCGAGCAGCTCGTTGACCAGCGTCTCCACCCGGGAGCGCAACCCCTCGACGAGCCGCGGCACGAACGCCTTGTTGATCAGCGAGCGGATGCGCGTGTGCTCCGGCGGATCGAGCAGCAAGGCCCACGACGCCAGGTTGCGGCGCAACGGCTCCAGCCGCTGCCGCACCTCGTCAGGCAGCTTCGTCACGAAGGCGCTGGAGCGCTTCGCCGACAGGCGCGGGTCACGAAAGCCCGCCGCGACCTGGTCGTAGCGGGTGATGAGCCAGCCGTTGTAAGCCGCGCTGAAGTACACGGGCGCTTCCTGGCGCAACCGGGCGTACACGGGGTACGGGTTCGCGAGCGTCTCCGGCGACTGGAGGCGAAACGGATCGAGATCGGCGTCCGCCGCTGGATTGGCCGCGGGCGGTGCGTCGGGCTTCGGTGCGTCGGGCGAGTTCATCGGGCCAGGGTACGACGGTCACGCCCGCTTGGGAACCGGCGCGACCCACGCCCCCGCAGGCCCGCCCCAGGCCGGCCTCCCCGCCAGCGCACGGGCGCGCGGCCGCCCTTGGCTACAGCGGCTTCCGCCCCCCTCTGCCCCATGCCGAGCCGCAGCAGAGCGGCGGTCTCCCGAGCCGCAGCAGAGCGGCGGTCTCCCGAGCCGCAGCAGAGCGGCGGTCTCCCGAGCCGCAGCAGAGCGGCGGTCTCCCGAGCCGCAGCAGAGCGGCGGTCTCCCGAGCCGCAGCAGAGCGGCGGTCTCCCGCGCAGGAGACGGGCCCAGATCGGCGTTTTCGGCGCGCAAGCGCACTCCTGTGCGCTGAGCACCGAAAACGTCGAGGTGGGCCCGTATCCGAAGCGGGTGACCGCCGCTCTAGGACCAGAGCTTGATTCCGCCGAGCAGGCCAGCGACGTTGTCCACCACGACGACGTTCTCGGGCAGCCGCGAGGCGTCGAGCAGGCGCGCGTTGCCGCCGCCGAGGTAGAGCTTGCGGTAATTGAAGATCGGCTCGAGCTGCTCGATCATCTTGCGCACGCGCTTGTTCCAGCGCTTCGGGCCGATGCGCTTGCACTCGGCGTCGAACACGCGGTCCTCGTACTTCAGGTCCCTCTTTCCGTACGGATGGTGCCCGAGCTCGAGGTTCGGCACGTAGCGGCCGTCGATGTACAGCGCGCAGCCGAGCCCCGTGCCGAAGGTGAGCACCATCTCGAGCCCCTTGCCCTCGATGACGGCGAGCCCCTGGATGCCCGCGTCGTTGGCGACGCGGACAGGCTTGCCAAGGCGGCGCTCGACGGCCTCGCCGAGCGGGTAGCCCTTCCACTTCTCGTTGTCGAGGTGCGGCGCCGTCTTGGTCACGTTCTCCATCACCACCCCGGGGAAGCCGATCGAGACGCGATCGAACTCCCCCTGCGCCCGGGCGATCTCCTCGATGAGGTCGAGGATGGGGTCCGGCGAGGCCGGCTGGGGCGTCAGCACGCGCACGGGATCCGTCATCGGAGTCCCCTGCTCGTCGAGGATGGTGGCCTTGATCCCCGTTCCGCCGATATCGATACAAAGCGTGCGCATGGATCCCTCTGTCTCCCCCCGGAGCTCTTCCTCCAGGGCCGCCGCGGACGCGCCCACGCGCCCGCGTTCGCAGCGGACATAATCTAGAGCTCTGGCTGCGCGTCAACTGGCGCCGCGACGGCGCACGCCCGAGCGGGCGATCACGCCCCCTGAGCCCGCCCTCCCGCGCACACGCCGCCCGGCGCCGACCAGCGGGCACCCCCGCTGCCCCGGTGCCCCGGCCGCCGCGCCGCCCGCCCCCGGGCGACGCTCAAGGCGAGCCGCAAGCGTCGCACGCGACGCTCGACGGCGGCGCACCGTTTGCGAGCCCGTCGAGCCATTGCACGAGGCGCGCTCCGCGCGACTCGAGGGTGTAAAATTCCGGCCGCCAGAGGATGCAGTGCGCGGAGCCGGCGGCAAGGAACGACCTGAAGTTCGGCGTCGACGCCTCGATCTCGGCGATCTCTGCCCTCATGGCGTCGGACCACGCCTGGGCGTCGCCGCCGCCCATCGCGTTGAAGAAGAAGGCCTGGTCCTCATCATAGACGGTGTTGTACTGCGACAGGCGCATGTCGGGGTAATGGGCGCCGATCTTCTCGTAGAGCGCCGACAGCCGCGCGAGCTCGGCCGGGTCGAGGCCAGGTATCCATGTGGGATAAGCGCCCTCGGGCTTCCAGGAAGGAAGGCTGTCCCTGAAGAACGTCTCCGTGATGATCCCTGCCCCGCTGTCGGCGAACTCGATGACCGACGCGCTCTTGTAGTGCTCTCGCAGGTGCGCGGACCAGAGGATGGCGCCATACGCGCCCGCGCTGCAGCCCGTCACGAAGATCTTCTCTGGCGCGGAGACGTTCTCGTAGATCCAGCCGAGCGCCGCGCGGACGTTGACGGCGCCCTTGTGCTGGATGGTGACGGCCTGGCTCCCCTCCCCGTACGTGGCCACGTTGTCGCCCCAGTGGACGTCCGCGGTGCAATAGGGGATGTACACATGGTGCCAGTCCTTGAAGGGGTTGTCCGGGTTCTCATGATCGTAGATCCCGGTCGTCAGGGCGTCCTCGCCGACCGTCTCCTGGAAGAGCGCTCCCGCGAACGAGCACGTGGTTGCGTCCCAGCACGCGCCGCCGCCGCGGAACTCGACGATGAGGCGATTGACGGTGCCCGGACGGACGAAGTACGTGAAAGGATCACCGCGCGAGCACGTCGTCTCGCCGCCCGGCTCGATGGAGCTCCAGCCGGACGGCAGGCTCAGGATCCCGACCCGCGGCTCGCTGCTCGGGTCTTCGTGCTCGGCGGACGCGCCGCCACAGCCGAGGACGGCGAGCGGAAAGAGCAGGAGTCGAACCGGGAGGGGCGGAACGATCTTGAATCGCATGGAGGGCAGACAATACCACTCCATGACGCGCGGGCATCACCCGCCGGTGACGGCCCGCTCGGCGGTGCCGTCGCGTCATGGCACAGGGGCGTGCTCTGCCCACAGCTGCGACGCGGCCTCGCCGACGGCGCGGCGGATCGACCCCTCGTCGAGGCGGGCGCGGTCGCGCGGCGCGAGGGCGGCGCAGACGCCGAGCGCGACGAGGTAGAGGGCGCCGATGAGGCCGATCCAGCGCAGGCCGGACGCACCCAGGCGTGAGATGATCTCGATGGGCACGATCTGCGCGCGGATCTGGACGGCCCCGATCACGATCACGGCGCGGTCTCCCTCCTGGAGCTCGATGTCGGCCGGGCCCGTCAACAGGCGCGCGAGCCCGTCGGCGCCGTGGAGGCGCGCCCGCGTCCGCCGCGGGACGTGCAGCACGTAGCGTGCGCCGATCACCTCCGCGATGACCGGGGCCGCTCTATCGAGCTCCCCCGACGGCACGCGCACGATGGACGCGGGCGTGTCGCCGATGTGCGCGCGCCCCTCCGCGAGCACATGGCGGACGCCGAGCACGTCTTTGCCTCGGACGGCGACGAGCTCCAGCGCGCGCCGCGCAGAGGCGCTCGCCGCAGGCGGCCGCGACCTCCGGTCGCTGATGGGTTCGGCCGCCGATGCCTCATTAGGCCCTTTCGCCATACTCTCCAGCCCCCTTCGTCGGCCACCGGCAGGGCTCGACTCGACATGTCACCTGAAGACCCTGCCCCCCGCGGCGCTGCCCCGCGCGCTTCCGCATCACTCCCCTTCCCTGGCTCTCTGGCATGGAGCGTTCCGTGGCCGAGCGCGCAGGGACGTGGCGGACCGACGGCCCGCGCCGGCCGCGTGAGGCCCCGGAGGACGCGCCCTGCCACCGCGCGCCGAGGCGCGACGGGAGACGCCCGCCCCGGGGCAGCTCCGCCGCTCCGGGAAGGGCCCGCGACGCGGCGCGCCGTGCCCGGAGCTCCGCCCCGGAGCTCCGCCCCTATTTCGTGGCGCCCTCCCGGCGCTGGTGTAGATCGCCGCCCGTGAGGAAGCGCCCCCTCGGCAAGACGACCCTTCAGGTCTCGGAGCTCGCCCTAGGCACCTGGGGACTCTCCGGCGACGGCTACGGCCCCATCGCCGACGTCGAGATCGATCGCGTCATCGATCGCGCGCTCGCGGTCGGCATCGACCTCTTCGACACCGCCGACGTCTACTGCCGCGGCGAGATGGAGCGCTGCCTCGGCAGGCGGCTCCAGGGCGCCGGCACGACGTTCGTCGTCACCAAGATCGGCACCGTTCGCGACGGCGATCCCCCGACGAAGCGGTTCGACCCGGCCCACCTCCGCACCGCGTTCGAGCGGTCGCAGGAGCGCCTCGCCCGCGAGGTGGTCGACGTCGTCCTGCTCCACAACCCCACCGTGGCCGCGATGCAATCGGGGGAGGCCCTCGCCTTCCTGAAGGACCTCAAGCAGGCCGGGAAGATCCGCGCGTACGGCGTGAGCGCCGGCTCCGCGGACGTCGCCCGCTCCGCGCTGCGCGACGAGGTCGACGTCATCGAGATCGCCTACAACGCCTTCTTCCCCGGCGACCTCCACGACGTCGCCGGCGACGTCTCCGAGTCCGGCGCGGGCGTCCTCGCCCGATCGGTGCTCGCGCACGGGCTGCTCGCCGGCCAGTGGAGCCCCGAGCGCGAGTTCTACCTCGACGATCACCGCTACCAGCGGTGGACCCGCGACGAGCTCAAGACCCGCATCCGCCAGCTCGACGCGCTCAGGCCGCTCGTCACGGGCGCCGTCACCTCGCTCCGCTCGGCGGCCCTGCGCTTCGTCCTCGCGAACCGCGTCGTCTCTTCCGCCGTGCTCGGCCCCCGCTCGGTCGCCCAGCTCGACCAGCTCGTCCGCGAGGCCGGCATGCCGCCCTACCTCCAGGACACGGCGCTCACGGAGCTCTCCGCGCGCCTCAAGCAGGCCGGGATCGAGGTGTGAGCACGATGGACCAGAACGACAGGGAGCTCGACGAGATCGTCCGCATCGCGCGCGCCGCGGCGGCGATCGTGATGGACGTGTACGCGACGCCGTTCGCCGTCGAGATGAAGGGCCCCGGCGACCCGGTGACCCGCGCCGACCGCGAGGCGAACGCGCTCATCTGCAGCGCGCTCGAGGCCGCGTTCCCCGGCGAGGCGATCCTCGCCGAGGAGAGCGTCCCGACCGGCGACGAGCTCGCCTCGCGCCTGGGGAAGGAGCGGGTGTTCTTCGTCGACCCGCTCGACGGCACGCGGGAGTTCGCGGACAGGAACGGCGAGTTCGCCGTGATGATCGGGCTCGCGGTCCGCGGCCGCGCGGCGCTGGGCGTCGTGGTGATGCCCACGACGGGCGAGGCGCTGGCCGGCCGCGCCGGCGAGGGCGGCGCCGCCTTCCTCGAGGCGAGGGACGGCAGCCGCAGGCCGCTCCGGGTCTCGGCCGTGAGCGCTCCGGCCGACGCGACGCTCGTCGTCTCGCGCTCGCACCGGCCGAAGGAGCTCGAGCCGCTCCTCGCGCGGCTCGGCATCTCGAAGATCGTCCCCTGCGGCTCGGTCGGCGTGAAGATCGCCCGGATCGCGACCGGCGAGGTCGACCTCTACGTGCACGGCGGCGGCGGCGCCAAGCTCTGGGACAGCTGCGCGCCCGAGGCCGTGCTCCTCGGGGCGGGCGGCAGCTTCACCGACCTCTCGGGCGCGCCCATCGACTACAAAGGCCCCGGGCTCAAGCTCGGCCGCGGCATCATCGCCTCGAACGGCGCCCTCCAGGCCGCCGTCGTCGCCGCGGCGAGGTCGGAGCTCGGCTGAGGCGCGATGCGGGGGCAGGCCGAGATCGTCATCGTCGGCGCGGGGATCATGGGCCTCGCGATCGCGTACAACCTCGCGCGGCACCACGGCGTCACCGACATCGTCGTCGTCGACCGGAGCTACCTCTGCGGCGGCGCCAGCGGGCGCAACGGCGGCGGGGTCCGGGCGCAGTTCTCGAGCGAGGGCAACATCCGGCTCATGCAGGAGAGCATCCGCATCTGCCGGGATTTCGCCCGCGAGATGAAGATCAACATCTGGTTCCGGCAGGGCGGCTACCTCTTCCTCGTGCGCAGCGAGGCCGGCCGCAGGACGCTCGAGAAGAGCGTCGCCGTGCAGAACGCGTGCGGCCTCGGGACGCGGATGCTCACCGCCAACGAGGCGCGCGCGATCGTGCCGCAGCTCTCGACCGACGGCGTCGTGGCGGCCAGCTACAACCCCGACGACGGCGTCGTGTTCCCCTGGCCGTTCGTCTGGGGCTACGCCGAGCGCGCGCAGAAGCTCGGCGTCGACATCGCCACCTTCACGAACGTCCTCGGCTTCCGCACGCAGGGCGCGCGGATCGACGCCGTGGTCACCGATCGCGGCGAGATCCGGACGAACAAGGTCGTCAACGCCGCCGGCGCGTGGAGCCCCGAGATCGCGCGCATGCTCGGCGTGGAGCTGCCCAACCACCCCCACCGCCACGAGATCTGCTCGACCGAGCCGCTCAAGCCCTGGCTCGGCCCGCTCGTCGCGGATCTCTCGAACGGCCTCTATTTTTCGCAGTCGATGCGCGGCGAGATCGTGGGCGGCATCTCCAACGAGGACGTCCCTGACGGCCTCGACATGGGGTCGAGCCACAAGTTCCTCGCCCTGTACGCGCGGGCGCTCGTCGCCGCGTGCCCCCTCCTCGGCAGCGTGAAGGTGCTGCGGCAGTGGGCCGGCTGTTACGACCTCACCCCGGATCAGAACCCGATCGTGGGCGGGGTCGACGAGGTCGAGCACTTCTACCAGGCCTCCGGCTTCATGGGGCACGGCTTCATGATCGCGCCCGTCATGGGCAAGCTCCTCGCGCAGCACATCGCCGAGGGCGCCTCCCTCCCCCTGTTCGATCGCTGGAACCTGCGGCGCTTCAGGGAGGGCCGGCTCCTCAGCGAGGCGATGATCATCGGCTGAGCGCCGCGCCCCTGCGGCGCGGCGGCGGCCCTTCAACGCGGCGCGCGCCGCACATGCCGCGCTCCCCCGCGGCGTCGCGCTTCGCCTATACTCGCGCCCCTTCGCCATGGGTCACCTCGTCCTCGTCACCGGCTCCTCGAGCGGCATCGGCCTCGCGACCGCTGTCGCGTGCGCGGCCGCGGGCCACCGGGTCATCGCCACGATGCGCCGCCCCGAGAAGGCCGGCGCGCTCCTCGCCGCCGCCGGCGCGCGCGGCGTCACGATCGAGATCGAGCAGCTCGACGTCGCCGCGGCGAGCGCGCCCGACAGGGTCCGGGAGATCCTTGAGAAGCACGGCCCCGCTTACGCCCTCGTCAACAACGCCGGCATCGCGGTGGGCGGCGCCTTCGAGGAGCAGGCGGACGGCGACGTCCGGGCGCAGTTCGAGACCAACGTCTTCGGGCTGATGGCCGTGACGCGCGCGGTGCTCCCGGCGATGCGCGGCGCGGGGCGCGGCCGCATCGTCAACGTCTCGAGCATCTCCGGGCTCGTCGGCCTCCCCGGCGTGAGCGCCTACGCGGCGACGAAGCACGCCGTCGAGGGCTTCAGCGAGGCGCTGCGCTGGGAGGTCGCCCCGTTCGGCGTCCACGTCTGCCTCGTCGAGCCCGGCACCTTCAAGACCGAAATTTTCTACGAAAACCAGCGACGCGGCGCCCACGTCTCGCTCGACGGCCCTTACGGCGCGATGACCAGGGCGATCGAGCAGATGATCCTGAAGGACGCCGCCAAGGCGCCGCCGCCCGCCCCGGTCGCGGCGGCGATCCTCCGCCTCATCGACGACGCATCGCCGCCTTTCAGGACCCTTGTCGGCCGGGACGCACGGGCGCTCGTCGCGCTGCGCCGTGTCATCCCCGACCGGCTCTTCGCCACGGGGATCCGCCGGCTCGTCTCGGCGCCGCGCTCGCGTTGACACGTTCTCTGCCGGCGAATAGCGTCGGCTTCGCCGTTTCCATGGCGGAGCGGCGCCACGTCGTGGCCGAAGGGGGGCCGCGCCCCCTGCCGCGCGCTGTTTTTGTCCACTTTCGTCCCCTCAGGCTAACGAAGGCTAGCCGCTGACCGCCTCTCCTGAAGCGCGCCGTGCGACGGCGAGGTCAGGCCGGCAGCATCACCGAGGTCCCGGAGGAAACACCATGTCCCGCTCAGCACGCAGCATCCTGCCGCTCCTTCGCTCGCTCCTCCTGGGGGCCGCCACCGCGTCGTCGATGGCGCTCTCCGCAGGGGTCATCGTCGGATGCGGCGACGAGAACGACCCCGAGACGCACGTCAAGCGGCTCGACGACCCGGCCACGCTCACCGCCTCCGTCAACCGGCTCGTCCAGTTCTTCGAAGACGCGATGACGCGTGACAACAAGGACCGGAACGGCCCGACCGTGAAGCCGCTCCTCGACAAGATCATCGAGCCGATGACGCAGAAGTGCGTGACCGGCGATCTCGACGAGCGCACGAACTCGAAGCTCATCAAGTTCATCTCCGACACGAGGGACCCGCGCGGCGAGGCCTGCCTCATCAAGGCGCTCAAGGACTACAAGCCCGAGTCCACCGAGGAGGACGTCCGCTGGGCCGTGCGCGGCCTCGGCGCGACGAAGTCGGAGAAGGCCGCCGAGCCGCTCATGGCCGTCTTCTCGAAGCTCCAGCACGGCAAGCCGAAGGGCTCGACGATCTCGCGCGACGTGCACGACGCGATGGTCGACATCAACAGCAAGTCCTGGGAAGACGGGCTCATCACGATGATCGGGCGCCCGATCAACGACCCGAAGGACGTCGGCACGATGCGGAACGAGCTGTTCTGGCAGATCACCGCCGCGGAGCTGCTCGGGTGGCAGCGCAGCGAGAAGGCGGTCGTGCCGCTGCTCAAGGTGGTGCTGTCGCCGTTCAAGGCGGACGCGGCCACGACGGCCATCCTGGCGCTCACGAAGATCGGCAAGCCCGCGATCCAGCCGACGATCGCGCTGCTCCAGGGCGACCAGAAGGAGCTCGTCGAGTACTCGAAGGTCGAGAACCTGAAGGGCGCCGGCGACAAGGCGAGCGCGGAGCAGAAGAAGGCCGCGGAGACCGCCCACGTCGCGGCGGCCGCGCTCGTCCTGGCGACGATCGGCCGGCAGGAGTCGTCGCAGCCGCTGCTCGCCGCGCTCGGGAAGGCCGAGGACGTGCCGCGCGCCATCATCGCGCGCGAGCTGACCAAGGTGCCGAGGACGCCGGAGACCCTCGCGGCCTTCCAGGCGGCCTACGAGAAGACGCCCGCGGGGCTCGAGATGCCGCCGGCCGGCATCAACGCGCGGGTGATGCTCGCCGAGGCGGCGAGCAACTTCTTCGACGCGAGCCTCGTGCCGTGGCTCGTGAAGACCGGCCTCGAGGCGCGCGGCGAGGAGGACGACGTCGCGCAGATCCGCGACGTCTCGCTGCAGACGGCGCTCAAGCTGATGAAGCCCGACCAGATCGCCGACGTCGACCGGCTCGCGGGCACCCGCACGAGCGGCGGCGGCACGGTCGGCAAGTCGATGGAGAAGGAGATCAAGATCGCGAAGGAGCTGCTCGGGGCCTGCGGCACCAAGCTCGAGTGTTACGTCGGCAAGCTCGGCGATCCGGCGTCGCAGGCGAAGGAGACGCAGTTCCAGGGGATCAAGTCCGCCTACATGGCGGGCGTGCTCGGCACCCCCGAGGTCCGGCAGCAGATCATCGACGCGATGCCGAAGGTCTCGAACGCGGCCGTCCGCTTCGTCTCGGTCTCGGTCATCGACGCCCTCTCGCCGAAGGGCGACGCCGAGGTCGCGACCAAGCTGCAGAAGATCGTCGACGACGGCGAGGCCTCGAAGGATCCCGAGAAGATCGCCGGCAACGCGCCCTTCAAGACGGTCATCTACCGCCTCACCGCCCGCGCGCAGTGACCGCCGCAGCCCCGCGCGCCCCGTCCAGAGGTCGGGGCGCGCGGACGCGCAGGCGGGCACATCACCTCGCTCCAGATTTTTCTTGATCGGCGCCACCCGGGCGCGATGCTTGCCCAAAGCTCGCGCGACGCTCGTGTGAAGCTCGCGCGAAGCTCGAGTAACGCTTCACCGACGCGCCTGGCTCCTGATTTTTCCTGGCGTCTCCGCCGTCTTGACGGTTTACTCCGGCCCTTGTCACGGGGTCTTTCCGGCTGAAGAACGAACCATGATCGTGCTCGAGGTAACCCAGGGTCTCGCTGCCGGGCGCACCTTCGAGCTCCAGGGCGAGCTGATCACGCTCGGGCGCTCGTCGGACAACCGCGTCGTCCTCGACGATCGCCACGTCTCCGGGGCGCACGCGCGCATCGTGAGCGGCGCCGACGGGGTGATCCTCGAGGATCTGCGCTCGACGAACGGCACGAGCGTGACGCGGCGGGGCGAGCGGCTGGAGCTCGGCGCGGGGCGCAGCGCGCTCGCCCTCCAGACGGGGGACGTCATCGAGCTCGGCTCCGGGGACGCTGTCACCCGGATGGTGGTGAAGATCCCGGAGGAGGCCGACGACGCGCGGGTCGTCTCGATCCGCCGCCTCGACGAGATCGAGCCTGCCGAGGCGAAGATCGAGCGCGACCCGAGCGCGCTGTCGGCGATGTACGCGGCGCAGAAGCGCATCGGCGCGGCGACCGATCTCGACGAGGTGCTCGCCGAGATCGCCGACGCGGTGCTCGCGCTGGTGCCGAGCTCGACGCACGTCACGGTGGTGCTGCGCGACGACGACCAGGAGCCGGGCGCGGCGCCGGCGGCGTTCGTGCCGGTGCTGACGCGGGTCCGGTCCGCGTCGGGCAAAGGGGGGCCGCCTGCAGGGCCGGTCCCGATCACGCGCAGCGTGTACCGGAAGGTGATCAAGGAGCGGGCGGCCGTGCTCGCCGCCGACGCGCCGATCGAGGTCGGGCAGTCCGAGTCGCTGATGGGCGCCTCGATCCGCAGCACGCTCGCCGTCCCGCTCTGGAAGGGCGAGGAGATCATCGGCGTGCTCCAGGCCGACAACCGGAGCGTGCCCGGGATGCTGAACGCCGGCGACCTGGAGACGCTCCTCGTGCTGGCCGCCAACGCCTCGCTCGCGGTGGCGAACGCCCGGCTCATCAAGCGGCTCGTGCTCGCGGAGGAGCGGCTCCAGAAGGAGAACAGCTTCCTCAAGGGGCGCGAGGAGCGCCGCCGGGGCGGCGGCGGGGGCGCGGTCGACATCATCGGCAACAGCGACGCGATGCGCAAGGTGATCGGGCAGCTCGACAAGGTGGTCGACACGCGCGTCACGGTGCTGATCGAGGGCGAGACGGGCACGGGCAAGGAGCTCATCGCCGCCGCCGTCCACTACCGCTCCCGCCGCCGCGACAAGCTGTTCGTTGCGCAGAACTGCGCGGCGCTGGCCGAGAGCCTGCTGGAGAGCGAGCTCTTCGGGCACAAGAAGGGGTCGTTCACGGGCGCCACCGAGGAGAAGAAGGGGCTGTTCGAGATCGCCGACGGGGGCACGCTCTTCCTCGACGAGATCACCGAGACGCCGCTGTCGCTGCAATCGAAGCTGCTCCGGGCGCTCCAGGAGGGCGAGATCCGCCCCGTGGGCGCGACGAGCCCGAAGCACGTCAACGTGCGCATCGTCGCCGCGACGAACCGGAACCTCGAGGACGAGGTGGCCAAGGGGCGGTTCCGCGAAGATCTCTACTACCGCCTCAAGGTCTTCCCGATCCGGCTGCCGCCGCTGCGAGAGCGGCGCGACGACATCTCGCTGCTCGCGGCGCACTTCCTGGAGCGCTACGCGGACGAGATCGGCAAGCCGTGCGGCGGGTTCAGCCAGCAGGCGATGGAGCTCATGGTCGCGTACGACTGGCCGGGCAACGTGCGGGAGCTCCAGAACGAGGTGCAGCGGATCGTCATCCAGCTGGAGCCGGGGGCGTTCGGGACGCCGGAGCTGCTCTCGCCGAGGATCCGGCAGGTCGAGGGGCTCGTCGCGCGGGCGGGGACGCCGAAGGGGTCGCTCAAGGAGATGATGGACGCGGTCGAGAAGTTCTTCCTCCTGGAAGCGCTGCGCGGGCACAACAACAACAAGACCAACGCGGCCAAGTCGCTCGGGATCACGCGCGAGGGGCTGCACAAGAAGCTCCGGCAATACGGGATCTGACGGGGCACGGGACACGGGACACGGGACGGAGGGCTTCCCAGGACGCGAGGGAGCCCTCGGGAGGGGGTGTCGCGCGCGGGGCCGGCGGGGGGCCCTTCCCACGAACTCGCGCCTTGTGGTGGCTATGGCCGGTTGAACGGAGGTAGGAGAACCAGGAGCGAGTGGCTTCGATGCGGGCCGGCGCTCGGGTTCGTGGGGCCCTTCCCCCGCCGGCCCCGCGCGCGACACCCCCTCCCGAGGGCTCTTTCCAAGGGATGGGAAACAGCGGTTTCGAAGGTGCGCGGCGGGGATGCGGGGATTTGCTGGGGGTGTGCGGGGACGCTGGGGGCTGGCCGCGGGGGCGGGGGACGGCTCTGGTCAGCGCTTCGGATTGGCGCGCATCTGCTTGGAGATCTGCTTCCAGCGCCGCTTCTCCTCGATCCTCGCGCGCACGTCCTGCTGCCCGGCGAGGTGGCGTCGCTCGGCACCCAGCTTGAGGTAGGCGCCGAGGCGCTCGGGATCGAGGTCGCCGTCCTTGATGGCACGGAGCACCGCGCAACCGGGCTCGCCGTCGTGCGCGCAGTCCCGGAAACGGCAGGCCGCGGCGCGGGCCTCGACGTCGTCGAAGCCGGCCGGGGCGCTGCCGCCCGCGGACCAGAGGCCGAGCTCCCGTATGCCCGGCGTGTCGATGAGGAGACCACCGCCAGGGATCAGGAACAGCTCCCGGTGAGCCGTCGTGTGGCGGCCACGCTCGTCCGAGGCCCGGATCGCGCCCTCGAGCTGGACCTCCGCGCCGAGCAGGCGATTGCTGAGCGCGGACTTCCCCACGCCGGACGAGCCGACGAGGGCAATGGTCTCCCCTGCCCCGATCTCGGCGCGGAGCGCGTCGAGGCCGGCGCCGGAGAGCGCGCTGACGAGCGCGATCGGGGCGGCAGGGGCGACGTCCCGCGCCGCGTCGATGTACCGCGCCGGATCCGGGCAGACATCGGCCTTGTTGAGCACGAGGACCGGGCGAGCGCCGCTGTCGAGGACGGCGTCGATGTAGCGCTCGAGGCGGCGCAGGTTGAAGTCGGCGTTCAGCGACGTGACGATGAACACCTTGTCGATGTTGGCCGCGAGCACCTGGGCCTCCACCGTGGGCCCAGCGGCCTTGCGGCGCAGGCACGTGCTCCGCGCGAACGTGTGCACGATGTACGAAGGCCCAGCGCCGTCGCCAGGCCTGAGCCCCACCCAGTCACCGACGGTGGGGAGCGCCGCGCGATCCGCGGCCTCGTGCGCGAGGCGACCGCTGACCACCGCGAGGCGCGGGCCATCCGCGGTCTGAACGTGATGCCTGGACGCGGACGCGAGGACGACGCGCGCAGGCTGCACGGCATCCTTGAGACAGGCGAGCTGGCTCGCGAAGAAGGGAGTCCATCCGAGCCCGACCAGATCGGGCCGCATTTCGTGCTGCAAAGACGGATCAACGAGAGAATCGAGGTGAGTTTGCATGACGGACGAGCGCTCCATGGCGTTCGGCCGCGCCCGAGCTTCGGCGCGCGGCGATCGACGGACAGGGCGCGGCGGCGCACAAGCGCGCACGCGCCGGCCATTCCACACGCGGGGCCACCGCGGAGCGGAGCTCGTCGATCGATCAGGACGTCACGCCAGAAGGCACGCCCGGCCAGGGCAGATCCCTGGGAGGGGCACGCGCTCAGGGCACACACGCGCCCCTCAGGGCACGCGGGCGACGTCGCGGAGACGTGGAGACGAGCTCAGCCGGCCGCGGCGGAAACAACGGCGGCGGCGCAATGGGTGTGCGATGTGTTGGCACTCATGACCTGACCTCCGCGTTCGGCTCACGTCACCACGACGCGACAGCACCTAGAATCCTATGGCCCCGCGCCGACGTCAAGCGCTCTCGGCTCGGCCCGGCCGTGTGGACAGCGAGCACAGCGCGCGCGGGACGTGGGGCGCCCTCGTTCCAGGTGAACGACAGTGGGTCGACAATTTCCGCTCGGCCAATGGTTGCCGATAGTTGGAAGACCGACGAAGACCGACGAAGACCGACGAAGCCGGACGAGACCGCGCCTTCCCGGTGAGGCCACCCCGCCCTCCGGCCCTGACGGCCGCGGAGGTTGCGAGGAGCGCCTCGCCGCACTAGGGTCCTCCGCTCCATGCCCACACACTTCGAGCTCGTCTCCGAATTCAAGCCGTGCGGTGACCAGCCTCGCGCGCTCCAGGAGATCTGCTCCGCGTTCGAGCAGGGCGAGGCCTTCCAGGTCCTCCTCGGCGTCACGGGCAGCGGCAAGACGTTCACCGCCGCCAAGGTGATCGAAAAGCTGCAAAAGCCGACCCTCATCATGGCGCCGAACAAGACGCTGGCGGCCCAGCTCTACGGCGAGATGCGGGAGCTCTTCCCCAACAACGCCGTCCACTACTTCGTCAGCTACTACGACTACTACCAGCCCGAAGCCTACGTCCCGACGAGCGACACGTTCATCGAGAAGGACGCGATCATCAACGACGCGATCGACCGCATGCGCCACGCGGCGACGCACGCGCTGCTCTCGCGGCCGGACGTGATCATCGTCGCCTCCGTGAGCTGCATCTACGGCATCGGCTCGGCCGAGAGCTACCACGGGCTCCTGATCAAGCTCGAGCGCGGCACCGAGATCCGCCGCGACGAGCTCCTGCGGCGGCTCGTCGACATCCAGTACACGCGGAACGACGTCGATTTCCACCGCGGGACGTTCCGCGTCCGCGGCGATGTCGTCGAGATCTTCCCGGCCTACGAGGAGGCGCTCGCGATCCGGGTCGAGTTCTTCGGCGACGAGATCGAGGCCATCAAGGAGGTCGACCCGGTCCGCGGCAAGGTGGTGGGCCAGCTCGATCGCTACGCGGTCTTCCCCGGCTCCCACTACGTCACCGAGCAACAGCAGCTCAGGCTCGCGATCCAGGCGATCCGCGAGGAGCTGCGCGAGCGGATCGACTTCTACGACAGGGCCGTGCGCTTCCTCGAGAAGCAGCGAATCGAGCAGCGCACGATGTACGATCTCGAGATGCTGGAGCAGATGGGGTTCTGCAACGGCATCGAGAACTACTCGCGCCACCTCTCGGGCCGGAAGGCCGGCGAGCCCCCGCCGACGCTGATCGACTATTTCCCGAAGGACTTCCTCCTCATCATCGACGAGTCGCACCAGACCGTCCCGCAGGTCGGGGCGATGTTCCGGGGCGACCGGGCGCGGAAAGAGACGCTCGTCGAGTACGGGTTCCGGCTCCCCAGCGCGCTCGACAACCGGCCGCTCCAGTTCGAGGAGTTCGAGCAACACTACGCGCAGGTCCTCTTCGTGAGCGCGACGCCCGGCGACTACGAGCTGCAGAAGTCGGCCGGGTCGGTCGTGGAGCAGATCATCCGGCCGACCGGGCTCATCGATCCGCAGATCCACATCCGCCCGGTGTCCGGTCAGGTCGACGACCTGCTCGCGCGCATCCGGGAGCGGGTCGGCCGCGGCGATCGCGTGCTCGTCACGACGCTGACCAAGCGGATGGCCGAGGATCTGACCGAGTACTACACGGAGCTCGGCATCCGGGTCCGCTACCTCCACTCGGACGTCGACACGCTCCAGCGCGTGGAGATCCTCCGCGATCTCCGGCGCGGCGAGTTCGACGTGCTGGTCGGCATCAACCTGCTGCGCGAGGGGCTCGATCTGCCCGAGGTGTCGCTGGTCGCCATCCTCGACGCCGACAAGGAGGGCTTCCTCCGGAGCCCGCGCTCGCTCATCCAGACGATCGGCCGCGCCGCACGCAACGTGCACGGCGAGGTCGTGATGTACGCCGATCGCATCACCGAGGCGATGAAGCGCGCGATGGACGAGACGAACCGGCGGCGCGCGATCCAGGAGGCGTACAACAAGGAGCACGGCATCACGCCGGCCACGGTGAAGAAGGCGATCCTCGACCTGTCGCCCACCTCGGGCACGCGCGACTACTACGCCGTCCCGAAGGGCCCGGCGAAGCCCGCGGCCGATGCGGCGCGCGCCGCGGTGGACCTGGTCGACCAGATCGACGCGCTCCGGCAGGAGATGTTCGCGGCGGCGGAGAACCTCGAGTTCGAGAAGGCGGCGCGGCTGCGCGATCAGCTCCGGCAGCTCAAGGCACAGCAGGGGGACGGGGACGCCGGCGCGGCGCGCGAGGCGGCCGAGGAGAAGCCGGCGCGGGCTGGGCGGCCGGCGAGCCGGCGCGGGCCGGGCGGCAAGGGGGGCGGGAGGCCGGCGGCGGGCGGCAAAGGGGGCGGACGGGCGGCGGCGGGGCGAGGGGGCGGGCGCTACCGATAGCTACGGAGCCCGCGGGGGAGGAGGCTGCGCGCGACGGGGGGAGCGGTGGTTTGGCAAACGCTCTTTCGGTGAAGCATCGTTTTGCTTCGTGCGGCGAGCTATCGGCGTCGACCCTGCCGCGCGACGCTGTTAAGGGGGCCCCGGCATGGCAGTCTCGTCCGATCCGATACTCGTCACCGTCACCGGCAAGGACCACCCCGGCATCACCGCTCGGCTCACGGGCATCCTCAGCGATATCGGCGCCACGCTGCTCGACATCGAGCAGGTGGTGGTGCACGGAAACCTGAACCTCGCGCTCCTCGCGCTCTTCCCCGAGACACGCAGCGGACTCAAGGAGCTGCTGTTCGCCGCGAAAGAGCTCGGCGTGACGCTCGACTTCAAGCCGCTCGACGGGGGCGCGCCGCGGCGCACGCCGGGGAGCCGGTACGTGGTGACAGCCATCGGGCGCGAGCTCGGCGCGAAGCCGCTGCACGACGTGGCCTCCACGCTCGCAGCCCACGGCGCGAACATCGAGAAGATCGCGCGGCTGTCGGTCGAACGCCTCTCGTCGGTGGAGATCCAGGTGCTGCTCCAGCGCGAAGAAGAGGCCGACGCCCTCAAGCAGGCCCTCCTCGCCCTCGCGACGCAGAACAGCTTCGATCTCGCGCTGCAACGCGAGGGGCTCTTCCGCCGGAGCAAGCGGCTCGTCGTGATGGACATGGACTCGACGCTCATCCGGATCGAGGTGATCGACGAGCTGGCGCGCGCGAAGGGCGTCGCGGAGCAGGTGGCGAAGATCACCGAGCGCGCGATGCAGGGGGAGATGGATTATGACGAGTCGCTCCGCCAGCGGCTCTCGCTGCTCCGCGGCCTCGACGTCGGCGTGCTGCGGAAGCTCGCCGCAGAGCTCCCCATCACCGAGGGCGCAGAGACGCTCATCCGGGTGCTGAAGCGGCTCGGCTACCGGACCGCCGTGATCTCCGGCGGCTTCTCCATCGCAGCGGAGGCGCTGAAAGCGCGGCTCGGGATCGACTACGCCTACTCGAACGCGCTCGAGGTCGTGAACGGACAGCTGACCGGCCGGGTCACAGGGCCGATCGTCAACGCACAACGCAAGGCCGAGCTGCTCGAGACCATCGCCCAAGCAGAAGGCGTGTTGCTCGATCAGACCATCGCCGTGGGCGACGGCGCCAACGACCTCCTGATGCTGCAAAGAGCCGGCCTCGGCGTCGCGTTCCGCGCAAAGCCCAAGCTGCGAGAGGCCGCCGACACGTCCCTCTCCGCAAGCGGCCTCGACGCCATCCTCTTCCTGCTCGGCATCACCGAACGCGAGCTCCTCGAGGTGGCATGAGCCGCACGACACGGCCCGTCCGCCCAGCAGCGGAGTCCCACGGGACGCAGCGCCGCGCTCGACAGCGGCGCGCTGACCGGGCCCCCGCGGCCGTCCGGCGCGGCGCCTGACCCGCCTCGCCTGGCCAGGCGACGGTGTGGGAGGGGCTGCGCTGGGCGCGTCGCTCGCTCGCGGCGCTCGGCCGTGCGCGGCGTTCGGCTCGCCAGCGGGCCGCCGTGCTATCCACCGGGGCCATGCGGCGGAGCGGGTTCACACGGCAGGCGCGCTCCGTCGCCCGGAGCGGAGGTGATGCGTGAAGCGTCCGACGATCACGGACATCGCGTGGCGGGCGGGGGTATCCAAAGGAGCGGTGTCGTATGCGCTGAACGGCAGGCCCGGCGTGTCGGAGCCGACGCGCGAGCGGATCCTGGCCATCGCGGCGGAGCTGGGCTGGCAGCCGAGCAACGCGGCGCGGGCGCTCTCCGACGGCCGCGCCGGCGCCGTCGGCCTGGTCATCGATCGGCCCGCGCACATGCTCGGCATCGAGCCGTTCTTCATGCAGCTCATCTCCGGCATCGAGGCGGAGCTGTCCGAGAAGGCCGAGGCGCTGCTGCTCAAGGTCACGGAGGATCGCGTGGCCGAGGTGGAGACCTACCGCCGCTGGTGGGCCGAGCGGCGGGTCGACGGGGTGATCCTCGTCGACCTCTGCGACGACGATCCGCGCGTGAAGCTGATCGAGGAGCTGAAGCTCCCGGCGGTGGTGATCGGCGGGCCGGCGGGCAAGGGGCAGCTGCCCGCGGTGTGGAGCGACGACGCGAGCGCCATGCGGGCCGTCGTCGACTACCTGGCCGCGCTGGGCCACCGGTCGATCGCGCGGGTCGCCGGCCCGGCCGAGTTCGTGCACACCGCGGTCCGCACCAAGGCGTTCACCGCGGCCGCGCGCCAGCGGCGCCTGGATCGGGTGCAGACCGTCCACGCCGACTACACGGGCGAGGCAGGCGGCCAGGCCACACGGCGGCTCCTCGCCGAGGCCTCGCCGCCGACGGCCATCGTCTTCGACAACGACGTGATGGCCGTGGCCGCGCTCGCGGTCGCCCACGAGATGCGCGTCCCCGTGCCGGAGCGCCTCTCGATCGTGGCCTGGGACGACTCGGCGCTGTGCCAGCTCGTCCACCCCGCCCTGACCGCGGTGCGCCGCAACATCGCCGAGCACGGCTCCCGCGCCGCCGCGCTGCTCCTCCGCCTCGTCGCCGGAGAGCCGGTCGCCGACGACGAGTGCAGCGCGCCGACGCTCGCGACGCGGGGCAGCACCGCCCCGCCCCCCCGCGCATGAGCCGGCCCGGCCCGAGCGAGGGCCCTGCCCCCCCGCACGGGCGCATAGACTGAACCGATTAAGTAGCGTAAGCTGAACCGATTAAGTCACCTGCCCGCCGCTCGCGCCTGGAGCGCGCGGCCCGCGCCGCGAGCAGGAGGACGGACGGTGTTCGAGAGCGCCGCTCTGCATGACCAGGACGAGAGGACTATGCACCGCAATTTCGCCAAAGTCGCAGTTCGTCAACAGGCGGTCGCCTGGCTGGGGGCCAATTTCTGGTCGAGGCGCGGCGGCCCGCTCATGTGGCAGAGCTATGATCCGTCCGTGGTCCGGGAGGAGCTCCGGGTGCTCGCCGATCACGGCCTGACCATGACGCGGTCGTTCTTCTACTGGCCGCATTTCATGCCGGAGCCGGACCGGATCGACGAGGACTGCGTCGCGCGTTATGCCGATTTCCTCGAGGCGCATGTCGAGGCGGGCCTCACGACGATCCCGACCCTCCTCGTCGGCCACATGTCCGGCGAGAACTGGGACCCGGCATGGCGGCGCGGGCGGGATCTCTACGGCGATGTGTGGATGGTGGCCCGGCAGGCCTGGTTCGCCGAGCAGATGGCGCGGCGCTTCGCGGGGCACCAGGCGGTGACGGGCTGGCTCGTCTCCAACGAGATGCCGATCTACGGCGAGCGCGAGCGCTCGATCCGCGAGAACGTCACGAGCTGGGCGAGCCTGGTCGTGCAGGCGCTGCGGGCCGGCGGGGCGAGCCAGCCAATCTCGATCGGCGACGGCGCGTGGGGCATCGAGGTCACGGGGAACGACAATGGGTTCTCCGTCCGCGATCTCGGCGCGCTCGTCGACTTCCTCGGCCCGCACGTGTACCGGATGGAGAACGACCTGGCGCGCCAGCACTACGGCGCGGCGTTCGTCTGCGAGCTCACGGGCTTCCTCGGCAAGCCCGTCGTGCTGGAGGAGTTCGGCGTGTCGTCGGCCTTCGCGTCCGACGAGAACGCCGCGCACTACTACCGGCAGGTCCTCCACAACACGCTGCTCGCCGGCGCCACCGGGTGGATCGGCTGGAACAACACCGATTTCGATCTCATTCACCAGGATCCCTACAGGCACCACCCGTTCGAGCTCCACTTCGGGCTGACGACCGTCGAGGGCCGCCCCAAGCCGCAGCTCGAGGAGATGGCCCGCTTCGCCAAGGTGCTCTCCGACATCGACGTCCTCGGCTGTGAGCGCGAGCCGGCCGACGCGGCGCTGATCGTCCCGTCGTACCTGGAAGGCGCGTTCCCGTTCACGGAGGCCGAGGACCGCAGCTACCTGTTCACGATGCTGCGGCAGGCCTACATCGCGGCGAAGGAGGCGGACCTGCCGGTCGGGCTGACGCGGGAGCGGGACGGGATCGCCGAGGACTGCCGGCTTTACCTGCTGCCGTCGGCCAAGCAGCTGACCGCGCCCACATGGCACCTCCTGGAGCGGCTGGCCTCCGCCGGCGCGGTCGTCTACGCGTCGTACTGCCACGGCACGCACGGGTCGCAGCGCGGGCCGTGGTACGCGCACCTCAACGCGCTGTTCGGCGTCGAGCACCAGCTGCGCTACGGGATGATCGATCCGATCGAGGACGATCGCGCGAAGCTCACCTTCGAATGCCAGTTCGGCACCATCGCGGCGGGCACGACGCTCACGTTCCCGGTCTCCGGCACCGAGCACAGCCGCGCTTACCTCCCCGTGCGCCCGAGGGGCGCGGAGGTCGTCGCGGTCGACCAGCGCGGCCGGCCGGCGCTGCTGCGGCGCAAGATCGGGAGCGGCAGCGTCGTGCTCTGCACGGTTCCGATCGAGCACTTCGCCGCGGCGACCCCGCGGATCAACCCGGAGCCGACCTACACGCTCTACGACGCGCTCGCCGAGCTCGCCGGCGTGAAGCGGCCGGTCACGGTGGACGACCCGCGCGTCGCGGCCGACACGCTGCGCCACCGCGACGGCCGCCGCTTCGTGTTCCTTGTCAGCCAGGCGGATCAGCCGCTCTCGGTGGAGCCCGCCGCGGCCTCGGGGCACCTGACCGAGCTGGGCGGCAAGTCCCCCGTCCAGGCCGTGGAGCTCGCGCCGTACGACGTGCGGATCCTCGAGCTGCAGCCGGGGCCGCGGTAAGCGCGGGGCGGCCAGCCGTCTCAGTACCAGCGCGGCGTGCCGCAATCGATGTGCAGGTGGTCCCGGTGGCTTGCGTCGAAGTCCGGGCCGAGGACGCGCGCGGCCGCCCCGTCGGCGCGGAGCCGGCGGGCCACGCCCCGGAGGAAGCGGCCCTCACGGGTGCTCGGGTCGTCCCCGTGGAGCACGTAATCGCGGAGCACGCTGATCGCGCGGCCGCGCTTCGGCGAGAAGCGCGCGATATCGAATGCATTGCCGAACGAGTGCTCGCTCAGCCCCTCGCTCCACGGGCGCATCCTGCCGACCACTTCGCGACAAGCATAGCTCCCCAGGGTGTTGATGCGGACGATCTGCGAGCTCAGGTGCGCCTCGGCCTCTTCCTGGATCACGCGCTCCATATCGGCCAGCCGGAGGGCGAGCGAGCAATCGACTTGCAGCGGCGGCGAGTAAACGATGCCGGTCGGCCCGCGGCTCAGCAGCACGCCGTGGGGGATGCCACACCCCTTCTTGTTGGGCTTCACGGTGTCCGGCAGCGACTGGAACCGCGCCCCCGCAACCTTGAGGGCATCGCGGCAATCCGCCCCTGCGGCCGCGGCGATGTGGTTCCACTGGCGCTGCGCCCGCGGAGGCCGCTCGCGGAGGCCGGCAGCGTCCGCGAGGTGCTCGATCCAGGGGCCGGCCCATCCCGGCGATGTCGGCGGCGTCACGGGTGGTCCTGCGGCACCGGCGGGCGCCGCTTCCGCGGAGACCGGCGCCCCCGCGGCCTCAGCCGGTGCTGCTCCAGCGATTCCAGCGAGGGCAGGCGCTTCGCCGGGGGCCGGCGCCGCGAGACGGCCGGGCGCGGTTCCTCCGCGCTCCGCGAGCGTGGGACCGCCGTGAGAGCAGGACAGCGCCGAGGTCATCGCCGCCGCAGCGAACCCCAGAAGAAAGCGTGCGTGCACATCGATGTCCGTACCGCCGCCAGCGGCCGGCGCAAGGTGCGCGATTCCCCTCCACGCGCACTCGCCCACACCGCTGCCGCGTTCGCCAGCCTCAGCCCTGCGCCGCGCCGCCTCCGCCGGCCGCTCCCCCGCGACGCTCGCGCTCGTCCATCTTCGCCTTCCCGTCCGGTTCCGGTTCCGGTTCCGGCGCGCTCGGCGCCGAGAACCGGAGCAGGAGCAGCCCGGCCAGCGAGACGACCATGCCCGCGAACGTCACGCTCCAGGGCAGGAGCTCTCCTTCGAGGAGGCCTTGCGCCCATGACGGCTTGAAATAGAGGAGCGACACCGCGAGCCCGTTGTTCAGGGCGTGAAGCAGCGCCCCGGGCAAAACGGAGCCGGTGCGGTGGCGCGCGTAGCCGAGCGCCAGCCCGAGCGAGAACGTCGGCAAGAGCCGGTACACCGACCCGTGCGCGAGCCCGAAGAGGAGCGCCGATACGCCGATCGCCACCGCGGGCCCGGCGCGGCGCAGGCCTGCGTAGACGAGGCCGCGGAACAGGAGCTCCTCGCAGACGGCCGGCGTGACGGCGACGAGCAGCAGGACGACCGGGTACGGCTGCCCGCCGAGCAGCACGAGCTCGCCCAGCTCGCGGGCGAAGGGCTCCGGCGCCGGGAACCACCGGAGGACGGTGCCGCCGATCGCGGCCCACGCCGCGACCCCGAGGAGCAGCGCCCCGGCGAGGCCCCGGACCGAGGCCAGCCTGAGGCCGAGCGTCGCCCGCGGCGAGTAGCCGAAGCCGGCGACCAGCGCGAGGGTCGGGACCAGGAAGAAGCCGACCTGGGAGACCGCGAGCTGGACCGCCACGCTGGTGCGGGCGATGAGCAGGCTGCCATAGAAGAAGAGCACCTGGACGCCCGCGAACGCCGCCAGCGAGAAGCCCGCCGAGGGCGCCCCGCCGGCCCGGCGCCCCAGGCCGAGCACGGCGCGCGCCGACTCTTGCCCCCCGAGGAGCACGCTCTCGCGCTCGAAGACGCGCGCGGCGAAGAGGAGCGCGAGGCAGGCATAGAGCGCCGAGGAGACGAGCGCGGTGAAGAGGAGATCGGCCGGCGCCTCTCCGACGAACAGCGCCTTGATCAGCACCGCGATGTTGAGGACCGGGGCGTAGGCCGTCCACGGGTTGAGCTCGACCACCGGCAGGGCCGTGATGCCGGCGAGCAGCGAGAGCGGCAGGTACGCCGGCATGAGCGCGTTCTGACCATCCTTGAAGTCCTTCGCGAACACGGCGAGCGCGAGGAACAGCGCCGAGAACAGCAGCGTGACCGGCACGAGCAGCACGAACGTCAGCGCGAAGGTGCCGGGGCCGACGACCATCGCGTCCGGCAGCAACCGGCTCACCGTGAGCGACATGCTCACCACGTTGCCGAGCGCCGTGAGCAGCGAGATGACCCACACGGCCAGGAACTTGCCCGAGATGATCTCGATGGGCCGCACGGGCGCGCACAGCAGCGTCTGCATCGTGCCGCGCTCCTTCTCGCCCGCCGTCAGATCGATCGCCGGGAGGAAGCTGCCGAGGAGCGACATCAGGATCAGCAGCATCGGCATCATCGCGCCGAGGATCTGGCCGACCTTGCGGCTGTCCGCCGCGACGTCGCGCGGCACGACGTCGAACGCGCGCGAGAACCCCTCGGGCAGGCCGCGCTCCGCCTCTCGATCCGCGACGATGGCCCTGCGGGCGCGCTGCAGCGCGCCCTCGAGGCGCGCCTCCGCCGTGGCCGAGTCGGCGCGGACCGAGTCGAAGTAAATCGCGACGGCGCCCTTCCCGCCGCGCCCGAGCTCGGCCCCCATCGATGGCCACGGCACGAGCACCGCGTCGACCTTGCGCTCGCTCACCGCGGCGCGCGCCGCGGCGAGCACGGCGTTCTCCGGCTCGATCCACCTCGGCGGCTCGGCCTCGGCCTCGGGGGGCGCCGCCTCGCCGTCGTCCGGCGCGGGCTCTGGCCCCGCCGGCGGCGCGAGCGCCCCGGAGAGGAGCCCCTCGCGCACGTCGGGGGGCGCGCCGGCCCACGGCGCGAGCTCGATCTTGCCCGCCGCGGAGAGCCTCGCCTGCAGGCCCTCGGCGAGCTCTCCCCAGACCGCGATCCTGGACGGGCGCGCCTCGCGCGCGGCCGCCTCGACGCCGACGAGCTTGCTCATCGCGAGCGCGAAGAGCGGATAGAGGAGGAGCGGGACCACGACGAGGCGCACGAGCGTGCGCCGATCCCGGAGCGACTCGACGAGCTCCTTGCGGAGGATCGTCCAGACGATGGCGAGCCTCACGGCGCGTCAGCTCCCTGGCGCGGGCGCGCCGGCGCGCTCGGGCGTGTCGCGCGCCGCGCCCGGGCGGCTCCGCTCCACGTGGTGGAGGAAGGCGTCGGTCAGGTTCGTCGTGCCGGACCGCCCGAGGAGCTCGGGCAGGGTGCCGGCGTCGACGACGCGCCCCTCGTGCATGAGGGCGATGCGGTCGCAGAGGTACTCGGCCTCGCTCATGATGTGCGTCGAGAAGAGGATCGCCCTGCCCGCGGCGCGCTCCCGCCGGATCGACGCGACGATGAAGCGGCCGCTGAGGATGTCGAGCGCGGTCGTCGGCTCGTCGAGGATGAGCACCTCCGGCTCGTGGAGGAACGCGCGCGCGATGTTGGCGCGCTGCTTCTGCCCCGTGGAGAGCGTGCCGCACGGCCGCGAGGCGAACGCGTCCATCTCCAGGTCGGCCACGAGCGCGTCGATCCGGCGCGAGAGCGCCGCCTCTTCCATGCCGTACAGCCGACCGAAGTAGCGGAGCACCTCGCGGGGCGTGAGCCGCTGGTAGAGCTGCGTGTCCCCGGAGAGGAAGCCGAGGCGCTGCTTCGCCTCGAGCGGCCTCGCGGCCAGGTCGACGCCGCCGACCAGGATCTGCCCCTGGTCCGGCGACAGGATGCCGGCGAGCATCCGCAAGGTCGTCGTCTTGCCCGCGCCGTTCGGCCCGAGCAGCCCGACGACCTCCCCGGCGTACACGGCGAGATCGACCCCGTCCACGGCCGTGACGCCGCCGAACCGCTTCACCAGACGCTCGGCGTACAGGGCGGGGCGCATGGAAGCGTCTCCTAGTTCGGCCCGCGGCGCGGCGCAAAGCGCCCGTCGGACGGCCCCGCACGCAGCGCGTGCCGCGGCGCGCCGCCCATCTGCTCGCGCCGCCCGGTCGCCTCCGTCCAGGCAGCGTCGCGGCGCCGCCCCCTCGACGTCCGCCGCGGCCCCCCTAGACTACGCTGACGTCCATGCCAACGAGCCCGTCGATGCCCTATCGCGACCGTACGACGCCCGAGCCGGTCCAGTGCCCCTGCGGCCATGGTCGCGATCATTACATGGTGAGCGCCGAGGCGGAGTACCGCGTCCTCGGGTACATCCAGCTCGCGTTCGGGATCTCGGCCCGGCCGACGAAGGTGAAGTACAGGTGCCGGCGCTGCGACACGGTCTTCGCGACGACGAAGGATCCCACGGTCCTCGACAAGCATTACTGACGCCGAAGCCTCCAGCGCGGTCAGGCACCTCCCCCTGCCGTGGTCGCCTCGCTCGGCGCGCCCTGTGGCATACTCGTCGCTGATGCGACAACGGCTCTTCGCGATATCGTTCGTGATGCTCGGCGCGGCGGCCCTCCCGGCCGGCTTCCTGGCGGTCGCCTGCTCACCGGCGGAGCGCTCGTTCGGCGATGCCAGCAGCGGCGGCGGCGGGACCGGCGGCGCGTCGCCGACCGGCAGCGGCGGTGCATCGCCGGCCGGCAGCGGCGGTGCATCGCCGGCCGGCAGCGGCGGCGCGTCGCCGGCCGGCAGCGGGACCGGCGGCGGCGTGAGCGCCGGCGAAGGCGGGGGAGGAGGAACGGGCGCAGCTGGCGGAGGGGACACGCAACCATCGCCCCCGGAGGTCGTCGCCACGGGCCTCGACGACCCGTACTCGATCGCGGTCGACGACCAGAGCGTCTTCATCCTGTCCACCTCCACGTTGCTGCGTTGCCCCCTGGCAGGCTGCCCGGCTCCGGTGGTCCTCGCCGAGGGGCTCGGGCCTCCCTCGGGCGCCGCCATCGCCTCTCCCTACCTCATCGGGGTGGATCCGAATTTCGTGCACTGGCTGAGCTCCCCCAACGATGGAGGGTCCCGCCGCTACTACCGATGCCCGGCGGCCGGCTGCGTCTTCCAATCGCCGGTGCAAGTGTGGGAGTCCATCGCGAGCAACCTGAATCAGATCCAGGTGAGCGATGACGGCGTGGCGCGCATCTCGGACAAGTTCGATGTCCTGGAGTGCGATAACGGCCAATGCGAGCGGATCCGCTGCGTGAACGCGGACGGGATCCGTTCGTTCGTCATGGATGGGACGACCGTCTACTGGGCCCACGCCACCGATCCAGGAGGCGTCTATTTCTGCGATCCCGGCAATGCCGACGGCGCGATCCAGCTCCACGCCGAGCACGGCGTCGTCATGGCGATCCACGACGGGATTCATTACGTGATGAACGCGGCCAAGAGCACCATTTTCGCGTGCAAGAAGACCGGGTGCGGCGGCAGCCCGACGACCTTCGTCGAGGGCGAGCCGTCATTGACCAGCATGGCTGTCGGCCCCACAGGCGTGTACTGGACCGCTCTCGGCACGGGCACGAGCGCGGACGGCGTCGTCAAGATGTGTCCGCTGGACGGCTGCGGCGGCGGCCCTCGGGTCATCGCCTCGAACCAGGCGCGGCCGACGAGCGTCCGCCTCCGGAACGGCTTCGTCTACTGGTCCAACCGCGGCCTGGCCGGGAGCCCGATGTCGGGTGAGATCGTGCGCGCTGGCCTCTGACGCCCGGCCGGGATCGCGGCGCGGGCGCCTCCTCTCGCCGCGCCAGCAAGAACCCCTCGCCACTCGCCGCATTTCAGGACACCCTGCGCGCTCGCCATGCGCGCCTCTCGCAGCTCGCTCCCCGCTCTCCCAGCGCACCTGCCGCGCGGGGGCCGACCGGCCTCCGCGACCGCCCGCCGCCGGAGCGCGCCATGAAAGGACGCGTCCTCATCGTCGCCGGCTCCGACTCGGGCGGCGGCGCAGGAATCCAGGCCGATCTCAAGGCGGTCACCGCGCTCGACGCGTTCGGCGCGACGGCGATCACCGCGCTCACCGCCCAGAACACCCGCGGCGTCGACGCCGTGTTCCCGGTGCCGCCCGACTTCATCGGCCGCCAGATGGAGGTCGTGCTCGACGACATCGGCGCGGACGCCATCAAGACCGGGATGCTCCACTCGGCCGAGGTCATCGACGAGGTGGCGCGCGTCTACGAGCGCCTCGGCCGCGGCGCGCCGCTCGTGGTGGACCCGGTGATGGTCGCCAAGGGCGGCGCCCGGCTGCTGAAGTCCGACGCGGAGGGCGCCCTGCGCGCCCGGCTCCTGCCGCTCGCGGCGCTGCTCACGCCGAACATCCCCGAGGCCGAGGCGCTGACCGGGGTGGTCATCGACAGCGTGGACGCGATGCGCGGCGCCGCAGCGCGGCTGCTCGCCATGGGTCCGCGCGCCGTGCTGCTGAAGGGGGGCCACCTCCCGGGCGCGACGGTCGTCGACGTCCTCCGGGCCGCGCCGGGGCCCGGCGCCTCCGGGCTGCCGGAGGGCGAGCAGCTGTTCGAGGACGCGCGCATCGAGACGCGCGCGACCCACGGCACGGGCTGCACGCTCGCCTCGGCCATCGCCGCTGGCCTCGCCCAGGGCCTCGCCCTCGTCCCGGCGATCGGGCGCGCGCGGCGCTACCTCCGCGAGGCGATGCGCTCCGCGCCGGGGCTCGGCCAGGGCCACGGGCCGCTGAACCACGCCCACACGGCGCGGCCGTTCCCCTGAACAGCGCGGCGCGCCGCGCGCGTCTGTGGACGGCCGCGACGGCCGCGACGGCCGCGACGGCCGCGACGACCACGCCGGCCCCGCGCCGCGGGCCCCGCACGGCGGCCCCGTGCCGCGGGCCCCGCACGGCAGCCCCGTGCCGCGGGCCCCGCACGGCAGCCCGGCGGCTCTGCGAAGGAGCGGCGGGGCGGCCCGGTGCGGCGCCGAACGGGCCGCGTGCAGCGCTTGTGCAACGACTCGTTGCGCCCGGCGCGCGAATGGACGACCCTGCGCGCAGTCCGTATCGGCGTCCCGGCGCGTCTCCTTCGGCGCCGTCGCGGAGCTCTTCCTCACCCTTCGTGCGCCCGTGGCCGTGACCAAAGATCCCCTCCCTCCCATCGACGTCGGAACGGTCATCAACGACCGCTACGAGGTCCTGAAGAGCATCGGCAAAGGCGGCATGGGCGAGGTGTTCTTGGCCTTCGACCGCCTGACCCAGCAACAGGTGGCGCTCAAGGTGGTGCCCGAGGCCTCCGCCATGCCCGGCGACGACGAGGCGCTGCGGCAGGAGGTGATCCTCGCGCAGAAGGCCCGCCACCCGAACGTCTGCCGCGTGCACGACCTCGCCCCGAGCCCGTGGGGGCCCATCCTCGTGATGGAGTACATCCCCGGGCAGACGCTCCACAACCACATCCGCAAGCGCAAGACGTCGGGCGGGTTCAGCGCCGACGAGTTCCGGAAGATCTCGACCGACGTCTGCGCGGGGCTCGCCGCGATCCACCAGCAGGGGCTCGTGCACGGCGATCTGAAGCCCGGCAACGTGATGGTCGCCGACGATCGGGCGGTCATCCTCGACTTCGGCTTCGCGAAGGAGCGCGCCCGCGCCGCCGTGCGCAAGCCGGGGGCGCCTCCGGACGGCGGCACGCCTCACTACATGTCGCCGGAGCGGCTGCGCAGCGGCGGCGCGAGCCCGGAGGACGACGTCTACGCCGCGGCGCTGACGCTCTGGGAGATGTGGACCTGCCGCGTCCCCGAGCCCGGCTACAAGCCGCGGCTCAAGACGATGAAGCAGCAGATCACGTTCGACGTGCCCGCCGCGCTGACGAACGACGAGATCAGGCAGATCTTCCGCGCGCTGAACCCGGATCCGCAGATGCGCCCGCAGGCGCGGCACATGCGGTTCTTCAACCCGACGCAGACCGCGACCGCGCCGATCCAGCTGCCGCGCGAGCGCATCGATCCCGGCCCCGCGCCTGGGCGAGCCATCAAGACGCAGTTCACGCCGGGCGCGCAGTCGCTGCTCATCACGTACGCCACGAACGCGCCCGACAGCGTCGCCACCCTGTTCCCGCTGCAGAAGCCGGTGCTCTCCATCGGCCGCCGCAGCGATCAGGACCTCGTCCTCGCCGAGGCGACCGTCTCCGGATCCCACGCGCTCCTCCGCTGGCAGACGGGCTCCTGGCTGGTCGAGGATCTCAACAGCACGAACGGCACGTACGCGGACTTCCCCTTCGAGCGCAAAGCGCAGGTCTCGCTGCTCCATGGGGCCGAGGTGCAGCTCGGCGAGTGCCGTCTCATGGTGGTCACGTTCGGGCCCGACTCGCCGCACCACGACAAGGCGAAGCGTTACCTCGCCCGGCGCGACGGCCTCACGGGGCTGCTCGTGCGCGAACACCTGATGAAGGCGATCGACGAGGATGGCTTCTTCGCCGAGTGGGGCGAGGTGCCGATGCAGATCGCGCGCTTCGAGCTCCGCGGCCAGAACGGCCTCGTGAGCTTGCGACCGACGATCCTCGAGATGCTCGCGCTGCGCAAGGCCGCGCTTCAGGTCGTCGATTTGACCCAGACGCTGCTGCTCAGCCTGACGCCGGCCGCGGCCGGGCGCACCGGCCCGCTCACGTTCGTCGTCTCCATCGTGGGTCCCAACCTGGACGAGGCCCAGCACGTGGTCGAGCAGGTCGTCGCGCAGGTGCAGGGCACGCTCCCCGAGACGCTCGAGCTGACCGCCACGCTCGTGAAGTGCGAGCCTGGCCGCCCCGCGCGCACGCTGATCGACTGAAGCAGACCGCCGGGTCGTCGCTCGACCGTCGCTCGACCACCGGGCGGTGGCTCGAGCGCGTGTTCCGTCACGAAGCCACGGAGCCCATCACCAGGCGCACCGCGCCGGCAGCGCGCCGCGCAGCGCCTGCACCCTGCGAGCGCTCCTGCGCAACGGGGCCGCTCCCAGGCCGGAGCAGCAAGCGGCTACTGGACGGCGAGCGGCTGCTGGGCGGTGAGCGGCTGCTGGGACGGCCCGCTGCAGGCCTCGCCCGGAGCGGCGACACGATCGAGCACCACCTCGCCGGCCGACTTCCGGACGTCGATCTCGCCCTGCCAGATGAGCTCTGCGCTGCCCTGAGCGTCGACGACGTCGCGCAGCAGCCGCACGTAGACCTTGCGCTGGGCGACCTCGGGGATCGCCACCGCGAAGTCGAACGCGCAGACCGAATCACACCTCGGGTTCGCCGCGTCGGGCTCGTCCCGCTCGGTGATCTCGTAGATGCTGTCGATCCTGTCGACGTGCATCGCGCGCTGGCCGCAACAGTTCAGCAGGAGCCGGCTGTCCGCGATCTTCAGGGCGCCGCTCGACGGGTCGTAGCGCCAGCGCAGGACCTCGGCCCCGCAGTAGCTCTCCTCCCCCTCGGAGGCGAGCCGCCGCTCCGGATCCACGAACCCGCCGGCCTCGCTCACGAGCCCCACGTGCGCGGGCTCCGCCTCCAGGCACGCGCTCAGAGCGAGCAGCGACCCCACCGTTGCAAGCGCTCCACAGACCCCCAGGTACTTCATGCCCCGCTTTCCTTGACTGTCCGCGACACGGTTAAAATTCGACCAAAAGGCAAAGAACCAGGGCCTCTAGAAACGCGCTTCACGTATCCGCTACGTGCGCCTAGGGATTCAGCTGCAAGCCAACGTACACAAGGTGCGCACATGCGCCGCACCCCGGAGCAGCTGTACGCATATTCGAGTGTGATTTACGGGTTTCTGGAAACCTTGTCCAGGCGAAAGTGGCAGAGTTAGCCCGATTCTCTGACCATGAACGTCATGGCCAGCCAAGCTCCTCCACCGCCCTCCATCATCCCACCCCATGACGCGCTGCCGTGTGCTGCCATGCGCGGCGGGACATTCACGAACTCCCCCTGCCGCCCGCGGACGCGAGGTGCTGCGGAGCGATCCGGGGGCGTGTGCTCAGCGCCTCATCGCGCGGCGACCGTCTTGCTGCGCTGGCGCGGGGAGCCCTTCGCCTGGCAGCCGGCTTCCGCGGGCGTTTCGTCGAGTACGACCGCGCCGGCGGAGCCCCCCAGATCGAGGGAGCCGCTCCAGATCACGGCCGGGCCGCCCTGCTGATCGACGACGTCGCGCAGCAGCTTCACGTAGACCTCGCCCCGCGGGACGTCGTGCACGCCGACGGACAGATCGAAGGCGCACTGCTCACTGCAGCGACCTCCGGCGCCGTCCGGCGCGTCCCGCTCGGTGACCTCGAAGAGGCTGTCGATCCTCTCGACGTGGATCGCGCGCTTCCCGCAGCAGTCGAGCATCAAACGGGCATCGGCGAGGCGGAGCGTCGCCGCCGGCTCATCGTACTGCCAGCGCAGCACCTCGGCGCTGCAGTAACCCCCGTCCTCTGCCGCGGCGAGCCGGTGCTCCGGGTTCCTGAACCCCCCCTGCTCGCTGATCCTCGCCTCCTGAACCGCCGCCACCTGGCTGCAGCCACCGGAACAGAAGGCCCCGACGATCGCGATGGCGGTCCAGATACGGCTCGACACCATGCACTTCTCCATTTCCTCTTGGCTGGCTGGCCAGGGCGGCTCGTCCCAGTTTCGTTGCAATTTTCCAGCCAACTCTCCCCCTGAGCAGTCCGGAGGCTAACCGCGACCGACGCGGTGGGCCAAGGAAGCGGGGGCTGCCAGCGGTCTCCCTTCACCTTCGCTCGCAGCAGCGGCGCGGGAGGGCGCGCACGAACTACCCACGTCAGACGTGCCGGGACGTAAAAAGTTGTCGGAGAGAGAACGCCTGGCTCAGCCACGACGTGGGCGGCCCTCGATCGGACACACGCCGGATGTCCGGGCCGTGCCCCGCGGCTCGCCCGCGTCAGTTCTTCGCTTCGACGGCCTTGCCGGGCGGAAGAGGATCCCAGCGCAGCGAGTCCCCGAGGAGGTTCGAGATGCGCTTCGGGCGCTGCCCGTCGACGCGCATGACGTAGAGCCCTGGCCCCTCGCCGGAGGTGCGCGTGGAGAAGAACGCCACGAGCCGCCCGTCGGGGCTGCAGGCCGGGTACCCGTTCCTGCCCTGATTCTGGGTCAACCGCACGAGGCCGCCGCCCGTCTCCCCCGAGGCGACGAGGTCGGTGTTCTTTCCAACGCCGACGGCATAGACGGCCTTCACGCCGTCGGGGTGGTTGCAGAACGTGGGCGCCGAGGCGAAGAGCCCGTCCGGAGAGATCGCCTTACCGCCGACGTAGATGCGCTGTCCGTACCTGCCCTCGCCGGAGAAGGCGAGCTTGCCGGTCGGCGTGAACACCGGGTGGAGCGCCATCCCCACCTCGGACGCCGGCTTGATGCTCTGGAGATCGGGCCCGGAGAACAGCTTGATCGTCGACCCCACCCCGATGCTGAGGGCGACCTGGGCGCGATCCTTCGAGAACGCGATCCCGTAGACCGAGCCCTTCACGGGCAGCGCGAGCGGGCCGCCGGCGGGCGTGAAGACCTTGTACTCGTCGCCCTTCACGCTCGCCGCGTAGTGGAGCTGCTCGTTCTTCCCGAATGCAGGGGCGATGGCGGTCTGGTCGGGCGGCGAGACGGCCCTGGCGTCGTGGCCGTCGGCGTCGATCGTGAAGACACGCCGCAGCGAGCCCGAGCCCGAGGCGAACGTCATGTGGCTGGCGAAGCCGCCGTTCTGGCCGGTGAGCGCGCCGATCAGCTGGTCGGCCACCCGGTGCGACTCGAAGCGCACGTCGCGGAGGGGCACGATGAACTTCTTGTCGAACACCGGGGCCTGCCCGCGGTTCACCAGGAACGCCTGGCCGACGAGCTCGACCTTGTCAGCGGCGACCTTCTTGCCGCGCACGCTCACGACCGCCTCGACCCCTTTCGCGGACCACGCCTTCACGTCCACCGGGCTGTCGGAGAGGTACAGGCCGTCGGGCGCGGCGCTGTCGGGCAGCACCTCGAACTCGCCGCACAGCTCGAGGTCGCGCCGGACCACGCTGTGGATCGTCACGTCCTCGGGGTCCGAGACGAGCGACGGCAGGACGCCGATCTTCGGGAGCGGGCGCGTCGCGCCGGCCACGACCGTGATGTGGCCGAGCAGCTCGTCCGGGTTGGGCGGCGCCGCCGGGGAGGCCGGCGCCTGCGCAGGAACAGGGGGAGCAGCGAGCGCGGCGGCGGCGAGCGCCAGGGCGCCGAGGGCAAATCGAGCTAGTCGCATGTGGTCTCTCTACAGACGAACGTGACGCTGACCTGCTTCTGCCCGAGGTTGGGATAATTCTCGGGCGGCGGCGGCAGCGCCTGCCCCTTCGCCGCCTCGAGGGTCGCCTGCGCGGCCGCGTCGAAGGCGGGATTCCCGCTCGGCGTCAGCGTGTAGCTCACCATCTGCCCGTCGGACAGGACGATGACCGCGCGCGGCTTGTGCTTCGTGAGCTCCTCCGGCGGGAGCCCCGAGCCGTTCACGCGGAACCTGCTCGAGAACCACCCCGCGATGCGGGCCAGGTACAGATCCACCGCGCGCGCCTTGAGGGGATCGGTCTCGGTCCCCTCCTTCACGCCGTCCTCGTGGCCCTCCTGGTCGACGTTGGCGGCCGGGGCGGCGTCGGTCTTCGGATCGAGCTCGGTGTCGACCTGCTTCGCGATCTCGGCGTCGGGCGGCGGCGGCGCGGTGCCCGCGTCGGCGATCTTGACCTCCTTGGGCGGGATGTCCGCCTCGGTCTTGCCCGCGCTCGGCGACACGAACGCCTTCTGCTCGACGCGCGGCTTGGGCGCCTGGCGCACCCACCGGTCGGGCAGCTTCATCTTGTCGCGCTTGCCGCCCAGCTTGAGCAGCGGCGTGTCCATGTCGAGCACCGGCACGACCTTCACCGGGACGCTCGGCCCCTTGTCGATCTCGGGCGCCGCCGCGGGCACGGTGAGGTCGGCCAGGCTGACCGCGACGGCGGCCCCCGCCTGCACGGCCATCGCCACCGCGACGGCGAGCGCGATGTCCCGCGGGCGGAAGTCGCTCGCCGGCCGGCGCTGCCCCGGCGGCGTCCTCGGTCCGGGCGCGCGCGCCGCAGCCGTGCTCACGGCGCCGCACCTCCGGGCCGCGGCGCGGCTCCCCCGGGTCGCGGCGCCGTTCCCCCGGGCGGCGGCGGCGCGCCCTCCGGCTCGATCTCCGGCTGGACGAGGAGGTTCAGCCCCTCGACCCCGGCGGCCCGGGCGGCGGCGACGACGCGCGCCACGGCGCCGTAGCGGGCGTCCTTGTCGGCGCGGATGTAGAGCTCCTTCTCTTTCTGGACGCGCCCGTTCGAGGCGAGCACGCCCTCGATGTCGGCGGTCGCGTCGTCCTCGCCGAAGAGGATCTTCTCTTCCTTCGTGACGGTCACGACGAGCTTCGTGTCCTTCGTCGGCGCCTCCTCGGCGGAGACGTTGGGCAGCTCGACCCGGAGCCCGGCCGTGAGCAGCGGGGCCGTGACCATGAACACAACGAGGAGCACGAGCATCACGTCCACGAGCGGCGTGACGTTGATGTCGCTGAAACCGCCGCCGCCGCGCCGCCTGCGCCCTCCACCGACCGACATGCCCATGATCGGCCCGCCCCTCAGCCCTTCGGCATCACCGGCGTGGGCCGGTCGCTCGACCGCTGGAGCGCCAGCGGGATGGACTCCTGCATCCCCCGCGCGGAGAGCGACGCGATCTCCACCCAGCCCTCGCTCGCGGCCTCGAGCGCGGCGAGCAGGTCGTCGACGCGCTTGTTGATCCCGTTGTACGCGATGACCGCCGGGATCGCGGCGAACAGCCCGATCGCGGTCGCGATGAGCGCCTCGCCGATGGCCGGGGCGACGACGGGCAGCGACGCGCTCTTCTGCTGACCGATGCGGAGGAACGCGTCCATGATCCCGTAGACCGTGCCGAACAGGCCGATGAACGGCGACGCCGCCGCGATCGACGAGAGCGTCGGCATGAGCGCGCTCGCCCGCTGCGTCTCGGTCACGATCGCCCGCTTCGCGATCGAGTCGAGGAGCCGGCTCGTCCCGACGCGGCGGCTGAGCTCCATCACGACGCGGGCGCCGGGCGCGTCCGCGTGCCGCTGCGCGAGCGCGAACAGCTGATCGGGCGAGTGGGCGTGCGCCGACTCTTGCTCGAACCGCGCCTGCAGAGAGGCGAGCCGCGCGAGCTGGAGGACCTTGAGGACGGCGATCACCCAGACGAGGATGGCCGCGAAGATCAGCAGCCACACGACCAGGAAGACGGGACCGGAGGCGTGGAGGACCAAGGAGACGGGATCGAGCTTGATCGGGACCGTCATCGCCGGGTCAGGGGCGCTTTGCAGGAAGGCCATTTCGATCTCTTCGGGTCAGGGAGTCGGCTCGTCAGGGTTCCGCGCGCGCGGCCCCGTTCAGTGGAGTTTGCGGCCGCGGCCCCCTCTCTCGCCTGGAAGCGCGGCCGTGGCCCTCTTCAAGTTCGCCCGGCGCCGCACGCGGCGCGGCGCTCAGTCCGCGAGCAGGATGTCGACCTTCCGGTCGCGCGCCCAGCCCTCTTCGTCCGTGCCGGTCGCCTCGAACTCGCCCTTCGACGAGGTCGCGATGCGGCCCTGCTCGAGGCCCTTCTTGCCGAGGTACTCCGCGACGCTGCCGGCGCGCTTCTGGCCGAGGCCCAGGTTGTACTCCGTCTCCCCGCGGGGGTCGGCGTGGCCGATGAGCTTCATCCCCTTGCCCTTGAGCGGACCCGAGACGAAGCAGCGCGCGAGCGCGTCGAGCGCGCCCGCCGCCTCGCCCTCGATCGACGTCGAGTCGAACGCGAAGCGGGCGGTCGGTAGATCGCCGCAGGCCTTGAGGATCTTGTCGTCGATGCGGATCGAGCCGCTCGTCGGCTTCTCGGTGTCCTGCTTCGGGGCAGGCGGGGCGGCGGTCTTCGCCACCGGAGGGGGCGCGACGTCGCTGGCGACATTCGCCGGCGGCTGCGGATCGGAGCCGCAGCCGGCCGCGAAGGCGGCAAGGGGCGCCGAGACCACGAGGATCAACGCAGGCAGTTTTGTCATGGGCATGCCGTTACCACGCCGGGAGGCGCGTTGCAGCATTTTGAGCGCCCGCCGGCGAGCCGGCGCGCCCGGATGACAGGCATTCCGTTAATAGTGCCGCGATGAATCGCTCGATCCCGGCGCGGGAATATTTTGGGCACCAACGGGTTGGCCCGCCCCGCGCCGAGCGCGCGCCCTCCGGCGCGGGCTATTCCTCGCTGGTGTCGGCCTGGCGCCGCGTCTCCGCAGCGGCGGGCGCCGGAGGATCGGCGACGGCTGCAGCCATCGCGTCGGTGAGCGACATCGGCGCCTGAGGCCGCGATACCTCCTCGGACGCGAGCGGAGGCGGCGGCTGACGCTCAGGCCGGGCGCGGGCCCCCGAAGCGGCGGGCGGGCGCACCCCCGCCCCGGAGGCCTCGCGCGCGCCCGCCTCCGGCGCGGCGCGCGGCCGCGGCGCCGTGGCGGGCTCGGCGGCGCCGGCCTCATCCTCGTCGGTTGCTTGCGCGCGCGCGTCGAGCCCGCGCAGCGCCGTCCTCCGGGGGCCGGGCGCCTCGACCGGCACGCGCACCTCGCGCGCGATCTCCCCGGCCCGGGACACGCCGCGCTGCGCTGCAGGCGGCACGTCATCCCGCGGCGCGCGCGACATCCGGCCGACGACCAGCGTGAGCCCGACAGCGATCACCAGGGCGCCGGCCACGGTCGCCGCCGCGAGGATGCGCACGCGGGCTCGTGATCGCGCCCGCGAGGGCACCGCGACGGGCACGAGCGCGTCGTGGACGCGCATCACGTCGCTCACGCTCGGCGCATCGACCACGACCGGCGCCGTGCCCGCGAGCGCGCTCGAGGCGGTCGCCGCGGTCGACTCCGCGCCCCCGATCGCCTGTGGCGTCGTCAGGCCCACCGCCGCCGGAGCGACAGGGCCGCTGCCCGGCGCGACCGAGCCCGCCGCCGACGCGCTCGACGTCGTCGTCGCGGCGGGAAGCGTCGCGATGAACGACTTCAGCGCGAGCGACCGGAGATCCATGATCGTCGGGTCATCGTCGCTCCGTGGCACCGAGGGCGCGCTCGATCGCCGGAGCGGCGGCGGAGGCCGGCTCGATCGCCGGCCGGCGCCTCCCGCCGGGGGCGCTGCCGCACCCCTCCCGTGCGCACGGAGCATCGCACCGCCGCAGACGCTGCACTCGAGCGCAGCCCCGCCGCGCGCGTCGCTCGACACCGTGGTGACGATTCCGCAGATTTCGCAGGTAACGTCCATGAGCCCCCCGCAGGCCTCGCGACACGACAGCGGCGAGCGCCCGCCACGCCAAACTGTGATTCAAATTACATCTTGAGTATGGCGCGCGAGCGGCGGCCATGCATGCGGTCTCCGCGCGGCATTTCAGAGAATCGAGCGCGTGACGGCGCTGCAATGCCATCCCGGACGGTCGACATCGGACGAGAGCCGTCCTGGACCGAAGGTTTCCCGGGTGGGCGCTTGCGATGCCGGCCTTCGGGCCGCTGTGGTAAGAGCCGCGCTTCGATGTGGTCGGGAGCGGACCACCGGTCTGCTCGACGTGGTCGCGGCTCCCTGCCGGGGGTCACGCGGGGGTCACGCTGACATGGGTCTGGGGGCCGCGACCGGCCTCCGAAGCGCCCGGAGGAGTTCGAGAATGGGTCTCAGCGAAACGCTGCTCGATGCGAACAAGAAATCCAAGGTCGTCGCCGACTGTTGCACGCTGGTCGACGAGGAGGTGGCTTCGAAGAGCGGACTCTCCGGCCTGGCGGTCAAGGCCGGCTACGCGGCCGTGAAGGGTATCAAGCCCGGCTTCATCCAGCAGGTGGTCGAGAAGCTCCTGCCCGAGTTCGCCAAGAAGCTCGACCCCATCTGGACCGAGGCCGCGAGCAGCGGCAACCCGAGCTCCTTCTTCACGTCGAACCGCTCGCGGATCGCCGACGCGCTCCTCAGCATCACCGACGAGAAGGCGAAGTCGTCGTCGAGCGGCGTGGTGCGCGGCACCTACGAGAAGCTGCGCGGCTCGGCGAAGAAGAACGTCGAGGAGGCCGTTCCGCGCCTCGCCCAGCTCATCCAGAAGCACACGGCCTGAGCGGCTCGGCGCGGCAGGCCCGCTCGCGCCGGCCTGCTGCGCGCCGCAGCGAGGCGCCCCCGCGGCCGCGTGCGCGGCGGAGGGCGCCCCCGCGATCGGCGCTCAGCCAGGCTCGCCGAAGCTGCGCGCGAAGAGGTCGCGGATCGCGTCGCGGCCGGCGTCGTTGAGATCCTGCGTGCCGATGCCGGCGAAGTTCTCGCAGGTGATGCTCGGCTGCCGCGCCATCTCCCAGGCCGAGCCGCTCCAGCGGAACCAGCCGCGCTTCTCCTGATCGTAGACGAACAGCTGCTTCTTCCAGAGGCGCGCGAGCTCCGCGCCCCAGCCGGTGCCGCCGCGCACGGTGCCGTCCTCCTGGAGCGTCCCCACGACGAAGACCTGGCTGGCCGCGTTGATCTGGTGCCAGATCGTCTGGAGGATGTTGCGCACGAGCGGGATCTCGCTCAGCACGCGGCCGAGGCGCCGCGACACGTAGACGAGGCTGAAGTCGCCCTTGCGCAGCTCGTCGTCCCCCAGCACGACCACGCCGCGCTGGCGCTCGAGGAGCCGGTGGCCCTCGAAGCTGTAGTTCAGCTCCTGCACCCCGTACCGCTCGGCGCACGCGCCGAACTCGGCCTCGGCCCCCTTGGCGCCGCCCGAGTGCACGCGGAAGGTCCGCGGGTCCTTCGGCCGCTCCGAGGGGGGCCGCACGTCCTCGTCGATGACGCGCATCGAGTGGGGATCGAGCCGCAGGTGGAGATCGGCGAGATCCTTGTTGCCGTGGTCCTTCAGCAGCCGCAGGCGAACCACGTCGCGCTCCGGCTGCAGGTAGACGACCACGTTGAGGTGGCGCTCGACCCCCTGGAGCGCGGCAGGCAGCTTGCCGGGAGGGCCCGCCTCGTCGACCTGGGCCGCGACCCAGACCTCGGCGGAGCGCTCCTTCGCGAGCCGCCCGAGCGCCTCCATCGCCTGCTCCGACGCGACCGCCACGTCGAAGCCGTCGACGATGATCACGTCGGGCTCGAAGTGGGCGACGCCGCGCGCGAACGCCACCGTCTCGAGCATCTTCTCGACCCACAGGCGCGCCGCCTCTTCGGGCGCGTCGGCCGACGCCTTCACGTGGCCGAGGTGCGAGTAGATCTGCCGGTGCCGCTCGACCTCGAGCCGGACGGCCTCCGGCTCCTCGAGCCGCATCGACTGCGCGAGATCGTGGAAGATCTCGTCGTAGTACGCGCGGACGTGATCGACCGCGTTCTCGTGCGAGATGTGGAGGACCCGGCGATCCCGCAGCAGATCGTCGAGCGCGATCTGCACGAGCAACGCCGTCTTGCCCACGCCGGGCCGGGAGACGATGACGCCGACGTTGCCGCGACCCAGCCCGCCGTGCATCGACCCCTCGAAGACCCGCATGGGGCTCCGCTCGTTTACCTCTTTGCGGTACATGCCGACCCCCTCACTTGGCCTTCTTCGCCTGCTCTTCCCGGTATTTCTTGATGAGCTCCTCACCAAGCGCCGCCGGAAGAGGAGCATAGCGCGAGAACTCCATCGTGAACTCGGCTTTGCCCTGGGTCGCGGAGCGGAGGACGGTCGAGAAGCCGAACATGTCGGAGAGCGGCACCTCCGCCTCGACGCGGCAGAAGCCGTCTGCCTCGGTCGAACCGACGATGATGCCGCGCCGCTGCATGAGGATGCCGACGATGCCGCCCTGGTACTCGCTCGGCCCCTCGCAGGCGACCTTCATCAGCGGCTCCAGGATCTGCGGGCCGGCCTTGGGGTACGTCTCGCGCCAGGCGCCGCGCGCGGCCTCCTGGAAGGCGATGTCGGACGAGTCGACCGCGTGGGCCGCGCCGTCGTTCAGCGTGACCGACACGCCCGTGACGGGCGCGCCGATGAGCTGCCCCTTGGCGAGCATCGACACGAAGCCCTTCTCGACCGCCGGGATGAACTCGCGCGGGATCGCGCCGCCGACGACCTGATCGTCGAACCGGAACGGCGCCTCCGTCCACGGCTCGATGAAGCCGCCGACCTTGCCGTACTGACCGGAGCCGCCGGTCTGCTTCTTGTGCGTGTAGTTGAAGTCGACGCGGCGCGTGATCGTCTCGCGGTACGCGACGCGCGGCGGGCTCGTGACCACCTCGGCCGCGTACTCGCGCTTCATGCGCTCGATGTAGACGTCCAGGTGGAGCTCGCCCATGCCCTGGATGATCGTCTCGCCGCTCTCCGGATCCGCCCCGACGCGGAAGGTCGGGTCTTCCTTGGTGAAGCGGCGCAGCGCCTTCGACATGTTCGCCTGGGCCTTGTTGTCCTTGGGCGTCACCGTCAGCGAGATGACGGGATCGGGCACGTGCATCGACGTCATCGCGACGCTCAGGGTCCCGTCCGTGAAGGTGTCGCCGGAGTTGCAGTCGATGCCGAACATCGCGACGATGTCGCCCGCGCCCGCGGAGTCGATGTCCTCCATCTCGTCCGCGTGCATGCGGACGAGCCGGCCGACCTTGTGGCGCTTGCCCGTGCGGGTGTTCGTGATCTCGCCCCCGCGGGTGAGGTTGCCCTGGTAGACCCGCAGGTACGTGAGCTGGCCGAAGCGCCCGTCCTCGAGCTTGAACGCGAGCATCACGAGCGGCTTGTCCGAGTCGCTCGACAGCACGACCTCGGCCTCGTCCTTGTCGAGATCCACGGCCTTGTTCGTGATGTCGGCGGGCGTCGGCAGGTAGCGGGTCACGCCGTCGAGCAGGACCTGCACCGCCTTGTTCTTGTAGGCCGACCCCATCATCACCGGGACGATCTGGAGCTTCACGGTCGCCTCGCGGATCGCCTTCTGGAGGAGCTCCTCGGTGACGCGCTCCTCGAGGATCGCCTCCGTGAGCTCGTCGGAGTACATCGAGAGCGCGTCGAGCATCTCCTCGCGCGCCGCCTTCGCCTCGTCGGCCATGTCGGCCGGGATGTCGCCGACGACGATCTTCTCGCCGTTCGCCCCCTCGAACCGGTAGGACTTCATCGCGATGAGGTCGACGACCCCCTCGAACTTGTCCTCGAGCCCGATCGGCAGCTGCAGCAGGACCGGGTTCAGGTTGAGCTTCTCGCGCAGCTGCGCGCGGACCCGCAGCGGGTTCGCGCCGGCGCGGTCGCACTTGTTCACGAACGCGATGCGCGGGACGCCGTAGCGGCGCATCTGGCGGTCGACCGTGAGCGACTGGCTCTGCACGCCGGCGACGGCGCAGAGGACCAGGATCGCGCCGTCGAGCACGCGCATCGCGCGCTCGACCTCGATCGTGAAGTCCACGTGGCCGGGCGTGTCGATCACGTTGATCTGGTGCCCGTTCCAGAAGCAGTGCGTGGCCGCGGACTGGATGGTGATCCCGCGCTCGCGCTCGAGATCCATCGAGTCCATCTTCGCGCCGACGCCGTCCTTGCCCTTGACGTCGTGGATGGCGTGGATCCGCTTGGTGTAAAAGAGGATGCGCTCGGTCAGCGTTGTCTTGCCCGAATCGATGTGGGCGCTGATCCCGATGTTGCGCAGCTTGGACAGTTCGCTGATCACAGAAGGCTCCCCGCCGCGCACCCGTGAGGGCGTGCCCGTGGAGGGCGTGCGGCACGCATCGAACGTCAGCCAGGCGGCGCACTCTTGCGATCGCCCAGTCAGAAATTCGGCGCGGCTCTTAATTCGGCCCCATGGCCAGCGCCAGGGGGAAAATGATCGCGCGTGAATATTTCACGCTACTTGGCTTGAATCCTGGAAAGCCCGACCGTCTCGTCCCACTCGGATCCGTAGCCGTCGTAGTGGATGCGGTAGCGCTCCTGCCCCACGATGCCGGTGACGACCGCCGGGTACATCTGCCCGTGCCACTCGACGCGGACCCTGTCGCCGATCTTGTAGACGTTCGTCTGCGACGCCTGCAGCCCCTTGCTCCGGACCTTCGGCGGCGGCGGCGGGTGGACGACGTTGCCCTCGACGAGGCCGCGGATCCGGTCACGAGGTACAACTTCGTCCCAGATGTCGTCGTACCCCTGGTAGTGGATCTTGAACTTCGTCGGGCCCAGGACCTCGATGACCTCGGCCGGGTAGACGTTCCCTTCCCACGTCACGAGGACGTGATCGCCGATGGCGTATTGGCGCTTGCAGCCCCCCAGAACCAGGGCGAGGGCCAGGAGGAGGGCCGCGGCGTGAGCGCGCGCTGCGGGCATACTTCCCGCCCGCCTTACCGTCCTCGCCGGCGCCCCGCAAGAGGCTTCGCTCAGGGACGCGCGCGGGTCGGCGCTGGACGGCGCGACGGCGCCGGGCCACGCCGTGCCGGGTCGTCCTGCGGCAGGCCGCGCCATGCCGCGGTGAGCCGTCCTGTCGCGCGCCCCGCCACGCCCGCCGCGCCCCATCTCGACGCCTCCCAGGGCGCTGCACCGGGGCACGAACCCGTGTAGAGAACGCCCATGACCCGAGATGTTCGTCCTGGTACGGGGACCCTCTCCCGCCCGTGCCCGTGCGGCTCGGGGCGCTCGTACCGCGAGTGCTGCGCCCCCTGCCATCTGGGCGATCGCGAGGCGCCCGACGCCGTGGCGCTGATGCGCTCGCGGTACGCCGCGTTCGCGGTCGGAGACACGGCCTACCTCTGGCGGACGCTGCACATGGGCCACATCGACCGCGGGCGCGACAGGGACCAGGTGCTCCGCGAGCTGAAGGTGACGATCCACCACCACCGGTACCGGGGCCTCCAGATCCTCGACAGCCTGCAGAGCGGCGACTCCGCGTCGGTGCTGTTCCTCGCCAAGATCTTCGAGGCGGGCGTCGATCGATCGTTCGTCGAGCTGTCCGATTTCCTCCACGACGGCGAGGGCTGGCGCTACCTGCACGGCGTCGCCATCCCGCGCGCCCGCATCAGCGTCCCGCCCGACGAGCTGACGATCGCCCGGTTCTCCTCCCTCGCCAGCTGACCGGCCCTCGCCGGCCGAGCGGGCGCTCGGGCGACCGATGCGCCTCAGCCGGCCGACGGGCCCGACGCGCGGGCCTCGTGCCAGCCCATCGCCTCGACCACGGCGCGGTTCTTGTCCATCCACACCGCGATGCGCTCGCGCGTCGTCCGGTAGGCGTATTCGAGGATGGCGCGCCGCGCGCGCAGGTTGGCGGGGTTGTGGAGGAACAGCAGCGCGTCGTTCCGCGCGGGCTCGAGCACGAGGACCTGCATCTTGCCCTCGGCGAGCGCGCGCCCCACCGCCTGGTGGAGCCGCGCGTGCGCGCCGATCCGCATCGCCTGGTTGAAGATCCAGAGCATGCCCTTGTCGCGCACGCTCTCGCGCACCCCGTGCCCTGTCGGGACGGGGCGGTGCGCGGTGGAGACGGGCACGAGCGGGCTCACGACGATCGTGAGCTCCACGCCGGCGGCCTGCGCGAGATCGAGGTGCGCCACGTGGCCCAGCCCGCCGTCGAGGTAGTGGCGGTGCTCGACGCGCACCGGCGAGAAGAACAGCGGGAGCGCGAGCGACGCCGCGCAGGCGAGCGACACCGGGACGTGGTCGAACCCCTCGGCGCCGAAGACCACGCGCTCGCCCGAGTCGAGGTCGTGCGCCGGGATGCGCAGCGTCCGCGGCATCGCGCGGAACGAGTTCGGGATGCCGCGCCGCAGGAAGAACTCGCCGAGGAACCGCTCGTAGCGATCGAGCTGGAAGAGCCCCGCGGGGAGCGAGTCGTTGAAGCGATCGAGCTGCTCGAACAGGTACTGCTGCGCCGGCGCGTTCGGGGTCGCGTCGCCCCGGGTCGTGAGCCGGACGATCGCGTGGCGGAGCGCGACCATGCTGGTGCTGAGCGCGCGCCGCCACTCGCCGACGTCGAGGTGGAGGAGGTGGCTGCGCTCCAGCGGGAAGAAGTTGTCGACCGGATCGAGCAGGGCGCGGTAGAGCCGCTCGATCGGGATGCCTCCCGCCAGGGCCGCGGCGACCGCGGCGCCGCTGCCGTGCCCGAGGTAGAGCGAGAAGCTCTGGTTGTCGATCCCCTCGACGCCATCCTCGAGCGCCGCGAGCGCGCCGATCTGGTAGAGCGCGCCCGTCAGGCCGCCCCCTGGCAAGCAGAGGCTGACGCGCGCCCGCTTCGCCCCGGCGCGCGGGGCGGCGCGGCCCTCGCCGCCCGCGTCCACGGTCCCGGAGGAGCGGCCCTCGCCGTCCCCCGCTGCGATCTGCGCGGATCGGCTCCCGCCGCCGCCTTGGCTCCCGAACGCCGGCATCATGAGAGGTCCTTTTCCCTCGCGCGGGCCGCCCCCTCGGCGCGACGGCCGAGGACGCAGGCGAGCGCGGTCAACACGAGCGCGGAGGCGGAGCTCGCCGCCACGAGCCACGCCGGGCTCGCCGCGGCGTCGGGCAGCGCGGCGCCGGCGGCCGAGGGCGCGCCGTCGGCCGCCCCCGCGCCCGCCGCGGAGAGGAGCGCGAAGCACTGGATGGCGTTGTAGGTGCCGTGGAGGAGGATGGACGGCAAGAGCGACCCGCTCGCGACGCGGAGCACGCCGAGGGCCGCGCCGAAGATCCCGATCGGCAGGAACTTCTGCCACCCGACGTGGGCCACCGCGAAGAGCGCGGCCGTGATCGCGATCACGAGCGGCGCGCGGTGCGTCCAGCGCAGCGGGCGGGCGAGCGCTCCCCGGAAGAAGACCTCCTCCAGCGCGGGGCCGAGCACGATGAAGATGAGGCCGAGCGCGGCCCGCTCGGGCGCGCTCGCGTCGACGAAGACCCGGACGAGCTCGGCGTCGTCGATCCCCGACGGCCAGCGCGCCTCGATCGCCGTGTAGAGCGCGGCGATGGGCCCCTCGAGCGCGAAGCCGAGCGCGATCGCGAGCGGATAGAACGCCACGTGCGTCCCGCGCACGCCGAGGAACTGCCGGATCGACGCGCGCGGCGCGTGCACCTGGAGCACGCCGAAGAGCCCGAGCAGGTACGCCGCGGCCTGGCACGCGAAGCTGCCGATGACGTCGAGCTTCGGCGCCGCCCGGAACGAGCCCGCGCCGTCGAGCGCCGGCTCCATCCGGAAGGAGGAGATCAGGCCGAGCAGGAACAGGAACAGCGCGGTGACGCCCACGGTCCAGCCGATGGCCCCGGGGATCGACATCGGTCGCTCCTCGCCGCCTGGCCGGACGAGCGGACCGGGCCCTCCGCCGCTCGGCGGAGGGTCGGGGGTGCCGTGAAGATCGCTCATCGACCTCGCAGATAAGGCACGACGCCCCGCTTCACGACCGTGTCCGTGCCGAGGCGATCGCTCGTCTCCGGGTAGTCGATCGTCGTGTGCAGCCCCCGGCTCTCGTGCCGGGCGGAGGCGCAGCCGACGATGAGCTCGGCCACGGTGGCGATGTTGCGCAGCTCGAGCAGATCCCGGGTGACAAGGTGCTTCCAGTAGTACTCGCGGATCTCCTCCTGGAGCAGGGAGATCCGCCGGGCGGCGCGCCGGAGGCGGGCGTCGGACCGGACGATGCCGACGTAGTTCCACATGGTGCGGCGCAGCTCGTCCCAGTTGTGGGCGACGACGACCTCCTCGTCGCTGGCGACCGCGTTGCCGACCTGCCACTCGGGCACATCGGGGAACGCGCTCTGCCGGAGCTCGGCGATCTGGGTGCCGAGGCGCGCGGCCGCGCGCTGGCCGAAGACGAGCCCCTCGAGCAGCGAGTTCGAGGCGAGCCGGTTCGCGCCGTGGAGCCCGGTGCACGTGCACTCGCCGATCGCCCAGAGCCCGGGGATGGTCGTCCTGCCGTAGAGGTCGGTGGTGATCCCGCCGCACATGTAGTGGGCGGCCGGCACGACGGGGATCGGCTGCGCGGTGATGTCGATGCCGTAGCGGAGGCACTGCGCGTGGATGGTCGGGAAGTGCTCGCGGACGAAGCTCGCGGGCCGGTGGGTGATGTCGAGCAGCACGTAGTCCGAGCCGGTCCGCTTCATCTCGAAGTCGATGGCCCGCGCCACGATGTCGCGCGGCGCGAGGTCCTTGCGCGGATCGTGGCTGGCCATGAAGGCCGTCCCGTCCGGCAGCCGGAGGATGGCGCCCTCGCCGCGCAGCGCCTCGCTCACGAGGAAGCTCTTCGCCTCCGGGTGGAACAGGCACGTCGGGTGGAACTGGTAGAACTCCATGTTCGCGATCTCGGCGCCTGCCCGGTAGGCCATGGCGACGCCGTCGCCCGTCGCGACGTCGGGGTTCGTCGTGTAGAGGTAGACCTTGCCTGCGCCGCCGGTGGCGAGCACGGTCGCCCGCGCGAGGTAGGTCTCGACGACGTGCGGCTTCGAGGCCGGCCGGTGCCGGGGCGCCGGCCGCTCCGAGTCGCGCTGCCGCGGCCCGTTCAGCGCGGCGTCGGTCTCGTCGAGCACGTAGGCGCCGGCGCAGATGTCCGGCCCCCCGAACCGGGAGAGCGGGATGAGGTCGATCGCCGTGTGGTGCTCGGCAAAGCGGATGTTCGGGTTTTGCCGGGCCTGCTCGAGGAGCGCGCGCTCGATCTCGAGGCCGGTGGCGTCGGCGGCGTGCACGATCCGCCGCGCGGAGTGCCCCCCTTCGCGCCCGAGGCGCACCTTGCCGTTCTCGTGATCGAACTGGGCGCCCCGCGCGATGAGCTCGCGCACCCGCTCGGGCCCCTCCCGCGCGCAGATCTCGACGACCACCTCGTGACAGAGGCCCGCCCCCGCCTCGAGCGTGTCGGCGATGTGCGCCTCGGGGGAGTCGTCCGGGGCGAAGACCGCGGCGATGCCGCCCTGGGCGTACTTCGTGTTGGATTCGTCACGCGCGCGCTTGGTGACGATGATCACCTCGCCGTGCTCGGCCGCCTCGAGCGCGAAGGTCAGCCCAGCCACACCGCTACCGATGACGAGGAAATCTGTCGTTATCGCCACGGCCAGGAGGGTAGCAGGAGCGGGGCGCACGGAGGTAGGCCGTGGTGCGCTTCCTGCGTGCGACGGCGCTGCGGCCGGGCGTTCGGGCGGGAGGCCGGCGTGGCCGGGGAGAGCCGAGCGCCGGCGTGAGCCTGCGCGAGGTGTGGGCGCGCGCACGGGCTGATCGCGCTCATGGAGGAGCGCCTCGGCCGTTGTCGACGCGCGCCGGGGCGCACGTCGCGCGCTCGGGGTCACAGCGCAAGCTCATGAGCGCAGTCCATCCATCAGAAGGCGCGACTCACGAGCAGAAGGCGCGACTCGCGAGGCGCAGCGGGGATGCCGGAGATGCGGTGTTCTGGCACAACACGGCAGGTTCCCGGAGAGCACATCAGAGCCGGCGTCCCCCACACCATCGGTGTCGACTCGCTCGACTCGCTCGATCCAGCCCCTTCGTGAAGGGGCCTCTCGCTCAAGGGTCCTCGCCTTTGCGGTGCACCGAGGGAACGAGCATCAGCTTGGGGCGACGCTTGCTTCGCGCTTTGGGACCACCTGCCGGGCGTGGGATCTTCGCCCACAAGAGGCTCTGTGACGCGGGCAGTCTGGGCCCTGACGGCGGCGCAAGCTCCTCCGCCGCCGCTTCGCGAGCTTCCCGCTCTGCGATGCAGTGCACGCAATACTTCTCGGGATCCCAGTCGATGTCCTCGAGACCCAGCCTCCGTACCCACATCCGCTCCCACTCCCCCATCTTGCTCAAGCTGGGGCGCTTACCAGAGGGAGGAGGGTTGTCTCCGCGGGACCTTCGGTGCTTCGGCATGGGGCTCCTTGAATTCGGGCGGCGCCCATTCTGCCGGCAACGAATGAGCTCGCCAAGGGGTTTCTTCGAATCAGGATTGCCGTTTTGTCGAGTTACGTTCAGCCGTCCGAAATTGTCACGAAATCATACAGCCTCTCATTTTTTCTGCAGCGCTCGCCGCGATCAGCGCGATCTGCAGTCCAGCGGGCTCTGCTCGCCGCTCCCGCCCCCTTTCCGGGCAGTCCGCCGCGGCCGCGGGGTTCGCCGCTGCCTCCGCTCGCTCCGGCGCCGGCATGGCTCCCGGGAAGATCGCCGCCCCACCCTTCGCGCCGTCACCTTCGCCCACAAGAAGGCTGCCCACCCCGGCCCGTGCTCGGCCCTCCGGGCCCGCGGGCGCTCCGGCGCTGCTGCGCCGCGCCTCCTGACGAGTTCAACCCACAGACCCCGCAACACGTGCCAGGACGCACATTGCCTGCTCGGGCTCGCCGTTCTCATGAGCGCAGTCCATCAGCAGGCTCGCCGCAAGGCGCAGCTCACGGTGCGCTGCGAGGATGCCGGCGATTCGCTGCTCGGACATCGAGCCCCGGAGGCCCCCCGAGCACGCGAGGAAGATGTCGCCCGGCTCCGTGTCCTCGACCTGGGCCGTCATCTCCACCGCTGCGTCGCAGCCGAGCGCGCGTGTGGCCGCGCTGGCGTGTTGCCCCAGCACGGCTGGGGCATCCGGCGAGGTGGATCCGTCCAGCGCCCCACCGTCGAGCGCCGCATCTTCACGCGTTCGCGCCTCCAGCTTCCCCCCACGGAACCGGTAGATGTGCATATCGCCGGCGTAGGCGATGTACGCCGCCCCGGGCGCGAGCAGCACACCGGCGAAGGTCACCTGCACGCCGCTCGGTCCCGGCCCCGGACGTTCGTCCTCGGAGCGGCCTGTTCGGCGCGGGCTCATCATGAGCCGCACTTCGTCCCGGCACTGCGGCGCGATCATCGCACCAGCACCAAGGTCGTCCACGCTGGCTGCGTCGACAGCGGGATGCACCATCTCGATCGCCGTGCGGGAGACGACCTCTCCGCCAGGCCGGCCCGTGACCAGGAAGAGCCCCAGACAAGGCAATTCCCCGGAGCGCTCCTCGTTGCTCGCACGACGCCTCGACACGAGGGCCTCCGCCCCTGCCTCGATGGCGATCGTTGGACGCACCATCCTCCACCTCGCACGCTCGCCGCAAGGGCGAGCCGAGTCAGCGCGCACCACGCTCGCGGTGCGCCGGTCTCCTGTTCTGTCGCCCAGCGCGCGGCGCCGTCGCCGTGCGCCCTCTCGGCGTGCTCAGGTCGTCAGCGGCTGCTCGCTCGAGCTGGGAGCTCGCGACGGGACCTTTCGCTCAGGCGCTCAAAAATCTTCGCGCACGAGACGCGCCAGTCGAACCATCTTCAGCAGCAGCCGCCTGCAGCGGCCCTTGCTCCGCCTGCTTCGCCGACCCGCCCTCGGCGGAATCTTCTCCCACCCAGGGCCCAGCCGCAGCTTCGGTCGGCTCCCCGACCGTGCGGCAAGCTCCTCCATCACCGCGTCCCAGGCCGCTCGCTTCGCGATGCAGTGCTCGCAGTGCAGCTCGGGGTCCCACTCCACGTCCTCGAGACCCAGCCTGCGTACCCACATCCGCTCCCACTCCCCCATCCCGCTCGGGCTGGGGCGTCTTCCGCAGGGAGGGACGTCGTTTTCACTGGAATTCCGGCGCATCGGCAGGGCGCTCCTTGGATCGAGCGGCGCGCATACTGCCGGCCACGAACGGGCTCGCCAAGCGTTTTCGTCCAGAAATCGATGTCTTTCGATTACTTACGCGCAGCCAGGCCAGGTCGTCACAAAATCGTACGGTCGCCCTCACTTTCTCCACCGCTCGCCGGTGGCAGCAGCCCGGCGGGCGCGGCTGGCCGCCGTACATGTCGCCGGCGGGAGATGCGTTGCCTCCTCGATGGCGCGTCGCGTCGCGCGATCGTCGGGGTCGCCTCCGCCACAACTGCGCGGCGGCAGGCGGCAGCAGCGACGAGACCGCCCGCTACCTCGTCGCTCATTTACGGAAGTTGCTGCTCCGCCGCCGCCGTGCCTTCCGCGCCCGTGTTGGCCGCCATGTTGTTGCTCCCGCCGGGACCTCCGGCGCCCGGCGTGCCGGGTTCGAGCGTGGTCTTCCCTTCCTGCTTCACCGCCTCGCCTCGGTACGCGATCGCGAACGACGGCCCGCCGAGGCCTCCTCCTCCTGGACCGCCGTTGCCTCCCTGACCTCCCTTCCCGCCATCACACGCGTGCTTCGACCCACCAACCCCGATGCCACCAGCACCGCCGAGCCCGCCCGATCCGCCCGGCTGGAGGTCGCCGCCGGCGCCTCCCTTGCCCCCATCGCCCGCCTTCAGCATGCAGTCCTTCAGCGTCACCTTCCCCTCAACGCTCGCCAGCGCGATGCTCGCTCCGCCGGCGCCGCCGCCTTGCCCGGGCAGCCCACCGCAGCCACCAGGGCCGCCGCTGCCTCCGCTCGCTCCAGCTCCCGGCGTGTCCCCCGGGCAGATCGCTGCGCCGCCCTTCGCGCCGCCGCCTCCGCCTCCGCCTTGCCCGGGCCTGCCCGCGCTACCGGCTCCGCCGCTCACGCCCACGTAGCCCGACGAGCTCAACCTGCCGAGGCCGCTCGCGGCAACGCCGGCATCGCCGGGGGAACCGTTGTCGCCGCCCTGGCCGGTGCCACCCGCGGCACAGCTCCAGGCGCCTGTCGCCGGCTCTCCAGAGCCTGCCGCGCCGAGCGCACCAGGCTCTCCGACCTGTCCACTGCCACCGTTGTTCACCCTTCCAGTGCCGCCTTCTCCGCCAATCGACAGCGCGCCGCCGCACGCGTTCTCCACCTGCGCGCCTCCCGGTAGCCTTTCATCGGGCGCTCCTGATGTATCAACATCGCTGCACGCGTTCGTTCCGGCGTTCCCAGGAGGCGCCTGCGCCGGCCTCTCGCTCGGCGCATCCTCTCCCTCCGCGCCATCCGCTCCGTTCCCCGCGATCAACTCGCACCGCGCCAACGCCGCCGTTGCTCCATCGACCAGCACCGCGATCGACGACGCCCCCGGCGCCCGTGCATCCGTCGCGAGCACCGACACGTCCTCGATCCTCACCGCGCCCTCGCCCCGCAGCACCTTCAGCACGATCCCTTCCTCCCCTGGGGCCACGACCGTCTTCGCCGTCTCGCCGATCCAGGTCCACCCGTTCGCGCAATCGAGACCGCCGAACAGCTTGGCTCCCGCTGGCAGCTCGATCGCCTCCGTAAACGTTTCGGCGCACGCGTAGACTCCGCGACCTTGCTCCTCCGCGCGCCGGAGCGCTTCGGCGAGCGTCGCCACCGGCTCCGCCCGGGTACCTGCATTGTCGTCGTTGCCGCTCGAAGCCACGAAGATCCCGCACGTATCCTCTGCGGCGCCCTCGATCTCGCTCGGCACGCACCCGGAAGGCACAGCCTCACTGCCCCTGCCCCGGTACTCCTCGCAGGTGAGCATGAACTCGCAGTCGTCCTCGACGTGATACCAAAGCCCGTCGCAGCCGCCGGGGACCAGCGCAATGGCGGCGGTCGTTCCAAGCAAGGTTCGCCTGAGCGTTCTCATCGTTCTTCCTCCGGCTCGGCTCACCATGCGTTCACCATCACGACGCTGACGCCCTGTGCCCGCGGCTCAGGAAGCATGAACAACGCTGTAGAGCCCTGCGCGCTTTTCCTGGGCCACAGGGCATACGTCACGGCGCCCGTCGCCAGCAGGCCCGATAGGATGTAGCTGCCTAGCGCGATGTCCCCCAGACGACCGGCGCGCTCGCCGGAGCGTTGGAGCTCGGCGCATCGCTCGGCGAACGACGGCGACGCCACGCAGCTGCCGCCTGCGGCGAAGATCTGGTGCCGTTGAGCACGACCTTCCGAGTTCGCATCGTTCGACGCGACGGTCATGAGCACGCCCACGCCGAGCCACACCGCGCTCACTGCTCCCAGCGCGATCACGGGCCCCCAGCTCCTCTTCTCCGGCAGCGGCTGCGCCTCTACCGACACCACGAGCGGCCCCGCCGCGGGCCCTTCGGCCCCCGTCACCGGCACGCGCTCTTCGCACCACCCCACACGCGCAGGCGCACAGCACAGAACTACCGCGAGAAGGTAGCTGCCCACCCCCGGCCCGTGCTCGGCCCTACGGGCCTGCGCGCGGTCCGCCCCTCCCACGTCCCACGCTCCGCGCGGGACGGGAGGGGCCTCGGTGGCAACGGCGGTTCGGGATCCAGGGCCACTGCGCCTCTGCTCCGCCGCCACGGCACCGCGATGCTCCGACGCCGCGCAAAAGTGATCTGCTGCCGGGCTGCCTTCAGCGACCGTAGGATGGTATCCGGGTTTGCGGCCCGACGCAGAAGCAGTCAGCAGATCATCGGTCCCTCCGCCCGCGCCTCTTGCGATCCACGCCAGGGTGGTGAAGTTTTCAGCGCCGGGCAGCCCACCGAGCCGCGTCTCCGCGACAAAAGACTCCCTATCACCCCAGCTCGGGGCGTGTCCATTCATTTCTTGTCTCCTCCTTCAGTTCAGCTGCTCACGGAGCACTGCGCTCGTCCGTCGCTCCTCCGCATTGCGCTCAGCCACGAAGAATTCTCACTTATTCTCACTACGCCGCTTCACTTCACCGGCCGCAGCTCGCATTGCCCGTGAAGTCCCAACATTCTCCGCTCACGCCTGCGTCGCCGGCGTTTCCTCCCGGCGCCGTGCCTCCGCCATCGCCCGCTGTACCCTCAATGAAGTTCGCCAGCGTCATCGCAGCGCCCGGCGCCGCCGCGTAGGCGATGCCCACCGCGTGGCCGCCTCGGCCGCCGGCTCCGGGGCCGCCCGCGCCGCCTTGACCGCCTCGACCGCCATCGCAGCCCCGGGTCGAGGGGGAGGTTCCAGAAGCGGCTCCGCCGGCGGCGCCGACACCGCCGTCCGCACCGCTCTGACCGGCGATGCCATTCCCACCCTTCCCCGCCTTGCCCACCGCGACGGTCACCTCCGTCAGCACAAGCTTCGTCCCGAGGCTCACGATCCCGAGGCTCGACCCGCCAGCCTTCCCACCGCCACCGCCCTTGCCACCGCAACCGCCGGCTCCGCCACCGCCGCCGCTCGCGCCGGGACCCTCCACGATGTTCGGGCCGGCCTTGCAGAACAGCCCAGCCTTCGCTCCGCCGCCGGCGCCTCCCCCTTGACCGCGTGTCCCAGTTCTGCCGTTGCCGCCGTCGCCACCCGTGACGCCCGCCAGCGTCAGCGTCGTGTCGCTGCCGGCCTCGCCGGCATTGCCTGCAACGCCTGGCGCACCGGGCTGTCCCTGCCTGCAGTTGGCCGACGCGTCACCTTGCCCAGCGCCGCCTAACCCATACTCGTCCGGGTTCGGCTCAGGCAGCGGTCCACCATCGGCACCTTTCTGTCCGTTGCCCTCCTCGGTGCCGGTGATCCCGCCGAGACCACCGGCGCCCCCGCGCGTCTCGCCGTCCTCGCACGTCGTCACGCCGGGGTCACCGCCTCGCACGGCCGCCGGCAGAGCGCACGCATTCGACGGCCGCGTCTCCTCCGTGTCTGGCGCGCTGGCTCCCGCCTGCGGCGCCTGCGTCGATGTCTCGCCATTTGCACCGTCGACCGCATCGCCTGCCGTCACGTCCACCTGCACAAGCTCCGCCTCGACGTCCGCCACCGCCACGCCGATCGACGACCCGCCCGGCTCCGCCGCGCTCGCCGCACGGATCGCGAAGCTCCTCACCTTCGCCCCGCTCGCGCCTTCCGTCATCGTGAGCGCCACCGCGCCCGCCGGTCCCTCGATGGCGCTACGCGTCTCTTCGCTCCACGTCCACTCCGCTTTGCAGGCGAACCCCCCGATCACCTCGACCCCAGCCTCGATCATCACGCTCTCCGCGAAGGCTCCGCTCGCGCACGCCAGCACCCGTTTGCCGTTCGCTTTGGCTACGGCCTCCCCGAGCGACGCGTACGGCTTCGCCTTCGTCCCGTCTCCCCCCGCCTCCGCCGTCGCGCTCGCGAACACCGCGCACTCTTCCGTCACCGTGCTCGCGTCCTTCGTCGGATCCGCCTCGCACGCGGGGTTCGGGACACCGCCGCCTGTGCCATCCCACAGCCCGCGGTGGTGGTCACACGACAGGGTAACCTCACAATCCTCCGCGACGTTGCTCCATACCGCGTCGCAACCGACGCTGCAAACGACCAACCCCCAATAACACAGCTGCCAGCGAACTTGATTCCTCTTCATCTCACCCTCGTTTCGGCTCTTCACCATGCCCCCCGCACCTCGATTCCCCCGTAACCGATGTGCGCTTCGGGTAGAGCACGCACCTTGCCTGACGCCTTGGTCCCCGAACGCGGCCAAAGCGCGTAGGCCGCAGCTGCGATGGCCAGCACGCCCGATGCTGTGTACGCCACGGTTGCTGCACGCCCGAATGTGTCGACGCGGAAGGCCGTTGTCCGAAGCTCAGAGCACGCCTGTTGGTGTCTAGACGGCGCATCCGCGCAGCCACCGCCGGCGTTGAGGATTGCGTTGGCCTGCGTGCGCCCATCCGCGCTCGCGTTGTTCGACGCCACCGTCATCCCGATCCCCACGCTGAGCCACACCGCGCTCGCCGCCCCCAGCGTGATCACCGGCACCCAATTCCTCTTGTCCGGCAGCGGTCGCGGCTCCACCAGCACCGCCGGCGGCCCCGCCACGGGCCCGACGATCCCCACATCCGTTGCGCCCCCGCCCCGCTCCGTCGTCGCTCCCGCCGCCGGCGACTCCTCGCTCTTCGTCGGCGCCGCGTCAACCGTCTCTCCCATAACCTCACGCACCCGCTGCTCGCACCACGCAGTTCGCGCAGGGGTGCTGACAGCGACAGCAATGAGCACGAGGATGCCCACCCTCGGCCGGTGCTCGGCCTTGCGAGCCTGCGCACGGTCCGCCCCTCCCATGTCCCGCGCTCCGCGTAGGACGGGAGAGGTCTCGCCAGCTACGGTAGTCCGGATGCCAGCGTGTCCACGCTGCCGCCCCACGACCACGGCATCGCGCAGCTCTCCCGCCGCGCAAAAGCGATCTGCTGCCGGGCTCCCTTCAGCGACCGTCGGATAACATCCGCTCTCGCGGCCCGACGCAGAAGAAGTCAGCAGATCAACGGTACCTCCGCCCGCGCCTTGGGCAGTCCACTCGATGGTGGTGAAGTTGTCAGCGCCGGGAAGCCCACCGTGCCGCGTCTCCGCGACAAAAGAGTCCCTATCACCCCGGCGCGGGGTGCGTCCAACCATTTCTTGTCTCCTCCTTCAGTTCAGCTGCTCATGATCACAGCGCGCGCCCTTCAGTCGTTCGCATTGCATTCAGCGCTGCGAATTTCTCACCCAGCAACACCGCTTTTCTCACTGTGCGCAGCTCTCGTTCGTCGCGAAGTTCCAGCAGATACCGCTCACGCCCTGGGCACCGGCACTCTGCTCCGATCCACCAGGTCCAGCACCGCCTCCGTCTCCGGCTGTGCCCGCCGTGAACTCCTTCAGTTTCAGCGTGGCGCTCGCCGCTGCAGCGTAGGCAATGCCCACCGCATGACCGCCTCGGCCGCCGGCTCCAGGGCCGCCATCTCCACCCGCACCGCCATCGCCACCTCGGCAACCGGCTTTCGAGCCTGCAAGGCCCGATGCGGTGCCACCGGACGCGCCACTGCCCCCAACAGCACCGCCTTGTCCACCTGCACCATCTCCGCCCTTGCCCGCCTTGGCCACGGCAACGGTCACGTCCGTCAGCACCAGCTTCGTCCCCAAGCTCACGATCCCGATGCTCGAGCCGCCCGCCTTCCCGCCTCCGCCCCCCTTCCCGCCACAGCCGCCCGCTCCGCCACCCCCGCCGCTCGCGCCTGGACCGTTGATCGGGTCCGCTGAGGGTCCACAGAACCGCCCTGCTTTCGCGCCTCCGCCGCCTCCTCCCCCTTGACCACGCGTCCCCGTCATGCCGCTTCGGCCGTCGCCACCTGCGATCCCCTCCAATGTAAGCTGCGTGGAGCCGTCCACTTCGCCGGATCTGCCGGGATCGCCGCTCTTACCGTTTGCACCGGCATTGCATTCATCGACTGCATTCTGCCCCGTGCCTCCGATGCCTTTGTTGCTCGGGTTCGGCTCTGGCAACGGCGCACCGTCCACACCCTTTTGCCCATTGTCCTCGTCGGTACCCATGGTCCCGCCGGGTCCACCGGCGCCACCGCGCGTCTCGCCGTCCTCACACATCGTCACACCGGACTTACCGCCGTAGACGACCTCGCACGCTTTCGACACCTCCGCCGGCGCGCTCGCTCCCGCCACCGTCGCCTCCGTCGGCGTCTCGCCCTTCGCGCCGGCCATCCCGTCGCCCGCCGCCACGTCCACCTGCGCAAGCTCCGCCTCGACGTCTGCCACCGCCACGCCTATCGACGACCGACCAAGCTCCGTCGCGCTCGCCGCACGGACCGAGAAGCTACGCACCTTCGCTCCGCTCGCACCTTCCCCGAGCGTCAGCGCCACCTTATCCGCCGCTCCCTCGATCGCGCTCCGCGCCTCGTCGCTCCACGCCCAGTCCGTCTCGCAATCGAAGCCCCCGATCACCTCGATCCCTGCTTCGATCGTCACGCTCTCCGCAAACGCCCCGCTCGTACACGCAAGCACCCGCTTACCCTTCGCGTTCGCGATCGCTTCCCCGAGCGATGCGTACGGCCTCGCCTTCGTCCCATCTCCCCCGGCTTCTGCGGTCGCACTCGCGAACACCGCGCACTCGTCCGTCACCGTGCTCACGTTCTGCGTCGGATCTGCCTCGCATGTAGGGTTCGGCGGACTGCCGCCAGCACTTCCGGATGCGAAGTGTTCGCAGCTCAGCATGAGCTCGCAATCCTCATCCATATTGTCCCAGAACCCGCTGCACCCGCAAATTGCCGTGGCGAGTCCCAAGCCTGCTACGATCCAACACCTTCGGCTCATGGTCGTTGTTCCTTCGCTCGAGCTCACCACGCACCCAACACGTCGATTCCAACACTACCTGCCTGAACCCGGGGCAATGCGCGAACGCGCTCCGTTGGTGTCGCTTTGGTTCGAGGCCATACGGCATATGTCACCGCAGCGATCGCCAGTGCTCCCGATGCGATGTAGGCCACCCGTGCAGCGTCGCCCAACGTCGCGCCTCGCGAGCCGATGCTCTGAAGCTCTTCACATGGCTTGACGAACGCGGCCGCGGGTGTGGCGCATTGTCCACCGGCGCTAAGAATCACTTCGCCTTTAGAGCGTGCGTCATCGTGCGCGCTGTTCCTCGCCACCGTCATCGCGATCCCCACGCCGAGCCCCACCGCGCTCGCCGCGCCCAGCGCGATCACCGGCACCCAGTTCTTCTTCGGCGGCAGTTCCACCGGCCCCGCAGGCGGCTGCCCCGTCACCGGCGCACCGGCCCCCACGAACGACCCGTTCGTCCCCCCATCCGTCTTCACCCCCGCCGACGCCTGCGGCGCGGCCTTCACTGGCGTTATCGCCAGCTTCACCTCCGCCGTCCCTCCCTTCGCCACACCCACCGTCTGGCTCGCCGGCTCGTAGTCCGGATGTCTCGCTTCCACCCGGTGCTCGCCGGGGTCGACGAACACCTCCCCTTCCAGCGGCGCCCGGCCCACGTTCTTGCCATCCACCAGCACTTCCGCTCCCGCTACGGTGACCGACACCGTGAGCGCACCCACCTGCGCCCGCGACTCCGCGAGCCACTGCTCCGCTCTCGGCTTCAGCTTCGCCACCGCCTTCAGCAGCGGCCAGTTCCTCAGCGCGAACGAAAGGTACTGCGCTGCTTCTCGGTGCTTCTGCAGCTTGTATTCCGTGTTCCCGAGGTTGTACGCCACGTCGAACGTCGGGTTCAGCTCCCAGGCCACCAGCAGCGCCGCCTCGGCTTCTTGGTACTTGCCCTCCAGATAGAGCGACTTCGCTTTGTCGACGAGCGCTTCGGCGCGCTTCGCCGCGTCGGCGCCGCTGGCAGGCCCCGTCCCTGGCGCGGCAGGCGGCGCCGCCGGCTGCGCGGCAGCGATGTCAGGGTCGGCGATCAAGGTCGCAACGGTCAGCAATGCAGCAAGCGATCGGCTGGTCATCATCATGGCTCCACGCGGTCTCACTCCATCCATCCTTCGTCTTGTGGCCGCTCCGTGGGCGCCGGCGCGGCCGGAGTCTGCGGTCGATGCGGCACCACACCCGTCGGCCGCGCGGGCACAGGCGACACCGGCGCTGGCGGCGCTGCCGGTTGGCTCGCCGTCGCGGTGTCGTCGAGGCTTGGCTCGACCGCATCCGGCGGTCCCGGCACCACCGGCGCCAGCAGCTCCGAGGCCTCCGGCGGCGCCTGCGTGCTGGGCGCCGGCGCCCCGCTCGACGGCGGCGCCGGCTCCGGCTCTTTCGGCGGCTCCTCTCGCCCCAGGATCCTCGCCAGCACGAACGGGCCGCTCACCGCGATCACCGCGAGCAACACCATCAGCCACGTCGGCATCCACTGCCGGCGCTTTCCCGTCGTCTCCGTGGCGGCCGGCGCCTTCGGCACCGCGACCGGCGGCGGCGTCACGGGTAGCAACGACGATGGCAGCAGCGCCTTGTCGATCGGCGGCAGCGCTCGATCCGCCCACTGGCTCGGCGCCGTCGCGCCCTGCGGCGCAGCCGCGCCCCCGAACACCGGCACTCGCTGCGTCATCGTCGCGCCGTGGTGCGCCGCCGCCGCCCCGTGCTGCACCGCCGCGCCATACTGCACCGGCACACGCTGCGTCATCGTCGCGCCGTGGTGCGCCGCCGCCCCGTACTGCACCGCCGCGCCGTGCGGATGCGCCGCCGTCACCTGCGGTCCTGCCGGCTGCTGCGCCGTCGCCGGAAACGGCGGCGGCACAGCTTGCGCCGGCGCCGCTTGCGCCGGATACGGCGGCGGCGCCGCCTGCACCGGCAACGGCGGCGGCACCGCGGGGTGCCCCTTGGCCAGCGCAGGCACCACCGGGAACTGGAACAGCGGCTGTCCCGTCGGCTTCTGCTGCTGCATCTCCGTCAGCGCGCGGTCCAGCTCCGGGTTGTTCTGCGCCTGCCGCAGCTTCCGCTCCGCCACCTCTGGATCCGCCTCGCGCCGGATGCTCTCGAGGTCCGGCAGGTACTGCCGGATGTCGTCGCTGTCCTTGTTGCTGCCCATCGAAGACCTCTCTCCTCAGCGACCACACACTAGAACGGCCTGCACCCCGCCGTGGCGCACGGCCCGGCTGGCTTCGCGCCCTGTTGCTTCGCAGGCGCCGCCGGCTTCGCGGGCGCCGCCTTCTTCCGCTCCTCGATCACCCTCAGAAACGACGGCTTCTGACGCTTCGGCATCGGGTAGAACTCCTCGTCGTCCTCCGTCTCCGCCGCTGCCTTCACAGGCGCTGCCTTCGCCGCCTCCTTCACCGCCGCCGCTTGCTCCTTCGGCGCCGCCGCTTGCTCCTTGGGAGCAGGCGCATCGGCCTCCGCTGCCGCCCGTGCCTTCTCCGCTGCTCCGGCCTCCACCGCCTCGGCCGTGCTCGCCGCCTCCGCGCTCGCCGCCTCCGGCACCGCCTCGGCCGGCGGCGCCGCCACCGGCACCGTCTCGGCCGGCGCTGCCGCGCTCGCCGTCGCGCTCTCCACCGGCGCCGCCGTTGCCGCCGGCTCTCCCGTCACCGCCGCCGGCCCGGCGTCGCGCGCCGAGCGCAGCCCCAGCACCACCCCCACGCCCCCCAGCGTCAGCGCCAGCGCCACCAGCGGTGCCAGCACGTACGCTTTCGGCGCCCGCCGCGGCTGCGTCAGCAGCGCCGCCGGCGCCGGCGTGGTCGGCGTCTCTTTCCTCAATGCCTCCACCGGTCCCGCGCTCGGCGCCGTCACCGAGCTCGGCGCCACTGGCCGCGCCGCGACCGGCTGCGGCGCCGATGCCGCTCGCTGCATCTCCATCAGCGCCGCCGGCGGCTTCACGTACGGTGCCCCTGCTTCCGGCCGCGACGGCACCACCACCGCTGACTGCTGCGCCATCACCGGATACGGCGGCGACGCCGCCGTTGGCTGCTGCGCCATCACCGGATACGGCGGCGACGCCGCCGCTGGGTGCTGCGCCATCGCAGGATACGGCGACGACGCCACCGCCTGCGGCCCCGTCACCGGCAACGGCGGCGGCGCTACGTACTGCGGCGTGACGTACGGCGGCTCGACCTCCGGCCGCGACGGCACCGCCGCTCGGTGCGTCTCTCTCCACGACGGCTGCGACGGCGCTGCGTACTGCGGCTCCATCGCCGCCCTCGGCGGCGGCACCGCGTAGCTCTCCGCCCTCACCTCCGCCGCCCTCGGCGGCGGCACCGCGTAGCTCTCCGCCCTCACCTCCGCCGGCCTTTGCGGTCGCACCCCGTACCCCTGCGCTCCCGCCTGCGGCATCACCGGCGGCCCCGTCCGCTGCGCCATCCGCTCCGCCCACGTCCCCGCGAGCTTCGCGGTCGACTCCAGCGGCTTCAGCGCCGGCAGCGGCTCCGTATGCCCCACCCCCCGCCCCCGCGGCAGCCTCGACGCCGGCGCGAACGGCAGCGCGCTCGCCGGCGCAACGAACTGCTCCAGCGGCGCCGTCTCCACGTGCACCACCCGCCGCCCCCTCTTCTCTTCTCCCTTCGCCGCCGCCGCGCCGCCTCGCCCCATCCCGCCCTCCACGCTCTTCCCGCGCGCCTCCTCCGTCTCCTCCTCGCCCGCTGCGCCCCTCTCCTCCTCCACCGGCGCGCTGTCCTCCAGCGCCACCCCCGCGAACGCCGCCTGACGCTCCGCCTCCATCCGCTCCCGCGCCAGCCGCTGCGCCAGCACGTGCCCTGCCGGCACCGTCTCTCTCAAGAGCCCCCGCAGGTCCCGCGCCACGTCATCGAACCTCGGATACCGCTCCTCACGGTCGATCGCGATGCACCGCGCCACCACCGGCCACACGAACTCGGGGCAATCCGGCACGATCTCGTGCACAGGCTCCGGCGCCGCAACAAGGTGCCCTGTCAGCGTCTCCTCCGCCGTCGCCGGCTCGCTGTCGTCCAGGAACAGGTGCTTCCCCGTCAGCACCTCATAAAAGATCGCTCCGAACGCGTAGATGTCCGTACGCCCGTCCGGCCTCGCCCGCTCCACGCGCTCGGCCTTCCTCGAGCTCGTGTACAGCATCTTCACCTGCTCCGGGGAGATGTACCTCACCGTCCCGACGTCCGGCAGATCATCGGTGTTCATCCCCCCGTCCGCGAACTTCGCTATCCCGAAGTCGAGCAGCCACACGTGCCCTTTCGCGTCCGCCTTCGTCCCCACCATGATGTTCTCGGGCTTCAGGTCGCGGTGCCATATCCCCTTCGAGTGCACGAACGTCATCGCGTCCGCCACCTGCAGCATCACGTGCATCGCGCTCAGGAAATCGAGACGGTACGCCTTGTTCAAGAGCTTCCTCAGCGTCCTGCCCTCGAGGTAATCCATCACGATGTACGCCACGTGATCCGGCGACACCCCGGCCTTCTTCATCCTCACGATATTCGGGTGCTTCAGCTTCGGATAGAACTTGCACTCCTGCCGGAACCGCCTCGCGAAGTCCTCTCTCTTCAGGTGCCGTGGCAGCATGCACTTGATCGCCACGACATCTTCCGAGTAGTCCTCCACTGCCTTGTACACCTCTCCCATCCCACCCGCGTCGATCACCTCCGTGATCCGGTAGTCAAGGAACACGTCCCCGGCCTTCAGCGCCTCCCGCGCCATCACCACACCCCCATCCCGCGCAGCACCAGCGCCGCGATCGCCGAGAACACCACCGTGCTCGCAAGCGTCAGCCCCGCGAACAGCCGCGCGTCCACCGGCGCCGTCCCCGCCTCCACCGCCACGCCCGCCACCCCCGCGCCCGCCCCGCTCGTACCCTCCGGCCTCGCCTCGAACCACGCCCTGCTCTGCGGCCCCCACCCCGCCTCCGCCTCCACCGTCCGCGCAGCTCTCCCGCTCCCGTCCTCCTCCGCGAGCTCCGCCCCGATCCGCCCCAGCTCCGCCGCGAACGCCTCGGCGCTCTGGAACCGCTCCTCCGGCCGCTTCGCCAGCGCCTTCAGCACCGCACGGTCCAGCGCCGCCGGGAGCCGCTGCGCCGCGTACCGCGACGGCGGCGCCGGCGTCTCCACCACGTGCGCGCGCAGCAGCGCCAGCGCGTCCTCGACATGGGCGAACGGACCGTGCCCCACGACCAGCGTATACATCAGCAGCCCCACCGCATACACATCCGCCCGCGCATCCACAGGCTGGCACCGCGCCTGCTCCGGCGAGGCCGTCCGTGGCGTCCCCACCAGCAGTCCGGCGTCGGTCGGATACGCCGGCCCGTCCACCGCAGGCGGCGCCCCCGGCGCCGCGCCGGCCAGGGCACCATCGAGCACCTTCGCGACGCCGAAGTCGAGCACCTTCGCGACCCGGGCGTCGCCCGGCGCCGCCGCCCCCGGCGCGCACAGGAACACGTTGTCGAGCTTCACGTCGCGGTGCACGAGCCCCACCCGGTGCGCCGCCGCGAGCCCCGCCAGCACCTGCCGCACCAGCTCGATCGCCTCGGCCACCGGCAGCGGACCGCGCCGCTGGAGCTCCTCCGCCAGGGTCCGCCCTTCGAGCCGCTCCATCACGAAATACGGGCGCCCCGACGGCGTCTGCCCCAGATCGAGGACCGACACCACGTGCGGCGACGACATCGCCGCCAGCGCCCGCGCCTCCACCTGCAGCCGGTCCGTGAACCGCGGATCGTGCGCCAGCGCGCGGCGGACGAGCTTCACGACGACCCGCTTCCGGAGCGCGCGGTGCTCCGCCTCGACGACCTCCCCCATGCCCCCGCGCCCGAGCACCCGGACCGCCCGGTAAGGTGTGCCTTCCAGCACATCCCAGGCACCGCCCGAGCGCCCTGAGCCGTCTGAGGTGCCGCGTTCCACCAGCGAGGTCTCCTGAGATGGAAATCACGACCAGGGCGCCGGTTCAGACAAAGAAAATGCACCGGCGATGCCGATTCCTGAAAAACTACGTCAATTCAAGCTGTTATCAGCCATCCGGCCACGGCCACGGCCAGGGCCGCAGCCCACTTCGGCGCACGCTCCGGCCCTCCCCCCGCCCCGGCACCCGCCCGCGCCCGGCGACGGCGCGCCTCCGGGGGCGGGGCGCGACAAATCGATCCCGGCGTGTCGCTTTCCTTGTCTGAACCGGCCACCCGGCAGTGATTTAGGAGAAGGAACGGGCGCCGCACGCACGCGGGCCCCCTGCGCGAGGTCCCCATGACGCACGACGCTTCCGACCAGCACGACGACCTGGAGCCGCCCGGCGACGCCGATCCCATCGTGGAGGCCTGTCTCGCCGACGCGCTCGGCCCGTACCTCGGGGTGCTCTCCCCCGAGGAGCTCGAGGATTACCGCAGGTATCTCACGGTCTTCATCACGACCCACCCGGCGGCGGCGCCGCTCCACGCTCGCTTGCGGGCGAAGGGCTACGTCCCGGCCGGGAGCGGCGCGATGGCCCGCGAGGGCGAGGGCGCGAGCGAGGAGGCGGCGGCGCCCGACGACGGGACCTCCGGCGGGCGGCATTGATCAGGGACCGGCGTCCTCCTCCTTCACCTCACCCTCCGCGGGAGCGCATCATGGCGGCGCTCCCCCTCGCTCGCCGCGTCGCCAGGGCGACCGCGCGGATCTACGGCGTGCGGACGCGCCAGGGCATCGAGGACTGCGAGCAGACGGCCTACCAGGCCCTCCTGGAAGCCGGGCTCGGCTTCGATGAAACGCGCGGCGTCCCCCTCGGCATCTATGCCTGGAAGCGGGTCGCCGGCGCCGTGATGCGGCAGCTGACCCGCGACGCGCCGATCCGTCGCGCCGGCGCCGCCGCCGCGCTCGACGCGGCCGAGTCGATGCGCGACACAAGCGATCCCTTCAGCGACGACGACGACGACGCGTCGGGCCAGCTCATGACCCATTGCCGGACGCTCGCCTTCACCCGCTTCGTAGGGGACACGGGCGAGCGGCTCAGGGCGCCCCCGGAAGACGCGCTCGCGCGCACGCGCGCCTTCGAGGCGCTCGCCGCGGCGCTCCGCGGCCTCGACGAACGGGAGGCGCGCCTCATCGAGCTGCGGTACTGGCAGGAGCTCTCGTGGGCCCAGGTCGCCGCGGCGCTCGGCGTCCACGAGAAGTACGCGACACGCATGGACGAACAGCTGCGGAAACGCCTTCGGGGCGATCTGCAGACGAGCCACGTCGAGGAGCCGCCGCCGAGCGAGGGGACCTGAAGAGACCTCCGCGCCGGACCACCCGAGCTTCCGGCGCAAAAGGCAATTACAGGCGATAACACCGTCCTCCCCTCTCGAGCTCCTCTCGAGCCGCGAATCAGCTGTAATTGAGCTGTAATCGAGCCGCGGCGCCCCTCCCGGACGCGCCGTGGGCCGACTCGAAATCTCGCGCCGAGCACAAGAGCCTTTACAATACCCATCCGGACTGAGAGCTTGACGAATGGTGCATTCCCCGGCGCGTCGCCGGAGGACAACCAAGGAGGCACCATGGCCCTCAAAGACCTCTCTCCTCGTCAAATGGTCCAGATCACAGGCGCCTGGCTCGACCCGGAGCGCGAAAGGCCGCGCCTCGTGTCGCTGAAGCGGTGCGCCCCGCTCATCGACGATATCGAGGAGGCGCACGAAGGCGTCTTGAAGTCGCACCGGCGGCAGAAGAAGGCGGACGACCAGATCTCGGAGATCCAGCAGAAGCAGGTCGCGACCGATCAGATCCATGATCGCAAGGCCCGCGGCGCCCATGCGGTGCTCACCGGCTTCGCCGATCTGGCCGACGATCCCGAGGACGCGGCGATCTACCTCGAGATCCGCGATCAGCTCTTCGCGGATGGGCTCAGGTTCATCGGGGCGAGCTACAGCGATGAGGCGGGCGAGGTGAAGCTCGCGCGCGACCGGCTGACGCCGGAGTCCAAGGCGGCGCTCAGGGCGCTGCCGACGCCGGGGGGCAACCTGCTCAAGGCGGTGCAGGCGTGGTTCGCCGCGGGCGACGAGCTCGGCAAGCTCGACGCGCAGCGGATCCACCTTTCGGCGGAGGACCGGCCGGGAGCGGCCGAGTCGCCAGGCGGGCAGCTCCGGGCGCGCAACCGCTGGATCAAGGTGGTGCGCAGCGTCCTCCAGATGCTGGAGCTCGAGGGGGCCGATGAGGAGACGGCGCGCCGGCTGCTCGCGCCGCTCCAGCGGGAGACGGCCAAGGCCGAACGCCGGCGCTCGGGCGGCAAGGAGGAGACCGACGTGGAAGGCGGCACGCCGCCCGACGCCGGCGAGCCAGCGATCGACGAGGGAGCCCCCGCGACCGGCGTGGATTGACGGGGCCGCCCCTCCGCCGGGCCCTCCGGGCTCACTCGATCCGTCAACCCCCCCTCCGCCGGGCCCTCCGGGCTCACTCGATCCGTCAACCACCCCCCTCCGCCGGGCCCTCCGGGCTCACTCGATCCGTCAACCACCCCCCTCCGCCGGGCCCTCCGGGCTCACTCGATCCGTCACCAACCCCCCTCAGCCGGGCCCTCCGGGCTCACTCGATCCGTTAACCACCCTTCCGCCGGGCCCTCCGGGCTCACTCGATCCGTCACCAACCCCCTCCGCCATCCCCCCTCTCAACGGATCGCGTCCATCACCAACCCCCTCCGCCGCCCCCCTCTCAACGGATCGCGTCCGCCACCACCCCCCTCCGCCACCTCCTCACAACGGAGCACCTCTGTCTCCCCGCGCTCCGCGAGACCCCTCACAATGGCTCGCGCCCTTCGAATAGGCCGTCGCGTCTGCTTGACGCACCACGTCGGCGCTGCCATGACCGGCTCCCTCCGCCTCGGGCGTGCTGTTTCAGCCGCGCGCGCCGGGTCCACGCATGGGTCCGCCGGCCCGGCTGTCGCAGGCGTGGCGCGTCCTTGCCGAGGCGGACTACGCTCTGCGTTACCACACAGCAACAGGAGCCACCGAGCCGTGAAGATCCTCGTTCCGCTCAAGCGCGTCGCCGATCCGGATAACGCGAACAAGGTGAAGATCCCCGCTTCCGGGGACAAAATCGAGACGACCGGGCTCGAGTGGAAGCCGAACCCGTTCGATGAGTACGCGCTCGAAGCGGCGCTCCGCCTGACCGAGGACGGCAAGGCGCCGAAGACGCGGGCGGGCGAGGTCGTCGTCGTCACCTTCGGACCGAAGGAGACCGAGCAGACCCTCCGCGCCGCGCTCGCCACCGGCGCCGACAAGGCCATCCGGGTCGACGTCACCGACGACAAGCTCGACGGCGACCTCGTGGCCCGCGCGCTCAAGACGCTCGTCGAGCGCGAGAAGCCCGACGTCGTGCTGATGGGCAAGCAGGCCGTCGACGGCGACTCCAACCAGGTCGGCCAGATCCTCGCCGAGCTGCTCGACTGGCCGCTCGCCACGTTCGCCGCGACCATCAAGGAAGAGAAGGGCGCGCTCCTCGTCGGCCGCGAGGTCGACGGCGGCGTCTCCACCCTCCGCGTGCGCCTGCCGGCCGTCGTCACCGTCGACCTGCGCATCGTCGCGCCGACCAGCGTCTACTCCCAGAAGACCGCGCCCGCGTTCAAGTACAACGACGGCGTCCGCTTCGCGGCGCTGCCCGCGATCATGGCCGCCAAGAAGAAGCCCCTCGCCGAGGTGAAGCTCGCCGACCTCGCCGCGGACCAGGCGCTCAAGGTCCAGTACACCGCGTTCCAGCCGCCCCCCGCGCGCAAGGCGGGCATCAAGGTGAAGGACGTCAGCGAGCTCGTCTCGCGCCTCAAGAACGAGGCGAAGGTCCTCTGACGGGGCGCAGCGAGACGAGACGGGACAAGAGGTCGATGACATCGAGGGTGCCGCCGACGCGGACCCCGACCCGCAGCGGCGGGTCGCGCAGGAGGGATCATGGCTGACGTTCTCGTGGTGGCCGAGGCCGCCGATGGAAAGCTGAAGAAGACGACGCACTCCGCTGTCACGTTCGCGCGGCAGGCGGCGGCGGCGCTCGGCGGGACGTACTCGATCCTCGTGATCGGCGACGCCCTCGGCGACGCGGCCGCCGAGGCCGCGACGCTCGGCGCGGCCAAGGTGCTCGTCGCCCAGGCGAGCTCGCTCAAGGACTACGTCGCCGAGCGCTACGTGCCGACCGTCGCGGCCGCCGCCAAGGGGACCGCGAACGCGGATCCCCGCACGCCGGCGACGTACGCCGTCGTCGTGGGCACCGCGAGCGCCTACGGCAAGGACCTGCTCCCGCGCGTCGCGGCGCGGCTCTCGGCAGGGTTCGCGAGCGACATCTCCGAGCTCCTCCCCGAGGGGGGCAAGCTCAAGTACAAGCGCCCCATGTACGCCGGCAACGCGTACGGCGTCTGCACCGTCTCGACCCCCGTCCAGGTCGTGAGCGTCCGCCAGAGCGCGTTCGCCGCCGCCGAGCCGACCGGGTCGACGTCGCCGATCGAGCAGGTCGCTGTCGTCCCGCCGAGCGCGGCGGCCGAGCGCGTCGAGTTCGTCTCCTTCGACCAGGTGAAGAGCGAGCGCCCGGAGCTCACCGAGGCGAAGGTCGTCGTCTCCGGCGGCCGCGCCCTGAAGGAGCGCTTCAACGAGGTCCTCGACCCGCTCGCCGACGTCCTCGGCGCCGCCGTCGGCGCCAGCCGCGCCGCGTGCGACGCCGGCTACGCCGCGAGCGACCTCCAGGTCGGCCAGACGGGCAAGGTCGTCGCCCCCTCGCTCTACGTCGCCGTCGGCATCTCGGGCGCCATCCAGCACCTCGCCGGGATGAAGGGCTCGAAGGTCATCGTCGCCATCAACAAGGACGCCGACGCGCCCATCTTCCAGGTCGCCGACTACGGCCTGGTCGCCGATCTCTTCGCGACCGTGCCCGAGCTCGTGAAGCAGATCCAGGCAGCCCGCAGCTGATCCTCGCGCGGCCGACACGGCCGGGGTGCACCTCGTCCGCCCTCCAGGGATGCGGGCGTACCCCGGCTCACCGGATGAGTCCGTCCAGCGAGGAGTCCACGTTCGCGGGCGCGATTTCCTTGTCAGGTCGCGCACGTAGCATCTTGTTCGCGTCCTGCGGCCGTGGGATCCCTTGAGCTCTATGCCCGAACGCCCGGACATGCCGATCGTCGCGGCGCTCGCGCAGGCGCGGGCATTGCTGTACGACGCGGCCAGCACCACGGAGCAGCGGCGGCTCATCGGCCCCACGGTCATGGAGATCGACCGCGCGATCGTGAGCCTCGATCCGACAGCGAGCGCCTCGTTCGAGCTCACGCCGCTCGCGGCGTCGGTGCCGCCGGTCGACACGGAGATCGAGGCGCTGCGCCGCGAGGTCGAGCGGCTGCGCGTGATCACCCAGCACGAGCGCGGGCTCCTCGACGCGCTCCTCAGCGAGAGCCCGCACGGCATCATCGTCTCCGACAGCCAGGGCAAGCTGATCCTCCAGAACCGCGCCTCCGAGCGGATCTGGGCCGGCAGCTCCACCGCCGAGAACGTCGAGGGCTGGGGGCGCTACCGCGCGTTCCACCCCGACGGGCGGCCGTTCGAGGGCGGCGACTGGTCGATGGCGCGGTGCCTGTCGCGCAGGGAGACCGTCCCCGCGGAGGAGATCCACTTCCAGCGCTTCGACGGCACCCACGGGATGCTGCTCGGCAGCTGCGCGCCGCTCTTCTCGCCGGAGGGCGAGATGCTCGGCGCGGTGTCCATCTTCGCCGACATCACCCAGTTCAAGCAGCTCGAGGCGGACCTCCGGGTCAGCAAGACCAAGTTCTCGACCACGCTGAAGAGCATCGGCGACGCGGTGATCTCGACCGACGGCACCGGGCGGATCGACTTCATGAACGCCGTGGCCGAGACGCTGACCGGCTGGACGCTCGACGAGGCGAAGGACCGCCGCCTGTCCGACGTCTTCCGGATCATCTCCGAGCAGACGCGCCACGATCTCGACAACCCCGTCACCGAGGTGCTGCGCCACGGCGGCATCATCGGGCTCGACGACACCACGCTGCTCCTGCGCAAGGACGGCTCGGAGCTCGCGATCGACTCGAACGGCGCGCCGATCCGGAGCGAGGAGGGCGAGCTCGTCGGGCTCGTGCTGGTCTTCCGCGACGTGACCGAGAAGCGGCTCGCCGACAAGTGGCGCTACTTCATCGGCGAGGCGAGCCGGCAGCTCGCGCTGTCGGGCCTCGATTACGAGAGCACGCTGGCCAACGTCGCCCGCCTCGCGGTGCCGCACATCGCCGACGCCACGGTGGTGGACATCGTCGAGCCGGACGGCTCGCTGGGCCGGCTCGCGGCCGTGCACGCGAGCGAAACGAAGAAGGCGCTGGGGCGGGATCTGCCGGCCCGCTACCCGACGGATCCCGAGGTGCCGCGCGCGGTGCACGCGGTGCTCCGGTGCGGCGAGTCGCTCCTGCTCCCCGACGTCGAGGGCATGGCGTGGCAGCGCGCCGCGTCGCTGAAGCCCGGCAACGAGTGCTGGTCCGGCGCGCACGACCCGGCGTACCTCGCGCTGCTCCGGGAGCTCGGCGTCCGCTCGGCGATGATCGTACCGCTGCGCGCCCGCGACCGGACGCGCGGGGCGATCACGCTGCTCTCGACCGAGCCGAGCCGGCGCTACACCGTCGAGGATCTCGCGCTCGCCGAGGAGCTCTGCAACTTCGCCGCGCTCGCGCTCGACAACGCCCAGCTCTACCGCGAGTCGCAGCAGGTCAACCGCGCCAAGGACGAGTTCCTCGCGACGCTCTCGCACGAGCTCAGGACCCCGCTCACCGCGATCCTCGGCTGGGCGCGCATGCTGCGGCAGGGCTCGCTGAAGCCGGATACGCACGTCCGGGCGCTGGAGGCGATCGAGCGCAACGGCACGCTCCAGGCGCAGCTCGTCGAGGACCTCCTCGACGCCTCCCGCATCATCACCGGCAAGCTGCGGCTCGACGTGATGCTGGTGGACCTGCCGCCGATCATCAACGCCGCCATCGACGCGGTCCGCCACGGCGCGGACGCGAAGGGGATCGAGCTGCTCGTGCAGCTCGACCCGAACGCGGGGCCGATCTCGGGCGACCAGACGCGGCTGCAGCAGGTGGTGTGGAACCTCCTGTCGAACGCGATCAAGTTCACCCCGCGCGGCGGCAAGGTCTCGATCCAGCTCGGCAGGGCCGAGGGGCTGGCCCGCATCCAGGTGAGCGACACGGGCCAGGGCATCGTGCCGGAGTTCCTGCCGTACGTGTTCGACCGCTTCCGCCAGGCCGACAGCACGAGCACGCGGCCGCACAGCGGCCTCGGGCTCGGCCTTGCGATCGCCCGCCACCTCATCGAGCTCCACGGCGGCACCGTGAAGGCGGAGAGCGCCGGGGACGGCAAGGGCGCGACGTTCACGGTGGAGATCCCGCTCGCGCCCCGGGGCGCCATCGCGGCCCTCCGGAGGGCCGACGGGCTGGTCCCGCTGTCCAACGAGCTGGAGCCGACGCTCCAGGGCGTCCGGGTGCTGATGGTCGACGACGAGCCGGACGCGCGGGAGCTCGTGACCACGGTGCTGGAGCGCAAGGGGGCGAGCATCACCGCGGTCGCGACGGTCGACGAGGCGCTGTCCGCGATCGAGCGCGAGAAGCCGGACGTGATCCTGAGCGATCTCGGGATGCCCGGGGAGGACGGGTACAGCCTGATCCGGCGCCTGCGCGCGCAGAGCCCGGAGCAGGGAGGGCGAATCCCCGCGGCGGCGCTGACGGCGTACGCGAGCGCACAGGACCGGACGCGCGCGCTGCTGGCGGGGTTCCAGTCGCACGTGCCGAAGCCGATCGAGGCGTCGGAGCTTGCGGCCGTGATCGCCAACCTCGCGGGGCGCACGGGGTAGGACCGCAGCCGCTCATGCCTACCCTGACGAGCACGTGCACGCGCACGCGCACGAACACGCGCACGAACACGATCACGAACACGAACACGAACACGCGGACATGGACGAGCACGTGGACGTGCGCGTGCGCGTGCGCGTGTTCGTGTTCGTGTTCGTGTTCGTGATCGTGTTCGTGGACGTAAACGACCAGCCGTAAACGTAACCGCCGACGGCCAGGAGCCCCCCCGCTCCCGGTCTCCCTGCCGGCACCCCCAAACGACGAAGGGCGGCCATCAGGCCGCCCTTCGTGGATCCCCAGCTGAACTGAGTCGGGGCGAGAGGATTTGAACCTCCGACTCCTCGGTCCCGAACCGAGTGCGCTACCAGGCTGCGCTACGCCCCGTTCGCTGCCCCAAGAGCAACGCCCGCTGAACAGCGGGCGCGCAACATCGCCAAGAGCGAGCCTCTTGTCAAGACGAAATGATCCGGGCTCCACCGCTGCACCGCGAGCTCTCAGCCCTTCCCCGGAAGCGCCCGCGCACCGCATGACGGCCAGATGACAAAAAACGGCAAGAATTCGCTCACTTCAAGGCCACCCCGGCGCCCCGGACGTTTCACGAAGCCAAGAATCGTGGGAGCGCAAGAAAAATGTCCCGTCCCAACTTGCTCAGGCCGTGTTAAAGTGTCACTGGAATCCCGATGTTGCCGAAAGGAAGCAGAGAGCGAGGCGTCTGGTGCGCCGGTGAGGGCCTCGCCCCCTGCTCGCGCAACTTGAGCAGGGGACCGCACGGGCGGCCCCTTCCAGAACGGACCAGGGCGACCGGCCGGCTCCGGCGGTCGTGACGTGAGAGGAGGAACAGGTGGCAATTGAGCTTCCCGCTGTACGCATTCTGATCGTCGACGACGACCGCGCGATCTGTGACTACATGCAGACGCTGCTCGAGCGCGACGGGTACCAGGTCAAGACGCTGGGCGACCCCACGACCGTGGAAGAAGAGGTGCGCACGGGCGGCTACCACCTCATCATCCTCGACCTGATGATGCCGAAGCTCGACGGCATCGAGGTGCTCAAGCGCATCCGCAAGGTCGACAACGACATCGCCGTCGTCATCTTCACCGGCTTCCCCAACCTCGAGAGCGCCGTCGCGTCCATGAAGCTCGACGCGGTCGACTACATCAAGAAGCCGTTCAACGTGGACGAGTTCCGCGAGGTGCTCGCCCGCGTCATGCGCAAGAAGGGCCTCGCGCGCACGCCCGAGGAGCAGCTCCACCGCGTCATCGGCGACACGATCAGGAACCTCCGCAAGGACAAGGACCTCACGCTGAAGCAGATGGCGCGCCGCACGGGGCTCAGCGTGTCGCTGCTGTCGCAGATCGAGCGCGCCGAGTCGTCGGCGTCCATCTCGTCGCTCTACAAGATCGCGGTCGCGCTCGAGTCGCGCATCCAGGACCTCTTCGGCCACTACTGATCCGCTCGCCGGGCGGCGACGCCTGGCCCGCCGCGCGCGCAGCATGGACGCACGCGCGCGCCCGGGCCGGCGCCGGCTCAGCGCCGGCGCGGGCTCAGCGCCGCGCGCCGCGCTCGATCGCCGCGTCGAGCTCGTCGAGCGCGAGGCCGGCGATCGCCTCGGCCCGCGCGCCCGACGTGTCGAAGACGATCACGTACGGCAGCTTCGAGACCTGCTTCAGGTACCGCCGGGCGAGCGGGCTGTCCCAGTCGACGATGTCGAGCTTGCGGTACGCGACGTCCTTGCGGGCCTCGAGCACCGTGACCATGTGCGCGTCCAGCTTGCGGCAGGGCATGCACCAGGCCGCCACGAAGTCGATGACCGTGACTTTGCCCGGGACGATGTGGGCGCCGAGGTCGGGGATGTCCGCGCCGCCGTCCTCGATCGTCCGGGCGTCCGCGCCCTCGGGGAACGTCGCCCAGCCGAGGTACTGCCCCTGGCCGGCGCCGAGCACCGCCTCGAACCCCTCGTCGGCGGCGAGCCGCTTCACGGTCCCCGCGACGTCGAACGACCGCGACGCGGTGACGGAGATCTCGGCGCGGCGCCTGTCGAAGGCGGCCGAATAGACGCCCGGGCGCTCGCGGAGATCCGCGACGAGCTCGGCGCCGCACGCCTCGCAGTCGATCTTCCGCAGGGAGACGACCGTTGTGCTCGCGCCCTCCGGGACGGGCTGCACGCCGCCGCAGGCGATCAGCAAGCCGCCGCAGGCGCTCAGCCAGCCGCCGCAGGCGCTCAGCCAGCCGCCGCAGGCGCTCAGCCAGCCGCCGCAGGCAGCCAGACGAAGGGTCGAAGAAAGGGCTTTCGCGCTTCGCACCGCGTCCTTCGAGCTACCTTGCCCGCCTTCTCCGCGCGGCGCAACGTCGTGTAGGCTGGGCCGCGATGAGCTCCGTCGTGACCCGTACGCTGCCGGCCGATCACGTCACGCCGGTCCGCGCCTACGCCGCGCTCCGCGCCCAGTCGCCGGGCCGATCGTCGTTCATGCTCGAGTCCGCCCTGCCCGGCGAGCGCTGGGGCCGCTACGCGATCCTCGGCTACAGGGCGCGCGCCGAGACCCTCCTCCCGAGCGGGTTCGACCCGTTCGCGACGCTCGCGGACGGGCTCGCGCAAGCCGCGGCGGCGGACACGTCGAAAGCGCCGGACGCACAGGGCACGGCGCGCGACCTGGCGGCCGGCGTCTGTCAGGCCTGGGTCGGCTTCCTCGCGTACGACGCGGTGCACCTGCTCCTGGGCGTCGAGCCGTGGCCCAACGAGGCCTACCTCGGACGGGTCATGAAGGACGCGACCGTCGTCGTGTTCGACAGCGTGGCGCAGACCATGATGATCGCCGGCCAGTCGCAGGGCGCCGTGAGCCGATGCGCCTGGGAGCTGTCGCACGGGCCAGAGCAGATGAGCCTGCCCGCGCTCGATCCACACGCCCTGCCGGAGCACGTCGAGACGCCGGTGGCCGACGAGGACTTCGCCGCGAAGGTGGCCGCCGCGCACGAGCGCGTCGCGGCCGGCGAGGCGAAGGAGGTCGTGCTCGCCCGCAGGTTCCGGGCCCCGCTGCGCGGCGCGGATCCGTTCGACGTGTACCGGGCGCTGCGGGTGCTCGCGCCGTCGACCCACCTCTACTTCCTCGACTTCGCGGAGTCGCCGTTCGCGCCGGGGCTCACCGTGGCAGGCGCGTCGGGCGAGACGCTCGTCCGCGTCAAGCGCGATCCATCGGCGGGGCCGAGCGCAGGCGGCGCGTCGCCCGTCGAGGCGCTGCGCGCCGCCTTCGCGCGCGGCAGCGCGGTCGGCGCGCCGGCGGCGCATGCGAGCGGCGTCAGCCGGCGCCTCGAGGCCGGCCCGCGCCAGATCTACGGCGGCTCGGTCGGGTACTTCGGGCCGGAGGGCGCGGAGATGGCGCACGCGCTCGGCGCCATCTGGGTCGAGTCGGGCTACTTCGAGACGATGACCGGCGCGCGCATCGGGAACGGGAGCGACCCGCGCGCGGCGTCGGAGCGGACGCGCGGCGACGCGCGCGCGGCGCTGTCGGCGATCCGCGCGGCGCAGGAGGCGCGCAGGGCGAGCGACGCGGCCGCGGAGAAGAGGGCCGCCGCCGAGAAGGCCGCCGCCGAGAAGGCCGCCGCCGACGACGACGCGGTCCGGAGCGCGTAGCGCGCAGCGCTCAGTCGGGCAGCAGGCTCTGGCGCACGCGCGCGCCCGTGGGGGCCGCCCCCGTGGCGGTGCCTGGCCGCGCGAGGCGCGACGACGCGGCGGCCTGGGGCGCGGTCGCCGCCGCGCGGGCGCCGCGCGGAGGAGGCTCGGGAGGCGCCGGCCGCGCCGGCGGCGAGGCGATCGCCTCGAGCGCGGCGGCGCGCGCCGCCCGGGCCTTGCCGGCGGCGAGCACCGCCGTGAGCACGGCCGCCCTGGCGCCGGTCGCGGCCATCACAGGCCTCGGGCGCTCGGGCCGCGTGAGCGTGACGAACGTCGCGACGCCCATCAGCGCGACGAGGCCGACGGGGAGGAGCCAGCCGAGCCGCGTGGGCGACGCGAGCCCGCGCAGCACGCTGGCGCTCTCCGCGCCGAGCAGCGTGTCCGGCGGCGTCGTGCGGCTCGCGGTCGGCGGCTCGGAGCCGGCCTCCGGCCGCACGACGGCGCGAGGGACCGCGGCGCTCCCCTGCGCGAACGCCGCGACCGGCGCCCGCGCCGAGGCGGCCCCGGCAGCGCGCGCCGACAGGGGCGGGCGCTGGAGGCCAGAGGAGGGCGGCGGCGCGTGCTCCGCGATGCGAGCGAACGACGACACCATCTCCTCCACCGAGCGGAAGCGCCGGGCCCGGTCGCGCGCGAACGCCTTCTCGAAGAAGCCGTCCAGCGCGGCAGGCAGCCTCGGCGCGAGGCGCGTCGCGATGGGCACCGGCGCGAGCAGGATCTTCGAGGCGACGACGCTGGCGATGTCGCCGGGGAACGGGAGGTGACCGGTCACCGCGCGAAACAGGATCGCGGCCAGCGACCAGAGATCGGTCTGCGCATCGAGGGTCCGCTCCGCACGGATCTGTTCCGGGCTGAGGTAGTGGAGCGCGCCCGCGCTGATCTCCGCCGCGATCTCGCCGACGAGCCGCGGCGCGACCGCCCTCGGGAGGCCGAAGTCGAGCACCTTCACGACCTCCTCGTCGCCCTCCAGCGCGAGGAAGAGGCTCTCCGGCCGGAGGCCCTGGTGAAGGAGGCCCGCCGCGTGGGCGGCCTGCAGGGCGTCGCCGGCCTGCGCCGCGACGCGCGCGGCCTCGTCCAGCGAGAGCCGGCCGCGCCGGACGAGGCGCGCCGCGAGATCCTCGCCGGAGAGCAGGTCCATCGCCAGGTAGACAACGCCGTCCTCGGCGCCGTGATCGCGCACGCTCACGACGTGCCGCGACGAGAGCTCGGCGGCGGCGCGGACCCAGCGGTCGAGCCAGAGGATCTCCCCCGTGGCGCCGGCGTCGGGGTCGAAGAGCTTCAGGGCGACGCGAACGCCCAGCCGGAGCTCGCGCGCGGCCCAGACCGAGCCGCGGTCGCGCGCGATCCGCGCGAACGGACGCGCGAGCTGCCTCTCCAGCAGATACTTCCCCCCAACGATGGTGCCCGGTGAGATATCCATGGGTTACCTGAGCCTCCTCCCCCACCGTAAAGTTGCACATACGCCATGCGGCGCAATTTGGCGTTGCGGGTCGCTGCACGGTTTGCTTGTGCGACCGCCTCGACCGTGCAGGCGGCGGGAGCGTTCGCACCGCACGCAGCGCGCGGGAAGAGGCGAGTCGTATCGCGGAGCACAGGGGGCCCGTCCCGGTTGGGGCGGACCGAACCCGGCCTCCGAGGTCGGTGCAGCGTCAGGCGCGGCGAGGAGCCTTACCTGGCGAGGCGGAACCAGGGCGGCCGCGGAGCGGACACCGGGGCGTGGAACGGGGCGAAGCCCCGAGGAAACAGGGCCGGTTCCGCCCGCGCGACGCCGCCGTGAGGCGGCGCAGAAATCCGGCCAACCCTGGCCGCGCGACTAGGGTGCTGACGGCTGCGGGTCGGGCGAAAACCGGAGCGGCACGACGAAGCGCAGATCGCCGCCCTCCGGCGCCGGGAACGTGAGCGCTCGCGCGCGCCGGAGCACGCAGCGGGTGAGGCGTTCGTCCGGGAAGCGCGACTCGGCCTCGAAGGCCTCGTCGACGGCGCCGCTGTCGGTCACGTGGAAGCGGATCGCGAGGCGGCCCCAGAGCGCCGGCGCGCCCGCGAGGGCCTCTTCGTAGCAGCTCCGCCACACGGGCAAGGCCTCGGCCAGGGCCGCGGAGATCGCTTCCGGCTGGAGCTCGCCCGGGCCAGGAGCGAGGACGGACGGCGGAGGCTCGACCGGCTCGTCGCCCGGATAGACCTGCAGCGTGGCCACGACCGTCGAGCCGGCCTTGGCCCCGGGGAGCGGGAGCGACCGGGCGCGCGCGGTGAGGCACGAGACGACGTCCGGCGCGGAGAGCGTGGACGAGGTGGCGCGCGCCCCGGTGACCTTGCCGGCGCGGCTCACCGTGAGCCGCACCGTGGTCTTGCCGTGCAGCGTCGGGTCCCGGTACGCGCGCAGGCGGTAGCACGAGTAGACGTGGATCCAGAGGCGCCGCCGGGCGATGCGCTGCACCTCGCTCGCCTTGAGCGGACCCTTCACGTGGTCGATGTCCACGATGATCCTCGGCAACGGGTGCCCCTCGGCCGGAGGCGGCGGCGCGGGAGGATCCCCCCTGCCCCCGACGTTCCAGCGATCCCGCTCCGCCGCCTCGGCCTGGCCGCGAGGCACGAGGTGGCGGCCGAGCTTGTAGGGCGGATCGATCGCGATCGAGGGCCCCTGCGAGGCGCCGCGCGCGTCGCCTTCGGCGGCCGCCGCGGACGGGTCCCCGAGGGAGGCGCCCGGCGCCGCAGGCGAGACCACCGGAGGCGCGGCCGGGGCGCGCGGCTCGGCGGAGGAGGCGACGAGCGCCGGCGCGTCCACCCGCCGGGGCGGACCTGCGGCCGGGGCGAAGAGGCCGGCGGCGCGCGGAGCCGGGAGCGGCGGCGCCGGCGAGGCGCACGCGGCGAGCGCGAAAGCCGCCGCGAGGAAGGGCCGGGGATGGATCATGAAAAGCTTCTTCATCGCACGTCTGTCCGAGCGCCGCGCTCCCGGTGGGTGGGGGAGCTCCCCCATTCACCGGATTGAAGAGGCCGCCAGAAGACGCCAAGAGACGCCATAAGACGCCAAATTTTTTTACTTCTCTTGGCGTCTTTTGGCGTCTCTTGGCGTCTTTTGGCGTCTCAAAGCCCCCACCATCCACCCTGGACGACGCCCGGCCGCGCGCCGCGCCCGGAGGCCGCGCTCAGAACCGGAGATCGCCGCGCGGCGCCTCCACCTTGCCGTCGAGCGCGTCGATCGCCTTCGCGACCTCGGGGTCGTCGACGGTGGGGACGTGCACCACGAACTTCACGTAGAGATCCCCGGGCTCCTTCGCCTTGCGGGCGATGCCCTTGCCGCGCAGCCGCATCACCTGGCCGGTCTGGGTGCGCGCCGGGATCTTGAGCGTCACCTCGCCGTCGGGCGTGGGGATGCGGATCTTCTCGCCCCGGTAGGCCTCGCTCAGGGTGACGGGGACGTCGAGGTGGAGGTCGTCGCCCTCGCGCTTGAAGAACGGGTGCGGCGTGACGTGGATGTTGAGCAGCAGATCGCCGGGCTCGCCGCCGCCCATGCCCGGCGCGCCCTGGCCGCGGATGCGCAGGCGGCTGCCCTCGGCGGCCCCGGGCGGGACGCGCACCGTGACCGGCTCGGGATCACCCTCGCGCTGGAGCTGGAGCGTCGTGCCGCGCACCGCCGACACGAAATCGATGGTGAGGTTCTGCTCGATGTCGCCGCCGCGGCCGCGCGCCGGCTGCGGGCGGCGGCCCGCGCCGGCGCGGCCACGGCCAAAGAGGTCGCCGAGGATGTCGCTGAGGTCGCCGCCGGCGGGGGCGTTGCCGAAGATCTCCTGGACGTCGAAGCCGCCGGGGCCGCGGCCCCCGCCGCCGGCCCGCGCGTTCGCGTAGCGGCGGTAGGCGCGGGCGCGCTCGGGATCGAAGTTCTGCGAGAGGCTCTCCTCGCCGAACTCGTCGTAGAGCGCGCGCTTCGTCTTGTCGCTCAGCACCTCGTGAGCCTGGTTGATCTCCTTGAACCTCTGCTCGTTGGCCTTCCCCGGGCTCTTGTCCGGGTGGTACTTCATCGCGAGCTTGCGGAACGCCTTCTTGATGCTGTCCTCGTCCGCGTCGCGCGAGACGCCGAGCACGGAGTAGAGATCACGAGCCATGGTCGTCCGTCATCGTTCTGGTCCGCGGGAGGTGCGAGGCGCGCGGACCGCTGCGGGCCTTCATCGGGCCGAAACCTAGATCTGCCGTTGGTCCTCGTCCACTGGGGGCCGCCGCCTGCGCGAGCGCCAGCCGTGGAACGCGCAGGGCGCGGCGCGCCTCAGGCGCTCACCCGGAAGGTCGTACCGGTGGGAGAGTCGGCAACCTCGATGCCGTCGCGCTCGAGCTCCTTCCGGAGGGCGTCGCCCCGCGCGAAGTCCTTCGCGGCGCGCGCCGCGGCGCGCTCGGCGAGCTTCGCCTCGATCGCCTGCCGGGTCGTGCCGAGGAGCCCGAGGCGCTGCTCCTGCGTGCGGGCCTGGTAGACCGGAGAGGGCGTCTGCAGCAGGCCGAGGACGTCGAGCGAGGACCGCAGGGCCGCGTGGAGGCGGCGCGCGAGCGGCGGGGCGGCGCGGGCGACGTCCTGGTCCTTCCCCCGCCGCTGCGCGGCGTCGGCGAGCTCGTTGGCGGCCTTGGCGACCTCGGCGATGATCGAGAGCACGACGGGGGTGTTGAGGTCGTCGTCGAGCGCGGCGGCGGCGCGGCCCGGCGCGCCGTCCGCGAGCGCGGCGAGCGCCGCGAACCCCTTCGGGAGCCGCGCCGGCAGCTCCGGCGCGGCGCCCTCGCCGGCGGGCGGGCCGGCGAGCGCGGAGAGCGCGGACAGTCGATCGAGCGTCGCATACAGGTAGTCGACCCGGCGCTCGGCCTCGACCACGCCGGGGAACACGATCCGGCCGTCGTCGCGCTTGTGGGTGTCGAACTCGAGCGGGCCCCGGTAGTGGACCGTGAGCAGGAAGTAGCGGAGCGCCTCCGGGTCGTTGCGCGCGTAGACGTCGCGGAGCTTGACGAAGTTGCCGAGCGACTTCGCCATCTTCTCCTTGTCGACGTTGACGAAGCCGTTGTGGATCCAGATCGAGGCGAGCGGCGCGTCGTCCGGATGGGCGGCCTCGCTCTGGGCGATCTCGTTCTCGTGATGGGGAAAGACGAGATCCATGCCGCCGCAGTGCACGTCGAAGCCGGCCCCGAGGTAGCGGCCCGCCATGGCGGAGCACTCGATGTGCCACCCGGGGCGCCCCTTGCCCCACGGGCTGTCCCAGCCCCACCCGCCGGGGGCGACCCCCTTCCAGAGCGCGAAGTCGAGCGGATCGCGCTTGTCCTCGCACGGACCGACGCGCGCGCCGACCCGCAGCTCGTCGAGGTTGCGCTTCGAGAGCTTGCCGTAGGAGGGGAAGCTGCGGACCGAGTAATACACGTCGCGGACGTCGCGAACGTCGCCGGGCCGCTCGACGACATAGGCGGCGCCTCGCTCGATCAGCCGCTCGACGAGGGCGATGACCTCCGGGATGTGCTCCGAGACCTTCGGCTCGACGTCGGGCGCCAGACAGCCGAGGGCGGCGACGTCGTCCTGGTACAGGCGAGCCATCCGCGCCGACAGGTCCATGGGGGGCTCGCCGGACTCGGCCGACCGCTGCAGGATCTTGTCGTCGACGTCCGTGACGTTTCGAACGTAGACGACGCGGAGGCCGCGCGCCCTCAGGTGGCGGACGAGGATATCCGGGGCGAGCGCGGCGCGGCCGTGCCCCACGTGCGCGACGTCGTAGGTCGTCGGGCCGCAGCAGTACATGCGGACCTCGCCAGGCCGCCGTGGGGCGAGCGGGGCGAGCTTCTGGGTCAGCGTGTCGTGGAGGCGCAGGGCGGACATCGGCCGGGGGTCTATCAAGGCAGGCGGATGCTGTCACGGGCCCGCGTGCTTAAGGTGACCGCGATGCTGCCCGTCCGTGACCAACTGCCCACCCGCAAGCTGCCGGTCGTCAACTACCTGCTGATCGCGCTCAACGTCCTCGGTTTCTTCTGGATGCGATCGACGATCGCGGCCGGGTTGCCGCCCGACCGGCTGCTCTCGGCGTGGGGCCTCGTGCCCGAGCAGCTCCTGGAAGCGCCGAGCGACGCGTGGTGGACGGTCTTCAGCAGCATGTTCCTGCACGATCCGACGGGGTGGGCCCACCTCGGCGGGAACATGCTGTTCCTCTGGATCTTCGGCGACAACGTCGAGGACGCGCTGGGCAGCGCCCGCTACGCGGCCTTCTATGTGCTGTCCGGGATCGCCGCCGCGGCCGCGCAGGTCATCATCGATCCCGGCTCGACGATCCCGATGGTGGGCGCCTCGGGCGCGATCTCGGGCGTGCTGGCCGCGTACGCGTCGCTCTACCCGCGATCGCCGATCACGGTGCTGAACCCGATCTTCCTCCTGTGGTTCATCTTCGGGCTGTTCCTGGAGCTCCCGGCGTGGCTGGTCATCCTCGAGTACTTCGTCGTGAACCTGCTGAACGGGCTCGGCTCCATCGGCGTGCGCGGCGGCGGCGTGGCGTTCTTCGCGCACCTCGGGGGGTTCGTCGCCGGGCTCTTCCTCGTCCGCATCTTCATGGCAGGGCGCGCCCGGCGCGAGCACGAGCGCTGGCAGCACTTTCGCCCGTCCCCCCGGCGCCCCGATGCCCGCCGGCCCCCGCCGTGGGACGCGCCGCGGCGGCGAGGCTCCTGGTGACGGCGAGCTGCGACCAGGAGCGCCCCGAGGTGCGGCGGCCCGTACGCGGCGCGCGGCGAAAAGGCCGGTGAGATCCGAAGGATCTCGCCGGAACGGCCAGGCTGCTCGCGGTTCGCCCAGGATGCAAAAGCGTGATAGCGTCGGCCCGCAGCGATGCGACGACCCCTTCGAAGGCGCCTCACCGCCGCGGGTTCTGCGGGCGAGGCAGCGGACCCCCGAGCCTGGCTGCTCGCCGTCGCGATCGCGCTCGCCGCCTGCGGAGGGCCGTCGTTCGACGGGACGGTCTACCGCAGCGCGGACGTGGCGTTCCGCGTGCCCCCGGCGCCGGCGACCTGGGAGCGGCTCGATGTGTCGGACGCGGCGGTGGCGTACCGCGACGACACGAACGGGGCGACCATCGCCCTCAACGGGCGCTGCCGGAACGAGGAGGACATCCCGCTCGTCTCGCTGACCAACCACCTCTTCCTGCACTTCACCGAGCGCGAGGTGCTGAAGCAGGAGGTCGTGCCGTTCGACGGCCGCGAGGCGATGCACACCGTCATGTCGGCGAAGCTCGACGGGGTGCCGAAGGTCTTCGACATCTGGGTGCTCAAGAAGAACGGCTGCGTGTACGACATGCTCCTCATCGCCGATCCCGCCCGCTACGCCGGAAGCGAGCCGGCGTTCACGCGGATGGTCCGCGGCTTCTCGACCCTGCGCACCGATGACCGATGACGACTGATCGCAAACGGCCCGCGGCGGCGCCGCCGCCCGCCTCGAACGGCCCGCCGGCCGCCTCCTCCGGCGGGGGCTCCACCAGCGTGCCCCCGCAGAGCACGCAGCCGACGAGCGTGCCCCCGCAGAGCCTGGCGCCGAACAGCCTGCCCCCTCCGCCGCTCCCCCCGCTCCTCGCCCGGATCAACGAGAACGCGGTCGGGTTCGTCGAGCACCTCGGGCAGTTCGGGCGGATGACCTGGGGGGCGCTCAGGTCGATGTTCGAGCGGCCGCTCGAGATCCGCTCGACCCTCTACCAGATGGAGGCGCTCGGCGTCCGCTCGGCCGCCATCGCGTCGGTGACGGCGCTCTTCGTCGGGATGGTCATGGCGGTGCAGTTCGCCATCGGCCTGCAGAAGTTCGGCGGCATGGAGTACACCGGCCGCATCATCGGCCTGTCGTTCTCGCGCGAGCTGGCGCCGACGCTGACGGCGGTGATCGTCGGCGGCCGCATCGGCGCCGGCATCGCGGCCGAGGTGGGGTCGATGGCCGTCACCGAGCAGATCGACGCGATCCGCGCCCTCGGCGCCAGCCCGCTGAAGAAGCTCGTCCTGCCGCGGCTGCTCGCGAGCGTCGTGGTGATGCCCGTGCTCGGCGCGTTCGCGCTCGTGCTGGGCTTCGGCGGGGCGATGCTCGTCTGCGCGACCGAGTTCGGCATCCCCGCCGGCTTCTTCCTGCGAACGGCGCTCGGCTCGGTCACGTTCAACGATTACTTCAGCGGGATGTACAAGACGCCCTTCTTCGGGGCGATCATCGCGCTCGTCGGGTGCCACTTCGGGCTGATCACGCGGGGCGGAACGGAGGGCGTCGGCCACGCGACAACGCGCACGGTGGTGGTGACGTCGATCGCCATTCTGATCGCCGACTTCTTCCTGACCAAGATGTCCATCCTGCTCTTCCCGACCCGGTGAGCAGGGGCGGTCCGGGAGGCGCCCAGATGCCGCCGCCGACGTCGCAGCGAACGCTGGCCGGGCTCCTGCCGGTGCTGCTGTCCGGGGTGCTGGGCGGGGTGCCGTTCGGGGTGCCATTCGTGGTGCCGTTCGTGGTGACTGCGTGCCAGGGGGACGCCGGGAGGGAGGGCGGGGTCGCGGAGGCGAGCGACGGCGGCGCCGCGCTCCCGGAGGGCACGCCGGCGCCACGGCGGCCGACGCGGCACTACCACCTCCGCCGGACCGACGACGGGTGCGAGATCTTCTGGATCGACGGGGATCTCGTCTCCGCGTCCCAGGCGGTCGTGTGCCCGGCCGACCTCGAGGTGGGCGAGCGCCTCCGCCTGACCGGCAAGACATGCCTCCGCGAGTCGGCGCAGACCCCCGCGCGCGCCGTGCCCGTCGTCTGCCCGCTGCCGCTCATGAACATGGAGAAGGCGGACAGGGCGCCGCCCGACGCCGGGGCGCCGCCCGACGCCGGCAAGCGAGGCGGCGGGTAAGCGACGGGGAAGCGACGAGCAAGAGGCGGGGCCATCGAGGGCACGAGCGCGCAGCCGACCACGTCCCTGGAGCATCGTAGTCCGGGGGTAGCGTCATGCAGCACGCGGATACCGTCGTGATCGGATCGGGCGCCGGCGGGCTCACTGCGGCGCTCGCGCTGGCGCGCGCGGGACAGAAGGTGCTCGTCGTCGAGCAGCACTACCTGCCCGGCGGGTGGACGCACAGCTTCTCGTTGAACGGGTACCTTTTCAGCCCGGGAGTCCATTACATCGGCGGGCTCGGCCCGGGGGGCGCCGTGCGGCGGCTCTACGAGGGGCTCGGGCTCTCGGGAGATCTCGAGTTCTGCGAGCTCAACCCGGACGGGCTCGATCACCTGATCATCGGCGACGAGCGGCTCGACGTGCCCAAGGGCCTCGATCGGCTCATCGCCCGGCTCACGGCGCGGTTCCCGCACGAGGCCGCGGGGATAGCGCGGTACTTCCGTGTGCTGCGCGGGGTCAACGACGATCTCGGGCGGCTCGAGGCGATGCTCGAGTTCCCGAGGGTGCTTCTCGCGCCGTTCAAAATGCCGAGCCTCGTGCGCTGGGGCCTCCGCACCCAGGAGGATCTGCTGGACGCGACGATCCGCGATCCCCTGCTGCGCGCGTTCCTGTCGGCGCAGGGGGGCGATCATGGGCTGTCGCCGTCGCGCGTGGCGCTGCCGGTCCACGCGGGCATCGTCTGCCATTACATGGATGGCGGGTACTACCCGCGCGGGGGCGCGAAGCGTATCCCGCTCGCGATGATCAGGGCCCTTCGCCGGCTCGGCGGGCAGGTGCGGACGCGCGCGCGGGTGAAGCGCATCCTCGTCGAGCGAGGGAGAGCGGCCGGCGTCGAGCTGGAAGGGGGAGAGATCCTGCGCGCGGCGAGCGTCGTCTCGAACGCGGACCCGGCGATCACCTATGGAGAGCTGCTGCCGCCCGAGCTGACCGCCCGCGAGCGCCGCAAGATCCAGCGGATGGAGTACTCGGTCAGCCTGCTCAGCGTGTTCTGCGCGGTGGACATGGACCTCCGGTCGATGGGTTACGACTCAGGCAACTACTGGTGGTACCGCGGGCGAGACGTGGGGCGCCTCTATGAGCGCATGGAGCGCCAGCTGCCGTGCGGGGCGGTGGACGGGCTGTTCTTGACCATCACGACGCTGAAGGACCCGGGCCACCCGACCCGGGGCGACCACCACACGATCGAGATGTTCACGTTCGTGCCCCACGGCCCCTTCACGCGCTGGGAGAAGACCCGCACGGGCGAGCGAGGGGCGGAGTACGACGCGTTCAAGGAGTCGATCGGAGATCAGATGATCGCGGCGGCGGAGAACGTCATCCCCGGGATCTCGCGCGCGCTCGTGTTCCGCTCGGTGGCGACGCCGCTGACCAACGACTTCTACTGCGCCACGTACCGCGGCGCCGCCTACGGCACCGCCAAGACGAGGTGGCAGCTCGGCCCGCTGTCGTTCTCCATCGGGACGAGGATCCCGGGGCTGTACCAGTGCGGGGCCAGCACGCTGAGCCACGGGGTGGCAGGCGCCGCGATGTCAGGCCTCATGGCCGCGCAGCGGATCACGGGCGCGGCGCGCGCGGAGGATCTGCTCGGGCCGGCCGACGGCTCGCTGCGGACCTACCCCGCCGATCGACCGGAGGAGTGGCTGCACGAGCGGAGGAAGGCGAGCGCGGCGGCGCAGGCGGACACGGGCGACGAGGTGCCCGAGTGGACGTGAGGGGACGTGAGCCGCGCTGCCGCCCTATCGAGCGCTAACCGGCCGGCGTCCTGGACCGGAACGTGATCTGCACGAGCGGCATCACGTCGGGATCGTCCTGCGTCTCCCGCTCGAACTGGAGCACGTCGTAATAGCCGCACCGCGGCCTGCCCGGGTAATCGCGGCAGACCTCGGGCCGGGCCTCGTAGATGGTGCAGCCGCGGGTCGTGAGATCGAGGAAGCGGCAGACCCTGCCGAGCACCGGATCCGACTGGCGCCGGAGGATGCGCTCGTCGTTGTAGCGCTTCGTGAAGCGCTCCTCGGCTGCCTCGAGCGTGAGGCCGAAATGGCGGGCGAGCCGCCGCATGTCGCGCGGCGTGACCTCGACCCGCTCGTAGATGGAGCAGCAGTAGGCCGGGCACTTCGAGCAATCGTAAGAGACGCGGGGCTTGGCCTTGAGGGTCGTCGTCATGGATCGTGGGGGGGGACGTGCCTTCACTCGTTGAAGCCGAGCTGCTCCCGCGCCTCGGTCAGGCCGTCGCTCACGGCGAAGACGATGAGGTCGCGCGCCTCCGCGTTGCGCCCGATCCACGTGACGCGGTCCTTGCCCGCGGCGGGAGGCGCGTTCGTGTTGCCGCCGGACCAGGCGATGCCCGTGAGGACGACGTTGATGTCGCCCACGGCGAGGAACGCGGCCCGGTTCCCCCAGCCGTTGATCGCGGTGTTCAACGTCGAGGCGCGGTTGCCGATGGAGCCGATGACGTCGGCGGCGAGCACGCTGATCTTCGGATCCACGCCGCCCGCCATCACCCGCTCGATGCGGCCGTGGTACTCGCGCAGGCGCCCGGCGTCCGCGCCCTGCGGCGACCACGTCGGGACGAACGCCTTCAGGTAAGCCGCGAGCAGCGGCCAGAGATCGATCGGCGCCGTCCGCGAGAAGGCCGAGGCGTTGGTCTGGAGGATCTTGACGGCGCGGTGGATGAGGGCGACCCGGACGTCCTCGCGCGGCGAGGTGACGAGCGCCTGGCCGAGGACGATCTTGGGCGGGCTCGTGGACGCCGGCACGCAGACGGCGCCGAGCGCGCCCGTCATGTAGACCTGCAGGCCGGGCAGGCCGTACGCCGCGCCGATGCCGCGCGCCAGATCGGTGATCTCGGCGTGCTGGGGCGGCAGCGGCGTCGCGCGGATCGAGTCGAGATCGAACGGCACCGCGGCGTCGAGCAGCGGGCCCGTCTTGAGCAGGAGCTCCCGGAACGCCGGGGTCATGAGCTCCGGCGCGAGGTGGGCGTCGAGGCGGGCCGCGCCGGCGGCGTTGCCCGCGCCGCCCATCGCGGCGTCGCGGCCGTCGAGCGCGTCGACCGTCGCGCGCGCGATCCTCGCGGCGCCGGCGCGGCCGCGGAGCTCCGCGACCGTCGCGACCGTCGAGAAGAGGTAGGGCTCGAAGCGGCCGGTGTTGAGCGCGCGGCGCGCGTCGGCGAGGGCGCGATCGAGCAGGGTGGTCGCCGCGGCGGTCTGCTCGGTGCGCTGGTAGTAGCGGGCCAGCGCGCCGAGGGCGAAGTCGTCCTTCGGCCACGTCTTGCGGGCCGTGAGCAGCGTGGCCTCGGCCTTCTTCGCGTCCCCCATCGCCTCGTAGATCTCGGCGAGCTCCGCGGTGCGGCGGCACTTCTGCTCGGGCGCCTCCGCGGCGCTGATGAGGAGGTTCTGCTGCTCGAGCGCGCGGGCGCCGTCGCCGGCGCGCTTGTAGAGCGAGACGAGGCGCTCGCGCGCGCTCACGTCGCCCGGCGAGCGCTTCAGGATCTCCTGGTACGCGAGCTCGGCGCGCTCCGCGTTCGGGAGGTGCTCGTCGTAGAGCTCGCCGAGGCGGAGGTAGATCTCGACCTGCTTCGCGGGCTCGGGCACGAGGCGCGCGAGGCGGATCCACGCCTGCTCGGCGCCGGCCCAGTCGCCCTCGCCGGCGCAGACGTCGGCGAACGCGGACAGGGCCTCGACGTGATCGGGGTTCGCGTCGAGCGCGGCGGCGAGCGCGCGCTTCGCGGCCGCCGCGTCGCCGACGTCGGCGAGCGCCCGGCCGCGCAGGACCTCCATCTCGACCCGCTCCGCGGGATCCGTCACCGCCTCGAGGCGGCGCTCGAGGAGCGCGGCGAGCTCGGCGCGCGCCCCCTCGGCGATGTAGATGGCCCTGAGCCGCGAGAAGACGTCGGCGTACGAAGGATCGACCGTGGCGACCGCCTCGAGGACGTCGCGCGCCCGCGCGACGTTCTGGACCTTGTCCTGCCAGAGCACGGCCGCGGCGTAGAGCGAGTGCGCGCGCCCCTCGGGGCCGACGCTCGCGCCCGCGGCGGACTCGAGCGCCGCGGCGGCGGCCGCCGGGTCGCCGCCGCGATCGAGCGCGTCGGCGAGATCGAGGTGCGCGACGAGGTAGTGGGGGACGAGCGTGATCGCGTGGCGGAAGAAGGCGACGGCGTCCTCGATCGAGCCCGCGAGCAGGGCGTCCCTGGCGGCGCGCACCGAGAGGGCCGCGGCCTCGGACGGGCGATCGGTGCGCTCGATGAGCTGGCGATCCGCCTCGATCGCGAGGGCGTGATCCGCCTTCGCGCGGGCCTGGGCGGCCATCTGGCGCAGCGCCCAGATGCCGCGGGGCTCGTTCCTGTATGCGATCTGCACCGGCTCGAGCGCCTCCTCCCACGGGAGCACGCGCAGGCGCAGCCGCGCCGACAGGAGCGCGTGGGCGATCGCCTCCGGGCCGTCGAGGACACGGGCGATCTCCAGGGCGATCGGCTCGAGCTCCTCGTCGCGGCCCTCGCCGATGAGGTAGGAGGCGACCCGGCGGAGCGTCGGCAGGTGGTGCGGCGTCTCCTCCAGGATGGATCGGCGCCAGAGCAAAGCGCTGCCGGCGTCCTTGCGCCCGTGCTCGTCGAGCTCCGCGAGGCGCTCGTAGATGTCGAGGCGCTCCGCCGCGTCCGCGGCCTCGCGGGCGCGCGGGATCAGGGCGTCGACGAGCTCTCCTGCGCCGTGGCCCGCGACGGCCGCGCGGTAGAGGGCGATCGGCGCGAGCGCGTTGTCCCCGGCGGCGATCGCCTGGCGGGCGCACGCGGCGGCCTGCGCGAGATCGCCGGCGCGCTCGTGGTCGAGGGCGGCCTCGAGCGCGAGGCGAGCGGCCTCGATGCCCGCGGCGGCGCGGTCGTCACCCGAGAGGCCGGCGTCGCCGTCGCCGCCTGCGTCGAGGGCGCGCAGGAGCTCGGCGGCGCGCTCGGCGCGCCAGGAGGCGCGGTCGGCGGGCGGCTCCGGCGCGAGCCGCTCGAAGAGCTCGCGCAGGCCGATGTCCTGGGGGCGCGAGCGGTGCGCCGTCTCGAGGAGCGACGCCGCGGCCGCGGGGTCGGCCTCGGCGACGAGGAGCGCCTCGCGGACGAGATCGTGGGCCCGCTCGAGAGGGTCGGCCGCGCCCTCGCGGCGGGCCCTGAGCCACTCGAGGAGGCCGTCGCGGTCCACCCGGGCGCGCGCGCTCCGCTCGCCGAGGTGGAGCGCGACGGGGAGCTTCGGATCGATCTGGGCGGCGCGCGAGAGCAGGCGCTCGCCCTCCTCGTTGTCGCCGCCGTCGAGCAGGCGGATCGCGGCCTCGGTGACGAGCACCGCGGCCCGCGGCCCCTCGTCGAGCGTGAGCGCGTGCTCCGCGAGGATGCGGGCCGCGCCGACGCCGCTCTCCTGCGCGGCGCGGGCGCGGGCGGCGCCCTCGTGCTGCGGGTCCGCGGCGCGGGCGCGATCGAGATCGCTCATCGCCGCGCGCTGATCGCCCGCGATCTCCGCGAGGACGGCGGCGGCGAGCGCGCTGTCGCGCTCGGACGCGACCTCGCGCAGCGACGCCACGGCCCGGGCGACGCGGGCGCCGCGATCGCCGTCGAGATCGAGCTCGAGCGCGAGCGCCTGGAAGAGCGGGCTCTCCGGCGCGGTGTCGCCGTACGTGACCACCGCGCGGGAGAAGGCGTCGCTCGCGTCGACGCCGCCCTCGGCGGGGACGGCCTCGCGCGAGAGCGCGCGGCCGAGGGCCGCGGCAGCGCGGGCCCTCGGGCCGCCGAGGGGGCGCACGCCCCTCGACGCGGGCGCGCCATCCACGGAGGCCACGGAGGCCACCGCGGCGTCGCCGCCGGCGTCGCTCAGGGCGGCGCTCGCCGCAGCGCAGAGCGGCGCGAACTCGGGATCGTCGGCGAGGGCGTCGAGCCACGGGTCGATCTCGCCCGCGGCGCCGCCGGCGAGCGCCGAGAGGACGATGCGATCGGCCGGCGAGAAGGCGCCGCCGTCGTCGCCGTCGTCGAGCGTCGCGTCGCGCACGGCGGCGGCGTCGCCGAGCTCGATCGCCTGCGCCGCGAGGGCGCGGCGCGCCTGGCCGCCGTGTGAGCCGGCGGCGACGCTGCGGAGCGCGCCGAGCGACGCCGGGCGGGTCTCCTTGCGCGCGGCGCTCAGCGCGGCGGTGAGCCACGCGACGGCGGGCGCGAGCGAGGTGCCGCGCAGGGGATCGAGGGTCGCGAGGCCCTCGGCGAGGTCGCCGGCGCCGAGCAGGGCGCGGGCGCGGAGCAGCGCCTCGTACGGCGTGGCGGGGGGTGCGGCGGCGCGGCCGCGCGCCGGCCTCGGGGCGCCCCGGTGCGCTGCGACCTGAGCGCTCGCCGCGGCGAGCGGCGCGAGCTCGGGCGCCTCGGGGAGGCGGAACTTCGCGAGCACGGCGGAGGCCGCCGCGTCCGAGTCCGGCGCGGCGAGCGCCTCGCAGAAGCGCTGAACGTGCGCGCGCGGGTCGGCCGGGTGCGTCCGCGCCGCGAGCTCGAAGCGCTTGTGGGCGCCCTCGGGATCCGCGAGCGGGATGCGGCAGAGCTCCGCGCCGAGCACGAGGTTGTGGCAGCGCGCGGCCGGCGTGCCAAGGACGCGGGTCTCGCTCTCCAGCGCCTCGAGCGCGGCGGGCAGATCTGCCTCGCGCATCAGGAGGCCGCGGAGCTGGCGGTGCGCGAAGACAAGGCTCGGGGCGAGATCGCGCGCCTCGGCGGCGATGGCGCGGGCGGTGGCGTCCTCCCCGGCCATCACGTAGAGCTCGGCGACGGGGAGCAGCGCGCGCGCCCGGGCCGCGGGGTCCTCGATGAGCTCGGCCTCGGAGCGGAGCCACGCGGCGCGCGCCGCCCACACGTCGCGCTGCTGCGACTGGACGAGGATCGCGCTCGCGTCCTGCTCGCCGTCGAACACCGACGCGGGCGGCGGGATAGACGGCAGCGGCGGGAGGCTCTCGGGCGCGCGGGAAGAAGGCGACGACGACGGGCCCGCGGGCGGCGCCGACGGGACGCGCGCCGACGAAGACGGGCGCGGCGGTGACGACGACGCGCGCGGCGAGGAAGACGGCACACGCGACGGCGACGGCACGAACGACGACGACGGCACAAACGACGACGACGGCCGGACGTGGGACGGCGCGAACGGGCGCGGCGATGACGACGACGACGACGGGCGCGGCGGTGACGACGACGCGCGCGGCGAGGAAGGCGGGCGCGGCGGCGCGAAGGCGACGCCGCTGTCGGGCCTCCGGGTCGCGACGCGCGTCTGCGCGAGATCGTCCTCGAGCTCTTCATCGGTCGGCTCGGCCGACCCGCTGATCAGGCTGGACTCGTCCACGAGCTCGCCGGGATCGCTGTCGGCGGCGGGCTGATCCCAGCGGCTGGTGGAGGCGGACGACTGGCCGGTGTACGGCCGGGTCCTGGGCCCGGGCTCGTCGAGGGCGTTGGTCTCCTCGTCGTCGATGCCGTGCGTCTCCTCGTCGTCGAACGCGTGCGCCTCCGCGAACCGGCCGCTGCTGGCGCCGCTGGGCGGCGCGAACTCGAACGGGGAGTCGCCGCCGTCGGGGATGGGCGTCGCGCGGTCGCCCGCCTCGGCGGTGTCCTCCTCGAACACAGGCTCCCGGCGCGACGACGGCGGCGGCAGCGGGGGCGGCGGGACGGCGGGCTGCGCGCGCGGCGCCGTGAACCTCGCGGACGGGGCCGGCGGCGGGATCTTCGGCGTCCGATCGCCGGGCGTGAGCTCGGCGCCGAGCGACGCCTTCACGTCGCCCGGCCTGCTGCCCGAGCGGGGCGGGGCGCCGGGGCGGGGCAGCGACGGGGGGCGCGGCGGCGGGATGGGCGCCGGGGGCCGGCGCGTCCCGTGCAACGCCGGCGCCGAGGTCACGACCCCGTCGTCGGCGTCCTCGGCGCGCTGATCCTCGAACAGCATGTCGAGCAGCGCGTCGCTCTCTCCGGCGCTCTGCGCGGGCCTCGCGGGCACGGGCACGGGCTCGCGGGAGAACAGCTGCTTCAGGCCGCCTTCGCCGGCGCGCTCGCCCTCCTCGGCGCCGCGGATCGACTGGATGAGCTCTTCGGGGATCTTCGCGAGGAGCGTGGCCTCCTCGACGTCGCCCTCCGAGACCGCCGCGCCGTACATCGCCGGCGGGGGGACCGTGATCTTCTCCTGCGACGGCGCGCCCTCGTCGCCGCCGCCGCCAGAGGAGCTCTTGGATTGCGGATTCTTGCTCACCGGACCCCCATGCCGAGCTTCTTCCGGAGCTCGAGGTAGCTCTGCGAGAGGACGAACGCGACCAGCTGGCGCGCACGATCGCTCTCGGCGACGACACCGCCGAGCTGCTCGCGCGGGGTATTGAGGATGTCCGAGAGGACCAGCGAGACGTCGCCTGCTGCGATGACGGCCATGCGGTCGATGCTCCTGCGCGCGGCCTGCGCCCAGCGGAGCGGGTCCTGCTGGCTCGACACGATGCGCTGGCAGACGTCGGCGATGGCCTTGCGGGTCGCGCGCGACATCTCCTTGTGGATGGCGCGCGAGACCTCGCCGAAGACGGCGTAGGGCGGCTGCGGGACCGTGAGGCCCGCCTCGATGCACGCGGCCGCGACGAGCGAGGCGACGGTGCTGTCGTCCCGCGTCCTGAGCGACGAGATGCCCCGGCGCAGCGCGAACGCCTCGCGCGCGATCGCCGAGCGCGAGGCGGCGTCGAGGGGCGTCGTGATCTCGGGGCCGAGCACGAGCGCCGGCAGCTGGCCGTAGACGCCGGTCGCGCCGCGAGGGCTGGGGCCGCCGACGTAGAGCTCGAAGTCCGTCTCGAAGCTGAGCGCGCCCATCCACTCGGCGACCGCCACGCGCAGCGGGTGGCCGCCGCGCGAGTCGATGCGGTCCTTCTTGCCGACGCCGAGCGACACGAGCGAGGGGCCGAGCGCCATGCAGATGGTCTCGGCCATCTTCGCGAACAGCTCGCCGACGGGCCCGGTGTCGAGCGGATCGGCGATGTCGGCCATGGCCTTGGCGTCGAGGGCGATCTGCGGCCGCGCCGGGACGCGGGCGTCGATCTTCCTGAGCTCCGCGGAGATGCCGTCGTCGATGCGGGTGAGCGAGACGAGCGCGCCGAGCGTGGCCTGCCGGAGCGCCGCGTCCTGCCCCGCGCCGGCGATCTTCGCGAGGAGCGCGACCCGGTCCGCGTCGATCGGCTCGACCGCGAGCGCCTGGATCAGCGTCGCCTTGGCGCGGCCGAGCACGCGGGTGCGGAAGGCGGGCTCGTAGTCCGTCGTGAGGACGAGATCGATCGCCTCGCCGTCGTCCGGCGCCTCTTCGAGGAGCTTCGCGACGGCCCGCTCGGCGCGGCGCGGCGCGCCGAGCTGATCCCGGTAGATGGCCATCGCGAGGCGCGCCGCCTCGATCCGCCCCGCGGGGGTGTCGCGCTCGACCATGAGCTCCTCGAGCAGGCGCGTCGCCTCGTCCCAGGAGCCGACCCGGGCGGCGACCCGGACGAGGCGCTCACGGACGACGGGCGTCGAGAGCCCGGCCCGGTGCAGGCCGATCAGCACCTCGAGCGCCCTGTCGTGCTCGCCGAGCTTCTCGTAGGCGTCGACGGCCGTGATCCCCGACATGAGGCGCTGCTCCCCCGGCGCCTTCGCGACGCGCGAGAGCTCGGCGTAGAAGGCGGCCGCCTGGCCGAGGTCGCCCTGCGCCTTCGAGATGTCGGCCGAGAGCGCCAGCGCGCCGATGTGGTCCGGCTCGAGCAGCGTCACGTTCTCGAGCGCGGCGAGCGCGTCGTCGAGCCTGCCCTTCTTGCGGAGCACGCGCGCGCGCTCCCAGAACAGCTTGCAGAGCTCGAGGTCGTTGTCCGCCACGCCGAGCCGCCGCTCGATGATGTCGAGCAGCCGATCGTCCTCGTTGCGCGCGCGGACCCGGCGGAACAGCCGATCGAAGGCGACGCCGCGCCGCGGGTCGCGCGCGAACGCGCGATCGAAGGCGATCTCCGCGTCCTCGTGGGCCTCGGTGTGCTGGAGGAGCAGGAGCCCGGCGCTCTCCCAGAACCCCGCGCCGCGCGCGTCGTCCCTGCAGAGCGCCCCGAGCTGCGCCGAGGCGAGCGCCGTCGACACGGGGTCGCGGAGCGCCTCGGACGTCGCGCGGACGCCCTCCCAGGCGGCGACGTCGTCGGGCCGCCGCTCGACGACCGCGCGGAACGCGGCGAGCGCGCGCTCGTGATCCCCGGCCGCGAAGTCCGACCAGCCCGCGAGGCCGAGCGCCGTGAGCTGCGCCTCCTCGCCGAGCGCGTCGCCGAGCCCGTGCAGCGCCGCGGCGCGGCGCCGCGGATCGCAGCCGGGGAGCGCGAGCTCGAGGTTGGCGAGCTGCGCGGGCGCCTGCTCGCCCGTGAGGAACGGCCGCGGCAGGTTCGGCTGATCGAGCGCGCCGACGATCGCGGCCGAGGCCTCCATCGCAGCGCGGGCCTCGCCCTCCATGTGCCGCGCGAGCGCGCTCCGCGCGGCGACCTCCGCCTCGCGGTCCTCGGCGCCGAGCGCGGCGCCGAGCCACTCGAGCTCGGCGTGCGGGCTCGGGTCGGCCGCGGCCCACGCCGCCGCGCGCGCCGCGGTGCGCGCGCGATCCTGGTCCAGGGTCCGCGCGAGGCGGAAGCGCTCGGCGTGCGCGATCGTCGCGGCGCCGTCGCCGCGCTCCTCGATGTAGTCGAGCGCGCGCTCGACGGCGCTGCGCTGCTCGAGGGCCGGCTGCCAGAGGAGGCGCCCGAGCGCGGCGGCCAGGGCGAGGTCGTCGCTCGCCTGCGACTCCAGCGCCTCGAGCGTCGCGAGCGCCTCGTCGGCGTCGCCGCCCTCGGCCGCGCCGACCTCGAGGCCGAACCGCGACAGCGCGAGCGCCGCCGGGTCCTCGCCCGCCTCGCCGGCGACCTCGAGGGCGCGGCGCCGGCTCTCCAGATCGCCCGCCTCGTGGCCGCGGAGGGCCCAGGTGAGCGCCGTCGCGCCGGCGCGCGGCGCCTTGCCGCGCGCCGCCTCGAGCTCCTCGACGGCGCGCCCGCGCTCGCCGGCGCGCCAGAGCAGGATCGCCGCCTCGATGTGCAGCGCCGCCGAGAGATCGGCGTCGTCGATCGCCGCGGCGCAGGCCGAGAGCGTCGCGGCCGCGGCGGTGGGGCTCCCGGCGCGCCGGTGGAGCTCGGCCAGGAACACCGCGATGACCTCGTCGTCCGCGGATCGCTCGAAGAGCGCCCGGAGCCGGCTCCGGGCGCGATCCAGATCGCCGCCGCGCGCGCTGCGCAGGGCGGCGACGAGCCACAGCCCGCGCGCGGTCTCCTCGCCCTCGACCTCGGCGAGCGCCTCGATGACCGTCGGCGAGCGCCGCGGGCCGGGGGCGCCGGGCTCGTCGCCGCGCTCGCGCCGGGTGCGGACGAGATCGACCGCGAAGGCGCCGAGCGCCCGCCCGAGCCACGCGTTCGGCGTGGCGCCGTCGTCGGCGCCGGCGTTCGCGAGCTCGGCGAAGGCGCCCTCGGCGCCGTTCGCGTCCCCCCGGAGGAGGCGGCTCCGGCCGATCTCGAACCACAGGCTCGCCTTCTCGGCCGGGTCGACGCCCGTCGAGAGCAGCCGCTTCGTCGACTCCTCGTACCAGGCCGCGTCGCCTCGGAGAGCCGCGAACGAGCGGCCGAAGCGTGCGAGCACGCCCGGGTGGACGCCGGCCATGCCGGCCTGCGACAGGGCCGCCTTCGCCGCGCCCACGTCGTCCGTCCGCACCGCCCAGACGTAGGCCGCGAGGAGCAGCGCGCGCCCCCGCGCGTCGTCGCTGGCGTACGAGGCCGCCGTCGCCTCGAGCGAGGCAGCGAACGCGGACGGGTCCTGGCCGTCTCCGAGGAGATCGATCTCCAGCGCGCGGGCCGGGATGCACTGCGGGTCGGCCGCGAGCGCGCTCCGGAGCGCCGCGAGCGCGGCCTCGCGATCGCTCGCGAGCGCCGCCGCCTCGGCGACGCGGAGCCACAGGGCCGCGGCGCCGGGCCCGCTCGCGCCGCGCGCGATCTCCTGCTTGGCCAGGCTGGCGGCGGCCTCGGCCTCGCCGGCGGACTCGAGCGCGGCGATGCGCGCCCGGCCGAGCAGCGTCGACTGGGGCAGCCGCTCCGCGGCCCGCTCGAGGAGCGACGCGAAGCCGCCCGTCCCTGCCCGCTGCGTCAGCTCGGCGGCGCGGAGCCACGCGTCGGCCGCGTGCTCCGGCTTGCGCAGGGTCCGCGGGACGCCGTTGGCGTCGCCGCTCGCCTCGTCGTCGAGCGCGTCGGCGATGAGCTCTGCCTGCCCCTCGAGGGCGCGCGCGAGCGCGCCGAGGTCCTCCTCGCGCCGGGCGATGACCTCGAGCGCGAGCTGCGACCTGAAGCGCGCCCGCCCCTCGAGCGCGGCCGCCGCGTCGAGCAGCTCGTAGGCGCGCTCCACGTTCTCGGTCGCCGCCGCGAGGTCGGCGAGCTCGATGAAGAGCAGCCCCTTCCACGTCGCGTCCGTCGCGAGCTCCGCGCGGGCCTCCAGCGCGCGCATCCGGCCGGCGATGTCCCCTTCCTTGGCCGCGATGAGCTCGAGCTCGAGCCAGGGGGTCGCGTCCTCCGGGTTGCTGAGCGCCGCCTCCTCGAGCGCCTCCTTGGCCGCCGCGAGGTTCTGCTCGTGGTCCTGGAGGTACGCCGCGCGCTCCCAGAACGAGCGCGCCCGCTCCTCGGGCGTGGCCGCGGCGCGCGTGAGCGCGTCGAGCAGCTTGCCGAGGTTCTTGATCGACTTGCGCCGCGTGAGGATGCGGACCAGCGCCTCGAGCGGCTCGCGGAACTGGGGGTCCGCGTTGAACGCGGCGAGGTAGTCGCGCGCCGCCGTGGGCTCCTCGCCGAGCGCCTCCTCGAGCGCGCCGAGCTCGTGCAGCAAGAGCGCCTGGAGCTGCCGCTCCGGTTGCTCGCCTTGCTCGGCGCGGAGCCGCGCGATCAGGGCCGTCATGCTCTCCACCTGCCCCTCGGGTGCCTGAACCGTCATCTCGCTCGCGACGCCTCCGAACGGGGTCTCATCTGTGCGCACCGCATGACGATGGCGGAGAGTAGCGAACCGAACGTGACGGAGTAAAGCGCGCCGGGCAGGGAGCGGGCTCGAACAGCGTCGCGCCGCGCGCGAGCGGAGGTCGCTCGCTCGCGAGGAGGAGGCCGGGTCGCGGGGCCGAGGAGGAGGGCGCGCGTGTCGGCCGGGGGCGCCGCGCGCTGCGGGGCGGCTCGGTCGATCGAGCCGCCGGGGGGCGCCTGGCCCGGCTGCCGGGCTAGGCCCTGCCCAGCACGGCGTCGAGCTTGTCGTTGACCTTCGACTCGACCATGCCCTTCATCGCCTTCAGCAGGAACGGGAGATCGATCTCCACATGGACCGCGGACGCCTCGACGCGAACGAGGCCCTTCGTCCCCTTCGCGGCGCCGCCCGGCGCCTCGAACCGGATGACGTCGCCATCCCATCGCCACTGGATGCCGAGCTTGTCTTCCATGCCCCGCGCAAGCTCTTCCGCGCGCTTCCTGGCCTCGTCCTTGGTGAGCGCGTGCTGCCGACGGATGTCGATCGTCGCCATACGGTATCTCCACTCGTTCGCGTCCACGGCGACGCGCCGCGCGCGGTACGCTCTACTTACTCGATCCGACGCGCGATCCAAAAGCCGCGCGGCGTGTCGACCGGGCCGCTCACGCCCCCCTTGGAGAGGCTGAACAGCTCGTACTCCGGCGCGGGCTCGAGCACGCCGCGCGGGATGTAGCCGAGGTCGTCGGTCGACCCCTTGTCGCCCTTCTCGATGGCGGCCTTGAAGTCCGTCTTGGCCACCTCGGCGAGCTCCCTGGCGAGCGCCAGCGCGGCGTCCTTGGAGCGCGCGGTCGGCGCCGCGCCCTGCGCGCCGCGGTACTGGACGAGCACGACGCCGAAGCGCACCTTCTTCGGCGCCTCGGCCGGCAGCGAGGGCGGCGCCTCTCCCGAGAGGAGCGTGACGCCCGCGTCGGAGCGCCCCGCTGGCTCGGGGCCGCGCTCCTGGACGATGCCCTCGGCGCCGGCGTCGCTCCCCGCGTCGGCGTCGGCCGTCGCAGGCGAGGCGGCGGCGTCGACGGCGTCGGCGGCGTCGGGGCCTGCGTCGGCGGGCGCGCTGGCCGCGCCGCGCCCCTTCGAGCCGCCGTGCGTGATCACGAACGCCAGCGCGCCCGCGAAGAAGAGCGTGTAGATGACCGCCGTCGAGCGCTGCATGAGCGGCAGCGCGTTAGCACAGGTGGAGGACGCTTGGCGAGGCCGCGATGGCGACACGCGCCGCCTGCCAGACGGCGTCGCCGCTCCGTTGCTGTCCCCGCTGCTGTCCCCGCCCGTCCCGCCCGCCCCCGCGTCCCTCCGTCCCCGGCCGCCCCGCGTCTGCGCGATGTCCGCTTCCTGCTTCCGGACCACGCACGCGACATGCCCGAGGAAGTCGCCGATTTGAGGGCGCCCGGCAGAAGAGGCGATCCTAAGGACCGCAACCCCTGCTAGTAAGGAGAGCGGATGTCGGGGCATCCCGGCCTTTCGCAGGCCGAACGAGCGTGGGGCGCCTGCGAAGGCGCTCGCAGCGCCGGCATCGGGTCGGGAAGCATGATCAAGGTCGAGTGCGACGGGTGCAAATCGCCGTACCAGGTCGACGAGAAGCGTGTCCCCCCTGCGGGGCTCAGGATGCGCTGTCCGAAGTGCGGTACGAGCCTGCTGGTGACCAAGGGGGGCGCAAGCGCAGCGCCCGCGCCGACGCCTGTGCCCACCCCCCCGCCGCGGGCCGGGGCGGGGGGCCTTCAGCTCTCGGAGCGGAGCGCCCCTGCGGCGACCGAGGACGCCGATCTGCCCATGGCGGCTCCGGAGGACATCGCATTCCCCGCGGTCGCGCCTCCCCGACGCCCCGGGCCGGCGCCGGCGCCGGTACCGACACCGCCGCGCCGCGCAGCGCCCGCGGTGCCTGCGCCGCCCGCGCCGCCTCCTGAGCCGCCGGGTCCGGAGGTCTTCGGCGAGATCGGCTTGCCGGACGTCCCCGATCGCCCCGCCCCGTCCGATCGGCGAAACGCCAAGACCGTGCCGCAGCGGCGCGGCTTCGGAGAGATCGATCTCATGGTCGAGCTCCCGAGCCCGACGGACGCCGAGGTGCAGGGGCTCAACCCGGACGATCTGCCGGTCGTCTACGGCAATGCGCCCGGGGCGCCGGTGGCGCTCCCGGCGCGATCGCGCGCGGAGTCCCGCACCGCCCCGGCGACGCCGACCGCGTTCGCCGGTACCGACCTGCCGGCGCGGGTCGAGCCGCTGCCTCCGAGCAGCCGGCGCACCCTCGGGTTCGGCGAGCGCGAGTCCGCGCCGGGCGCCCCCTCGGGGCCTGGTGCGCGGGACGCGGGGCTCGGCGCGCGAAACGCCGGGGCCACCACGCAGCCGCTCGGTCGCGGGCGCACCCGCGGTGCGGGGGACGCGCCCCCGCGCGTGGCCCCGGAGTACGATTTCGGAGACCTGGACGACGACGTGCCCCCGGCTCCTCCGGCGCGCTCCAGCAGCGGATCCATGTCGTTCGGCTTCGGTGAGCTCGAGCTGCCTCTCGAGGGCGACGGCGACGCCGAGCTGCCCGCGACATCCGCGGGCGACCTGCCCATCGTCGCCGGCGATCTGCCGAGCTCGGCCCCGGCCGTCATCGGCATGCCCGCCCCGTTCTCGAACACGGGCCTGCCCACGCCGGCTTCCGCGCCGCTCCCCTCGCCTGCGCGCGCCGGGCTCCCGGCCGCGGCCCAGGCGGGCTTCCCTGCTCCGACCGCCGCGGGCTTCCCCACGAAGGCCACCGGCCCCGCCCTCCCCTCGAAGGCCACCGGCTCCGCCCTCCCCTCGAAGGCCACCGGTGCCGGCTCACCTGCAGGACCGGGGACCATCGTCGGCGCCGAGCTCTTCGACGAGGCCCCGCCGGACTACGACGACTCGCGCGTGGGCGCCGCGTTCCAGGCGCCCGGGCCGCGCCCCCTCCCGCCGCAGGCGGCGCCGGAGCCGCCCAGCAGCGGCGCCATGCCGCCCGTCGACTTCGGCGCCATGCCGCCCGTCGACTTCGGCGCCCTACCCCCCGCCGACTTCCTCGCCGCGCCGCCCGCCGACGCCCGCGCCTCGTCCACCACCGGCTTCGGCGCCGCGCCGCCCGCCGACGCCCGCGCCTCGTCCACCACCGGCTTCGGCGCCGCGCCGCCCGCCGACGCCCGCGCCTCGTCCACCACCGGCTTCGGCGCCGCCGATTTCGGCGACGAGATCGCGCTCGGCGAGAGCGTCACGCAGCTCGCCCCCGGCGGCGTGCCCACCCCTTACGATCCGTCCGACCGCTCCGCGAACTTCACGCAATCGCCCGCGGACGCCGACGATCGGGGCATCGAGCTCAGCGAGCCGCACCCCAGCGTCGGGGACGAGGTCGACCTGACCGGCGCGGGCACCGAGATCGGCGACCTGAGCGCCGGTCCCGGCGCGCAGGCCGAGAAGCCTGCGGCGACCACGGAAGCGCCGCCGCAGAAGTCGAAGATCAAGCGCTACGTCGTGGCGGCGCTCGCGGTCGCCGCCGTCAGCGGCGGCGCGCTCGCGCTCGTTCCGGACGTCGGCGCCTTCGGCGTGAACCTCATCAGCGACCGGCTCAACGCCTTCGCGCACGAGGGGGCGCTCGCCGAGCTCCGGCATCGGACCCAGGCGGCCTTCGCCAAGGACACCGCGTCGGCCGCCAACGGAGCGCTGAACGACGCGAACGCCACGCGGGCCGATGCGCCGCGCCACCGGGCGACCATGGCCTACGCCGCGTACATCGCCTTCGCGCGGAGCATCCGCTTCGGGCACCGGACCGTCGACGACGCCTTCGGCAAGGAGATGCTCACGCTCGCGAGCTCCCATCCGGGCGACCTGCTCTCCCTGGCCGTCGCGGCGCAGGCCGCGGCCAGCGGCGACCTCCCGCGCGCGCGACAGGCCGCGCAGGCGCTCGCCGCGCAGCTCAAGGACGACATCGACCTCGCCGTCCTCGCGGCCGAGATCGAGCTCGCCGCCAGGGACGCCCCCAAGGCGATCGCGGCGTGGCAGCACGCGAGCGGCCTCCAGAAGAGCGCGCGTACGCTCTACGGCCTGGCCCGGGCGCAGCTCCTCGCCAGGGACACCGCGGGCGCCGAGGCGAGCGCCCGCGGCGCGATCGAGGCCTCGCCCGACCACGTCGGGGCCCGCACCCTGATCGCGTCGGTGCTCTGGCAGACCCCGGGCCGCGAGCAGGAGGCGCTCGATCTGCTCGGCAAGGTCACCGGCGACGGTTCGACCCGGGCCGCCGCGAGCGACCCCGAGATCGTCGACGCGTACACGCTGCTCGGCACCATCCACCTCGCGAGGTCGCGCATGAGCGCGGCGGAGCAGGCCTTCGCCGCCGCGGTGAAGCTCGACCCGCAGGCGGTGCGCGCCCTCATCGGCAACGGCGAGGTCCTCTACCGGTCGGGCCGCTACTCCGAGGCGCAGGCGCGCTTCGAGGCCGCGGCCCGCGCCGACGCCCGGAGCCTCGCCGCGCAGCTCGGCAAGGCGAAGACGTGGCTCGCGCAGGAGCGCATGAAGGAGGCGAAGGACCTCCTGAAGGAGCTGCAGAAGACCCACGCGGCGGCCCCGCAGGTCGCTTACTGGCTCGGGCGCACCGAGCTCGCGCTCGGCAACAAGAAGGACGCGGAGCAGGCGTACCTCGACGCCGTGAAGTCGGCCGAGAACCTCCCGGAGGTCGTCGACGCGTACGTGGCGCTGGCGTCGCTCCTGTCCAGCATGGGCCGCAACGAGGCGGCGGCGGAGAAGCTGTCGGAGGCGACGGCGAAGTTCCCGGACCTGCCCGCGCTGCACAAGGCCAAGGCGGAGGTCGCGCTCCAGACCGGGCGGTACGACGACGCCCGGCAGGAGCTCGAGCTCGCGCTCGCGAAGGAGGACGACCTCGGCAGCCAGTTCAAGCTGGGCGTGGCGTACCGTCGCCTGCGCCGGTTCGAGGACGCCGCGAAGGTCTTCGACAAGGTCACGGCGGCCGACAAGGACTACCCGGGCCTCGCGCTCGAGCGCGGGCTCCTGTTCGAGGAGACCGGCCAGAGCGAGCGCGCGCTGGAGATGTACGCCGACGCGCTCCGCAAGGCGCCGAACGACATCGACCTGAAGCTGCGCGTCGGCTCGACCCAGGTCATGGCGGGGCACGCGAGCCAGGCGGAGCCCATCCTGCGCGACGTGCTCAAGGACCGCGCGAACTCCGCCGAGGCGAACCACTTCCTCGGCCGCGCGCTCCTCGTGCGCGGCACGAACATGGCCGAGGCGCTGCGCTTCCTGGAGCGCGCCGCGGAGCTCGATCCGAACCGCGCCGAGTACCACCTCTACGTCGGCTGGGGCGCCAACGAGACGGCCCAGACCGCGCGCGCGGAGATGGCGCTGAGGCGCGCGCTGGAGCTCGACGCGGAGCTCGGCGACGCGTACTGGCAGCGCGGCGTGCTGCTGCAGAAGCAGGGGGCGAGCCGGGACGCGCTGGCGGATCTGAAGATCGCGCTGGAGAAGCGGCCGTCCCGCTACGAGGCCTACGCCACGATGGCGCTCTGCTACCAGGATCAAGGCAGCTGGGCGGCCGCGGAGGATGCGTGGCGCAAGGCGATCGCGGCCAACGACAAGGTCCCCGAGTGGCACTACCGCCTCGGCAAGATCTACGCGTCGCGCGGCAACCGGGCCGGGACCGCGAGCGAGATGGAGCAGGCGGTCGCCCTGGGCGAGGCGCCGGATCGCTCGACCCCGCCGTGGCTGTTCGACGCGCACTTCCTCCTCGCCGAGGCGCTCCGCGCGGCGAACAACCGCGAGAAGGCCGTCCACCATTACCAGCGCTTCCTGGAGACGGCGCCGACCGACAACGCCTACCGGCGCGACGCGGAGCAGGCGCTGGAGGGCCTGGGGGCGGGAAAGGCGCGCTGAGGCGGAGCGAGCGGCCGGCGCTCGGCTATCCTGGCGGATGATCCCCTCCGTCAACGCCCGCCTCGCGGTGCGCGCCGACATGCCCGAGGTGGCGCGCTTCGCCGCGCAGCTCGTCCGCCTTCACCACGCCCTCGATCCGCACCGCTTCATGTGCCTGGAGCCGCTCGAGCCGGGCTACGAGCGGTGGCTCACGGGCGAGCTCGCCAACCCCGACGCCGTGATCGTCGTCGCCGAGCGAACCGGCGGCGAGCCGGCGCTGGTCGGCTACGCCTACGGCCGCCGGGAGCCGCGCGACTGGAACAGCCTCCTCGACGCCTGCGGCGCCCTCCACGACATCTATGTCGCCGAGCCCGCGCGCCGGCTCGGCGCTGGCGCCATCCTGCTCGAGGCCGTCATCGCGCGCCTCCACGCCCTGGGCGCGCCGCGCGTCGTGCTCCACACCGCGACGCAGAACGCCGCCGCGCAGCGCCTGTTCGAGCGGTTCGGCTTCCGTCGCACGATGGTCGAGATGACGCTCGAGCTCGAGTGACCGCGACGTCCGCCCCGCCATCGGCGCGCCGGCCGCTCCTCGATCCGGACATCCGAATCCGATGTCGCTCCCGGCGCGCCGGCCGAGGGTGATGGACTCATGAGCTTCGGCCTCCCCGGCGCGATCCCGCGGGCGCCGCGGCCGTCTGCGCCCACACCATCGTGTCGCGCGGCTCGCCCGCGGGCGTCAGGGCGTTCGCCTCGAGCGTCGTCACATGCCGGTACCCGAGCCGCCGGGGCACGGCGGCGCTCGCGGTGTTCCGCGGATCGCAGCGGATCTCGACGCGGCTCACGCCGAGCTCCTCGAGCGCGACCCGGGTCAAGCCTGCCACCGCCTCGGTCGCGTAACCGCAGCGCGTCGCCGTCGCCCGGAGCCAGTAGCCGATCTCGATCGCGCCCGGGCCGATCCGCGGGTGTAGCCCCGTACCCCCGAGCACGGCGCGCTCGTCGCGCGTGAAGATGCCATAATGAAAGTCGCGTCCTTCCGTGAAGTCGTCCCGGAACTTCTCGAGGAGCGCGGTGGTCGCCTCCATGGAGGAAGGCTCGTGCGCGGCCCACGGCATCCAGGGCCGCAGGTGCGCAAGGCTCGTGTCGATCGCCTCCCTGATCAGAGGCGCATCCTCGGGCCGCCACGCTCGCAGCGTCAGACGAGCGGTCAGGATGCGGTCCGGCGGGCGCTCACCTGCCATCGCGTCGATCCATGCCTGTCGCCGTCATGCGCCTGGCGACGACAACGCTGTAGTGCCCAGGCCATCGGACCACGCGACGGTCGCGTCCCGTACCATGCGAGCCATGGAGTGCTCCGGCGTCGAGGCGAGCAGGCGTCATGGCACGCAGCTTACAACGAAGACAGCCCTCGCACATCCGGTCAATCCCGGCCACCGCAGCGATCATCGCCGTCGCACGCCGGTCCACACACCTCTTGTCGAGGACATCGACGCTACCGCGGAGCGTCTTGACCAATCCGTCATAGCAGACTATTGTCCGTCATAGAAGAGCAAGGCGGAAAACATCAGCGCGCCCTCCCGGCACACCGGGAGGAGGTCCACGTCCACGCCCGCGCGTGGACGACGGATGACCGCTCGAGCAGAGGTGCCATTGGCTGAGGTGGCGCGGACTGCGAACCATGACACGAGGAGGAAGGATGAAGATCTGAGCACGCCTCATCCCGGCGGACGCGACGTCCCCCGGGTGCTCGACAGGGGTCGACCCTCGATCAGCAGAGGCCTTCCCACGCCCACGCCGGATTCACTGCTGCCTCAGCAGCACATCACCAGCAATCCCTGCTCCCGTCGCAGCAAGCGCGCGGCCAGCGCGAACGATTGTGATCCGTTCCTGCAATAGAGTGCAGTAACGCCCTGGCACGCTCCCTGCTCTCTGCCACGACGACGGCCCGTGAGCGGAGCGCCCCTTCTGCCTGAGGGCAGGAGAGCTCTTCGCGTGGCGCACGCCATCAAGGAGAACAGGATGACGAAGCTGCGACTCTACAGCGCGAAGGCGTGCCCCTTCGCCCACCGCACCAGGCTCGTTTTGCAGGAGAAGGCGATCGACTTCGAGCTGACCGAGGTCGATCTGCAGAACAAGCCGCGGGCGTTCGTCGACGCCTCGCTCTATGGAAAGGTCCCGGCGATCGAGCACGAGGGCCACCGCATCTGGGAGTCGGCGATCATCAACGAGTACCTCGAGGAGGTCTTCCCCGAGCCCCGGCTCCTGCCCAGGGAGCCGGGCAGGCGCGCCCTGGCGAGGATCTGGATCGATTACGCGAACACGCGCCTCGTGCCGGCGTTCACCCAGCTGCTCAGGGCCGAGACGCGAGACCAGGAGGCGGAGGGGCGCAAGGCGCTCGGCGACGTGCTCGCGTTCATCGAGCGGGAAGCGCTGGCGAGATCGTCGGGCCAGGGGCCCTACTGGCTCGGCGCCGAGGTCAGCCTCGTCGATGTCTCCTTCTATCCATGGTTCGAGCGGCTGTCGGCCGTCGGCCGCCTCCGCGACTTCTCCATCCCCGCGGAGCTCACGCGGCTCCGGGCGTGGATCGAGGCCGTGCAGGCGCGCCCCGCGGTCCGCGCCATCCAGAATCCGGTCGAGTTCTACGTGGAGCGCTTCGCGAAGTTCGTGAAGCCGGCAGCGACGACGGCCGCCTGAGCGGCGCCGAGGGACAAGGGACATCATGTTGAAACTCTGGGGTCACAAGAATTCTTCGAACGTGCAGAAGGTCCTCTGGGCGCTCGACGAGCTCAAGCTCGATTTCGAGCGCATCGACGCCGGCGGGTCGTTCGGTCGCGTCAAGGACGCCGACTACCTCACCCTCAACCCGAACGGGCTCGTTCCGACGCTCGAGGACGGTCCGCTGGTGCTCTGGGAGTCGCACGCGATCGTGCGTTATCTGTTCTCGCGCTACGGGTCGCCGCCGCTCCAGCCGAGCGATCTCGCCGACAGGGCGCGCGCCGACGCCTGGACCGACTGGCAGTTCGGGACCCTGTGGCCCCCGATCCGGACGCTCCTCGTGCAGCTCGTGCGCACGCCCGAAGAGCGCCGCGATCAGGGCGCGATCGAGGCCGCGCGCAAGTCGGCGCTCGCCGCGCTCGGGATCCTCGACAGGCAGCTGTCACGGCACCCGTGGGCCGCGGGAGAGTACTTCACGTTCGCCGATATCCCCCTCGGGGTCGCGGCGCAGCGGTGGTACAACCTGAAGACCGAGCGGCCCGCGCTGCAGCACGTCGACGCGTGGTACGGCCGCATCAAGCGCCGGCCTGGATTCGAGCGCTGGGTGGATCTGCCCCTGGGATGAGCGCGGGGCGCATCGGTCGCCGCCAGCCGGATCAGCTCATCTCATCGATGGCCGCGCGCGCTATCCGGCCTTGAGCCCGCCCAGCGCGCGCGGACGACACGCCGTGCTCGACTCACCCCTTCCTCGGCGGCTGCGCATAGCGCGCTTCTTCAGCGTAGTACTCGGGGAACCCGACGATCTCCTGGAGCGCCGCGAAGTCCATCCGCGGGTCGGGGTGCCGGCCGGCGCGCAGGGCCGCGAGCGCCTCGCGCATGGCGGCGGCGGCGACCGAGAGCAGGGTGAGCGGATAGGCCGCGATCTTGTAGCCGATCGCCTCGAGCTCGGCCGGCGGCAGCACCGGTGTCCTGCCGTGATCCACCATGTTGGCCATCGTCGGCTTGCGCACCTCGCGGCAGAACGCTCGCATCTCCTCCACGCTCTCGGGCGCCTCCAGAAACACGATGTCTGCCCCGAGGTCGGCGAACGCCCGCGCGCGGGCCAGCGCCTCGTCGAAGCCGTGCGTCTGGCGAGCGTCGGTGCGGGCCATGATGAGCACGCCGGCGCCCTCGTCGCGCGCGTCCACGGCGGCCTGGACGCGGGTGAACGCCTCGTCGCGGGGCACGACCTGCTTGCCGCGCGTGTGGCCGCAGCGCTTGGGGGCGACCTGGTCCTCGATCATGACGCAGGCCAGCCCGGCCTGCGCATAACCGCGCACCGTGCGCTTCACGTTCATCGCGTTGCCGTAGCCCGTGTCGCCGTCGCCGAGCACAGGAATCGAGACGGCGCCGCAGATCGCCCGCGCCTGATCGACCATCTCACCATACGAGATGAGCCCCGTGTCGGGCGCGCCGAGGCGCGCGGCGGAGACCGCGAAGCCGCTCATGAACGAGAGCGAGAAGCCGGCCTGCTCGATCAGCCGCGCCGACAGCGCGTCGAAGCAGCAAGGCATGACGAGGAGGCCGGGCGAGGCGAGCAGATCACGGAGCTTCTGAGCGGGGGACACGGCAGGGACGATACCGCGATCGGCTGCCCGTGAGGCAAGCGCGAAGGGCCGAGAGGCGCCGCGCGCCGCCGCGCGCCCGGCCAGCGCCCGCACACGCGAGAGGGAGGGACGGGGGCGCGCGGCGGCGTGCGTTCCTGTTGCGGGTCCCCGGGGCCCGGGGGCAGGATGGGCCCCGCGATGATTCCGCACAGGAGAGGGGCATGAGCACGGTTTCGGTGAAGGAGCTCGCGATCGACGGCCGCCCTGCCAGCGTCCACGTGGGCGGGCAGGGCGAGCCGCTGCTGCTTGTGCACGGCGCCTGGGGCGGGGCGGCGATGCACTGGGCGCCTGTCTGGGAGCGATTGGCGGAGCGCTTCCAGGTGATCGCGCCCGATCTGCCCGGCATCGGGCGCACGGACGCCCCGGGGCTCGGCGCCCTGGACGCCTATGCGCGCTGGCTGGAGCGGCTCCTGGACGAGCTGGGTGTCTCCAGCGCGTGGTGCGTCGGCAACTCCTTCGGCGTCTCGGTCGTATCGAGCTTCGCTGGCCTGTTCGCGGCCCGCTGCCGAGGGCTCGTGTTCGTCAACGGCGTTCCCATTCCCCCGCTGCCGCGCCTCGTCGGCTGGCTCGGAGCGCGGCCGCTGCCCCGCCGGATGCTGCGCGCGCTGATGCGGAAGCAGACCTATAACCCGCGGGTCCTGAGCCGCGCCTACGCCGATCCCCGCCGCGCCCCGGCTGCCCTGCGGGACGTCCTGGAGAGCGCCAATCCACCTCAGCTGGAGGCGGTGCTCGACGCCGCCATCCAGGGAGGTCCCAGGGCCCCGCTCAGCCTGAATCCCCTCCTCGTCTGGGGCGAGGCGGACCAGCTCCTCGGCAACAGCGCGGACGACGCGAAGAAGCTTCACGCTTCGCTGCCGGGGTCGCAGCTCACCTTCATCCCGGCGACAGGGCACATGCCGCAGGTGGAGAACCCCGAGGCGTTCGTCGACGCTGTGTCGCGGTTCATCGAGGCGCGCGCGACCGCCGCCCGTCCGCGCGGCTTCGGCGGCCAGGCCAGCCCGGGCGCGTGAGCGCCTGGGGTGCACGGGCGCGTCGCCCTCACGGCATCGTGGTGACCCGGGCGCGCTTTCCGAGCTGGACCGCGGCGTAGAGCAGATAGAGCCCAGCGAGCGCGACGAGCACGTAGATGATGCGGCTGAGCGCGCTGAGCCTGCCGAAGAGCGCGGCGACAACGTCGAACTCGAACAGCCCAACGAACCCCCAGTTGACGGCGCCGATCACGACGAGCGTGATCGCCGCCCACGTTAGCCCTGAGATCCCACGGTTGACCTGCTCCATGACCCCGGCAGAAGCACGCGCCGCGCCGCGCGATGCGTGCACCGCGCGCCCGCTGCGGCGCGACAGCGTGTGGCGCTGACGCCGCCGGCTCGCCTCGCCGTGCTGACACCGCCGGCTCGCCGCGCCATGCTGACGCCGCCGGCTCGCCGCGCCCGTCCGGCCGCGGCGCTCACGCCGGCGTGACGTCGAGCAGGGAGGGCAGGATCGCGCCGGAGCCGCCGGTGAACACGGCGTCGCAGAGGCCGGAGATCGCGCTCGGCTCGACGTTGACCTCGGCGATGAGGGCGCCGTGGCGCTTGGCCATGGGGACGAAGCCGGCGGCGGGATACACGACGGCCGACGTACCGACGACGAGCAGGAGATCGCAGCCCTCGACGCCGGCGGCCGCCGCGGCGAGATCGCTCTCCTGGAGGGCCTCGCCGAACCAGACGACGTGCGGGCGAAGGACGCCGCCGCAGCCGCAGCGCGGCAGCTCCGCCGCCGTGAAGCGGCGGGCGGGGGCCTGCGGATCGGGGGAGCCGCTGCCCGCGAAGGCGGGCGTGATGGGCACGTCGCGGTTCTCGGTCACGCTCCCGCACGAGAGACAGCGCACCTGCCACAGCGAGCCGTGGAGGCGCACCGGGCTCCGGGAGCCCGCCTGCTCGTGCAGACCGTCGATGTTCTGGGTGATCAGGGTGAAGACCTTGCCGGCCTCCCGCCACCGCGCCTCCAGCTGCGCCAGCGCGTGATGACCCGGGTTCGGGGCGCAGCCGAGGGCGCGCTCCCGGCGGTGATTGTAGAACTCCCAGACGAGGCCCGGATCGCGCCGCCACGCCTCGGGCGAGGCGAGGCTCGTCGCCTCGTAACGCCGCCACAGCCCCCCGGCGCCACGGAACGTGGGGATACCCGACTCCGCCGAGACGCCCGCGCCGGTCAGGACGGCGATCTTCCTGGCGCGGCACAGGGTGGACTGGAAGCGCTCGCGGCTCGTTTCGCTCATCACGGATCCCCTGAGGATAGATCGAGAGGGAGGCGGGCGGAGGACCCGACCCGAGCTCCCGTCGATTTCGGGTGTAAGCCGGCCGAGACGACCGCGTTTCCCTGGCACTCGGACGCGCCGAGCCCCGCCACGGCGGGCCCCGGCCGCGAGAGCCCCTCCGTCGGCTCGCCGGACGACCGGCGACACGCGGCGTTCACGCAGCGAAAGCGGCGAAGGGCCCGTCTCGCCCGTGCAGAACGCACGATGGGGCAGCCGCGCGTGCGGCCCCCGCAAGGACCTGTGTGTGGCGATCGGCGATGGCCGAGCCACGAGAACGTACAGCAGGGATCCGCCCTCGCGATCCCCTTCAAGGAGGACACCTCAATGCGCACCCGGCCCCTCGATCTCGTCGCCCCCGCCCTCGTCACCGCGCTGCTCATCGGCTGCGGTGGCTCCACGCCTGCCCCCACGGCGGCGACCGCATCGGCCGCGCCGACCGAGGCCCCCGCCGGGCAGGCCATGCAGCCGGAGTTCGACGCGCCGCAAGACGAGGGCAGCGCGTCCACCGCCAGGCGCGAGGAAGCCGCGGCGATCGACGCGGTCGACCGTGGCGCCGCGCCCGCGGAGGCCGCGCCGCCGCCGGCCCCGCCCGTGGCGGCCGCCCCTGGGACGCCCACGCCCGGGCCCGCGCAGTCGCGGGCGACCAAGGCGGGCGCCGCGCGCGGGGCGGACGCGCGCATCCAGGTGACGGGCGGCGCGCCCGCGCCCAAGAAGGCGGCCGCCCCGGCGGCGACCGCCGTGGCGCGCCCCGCGCCCCCGCCCGCGGCCGTCGCCGTCACCGCGCCCGAGCCCCAGGGCAGCGAGACGTACCGGGACTACGGCGTCAACCCGGTCGAGGACCCCGCGAAGGACCGGCTCTCGACGTTCGCGATCGACGTGGACACGGCCTCTTACGCCATCGCGCGCCGCAAGATCATGGATGGCGCGCTGCCCCCGTATCAGGCCGTGCGCGCCGAGGAGTTCCTCAACTACTTCGATTACGGCTACGCGTCGCCCGCGACAGGCCCGTTCGCCGTGCACCTCGCGGCCGCGCCCTCGCCGTTCACGTCGGGCCACCACCTCGTGCGCGTGGCGGTCCAGGGCAAGCGCGTGCCGGTCAAGGAGCGGACCCCGGTGCACCTCGTGTACCTCGTCGACACCAGCGGTTCGATGCAGTCGCCGGACAAGATCGAGCTCGCGAAGAAGAGCCTGAGGATGCTCACCGACACCCTCAAGCCGGGGGACACCGTCGCGCTCTGCACCTATGCGGGCAGCGTGCGAGAGGTGCTCGCGCCGACCGGCATCGAGAGCAAGGGGAAGATCCTCGCGGCCCTCGCCGACCTCACCGCGGGCGGCTCCACCGCCATGTCGAGCGGCATCGATCTCGCGTACAGCCTGGCCGAGCGGACGCTCGTGAAGGGGCACGTCAACCGCGTCATCGTGCTCTCCGACGGAGACGCGAACGTCGGCCCGACCTCCCACGACGAGATCCTGAAGACCATCAAGCGCGCGAGGGACAAGGGCATCACGCTGTCCACCGTCGGCTTCGGCCAGGGCAACTACAAGGATCTCATGATGGAGCAGCTCGCCAACCAGGGCGACGGCAACTACGCCTATATCGACAGCGAAGCGCAGGCGCGGCGGGTCTTCTCCGAGCAGGTCGGCGGGATGCTCCAGGTCATCGCCCGCGACGTGAAGATCCAGGTCGAGTTCGACCCGAGCTTCGTCAAGAGCTACCGGCTCATCGGCTACGAGAACCGCGACGTGGCCGACCGGGACTTCCGGAACGACAAGGTGGACGCCGGCGAGATCGGCGCAGGGCACAGCGTGACGGCCATCTACGACGTCGAGCTCAAGGCCCCCGCGCCGAAGGGCGAGGGCGCGGCGCCGGTCGTCGTGCGCCTCCGCCACAAGGCGCCGCTCGGCTCGAACACGGCCGAGGAGACGCTGGTCAAGATGGCCCCGGGCGCCATCGCCCCCACCTTCGACGCGGCGCCGGCCGACTTCCGCTTCGCGTCCGCGGTGGCAGGGTTCGCGGAGGTCCTGCGCCACAGCCCGCACGCGCGCTCCTGGAGGCTCGCCGACATCGAGAAGATCGCGAGGGCCGCCGCGTCCAGCAAGGGCGATCAGCAGGAGCTCATCGGCATCATCCGCCGCGCCGGCGCGCTCGCCAACGGCAGGACGGACGCCGTGGCCGTGAACGCCGACTGACGCGCGCGCCGCCGCGTTCGTGGTATGCGGCGGTGATGGGATTGCTCGCGATCTGCGGCTCGATCACCGCCGATCTCATCGGCTACGGCCCGCGGCTGCCGCGCCCCGGCGAGTCGGTGCTGGGCCGCCGCTTCCTCGTCGCGCCAGGCGGCAAGGGCGCGAACCAGGCGGTCGCGGCGGCGCGCTCCGGGGCGCGCGTGCGGCTCGCGGGCGCGCGCGGCGACGACGCGCACGGCGAGCTCTGCGCGGCCGCGCTGGCCGCCGACGGGGTGGAGCTCTCCGCCGTGGCGGTCCACCGCGGCGCGACGACGGGCGTGGCCCTGATCTGCGTCGACGAGGCCGGAGAGAACCAGATCCTCGCGATCCCCGGCGCCAACGCGCTCGTGACGCCGCCCTCGCCGTGCGGGGCCTCGGTCTGGCTCTGCCAGGGCGAGATCCCGGCCGCGGCGATCGACGGCGTGCTCGCGGCAGCGCGGGCCGACGGCGCGCTGTCGATCTGCAATCCGTCGCCCGTCAACGCCATCGATCCCGAGCTCGTCGGCCGGTTCGATCTCGTTATCGTCAACGAGATCGAGCACGAGGCGCTGCGCGGTCACCTGCCGGAGCGCGTGGTGCTCACGCGCGGCGCGCGCGGCGCGGTGCTGCTGCCGTCGGGCGAGGAGCTCCCCGCCCTGCCGGCCCGCGCCGTCGACACGACGGGCGCCGGGGACGCCCTCACGGGCGTGCTCGCCGGCGGGCTCGCCTCCGGGATGGCGATCGAGGCCACACTCCGGTTCGCGATCGCGGCGGCGGGCATCTCGGTCGAGCGCGAGGGGTGTCAGACATCGTATCCGACGCGCGCCGAGGTGGAGCGCCGCCTCCAGCGCTCCACGGCTCCGTGACGGCCTCTCCTCCCGGTGTCACAGGGCACCTCGCCCCTCACGCCCCTCGCGGTGAGCGCCGCGCCTCCGGGACATGACGCTGCACCTCGCCTGCAAGGGCGGCTATCCTGGCGGCATGACGAACCTTCGCGGGCCTGCGATAGCAGCGCTCGTCAGCCTCTCGGCCTGCAGCGTCCAGGAGCGCAACTTCGCGGGCGCGGGCGGGTCGGGCGGCGGTGATGGCGCCGGGACGACCGAACATTCCAGCGCGAGCGCCGGCACGAGCGCGAGCGCCGGCACGAGCGCGGCGACCGGCTGCACGCAGGTCGAGGACTGCTTCAACGGCGGCGACGACGACTGCGACGACGCCGTCGACTGCGCGGACTCCGACTGCGCGGAGGGCGCGATCTGCCTGGCGGCCCCCACGAACTTCGAGCTCGGCGTCGTCGTGGACGCGACTGAGCCGTGCCCTGACGGGTTCACCGCGAAGGAGACGCTCCTCTTCCGCGGCCTCTCCGGCAGCGGCTGCGAGGGCTGCGGGTGCACGCCGAACCCCACCGACTGCGCGGCGGATCTCTACCTCTACGCCGACGAGTCGCAGTGCGAGGCCGACGAGGCCGGGACGCGCGGCACGCTCGCGAAGCGGGTCGGGTTCACGTGCGACGAGAAGCCGATCAACAACGGGTTCGTCGACTGGGGCGGCGTGCGCGCGGGCCTCTTCGACGTGATCCAGAGCTGCACCGCGACCGGCACGGCGATCCCCGCGCCGGCGACGTGGAAGGAGTCCAGGAAGTTCTGCCACGCGAGCGCCGGCGCGGGCTGCGGCGCCGGCGAGGCCTGCGTCCCGAGGCAGGCCTCGCCGACGACGCAATGCGCGCTCGTGTCCGGCAGCGCCACCTGCAGCGGCTATGCGCGGCGCGAGAGCGACTGGTTCCGGGGATACAACGACACCCGGACGTGCTCGTCGTGCGCGTGCACCGCGAGCGGCGGCGACTGCAACTACGTGCGCGTCGAGCTCGGCAACGACTACAGCTGCTTCGATCACGCCCAGATCTCGCAGGGCGGGCGGTACTGCGGGTACGCCTACTCGCCCCCGGCCCACCTCGTCGGCAGGCCGACGAGCTCCACCTGCACCGCGCGCACGAACCTCAGCGGCTCGCTGGATCCCACGGGGCAGTCGACGCTCTGCTGCGTCGAGTAGCGGATGCTCGTGCCGCGCGCTCGCAGGCAGCTCCTCGCCGCGCTCTCGGCCGCCGCCGCGGCCGGCGCGCTCTCGGCCGCCGCCGCGGCCGGCGCGCTCGCGGTGGCCGGCTGCGCCGAGCCCGCCGCGGTCCGCGCCGCGCCGGCCTCGCCGCGCAGCGCGGCGTCGACAGGCGCTGGCGCTGGCGGCGCGCCCTCGCCCCCGGGCCCCCCTGCGGCGGGCGCGGGTCCGGCGGCGCCGGCGGCGGGCCCCGCGCGCCGGGCCAGCCTCCAGTACCACCTCGACGATCGCGCGTTCCCCTCGCCGCTCATCGACGCCGTCGTGGCGGGCCATCCGGCCGTGCTGATCGTCGATACCGGCGCCTCCCACCACGTCCTCGCCCGCTGGCTCGCCGACGAGCTCGCGCTGCCCCTCTCGACCGCGGGCGACGTCGCCGTCGACCACGCGGGCAGGCCCCTCGCGGTGTCCCGCCTCGAGGACGCGAGCCTCGCGCTCTCCGGGTGGGGCCGGGTCGAGGTCTCCGCGCTGCTCGTCGTCCGCATGCCCGACGTCCTGCAGCGCATCGGCATCGGCGGCGTCGTCGCGCCTCAGGAGCTGGCGGGGCCGGGCCGCGCCGTCGTGCTCGACCTGCGCGAGGGCCGGATGACCGAAGCGCCGCGCGACGAGGCCGCGCGCGCGCTCCGGGCGCGGTTCGGCGAGGGCTCCATCGTGGAGCTCGCCCGCTGCGGCGGCCCGAACCAGGGCAGCGAGCTCACCGCCAGGGCGAGCGTCGAGGGGATCGACGTCACGCTGAAGATCGATTCGGGGGCGTCGCAGAGCTCGCTCTTCGCCGTCTCCCCCGCCGGCAAGCGGCTGTCGCGCCGGGCGACCGGCGGCAGGAGCGCCTACGCCGCCTCAGGCAGGCACACCGTTCCCGTCCTTTCGGGCGCTCGCCTCCGGATGGCGGGGTTCGACGCCGCCGCGGAGTTCGATCTTCTGCCCGGAGAGCGGCGGGCGACCTGTCCGTCGGACGGATTTGCCGGCATGGATGTGCTCCGCAGCTGTGTGCTGGTGCTCGCCGAGGACGGCGGCCTCGCGGCCTGCGCCCCGCGGTGACCCGGTGAAGGACCGCGCGACGCGCGGACCGCCATGCCTCAGCGGAGGCGTGATGCGTCGTGGTAGAAGGGGCGCACGCGTGGACGCCTCTGTCGCCGCGGCGAGAGGAGAGATCCGTTCCTCCGCGAGCCCGGGGCGCCCGCGGCGCTCGGGAGGCATCATGACGACAGGTTTCGAGTTCTTGACCCAGGACGACGAGCGGCTGCTGCTGGAGAAGTCGAGCTGCGTCACCTACCGACCGGGCGAACAGATCCTCGAGGAGGGCTCGCGAAGGCAGGGCATCTTCATCGTGCGCAGCGGCCTTGTCGGGGTCGAGGTCGCCCACCTCGGGCGCGGCGTGGCCCTCCGCCAGCTCGGCCCCGGCGCCATCTTCGGCGAGATGTCGTTCCTCGAGAGCGCCGCCGCGAGCGCCTCCGTCGTCGCCCGCGAGGAGTGCACCCTCGACGTCATCGAGGGCCCGTATGTGCACTCGCTCCTCGCCTCCGTCCCCGGGCTCGCGGCGCGCTTCTACCAGTCGCTCGCGATCATGCTCGCCCAGCGCCTCCGCGAGAACACCGCGATGCTCCCGCCGCTCCTCGTCGAGGACGTGCCGCAGGTCAACCGCTTTCACGCCGCGAGGACGGGCCAGGCCGGCACCAACAACATCCCTCCGAAGCTCATCGACACGGTCGAACAGTTCAAGTTCGAGATGATGATCGCCGACAGGATGGTGAAGGAGGCCAAGCAGCCCGAGGCGGAGATCCAGGAGAAGGTGAGCGCCGCGTGCCAGACGATCGTGTCCGCGCTGCGCGAGCACATCGAGCGCGAGCGCCACCTCGAGAAGGGCATCGGCGCCTATGTCTTCCGCGAGACGTTCTCGCTCTTCATGCTGAGCCGCACCGTCGACCGGTGCTACACGAAGCCGCGCGGCTACGCGGGCGACTTCTACACCATCGAGATGATGTACAACGACGAGCCCGCGGGCGACGGCCGCCTCGGCCGCTTCATCGACCAGTGGGGGCTCGCCATCGACGCCTGCCGCGCCGTCAAGAACCGGAGAGGCGTGCTGAGCCGCGCGATCCGGGACGCCTGCAGCGGGCACGCGTCCGGCCCGGTCCACATCACCAGCCTCGCGAGCGGCCCCGCCCGGGAGCTGTTCGACCTCTTCGCGGAGGGGGGCGAGCTGCCCGACATCAAGGCGACGTGCATCGATATCGACAACCAGGCCCTCGCCTACGCGGCCGGCATCGCCGACCAGCTCGGCGTCATGGACCGGTTCAGCTTCGCGCAGGACAACGTGGTTCGGCTGGCCCACGGCCGCGGCAGGACGGTCCTCAAGCCCCAGCACATGATCTACAGCATCGGGCTCACGGACTATCTCCGCGACGATCTGGTCGTGGCCCTCCTCAATTGCATGCACGACAAGCTCCTGCCCGGGGGCGTCGCGGTCGTGGGCAATTTCGGGGTGAACAACCCGAGCAAGGCGTTCATGGACCACGTCCTCGAGTGGGAGCTGATCCACCGCAGCACCGACGATATCAGGACCCTGTTCGCCCGGTCGAAGTTCGGGAGCACCCCCGTCGAGGTGGTCGCCGAAGAGGCGCAGGTGAACCTGTTCGCCTTCTGCACCAAGTGGTGACCGCCGCTCAGCGGAGCCAGCGCACTTCGTACTCGCACGTGGGGTGTCCCTCGAAACGGCACTTCGTGTGGAGGCTCTGGCCCCCTCGCGCGCCCGAGAGCCGGAGCGCGTTCTCCTGCCACGCCGGCACCGCGTCTCTGCAGATCTGGCGCCCCGGGTCGGACTGCGGGTCGACCCCCAGGTAAAGTATCAGCCGGAAGAACCGCTCTCCCTCGGCGAGGGGCGCGAGCCGGCCGCCGTTGAAGTACATGCCCCACATCACGCCGGCCTGCCGCATGACGAGCGCGGGCGTGCCCAGCTTGAGCAGCACCTTGTGCGCGAGCGTCAGGTCCTGCTCGGCGACGTAGGCCGCGAGATCGCGGATGACGCCGGACCGGTTGGGCCACCGCGAGATCTCGTCCGCGATCGCGTTCCAGACCGAGATGGGATACCAGCTGTGCGCCGCGAGATCGGGCGCCGTGAAGACCGCCCGCGCGGCGGCGGGCAGCTTGGCGTCGAGGGCGGACATGGCCTGGCTCCCCCACCGCGTCTGCAGGTAGGTCCTCGTGTGCATGAGCGCCGACCCCCGGATCTTCATCGCCAAAGCCGCCCGTCCAGGATAGATGCACCCGGCCGGTGGGGGCCAGCGCGGCGCGCAGCGGGCCGCCGCGCACGCGCGCGCACACGCCGGCGATCGCGCGCGAAGGCGCCGGGAGCCCGCCCCCCGCGGCGCACGAGCGCGCTCACTGAAGGCGCTCGGCGGTCGGAGCCGGCGGCGGGGCGCCGCCGGAGCCCTTCGCCCGTCGCGCCTGCGCTGACGCGTCGAGCACGGCGCGCACCGCCTTCGCGAGCTGCGTCGGCGTGTACGGCTTGGCGAGGAAGTGGGCGACCCCGTCGAGCAGATCGGTCTGGAGGAGGGCGTCCTCCGTGTAACCCGACGCGTAGAGCACGGGCAGCGGGGCGCGCGCGCGGGCGAGCATCGCCGAGAGCGCGGGGCCGCGCGCGTCCGGCAGGACCACGTCGCTCACGAGCAGGTGGATCGGGCCTGGGTAGGCGGCCGCGAGCGCGATCGCCTCCTTGCCGCTCCGCGCCGCGAGGACCGAGTAGCCGAAGGAGCGCAGCGCGGCGACGCAGAGCTCGCGCACCTGCGCCTCGTCCTCCACGACGAGCACGGTCTCCACGCCCCCGACGGCGGCCGCGGTCGCCCTCGCGGGCTGCTCGCTGGGCACGCCGCGCACGCGCGGGAAGCAGATCGTGAAGCGCGTGCCCTGGCCGGGGGCGCTGGCGAACCCGATGTGGCCGCCGTGCTGCTTCACGATGCCGTGGCACGTCGCGAGCCCGAGGCCCGACCCCTTGCCCGGCTCCTTGGTCGTGAAGAACGGCTCGAACACGTACTTCTGGACGGCGTCGTCGATGCCCTGCCCGGTGTCCGTGACCGTGAGCTCCACGTAGTCGCCGGGCTCGATCTCCGGCCCCCACCCCCCGTCGCCCGCGCCGAGCGCCCTGTTCGCCGTCTCGATCACGAGGCGGCCCCCGCCGGGCATCGCGTCGCGCGCGTTCACGGCCAGGTTCATGAGCAGCTGCTCGAACTGCCCTCGATCGATGTGGATGGGCCAGATCTGGCTCCCCGGCAGCACGACGAGCTCCACGTCCTCGCCCACGAGCGGGCGGAGGAGCGGCTCGACCCCGAAGATCAGCGCGTTCGGGTCGACCACGGTCGGCTGGATCAGCTGCTTGCGCGCGAAGGCGAGCAGCTGCCGCGTGAGCGCCGCGGCCCGCTCCGCGGCGGTGCCGATCTGCGTGAGGTGCTCGACGACGGGCGACGCCGCCGGCACCTTGCGCACCGCGAGCTCCCTGTGCCCGAAGATCGCGGTGAGCATGTTGTTGAAGTCGTGCGCGACCCCGCCGGCGAGGCGCCCGATCGCCTCGAGCTTCTGGCTGTGCAGGAGCTGCTCCTCGAGGCGCCGGCGCTCGGTGATGTCGAGGCTCGTGCCGACCAGCCCGGTGATCGTCCCGGCGTCGTCCGTGACCAGCTGCGCCGCCATCTGCACGTGGCGCAGCTCCCCGCTGGACGGGCGCACGACGCGGCACTCGACGGGGCTCGCGATGCCGAGCGGCGACGCGGTCTCCGCGCCGCCGAAGACCCGGTGGCGATCCTCGGGGTGGATGAGGCCCGCGAAGAGCTCGAACGTCGGGCGCACCGAGGGATCGACGCCGAGGATGTGGTAGAGCTCCTCGGACCAGCGGATCGTCCGCGACGCGATGTCGTAGGACCAGCTGCCCACGTGGGCGATGCGCTGCGCCTCCTTCAGCATGCGCTCGCTGCGGCGGAGCTCCTTCTCGGCGTGGCGGCGCTCGGTGAGGTCGACGACCGCGCCGAAGAAGCGCGACGGCGGCCCCGCCCCCTCGACGAGGGGCAGGCTGCTCAGCAGGCACTCCCGCACGGTTCCATCCCGGTGGCGCACGCGGAACGCGATCGCGCCCGACCCCTCGCCCGTCTCGTTCGCCAGCAGCAGGAGGGCTTGCAGCCGCTCCCGGTCGTCGGGGTGGACGGCCTCGAGGAAGGTCTCCGTCGAGGGCGTATCCGTCTCGGGATCGCGGCCCAGGATCCGGAAGAGCTGCCGCGACCAGATGATGCTGCTCTGGCCGAGCTCCCAGAGCCAGTTGCCCATCTGCGCCGCCTCCTCGCCCTCGTCGAGCCGCCGCCGCGCCTCCTCGACGAGGGCGGAGCCCCTCGCGCTGCTCGGGTCTCTGGCCGGCGCGTCCGGGCTCCGCGCGGCGGCGCTCCGACCTGGCGCGCGGGCGTGGGCCAGCTCCCGCTCCAGCTCGGCGACGCGCGCGCGGAGCGCGTCCAGCTCACGGCTCCCAGCGGTGCTCATGGCCGTCCCGTTCCTCGCCGGGGCAGAGCGGTGCTCATGGCCGCCCATTGTATGCCGCAGGCGGCCCGCCGGGGACCGTTTGTCACGCTAGCTCCGCCGGCGCAGGAGCAGCGTTCGCGTGATCTCCACGACCTTTTCCTTCACCCTGCCCTCGGCCTTGCCGAGCTCGGGCGTGAACAGGTCGGCGCCCTGCGCGATCAGGGCGCGCGTCGGCGTGTTCTTCACGCCGACGATCCGGAAGGTGACGCTCCCGGCGCCGCTCTTGGCCTCTTCCCTGGCGATCACCTTCGACGCGGCGAACAGCGTGTCGCCCGCGAGCACGCCGCTCGGGTGCGCCCCCTCGTCGAGGCCGAGGTCCCAGACGCCGCACCCGGCCGTGTCGCGGCTCGAGAGCGCGAGCACCCAGGACAGCACGAGCCCCCCGTGGACGACCCGCGTCTTCGCGAAGGAGCTCGACCTGGAGTACTGCTCGTCCACGTGCAGCGGGTGGGAGTTGCGCAGGAGGGTCGCGAGCTGCATGTGCTCGCTGTCCCCGATGGTCCTGCCGACCTCGTGGGTGATCACGTCGCCGACCTCGAAGTCGTCCCACGCGCAGGCGAAGCCGCCCTGGCGCGCCGGCGGCGGCAGCGGGCGGTCGAGCTCCTCCGGCAGGCGCGCCGGCTGCGCGTCCGGCTGCGCGACAGCGTGCGGCGCGTCCGCGGGGCGCTCCGCGACGCGGCCAGGGGGCACGAGCGCCTTGCGCTCGAACGAGCAGACGAGCAGCCCGTCCTGGTTCACCACCTGGGTCCTGACGTGCACGACGCCCTTGTCCCCCGTCGAGACCGGCTTCTTGCCGATGACCAGCGAGCTCGCGCGCAGCGTGTCCCCCGGATAACAGGCCGCCGGGAACCGGACGTCGGTGTACGCGAGGTGCGCGATCGCCTGCTCGCTCACGTCGTGCACGCTGAAGGAGATCCCGAGGTTGAGCAGCAAGAGCGGGCTCACCGGCCTGTCCCTGAGCCCCACCGACCGGGCCGCGACGCGGCTGGCGTAGGTCGGGATCGCGTCCTGGAACGAGGCCGCGAAGAGCGCGAGCATCCCCTCGTCCACGGTGACGTCCCAGGGGTGGGCATACACCGCGCCGACCGTGAAATCGTCGAGCTTGCGGCCGTAGCGAGGAGAGCGGACGCGGACCATCGGTCCGCGCGATCATGGCACAGGCGCGCTCGGTTGACGACGACGGCGCGCGCGCCTCAGGGCAGCGGCCCCTCGAGCAGGGCGCGCGCGATGCCCTGCGCGAGCACCTCGTGCGGGCCCAGCTGGAAGAAGAGGCTGCGGGCGTCCAGCAGGAGCCTCGCCGCGGTCGAGCTCTCCGCGTAGCCGCTCGCCCCGTGGATCTGCATGCAGGCGTCGGCCGCGTCCCAGGCCACGCGGCTGGAGAAGAGCTTCGCCATCGCCGACGTGAGCTCGCACGGCTGCCCCGTGTCCGCCACGTGCGCCGCGGCGCGCGTGAGCTGCCGCGCGGCGGCGACGCGCGCGATGAGCCCTCCGAGCCGGTGCGCCACGCGCGGGAAGGAGATGAGCTGCGACCCGAACTGCACGCGCGTCTTCGCCCGCTCGAGCGCGAGCTCCAGCGCGGCCTGCGCCACGCCCACGCCGCACGCGGCCGCGTAGGTGCGGCCGGTCACGAGCGCCCGCTGGATCTGGGCGATCCCCTCGCCCTCGCGCTCGCCGAGCAGGGCCTCGCGGCCGATCTGGAGCCCCTCGATCCGGAGCTCGTAGTGCCCCATGCCGCGCTGCCCGAGCGCCCGCAGCTCGGTCCCGGCGATCCCGGCGTCCGGGAAGTCGGCGCCCGGCGCGCCGCGCCGCTTCGCGATGACGAAGAGGCTCGGCCCGAGCGGCAGCTGCCCCTGTCCTCCCGGCGTCGTCGTCCTCGCGAGGGTGAGCACCAGGTCGGCGCGGGACGCGCCGGTGACCCACGCCTTCTTTCCGATGAGGAGGTAGCTGCCGTCGGCCTGGCGCTCGGCGCGCGTGACGACGCGCGCGAGGTCCGACCCGTACGCCGGCTCCGCGAACGCGAGGGCGCAGCGCGCCTCGCCGTTCGCGATGCGCGAGAGCCAGGTCCGGCGCTGCAGGTCCGTGCCGGATCGGGCGAGCAGCTCCGACGCGATGGAGGCCGTCATGGTGAGCACGCCGAAGCCGAGCGAGCCGCGCGCGAGCTCCTCGATGGCGGTCGCCATGGCGGCCACGCCGAGCCCGTCGCCCCCGTGCTCGGGCGCGGTGGCGAGCCGGAACACCCCGAACTGCCCCATGCGGCGGACGATCGACTCGGGGATGAGCCCGTTGCGGCGGTGGATCTCGGGGGCGAGCGGCTCGACGAGGCGCTCGACGAAGTCGCGCATGTTGTGCCGGATCCAGCCGATGCGCTCGTCCTCCGCGCCGGCGCTGGCGGGGAGGCCCTGCTCGGCGGCCGCGCGCGCGATCGAGGCGACGGCGACGCCGGAGCCCGCGTCGCGCGCCCACGCCGCGACCGCCGGGTGGCCGATCGCCTTGGCGACCTCGTCGTCGCGGAGCTCGAGATCGCCGAGCGGCGCGACCTCCCCGCCGCCCAGATCGACGCCGCCGCGCAGCGACAGGAGCAGCGCCCCCGCGTGCGCCTCGGCGACGGCCCTGGCCTCCCCGCCCGCCTCGCAGGCCCAGCTCGCGAGCGAGCGGCAGGCCTCGATCTCCGCGTAGAGGTGGGCGAGCGCGTGGGCGGCGACCTGGTGTCGATCGAGCAGCATCCGCGACACGTGCAGCGGCACGGCGGCGCCCGCCCGGACGAAGCTCGCGCTCCTCGGCGCGCCCCGGAGGGCGGTGCCCACGGCGCTCCCGACGTCCACCACCCGGTCGCGGAGGCGCCCGCGCGCGACGCGCGCCAGCTGCTCGGCGGAGGTGATCGCCTCGCGCATCCCCCCGGGACTGTCGGCCTCGAGCTTTCGAGAAACGATCGTGGCGTGTTGCTCCCGAATCGCCCTCATCCCCCGATCCCCCCGCTCGCGGCCCATGCCCCACGTCACGCTTCACCGGACGCAGGACACAGCGCCTAACCACCGCGCCACAGCCACGCTCCCCGCGGCAGACGCGGAAAGGCCCGCCGAGGATGCCACCCCAAACCGCGTTCGTCGAGCCTGGGCGCAGCCCCACTATCGCGAGGCGACAGCGCATTAAGGCCCTCCCTGATCTGCTCAACGTCGGGTCACGTCGGCTTCACGCGGCTTCACGCGGCTTCACGCCGGGTTCACGTCAGTCCACGTCAGTCCACGTCAGTCCACGTCAGTCCACGTCAGCTTCACGTCAGTCCACGTCAGTCCACGTCAGCTTCACGCGTTCCGTCCCGCGACGCGCAAACAACCCAGCTCCACGCCAGATCATCAGTCTCAGACGTCCCGAGTGCCCCCGGCGGCCGCCCCCCTCGGACGTACGTCAGGCCGCCCGAGCCGTTACATGGAGCTCACGGTCGGAAGCGCCGCCGAAGGCCCCCTGCAGACCCGGAGGAGCCTGTCCCCCAGCTCGACGGCCCACGACCGCACGTCGTCCGCCCGCGGGCACTGCGGCACCGCCTCGACCGCGTCCTGGATGAGCCGCTGCAGCAGCCGGGTCGTGCCGGAGAGCCCGAGCTCCAGCGCCGTGTTCGGGCGCCCGAGCGCCCCGTCGCGCCCCGCCGGCTTGCCCATGTCCTCCGGCTTCCCGACCAGATCGAGCACGTCGTCCGCGACCTGGTACGCCTCGCCGATGCGCTGCCCGAGATCGCCCCAGGCGGCCCCGTCCTGGCCAGCGGAGAGCGCGCCGAGGGTCGCCGCCGCCTCGAAGAGCGCGCCTGTCTTCGCGCGCCGGTAGGCCGAGAGCGGGACCTTCGCCTCCGACTCCCACGCCTGCCCGGCGATGATCCCCTGCGGCATCCCGACGCCGCCCCCGAGCACCTCGAAGAACCGGACCGCCCTGCGCGCGTCGGTCACGCCGCTCGCCATCGCGTGGAAGGCGCCGCGCGCGAGCGCCTCGAAGGCGAGCACGATGAGCTGATCGCCGGCGAGCACCGCGATCGGCTCGCCGAAGGCCCGGTGGACAGACGGCCGGCCGCGCCGGATCGGCGCGTCGTCGAAGCAGGGGAGGTCGTCGTGGACCAGCGACGCGCAGTGGATGAGCTCCACCGCCGCCGCCGCCGCGTCGGCGGCCTCCGGCGCGGGATCGCCGTACGCCGAGGCGACGGCCAGGCAGAGCCGCGGCCGGACGCGGGCGCCTCCAGGGAAGACGGCGTGCTGCGTCGCGGCCAGGAGCCCGGGCGGCGACGCGGGCGAGGAGAGCGGCTCGATGGCGGCGAGGAGGACGCGCTCGATCCGGCGATCGAAATCCATGGGCAGCGAGTCTTGGCGAGCCTCAGGGGCTTGTCAATAGTTTGAACGTTAGTTAAACAAAGTATAGACAAACCACCCCCGACGCGTACACTCCGACCATGGCGGACAGGAGAGATCGCGTCGTGGTGATCGGCGGGGGTGTCGGCGGTCTGACCTCGGCCGCGCTCCTGGCTTCGAGCGGGCTCGACGTGGTGCTACTCGAGCGGGCGCCGCGCGTCGGCGGAAAGATACGCGAGGTGGTCCTCGGGGACCGCCGCGTCGACGTCGGCCCGACGGCGCTCACGATGCGGTGGGTCTTCGACGAGATCTTCGCGTCGCTCGGGCTCCGCTTCGGGGACCACGTGCCGCTCCGCCGGGCCGAGACGCTCGCGCGCCACGCCTGGCCGGACGGCTCGACGCTCGACCTCTTCGCCGACGCCGAGCGCGCCGCGGACGCGATCGGCGCGCTCGCGGGGGCGCGGGAGGCGGACGGGTACCGCCGGTTCTGCCGGTACGCGCGCGAGATCTTCGACGTGGTGGAGGCGCCGTTCCTGCGCGCGGAGCGGCCCACGCTCAAGACGATCCTGAGCACGGCGAGCAACCTGGGCCTCGGCGGGATGAGGAAGATCGACGGGCACCGCACCCTCCACCGCGCGCTCGGCGACTTCTTCACGGACGCGCGCCTCCTGCAGCTGTTCGGGCGCTACGCGACCTACTGCGGCTCGTCGCCGTACCTCGCGCCTGCGACGCTGAGCGTCATCGCGCACGTGGAGCGCGAGGGCCTCTGGCTCCCCGAGGGCGGCATGGGCCGCGTCGCCGAGGCGCTCGCCGCGGCGGCGGCCCGCGCCGGGGCGACGCTGCGCTGCGGCGCGCACGTCGCCGCCATCGAGGAGGGCCGCGGCCGCGCGACGGGCGTCGTGCTCCAGGGTGGCGAGCGCATCGAGGCCGACGCCATCGTGCTGAACGCCGACCCGGCGGCGCTGCGGGCCGGCCTGTTCGGCGAGCGCGCCGCCCGCAAGGCGCCGGGGAGCGAGCCGCGGTCGCTCTCGGCCGTCACCTGGGCGCTCGTGGCCGAGGCGAGCGGCTTCCCCCTCCTCCGGCACAACGTCTTCTTCTCCGGCGACTACGAGGCCGAGTTCCGCGCGCTGTTCGACCGCGCCGAGCTCCCGCGCGACGCCACGGTCTACGTCTGCGCCGAGGACCGCGGCGACGCGCCGGCGCGCGAGCCCGGCGGGGTCGGGGCGAGCGCAGGCGCCAACGGAGGCGGAGAGCGGCTGTTCTTCATCCTCAATGCCCCTGCGACCGGTGATAAACACACCCCCTCATCCACGGAGATCCACGAATGGGAGCAGCGCGTGTTCCAGCAACTGCAGCGGTTCGGCCTCTCGCTGAAGAGCACGGGCGCCTCCCCGGTGGCGACGACGCCGGCGGACTTCGAGCGGATGTTCCCGGCGACGGGAGGCGCGCTGTACGGGCCGGTGTCCCACGGGTGGAGCTCGACCTTCGCGCGCCCGGCCTCGCGCTCGAAGCTCCCGGGCCTGTACTTCGCCGGCGGGAGCGCGCACCCGGGGGCGGGCGTGCCGATGGCGGCGCTGAGCGGCCAGCTCGCGGCGCGGAGCGTGATGGAGGACCTCGCTTCGACCTCGAGATCCCGAGCGGCGGCTATGCCTGGTGGTACCTGGACGCGGTGAGCGACGACGGGCGGAGCGCGATCACGATCATCGCGATGCTCGGGAGCGTCTTCTCGCCGTACTACGCCAGGGCGCGATCGCGCGGCGCCGCGGACCCGCTCATGCACTGCGCGATGAACGTCGCGCTGTACGGCGCGCGCGCCGATCGCTGGGCGCTGACCGAGCGGCCGCGGGGCGCGGTCTCCAGGTCGCCGCGGTCGCTCGCCATCGGACCGAGCCTGATGGAGTGGTCCGGCGGTGAGCTCCGCGTCTCCTTCGACGAGATCACGGCGCCTCTGCCCTCCCGGCTCTCGGGGACGGTGCGCCTCCGCCCGTCCGCGCCCGGGCCCGCGGCGGACGGCGCGCGCGATGGCGTCGCCCTGGACGGGCGGGGGCTCCACCGCTGGACGCCCATCGCGCCGATCGCGCGGGCCGAGGTCGAGCTCGCGCACCCCTCGCTGCGCTTCTCCGGCAGCGCCTACCTCGACACGAACGCCGGCGACGAGCCGCTCGACCACGCCTTCGAGCGCTGGACCTGGTCGCGCGCGCTCGGCTCGGACGGCATCGCCCTCACCTACGACGTCCGGCGCCGCGACGGCACGCGCATGCTCCTCTCGCCCGCGTTCGACGCGGCGGGCGGCGCGCGCGAGCTCCCGCCGCTCGCCCCGCGGCCGCTCGGCGACACGCGCTGGGGCATGGCGCGGGAGATCGCCGCCGATCCGGGGTCCGCGCCGCGGCTCCTCCGCACCCTCGAGGACACGCCGTTCTACGCGCGCTCCCTCGCGGCCGCGACGTTCGGCGGCAAGCCGGCGACGGTCGTCCACGAGGCCCTCTCGCTCGACCGCTTCGCCAGCCCCTGGGTGCAGCTCCTCCTGCCGTTCCGCATGAGGAGGGCGCGATGACGCCCGCGATCTGGATCGGCACGGCGCTCGCCGCCTTCGCGATCATGGAGGTGTGGGCCGCGCTCCTCCACGGCAAGGTCTGGCACCACGCGCTCTGGCGCATCCACCGCTCCCACCACACGAAGCGGCGCGGCGCCTTCGAGCAGAACGACGCGCTCGCGTTCCTCCACGCCCCGATCGCCGCCGGGCTCATCATCTACGGCTGCGAGGGCGCGCCGGGGCCGCTGCGCGAGGCCGCGTTCGGCTTCGGCCTCGGCATGACCGCCTTCGGCCTGGCCTACGTCCTGGTCCACGACGGCCTCGTCCACGGGCGGCTCCCTGTCTCGGGCCTCGCGCGCGTCCCGTACCTCGCGCGCGTCCGCGACGCGCACCGCGTCCACCACGGCACCGGCGGCCCGCCGTACGGCCTGTTCCTCGGGCCCCTCGTCCTCGCGCGGCGCGCCGCCGCGGGCGGCCGCGCCCAGCGCTCCGCGCAGCGGGCGCGGTAGCCTTTCAGCGGGCGCGGTAGAGCTCCCGCGCGAGCCCCGCCCCCCAGCGGCCGATGGCCCGGAGCGGCAGCGCGCTCACGACCTCGCGGTACACCTCGGGCCGCCGCGCCGCCGTCTCCCGCAAGAACCTCACGAAATCGGCCGGCTGCATCTCGTCGCGCAGCAGCGCCGCGTACGCGTCGTTGCCCATCGCGTGGAGCACGGCGAAGGCCGTGTCGAGGAGCGCGTTCATCTCCCCTGCCCTCGCCCCGCCGGCGGGCTTCGCCATGAGGGCCGCGAGCGCGCCGGTGCCCGAGTGCACAGGCGCGTCGCGCGCCGTGGCCGACGTACGGCGCGCGCCCGGCTCCCGGACCGCCCGCGCCAGATCGGCGGCCGTCGCCGCGAGCTCGCGCACGTTCGCGCCGAAGCCGCAGAACGTCAGCGGCGAGTGCCGCGCCGCCGCGTCCCCCACGAGCCGCACCCGGCGCCCCGGCGCGCGCGGCGCGGCCGACAGCCGCGACCAGCCGGGGATGAAGCCGAACGTCGGGCGGACGAGGCGCGCGTCGCCCTCCTTGTAGCGCGAGAGGAGCCGGAAGAACCGCGCGTAGAGCGACAGGAGCGCGCCGGGCCCGACGTCCCCGGAGCGCGCGTAATAGAAGAGGTAGACCGTCGTCTCGCCCGGCCGCCCCGGGAACGCCTCCCAGAGGTGCTGCCTGCCCTCGTCGACGTCCTCCGTTGTGGCGAGGATCTCGCCGACGTCCGGCCGGATCCGCCGCTCCCCGTCGCCCTCCGAGAGCCCCGCGAGCACGCCGCCGACGGTCGGGCAGAGGAGGTCCGCTGTCGCGTAGGGGCTCGCCGCGCCGCGCGCGTCGACGAGGAGCCGCGCGGACAGCGCGCGCGGCGCGGCGCCCGGCTGCGCCTCGGCCACGGCGAGCGCGACAGCGTCCGGCCCCTCCGCGTGCCCGAGGAGCGCGTGCCCGTCGAGCAGCGTCACCCCCAGCGCCTCGGCCCGGGCCCGCGCCGCGGCGAGCAGCCCCCCCGCGTCGATGGCGTGGTCGAGCACGCCGCGCACCGGGTACGTCCCGCCGCCGTGCCAGCGGCAGAGCCCCTCGACGTAGCGGGCGATGACGAGCCGCTCGATCTCGTCCCTCGTGAAGATCCCCGACGCCGACAGCGCGGCCACCTCGGCCGTCCCGGCGTTCCACTCCCGGTGCGCGGCGCCGATCCGCGCCCGGTCGAGCACCGCGACGCGCAGCCCGGCCGACGCGAGCAGCGGCGCGAGCAGGAGCGACAGCCCGCCGCCCGCGACGACCACGTCGTAATCGGCGGTCGCGCCCCGATCCGGCGGCCGCGGCGAGGGTCCCGGCCGAGGCGCCGGGGCGGCCCGCACCGCGTCGAGGTGCTCGAGGCGCGCGAGCAGCGCCTCGCCGCCCGCCTCGCGCACGCGCCCCCGCGCCGCGTCGATCTCCCGCGCGGCTGAGCCCGGCGCGCCGCCGCCGCTCATCGCGCCGCCTCCAGAGCGCGTGTCGCGCCGCTCATCGCGCCGCCTCCAGGAGGAAGCGGACCTCGTCGAGCGGCGGCGCCGCGCCGTGCTCCCGGGCCTCCGCGGGCGCGACGGACCTGCGGAGCAGCGCCCGCAGCACGAGCCACGCCTTGCGGCCCGGCGACACCACGGCGCGCGTCGACACCGAGTCGAAGCCGCGGCGCGCGATGACCCGCCCGATGTCGGCGTAGATGAGCCGCGCCGCCTGGATCGCGGGGCGGCAGTCGCGCGGCAGCATCGGGATGCCGGCGCCCGCGCGGAGGTAGAGCACCTCCGCCTCGGCGAGCAGCCGCGCCACGAGCCGCCCCAGCCGGTCGTCGAACACCGGCCGCGCGAGCCACCCGTCCGGCGCGATCCCGGCCTCCCGCATCCAGGCGAGCGGCAGGTAGATCCGCCCGCGCCGCGCGTCCTCACCCACGTCGCGCGCGATGTTCGTGAGCTGCATGGCGACGCCCAGGTCGCACGCCCGCGCGAGCGCGTCGGGCCCCCGCGCCCCCATGAGCGTCGACATCGTCGCGCCCACGGTGCCCGCGACGCGCGCCGCGTAGGCGTTCAGGTCCGAGAGCGTCTCGTAGCGGCGCCCCTCCGCGTCCCACGCGAACCCCTCGAGCAGCGCCTCGATGAACGCGCGCGGCAGCCCGTGCTCCGCCATCACGTGGGCGAGCGCGCGATCGACAGGGCTGTCGTCCGGCCTGCCCGCCGCGGCGCGCGCGAGCCGCTCCCGCAGCGCCGCGACGGCGGCCGCGGCCGCGGACGGCGGCGCGTGCTCCCCGAGCTCGTCGACCGCGTCGTCGGCGACCCTGCAGAACGCGTAGAACGCCGCCGCCGGCTCCCTCACGCGCGCGGGCAGGAGCAGCGCCGCCGCGGCGAAGCTCTTCGACCCCTTGCGCAGGAGGTCCCTGCACGCGGCGAAGTCCGCCGCCGACGCCTCAGGCGAGCTTCGATGCATCCGGGACCACCCGATCCAGCACGCGGGCCGACGAGAGCACCCCGGGCAGACCGGCGCCCGGGTGCGTGCCGGCCCCGACGAGGTAGAGGCGCTCGACGTCCTCGCTCGCGTTGTGGGGCCGGAAGAAGGCGCTCTGCGCGAGCACGGGCTCCGGCCCGAACGCCGCGCCCCGGAACGACAGCAGCCGGTCCTGGAAGTCCTGCGGCGTGAGGAGCCGCGAGCTCGCGAGCGCGCCCTCGAGCCCCGGCAGGAGCGTCGCCTCGAGCAGCGCCGCGATGGAGCGCCGGTACCGCTCCTGGACCCTCGGCCAGTCGGTGCCGCTGAGCAGGTTCGGCACCGGGGACAGCACGTAGAACGCGTCGCATCCGGGCGGGGCGAGGGCCGGATCGGTCGCGGTCGGGCGGTGCAGGTACAGGCTGAAGTCGTCGGCGAGCACGTGCTTCTCGAAGATGTCCTCGAGCAGCGGCCTGTACCGCGGGCCGAGGAGGATCGTGTGGTGAGCGACGTCCGGGTACTGCCGGCGCGTGCCGAAGTACCACACGAAGAGGCTCATCGAGTAGCGCTGCCGCTCGATGCGCCGGTCGGTCCAGCGCTTCCGCGCCTCGGGGGGCACGAGGTGCCGGTAGGTCCACGCCGAGTCCGCGTTCGAGACGACGACGTCGGCGGCGAGCCGCTCCCCCGACGCGAGCTCCACGCCCCGGGCGCGGCCGCCCTCCACGGAGATGCGCCGCACCTCGGCGCCGCACCGCACCGAGCCGCCGAGGCCCTCGATGAGCGACACGAGCCCCTTCACCAGCGCGCCCGTGCCGCCGATCGGGAAGTGGACGCCCCAGTTGCGCTCGAGGAACGCGATCAGGCTGTAGATCGAGGTCGTCGAGAACGGGTTCCCGCCCACGAGCAGCGGGTGGAAGCTCAGCACCTGGCGCAGGCGGTCGTCCTTCACGTGCTTCGCGACGAGGCCGTACACCGTGCGGTAGCTCTCGAGCCGCACCATGTCCGGCACGATGCGCGCCATGTCCGTCCACGACCCGAACGGCACGTGCGCGAGTTCCTCGAACCCGACGCGGAAGATCGCCTCGCTCCGCCGGACGAAGCGCTCGTACCCCTCGACGTCCCCGGGCGAGAGGCGCGCGACCTCGGCGCGCATCGCGGCGGCGTCGCCCGTGTAGTCGAACGTCGCGCCGTCGTGGAACCGGATCCGGTAGAACGGCGCCACGGGCCGCATGTCGATGTCGTCGGCCATCTTCCGGCCGCAGAGCTGCCAGAGCTCTTCCAGGAGGAACGGCGCCGTGATGACGGTCGGCCCCGCGTCGAAGGTGAACCCGTCCTGGCGGTGGACGTACGCGCGCCCGCCCGGCTGGTCGAGCTTCTCGACCACCGTGACGTCGTAGCCCCGCACCCCGAGCCGCACGGCCGCCGCGAGGCCCCCGAAGCCGCTGCCGATCACGACGGCGCGCGGCGCGCGCGCTCCACGGAGGACGCGGCCCGCGAGCGCCGCGCGCGCCGCTCGCGGGGGAGCGGCCACCTCGTCGCCCGGCGAGGCGTCAGGCCTCGCCGGATGCGCCGGATCCTGCGCCGAAGCGCTGGTGTTTTGCATGACGCGCAGTATAATGTTTGTCCTAGCCTTTGACAAAGGCGAATGGCACAGGCGAATGACAGAGGCGAAAGACGTCGGCAGGAGGGGGTCTTTCTGGGCCTCGCTGCCCGCCGCTCCGATGCATCCCGGTGCGCCGGGCCGGCGCGGGCGGCCGCGGCTCGGCGGGTCCTGGCAAGGTGTATCCAGTTGAGCCGCTACAGAATCCATGTCGTCTCGGAGATGTGTGGCGTGTCCTCGGCGACGCTGCGCGCGTGGGAGCGCCGTTATGGCGTGCCGTCGCCCGCGCGCACGGCGTCGGCGTATCGCCTGTACAGCGACGACGATGTGGCGGTGATCAAGAAGATGCGCGACCACGTGAACGGCGGGATCGCCGCGGCCGAGGCGGCGCGCATGGTGCTCGAGGCCGCGGGGCCGCGCGCGCCGGTGGGCGCGAGCAGCGGCGACGCGTTCGCCGGGGCGAGCGAGCGCATCGTCGACGCCGCGGTCCGGTTCGATCCCGACGGCCTCGAGGCCGAGGTGAACCGGGCCCTCTCGCTCGGCCCGGCGGTGACGATCTTCGAGCGCGCGCTCGGCCCGGCGCTCGAGCGCATCGGCGATCTCTGGCACGCGGGGAAGATCACGGTCGCGCAGGAGCACCTCGCCTCGCAGGTCCTCGGCGCGACGCTGCTGCACCTCTTGCGGCTCGCGCAGCCTGGCGAGAGCGGGCGTCGCGTGCTGCTCGCGGCCTTCGCCGACGAGGATCACGTGCTCGGGCTGTTCGGCATCGGCCTGCGCTTCTGCTCGTGGGGCTTCCGCTCCGTCGTGCTCGGCGCGAGGACGCCGCCCGCCGCGATCGCGCGGGCGGTCGAGGCGCTCGCGCCGGACCTCGTCGCGCTGACGGTCGCGATCCCGCCGCTCCCGCCGTCGGCGCGCGAGCTCATCGACGCCTATGCGGACGCGTGCCGTGGCGTGCCGTGGATCGTGGGCGGCGCGGGCGCCGGGGCGCTCCGGCCCTTCATCGAGGCGCGCGGCGGCCTCGTGGCGGCCGCGGAGGCGGCGGAGATCCGCGTGCAGGTCGAGTCCGCGCTCCACGCGCGGCGGCGCCGCAAGGACGGGCGCTGAGCGCGCGCGCCCCGCCGGCCGGGGCGTTCGCTGCGGTCAGCCCTCGACTTCCTTGCGCAGCAGATCGAGGACCTTGCTCTGCGACTCCGGCTTGAGGGCGCCTTCGGCCGCGAAGAGCACGTGGCCGTTCTTGCCGACCACGACGACGTTGCTGACGCCGCGGCGGAGCTTGTAGGCCGCGCGGAAGGAGCCATCCCAGTCGCAATAGATGGTCCCGCCGACCTTCCTCGACTCCTCCCGGATGGCGTCCTTCACGAAGCCTCTCGCCGGCCAGAAGTCGTAGGAGCTGACGTCGGCGATCGCGGCGACGGCGATGCCTCGCCGGTAGCGGTCGCCCTTCGTGAGCTTCGCCAGCGCGTCCTTGAGCGCCTGGTTCTGGGTCTTCGAGTCCTTGTCCTCGTAGACGATGAGGATCGGCTTGCCTTGAAGCGCCTTGAGCTGGAGCGCGCGGCCGTCCGCGTCCTCGACGCGCGCGTTCGGCGCCCGGTCCCCCTCCGAGGGCAGCGCCAGCGCGGCGCCCGAGATCAGCGCCAGGGACAGCGCCGCCGCGGAGGAGACCGAGCGGAGGCGGGCGGCGAGGACGCCGCGGCGGCGGGAGGCGGGCGGGCAGGGCTGCATGTCCGGGTTTCTAGCGCTTTCCGGGGTGCGCTCCCAGGGGTGTTCGAGGCGGCAGGCTCTAGCGCGCGCCGGCGCGGCTGGCTCCACCGGGCGCCGGCGTGGCTGGCTCCGCCGGCTGCCTGCGCCGGCGTGGCTCGGCCTGGCGGGGCGGTAGCCGGCGGGAGGCGCATGGATCCGCTCCGGGGAGCCGGAGAGGTCGCGCTCGCCCGCTTTTCCTTTCCGTCTGACGAGCTCGGTCGCCACCGCCTGTCCCGCCGATCTGCCTCGGGGGGACGACGGCTGGTCGTGCTCTTGACACCCCACGTGCCGTGCAAAGATTGGGCGGTGCGAAGAGACCGGCTCTCGGAGCCAAGGTCCCGTAACGCTACAACAAATCGGCCGTCGCGAGCAGGTTGACGGCGCCGCGGGCGGAGCCCCGGCGCGCGCCGTGCGCGGCGGTCATGGAGGATTGACCATGCTGCACCGAACCACGGATTTCGATCGCGCGTTTGCCATGATGGATGAGCTTCGCCGGCGCCTCGACTGGGTGTTCGAGGAGGCGGACGCGCCCCGCGCGTCGCTCCGCGGCGACTTCGACCAGACGTCCCGGTACGTGGGTGGTCCGCGCGTCTACCTGTTCGACACGGGGAGCGCCCTTGTCGTCAAGGCCGATGTTCCGGGTCTGACGGAGAAGGATGTCCAGATCTCGCTGAATCAGGACGTCCTGACGGTGAGCGGCGAGCGCAAGTCGGATGCGCCGGAGGGCTACCTCGTCCACCGCAAGGAGCGGGGCGCGGTGCGCTTCAGCCGGAGCTTCACGCTGCCGAGCAAGGTCGATCCGGAGAAGACGACCGCGGTCCTGAAGAACGGCGTGCTGACGCTCACGCTGAACAAGGCAGCCGAGGCGCAGCCGCGTCAGATCGCGGTGACGGCCCGCTGAGGGAGCCTGTAGCTGAAGGACGAAGAAGAAGAAGAAGAACGAAGAAGAGGAGAGCGACGATCCTGCGACGAGCGGATCTGGCGTGTACCGAGGAAGTACCGAGGAAGGAGCGATGAACATGAGCACCGATCGCAGCTTGACCCACCGTGCCGAGAGCAACCCCGAGAAGATCCAGCAGCGCCCCGCCGTGGCGCCGGCGGTCGACATCTACGAGAGCGCCGAGGAGCTCCTGGTCGTGGCGGATCTCCCGGGCGTGGCGCAGGATCGCCTGGCGGTCCGCGTGGAGAAGGGGGAGCTCACGTTCGAGGGCCGGCGGACCGAGGCGGCCGAGCGGGAGCAGGGCGTCGAAGGCCTGCCGGACTTCCGCCGCAGCTTCGTGGTCCCGCAGGGCATCGATTCCGAGAAGATCTCCGCGGATCTCCGGGCGGGCGTCCTGCGGATCCACCTGCCGAAGAGCGCGTCGCTCAAGCCGCGTCAGATCCCGATCAGCGCGAGCTGAGGCGGTGCGCCAGGTATCGAGGCACCGTGTCGCCGATCACCGGGCGGCCCCCTCCAAGGCGGCGTCGGGGCGGCGCGCGGTGCCTTTCGCGCGCTCCGGGGCGCCCTCGGCCGAGGAGCCCCCTGTCCTGGCGGCGCGGGTTTCGGCTACCGGTATCTACCGAGGGGAGATCAACTTCGGCCCGGATGCCACGACGGTTCTACCAGAGCAGTCTTCCGGCGGTGCCTTCCTCGCCGTGTTTGACGGCGAGGGCAACCATGTCTACAGCGTCGGGCTGGCGTGCGGGGACACCTGGCCCAAGGTGGCGCTGGACGCGGAAAGCAGCGTGCTGTTGGCGACCGGCTACATCGGGACCGTGAACCTCGGCGGCGACGATCTTCCATCCAGCGGAAGCAGCAATATGCTGGTCGCCAAGTTCGACCAGGACGGCGTACACGTGTGGAGCAAGAGTTTTGGCGACGCGGAGAATCGCGAGACCGATCTGTTCGATATGGCCGTAGCGCCGGACGGTGACCCGGTGATCACCGGATTTTTCAAGGGCAGCGTGACCTTCGGTGGCGCGACGCTCGAGACCGCGGAGGAGACGGACACGGACGGGTTTCTGGTGCGATTGAACGGCGAAGACGGCGGCCATGTCTACAGCGTCCAGATCGGGGATCGCGCGGGCGATTCCCCAGGGGCACAATACGGCAAAGGCGTCGGGGTTGATGCGATGGGCCGTGCTGTCGTCGCTGGCACATTCGTGAACTCGGTCGACTTCGGTGCCGGGCACACGCGTGACGACCCGCCGCTGACGACGGATATTCCTAACGTGGTGATGGCGCGGATGTCGCCCTGAGTGCGGCTGCAAGGACGAGCGGTACGCTGCAACGCGAGGTTGTAGCGTGCGAACGCGCATGGATGACGCGCACAGGCTCAGGGCAACGCCGCATTGTTACCGAGGAGCGTCAGCGTCCAGTTCGCGTCCTCACCGCACACGGTCTCTCCGGTGTGGCGCACCTCGATGATGAACCAGAGGTCGTCCTCCGGGCCCCAGCGGTCGTTCCAGGTCACGTAAAACGACTCGGGCGTCCCCTGCCCTCTCACGCCGGACGCGAAGCAATCCGGCGCATCAACCTCAAGCTCCCCCTGGTAGACGATCAAATCGAAGTTCATCCCTGGCGGGGAGGTGAGCGTGGCACGGAAATGCTCGTCGCTACCCTCGTCCTCCTCGTCATCGATCTTGATCTTGAACCACTTCGACGTGGTCCCTGTCTCTGTCAACGAATCAGCGCCGACGTCGCCAGAGATCGAACCAAGGTCCTCTGCTCCAAGGCAGGTGTTCGGCGCACCCAAGTCGCACTCGGCCGCCTCTCCTCCACCGCCGCCTTCGCCCCCACCGCCTTCGTTGCTCTCGCCCTCGCCCCCATCGCCGCCGGCCCCGGTGGAGCCGACGCTCACGCTCGAGCTAGAGCTCGAGCACACGGACAGGTCTTCCCCTCCGGCGCCGCCATCACCGCCGAGTCCGCCTCCGCCGGCCTGCTCCTCGTAATAGCCGGGCAGCAGATCGTCGGTGCCGTTGGCGCACGCGGCGAGTGTGAAAAGGACCGCAGGAATCACAAGCAGCCGGCCGGGCGTGTGCATTGCACGCATTCTATCTGCTCTCGCGACAGCGGTCCAAGGAAGCCACGAGGCAACGTGAGATACCGTAGCGTCGTTCATCACCGTCAGAAACGGCGACAACCGTTCGAGTTGTTTTCATCACTACGGACCTGAATTTCCGCGAATATCGTTGACGGCTCGGCCCGGAGCCACGGGCGGTAACGTCCACGATACACATCTGGAACTCGATGCCTCGCGTGCCGCCGTGGAGCGAGAATGAGACCTCGCCTCCGGACCCGCCGCGGAGCCCCCCACGCGAGCGCGGCCCGGGCCGGGCGAGGGGCACCGCGCCGCACCACGCCGCCGCGCCCCCTCCCCCGCCCGCCGCGGGCCCGCGCCGTCCCGGCTGGTGTCGGCGCGCTTCCGTGCCGTCCCGCATTTCGATAGTCTCGGCGCCGCTGAAGCCCGCCCTCGACGCCCTGCTCTCACTGCGCGCGAAGACGCTGCTGGCGATCGCCGCCACGCTGCTCGGGCTCAGCTTTGCCTTGTACGGCGTGTCCTCCAGGGCGCTCCTCGCCAACTCGATGGCCGCCGAGGCGCAGGACACCCGCCGCACCGTGCAGGTGGCGCTCAACCTCTTCCGCCAGGCCAGCAGCGACTTCAACGCGCGCTGGACCGACTGGAGCCAGTGGGATGACGCCTACGCGTTCGTGCAGGACGGCAATCAAGAGTTCGTCCGCTCGAACCTCGTCGCCCAGCTCTTCGACATCGCCCGCATCGATCTCGCGGTCTTCGCCGGCGCCGACGGAACGCCCGTGTACAGCACCGGCTACGACCACGCCACGAAGGGCTGGGCCCCCCTGCCGCGCGGCATCGCCGAGCGGCTCCGCGTCGGCGATCTCCTCTTCGGGCGGGACGCGCCGAGCAGCGCCGTCCGAGGCGGCATCGTCCTCCTCCCGGACGGGCCGATGCTCCTCTGCTCCCAGCCGAGCGTCGGCAGCTCCGGCCGCGGACCGGTCGCCGGCACCGTCACGTTCGGGCGCTTCTTGACCGACGCCGAGATCAAGCGCCTCACCGAGCCCGCCGGCCTCTCGCTCGCCGTGCACCGCCTCGACGATCCCCAGCTGCCCGACGACTTCCGCGAGGCGCGCGCCGCCCTGTCCGACAGCGACCCGATCCTCGTCCACCCGCTCGGCAGCGACAGGATCGCCGGATACACCGTCCTCAACGACATCGACGGCAAGCCGGCGCTGCTCGTGCGCGTGGACAACGACAGGGCCATCCTCAGGATGGGCCATGACACATTGCGTTATCTCGTGCTCGTGACCGTTGTCGTGGGCCTTGTCTTCGGCGGCGTCACGCTGCTGCTCCTGGAGAAGCTGGTGCTGTACCGGCTCGCCCGCCTCAGCCGGGAGGTCACCGAGATCGGCGGCGTCGGCGACCTCTCGGCGCGGGTCGCGATGCCGGGCACCGACGAGCTGTCGCGCCTCACCGGCTCGATCAACGGCATGCTCTCGGCCCTGGAGGCGAACGCGCGGCGGCAGAGCCAGCAGAAGGCGGCGCTCGAGCAGGCGAAGGCCGCGGCCGAGCGAGCCCATGAGCGCTCGGACCGGCTCCTCCTCAACATCCTGCCGAGGACGATCGCCGATCAGCTGAAGGAGCACGAGCAGCTCATCGCCGAGCACTTCGAGGAGGTGACCGTCCTCTTCGCGGACATCGCGGACTTCACCCCGCTCGCCGCGCGGCTCCCCCCGGCGGAGCTCGTCGGCCTGCTCAACCGGATGTTCTCCTCGTTCGATCAGCTCGCCGAGCAGCACGGCCTGGAGAAGATCAAGACCATAGGAGACGCCTATATGGTCGTCGGCGGGCTGCCGGCGCAGCGCCCCGATCACGCGAGGGCCATCGCGCGGATGGCGATCGCCATGACGCACACCGTGCGCCAGTTCGTCGGCGACGACGGCGAGCCGTTCCAGCTCAGGATCGGCATCAACACCGGGCCTGTCATCGCCGGCGTGATCGGCAAGAAGAAGTTCAGCTACGATCTCTGGGGCGACGCGGTGAACGTGGCGAGCCGCATGGAGTCGAGCGGAGAGCCCGGCCGGATCCAGGTGAGCGAGGCGAGCCATTCCCTGCTCGCGCGAGATTTCCTCCTCGAGGAGCGGGGCCTCGTGGCGATCAAGGGCAAGGGCGCGATGAAGACCTATTGGCTCATCGGCGAGAGCACACCGCAGTAGCGCGGCGCGCGGCGCGCGTCACGACCCACGCTCGTTCGCGCTCGTACCCCGCGATTGACGCGCCCCCGGCCGATTGACAAGGCCAGGCGGGCGTGCAATGGCTGCCCGCCCGATGTCAGACCAGGAGCGACGCGCCCTCATGGACAAGCAGGCCCCGAACGAGACGACGCTTCCCGTCACCGTCCGCGAACCGGCCCCCGGAGAGGACCGCGACGAGCTCGTGCGCCTCCTCTTCGGCGACGCCGCGGCGTCGGCCAGGCGGCCCGAGGAGTACGAGGCGCGCTATCCCCGGCGCGCGCTGCCCAAAGGCGCGATGGTCACCCGCTACGCGCCGAGCCCGACCGGGTTCATGCACATCGGCGGCATCTTCGTGTCGCTCATCAACAAGCGGCTGTCGCTCCAGAGCGAGGGCGTCTTCTACCTCCGCCTCGAGGACACCGACGTGAAGCGCGCCATCCCCGGCGCGCTCGACACCATCGTCGACTCCCTCGCGCGCTTCGATCTCTCCCCTCAGGAGGGCGTGCTCCGCGCGCCGGCGAAGGACGGAGACCCGTCGTCGCGAGGCGAGTTCGTGCAGCAGGGCAGCTACGGCCCCTATATCCAGACCGAGCGGGTCGAGATCTACCGGGATTACGCGATCGATCTCCTCCGCCGCGGCTTCGCCTACCCCTGCTTCTGCACGGTCGAGGAGCTCGACGCCATCCGGCAGGAGCAGATGGCCCTCACGGTGAAGCCCGGGGTCCACGGCCGGTGGGCGAAGTGGCGCGACGCGCCGCTCGCCCGGGTGGAGGAGGCGCTCGCGGGCGGCACCCCGTTCGTGCTCCGGCTGCGCGCCCCGGACGACGTCTCCGGCCGCGTCGAGTGGAAGGACGGCGTGAAGGGCGTCATCTCGATGCCCGTCAACGATCTCGACACCATCCTCCTCAAGTCGGACGGCATCCCGACGTACCACTTCGCCCACGCGATCGACGATCACCTGATGCGCACGACGCACGTGATCCGGGGCGACGAGTGGATCTCCTCGATGCCGCTCCACCTGCAGCTCTTCCGCACGCTCGGCTTCAGGCCGGTCGAGTACGCCCACGTCCCGCCCATCCAGAAGCTCGATCGCGTGGAAGAGGTCGACCCGGAGACGGGCGAGACGAAGGTCTCGGACGCGCGGCGCAAGCTGAGCAAGCGCAAGGACCCCGAGGCGAACATCGCCTATTACCGGGAGATCGGCGTCCCCGAGACAGCCACCATCGAGTACCTCCTCAACATCGCCAACTCCGCGTTCGAGGACTGGCGCAAGGCGAACCCCGACAAGCCCTATTCCGCCTTCCCCCTCAAGCTCAACAAGCTCGCCCCCGGCGGCGCGCTGAGCGACATGGTGAAGCTGAAGAGCGTGAGCCAGGCGGTCGTGAGCCGGATGAGCGCCGAGGACGTCTATGCCCAGGGCCTCGACTGGGCCAGGGAATACGACAAGGAGCTCGCCGCGCTGATGGAGCGAGATCCGGAGTACACGAAGCGCGCGCTCGGCATCGAGCGCGGCGGCAAGAAGTCGAACAAGCGCATCACCACCTGGCCCGACCTGCGGCCCCAGCTCTTCTTCTTCTACGACGAGCTCTACGACCGCGTCGACGCGCTCGATTTCCCCGAGAACGTCCCGGAGGGAGATCGAAGGCCGCTGCTCCGGCAGATGCTCGACACGTTCGACCCGGCCGACTCGAAGGAGGCGTGGTTCGAGAAGATCCGGCAGATCGCGGTGGCCTCGGGCTACGCAGGCGAGGTGAAGCAGTACAAGGCCTCTCCCGAGTCGTGGAAGGGCCATGTCGGCGACGTCTCGATGCTCCTCCGGGTCGCGGTCTGCGGGACGAGGAACAGCCCTGATCTGACCGAGGTCATGGCGGTGCTGGGCGAGCCGCGCGTGCGGGCGCGCATCGCGCGCTTCCTCTGAGGCGCGGCGTGGCGGGCCCGCGGGCCGCGCGGCGAGGGCGCGGCCGGCAGCGGCAGGAGGAAGAGCGATGAGCGAGGTGTGCCGGTTCGCCCCGTCGACCACCGGGCCCGCCCACCTCGGCACGCTCGCCGCGGCGCTGCTCTCCTGGCTGGACGCGCGGTCGCGGGGCGCGCGGCTGGTCCTCCGGCTGGAGGACCTCGATCCCGACCGCTGCCGGTCGGAATTCACGCGCGCCATCGAGGAGGATCTCGCGTGGCTCGGGCTCGATTTCGACGAGCGCGTCGAGCAGCACGCGCGGAGGGCGCACCACGAGGCGGCGATGGACCGGCTCGAGGCGCTCGGCGCGCTGTACCCCTGCTCCGCGACGCGCGAGGAGGTGCGCGCGATCGGCCGGCGCGCCCCGGACGGCGGCTTCGCCTACGACAACCGCGCGCGCGGCCGCGCGCTGCCGCCCGGCGGGTGGCGCGCGAGCGTGGAGCCGATCCGGGCGCGGCTGCCGGACGGCGTGTTCCGGCCCCTGGACGAGGGCGGGCTCGACCTGTCGCAGGAGCCCGCGCTCGCGATGGGTGATCCCGTGGTTCGCCGGCGCGACGGCGCCTTCTCCTACCAGCTGGCGGTGGTGGTCGACGACGGCGCGGCGGGCGTCACGCGCGTCGTAAGGGGGCGCGACATCGCGCCGAGCACCGCGACGCAGGCGGCGCTCCAGGCGCTGCTCGGGCTGCCAGCGCCGGTCTACCGGCACCACCTGCTCCTCCTGGAGGAGCGCGGCGGCAAGCTGGCGAAGACGCACGGCGCGGCGCGCGGGGCGGCGCTCGCCCGGAGCGCGCCCGCGCTCACCGGCGCGCTCGCTTGCTGCGTCGGCCTGCGGGATCGCCCCGATCCGTGCACGCCGGCGGAGCTGCTCCGGGAGTTCGACTGGTCGCGCGTCGCGACGGCAGACCGCGTCGTGAGCCTCCGCGACGGCTCGCTCACGCTGACGGCGAGCGGGCCCTGAGCGGCGCGTGGATCAGGCGGGCAGCGGCGAGGCGGCGCGTCCCAGCATCGGGAACCACGTGAGGATCGCGTTCGGCCGCGGGAAATCGTCGTCGTCGTCGTCGTCGTCGCGCCGGCCATCACGCCCACGGCGGGAGCGGCTCCCGAACAGCGTCCAGGCGCGCCACGCCTGCTCGGCGAGGTCGCGCGCCCGTCCCGACGAAGTGTCATGTCCAAGGAGCATCATGTGTGGCTGCCGCTTACCACGGGTCCATGTCGGCGCGCCAGTGTTCCACGCCGAGGCCACGCGAACGTGACCGTCCGATGACCGGCGTGGTGCCCGGAGCGTCCCTGCTCTCCCTCACAGTGCCCGGGATGCAACCCCTCCACGGCGCGCGGGACGCAGCGACATGGCGCTCGACCTCCCGGCGCGTCACCGTGGCATCGCAGCCTGGCGACCCTCGCTGGAATGCGCCATGAACGCCGCCCGGACTCGTTCATGGCCACCGCCCTCGCCGCCCTGAAGCCGTCGTCGCCCTTCGCCGCCTTCACATCGCGCGATTTTTGCGTTTACGCGGCGGCCCGCCTCCTGGCCACGGTGGCGTACCAGATGCAATCGGTCGCCGTGGGGTATCAGATCTACGACCTCACGCGAGATCCGCTCGCGCTCGGTTATGTGGGGCTCGCCCAGTTCCTCCCTGTCGCGGGGCTCTCGCTCGCGTCCGGGCACGCGGCGGATCGCTTCGATCGGCGGCGGATCCTCGTCCTTTGCTACCTCACCTCGGCGCTCGCGGCGCTCGCGCTCTTCTTCCTCGCGCGCTCGCCGAGCCCGAACCTGCCGGCCATCTACGGGGTCCTCGTGCTCCTCGGCACGGTGCGCGCCTTCCAGGGGCCGGCCGGCTCGGCGCTCCTGCCGACGCTCGTGCCGGCGGAGCACTTCCAGAACGCGGTGACGTGGCAATCGACGCTCTGGCAGGTCGGCGCCATCGGCGGGCCGAGCCTGGGCGGGCTGCTCTACGCGCTCTGGAAGGCGCCTGCGCCCGTGTACCTGAGCGCGAGCCTCGCGCTCGCCGCGGCGTGCGCCGGGCCCCTGGCCGTGCGGGCGCCCGCCGGCCGCCTGGAGAGGAAGCCGCCGTCGCTCGCCACGGCGCTCGCCGGGCTGCGCTACGTCTACCGGAAGAAGGTCCTCCTCGGGTCGATCTCGCTCGACTTCGTGGCCGTCTTCCTTGGCGGCGCGGTCGCGCTGCTGCCCATCTACGCGACCGACGTGCTCGGGGTCGGCCCGCAGGGGTTCGGCCTCCTGCGCGCCGCGCCGGCCGTCGGGGCCGGGCTCATGGCCGTGGTCCTCGCCTTCCGGCCCATCACGCGGCGCGCCGGGCCGAGGATGCTCCTCTGCGTCGGGCTCTTCGGCCTCGCCGCGGTGGTGTTCGGCCTGTCGCGGAGCTTCCCCCTCTCGCTCGTCGCGCTCACCGTGATGGGCGCCGCCGACATGGTGAGCGTCGTCGTGCGGATGACCCTGGAGCAGCTCGCCACGCCGCCCGAGATGCGCGGCCGCGTGAGCGCGGTCAACATGGTGTTCGTCGGCGCCTCGAACGAGCTCGGAGAGCTCGAGTCGGGGACCCTCGCGAGGCTCATCGGGACGGTGCCCACCGTGGTGTTCGGCGGCCTCGGGACGATCGCGGTCGTGCTGCTCTGGGCATGGCTGTTCCCCGAGCTGCGCGCGGTCGACCGGCTCGAAGACACGCGCGCGACCTCCGAAGAAGACGCCGTCGAGAAGGCCTGACACGCGCCTCGCGTCGAGCGCGCGCAGCACATCATCGCTCCCGGCCCGGTGAGGGCCAGTCGCTCTCTCGAGGGCTGGAGAGGGCCACTCCATGCGTGAGCCCCGCGGCGAGAGCGCGAGACGGCTCGGCGCGAATTTGACCGCGAGCACACCCGCAATCTCGCGAGGGCGAGCGCAACAAACGCAGCAAACGCGACCAACGTAACAAACGTAACTGAACACGACCGAACACAACCGAACACAACCGAACACAAATCCAGTGCGAACCGGTGCGAAAACGATTGCGCACCACGTACGACGCACCGCTTCCCAGATCATTTGCAATTTGACGAGGACGTTATAATGCACACTGAGCGGCACGCGATCATACAACGCACGACGACAATCCCAGCCAGGCTGTCCGAATCGCTTGACACAGAGGTGGCTTATGACCTTACATGTCTTATGGATACGATAATCGCGTGGGCTGTTGGTATCATGATGACATGGGCCCCGCCTGGGAAGAGCTTCATCAAGGACGCCGTCGAGACGCCCGAGGAAGGCCGCGCGCGCTACCACGAGATCGCGCGCGCGGCGGCGAAGGTCGCCTATGATCCCGCATTGAAGCCGGTGTTCGGCGGCCCGCGCGGTCGAGCCGAGACGATGGCGCTGCTCTTGTCGATCGCGTATTTCGAGAGCGGCTACCGTCGCGACGTGGACCTCGGGCTCGGGAAGCTCGCGCGCGGCTCGGGGGTCGACTCCTGTCTGCTCCAGGTCCGCGTCGGCGCCGGCAAGACCCGGGAGGGGTGGACGCACGAGGATCTCGTCGGGGATCGAGAGAAATGCTTTCGCGCCGGACTCGCGCTGATCAAGGGATCCTTCGGGGCGTGCCGCAAGCAGGAGCCGCGCGACCGGCTCAGCGCATACACGCGCGGCAGGTGCATCGATAACGACAAGCATTCGAGGGCGCGTATTGGACGCGCGCTGAACGTGCCGCGCGCGCCGGTGACGGACGCGGCGGTGCTCGCCGCAATGCCCGGGCGCGCCCCCCTCCCCGCCGCGCCGCCGAGCGCGCCGCCCGCGACAGGAGCGGTCAGGACGGTCGCACCAGCCGGGACCGCCGGAAACGACAGCTAACGCGCCGGCCGCGCCTGACGACCCGCTGGAGGCGGCTCAGCCCCGGATCAGGTTCGTGGCCGCCTCGGCGGTGAGATAGCTCTTGCTCTTCATGCCCAGGCGGATCGACGACAGGCTCACGTCCGTCTCGCCCTGGAGCGCGGCGATCGTCAGCGCGTTGTGGCAGTAGATGTTGATGAGCTTCGGGCTACCGCCGCTCCTCGCGTGCAGCAGCTGCTGCGACGCGAGGTCCAGCTGGAGCCCCCGCCTGCTCCCCCCGACCGAGCACATCCTGAAGTCGATGTATTCGCTCATCTCCTGCTGGGTCATGCCGGGCAGGAGGAGCGACTGAGCGCCGGAGTAGAGCTCGCGCGGCACGCCGTTCGAGGCCAGGGTCGCGGGCAGATCGGGGGCGCCCACCAGGATCATCGAGAGCTTGCCCGCCGGGGCGCAGCGCAGGATGTCATGGAGCTCCATCAGGAGATCGTGATCCTCCGGATCGACGCCGTCGACGACCAGCACCGCGATCGCGTCCGACCCGGCGCGGAGGAGCGCTTGCCCGAGGAACGCGTCGACGAGGAACTGCTGGCTCAGCGTCGGTGTGATGGCCGTCGCCCCCACCTGCCTGCACAGCGACACGAGCGGCCGCGTCCCGAAGAGCAGCTGCGGCTCGACCGAGAAGACATGGATCCGCGGGACCTTGTTCTTGATCATCTCACAGACGAAGGTCCGGCCGCTCCCCGGCTCGCCCACGAGGATCGCCGGGCGCTGCCCGGCGACGATCTGCGACGCCAGCGTCCTCAGGATCCACGCATAAGGGCCCGCGTCCCAGAAGTAGCTCGGCTGCCGGATGTCGCTGAACGGATAGCCGGTCAGCCCGAAGTGATCACGGTAGCTGTACTGGCCGGTGAAGTGCCCGACGGCGGTCGAGCTGCTCACCAGGATCGTCCCCGTCGGCGTCGCGAGCGGGCCTCTCGGCGGCACGGGGAGCTGGCTTATCCTCGTATCGCCGAGATCCACGGGCGCGCCGAGCAGCGCGCTCTTCGGCTCCGACATCTCTCGCGGCCTGACGCTGCTGCGCCGGAGCATCAGCATGTCCTCGAGGAACGCCACGATGTGCCCGGCCGACGGCCGCTCCTGCGGCCTCTTCGACATGCAGCGGCGCAGGAGCTCCGCGAGGAGCGGATCGATGTCCGGCATCGCCAGCTTCGGATCCGGGACGGGCGCGTGGCAGTGCGCCTGGAAGCAGCCAGCGAGATCCCGCGCCGAGAAGGGCGTCCTGCCCACGAGCAGGTGGTAGAACGTGCAGCCGAGGCTGTAGATGTCCGACGGAGGCGCGATGTCCTGCCCGGTCCACTGCTCCGGGCTCATGTAGAACGGCGTGCCCTCCAGCGTGCGGGAGGAGCTGCCGCCGAGCGGGCCGCTCTCCGGATGGGACGCCAGGCCGAAGTCGGCGATCTTGAGCGTCCCAGACGCATTGAGGAGGAGGTTGGCGGGCTTGACGTCGCGGTGGGAGATACCGAACGAGGCCGCGAGCTCGAGCGCCGCCGCGGCCTCGCGCATCTTCTCGATCCCGAACTGCTCCGGCAGGCGGCCGCCGTGCTGCTTGGCCGCCTGCGCCATCGTGAGGCCGTGGACGTACTCCATGGCGATGTAGCGGACGTCCTCGTCCTCGCCGACCTGGAAGATCTGCACCACGTTCGGGTGGAGGAGGCGCGCCGCCGCGCGCGCCTCGCGCAGGAAGCGGTCGCGCCGCTCGGGATCGGTGTCCGCGCTCCCCTTCGCGATCAGCTTCACCGCGACGTCGCGCTGGAGCACGCTGTCCCTGGCCAGGTACACGGCGCCCATCGCGCCGATGCCGAGCAGCTGGATCAGCTGGAAGGGTCCCAGCCACTGTCCCGCCAGATGGGTCAGCGTACTCGCAGGCTCCGCGATCATCGGACTCTCATTCCCATCTTGCCATCAAACCCGTGCGCTCGCCGGGCGAATGCGTCGGCTTCCAGTCCACGACCCGCTCACGACCCGCAGGAGGAGCTCACAGCTGCCCCGCGCCGGGCCCCGCGTCGCTCCGCGCCCGACCCCGCCCCAGGATGTGTCCCATCGTGAACGCGGAGAGGACGAGGACCGTGACGATGATCGGCACGGCGTAGGTCGCGAGGGACGCGATGTTGGGCACGGCGCCCGCGCCGGCCGCGGCGCCCGCGCCGGCCGCAGCCTTGTCGGCGCCGCCCACCGTCATCAGGATGGCCGTGGCCATCGAGGCGGCGATCGAGAGCAGGGCGATCGCGAGCCCCGCGGCGAGGCCGCTCGGGCCGGTCGGCTCCAGCACGACGGGCGCCGCGGCCGGCGACGCCATCCCGGGCGAGGCGACCGGGACCGTCACCAGCGGACCGTCCAGCTTGACGTGGACGTTGACGACCATGTCCTGGCCCGCCCACGGGATGACGAGCCCCTGCGGGCTCGCGCTCGCGACGGCAGGGGGCGCTGCAGGCGCCGGGCGCGCCGCCGCCCGGGAGTCTTCGTGGTGGATACCGCTGGTCATCATGGCCTCATGGGCAGGGTTGGTCTGGTAGTGCAGCGTGTCGGCGTCCTCGTCGAGCGGGCCCGGGCGCCGCTTCGCCGGCATCACCTCCGTGACGCTCGACGGCGCCGGCGCGCGCTGCTCCGAGAGGGGCGGCCGCTGCGCGGGCGCCCGCTCCCGCGCGGGCGCGGCGTCGGCCTTGCGACCGCCCCCGCTCGCGACGTGATCTGCGGCCGCCTTCTTCATGACGTCCGCGATCACGCCGTAGACCTCGGTCCATGCCGACTCGACGTCGCGCGTGAAGCCGTCGCCCAGCCCTTCGCGCAGCGTCCAGAGCAGCGCCTCGCCCACCACGTCGTAATGCCGATCGACGACCATGTAGCCGTGGTGCCGCACGCCGAGCGCCTGGAGCACCGGCACGAGCCTGCCCAGGTTGTTCAGCCCGTCGACGGCCACGGCGAGCGTCTGCATGAGCTTCTTCTTCTGCTCGCCCATGTCGTTCTTGAACATCGACCGCACCGACGGATCGAGCTCGAAGAGGCGGTCGTAGAAGAGCGCGGCCGCGGCGTCCGAGATGGGCATCACCTTCGCCCACGATCGCTGCACGAGCTCGATGGTGCGCAGGCTGATCGGCGCGCCCGCGGGCGCCCCGGCGGGCGCGGGCGCGGGCGGCGGCGGGTCGCCCTGCCAGGGCGGCACGACCCCGACGAGCGTCCGCGAGGCCTTGGTCGACGAGGGCGGCGGCACCGACTTCGGCATCTGCACCGCCGGCTCCGCTGGCGCCACGCGCTGCGCCGGTTGGGAGGAGCCGATCCGCGGGGGCTCCCTCCCGGGCGGCGCCGGCGAGGGGTGCGCCTGCGCGCCGCCCACGGCCGCGTGGGCCGCGGCGGCCTTCTTCATGACGTCCGAGACCACGCCGTAGACCTCTTTCCACGCGGACTCGACGTCGGCCGAGAAGGAGTCGCCGAGCCCCTCGCGCAGCGTCCAGAGCAGCGCCTCGCCCACCACGTCGTAATGCCGATCGACGACCATATAGCCCTGGTGCCGGACGCCGAGGCCCTGGAGCACCGGCACGAGCTTGGGCAGGTTGTTCAGCCCATCGACGGCCACGGAGAGCGTCTGCATGAGCTTCTTCTTCTGCTCGGCGATATCGTTCTTGAACAGCGGCCGCACCGACGGCTCGAGCGTGAACAGCCGCTCATAGAACAGCGCCGCCGCGGCGTCCGAGATGGGCATCACCTTCGCCCAGGACCACTGCACGAGCTCGATGGTGCGCTGGCTCAGGAGCTCCGGCGGCTGCGCGCTGCGCGCCTTGTTGAGGAACTCGGGCGCGCCGTAGGCCCCCGGCCCTCGCTGGGTGGCGGGCCCCGCGGAGGGCAACACACGCGCCGCGGGCGCGGGCGCGCTGGCGCTGCGTTGCGGCTTGGCAGCATCCCCCGGCGTCGCGGCGCCGCGCGTGTTGGTCGAGGGTGCGAAGGGATCGTTCGGTTTGGCCATCGTGGTTGTCCGCTGGAGGTTACCGGGAATGCGCCGGTGAGGTGCGCGCCGCGGCGCGCGTGTTCAGAGCACAGGAGCCGCCTCTATCGGCATCCTACATCACGGGACCGGCGCCTGCCTACGGCGCGGCGAGAGGGCTGCGCCGCCGGCGCGAGGCGCCCGTGGAAGCGCGCGCCATGTCCACGAACGCGCCACCAACGCCAGACCAGCGCCCGACCAAGGCGCAACGAACGCACGACGAACGCGCTCGGATCGCGGCGGCCTCGCCGGGGGGCGCGGCTGCGCGACGAGCGGACCGAGGCCGCGGATGTGGCGCTGGCGAACCGCGCCTGTACCGGCCCCGTAGCGCTGCGCACTTTCCGGGCGACACCGCCGACGGACAGGGCATCGGAGCGGCGGCGCGCCGGAGCCGCAGAGAGCGATGGAGTTCGCGCCATCGACGCTCGATGTTCCAGAAGGGGTGAGCGCCTTATCGCCCTTGCGCTCGAGCCGCTCCGTGCCGCCGCGCTCCGATGGGAAGAAGACCGGGACCCAGGGCGCGCGAGGCCGCCGGGGCGACCAGGACCTCTCCCGAGAGGCACACACGAAGCGAGCAGGCAAAGCGCGCGGCGCGCGACGAGCGGCGCTCGCCTGAAGGGGCCGGACGGCGGGATCGCTCAGGCCGCCTCTCCGGTCTCCCGCTCGGCGTCGGCGGACAGACCCTGAAAACGAAAAACGCGAGGTGGCCTTTCCGGCCAATCCTCGCGTCCTCTTGCTACTTTGCTACTTGGGTCGTGGTTGCGCGGGCGGGATTTGAACCCACGACCTTCGGGTTATGAGCCCGACGAGCTACCAGGCTGCTCCACCGCGCGAGAGGGAATCTACTCACGGCCTCGCTCCGGTCAAGGATTCTCTCACGGCCCGGTGTCGATTGTGTCCACTCCCCTTGCCGATGCGTTGCCGATGCGTTGCCGATGCGTTGCCGATGCGTTGCCGATGCGTTGCCGGTGCCTTGCCGATGCCTTCCGAGAGCGGCGGCGCAGCTCGGCTGCGCTCGAGCGGTCCCTTCGTCGCCCTGCCCCTCAGCCCAGCCAGTCCGGCACGAGCGGCGACGGCGCCGCCGTCGAGATCACCCAGAGCTGGTGCGCCGCGCGCGTCGCCCCGATGTGGAGCAGGTGCCGCGACTCGTCGTCCGCCGAATAGGTCGACGCGTTCACGTCGACCAGCACCACGTAGTCGTACTCGAGGCCCTTCACCTGGCGGACCTCGGTCACCTCGACGCCGGGGCGGAACGCGAACTCGTAGGCGCGCACGCGCCGGAGGTTCGGGATCTCCGCCATCCTGAGGGCGTCGTAGTAGACGTCCGCCTGCTCGGGGTGGCGCGCCAGGATCGCCAGCGTCGCGCGGGGCTCGCGCGCGAACAGCGGGCGGATCGCGTCGGCCAGGAACGCGACGGCCGCGCCGGCGCTCGGGAAATGGTGGTGCTCGACCGGCGCCCCGCTGCGCGGGGCGAGGGGCGGCGTCGGATCGGCCAGCGGGCCCAGCACCGCGCGGGCGAACGCGAGCACCTCGCGCGTCGAGCGGTACGCGATGCGCAGCGGCTCGACGTCGACCCGCGACAGGCCGAGGTCGTCGAGCGTCGCCCGCCAGTCGCGGAAGCCGGAGTCCATGAAGAGCCGCTGCGCCGTGTCGCCCGCCAGCGTCACGCTGCGCGGCTCGGCCACGACGCCGAGCAGCACCGCGAGGTCGATCGGCGCGAGATCCTGCGCCTCGTCCACGAAGAGGTGCTCGTAGACGAGCACGTTCTTCCCCTTGCGGAGCTCGCCCCGGAGCAGCTGGTACGCCCGCAGGAGGAGCGCGTCGTCCTCGGGGTCGAGCACCGCGCGGTCGTCGCTCGAGACCTCGCGCCCGTCCCCGCCCCGGTCGTCGTCGTCCGCGGGCTCGTCGGCCATCGCCGCCTTGCGCTCGGCGCGGTCGCCGGGGTCGAGGTCGAGCACGGCGGGGCAGCGGTCCGCGCACCAGCGCCACGCGCGCTTCACCTGCTCCGGGCCGAACTCGGGGTCGCCCGCCGCCTCGAAGGCGGCCATCACCCGGTCGAGATCGGTGAGCACGTCCGCCCAGAACGCGAGGGTGCCGCGCGAGTCGCGCCGCGCCCGCGCGTCGTCCTTGAGCTCCGCCGCGCGCTGCTCGAGGAGGTGGAGCATGGCCGGGTGGGTCTTGTAGCGGGTCACGACCGAGGGCGTGTTCTCCTCGACCGGCGCCTCGAGCCACGGGAACGCGCGCTTCCGGGCCGCGCGCGCCCACTCGGAGAACGTCTCGACCGCGATGCCGCCCAGGCCGAGCGCGGGGAGCGCCTCGCTGATGTACGCGCGGAGCGCGGGGCTGCCGACGATGACGAGCATCTTGTCGGCGGTGAAGCGGCGGCCTCCGTTGTAGGAGAGGAAGGCGAGCCGGTGGACGCCGATCGTCGTCTTGCCGCTGCCGGCGCCGCCCTGGATGACCACGATGCCGCCGTCCGGCTTCGAGATGAGCTCGAACTGCCGCGGATCGAGGAGCGCCGCGATCTCCGGGAGGTGCCGGTCCTCGCGGGCGTGGAACGCCGCCCCCGTCCCGAGCCCGCCGCGCGCGCCGCCCGCCGCCGCGCGCGCGATGTCGCGCATGTCCTCGGGGCGCACCGCGCTGCCCTGCCCGCCGGAGAGCTCGGTCGCCCGCGTCGCGATCTCTCGGAAGCCGCCCGAGGGCCCGCGCACGATCGTCCCCTGCGGCGCCGAGATGCGGTAGAGCTCGCCGTCGTCGATGGTCACGGTGCGCCGCACGAGCACGGTGCCCTCGACGTCGCGCTCGCCGAAGGTCTCCTCGTACTCCGCGCCCTCCTCGTAGCGGTAGTAGATCTGGCTGACCGGGGCGTGGCGCCAGTCGACGATCCGCACGCCCGCGCTCGCGTCGACGAGCGTCGTGCGCCCGATGAGGACGTCGCGCTCGGGGCGGCCCTTCTCCCGGAGGCGCAGGTGGCCGAAGTAGGGCGACTTCGGATCGACGGGCTCGACGACGTTCTCGTTCCGCCGCGCGGCGATCCCTTGCAGGCGCTCCATCTGCTGCACAAGCGCCGGCACGTCCTCCAGCCGCGCCGCCGCGATCTGATCGCGCAGCGAGAGGAGCTGCTCCTCGTAGTTCTCGGCGGGCGGCGGGCGCGACGGCTTGGTCGCGGCGGCGGCGAGGTGCGCGGTGACGCGGGCGAGCAGCGCCTCCTCCTCGCGCACGATCGCCGCGCCGTGCTCGCTCAGCCCGGCGCCGGGCGCGCCGGGCGCGCCGTTCGCAAGCTCGGGTGGCGCGGGCGGCGCGGGCCGGGCGGGCGTCGTGATGGTGGCCGAGGACGGCGCGGTGGACTGCTCTCGGGTGGGCGTGGGGCTCGTAGAACGATTCGCGGTCACGGGGATGCCGATGCGAGGGTGGATGAGGTGACAGGCTGAGCCGGAGCGTCAGCACGCCAGACATCCGTCGCGGCCCGTTGACGCAGGAGGGTCGGACCTATTGACCGATCCGGCACAGCTCCGCAACCGCCGCGTGGGGCCCCCCACGCTATCCGCGTTTCGGCGCGTTTTCACGGGCCGGCGCGCGCCTCGACGGGGCGGCTCGCGCCTCGGCGCGCGCCTCGACGGGCCGGCGCGCGCCGCGCGAGCGCCTCGGTGCGTAACGTGCCCCGCGTCCGAGGGCGGATCCGCCGCGGGCGGTGGCGTTCTGGATTGAGGTCACGTGGGCGGACGCCGTACAAGGCAGCGATGCAAAACTGCGCGACCCGGTCCGACCGGCTCCTCGAGCTGATCCTCTTCTCGCTGCGCGATCGCGGGGCGCTCTGTGCGCTGGTCCTCGCCGCCTACCGGGTCGAGCTGACCAGCCTGCTCGACCGCGTCTCCTCGGGCTCGATCGGGGACGACGACGATCGGGAGGTCGCGCCGCACGCCCGGGGAGATCGCGCGGGTGGGTCCCCGGCGCGCGCCCGCGCCGAGGGGCGCCGTGCGGAGGCCCGGATCAGCGAGGAGGACGCGTTCCTCATCTACGATCTCGCCGGGTGCATCGCCGAGGCGGCGGGCGCGGCCCGCCTGCCGGTCGTCCGCCGCGACGCGCTCGCCCTCCGGGAGAAGGCGGCCGAGGTGCACGCCGGCGGCGAGCGCGCTGAGCGGGACATGTTCGCGGCCGGGCTCAGGGTGATCGACCGGATCCTCGACGCGGCCCGCGCGCAGCCCTCGCCGAGGAGCGAGCCCGCGAGCAAGGACCTGAACTGAGCGGAACTGAGCGGAACTGAGCGGAACTGAGAGGAACTGAGCGGAACTGAGCGGAACCGAGCGGAACCGAGCGGAACCGAGCGTGACCGCGCGGGAGCGTGCACGCCGGGCGCTCCATCGATGGCCTGCTCCCTGCACCGGGTGCCGCCGCGGGGCGCTCCGCCTCGGTCCCTGGGGCGGGCTCGCGTCCCGGCGGGTCGCGCTCGCGCCGAAGGACAGCATGAGCATCCCCTGCGCCGGCTCCCTCTCCGCGCCGCGAACGCTGCGAAGCCCGCTGTGGCGCGTGGCCTCGAGCGCGCCGATGCGCGTCTCCTTCGCCGGGGGTGGCAGCGACCTGCCCGGCGTCGCCCGACAGGACGGCGGGCGCGTCGTGGGCGCCGCGATCGATCTGCGCGCGCGCGTGATCGTCGAGCCGTTCGATCGAGGCTGGGTGCGGCTCGAGCTCGCCGCGCGCGGCGAGGCACCGGCGGAGCTGCGCCCGACCGAGGGCGCCGGCGGCGCCGGCGGGGCGCGCGTCCTCCTGCGGCGCCGCGCGGATCCTCCGCGCGACGATCTCGCGTTCCGCCTGATCGAGGCGACGCTCTCCGCGGCGGGCGTGGGCGACGGGGTCGCCCTGCGGGTGGAGAGCGAGACGTCGCCCGGGGCTGGCCTGGGCGGCAGCGCGTCGGTGGCGGTGGCGGCGCTGTTCGCGCTGCGCGCCTCGCTCGGAGAGGCCGTGGCGCCGGAGGATCTGGCGCGCGAGGCGGTCGCGATCGAGCGCGAGCGCCTGTGCAACGCGTGCGGCGCGCAGGATCAGGTGTTCGCGGCGTTCGGGGGGCTGCTCGATCTCGCCTTCGACGCCGGCGGCTGCTCGGGGGTGCGGCCGCTCGCGATCGGCTGCCCGGACCTCGTGCCCGCGCTCTCGGCGGGGCTGCTGCTCGTGGACACGGAGGTGCGGCGCGTGTCGGGCGAGGTGCTGGATCGGATGGACGCCGGCTCGGCGTGCGACGCGAAGGGCGAGCTCGTGGCGGCGGCCGGCGAGGTCGCGCGCGGCTTCGAGATCGGCTCGCTCTCGCTGGTGCTCTCGGGCATGCGCCGGGGCGCGGCCGCGAAGGTGCGCCTCTCGCGTGCGGCGAGCGCGCTCGCGCTCTCGCTGGAGCGGCGGCTCGACGGCCTCGGGGTCGAGGTCCTCCGGGTGTGCGGCGCGGGCGGCGGCGGGCACATCCTCGTGTGGGCGCCCGCCGAGCGCCACGCGCGCATCCTCGAGGCGCTCGGCCCGCGCCTCGTGCGGCGCCCAGCGCTCGGCGCCCCCGGCGTGCGGCTCGACGCGGGCTGACGCGCGCCGCGCGGCGCTAGAACACCGATCACGTCGATCGAGCGAGAAGTGAACCGCCAAGGCGCCATAAGACGCCAAGATTTTTGTGATTTTTTGGCGTCCTTGGCGCCTTGGCGGTTCGAATTCTGCTCTCTTCTGGCGGTTTCAACCCGTTTGTCGCTCTAGGCGCTCGTCTTGAGGCGGGCCTTGCGCGCGCCGCGCTCGAGCGCGAGCCCGATGAGGCGCTCGATCAACTCGCGCGCGGGGATGCCGCTCGCCTCCCAGAGCTTCGGGTACATCGAGATCGCCGTGAAGCCGGGGATGGTGTTGATCTCGTTCACGTAGAGCGCGCGATCGGGCGAGAGGAACAGGTCGACGCGGGCCATCCCCGACGCCTCCAGCGCGCGGAACGTGCGGAGCGCGACCAGCTGCACGGCGTTCGCCTCGGCCGGGGAGAGGTCGGCCGGGATCCGGATCGTGGCCCCGTCGGCGTCGATGTACTTCGCGGCGTAGGAGTAGAAGCCGTCGGCGTGCCCGACCACGATCTCGCCGGGCACGGAGGCGATGGGGTCGTCGTCGCCGAGCACGGAGCACTCGATCTCGCGCACCCCCTCGATGCCCTGCTCGCAGACGATCTTCAGATCGAACTCGAAGGCGTGCTCGACGGCCGCCTCGATCTCGGAGCGCGCCTTGACGCGCCGGACCCCGACGGACGACCCGAGGTTCGCGGGCTTGACGAAGATCGGCCCGAAGCCGGCGCCGCCGGCGGCGGAGAGGGCGGCGATCTGCTCGATGCACGCGCCGCGATCGCGGTCCCACGCGGCCCGGCGGAGGGTGACGTGGGGGACGATCGGGATCTCGGCCTCGCGGAGCAGGCGTTTCATCACGTCCTTGTCCATCCCCACGGCGGAGCCGAGCACGCCGGAGCCGACGTACGGGACGCCGGCGAGCTCGAGGAGGCCCTGGACGCAGCCGTCCTCGCCCGTGGGCCCGTGCAGGACGGGGAAGACGACGTCGATGGGGGAGCGCGAGCCGCCCGGCACGGTCAGCGTGGCCTCGCCGGCGGGCCCGGGGTGGGCGTCGAGGGCGATCTCCGGCATCGCCTCGTTCAGCCGGGCGAGGCGGGGGTCGCGCGCCGCGCCGAGGAGCAGCGCCTCTTCCTGGAGCAGCCAGCGGCCGGACTTGTCGATGCCGATGAGCACCGGCTCGAACCGGTCGCGGTCGAGCGCCTCGACGACGAAGCGGGCGGACAGGAGGGAGATCTCGTGCTCGGCCGAGCGGCCGCCGAAGAGGACGGCGACGCGCACCTTGGCGGGGTTCCGCATGGCGGCACCCTAGCCGCGATCGCGCGCGGGGGTGAAGAAGCCGGCGGCTCGAGCGACGCGAGCGGCTCGGGCGACGCGAGCGACTCGAAGAATGACGGCTACTCGGAGAGGACGGCTACTCGGAGAGGACGCGGAACGACGTGCGTACCGTCGCCATCGCCACGCGCGCGACGTGGCCGTCGGCGAGCTCGACGTCGACGGCGGTGAGCTGGCCCTGGCGCTCGATCAGCCTGGCCACGCTCACCCTGGAGCCCCGGGCGACCTCGGCGCGCGCGACCTTGACGTCCGCGAGCGCCTCCAGCTGGGCGCCGACGGCGATGCCGTTCGCCACCTTTGCCGGCGTCTCCTCGCTCGCGCCCGCCGCTCCGGCGGGGACGACAACGGCCAGCGCCGCGACGACCGCAACGAGGAGGCCGCCCGTCGTGCTCCTTCGACTGCAGGTGAGCATCGGGCCCGATTCTACGCGGAAGGAGAGCGATGTCACCTGCGTTGTCACCCGATCGGGTGGTCCGTCCAGGAAACCCTCCGCGACGACATCGAGCGCGCCTGTCGGCGCGGAACGCAGGGGTGCATCGTCCACCTGGGGCTGCCCACTCGGGTGGGCACCCGGGCGGGGAGCTCCGCGCGCTCTGGACGCGGCCGCCCTGGCGAGCTCCGCGACGCGACATCGCGCTCGGCAAAAAGGGTCCCAATCTGCGGACCTCGCTCGTGTCCGAACAAGGCGAGGAGGCATGATGAAGTCGCGATCGCTTATTTCACTCACAGCCGCGCTGCTGTTTCTCGGCGTCTCGATCCCCGAGGCCGCTGCCGAGGACAGGACACCGACCAAGCAAGAGAATTACAGTTACACGTTCACCGACGATCTTCTGGATGCCTCGAACAGCTCCGCGACCGGCGCCATGCTCCAGGTGCGTCAGCTCGGGCGTCGCGACAGGCTGCTCCGGCCGAGACTCCACTTCATTCCGGAGATGCTCAAATCGGTCGAAACGATGTGATGGGGAACGCCGCCTTCTCGACGGACAAGGAGCCGACGAGGAAAGGATCACGCATCGGTCGATCCGCCCCGCCCACGGGACGGCACGGGCATCGCGCCGAAGCTAGGCTCCGGTCGATCTCCGGCGCCGCTCGCGCACCTCGCCGAGCTTGAGCACGATCTCGTGCATCCTGCGTTGCTCACGCTCCACCATCTGCTCGAGTTCGCGCTGAAACCACACGCCGAGCGTGCTCTCGATCGGGCGCGGGAGCCCCAGATCGCCCGGCTCCTCGGTCATCCAGAGGAGCTGCAGCCCGGAGGCCTCCAGCTGGTTGCGCGCGTACTGCATCGCGAGCTGGATCGCCTGCACACCGTCGATCCCGTACACGCACTTGCTGCATCCGTCGTCCAGGCCCTCGAAGACGACGGGACACGCCCAGTCCACCCCAGGAGGGCTCACCTCGAACGGCCGTCCAATCTTCAAGATGATTTCTCGCCCAGGCTGACCTTCCACGCTGTAGCGACGCTCCGCGATCGGCGAATCCTTCTGATCCATGCGATGAGGCTAGTACGAGAACTCGACCGTGCAATACACGAGCCAGCCAAGGGAGCTGGCATGCACATTTTCCCAGCACCGGCGGCGCCTGTTCCGTGGCTGCGCTCGGCAGAACTCCTCCCTGGCTTCGTACGAAGCGAGCGCGAGCGTCTTGCAGAGCTCCAAGGCGCCGCGTTCGCCTGCGAGCGATTCCGTGGAGGCCGTCCTGCTGACGGCTTCGCAGCTGCCCCGGACCGCTTCGTCGCTGCCCATTTCGCCTCGCACTCCCGGCGCCGCCTCCTCGGGATCGCAAGATGTTCACGACAGACATGAAGCATCCACACCCACCGGAATGGCCGCGGAGGCGATGCTCCCGGCCGTAACGTCTCCGAGATGCACGGAGCGCGCGAGATTGTCGCAACCACGGGCGTCGGCTCCCCTGGCGACAGCGATCGCCATAGGCACGGACCGCGATGGACCGGAGTGATGACGGACGGAAGGATCGCCTCCTTTGCACCAGGAGCGCGGCATCCGCCTGCACGCGAGGGCTCGGCGGGGGAGCGGTGCGGAGCCGTGAGGTTCTGAGCCGACAATGCGGTGCTCAAGCTGCACCCACACCCAGGAGGATTGAGCTCAGAAGCGCTTGCGCTGCGCCCCGGTGTCCGTCGAGCGACGGTGAACCCGGGCGCCACGTGGCTTAGACGAGCCCCCTGCTCATCGTCGCTCAGGAGATGCAGCACATGCCAGTTGGCGGTGCATCGTCACAGGCCATGCTGCCGAGCTCGTCGAGTCTGCACGCTCGCGGCCTCTCCTGGGGCCGCATCAGCGCGCTCCCCCGCCCTGGTCGAGGCTACGCCTCTCCGGAGCTCGGCAGCTCGGCCGAGGCCGGCGTGCGGGTCCGCCTGGCGGCGGCCGCGGCGGCGACGTTCTTCCGCATGAAGTCGACGACCGGGGCGAGCACGTCCATGACCTTCCGGTCGGTCTGCGCGTGGGCCTTGGCGATGCGGTAGGCCGCATAGAGCGACTCGCGGAACTTGATGGCGGTATAGAGCGTCGAGTCGCCGAGCTCGCCGCCCACCGAGGAGAGGCTCGCCGCGACGTCGCTGAAGAGCAGGTGCTTCTCGATCCGCTCGCGGAGCAGCGCCGTCTCGAAGCGGTTCGGGTCCATGCCTTCGTCCTGATCGGCCAGCGACTCGAACAGGGCCGGCTTCATGTCGACCACGTCGAGCACCTTGTGCAGCATCGCGTGCTCGCCGTCACGCAGCCTCGGCGCGGTCTTCCGCTGCTCCTTGGTGAGCGTCACGAGGCCGGGGAAGAGCTCGTCGAGCTTCTCGACGAACTCGGTGGCGAGGGCCTTGGCCTTCCCGGCCCGCACCCGGAACTCGTCGAGCGGCATGTCTTCCCACGTGGTCCACGTCGAATCCTTCTTTCGCGATGCCATGGTTTCCTCCCTCCCATGATGGGGACAAGCAGACGGGATTAGCCGCCAGAGACGTCGTTCGCAACCCGGGGGACCTGGGGAGCACGATCTCGGCAAAGGTGCGGTGTGCTGGCGCGAGACTCTCCCTGGAACGCGAGCGGGGCCTGCGAGGCGCTCGGCTTGGTCACCCCCCCACGCGCCCGGCTCCGACACGCGCGCCGCAGGACCCGCCCGCGATGCGCCCACCCTCGTGGACGCTCGTGGACCAGGATCGACAGATCCTCACCGCCGCCGTCAGGCCCGGCCAACCCGGCAACCCGGCGGCCAGGGCGCCGGAGGGGGCGGCCGGGTCACCGGCACCGGAGGCCGGATGGCGCCAGAACCGGTGGCAGGATCAGGTTGGAACGGGCGGCAGGATCACGCCGGAATACGTGGTCATCACAAGCGAGCCAGCCGTCCATCTTCGAGCAGCACCCAGGGAGCTGAAGTCGAGTACGCCTTCCAACGAGAACACAGTCGGAGTCGACGACAACGTCGGCGGCGCCGAGCGGCGCGATGCGATCAGCCACGCGAGACTCGAAAACCACATGTGTTGCGCTAGCGATATCCACAGCGAAGACACTCACTGGATTCGTACGGCTCGCCGCGAAGGCAATAGTCAAGACAGTCGCGACAGAACGTATGACCGCTTGTCGTTATGCGCGTGCAAGGTTGTCGACCTGCGTCGCATGCCCCCATCCTCCAGGTCATTCCGGATACACGCGCGGAGAGGCGGGCGCAACGGTGATTCACATCACTGCTCATGTCCTTGCCACTGCCGTTCATCAGGCCCCCGCTCCGCGGCCGAACCCAAGCAGAGCGCAGCGGGTTGCGATTCGTCGCGGACGAACTCAGCGCGGGCGCGGAGATCGATGCGCACGTCGGCAAACTCGGCGCGGTCATGGCCCACATGCTCGACGAAGGCCTCTCCACGGGATGCATGAAGCGCGAGCTCGTCGAACTCCTGCTCGGGCTGGATATCGGACTGCGCTATTCGGCCGTAGAAGAGTGTCACGAACGTGCGCACGGTCGCGACACGTCGCGCGCGAACCGCTCGATCGCTGCCACGAGCTGGTCGATGGCCGCCAAGAACGGGCCGATGGCTGCCAAGAACGGCTCGATGGCTGCCAAGAACGGCTCGATGGCTGCCAAGAACGGCTCGATGGCCGCCACGAACCGCTCGATCGCTGCCACGAGCCGGGGTACGGTCGTTCCATGCGCGGTGAGCGAAAGCCCGGAGAGCCGTGGAATGAGCAGACCTTCTTCCCGGAGGCAGAAGCCCGGTCGGCGGCCGGTGCTGCGGGCCTCCGGAGCTTGTTCGACGAGGCGATGTCGCTGGCAGGCAACCTCGACGTCGTGTGGGGCAAGGGCGACATGGAGCCACGGTTCATCATCCGACAGGGTGGGAGCTCTGCTGGCGACCTCGTGAGCGGGTGGGCTAGCGGACAGGTCGGGGTTTACGTCGCAGTTCTCCGCGACATTGACGACGAGAAGCAGCGGCTCCTCGACAGACTCGCCGCTGCGCTCGGTGTCCCTGACTGGGTAGAGGCGAAGGAGCCCACCTTCGACGCCGAGCTCCTTGAACAGCGCGAGGTGGCAACGGCGATGCGTAACTTGCTCTTCAGGATGGCCGGACTCGACGGCTCGATGGAGGGGCACCGCTGGGCGCTGTTTGCAAGTCCGGACACGTACCGCGTCGAGGATGCCGTCCGGGACCGCGCGATAGACACGTGGACCACGGCTGGCCGACCGATGAAAATCGGCGATCGCGTTCTGGTTTGGCGCGGGAAAGGCCGCGGCGGTCGGCGGGGCGTCGTTGCCTTCGGCGAAGTCGTCGAGGGCCCCCGTGGCATGCCGGATCACGAGAACCCGTACTGGGTGACGCCGCCCGGCCCCGGCGACGTTGAAGACCGCGTCCGCGTCCGATACGTCACGCCGCCGGGCCTTCCACTCTGGTTCGATGAACACGAGGACGTGCTCTCCGGCCTGTCGATCGCCCGCGAACGCGGCGGCACGGTCTTCAACGTCACCCCCGAGCAGTGGGAGACCGTCGTGGCTGCGGCCGGCGGATGGACTCAGCGAGCGCCCGTCCCAGAGGCAATGCAACTCGGCTCGGCGTACCGCCATGCAGACGAAACCAATGTCCTCACCTCGCGCGCTCCCTTTGTCGAGGTAGATTTCGAGAAGATCGAGCGCGGCAATTATGGACACGCGAAAACGCAGAATGCCCTCGCCGACTTCCTTCAGAGCCACGGTCTCCAGCCACGCTCGCCGTCCCCGAGCGAACCGGAGTACGACCTCGCCTGGAAAGTGGGCACCACGATCTTCGTGGCTGAGGTCAAAAGCATCACCGATATGAACGAGGAACGGCAGCTCAGGCTCGGGCTCGGTCAAGTGCTTTGGTACGCGCACCTGCTCAAGGGCGGAGGGAGGACAATTGCACCTGTCCTTGTCGCAGAGCGGGAGCCGCGGGATCCGAGGTGGGGCGAGATGTGTGAGGCCCTCGGGGTCCGGCTCGTGTGGCCGGATACGTTCGCAAGCGCACTCGATGAGCGGAATGTGTCCAGCCGCTGACGACCTCTCACAGCTCGACCTGGTAGACGCCTCCGACGCCGGTCGATCCGGGGCGCCGCGCGCCACGAGCTCGACGCCGGCAGCACCGCGATGTCTGATAGATTGCGCCCGTGATCAGCGACTCCATCGAGCTCCACGCCGGGCCGTTCACGCCTTCGGACCTGCGCGTCGTCTCGTTCCGCGGGCGTGAGGCGCTCTCCGAGCTGTTCTCGTTCCAGCTCGTCGTGCAGGCGGCCCCCGAGCTCGAGGGCCGCGACGCCGAGCTGCTTGGCCGCCTCGCCTCTTTCATCCTGCGCGACGGCCGCGGCGCCGAACGCCGCATCGAGGCGCTCGTCGACCAGGTGCGCGCAGACGCCACGTTCACCCCGCGGATCGGTCCCACCTGGCACCTCCGCCTCGTCCCCCCGCTCACGCTGCTCAGGCGCCGGACCACGAGCCGCATCTTCCAGGACGCGACCGTGCCGCAGATCCTCCAGCACGTCCTCGCCGCAGCCTCGCTCCCGGTCGAGCTCCGCCTCTCGCGGACGTACGCGGTCCGGAGCTACTGCGTGCAGTACCGCGAGAGCGACCTCGCGTTCGTGCGGCGGCTCGCTGCCGAGGAAGGCATCACCTCGTGCTTCGCGGACGCGCCGGCCGGGGTTCCAGGCAGCGTGGCCCGCGCGCCGGTCATCTTCCTGGATGATCCAGTGCACTACCCCGCAGCGCTCGACAACGGCCGGGGCGTCCTCACCCTGCGTCCTGAGGAGGGTCTGACACCCACAGGACTGGAGATCGTCGCCTTCGGCTTGCAGCGATCGCTCAAGCCCAGCTCCGTGCATCTCCGGGACTACGATTTCCGCCGGCCGAACCTGGTTCTGAAGGAGCGGGCCGGGAACGCGGCGAGCGGGCCGCCTGCGCTGGACGTGTACCAGCACCACGCCGACTACGACACACCGGAGGTCACGCCAGACCGCGCGCGGGTGTTCCTGGAGCAAACCCAGCGCCGATCGGTCGAGGGCAGGGGCGAGAGCTGGGTCCGCGCGCTCGCTCCTGGACGCCGCTTCGAGCTCAGCGCCGAGGCCTCCCCGGGATCGAGGGCGCCTACGCCGTGACCCGCGTCGTGCACGAGGGACACACCCCCGAGCTGTCCGGCCGCCCCGCGGAGCGCACCTACCACAACCGCTTCGAGTGCATCCCAGCAACGGCGCTGCTCAGGCCGCGTGCGCCGACGCGCAAGCCGAGGCAAGTCCTCGAGACGGCGGTGGTCACCGGGCCGGCAGGGCACGAGGTGCACACCGACGAGCATGCGCGCGTGAAGGTGCAGTTCCACTGGGACCTCGATGGGCAGCGCAACGAGAAGAGCTCGGCCTGGCTGCGTGTCGCTCAGAGCTGGGCGGGAGCGTCGTTCGGCTCGCAGTTCATCCCGCGCGTCGGCATGGAGGTGCTGGTCGGCTTCCTCGGCGGGGACACCGACTGCCCGGTGGTGCTCGGGTGCCTGTACAATGCGACCCATCCGCCGCCGTTCCCGCTGCCGGCGGAGAAGCTGAAGAGCGGCCTGCGAACCCAGAGCTCGCCCGGCGCGGGCGGGGCGAACGAGCTGTCCTTCGACGATCGTGCGGGCGAGGAGCGCATCGGCATCTTCGCAGAGCGCAACCTCGAGGAGGTTGTCCAGCACGACCACACCACGATGGTCGGTCACGATCAGCGGATCACGGTGCAGGGCGATCGCACCGTCACCGTGAGCCGGGACCAGACGACCTCCGTGCAGGGGAGCCGCACCGAGAGCGCCGCCGGGTCGGCGATCGAACGGATCGGCCAGAACCGGCTCCTCGCGGTGCAGGGGTCGCAGCACGTGGCCGTCGATGGCGACTTGAGCTGTGTGGTGGGGAGGGATGTGGACGTCGCAATCAAGGGCCGCCTGGGCGCGACGGTCGGCACCGAAGAGAACGAGGCCGTCGCGACGCTCGACGTGCATGGCGACGGCGCGGTGGCGACCACGGGGAGCATGCGCGTCAAGGCCACCCGGTCGCTGCGGCTCTCGTGCGGGGCGAGCACCATCGAGCTGACCCCGGACGAGATCAAGCTCGACGCCAAGGCCATCACCATCCTGGGCGGTAGTTCGGTCTCGCTCCTCGGCAAGGGGCCGGCGCTCTACCTGACGGACAAAGCGCTCGTCGACGCCAAGACCATCACCATCAAGACGCCGCAGTCGTTCCTGAAGCTGGACGAGGACGCGAGCCTGCAGGGCAAGCTGGTGAAGCTGAACTGCGACGCAGTGGATGACGGGGAGGAGCCCGAGCAGGAGAAGGAGCAGCTGAAGTCGTTCCGCGTCCGCGTGGCGGACGTCTACGAGAAGCCGTACGCCCACAAGAAGTACCGGCTGATGGTCGACGGCGTGAAGTACGAGGGCCACACGACCGACGATGGGATGGTCGAGCAGGACCTGCCGCCGACAGCGGAGACGGGCGAGCTCGTGGTGTGGATCAAGGAACCCGACAAGGAGCCGACGCTGAAGTGGCGGCTCAAGCTCGGCGACCTGCCGCCCATGGACACGCCGCACGGGATACGGCTGCGGCTGAAAAACCTCGGCTACTACCGAATCACCGAGGGACAGACCGAGGGAGCGGAGGTCGCTGCGATCAAGGCGTTCCAGCGCGATCAGGGCCTCGAGCCCACCGGCGCCCTCGACGACGAGACGCGCGGGCGGATCGAGGCGGCGCACGGGCATTGACCGGACCGATGAATTGATGTTGCGGCATGAATCCACGAAGAAGGAACTCAACCCATGCGTTCGCCGAGATCCGAGAACGGTGCTTGTCTAGCCGCTGTGATCGTGGCATGTGCCCTTATTTCCTGCCGGCCAGGCGGCGCTGCGCCAGGTACCCCCGCGCTCGGCGGAGACATCGCGCAGCGTGCACCGAGCGCCGCGGAGCCATCTTCCCCGCGACCAGAGCGCTCGTTTGACAAGGTCGCGGATCTGCCCGGCCGTGCCGCCCGTCTGTGGCCCCTGGAAGGCGGCCAGATCCTGCTGGAGCGCAATGGCACCTCCTTTGCGTTGATCGATGGCGATCATGTAGGGCCGACGGCAGAGATAGTCGAAGGTCTGCCTATGGATTCCTCCGTACCCGAGGGAGAGGTGAGATCCCTCGTCGGGCGCTGGCCCGATGCGGTGTGGATGGTCTTGCGCACCGCGGACAACTCGAGCCGGACCTATCCCTTCTACCATGAGAGCGTGTTCCGCCTCGGAGGTGCTCGCTGGAAGATGGTCCACCAGGTACCAGCAGGCGACTACTCCGATGACCTCTACCAGGGCCTGTGGGATCAAGGCCGAGGGTGCCTGGTCGGCTTGCTCGTGGACAAGGAGGACGCCGCCGACGCCTGGACGGCACACGGGGAGGTGCTCGATTGTCCTGGGCAACCCGTGCCGCGTCCCTCGTTCAAGGCGACGAACGACAAGAAGTACGGTATATCCGCGGCGCGGGGCTGGCACTCGGGAGACGTGCTGGCGATCGAGGCGCACGCTGCAATGAAGGAAGGCGAACCAGTTCCGGTCCGGCTCGTCCTGTCCCGACCGGGGCCTCCGAACAGGACCGAGATTCTCCTCCCACTGCCGCCCGAGATCCAGCGCGACAAGCGGAAGTTCTACCCATGGGGCATCCGCCTGCTCGGAGAGAGTCCGACCGACGTCTACGTCGTCGGCAATCACGAGCTCGGTATGGAGGCGCCTTATGGGATCTACGGGCATTACCCAGCGGAGGATAAGCCGCCGCCGATGCTCTTCCATTTCGACGGGACCGCCGTCGCGGAGATGCCTGCTCCGCCGACAAGGAGGATCCTGAATGCCGCTCGCGGGCAGGACGGCACGCTCGTGATCCTCGGCCTGGCGCGAGACGCTTCCCGAGGTGGGAAGGCTGTGGAGGTCTGGGCTCTCCCGCGAGGCGGCGCCTGGATGCAGGTACCGATGCCCGTCGATCCAGAGGCGAAGGCCGCGTACGTGCCGGAAAGCGTCGCGGCGCGGTCGCTGTCCGAGATCTGGGTCGTAGGCGTTCACGAGAAGAGCGAAAAGGATCGGCGGCTCGCCCTCTTCCGCTCCCACCGCCTGACCGCGCCGGGCTCGAGCCTGACGCACGGTGCCGGTAGCCAGCTCCGCAGGACATTTGGTCGGCCAAGGCATGATCACGTGCCGGCGCTCGTTGCAAGCCGCCCCCTGGCTCCTGGTACACTGCACCACTGTTCAGCACTCTCTTCGATCTGGCACCGGACGGGCGACGGCGGAAGCGAGCAGGGACATGGCAGCACGAAGCGTACTGTGCACTCTGGTGAACTATACGGGCGAGCCGCTCACGTTCGTGGGCCCTCCTCAGCTCGACCACGGGATCCTCACCCCGGGCCAAGAACCACCACCCACGTGCGGAGCGACAGCGGTCTGGTCAGCCGAGTCCGACGGCTTCATGACCGGGACCGAGGGCCGCGTGACCTACCGCGGCTCGAGCGGCTCCGTGACGCTGTACTGGAACAACCCCTTCGTCGGCGGCAACGACTACGGCGCCACCCCCGGCGGTGCTTACATCCTCACCAAGGTGCAAGGCCCGAAGGTGGGCAGCAACGTGAACGCCACCTACGTCGTGGACCGCAGGAAGGAGCCGGAGCCGGCCCCAGCGCCGGAGCCGGAGCCGGAGGCGGATGCCGCCGACGAGGCCGCCCCCGCGCAGGCACGACCGCTGGCCGAGCGGCCAGAGGAGCCGGGAAGAAGCAGCCACGTGCCCAAGGGGACAGGGCAGGTCACCGTGGTCAGTCCCAAGGACTGGCTCGTCGACATCGCCTGGCAAGCCGTCAACAGCATCGAGTGGAGCCCGCTGGTCCTCGAGATCACCGAGAACCGACACGGCAGCCAGAGCGGCGCTGCATGTCCGGGCATGCTGCCCACCTTCCCTGGGGTCAAGGAGAAGGGGAAGTGCCAGCGACCGCACGAGGCGAGGGCAGCGGCACGAGAGGCGAAGTACACCGCAGCGCTCGAGCGGCTCAAGAAAGAGGGAATGGAAGAAACGCTCGCCAGAGTCAAGGCGCGCGATGAATCGAACATGAATCCGAATGACTTTCACTCCTGGTGCGGCGACTTCGTGTCCTGGGTGTTCTGGAAGGCCTGGGTCTTGCGCGGCAGTCCGGAGGACAAGATCTCGCGCGCAGAGCTCGGCAAATTCCTCAACCGTGAAGCCATCAACGGTGAGTGGAAATTCGGACAGAACTTGAACATGGTGGAGGCCTATGCAAAGGGACTCCCGCTGGAAGTATTCCACCAGAATCAGCAAGCGAAAGGCACGCCCACTGGCCTCCTCGTCTGGCATCCTCCGGGCGACGGGTATGCGCCCAGGCCGGGAGATATCTTCATGGCCGACCGCAAAGCCGGAGGTCACATATCCATCGTTGCATCCTGTGAGCCTGAAGCGTTCTACGCCCCGTCTGATAAGCAACGGCAGCGTCCGCATTATCGATTCATGACGCTGGACGGAAAATCCTTCGATTTCCGTGACGACGACGGCGAGGCCGGCTGGAACGAGGCCCTGGCGAATCTCAGCCCCGAAGAGCGCAAGAAGGTCCAGCTTCCGCAAGGAAGGTGGCAGGGTGTTGCCCAGAACAAGCGCAGCACCGATGGCAAGAAGGATCCGCTCCGCGGTTTCATCGACACCTCCAAGCTCAGGGAGGCCCTCGGGTACCGTTGATACGGGAATAGAGCAGAATAATGACAGCGCGCAACGTACTGTCCGTTCTGGTGAATCAAACCGGCGAACCACTCCCATTCGTGGCTTCTCCTCAACTCGACCACGCAGTGCCGTGAGCGGCGCAGGGTAGCTCGGAGAGAACATGCCGTCGCAGCCCCCCAAGCCAGGAAAGCCCGCCGCGAAGCAAGGCGACAAGGTCATCGGCGTCGACACGCACCTGGTGATGGTGCCCTCGCCCGGGGGGCCTGTGCCGACGCCGACGCCGATGCCGTTCAGCGGGGACCTGTCCGGCGAGCTGAGCACGAATGTCCTCGTCGAGGGCAAGCCGGCCGCGGTCCAGGGCAGCACCGCGGCGAATGCGCCCGCGCACGTGCCCACTGGAGGTGCCTTTCAGCGTCCTCCGTCGAACCAGGCTCGGATCCAGGCGGGCAGCAAGACGGTGCTCATCAACAACAAGCCTGCCGCGCACCTCGGCGATCCGGCCCTGACCTGCAACGACCCGGCCGATGCGCCGAACGGGAGCGTGATCGCAACCGGGACCGTGCTGGTCGGCGATTAGGGAGTCGAGAGGTGGCGGACGCGAGGAAGGCGGCAGTGGCGGCATCGCCGGCGAGGGAAGCGGCCTCGCTGGCGCAGTACGCCGCCGTCAAGGCCGCGGTGACCGAGGGGTTCCCGCTTGCGGACGTGCTCGCAGTCGAGGGGCTGACGCCGCGCGCGTTCGCGCGGGCCGATCTCGCCTGGAAGCAGCGGCTGGTCGCCGAGCCGGAGCTGCTCGCGGCGTACGAGCTGGAGCTGGCGCAGGCGGAGGACTGGCTAGAGCGATCGGTCGAGCCGCTCGCGGAGGACGCGGCCGCCTGGGCGAGCTTCCTCGCCGCCTTCGAGGCGCATCCGGCGCCGTTCGAGCTGCTGCACGGGAATGATCTGGGCATGAACGACGTCTCCCGGCTCCGCCGCCGCTGGACGCGGCGCGCGGAGGAGGATGCGAAGCTCGGCGAGCTCCTCGTGGAGCTTCGTGCGAAACCGGGGAAGCTTGGACCGCTCCGGGTCGGCTCCCGTGTGCTGAGACCGTCGAGGGTTGCCGCCTTGTCTGCGCGGTCCGCGCCGTCTTCCGGCGGGGCGGCGGCCCCGAAGGCGCTGCAGGGCACGGGACCCCTGCTGGACGTGCCCCGAGCCGCGGTGGTCCCCTTCATGCCCGCGCAAGGCGCAATCTCGATCGAGAGGGCCGAACCGAAGCCTCCACGCGCTGCGGAGTCGCTCACCGGCACGGCGCCCCTGCCCGACATTCCACGGGGGGCGGCGCTGCCATTCCCGCGGTCCACCATGCCGGCGGCGGTGAAGCCCCCGCCGCCCGTGGTCGCGGAGACCGGGCCGCTCGTGGACGTCCCCCGCGGCCCAGCTCTGCCGTTCGCGCCCGGGGCATCGGCGGCTCCTCGGCCACCCACGCCGACAGCCCAGCCGCAGCGGCCACGGGCACATCGGGAGGCCGCGGTGACATCACCGGTGCAGGCGCTGCCGCGAGGCCCGGCGATTCCCTTTGCCGAAGCGGCTCCGGCGAGGCCTGCCGGAGCGCCGGCCTCATCGAAGCGGGCTCCGCAGGCTCCGGCTCAGCTCGGAGAGACGTCCCTGAGCCTCGAGATCCCCCGTGAGCTGTTGAGACAAACCGCGAGCGCGCAGGCGGCGGTGACCGGAGCCACCTCCCAGAGCTCCACGCCGCCGCCATCTCCCTCGCCGTCGAGCAAAGCTGGCACGAGCGGGCCAGCGCCCCTCGCCGAGCCGATCGACATCGTCCTGCCGCTCGCCCAGTACGCCGCGCTCTGCGCCGAGCTGTCCCTGTTCCCTGACGCGGCCGAGGAGATCTTCCGGCGATACGGGCTGAGCTCCGCCGAGAGGCGGTCAGCTGTCGATGCAACCTGGAAGGAGCGGCTCCGCGAGCGACCGACGGAGTACGCACGATGGCAGGAGATGTTCCGCCAGCGCCATGCGCACTTCGCGAAGCGCGGTAGGCCTGCAGGGTAATCCACCTCGATCTCGCCATCGGGCTCGCCCGCTGCTCCGCGACACGGAGCCGCTCATCGAGCCGGCGCGGGCCCCTCATGGACCTCCGCCACCTCCTCGTCGCCTGCCTTCGCCGCCGCGTCGTGGTCCGCTGCCGCCGCCCCGCCGTCATCCGCTGCTGCCGCCTCGTCCTCGTCGCCCGCCGCCGCAGCGATCGCCGTCTCCTCGGTCCACGGCGCCGCGCCGGGCGGCGGCGGCGAGAGCGTGGTTCCCTTCTCGGTCGACCGCTCGCGGAACCGGAGCAGGAACGACTGCCCCAGCACGCCCGCCACGCCGGGGAGGTCCTCCACGATCGCGAGCTTCACGCTCGGGGCCGAGGCGCCTTCCACCTCCAGCCGGCCGGCGACGGCGATCTTCGCCTCCTGAAGGCCGCTCGGCGTCCACACCCGCAGCACACGCGGCCCGGCGGAGAGGCCGATCCGGTCCGCGAACGCCCTCTGTACAAGCACGTGGCTCACCATCGCATCGACGACGAAGACGCCCTTTTCCTTGCCGTCGATCGCTGCTTCGCCTCGAGCCAGGCGGTCCTCCCCGCGCGGCAAGAGCGCCTGTCCGGTGACGGCGAGAGGCTGGCAGTCGGCCGAGGTGGCGAGCTGGCTCGCCATCTCCATCACGGTGAAGCCAGACCACCCCACGAGCCGCGTCCCTTCATCGGCATGGTAATAGAGGAGCTGGGCGAGCGGCGCGATGCTGTCGCACGGGCGGCGGAGATCCTGATAGACGCGCGCCAGGCGGACGGGCGCCCCCCGCTGGTACGGGTGGAGCGCGATGCATTGCTCGTAGTCGGCGGCCGCCTCCTCGAGCTTCCCCTGGCGCTCCCGCGACGCGGCGCGCCCGCAAAAGGCGTCCCCGTCGGCCGGGTTCTGCTCGATCAGCCGCGTCGCCGCGCGCTCCGCCCCGGAGTACTCTCCGCGGCGGTTGTGGGCGGCGCGGATCTTCCAGAGCACCCTGGGCTCGTGGCCGCACGCCGCGAGGAACGCCTCGCCGCGCTCGATCACCTCGCGATCGCGATCGGCGCGACGGAGGAGCTCGGCCAGCGTGAGCATCAGGTCCCCCTCACAGGGGTTCGCCTCCAGCGCGCGCTCGGTCGCGGCGAGGCCCTCCGGCGGTATCCGCACGGCCGCGGCAGCGTGGATGTACGCCGCCGCGACGCCGCCCAGCGCCGCGAGCAAGGCCGCCGTGACGCCCGCGCTCCTGAGCGCGCGACCGCGCCGGATCGCGCGCTCGCAGCCAGCGCAGGCGACCCCGTGGGAAGCGGAGAAGGAGACGCACACGTGGCAGACGGGAGCGCCGCAGCGCGCGCACTCCTCCGTCGAGGGGGCGAGAGCATGAAAGCGGCAGCGCGGGCCTTCCTCGATACGAGTGCGATACGTCACCCTCCCAGGCTAGCATTGCTTGGAGAAGCGCACCGACGCGCTCGCCGCTCGAGATAGACGCCTACGGCACCCAGCTGCCGACGCCGCGGAGCGACACAAGCGCGCCGACCGGCGGCGACCTGTACGCGACCCCGACGCCATCCACCGAGAAATCGTTGCGCCGGAGCGGCACCAGCGCGGCGGCGCCGACCTCGAAGCCGAGCGAACCTGAAAGGCTCGCCAGCGACAGCTCGATCGGCACCGCCAGCCACGTCTTCTCGACGGCGTCGTTCCGCGTGAAGCCGCTCGCCGCCGCCTTCAGCCGTCCAGCATGAACGCCGGAGCACACGTCGAAGCGCAGGCCTCCAACACCCGCGGCCGCGAAGCAGGCGCGCACGGCGCCGCCGAGCATCGTCTCGCGGAGCTCGCCCGGCCCGAGCTCCAGCGTCTGCGGGACGAGCCAGAGCGCGCCGATCGCCGCTCGAAATCGCGCACCGCCGATGCCGAGCTCCGCGGAGAGCGCGGGCGCGAACGGGCGCACCACGCCGAACAGGCCGGCAGCGCCCGCCGCCAGCGTGAGCCGCGTGGCGCCACGTCCGGACGCCGGCGCCTCGCGCTCGCCGCCGCCTGCGGCCGCCGGCGCGGGCCGCGCGACCGGCGGCCGCTCCGCCGAGGCGCTGGGCGAAGGCGCCGGCGCTGGAGGCGCAGGCGGCGGCGCGTCGCGCGCCGTGGCCCCGGGCTCCTGCGGGGACGACGCCTCCCCGTCGCCGTCGGAGTCGAGCAGCAGCGCGAGCGTCACCGCCGCCGCCTGCTCGAGCCCGGCGCAGCTGCGGCTGCGATCGCGCAGCTCGCGCGCGCCGCTCCCGCTGCGGATGGACGCGCGGAAGCCGTCGGCCTCCCGGGTGAACTCGACGACGTAGGAGTCGCTCGCACCCGTCTCGGGCCGGCCGCGCAGCAGCTCGACGCGCTCGATGAGGCGCGCCGCGTCCGGGCAGCTCTCGGCGCCAGCGCCGCGCGTCACGCTCAGCAACGGCTCGATCTGCGCCGCGGCGGTCCCCGAAGCCGCCAGCATCGCACCAAGAACCACCGGAAAAGCGCGACGCCTCCGCATCGGGACGACGCGAGGGTAGCCGCCGCGCGGAGCACGCGCATTTATTTGTGATCGTCCCGGGCCGGCGTCCCCACTAGGGGACCGAGTGGTATCGTCCCTGAACAATTCCGCGCTCGATCTGGCGGCGTCTGCTCGTCTCGTTCGCTGACAGGTCACCGGGACGTCACGGCATGAGCACACCGGACCCCGAGTTTCGAGCCCTCTACGACGCGCACTTCAACTTCGTCTGGTGCTCGCTCAGGCGCCTCGGGGTGCGCGAGGCGGACGTGCTCGACCTGGCGCAGAAGGTGTTCTTGACCGCGCATTTCAAGCTCCCCGAGTTCGAGGGTCGCTCGCTCCTCACGACATGGCTCTTCGGCATCTGCCAGCGTGTCGCGAGCGACTACCGGCGCTCCGCGCGGTTCCGGCGCGAGGTCACGACGGACGCCGCGGAGATGGACCTCTACGGCGGCGCGTCCGAGGAGCTCGCGCTGAGCGCGGAGTCGCGGCAGCGCGCGCAAGCGGCGGAGGCCATCTTGAACAAGCTGCCGGAGCCGCAGCGCCTCGTGTTCGTCCTGTTCGAGCTCGAGGAGAAGTCGGGCCAGGAGATCGCGGACCTGCTGGGCATTTCCGAGGGCACCGTGCGCTCGCGCCTCCGCCTGGCGCGCGAGACGTTCTCGCGAGAGGTCAAGCGCCTCGCGCTTGCACAGGACACGAGCCGAAAGGAGGCCGTGTGATGGGGGATCCTGAGCGGCTGCTGAGCGTCAAGAGCGGGGCGGACCCGCTCGAGCGAGAGCTCCTGGGGAGCGTGCGCCACGTGGGTCCGCCGGAAGGCGCGAAAGAGCGCGCATGGCGCGGCATCGCGGGCCAGCTGGCGGCGGGGACGGCCGTCGGCGCCACGGCCGGCGCGAGCGCCGCCGCTGCCACGAAGGCCGGTGTCGGTTCGCTGTTGCCGTCGGCGCTCTCGGTCAAGGCAGCGGCGGTGCTCGTGGGCGGCGGCCTGGTGCTCGGCGGAGGGTACTGGGCCCTCTCCTCCCCGGACGAGCCGCCTGCGCCCCCCAGCGCGACGGCCCCGGAGCGCGCGCCCGCGGAGGTGCCGCAAGCGCCGGTGCCGTCGACGGCGGAGATAAAGGCACTACCCGAGCCGCCTCTCGATGTGCCCACCGCCGGAGAGCCGACCCGAAAGCCGAGCGGACCGAAGCCGACGGAGACCGATCTTCTGCGCGCGGAGAGCACCCTGCTCACGGAAGCGCGCGCCAAGCTGCGCTCCGGAGACGTGGCGGGAGCCACGGCGCTCCTCGAGCGCCTGCGCGCGCAGTTCCCGAACGGCGTGCTCCGGCAGGAGCGCGAGGTGCTCGCCATCGACGTGCTTGCCGCGCGCGGCAACGCGCAGGAGGCGAAGCGGCGCGCTCAGGCCTTCGTCAAGCAGTATCCCAAGAGCCCCCACAGCGCGAAGCTCAGGCGGTTGCTGGATCAGCCGTGAAGCCCTGCTCGGCCGCTCGCATCATGGCGCTCGGCTGCCTCGCGGCCTCCGGGTGTGATGCGGAGATCACCTCGGTCGGCGCCTGGGCGCCTGTCGTGTCCGGATCGTCGTATATCGAGGCGGAGCTCGGAGAGCTGAGCGACGGCTTCACCGTCGGTGAAGACAGCCGCGCTTCCGGGGGCCGCTTCATCGTGCCCCCTGGCGGAATGCCCTCGGACGAGGCGCCGGGGCTCGAGCGGGCGCGCTACCGCTTCGAGGCGCCGAGCGCGGCAGACTACGTGATCTGGGGGCGGATCCACGCTCCGGGCGCCCTCAACAACCGCTTCTGGTTCCAGGTGGACAGCGGCCCCTGGTACCTCTGGCGCATCAGCGTCGGCGACATCTGGTTCTGGGACGATCTCCACGACAACACGCGTTATGGCGAGCCGCTCCGCTTCCCCCTCTCGGCCGGAGCGCACGAGCTCGTCCTCGCGAACGCCGTCGAGGGCGTCCAGCTGGATCGGCTGTACTTCACGCCGGACGGCGACGAGCCTCCGGGCAACGACACGCCCTGCGATCCGCCACACTCGATCGAGGTCGAAGGGGAATGCCTCCCGAGCTGCGGCGCCTTGAAGGGAACTGCGTGCGGCGACGTCCCGTGCGCCGGGCGCGAATTGCTCGAAGCCTACGATTGCGCTGTGTGCTGCAGCATCGAAGGATCGTGAGCCGGCGGCGCTCCCGCCATCGGGTCGGAGCTCGGCGACCGTAAACCCACCTCTTCGTACCCATCGAAACGTCTCCACGCTTCGACGACGAAAAAGGTGATCGCGCCCGAGCGGGTCTCCCACCGAGCCCGAGTAGCCAGCAGCCTCGAGCGGAGCCCTGAATGACTACATCATCGATTGAACAATTCAAGTCCCACGGAAGCGTGGGCCTGCTCGCCGCGGCGCTCGCGCTGTCGGCGTGCATCGGCAACCTGGGCAGCGAAGACGGCAAATCGCCGGAGGAGGGCACGAACGGCGCGAGCGGCAGCTCGAGCAGCGGAGGCTCGGGCTCGGGGTCGGCGGGCCCCGGCGAGCCATTGAGGTGCGACGCGAGCACCATCGATCCTGGGCCTTCGCCGATGCGGCTGCTCTCGCGGGAGCAGTACCTGAACACCGTGCGCGACCTCGTCGGCGACGTGCCCGGCCTCGATGCGGCGCTCGGCCCCGCGATCGAGGCGTCGGCGTTCGGCCTCTTGCAGCCGGACGTGACGCAGGTCGAGCTCGAGCATTTCCAGGCCGCGGCGGACGTCATCGCCGCGGCGGTCGCCGGCAATCCGGCGGCGCTCAATACGATCGCGCCTTGCGAGGCCGGGGCCGATCCGCGCGAGTGCGCGCGCCAGCTGGTCGTGGGCTTCGGCGCCCGCGCCTACCGCGCCCCGATCACGGACGCGGCGGACATCGAGCGACACCTGCAGCTCTTCGACGCCGGCGCGGAGACGAGCTACGAGCACGGGGTCGAGCTCCTGCTCCGCGGCATGCTGCAGTCGCCGCGCTTCCTGTACCGCGTCGAGATCGGCACCTCGGAGAAGGTGAGCGATCGCGCCGTGAAGCTCTCTCCGTACGAGGTGGCCGCTCGCCTCTCTTACATGCTGTGGGGCACCCTGCCGGACGCCAGGCTGAACGAGGCCATCGAAGACGGCAGCCTGACAACGAAGGAGGGTGTCGCGGCGCAGCTCGACTGGATGCTCGAGGACGAGCGCGGAGAGAAGCTGGTCCATCGATTCCTCGGCAGCTGGACGCACCTGAACGGCCTGAACAGCGTGGTGAAGGACGCGGACGCCTTCCCCGAGTGGCAATCGCGGTCGTTCCGCGAGTCGCTGCGCGGGCAGGCCGACGCCTTCTTCGACCACGTGCTCGACGACGAGGGAGGCAAGCTGAGCGCGCTCCTCACCTCGACGACGGTCTTCTACAACAAGGATCTCGGCGGCTACTACGGCGTCACCGGCGACGACTCCTTCCAGGCGCTGAAGCGCACGGACGGCGCCACCTCGGGCATCCTGACGCTCCCGGCGCTGCTCGCCGTCCAGGCGAAGCCCGGAGAGAGCTCGCCGATCTACCGAGGGAAGTTCGTGCGCGAGGCGCTGCTCTGCCAGCAGCTGCCGGCCCCGCCGGCCAACATCCCCAAGCCGCCCGAGGTCGACCCGAGCAGCTCGACCCGAGAGCGGCTGTCGCAGCACGAGGTGGACCCGAGCTGCGTCGGCTGCCACCAGCTGCTCGATCCGATCGGCTTCGGCTTCGAGCACTACGACGCGATCGGCCGCTACCGCGAGCTCGACGGCGGCGAGCCGGTCGACGCGAGCGGCAAGGTCATCGCCACCCGCGACATGGACGGCGATTTCGAGGGCGTGGCGGAGCTCGGCGAGAGGCTCGCGGGCAGCGCCGAGGTGGAGGAGTGCGTGGCGCGCCAGTGGTTCCGCTTCGCGATCGCCCGATTCGAGCAGGACATGGATGGTTGCTCGATGGAGAGCTTGCTCGAGACCTTCAAGGCCACAGGCCAGGATCTGAACGCGCTTCCCCGCGCCGTCGTGGAGACGGACGCCTTCCTCTTCCGCCGTCCGATCGACGCACACACGAAGGAGATGCCATGAACCGAAGAGGCCCTATCGACCTCCGCACCCAGATCAGCCGCCGCAAGCTGCTGGGCGGGCTCGGCGCCCTGACCGTCGCGCTCACGAGCCCCGTCTGGCGGAGCGCCACGGTGTTCGGTCAGGACGCGAAGCAGCCGGGCGCCAGGCGCTTCATCGGCATCTTCTCGGCGAACGGCACCGTGCCGTCGGCGTTCTTCCCGCCGGGGGACGCGCACGAGGCGCCGCTCTCGCTCGGCCCGATCCTGGCGCCGCTCGAGGAGCACAAGCAGAGGATGCTCGTGCTCAAGGGCGTGCACATGAACTCGACGGTCGAGGACGAGCTCGGCGTCCCGAGCGAGAACAAACCCGGCGGCCCGCACATGAAGGGCCCCGGCGCCATGCTCACGGGCGGCTCGCTGCTCGCCGGCAGCTTCACGGGCGCTGGCGGCCCCGCCGGCTGGGCGGATCGCATCTCCGTCGACCAGCACATCGCGAGTCGCATCGGCGGCAATAGCCAGTTTCCGTCGCTCGAGTTCGGCGTGCGCATCGAGGGGCAGGAGCCGCTCCGCGTGATCTCGTACCGCGGTCCGAACCAGCCGAACACGGCCGTCGACGATCCATTCCAGATGTACGCGCGCATCTTCGCCAACGCGGATCTCTCCGAAACGGAGCTGCAGCGGCTGATCGCCGAGCGCCAGAGCGTGCTGGACTTCCTCAAGGACGATATCGGCCGCCTGAAGGCGCGCGTCAGCTCCGAGGACAAGGCGCGGCTCGAGGCGCACCTCGGCGGCATCCGCAACATCGAGCAGCGGCTGCAGAGCTCGGCGGTCTCGTGCACGCCGCTCATGATGCCGGAGAAGTTCGACACGCGAGCGATGGAGAACTATCCGAAGGTCGGCCGGCTGCAGACCGACCTGATGCTGCTCGCGCACATCTGCGGCATGACCCGCGTCTCCACGTTCATGTGGGCCAACGCCGATAGCTGGCAGTACTATCCCTGGATCGGCGTGAACGAGGAGCACCACGAGCTCTCCCACGCGGGCGACAACGATGCGGTCGCGAACGAGAAGCTCGTGAAGATCAACGTCTGGCACAGCGAGCAGGTGAAATACGTGCTGGATCAGCTGGCGCTCGCGAAGGAGGTGGACGGCAGCTCGGTGCTGGACAATACCCTGCTGCTCTGGGGCAACGAGCTCGGCGTCGGCAACACGCACACGTACAAGGACATCCCCTGGGTGCTCGCGGGCGGCGCGGGCGGCTACTTCAAGACGGGCCGTACCATGAAGTACGCCGACCTGCCGCACAACAACCTGCTCGTGTCGGTATGCAACGCCATGGGCCTCGACGACGTGACCACCTTCGGCATTCCCGGCGTGTGCACCGGGCCGCTGCCAGGCCTCGTGGCCTGAGCCCCCTCTTCGCCTCGCATCCCCGGGCGCGCCACGCGCGCCGCGCGCCGCGCAGGATACCGGACGGACAGGCGCCCGGCGCCAGGATCCGGGTTGCCCTGGGCGGCTTCGGCCACTACGCTCCGACACATTTGGCTTGTGAGGAACCGTGGTCCCTGCGCCAGCTCAGTCCGCGTTCTCTGATTTCGTCCTGCTCCTTCTCTCCGCAGCGCCCAAGCTCGGGCTTCCGATCGACGCGGTCCTGCGCGACGCCACGCTCCCGCCGGGAGCGCTCCGCCAGCGCGGGTTGCCGATCTCCCTGAGCGCGGCGCGGAAGATCTGGTCCTCCGCCGAGCAATTGAGCGGCAATTCTCTGCTCGGACTGCACGCCGCGGAGCAGCTCGAGGTCGGCTCGCTCGACCTCCTGGACTACCTGACACGGAGCAGCAGCAGCTTTGGAACAGCCCTGGACCGCGTCATCCGCTTCGCTCCGCTGGTCGCCAATGGGGGCGCCCTGAGCCTCGAGGTGACCGGTCGCCGCGCGCATTTCCGCCACCTCTCGCCGGACGGCGTGCCCGCCGTCGCGGATCTCATCGTCAGCTTGATGGTGCTCCGGACGCGGGCGTTCTCGGGCGAGCACATCCGCCCGCTGGCGGTGCGCTTCCGGCACCGCCGCGAGCGCGTCGCAGGCGAGTACGAGCGCATATTCGACGCGCAGGTCGAGTTCGATGCCCCCTATGACGAGCTGGTCTTCGATCGCGATCTCCTGGAGCTGCCCTTCCATTCCGCCGAGCCGCGCCTCTGTGAGATCCTCGAGGACTGCGCGGCGGCGCGCCTCCAGGCGCTCGGCAAGCCCAGCGGGGCGCCGGCGGCCGCCGCCCGCGTCCCGTCGAGCTTCGTCGAGGATGTCCGGCACGCCCTCCAGAGCTGCATCGCCCAGGGCAACCCGAACATCGATCGTGTCGCCGAGCACCTCGGCGTGAGCTCGCGGACGCTCCAGCGGCTGCTGCGAGAGCAGGGCACGTCGCACCGCGCCCTCTTGATGGAAGCGCGAACCGAGCTGGCGAACCGCTACCTGGCCTCGTCCAGCCCCACGAGGCGCACGCTCGCCGCCGGGCTCGGCTACGCGAGCACGCGCTCGGTGTCCCGCGCGCTGCGCCGCCGGTGAGCCGAGCTCACCGGCGGTCCCGACGGACAGGTACGCCACGCGCGCGCGATCCATGCCGACTCAGCCGCACATCGCGCCGAGACCGCCCTGCAGCATCACGGATACCATTGAATCCGAAGCTGCCTGTTGCTCGTCGTGCTCACCTGATAGACAACGTCGTTCGCGGTGCCCGGGAACGGGATCGCGGTCGTCGTGGACCAGCTGTTCGCCGGGGCGCTCTGGGGCGCCCCGCCGTTGACCGACACGCTGACGCCGTTCAGCGGGACGCCGTCCGTCGGGCTCATCTGCAGCGTCAGGGTCGCCGGCGTCCAGCCCGTCGGGAGGCTCGCCCGATCGATCTGGAAGCAGGACGTCCCGTCGACCGACGCGACGATCGACGTGCTCATCGGCCCGAGGCTCTGGCAGGGGGGCGCGGGGTTCTTGTAGAACCCGAACGTGTGCTGCCGCGTGAACATCGGGACGGTGGCGCTGCCGGCGTGGTCCGCGAACACCGTGATGTCGTGGCTCCCCGTCTCGGCGAACTGGCCGATCTTGAGCGAGTAGACGCCGTCGTTGGCCGTCGTGTCGCCGTGCGCGGCGGCGCCGTCGTCATGGAACGACAGGGGCGTGACAGCGCCGCTCGGGCCGGTCATCTCCGCGCTGACCGCGGCGCCCAGCACCGGGCTGCCCAGGTGGCTCACCTCGGCCTCCACGATGAGCGGCGCCGCCCCGACGTTCAGCGTGCTCGGCGTGACCCGGAGCGAGATCGTGTCGGCCAGGGTCGATACCGCGGAGTAGACGTAGATGGGCTGATCCGAGGTGTTGACGGCGCAGAACTGCCAGAACCCCTCCTCGTACGCCTGCGTCAGGTTCAGGGAGAAGCGCTTGAAGTTCTCCGCCGAGAAGAAGGTCAGGTCGGAGCCAGACGCGGCGAAGTTCGCCTCGGTGATCTGGGACGTCTGGTCCCACGGGGGAAGCAAGTAGACCTCCGGCGCGGCCGCCCCGACGAAGATCATCGTGAAATCCACGATCTGCGCCGCGGAGACCAGCGTGTCCGCGCACGCGAACGACTGCGGCGACTGCGGCGACGGAGGCGGGATCTGCGTCAGCCCCTGATCGATCATGCCGCCGTCGCGGCAGTCGTTCGCCATGCGGTTGAACGCGCCGATCAGCTCGAGCTGGTCGATCGCGGTGTCGCTGTCGGCGCGCAGGTAGAGCCCGGGCGAGAACCCGTAGTTCGCCGCGATGTCGCTCATCATCGCCTCGTCCGCCCCCGACCCGAGCGCGATCGAGTGGACCTCGTCCACGCGGCTGAAATAGTCCGCATAGAAGTCGCTCGGAGCAGGCGGCGTGTTGTGCTGACCGTCGGACAGCAGGATGACGCACTCGCGCGCGCTCTTGGTCGGGCTCTCGGAGACCAGCATGTCGAGCGCCTCCTCCAGGCCGGCGCCGATCGAGGTCGACCCGTCGGCGACGAGCGCGTCGACCGCCGCGTCCAGGCCGGACGCCGGCAGCGCCGTCATGGGGTACGTGACCGACGAGGTGTCGGAGTAGCTCGCCACGCCGAGCAGCTCCGTGAACGACTGCGACGCGGGCACGTTGCTCGATACGAGCGTGTTCCAGTAGATCTTGGCCGCCTTCTTCGCGAGCTCGAGGCGGTCGCCGTACATGCTGCCGGACCGGTCGATGATCACCACATGGTTCGTGTCCAGCGGGGCGACCTGGGCCAGCGCCGCGGACACCCCCGCCGCGCTCGCGAGGAGACCGCCGGCGACGCCTGCAAACACTCTGAAAGACCTTCTCATTGCCTTCAATCCTTCTCAAGTATCGTTCAAGACCAAAGTTGCAGAGCGGGGCGCGGTCCTGCGCCCCACTCCATCGCGCCGGCGTTCAGGGCCTCCGGAACACCACCTCGAGCTTGGGGCGCCGCGCGGCGGTCGCGTGATCGCTCGACGTGAACGAGACCTCTCGCCACTTCACCACCTCGTCCTGGAGCCGCATCAGGAAGCCGTGGTTGTTCGCGGGCGCGCTCAGCATGTCCCGCACGAGCGCCGTCACGTCGACGCGCTCGTAGTCCTGACCGTCCGACGTGCTCTGCGGCAGGAGCACCTCGTTGAGCGTCGTGGTCGTGGGCTGGTTGGCCCAGGTCACGGTGTTCTCCTGCCACGCCGAGGTGACGCGCTGGAGCAGGAAGGCGTTGGAGCCGCCGAGCGTCGCGTGCCCCGGGGAGAGGCCGTTCGAGGTACCCTGGCCGTAGAGGCGCGCGTCGGGATCGGCGTAGAGGCTGAGGCGCGCCCGCTCGATCGTGGAGCCCGCCGGGATGTCCGACAGATTGAAGCGGAAGAGGCTCCGGTTCGTGTATTTGACGTCGCTGGACGTCCACAGCCCCGCGGTCAGGTTCGGGGAATTCCCGTTGTTGGTCGCGGCGCCCGAGCCCAGGCTGGTGATGGTCGCGTCGTCGCCGGCGCTGTCGGGCTGGATCTCCAGCCGCTCCGGCTCGTTCTCGCAGCGGCCGCCTTCGACGAACACGCCGCTCACCGCGTCGCACTGCGCCTCGTAGGCCGGCGTGTGGCAGGTGCCGTCGGGCTCCGTGCACGAGCCGATCGGCGCGGCCCCGCAGGCGTCGATCTCCGCGCAGCTGTAGCCGCTCACGAAGTAGCCGCCGGCCTCACGGCAGCTCGCGCTGGAGCCGATACCGCCCGTGCCGAGATCGGTGCAGGTCTGGGACCGGCAGCACGCGCCCTTCGCCTCCAGGCGGCAGCTCGACGAGCAGCCGTCTCCGCTCTGCGTGTCGCCGTCGTCGCACTGCTCGGACGCCTGCTTCACGCCGTCGCCGCAGCAGCGCTCGACGGTCACGCCCGCGTTCTTCACGACGGAGCACTGGATGACGTCGTCCTCGGGGCCCTGGCACGTCCCGCTCACGCACGTCTGCCCCGGTCCCGTCGTGCAATCCGCGTCGTCGAGGCACGTGCAAGGCACGGTGTCCTCGGAGTGGTCGTCGAAGCACGCCTCCACCTCGGCCAGCCACGTCTCGGCCAGGGCGCTGCGGCGCACCAGGTTGAACGCCTCGAGCCCGTTGCTCGTGTCGTACAGCAGCTTGGTCAGGTCGAACGTGGGCGTCGGGTTGTTGACGACGGCGTCGCTGAAGTCGCCGAGCCGCAGCTGGTTGGAGACGGGGGAGCGCTGCGTGTCGAGGCAGCCCCAGTGCATCAGCAGGTACAGGTGCGCCTCCTGGCACGGGAAATTGAGGTTGCCACGCAAGCCGCTCACCAGCCCGACGTACGAGCAGGTCCCGGTCACGAACGCCTCGGCGAGCGCGTCCTTGTCCTGCAGCCAGTCCATCATGGGCCGGCCGTCGATGCAGAGGTTCTCCATCGTGGACACCTGCTCTCCCAGCGCGAAGCCGAAGTCGATGACCTCCTGCACACTGGCCTTCACGTCGTCCGTGGTGGGGGGCAGCGGGTCCTCCGCGTGGAGCGGCATCTCGTCCTTGCACCACGAGAGGAAGTCGGCGGTCTCCGACGTGATGGCCGGATAACGGGTCACCTCCTTCTCCTGGTAGTTCGTCACCTCGCCGAGCGACGTGCTGTCCCACTGGTACGTCGCCTCGAGCCCTGGCTGGAACTTGGCCTTGGCGACCGAGCCGACATCCCAGGATCGGCGCCAGTCCCAGAGCGTGAACTTCCTCGGCTTCTTGAAGAGCTTGAACTCGAGGCCGACGTGGATGCCAGCGTTGAGCGCGGCGATCAGCTCGATCTCGCTCATGCCGTAGGTGGCGATCGCGTGGGCGGGCGCCTCGGGGTTCCTGAGGCCCCAGATCACCTGCTCGGCGTACTGGGCGCCGGCCTGCGGCGCGCACGCGCCGTCGGGCGTGCAGACCTGACCGTAGCCGCAGACGGTGTCCGCGGTGGAAGCATCGTAGTTGCAGCGGCGGGTGCACGCGCCCTCGACGCACGTGCGGCCTGGCTCGCTCGCGCAGCTCGGGTTCGGCTCCCCGCTGCACAGGCACGCGACCGGCGCGCCGCCCACGGTGCACAGCTTCTTCACGGCGTCGCATGTCTCGCCGCTCGCGCAATCGGCGTTCGACGTGCAGCCGCACGCGGACTGGAAGCCGGCCTGGAGCGGGTGGCAGCCGGGGCCCCTCCAGTCGACGACATCGCTCCGGGTCTCGGTCACGCAGCGGTACGCGCCGAAGTTGCCGGGGCACTCGGACTCCGTGACGTCATAGACGACGGCCCCCGGGACCGATGCGTCGCAGTTGCTCCCGAGCTTGCGGACCGTGTACGGCAGCGTATCGCTCACGTAGATGTCGCCCGACGGCAGCACGGCGAGGCCGCCGGGCAGCTCGAAGACGGCCGTCGTGACCAGGCCGTCCTGCCATGTGGCGCCAGGCGCGCCGGCGACCGTGGCCGTGGCGCCGAGCGCCGGGTCGAAGCGCCGGATCCGACCGGGCCTGTTGCCTTCGCCGATGAACACGCTGCCAGCGCCGTCGATCGCGAGCGCCTGCGGCGAGGTGAGCTGGGCGGCCGTCCCGACGCCGTCCGCGGAGCCCGCGGCGCCGTTGCCTGCCACGGTGGTGACCATCGAGGTCGCGATCTCGTACCGGCGCAGCGAGTGATTGAACGCGTCGGCGATGTAGAGATTGCCGCGCCCGTCGGCGACGATGCCGGCCGGCTCGGCGAAGCGCGCGGTCGTCCCCACGCCGTCGGCGTTCCCGGACAGGGGCGCCTTGCCGGCGACCGCGATGTTCGCGCCCGTCGCCAGATCGATCCAGATCAGCGTGCGGTTCGCGCTGTCGGTGACGTACAGGTGGTTTCCGACCACGGCCACATCACGCGGCGTGCCGACCACCGTGCGGTCGGCGATCGTCGTGACCTGGTTGCTGCTCAGCGTGAGCTTGCGGATCGTGCGGCTGCCGCGATCCGCGAGGTAGAGGGCGCCGTCGTGGAGCGTGATGCCCGAGAGGGTGTTGAACCGCGCGGCGGTGCCCACGCCGTCTGCGGTGCCCGGAAAGGTCGACCCCGCGATCGTGGTCACGGCGCCGCTCGTCACGTCGATGCGGCGGACGGCGGTCCGATCCGCGACGTAGAGCATGCGCGCGGCCGCGTCATAGGCCAGGTCGCCGGCCTGGAGGAAGCGGGCCTGCGCGTAGCTGCCGTTCGTGAGGGCGCGCGACCCGGCCAGACCGAAGGGCGACGACGCCACGGGGAGGCAGCAGACGCCGTGCTTCTGGCAGCCCGAGATGTCGCGGAGATCGTCGCTCCGCACGTCGGTCACGCAGGTGCCGTCGCTGTCGCACTCGTCACAGGTCTTGTTCGCGTTCCACTTGGCGGTGAAGCCTTGCTGGAAGGCGGTCTTGAGCAGCTTTGCCTTCTTCTCCTTCATGAAGGTGGCGAACAGCTCGTACGAGAGCTTGCCCGAGTCGCACCACTCCTCGGTGATCCCCGTCCAGTCGTCGATGCAGGCGCGGCCGCCGGTGATGAAGGTGAGGCAGCAGGAGTTGTTGGTGTCGAGCGGGGAGCAGCCGAGGTTCAGCTCGGACTCCTCGACGAGCCGGTTCGAGCAGTACGTCTGATCTTTGTGGTTGAAGACGGGCTTGCACTCGAGGTCCTCGTCAGGGTTGCTGTTCACGAGCGCCCGCTCGAGCGAGGTGTTGAGATCGACCACGCCGCCGGAGCCGCTCGGCTTGAGATCCACGGAGAAGCCGATGCTCGCCTCCACGCCGACCTTCAGCCGCTTGCCGAGCGGCACGCCGAGGAAGAGCTTCGCGCCGATCTCCGGCTTGACCGAGACCTCCGTCCCCGCCTCGCCCGTCACGTCCGGCGCCTGGAACGCGTGCATGTCGCGATCGAAATCGACGTTCTCGATCTTGTGGTTCGTGTGTTTGTTGAGCGCCTCCTGCAGGCGCTTGCGCATGAAATAGGCCTCGTCGTACCACTTGACCCCGGCGCCGAGCCGGAAGTACGGGATGAGGAACGCGCCGGGGACCGGGGGGAGCGGGATCTTCGTCAGCTCCTTCTCGATCGGCTTCATCTGGAAATCGAGGTTGAGCGCAGCGGCCATGACGGCGGCGGAGCGCCCCTCCCAGGGCTCGACCGGCTCCGCCGCGCCCCTGGGCCAGGTGGCCGGGCTCGGAGCGCCGCTCGGCGTGTAGTCCGCCGCGTAGGAGAACGGCATGTAGGTCCCGATGAGGAACTCCTGCGGAGCCACCCGGCCGTCGCCGTCGGTGTCGAGCGATTCGACCTGATCCCCGTCCGCGAGGTAGAAGAGCCCTTTTCGCTTCGCCGCGGCGAGGCTGAGGCCGCCGCCGCCCGAGTGGCCGAAGGCCTCGATGCCGAGCGGGGCCTCGCGGTTGAACCACTTGTACCCGTCGAGCTGCATGTTGAACTCCATCCCCGGCTGGATGCTCAGCGTCTTACCGAACGCCGTCACGGCGAAGCCGCCGGTGCGCATCTGGGCGCGCCGCTCCTCGCTCAGGTTGTGCGACGTGTAGCGGCCGCCGATGCCCCACTTGCCGTCGCCGCTCTCGACCATCGTGGCGTACGCGCCATGGCCGGCCCAGGGGATGCACATGTGCAGATCGGGCCGCTGCTCGGAGTAGCTGCCGAGGTGGTAGCCCTCGGTGTAGAGGTCGATATAACACTGGATCTTCGCGAGCAGCTCCGTCGCGTTCTCGAGCTCGCCGCCGGCCTGCTCCAGGAAATCGGCGAAGCGCCCGTCGGCGATCTCGCCGGCCATCTTGTCGAGCCACTTGACCACGCTGCGGGCCCATTTCGCCTTGCCCTCCTGGGTCTGCTGGACGTCGTTGGAGAGCCAGACGAGCACGCCGATGCTGCAGGTGTTCGTCGGCGTCGTTGCCGGATCGCAGAAGTCGGAGCACTCCTCGTAGGTCGTCTGGCCCTTCTGGATGACGTCCGTGCACCCGGCGTCCACGCGCTGGGTGCAGATGCACCTGCCTTTGCCGGCGTCCTCGACGGTCTCCGTTTCGGGGGCGTTGATGGCCTTGGCCGTCTTGTTGACGATCGACGAGAGGAGCTGCATCGACTGCAGGACATGGAAGTTCGTGGTGATGTTCTGGAGATCGGCGCCCTTCGGGTTCGGGTTCTCCGGCATCTTGCCGAGCAGGTTCGGGTCGCACGCCTTGGGCTTGAACTCGAAGCCTGAGCCTCCGCCGGCCCCGCTCGCGCTGCTGGCGCTGCTCGACGCGCTGCTGGCGCTGCTCGACGCGCTCGCGGCGCCCGAGCCGGTCTCGAACTCCTCGAAGACGGCGTCCGGCCGATCGGGCTGCTGAGACCACCTCGGCCAGCTCGGTGCGCCGCTCTGGCAGCCCACGTCGTCCGCGGAGCAGAGCGCTTGCTGCACGCTTCCGATGGGCTCGTTCGGCTCGCTCGGCTCGTCGGCGCCGCCCGCGCAGGCCGATGCGATGATGCCCAGGCAAAGGAGGAGCGGGAGGCGCCCTGCGCGCCTGGGATCCGCGAGGGCGTCTCGTGATTGGATGAGCTGACGTATCAGCATGGACCTGAGAGCTGTCATTGAATCAACCCCGACGGCCTGATCGGCCGAGATGAGCGGACGTGACGCGGTCGGCCGCCGTGCCCGCTCGCGGAGCGGCTCGCGGTCTCCCATCGTTGCGTGGATTAGCTGCCTCCGGGCCTCCGGCGAAGGCGACAAACCGCGCCAGGCGCTGACAAAACCCGCCACGCGCCGCGCGGGCCCGGTTCACCGCTTGAAAATGCGGTGGGGACGACCCCAGGAACCAGGCGTCCTCGGTGCCTGAATCCCCCACGACCGAACCCCCGGACCGCGACACCCATGACCTGCCCCGACGATCGCCTGACGCGTGCCCTATCGACTCGACCCGGCCCGGCGCCCCGAGCGCGCCGCCGGCGCTGGCCGCGCCCCTTCGCGACCGCGGCCCTGGCCGCCCTCGCGCTCGCGACGTCCGCGTGCGACCCGGGAACGCCGTCGCTCCCCGGTGACCAGGGCACGACAGACGATCTCGCGCTCTCTGCTTCGCTCGGCCTCTCCGCCGGCGCCGCGGCGGCAGACGGCACGGCGCTCCCGGTCCCCTCCCCGGCGGCGCCCGGCGGAGCGCCGGTGAGCGGGTTCGCGGACCTGCACTTCCACATGATGTCGGAGGAGGCGTTCGGGGGCGGATGGCTCCACGGCAAGCACGACGGCGCCGGCGCGCTGGACGATTGCGACGGCGGCGGTCCAGGGAGCGATCACGCGCGCGTTCGACAAGATCTCAGCGCGCTCCTGGACCGGTGCCCCCAGTCGACGATGCTCGATTTCGCCAGCAACGGCGCGCTGTCGGCGCTGCTCGGCCTGGGAGGCGGCGTCATCGGCTCGGAGGTGATCGGCCAGACGGAGGGGACGAGCGGCGACACAGGGCTCCACCTCGAGCGAAAGCGCTCCTCCGAGGGGTGGCCGCGCTGGGACACCATCGCTCACCAGCAGGGTCACGTGAGCTGGCTGCGCGCGGCCCACGATCGCGGGCTGAGCCTCATCGTCATGTCGGCGGTGAGCTACGACTGGCTCTGCTCGATCCTGCCGGAGCAGAACCGGCAGCGGGCGTGCGACGAGATGGTGGATGTCGATCTCCAGATCCAGATGACCCACGCGCTGGCCGCTCGCAACGCCGGCTGGATGGAGGTCGCGCTCTCACCGGCGCACGCCCGGCAGATCATCGGCGCGGGCAAGCTGGCGGTGGTGCTGTCCATCGAGGCCAGCCACCTGTTCGGCCGAGACGTCGACGCGGCGAAGATGCGCGCGCAGCTCGCCAAATACCATGCCCTCGGGGTCCGGACGCTCCAGCCGGTGCACCAGGTCGACAACGCCTTTGGCGGGGCGGCGCTGCACAACCCGATCTTCCAGCTCGCGCAGTACACCGAGAGCTGCTCCATCGACACCGACTGCGGCGCCACCCTCGCGGGGATCACGCTGGGCATGGATGTCGACGCGAGCTGCCGCAACGTGCGCGGGCTGACGCCCCTCGGCGAAGCGCTCGTCGGCGAGATGATGGACCGGGGGATGCTGCTCGACGTCGCGCACCTCTCGGAGCGCGGCGTGGATCGGGTGTTCGAGCTGGCGCGGGCGCGCGACTATTATCCGATCTACATCTCCCACGGTCACTTCCGGGAGATCATGGCCCCGGCGGTGGCGGACAAAGAGAAGTCCACGCCGGCGCGGGTGATCCGGATGCTCCGGCAGACCGGCGGCATCTTCGGCCTGCGCACGGCGCACGACGAGACCCGGCAATACAGCCGCAGCTCCGTCGAGAACAGCTGTCAGGGCTCGTCGCGCTCCTTCGCGCAGGCTTACGAGTACGGGCGGCTCGGCCTGAAGGTCCCGATGGCCTTCGGGGCAGATCTCAACGGCTTCATCCAGCAGACCCGGCCGCGCTTCGGCGAGGACGGCGCCTGCTCGGCGGCCTTCCAGGCAGAGGCCGATTGCCAGGCCTGGGAGCAGCGCGCGCAGGGGCCCGGCCCCCTGGGGACGGAGTTCGACGAGAAGGGCCTGGCCCACGAGGGGATGCTGCCCGACCTCCTGGCCGATCTGGATCGGCTGGGCGTGGACACGACCGGCCTGAGATCCTCGACAGAGTCCTTCCTTCGCATGTGGGAGCGCGCCCAGGGGCCGCGGGCGGGGATGGCCGATCCCGCCGCCGATCTCGACGAGAGCGGCATCGCGCCTTTTGCGACGGCCGAGGAGCGGGAGTCTGCCTATCCCACGAAGTGCGGCGCGGCCTACTGCCCCGGATTCCAGGTGCTCGGCGGGAGCTGCCGGTTCGATGAAGAGTGCGAGAGCGGCCAGTGCACCGCCGTCGCCTGCAACGCGATCCCGGGGCGCTGCGTCTGCAACGACGACGCCGACTGCGGCAGCGGCCTCCGCTGCGCGCTCAAGACGCCCGGCGTCGGCGGCGACAACGCCTGCGAGCCGAAGAAGGCCGAGCATCAATTGTGTACGCGCGACAGCGAGTGCGCCTCCGGCCGCTGCGGCGGGCTGCTCGCCGGCGCGGGCTTCTGTTACACGCCCGGCTCGAAGACCATCGGCCAGGGGTGCCGTGTGAACGAGGAGTGCCCCAGCAACCGCTGCGGCGATCTCACCCAGACGTGCCTCTGCCGCTCCGACGCGCACTGCGCGGCGGGCCAGTTCTGCGGGTGGGGCACCAACGAGGGCGAGTGCGTGGACAAGCGCGGCCGGGGAGCGGCGTGCACGAAGGACAACCAGTGCGCATCCGGGAACTGCAGGTTCCTCTTCTGTCGCTGACGCGTCATGCGACATCCCCCACGTCACCAATCTCACTTGCCTGGACGCAGGTCGATCGCCGGCGTCCGACTGACCGCGACGGGAGCGATGACGCGTGGACCCGCCCGTCGTCGACGAGCGCCCCCACACCTTCTTCAATGCCTCTCCGTCGCTGAGGCGCCGGTTCCGCGGGGCAAAGCCGTATGCGGCCGCGGAAGAGACCCGACATGCGCGCCAAGGCTGGAAGTCACGGACGGATCCCGTCCAGCCGGAGCGAGCGCACGGCGCGCGGCCCGGCCTGGACAGCCATCCTCGCGCACTGCCGTCTTACCATTCATCACAGTTTTTTATTGCCACATTCCGGGTCCGGCCTATATTCCACACCAATCAATCTTGCTACCGTCCGCCGCGCATCGCGCTCGACGTGCTGCAGCGCTTACGCTTTTCAAGCCCAGGACGCTCGTCCCTCGTCGCTTCGCTGCGTCGGCCAGGGAGCGGAGCGCCGCTCCGCCGATCGGGGCAGCCAGATCCCGCCTCGAGGAGCCAGACAACGCAGGCACGCTGGACGAGCAGCGCGCGTCGACACCGTTCCATTCGTTTCGTTCGAGGGGGAGACATGGATGTTCGTGACATTTACGGCGCGGGAGGTCGCGACCAGGGCCGGGTGGGGCTTCCATGGAAGCTCGGGATCGCGCACGTGGTGAGCAGCTTGAAGGCCGGCGACGCCGGGCGGGTGGTCGTCGATCTGACGGCGCTCCAGCGCGCTGCGGGCCATCACGTGACCGTGATCGCCATCGCCGAGGATCCGGACGGTCCGCGGGCAGAGCAGCTGCGGCGGCGCGGCGTCGAGGTGCATCTCCTGCCGAAGCGCCGCGGCCTCCACGTGAGCATGACCGCCCGGCTCGTCGCGCTCTTCAGGGCGAGAGGGATCTCGCTCGTCCATGCGCACGACCTGCAGCCGCTCCTCTATGCCGCGCCCGCAGGCTGGCTGCACCGCGTCCCGGTCGTCCACACGAAGCACGGCGCCTCGGACGACCTGCAAGGCCGGCGATGGCTGCGCAGCGCCGCCGCCGCGTTCGTCGACGCCCACGTCGCGGTGTCGCGGCCGGCCGCCGAGGCCCTGGTCAACCAGGGTCAGGTCAGCGCCGAGACGCTGCACGTCGTCGCCAGCGGCCTCGACCTGTCGCGGTTCGCGCCCGATCCCGTGGCCAGGGCCCGTGTCAGGGCCGAGCTCGGCATCTCGCAGCGGGCCTGGGTGCTCGGGAGCGTCGGGAGCCTCTCTGCCGTGAAGAACCATGCAATGCTCCTGCGCGCGGCCGCGCAGGCGCTGCCGGAGGACGGGCGGCTGCTCCTCGCCGGAGATGGCCCGGAGCGGGCGCGGCTCGTCGCGCTCGCGCGCGAGCTCGGCCTGTCCGAGCGCGCGCTCTTCGTCGGCGGGCGGCACGGCGTGCCCCAGATCCTGGCCGCGCTCGACGCGTTCGCCCTCACCTCCGTCGCCGAGGGCCTGCCGCTCGCCATGCTCGAGGCGATGGCGGCCGGGCTCCCCGTCGTCGCGACCGCGGTGGGCGGCGTGCCAACGGCCCTCACCGACGGATACACGGGCTTCCTCGTGCCTTCCGGGGACGCCGAGGCGCTCGCGGCCAGGCTGACGGAGCTCCGCGACGACCCCGCGCTCGCCGCGCGCATGGGGCGGTACGGCCGGAAGGTCACGCTCCAGCGCTACTCCGCTGCCCGCATGGCCGAGCGTTACATGGACCTCTACACGCTGCTGCTCGTACGGCGGCTGCACCGCGGCATGCCCGCCGTCCGGCCGAGCGACCTGCTCGCTTATGCGCGGAGCTCGTCCTTCGTGCAGCGCGCGTTCGACGTCAGCGAGGTTGCCGAGGCGCCGGGCGGCGGCTGGGGAGCGCCGCGCGGCGGCGCGACGGCCAGCGCGCGGCCGCGCTCGCCGATAGCGCTGCCGATCTGAGCGGGCGCCGCGGCGCAACTCGAGCTCGCCTCGGCCCTGCGCGCCCGGAAGCCGGCGGGCGCGGTCCGCGGGGACACGCCTACGACAGCACAAGGTGTTCGAGGAGGATCTTGAACCCGAGCCCGATGAGCACGACCCCCCCAGCGAGGTCGAGACGCTTGCCGAGCATCGCCCCGAACCGCCGGCCCGCGAAGAGCCCCGCTGCGCTGAGCAGCGCCGTGACGACGCCAATCGTCACGACGGAGATCGCGAACGGGGCGTTCAGCATCGGCAGCGTGATGCCCACGGCGAGGGCGTCGATGCTCGTGGCGATCGCCAGCACGAACATCGAGCTCAACGCGAAGGGATCGGTCGTGGTCTCGCCCTCGCCGCCGTCGTCGCCGTCGCCGCGGGCTTCCCAGAGCATCTTTCCGCCGATGAACGCGAGCAGCACGAACGCGATCCAGTGATCCCACGCTTGCACGCGCGGACCGATCCGCGCTCCGAGCAGCCAGCCGATGACGGGCATCAGGGCCTGAGCGCCGCCGAAGAACCCCGCGACGAGCAGGACATGGCGCGCCCGGATCGCCGGGACAGACAGCCCTCGTGCCGCCGCGACGGCTGTCGCGTCCATCGCGAGCCCGAGCGCGAGGAGCAAGATCGCGCTGAAATTCAAGAGCCCCTCCGCGCGTCACCGGCGGAGAGCGGGTGAACCTCGACCGTGACGTGCTGGAGGCTGGCGATCGGGACGAGCGCGTCACGGTAGGCGGAAGGCGCCAGTGGGCTCGGCACCGCGACCGAAACGATGCAGGCGCGCGCGCCGGGACCGATGTCCCACAGGTGGAGATCGACGACGCTCGCTCCTGCGAAGGTGGACTCGATGCGATCGCGGATGCGCCGAGCAAGGGACTCGGAAGGGACGACGTCGAGCAGCTGCCTGGCCGCCTGCCGGCAGAGTCCGTAGCTCCACTTCGCGATGACGAGCCCGCCGACGATGCCCATCGCGGCGTCGAGGAACGTCCAGCCAAGATAGCGCCCACCGAGGAGGGCGAGGATCGCGAGCACGCTGGTCAGCGCGTCCGCGAGGACGTGGAAGTACGCCGCGCGCAGGTTGTGGTCGTGCCCGTGGTGGTGGCCATGGGCGTGCTCGTCGTCGTGATCGCCATGGTCATGGTCATGGTCGCGGTGATCGTGGTCGGGAAGGCTGTCGCGCGCCTCGTGATGGTGATCGTCGGCGTGGAGGAGCTTCACGCTGGCGAGGTTGACCGCGAGGCCAACGACGGCGACGGGAAGCGCCTCGGAGAAGGCGATCGACTCGGGATGGAGGAAGCGGCGCAGCGACTCGACGACCATGAGGAGCGCGATGAGCGCGAGCACGACCGCGCTCGTGTACCCGGCGAGGGCGTGCACCTTGCCCGTGCCGAAGGAGAACGCGCTCGACCCGGACTGATTGCGCGCGAACCAGTACGCGAAGGCCGCCATGCCGAGCGCGCCCGCATGCGTGGCCATGTGCCAGCCGTCGGCCGTGAGCGCGAGCGAGTTCGTCGCATGGCCGACCACGAGCTCCGCCACCATCATGGCGAAGGTCAGCGCAACGACCCACCGGGTCCTGGCTTCGTGCGAAGGCGCGGCGGCGCCGTGGTCGTGGGCGTGTCGAAGCTGGGCGAGCCGATCGGATCCCGTGGAGTCGCTCATCGTTGCTTCCTTCACTTCACATAGGCGCGGACGATCTGGACCAGCTCCTCCGCGGCCTCCCGCTGAGGTGCCGTTGCGCGCTCCCCGTCGATGACGTGTGTACGGATGTGACCTTCGATGAGCTCGCCCACGAGCCCGTTCAGCGCGCCGCGCGCCGAGGTCACCGTCTGCAGGACCTCCGAGCAACCCGCTTCGCCCTCGAGGGCCCGCTCGACCGCTTCGAGCTGCCCACGGATCCGCCGGACGCGGGCGATGAGCTTCTTCTTGTTCTCGACCGTGTGCACGCAGATAGCATAGGGGGGTATACTATATGGGTCAAGCGCCGCGCGCTGGCTCCCCTCGGAGGCCGGCGACGGTCGGTGTGCAGGTTCGCCGCCTCACCGAGGTCGCAGAGGCCCTTGTGCCTCACCAGCCATGTGACGCTTCCCCCATTTCTCTTGGAAAGCCCGATTACATATGAAACAATCCCCCGCGCTCCTCGGATCACGCGTTATCCGGTGAGTCTGGGGATCCTCCATGGCCGGATTGCAAATGTGTTCACTCCGAGGCCCCAATGACCATTCACGTCACCACAAATGAGGACATTCGGAAAGCAGTCCGGCGCGGGCTTCGCCTTCCTGTGTGTTTCATGCGCGATAACGTGCTGGAGGGACCGTGCGCGTCCGAACCCGAAGACCACTGTGAGCAACGATGCGACTACTGGGACCTTCGAGGGCGGGAAAGGACGCAATTTCGTTCGCGGTTTCATGATGTCATCAATGCGTTGAGGTCGCAGCAGAGGATCGTCGTATGGACGTCCGGGTTGTGGAGCGACAGGCTGATGCTGTGGGCGCTCTGCGCGTGGAGGCTCCGCTATCGGCCCGAGCATCCGGATCTCGACCTCGTCGTCCTGGGAGATGCGCCGGAGGATGGGTTTAGCCGTGGATTCGTCCACGTGAAGCCGGCTGACGCGCGCCGCGGTCTGGACGACGCGCGCGCTCAATCTCGGACGCGCGTCCAGCACATGGCGCGCTCCTGGCGAAAGGTATCCGGTCGGTCTCCGGTCCTGTCCACCGAGGGTGGGCGCGCAGCTCGAGCACCGAAGGATCTCGTAGCGCTGGGCACCCACCAAGCGGCATTCTTTCCTCGAGTGGACGGTAGCGCGCTCACCCTATCCTGGGTTGACGAGCTCTTGTTCGCGTGCCTCGACAAAGACTGGATGACGCCCGTGGACGTATTTGTACACCGTTCATCGGCTGGCGAAGAGCTGCGTAATGGTTGGGGGGCGCGCATCAGCGATTGCTTTATCGCCATGCGGCTGCGCCAGTGGGCCGAGCACCGTGGGGCTGAGGCCGCGCTGGAGAGTGTTCCCTACAGGACGGACAGAGCACCTATGCTGGAGGCTCGCTATAGATTGACGGCTGTCGGCGAGGAAATAAAGCGACACTGTCTCGCTGAAATCGCCCAAGGGCCGCCGCTGCCGGTATGGGGCGTCACGGCGTACGACCCAGGGGCTCCTTGGGTCGCGGTGGATGACGGCGCAGAGCAAAAGCGCCTCCAGCGCCTCGGAGAGCCCTCCACGCAGGACGCGGGATGACGCGTCGAGGCGCGCGCCTTCCTTGGACCACCTCCTCGATGCCACGGACCGCGCCGGGTCAGGCGCGTGATCCAGATCCTTCATCTCGGGCGTCGTGATGGACTGATCCGGCGGCGCGAGGCTCAACCCCCGGGCGCGGGCTCGCAGCAATGGACACGGCGGCCCTCGCCTCGCAGCGGAACGCCGGGCTGCGCTGTCCCACTGACCGGCGCGCACGTGGCGAGCTCCTCCTTCGTCAACTCCACGCTCAGGCCCCTCGTGGGCGCCTCGCCGGGGGTCTCCACGCACGCCCCGGACGACACCGGCAGCGTCCGCGTGATGACGTGCTCCGTGCAGCTCTTGTCCGCATACAGGGACACCGTCATCTTGCATTCTCGCGGCTTCACCTCGTCGCAGTCGCAGGAACAGCCATCGAGCCCCTCATAGAGCTCGAGTCGTTCGGGGAACTCCGGGGGGCACGCCGCCGACGGGTCATCGGACACCTCGCGGATCGGCACGCAGGTGCGAAAGCCCTCCGGCTTGGGTGGCATACACACGTATCCAGGTTCATCGCATCTTCCACCATAGACATCGTTGTAGCACAGGACCGCGACCGTCCCCCATGTCGCCTCCACGTCCTTCGGGGCGAGGTACGGGCGGCAAGGATCGCGATCGCGAAATGGCTCGTGGGGCTCTACAGAGAGCACGGACTGCGCCTTGATGGCGAAGGAGTCGCGCGGCGCGAAACAGCCACCATCCCATGCCGGCGGCGGGAACGTAGGCCAAGACAGCGTCCCTTCGCAAGCTTGGCCGCTGGGCCCCGCCCTCGTCGCCACCGAGAGGCTCGTGGGAGGCAGGCACGGGCGGGGCTCGCACAGGCACTCGGGGCAGCGGTCCGTGTCCCTCAGATCGGCGTAGGTGCCTGCGTGTTCCTGAGGGAACAGGCCGAGCGACCTGCAATCAGGCGCTTCGCTCGCCTTGCCCAACCAGACATAATTGGAGTGCAACCACTCGCCTCGGAAGTTCCTGCGGGTGCGAACGCACTCGTAGGGGCAGCCATAGTAGTACGGGTCGGGAGGGGGGGTCTCGTAGCACGACGCCCCGAGCAGCGTCACGCTCGCGCCGAGCGCCAGCAGCGCGGCCGCCTTCAACCCCACCCGCGCCGAGACCGTCGTCCTCGCTCGCATCACATTCCCTCCGGCAGACAGCACAGCGTCCTTCTTCCTTCCACCTCTCGCTCGCCGGTGAGCTCCCCGCCGCTCGGCGCACAGCTCCCCGGCGAGTCGACCCGCCACACCGCGCTCATGCTCCCCAGCGTCGAGCCGGGCTCGGCGTCGTGACAAGACCCGTTCTCACCGACCGCGACGGAAGCGACCATCTCGCCGCACGCGGTGTCCTCGAACGTCGACACGATCGCCTCACACGCGCTCGGAGCGGTCTCGTGGCACGAGCACTCCGTACACTTGCGATCGTCCTTTGCCACCATCCAGAACGTGAACTTCTCCGAGTGCCTGGGGCCCTCGATGTCCTCGCCGTCGGGGCACTCGATGTAGTCCCCTTCGACCTCCGACAGGAGGCAGCGGCGCCAGCCTGCAGGGAGCCTCTCCTCGGCGACGCAGCGATGACCCTTTTCCGGGCAACCGCTCGCGTCGGCGTCCACGCACACGACGGCGACCTCCGTGCTCCCCGGCAGCGCGCCGTCGCGCGGCACGGGGGCCGCCACGACCTCGCAGGCGCGCTCCGTGACCGGCGCGATCGCGAAGGAGCCGAACGCGGCGGCGGGCACCGTGCCGGGCGCGACACACGCCCCGTCCCAGCCGGCCGGCGGCTCGAACGGGGTCACCGTCTCGCCAGGGCCCTCGTCGCACATGTAGCCCGAGGTGACCGAGAGGCCGGCCGGGAAGGCGCACGCAGGCTGCGTGCACACGCACGGGTCGCATCCTGGATGAGGCGCCGGCTCCGCATGGAGGAGCTCGAACGTGGAGACTTTCGTGACGTCGTCGGGACCCCCGCCCCGCCGCACCGCGCCGCACTCCGGCGCCAGGCCAGCATGCCCCATCCACACGAGGACCGGCATCTGCCCGAAGCTGCCGAAATTGGCATCGACGCAGATCCCGTCGCAGGCCCCGTTGTTGGTGCCGTCCTCGGTGATGAAGTCGCACGCCAGGAGCTCGGCGCAGTCGTAGCCGTCGACCGCCCCGCAGCCGCTCGCCGTCGCGACCGCCGCGCCGCTCAGGCCGATCACCGCCGCCAGGATCCGCCCCGTACCCCACCGCGCCATCGCCGCTCCTCCTCCGCGCCTTCCGCGCCTCGCCCTCACCATGCGCCCTCGATCCGGACACCGCCGCCGCGCGCCGTCGCTTGCGGAACCACCCGGACGCCCCCTCGCTCCGGCGCGGGCGCCCACCAGAACGACGAGAGCGCCGCCGCGCCGACCACGCCGCTCGCCACGACGCTCACCAGCGCGACAAGGCCCAGGGCGTCGCGGGAACGGATCGCGTCCTCCAGATCGGGGCACCGCGCATCGTCGACCGAAGCCAGCTCGTGACACGCACGCTCCCCGCCCGTGGCGAGCAGCTCCTCGCGCAGGGACTCGGCCTCGCCGTCCTTCACCGCCGACCCGATCGCGAACCCCGCGCCTACCAGGACGCCCGCCGACACGAGCGCCAGCCCCCCGACCCGGATCGCTGGCCCGATCGCCGTCCCCCCGGTCGCCGGCCACGGCGCCGCCGGTCCCGGCGCCGCCGCCGCGGCGCGGGGCGCGACCGCCGGCCGCGCCGGCCGCGGCGCCGGCGGCTTCTCCTCGAGGGCCAGGCCGAGCGGCAGCTTGTCCCCGCGCTGCGCCTCGAAGCGACCCACGCCGTCCTCATGGCCTTGCAGCGTCGCCCGCGCCTCGTGGCTTCCGGGCTCGACATAGACGACGTACGTGACGAACCCCTGGCCCACGCGCCGGCCGTCCATGAACAGCTCGGCCTCGGGCTTGCCGACCACGATCGCGACCTCGACGACCTCCTGCGCCGCCTGCTGGAGCGCTCCCCGGAGCCGCGCCCTCGCGCCGGACGAGTGCGCCCCCCCGTCGAGCGCCCGGCGCAGGTGCTCCGCGGCGTCCCGGTACCGGCGCAGCGAGAGCTCCAGGAGCCCCAGCTCGCCGGCCCAGCGCGGGTCGCCGGTCGACTCCCACGCCGTCCGGTAGGCCACCGCCGCGTCGGCCCATCGCCCGGCGCGCCGCGCCTGCTCCGCACGGCGGAGCGTCTCCGCGAGGGACGCGGCGGACGTCGCAGCAGGAGACGCGGCCGACGACGAGGCCGCAGAGGGCGACACCCCCGGGGGCGCAGCCGCCGTCGGAGCGCCCTCCGCACCCATCCCGGGCGACCGCGGCACGTCGGCGATTGCACCGCGGCTCCAGCCTGAGACGCACAACAAGAGCGCAATCCCCCAGCACCTGGTCCCGCGCATGCGCGCCGATCCTAGTCAGCCCGCCATTCGCCGACAAGCGCGCCCTCCGGCGCGGACGATGAGAAAATTTTGATGGCGAATGAGACGGCCCCCCCGTAATGCAGCGACGGCACGGCCAGCTGCTCACGCCTTGCCCATCGGCTCGGCGCCCGGAGAAGCCCGCAGGAGCGCGAGGCGCACCCACGAGGCTCCGCCGGCAGATCGAGGCTTCGGGAACGATTTCGGGCGCCATCGGGTAACCCGCGGTTAATGGATCGGGCATGGAGACAAAGGACCCGCCCGCTGTGCCCGGAGCGACGCCGCCCGGCTGGGACGCCCTCGTCCGCGAGCACCTCGGCTACCTGCGGAATCGCATCTCATCGGAGCGGATCCCGAAGGCCGACAGGGAGGATGTGCTCCAGGAGGTGCTGCACAGCATCTCGCGGGCGCTGCCCACCTTCGATCCGGCCCGGGGCGAGCTGCGCGCCTGGCTGAAGGCCATCGTCCACAACCACGCCTGCAACTACCGGCGCCGCGCCAGCCGGCGGCGCGAGCAGCCGTGGCCAGACGAGCCGCTGGAGATCGCCGACGAGGCGCCGAGCTCCGAGGAGCGCCGGATGGAGGCCGAGCGGCGGCAGATCCTCTCGACGCTGCTCCTCGAGCTGCCGCCCGAGCGCCGCCAGGCCGTGATAGCCCACGAGCTCGACGAGGCCGGAATCGGGCACGTCGCAGCGCTGCTCTCGATACCCGCCACGACCGCGAAGAGCCGTGTTCGCCACGGACTCGCGGATCTCAAGGCGGCGGCGCGCCGCTGGCAGGCGCGACGCCAGCGCCGCCTCGCCGTCCTGCTGGCGCTCCACGGGGCCTGCCCGGAGAAGCGCGCAGGCCGCGCCGCGCCGTCGCGGCTCCTGCTCCAACCCGCGCGGCGCGCGCTCCGTCGCGCGGTGTCCGGCGCGAGGACGCCGCGGGCGCGAGCGGTCACTCACGCCTTCGCGTCGCTCGCGGCAAGCGCCTGGAGCGTTCTCCTGACCGCAGGGCTCCTCATGGCCGGACACGGCATCCGGCGCGGCGAGATCCACCCCGGCGGCGCAGCGACACACGACGCCTCTTCCATCGCCGGAGCACACGCGCCTTCCACCGTGGAGCCTGCAGCGCAAGCCGGCGAGCTCTCGTATTCACCCGCCGATGACAAGACACCTTCATCAGGAGAGAAAGCGGCATCGAACGGCGGCGACACCGTCCCCGCGCGCCCTCGGCACACCTCCCGGTCGCCGCGGAGCTGGCCCGGCGCGCAGCGCGACGCGCACGGCGCGCAGGGCGACGAACAGGAGCGCCAGAGGATGGCGGCCGCCGCGCGCGCCATCGGGGACGACGCGCTGGCCCACGCGCTGCTGGCGGGCGCCATCACGACCTCTGCCGCGTCGCTCCCGCGCCTGACCGCGACGTGGCCGCCGCTTCCTCCGCGCCCGTGACACGCGTCCGGTGAATCGGCGAAGCGCCGGATCGACGGATCGACGGATCGATGAACCGTTCAATCGGCGCAAAGAACGCCTCTCCACATCGCCACGCGTCATCACTGGCATCGGCGGCAGACGGCGCCCACACGGGCTGACTCGACCGGCAGCAGCGATGTCGGCCTGCAGCCCGTCGGCGCGATGACCGCGCGGATGCGCGATGGATTCGATAGCTCCTCGACGTGTCTTGCCGAGATCCTTGTATGCAGACCCGACGCCGCACGAGCTCCGGTGTGCACGAGCGCAGCGCGCCCGGACGCCGCCTCCCCTCGTTCGCGAAGAACCCCGCCGTCCGCCTCCCTGTCGAGCGCATCGTCGCCGAGCGTGGCTGGATCGCCGCGCTCGTCACGGGCGGCGGCGTGCCGCGCCGCGACCGTGACGACCTGGTCCAGGCCGTGCTCATGGCCGCCTGGATGGCTGTCGAGGCGGGCAGGTACCGCCCGGACCCGTCGGTGAACCCGACACGAGCGCTCCGCGCCTGGCTGCGGGGCATCACCTGGCGAAAAGCGAGCCATTACCGCGAGCGCGCTTGTGTGCGCCAGGAGGTTCCGGTGGCCGATCCATGGAGCGCTCGGCCGGAGCCGCCGCGGGACGACGAGCCCCTCGTCGACGCGCGCGAACGCCTCCTCGCCGTGCGCCTCGCGTTCTCCAAGCTGCCGCGGCGCGACCGTGAGGCGCTCGCCCTCGCCGCGGCCGGCCATGGCCTCCGCGACATCGCGCGCAGGCTCCGTATACCGGCCTCGATGGCGGTGGAGCAGATCGGTCGAGCTCGAAGGAGGCTACGGGGTCTCCTCGAACGGTAACGTCCGACGACCGGCGATCGCCCGCGCTCAGCCCCTTCACATCTCCGGGCGAGTTCTACGAGATCAGCGAGACCGGGAGGTACGCGAAGTCCGCGGCCGGCGAGCTCGCCATGGCCGGTCACGACGTCTGGCTCGTCGACCAGCGGAGGACGGAGCTCCCGCCCGGCGCGTGCGAGTCCGGCGCCGCCGATTGCAGCGTGATGGCCGACTTGGACGTCGACACCCTCTCTAGCGACGGGCTCTTGAAACGGACCTTCCTCGACCCCTTCACGCGCTGGCTTCGCCAGAAGATCCAGGACGCATTCCGATCAAGGGCGCCAGATTTCCAAAAATAATCGTCAATTTTTCCGCCGATCTCGCGCCCATGGCACCTCGACATCCCGGAGCAGGAGGGATACACGCGGCCGACGCATGCAGGTCTCGACGACGTCCCTCACGTCGATCTCCGCGAGCGACGTGAGCTGGCTGCTCGCCACGCAAGCGGGCAGCCGGCTGCTCTCCGGCGCGGATCTCTTCACCATGGCGTTCGCGCTCTCGGGCCGGTCGCACAAGGAGCCGCTGACGCTCGACGAGGCGCATGACCTGCTCCTCGCGCGCGGCCTTCCACAGGCGCTCGCGGGCAGCGCGCTCGTCGAGCGGATGCGCGAATCGACGAGCGCGGATCCGGCGTTCCTCGTCTACAACGCGAGCACGTTCTGCATCGACCGCAACGTCGGTATCCCGCGCCGGCTGGGCCAGATCGTCTTTCGTCACGACGTCCAGCGGCTCCTCCTGGCCCATCGCGCGGAGCGGCCGCCGCCCCCTGAGCGCCCTGTCACGCGCGCTCAGGCCCGCTCACCCGCGCGGGCGCGGCGGACCGAAGCGCCCGCCGCGCCGCCACGAAGTCCCTCCACCACCCCGACCCCGGAGCGCCCGCCGCGCGCCCGCGCCGCCGGCTCGCGCGCCACGCCCGCCGGCTCGCGCGCCACGCCCGCCGGCTCGCGCGCCACGCCCGCCGCCTCCCGGCCGCCCGCCGCCTCCGGCGTGGCGGAGCCGGCGCCCCCGCCCGAGCCGGCTCCTCTGCCGGCTCCGCCGCCCAGGAAGCCGGCGCCGCTCCTGATGTCCGGGCTCGACCGGTCCGAGCTGCTCCAGCGGCTCGCTGGCCCGCCGTCCTCGCTCGCGGCGGTGAGCCACGCGCTGCGCGCTCACCTGCTCGCCTCGGCCGAGCAGTTCGAGGAGCTGCTCGCGCTCGCCGCGCTCACGGGCGTCGAGCCGCACCGCTACCAGATCGAGACCGCGCGCCGCGTCCTCCGCGTGTTCCGCGGGCGCGCGCTGCTCGCGGACGAGGTCGGTCTCGGCAAGACGGTCGAGGCGCTGACGATCCTGCGCGAGTACCAGCTCCGCGGGATGGTCCGGCGGGCGCTCGTCCTCGTCCCTCCTGCGCTCGTCGGCCAGTGGACGGGCGAGCTCGCGGAGAAGGCCGAGATCGCCGCGCGCACGACCGACGACGCCGCGCGCACGGCGGACCCCGAGGCCTTCTGGCGCGATGAGGGCGTGGTCGTCGCGTCGCTCGCCCTCGCGAGGAGCGCGAAGCACGCGCCGCTCGTCCAGGCCGCCTCGTGGGACCTCGTGATCGTCGACGAGGCCCATCACGTCAAGAGCCGCACGACCGCCGGCTTCAAGCTCGTCGACGGCCTGCACAGCCGGTTCCTCCTGATGCTCACGGCGACGCCGATCGAGACCGATCTCGAGGAGCTCTACAACCTCGTGACGCTGCTCAAGCCCGGGCAGTTCGCGACCCCGGCGGCCTTCCGCGCGCAGTTCGTCGACCCGAAGGACCCGCTGTCGCCGAAGAACCGGGAGCGGCTGCGCGCCCTGCTCGCCGAGGTGATGGTGCGCAACACCCGCGCCGACAGCGGCCTCGCGCTGCCGCCCCGGTACGTGAGCACGGCGCTGGTCGATCCGCTCCCGGAGGAGCGCGAGCTCTACGAGCGCGTCCTCGCCCTCGTGCGCGCGCGCGGGGCCGACGCCGGCTCCCGGATGCTGGCCTCGACGCTCCTGCTCGGCGCCGGATCGAGCCCCGCCGCGGTGCGCGGGAGCCTCGAGCGCATGAGCGCGAGCGAGCGGCGCGCCCCCGGGATGCGCGCGGCGCTCGCCGCGCTGGCGAAGCTCGCGGCCTCGGTCCGCGCGTCCCGGAAGGGCGGCGCCCTCGTCGATCTCGTGCGCGCTCACGACGAGCAGGTCCTCGTCTTCACCCGGTTCCGCGACACGCTCTCGTACATCGAGGCCGTGCTCCGCGAGGCCGGCGTCGAGCCCGCGGCGTTCCACGGCGGCCTCTCCGCCGCGGACAAGCGCGCGGCGCTCTCGGCGTTCCGCGACGGCCGCGCGCGCGTGCTCGTCTCCACCGACGCCGGCGGCGAGGGTCACAACCTCCACCACTGCCATGTCCTCGTGAACTTCGATCTTCCCTACAACCCCATGCTCATCGAGCAGCGGATCGGGCGGCTGCACCGGATGGGCCAGCGAGAGGAGGTGCGCGTCTACAACCTCTGCGCGCGGGGCACCGCCGAGGAGCGTGTCCTCGATCTGCTCGACCGCCGCCTGCACCTGTTCGAGCTGGTCGTGGGCGAGATGGATATGGTCCTCGGCAACATGGCGGACGAGCGCGATCTGGAGGAGCGGATCGTCTCCCTCTACGCGACGTCGCGCTCGGAGGAGGAGATCGCGAGCGGCTTCGACGCCATCGCCGAGGAGCTCGCCGCGGCGCGCGGGCGTTACGAGCAGGTGAAGTGCCTCGACGCCAAGCTCTTTGGAAAGGACTACGAGGCGTGACCGCGGCGCAGGGGATGCTCTCGCCCACGGAGGGCGCGCTGCCCTCTCCGCTCGATTTCGTGGTCGAGGCGCTCGCGGAGGCCGGAGCGCTCGCAGAGCGTGAGGACGCGCGGGCGGTGGCGCTCCTGCCGGCGCGGCTCGCGGCCGAGATCGAGGTCCCGGAGGAGTGCGCCCTCGCGCTCTACCCCGATCGGGACGGGGACGTCGCGTGTGGCCTTGGCTCCACGCTGCTCGAGCGGCTCATCGCGAGGGCGCGCGGGCGGCCGGTGTCCACCTCGGTGCGGCTCGCCGCGGACCCGCCGCGGCCTGCCCACGTGCGGGCCGCCGCGGACCGCTTCGTGCTGCGCAACGGGCTCTGCGAGACCGGGCAGGTCTCCACGGGCGCGGCGGTCTACGTCGCGGCCATCGTCGCTTATGGCGTCGAGGCCGACGACCGGCGCGAGGGGCTCGTTCGGGTCGTGGTGAACGCACACGACGGCGGCGAGCCGGACGCCGCGGTGGGCGCGCACCTGGATCTCGCCTGGCCGAGCGCCCTCGTGCAGCCGAGCGCCGTGCCCCTCTCGACGGACGATCGCGCGGCGGACTGGATCGCGCTCCGCGCCGAGCAGGCGGTGCGGGCGGCGGTGCAGCCGCTGCTCGGTGAGGTCGAGCGCAGGCACGCGCGGGATCACGATCGGATCGTGTCGTATTTCGCGGACCTGATCGCCGAGACCCGGGCGCCGCGGCGGCGCGCGGATCCAAAGGCCGTCGAGGCCAAGGTCGCGCACCTCATCGCCGAGCGGAACGCGAAGCTCGAGGCCTTGCCCGCGCGGTTCGCGGCGAAGGTGACGTGTTCGGTCGCCGCGCTGGTGAGCGCCGAGGTCCCGGCGGCGCTCGTGAACATGCGTCTCCGGCGGCGCAAGGAGTCGCGGGACATCGTCTTGCGGCTCCCGGCGGGCGCCTCGAGCCTGGACAGGCTCACGTGCGAGGCGTGCGGCGCCGCGACGGCGCGGCCGGCGGCGTGCGACGATCGGATGCACCTGCTCTGCGAGGCGTGCGCGCCGAACGCGCAGGGCCGCATCGCGTGCCCGGCGTGCGCGAGGCGGCGCTGAGGGCCTGTCCAGCCGCCGTCGCCAAACCGCTCCACGGTCGCTCCGAACCGCTCCGCGGTTTCCTTTTCCGCCTCCGATCCCAGGTGGCCCTGGCGATGGCGCCCTTTTCGCTTCGGTCCCGTGGTGATCCCGGACTAGCCAGCGGGCGCGTCGAGCACGGGGAACTCCTTCACGGAGCGGCCGCCCGCCTGCTCGACCGTCAATTCGCTCTCCACGTAGAGGACCTGGAGCCTGCTCGGCCCAAGGTTCTGGACGAAGACGACGTTGCCGTTGGGCTGGTAGGGGTCGGTGTGGCCCGTCTGGATGACGACGTCGGTCCAGGCGCCGACGTTGAGAATGGTGATGTTGTAGGTGGTCGCGCCGCCTCCGGGGTTGCCGGTGTTGTAGACGTGCATCGTCCCGGGGATGGCGCCGAGCTTGTAGATGACCTGATTGGGCGGGATATTGACGACGGCCATGGTTGTCTCCTGTCTTGTATCAAGGCACGACGAACAGGTCGTGCCGGTGCAACACGCGATGAAAATGAATAGCAACGTCAATGCCAGGACATCGTCCTTCAGGGGCTCCGGACGACGAGCAGGGGGAGGATGTCTGCGCCGGCCGGCACGGCCATGGCCCAGGGCTCAGAGCCCCAGCTCCACCCCGCGTTGATCTCGAACGCGAGCCGGCGGGTGCTCTCTTGGCCCAGCTCCACGAGCACGCCTGGCCCTGGCGACGTGGTGGCCGGGTCGCCGGGGCGGAGGCTCGACGCCGCGAAGACGAGGAGCACCGTCTCCATGGGATAGAAGACCTGGCGGGTCTTGCCATGGAGCGGAAAGGACGCGATGGGCGCGGCGGTCTCGCCGAGGCGCTGCGCGAGGCCACAGGTGAACGGCGTCGACGTGTCGTTCTGTATCGAAATGGCGTTCGCCGGTCCCCCGAGGAGCACGACGCCGGTGCCCGCCGGCCCCTGCACGTAAAGCACCTGTCCGGGCTCGATGTCGTACGAGGCCGAGGCGTCCACCCGGGCCGACGGCAGGAGCGTGCGGGTCGCTGTGTAGGCCCGATAAAGCGCCGCCCACGACACGGTCGTGGTGAGGGAGTAGGTCCTCGATTGGAGCCACACGAGCGGCACGCCGGCGGCGTCCTCTGCGCCCACCGCTTTGAAGGCGTACAGCGAGATCTCGGAGGCGGCGAGCGCGCTCGCCGTCTCGGCGCTCATGGAGACGATCAGCCGTCTCTCGGTCGGCGCTGAGGAGGAAATGGGCGGAGCGGCTTCATCGACGCGCGCGGCCTTCGATGTCGCCGGGCCTGGCCGCTCGTCGGGCGTCCTGAGACCCGTGCCGCACGTGAGGGACAGCAACGACGCGGCGACGAGCGCGGCCTGTCCACGAAGAGGTCGTCGCATGAGGCCTCCTTGCCGCGTCGCGCTCGTCGCTCGACCGCGGAGGGTGAACCGGCGGCCGGTCCGCCCCGCGGGCGCCACCTCAGGCCTGGATCAGGCCGCCATTGCTGCGGGAGGTGTGGCGCGCCTCCGGCGCCGGCGCGTGGGCGCTTTGCGCCGCCAGGATCCTTCGGTTCAGGCTGGCGGACGACTGGAGCAGGAGCGGCGCGAGGTTGGTGCCTGCGGGGACGAGCTGTACGTTCGGGTTGCCGCTGGAATTCCAGCCTGCGTTGATATCGAAGCTCAACGAGACCTCGGGCTCGCTGGTGAGGTTGATGAGGGCGGCCTGGCTGAACGCCTGGAAGATGACCGTCCCCGTGTTCACCGCCGTCGTGGCGAACTCCAGCAAGACGAGCTGGATGGGCGCGAAGACATCGAGCATGTTGCCGTAAAGCGGGAAGGCGCAGAGGGGCGTCGCCACCGGGTTGCCGTTCACCGACTGCACCTGCGAGATGCCGCAGACCATCTGCGTCGTGGTCTGGTTCGCGATCGAGATCGCGTTCTGCGTTCCACCGGTCACGACGGTCCCCGTGCCCGCCGGGCTCGTGACCTGGAGGATGTCGCCGAGGTTCATGTCGTAGGACGCGCTCGCCTTGATCTTGCCGCCGGGGATGATGGCGCTCTGCGAGGTGTACCCCTGATACTGCTCCTCCCACGAGATGGTGGTATCCAGGGAGAATGTCTTGGTCTGGAACCACACGAGCGGCGCGCCGCCCTGGATGCTCGTCTGCACCCCCTTGAATCCATACAGATAAAATCCGCCCGACTCCAGTGCGTTGAAGGTGTTCTGGTCCATCGCGATGTTGATCTGATAGGGCGTGGCCATGGCGATGCTCTCCTCTCCGAGAAATCCTTGTGCATTCGCCTGGACCCTCCGGCGCCGCGCATCGAGGTCATCGGATCCGGGCGATGCTGCGTCCAGAATTGCAACCAGAATGCCAATCAAAAACGTGGCCTCACGGACGCGCGACCGGAAGGGAGGGCAACAATCTGCCCGGCGGCCCCTCCCCTGACGGCAATCCTTTGCCCGCGGCAACAACTTGCCCTCGCCCTCGCGACAACCATTGACGTCCGACGTGAGGAGGGCGACGTCGGCGCTTGAATGAACGCAGCCGGCCGCTCGCTCCCTATCGAATCAAGAGCGTCCTCGGCCAGTGGGCATGGGCGTCAGGACCGTGAGCGCCGGGGTGGGGGTGTGCGCGGCAGCGCGCGGGGGGCGCGCTGGAGCACCGAACGAGGTGCCATAAGGTCCCAGCCGGCTCCACGTCCCAGGCGCGCCTTGTGTGGCGCGCGACGAAACGTCTCAGAAGGCAAGGCCCGAAGTGAGACATGCCGGGCGGTGTTTCATGCGCAAGCTCTCCCGCCCCCGCCTTGGCGGATGGCCAGCGCCCCCCGCGCGCTGCCGCGCACACCCCCACCCCGGCGCGTGCCCCCCGGATCCCCCGTCACTCCCTCACTCGTCCCGGGACCAGGGCATCAGCCCGGTCGCCAGGCACTTCACCGCCGCCGCCAGCTCGATCGGCTCGATCGGCTTGGGCACGTGCATCTGGTAGCCGGCCGCGAGCGCCCGCACCCGGTCCTCGGTCCGCGCGTACGGCGTCAGCGCCAGCGCCGGCGTGCGCCCCACCTTGCGCGGCAGCAGATCCCGCACCCGCCGGATCAGCGAGTACCCGTCCTCCCCCGGCATCCCGATGTCGACGACGAGCAGCGCCGGCTCCGACGTCTCCAGCAGCTTCAGCGCCTCGTTGCTCGACGTCGCCGTGCTGACCTCGGCCCCGCAGCGCCGCAGCACCGCCGAGAGCATCGCCAGCGTGTCGGGATCGTCGTCCGCGATGAGCACCCGCACCCCGGTGAGCCGCGGGAACGGGTTGCGCGGGTCCGGCGCGATGCCCGCGTTCGTGAGCGCCGTCGCGGTCGCCCCCGTCGAGAGCGGAAGCTGCACCGTGCACGTCGTCCCGCGCCCCGGGCCGGCGCTCGTCACGCGCACCATGCCGCCGTGCAGCCCGACGATGTGCCGCACGATCGACAGCCCCAGCCCGAGCCCCCCGTGCCGGCGCGCGCCGCTGTTGTCCTCCTGCCGGAAGCGCTCGAAGACGTGCGGCAGCGAGTCCGCCGAGATGCCCTCGCCGTCGTCGATCACCTTGACCTCGGCGAAGCGCTCGTCCTGCGAGAGCTGCACCTGCACGAGCCCCCCGGGGCGCGCGAACTTCACCGCGTTCGAGAGCAGGTGCCACACGACCTGCTGCAGCCGCGCAGGGTCGCCCTCGACGAACACGCCCTCCGGATCGAGCCTCGTCTCGATCGCCACGCCCTTGCCCGCGGCCGACGGGAGGATCGACTCGACCGCCGTCTGCACCGGCAGCGTCAGCTCCACCGCGAGCCGCTCGATCTTCAGCGTGCCCGTCACGACCTGCGACGCGTCGAGCAGCTCGTCGATCAGCGTCACCTGGTGCTCGGCGTTGCGCTCGACCGCCGACAGCGCCCGCGTCTCCGCGACCCGATCGAGCGAGCCCGCCTGCATCATCCTCGCCCAGCCGAGGATCGCGTTGAGCGGCGTCCGCAGCTCGTGCGACACCGTCCCGAGGAACTCGTCCTTCAGCCGGTTCGCGTCCTGCACCTCGCGGTACAGGCGCGCGTTGTCGAGCGCGAGCGCGGCCCGGTGCGCCACCTCCTCCGCGAAGGCGACGTCGGACCGCTCGAAGAACCGGCCCGACTCCGACGACACGAGCGAGATCGCGCCGAGGATCCGCCCGCGCGCCCGGAGCGCCACCACGAGGTACGAGAGCGGCGCGAGCGTCCGGTTGGCCGTGGCCTCCTCGCTCGTCATCGCCTCGTGCAGCAGCACGTCCCCGCGGACGTCCGCGTAGAGCTCCGACCGGCCCGTGCGCAGCACGCGCGCCACCGGGCCCGGCTCGCCGTCGACCCGGCTCGGGTGGAAGTACCGGAGCAGCGGCTCCTTCAGCGGGCTCACGTGCGCGGCCGCGACGTGGCGCAGGCCGAGGCCGTCGTCGATGTCGACGAGGCAGAAATCGGCGAGCACCGGCAGCACGAGCCGCGCGAGCGACTGGAGCGTGGCCGTGAAGTCCAGCGACGCGGCGAGCGCCGTGCTGAGCTCGGCCAGGAACGCGAACCGCCGCGCCGCCTCCTCGGCCTCGGCCCGCGCCGCCTGCACCCGGATCAGCCGGGCGCGCTCCTCCTCGGCCCGCTTGCGATCGGTGATGTCGCGGTGGATGCCGACGAGGAACAGCGGGCGACCCTCCTGGTCGTGGACCGCGTACGCCGTGATCTCGATCGGCACCTCGGAGCCGTCGCGCCGCACGCACGGGACCTCGCCGACGAAGGTGCGCGCGTCCTCGATCTGCTGGAGGATCCGGGCCGTGCTCTCCTCGCGGACGTCCTCGCGGTGGAGGAGCGCCATGCTCTTGCCGACGATCTCCTCGGACAGGTAGCCGAAGATCGACTCGGCCTCGCCCATCCAGTACCGGATGTTGCCCTCGACGTCCGTGACGAGGATGGCCTCGGGCATCTGCTTCAGCACCTCGTGCGAGAGGTGCATGGCCTCCTCCGTCTGCAGCGCGGAGAGGCGCGCCCGCTCGAGCGCCTGCGCGCTCTGCTGGACCAGCGCGAGCATGAACGCCCGGTCGTCCTCGGTGAACGACTGCGGCGCCGAGAAGCCGAACCCCACGGCGCCGAGCACGCGCCCCTCGAGGAAGAGCGGGATCGCCGCGTACGCGCGCTCGCCCGTCGCGACGCAGCACGACGCGAAGCCCGGCTCGAACTCGCCGAAGCGCCCCTCCGACTCGAGGAAGATCGGCTGCCGCTCCCGGACCGCGCGCGCGAGCGGCAGCTCCGCGCCGAGGTCGAAGCTCTTGAAGCGCGCGATCTGCGCCTCGAGGTAGCCCGTCGAGCGCACCGTCTCGAGCTCGCCGCCGAGCCCGGCGCGCAGCGCCACCACGCCGGTCATCGCCCCGGCGGCCGCGACGACGTCGCTCGCGAGCACGCGGAGCACCGCGGGCGGCGTGATCGCGTCGGACAGCGCGGCCGTCACCGCGAAGAGCCACGCGGCCCGGTCCGCGCTCCGCTCCGCGGCGTGGCGCGCCTCCTCCGCCTTCCGGTAGAGGTAGGCGTTGTCGAGCGCCAGCGCCACGCGGTGCGCGAGCTCGGCCGCGAGCACGAGATCGTCCGCGGAGTAGATGCGGTTCGACTCCGAGACGCCGAACGACAGCACGCCGAGCTTGCGGCCGCGCGCGATGAGCGGCACCGCCATCGCCGACCGCGTGCCGAGCTGCTCCAGCGCGGCGGCGCGCTCGGCGGCCTCGTCGCTCTTGTCGCGATCGAGCTCGTGCAAGAGCTCGGACTCGCCGCTGTGCAGCACCTTGGCGATGCCGAGGCGCTCCTCGGCGTCGGGCGAGATCGCGCGCAGGAGCCCCTCGCGCTCGGGGTTCACGTGCTTCGCGGCGACGCGGCAGAACCGCCGCCGCGTCGCGCCCGCCTGGCCCGCGCGATCGGAGCCCGCCGGGTCGGAGTCCGCGGCGGCGCGATGGCGCCGGGCCGCGTAGATGCCCGCCACGGGCGCCGGGTCGATCCCGTCCGGCCCGGCCACGAACGTGGGACCGCCGTCCGACGACGGCGGCGGCGGCGGCACGGAGCCGACCAGGCCCATGGCGTCCGCGGCGCCACGCTCGATGAGATCGACCGTGCACCAGTCCGCCAGGTAGGGCACCGACAGACGCGCGAGCCGCTCGAGGATCGTATGAGGGTCAAGCGATCCGGTGAGCTGCTCGCTCGCGTCCGCCAGGAACATCAGCTCATTATGGATCGCCCCTCCGCGGGGCGGCTTCAGGACCTGCCATGCCATGGCGGTCTCGCTAAGGTTGCCTTCACGCTCCATGGGGTCGCCGGCGGCCCCGCATCGTAGCGAGGGCCGATCGCAGAAGCCAGCGGCGCAGGCGAGAGCGCGGCGCCTAACCGTCGCCTAACCGTCAGAGGCGAGCCGCGCGCGGGCGCGGTGGACGAGCGCCTGGACGGCGCGGTGCGATTCGTCGCGCACATCGCCGACGTCCCGGCCTACCGTGGCGATGGGCGCGCCGACCTCGAGCGCCACCGGGATACGTCGCGCACGGCTCACCCGGACCATGTGCGCCGTGAACGACTCGTCGACGTAGGAGGACTCGGCGCCGCCGTACACGAGCCCCACAGGGACGATCTCCGCGCCGACGCGGCATGCCGCGGTGAAGCCGCCCGCGCGGAACGGCCGCACCTCATCTCCGGAGAACGTGGTCCCCTCGGGGTAGACCATCACACCACGGCCGCCCTTGAGCGCGGAGGACATCGCCTGGACGACCGCAGAGCCGCTGCGCTTGCTGGAACGGTCCACGAAGAGCGTTCCGACGCGGCGCGCCGCCATGCCGATGACCGGCCATCCGGCGAGGTCGGCCCGGCTCACGACCGTGGCCTCGAAGAAGGCGAGCGTGATCATGATGTCGAGCGCGGAGCGGTGGTTCATCACGAACAGCCGGCCGAGCCCAGCGGCGTCGCGCCCAGGGCAGTACCCCGCGCCCACCGGATCGGCCGCGCCTGAGGCGCGCCCCGCCGCGAGCTCATCACGGACGAGGCCGCCCGCGCGCGCGTCGAGCCCGTAGAGCTTCAGGAGCGCGCGCCCATACCGGCGCATCCATGTGTGGAGGACCACTTCGCGATCGGCCGCGGGCGAGATCGCTGTGTCGACCTCGAGCAGGCCGTACATGCCGAAGGTGAGGCCGACGAAGCCGGCCGTGCGGAGAGGGAAGCGGAGGGCGTCGAGGGGACGAGCGCTGACCATGCGTCGGATGTCCTGCCCGCTCGGGGCGATCGTGGAGCCAGGGCTTCAGCGAGGCGGAGGCGCCGGGCGCGCCCCGGCTCGCGCGGCGAGAGCGCCTGCCAGCGGCACCCTATTTCACGCTTGCGCCCGGAGAAAGCCCCGTCACCCGCCCGTGGCGGGAGCGCCGTCGAGCAGCCGCTTCAGCACGTCGTTCACGACGGCCGGGTTCGCGCTGCCCCCTGTCTTCTTCATGATCTGCCCCACGAAGAAGCCGAACAGCGCGGCCTTGCCGGCGCGGTACGCCGCCGCCTGCTTCTCGTTCGCGGCGATGACCGACGCGGCGACCGCCTCGATCGCGGCGGCGTCGCTCATCACGGCCATGCCCTTGTCGCGGACGATGTCGCCGGGCGCCCGGTCCGTGCCGGCCATCTCCGTGTACACCTCCTTGGCCTGCTTGCCGCTGATCGCGCCCTCGTCCACGAGGCGGAGCAGCGCGGCCACCTGGCCGGGGGCGACCGGGAACGTCGCGGAGAGCCCCGTCGTCCGGGTGTCGCGCAGCACCTCGCCCTGGACGAAGTTCGCGACCTTCACGGCGTCGCCGTGGAGGCGCGCGGCCTCCTCGAAGAACGCCGCGATCCGCGGGTGGCCGGTCAGGACCGACGCCGCGTACGGGGTGAGGCCGAGCGACTCGGTGAAGCGGCGCCGCTTGTCGACGGGCGGCTCCGGGAGCGCGCCGCGCACGTCGGCGAGGAACGCCTCGTCCACGACGAGCGGCGGCAGATCCGGCTCGGGGAAGTAGCGGTAGCCGGACTCGTTCTCCTTGTCGCGGAGGAGGTACGTCTCCTTCTTCTCGGCGTTGTACCCGCGGGTCTGCTGCCGGACGCGGCCGCCCTGCTCGATGAGCGCGATCTGCCGCCGGATCTCGAGATCGATCGCCTCGGCGACGAAGCGGAACGAGTTGATGTTCTTGAGCTCCGTCCGCGTGCCGAGCTTCGTCTCCCCCACCTTGCGGACCGAAACGTTGGCGTCGCAGCGGAAGCTGCCCTGCTCGAGGTTGCCGTCGTTCACGCCGATGAACATCAGGATCTCGCGCAGCCGCTTCAGGTACTCGGCCGCCTCCGCGCCCGAGCGGAGGTCGGGCTCGCCGACGATCTCGATGAGCGGCGTGCCGGCGCGGTTGAGATCGACGACCGACAGGCCGCCGATGCCGTGGACGTTCTTGCCGGCGTCCTCCTCCATGTGGACGCGCGTGATCCCTGCCCGCGTCATGCCCGCCTCGGTCTCGATCTCGAGGTGGCCGCGCAGCGCGAGCGGCCGATCGAACTGGCTGATCTGGAAGCCCTTCGGCAGGTCGGGGTAGAAGTAGTTCTTCCTCGCGAAGACGCTGCTCTCCTGGACGGCGCAGCCGAGCGCGAGCGCGGCGCTCACCGCCATCCGGACCGCCTCGCGGTTCAGGACCGGGAGCGCCCCCGGGAGGCCGAGGCAGACCGGGCACGTGTGCGTGTTCGGCGGGTCGCCGAAGCTTGTCGCGCAGCCGCAGAACGCCTTGGTCCGGGTGAGGAGCTGCGCGTGGACCTCGAGCCCGATGACCGCCTCGAAGGAGCCGTACGTCGTCGCCATGACCCGCCCTTCTAGCAGAACCGCAGCCGGACGAGAGGCGAGATGCCCGGGCTCCGTCGCCCGGCAGGCGCCGCGGCCTGCCGGGGGGATGACCGGCTCAGTGATCCGCGTGGTCGCGCGAGAGGCCAGGGTGCGTCGGGTCGCCCGGCTCGTGGCGCTTGTTCGCCGTCAGCCGCGAGCCCGAGCGATCGGAGAGGCTCATGAGGAGATCGCGCCGGTAGATGAACTGCTCGCGCGAGTCGTAGGGCACCGCGTGGAGGCCGGTGTCCATGCGGATGGCGTCGACGGGGCACGCCTCGACGCAGAAGCCGCAGAAGACGCAGCGGAGCTCGTCGATGACGAAGCTGCTCGGGTACCGCTCGTAGCCCTTCCGCCGATCGCCGTCGGGGTACTCGGCCGGCTCGATCGCGATGCACTGCGCCGGGCACGCCGTCGAGCAGCAGAGGCACGCGACGCAGCGGGGCGAGTTGTCCTCGCGCAGCGTGAGCCGGTGGATGCCCCTGAAGCGCTCCGGGTAGGGGCGCTTCTCCTCGGGGTAGCTGATCGTCGTGACGCCCGGCTCGAGCGCGTGCAGCACCGGGTCGGGCTTCTGGCCGAGCACCATCTCCTTCGTGTTCTTGAAGAAGTGCTTCATCGTGATCCCCAGGCCCTTGACCATCTCGGGGATGTAGGCCTGGACGTCGGCGCTCCGGGTCGGGCGCGGGATCGGCTTGCCGGCGACCGGCCTGGCGGCCGGCTTCGTCCACGTGGTGCTGGGGGTAGCTCTCGCCATGAGATCCTCCTCTACGCCTGCTGCGGCGACGCCTTGGTGCCCCCCGCCGCGGCAGCGAACCGGGACGAGGTGGAGTTGACGGTGCGCTGGCGCTCGACCGGCTCGAGCAGGCCGGCGATCAGCGCCACGACCGCCGCGAACCCGCCCAGGGCGACGACCGCGTGGGTGACGTCGGCCGCGACCTGGAGACCGCCGACGAGCCCCGCGGGCGCCGACTCGACGGCCAGCACGACGATGCCCGTGACCATCATGTTGACGATCGTGAGCGGCAGGAGCTTCGTCCACCCGAGCCGCATCACCTGGTCGTAACGGAAGCGCGGCAGCGTCCAGCGGAAGAAGACCTGCACCCACGCCATGAGGATCGTCTTGCCGAAGAACGCCAGCACGTAGGTCAGGCTCACGGCGAAGTGGGTCATCTTGTACTGGAAGAGCGTCGCGTCGCCGAAGGCGATGTTGATGCCGTCGCGGTCCAGGAACGGCAGGTGGTAGCCGCCGAAGAAGAGCGTGACGAGGAGCGCGCTCGACGTGATGAGCTCCACGTACTCGCCCGTCATGAACATGCCGAACTTCATCCCGGAGTACTCGACGAAGTAACCGGCGACGATCTCGCTCTCGCCCTCGGGCTGGTCGAACGGGATGCGCTTCGTCTCGGCCGCGAGGGCCGCGAGGAACAGGACGAACGCGAGCGGCTGGACGAAGATCCCCCACGTGTGCTCGGCCTGCCACTGCACCATGTCGCCGAGCCGGACGCTGCCGTAGATGATGAAGAGCCCGACGATGCTGAGGCCCATCGCGACCTCGTAGCTGACCATCTGGCTCGCGGCGCGCAGGCCGCCGAGCAGCGAGAACTTGTTGTCGCTCGCCCAGCCGGCGAGCGCGGCGCCGATGATGCCGGTGCCCGCCATCGCGAAGATGTAGAGGATGCCGACGTTGAGGTCCGCGACCTGGAGGTTCACGACGTGGCCGCCGCACGTGAACGCCTGGTCGACCGTCCGCTTGAGCAGCGGGAGGTCTCCGAAGCCGAAGACCCCGTCGCCGTTGTCCTCGAAGCAGAGCTTGTCGCCGAACGGGATGACCGCGAACGTCACGAGCGCCGGGAACATCGCGAGCAGCGGCGCGAGCGAGTGGAGGAGCCGGTCGGCGTTCTTCGGGATGAAGTCCTCCTTCCAGATCATCTTGATCGCGTCGGCCGCGGCGTGGAGCGTGCCGAGGAGCCGCAGCGGGATCTTGCCCTCGGGCACGCGCAGCGCCGCGTAGGCGCCCGTCACGAGCAGCAGCGCGCCGAGCAGCACACACGCGACCCGCGCGACGACGGGCGCCGCCGAGAGCGGGACCGCCTGCGTCAGGAAGAAGACCGCGACGTGGGCCATGACGCCCCCGTAGAAGATGCTCCGGGGCTCGACGCGGGCGAGCGCCTCTTCCGCGGGGTTGATCGGGCCGCCGCTGCGGGCCGACGCGCAGAACACGATCAGCCCGAGCCAGGCCACCGCCACCGCGAACTGCGCGGCGGCCACCATCGTCTCGGCCGCGGCCGGCGCGGACGCCGGGCGCGTCGCCGTGAACACGGAGAGCGCCGCGAGCAGCGCCGGCGGGAAGAACACGATGCCCCGCACGACCAGGGACGGCAGGTAGACGACCGCCCGGTTCGGGCCGACGCGGTCCTGCACCATCGCGCCCTGGCGCCGGTCGGCCCAGGTGGCGATCGCCGCCATGTTCAGCAGGAACAGGACGACGATGAGGATCTTGACGATCGCGAGAACGAGCTCGACGCTGGTCATGCCGTGGCCTCCGTCTTCTTCGGCTCGACCCGCGCGCCGTCGGCGGCGGCGGGCGCCGGCGCGGCGTGCGCAGAGGGCGCCGCGGTGGGAGCGGCTGCCCCACCAAGCGCCGCGCCGGGCGGCATCGCGCGGCGGAGCTCGGCCAGGGTCTTCCACCCGGTCTCGTACCCGAGCGCGCGCCCGAGCCGGCCGATGAGCTCCCAGGCCGGGCGCGCGTCGCCGTGCGGGAGCAGCGCCCGCTCGCTCCGCTGCGCCAGGCCCTTGCCGTTCACGTACGTCCCCTCGGCCTCGGCCCAGGAGCACGCCGGCAGCGCGACGCGCGCGGCCTTCGCGAGCGGCCCCTCGTGCGCGGCGACCGTCACCACCCCCTTCAGCCGCGAGAACGCCCGCTGCGCCTCGCCCGCGTCGACCTCGAGGTCCGACCCGAGGGCGACCACGTACGCGTACTGCCCGGACGCGATCCCCTGGATCAGCTCCGCGACCGGGCGCGGCGGGGTCGCCGCCGCGATCTGCACGGCGCCGCGGGTGTTCGGGTTCTTGTCCTCGCTGATGAGGATGTCGTCGCCCTGGCCGAGCGGCTTGCCCGACACGAAGAAGTCGGTCGCGCCGAGGTACGTCGTGGCGAGGTGGTAGAGCGCGAAGTTGTCCTCGTTCGAGTGCTGCGCCGACAGGACGATCGCGACCTTCGCCGGGTCGTCGCCGTGGCCGGCGAGCTGCTCCTTGGCCGCGGCGAGCGCGTCGTCGACGCTCGCGTCGTCGTTGCCGACGAGCGCCGTGAGCAGCCGCCCCTCGACCGCGTGCCGGTACGAGAGCATGCCCTCGTCGCACATCCAGTACGTGTTGACCGCCATGTTCTCGCGGGGGCGGTGCCGGTACGGCGTGTTGTTGCGCGGATCGTAGTCGAGGTAGGCGTTGCAGCCCGTCGCGCAGCCCTGGCAGACGGTCCGGGCGCTGCGGAGGAACCAGACGCGCGCCTTGAACCGGAAGTCGCGCGACGTGAGCGCGCCGACCGGGCAGACGTGCTCGGTCATGAGCGTGTAGTTGTGGTCGAGCTCGCGCCCCGGCGAGACCGTGATCTCCCCGAGGTTGCCGCGCTCGCGGACGGAGAGCACCGGATCCCGGGCGAGCTCGTTGCAGACGCGGATGCACCGCGTGCAGACGATGCAGCGCTCGGCGTCGTACACGATGGTCGGGCCGAACGTGACCGCCTTCGGCTTGTGCACGGGCTCCTGCCGCATCCGCTTGCCCTTGCGCTGGTGCTCCAGCCAGTAGTCCTGGAGACGGCACTCGCCGGCCTGGTCGCAGATCGGGCAGTCGACCGGGTGGTTCAGCAGCAGGAGCTCCTGCACCGCCGAGCGCGCCTCGGACACGTGGTCGCTGCTCTCGGACAGCACCTCCATGCCGTTCGCGCAGGCCATCTGGCAGGCCGGCTGGAGCTTCGGCTTCGCCGCCGGCACGTAGTCCTGCTTCGCCGCGTCCCAGCGGAGGATGTCGAGGCTCATCGCCGGCCGCCCCGGCGGCGGCAGCACCTCGACCAGGCACATCCGGCAGTTGGCGGCGACGCTGAGGCCCGGGTGCCAGCAGTAATGGGGGATGTCGATCCCGGCGCGGTGCGCCGCGCGGATGATCGTGTCACCGCTCTCGAAGGGGATCTCCCTTCCGTCGATCTTGATCGTAGGCATCGTGCTCTCGATTCCCGGCGGGGCCGCGGAGGGCCCTTGCTTTCCTAAGTCGATGACGGGAGCGCTCCTCGCGCCGTCGCTAGTGGTCGCACTCCCCGCCGATCATGTTGAGGGAGCCGAAGGTCGGCACGACGTCCGGGATCATCAGCCCGGTGATGAGCTGGGAGAGCCCCTGCGTCGTGGCGAAGCACGGCGGACGGATGCGCACGCGGTACGGCGTGCCGCTGCCGTCGGACACCAGGTAGAAGCCGAGCTCGCCGTTGCCGGCCTCGGTGTACGAGTAGCACTCGCCCGCGGGCACCTTGATGCCCTCCATGACGATCTTGAAGTGCTGGATGGTCGCCTCGATGGTCGTGTAGACCTCCTCCTTCGGCGGCAGCACGATGCGCGGATCGTCGATGTTGATGGGCCCCTCGTCGGGCATCTGCTCGAGCGCCTGCTCGATGATCCTCCCCGCCTGGCGGATCTCCTCCTGGCGGCACATGAACCGGTCGTAGTTGTCGCCCCGCGTGCCGACCGGCACGTCGAAGTCGAAGCGGTCGTAGACCATGTACGGGTTCGCCCGGCGCACGTCGTAGGGCACGCCGGTCGCCCGGAGCACGACGCCGGTCCAGCCGAGCGCGAGCGCGTCCTCCTGCGAGATCTGCCCGACGCCGTCGAGGCGATCGAGGAAGATGCGGTTCTTGAGGATGAGCTTCTCGGCGTCGTTCACGAGCGCGAGCACGCGCGCGAGGCCCACGCGGACCATCGCCTTGAAGTCGGCCGTGGGCGGCCGCGCCATGCCGCCGACGCGGCCGAAGCTGTGCGTCAGGCGCGCCCCCGTCTCCTCCTCGAAGATCTCCCAGAAGATCTCGCGCGCGCGGCACAGGTAGAGGAACGGCGTGAACGCGCCGAGCTCCATGCTCATGGCGCCGCTGCAGATCATGTGATCGCAGATGCGCGCCAGCTCGCCGAGGATCACGCGGTAGTACTGGCAGCGCTCGGGCACCGTGACGCCGAGCATCTTCTCGACCGCCAGCGCGAAGCCGACGTTGTTGAGCATCGGCGAGACGTAGTTGAGCCGGTCGACGTACGGGAAGACCTGCGACCACGTGCCGCGCTCGCACATCTTCTCGAAGCCGCGGTGCAGGTAGCCGATCTGCACGTCGGCCTTGTTGATCGTCTCACCGGACAGCTCGAGCACGATGCGCACCGTGCCGTGCATCGCCGGGTGGGACGGCCCCATGTTGAGGAGCATCGGCTCGCTCGGTAGGTCGAGCTCTGCCTCGTCCAGCTCGCGATCCAGGGGTTCCATGGGTCAGCTCCGCTCCTCCAGCGCGCCCGCGCGCTTGCCGTTGCTCACGGCCTCGTCTCCGTCGATCGACGCCCCAGGGCCGCGCAACGCGAAGTCGTGCGACTGGCGGCCGAAGCTCATGCCCTCGTCGGGGCCGAACGGCGGCAGCTTGCCGGTGTTCGGCACGTCCCGGAACGGGATGAGCGGCTGGATGCGGTTGGCCGGGTAGTCCTTGCGCAGGGGGTGCCCCTCGAACTCCGGGTACATCAGGATGCGCCGGAGATCCGGGTGCCCCTTGAAGACGATGCCGAGCAGGTCGTAGCACTCGCGCTCGAACCAGTTCGCGCCCTTCCACACCGGGACGATCGAGTCGATCTCGGCGCCGTTGCCCTCTTCGTCGCCGACGCGCGCCTTGATCCGGATGCGGTGGTTGCGCTCGAACGACCGCAGGTGGCAGACCACCTCGAAGCGGGGCACGTCGCCGCGCCAGAGGTAGTCGACCGCCGTCAGGTCGACGAACATGTTCATCAGGGTCCGCGGGTCGTTGCGGAGGAACAGGGCGGCGTCGCGCCACACGGCGGGATCGAGCACCGCCGTGTCGTCGCCGAACTGCGAGTGCGTCTCCAGGACGGCGCCCGGGAACTGCGCCGTGAGGAGCTCCAGGACCTTCTTGCTCATGGCAGGCTCCGCTCCTTGCGCTGGAGGGTGACGAGGTGCTCCGTCGTCTGCGCCGGGTCCTCGCGCGGCTTGACGATCGCCGGCGTGCGATCGCCGCGCGCGATCTTGTCCTGGAGCAGCATGAGGCCGTCGAGCACCGCCTCGGGGCGCGGCGGACAGCCGGGCACGTAGACGTCGCAGGGGATGACCTTGTCGATGCCGGCGACGGTCGTGTAGTTGTCGTAGAAGCCGCCGCACGAGGCGCACGTGCCGAAGGCGAGCACCCATTTCGGGTCCGCCATCTGCTCGTAGATGCGGCGGAGCGCCGGCGCCTGGCGCTGGCTGATGGTCCCCACCACCCAGAGCAGGTCGGCCTGGCGCGGCGAGAAGCGCGGCACCTCGGCGCCGAACCGCGCCATGTCGAAGCGCGGGCTCGCCATCGCCATGTACTCCATGCCGCAGCAGGCCGTCACGAACGGGTACTGGAACAGCGAGTACTTCTTCGCCCAGTTCAGCAGCGCGTCCACGCGCGTGGTCGCGAAGCCGTGCTCGGAGCCCTCCATCACCCGCGTCGAGGGCCCACCGGCCTTCACTTCTCCCATTCCAGAGCTCCCTTCTTCCACACGTACACGAGCGCCACGACGAGCAGCGCGACGAACGAGCTCATCGTCGCGAGGCCCGTCCACCCGAGGGTCCGGAACTGGACCGACCACGGGTAGATGAGCACCGCCTCGATGTCGAACACGACAAAGAGGATCGCCGTCAGGTAGAACTTCACGCTCGGCTTGACGAACCGCCCGCCCGTCGAGTCGCTGCCGCACTCGTACGGGATCATCTTCTCGGGCGTCGGGTTCCTCGGGCCGAGCAGCGACGTCAGCGTGAACATCGCGAGCGCGATGATCGCGGCGACGAGAAACAGCAGGAACAGGGGGATGTAGGTGGCCATCGAGAGAGCACTCCTACGCGTCGACCCCTGGAGGGGTCGACCATCTCGCCGAGGCGCGCGGCGTCTCGGGGCGAGACCTCGGGGCCCACGGCCCCGAACCATGCAGTCCAAAAAGGTGAGAGCGACGCGGCGATGCTGCCTGGAGCAGCAAAAATCCGAGCGATCCCGGCTTAATCCGCGCCGGATCTAGTCGGCCGCCGCGGGGGTGTCAATGGAGGCGGTCGGGCAACCGGCGAGCAACCGGCGGACCGCGATCCTAGGAGCGGTTCGCGGCCAGGACCAGCCCTCGCCACGCGGTGAGCGCCGTCCCCAGGCTGGCCTCGATCTCCCGGATCTCCTCCACCATGTCGGCGTCCGCCACGCCCACGCTCCGCGCCTCGCGGACGCAGGCGAGGGCGGCGACGAACTTCTTGCGCTGCACGAACGCCCGCGCGAGCAGCGGCCAGATCTGCTTCGGCGGAGCGCCGAGGTTGGCGGCGCGCCGGAGGGGGCCGATGGCCTCGCCGGCCCGGCCGTCTTCGAGCATGGCCTCGCCCAGCCGGCGGAAGATGTCGCCCGCTGCGGCCCCGTCGTGCGCATACTGGACGGCGAGGCGCATGACCTCCTCGCCCTGGTGCTCCTCGCCGAGCTTGACGCACGCGGTGCCGAGGAGGCCGAGGCCCTTGGCGATCAGGCTGCGGGCGTCCGGCGTGAGCATCTGCCCCTCGGGCGTGCGCAGGAAGATCGCGAGCGGGGCCGGCCAGGTGCCGAGCAGCTGGATCACCTTCGGGAAGTCGCCGCGCTGCGAGGCGACCTCGGCCTCGGCGACCTTCGTCAGATCGATGGCGGAGCGCGCGCCGGCCGAGGCGCGCTCGAGCTCGTCGCGCACGTGCGAGCGGATGCGGGCGCGGAACTCGTTGAGCTCGTGGGTCTCCTCGATGCCGTCGCGCAGGAGGAGGAGGCGCGAGGTCTTCCCCTCGATGGCGAGCTTGCGGAGGCTGTAGCCGTAGAGCGGGGCGAGCAGCAGGTAGCGGACGCCGATGTGGAGCTGGATGCCCTCGAGGTCGGTGTCCCGCTCGGGCGCGGGCGGCGTCGTGTCCTCCGTGAGGAGGGCGCCGACGAGGCGGTGGCGGAAGTCCGCGAGCGTGAGCCGCTGGACGTCGCCGTCGATGTCCTCCTCGCCCGGCGGCGCGATAACGAAGTCGACCAGGGTGTTGTCCGGGTTGCGGCGGTCGACGGTGAGCGCCGTGATGCGGGCGCCCGTAATCATCGAGAAGGCAAAGAACGCCTCGCCCACGATCTCGCAGAGCGCCTGGAAGCTGCCGATGCCGTCGCCTATGCGCTCGAACCAGCCGTCGGTCCGAACGGCATCGAGGGAGAACACGCGTTCCTTTGGCATGGTTCGACCCGGATCACAGGGGCGCGTCCCGGACGACGGGCGCAAGTCCCAAGGGGGCCGAGACTCGCACGGGCGGGCGCCGCTCTCAAGAAAACTCCTAGGGCGTGCGCGTCGACGTGTCGACGCGCACGCCCGCGTCGCTCACCGACGAGAGCGCTGGCCGCCTTCCATGGCTCCCGATCGCTCCATGCCGCTCCACCTGCCCCCACGCGCGCCGCTCCGCGCCCCCCTCCCCTCTCCGTGGCCCCCGAGCCCCCCCGGCCCCGCGGCGGCCGACCCACCCCAGCAGCCGCCCCGCCGCTCCCCGCTCAAGGGATGGCGGCGATGGTGAGGACGAGGTTGCCGGAGGCGGAACGCCGGCTGTCGCCGATGATCGTGATCACCTGCCCTTCGGTGAGGGTCACGGTCACGCGCGAGCTGGTCGTCATGACCGCGTTGTCGTTGCACGCGAGCTCGGGGCCGGAGCAGCCGTCGCCGTCGTGCACGTGAAGGACGGTGTCGAAGTTCGACGACAGCGTGTCGATGACGTAGGTCCCGTCCGCCGGCGCGGTGAAGCGATAGACCCTGTCGTTGCCGCTCGACGGGACGCAGCTCGGCGTGGCCAAGTTCGGGTGGAACAGGGTGGAGCCGCTCGTCGTCTGCGGGACCGTCGAGCCGAGATCGACGGGGTTCCCGCAGATGCCGTCCTCCTGGAACAGGCTGATGTTGAGCGTGAACGGGCCCGCGGCCTGAGGTTCGGCGCTGGCGCCATCGACCACGACGACGGTCTCCTGCCCCGCGGCGAGCGGCACCACGATCCGCGACTGGGGGACGCCCGTGGCGTTGTCGTTGCAGCCGAGCACCGCGCCGCCGCACGTGCCCGCGTGCACGTGGACGACCGTGTCGAAGCTCGATCCGAACGTATCGAAGACGTACAGTCCGTCGGCCGGCGCCGTGAAGCCGTACGCCCTGTCTTCGCCGCCGGGCGCGCCGCACGGCGCGCTCACGTAGTCGCCGGCGCCGACGGTCGTCCCCGACACGGTCTGCGGGACGACCGACTCCAGCGCCCTCTCCGGGCACGGGGGGACCGAGGTGCCGCTCACGTTGAGCTTGAACGCGCCATGCTTCCCGGACGCGCCGTCCACGACCACATACGCCGTCTGCCCCTGCGCGAGGGGCGTGGTCACCTGCGATCCGTACGCCAAGTCCCCCGCGTCGTAGCTGCACCCCAGCAAGGCGCCCGTGCAGCTGCCGTCGTGAACGTGGACCACCGTGTCGAAGGTCGAGCCGGTCGTATCGAATGTGTACCGGCCGGCGATGGGCGCCGTGAAGCTGTAGCTGACCTCGGGGGAATTGCCCATGGCGCAGTCCGCCGGGGGCTGGAGGACGCCGTCGAGGCCTGACGTGCGGCCCGTGACCGTCTGCGGGTAGGTGGAGCCGAGATCCACCATGGGGCACCTGGGCGGAGCCCACTCGGCGACGTTCAGCGTATAGGGCCCACGCGCGCCCTCGAAGCCGTCGATGACCGCCACGACCTTCTGGCCGGCGCGGAGCTCCACCGTGGCGCGCGACTGCGACCCTTCTCCTGCGTCGTCGGAGCAGGTGAGCACGCCGCCATCACACGCGCCGTCGCGCAGCTCCAGGATCGTATTGAACCCGGAGCCGAAGGTATCGAATACATACTTCCCGGCCGCCGGCGCCGTGAAGCTGTAGCTCGCGTCGGGGCTGTCTGCGCCTCCGCACGTCGACCTGATCGCGTCGCCGAAGTGCTCGGTGTTGCCGGTGAGGGTCGTCGGGAGCGGAGCGTCGATCGCCCACCCAGGGCACTTCGGCAGATCGGCCTTCGTCATGTTGAGCGTGAAATCGCCCTCTCCTCCGTCGAAGCCGGTCACGACGATGAGGACCTCCTGACCCGCCTCGAGGATCGCGCGGACCCGCGCGTGGGCGACCCCGGTGGCCATGTCATCGTTGCAGGCGAGCTGAGCGCAGGTGGTCGCTCCCAGCACCCCGATGGCCGTATCGAAGGTGGACCCGACGGTGTCCAGCGTGTATGTCCCCGCCTCGGAAGGCGTGAAGCGGTAGACCCGCTCCGACGAGCCGGCGGCCACGCACGCGAGATCGTAGTTCGTCTCGCCGCTGATGGTGGTCCCCGTGATCGTCAGCGGGAACGTGTTGCTGAGCTCGTCATACGTCCCGAGGACGCAGGAGCAGGCGCCTGCCTGGCATAACGCCCCTCGCTCGCACGCGACGCCGCAGGCGCCGCAGTGGAGCTGGCTCGTCTGCAGATCGGCGCACGCGCGACCACACGCCGCGAGGCCGGCGGGGCAGGTGCAGACGCCAGCGACGCACGACTGGGCAGGCGCGCAGCTGGATTCACACTCGCCGCAGTTGCGCCGGTCGCTCAGCACATCCACGCAGGCGCCGTCGCACTCGGTGAGGTCGCCCGCGCACGCGCAGGAGCCGTCCGCGCAGACGTGCCCCTCCGCGCACTCGACGCCGCAATCGCCGCAGTTCCGCAGGTCGGTCTCGAGGTTCACGCACTGGCCTGAGCAGTCGGACTGGCCTTCTCCGCACTCCTCCCCGCCCCCGACGCCGGTCCCTAGTTCGCGGCCGCCCTCGCCGCCGCCCCCGCTGCAGCGGCCATTCACGCAGAGCTGCCCCTCTTCGCAGGCGTCGCCGCACGCGCCGCAGTGCTCGACGTTCGCCTGGAGCTCGACGCACCCTCCATTGCACCGCGACAGCCCGTCGGGGCACTCGCTCGACACCTTGGGGCTCTCCGCGCACGACGCCGCGAGGACGACCGCCGCAGCCAGGAGCAGCGCGGCGGACGACAGGGCGGGCCTGGGGCGCAATCCGGATCTATCCATAGCCATCCTTGGGGGGTGCGTGGCCGTTCGAGGCGAGCGGAGAACGAGGCGCGCGCCAGGATACGCCTGCGGCCGACGCATCCGCAACCGGCGGGGGGGGCGCGGCTGGCGGCGCGCGGTCCGGGCCGCGGGCTCGACGCGACAGACACCGTCGCCGGGCCGGCTCCAGGGCACATCCAGCGCGGGCTCAGCGCTTGGCGATCTTCAGCGTGAAGTCGCCGGACGCTCCATTGTACCCGTCGACGACCACGGTGATGGTCTGGTTGGCGGCGAGATCGATCTGTACCTTCGACGCTTGTGAGCTGGTCAGATCGTCGTTGCATTGTAGCTCGATGCCGGCGCAGCCACGCGTGTGGACATGAAGGACGGTGTTGAACGACGAACCGATCGTGTCGATGACATAGGTGCCGCGGCTCGGGGCGGTATAGGTGAACACCGTCTCCGGAGAGGACACGGACGCCGCGGACACGCATTTCGGCCTCACCGCGTCGGGCTGGCCGCGCGTGGTGCCGGTCCTGGTGATCGACAGCGGCGATCCGAGGTGGATCGCCGTCGCGCAGGTCCCCGGGCCGGTGAACCGGTCCACCTGGAGCACGTAGTCGCCCGAGCTCGTGCCGAGGCCGTCGACGACGACGAGGACGCTTTGATCTGCGGCCAGGCCGAGGGCGACGCGCGACTGCTTACCGACCGCGTTGTCGTTGCACCCGAGCGACGTCCCCGCGCAGCTCGCCTTCAAGATCTGGAGTATCGTGTCGAAGCTCGATCCGAACGTATCGAAGATGTAGAGCCCGTCCTCCGGCGCGGTGAAGCGGTAGATCATGTCTGGAGCATTCGACGAGGAGCCGCAGGTCGGGCGGACGGACTCGGGCCGGTCCGCGGTGCTCCCTGTCACGACCTGCGGGACGACGGAGCCGAGATCGATCGCCGTCGAGCAGGTGCCGCCGCCGGAGTACCGCGCAATGTTGAGCGTGAAATCGCCCGACGCGCCCGCGGCGCGGCCGTCCACGAGGAGGACGATCGTCTGCCCCTCGGCGAGCTCCAGCGTCAGCCGCGACTGCTCGCTTCCCGGCGCGTCGTCGTTGCACGCGAGCTCGGCCCCGGAGCAGCTGCCGTCGAGGACGGAGAGGACGGTGTCGAGGCTCGATCCGAACGTATCGACGATGTAGGTGCCGGCCGCGGGCGCGGTGAAGCGGTAGGTCACCTCGCCGGCGCCGGCGCCGCAGCTCGGGAGCAGGACGTCGGCCGCATCCGCGGTGGTCCCCGTCACTGTCTGAGGCACCGTCGAGCCGAGATCGATCATCGGGCACGGGAGGACGAAGGTCTGGCTCACGTTGAGCTTGAAGGCGCCGGAGGCGACCGGAGCGTAGCCGTCCACGACGACGGCGACGGTCTCTCCCTCGCTGAGCATCACCTTCACCTGCGAGTGCCTGTCAGAGGTGTCGTCGTTGCACGCGATGCTCTCGCCGCTGCATGTCCCCTCGTGGACGTGCAGGACCGTGTCGAAGGAGGAGCCGAAGGTGTCGAAGGTGTAGAGCGCGGTCGCCGGCGCGGTGAAGGCATAAGCGGCCTCGGGGCCGCTCTCCCTGGTGCAGGGCGACGGGAGGGCGCTCACGCGCTCCGGGATAGCCGTGTTGCCGGTCACCGTCTGCGGAAACGTGGCGTCGAGCGTGAGCTCCGGACAGGGAGGCGGCACGTACTCGGAGACGTTGAGCGTGAATGGCCCGGATCCGCCGTCGACGCCGTCGACGACCGCGACGACCGTCTGGCCCTCGGCGAGGTTCGCGACGAGGCGCGACGTCTTGGCTCCCATGGCATCGTCGTTGTCGTTGCAAGAGATCACCGTCCCGGAGCAGGACCCCCTGCGCAGCTCGAGGACGGTATCGAACGCGGATCCGGACGTGTCGAAGACGTACCCGCCAGCGCGCGGCGCGGTGAAGCTGTAGCTCGCGTCGGAGGTGTCGATTGAACCGCAATGCGTCGAGACGGCGTCGCCGAGCCCCCAGGTGTCCCCGGTGATGCTCAGCGGGAGCGCCGTCGCGAGGGTGTCGAGCGAGCACGCCGGCGGCGCCAGCCGGTCGAGGTGAAGGGAGAAGTCGCCTTGCGCGCCGTCGAAGCCCGAGATGACGAGGAGGACGCTCTGCCCTTCCTCGAGGGCCACCGAGGCGCTGCCCGTCACGGCTCCCCCGCGATCGTCGTTGCACGCGAGCTCCTCGCAGGCGTCGAAGTCCAGCACGCCGATGGCGGTGTCGTAGCGCGATCCGGCGGTGTCGAACTTGTACCAGCCGGCCTGCTCCGCCGTGAACCTGTAGACGAGCTGGGTCGAGCCGACTCCCATGCAGGCGAGCGGGAGATAAGCCTCCGCGCCGACCGTGGTGCCCGTCAGGAGCTGAGGGACCGTCGAGCCGATGTCCTCGTAATCGCCGACGGCGCAGGCGCACACGCCCTCCCGGCAGAACAGCCCCGGGGCGCACGCCGCGTCGCACGCGCCGCAATGCGCCGGGTCGACGGCCAGCTCGACGCACCTGCCGCCGCAGACGGCGAAGCCCTCGTCGCAGACACACGCCCCCTCCACGCACGTCTCGTGGACGGGGCAGCGCGCCTCGCAGATCCCGCAATGCAGGCGATCGCTCTTCACGTCCACGCAGCCGCCGCCGCACGCGGTGAAGCCGGAGGCGCAGCGGCAGGCGCCGCCCTCGCACCGCTGTTCGGCCGCGCATTCCTGGCCGCAGCCCCCGCAATGGGCGGCGTCGGTGGCGAGGTCGACGCAGCCGCCGCTGCACGCCACGAGGCCGGAGGCGCACGGCTCGCCGCCCGCCCCGCCCCCGTCCCCGCCCCCGCCGACGCACACGCCCGCCTCGCACCGCGTCCCGCTCGCGCAGACGCCCTCGCAACCGCCGCAGTGGTCCGGATCGGCCTGCGTGTCGAAGCACGCTCCCCCGCACGGCGTGAGGCCGTCATCACACGGCGCGGCGGCCGACTCCTCCGCGCAGGACGCGGCGAGGGCGGCAAGGGCGACGAGCGCCGCGACCGTCAGCCAGAGCGCCATCGACGACGGCTCGAATCTGGCGCGCAATCCGGGGTGACTCATGAACATCCTTCGGCGGACAGGCCGGCCACCGCGTGGCTCCGAGAGATCCGGCGCCGAGGATACGCCTCTTCGCTTTCGCTCTGCAATCGTCGATCACCGCACGTCCACGCGCGCGCGTTCGAGCTCCACGGGCGTCAGGCGGCCGGGAGATCCGGCATCGGAGCGGCCTCGTCGGAGGTCGGCTGACGCGCCTGGATGGCCTCCAGCGCCACAGCGCCCGTCTCGGGCCCCGGCGCGTCTTCGGCCTGCAGATCGGGGCCGAGGAAACGAGCGATGGGCTCGAAGAGCTCGACGCCTGTATAGGCGCCGACGGCCAGATCGCCGTGACCGTAATCTTCCCGCGCTCCGAAGTCGCGCCCGAGCACGAGAAAGCGCTTCGGCGTCTCCGGGCGATCGCGCCCCCATGCGTCGAACGCCGCGCGCACCGCCGAGGCGGGGGCTATCCTGTCGGCGCTGCCCGCGATGAACAGGGCCGGGGCCGCGACCGAGGCGAGGCCGTCCAGGACCCTCTCGCCGTCCACGCGGATCTCCCCGTCGCTCGCCATCCACGCGGCGAAGTCGGCGTTCAGCGCTGCAGGGATGTCTTCGATGCAGTTGACGAGCGCGAGCCGCGTGACGCCGGGAGGCACGTTGCGCGGGTTGGCCACGGCGTGATGGATCGGCGTCGGCAGCCACTCCGAGGCGAACGCGAAGCTGCGCGCCATGAGGCGGAGCGGGACGCCCGGCAGCAGCCGGCCCGGCAGGAAGCGCATGAGGCGCACCGGCGTGGTGAGCCGGCCAGGCGAGCCGACGATGACGACGCGGCGGACCCGATCGCCGGCGACGCTCCGGCCGAGCGCCGCATAGAGGAGCATGCCCCCCATGGAGAAGCCGACATAATCCAGCGAACGGGCGCCGGTGCGCTCCAGGATCGCCTCGATGGCGCAGGGAAGATCGTACCGGACCATGGCGGAGAACCGGACGCTGCGGCGCTCGGCGCGGGTGAGGAGGCGGCCGCTGCGCAACGTCAGCAACCACACGTCGCGTCCGAGCGTGGCGAGGTGGCGAGCGAGCGAGTAATCGGGGTGGATGTCCTGGTTCCTGTGGTTCGCGGCGAGCCCGTGGACCAGCAGGATCGGCGGCAGGTCGGGCTGCGCCTCCGCGCCGTCCGGGCGCGGGACGCGGCGGAGCTCGATCGGCGCGCCATCCTCGGTCCGCAGGACCTCTTCCACGCTGTACTCGAGCGGCAGCGTCAGCCGCTTGACCCAGTAAAGGAGGTGCGCCCACAGCCCGATCGCCGCCAGCACCGCGAGCGCCAGCGCCACCAGGAGCGTTGCCCCGAATGTCCAGACCATACGGTCAATCTACCTGCTGGTGCTGCTTCCGCATGCAGGCAACCTCGACATTCTTCTTCACCAGGAAGGACGGAACACAGGTCCGTCGCTCGTCGAGGCCGCAACCCGGCTCGCTCGTCTGGATGATCATGAATCCATGGGAACAGGACGTTTCACGATCATCTCCCGCAGCGCGTGAAAAAGTCACACAGCGCTCCGGAAGCCACTCCACCCCATCGCGCCGGACAGCGCGCGAGGCGACTGCCCCTGGCGGAAACGCACGTTGGCAACGGCTCGTTTTCCCTGGGATTCGCGTCTCGCGGGGACATGACCATGTGCCCAGGCCTACCGCGGCGCGAGATCGAGAGCTCCAGCACAGGCGTGCACAAAGGTTCCAGATCTACCAACCCGGAACGTGGCATGCGGATCGCAACACACGAGGGCGAGGAGAGAGCTGGCAAGGGTCCCGTAAGCACCCGGGAAAGGGGGCACGGCAGGAAGAACGCCGCAGCAGAGCTCGGGGGGGCTCGGTTGCGGCGCTCTTCTTGCCGTGCCGCCTGCCGGACGGCCGCGCTCATGCGCTTGCCGGAGACAAAATGAAAAAAGCGCCTCGCGGACCTGGGGGGGGAAGGTCTCCGCGACGGCGCTCGCGTGTCATTTTGCAGGCTCTGTGCCGCCCCACGCAGGGTAGAATTTCAAATACTTACACCAACCACAACCAGCCATCATTGCACGGTTGCAAATCACAGTTGCAATCTGATTCAAATTCGAAGGCCTTCACGTTCTCGATCTGATCGGGGCCGTAGCTGTTCCGGACGGAAATATGCCGTGCGGGCGTGTTCATTCGTCCCAGTGGCGGCAGACCGGCTTCACGCCGCATCCCTGGCAGCGGACCGGATCGCGCCGCGACGGGCATTGCTGGAGCATGCCGAGGTGGCAGAGGGCGAAGTCGTACTTGACCGGGTCGGCTGGATCGAAGCCGCGGAGGGCCGCGGTGATCTCCTCTGCCGTCTTCCAGGTGGCGCCCCTGCGATCGGTGAGCCCGATGTTGTAGCCGAGCTTCTCGATGTGCGTGTCGACCGGGATGAGGAGGGCCGACGGGGGCACCGGCCACAGGCCGAGGTCCACGCCGTCCGCAGGGCGGATCATCCACCGCAGCAGGAGCATGAGCCGCTTGGCGGCGCTGCCCTTCTCGGGATCGGGGAGGATGTGCGCGGCTCCGCGGTCGTCCGGACGCCGGTCGAGGCCGCCGGCGCGTCGGATCGCCCGCACCCAGGCCCCGAGGGCCTGGCGCAGGTCGCCGGTGCGCGAGAGCTCGGCCGCAAAGGCGGCGCCGAGCGAGCCCGAGGCCCGCTGCACCCGCCGCGCGCCGACGATCAGCCCGACGAGGTCGCGATCGCGGTAGATCCGGTGCCGGAAGCCGCGCAGCCGCGCCGAGACGGCCCGGGCGTCGTCGGCGGTGAGGGCGATCTCCGGCCCGAGGCGATCGAGCGCCTCGCCGATCTTGGCGTGCAGCGCCTTCACGTTGCCGAAGGCGAGCGACGCGGCGATGAGCGCCACGAGCTCCTGATCGGCCGGATCCGTGTAGCGATGGACGAAGGAGACCGGGTCTCGCGCGCGGCGCTCCTCGACGGCGCACCGCGCGCGCACCCCGTCGAGCGCCGCCTTGACCGCGGCGCCCCGCGCGGCGTCCCTCCGCCGGGGCGCCGCCTCGACCGCGGCGTCACCCGGCCGGGGCGCCGCCTCGCCGCTCCGGCGCGCCCTCACGGCGACCCCGCGTCCGGCGCCGGATCGGCCACGACCGGCTCGGCGTTCGCGGCGCGCTCTTGCGCCTCCCGGTCGTGCTCCAGCGCGGGGAGCGACACGACGAACGCGCTGCCGCGCCCGTCGTCGGTGAGCGGGCTCTCGACCCGCACGGCGCCGCCATGGCTCTCGGCGATGTGCTTCACGAGCGCGAGCCCGATCCCGCTGCCGCGCACCTGCCGCTCGCTCGCCCGCCGCCCGCGCGCGAAGCGCTCGAAGATGTGCTTCTGCTCGTCGGGATCGATGCCCGGCCCGCGGTCGCTCACCCGGATGGTGACCTGCCTCGCCTGGCGCGTCAGCGCGGCGAGCCGCCCGCCGCCCCCGCCCTCGGCCTCCACCGCGACGGCGACGCGGCCGCCGTCCTTCGCGTACTTGAGCGCGTTGTCGAGCAGGTTCACGAGGGCGAGCTCGAGCGCGCGCGCGTCGATGAGCGCCTCGGGCAGCCCCTCGGCGATCGTGAGCTCGACGGTCATCTCCTCGCGCTCGGCGCGGTAGCGGTACATGTCGACGGCGCGCGTCGCCACCTCGGCGACGCTGCCGCGCGCGAACTCGTAGGCGGCCTTGCCCCGCTCGACGCGGGCGAAATCGAGGACGTTCTCGATGAGCGCGGTGAGCCGCTCGCTCTCGCTCACGATGATCTGCAGGTACTGGCGGCGCTTCTCGTCGTTGGGGACGCGGCCGCCGAGGAGGAGCTCGCCGAACATGCGGACCAGCGAGAGCGGCGTCTTGAGCTCGTGGGACACGTTCGCGACGAAGTCGCTCTTCAGCGCCGCGAGCCGCCGCTCGTTCACGGAGGCGAGCACCACGATCGCGAGCCCGGCCAGCGCGACAAGGGCCGAGAAGCCGACCATCAGGATCTCGATCAGGCGCTGCCGCTCGACCTTCTCGCCGAGCTCCTCGGCCGTTGTGAGCGCCATCTGGAGGCGCCAGTTGTAGAGCGTGGTCGGGAAGGGGCGCCCGACGGTGAACTCGCCGCCGATGATGGGCGGGCCGAACACGATGCGGCCCTCCTCGTCGATGACGTTCATCCGGCTCTTCTCGCGATCGAGGTCGCGGAAGAGCCGGGGCATCACCTCGTGGACCAGGCGCGGCACCTCGTGCCACGCGACGATGAGGCACTTGCGCCCCGCGTGCTCGCGCTGCCAGTAGCTCACGAGCAGGCTCTGCTGATCGATGACGTGGTGGAGGTGGCGCAGCTCGTTCGTGTCGCCGGCGAAGTTCATCTGCGGGAGGAGGCGGGCGAGCAGGAGCTTGCGGAAGGCGTCGTCCTCCCGCCCGGACGCGCCGCGCGAGGCGAACGCGAGCACGTCGTGCGCCTCGTTGTCCATGTCGAGGACCAGGATGGCGCGCACGGTCGGCGTCTCGCGGGCCGCCGTGGGGAGCCACCGCCGCGCGATGACCGAGAGGTTCGCCACGTCGACGTGCGCGGCGACGACGTTGTCCTGGGCGATGATCAGCTTGTCGAGCCGGTCGACGCGCTCGTCGGCGAGGGTGAGCGTCGCGTCGAAGACGGTCTGCTGCCGCGCCTTCTCGATCTGCAGCGTCGTGCGCAGGGCGATCCCGCCGAGCACGAGCACGGCGACGACGATGGCGGGGACGAGGGCGAAGTACGGGACGCGATGGCGCTTCCCAGCGGAGGGGAGGAGGTCCATCGCTCGGCTCCGCTAGCGGGCGGCCTTCTTCGCCCCCGCGGTCACGAGGCCGGGCTCGAGGACCACGCCGCGCGCCCCGACGAACTCGGCGAACTGCTGGCCGATGTAGGTGAGCGCGTTGCCGTCGCTCTCGGAGAACGGCTTGCCGTCGAGCGGGTTTCCGATCTCGAGGAGGCCGAGGTAGCGGCCCGCGAGCTCGACGGGCGCGCAGATGACGCTCCGGAGCTCGACGCCGATCGCCTTCCACCGCTCGTCCATGGCGCGCTCGTCCTTGGCCGCGTCGGGCACCACGACGGCGCGCCTCGACCGCATCGCGGCCAGCGGGAGCGGCGCCCGCTCGGACAGCCTGGCGAGGAGCGCGCTCTTGCCTCCGTACTGCCGGACGACCACGAACTCGCGCCGGTTGATGTCGAACAGCGACACGAGGCCGAGGGCGCACGGGATCTTGTCGAGCGTGAGCGCGAGGATGAAGTCGGCGCCCGCGAGGGTGTCCTGGAGGAAGTGCAGGTCGCTGCACGCCTCGAACAGCTCGGCGATGAGGTCGTCGCCGGAGAGGCGCCCGTTCTTCGGAGGGAAGGAGGAGCGCCGCCGCGGCGGCGCCGGCGTGGGGGCAGCGACATCGGACGGCTCCGGGACGAGCTGGAGGCGCGGCGGCGCCCCCTGCTGGTCGGCCGGCACGGCGAGCAGCACCACGTCGGCCGGCGGCGTGAGGGCTGGCCGCGGCAGGTCCGCAGAATACGCGGCGGCCGGCGGTGGCACGTCCGCAGGCGGCGCGGCGTCCGCAGGCGGCGCGGCAGCCGGCGGCGCGGCGTCCACAGGCGGCGCGGCGTCCGCAGGCGGCGCGGCGTCCGCAGGCGGCGCGGCGTCCGCAGGCGGCGCCACGTCCGCAGGCGGCGCGGCGTCTGCCGGCGGCGCCACGTCCGCAGGCGGCGCGGCGTCTGCCGGCGGCGCTACGTCCGCAGGCGGCGCGGCGGCCGGCGGCGGACCATCCGCCGGTAACGCCGCAACCGGCGGCGCCACGTCCGCAGGCGGCATGGCTGGCGGCGGTGCGGTGCCGCCGGTGCGCGGGCGGAACTGGATCTCGGGTTCGGCCGAGCGCCAGTCTTTCCAGGCGAGGGTCGCGAGCGGGCTGCGCTGAGGCCGGCCCTCGAAGACGTGATCGAACACGGCGATATGGATGAACTTGCCCGGTCGCGCGTCGTCGATGCGCTGCCGTGCGCGCTCGAGCCGATCGATCAGCAGCGCGCTGACGAGATCGCGCGGGGTGCCGGTCGCGACCGCATAGACGAGCTCTCGGTACGTGAGCGGCGAGCGCTCGGACGGGTTCTCCTCGCGCTGCGAGATGAGCTGATACGGCGGCAGCTCCGCGGGCGCTCGCTCCGGCTCGGCGCTTTGCTCCGGCTCGGCGCCTCGCTCCGGCGGCGCATCCCGCTCCGGCGCGGCCGCCCCGCCTTTCGCCGGTTGCGCCTGGGCGCCCGCTGGCTCCGAGACGAGGAGCGCGGTCCCCATCGAGATGAACGGGACCGTGGGCGCGATCGGGCGCTTCCGTGTGACACTCCCCGCAGGCTCGGCCGGCTTTGGAGAAGCCGCCCCGGCCGGGGAGGCGCCCGCCGGCGCGTCGGTCCCGTCCGTCAGCGCCGCGTCGTCCGGGGCGCGCTGCACGACGTACCGCACGCGCGTCGCCGGATCGATCGCTCGGTAGCCGCTCTCCAGCAGATCCACCGAGAAATTGTTGAGCGGGCCCCCATCGCCGCGGAGCGCCCGGGCCTTCTGCAGCGCGGGCTGCCACTGCGGGGCCTCGACGCACACCTTCCTGCTCGGCGGAGCGTTCTGGCCTAACGACGAGATCTCGACGAACCAACGCATCGTTTGCGGTTCCAATCCGCGCTGGCGCTGACTGGGCGGCGCGCTCTGGCGCGAAGATCGTTCTACTCGACGCGCGCGAGAGGGGTCAACGCGCAGGCCGCACGGGAGCGCGCAGAGGGCGCGCGGACGCCTTTGGAGGATGGCGCGAAATCTTCTCAACCGGGACCGGCAAGAAGAATCGGGTCTGTCCTGAAATCACGCCGCCCGCGCCGCGGGTCGCCGCGGACGAACCCGTTCGCCCACTGAACGGCCGCGGGGTATCCCCGCGGGGGGCAGGAGGCCACCCGCTGTCGAGCCGCGCGCGCCATGGAGCGCGCGGTGAATGGGGCCACCCGGCGTCGCTCGCCTCCAGGCGATCCGCCGTCCTGTGCGCGAGCGGGATACCCGGCGTACATCCGATCCAGCCCGGGGGACGATCCGTGATGCTCGACTCTGCAGTTCGCTTCGTGCGCAGCTCGACCCCTGCAAGGGGTCCGCCCACGCTCGCTATCGCGTCCGCAGGATGATGTGGAAGCCGAACGGCGTCTCCACGACCCCGCTCAGCGCGCCGACAGCGACCTTCTCCACCGCCTGCTCGAACTCGGGCACCATCCTCCCCTTCGAGAAGGTGCCGAGATCGCCCCCGCGCGCCGCCGCCCCCGGCTCGTCGCTGTACTGGGCCGCGAGCTCCTCGAACTTCGCCCCCTGCTGCGCTCTCTTGAGCACCTGCTCGGCGAGCGCGCGCGCCTCGTCCCGCGTGCGAACGACGCGCGCCGGGGCCCGCCGTGACCCCGCATACATGATGAGGAGGTGCTTCGCCCCCATCTGGCCGGCCGTCGCAGGGGGCTGGGTCGCCCCCGGCTGCGCAGCGCCCGGCTGGGCCGGCGCCAGCTGCGCTACGCCCGGCTGGGCCGCGGGCTTGCCCGCGCCGTGAAGCGACTCCTTCGTGGGGGGATCGTGCGGGCCGAGCGCCTTGTCGACGAGCCGCTTGAAGTGCGTGATCGACTGCGCCCCGCCGAGAAAATAGTCGTTGATGGCGAAGGACGGCGTGCCGGTGATGTGCAAGCGCTCGGCGAGCTTCCGGTCCGCCTCGACCGCCGCGCGGTGCGCCCCCGAGTCGAGCGCAGCGCCGAACTTCGCCACGTCGAGGCCGATCGCGGCCGCGTGGCGCTCGAGCGCCTCCCGGCCGAGCCCGCTCTCGGACGGGTCCTCCCACAGCCGCTGCGCCATCGCCCAGAAGCCGGCCTCGCCCTTCTGCCGGAACGCCTCCATCGACGCCTCGGCGGCGAGGGGCGCCCGCGTGTGGAAGGGGAGCGGCAGGTGCCTGAAGACGACGCGGACCTTGCCCGGATAGGCGGCGATGATCTCGTCGATCGTGGGCTGGACGCGCTTGCAGAACGGGCACTGGAAGTCGGCGAACATCTGGATCGTCACCTTCGCGCCAGGCTTCGCGCCCTTGCCGGGGTTGTCCCTGGTCGGCGCGGGGGCGAGGATCCGCTCGGGCGCGTTGCCGGCCCTCGCGTCCTTCTGAAGCGCGTCGTAGACCTTCGCCGGCGGCGTGCCCGCGGCCACGAGCTTCGCGGCGAGCGCGATCTGCTCGTCGATGAGCGCCTCGAACTTCTCGGCCGGCTGGGCGCCGGCGAGCCGCCTGCCGTTGATGAAGAAATGGGGAACCCCCTTCGCCTGGAGCTCGTCGGCGAGGCCCTGATCGCGCTCGATGCGCGCCGCGTGGCGCCGCGCGGCGATGGCCCTCTGCGCGCGGGCCACGTCGAGGCCCAGGGACTTCGCGTGCGCCGCGAGGTCCGCGTCCTCGAGGCCCCCGGTCTTCAAGAGCTCGTACGCCTTCCAGAACGCCGCGTCGCCCTTCTGCGCCTTGGCCTCCAGCGCGAGCTCCGCGGCGGGCTCGGCCCGCTTGTGGGAGGGGAGCGGGTTGTGCTTGAAGACGACGCGCAGCTGAGCGCCGTACTTCTTTTCGAGGCTGTCGACGGTCGGGCCGACCTTGCGGCAGAACGGACACTCGAAGTCCGAGAACATGACCAGCGTGACCGGAGCGCCCGGGTTGCCCCGGATCGGCGATCCGTCGACAGGCACCTTCCACACGGTCGTGTCCTCGGGGGCCGGGGCCGTGGGCGGCTTCGGGGCCGGAGCGCGCGCCTTGTTCTGCTCGGACAGGGCCGCGTAGACGCGCTCCTGCGGGACGCCGGATCGCCGGAGATCCTCGGCGGCCCGGAGCTGCTCGTCGACGAGGATCCGGAAGTCCTCGATGGGCCGCGCCCCGCTGACGAGCACCCCGTTCACGAAGGTCGCCGGGGTACCCCTGACGCCCGTGGCCTGGCCGGCCTCGAGGTCCCGGTCGATCTTCGGCGCGTGCCGCTGCCCGTCGAAGGCCGCGCGGAACGCCGCCCGATCGACGCCCGACTCGGCGGCCCACGCCTCGAACGACTCCGGCGTGAGCGCGCGCTGGTTGGCGAAGGCGAGCCGATGGAACTTCCAGAACGCCTCGGCCCCGCCGAGCCGGAACACCGTCTCGGCCGCCAGGTGCGCCGGGCGCGCGTTCTTGTGGAACGCGAGCGGGAAGTGCCTCCAGACGATGCGCAGCCGATCGGGGCCGTAGGCCTGCTTCAGCTGCTCCAGCGTCGCCATGTACCTGGAGGTGAAGGGGCACTCGAAGTCGCCCCACACCACGAGGGTGACCGGCGCGAGCGGCTCGCCCCACCACGGATCGGCGCGGGTGACGGGCACCGCGGTGCCCGGCTCCGGCTCCGGCTCCGCCGCTACAGCGACGGTCGGCGCGGGAGCGGGGAGGACCACCGTCTTCGTCCGCTCGACCGCAGACGGGGTCACCGCGCCCGACGCGCAGGCAGCGAGAAAGCACCAGAGGAACAGCGGCAAGAACAGACGGGAAAACGGCGGTAGCGCAGGCATGAGCCCCCTCGAGTGTCGCGGTCCGTGGACGGATCCTACACGGACGGCCAGAGCTCAGGTCGCCCGGGCCGCGGTGCGCCATCGCTGCAGACGGGCGCACGACGGGAGCACCGGCTCGCACCGACGGCGAGCGCCTGCCAAGGGACACCCGCAGAGCCGTCGACCAGCCATCCGACCAGCGAGGCAACGGAGAAAAAAAAGAGCGCCCGCTCGACGGCGGGGGGGGAGACCGTCACGGGCGCTCTGCACTGCTCCTTGAGCAGGATGCGGGCCAAGGGATTCCCTTCGGAGTTCGGGGACTTTCGCTAGTAAAAAGACTTTCCCATTTCAATCCTGAAGCAGCCGCTTGCAAACGTGCTGGGCAGAGCTGGCGGCCTCAGCCTTCGCGGGCGGGCTCCTCGGGTCAGGCTGCGTGAAAGTCGTGTAAAAGAGCCGCGTGTCACCGTCCAGCGCCGACCCTGGTCCCTCCTCGCCGCCCGGAAGCGCAGCGCCCCGGCCGAGCAGCGCCTCCCCCGACGGAACGGACGGAACCGAGACCGCGGCCTCCCGGGGCGCCGGCCCGGCGGCGCGACCCGGCTGGCTCGATCGCGTGGTCGCGGCCTGGCCGCGCGTCGATCCGGTCCTGTTCGCCGCCTACGCCGGCGCATGCGTCCTCTACGCCGCCGTCGCGTTCTACAGCGCGATGCACCAGCAGACGGGCGGCATGTGGTCGGCGCCGCTCGACGACGTCTTCATCCACTTCGATTACGCCCGCGCCACCGCGCGCGGGTACCCGTTCGAGTGGTCCGAGGGCAACGGATTCTCGAGCGGGAACACGAGCCTGAGCTACCCGTTCGTCCTCGCCCTCGGCTATCTCGTCGGCTTCCGCGGCGTCCTGCTGATGCAGTGGGCGGCGATCGTCGCGTGCACCTCGACGCTCGGCTTCCTGCTCGTCGGCGCGCGGCTCCTCGAGCCCGTCGGGCGCTGGGCGAAGTACCTCCTGCCGCCCGTGGCGCTCTCCATCGGCGCGCTCGACTGGTCGCTGTTCAGCGGGATGGAGAACGCCTTCCACCTCGGCGTCTGGGCGCTCGCCACCCTCGCCGCGCTCTCGGTCGCCCGCGCGGCCGGCGCGCCGCGCGAGCCGACGGCACAAACGACGCGGACGGCGCAAACGACGCGGACGGCGCGGACGACGCGGACGGCCGATGACGCGCGCGCCGCGGCGCCGCCGAAGCGCCTCGCCCACCTCGGCTGGGCCGCCGGCCTCGCCGGCGCGCTCCTTTACGCCACCCGGCCGGAGTCGGTCGTCTGCGTGGCGGCGCTGAGCGTGTACGCGGCCATCGCCGTGAAGCGGGCCCACGGCGCGCGCGCGGCGATCGCGACCCTGCTCCGGACGTCGGTGCCCGGCGCGCTGGCGTGCCTCGCCCAGGCGGTCGCCAACCGCGTGTTCACCGGCGAATGGGCGGCGAGCGGCGCGATCGCCAAGCTGGCGCTGAACAACCCGTACATGACGTCCTCCGAGAAGTGGAACACCTACGAGTTCCTCGCGACGTACGTCGTCGCCCGCAACACCAACCACCACTTCTCGGACGCCCTCCCCTGGGGCTGGCTCGTGCCCGCCCTCGCGCTCATCCCCCTCGCCTCGCGCAGGACCCGCGGGGTCGCGGCGCTGCTCTGGGTCCAGGTCGTCGGCTGGCTCGCCCTGGTGGCCCTGAACGGTCAGGTCCGCTGGCAGAACGAGCGCTACACCATGCCCGCGGTCGCCTGGCTGCTGGTGCTCGCGGCGATGGGGCTCGCGCTGCTCGTCGCGCGCGCCGCATGGGCCAGCAGCGGCGAGCGCCGCCAGGAGCGGCCAGAGAGCGCCCTGGCCGGGATCGGAGCGCGGCTTGGGGCCCTCAGCGGCATCGCGGCCGCGGCCCGCGGCGGCGCCCTTTCGCGCGGCCTCTGGTGCGCGCGCGTCGCGCTCGCTCTCGCCGTTGCCGCGCTCTTCTGGGCCCACCAGCTGCCCAGGATGCGCGACCAGATCTGGTTCTTCGGCCGCGCCAGCCGCAACATCCGCGATCAGCACCTCGTCGCCGGCAAGCTCCTCGGCCAGCTCGACGTGCGCCGCGTCCTCGTCGGCGACGCGGGCGCGCTCCTCTACGCGTCGGACCGGCCCGGCCTCGACATCATCGGGCTCGGCGGCTACCACGATCTCCCGTTCGCGCGCGCGGGCGTCCACGGCCTGGGCGCCTCGCTGGAGCTCATCGAGCGCATCCCCGCCGACGACCGCCCCGACACGCTGGCCATCTACCCGGGCTGGTGGGGCGACCTCCCGGCCATCTTCGGCAGGCGCATCGCCGCGATCCCCGTCGTCGGCAACGTGATCTGCGGCGGCGCGGAGAAGGTCATCTACCAGGCCGACTGGAGCCCGCTCGCGCACGGCGAGGCGCCCGCGTCGATGCGCGAGGACGAGCGGGTCGTCGACGAGCTCGACGTCGCCGACCTCGTGAGCGAGCGGGAGCACGGCTACGCCTTCCCGCGGCCCCAGGCCGGCTTCGTCGGCTTCAGCGTCCTCCCGGATCCGCGCGGATCAGGGCACGATCGCTTCGACGCGGGGCGCGTCATCCCGGGCGGCAGGAGCGAGGCGGCCCGCCTGCGCGCCCCCCGCGAGGGCCAGGGCAGGCTCGTGGTCCGCACCGCCGCGCCCCGCGCCGCCACGATCCGCGCGACGGCGGACGGCCGGGAGATCGGCCACCTCGCGCTCAAGAGGGGCGACGGCTGGACCGAGGCCTCGCTCGACCTCCCCGAGGGCCTGCCCGAGACGTTCACGCTCACGCTCACGCCGGTCGACGGGGAGTGGGTCGATCACCACGTCTGGATCCTCGATCGTCCCGCGCGCGGCGCCGGCGCGCGCCCGCTCGCCGGACAGTGACGTGCGCGCCGGCCTGCCCCGCGACCCCGCGCAATGGATCGCGCTCGCGCTCGCCCTCGCCGCGCTGCTCGCCGGCGCCTGGCTCCTCCGCCGCTCGCCCGCGGCGGCGCGGGCCAGCCCCGCGCCGCCACGCCGCGGCGCCGCGCGCTCGGGCCGCGACCCCGCGCCCCGCTCCGGCGCGGCCCTGGGCGCCGCGATCGCCGCGGCCCTCTCGGTCGTCGCGGCGCTGCTCTCGGCCGCGTACGTCGCGGTCTACCTGCGGGGCGGCCCCCGCATCATCGACGCGACCAGCTACTGGCTCGAGGCGCGCGCGATGGCGGCCGGCTACCTCGCGTGGCCGCTCGATGAGCCCGCGGCCTCCGTGCTCGGTCGCTTCCTCGTCCGCAGCGACGCGATGGGCGACACGCTGGCCGGGCCCTCTGGCGCGAACCGCGCGGCCGAGGTCGCGGTCCTCTTCCCCCCGGGCTACCCCGCCCTGCTCGCGCTGGGCTTCCTCGCGGGCGCGCCGCTCGCGGTCGGCCCAGCGCTCGCCGCGGCGCTCGCGATCGCCACCTACGACCTGGCCGCGCGGTTCGCGCCGGAGGGCCCGGCCCCGTCCGGGAGCGCCGCGCCGATCCGCTTCGTCCCGCTCGTCGCCGCGCTCTTCTCGGCGCTCTGCGCCGCGCTCCGCTACCACACGGCCGACACGATGTCGCACGGGCTCGCGGCCCTCTGCTTCACCGTCGCGCTGGCGTCGGCGCGGCGCGCGCTCGACGAGGCCCGCGCCGCCGCATCGGCGGGCTCCGCGACGGGGCCCCTCGATCCGGCGGTCCGCGCCGCCGCGCTCGCCGGGCTCGCCGCCGGCTGGCTCGCGGCGACGCGCCCGCCGAGCGCGCTCGCGCTCGCCGCGACGCTGCCCTTCGTGATCCTGCCGGCGATCGCGCCGGGGAGCGCGCCGGCCGGCCCGCGCGAGGGCGATCCGCCGCCGCGCCCCTCGCCGCGGCTCGCGCGGCTCGCCGCGGCGATGGCGATCGGCGCCCTCCCCGGCCTCGCGTTGCTCGCTGCCCACCAGCGCGCCGCGACGGGCGCCTTCGCCTCGTCGCAGGCCGCGTACTACGCGGTCTCGGACGGCCCGCCCGGCTGCTTCCGCTACGGCTTCGGCGCCGGCGTCGGCTGCCTCGGCGAGCACGGCGACTTCGTCCGTCACAACCTCGCGGAAGGATACGGCTTCCTGGCGGCCGCCGGCACGACGCTGCGCCGCCTGAAGCTCCACCTCGTGGACGCGCTCAACGCCGAGCCGCTCGCGCTGCTCGTGCTCGCCGGCGCCGTGATCGCCTGGCGGCGGCCGCGCTCGCGCGCCCTCGCGATCGCCCCGCTCCTCCAGGTCGCCGCTTACGCCCCCTTCTATTTCGACGGCAACTACCCGGGAGGCGGCGCGCGCTTCTTCGCCGACGTGCTGCCGGTGGAGCACGTCCTCGCCGCCATGGCCGCCCTCGCGCTCGCCGAGCGCGCGGCGACGGCGGCGCACGCGGAGGGCGGCCCCGCGCGCCGGCGTGGCGCGCCCCTCCCGGCAGCGCCCCTCCCGGCGGCGCTCCTCCCGGCGGCGCTCCTCGCGGCGGCGCTCCCGCTCGCCGGCTTCGCCTTCCGCGCGGGCTTCGAGCACGCAGCGCTCCGCGATCGCGAGGGCGGCCTGCCCATGTTCGACCCCGGAGCCGTCGCGCGCGCGGGCGTCTCGCGCGGCCTCGTGTTCGTCGACACCGATCACGGCTTCAACCTCGGCTTCGATCCCGCCCCGGAGGACGTCGCGGTGCTGCGCTACCGGGGCGACGCGATCGACCGCATGGCGTGGGAGGCCCGCGGTCGCCCCCCCGCGTACCGCTACCGCTTCGCGATCCCGGACGGAGGCGGCCTCGCCTCGGTCTCGATCACGCCGCTCGCCTTCGACGCCGAGCCGCCCGGCGAGGCCCGCATCGAGGGCGAGTCGCTGTGGCCGCCCCGCGATCAGCGCGGCGCCTTCGCGCTGCCCGAGCACGCCGGCGGCACGTGCGCGTCGGGCGGGCGCCTGCTCGCGGTGCACGCGGCGGGGCGCGGCGAGGCCGTCGTCCGGGTCGGCCTGCCCGCCCCCTGGCTCCGCGGCGCCCGGATCAGCCCGCGCGTGGCGCTCTCGGGCGACGGCGCCGGCGAGGTGCGCCTCCTCGTCGACGGCGCCCTGCTCCACGTCTGGCGGGTCGAGCCTGCCGCGCCGGGCACCCCCGGCGCGCCGCTCGCCTGCGCCGAGCTCCCGCCGCACCCGATCCCGGAGGATGCCGTCGGCATCGAGCTCGCCCTCGCCCGCGAGGACGCGGCGGCGACCGGGGAGACGGGGCAGGGAGGAACGGGAGGAACGGGCGCCCTCTTCGCGCTCGACGCGCTCTCCGTTGTGGGCGGGAATTCGGTTGACCGCTAGTCCCGTAACATGCGAGCTTTTCATAGGATTCTGTTGTCGTGCGGCTCCTGGAGCGGCGCATCCCCTGGAGCTCTGCGGTGGAAAGCGGCAAGTCGAGCGCCGGCGGCGGTCCGCTCGGGTGGGGGAGGTGGACCATGACGAAAAGCGAGCTCATCGACGCGATCGCGGGACGGGGGGAGCTCACCAAGGCTCGAGCGGAGCTCGTGGTGAACTGCGTCTTCGACGCCATGACGCAGGCGCTCCAGCGCAACGAAGGCATCGAGATCCGCGGGTTCGGCAGCTTCACGGTCAGGCCGTACAAGCCCTACAGCGGCAGGAACCCGCGCACGGGCCAGCCGGTGCCCGTGCCCGCCAAGCGCCTTCCGTTCTTCAAGGTCGGCAAGGAGCTCAAGGAGCTCGTCAACGCGAGCCGCGCGTACGCGATCTCGGGTGACGACGACGACGAGGACGAGGACGACGAGGAGACCGACGACGAATGAGGCGGCGCGCGGCGCGTCCGTGACGTGACGCGCCGCACGAGGTGACGACGTGACGGCGCGACGACGTCGCTCGCGGCGCCCTCTTCGCTCGCGCGCGCCGGGGCGCGTCGCCCCCCTGGCGGGCGGTTCCGCCGCGCGGTAGAAGCGGGCCCCCATGGTCCCCGCCGAACGTCAGCTCCAGATCCTCTGCAAGGGTGTCGTCGACCTCCACGTCCGAGCCGAGCTCGAGGAGCGGATCCGCGAGGGCAAGCCGCTGCGCGTGAAGGCCGGCTTCGACCCGACCCGGCCCGATCTCCACCTCGGTCACACGGTGGTGATGCAGAAGATGCGGGAGTTCCAGGAGCTCGGGCACCACGTGGTCTTCGTGGTCGGCGACTTCACGGCGATGGTCGGCGATCCGACCGGCAAGAACGAGCTGCGCCCGCGGCTCTCGCGCGAGGAGGTCGTCGCCGCGGCGGAGACCTACCAGGCGCAGGCGTTCAAGGTCCTCGACAAGAACAGGACCGAGATCCGCTACAACTCCGAGTGGCTGAACAAGCTCGATCCGACGCAGATGATCGAGCTCTGCGCGAAGTACACCGTCGCCCGCATGCTGGAGCGCGACGACTTCAAGAAGCGCTTCGACGAGGCGCGGCCCATCTACGTGCACGAGTTCATGTACCCGCTGCTCCAGGCCTACGACTCGGTCGAGCTCGAGGCCGACATCGAGCTCGGCGGCACCGATCAGCTCTTCAACCTGCTCGTGGCGCGCGACCTGATGCCCCGCTACGGCAAGCGCGCCCAGATGGTGATGACGATGCCGCTCCTCGAGGGCACGAACGCGCGCGTCGAGGACGGGAAGGTCGTCGGCGCCAAGATGTCGAAGAGCGCGGACAACTACGTCGGCATCACCGAGCCGCCGTTCGACATGCTGCAGAAGCTGATGCTCGTCGATGACGGCGTGATCTGGCGGTACATGGAGCTCCTGTCGTCGCGCCCGCCCGAGGAGATCGCCGCCCTGCGGGGGGCGGTCCTCCGCGGCGAGCAGGGCGTCATCGGGGTGAAGGAGCTCTTCGCGCAGGAGATCGTCACCCGCTTCCACTCGGCCGAGGACGCGCGCGCGGCCCTCGAGCGGCGCCGCAGCGTCGCGGCCGGCGGCCTGCCCGAGAACATCGAGGAGCTCCAGGTGGCGAGCGGCCGCGACACGATCCCGATCGGCAACGCGCTGGCGCTGGCGGGGCTCGCCGAGTCGACCTCCGCGGCGCGGCGCCTCGTGAAGGGCGGCGCGGTGCACCTCGACGGCGAGGTGGTCAAGGACGAGCAGCTCAAGCTCGAGCGTGGGAAGCGCTACCTGGTCCGCGTCGGCTCGAAGAACCGCCGCTTCGCCTACCTCGTCGTTGGCTGACGCGCCCGGGCGAGCGCCTCGCCGGCGCGCCGTGCTCGGCGGCGTCCTGGGCTGCGCCCTCGGCCTCGCGCTGCCCTCGTGCGGCGGCGCGCCGCCGCCGCACGCACGGCCGAGCCCGCCGTTGCCGCCGCTCGCCACGGCGGACCTGACGCGCCTCCTGCCGCAGGCGGGGCTCAGGTGGCTGGTCCTCGTCCGGCCCCGCGAGGTCGCGGCGGTGCCGTGGCTCATCCCGTCGATCGCGCTCGTGGCGCCCGAGGAGAACCTGGCCCGGCACGCCCGCGCGACCGGCGTCGATCTGCGGCAGGTGCGCGAGGCCGCGATCGCGTCGTACGCGGGCGCGGGGCCGGCGGGCGGCGCCACGCTCTACGTGGCGCGCCACAGCGGTGATCCGCGCGCCATCGAGCGCCTCTTCCGGCGGCGGCTCACGGGCAAGGAGCGGCGCGCGCTCGATCGCCCGGACGTCGTGCGCGTGACGGGCGACATCGGCACGAAGCCGCACGCGCTGGTGCTGCTCGGCGAGGACGTGGCCTGCGTGCAGGACGGCGGCAGCCCGCTGCGCGGGCCGGCGCGCGTCGCGTCGCTGTACGCGCTCGGGCGCCTCAAGCGCTCGCCCGCGGCGCTCTCGGGCGGCCCGCTGCGCGCGCTCGAGGCCCGCCTCGGCCCGGCGCCCGTGCGCGCGTTCGCGCCGGGGCCGTTCGACGGGGAGCTCGCCCGCGGCGCGCGGGGGCTGCTCGCGGCGGCGACCGCGGTGGGAGCGGCCGCGAGGCCGAGCGCCCGCGAGGGGATCGCGCTCGCGATCGCGGTGGCGGGCGACTTCTCGACGAGCGGGGAGGCCGCCTCGGAGGAGCTGCTCGCGGCCTGGAACGAGCTGGCGGGCGGCTCGTTCGGCCACCTGCTCGGGCTGGACGCGCCGGTCGAGCCGCCGCTCGCCACCCACGCGCCGGACGCGGTGGCCGTCGCGGTCGAGCTGAACCCGCGGGCGCTCGCCCGGGGGCTCGCGGCGGCGACCGGCGAGCGGCTCGCCGAGATGCTGCGGTAGGCGCGGCGGCGGCTCGCCGCTAAATTGGACGCCGTCAGCGCCATGCCCACCACGACCAGCGGCTTCTTCCTGCAATGCGCCTCCCGCGGCACGCTCGAGCTCGTCTTGCCCGCGCCGTTCGGCGACACGCCGTTCGGCGTCGAGCACCACCGCCGCGAGGAGGCCTCCGGGCCGTGGCGTCACGTGGCGACGTTCGCCAGCGGCCTCGGCCCGGTCGAGGCGGTGTCGCTCATCCAGAGCAACTTCGGCGATCCAGGCCACCTCGAGGCGGTGGCGCGCATCGGGGATCGGCTGGCCGCGTTCTGGTGCGCGCCCTCGAGCGAGCCGTCGTGGAGCGAGCCGCGCTTCTTCGCGGAGGGCGCGGCCGGCGACCCCGCGCTGATCCAGGGCGGCTTCGGGGGCAAAGGCAACTTCGAGCTCGTGGTGCCCCACGCGCGCGGCGGGATCGCGCACTACCACCGCGACAACGACACCGCGGAGCTCGGCTGGCGCGGCCCGGTGATCTTCGGCGAGGGGCTCGGTCGATTCGAGGCGGTCGCGATGATCCAGCGCGTGGCCGGCGCGCCGCACGGACCCGACGCGCCCGGCGACCTCGAGGTCGTCGCGCGCATCGGCGATCGCCTGGTGATGTTCCGGCGCTCTCCCGGGTCCGGGGCTGCGTGGCACGGCCCGGAGGAGGTGGTCTCCGGGGTCCGCGGGGCACCGGCGCTCGTCCGGAGCACGATCGGCGGACCCGGGACGCTCGAGCTGTTCTCGCCGCTCGCGCGCGTGGGGCTCGCGCGGTGGAGCCGCGACGACGGCGCCCGCGGGGCGCGCTTCCGCGGTCCGACGGTGTTCGCCACCGATCTGGGCCGGTGCGAGGCGGTATCGGTGATCGAGAGCTGGCCGCTCGGGCGAATCGAGCTCGCCGTGCGCGCCGAAGGGCGGCTCGTCCACGCGACGCGCGACGGCGCGCTCTGGTCGCAGCGCGCGATCGTCGGCAACGCGTCGCCTTCCCCGGCGGATGTCCCCTCTCCGGCGACGCTCCCTCCGCCTGCCACGACGACGAATCGACCGCCTGCAGCGACGACCTCTCGCCCACCCGCCGCCACGACGAATCGCCCGCCCGCGGCGACGACCTCTCGCCCGCCTGCAGCGACGGCCTCTCGCCCGCCCCCCTCGATGAGCTCGCCTCCGCCTGCGCCGCTCCCCACCGGCGCTTCGCCGCGGCTGCGCGCCGGGCCGCACCGGGCGGGGTTCCGGCGCATCGGCGCGCTCTCGCTGTCGGCGGACGCCTGCTACCCCGACACGTGGCCGTTCCAGGGCGCGATTTACCGGTGCCCCGCGCGGAGCGCCGCGCTGCTCTACTACCCTGCGTCCGCGGACGGCGAGGAGGCGCCGCTCTCGTCGGGAGGCCCGTTCCCGGTCATCGCGATCGCCCACGAGCGGCGCCTCGCCACGAGCGCGGCCACCGTCGGGTCGCCCGCGGGTCTTGCCCAGGACTACCGCCAGCTCGCCGGCGTGATGGCGCATCTCGCGCGCTGGGGCTTCGTCGTCGTCGCGCCCGATCTCTCGTGGCTCACGCCCGACGACGCGCCGCTGCGCCGCGCCGCGGTGCTCCGGGACGCGCTCACGCACCTCCGCGCCGGCTCCCGGGGCCCGCTCCTGGCCGACTTCGCTCGGGTGGGCCTGCTCGGCCACGGGCTCGGCGCGCAGGCGGCGCTCGCGCTCGCGCTCGACGCCGCTTGCCCGTTCGACGTCCGCGCCCTCGCGCTCCTCGCGCCGGCGGGCGCCCCCGAGCGCGCGCTGCCCATCGACGCGCTCGCGCCTCGGCCGGCGCTCGTCGTCCGCGGCACCGCGGACCCCATCGCCGCCGCGGTCCCGGCGGCGCTCTACGACCGCGCGCGCGCTCCGAAGCACCTCGTGACCCTGCCCGGCGCGAACCACTTCGGCTACACGACGTCGCTCGGCCTCGCCGAGCCGCTCGACGGCCACGCCGGGCTCTCGCGGCGCGAGCAGCAGGCGATCGCGATGGGCTACCTCGCCGCGTTCTTCAATGGCTACCTCCGGGACGCGCGCGGCGACCTCGACGCGCTCTCGGGCAAGGCGTCGCTCGAGGGGCTCGAGGCACGTGAGATCCCGGTCAGCGCCGAGGTGCCTGACGGAGCGGCTGGCTCCTAGGCGCAGCCGGCGGGGCCGCGGCCGGACGCGCGATCGACGCGATGCTACTTTCCGTCGCGTGTACCAGCTCGGCGGCCTCGTCGTCACGCTCGTCAACGGCCTCCTCGGCCTGATCCTCTGGCGGCGGCTGCGCGCGGCGTTCCCTCGGCATGGGGCGCTGATCAGCCGCCTCTGCGCCGCGGGCCTGCTGCTGGCCGCGCTGCCGGCGCTGCTCATGGCCGCGGCGAGCTTCTCGGGGCTGCGCGCGCTCCAGCGCCACGCGCCGGAGCCGCTGGCGCTGATCGCCATGGGCGCGCAGGTGGGCCTGCTCCTCTACGGGTTGCTCCTCGGGCTCGTCACGCTCGCGAGCGCGGCCGTCCGGGCGCTCCGCCGGCTCCAGCCGCCCCGGAACGCCGGGCCTTCAACGGACGTCCAGCCTGCGACGAACGCGCAGGCCAGCGCCGGCGCTCAGGCCGATCCAGCCGCTCAGGACATCCGCGCGCCTGCGGAGGTCGAGGCCCGGCCAGAGGCCGTCGACGAGCGCCGCCGCCGGCTCGTCGTCGGCGCGACGTGGGCGCTGCCCGCGGCGGCTGTCGCGGTGTCGATGGGCGGCGTGCTCGCGTCGCGACAGCGTCCGGCCGTCGTGAGGCTCGCGCTGCCGGTGCGCCGCGAGCTGACGAGCCTGCACGGCGTCACCATCGCGCAGCTCAGCGACGTGCACGTCGGCAGCTACATGGACGCGGAGCGGCTCGACGAGCTCCGCGACGCCATGAACGCGATCCGCGCGGACATCCACGTCGTCACCGGCGATCTGCTCGATCACCACGTCGCGCAGCTCGAGCTGTCCGCGCGGCTGCTCCGGGGCCTGCGCCCCGCCCGGGGGCAGCTCTTCTTCTGCATGGGCAACCACGAGTACATCGCCGCCCGGTCGGCCAGCGTGGGGACGATCGTGAAGGGCCTCGAGGAAGCGGGCGCCCAGGTGCTCGTCGACGAGGCGCGGGAGGTCCGCCTCGGCGGCGATCACCTGTGGATGGGCGCCATCGACTACCCGAGCCGCGCGCGCCCAGGAGAGCCCGCCCGGCGCCCGACGCGCGACGGGCTCGATCGAGCGCTCGGCCAGATGCGGGACGACGGCGCGCCGCGCGTCCTCCTCAGCCACCACCCGGGCACGTTCCGGACCGCGCGCGAGCTGCCGTTCGATCTGATGCTGTCCGGTCACACGCACGGCGGGCAGATCTCGCTCGGCCGGATCGGCGATTACGCGCTCACGCCGATGTTGCCCGCCGGGCTCTACCACAACGGGCATTACGAGCACCGGGGCCGCCGCCTCCACGTCAACGCCGGCGCCGGGGGCTGGCTGCCGGTCCGCATCAACTGTCCACCGGAGATCACGCTCGTCGAGCTCGTGCCCGCCTGACGTCCCAGGAAGGGTCCCACCCCCTTGCGCCCGTGGATCTCTCGACCGGTGGACGCGTTCCATCTCCCGGGTGAAACTGCGGGACATGGCACAAGCCGCGGTCCGCACCGGCCTTTCGCCGCAGGAGTACCTGGACTTCGAGCGTTCGTCGCCGCTTCGCCACGAATACGCGGACGGTGAGCTCTTCGCCATGGCGGGCGGCACGCTGGAGCACAGCGCGATCGCCGCGAGCATCCTCGGTGAGCTGCGGAACGCGCTCCGCGGTCGGGGGTGCCGGGTGCTCACCTCCGACATGCGCGTCAAGATCGCCGCCACACGCCGCTACGTGTACCCCGACGGCGCCGTCGTTTGCGCGCGTCCCGAGTTCGAAGACGAGCAGCGCGACACGCTCCTGAACCCACGCGTCCTCGTCGAGGTGCTCTCCGACTCCAGCGAGGCCTACGATCGCGGGGACAAGTTCGCCCAGTACAGGACGCTACCGTCGCTCGAGGAGTACGTGCTCGCATCGCAGAAGGCGCCGCGAATCGAGGTGTTCACGCGGCAGCCAGACGGCAGCTGGCTGCTCCGGATCCACGGCCCGGGCGAGCACGCAGAGCTGTCGTCCCTCGGCGTCGCGCTCGACGTCGACCGGGTGTACCTGGACGTCTTCGAGCGCGATGTGATGGGAGAAGCGCCGAAGGACGCGCCCTGACGCGCTGAGGACGACCCGCGTCTCCCGCGCCCACTCGCCCTCGGCTACAGCGTCACCTCGAACGGCGCGCGCGCGAGCTCTTCGCCCGTCTCCGACCGCACGACCGCCGTCCACTCCCCCGCCTTCCGCGCCCCGCGCGTGAACGCCCACGTCCGCCACCGCGGCGACGGCCCGACCCCGAGCGTCACGTTCCCGACCGGCTCCCCGCCGCCCGGCGGGACGAACGCCACCGTCACCTCGCCCTCCACGTCGCTCCGGTTCTCGACCTCCAGGTACGCATAGAGCCGCGGGGTCTCCGGCGCGTGGAACGTCGTCCCCGGCGCCACCGGCTCGCGGTCCTTCACCCCCTCCGCGATCACCAGCCGCTTCACCTTCAGCTCCGCCGCCCCCCTCGCCTTCTCCTTGGCCTCACGGCTCCCCTTGCCCCCCTTGTCCGCCACGACGTTCACGTCCGGCGCGGGCGCCGTCACCGGCGCGGCCGGCAGGCTTGCGGGCGCCGCCGCCGTCGTGGCGGCTGCAGGCTCGGGGCACTGCGTCGCCGCGGGGCTCGCGGCAGCGGCCTGCGCCGGAGGCCGCGCGTCGTGACGCTCGCCGCAGCCGGCGAGCGAGACCGTGCAAAGCGCCAGAAACGTCATCCGTCGAGCCATCTTCATTGCCATCGAAGCACTCCTCCGTGATCCGGGGCGTCCCGGCCTCGCCACCGGATATGGCAAGGCGTGGACCGCTTCTGGCTCATTGAAATCGTTGAAGATTCTGGCTGACCTGTGGTCGCTCGGCCGCGCCCCGTGTGTCCATCGAGACGGCCGACCCGCGCCGCCGCGATCGACCCGAGCCCCAGGCCTCCTCGAGTCGACGCGCGGACGAGATGCCGACCGCGAGCCTTCACTCACGTCGAGAGATCACCCGCCCGGCTTCCCTCCAGAAGCAGGGTCGATCCCGTCCGCCCGCATCCGCTCGGCGCTCGCCGGCCCGGCCACGGTGCCGGCCGGGTGCACATACCACCCGGCCGGATCCGCCTTGTCCGGCTCGTCGCGGACCTTGAGGACGGTGAACATTCCCCCCATGTCGATGTACGAGAACGGCCCGGCCCCGCCGCGCATCGGCAGGCTGTTCGCCGGGATCGGCATGGGCATCTCGCCCATGCCGCCCATCCCCGTGGTCCCCATCGTCATGTAGCCGGGCATCACGCGGCTCATCCGCCGATCGAGCGCGCGGGTCTGGGCGCCGACCATGTTCGGCAGGCCATGGCCCATCTGCATCATCGTGTGATGGGTCATGTGGCAGTGCACAGCCCAGTCGCCCGGCTCCTCGGGGACGAACTCGATGACCCGCGTGCTGCCGACCGGGACCAGGACCGTCGTCTCCGGGTACTGGGCCGACTCGGGGACGAACCCGCCGTCCGTCGCCGTGACCTGGAACGACAGGCCGTGCAGGTGGATCGGGTGGTGATCCATCGGGCCGAGGTTCCCGAGGCGCACGCGCACGCGCTCGCCGCGGCCGACGAGGAGCGGCGCCGTCGCGGGGAACGCCTTGCCGTTGAACGTGAGGACGTTGAAGTCGCTCATCGCGTTCGGGTCGGGCCGGCGCGCCCCCGCGTTGATCTTCCACTCGTGCGTCATCAGCACGAAATCCCGGTCCACGCGCGGCCCCCTCGGCCTCCTCGGGTGCACGACGAACATCCCCACCGCGCCCAGCGCGATCTGGGTCATCTCGTCGAAATGCGAGTGGTACATGTACGTCCCCGGATACCGCGCGACGAACTCGTAAACATACGTCTCGCCGGGCTCGATCGGGCGCTGGGTGAGCCCGGCGACTCCATCCATGCCGTTCGGCAGCACGAGGCCGTGCCAGTGGACCGTGGTGGCCTCGGGCAGGGAGTTCGTCACGTAGATGCGCAGGCGCTCACCCTCGACCGCCTCGATGGTCGGGCCGGGCGTGCTCCCGTTGTAGCCCCACACCTCGCTCTTCAGCCCGGGGGCGATCTCGTGCTCGAGGGGGCCGGCGACGAGGTGGCCGACCTTCACGCCGTCCACCAGGCGCAGCGGGAGCGTGCTGCCGTTCGGCGTCACCACGGCGGGCTGCCCCCCGGGCGCCGCGGTCCGGCGAGGCGGGGGCGCAGCGGCGCCCCCGGCGGGCGGCGCGCCAGGGCGCTGCTGCGCGTGGGCGAGCCCTTGCGTGAGGATGGCGGCGCCGGCGGCCAGACCGCCCGCGTGGATGAATGCACGTCGGTCCATGTCAATGCCCTCCTTCGCCGGTGGCCGAGGCCCTCGGCATCGCCGCGGGAGCTCCGGCCCCCGCGGCCTCGACGCGGCGCCCTGCCAGGAGCGCGTCGAACGCAGCCTTCGCCGTCCAGTGCTCGCGCAGCGCCTCGACCGACGCGAGCTCGGCGTCGAGCTGCTCCCGGCGCGCCGAGAGCAGCTGGAAGACCCCGACCTGCATCGCGTTGTACTGGAGCAACGTCTGCTCCAGCACCCGCTTGCGCGCCGGGAGGATCACGCGCTCGTAGTGCCGCGCGCGCGCGTGCGCGAACGAGAGCCGGCTCTGCGCCTCGCGGACCGCCGAGCGGACGTCGACGGCGCGGCCGTGGTAGCGCTCGAGCAGGCCGTCGAACTCCGCCGCCTGCGCGGCCTCGGCCCCTTGACGCCGATCGAAGAGCGGGAGCGAGAGGCGGACCCCGGCGCCGAGGACCCACGGGTGCTCGTGCGCCTCGCCGCTCGCGCCGAGCTCCCGCTCGCCGTGCACGCCGATCGCCACGTCCGGCACCCAGCCCTCGGCGCGCAAGGCCCCGGCGCGCCCCGCCGCCGCCTCGAGCCGGCTGCGCAGCTCCGCGAGCTCGAGGCTCGCCTTCAAGGCCAGCGACTCCGCGCGCGGCGGCGTCGCGAGCGCCTCGGGCGCCGCGGGGACCGCGCCGGCGATCGTCCAGGAGGTCGCCGCGCCGGAGAGGCCGAGCAGCCGGGTGAGCCGCTCGCGCTGCGAGAGGAGCTCCAGCTCCATCTGCGCGGCCGTGACGCGCGCCTCCTCGTAGCCCGCCTCCTGCGTCGCCACGTCGAGCTCCGGGACGTTGCCCGCCTCGAAGAGCGCGCGGGCGGCGTCGCGGGCCGCGGCGAACGCGTCGAGCGCGCGGTTCGCGATGCCGAGGCGCTGCTCCGCCGCCTGCGCGGCGTAGAACGCGGCGCGCACCTGGTAGCCGAGATCGACGACCGCGCCCGCGGCGCGGTAGCGCGCGGCCTCGTGCTCCGACCGCGCCGCCCTCGCGTGGAGCGGCGAGAGGAGCGCCGACGTGAGGTCGATCTCGACCTCGAGCTCGAGGTGCGCGTGCTCGGCCCCCTCCTGCTGCGGCGTGACCTCGATCGCGATCTCCGGGTTCGGCAGCTTGCCCGCCTGCTCGAGGTTGCCCCGCGCGACGCCGACCTCCTTCAGCACGGCGCGCAGCTCGCGGTTGTTGAGCAGCGCGATCCGCACCGCGGCGTCCGCGGTGAGCGGCTGCCGCGGCGCCTGGCCGAGGGCGCGCGCGCCGTCGGCCGGCGCCGGATCGACCTCCTCCGACGCCGCGCCCTTCGGGAGCTCGAGGCGGGAGAGCTCCCGGATCCGCGCCATGTCGGCGGTCGACGACGGGGCGGCGCAGCCGGCCGCGGAGAGGAGCGCGAGGCCCGCCGCGAGCGGCAGGAGGCGCGAGGCGCGCGCGCGGGCTCGCCGACGTTCAGTGCGCATGGGCGGGCTCCTCGGGCGTGGCAGCCGCCGGGCCGCCCTCCGGCGGCCTCGCCGGCGCCGGGCCGTGATGATGGTGGTGGTGGTGCTGGTGAGGGTCGGCGCCGGCGCCCGCGGCCCCCGCCGGCTCGAGCCCGACCCAGCCCGGGGCGGGCTCGCCGGGCAGCGGAGGCTCCTCCGAGAGGGCGACGCCGATCCGCGGCGAGGGAGCCTCCGCGGCCTGCGGTGAGGCAGCAGAGGACGCGGGGAAGCTCGCGGGGAGGCTGCGCGGCGCGCAGCCGGCGAGCGCAGCGACGAGCATCAGCAGGGCGTTCAGGCCGGCGAGGTGAGGTGATTTCATGGAAGTCGCTCCAGCGTGGCGAGTGCGATCACGTGCGGGGCCCGAGGGCGACCGCGCCCCGCGGCGGCTTCATGCCGCATTTGAGCTCGATCGCTCCAGAGCTCAGCGCAGGAAATTGGATCGCGAGCAGCGTCGTCCCGGGTTGCATGCATGGCCGACGCGCGCGGCCCGGCGGTATTACACGTCGCCGCCCCGGGCCGCGCGCGGTCAGGCGTGGATGTACACGAGCGTCCCGCCCTTGTCGTTGAACGCGGCGTGCCAGTTCTCGGGGACGGGGGGATCGGTCCACGCGAACAGCCACGCCGCGTCGGCGGGCGCGAGGTTCACGCAGCCGCTGCTCCGCACCTTGCCGAACGCGTCGTGCCAGTAGACGCCGTGCAGCGCATAGCTGTTGTGGAAATACTGGACATAGGGCACGTCCCGCAGGTCCACGGACGACTCGCTGAGCTCGTCGCCGTCCATCGTCGCCGTGACGTGCTTCTCGCGGATGAAGAACGTGCCCTGCACGGTGGCGCTGGTGGTCGCGGGATCGCCGAGCTCGCCCCTGCCCGTCGAGACGAGGGTCGCGAAGACGGGGCGCTCGCCCTCGTAGGCGACGAGCGTCTGGAGCTCGATGGAGATGTCGATCCACTTCCTTCCGCGCGCCGCGTGCCCCCAGAAGTCGCGGCCCAGCCGCGCGACCCGCAGCGCGGACGCGGGGATCCACACGCCCGCGTCGGTCTCAACATAGGCGCCGGCGGCGGCCGTCTTGCCGGTGAGCACCCAGCCGGAGCGGCGCGCCGCCCAGCCGTCCGGCTTGAGCTCGCCCGAGGCGTCCGGCTTCAGCGTGCGCACCCCGTGGTGCATGACGAACGCGGGGGTCCCCTCGCCCTTCACCTCCACGCCGCGCATCGCGGTGGGGGCGACGGCCGAGGTGCGATCGATCGGGACGAGGTCGAGCTCGGTCGTCAGGCCGAAGCGCCGCCCGGTCCACGCGAAGGTGGCGATCAAGCCGAAGGCCGAGTCCGCCCGCGCGCGCCCGCGGTGCGCGGGGAAGCGGACCTTCTCGGCAGCGCCTACCGGCTTGGGCAGGTCGCGGCGGCTCGCGAAGAAGGGCGTGAGCGGCTCCGGCTCGCCCAGGAGCGCCTCGTCGCGGCGGGACCACGCGGGCGTGCCCTGGGCGCGCGAGCGCCCCTCGACGCGCCGCTGCTCGGCCTCGCTGGGCAGGTGCACATAGAGGTGCGGCGGCGGCTTCCGCGACATGACGTACCGGTACGGATACGGCTCGCCCCGGCGCGGGCCGGCCGGCGCGGCGGGACGTCTCGATCCGCCGAGCAGCCGCGGCAGTTCGACGCGCGCGCTCCCCCTCGCGTCGCCGAGCGGCGTTCACCAGCGCGCGTCGCCGTCGATCAGCCAATCCAGCGCCCTTCGGGTCTCCTCGGCGACAGGCCCGTCGTACCGGTGCCCGGCCTCCTTGCTGCGCGCCACGCGCGTCAGCACCCCCGCTTTCTCCAGGCGCGCGGCGGCCGCGGCGGCGGCGCCGCCGCACCCGGCCTGCGCGCAGACGAAGAGGACCCGCTGCCCGCCGCCGTCCGCGAACGCCTTGGCCGTCGCCGGGGTCCACTTGTCGTGTCCGCCCTCGACGAGCACGAGGCGCGGGAAGAGCGCCGCCCGGCGCGCGGCGATCGCGGAGCCCATGATCGCGCCCAGCGAGAAGCCTGTGTAGAGCACCGCGCCGGGATCCACGTGCTCGGGAAAGCGCGCCCGCAGCGCCGCGAGCCCCGCGTCGATCTCCTGCTCCAGGCGGGCGTTGCTCTCGTACGTGAAGCGGACGTCGCTCGCCGACGGCGAATCGGGCCGCGCGACGCCCCTCGGGCACAGGACGAAGACGCCGTCTCCCGCGATGTCGCGCCACACCTGGCACTGCCACTCGGGACGATCGTAGTTGCCGTGCGACGCGATGAGCACGGGACGCCGCGCGGTGGCGCCGATCGGCACCGACACCACGGCGCTCGGAAACCCCTCGACAGGGAGCTCCACGAACGGCGCGTCCGCGCGGAGCGGCGCAGCCCCCGCAGCAGCTGCGGCCGCGTCCACGGCGACGGCCGCCGGCGTCGCGCCGCCGTCCGCGGCCCGCGCTGCCTCTTCCCGCGCGGGGGCAGGCGCGACGCTGGGCGGCGCGGGCGCCGGACCGGCGGAGCGGCCTGGGCGGTCACAGCCGAGCGCCGCCGCCGTAAGGAGCGGCAGCGACACGAACGAGAGGAAGAGGAACGCGACGGGGGGCGCCATCCGACCCAGAGGATGACGCTTTCCTACGGGAGCGCCTCCGCGAGCTTGTCCGCGAGCGGAGCGCCCCAGCCGGTCGGATAGTCCCAGCCGGGCCCCGCGCTGAACCCCTCGGGGGTCTTGCCCTCGGTGATGTCGCGGAACGCGGCCTGCACGCCCGCATCGGTGTAGAGCGCCCGGTTCAGCCACCCGGCGACGGGCTTGCCCTGCGCGATCCGGTGGCTGTTCACCGACGCCATCAGCCCGGCGAACACCGGCGCCGCGAACGAGGTGCCGCCGCGCTGATCCCACTCGCCCAGGAAGTAGAGCCAGTACGGGAAATTTGACGACGAGCTCAGCGCGACGTCGGAGACCGCGCGCGTGCCCTGCGTGTCCGTCACGACGCTCTCCTGCCACCACGGCGTATCGAAGGCGCGCGATCGGCCCGAGCCGGACCCGCTCCACGCCACCTCGCGCGCGACCTCGCCGCCGTCGCCGAGCTCGAGCACCGTCCCGCCGACGCACGTCACATACGGGCTCGACGACGGCACGTCGGGCCTGCTCGAGTCGCCGCTCGCGACGACGATCGTCATCCCGAGCGCCGCGCCCATGCGCGCCGCCTCGTTGTATTGCTCGCGGATCGGCTGCGCCTCCGTCTCCTCGCGGTGCGCGAACGACGTCGAGAGCACCGACACCTCGCCGGCGGCGATCGCCTCGTTCCACGCATAGAGGATGGAGTGGGTGCGCGCGTCCGGCCCCTGGTACGCGATGAGCTCTGCCTCGGGCGCCATCGCGCCCGACCACTGCATGTCCAGCGTGCTCTCGACATAACGCGTGGAGATCGGATCGGCGGTGACCACTTCGACGGGGTTGTCCCGCGAGAGAATGCCAAACGACCGCCAGAACGACTGGAGATCCCGGGTCTTGAACGTCGCCCCGACAACGACGCCGAGCTTCACGCCCTGCCCGCTGTGGCCGCCGGTGTGGAGCGCTTCGACCCCGTAGGCCCGCGCGATCTGCGCGGGCGTGTACCCCTGTTCCGGCTCCGGCGGCGGCTCCTCCTCGATCGAGCCCCCCTCGCCCGGGAGCGGATCGGTGTCGGCGGGGATCTCGACCGCGATGACGCCCGACGCGAGGTCGATGATCCGCTGCGGCGGCCTGAGCGGATCGAGCGCGCCGAACGTGCGGAGCGGCTTGCCGCCGGCCGCGGGGTTCTCGCGCTCGAAGTCGCGGAGCTCGGTGTCGAACGCGGTATTGAACTGCTCGACCGTGCCCGCGAACTCGAGCAGGAGCCGGTTCTTGGAGCGCCGCCGGATTTCCATCCCCTGCTGGACGAGCCAGTCTTCGACGGCCGCGACGTCGCTCTCGGACGGGGCGTGGCGCTCCATCCAGGTCTCGACGGACATGTACTTCCGGAACGTGTCCGGCTTCCCGGGATCGTACATGTCCTCGATCGCGCTCTCGAGCCCGGGGACATCCCGGGTCGGGAACCCCATCAGCGCGCGGAAGCGGTCCTCCTCCGGCGCCGCGCCGAAGTCCATGTAGATCCCCGCGAGCGGCCGGGGAAGGCCGCTCGGGAGCACGGGTCCGTCTTTTCCGCACGCTGTGCCCCCGAGGGCGAGCAGCGCAGCGCACCAAACCGAGAGCGAACGCATCAACGAGGCCCTGCGAGCGAGGGGGGAGAGAGTCCGTCAGGCGCGTCTCAGCACCACACGTGCTCGATGAGGTAGCAGGTGTAGGTGCCCGGCTTCCATGTCTCGGGGCGCCCGCCGGTCGTGTTGTCGGTACATACCTCGCAGTAGGCGTGGATGCAGTCGGGGTCGGTGCTCTGCGGCTTCGCCCCGAGGCCCGACGGGGGCTCCTCGGTGTAGAAGAACCCGTCGGTCCTCAGCTGGTCGAGCTCGCTCTCCGACAGCTTCCCGAAGGCGGCCTCGTCCGAGGAGATGCTGAACCGATCGCCCGACGCCTCGGTCAGGACGGGCGCCGGGTAGTCGCCGTAGTCGGCCTGCTCGATGGCGGCCATCTGCTCCGAGAGCAAGATCTCCTTGCCGTTGCCGGTGGAGAGCTTGATGCGCGCGTAGTCGATGGCCCCGCTCGAGTAATCGAGGGCGTAGACCGTGTCTCGGCTCATGTCGAGGCTCAGGAACTCGCTCGTCTCGAGGGCCTTCGAGACCTCCGCCTGGGTGATCCGCTCGTGCGTCACCGCGTCATCGACGGGGGCCTCCTCCGACGCGCCGCATCCGGTGAAACCGGCCGCTGCGATGACGCCGAGCGCAACACTGAGAGCGAGCGATTTGGAAGAACGGATGGTCTGTCGAATCATGATGGCGTTCCTTTCTTATGGGCTCACTGACGGCGCTCGCCTGGCCTCGCGCGGGCCAGCGGGAGCTCCCCCATGTCGGTCCTGCGTCGGTCCTGCAAACGATGGCTTGCTTGTCGGACGCCACGACTCCGGCGAGTCGAGTGGAATGAGGGGAAGATGAATTCATTTCAACGGTGCCGCAGGCCCCCCATACCTGGCAAGTAATTTCCCGGAGCGAAAGAGAATTCCATCGTTCTTTCTGCCGCACAGTGGTCGGGACGGTGCACCGTGCGGGGCCTCGCTTACCCCGAGCCGCGGACGGGCCATGACCCGACTCAGGGGTTGCCGTGGAAGCCGGCCGCGGACATACCGGAGCCTACATGGAGGACGTGGCCAGATCGCCGCTCGGTTCAGCTGCTGTGTCCGCCGAGGCTGCCATCGTGGTCCTCGACGGCCCGCTCGGGACCGAGCTCGCCGCGCGCGGGGTCGCGACGCCGGCGCCGCTCTGGAGCGCCGCGGCCCTGCTCGATGCGCGCGGCCGCGACGTGGTCCGGGCGATCCATCGGGATTACGCGCGCGCGGGCGCGACGGTGCACACGGCGAACACGTTCCGCACCAGGCAGAGGCAGGCGGGCGCCGCCTGGGCCGAGCTGGCGGCGCGGGCTGTCTCGCTGGCGCGCGAGGCGGTGCGCGGCGAGGGCCCACAGCACCGGGTCGCCGGCAGCATCGCGCCGCTCGAGGATTGCTACCGGCCCGACCTGAGCCCTGCCGACGCGCGGCGGGAGCACCGCGAGCTCGCGCGGGCGCTCGCGAGCGCGGGCGTCGACCTCCTCCTCTGCGAGACGTTCCCGCATGTCGGCGAGGCGCTCGTGGCGCTGGAGGAGGCGGTCGCCACGGGCCTCGAAGCATGGGTGTCGTTCACGGCGGGTCCTGGGTCGGATCTGCTCTCGCCCGAGGACGTCGGGCTCGCCGCGCGGGAGGCGGCCGCCCGCGGCGCGAGCGCCGTGCTCGTCAACTGCACCCCGGCGACTCGCACGCTCGCGCACATCGAGCGGCTCGCGGCGTGCGGCGTCCCGTTCGGAGCCTACGCGAACGCGGGCGCGGAGGCCGAGGGGCTCGGCTGGAGCGTTGGCGTCGACCAGCGCGGCTCGGCGGCCGCGCGTTATGCGGAGCTCGCGCGCCGCTGGCTCGAGGCGGGCGCCACGATCGTGGGCGGGTGCTGCGGGACGGGGCCCGGGCACATCGCGGCGCTGCGCGCGCTCGTCGACGGGGCGAGGCCCGCGCGCGAACCGGCGGGATCGCCGCGCTGAGGCGACGCGCCCAAACGCCGGTTGCTCCCCACGGGGCGACGTGCCACCGATTGTCCGACGAGCCGGGCGGCGCCAGCGCGGAGCGGCGCGGCGCCCGGCAGACACGATCCATCGCCTGAGACAGCACGCCGTCGCGATCGGCGACGATCGACGGACACGGAGCGCAAGATGATCGATCTCTATTACTGGCCCACCCCGAACGGCTGGAAGATCAGCATAATGCTCGAGGAGACGGGCCTCCCGTACAAGCTCGTCCCGGTCAACATCGGGCGGGGCGAGCAGTTCAAGCCGGAGTTCCTCGCGATCAGCCCCAACAACCGGATGCCCGCCATCGTCGATCACGACCCTCCGGGCGGCGGGGCGCCGATCTCCGTGTTCGAGTCGGGCGCGATCCTGCTTTACCTCGCCGAGAAGACGGGCAAGTTCATCCCCTCCGACGTCCGCGGTCGTTACGAGGTGACCCAGTGGCTCATGTGGCAGATGGGCGGCCTCGGCCCGATGAGCGGCCAGGCGGGCCATTTCAATCACTATGCGCCGGAGAAGATCCCCTATGCGATCGAGCGCTATACCAACGAGGTACGGCGGCTCTATGGCGTGATGGACAAGCGGCTCGCGGACCGGCCTTTTTTGGCTGGCGAGTACTCGATCGCCGACATGGCGAGCCATCCCTGGGCGATGGCGCACGAGCGGTTCGGGGTGTCGGCCGACGAGCTCCCGAACTTCAAGCGGTGGCTCGACGCGGTGCGCGCGAGGCCCGCCGTCGAGCGCGGGCTCGCGGTCGGGAATGAGCTGCGGAACCCGAGCCAGCCGATGGACGACGAGGCGAAGAAGTGGCTGTTCGGGAAGAAGCCCGAGGCGTGAGCCGCCCGTCCCGCACGCGCGGGGGCCGCGCCCCCCGCGATCGCGCGGTGGTGCGCCCTGGGCGCGCGGCGCCTCGCTGACGGACTGCGACCGGGGCGGACAGACCAGGCTCCAGCGCGCCGTCCAGCGCGTCAGCGCGCCGTCCAGCGCGCCAGCGCGCCACGCGCGACGCACCGCAGAGCGTCCTGAGCAGGGCGGGGCCACCAGCGCGGCGCGCCCTGCCGTCAGGGCTTCACCGGGCGCGCCGGGCCGCTGGTGCGCCCTGGCTGGACCCGACACGTCCTTTCGCCGGAGAAAAGGGGAATGAGCGCTCCTCGACGATCCGCTCAGCCCGGATCGCGCGGGCTCCGCTGCGGGGCGCCGATCGCGCGAGCGCGCTGCATTGACGCCTTCGCGGACGTCAAGCACGCCGGGAGCGGAAACGTCTGCACAGCTCCGCCAGGCACACACTCTGCTCTGCGGTGAGCCGAGATGTCTGGGCCTGGTGGGCCCTCGCGGACATCGGGGGGAAACGATCATGTCGATGCATAGCAAGATGCTGGTGCCTGCATTTCTTTTGGCCGCTCTGACCGCCGGTTGTGCGGTGAATACGGACGACGCGGACCTCGATCAGAGCGATCTCGGTGACGACGAGATCGGGGCCGTCGAGCAAGCGTTGGAGGAGGAGCGAGGCGGGTACCTGGGGATGGGCGCGGCGCAGCTCGCGCCCGGACAGGCCCAGATGGGCCCGAGCAAGGGCGAGATGTTCCCCAGCAAGGGCGCGCTCGGACCGAGCAAGGGCGAGATGTTCCCCGGCAAGGGCACGCTCGTGCCGAGCAAGGGCGAGATGTTCCCCAGCAAGGGCGCGCTCGTGCCGAGCAAGGGCGAGATGTTCCCCAGCAAGGGCGCGCTCGGACCGAGCAAGGGCGCGCTCGGGCCCAGCAAGGGCGAGGTGTTCCCTGGCAAGGGCGCGCTCGTGCCGAGCCAGGCCGGGATGTTCCCCGGGCAGGCGCAGGTGCCGTCCAAGGCCGGGTTGGGCGGTTATGCCGGCCAGCAATCCAGCCAGGGGATCCAGGGCTATGCTGGTCAGCAGGCCGGTCTCGGCCAGGCCGCCATCTCCCAGTCGGGCGCTTATGGCCAGTCGCCCGTCCTCGGGCAGCTCGCGCCCGGCCAGCAAGGCCAGCTCACCGCGCCTGGCCAGCAGGGCCGGCCGTAACGCCTCGCGCGCGCTCATCCCAGGAGAGCGCGCCCGGCCGCGCGCACCTCCCCCGCGCTCGATCGCCCAGATTGCCCCGACTGGCCACGGCCTGGGTCGGTCGGGGCATCGTCTGGAGCTCCACAGCGGTCTCCCCCTCTGCACCATCAGCGCAGAGCGGCAGCAGAGCGGCGGTCTAAAAAACGACGGTGCGGCGGCCTTCTACGATCACCCGCCGCTCCAGGTGCGCCCGGACGGCGCGAGAGAGGACGAGCCGCTCCACGTCACGCCCCATCCGGGTCATCTCCTCGGGGCCCATCTGGTGATTCACGCGCGCCACGTCCTGCTCGATGATCGGCCCCTGATCCAGGTCCCGCGTCGCATAGTGCGCCGTCGCGCCGATGAGCTTCACGCCGCGCGCGTGCGCCTGGTGGTAAGGCTTCGCGCCCTGGAAGGCGGGCAGGAAGCCGTGGTGGATGTTGATGACGGGCGGCGCCTCATCGAGCATCTGCTCGGAGAGGATTTGCATGTACCGCGCCAGCACGACGAGATCGACATGGTGCCTCTTCAGCAGGTGAAGCACCTGACGCTCCTGCTCGCGCTTGGTCTCCGGGGTGATCGGGATGCAGAAGAAAGGGATTCGAAAGCTCTCGGCCACCGCCTCGAGCGTGGGGTGGTTGGAGATCACGAGCGGGATCTCGCAGCGAAGCTCGCCCGCGCGCTGCCGGAGCACCAGATCGTAGAGGCACGCAGGATCCCTGGTGACGAGGATCGCCATCTTCGGGACGTGATCGCTGTACTCCACCGACCATCGCGCCGAGAGCGACGTGGCGAGCTCTCGAAAGGCGGCCTCGATCGCGCCGCGGGTGGCCGAGCCGCCCAGGGCGCCGACGGCCGCCGGCGAGGCGAGGCCGGACAGATCGACGACGAGACGCATGAAGAAGCGCGGGCCCTCGTCCATGAACGCATCGGTGTGATTGCTCGCGTCGATGATGTTCAGGCCGATGTCGTAGAAGAACCCCGCGAGCCGCGCGACGAGACCGGGCTGGTCGGGAGCGGCGATGAGGAAGGTTGCGTGAACGGGACCCATCATACGGCTCATGTAGCTCGCCCCGAGGCGGAGGCGCAAGCGCGAGGGCCGGGAGGGACCGCGGGCGGGCGGCAGCCTGTCCGCCAGGCTGCCTGGCCGGGCGCGCTAGCGCCCCTCGCCGCTCTCGGAGGACGGCGGCCCAGACGGATCCTCCACGAGCCTCGGCGCCAGGGTGGAGAGCTCCGCCCAGGGGATGCGCACGGTCCGCTCGACGTCGCGCAGGTGCGCGCTGTCGTTGTAATAGATGAGGTGCCAGGCCTCGGCCCGACCCCAGCGCCGCCTTCGCTGCCAGTGGGTGAGCGAGGTGTGGCGGGTGGCGAAGTGCGCGCTCGGGAAGGCGAGCGCGTTCATCCTGAAGAAGTGGAGGAACGCGACGTCGATGAAGCCGCCGTGGGTGACGACGACGATCGTCCGCCCCTCGTGCTCACGGGTGATGCGATCGAGGGCGACGGAGACCCGCAGCATGAACTGCGCCCAGCTCTCTCCACCGGGGCTCGCCGGCCGGTACGGCTCGCGCTCGAAATCGATCGCGTAGCGCACCATCGCCTCGCCGACCGGCATCCCGTCCGCCTCGCCGGGGCGGAGCTCCTGGACCTCGTCGTCGAGCGCGACGGGCAGCCCCAGGGCGGGGGCGACGATCTCGGCCGTCTGCTGCGCCCGGCGATAGGTGCTGGCGATCAGGACGTCGGCGGGGATCTCGCGCGTCGCGGCCAGGCGATCGCGCAGGCGCTCCGCCTGGAGGACGCCGAGCTGCGTCAGCCCGGTGTCCCCGCGCATCCCGCCCACGATATGGTTCACGTTGACCAGCGCTTCTCCATGCCGGATGAGATAGAGGTTCGTCACGATCTGAGCCTCCGAGGCGCGCGACCTTGTGGGGGGAGGGCCGCGCGGGGCGGTCCGCGCTCGCTAGGAAGAGCAAGGCCCCCCTCGAATGTCAAGGGTTTGTACCGCCGCCGCGCGGGTGCTCAGGGACAGCCGTGGAAGAGCGCGAAGATGGCCGCGCTCTCGGAGCAGACCTGCTCGCCGCGCAGGGCGCTGCAGAAGTCGTCCTCCGTCAGGAAGGTCTTCTTTCCCGTGCTGCCCTCGATGCAGGAGATCGAATAGACGAACCGCGACGCGCCCTCCCCGGGCAAGCCTGGGATCTCCAGCTCGGAGCCTTCGCCCACCTGCGAGCCGCTGCCCCCCGCGTCCTCCGGCGGATCGACGCCGAGCAACGGGAGCACCAGGATGGGCCAAATGCTGAAGAGACCGGCCACGAAATTCGGGATCATGGGTTTACCTCCAACGTCGATACAAAGGCATCCTCGTACGAGGTAGCCATTGCAGCTGTCGAATCGAACATGCATTCGACAGGCCAGCTCCGGTCATGTCCGCCCATTGCACAGCGCGCGAGGGCGCGGGGCGAGCCCGCGCGCCATCGATCGTATACGCGGGCGAATGCGCGGGCCGCCTGCCACGTCCGGGTCGGAGGGGGGCGCGTGGGCCGCCGCCGCGTGATCGCGGCGGGCCGGACCGGCCCGCCCGGGCGCGGCGGGCCGGACCGGCCCGCCCGGGCGCGGCGCGCCGCCCTTGCCAGCTCGCTCGGACATGGCCTACAAGGCGGGCCCTCTGAAGGAGACTTTCATGCACCGTCGCAGCTTCATCGCGGCCGCGCTGCTCGGCTTCGCGGCCCTCGCCGGGTGCGGGCCGCGCTGGCGCGTCGTGACCCAGGCGAGCCCCGACACGTTCGTCGGCCAGCGGTATTTCGCCCTGATGCCCATCGACTACGTGGGCCTCTTCATCCTCGACCAGCGCGAGGACCAGTACCTCGCCAGCAAGGACGCGGACGATCACCAGCGCTTCGTGGCGGACAAGGAGTCCATCAACGAGGAGTTCACGAAGGCCCTGGTCGCCGCCGCCCAGGAAGAGGGCATCGAGGTCGCGCCGTCCGACGGCCACTCGTCGGCGCCGTTCGTGATCAAGCCCTATGTCGGCTACATGAATCCAGGCTTCTACGCGGTCGTCTCCTCGGCCCCGAGCCAGATCCGGCTGACGCTCCGGCTCACGACGCCGGACGGCCGGGTGCTCGATGAGGTCCAGTTCTCGAGCCGCACGGCCTCGCCCATCCCCAACACGAACCTGAGCTCCGCGGACGCGGACAAGCTGAAGCCCGGCGGCCGCTGGCGCGAGGACGCGCGCGTGATCGGCGCGTATGTGGCGCGCTACCTGGCGTCGCGCGTCAGCCCCTAGGCCCCCGCCGCCCGGGCGCTCCCCGGCCGCGCGCTTCGGGGAAGCCCCCGGGGAAAGCGCGGGGGGCGCTCGCCCGCTTCACAGCAGCGCCCCGCGGAGCAGGAGCTCGGCCACGCTGAAGTAGATCACGAGGCCGGAGACGTCGACGAGGGTCGCGACGAACGGGGCCGAGGCGCTCGCCGGGTCGAAGCCGAGGGCCCGGAGCACGAACGGCAGGAGCGCCCCCGCCAGCGTGCCCCAGGTCACGACGCCGACCAGGCTGATCGCGACGGCCAGGGCGAGGAGCGCGTAGTGCGGGCCATAGGCCCCGAAGAGCTTCTCCCAGGCGATGACGCGCGCGAAGCCGATGGCGCCGAGGATCCCGCCCAGCGCGAGGCCCGACGCGAGCTCCCGGCGGCTGACGCGCCAGAAGTCGGCGAGCCGGATCTCGCCGAGCGCCATCGCCCGGATGACCAGCGTCGTCGCCTGAGAGCCGGAGTTGCCCCCGCTCGAGATGATGAGCGGCACGAACAGGGCGAGCACGACGGCGCGGGCGATCTCGTGCTCGTAGTGCCCCATCGCCGTGGCGGTGAGGAGCTCGCCCACGAACAGCGCGGACAGCCAGCCCGCGCGCTTGCCGAGCATCCTGGAGAGGGGGGTCCGGAGGTAGGGCGCGTCGAGCGCCTGCATGCCGCCGAGCTTCTGGATGTCCTCTGTCGCCTCCTCTTCCACGACGTCCACGATGTCGTCCGCGGTGACGATCCCCTTCATCCGACCCTCGCTGTCGACGACGGGTATCGCCACGAGATCGTGCTCCGCGAAGGTCCGCGCCACCGCCTCCTGGTCGGCGTCCTCGTTGACCGACACGACGTCGGTCTTCATCACGTCGCTGACGCGCCGATCGCCGGGGGCGATCATGAGCTGCCTGAGCGACACCACGCCGCGCAGCCGCTGCTCGGCGTCGAGCACATAACCGTAGTAGATGGTCTCGAGGTGATCCCTGGCCTGCCGCTTGAGGTAGCTGATCGCCTGGTCGACCGTCGCCTCCGGCCGCACGCGCGCGAACCACGGGCTCATGAGCCCGCCGGCCTCGTCCTCGGCATACGCGAGGAGCGCGATCACCTCGCGCCGCGTCGGCTCGTCCAGCAAGGAGAGCAGCTCCGCCTGGTCGTCCGGCGACACCTCGAGGAGGAGGTCCGCCACGTCGTCGGGCGCGAGCAGCCGGATCCACAGCCTGCGTTCACCCTTCGTGAGGCCCGCGAGGAGCGCGGCCTGGTCGGCCGTGGGGAGACCCTCGAAGAAATCCTCCGCCTCCTCGCGCCGCAGGCGGCGATAGGCCTGCACCCGCTCCTCGTTCTGCAGGGCCGACCAGGACAGCGTCAGATCAGCCGCCGTGAGCGCCTCGGCCGCGTTGAAGGGCGGGCGTTCCATCATCGCCTCACCTCGTCGAGCGCCTGGCCCGCCCCGTCGGCGTCGCCCGGCAGAAGATGCTCATTCGTGAGGGCCCAGCGGCAGGCTCGACCCTGGAACCACGATTAGCAACGGGCGCGCCACGGCCGCCCCTCCCTGGGAGCCCCCGCACGCACAGCGCCGCGGCCCCCCCCGCCTGCGCTCAGGCGCGCGCGGGGGGGTCGAGCGGATCGACCCCGAAGCGGCGCAGGAGGCGGCAGAGCGGGACGAGCGGCAGCCCCACGATGGCCGCCTCGTCGGCGTGGCGCACGTCGTCGAACAGCCACGGTCCGTGCTTCTCGAAGAGGTATCCTCCCGCGCTGCCGATGGGCCGATCCAGCTCGACATAGCGGCGGATCTGCGCGCGGCCGAGCGGGCGGACGCGGAGCTCCACCGTGACGGTCTCGGCCAGCGTCCGCGGCGCGCCGGCCGCGAGCGGCACCCCCGGCGGCGCGTGCACCGCGACGGCGGCGTGGAGCGCGTGGACGCGCCCCGAGAGCCGCCCGAGCTGGTCTGCCGCCTCGTCGAGCGAGGCCGGCTTGCGGAGGAGCTCCCCATCCAGCTCGAGCGCCTGATCGGCGCCGATGAGGAGGGCGCCTTCCCGCGCGGGCGCGAGGCTCAGCGCCTTCCCCTCCGCGAAGAGGCGGGCGCACGCGAGGGGCGACATCCCCTCGGGCGCGATCTCCTCGAACGCCGGCGCGACGGCCTCGTACGCGAGCCCGAGGCGATCGAGGAGCGCCCTCCGGAAGGGCGACGTGGAGGCGAGGACAACCGGAAACATGGTCGGCTCCATGACACGGAACGACGCGCGCGCCGAGGGGAACCGCCCGCCTCGCCCCTCGCGCTCCTCCAGCTCCTCGCGCTCCTCCCGCTCCTCCCGCGCTTCACCTGCGCTCCTCCCGCGCAACCCTGCTCTTCACGCTCTTCGCGGCGTTCGCACCGATTTGCTTCTATTTACCAAAATTTATCGAGAAATGGCAGACGGCGCGGATTCTGAGCAATGGTGAAAGCCGCTGGGCATGCGGGAATAACGGCAGGAATTCCCGCCGTCAGGTGTCGCCTGAATTACCCATCATGCATTTCATTAAAAAGCAGCTTGCACTCGGACTCTACAGCACGCGACAGTACGCCAATGCAGCAACTCAACACAAGGCACCTCGTCACGCTCTCTCTCGTCGCGCCGGGCATCGGGCTCTCCGTGCTGCTCGCCGCCTCGCCGGCGAGCGCAGCGACGTACGAGGTGGGGCGGGGCAAGCCTTATGCGAGCCTCGCGGAGGTCGCCCCTCGCCTCGCTGCCGGGGACGTGGTTCTGGTCGAGGGCGACGCGACCTATCCGGGGGATCTGTTCTTCAAGAAGTCGGGCACCGAGGCGCAGAAGATCACGATCCGCGGCGTTCGCGTGAACGGCCGCCGCCCGGTCCTATCCGGGGGGAAGAACACCGTGATCTTCGGTGGCAATCACTATACCTTCGAAGGCTTCGATATCACCGGCGGCTCGGGCCGCTGCGTGTTCAACAAGGCGCACGACATCACGATCCGCGACTCGGTGGTGCACGACTGCGCCGGACACGGGATCCTCGGCGCCGACTCCGAGTCGGGCTCCCTCACGCTGGAGTACGTCGAGGTCTATGCCTGCGGCTCGGGCGACACCAGGCACCCCATCTACATCGCGACCGACGAGGAGACGCGCCTCGGCTCGGTGTTCCGCATGCGGCACTGCTATGTGCACGACGGCAACGGCGGCAACAGCGTGAAGAGCCGCGCGGAGCGGAACGAGATCTATTACAACTGGATCGAGGGCGCGAAATACCACGAGCTCGAGCTGATCGGGCCGGACGGCCAGGACGAGGGGCTCGCGCGCGAGGACTCCGACGTCGTCGGCAACGTCATCGTCAAGACCGGCCAGCACTTCGCCGTGCGCGTCGGGGGCGACGGCACGGGGCAGACGTGGGGTCGCTTCCGGTTCGTCAACAACACCTTTCTGCTCGCCCCCGGGTCGCGGCCGGCGATCAGGATGTTCGACGGGATCGAGAGCGTCGAGATGAGCAACAACGTGTTCTATCGGCGCGGCGGCGGCGGCGTGGAGGTCTACGTCGACAGGAGCGCGACCTGGAAGAACGGAGCGGCGTCGATCTCGGGCGCGAACAACTGGGTGCCCGCCGGCTCCTCGGCCATCCCCGGGGCGTGGAGAGGCACGGTGCAGGGCGCCGACCCCGGCTTCACCAACCTCAGCTCGCTGGACCTCCGCCCGGTATCGAGCAGCCCGCTCGTCAACGCCGGCTCCAGCGCGACGTCGACTTCAGGGCACCCGTTCCCGAAGCCGCTCACCGCGCCGCAGTTCTCGCCCAGGAAGGGCGCGCGCGCGGCCAGCGGACCGCTGCAGCGGCCGGTCGCTGGCACGATCGACATCGGAGCCTACGAGTCTGGCTCCGGCCTCGCGGCGCTCGCCATGAGGACCGCGGACACCGTTCGGGACCTCGACGACAGCGACAGCAGCGCCGAGGAGGAGGCGTGGAACGTCGACGGCGATGCCGCCCCGAGCGACGGCGAGGCGGACGCCAGCGACACCGACGGCGGCGATGCCAGCGACGCCGATGCCAGCGACGTCGATGCCAGCGACGTCGGTGCCAGCGACGCCGATGCCAGCGACGCAGACCCGTCCGCCGGCGACTGCGCCGCGGACGGCGACGACACCGCTGCGTGCTCCGAGGCCGCGCAGGGCAACGCGGGCGCTCCGCACGGCGCCCATGCCAGCGCGTGCAGCGTCGGCGGGGGGCTCGCGGGCGGCCCGGTCGCCGGCTCGGGGGCTCTCCTCGCCGGGGCGGCGGCGCTCCTCGGCGCCGCCCTCCGGCGGCGCGGCCGCGGCGCCAGGGCGTGAGCCCTCAGGCGATGAGCGCGCGCAGCAAGCGACGCGCGGACGCCGGGTCGGGCAGCTGAAACGCCGCGGAGCTCTCCCCGCCGCCCACGTGGATCGTGAGCGCGGTCGGGGGGAGCGCCGCGAACAGATCCTCGTCGGTCCTGTCGTCGCCGAGCGCGATCACCACCGCGTCGGGCCCCATCGTGGCGAGCACCCGCGGCACGATCACCCCCTTGTTGACCCCGCGGAGCCGCACCTCCAGCACCTTCCGGCCGGGGATGAGCTCGAGATCGTGCTCGCGCAGCGCCTCGCCGAGCTCCAGGGGCACCTCGCGGGCCGTCTGGCTGGCGAGCTCCGGGTCGGCGGCCCGGTAGTGCCACGCGATCGAGACCATCTTCTCCTCGATGAAGCTGCCCGCCGTGCGGTCGACGAAGCCCTGGAGCACGTCGCGGACCCTCGGCTTCCAGTCGAGCGCGGCCTCGCGGAGCGCGACCCAGGGCTCTCCGGGCGCGGCGCGCGAGAAGAACCCGTGCTCCGCGTGGAGGCTGATGGGCAGCTCTCCCAGCCACCGCTCGAGGTCCTCGCGCGGCCGGCCGCTCACCACGTGCACCTGCGTCCGCGGGCGCGCCGCGAGCTCGCGCAGCTCGGTGACGAGCGCCTCGTCCGGCTGAGCGAGCTCGGGCATGGCCTCGAGGGGGACCAGCGTGCCGTCGTAGTCGAGCATCACGATCAGCGACGGCGCGCTGCGCGCGCTCGCGATCGTGCTCCCCTGGGGCGCGCCCTCCGGCCGCCGGGCGGCCCCCACCGCGGGCGGGACGCCGCCCGCGCGCTCGAGATCGTTCAGGAAGCGGTGCGACCAGCGGTGCGCGTCGTGCGTCACGACGCGGCGCCGGAGCGCCTGCATCCGGACGCGCTGCTCGGACGGCGACATGACGAGCGCCCGCTGGATCGTCGACGCCACCGCGTCGATGTCGTGCGGGTTCACCAGGAGCGCCTCGATCAGCTCGGCGGCCGCGCCCGCGAACTCGCTCAGCACGAGCGCGCCGGTGCCGTCGATCCGCGAGGCCACGTACTCCTTGCAGACGAGGTTCATCCCGTCGCGCAGCGGCGTCACCATCATCACGTCGGCCGCGAGGTAGAGCGCGACGACCCCGGCCATGGGCATCGACCGGTGCAGGAAGTGGATCGGGACATCGTCGAGCGTCCCGTAGCTGCCGTTGATGCGGCCGACGAGCTCGTTCACGACGCGCCGGAACTCGGCGTAGGCGTCGACGTTCTCGCGCGTCGGCACCGCGAGCTGGATGAACCGGACCTTGCTCCGGAGCTCGGGCTCGCGCTCCAGGAAGCGCTCGATGGCGAGCATGCGCCGCGGGATGCCCTTCGTGTAGTCGAGCCGATCGACGCCGAGCACGATCTTCCGTCCCTGGGCGCTCTCGCGGATGCGCCGCGCCTCGGCGCGGACCTCCTCGTCCCGCGCGAGCCGCACGAACTCGTCGACGTCGATGCTGACCGGATAGGCGCCGAGCCGCACCCGCCGCCCCTCGTACGCGAGCGTCTCCAGGTCGGGATCGAGCCCGAGCACGCGCGCGGCGGAGTAGACGAAGTGGTACCGATAGGCCGTCGTGTGAAACCCGACGACGTCGGCGCCGAGCATGCCGCGCAGCACCTGCTCCCGCCAGGGCAGGATCCGGAAGACCTCGGCCGCGGGGAAAGGGATGTGCAGGAAGAAGCCGATCCGCGCGTCGGGGATGCGCCGCCGCAGCATCGCCGGCACCAGCGTGAGCTGGTAGTCGTGGATCCACACCCTGTCGCCCGGCCTGTACCGGGCGACGATGGCCTCGGCGAAGCGCTCGTTCACCTCGCGGTAGCTCTCCCAGTCGTGCCGGGCGTCGAGGTGCAGCTTCTCGACGAGGTAGTGGAACAGCGGCCACAGGACGCTGTTCGAGAAGCCGTCGTAGTAACGGCTCACCTCGGCCGAGGTGAGGTGCACCGGGACCGCGCCGAGCTGCTCGAGCCGATCCTCGACGTCTCGGCGCTGCTCCTCGGTGAGGCGCGCGAGGTCGCCCGGCCATCCGAGCCAGAGGCCGCCGTGGCGCTCGTGGGGACCCCGGAGCGCGGTCACGAGGCCGCCCGCCGAGGGGACGACGGAGACGTCCCCCTGATCGGCGTGGACGGTCACCGGGAGGCGGTTCGAGACGATGAGCAGGCGGGACATGCGCGGCCAGGAAGCTAGCGCATGGCCCCTGCACCACGCCCTTGAGGCGCGGTGAAATCAGGGGCTAGCCGATGGTGTTCGTCGGGCGCGCCCTGATCGCTAGCGGTCGATCCGGATCGACGGCGCCGTGTTCTCCGGAGGGGTGGGCTTCGACGTGGCCGTGGGCGCCGCGGGGCGGACGGGCCGGCCCCAGTTTCGCCTGCCGCCCGAGCTCGTGTTCGACGGCGCGTCCTCGGTCTTCGCAGGCGCGGCCACCTGCGCGAGCCGCGCGACGGTCTGCACGGACATCTCCGACGGCCCCTGCACGATGGAGTAGGGCTGGAAGCCTTCCTTCTGCAGGGTCAGCCGGCGAGGCGACGCGCGCACCTCGTCGTTCGAGATCGACAGCTGGAGCGGCGTCTGCCCGAGCGACTTCCCGTCCTCCAGGACGTCGGCGCCCGGCGGGATCGACTCGATGATCAGCATGAACGAGGGCGCGCCCTTGTGATCGCTGGGCGTGCCGGTCGCCGCGGGCGCCGTCGTGGGCGCGGTCGCGACCTCGGGCGTGGCCTCGGTCTGCGCGGGCTTGCGGGTCAGCGCGAACGCGCCCGCCGCCACGACGACCGCGCCGATGACGGCGAGGATCACCCCCTTGCGCCCGCCGCCGGAGGGGGCCTCGTGCGCGCCTGTCGTGCCCTTGGACGCGCCCGCCGCTGTCGCGGCGGCGCCCGGGCCCGAGCCGACGCCGGAGGTGCGCCCGCTCGGATCGTCATCGCTCGACGGCGCCGGGAGCGTCACCGCGTCCTTGAGCGCTTGCACCGTGGACGAACGCGACGAGATCTGCACGCCGGGCAGCGACTCGAACGAGGTGATCTGCGTGCCGCCGAACGCGGTCGTCACGCCCATGCCGCGGGCGCACTCGCCGAGGCCCTGGATGAGGGCGTCCATCGTCGCGGGCCGGCCGTCCGGATCCTTCGCGAGACAGCGCATCACCAGCGCCTCGAGCGGCTCCGGGATGTCGACGTCCGGGTTCCGCTCCTTCATGCGCGGCACCGGCTGCTGGAGGTGCGCCATCAGGATCTGGATCGACTTCTCGGACTCGAACGGGACCTTCCCGCAGAGCATCTGGTAGAGGATGACGCCGAGCGAGTAGATGTCGGTCCTGAGATCGACCTTGCCGTGCGAGATCTGCTCCGGCGACATGAAGCGGGGCGAGCCCAGGAACGCGCCCTGCTGCGTGAGCTCTTCCGAGTCGTCGCCGAGCTGCTTCACGAGGCCGAAGTCGAGGATCTTGACCGCCTCCTCCGCGTCCTCGTTGGAGACGAGCATGACGTTCGACGGCTTGAGGTCGCGGTGGACGACGCCGTGCTTGTGCGCCTCGCGCAGCCCGCGCGCGATCTGCCGCGCGATGCGCATCGCCTCGGGCGGCGGCAGGCGCCCCTGCCGGCGCACGCGCCGGAAGAGCGTCTCGCCCTCGAGGAACTCCATCGCCATGAAGAACCGCTCCTGATCGTCGGCCTCGATGCGGCCGTAGTCGAAGACGGTGACGATGTTCGGGTGCTGGAGGCGCGCGAGGATGCTCGCCTCGAGGAAGAAGCGCTTGTGGAAGTTCGGGTCGAGCTGCCGCGAGGCCTGGTTCGGGATCAAGACCTTGATCGCCACCTGGCGCCCGAGCGGGAGCTGCTCGCCGCGATAGATCGTGCCCATGCCGCCGGTCGCGAGCTGGGAAAGGATCTTGAACTTTCCGTTGAGCACCTTTCCGAGCAACGGATCGATCGGCTCGCTGCGCGCTACTTCATCGACGACGTTTTCGTTGGCACCACTCATATGAACTCCGTCGCCTTCCCCGTGCGGGCGCGGGCGAGCCCTCCCCTCGGTGACGATGCCTCGCGATGCGTGAGCCTGGACCTCATGATCGTGGGGAGCGTCGGCGCGTGGGGCCGTCGGGGCAGTCTAAACGGAAGAAATGTCCTTGGCGACCTTTCCTCGATCGCCCCGCTCGTGAGGCAGGGGCCCCCGCGCGAGAGGCCGATCGGGAGGCCGTCCGGGGGGCGCCGCACCATGGGCCGTGCGCCATAGCCCCGATCGACGGGAACCGCCAGTTGCTGGCATCGAGCGTCTGCATCGCACCTTCGCGCCACGAGATCCTGCGAGCAGAGTACACTGCTCCGCGCCCGCGCGATGCTCTTCCGATGATCCTTGTCGGGTGCCGCCGCCGGACGCCGGCCGGTGCGCGCCGGACGTCCCTGCCGGCCTTCTCGCCCTCCCGGGTGGGGACGAGGTAGTAGAGGAGGATGCGACCGGATCGCGCCGTGCTGCGCTGGTGGAGGGGGAGAGAGTACCGGCGCCTACTCGACGTGGCCGCCTCCGAGCTCGCCGGCTCGCGCCACGCCGACGCGGAGGCGACATGCGCGCAGGCGCTCCGGATCGCCGAGGAGATCTACGGTGACGGGGACGCCGAGCTGACGGCGCCGCTCTACGCGCTGAGCTCGGCGCGGCTCGCGCAGGGGCGGCTGGACGAGGCGCGCGCGAGCTCCGCGAGGGCGATCGCCATCGCCGAGGCGGCGGCGAGCGCCGATCCGCCGCTGCCGAGGCTGCTCGAGCAGCTGGCCGCCATCCTCGAGCGGCAGGGCGAGCTCGAGGGCGTCGAGGCGCTGTTCCGCCGGATGCTCGCGGGCTACGAGCGGATGCGCGACCCCGACCCCATCGAGCTGTCGGCGCTGCTGAACCGGCTCGGCCTGCTGCTCGGCAGGCGGGGGGCCCGCGCCGAGGCGGCGCCGCTCTTCCGGCGGGCGATCGCGCTGCGGGAGGGGGCGCTCGGCGCCCGTCACGCGCTCGTCGCGGAGGCGCTCTACAACGCCGCCACGTTCCTGGAGCTGGAAGACGACCTCCCGACCGCCGAGCGGGAGGGGATGCTCCGGAGGGCGCTCGAGATCGCCGAGGCGGGGGCGGGCGTGGAGGGGGGCCTCCTCGCGTCGATCCTGCACAACCTGGCGGCCGCCCGCGAGGCGCTCGGGGACCAGGCCGAGGCGGCGGCGCTGTACGAGCGCGCGCTCGCCGCGCGGGAGGCGCTCGTCGGGGCCGCCCACCCGTCGCTCCGGCCGACGCTGGTCCGGCTCGCGCAGGTCCACCACGCCGCGGGGCGGCCGTCCACGGCGCTGCCGCTGTACGAGCGGGCGCTCGCGCTCGCCGAGGTGGACCTCGGGGCGGATCACCCGGTGGCCACGGCGATCGGGGCCTGGATGGCCGAGGCGCGGAGCCGGAGCTGACCCTGCCGCGCCCGTCGATCAGCGCTCGGACGACGGATCGCCGCCTTCGCGCCAGCGCTCGACGAGCTCCGGGAGGACGGTCGAGGCCATCTGGAGCAGGTGCGCCATGTGGTGCTCGGGCGTGTTGCCCCGGAACCCGCGGACATGGAGCTCGCCCACGCTCGCCTCGGTGGTCGGGATCATCTGCTTCTCGAGCTTCTTCGAGACGGCGCCCTCGGCCGCGCGCAGCCGCAGGTGCGGGGGCGCGTCCGACGCGGGCGACCGCTCGACGTGGCGCCCCGCCGCGGCGTCGAGCAGGTAGCTGGCCGTGGCGGTGGAGCTGGCGTACGTGATCGGGTCGATCTCCGAGTGCGTGATGGTGAACAGCAGCTCCTCCGAGGCGGCGCGCTGCGCGGCGCGCGCGAACGAGGCGAGCTGCAGCCGGTTGAGCCCGCTCGGCTGCTCCGGGACGAAGCCGCAGTGGATGCCGTCGGTGACGAGGATCGCGTCGAGGGGCTCGGCGCCGCGGCGGAGCTCCAGGATCTTGGCGACAGCGCCGTAGCCCGCGCTCCACGAGGAGAGGGCGACCCGGCGGAGCCGCGGGGTCGGCAGCCCGCGCTGCGCGAGCGCCCGGTCGATGTCCGCGAGCAGGCTCTCGTAGACGCCCGGCGTCGCGTAGAAGTCCTCGTACGCGCCCGAGCCGATGCCGAGGTTGATGACGGCGACCGCGGCGTTCAGCCCGGCGACCTCGGCGCTCTCGCGGACGAGCTGGGTGTTGCCGTGGAAGTGCAGCAGGAGATCGTAGCTCGACCCCGTGGGCCTGAACGTGTCGGGCGTGAAGAGCACGCCGCCGCGGATCGACGCGTACCCCTCGTGCTTGATCGCGGGCGGCGGCGGCGTCGCCGGCGCGGGCGGCGGCGCCGGCGGCTGCAGGCGCGCGAGCCCCTCCGGCGCGACGGCCGCGCTCGCCCCGGCGTCCTCGCGCGAGGAGCGCAGCGCGAGCAGCGAAGCGCGGTTGACGGGGGTCATGGCGCGGAAGGCCTCGGCGGAGGTGATCGGCATCCGCGCGGCGATCCCGCGCGCGGCGGCGACGACGACGACGATCACGGTGGCCGCGGCCAGGACGAACGCCCCGAGGGCGCGCCACACGCGCGCGCGGCGCTCGCCCGGCGAGGGCGCGGACCAGGAGCCGTACGGCCCGGCCCCGGCCATGGGGAAGGGCGGCGGCGTCCCCTGCGGCGCTGGCGGGGCGAAACCGGGAAGGAACGCTTGCTCCTCCGGCGCGGGGGCCATGCCGAGGGGGGGCAGATCGAGGGGAAGACCGTGATCCGCGCGACCCTGGACCACGGTGACGGGCGGCGGCGTGGGCGTCGGCGACAGGTCCGCAGGCGACCCGTCAGCGCGCACGTTTCCCTTCATGTCGATACCCCTCCCTTACAACGGGGATGTAGCGCCCAGCCCTGGCTCGCGAGGCGCTGCGTCGGTTCCGTGAGCGCGCCGCATGGCGGCAGCGCGCTGCGTTTCTGCTCCTGCCGTGAGCCTGGAAGGCGTCGCGGCAGGCGGAGCATCGACCAGTACGGTCTCGAGCTCAAGCGGCAACCGTTCCGTACGCGCATATTTAAGCGTGGCCGTAATACCCTGACCCCTGCTGGAACACGCGCGGGTGAGCCTGTCGGGCCGCAAAGCGAGGGAGCGGGTGGGGTGTGCCCGGGGCTGCGCAGGTGCGCGCGAGCGGGGACGTGAGCACGCCGGCGACGAAACGCGCACTTGCGCCCCTGTCCGGCACCCACCAAGGTGCTCGGCGCTTGCTCTCCCGCGAGGTCCGCTTCCTGCTCGCAGCGACGCTGCTCCATGCCGCCATCCCGCTGCTCGCGCGGATCGCGGGCGCCCCGGGGCCTTTGCTCGAGGCCCGCTCGAGCGGCGCGCGCCGCGAGGTGGAGATCGAGATAGAGCCCGTCGCGCCGCGCGAGGCGGAGCAGGACGAGGCGCGCCCGCCCCCGCCGCGCGCGCCGGACGAGGCACGGCCGCGCGAGGCGGAGCCGGTCCTCGGCCGGACGGCGCGCCGCGAGCGGCGGCCGCTCGATCCAGCGGCGCCGCAGGCGCCGACGGAGGCGCCGGTCGAGCCGCGGGAGGGTCCCGTGGCGCCTCCGGCCCCGGCGCCATCGAGCGAGTACGACGGGCCGCCGACCGCCGAGGGGCCGCGCGGGGTCGCCGGCCTCGGGGGGGCGCCTGTGTGGCAGCTGCCCGGCGTTCTGCCGGATCGCGCGCCGCCGGCGCCGGCGCCGACCGCGCCGGCCGCGCCGCGCGAGGTGTCGGCGGACCGGGCCGGCGAGCTGCTGCGCGAGGCGATGCGCGATCGGGACAAGACGCTGGGGCTGGATCTGCCGGCCGCCGGCACGGTCGCGTCCGTCGTGGCGGACGCGGTGCGCAGCGCCGAGACGCCCGCGACGGCGCGCGCGGTGTTCGAGGTGCACCTGAGCGGCGCCGGCGCGGTGCTCGGGGTGCGCGCGCTGTCGTCGACGGCCGGAGCGGCGGCGCTCTGGGCGCGGGTGGCGCGCGAGGCGGCGGCGCAGCTCGCCGGGCGCGTGCTCGCGATGACCGCCGCGTTCGCCAAGGGGGCGAAGGTCTACGTCACGGTGAGCTCGTCGGTGCAGATGCCGAGCGGCGCCACGTCGGGCGGGATCCACCACCAGGGCGCGGGCTTCGGGTTCGACGTCGCCGACATCGGGGCCCGGCCCCGCCGCCTCGTCCAGTCGAGCTTCCGCGTCGAGGCGATCGACTGAGGCGATCGCGGAGGCGGAGGCGCGCGACGCGCGCGAGCTCGGGCGATCAGCGGCCCCGGCGCGCCGTCCAGCGCCTGGTGCGCGCGGCGCTCGCGGCGAGCCCGATCCAGAGCAGCCCGAGCAGGCTCAGCGCCGCCGGGACGCCGGTGAGCCAGACGAGCGCTGGCAGCGGCGGGCGCGTCGGACAGGGGCGGCGCGTGTCGAAGCGGCAGGCGTGATGCCGATCGAGCTCCTCCGCGGCGGCGCGGACCTCGGGGACGTCGTCTGGCAGACCCCGCAGGGCCGCGGAGGCCATCATGTACGCCGCGGAGGCGGCGCGATCGTACGCCGGGTCGGCCGGCACGCGGTCGCGCACGAGCTCGCTCAGCCGGGCGGCGCGCTGCGCCGGCGCCTGCTCGGCCAGCGCTCCGGCGAGGTGCCGCGCGAGCGCCTCGTCGAGCTGCAAGGCGCAGGCGACGGCGCGATCTTCCCCAGGCGTGAGGTAGACCGTCTCGCCCGACGCCGTCTGGCGCGGCTCCGTGCCGGACACCGCGACCGGCTTGCGCAGCGCCACCCGCGCCCCGCGGACGCAGCTCGGGACCCTCGGGAGGGCGCGCAGGTGCACCGCGGCGTGGCGCTGGTACGCGACGCCGGCGATCGCGCCGAGCGAGAGCGCCAGCGCGAGGAGCGCGGCGACCCGGCGCGCGCCGGCGCGCTCTCCGGCGCCGGCGCGCGCAGGCGGCGCGGCGCGCTCCTCGCCGGTCTCCGGCGCGGGAGCCGGCTCGCCGGAGGGCTCTCGGGACGACATGGCCGGCGGTATGGACAGCCGCGACGACGCTGTCAATGCGCCGTCACGAGGGGGGCTCCGCGCCGGCGAGGCGCGCCACCTGCGCCCACGCGCGGGCCGCCTCCTCGTGCCCTGTCGCGGCCGCGAGCTGCGCCAGGAACTGCGCGCACGCCTGCTCGCCGTGGGTATCCTCGGCCTCGCGGGCGCGCGCGAGGGCGCTCAGCGCCTCGAGGAGCGCGCCCTCCGTGCGGCCCGCGGCGGCCAGCGCGACGCCGTACGCGAGCAGCGCCCGGGCCCGCTGCGAGGGCGACGCGTCGCCCTCCGCGGCGATCCGGAAGCGCCGGAGCGCCTCCTCCTTCGCGCCGCGCCCGAGCGAGATCAGGCCGGTCATGCGCTCCGCCAGATCGAGGTGCTCGCCGGTGCGGCGGAGCTCGCCCACGAGCCGCTCGAGCGTGCGGAGGTCGCCCTGGACGAGCGCCTGCTTGGCCAGCTCGGCGAGGCGGACCGCGATGTCGTTCATCGACAGCACGGGCGACTCCGTGGTCTTCGCGAGCAGATCGTCGGAGGCGTCGCCGCACGGAAGGCCGGCGTCCGGGGTGGTCGCGTCGGGAAAGTCCTTGGGCTCGTCGTCCGGCTGCGCCGCGGGCGCGCCGGGGCGGGAGCGCTCGCCGACCGGCGCCGGCGCCGCGCGCTGCGGCTCCGGCGCGTCGCCGACCACCTCGATGGGCGTGCGGTGGGTGGGCGGCTGGCTCGACGAGCTGTCCGGCGCCCCGTCCCGGTGATCGCTCGCGGTCTCCTGCTCGTCGGCGAACGCGAGCAGCTCCGCGGCCGAGCCCTCGAGCAGCGCGTCGCCGGCCGCGCGCCCGGCGCGCCCGGCGAGATCGGCCGCGGAGCGCCGATCGCCCGCCTTCGCGGCGTGCCACGCCGCGTCGGCGAGGCCGAGCACGCTGGCGTGATCTTCGACGACCCGCGCCGCGGCCAGGTGCCACGCGGCGCGCTCGCCCGGCGGGACGCCCGCGAGCAGGGCGTCGCGCAGCGTGCGCGAGGAGAGCCGCAGCCAGCCAGGCTCCGGCCGCAAGACCCAGCCGGCGCCGAGCAGCGCCGCCTGGACCGCGGCGACCTTCGGGGCGCCGGTGCCGTCGCACAGCGCGTCGATCGCCGCGTCCGACGCGTCCCCGCCGAGGGTCGCGAGCGCGGTGAGCACCGTGCGCTGGCCGATCGCGAGCAGGCGCAGGCGGCCCTCGATCGAGCGGAGCGCGGGGGGCGCGGCCAGCTCGGCGCCGGTCATCGTGCGCGGGGGCCTGCCCCGCCCGGCGCTGCGCCGGCGCGGCCCGACGCTCCTGCCGATCCAGCGCAGCGCGCCGCTCTCCAGCGCCTCGCAGAGGAGCTCGCGCACGGCCAGCGGGAACGCGGGCGCGCGCGCGGCCCAGCGGCGCGCGCCCGCCTCGTCGATGCAGCCGTCGAGGAGGCGGCGGACGAGATCCTGCGCGCCCGGCGGGGAGAGCGGCCCCAGCGCGACCGTCGCGGCGGGGGTGAGCGCGGTGAGCGGCGCGGGGAGCGGGTCCGAGCGCCCGAGCCGGGCGACGGCGCGCGGGCCGCCGCCCGGCGAGAGGGCGAGGGCGATCGCGTCGAGGCTCGCGGCGTCGACCTCGGCGGCGTCGTCGACGGCGACCAGGCCGACGCGGGCGTCGGACGGGGCGAGCCACGCGGCGAGCACCTCGGCGGCGATCCTCGGCTCGACGCCCTCGCCGGCGAGGAGCCGGGCGAGCGCGGGCTTCAGCCGATCCGGGAGCGCCGGCGCGCGGGCGCGGCTCTTCTCGGCGCGGAGCGCCGCGCGCGCGAGGGCGCGCCGGAGCGCGCCGAACGGCTCGCGCGAGGCCCCGATCGGCGCGACGAAGAGGCTCCGGGACGGCGCGAGCAGCCTCTCCAGCTCGAGGAGCAGCCGCGTGCCGCCGGCGCCGGGCTCGGCCCGGACGATCGCGAGCGAGCCGGGGGGCACGGCGAGCTCGGCGAGCTCGGCGTCGCGGCCGATGAGCGGCGGCTTGCACAGGCGCGCCACGCTCTCGGCGACCTGCCTGCGCAGCGGCTGCTGCGCGTCGAGGCGGAGGCCGCGCACCCGGCGCGCGCCGTCGACGCCGCGGTGGGCGCCGAGGGTCATGAGCTCGCCCGAGATCACGGCGGCGAGCGCGGGATCGAGGAGCACGTCGCCGGGGAGCGCGACGCGGGCGAGCATGACGGCGACGAGCAGCGGCTGCCCCCAGGAGAGCGCGGTGAAGCGCCCCGCCTCGCCGACGTAGGTCATCTCGCCCTGCGCGATGCCGACCGCGAAGCGCGCGTCGGGGTGCACCGCCGCGTCCTCCGCGGCGAGCGCGGCGAGCAGCACGGCCTCCTCGACGTCGTCGGGGGTGAACTCGAACGAGAACGTCTGCGCGCTCCAGGCGCACAGGGTGGCGCCGAGCGCCTCGGCGCGCTTCTTCAGCGCGAGCGCCCGCGCGAGGTAGCTCTCCTCGCCGCGGGCGGCGCCGCCCGCGGCGCGCGCCGCGCCCCTCTGGCGCGACGGCGGCGCGGGCGCCCGCGGCGCGCCGCGGCGTCCGGGCCACGGCGCGACCGCGTCCGTGCTGTCTGGCTGCGAGAGGGCCGCAGTACCTCGAAAGGACACGACGATGCGCTCCGGCATTGCCGCGAGTGTAGCGGGGCGCGGAGGGCGCGTGGGCGGTTCTCGGCGCGCGCCGCGGTACGATGGATCCTCGATGCGACCGCCTCCCCCGCGCGCCGTGAGGCCGGGATCTCGCCCGGCGCGCGCCGTCGCGCTCGCCGCGCTCGCCGCCGTGCCGCGCGCCGTCGCGCTCGCCGCCGTGCCGCGCGCCGTCGCGCTCGCCGCGCTCGCCGCCGTGGCGCTCCCCTCCCCCGCGGCGGCGAACGGCGTCTTTCCCTCGGCGGACCAGCTCGTGTTCGACCCGGCGGATCCAGCGCGCGCCGTCGCCCGGATGACGTACGGCCTGCTGGCCACGCGAGACGGGGGCGCGAGCTGGCGCTGGATCTGCGAGCGCGCGGTCGGGTACGACGACACGGCCGGCCAGTCCCCGCCCATCGCGGCGGTGGCGGGCGGCCGGGTGCTCGCCGCGCTGGCCGACGGGATCGCGGTCGGCGCCGAGGGCGGCTGCGCCTGGGCGCGCGCCGCCGAGCTCGCTGGGCGGGAGGTGATCGATCTCTCGGTCCGGCAGGGCGATCCCTCGCACGTCGTCGCGGTGGCCGCGGGGACCAGGCACGGCCTCTGGGCGTCGCGCGACGGCGGCGCGAGCTGGACCAGCGCGGGGGCGCCGCTCCCGGCGGGCTTTGTGGCCCGGACGGTCGACGTCGCGCCGTCGGATCCGCGGCGGGTCTACGTGAGCGGCCTCGCGAGCGAGGGCGGCTCCGTCAAGGGGGTGCTCGCGCGCTCGGCCGACGGCGGGGAGACGTGGCAGACCGCGGCGGTGCCGGGGAGCACGACGTCGCGCGAGCCGTACATCGCGGGGGTCGATCCGCGCGACGCCGACGTGCTGTACGTGCGGATCGCGAGCGCGCCGGGGCGCGTGTTCGTCTCGACGGACGGCGGGGCGGCGTTCGCGCCCGTGTTCACGACCGAGGGCTTCGTGCGCGCGTTCGCGATCTCGCCGGACGGCGCGACGGTGGCGGTGGGCAGCGACGTCGACGGCGTCTTCCGCGCGCCCTCGTCGACGCTGGCCTTCGAGCGCGTCTCGAGCGTCGCGCCGCGCTGCTTCGCCTGGACGGATTCGGGCCTGTACGCGTGCGCGAGCGAGTTCCTGGACGGCTTCACGATCGGCCGCTCGCTCGACGGCGGCGCGACGTTCGAGCCGCTGCTCCAGCAGGGGTGCATTCGTGGTCCTCTGGAGTGCGCGGCGAGCACCGCGGTCGGAGCGGCCTGCCCGGCGGACTGGCCGAGGATCGCGCGGATGACGGGCCACCGGGACTGCACGCCGGACGCCGGTTCACCCGCGGCCGGCAGCGGCACGAGCGCCGTCGCGACGGGCGCGACGGGCGCGACCGGCGCGACCGGCGCGACCGGCGGCGGCGCCGCGGCGGCGAGCGGCGGGGGCCAGGCGAGCGCCGCGGGTGCGGGCGGAGCGCCCGATGCATCAAGCGGCGGGGCGCCGCCTTCCGGCGGGGCACGGCAGGGCGAGGCGGGCTGCGGCTGTCGTACCGGCGGCGCGGAGGAGGGCCGGGCCGCCGTTGCCGCAGCGTGCCTGGCGGCGGCCGCGGCGGCGCGGCGGAGGTCGCGGAGGTCGCGACGCGCTGGCGTCATCGCACGAGGGGTACTTGGCTGAGCCAGGACCAAAACGGACGGCCTCGGAGACCGCTCCTGAGAGGTCGCGACCGGCCGGCGCCCCCTCGCGAGGGGGAACGAGTCGATCCGGAACCGAACTCGACCCCCCGCGAGGCAGCTCCGACAGGTCGCCACGTCCCGGCGCCCCCTCGCGAGGGGGGGACGAGTCGATCCGGAACCGAAATCGGCCCCCCGCGAGGCAGCTCCGACAGGTCGCCACATGCCGGCGCCCCCTGGCGAGGGGAGAGAAAGTCGATCCAGAACGGAAATCGACCGCCTGCGAGGCCGCTCCCGGCAGGTGACGTGTCAGGGAGCGATGACGATCCGCTGCGCGGCCGTCGCGATGTCGCCGTTCGGGTCCTCCAGGGTGATCTCGACGTCGAGCGCTTGCCCCCGGACGGATTCGACCGGCAGGCCTCGATCCACCCGAAAGCGGATGCCGTAGATCTCGCAGCGGCCTTCCCCGGCTCGGCGCAGCGCGACCAGCGCGGTGAACGGGACCAGCTCGAACGCGAGCTCGGGGAAGTGGCCCCCTACCGTCAGTCGCAAGCCCATCTGCCGGAGGCCGGCCACGCGCAGCGCGAGCCACACGTGGTGCCCCCCTTGAAGGCCCGCCTCGATCGGCAGCACCTCGCCCTCCTCCAGAGGCGCAAACGCGCTCTCCCCCTGCCCCATCACGATCTCTGGGTCGCCCGAGGAGCGCGTCTTGCACGCGTCGCTCGCCGAGGCGATCCACGTCGGATCGTGGTCATCGAGCCCGGACGGGTCGACGAAGGGATCGACGCACATCCCCGCCGCGCACGTCGCGCCGGCCGCGCAGGCGACCCCGGAGCACGCCGCGTCGAGCGAGACGGGCAGGAGCAGCCTTCGCCCGCCGGCCGCGCGGGTCGCGACCGTCCGCTTCACGACGGGCGCCGCCTCGCCGTCGCGGAACGCCGCGACGGACAGCTCGACCTTGGCGCCGTCCTGCGCCGGCGCGATCTCGATCTCCGCCGGGAGCGACAGACCGCTGCTGCCATACGAGAGGCGCTCGGCGCGCGTGATGACGCCATCCACCTTCGTTGTGCTCTCGATCGCGTCGATCTCGAAGCCGATCGCCATGTCCGTCGTGAGGCCGACCACCACGAGCGCGTCGGCGCCCTCGCCCCCGCAGCCCGGGGAGCCGAGGGCGAGCAGCGCGAGCAGCACGTGAGGGGTCGGCCGCACGATCACCCGGAGCCGATCAGCGCGGCGTGTGCGATGAACGCTTGCGGCGCCGCGCGAGCCAGCCTGCGGCGGCCGCGAGCGCGGCGAACGGCGCGGCGAGGGAGGCCTTGCTCGCGGGCCTGAAGGCGCACATGCCGGCGGCGAGGTTCCCGTCGATGCCATCTGGACCGATGGTGACCTCCGCCTCGGCCTTCACGCTGATGCCCTGCGCGAGCAGCGCGTTCACGCACGCGGGGATCTGCGAGCCGGAGAGGATGTACTTCCCACCGCAGAAGAGCGCGCCGTCGCCGCTGCAGGAAGCATCGCAGTTCGCGCGAAACTCGTGCTCGCAGTCCTCGAACTCCTCGTTCTGGCAGGTGGTCTGGCAGTCCATGTTGGCGTCGGCCGTGCACGAGCCCCCGCAGCACTCGATGCAGTGCTGGTAGCAGTCGCCATCCACCGTGACGCACTGGGCGTCGCACTCGCTGTCGCAGTTCGCGTCCCACGTGGCGGCGCACTGGGCGGAATCGGGGGCGCCAGCGCACTCGGCGTCCCGCGTGGTCGTGCACTCGACGAAGCAGTTGTGGGAGCAGATGACGTTGATGTTGTTATCGCAGTCCGACTTGCACTGCGTGGTGCAGCTGTCCGTGCAGGTCGCCTCCGCCGAGAGGGTGCACTCCGTCTTGCAGACCGGCACGAGCTTCGTGGCGCACGCGGTCTTGTAGATCCCGAGCTCGCTGCAGCCCGCGGTGCACTCGCCCGTGACGCGCACTTCGCAGTTCGACAGGCCCTCGAAACGAATATTGCCGCACTCCGGGACACCCGCGCTCGCCGGGAGAGCGGCCGTGAGACAGACGGTGATGCTCGCCAACCCGAACCACATGGATCTTCGCATAGGTGCACTCTCCTCCTCGACGGCCACGAAAGTTCGATCCTACACAAGGCGTTCGCCGCGAGGAAGCGACATCGCCGCGGCGCAGGTTTGCGGCGCACGGGGTGCGTTGTTGTGTACGCGGACACGCGTGCACGCGTGCACACGGAGCGCATGTGACGACGTGGAGACGTCGAAACGCGTGTTGAGGGGAATCGACTTGAATGGGGGGTGACGGGCGCGGCGCGCTGGTGTCAGCCGGCGCGCGTCGCCGTCACCTGGCGCGCCGCGCGCGGGGCTCAATCGGCGGGCCAGGGGTTCGGCGGATCCGCCGGCACGTAGGGCTGCACGTTCGCCTCCGCCGTGATGAGGTTCTCGATGAACAGATCGACGTAGCGCAGGTCGTCCTCGACGTCGGGGTCCGGATGATCCGCGAGCCACGCCTCGACGTTCGGCCGCAGCGCCTCGAGCGTGCGCCGCGCGGTGCGGGGGTCGGCGTCCGCCGCGAGCTGGGCGGCGAGCTTGAAGCCGGCGAAGAGGTTCAACATCACGAAGCCCTTCTCGACGGTGTCGCCGGAGAAATAGCCGGCCTCGGGCGGCGCGTCGGGCGCGCTCGGCGCCTCGATGTCGACCTCCTGCGCGTGCGCCTCGCCCGTCAGCGGGTGCCGCCACGACAGCGCGAGGCTGCCCACGGCGCGCGGGTCCTCGACGCCTCGCTGGTCGGGCTTCGGCACGAGCTCGAGCAGGATGGCGCCTCCGCCGCCGCGCCGGCCGGAGCCGACGGGCTCCGCGGCGCTCGTCCGGCCGGCGAGGAAGAGGCTCGGGATGTGCACGGCGCCGCCGCGCTCGCCGCCCTGCCAGCCGTTCGTGCCGTACGCGCCGCGCACGACGTAACCGTCGCCCACGGCGACGTCGAGCTCCACGTCGAGCGCCAGGGGCACGAGGAACGTCTTCACCTCCTCGGCGAAGACCTCCTCCACCGCCTTCGGGTCCTCGAGGAAGTAGAAGTTGCCCGCGCCGACCTCGCTGATCCCGCGCATGGCGTCGACGTCGAACTCGGCCCCGACGCCGATGGCCGTGAGGCCGATCCCCTTCTCCGCGTACCCGGCCGCGAGCGACACGAGCCGCTGAGGCGAGGTGAGCCCGGCCGTGGCCACGCCGTCGGACAGGAAGATCACGCGGTTCTGCCAGGCCGGATCGAGGTGCCGCTCGGCGAGCGCATACGCGGTGAAGAGCCCCTCGTACAGGTTGGTCGACCCCCGCGCTGTCAGGCCCTCGAACGCCTCCGTGAGCGCCTCCCTGTCCGAGCCCTCCGCCTGCTCGAGGACGAGCTCGGCCGTGTCCGAGTAGCGGACGAGCGAGATCCGGTCGGTCGGCTCGAGGGCGTCGATCATCTCGACGAGCCCCGCCCTGACGTAGGCGATCGGGTCGCCTTGCATCGAGCCGCTCGTGTCGACGGCGATGACGAGGTGCAGCGGCGGCCGCTCGAGCGCGCCGAGGTCCACGGGCGAGTTCATCCCGATCTGGATGAGCGTGCAGGGCGAGCCGCTGATCATGTTGCCCATGATCCCGAGCAGCCCGTGCATGCACACGTCCTCGCCGCAGGTCGCGGCCGGGTAATCGAGCTTGTGCTCCGCGAAGAAGCCGACGTCGTCGAGCGTGTCCGGCCCGGGGATCTCGCCGTCCTCGAGGATCTGCCGGAACAGGCCGAAGTCCTGCGCGCCGCCCTGGGAGACGCCCGCGCTGCCCGGGGACGGGGACCCGGGGGGGCCCGGGGTGACGGCGATGCCGCCGGATTCGCCGTCCGAGGACGCGCAGCCGGCCGCGCCGAGCGCGGCGGCGGCGCCGAGCGCGAGGACATCGTGCATTCGGATCTTCATGGCGTGACCTCCTACGGCGCCGCGGTGGCGGCGACCAAGACCGACTCGAGCAGGCGGGGTTGATCGACGGGGACGGTGAAGCACTCCGCGTCGCGCACCGGCATGTCGTCGGCGCGCACGAGGAAGAGCGCGCCGGCGCCCTCGGCGAGCGCCGCGCTCTCGCCGGGGCGCAGCGAGACGACCCCGGAGACGCCGTCGCCGAGCAGCGACGCCTCGAGCGGCTCGACGAGGCTGCCGCACGCGTCGTGGTACCCGCCGCAGGCCGCGAGCGGCGAGAGATCGGCCGAGAAATGGGCGCCTGGCTGCCGGCCGACCATCGACCAGCGGGCGAGCACGTTGCCGCGCAGCGCGAGCACCGCGTGCGTCTCGCTCTCGATGTGGAGGCCGCGCGCGAGCGCCAGCTGGTCCTGCAGGAGCTCGGGGTACCTGCCGCCGTCGACCGCGACGGCGCTCACATGGAGGACGTCGCCCTCGCTGAACGGGATCGCCTCGGCAGGGGCGCAGAGGAAGAAGGTCTCGCCGCGATCGAGCGTGAGGGCGTGGCACCCGTCCGGCGACGACGTCACGCCGGCGAGGACCCCTGCTCTGGAGACGGGCACGGTCCAGTCGAGCCCGCTCCCCCCGGCCGAGGCGCCGCATGCGCCCGCGGGAGCCGGCGTCTCGATGGGCGGCGCCGGGAAGATCGCCGGGTGATCGGCGAGCTCGAGCCTGGCCCCGGCGCGCTGCAGCGTGATCATCCGATCCGCCCGCGGGCTCTCCGTCGATGTGACGAGCTCCTGCTCCGGAAACTCCGCAGCGGACCACGCGAGGAGCGTGAGCGGCAGCCCGTCGGCGTCGATCAGGGTTGCATCGCACCCCGCGTTGCCCAGCGGGAGCGCGCGGCCGGGCGCGATGAGCCAGGTCTCGGCGTTCGCGAACAGATCGCGCGAGAGGGCGCGCGTCGGGTCGTCGAGCAGGACGCCGCAGTCGACCCGCACCGACTCCCGCAGGCGCCGAACGCGGATGAGCTGCTCGGCCTCCGTCGCGTTGCCGATCACGAGCGACGCGAGCTCCTGCGGCTGCGGCGGCGCGCACCCCTCGACGTCGCCGCACGTGATCGGCTGCTCTTTGCTCGTGGCCACGCAGGCCAGGCTGCCCGCCATCAGCGCCAGGCGGTGGGCGACCGGGCGCGCGGGAGCCGGCCGCCCCATCGCCTCGCCGAGCACGCGGTACGAGATGAGGAGCACCGGCAGCGCGACGAGGTCCGTCGGGTCGACGGTGATCCGCCACGGGAGCGGCGTGAGCGCCATGAGCGCCTCGACCGCGCGCGCGGCCTCCGGAACGAGCTTGATGGCGGAAAAGCCCGCGCCGATGGCGGCGTGCGCGCCGAGGAACCCGCGGCGCGAGGTCACGCGGAGCAGCGAGGCGAGGACCGCCGGCGCGACAAGGAGCCCCGCGAAGTCGCTGAGCTTCCCGGTCAACCACCCGGGGAGCACACCAGAGCCCTTGAGGGCGTGATCGTTGAGGACGAGGAGCGCCAGGGCTCCTAACCATAAGGGGTGAAGGAGCGTTCGAGTGGAGCGCAGATCTCGAGCCATCGGGAGCTGTCCTTCCGTGCGATCAGAGGCCATCACGGGCGGCCGAGCAAGCGAGCGAGGCGCTCGTCGAGGTCCGGCCCCAAGCAAGCGCCGTACCCGGAACAAACAAGCATGAATTCAACGAATTACACAGCAACGCGGCCGCGCGTCCCTGACGCCGGTGTCAGGCGCCAGGGCTGCGGCGGGCCATGGTTCCGATCTGCGCCCTGCGTCAGGGCCTGAGGACGACCTTGACGCAGTCGTCGCGCTTCTTGTTGAAGATCTCGTAGCCGTGCGGGGCGCGGGCGAGCGGCAGGCGGTGGGTGATGATGTCGTCCGCCCGGAGGTGGCCGTCCTCGATGTGCTTGAGGATCCGGTCGACGTAGTTGTGCGCCGGCGCCTGGCCGGCGCGGAGCCTCAGGCCCTTGTCGAAGAGCTGGCCCAGCGGGAAGTTGTCATAGGACACGCCGTAGACCCCAACGACGGGCACGACCCCGCCCCGGCGCACGGCGCTCATGGCGAGCCGGAGGGCCGATATCGTCCCCACCTGGCCGTGAAGGGCGCTGGAGGCCTTCTCGAGCACGCCGCGGTGCGCCTCCATCCCGACCGCGTCGACGCACACGTCCGCGCCGCGCCCGCCCGTCATCGCGCGGATCGCCTCGACGGCGTCGACCTTGTCGACGTTGACGGTCTCGGCCTTGGCGATCTCGCGGGCCGTGTTCAGGCGGTACTCTTCCCGATCGACGCCGATGACGCGCGCCGCGCCGCGGAGCCAGGCGCACTTCATGGTCGCGAGGCCGACAGGCCCGCATCCGAACACGGCGACCGTCTCTCCCCCCTTGAGCTCGGCCCACTCGATCGCCGTCCACCCGGTGGGGAGGATGTCGGTCGTGAAGAGGACCTGCTCGTCGGTGAGGCGCTCAGGCACCCTCCGTGGCCCGAAGTCGGCGTAAGGGACGCGCACGTACTCGGCCTGACCCCCGTTGTAACCGCCGTAGAGGTCCGTGTAGCCGAAGAGGGCGCCGCCCTTGCCCTCGAGCGTGCCGCCCTCGGGGCCGTAGTGCTTCGGATTGGAGCTCTCGCAATGGCCGGGCAGCTCCGCCTGACAGAAGAAGCAACGCCCGCACGCGATGGGGAACGGGACGACGACCCTGTCGCCCTTCCGCAGCTTCGTGACCTGCGGGCCGATCTCCTCGACGACGCCCATGAACTCATGGCCGAGCACCATGGGCTTCGCCTGGGGGAAGAAGCCGTTGTAGATGTGCAGATCCGAGCCGCAGATCGCGGTCGCGGTGACGCGCACGATGACGTCGGTGGGCTCTTCGATCCGGGGATCCGGGACGTCCTCGACGCGGACGTCCGAAGGTTTGTGGAAAACCAGGGCCTTCACGGTGCCTCCTTTCGGGTGACACATCGGTACGGGCGCTCGGCGGCTCTACCGGCCGGGCCGGCGCACGACAGCTGAACCACAGCGCTGGCTCGCATAAAGCGAGCCACGGAGCAGCGGCGCGCCTGCTGACGGGGCCCTGTCGGCCACGACGAACGCGAGTGGGGTGCCCTGCCCCACCGCGTGGCGGTCTGTCTCGACGCCGCGGAGCGACGCGGAGCGACGCGGAACGACGCGGAGCGACGCGGAACGACGCGGAACGACGCGGAACGACGCGGAACGACGCGGAACGACGACGGACCGGGCGCGGCCGGCGCCCCTGCCGAGCGCGGGCCGCCGCTCCTCCGCGACCCCGCTGGCACCCCCGCCCGCGCCGAGGTCTACTGCTCTCCGATGCTCCCCTCGTCCCCCGAGCCGCTCCTCGGCGCGAGCTTCGTCCGCGAGCTCGAGGTGCTCCAGCGGCGGCTCGAGATCCGCGCCCGCTCCGGCGGCGCCGGCGAGCACCTCGCGCGGCGCCGCGGCGGCTCGGCCGAGTTCAAGGAGCACCGGGCGTACGCGCCCGGCGACGACATGCGGCGGATCGACTGGGCCGCGTACGCCCGCACCGGGGAGCCGGTGCTCAAGCTGTTCCGCGCCGAGGAGGACGTCATCGCCCGCATCGTGTGCGACGCGTCGGCGTCCCTCGACTTCGGGGAGCCCACGAAGCTCGACGCGGCCCGCCGGCTCGCGGCCGCGATCGGGTACATGTCGCTCGCGCGCTCCGAGCGCGCGCAGCTCTTCGTGGCGGGCGACGGCATCGCCCGCGAGCACGCGCCGGTGCGCGGGCGCGCGGGGCTCGCCGCGCTCCTCCGCGCCCTCGACGGCGTGAGGGCCTCCGGCGGGACGCACCTCGCGCGCGCCATCGACGCCGTCGTGCGGCAGAGCGCGCGGCCGGGCCTGCTCTGCGTCGTCTCCGACTTCTTCGACCCCGGCCCGGTCACCGCCGCGCTCGGGCGCGCGGCGCAGGCCGGCCACGACGTCGCGGCCCTCCAGGTCGTCGCCGCCGACGAGCTCGAGCCGAGCTTCGAGGGCGACCTGACGCTCGAGGACGCCGAGACGGGGGCGCTCGTCGACGTGACCCTGGACGCCGCGGCCCTCGCCGCGTACGCGGCCCGCTTCGCCGGCCTGTGCGAGGCGCTGCGCGCGTTCGCCCGCCGCCATGGCGCGACGTACGTGCGAGCGCGGAGCGACGAGCCGCTCGAGGGCGCCGTCCGCCGCTTCGTCTCGAGGAGCGTCGACTGACGTGGCCGCCCCGCTCGCACAGGCCTCCGCGGGCGCCCCGCTCGCGCTGCTCTCGCCCGGCGGCCTGTGGCTGCTCGCGCTGCTCGGCCCGCTCGTCCTGCTCTACATCCTCAAGATCAAGCGGAGCCGCCGGCGCGTCCCCTCGACGTGGCTCTGGGCCGCCGCGCAGCGCGACCTCATGGCGCGCGCGCCGTTCAGGAAGCTCATCGCCCAGCTGCCGCTCGTGCTGCAGGCGCTCGCGCTCGCCCTCCTCGCGCTCGCCCTCGCCCGCCCCGCCTCGCGCGGGCGCGAGCTCACCGGCGATCATGTGGCGATCGTCATCGACACGAGCGCCTCGATGTCCGCGGCCGCTCGAGGGCCGGCCGGCGAGGCGACGACGCGCGTCGAGCTCGCGAAGCAGCTCGCCAGGGACCTCCTCTCCGGCCTCGCCCCGGGCAGCGACGCGCTGATCGTCGAGGCGGGGCGCGACGCGCGCCTCGTCGCGGCGCTCGATCGCGATCGGGTCCGGCTCAAGGCGGCGATCGACCCCATCGCGGCGCGCGACGTCGAGGGGGACCTCGAGGCCGCGGTGGCGCTCGGGATCGACCGGCTCCGCCAGCTCGGCGGCGCCCGCCGGGTCGTCGCGATCACCGACGGCAACCTCGCCCGCCGCGCCTCGCTGCGCGGCGCGTCGCTGCCGGTGGAGGTCATCACGGTCGGTGATCCGGTCGACAACGCCGCCATCGTCCGCGTCGACGTGCGCTCCGGGAGCGCGGTGGTCGGCGCGAGCGGCGCGAGCGGCGCGGACGGCGAGCGTTCGGAGCAGCGCGAGGAGGTGCAGGCCTTCCTCGTTGTCGCGAACTTCGGGGCGCAGCCGCGCGACGTGTACGTGACGATGCGGCAGGACAACGCGTCGGACGTGCTCGGCTCGCGGCGCGTGCTGGTCAAGCCGGGCGAGCGCCTCCCTGTCGTGCTCACGTTCCGCCCGTCGCCCGGCGACTACCGCAAGGGGCTCGTCTTCGAGCTCTCGCCGCGCGACGCGATGCCGCTCGACGACGTCGCCTACGGGCGTGTGCCGGCCGGCGACAAGCTCCCTGTGTTCCTCGCGTCGGCCGGCAACGGCCAGGGCGGCGACGCCCAGGGCGCGCAGCCGGGGGCGCCCTCCGGCGGCTCCGTCTGGCTCGAGCGGGCGCTCGCGTCCGATCCGATGACCTCGGTGATCTCGGGCGCGCTCGCGGATCTGCTCGGGAAGCCCGGGCTCGATCCCGACACGTTCGTGGTGATCGACGGCGCGTGCCCGCCCGATCCTCCGGGGGGCGATCTGCTGATCGTGAACCCGCCGCCCGGGCGCTGCGCCGGCACGCTCGTGGGGCAGACGCTCGAGCGCCCCACGCTCACGTCGTGGGACACGGCGGATCCGCGGCTGCGCTTCCTGACGCTGGACGGCGTGAACCTCCGCGTGGCCTCGTCCCTCAAGCCGGAGGCGGCGACGCAGGAGCTGATCCGCGCCCAGGAGGGCACGATCGCGACCGACATCTCCACCGCCTCGCGGACCGGCACGCTGCTCGGCTTCGACGTGGGTGAGAGCGACTGGCCGCTCAAGGCGTCGTTCGTGCTCTTCGTGCGCAACCTGCTCGAGCAGGCGCGCGCCCACCGCGCCCACGGCATCACAGGCCCCGCGCGCACCGGCGAGCCGCTGCGCGTGAGCGTCCCCGCGACCGCGCGGGACCTCCAGGCCATGGGCCCCGCGGGCGAGCGGCTCGAGGTCGCGCAGCGCGCCGGCGTCGCGGTGATCGCGGAGACGCCCCGCGCGGGCTTCTACCGCCTCGCCTGGCGGGGACCGCAGGCCGGGTCCGTCGTCGTGCCGGCGAACCTCACGAGCGTCGCCGAGAGCGACCTCACGCCGAGGCCGCTCCTCGCGGAGGGAGGCGGCGAGGTCGCCGTCTCCAGCGCGGCGGGACAGCCGGACGCCCACGTCGAGTGGACCTGGCTGCTGGCGCTCGCGGCGCTCGGCCTGGTGGTCGCCGACGTCTGGTATTTCACGCGCGTGCCGAGGCCGCTGCGAGGCCATGACAGGCCTGCAGCCTAGCGCTGCGGCGGGAAAGCGCCGAGGATCGGCGGAAAGACCGCCACGGCGCCAGGGCCGCGCCGCGAGGAGCCAGAGGCCCTACCCGGCCATCTCGGCGGATAGGGTCCTCGTCTCGATATCGACCCACAGCTGGAAACTCCCGGTCTCAAGCTCCTTCGCGTAGAAGATCTTCGGGTAAAGCTGACCCTTGAGCCTCACGCCTCGCTTGCAGCTCGCCACGATCGCCGCCCTGGTCGCGGCGAACAACCTGGCCACACGGCTCTTCTTCGCCACCGGGCGGATCGTGACCTGCTCGAGATCCTGACCGCGCTGGCGCGCACCGGCGAACTCGAGCAGATTTGCGGCCTCACGGTCGATGAAGCCCCAGTCCTGCTCGCTGGCGGGCGCCCTCCGCGACGCCAGGTACACCAGCTGATAGCCGCCTCTCAGGTACTCGTGCGCCGCGAGAGGGCTCGCTTCGACGACGGAGAGCCTCGCGCCGCCATGCGCGCCCTCGAAGCGCTGGAGCACGAGGTGCGCCTTGTGAGAACGAGCGATGTCGGTGATCGTCTCGAAGAGCACCACCGTCGGAATGAACGCCTCTATCGTGGGCATGCGCCGCCTCCGGGGGGTGAACGCGTCGTCCCTCTCCGAGATCTACATGATACACCCCCACTGGCAACGAACCACACTCTGCCCTGGGCAACCACCCACACAGCGGTCCCGCGGGGCTCCCCCTCGGCCGGACTCTCGTATCCCCGGCTCTCAAGGTTCCTGGTAATCTCGATGAGCTTGGCTCCTGTCCTTTTCTGCCGGCGGGTGTCACCCGCTGGCGGCGCATCCCCCGGAGGCCCCATGGTTACCCAGCGCTGCCCGTGCCGTTCCGATCGCGGGTTCCCCACCGGACCTCGACACCCGCCCCCTTCGCCGGGGGCCGCGCGCACCGGCCTGGGTGAATGGGCGCTCGGCAGCGTCGCGTTGCTCCTCGCGCTGCTCGCGACGGCCTGCGCCGGGGGCGAGCTCGGGGATGGCGCGAGCGGCCCCGGCGGCGGTGCGGGCAGCACGGGCGGCACGCGCAACCCGATCTGCGAGGTGGGCACGAGCACCGGCGAGGTGCAGGCGCCGGAGCACCGGATGGTCCTGCCCGGGCAGACGAGCTGGTACGCGTCGCCGGTGGTGATGGACCTCGACGGCGACGGTCGGAACGAGCTCATCGCCGCTTACTATGCGCTCTTCGTCTTCGACTCGAACGGGAAGGAGATCGATCGCGCCGAGGCCGGGGAGGACCGGGTTTACGCGCCGCACGTGGTCGCCGACCTCGAGGGCGACGGGGCGATCGACATCGTGTATGGCAACGGTCATCAGGTCTTCGCATTCGAATGGCAGGGCGGGCTCGCGCTGAAGGCCGGGTGGCCGGCGGACACCACGACGGCCGGCAACGCCCCCGAGGTGCGCGGGCTCGCCGCGGCGGATCTCGACGGCGACGGCACCATCGAGGTGGTGGCGACGACGACGCAGACCGCGAGCACCGAGGACGGCGGCGCGCAGATCTTCGTCTTCAGCGCGGATGGGTCGCTCTATCGGCCCGCATCCGCGGGCGCCGGCTTCGCGGCCTGGCCTCGGTACAACAACCAGAGCGGCCCGGGGAACGACGCCGATCGCAACGGCATGGGGCACTCCGGGTTCGGGTGTTATGGGCTCAACGTCGGCATCGGTGACATCGACGATGACCCGGAGCTCGAGATCCTGGCCACCTACGACAACCACCACGTCCAGGCGTTCAACCACGACGGCGTGGCGATCGACGCCGCGCCATATTTCAAGAATCGCGACGACGCGTTCGCCGACAAGCCGCTGACCTGGGGCCAGTTCATCCGCTGGGCGGACCCGAAGGTGGAGGGCGACCACTACCATCTCCATACCGGGACATGGCCGCACCCGAGCTCCGCCGAGTGGCTGCAGTGGACCGCGTCGCCGCCGAACGTGGTCGATCTCGACGGGGACGGGCGGAACGAGGTCGTCGGGGTACCGAACGTCGAGATGCACGAGCCTTACGAGACGCAGGCATATGCGGTGATGGTGCTCGAGGGGGCGCACGGCGACGGAAACCGATCGGCGATGCGCAAGCCCGGGTGGGAGACGCTCCCGCGCGGCGAGAGGCCGCTCGAGATCGACGGTTATTACCCGCCGAGCGGCGTGCCCTCGCCGACGACGGTGAACCTCCAGGGGGACGCGCGGCCCGAGATCATCGTCCCGATGAACGACGGGTATCTCTATGCGTTCGGCCCCGACGCGTCGCTCCTGTGGCGATACAACTACATGCACGGCAAATCGATCATGTTCGCGACCGAGGCCACCGTGGCCGACCTGAACCAGGACGGCTCACCCGAGGTCCTGCTGGCGACCTACGGCGCTCCGGACGTGCTCGACTCGGGCAACCTCGTGATCCTCGGCGCGAACGGCGCGGTCCTGCACGACGTGCCCCTGCCGAACCCCGGCAGCAATGGAAACGGCAACGGCGCGCCCGCCGCGCCGGCGGTGGGTGATCTCGACGGAGACGGCCAGCTCGAGGTCTTCGTGCAGACCTTCGAGCACGGGATGGATGTCTTCACGATCCCGGGCTCGGCGGCCAATTGCATGCTCTGGCCCACCTCGCGAGGTGGCCCGCTGCGCACGGGCCAGCCCTCGCGGTGACCCTCGCTCGCATGACGGACGGGAGGCCGTGAACGGCGCGCTGGCTCGCGGCGGCCCGGGCGGAGCGAGCCAGGGCGGTCGCCGCGCCCTCCGAGGCTGGGGCACCCGAGCAGGCTCGGTACCACCGAGCGAACGCTAGCCCACCTTCCACGGATCGATGCCGCACCCCCGCGCGGCGCCCTATGCGCTTCAGCCGGGTGACGGCTCGTCCGCGGGCAGGCTCTGAAGCCAGGTGACCGCCTCGTCCCAGCGGAAGGCGCGCCTCGGCTCGGCTTCGCGGAGCCGCTGCCATTCCTCGCCCTCGTCGTGGGTGATGATGCGCGACGCGGGGTCGTCCTCGACGGCGAGGGCGATGAGCCAGTCCGTGGTCATCGGCATCTTTCCAGGGATGACTTTGAAATCGGCGTTCAGCTCGCCGCCGAGGGTACGCTTCTTCGCCAGCTCCCAATCGCGGTCCGTCGGATACCGCTGACACAAGCTGTCGGCCCATCGGGCGGCGGTCGGATGATCAAGGTGGATGTCGATGATCTGGATGCCAAACTGGCGGAGGAGGCCATCGAAGCGGACCTCCGAGAATCTGGCGCCCTTGCTCACACGCATCTGGCGACGCCTTTCAAGGTAGACCTGCGCATGGATTACAACCTCGACCCTTTTGCTCCCAGCGAGAATGCAGAGCTTTTCGATGTCGATGACGCTACGCGCCGCGTTGGTGTCAATCCAGAGCCGCACGTCAGGCATCCTTGGAGGACTCATCGCCAAGACCGAACTGCTCGTCGAGCTCTGACGCGGTCCATGCCTCCCAGCGGCCCTCCGGTCGGGAACGCAGGAACCACAGGTATCCGCCGCTCTGCAGCCCGAGATCGCCGCGCATCTCCGCGGGGATCTGCGTGTAGCCCTCGGGTGTCACCCAGTGCTGCTTGGCGCCGCTCTTGCTCGCGCGATCTTGAAGTTCGCGGTCCGAGCGCGAAGGCTGCCGCGTGACGAGCGTCTCCCCCTCGGGAGAGCGGCTGAACCGGAGCACCTCGGGGCCGTCGAAGACCTGGACGTGGCTCTCGAGGAAGATCTGATCGACGATCCCGCGTTGCACCTGCTCGCGCAGGATGTCGCGGACGAGCTCCTGGTTCTCGGGATGCAAGCTCATCTCCGGCTCCTCGATGGCAACAAGGCCGGCGCGGGACGTCAGCACGGCCGCGACGAGAGCGACCACCTGCTGCTCGCCCGAGCTGAGCTCGGAGAGCCGTAGGATCTGCTTGCCCCGGACCTCGAAGCGCAGATCGGTGACCTCCCCGCCAGCCACGGGGGCGCGGAGCACGGAGATCTCTCGATCCGACAGGGTCTTGAACCGATGGATGAGCTCCACGAAGACGCGCCAGCGCTCCGTCTCTTCCGGATCGAGCGAGGTCGCGAGCGCGAGGAGGCGCTCGGCCGTGGTGGCGGACAGGGTGCTGCCCCCCTCGTCGCGCGCCCCCCCCTCACCGATGGCCCGGAAGTCTCGACGGCGAGCGTCCAGCAGGAAGAACGGCTTGCTCCCGGGGCCGAGCGGCGCCTCAATGGCGTTCTTCAGCGGCGAAATCTCGTCACGTTGCGCCGCATTCTTCAGCGGCCCTCGCAGCGCTCTCCAGCTGTTCGCTGAGCCGGGTACCGCCCTCGCCAGCCGGAGGAGGACGTCGTTGCCCGAAGGGGTCAGTGTGATGCGGAGGGCGCCCAGCCGAGCATCGTCGAAGTGAACTGCGATCCGCTGAGGATCGCGAACACCGGGAGGCCAGCTCCGGTGGCTCATCGACAGGCCGAAATAGCTGTTGCTGAAGCCCCACTGCAGCTTCAAAGCACCGTCCTGGGAGACCATCGCATCAGGGCTCACGACCGAGCTCAGCCAGAACGAGGCGGCCCGAAAGAACAGATCAATCGCCGCGAGCGCATTCGATTTTCCGGCCCCGTTGGCCCCGTGAAGCACGGGCATCGCGTCCACCGCGCCGCCAGAGCTCAGGTCGATCTCCGTGGGCCCTCGGAACGTCCGGAAATTTTCGATCACGAGCCGCGAGATGAGCAGCGATGGGGTGGCGCGGGCGTTCACCCGCCAGAGCAGAGCAATACGCGGACCCAAAGGTCAAGCTTGCGCCCCGCCGTGCTTCGACCCGCCCTCAGCGCGCTCACCCCGCCCCTCGGCTCGGACCGCTCAGCGGCTCGTCCCCACCCTCAAGGGCAGGCCGTCTGCTCGCCCTGAGGCCGGCCCCGGTAGACCCGGTGCGCCCGGCGGCGCGACGACCACCGGCGGCTCGGCCGGCTCCGTTCCCCCACCCACCAGGAGACGCGCGGCGCCGCGCCATGGCCCGCAGGTACACAGGGATCCTCGCAAGGAAGCCACTCCCCCTGGAGCGACACGCCGCGCGCGTCCTCCCGGACGCCCCGCGCCCTCAGCCACGCGGCGAGCGCCTCGCCGAGCTCGCGCATGCTCGACCAGCGCGAGGACGGCTCCTTCCGCAGCCCGCGCTCCACGATCGCCCAGAGATCCGCGTCGAGGCCGCACGTGTCGACGAGCGACGGCACCGCGTCCTGCAGCACCGCCCGCAGGCCGTCCAGCGCGTTCCTTGACGAGAACGGGGGCCGGCCCGACAGGAGCTCGTACAGCATCGCGCAGAGCGACCAGATATCGGCGCGGCGATCGATGTCAGGGACGGCGAGGACCTGCTCCGGCGGCATGTAGTCGGGGGTGCCGAAGACCTCGAAGCTCGCCGACGCCTGGCTCGCCTCGCGCTCGGAGACGATCTTCGCGACGCCGAAATCGACGATCTTCGGCTGGAGCCGGCCGCCGCCGCGGCGCACCAGCATCACGTTGTCCGGCTTGAGGTCGCGGTGGACGACCCCCTTCTCGTGCACCGCGTGCATCGCGCCCGCGACCGGGAGGAGCAGCGCGATCGCACGCTCCGGCGTCATCGCCGCCTCGCGCGCGAGCGCGCTCCTCAGCGACTCTCCCTCGATGAGCTCCATCACCAGGTACGGGTCCCCCGCCGCGGTCTCGCCGAGGTCGAAGATCCGGACGACCTCCGCGTGGTTCAGCCGGCCCGCGGCGCGCGCCTCGCGGACGAAATACTCCGCGAGCTCCGGCGACCGGAGCTCGGGCCGCATCAGCTTGATCGCGACCTCCGACCCGAGCGCCACGTGCGTCGCGATCCAGACCGTGCCCATCGCCCCCTCGCCGATCCTGCGGACCAGGCGGTACTTCCCCGCGACGAGATCCCCCTCCTGGTGGTGCGCGCCGCGCGCGGGCTCACCGAACTTCTCATCGAGATCCCATGTGCCGCCGTCCGTGCCGCTCCAGGTGTCCGTGCTCTCGATGCGCGACATGATGTCTCCTGCCCCGGCTGCGCGGCCTCGCCGCGCCCATGGCCGCTCTTGACGGCTCTTGTCCGCTCTTGTCCGCTCTTGTCCCCGCTTGTCCCCGCTAAAGCAGACGGCGTGCCATCCCTGACAAACATGGAAAGCTGCTCCATGGAAAGGCGCTCCGATGCGCCGGAGCGCCCCATGAAACCCGCTCGATACCGACAGAGGCGCCCCACGGCGTCGCCGATGGGGCACTCGGCCACACCCGCCGAAGCGGCGTCCCCGGGCCGCCGCAAAGATGATTTACTGCGGCTCCCCCGCATGCGGACCGAACGGAGGCCTCCCTGATCCCGGCGGCCGCGCTGCGCGCCCTCCCCTACGCCGCCACGCTCGCCGGCGCGCTCGTCTTCGCGGCGCTGCTGCGCCTCGCCCTCCGGCGCGGCGCGCTCCGCCGCCCGATCCTGCTCGGCTGGATGGTGGCAGGCGCGCTGCCGGCGCTCTACGTGGGCCTCGTCTGGTGCGGCCTGCTCCCGGACACCCATCTCCGGCTCGCGCGGCCCTGGGGCGCGCTGCTCGCGCTGGGCGCCACGTCGTTCATCGCGCTCCGGTACCTCGCGCTCGCGCTCGCCTCGGCGCACGCCCGCCGGCAGGGGGCGTGGCGCTCGCGGCTCGGCGACTCCCTCGTCCCCTTCGCCGCGTTCGCCGCGGCCATGGCCGTGGCCGGGCCAGAGCTTGGCCGGCCACTCGACCGGCTCACCGTCCTGGTCGCAATCGATCGCAGCCGCTCGATCGACCTCGTACCGAGCGCCGATCGGCGCGTCGCGCAGGAGCTCTCCGTCGCCGAGCTCGGCATGCGCGAGGACGATCGGATCGCCACCATCGCGTTCGCCGCGGGCGCGGCGACCGAGGATCCGCCGCGCCCGCGCTCGCAGCTCGCGGCCCCGCAGCGGGTCGCGCTCGGCCGGGACGGGACGGACCTCGCCGCCGGCATCCGGCGCGCGCTCGCCGAGGTGCCGCCGGACTCCGCGGCGCGCGTCGTGCTGCTCAGCGACGGCGTCGCGACCCGAGGCGACACGATGGCCGCGGCGGCCGCCGCCGTCGCCGCCGGCCTCCCTGTCGACGTGATCCCGCTGGAGCAGCGGCTCGTCCCCGACGTCCGCGTGGTCGCCCTCCGCGCGCCTGCGCGGGCCGACGAGGGCGAGGCGCTCGATCTGCGGCTCGTCACCTCGTCTCCGTCGCCGGCCGAGGTCGAGATCCGCCTCCGCCGCGACGGCGAGCTCATCGCCCGCACCGAGGCCTCGATCGCCGCGGGGGAAGACGTGCTGCGCATCCGGGAGAAGGCGCCGGGGCCCGGGCTGCACCGCTACGACGTCGAGATCACCGCGAAGGATCCGAGGCTCGACGAGGCCGCCGAGGACAACGCGGCGAGCGCGTTCCTGCGCGTCCGCGGGGCCGCGGCGGCCCTCGTGCTGGAGGGCGACGCCGGGCAGGGCGCGTTCATCGCGCGGGCGCTCGCGGACGGCGCGTTCCGCGTGGACGAGGGCGGCCTGAGCCGCGTCCCCGCCGATCTCGGGGAGCTCGCCGGCTACGACGTCGTGGTGCTCAGCGACATCCGCGCGTCGGATCTCTCGCCGGGCCAGATCGACGCGCTCGCGAGCTACGTCCGCGATCTCGGCGGCGGGCTCCTCCTGATGGGCGGCGATCGGAGCATGGGGCCGGGCGGCTACGCGCGGACGCCGCTCGAGGAGATCTCGCCCGTCGCGTTCGACCTGAAGCAGGAGCGGCGGCGGGCGAGCCTGGCCGAGGTGATCGGCATCGACATCTCCGGGTCGATGGCGGCGACCGCCGGCGCCCACACGAAGCTCGAGCTCGCCAACGAGGCCGCGGCCCGGTCGGCCTCGCTGCTCGGCGCCGGCGATCGGATCGGCGTCGCGCACGTCGACACGGCGGTGCGGTGGAGCGTGCCGCTCGGGCCGGTCGCGAACGGCGCCGCGATCGAGAAGGCGATCCGCGCCGTGGGCCCGGGCGGCGGCGGCATCTACGTCGACATCACCCTCGAGGCGGCGTACCAGGCGCTCGACCGGGACACCTCGAGCCTGAAGCACGTGCTGCTCTTCGCCGACGGATCGGACGCGGAGAACATGGGGCCGTGCCGCGCGATGGTGGAGGCGGCGATGCGCCGCGGGACGACGACGAGCGTCGTGGCGCTGGGCCAGGGCAGCGACGTGCCCGAGCTCGAGGCGCTGTCGCGCATCGGCGGCGGCCGCTTCTACCTCGTCGAGGACGCCACGCGGCTACCCGCTGTGTTCACGCAGGAGACCATCATGGCGGCGAAGAGCGCGATCGTGGAGGAGCCGTTCCACGTCGCGCTGGGCGCGCCGTCGTCGATCACGGCCGGCGTGCCGTTCGGCGAGGCGCCGCCGCTCGGGGGCTACGTGGTGACGGTCCCGAAGAGCCGGTCCACGGTGCTGCTGTCCGGGCCGGAGGGTGATCCGGTGCTCGCCGTGTGGTCGGCGGGGCTCGGCCGGGCCGCCGCGTTCACGAGCGATCTCAAGGGCCGCTGGGGCGCCGCGTGGACGCGCTGGCCCGGCGCGGCGCGGATGATCGCGCAGGCCGCGCGCGACGTGACGCGCAAGGAGGAGGATCCGCGCGTGCGCCTGGAGGCGGACGCGTCGGGCGGCGAGCTGTCGGTGCGGGCGAGCGTGATCGGCGACGACGGGCGTGCGCAGTCGTTCCGCCGGCTGGTCGTGCACGTCGCGGGGCCGGACGGCTTCTCGCGAGAGCTCCCGCTCGAGGCGACGGGCGCGGGCGCGTACACGGCGAAGCTGCCGCTGTCGCGGCCGGGGACCTACGTGGCGGTGGCCCGGGACGAGCTCACGGGCGAGGCGGTCGGGACCACGGGGGCGGCGATGACCGCCGGCGAGGAGCTGCGCCCGACGGGCAGCGATCTGTCGCTGCTCGGGCGGATCGCGGAGTTCACCGGGGGCAAGCGGCGCGACACGCTCGCGGGCATCTTCGAGGATCGGGCGTCGAAGCGCTTCGCGTACCGGGACGCGACGCCGGGCCTTGTGTTCTTCGCCGCGCTCGCGCTGCTGCTCGCGGTGGCGGCGCGGCGGTTCGCGCTGCCGGAAGCCGCGGCGGCGTGGCTCGCGCGGGCAGGAGAGCGGCTGCGCGCGGCGCGGTGGGGAGCCGCCGTGGAGCCGGCCGCCGCGGGCGCGACCGTGGGGGCGCTGCTGTCGGCGCGAGAGCGGGGGCGCGAGCGGCGCGAGGGCGCGGAGGCGCGACCGGCGCCGCGCGAAGACGGGCGTGGCGGGGGCGCGCGGGCGGGGACGATGCCAGGGAGGGCAGCGCCGCCGGCGGGAACGCCGGGACCTCAACCTGGGTCGGCCGCGTCGTGGCCTCAACCTGGTTCGTGGCCTCAACCTGGGTCGGCGGCCAGGCCTCAACCTGGGTCGGCGGTGGGGCGTCAACCTGGGTCGGCGGCGAGGCCTCAACCTGGGTCGGCGGCGGGGCCTCAACCTGGGTCGGCGGCGGTGGGGCCTCAACCTGGGTCGGCGGTGGGGCATCAACCCCCGTCCCCGGGGGGCGGACACGCAACGGGCGCGGGCGGCGCGGCGCCGGAGGGGCGGCCGCTCACCGCGGCGGAGAAGATCCTGGCGCGCCGCCGCGGGCGGCAGTGAGCGTGTCGCGCAGGCCCCGCCTCGTGAGCTCTCGTCGGGGGCTCGACCCGCTCGTGAAGGCGGAGGGCGAGCGCGCGCTGAGCGTCGGCGTGAAGGCGCTGCGGAGCGTGCTCGGGGCCGCGGAGGCTGCCGGGATCGACGGGGGCTCGCTCGCCCGAGCGCACGGGCTCACGCCGGAGGAGCTGCGCAACCCCGACTTCCGGCTCTCCTATCGCCGGTGGATCGCGCTCTGGGACGATGTCGTCGAGAGGGCCGGCGATCCGGGCGTCGGGCTCCGCGCCGCGGAGGCGCTCTCGATCGGCCACTGGGATGTGATGGATTACGTCGTCGCGTCGAGCGACACGGTGGGCGACGCCTTCCAGAGGTTCTCGCGGCACTTCGCCGTCATCAGCACGGCCGTGCGCCATGTCCTTCACGTCGATGGCAAGGAGGCCCGGCTCGTCCGGGAGCACGTCCCCGGCGCGGCCCCGCACCGGGTCGCGACCGAGTTCGGCTTCGCGAACATCGTCCTTCGCTTCCGCGCGCTCGCCGCCACGCCGCTATCGCCTTCCTCGATCCAGTTCCGTCACCCGCGCTGCGCCCCGCTCGAGGCGTACACCCGTATCTTCGCTTGCCCGGTTCGATTCCGAGCGCCCGGCGACGCGATCGTCCTCCCGCGCGCGGCGCTCGCGACGCCGATGAAAGGGGCCGCCCCCGAGCTCTGTGCCGTCCTCGAGCGCCACGCCGCCCTGCTCGTGCAAAAGCTCCCGCCCGCCCACGCGAGCCTCGTGGAGCGCGCGCGGCACGCGCTCGCCCTCGAGCTGCACGGCGGCGCTCCCAAGCTGGCGACGGTGGCGAAGCGGCTCGGGCTGAGCGCGCGCACGCTGCAACGACGCCTCTCGGAGGACGGCTTTCCCTTCCGAGCGCTCGTCGAGAAGACCCGCGAAGAGCTCGCGCTGCGCTACCTGGAGGATCCCGCCATCGGGCTCGCGGAGATCGGCGCGCTGGTGGGCTTCTCCGATGTGAGCGCGTTCTACAAGGCCTTCCGGCGGTGGACGGGGAGCACGCCGGGCCAGCTCCGCGAGCGCTCCATGGCGTAGGGCGTAGCCGAGGGCGCCGCCGGACAATCGATTGGCGTGGCGGCACAATGCCGTGGGCGGCCCGGGTTCGTACGCTCCGGTCATGCGCTCCTTCGTCCGCCGCTCTTGTCGCGCTTGCCTCGCTTGCCTCGCTTGCCTCGTGCTCGCCTCGGGCTGCCTGGATCCGGACGCGCCTGGAAACCTCGTCCCGAGGACGGTCGCGGAGGACGACGCGCTACCTCGCTTCACCCTCCGCGACGGCGCCCTCATTCACCTTCGCACGCAAGGGGACCCGAAGAACCCCACCCTCATCACGCTGCACGGCGGCCCCGGCGGCGACATGCGCGGCATGCTCGGCCTCGGCGCGCTCTCCGAGCGGTACTTCGTCGTCCACTGGGATCAGCGAGGCACCGGTCTCTCGGAGCGCGTCCCTTCGTCGGACTTCACCGCCGAGACGTACGCGGCGGATCTCCACGAGCTCGTCCAGCATTTCTCCCCCGACGCGCCGGTCACGCTGTTCGGGCACTCGTGGGGCGCCATGTACGCGGCCCTCTATATCCAGAGGCACCCCGACCGCGTCGGAGAGGCCGTCCTCAGCGAGCCGGGCTTCCTGAACGCGGCGATCGCGAACGAGACCGAGCTCTTCACGTTCGGCCTCACCGCCGAGGGGCTGAACGATCTCGGTTGGTCGGAATGGGCCATGAGCCCCGACGGAGACGCGCGCGCCGACTTCCTCCTCTCGTTGGGACAGGGCTGGTCGCAGCCAGGGTATTACGAAGACCCGGACGACCCCGACAACCTCAAGGCCTTCCGCCTGGGCGCGCGCGCGATGCGGGACCTGCAGAGCTCGGCGAAGACGGACGGAGAGTGGGACTTCGATTTCTCTTCCGGTCTCGATCGCTTCTGCAAGCCGGTGACCCTGATCGGAACGACGATCAACACCGTCATCGGGTTCGAGCAACAGGAGCGCCATCACGCCCCTCTTTTTTGCGACGTCGAGCTCGTCCGCATCGAAGGCGAGGACCACGGCTGGGTGAACAAGCACCCCGATCGTGTCATGGAAGTCCTGCGCGCCCATCTCGGCGCCTACGAGGGGGCGAGATGAGGGCCGTCGCCCTCGCCGCGGCGATCGCCGCGACGGCGGTCTCCGCTGTCGCGTCGGCCGCGCCCATCAGCGGGTATCAAGGGGAGCAAGAGAACGCGACGCACGTCACTCTCGGATGGAACTCCGCGCCCGCGCTGGAGCTCGCCTACGGGCGGGCGATCCCGGTGGAACGGCTCGTGCGCCGCCTCGACCTCGAGATCGGGCTGACGCTGCCGGTCTTCCTCGTGCCGGCGCTCGACTCCTTCCGCCTGGAGCCGGCGGCGCGCGCGACGCTCCTGCAGCACGGCGGCTGGGGGCTCGCCGGGCGCCTGGGGCTGCCGGTGCAGACGGGCGACAACCAGACGTTCCGGTTCGCGAGCGTGGGCGCGCACCCCGGGCTCGCAGGCGGGTATTTCCAGCGCGGCTGGTTCATCGCGCTGGAGGCGGAGTACACGGCGATCCTGAGCACGTACATCGCGGCGAGCGATCGCGCGCGCGCGACCTACGAGGGCATTCGCGACGGCTTTTATGCGCCCACGGGGGGCTACCTCGACGCGAGCCTCGCGTTCGGGTTGTCGATCGGCCCGAGCGTCGAGCTCGGGCTGCGCGCGGGCTATCGCTCCACCCACGGCCTCGAGCCTCCCCCGCTCGTCCCTTTCCGCGCCGAAGTGGGCGTGTCTTACGCATTCGGAGCGTCGGCGGCGGCGCCGCCCCGAGAGATCACGCAGTAGCGTGGCGCGCGGGCGGCCCTCCCCCGCTTGCGTGTGACACGGATTCTCGACCGTCGCGAAGCGGACGCGACGTCGAGGGAGACCGTGTGCTCGCGGCGCCACCCGGGCGGCGGCCGCGCTCACGCAGCGAGGACGTCGGAGTAACGACAGGGGGCGTCCGAGGAGAGCGCGTGTGCGATCCGCTCCGCTGGGACGCCGCCGCGGACCAGCGCCTTGCGGCGTGCTCGTGCAGGTGAGTTCTGGCCCGCATTTCACGGTGAAGGTGATCGCGCGCCTCGGCCAGGTCGGCTGCCACCACGTCCCGGCGCCGTGCCAGCTCCTCCCGGTGCCGTGCCAGCACGTCCCGGCGGCTCCCCAGCAACCCCGGGACGCGTGCCAGCACCCGCTGGTACGGCTCCTCGGACTTGCTGGTGCGGCTCCCCGAACCTGCTGGTACGCTTCGTCGTACCTGCTGGTACACCTCCTCGGACTTGCTGGTACGGCTCCCCGGACCTGCTGGTACGCCTCCTCGGACCTGCTGATACGGCTCCCCGGATCTGCTGGTGCGCCTCCTCGGCCCTGCTGGTACGGCTCCTCGGACGTGCTGGTACGCCTCCTCGGGCCTGCTGGCACGATTCCCGGCCCTCTCGGCGGCGCTGGCCGCGCTCTCCGGCCCGCTGGTCGCGCTCCACGGCCTGCTGGGACGCGCCCCGGCCTGCTGGGACCGCGCCCCGGGCGCGCCGGCGCAGCCTCCCGGCGTTGACAACGTGCTCTTCGTCGAGCCGGGCCCATCCGGGCTCGAGCGCGCATCCTCGATCGTCGAGACGGGCCGGTCCGCGCGAGCCCTCCAGGGGCAGACGCCGGCAGGCTGTACTCCGCTGGAGCCATAACAGCCTCGGCTCGCGCCTGCCCGCCCGACGATAAGGCATCAGCGGCGGCGCGAAGCGCTGCCCGCTGCATGCCCTTGTTGGGCTGTGACTAATTCGCTTTCCTAGCAGCGCCGGCTCGCTCTGGCTCGTTGTCGACGTTGCGGGCCACTACTCTACAAGGCGCGCGCCACCGTCAATGACTCCGGATATGGTCATGACGCTACGCCCCGAGTTCGATCTCGCTCCAGTCCTTTGCTTTCAGCCCAGGCACCTCCAAAAGGCCCCGATCGGACGTTACCAAGATGGCTCCTTCAGCTTCTGCTTGAGCTGCGATCAAGGCATCGGCGCCCGAAACTCGGCTGCGCCCCTCGCCGCCCGAGCGCGCGGAGATCTCGGCTGCCAGCCGTGCGGTCTCCTTCGTGACTGGAATGTATGTGACCGACTGGGCCAGGTTGTCCAGCTGCGCTAAGCTCGCGTTGGCGCCGCGACGGGTCAGGGTTGCGCGCAACTCGTAATCGGCAAGGACGGAGACGAGAATCTCGGGCGCATCTGCGCCGCGCAGCAGAAGTGACCGGAACCACTCCTGCACGTCTCGATACCCCGTCGGATGGCAGAGCCGCACGAGGACGTTCGTGTCGAGCATGAGCTTCACGTCACGCAGCCTCCTCAAGCAACGGTTCGACGTCCGGCCACTGGAGCGGCTCGATCTCATCGGGCTCGAGGGCCGGCTCCTCTTCATGCGCTTCAGTCATCCATTGCTTCATCTGATGGGCGAGCGTGGCGTAGCGTCCCGCCCGCATGCGTGCGAGGAACCGCTCGGCCGCTGCGCGGTCATCGTCCGAGAAGCGCATCTGCACACTCCCCGCGAAAACCTCTGCGCCGGACGAAACGGCATCGGCCCATGCCTCGAATTCCTCCGAGAGGCCCGGCTCCGTGCGAAGGCGCTTCTCAACGACATCGAGAGAGACGGAAGCGAGCACCTGGAGAAGATGCCCGCACAGCTCGCACCTGCTGATGGCACCGTCCTGGTAGGCGCGGAAGATTTCGTCGAACGTCAGCATGTTTCCTCGCATCGCATGGCCCTCACGTGCTCATCGGCGGCGTCCCACGCACGGTCGTGGAGGTTGCGTGGCACTCCGGGCTTCACCATGTCGATGATCTCGATGCCCGGGATGGTCTCCCGGTGCTCGAACAGCTCCCGAAGCGCGTTGAGCTCGTACATCTCGTGCGCGATCACCGCCACAATCGCCTCGTCGCTCTCGAGCACCGAGCGCCGGACCTTCACGTTGATCCTTTCCTTCGCGTAGAAGTCGGACCAGCGGTAACGTCTGATGGACGTGAAGTGGTTGTACACGGCGTAGGCTCCCTGCGGTACGGCATCGTCGCGGAAATGGAAAGCGATGTCTTCGGGGATGACAATGCCCCGGCGCCTCGCCAGCTCGACGGCTTCCGCTTCGCTGCGCGGACCGTTACCGTTGGGTGCCCAGGGGAGCGTCCGCGGGTCCTGGGCGGCTCCGATGCCTTCGGCGAGCTTCGACGTCGACGGGTCATCGGTCACCAGTCCGCTCCCGGCGCCACGCACCGACGGAACGCGCTTGGCCCGAAACCAGATGCGCGCTCAGTGAGTCCAGTACGTCCGCTCGCGAACATGGGCATATTATACCCGATCGTGCGCAGGGGCGGGAGGTCTCCATGGCCGCCTCCGCTCCGCCCCCTCCGCGAGAAACCCGGGACGAAATTAGGAAACGCTGTACTAGCCAACGGGCGCCGCGACGGCGGGTGCTGCGCCAGCCGCCGGCTGCTGCGCCCCCGCGCCGTTCGGTGCGGCGGGCCCGGCGCCCGCGCCGGCGGCAGGCGTGGGCGCGCCTGGCGGCACGGCCGCGCCTGCGCCGCTCGGCGCGGCGGCCTCTCGGGTTCGGCGTCGGTGTCGCCGGACGACGCCCCGCGGCCGCCGCGGCCCTTCCGGACGACGCCCCGCGGCCGCCGCGGCCCTTCCGGACGACGCCCCGCGGCCGCCGCGGCCCTTCCGGACGACGCCCCGCGGCCGCCGCGGCCCTTCCGGACGACGCCCCGCGGCCGCCGCGGCCCTTCCGGACGACGCCCCGCGGCAGCCGCGGCCCTTCCGGACGACGCCCCGCGGCAGCCGCGGCCCTTGTAGAGCGACGGCGCGATCGTGTGGGCGTCTACCTCGGTCCAGCGCAGGTAGGCCACGGCGCGGCGGGTCTGGTCGTAGGCATGCGCGAGCAGCGCGAACGCGCGCGCCCGCTGGTCCGCGACCTTGGTCGGCCCGGGCCCCTTGCCGTGCTCTCTCACCCCGAGAGCGGCGCGCCGTAACCGCCCGACCAACGCCATCGTGATCAGCCCGTCGGGGCCGGTTACCAGTTCCCATCGCGACGAAGGAGGAAGCGATGGCGACGAGGGTGGAGTGGGCCGAGCGGGTGGAGCGATGGGAGCGCAGCGGGCTGAGCGCCGAGAAGTTCGCGCGGCGCGAAGGGTACAAGCCGAAGCAGCTGTACTGGTGGCGCTGGAAGCTGCGAGCTGACCAGCCCTCGCCGTCGTCGTTGACCGAAGCGCCGCGCTTTCTGCCGGTCCACGTGGTGACGGACGCATCGGTCGTCGCGCCGGAGCCGATCGAGATTGCGCTGCCCAACGGGCGGGTGGTGCGGGTCCGGCCGGGCTTCGACCCGGCCACGCTCGAGCGGGTCCTGGCGCTCGCGGCCGAGGAGACGCCGTGCTGACGCTGCCGCCGTCGGTGCGCGTGTACATCGCAGCCGAGCCCACGGACCTGCGCAAGAGCTTTGATGGGCTGTCAGCCTTGGTCTCTCAGCGCTTCGGAGCCGATCCGATCTGTGGGCATCTGTTCGTGTTCAGGAATCGGCGAGGTGACCAGATGCGCGTCTTGTTCTGGGACCGCACTGGCTACATGATCGTGGCGAAGAAATTGGCCCGCGGGCGATTCCATCTCGCCCGCGACCTGCCCAAGGGGACCACCCACGTTGAGGTCGATGCGGCCGAGCTGTCGCTGATGCTCGAAGGGTTCGACCTGTCCGAGGCCGTGCGGCGCAAGCGCTGGAGGCCCAGCGTGAGAAAAATTGCTCCGTCGAAGCAAAGCTTGATGGATGCGCGGGGGATAGCTATCCCCCGCGCCACGTGACCAGTCCTCTTCAGTCCCAGGCACAACTGCCCGCCGATCTGGCGGATGTGCGGCGCAAGCTCGAGCAGCTGGCGGCCGCCGGGCAGCTTCCGGAGCTCATCGACCTGGTGCTCGGGCTGCTGGTCCAGCTACGCGACAAGAACACCGCGCTCTCGGCGAGGCTCGCGAGCGCGCTGCGCGAGCTGTACGGCCGCAAGAGCCAGCAGGTCTCGACCGAGCAGCTGATGCTGATGTTCGCCGAGCTCGGGGCGGAAGCGCCGCCGGGGGCGGCGGGCTCGGAGCCCGGCGCGGACGCTCCGCCGCAGCCGGAGCAGGGGCTGGTGCCGCAACCCCCTGAGCCGCCGAAGCCGCCGCGAGGACGGGGCGGGCGCGCGCCACTTCCCGAGCACCTGCCGCGTGAGACGCGCGTGGTGCCCGTCCCCGAGGCGGAGCGGACGTGCCCGCAGTGCGGCGCGGACAAGAAGTGCATTGGCCATCGCACGAGCGAAGTGCTCGAGTTCGTGCCGGCGCAGTTCAAGATCATCGAGGAGAAGCGGGAGAAGCTCGCCTGCCCGCGTTGCCCCGAGCAGGGCGTAACGACGGCGGACAGCGAGAAGGTGATGGACCGAGGGCGCCCAGGACCGGGGCTGCTCGCCAGCATCCTTGTCGAGAAGTTCGAGGACTCGATGCCGCTGTACCGGCAGACGCAGCAGTACGCGCGCTTCGGCGTGTCGCTGTCGCCGTCGACGCTGGGAGACTGGTCCGCGTTCGCGCTCGATGTGCTCGCTCCCGTGGCCGAGAGGCTCGGGGAGCGGGTGCTGGACTCGTTCTATCTGCGCGCCGACGACACGGGGATGCGGGTGCTGGATCGAGATCATCCGTCGGGGGTGAAGCGAGGCCATATCTGGGCCTTTGTCGGCGCGGATCTCGTCGCGTTCCTGTACGCACCGGACTGGAAGGCGAAGCATCCAGCCGCGCTGCTGCAGGGCTTCACCGGCTACTTGCAGGGCGATGGATACGCGGGCTATGGCGCGATGCTCCGCGGAGGCGACGACGGCGAGATGATCGTGCCCGAGGAGCGTCGGCTCGGCTGCGGGATGCACATCCGCGCCAAGTTCGAGAAGGCGGCCAAGGGCGGCGACGCGCGAGCGGCGGTAGCGCTCTCGTACTTCAAGGCCATCTACCGAATCGAGGCGACCTGCAAAGATGAGGCGCTGTCCACGGAGGCGCGCCTGGCGCACCGGCAGGAGCGGTCGCTCCTCGTTGTGGACGAGCTGTATCAGTGGATTCACGAGCTGCACCTGCGGCTCGTGCCAGGCACATCGCTCTACATGGCTACCCAGTATGCCATCAACCAGGAGGCAGCGTGGCGGCGCTGCTTCACGGATGGACGCTTTGAGATAGACAACGGCGAGGTCGAGCGGCAGCTAAGACGTGTAGCCCTCGGAAGAAAGAACTATCTATTCGCGGGCTCCGACAAGGGCGCTCAGCGCCTGGCCATCGGCTACACGATCTTCGGCTCGTGTCGGATGCACGGAGTCAACCCGCTCGCCTGGGCGACAGACGTCATCGGCAAGCTGCAGGCGGGCTGGCCGCGCGACCGGCTGGACGAGTTGCTGCCCGACGCATGGGCGAGATCGTCGCGTGCCGCTCCGAGCGCCGGCGACGCCGACGTGACCTGAACAACGCCAGCTTCGGCCGGCCACGCAAGCGGATGCCGCCTCGCTGGGCCTTCTTTCAGGACCGCCTGTGCCCGCTCCGAGTCGTGGGCCGACGCCGCCCCGCGCCCAGCATCGTCGACCCCAGCGAGCGCCGCAAGGGGCCGTGCCCATGGCGATGGCCGGGCGCTTACGGCGCGCCTCTGCGGCCCGATCTCCCCGGCGCGCTTCATCTCCTCCTCGGTCGCAGCCGTCTTTCCGGCGATCTTGGATGGGCAGTTCGGTCGTTCTGCGCCGGGACCGTCTCCGGTGCCGGACGGAAGCTCAGCTAGTCTCCCAGACTGCCTCCGGTGCCGGAGGACGAGCTCAGCTCACCCGCCCAACGACTGGCGATGAACCGCGCGGTGGGCTGGCGAGCGAAGCGAGCCTGCCCACCGCGTCGGTCTCCATCGCTGAGTTGGGCGGCATAGAGCAAGCTTGTCGCCCTGCAAGCGCGCAGGGGCACTCTTCAGCGCGAGAAGAAGGTGCTTGTGATTTCTTCGGCTGGGTTGGGTCAAAGTCATGCCTCCCAGTCGATTGCGCCACATTTAGGACATTTGTGTCGCCTGTTAATGAGCCATCTTACGATTTCGTCCTTGAACACAAGCATAGCGGTTCCTCCCGAGATGATGGCGATCACGATCGGAAGCGCAAAACCAGTCCCCGCGAACAGGTATGTAACCCAAGCCCCAAACCCTCCGATGGGCATCGCGCCTCCAATGATCTTCACGAAGAACCCCAGAGACGTCTCCTCCGAATGACCGCACCTACAGCACCGAATTTTCATAGCTCCGTTTCACTTGCCCGTTGGGCGGCTGCGTAAGAAACCTTAGGCGTCGCGTGGCTTCACGCACGATTGTGGCACTTTGGTTGGACTAGGCATCACCGGACAATTCGCGGGCGACGACGACGAGTTGCTCTTCGAATTGCCTCCAGAACTGTATGGTGAGCCCATTCCTTAGAAAGTATGCCTCGCCAGCTCGCGTCTTCCCATTGCGCGTGGCGTAGGCATTCGGTGCTCCCGGGGGAGCAACAAAATAAGCGAGCGCACCCTGACCGGCGAGATAGTCTCTTAGAGGGTGGATCCAGCGCTGCGTTTCGTATTCTTTGGCGCGTCCGGGGGGTACGCTGAGATCAAGGAGCCAGCCTCTGCTGAAACAATCGAGGTGAAGAAGCGTCTTCCGGTCTTCCGCCAGAAAGCAGTCGTCGCGTACCGGATGCTTCCTGTAGCAGCGGTGAAAATGCCGGTCGTTGTCTCGCATTCGGGTGTCGAACCCGACCTCGAACTTGCCCAGCTTGATCGATTCGCCCATTGGAAGAATCAGTGGTTTCGCTGGCTCTCGGTTATTGTCGCAGACCATTTGGGGATGCCGATTCACATAGCACAGGGCGTAGAGTCCCTGTTGTAGGTCCGTGCGGGATCGCAGCGTGGCGAGCGTAGTGACGTCGGGTATCCAGTGGAGAGCCATAAGGCACAGAGTCTTACCACGATGAAAATGTCAACCGTCACGGAACGACTCCAGTGCGGTTCGGTGCCGGTCCGCCCAACGATTTGGCGGTGTGCCACGCCGCCAAGCGGCGTCGGCACCAGCGCATTGTTGGGCTGCTCCTCAGCCAATCAAGACAGCACGAGGAAGGCTGCCGTCGGGTCCGCTTCGAAGGCGAGCACGTCGTCGTACCGCGCTCGGAGCAAGGCTGCAACTGCGGCTGTCGTGCAGTTCCCTAGGCGCACCCATATTATCTTGGGCGGATGGCCGTAGAGGAATGCCCGCTGCTGGAAGTCTGAGTCCTTCGAAACAATTGTAAATCCGTTCTGGGCGGCAAAGCTCCAGACGACCTGATCATCGGCAGCGCTGAGCCCGACATTCCGGACATGAACGGATGCGGGATAGTGCTCCGCCAGCAAGGCGACGAGCCGATGCGACAGGTTCTGATCGAACAGCAGCTTCACGTCGGCGGCACCGCCCAAAGCCTACGCTCTCGGTCGGCCGCGAACGCCAGGCAGGCACGCACGTCTTCCGCAGTCAGATCCGGAAAGTCGGCAAGGATCTCCTCTACCGACATGCCAGAAGCGAGATACTCCAGAACGTCAGTCACTGTAATCCGCAACCCGCGGATGCACGGCTTACCGCCGCGCTTGCCTGGCTCGATCGTGATTAACTGCTGGTAGTTCATGCCAGCAGGATAAACGGGCGCGCTCCCGGCGTCAACATGGCCAGCTGCGCAGGCGCTCAGCTGAGGGTCGGGAATCGTACGAGACGCAGATGCCAGGCGGGGGCGGGCGCAGTCGGTTCAGCGTCGTAATGGCGGCCAGCAACAGTTCGTCCACCGTTTCCGCTGCAAGCGGCCGCCGCTCCCTGGCGGGTGCGGTGCAGGAATTGTCCGACAGGCCGTTGTGTCCGCCCAACGGCTTGGGCTTCAGCCTCAGGGCGTGCTGGCGAGCGAAGCTACCCTGGGTGCCCCGTCGTGCTGTAAGCCCTTGTTGGGCAGCCTTGGTCATGGACGACCCTTACTTCGCTCAGGTCGGGGAAGCTGGACAGCGGAGATCTCAGCCGGCGCGTTCGCCGTCTCGCGCGCGACAACGCGCACTTCGCCCTTCTCGAACTGTGCTTCAGCAATGCTGGTGACCGCGTCGTTCCAAAGAACTGAGCGGGTATCCAAGGCGGCGGTATCCGTCTGCGTCGCCATCGAGAAGATCACTCGCCGCACACCCCCGGTCTCACCGGTTGGACCGACAACACAGCAGGGAAGCGGCGGCGTGAAGACGGCGTGGAAGTCGCCGGCGCCATTCTTCGCATGATCGAGCACCGCGGTGCGCAAGTGGGGGGTAACCTGGTCAAGGATCGCCCCTACTGTCGCGGCGCGGGTTCCAACCTCGTCCGTCAAGATCGTCTCTCGGCCCGCCTGCCACCGCGCGCCGGCGCCGTCAGCGAGCGTTACATCGATCACAGTGTCAAACTGGACGTGCACGAGCTTGATGAAACCGCCCACGAGGTTGCGCGCGAAACTGGACCACGGGACGGCGGTGCTCTCGACGGGATCAACCGCTACCGATTTCAATGCTTCGGCCTTGCGTCTCGCCGCATCGGTAAAGCCGTTCGCCGACCAGAGGATCAGCTTGTTCGTTGGAAGGTCGGCATGTTTCTGGGCCATGCTTTCCACCCATGTGACGTCGGCGGGGCGACTTCGGTCCCGCACCTCGATCCCTAACATGATCGAGTACCCACCGATGGACGACTCGGCAACGACGTCCACCTCACGATCTTCGCCAGTGCGTGCGTCACGCAAAAGGCGGGACTCCGTAACGGTCCAATCAGGACCGAGATCCTTGTGAACCTCGAGCACCAAGCGTTGCAGGATGTTCGAACGCGCTGGCATCGCTACCGTTTCCTTGGGCTATTCCGGGGGCTGCCCAACGCCTCGTCAATCTGCTGCGGGGCGGGCTGCCGCGCGAAGCGCGGTTGCCCGAACCGGCAGCCGCATTGGCATGTTCGGCGCCCGGTCAGGAAGAACGAATCACACAACCACCACCGCGGCTTGCGTTCTCCAAGCGTCATCTCGAAGGGCTGCGCGTCTTTCGTCGGCGCGCGGGCTGCCGCCCCGATGCCGCCCCGAGGCGCTTCTGAATCGCCGCTTGCGTTTGGCGGGGCAGCGTCGCGAGGTACTCCTCCGACAACGCACGAAGCATCGCGTCCGGCAACGCGAGCACCGCCTGCGCCTGGGTGAGCCCGGCGAGGCGCTGCTCGGGGGCGAGCCCCGCGAGGCGCTGCTCGGGCGCGTACGCCTGCAGCACCTGCTCCGGGGCGAGCCCCGCGAGGCGCTGCTCGGGCGCGTACGCCTGCAGCACCTGCCCCGGGGCGAGCCCCGCGAGGCGCTGCTCGGGCGGCAGCCGCGCAACGAGGCGTGCCAGCGCCTGCTCGAAGCTCTCGACGACCCGCTTTTCGTCCTTCATGTGCCGCTTCCTCTGCCCCGGGAGGGGGTGTCGAACTTGCTCGACATGCTCCAGGAGCGCCCAGAACACCGCGACCTCCGCCGGGGAGAGCGCCGGGATGCCGCCGGGGTCGGCGACCATCCCAGGGGTCACAATGTACAGCAGATGCTCGCCCTCGCGAGCGTTGGCGGGCACCGTCTCCACCACCCGCAGCGGGAAGACACCGAGCCGCCCCTCGTGCGTGCCCGGCCCGGTCGGTGTGAGCGCGCAGCCGAGCGAGATCAGCGCCTCGGTGAAGCGCGGGGTCAGGCGGGGCGCGAGCACGCGGAGGGCGACCGCGGCGGGAGCTTCGATCTCGGCGACCACGAGGTACTGGAGCGCGTACGCGAGGAGCATGCGCGCGTCGTCGCGCTCGAGCTCGTCGGTCGGCCCCTTGAAGTGCACCAGCGTGTGCTCGGCCAGCTCGCCCACCACGCTCGTGAGCAGGCGCGGCCTGGGTGGGGCTCCGCGACGGCTGCGACGGAGGATGACGATGTCGACGCGGAGCGGCTCGCGGGCGAGCTGGAACTCCGAGATGCACTGGTACCGTAAGCGCTGCGCGAAGCGCCGTCTCACCCCGGCTGCGCTGTCCAGTTCATGATGGCGTGCATGACAAGGACGAAGGCGACCGAAGTGATGTGGTCCGAGCGCGTTCGGGCGTGGCGCGAGAGTGGTGAAACGGCGGAGGAGTTCGCTCGGAGCCGCGGATTTGCGGCCTCGACGCTGCACGGCTGGTCGAGCCGGCTGTCACGGGCCGAGCCCCCGCGCTTTCTGCGCCTGGTGCCGAAGGCGCCCGCCGTGACGAGCAGCGCTGCGGAGCTCGTCGTCGAGGTCGGCGGCGCGCGGGTGCGCGTCGCCGCGGGGTTCGACCCCGCGCTGCTGGCGGAGGTGGTCCGTGCCCTCGGCGGAGCGGCGCGATGATTCCGGCGGGCGTGCAGGTGTTCGTCGCGCTGGAGCCGGTGGACATGCGCTACGGCTTCGAGCGGCTTTCGGGTCTCATCCGTGAGCGTGTGGGGTACGAGGCGCGCTGCGGAGCGCTGTTCGCGTTCGTCGGCAAGCGGCGGACCACGATCAAGATTCTCTTCTTCGATGGCAGTGGAATCTGCCTGTTTTCAAAACGCCTTGATCGCGGAGCGTTCGCACTTCCCGACCCCCCGACCGAGGGCGCCACGCACGTCGAGGTGGACGACGCGACGCTCGAGACGCTGCTCGACGGCATCGAGATCGCGCCCACGTCCAAACCGCGAAGGCGCGCACCGCGCCGCGTCCACTGAGCCGCACGAATTCGCTCGACAAGTACGCGCGGCTTACGTAGAGCGGCGTCGTGCACGACGCCGCCGCCAAGCCGACGCTGTCGGCCGAGCAGCAGCGCATCGCGCAGCTCGAAGCGGAGCTCGCCGCGGCAAAGAGCGAGCTCGTGGGAGCGCGCGATGCGCTCGCGCAGCTTCGGCGCGCCTACACCCGTGCGCTCGAGCAGCTGCAGCTTCTGCGACGTCGACTGTTCGTGGCCAAGGCGGAGCGCGCCGAGGTGAGCGCGGAGCAGCTGGCGTTCGACTCGATGTTCCTCGAGGTCCAGCGCCTCGAGAAGGCACTCGACGCCGCCGAGCGCAACACGGGCGACGAGCGGCAGCACGACGACCCCAAGGGGCCGAAACGAAGGTCCGGCGGCAACGGCCGTCGCGACCTGTCCGAGTCCGACCTGCCCGTCGTCCGCATTGAGCTCTCCTGCCCCGAGCTCGATGCGACGGCGACCCGCATCGGGGTCGAGGAGACCTCGCGACTCGGCTACGAGCGCGGCGGAATGCGCCGCATCGTGCTCGCACGCGTCGTGTACAAGGCCGAGCGGTCCGTCACGGATGCGAGCAGCTCTGGCGAGGGGGAAGCGGCCCCGCTCCAGGTCGTCGCGAGAGAAGCCCCGACGCCGACGCCCGCTGCGAGCGTCAGCCCGGAGGGCACGGCAGCGGCCGGCGAGCCGAGCGCTTCCTCCACAGCGCTCGACGCGCCCTCGCTCGACGCGCCGCCGCCGGCGCCGAAGGGCGAGACCTGCACGGTCTTCATCACGACGCCGCTTCCGAAGGAGCTGTTCCGGCGGTCGTTCCTCGCGCCGTCGATGATTGCGCACATCCTCACCAGCAAGTACCTGCTCGGCGTCCCGTTCTATCGACTGGAGCAGCAGCTGGAGCTTCAGGGCGCGTCGCTCGATCGCGGCACGATGTGCCGCTACGCCGAAGACGTCGGTGCGACCCTGGGCGCCATCGTCGAGGCCGCGCGCAAAGAGGCCTTCGAGACCGCCTTCTGCCTGTCCACGGACGCCACCGGGGTCTCCATCCAGCCTGGGCCCATCCAGGAGCGCAAGGACAAGAAGCCCGGGCCGTGCCGCAAGGGACACTTCTTCGTCGTCCTCGCGGACAAGGATCACGTCTTCTTCGAGTACCAGCCCAAGCATACCAGCGCTGCGGTCTGCGAGATATTCCGCGGCTTCTCTCGGTATATTCAAGCTGACGCTCACGCCATCTATGACGCCCTCTTCCGCGGCACACCACCAAGAGGCGCTGCTGCCGACGAGAAGCGCGGTCCGCCCCCGACCGAAGTCGGATGCTGGTCGCATTGCCGTACCAACTTCTGGGAGGCGGCGGTCTGCAAGCACGAGCTCGGTGTCGAGGGGCTGCGTCGCATCAACGTCATCTTCGCTGCCGATCGCGCGCTCGCGGATCTTGCGCCCGCGCAGCGCAAGGTGCGCCGAGATGCCGTCGTCCGTCCTCTGGTGGACGCGTTCTTTGCCTGGGCCAGGGCCGAGCACGCGCGTCCTCGCGAGCGCGGCCTGGTCTCCACCGCGCTCGGCTACGCCCTCAACCAAGAGCAGCCGTTGCGGCGCTTCCTCGACGACGGTCGGCTGCGCCTGGAGAACAACGCCAGCGAGCGAGCGCTGCGATCCATTGCGGTTGCGAGAAAGTCCTGGCTCTTCTTCGGCAGCGACGACCACGCCTCCGCCGCGGCCAACCTCTTCTCGCTCGTGGCGAGCTGCAAGCTGCACGGGCTCGACCCGGAGGCCTACCTGGCCGACGTCATTCGCGCGATGCCCTACTGGCCGCGGGACCGCTACCTCGAGCTCGCCCCCAGGTACTGGGCGCGCACCCGCGCCCGGCTCGTTGACGACGAGATGAACCTCGCCCTCGGGCCGATCACCGTCCCGCCTTCGCTTCCCGCGGAAGAGCAGCGCGCCACGAGCTGACCGAGCCGGTTCCATCGCCCCCATCCTGCACCAGCTGACCGAGGTTGGGGCCGACGGCGCTTCATGCAGCGCTTACCTGGTACCAGCCCTCGGGGAGCACGTGCTCCAGGAGCGCGACGAGCACCGGGTGCCAGGCGGTGTAGACGCGAACACGCCGCTGTCGCTGCGAGGATCGAACCTCGCGCGTCGTCGCCGTGCGGTTGCCCTTCGCCATCAGGAGCAGCGCTACCACGACCGTCGCCGGCCAGCGCCTTCGTGGCGTGGCGCGGTGACATCGGCGACGACGCGCTTTGCCCCGCGGCGTTCCCGCCCCGCATCGGGCGTCGCGCGACAACAACCGTCGGCTACGCTCTCCGGCGCCGAACACCGGCGCTAACCTGCACCGGGTCCCAAGGATGCCACGACCCGCTTGGGGAGGACTGACGCCAGCAGACTGATGTGCCGAAGGCACGTCGGTCGAAACAACCCCGGCGCGGCCCCGGTGTCAGGTTCAGCGGCTCGTTAGGTGGCCGGCCCGAACGTTCATGTGTACATTGGCGCGGTGCGACGACAACCGGGCCTGGCGAGTGTGTTCCTGACGGCCATCATGGGGCTGGCGCTGTCGTTCTTCATGCTTACCAAGATCGATCCGGACAAGGGCATTCCGGAACGCGACCGCCTCACCTCTGCGAGCGGACTGGTTACTTCCCACGAGACGGTCCACCACGACGTCCATTTCACGTTGCAGGATGGAAGACGGTTCACGTACCTCGGCAAAGCGAAAGCGGTGGGCGCCGTCGAGAAGGCCATCGGCGAAGCCCATCAAAGGGTGGTCACGATTCTGTACGACGCGTCAAATACCGTCGGACCGGTCTTCTCGAAGGAGAAGTTCTTTCCGGTATACGAGATCCGCGTCGGCGACGAACTCGTGCGCAGCCATCAGGATGTGGACCAGGCTTGGCGGAGAGACAATCGCCTGGCCCCTGTGCTTGGCTGGGGGTTTCTTGGGATGTCAGTTCTGCTTCTGGCGCATGGGGCTCGTCGGTTGCGACAGAGGGGCGCCTAACGGGAAGGCGCTCATCCGCGGCGCGAAGCGCCGTCGGGTGCTGCGCCGGGTTGGGCGGCTCCTCTCGACTTTGGAGAGGGGCACGGTGCGTCGGGAGGAGAATCACAGCGTAAGATCGGTGAGCCCTCCCGCGGCGTCGCGCGCCCAGCATACCCGTCGCCGTTACTGACAAGCATAGTCACGCAGGACATTCTCCTCTCGTGCGTTTTGGCGAAACGATTCCATCTGTGGCTCAAGACGGGCCAGTCCGCCTACAGCCTCGGCGAGGCACGCTTTCGCGTCATCACGTTGACGCACAACCGCGGTCGTCTCGGTCATCGACAGGCCCGGCTCACGAAGCTTGGCGGTTGCCGCCGACTCGTCTTGCGAGCATCGCTCCGCCTTCGCCTTCAAGCGTTCCATTCCCGTTTCAAACATATCCAGCGTTTTTGATGTGTGCTCCCAACGCTCGGTGAGTTGCTGACATGTTGCTCGGCGCCGTGCGGTCCCATAAACTGCAAGCGCGCTCAGTCCGAGTACGCAAGCGCCTACAATTATCGCTACGCGCTTTGTCCGCGGTCCCATCGACGTCCTTCCGTCCAGACGTAATAACTGTCCGCTAGGGACCCCACGCCGTCAAGCGGTACGCGGACGAGAGTAGCGTCGCCGGGCCGCTGGACTGGTGGGCTGCCAGCACCGGAGCCAGGTCAGCGATGGGCCGACGGGGCGTGCGCGTCCGTCCCCTCCCCGTCGCATGCGGCTCGTGCACGACGAGGCATCGCCGCCGGTCGGGCCGAGTGCGCGGCAGTGCGCTACGCGTCGGTCCGCCCAACATTCGCTTCAGCTGTGGGCTGGCGCGGCAAGCGAGGTGGCCGAGGGAGGCTGCGCGTCGCGAGCCGGCTCGTCAGCTGCAAGCGGAAGTTCGGCCGCTCCTGGGTCAGACTCGTTACCGTCGGCGTAGCTCGTGATGCGTACAACATTCAGACTACCTTGTTCTCTGAGACTTCGCCAAGAAGCCAAGAAACTCCCGGACCACGCCCTCGGGATCCGTGTAACAACGATGCGCATCATAGAATTCGATCATTGTGACACCATACTCCTTGAACAGCCGTGCGCGATCATGATCCTTTGGCGCGGTTCGCTGCGTGTGAACATGCTCGCCCATCACCTCCAGAATGCCCCACTTGCCGTCGAGGCAGACGACGAAATCCGGCTCACGAAGCTCAGCGCGGCCGCTCATGGACTTCTTACCACCAAGAACCCCGGTTGCGTTCACGAAGAAGAAGACCGAACATTTTTTAAGGGCTTCGTATATACGGATCTCAGTCTTGGAACGAAACCAAAGTCCGTCGTGCTCGATGGCACGCTCTGGTTTCCATGTGGGTCCGGGCAGGGGTTCGTTTTCGTCGGGTGGTGACTCCAACAGGGGGTCGACACTCACGTGCAAGATCGTCCAACCAAGGCCCGCAGGCAGAACCCTTTTGGCGGCTTCCATGAGAGCACGCTTCTCGATAGAGCCAAACTTCGGAATTCGATCCATCGGCACCTTTAGACAAAGTGTGCCCTCCCCTCTGCTGACGCTGAACGAAGAAATCGAGTCGATTGTGAGGGCCGCCAAGGTCGCTTTCCCCTCTGCCTCAAGCAGACCGCGGAGCGTGTGCAAGAAGGTTCTGGAGTCGGGGCAGGCGGGCCCGTCGTCATCTTGATCCTCGCGGCATTCAAGCCAGGACCGAAGTGGCTCCAGTTCCTTCGAGACGAACTCTCGGCGCTCTTGCCATCTTGAAAAGGTTTTGAGGGATGGCCACGTCGACTGGAGAGACGCACTTTTCTGGATGAGTGCCGGTAGGCGCTTTCTTACCTCCTGGTGTCCGAGAAGCTGACGACGTAGGCGAGCGTAGGCTTGTTCCTCATCCGGAGTGCCCCTCCGCTCCGCGCGCTGATGGAGGATCTTTTCGATTTCGTCCACGGCCTTCAACCAGTCCGAAGCGTCGTCAAGCATAGCCATTCCTTGGTACCGATTCGTCCGACGTTGCGAGAGGGCAGCGCAGAGCCAATCAAGAAAGGACAGATATTGCGGACGGAGTTCTTTGCCGAACGCCTCGGCAATCAGCCGCGAGCGCGCGGCCGAACGGAGAGAGGCTGCGTGCTCGTCGGCTGCATTGCCTCGTTGGGCGGCACGATCGGCCATCGTCGCTCACTTGTCGGACTTCTCGGGTTCGGGCTTCGCCGCCCCGATCTTCTTGTGTTCATCCTCCAGACGCACATCGATCTGCACAGGCTCCGGCTGCCGAACAATTAGACTGCTAGCGCTTCTAGATACCGCACTCGCGAACGACTCGGCCTCCTTGCTCATCAGGATACCGAACGCCTGGGCGGCTTCCGACGCTCCTTCGATGAGAGTTCTTGCGGCTTGGTCCGGCTGCTGATTCCGAGCAGTGACCTTGGTCAACTCCCATCGTAGGAGAACATGTCGAAGTCCGAGCGCCGTCTGATAATACACGACCCACTCGCCGTGCCAATTGAAGAACGTCTGGAGGGAGGTGGCGACGAGCACCAGCGCGGAGAGAAGTGGGATGACCCATTTGTAGGAAGCCCCAAGGTCTGCGGTTGATACTACAGGAACGGACGCGCTCAGGAAGATGATGAGGACACCCACCGCTCGGAAGCCGATACGTGGCCCGTGTCGATGCTGCTCGAACCAGATGGCCTGCTCCTCGATTCGCTTGACCAGCGTTTGATCGAGCTGTGAACTCAGCGATTCAATCTGTTCGTTGGTGTTCGTCATGTCTACCCACGTTGGTAACCTGTCGCCGAAAACGGCACGCCGCATTCACGCCCGGACATATGGCTCCGCCCGCTGCGCTCACCCAGAACACCCTCGCGGGCTTGCCCGCCCAACGTCGCAATTAACTGTGATGCATGACATATCTACGCATTTTCACATGTAGACCGCGAACCGTGGCACCCTATCTCCATATTCCCGAGGATAAGTCGCGGCCCATCACGGCCTATCTCCGCAATCCCGCAGATAGGCCGCGACCTTCCGCAGCCTATCTGCGGGATTGCGGAGATAGGCCGCCGCTGCGTACCTACGCATTCCCGTTGCTAGGTCTCGAACGGCGACGGCGTGTCGTCGCGCAAGATTCCCGCCGACGGCTGGGCACCCATCCGCTTCCACAGCGGTAAGCCCCCACGGCAGATGGGCGCGGAAGAGGTCACGGCCTTCCTTGACGAGCTTGCGGTCGCACGCCGCACCGCGGCATCCACGCAGAACCAAGCGCTGTGCGCGCGCCTCTTCCTTTACAAGCGGGTTCTCGACCTGCAGATACCCCGGCTCGACGCGCTCGAACGCGCACGCCGGCCGGAGCACCGCCCCTCGGTCCTCTCGCGACAGGAGACGCTCACCTTGCTTGAACACTTTGTCCCGCCTTTTCGGTTCATCGGCGAGCTCCTCTACGGAAACGGCCTCCGGCTCCTCGAAGCGCCTTCGATTCGCGTCAACGACGTCGACCTCGATCGACGACAAATATCGGCAGTTCAAAGGGCCGTGCACGATGCCGGACGCGCGGCGGAGCTCGCCAAGCCCGCGACATGCCGACCCCTCCGCCACAGCTTCGCGACCCACCTGCTCGAGGCGGGCATCGACATCCGGACGATGCAGACGCTGCTCGGCCACAGAGATGGGCGGACCACGATGATCGGCATCCACATCGTCGACCGCGGCCCTCTCGGCGTCATCAGCCCCCTTGACCGCTGACCGCCACGTCAGCGGGGAGCGCCTTGAGCTCCGACCCCACCCCGTCGTCCCGGCCCCACCCATCGTGAAAGGTAGCGTACCTGACAGCTGCGCCGCCGTGTCAAGGACACCAACGCGTGCTCGTGCGGGCTCCACACCGGACGACTCGAGCTCGGCCGAGGCGTCCACGCCGCGCGCTCGCGATGGGCATTCCCCTCGCCGATCCCGTCATCCCCACGCCCACCGGGGCAGCTCCGTCCCCAAGCAGGCGGACGGCCCAGGATCTGGGCGCCGGCGTGCCATGGGCGATGCCGCGCGCCACGCACGTGACGTGGGCGCCGCCTCGTTCCGCAGCGGCCTCGAAGCGCTTGCCCAACGTTCGGGATCACTACGCGCGGGGTCGTGCCTTGCGTGGCCGGCCCCGCTTGACCGGCGGTAGCTCCCGCTGGCGGAACAGCACCCCGGGCCGGACGCCGAGCACGTCGGCCAGCCTCACAAGGACGGCCACCCCGACGTTGGTCTTGGCGCGCTCGACCTTCTGCAGAAATCCGAGGGCGATTCCGGCTGCGCTGGCGAGCTCTTGCTGCGTCATGCCGCGCTTCAGGCGGATCCGGCGGACGTTGGCCCCGATGAAGCCGAGCACCTCCTCCAGCCGGGCATCAGGCATGGCGAAGGCGTCGTCTCTCCTGCGACCTGGAATAGAATCTCATATGTCTCATTTGTGTTGGCGTGCTCCCGCCGCGCCACCTAAGCTCCCCACAAGCAAGTGCTGCCCGCGACGGCGCCAACCGTCCGGGCAGCGTGGCCGAACCCCGCGCAAACGAGGTCCGACATGGAAACGGTACGTCCGCGCCCCGAGCAGGGCCAAGAGATCGATCCGCCCTCACGCCGCCGCCGCCTGCGCTCCCCGGCGCGCGGCCGGCTCGCCCGCCCGCCCAAGCCCCATCGAGAACCGCCGCACCCCGCGGTCTACCTCGACCCCACCGCGCTCCTCGAACAGCGCCCGCTCATCCGCAGCGCGCTGCGCGTCCGCGGCGTCCGCGCCGCGGATCTCGACCACGTCACGCAGGAGACCGTGCTCGGCGCCTTTTGCAGCATGCGCGCCGGGCGCTTCCGGCCGTCCCCTGATCAGCCGCCGGGCGACGCGTTGCGCGCCTGGCTGGTCGCGGTCGCCCTGCGGCAGGCGTCGCACCACCGCGACAAGGCGTACCGCCGGCACGAGGTGCCCGCGGTCGATCCCGATCGGCTCGCTCCCCTCGCAGCTCCCTCGCCGGAGGAGCGCATCGTCGCGCGCGGGCTGCTCCGTGCCTTCCACCGCCTCCGCACGGAGCTCCGCGAGGTCCTGGCGCTCACCGCCGCCGGCCTGACGACGCGCGAGATCGCGGCGGAGCTCGCGATCCCGAGGCCGACGGTGGCCACGCGCCTCCGCCTCGCGCGCCGCCTCTTCGCCCGCTCGCTCACCCGCGCTCGGAGGTGGCCCCGATGAGCGGCGCACCCGTCGACGCCCCCGCCGAGACGGCGGCCGAGATCCCGACCGTGACCGAGGCCGGACTGATCGAGATGGTGCTCGGGATCCCGGCCGTAGGAGCGCGCATCCTTGGCGCGGCCGCCCTGCCGTCCCTCGGCCGCCTCTCTCCGGCGGCCATCGCCGAACGAACCCAGATCGCGCTGCTCGACGCGACGCGGCTCGCCGCGGCCTTCGAGCTCGGCCGCCGCGCCCACGCCGCGCGGGCTCGCCGAGGCGCGCTCCTCACCGACGCCGCGCGCGTGGCGCGGTACTTCGGGCCGAGGCTCGCGCACCTCGTCCACGAGGAGCTCTGGATCGCGGCGCTCGACAGCCACGGCCGCGTCCGCGAAGCGCGCATGCTCGCCCGCGGCGTCGACGACGCCCTCCACGCAGGCCGCTCGACCGTCCTGCGCACGGCGCTGGACATGGCGGCCGTCGGCTTCGTCCTGGCCCACAACCACCCGAGCGGCGATCCGACGCCGACCGCGGAGGACGACGCGATGACCGAGGAGCTGCGCGATCTCTCCTACGCGCTGAACGTCCCGCTCCAGACCCACGTCATCGTCACGCCGAGCGGGCGGTACCACGCCGTCCTGGAGTAGCCATCGCGGAGCCATCGCCGCGATCACGTCGAACCGTGGCGAGCCGCGCGTCTCGCCGATCTCCTCGAGCCACATCTCGGCCCCGCGGCTCCTCGCCTTCTGTCGCTCCAGCTCCTCGAGGCGGTCCCTTCGCCGCCAGGACCGGTGAGGCCGGCGTCGTGTCCGCGTGGTGCGGGCCCCGATTGCATTCCCTGCGGAGCGTGGGTGAACCTGCTGTCGCCATGAGCAAGGTCACTGCGCTGGGTCTGGATACCGTGCACGAGGGCTCCGGCCATCAGATGACCGGCATGGCGGTGAGCGTGTGCACGACGCCGGCCGCGCCGAGCCCTCTTCCGATCCCCTATCCGACGATGGGCACGGTGGCCGAAGGGATCATCGACGCGCCGATGCGGACCACGATCGAGGGAAAGAAGATCCTGACGGTCGGCGGGTGCATGACGGCGTGTCACGGCAACGAGCCGGGCACCATGAGAGAGGTGCTGAGCCTCAACACGGGCGGCCCCTGCTTCCCGTGGCTCGGTGCGCCGAACGTGCTCATCGAGCTCGGGATGGCCGGTATCACCGGCAGCATGGGGCAGATGAACAAGTCGGTCACCGCCGGCGCGGGGACGGCGGCGAGCGGGGCGGGCGGCGCCGGGGGCGCGGGCGGGGGCGGAGCGGGAGGCGGCGCGGGGGCGCCGGGAGGCGGCGGGCCGAGCGCGCCGGGAGGCGGCGGTGGGGGCGGCGGCGGGCGCAGCCACAAGGGGGCGAAGGCGGGCAAGTCGTCGTCGCCGCCGGTGGACCAGTGCACGACCGAGGGACATCCGGTCGACGTCACGGACGGCGCGGTGGTCGACGCGGCGACGGACCTCTCGGTCCCGGGGATGATCCCGCTCGTGTGGGCGCGGCATTATCGCTCGTCGCGGTGCAGCGAGCGAGACGCCGCACTCGGGCCTGGGTGGGCTTTTTCCTATGATCAATGGATAGAAGAGGGGGAGCAGGTCCTCGCGCTGCGCGACGGCGAGGGGCGGTGGATCTGGTTCGAGAGGGTGGAGCCCGGGGAGACGATGTTCCACCGGCGCGAGCGGATCGAGCTCCACCGCGGCGGCGCGCGGGAGTACCGGGTGGTGGAGCTCGGGTCGCGGCAGGTCCGGGTGTTCGCGGCAGAGGAGGGCTCGGCGAGGGCGCTGTTGCGAGCGATCCGCGATGTGCACGGCAACGAAATCCGGCTGGACTACGAGGGCGAGCGGCTCGTCCGGGTCGTCGACACCGCGGGGCGAGAGCTCAAGGTGCGGTGGAAGGACGGGCGGATCACGCGCCTGGAGCTGTGGGCGGAGCGGCGGCTGGGGCAGTGGGTGGACTACCGTTACGATCGCGCGGGGTGCCTGATCGCGGCCGTCGACGCGGTGGGCGGCGTCGAGGCGTACGAGGTCGACGTCCGGCACCGGATGACCGCGGCGACGCTGAAGAACGGCGAGCGGTTCTGGTACGCGTACGAAGACCACCACGGGCACCGGTGCCGGAGGACCGGCGGGCGAGGCGGGCTGCACGAGGTGGAGCTCCGGCGCGACGCGCGAGCCAAGACAACCGAGGTCCGCGGCGAGGAGCCGCGGGTGTACACATGGAACGCCGACGGCCTCGTGACGCGCGCGGCGCTGCCCGACGGGACGGTGCTGTGGGAGCGGGCGTACGACGAGGACGCGCTCCTCGTCGCGGAGGCGAACGGCGCCGGCGAGGGCGTGCAGCGCTGGTACGACGCGCGGGGCAACGTCATCCGCGAGTTGGACGCGCTCGGCAACGAGACGCAGTGGGAGCGCGAGGGCGACCTCGTGGTGCGCGAGATCAGCCCCGAGGGGCTGCTGACACAGGTGGTACGCGACGCGCGCGGCGAGGTGAGCGCGGTGCTGTTTCCGACCGGCGCGGCGTACTCGTACGCGCGCGACGAGCGCGGGCGGGTCACGGGCGTGTACGGGCACGGGGGCGGGCAAGAGGGCTTGCTGCTCGGCTATGAGCACGACGCGCAGCACAACGTGATCGCGGAGACGGACGCGCGCGGCGCGCGGACGGCGTACGCGCACGACGGCATGGGCCGGTCCGTGTCGCGGACCGACGCGCTGGGGCGGATCACGCGCGTGGCGTACGACCCGATGGGGCGGCCGATCCGCGTGGAGCGGCCCGACGGGACGAGGACCGTCGCGGCGTACGACCGCATGGGCAACCCGGCGCGCCTGGTCGATGCGCTGGGGCAGACGACGCAGCTGGGGTACGAGGGCACGGGCGTGCTGACGCAGATCGTCGAGCCGGACGGGTGTGTGTGGCGGTTCGCATACACGCACAAGGAGCGGCTCCGCGCCGTCACCAACCCGAAGGGCGAGAGGTACGTCTTTCACTACGACGCCGCGGGCCGGGTGGCGCAGGAGGACACGTTCGATGGGCGCACGCTGCGCTACGGCTACCGCAGCTCGGGGCGGCTCGGGCGCATCGAGCAGGCGGCGGACGGGACGTGGCGCGACCTGTTCTACGATCGCGCGGGCAACCTCACGGCCGACGAGACGCCCGATGACGTGATCCGCTATGCGCGCGACCGGATGGGGCGGCTGCTCGGCGCCGTGCTCGAGGAGCCGAGCGGGCTGCCGGTCCAGACGTGGTTCGAGCGCGACCGGTTCGGGCACGTGGTGTGCGAGCGGCAGGGCGACAAGGCGGTGCGTTTCGGGTACGACGCGCGCGGGCGGCGCATCGAGCGGGTGATGCCGGACGGGGCGAGGACGCGGTACGCGTACGACGCGCTCGATGCGCTGAGCGCGATCGAGCACGACGGGCACCGCCTGCGGATCGAGCGCGACGCGCTGGGGCGCGAGGTGCAGCGGACGAGCGGCAAGATCGGCGAGGACAGCGAGACCGCGATCGCGGTGCGCAGCACTTACGATGCGATGGACCGGCTCATCGAGCAGCGCGCCACCGCGCCGGCGCCGGGGGTGCCCAAGGTGCTGGTGGCGCGGCAGTGGCTCTATGATGCGCGCGGCCGCGTCGAGCGCATCGACGACGCTCGCTGGGGGGCGACGGCGTATCGCTACGACCGCGTCGATCGGTTGCTGTCGGCCCAGCGTGGAGATGTGCGCGAGGTGTTCGCCTACGACCCGGCCGGCTCGATCACGCGCATGCTCGACGAGCTCGCGGGCAAGGACGACCTGGGGCTGCTCGCGCCGGCGCCGCAGGCGCAGGATTGGATGCAGCCCTCGTGGACGATCGAGCGCGGCGGCGTGCTGCGCAAGACCGAGACGGCAGCCTACGAGATCGACGCGCGCGGGCGGCGGACCGCCAAGGTGGACCTGGCACACTACCGAGAGAACCACCCCGGCGGCGGCGCCGCGACCGAGCAGGACATGACCCGCTACGTCTGGGACTGCCGCGACCGGCTGCGCGAGGTGCGCCTGCCCGATGGCACCCGCGTCGTCATGATTTATGACGCCTTTGGCAGGCGGGTGCGCAAGGAGGTGATCGGCACCGCCGCGGTCGACCTGCCGCGCGTGGCGGAGTTCGTCTGGGATGGCGATGTGCTGGCGGCCGACATCGGCAGGGAGCGGGGGGCACGGACGTTCGTCCATGCGCCGGGGACGTTCGTGCCGCTCCTGCAGCAGCAGGACGGGAGCGTGCTCACCTATGTCAACGACCACCTCGGCACGCCCAAGGAGCTGCTCGATCCGCGCGGGCTCGTGGCGTGGGCGGCCGCGCACTCGGCCTGGGGCAAGGTCGTCGAGGTGCAGCGCGATCCCATCAGCGTGCTCAATCACAGGACCACCATCGAGTCGCCGTTCAGGCTGCTGGGGCAGTACGCGGACGAGGAGACGGGGCTCTGCTACACGCGGTTCAGGTTCTTCGATCCGGAGATCGGCGGGTGGTGCAGCCCGGATCCTCTCGGGATCCAAGGAGGAAGAAATCTATTTAGCATTGATGGAAGCCCGACAAATGTGGTGGATCCTCTCGGGCTCACTACCGATGTTTATCGAGGCGGCGACAGCCTGGAAGTGAAATCCGGAGAGTACAAACCTAGAAGATCCGAAAGCGACAACAGCGGTCGAGGCATATCTCTGTGGAACACCTCCGAACGCGTAGAGAGATTCGGAGGCGCCTACAAAGTCACACACGTTCCGGATACGCTTGAGATCGCGCAGCGAGGCCAGAACAAGGACCACTATGAAATTATCGCAAAGAAACCCGGAATGACGCCAGAACAGTACCAGGAGGAGGTGCGCAAGGTGAAGCTTGAGCGCGTTCAGCCCTGCCAAAAAGACAAATAGCCCATGGCAATCATTCAGTACAAGATCACTCTACCTGACAGCTACCATGAGCAGGACACGCCGGCTCGCGGTTATCTCGAAGACGTACAAGTACGCTTCCGGAATGGGCACATCTACAATCTAACGTTCCTCGATCCGCACAACAACGAGAACTACCGCTACTATTTTGAGGGCCAGAATATTGTCCTAGTAAACGAGGTCACCTCCGACAATATACATAGCGCAATCCAGCAACTTTTCGAGAGAGGAGCCTTCAGTGAAATGAGGAAGGTCACATAGCGTACCCAGAGACAACGACATCCACAGAACTCATCCGGGCGAAGGACTCGCCAACTGCGGTCGATAGGCCAAAGAACTCGCCCCGCCGACGCAGGGGAAGTGCTCCTCTTGACACTAATTGACACTCAAAGCTCGAACAGGACTGACGCGAATCAACAACCGAGCCCTCAGGCGCACCATGTCGTATTTTTACTCGGTCCGTGGCTGGCTGGAAGCATCACCCAGCGACTTCCCGAAGATTGTATCCACCATCACCGCTCTTCGCGAGCGGTGGCAGAGCCACGACAAAGAGCTGCTCTACATGAAGGGCTGGTGCTGGAGCGATGAGCCCATCAACTGGACACGTTATCTCTTCTATGGCGCAGATGTCACGGAGGAAGGCCTGAGACTGCTCTGCGATACGATCCATGAAATTGCACTCCTGACGGTCGAAATCTCAGGATATTTCCACGCGCGAGGGGAAGATGGGGAGAACATCATCATTTACAAGGTCGACAATGACGTGTTGACCGAGGAAAGAGTGTCAGCTCGGGGCTCAGCTTGAGAGAGGCGAGCGCTCCACGATTCAGACGAGATCCTTGTTGCAGAGCGCGGAGCGCAGGTCCGGGCCGATCCGTTCGACGCGATCCCGCTTCGGCTGGAGCTGCATCGAGAGGGAGCGCGGGAGTACCGGGTCGTGGAGCTCGGGTCGCGGCAGGTGCGGGTGTTCGTGGCGGAGGGCGGGTCGGTGAGGGCGCTGCTGCGGGCGATTTGCGATGTGCACGGCAACGAGGTCCGGCTGGAGTACGAGGGCGATCGGCTCGTCCGGATCGTCGACACGGCGGGGCGAGAGCTCAAGGTGCGGTGGAAGGACGGGCGGATCACGCGCCTGGAGCTGTGGGCAGTGCGTGAAGGCGCTCCGCGAGCGCTACGCGAGCGCTCCGCCGGCGTGCACGGGCGCTGCCGGGTGCCCCGGTGGAAGCCCGATGCGCTGCCGCACCTGCGCGATGCCGACGCCAACGCCCCCTGCGGCGAGCGCGAGGGGCCAGGGCTTCCCGGTCGTCTGCCGGATGAAGGCGCGCACCCGCCCGACGTCCTCGAGGACCGCCGTCAGCCGCGCGGGATCGTTGAAGTTGTTCACGAAGGCGTTGGCGAGCGCCTGCTGCCCGCTCGTGTTGTCCGCCCGCCCGTCGCTGCCGTATTGCGCCATGAGGAGGTGGGCCATCGGGGGCGACACCCCGGCGAGCAGGATGTTGTTGAACCGGTCGGTGGGCCCGCCGTGCCGCGCGTAGAAGCGATCGAAGGTGCGCGTCATCCAGTCGGCGTCGAACGGACGCTCGCCGTGCTGCACGATGCTCTCGACCAGGTTGCGCGCCATCTTGTTGCCGTTGTTGGCGCCCTGGCCGCCGATCGGATCGATCGACATCGCCGTGTCGCCCAGCGGCGTCACGATCCGGCCGGAGGGCAGCCGTCCGACGGGCTTGCGCACCGCGGGGACGACCCGCCCGTTCTGCCATCCGTGTTTGTCCGACAGCTCGGCTCCCCTGAACCACTCGTAGTCCCAGGGGATGAGCTCCTTCACCAGCCCCTTCGCGATCGCGATGATCTCCTCGCCTGACTTCGCGCCCTGGAACCTGTCGAGCGGCCCTCCGGGCACCGCCTCGACGAGGCAGTTCCAGCTCGGTCCCACGTCCTTGTGGTGGTAGGGCACCCAGAACGCCTCCCCGATGCCCGCGAACAGGTTGAACTTGACCGGGAGCATCGGGATGCCGTCGAACCCGAGCCTCGGGCCGATCACGCACATCATGACGACGTTGCGCTGCGCCTCCGAGTGGACGCTGCGCGCGGCGTCGCGCTCGAACAGGTTGCACAGATCGCCCCGTCCAGCAGCGACGACGGTGAGATCGTTCTCGGCGGCGATCGCGTCGAGCCGCGCGATCGTGACGGGCTCGATCACGATCTTGCCGCCTCGCCGCTCGAGCTCGAGCATCCACCGGTGGCTCTGGAGCCGGAGATCGATCGCGAAGAAGTGCTGCTCGAGTCGGCCCGCCAGCGTCAGGAGGCGGTTGCCCGGGGCGGCGCACGCGGTCAGCTGGGCGCCCTGGCCCTGGGGCGCGGCGTCCTCCCAGAAGGCCAGGCCGAGCTCGCGCTCGAACGCGAGCGCCACGTCGAACCGCGCGGCGGTGCCTGTCGGCTTCGACTCGTTGAGCCACTGCTCGGGCGTCCGATCCGAGTAGAGCGTCACCTCGTAGCCGGCCTTCACCAGGGCGTGTGCCGCGAGCAGGCCGGCCTGTCCAGACCCCACGATAGCTATCTTCCGCATGAGGAACCCCCGGGTTGGTTTGGTCTGCGCTCGCCTCACGGGCGACGCGCGCCGAGCCATCCGAGTCGGTCCGCCGTCACGGCCACAGCAGGCGTCGCGATCAAGGAAAGCCCAGTCAAGAGAGACCGTATCACCCGAGCCAGCCCCGCAGGAAGCTCCCCCACGCGCTCCCTCCGCACCGCGCTTCGCCCTCCCACCCCGCTCCCCATCTCCGCCGGATAGAGCCCTCGCTCCGCCGTCTCCGCCGGATAGAGCCCTCGCTCCGCCGTCTCCGCCGGATAGAGCCCTCGGGGGGAGGGAGCGTCGCGCGGGGGGCGAGGGGGAGGGCCCCACGAACCCGAGCGCCGGCCCGCATCGCAGCGACGCCTCCTGGACTCGCCACCTCCGTACAGCAGGCCATTGCCGCCAAAAGGCGCGAGTTCGTGGGAGGGCCCCCCTCGCCCCCCGCGCGACGCTCCCTCCCCCCGAGGGCTCCGCTGCCCGAGGGCTCCGCTGCAGTCAGCCCACACGGAGCGCCCCCGCCATCCGCCACCGAGCCCGCCCGCCGGTTGCGAGGCGCAGCCGCTTGGAGTAGCGTCCGCGCCGCCGCGGGGCCGGGCGATCCAGTTCGCCCAGCTCCAGCGGACGAGCCGGGCGTCTGGTGCGCGCCCCGGCTCGCGCGGCTCCCTCCGCGCACAGGAGACGAGAATGGCCCGAGGCTCGACAACGACGCGCAGCGAATCGGACGCTGCCGAATCGCTCATCGGACGGGGCGCCCGCATCCGCGGGCGCGTCCATGGCGACGGCTCGCTCCGGGTCGAGGGGAGCGTCGAGGGGAACATCCAGCTGGCTGGCGACCTCGAGATCGAGGACGGAGCGACGGTCACCGGGGACGTCGAGGCGAGCTCGCTCGTCGTGTCCGGCCAGCTCACGGGGGACGTTGTGTCGCGCGGCCCCGTCACGATCCGGGCGACCGCGCAGTACGCCGGAAACGTGGGCGGCAGCGAGGTGATCCTCGAGGAAGGCGCGGCGTTCGCCGGCCGCATCGAGGCGGAGTTCGACCTCCCGGCCGAGCTCTCGGAGCGGACGACCGGCGGTCGCGGGCAGGCCCCCCGGCGCGAACCGGCAGGGCGGTAGCGCGCGTTGACGGACGAAGAATCGCGCCGCGAGGGCGCGGCGAGGAGCACGAACGTGGCGGGTACGATCATCGGAAACGGGCTCACGATCGAGGGCGAGATCACCTCCGACGAGGAGGTGATCGTCGCCGGGACGGTGCGCGGAAAGCTCACCGTCGAGGGGCCTCTCACCATCGACGCAGGGGCGCTGATCGAAGCGGACATCGGGGCGGCGTCGCTCCAGGTGGGCGGCAACGTGACCGGCAACGTCACCGCGGCCGATCGCGTCGATCTCCTCGCCGGCGGTCGCCTCGTCGGCGACGTGAAGGCGTCGCGGCTGACCATCGCGGACGGAGCCTCGTTCAAGGGCAACGTCGACATGGACGTGTAGCCGATGACCGCCCAGTCCTCGATCGGGCCGACGACGGCCATCCGCGGCAACGTGCAGGGCGACGGGGATCTCGAGATCCTCGGCCGCGTCGAGGGGAGCGTCGTCATGACCGGCGACGTGACCATCGGCGAGGGCGCGCTCATCCAGAGCGACGTCCGCGGGCGGCGCGTCGTCGTCCGCGGCGCCGTCGCCGGGAACATCTCCGGCGACGAGGCCGTGATCCTCGAGCCCGGCGCGCGCGTCGTCGGCGACCTCGGCGCGCCGCAGATCGGCATCCACGCGGGCGCCCTGGTGCGCGGCAACGTCACCACCGGCGCGCCGCTCGCCGTGGCCGCCGCCCCCGCCCCGGCGCGGGCCGCCGCCGCTGCACCTGCGCCGCGCGCCGCGGCCGCGGCCGCGCGGCCTGCGCGTCCGCCGGCGGAGCAGCGCGCGCCTGCGCCGCCCGCCCGGCCTGCGCCGCGCGCCGCGCCTGCCCCCGCGCGCCCCGTGCCGGCGGCGCGCCCCGCCCCGGTCGTCGAGGCGAGGCCCGCCCCTGCGCCGGAGCCGCGCCTCGCGGCCGTTCACGACGACGAGGAGGCCGATCTATCGGGCTCGGCGGCCGGCGAGGGTGACGAGCCCGAGGCGGCCGAGAGCGCCGGCGGGCCGCCGCCGCCGGTGGTCCCCGCGCTCCGGAAGGGGGCCGCGAAGGCCTCGCTGCGCAAGCGGGGCGGCCGGTGAGCGCCGCCGGCGCCTCGGAGCGGGACCGGCTCGTCGCGCTGCTGCGCGAGCGCTCGTTCGAGCAGAAGCGCGTCGTCCTCGCGTCCGGCCGGGAGAGCGACTTCTTCATCGACTGCAAGCAGTCGGTGCTGACCGCCGAGGGCCACGCCCTCGTCGGCTCGCTCATGTTCGAGGCGCTCGGCGAGCTCCCGCGGTGCGAGGCCGTCGCCGGCGTCGAGCTCGGGGGGTGCCCCCTCGCGAGCGCTGTGTCGCTCACGAGCTTCCTGCGCGGCCGCCCCCTCCCCGCGCTCTACGTGCGCAAGGAGGTCAAGGACCACGGCTCGCGGCGCCTCGTCGAGGGCGATCGCGGCCTCGTGCCCGGGATGCCCGTCGCGATCCTCGAGGACGTGATCACGACGGGCGGCTCGACGCTGAAGGCGGTCGAGAAGCTCCGCACCGCGGGCGCCTCCGTGGTCGGCGTGATCGCCCTGGTCGACCGCCTCGAGGGCGGCGCGGAGGCGATCCGCGCCGCGGGGCTGCCGGTCGTCGCGATCTGCACCCGCCGCGACTTCATCCCCGATAGCCCGCCCGGCTGAGGCTGCGCGACGCGCGGCCCGTCCGAGGCGACGGCGCGCTGCCCGCCGCCTCGGCTGCGCGCTACTCCGCCGCCTTCGCCTGCTGCTCGCCGAGGAGCGGGTAGCCGAGCGCCTCGCGCTGCGCGACGTACGTCTCGGCGACCGCCCGCGCGAGCGCGCGTACCCGGCCGATGAAGCGCTGCCGCTCGGTGACGCTGATCGCGCCCCGCGCGTCGAGGACGTTGAAGCGGTGGGCCGCCTTCACGACGAAATCGTAGGCCGGGAGCACCAGCGCCTTCCTCGGATCGATCGCCGCCCCCTTCGCCGCCGGATCCGCGCCCCGGTGCAGGAGCCGCTTCACCTCGGCCTCGCAGACGTCGAACGCCGCGAAGTGCTCGGCGATGTCGGCCTCCTCGAAGTTGTAGGTCGACCACTCCCACTCGGCGCGCTGGTAGATGTCCCCGTAGCGCACGATCTTCCCGCCGCGGTCCGAGTAGACGACGTCGTAGATGCTGTCCTTGTCCTGCAGGTACATCGCGATCCGCTCGAGCCCGTAGGTGAGCTCGCCGGACACGGGGCGGCAGTCGATCCCGCCGATCTGCTGGAAGTACGTGAACTGCGAGATCTCGAGCCCGTCGATCCACACCTGCCAGCCGAGCCCCCACGCCCCGAGCGTCGGCGACTCCCAGTCGTCCTCGAGGAACCGGACGTCGTGATCGAGCGGGTTCGTGCCGATCGCCCGCAGCGACTCCAGGTAGAGGTCCTGGATGTCGATCGGGCTCGGCTTGAGGATCACCTGGAACTGATGAAACTGCTGCATACGGTTCGGGTTCTCCCCGTAACGACCGTCCGCGGGCCGCCGGGAAGGCTCGACGAAGGCCACATTCCAGGGCTCGGGGCCGAGCGCGCGCAGGAACGTCGCCGGGTTGAAGGTGCCGGCGCCGACCTCCGAGTTGTACGGCTGCACGATGAGGCAGCCGCGATCGGCCCAGAACTTCTGCAGGGTGAGAATGAGGTCTTGGAAGGTCATGGGAGGGCCGGTTCTTAGCCTGGATCGCCCGCGCAGGCGACGCCCCGCGTAGCGTCGCCCGCACGGTCCGCCCGGCGCGCTGCCTCCGGGCCCGCGCGCCGGACGCCGCACCGGCGCCCCGCCGCCATCCACCGCCGCCCGCGAGCAACCCCGTCGAGGACGGCCCGCCTCGATCCGCCCACGCCCCTCGAGGGGTCCGCAGACTGCTTGCGGTTGACCGGCGAGCGGCGTAGGTTCCGCGCAATTATATGGGAGCCCATGGTTCCTCGACGGCGCGCCGGAAGAGCCCCGCGCGGCAGGCCCCCGGCGGGCCCGACGCGCAGCGGGTCATGGATGCGATCCGCGCGATCGTGCAGCGCCTGCGCGTCTCGTCGCGCGCGTGCGAGCGGCAGCTCGGCCTGAGCAGCGCGCAGCTGTTCGTGCTGCAGCAGCTCGATCAGGCCGCCGCGTCCTCGATCGCCGAGCTCGCGCAGCGCACGCTGACGCACCAGAGCTCGGTGTCGGTCGTGGTGACGCGCCTGGCCGAGCGAGGGCTCGTCACCCGGCGCGCCTCGCCCGAGGACGCGCGCCGGACCGAGATCTCGCTCACCACGGCCGGCCGCGCGCTGCTCCGCCGCGCGCCCCGCACCGTGCAGGCCGAGCTCGTCATCGCCGTCGATCGCCTGCCCGCCGACGAGCGCGGCGCGCTCGCGCAGAGCCTCGCCACCCTCGCCCGGGCGCTCGGCGCCGGCGACGAGGCCCCCCCGCTGTTCTTTGAAGGCGAGGAGACCCCCGCCAGCGCCGAACCCGAAGCGACAGACCGCGAGGAGAGCTGACTTGTCCAGATCGAACGCCCCACTTCCACCAGTCACCGAGAGCATCCCGGTCGCCCCCTCGATGGGCCCGACCCTCGAGGACCTCCGCGTCCCCGCGCCCAGCGCCGCCGTCGACCGGCGGGTCGTCCTCGTCAGCGGCCTCGCGATCGCGCTCGGCGGCGTGGCCTTCCTCGCGGCGGAGCTGCTCACCACGCTCATCTCCGTCATCACGAACCTCGCGTTCTTCGGCCGGCTGTCCGCCGCCCCCGCGTCGCCCGCCGATCACCAGCTGGGCCTCCTCGTCCTCGTCGTGCCGATCGTCGGCGCGCTCATCGTCGGCGTGATGGCGCGCTACGGTTCCCAGGCGATCCGCGGCCACGGCATCCCGGAGGCCATGGAGCAGGTGCTGTTCAACGAGAGCCGCATCCCGCCGCGGATGACGCTGCTCAAGCCGCTCTCCGCCGCGATCGCCATCGGCACCGGCGGGCCGTTCGGCGCGGAGGGCCCCATCATCGCGACCGGCGGCGCGCTCGGCTCGCTCGTCGGGCAGCTGCTCCGGATCACCGCGGACGAGCGCAAGACGCTGCTCGCCGCGGGCGCGGCGGCGGGCATGTCGGCGACCTTCGGCAGCCCCGTGGCGGCCGTGCTGCTCGCGATCGAGCTCCTCCTCTTCGAGTACCGCCCGCGCTCCGTGATCCCCGTCGCCCTCGCCGCGACGACGGCGACCGCGGCGCGCCTGGCTGCAGGCCACACAGCGCCCGCGTTCGAGATGCCCGCCGTGGCGCCCTCTTCAGGCGCCGCGCTCGCCTTCTACATCGTGCTCGGCGCGGTCCTCGGCCTCGCGGCGATGGGCGCGACCCGCGCGATCTACGCGATCGAGGAGGCGTTCGAGCGCCTGCCCCTCCACTGGATGTGGTGGCCGGCCATCGGCGCCGTCGCGATCGGCGTCGTGGGCTACTTCGCGCCGCGGACGCTCGGGGTCGGGTACAGCAACATCGACGACATCCTGAGCGGCCGCCTGGCGCTCGCCGCGCTCGTGTCGCTCGCGCTGATGAAGTTCATCTCCTGGTCGATCGCGCTCGGCAGCGGCACCTCGGGCGGGACGCTCGCGCCGCTCTTCACCGTCGGCGGCGCGCTCGGCGCGATCCTCGGCCTGGCCGCGAGCGCGCTCCTCCCCGAGCTCGGCGTGGACGCGCGCGTCGCCGGGCTCGTCGGGATGGCGGCGATCTTCGCGGGCGCGTCCCGGGCGCTCCTCGCGTCCGTCGTCTTCGCGTTCGAGACGACCCGGCAGCCGATGGGGCTGCTGCCGCTGCTCGGCGGCTGCAGCGCGGCCTTCCTCATCTCCAGCCTGCTGATGCGGCACTCCATCATGACGGAGAAGATCGCCCGCCGCGGCGCGCGTGTGCCGGGCGAGTACGCGGCCGATCACCTGGCGCAGATCACCGCGGGCGAGGCCGCCTCGCGCCCCGCCGTGACGCTCGCCGCCGACGATACGGTCGAGGCGGCCCGCGCCTTCCTGCTGTCGCAGGCGGCGGGCTCTCGCCACCAGGGCTTCCCGGTCGTGGACGCCCGTGGGGAGCTCATCGGCGTGGTCACCCAGCGCGACGTGCTCAGCGAGCAGGCCGGTACCATCTCCATCCGCCACCTGGTCCGGCGGCCGCCCGCCGTTGTGTTCGAGGACAGCTCCCTGCGCGAGGCCGCCGATCACATGGTCACCGAGGGGGTGGGGAGGCTCCCTGTCGTGTCCAGGCAGGCCCCCCGCAAGGTCCTCGGGATCCTGACGCGCAGCGACCTGCTCGACGCGCACCGGAGCCGGATCGACGCCGGCAAGCGCCGCGAGCAAGCCCTTGCCGCCGCGAGGCGGCGCGGAGGTCCGGCCATCCCGGACCGGGCCACCGTGGGGCAGAGCTAGTCCACGAAGTAATCGCGATCGCCCGCCAGCCCCTGCTCCAGCGCGGCCATTCCCTTGGCGACGTCGAGCTTCACGCCCTCTCGCTGGAAGCTCATCCCCATCGCGTAGAGCGTCTTGAAGAGGTTGTGCGAGCGGCACTGCTCGCCCATCTGGCCCACACGCACGATGTTGAGGCCGAAGGCGCCCGAGATCTCGACGCGGAAGGCCTTGGTCATGTACTCGCGGATCCGCGCGCTATCGACGCCGGACGGCAGCTTGATGGCGAGCACGCTGTTGAGGCGCACGTCCTTCGACGCGAACAGCTCGAGCCCCATGGCCTCGAGGCCCGCCTGCATGGCCAGAGAGCTCATCTCGTGGCGACGGAACCGCCGCTCGAGCGTCTCCTCGCAGACGAGGCGCAGCGCCTCGTGCAGCGCGAGCACGCCGGGCACCGGCGCCGTGTAGTGGTACTGCTGGTAGCCCCAGAACCGCTGCGCGCGCGTCGCGTCGTAGCACCAGTGCGGGCGCGGCAGGGGGCGCTCCTCGACGACCTTCCACGCGTCCTGCGAGAACGCGCAGGCCGAGACGCCCGGGATCGACGACAGCGCCTTCTGCCCGCCGACGATGCCGACGTCGATGCCCCACTCGTCCATGTGCACCGGCATGGCCGTGAGCGTGACCACCGCGTCGACGATCGTGAGGGCCCCCTGCGTCTTCGCGAGCTTGCAGATCTCCGGCATCTCGACCATGCGGACGCCGCAGGACGTCTCGCCGTGCGCCATCGTGACCACGTCGTAGCGCTGCTTCTTCATCGCCTCCCGCACGTCCGCGAGCGACACGGGCCGCCCGGGCGGCCCCTCGAGGTAGGTGACATCGGCGCCCACGCCGAGCGCCATCTCGCCGAGGCGCCCGCTGAACGTCCCCACCTTCAGGCAAAGGACCTTGCGCCCGGGCCAGCACAGGTTCGCCACGGCCATCTCCATCGCCGCGGACGCGGGCCCGGCGAGGCCGAGGATCTTGTCGCTGCGCGTCTGGAACGCATAGGCCGCCATGTACTTCACGTTCTGGATGACGCGGTCCATGGTGGGGCCGAGGTGATTGATGATGACCCCGTTCGCCTGGGCCACCGCCTGCGGGATGGGCACCGGACCGGCGCCCATGAGCAGCAGCGGCTCGGACGGCAGGATCGCGGCGAGGGGCGTGATCGGCGGGGGCAGGATCGAGAACGACATGGCCAGGACCTTGGGCAAAAGCGCGGAGCCCGCTAGCAAGCCCAAAGCTTCCTGCGGCGTCAAGCGTTACCCGGCGAGCGGGCGCGACGCCGGCGGAAACGCGGCGCCGGCGCAGGCGTCCGCGCCGCAGGCCGCGACAGGCCGCCGAAGGCCCTGCTCGTCGTACGACCTGGGGGATGGGCCGTGCGACGAGCAGGGCCCATCCGGCCTGCCGAGCGGGAGGGGAGCGCGCCGCGCCGCCTGAGCCGAGATCGCGCTCACGGACCGCGGCGCCTCCTGCTCTCGGCCCGAGGTGCTCCCGGACGTTACAGATCGGGGCGGCGGATCGAGAGCTCCTTCATGCAGCGCCGTGGGCCTGTATCGGGCGTGGCGCCTCGAGAGAGGATCGCTCCGCTCGCTCATACCGCCGTACGGCGCCGCGCGATCGCCTGATAGCCGGCGGTCAGCAGGATGGCGCCGATGAGCGACATGAAGAAGCCGGCCGGCTCACCCTCACGGTACATGAACAACATGCGGCCGAGCAGCCCGCCGATGAAGGCGCCGACAACGCCGATGATCATCGAGACGACCCACCCGCCCGGCTCACGTCCAGGGACGATGAGGCGCGCCAGAGCACCGACGACGAGGCCAAACAGGAGAAAGAGAATGAACGACATGGTGAACCTCCCAGAAAGGAGCGAAGCGCTCCTCGTTGCTATGCAGGCTGTTCAGCAAACGCCGCGCCATGCCCTGGAGTCCCGGCTCTCCACAGACGCCCAGCCGAGCTGAACGCCGCGGACAGAGCGCTCGCATCGCCGCATTCACCGCGAAATCCGACCGCAGCGCGGTGCGCCCCCGGGAGAGCGGAAGCCGTCCGGTCGGACCGTGGGATTGCTTGCTTGGCCGCCGCGTGGCGTATTGCCTCAGGCGAGCCGAGAGACAGAGCGCGGGCGAGGTAGCCTGCCCCAATCGCCCTTCCGCGTCCTCGAAAACCCCTTTTCCGATGGCATGGCGCACCGGTTGCTAGATCCGGAGGTTGCCAATGCGAGGTCAACCGCGGCGGCGCGCCGCAGAGAGGCGCTGCGGCGGCCACGCCACGAGGAGGATGCAATGAGCAACACAAGCGATCGCAATGAAGGGGCCGCCGAAGAGCTGGGCGGCAAGATCAAGAAGGGCATCGGCCAGCTGCTCGGCGACGAGCAGATGGAAGCGGAGGGCCGCGCCAAGGAGCTCCGGGGAAAGGTACAGAAGGAGGACGCCAAGGCGGAGGAGCGCGCGAAGGGCGCGGTCGAGGAGGCCGCCGGCGCGATCAAGAACCGAGTCGGCAAGCTGGTCGACGACGAGCAGATGGCCGCCGAAGGGAAGGCCAACGAGCTCAAGGGAGAGGACCGGCAGAAGGCCAATCAGTGACCAGCGAGAGGGCGCGCCCTGGCGCCGCCCGCCGGAGGTCAGGCGGGCCGCCTCCGGCGCCGCCCTGGCCGCTCACCACGCACCAGCCGCGCGCGCGGCCGTCTCCGGCGCTGGCCCGCGGGCCCGGTCGTCACGCCTCCGTCGCCGAGACGCCGTGCCGCTGGAGGAGCTCGCGCAGGTGGCTGCGGTCCATCCGCGCAGCGCGGGCCGCGCGCGAGAGGTTGCCGCCGTTCGCGCGCACGAGCGCCGTGAGGAACGTGCGCTCCCAGCGCGCCACGGCGCGCTCCTTCGCCTCGCGGAACGACAGGCTGAGCTCGTCGTCCCGGGGCGCCGGGAGCGCCGGAGCGCCGCTGTCCGCCCCCTCGGAGCCCATCACGGCCTCGCGGAACAGCGCGGGATCGATCATCAGCACCGCGCGCTCCACCGCGCCGCGGAGCTCGCGGACGTTGCCCGGCCAGTCCTGCCGCATGAAGGCCTCGAGCAGCTCGCCCGGGGGGCCCTGGTCCTGCCCCTGCGCGAGCTGCCGGTAGAAATGGGCGGTGAGCAGCGCGATGTCGTCGGGGCGCTCGCGCAGCGCGGGGACGCGGAGGCGGACGATGTTGAGCCGGTAGTAGAGATCCGACCGGAAGTTTCCGCGGTTCACCTCCTGGCGGAGATCGCGGTTGGTCGTCGCGATGACCCGGATATCGAGCTTGGTCGGCTCGATCGTGCCGATGCGCCGGATCTGCCGCTCCTCGAGCACGCGCAGGAGCTTCGGCTGCATGTCGAGCGGGAGCTCGCCCATCTCGTCGAGCAGCACGGTGCCGCCCCGCGCCGCCTCGAAGGCGCCCGCGCGCGCCGCCTGCGCGCCCGTGAACGCCCCCTTCGCGTGCCCGAAGAGCTCGGCCTCGATGAGCGTCGGCGGGATGGATCCGCAGTCGATCACGACGAACGGCCCCCCCGCGCGCGGGCTGCTCTCGTGGATCGCCTCGGCGAGCAGGCCCTTGCCCGTGCCCGTCTCGCCCTCGATCAGCACCGTCGAGTCCGACGCGGCGATCCGCGGCAGCGCCCCGAAGATGCGGCGCATCGCGGCGCTCTGCCCGAGCACCCGGCCGTACCGCTCCTCGTCGCCGAGCGGCTCGCGGATCTCCTCGGCCAGCGGCTCGAAGCGGAGCGTGGACTGCCCGACCCCGAGCAAGGCGCCCGGCAGGAGATAGGCCGCCTCGACGCGGAAGCCGGAGAGGGTCGTGCCGTTCTTGCTGCCGAGATCGCGGAGAAAGAACCCCCGCGGGGTGACCGAGATCACGCAATGGTGCCGCGACACCGCCCGGTCGGTGAGGATGAGCTGGTTGCCGGGCGCCGTGCCGATCACGAACTCCGTCGCGTCCGACGTCTGGGACGCCCCGGCGTCCGGGCCGGCGGTCACCTGCACGCGGAAGCGGCTGAACGCGATCTCCTTGGAGCGGACCTTGAGGAGCGCCGTCTCGGCGCTCGGGTGGATCTTCGGCTCGGACGCCATTTCGCCAGTCTACCACAGGGAGCGCGGCGCGAGATCGCCCGCCGGTCCGCTCGCCCCTGCGCGCGCAGCGGCGCCGCGTGGCGTCGACGTCAGCGCGTCAGCGCGTCAGCGCCGCGCCCCGGCGGCTCGCGCCGGAGATCTCTGGCTCGCCACCGTCAGGGCCTTTGAACCCGTAACGATGACGTGCCGGATAGGGGCGAGTTGGCCCCCATCGTAAACACAATTTCCTTTGTCGTTCCTCCCGGAAGAATAGGAAGGATGACCGGCGGCCGGGCCCGGCAGCCACGGCCGTCACGGCTGGCGCGCTCTCGCCAGCGCCTCGGCGAGCCTGCCTCTCGCGTGCTCCCCTTGTCGCTGCGGCGCGCGGCGGCTAAGAGGTCTCCCCATGATGCGAGGCGCGCGCAGCGATATCACGAAGGCCGTCGGCGACACGCCGATCGTCAAGCTGAACCGGGTCGCGGAGGGGCTCGAGAGCGACATCTATGTGAAGTGCGAGTACCTGAACCCGGGCGGCAGCCACAAGGATCGGGTCGCGCTGAACATGATCCGCGACGCCGAGGCGAACGGGCTCAAGCCCGGCGGGACGATCGTCGAGGCGACCAGCGGCAACACGGGCGCCGCGCTCGCCATGGTCGCGGCCATCCGGGGATACAAGTGCGTCTTCGTCATGCCGGACAAGATGTCGCAGGAGAAGATCGCGACGCTGCGCGCCTATGGCGCCCGCGTCGTGGTCTGTCCCACCGCCGTCGAGCCCGACGACCCGCGCAGCTACTACCAGGTGGCCAAGCGCATCGCCGACGAGACGCCGAACTGCTTCTACGCGAACCAGTACCACAACCCGTCGAACCCCGAGGCCCACGTCCGGTCCACCGGCCCCGAGATCTGGGCGCAGTGCGGCGACGAGCTCGACGTCTTCGTCGCCGGCATGGGGACAGGGGGCACCCTGAGCGGCATTGGCAAGTTCCTCAAGGAGAGGAAGCCGGAGATCAAGATGGTCGGCGTCGACCCGGTCGGCTCGCTCTATTACGATTACGTGAAGACCCAGCGGATCACGAAGCCGTTTGCCTACAAGGTCGAGGGGATCGGAGAGGATTTCTTCCCGAGCACGATGAACCTCAAGATCATCGACGAGATCATCCGGGTCGACGACAAGGAGTGCTTCCTCATGACGCGGGACCTCGTGCGGCTCGAGGGCCTCTTCGTGGGCGGCTCCGGGGGCGCGGCGGTGGCCGGCGCGATCAAGTATGCGCGGCAGAGCGGGAAGAAGGAGAACATCCTCGTCCTCTTGCCCGACGGCGCGTCCAAGTACATCTCGAAGATCTTCAATGACGACTGGATGCGAGAGAACGGCTTCCTCGAGGAGGACAAGGGCCTCGGGACGGTGCGCGACCTGCTCGCCGTCAAGCCCAGCGGGGCGGTGGTCACCGCCGACGCGAACGCCCGGGTCCGCGAGGTCATCGACATGATGAAATCGCACGGGATAAGCCAGCTCCCGGTGACCCAGGACGGCAAGCTGAGCGGGATGGTCCACGAGATCGACCTGCTCCGGCACCTCGTGACGGGGAGCGGCACGCTCGACTCGAGCATCGGCGGGCTCGTCGAGAGCGACTATGCGACCGTGACGCCCGCGACGAAGGTCGAGCTCCTGAAGGGCGTCCTGAGCGACGCGAAGATCGCGCTCGTCGTCGACAAGGAGACGGTGCTCGGCGTCGTGTCCAAGATCGACCTCATCGACTATCTTGCCCGCAAGGCGACGCCGGCCATCGGCTGAGCGCCCGGGCTCCGGCTGGAAAGGGACGATTGCGGTGACCTACGATCTCGACACGGTGCGGCGCGCGCTGCACGACCATATCGCGAAGGAGATCCTGCTGCGCAAGGCGCCGCTCGCCCTGGACGAGGATCTCTTTGCGGGCGGGTCCGGCTTCGACTCGATGTCGCTGACGCGGGTGCTCGTGTTCATCGAGCAGCGCTTCGGCGTGAAGATCCCGGACGAGGAGGTGGACCTCGACGCGGTGTCGACCGTGGACAGCATGGCGCGCTTCGTCGCCGGCCGCATCGCGGCCGCGCAGGGCTAGCGGGGAGCCGGTGGCCGGCACGTTCCGCCTGCGCGCCCGGGACCTGGCCGCGCGCGGCGACGCCGTCGCGCTCGCGTCGCGCGGCGCCGCGGTGACCTACGCCGAGCTCGCGGCGCGCGCGGCCGCCGTGGGCGCGGCGCTCGCCGGGGCGGGCGTGCGCCCGGGCGACCGGGTGGCGCTGCTCTCGCTGGGCCGGGCGCACGACGAGCCGGTGGCGCTCGCCGGGGTGCTCACGGCCGGCGCCGTGGCGGTCCCGCTCGACGCGGCCGCGCCGCCGGCGCGGCTCGGGCGGATCGCGCGGGCCCGGGGGTGCCGGGCGCTCGTGCTCGACGCCGCAGCCGCGGGCCTCGCGGACGGCATCGACGCCGAGCTCGGCGGCCTGCCGCGCGTCGAGCTCGACGCCGAGGGGCGCACGCTGCGCGGGGCGGCGCGCGCCGACGCGGGCGGCGACGACGGGGCGAGCGGCGACGGCGGCGCTTGCGACGACCGCGCGCACGACGTCGCGTGCATCCTGCACACCTCGGGCAGCACGGGCGAGCCGAAGCCGGTCCCCATCACGTGGGCGGGGCTCGACGCGTTCACGGCCTTCTGCATCGAGCTCGTCGGGCTCACGCCGGCGGATCGGGTCCTCCGCGTGGCCGAGCTCGTCTTCGATCTCGCCTGGTTCGACCACCTCGCGACGTTCCGCGCGGGCGCGACGCTCGCGACGATGGCGCGGCGCGACCTCGCCTCGGGCCGCGCGCTCCGCGACGCGGTGAGCGCGCTCGCGCCGACGGTCATCTACGGCGTGCCGTCGATGTTCATGAAGCTCGTCGCGGCGCTCCCCGCGGCGGACGCGGGCGCGCCGGTTTTCGCGCTCTCGCCCGTGCGCGCCATCCTCTTCGCCGGCGAGGTCTTCCCGCCGCGCGAGCTCGCGGCCCTGGCGGCGCGGGCGCCCGGCGCGGCGCTCTACAACCTCTACGGCCCGACCGAGACGAACGTCTGCACGTTCCACCGGGTCGACCGCGCGGCGCTCGACGGGGCGAGCGAGGTCCCGATCGGCGTCGCGTGCCCCTACGCCGACTGCGCGCTGCGCGCGCTGGACGCGGGCGGCGAGGGCGGCCAGGTCATCGAGGGCCCCGGGACGGGCGAGCTCGTGGTCTCGGGGCCGACGACCGTGGACGGCGGCCCGTACCGGACCCGCGACCGGGTGGAGCGGAAGGCCGACGGGCTCTTCTACTTTCGGGGCCGCATCGACCGGATGGTGAAGATCCGGGGGTATCGGGTCGAGCCGGGCGAGGTCGAGGCCGCGCTGGCGTCGCACCCCGCCGTGCGCCAGGCCGCGGTGATCGCCGTGGAGGACGCGCGCCTCGGCAAGGCGCTGCGCGGCTTCGTCGCCCTCGCAGGGGACGCGGACGATCGCTCGCTCAGGCTGTACCTGGCGGAGCGGCTGCCCCCGTACATGGTCCCGGACACGATCGTCGCGATGGACGAGCTACCGCGGACCTCGACGGGGAAGATCGATTATCGCGCGCTCCCCGGGTGAGCGCGCGTCGCGAGCCGGCGCCGCGGCTTCGTGGATTGCGGCGGTGACAGGCGCGCCCGTCACCGCCGCGCGCCGCATCAATGCATCAATGCCCGATCTTGGCGCCCGCGCTCGCGCGGGCCGACGCCGACGCCTTGAAGGTCGGCTTGGGGATCGAGATCTTCGGCGCCTTGATCTGCACGTTCACGCTCGGCGGCGTCACGCGGACGCTCGGCGCCTTGACGTTCACGTTGGCCTTCGCGTTGGCCCTCGCAGCGGCGCCCGCCCCCGCGTGGACGTGGACCTTCGGGTCGATGTCGGCCTTCGCCTTCAGGTCGGCTTTCGCGAGCGCGTGCACGTGCGCGTCCCAATCGGTCTTCACGCGCACCTTCACGCGCGGGGCGCGCGCGTGAACGGCGAACGCCGCCCCGGCCCGGTAGCCGCACAGGGCCACCGCCGAGCGACCCGCGTTCCGCACCGCGATGGTCAGCTTCAGCGGATCGGCGGCGAGCGCGAGCTTGCCGGTCAGGTACGCCCCCGCCGCCACCCCCGCCGCCGCGGTCGCGTCCACGTCCGCGGTCGCGACCGCCGGAGCGAGGACGACCACCTGCGGCGCCTCGGCCACCACGCCGAGCGTGATCTTGCGCTCGCCGATGTCGATGGGCTTCAGATCGGCGTCGAGCACATAGACGCGGACCTCGCCGGTCACCTCGTCGACCAGGAGCTCGAGGCGGTCGTCGCCCACGATCTCGATGCGCCCGCCGTGGGGGCCGAGCTTGCCCTCGGGCAGCCCGAGCTCGGCCGACGCCTTGGCGTTGGCGAAGAGCTCGGCGGTGCCGCCGGCGGGCACGTGCAGCGTCCCGTTCCACGGCTTGCCGGCGACGCTGAGCGTGTAGCCGATCTCGGTGAGATCCGCCTCGAGCTTGGGGCCGGCGGCGACCAGGAGGCCGGTCTTCGCGTCGAGCGTGAGCGGCACGGTCTTCTCCCCGGAAGCGTCCTTCCACACCAGCGTGCCGCTGACGTCCTCTCGGATCGGCTTGCCGTCCGGACCCGTGACCGCGGCCTTGACGTTCCCGTCGGCAGCGACGTTGAAGGCGGCCTTGCCGCTCTCGTGCTCCTCGACGTAGGCGCCTTCGCCGATCGCCGACTCGGCGGTGGCGGTCACCTCGACCGTCGCGTTCGCCTCGGCCGGCTGCTCGCCCTTGCCGCAAGCAGCCGCGGCGGCGATCAGCAGCAGGGCGAGCACTCCGGAAACCTTGGTGATCTTCATGAAATCCTCCTCTGTGCCAGCGAACCCTCGGCGCGAGCCGCGACTTCGCTTGAGCCGAGACGCCGAGGGTTGAACCTCCCCGGGCGCGCCGGCTGCGGAGCCCATCATACGCCGAGATGCCCTGAAAGGCGCGGACGAGCACGAATATCGGTAGGAATCAAAAGATCCAGGGAAACAGAGGTAGGACAATGGCACTCACGGCCGCCAAGCGGCCGTGTCGTGCCTACCGGCGATTCGTTCAGGCAGCGAGCCGTGCGTCCACGTTGAGCGCGATGATCGATGATCGATCGCCGATGATCGGTGGCCGCCCGCGCCCCGGCGCCGTGTTCAGGGGCTCTCGGCGCCCTGATCTCCGCCCACGTCCAGGATCTGCGGGCACTTGCGCGCCACCGCATCACACTCCGGAGGAGCCGTCTCGAGCGAGCTCAGCTCCGAGTCGCACGTGAGCGCCCGGACCCGCTGCGTCTGGGCGAGCAAGCAGACCTCGTACTCGGCCACCGTGGCGGAGCAGCCGGCGCGGTGCTCGGTCGGAGGCATGCAATCCGCCGCGTGGTCGTCCAGATCCGCGGCCGCCTCGTCGGCCGTGGAGAGGCACTCGTCCTTCACCGTGCCGCACGGCTGCCCGACGGCGGGAGACGCGACGAGGCCGAGGTACTCACAGGCATCTTCCTTGGAGAGCTTCACCCTCGCCGCGAGCGAATCGCAGGCGGACTGGACGTCATCGGCCGTCAGATCCCTGAGCTGCTTGGAGCTCACGGCGCTGTCCGTCGGGGCGGAATCTGCACCTTCGCCGCCGCACGCAGCGAGGAACAGGACGGTCAACAAGGCCCCGAGATGAGTCGAATGCTTCATTCGTTGGTTCCCTTTCTAAGTGCGGCCGCCAGCGCGGGCCGTGAGCGCACCGGGAGCAAACCGTGTACCGCGAGCTCAGCTGTGCACGATGGGATCGCACGGCACGATAGAAGCTCGATGAAACGGGACAACGACATCGGAGATGTCGAATCCACCAAGCGGGGAAAGCAGGCGATCCCCGGCGGTCCGCTCGCCGCGACAGACCGAGACATCCCCGCCCGAGCGCCGCGCCGCGGGGCTCGCCTCGACATCGCGCCTCGACATGCGGCGACGACCGCGGCGGCAGAGCGCGCCTCCGCGGAGTCCCGGGTTCACCGTGTCTCGCGCGGCGCTGACGTCCGGAGGGCGGCCGCGCGCCGGCGCTCCCTCCGTGCACGCGCGGCGCGACGGCGGCGCGAGACGCGCCGCGCCTCCGCCCCGGCGCGAGCCTCGATAGCCACGCTCCGCCGCCTCATGTGTAGTCGCCTGTCGGTGCGGCAGCCCCGCCGCGCGGCGTTCGTGCGAGGAGCTGGCCTCCACACAGACCTGTTGTACGGTCGGCCGCGCCGTGACATCATCGCGCGCCGTCGGGTGGATGTACTCAGCTCCAGCGTGGATGTCGGGAAGCCGCTTTTGACCTACCACCTGGGGCGAATCCAGGCCCGGGCCAAGGGTGCGCCGGTCCCTCGATGATCACGACGCCGAGCTCGGGGCAGGCCAGGCACCCTCCGGATGTCCCGGTGTCCATCGGGCCGTGGCGGGTGCTCGCGCCGCTCGGCCGCGGTGGGATGGGGGTCGTCTACCGCGCTCAGCACAGCGTCACGGGCGCGCTCGCGGCGCTGAAGACCGTCTGCGTGGGCGACGAGAGCCTCGTCTCCAGCATCCGCCGCGAGATCCACGCGCTCCGGGGCGTCGAGCACCCGGGCGTCGTGCGGGTGCTCGACGAGGGGGTCCAGGGCGGGCTCCCGTGGTACGCGATGGAGCTCATCGAGGGGCGCACGCTGCGCGATCACAACCAGGAGCGCTGGCGCGCCCGCGGGAGCGTGAGCAGCGAGCCGACCGTGAGCGTCTCCACGGCCATGAACGCGCAGGCCAGCACCGCGACGGCGGAGATCGCGCCCGCCTCGATCATCCCGCGCTCGTACCAGCCGTTCGCGCCGCGCCCGTTCCACCGCGCGGCGGGCGGCGCGCTCCGCCAGGCGCTGACGCTCCTCCGCGCGATCTGCCGGCCGCTCGCGTACGTCCACGGCCGGGGCCTCGTCCACCGCGATCTCAAGCCGGACAACGTGTTCATCCGCCCGGACGGCACGCCGGTGCTCTTCGACTTCGGCCTCGCTTTCCAGTTCGAGGGGCACACCGGGCGCGACGTGCTCCAGGCGGGCGGCAGGCTGATGGGCAGCCCCGACTACATGTCCCCCGAGCAGATCCGCGGCGACCTCGTCGACGCGCGCGCGGACCTCTACGCGCTCGGCTGCATGATCTACGAGGCCGTGACCGGGGCCGTCCCGTTCCTCGGCGACTCGAGCTCCGTCGTGCTGTCCATGCACCTCTACGCCGAGCCGCTCCCGGCCTCCGAGCTCGTCGCCGACGTGCCTCCCGCGCTCGACGCCCTCATCGCGCGGCTCCTGAAGAAGCGCCCCGAGGACCGGCTCGGCTACGCCGACGAGGTCGCGACCGCCCTCGCCGAGCTCGGCGCGGCCGACACGCCGCCGGGCGACTGGAGCGGCGCGGCGCGCGTGCGCGTGCGCGTGCCGAATGCGCAGCCGTACCTGTACCGGCCGCGCCTCGCCGGGCGCGGGGAGGCGCTGCAGCAGATCACCGCGGCGCTCGAGCGCGCCCACGAGCGGCGCCAGGGCAGCCTCGTCGTCGTCGGCGGCGAGAGCGGCGTGGGCAAGACGCGCCTCGCCGTCGAGGCGGCGCACCAGGCGGCGCTCAACCGCATGGCCGTGGTCACGGGCGCGTGCGCGGCCGTGTCCGCCGAGGTCGAGCGCGAGGGCGCGGTCAAGGCCGCGCCGCTGCACCCGTTCCGCCCGCTGCTGCTCGCGGTGGCCGACCGGTGCAACGAGCTCGGCCCCGCGGGCTACGACGCGCTGCTCGGCCCGCGCGGCAGGGTCCTCGCGCCGCACGAGCCGTCGCTCGCCCAGCTCCACGGCCACGACCGCTACCCCGAGCCGCCCGAGCTGCCGCCGGACGCGGCCCGCTACCGGCTGCGGACCGCGCTCGCCGACACGCTCGCCGCCTTCGCCGCGACGCGGCCCGTCCTGCTCGTGCTCGACGACCTCCAGTGGGCCGACGAGAACTCGCGCGCCGTCCTCGAGCACCTCGACGCCGACTACTTCGCGGCCCATCCCGTCGTCCTCCTGTGCGCGTACCGGACCGAGGAGACGTCGCCCGCGCTCTCCTCGCTCCTCGGCGCCCCCTGGGCCTCGCGGCTCGAGCTCGGGCGGCTCGACCGCGGCTCGGTCGGGCGGATGGTGCGCGACATGCTCGCCCTGGACGAGCCGCCGGAGGCGTTCGTGCAGTACCTCTTCGAGCAGTCGGAGGGGAACCCGTTCTTCATCGCCGAGTACCTCCGGGCCGCGATCCAGGAGCGGGTGATCTACCGGGACGAGGCCTACGCGTGGCGGATCCGCGCGGGCGCCGAGGGCGCCGCCGCGGAGCGGCTCGCCCGCGCCGCGCGCGGGAGCCAGCCGCCCGCGCCGCTGCCGCTGCCGGGCTCGCTGCGCGAGCTCGTGGCGCGCCGGCTGTCGGGGCTGAGCCACGAGGCGCTCGCGCTCGCGCGGCTCGCCTCGGTGCTGGGCCGCGAGCTCGAGGAGCGCCTGCTGCTCGGCGCCGCGGGCCTCGCCGAGGTCGACGCCATGGACGCGCTCGCGGAGCTCGCCCGCCGTCACGTGCTCGAGGAGACGGAGCCGGGGCGGCTCGGCTTCGTGCACGACAAGCTGCGGGAGATCGTCTACGCGGGCATCCCCGAGCCGGAGCGGCGGGCCCTGCACGCCGCCGCCGCACGCGCGATCGAGGGGCTCCACCGCGACGCGCCGGGCCTCGCGCTGTCGTACCCGCTCCTCGCCCACCACTATGGAATCGCGGGCGCCGTCCAGGAGACGCTGGAGTACCTCGACAAGGCGGGCGCCCAGGCCCTCGCGACGGGCGCCTCCGGCGACGCGGTGGATTTTTACAAGAGGGCGCTCGACCTCGACGGCGCGCACCCGCCGGAGGAGCGCGCGCCGCCGATCCGGCGCGCGCGCTGGGAGCGGCGGCTCGGCCAGGCCCACTACAACCTCGGCGATCTGCTCGGCGCGGAGCGGCACTGCGCGGCGGCGCTGGAGCTGCTCTCCCGGGACGAGGCCGCGTGGCTCCGCGCGGGGGAGCGCGCGGCGGGCGGCCGCGCGGGCCTCGGGGCGCGGCTGCGCCCGGCGATGGCCTCGCTGAAGCAGCTCGGCCTGCAGCTCGCGCACGTCGCCGGCCTGCCGGCCCCGGTCGCGCGCGACGCGGCCGAGCGCGAGCGCCTCGCCGAGGCGTCGCTCGCGGCGGAGAAGCTGTCGGAGACCTACCTGTTCCGCAACGAGCCGACGCTCGCCTTCCTGGCCGCGCTGGCGGCGACCAACGCCGCGGCGCGGCTCGGCCCGTCGCTCGCGCTCGCGCGCGGGTACGCGACCCTGAGCGTCGCGTTCGGGTACGTCCCGTGGAAGGCCGTCGTCGACGCGTACGCCGCGCGCGCGACGGCGGTCGCCGCGGCGCTCGACGACCCGCAAGGCGTCGCGTTCGTCTCGTGCCTGCGCGGGCTGACGGCGCTCGGCGAGGGCCGGTGCCGCGACGCGCGGGCGCTGCTCACCCAGGCCGAGCGGCTGGCCGAGGCGCTGCACGACCGCCGCCGCAAGGAGGAGTGCATCACGCTGCTCGCCGGCGCGGCGTACTCCGAGGGCCGCTGGAGGGAGGCGCTCGACCTGTACGGCGCGCTGGTGATCGCGTCGCGCGAGAGCGACAACGCGCAGGGCCACATCTGGGCGGAGAGCGGCCGCGCGCAGTGCCGGCTGCTGCTCGGCGACGGCGAGGGCGCGATCGCCATCTTCGACGCGCTTTCGGCCGAGGTGCAGCGGCTCGGCGATCGCACGCAGCAGATCACGCACGGCCAGGTCGCGCTGGGGCACCTGCTCCGCGGCGCGCGGGGCGAGGCGCGCGCGGCCGCCGAGCGGACGCTCCCCATGCTCCGCGAGGGACAGCCGGCGGGCTACCACTGCCTGTACGGGTATGCGGCGACGTGCGAGGTGCTGCTCGCGCTGCTCGAGGACGCCCCTGGCTCGGCGGAGCGGCGCGAGCTCTCCCACCTCGCTGCGGAGGCATGCCGCGCGCTCGGCCGGTACGCGCGCATCTTCCCCCTCGGCCGCTCGACCTCGCTCCGCCTGCGCGGTCTCGCCGCGTGGCTCGCCGGCGGCCACGCCCGCGCGAGGCGGCTCTGGGCCGCGGCGATCGACGACGCCCTGCAGCGCGGCCTGCCCGTCGAGGAGGCGCGCGCCCGCTTCGAGCTCGCGCGGCACCTCCCGCGCCGCGATCCGGAGCGCGAGCGCCAGATCGCGCGCGCCGCCGCGGTCTTCTCCGCGCTCGATCTCCAGCACTGGCGCGACCGGGTGGCCCGGCTGCGCGAGCGCTAGGACCTCGCGTCCCGGACGAAGAGCACAAAAAAGAGCGCCCATTCGACGGCGGGGGGGAAGCCGTCACGGGCGCTCTGCCCCTCGGCTTTAGCATTTGGCAGGACACGGGCCAGGGCCCGACCTTGCTCGATTCATGGAGTCGACCTTAAGGACGTTCCTGACGTCTTTCGAACCTGAGGTTCTCGATCGCAGGAGTGAACACGATGAACGCGCGGGGGCGCGGCTCGATCTCCTCTGTCTGGAGCGGACGCGACCCGGGCGCGCCGGGCGCGGATGACCGCTTTGGATCGTGGTCACAACCACAGTTCGGGGCCGTTCACCGCAGCACGCACGGCGCGATGACAACCGCTGAATCGCCCCTCTCACGAGCGCGTCTAGCATCGCGTCCGATCGCGAGTCGGAGCGTTCCCGCCGCGCCGCTCACCGAGGCAGACCGAGCAGCGGAGAGAGAGAGGTTCGCCCCCCGGCGCTCACCCGCCCTCACGTGGGGCACAGAGGCCATCCGCCAGGAACTCCGGAATAATCCATGTGCCTAGAACACGTGACCTACCGCCGAGACGGAGCGAGAGAGGCCCGAGGCGTCAGGCCATCACTGACGTTATCCGTTGGACAATGTACCGACCCAGGGTATACACCGACGATCATTGACGGCATGTTCCCAACACACCGGCAAAACACACAGGGAATCCATGCATTATCTCCGGCGCCCGTGCCCTGGACGACGAATTTCCGCGTCGACTGAGGGACGATAAGGCCTCATAAAGGAAGGCGAACAGGCGTCACCGCGCATCTCTCGGAGGATCGGAAAGTTCTACACGGTAGAGAGCCACCATCCATCACCGGCGCAGGCGCCCCAAGCAAACAGGGTGAGCCACGTCCATAATCGCCAGTGACCGCGCGCGAAGCCAGGGCGACACACCGGCGACAAGCACGTTCAACGTGCGGCACTCGACATCGTGAAACCTACTCAACACATCTCCTCTCGACCGCCCTACCTGCCCGCTGCCGCACCGGCATCGGAGCGGACTCCCTACCAGCCGATCTCGGCGATCGTCGGCTCATCGCACTATCGCGCCCTGTCGGACGACGCGTTGAAAGACGAGGACAACGCCGCGTGGGTGCTCGGCCTCGCGCCCGACGTGAAGCGGGCGTGGCTCGATCGCATCCGCTGGATCCGGATCGTCGATCGTCTCGCCGAGAACGAGCGCATCGAGCCCCACGCGCGGCGATTCAGCCGCTTCATGGTGGCGTGGAGGCGCGTCCGTTCCTGCGGCTTCGTCGATCCGTGCTGCCCCTTCGCGCGCGAGCTCTCGGCCATCCACGCGCTGTGGCTCCGCCGCCCCGCGCTCGATCGTCCCGACCTGGACGAGATGCAACCGCGCTCGCTCGCCGCCTGGGACGCCTACTTGCTCGCCCTCGCCGACTACCACGCGCCCAGCTTGCTCATCCGCACCCTGAAGGAGCACGACACGATGCTGGTGCGGCTGTCAGGCCATATCTTTCAGCTGGTTCCGTTCCTGACGAAGGAGCACTGGGACGCTGCCGGGGAGTTCGGCCGGCTCGATCAGTTCTTCAACAACCTGAGGGACATGCAGGAGGACGCCGATCGCGGCATCTGCTACCTGCCCGAGGAGGAGCTCGCGCGCCATGGGGTCGCGCGCGCTCAGGTGATCTCCGGACGGTGCGTCGACACGCCCGGATACCAGGCCCTGATGCGGTACTGGCTCGATGAGGTCATGCCAGCGCTCTACGCGCGGGCGGCGCCGTTCATCGAGGCGCGCGGCCTCCACCCCTCGCTCCAGATCATGAGGGAGTGGAGCCTGCGCCGTTATGCCCGCATCACACGGGTGTTCCGCGCGACCGGCTTCGATCACCGCCGGTTCCCCGCGCGGTACTGGGCCGAGGTGCGGCGCGACCTCGCCGAGCGGCGGCAGCTCCTCCGCGCTCACCCGGTGTAACGCCTCACCGTCGAGAGGAGCGCGTCCGGCTCGAACGGCTTGCCGAGCCACGCGTCCGCGCCGACCTCGGCCGCCCGCCGGTGCGCGTCCGCCGCGGCGGTGAGCACGACGATGGGCGCCTGACGCCCGTGGCGGACCTCGAGCTCGCGCGCGAACTCCGGGCCGTTCATCACCGGCATCTTCATGTCGAGCAGGATGAGATCCGGCAGGTCGTGCTCCAGCTTGGCCAGCGCCTCGCGACCGTTGCACGCGATCTTGACCCGGTAGCCGTCCTCCTGGAGCACGAGGGAGACGAGCGCCACGAGATCCGCGTCGTCCTCCACGAGGAGCACCGTCTTTGCGTGTCTGTCGCTCATCGTCGATCGGCCGCGGGGGCCTCGCTGCTGAGTGGAAGGGTGAAATAAAACGTGCTGCCGCTGTCCTCCTCGCTCTCGAACCAGATGCGACCGCCGTGGCGGGTGATCATGTCCTTCGCAAGGAACAGCCCTATTCCCATGCCGCCGTAGTCGTGTCGCGTGTCCGTGTGCGCGCGGAAGAAGCGCTCGAAGATCCGCTCCTGCCTGTGGGCGGGGATGCCGACGCCCTGGTCGCTCACGGACACGACCGCCTCGAAGCGCGGCGCCGCGCCGTGCCGCTGCGAGAAGAGCGCGGCGTCGCAGGAGGACGGCGGCGACGACGCCGGCGCGCGCTCGGCGACGGCGACACGCACGTCGACGTCGCCGCCTTCGGGCGAGTACTTCACCGCGTTGTCGAGGAGGCTCGCGAGCACCTGGCGCAGCCGCTCCGGATCGGCGCGCACGACGGGCGGCCGCTCGGCGTCGAGCGACAGCCGCACCCGGTGGCGGCTCGCCGACTTCGCGACGCGATCGACCGACTCCTGCGCGAGCTCCTTCAGATCGACGTCCTCCTCGGAGACCTGGAGCACGTCGAGCGTGACCTGCGAGATGGCCAGGAGATCGTCGACGATGCGGTTGATCCTGTCCGCGCCGCGGTCGATGGCCTCCAGCATCTTGCGGCGCGGCGCCGGCAGATCGTTCGAGTTGCGCAGGAGCGCGAGCGCGTATCCCTTCATGATCGCGACCGGCGTCTTGAGCTCGTGCGCGCCGACCCGGATGAACTGATCCTTGACGAGATCGAGCTCCATGAGCTCCGTCACGTCGCGGGCGACCGCGACCGCGCCGAGGACCGCCCCGCCCTCGCTGCGGATCGGCGCCGCGCTGGTCCGCAGGAAGACGTCGCGGCCCGCGCGGCCGTCCGCGAGCACCTGCTCTTCCTGCACGATGGTCTCGCCGGCGAGCGCCCGCACCATGGGCAGCTCGTCGCGCGTGAAGGCGCGGCCGTCGCTGTGGCGCATCCGGCCGAGGTCCATCACCTCCTCGACCATCCGGCCGGCCTGCTCCGAGCGGTCCGAGAGGCCGAGCAGCCTGAGCCCCGAGGCGTTGATCATCGTCAGCCGGCCCTGGCGGTCGCACGCGAACACCCCCTCGACGAGGTTGTCCAGCACGGCCCCGAGCTGCGCCGCGCGCTGCGCCGCGTCCTGCAGCAGGCGCTCGCGCTCCGCCAGGTAGCTCCGCGTGCGCCGGGACGACTCCTCCAGGCGATCGACCATCGCGTTGACGCCGCCCGCCAGCGCGCCGATCTCGTCCTTGAAATAGACCGGGATCCGCTCCAGCCGGTCGACCTCGCCGCGCTGGACGATCTTCTGGATGACCGCGGCGACCTGCTGGAGCGGGCCCGCGAGGGCGCCGGCAAGGAAGCCCGCGCAGACGGGCGCCCAGGTGACAGCGACCATCGAGAAGATCGCCAGGGTGAGCTTCAGGCCGGGCTTGGCCGGCCCCGCCGTCTCGCCGAGCACCATGGCCGCCATCCAGCTCGTCGGCGCGATGGCGAGGCAGGCGCCGAGGATCACGAGGCGGACGGCGAGCGAGTAGCCCTTGCCGGGCATGGAGAGGCCGCGCTCGCGCGCGATGAGCGAGATCACGCCGGCGGCGGGGGCGAGCAGGCGGCCGAGGATGCTGTAGGCGAGCGGCAGCGCGGCCGCGAACAGGGCCAGCGCGAACAGGGCCAGCGCGACGCCGCGCTGGACGCCGAGGGGGCTCTGGTCCGGCGCGATGAAGTAGAGCGCCATCGTGACCGGCAGGTACAGGAGCCCCCACGACACGGCCCAGACCGTCGCGAACGCGAGCGGGGTGTCGTAGGCGGCGTTCGCCGCGGCGAGGACGACCTCCTCCGGGGGCGCCGCGCCGCCGCTGCTCGTGTCCTCGACGCCCGCGCCGCTCTGGAGGCGATGGGCCACGGCGTACTGCCGCAGGCGCTCGATCGGGCGCAGCATGTGGACGAGCAACGCGATGAGCCCCCCCGTCTTGACGAGGTACATGAGCCCGATCAGCCCGAGCAGCCGCGCCTGGACCGCCGAGTCCACGACGCCGAGGAGGCGCAGGTGAGCGACCGGGACAAGCAGGCTGTACGGCAGCTCGATGCCGAATGCATAGGCCACGACCCGGGGCGTGAACGACAGAGTCCGCGACCTCCCCGGATTCCAGATTCTAGCCCAGGCAGCTCGGCTGATGGCCACGTCCGTCACCCCCCTTGTTGAAGCATGGCTGCGGGGTTCGCGCCCTGAGCCCCTCCGCGCCAAGTTGATGAGTCAGGTCGCCAGGCAGCTTTGCTATGAAAACCAATGAGCGAGTTGTCGACCGTTTTGAGCAGCGGCTCGTGTCGATTCGATCGACTCCCACTCACACGTTCCGTCCGCGCGCGGGCGTTCTGCGATTTTCCTGATCAGCTCAGGGACTGCCTTATGGCATTCCTGGCGATCAGGAAAAGGATGGTGAGCACGTGGCGCGCGCGCAGGCCGCTCGCCTCACCGCGGTAGACGGGACGCACGCTGACCTCGCAGACGCGGAGCCGGCGCGCCGCGAGGGCGGCGAGCAAGTCGTTCGGATAGCCGTAGCGGGGCCAGAGGCCGTCGAGGTCGAGCGCGTCGAGCGCGCGGGCGGAGATGGCGGTGTACCCGCACTGGCTGTCGGAGAGGGCGTCGAGCCCCGCCGCACGGCGGGTGAGCGCGGCGAGCGCCGCCGTCGCGGCGAGCCGCTGGAGAGGCATGACGCGCCACACGTCGGGGTGGCGCAGCCGATCGCCCTTCACGTAATCGGCTTCGCCCGAGGCGATCGGGGCGACGACGCGCGGGAGATCGCGCGGATCCATCTGCCCGTCGCCGGCCATGACCGCGACGGCGGAGGCGCCGAGGGCGCGAGCGCGCCGGTAGCCAGCGACGATCGCCGCGCCGACGCCGCGGCACTCCGGGTGGACGAGCACCTCGAGGCGCTCGTCCCCGAGCGCGCGCGCCACCTCGGCCGTGCCGTCTCGACTGGCATCGTCCACGACGATCACGTGGTCGACGAAGGCGGGGACCGACGCCGCCGCCTCGGAGATCCATCGCGCCTCGTCCCGCGCGGGGATGACCACTGCGACGCGCGCACCGTGGAGCACGCGGATTCCTAGCGGAGCGAGCGGCCTCCGGCAACGCGATCGACGCCGCGACGACGTGCTCGGCGCCGCGCCGCGAGCCGTGCGCGCCGGACGTATTACCTGCCAGCGCTCTTGCGGAGCTCGGCGTAGGAGCCGCCGGGCGTGGCCGTCTCGACGGGCAGCCCGGCCGGCCCCCACCCCGGCTCGGTGATCGCGCCGAACGCGTCGCGCGGCCCCTCGAAGCCGGCGCGTTGCTCGATGACGGCCGTGTAGCCGGCCGACACCATGGCCTCGGCCGCGCGCATCGAGCGCTGTCCGGACTTGCAGCCCACGATGAGCTTCGCGTCCGTGGGATAGAGGGCGCGGACCACATCGAGGAAGTCGGGGTTCTGCTTCATGCCGCCGGCGCCGGCGTGCATGAGCGGCACGTTGTGCGCGCCGCTCGGGTGCCCGGCCGCATATTCGGGCTCGCTCCGGACGTCGAGGTAGAGATACCCCTCCTCGTCGATGAGCTTCTTGGCCTGCTGGGGGGATATACGCTTGATGTCCGCCATGGGGCGCAGTCTACCCCCGGCGCGGCGCGCCCGTCAGAACGTATGAATGAAGAGCCCGCTGCGGAGCTTCGGCTCGAACCACGTGCTCTTCGGCGGCATGAGCAGCCCTGCGTCGCTCACCGCGAAGAGCTCGTCGATCTGCGTGGGATAGAGGTGGATCGCCATCGTGAAGGCGCCCGAGTCGACGCGTCGCTCGAGCTCGGCGACGCCGCGGATGCCGCCGACGAAATCGACGTGTTTGTCCCGGCGGGGGTCGCTGACGCCGAAGATCGGGCCGAGGATCTGGTCCTGGCAGATGGAGCAGTCGAGCGAGGCCACCGGGTCGTTCGCGTCGAACGACCCCGGGCGGACCCTGGCGGTGTACCAGCGGCCGCTAAGGTAGAGCGCGAAGGTCCGCGGCTCGGCCGGGGTCGCGGCCGCGCCGTCCCTCGCCGGCGCGAGGTCGAGCCGCTCGCCGAGGGCCGCGAGCAGCGCCTCCGCGCTGCGGCCGGCGAGGTCCCGCACGACGCGGTTGTACGGCATGATGTTCATCTGGTCGTGCGGGAAGACCACGGCCAGGAAGACGTCGTGCTCGCCGCCGTCGCCGCGCAGCTTCCTGTGGACGCGCGCCGCCGCGGCGCTGCGGTGGTGGCCATCGGCGACGTAGAGCGTCGGGATGGCCTGGAAGCGCTCCTCGAGGTCGGCGGTCGCCGCGCGGCCGAGGACCCAGAGCTTGTGCTCGACGCCGTCGGCGGTCGTGAAATCGTAGATGGGCGGCGACTGCAAGGCCTCCGCGACGGCGCGATCGATGCCCGCGTCGGCGCGGTACGTGAGGAACACCGGCTCGTCGTGGGCGCCGAGCTCCTCGATGTGGCGGGTGCGGTCGTCCTCCTTGTCGGGGCGCGTCTTCTCGTGCTTCTTGATGACGTCCTGCTCGTACTCGGCGACCGCGGCGCAGCCGACGACGCCGATCTGCCGGTGATCACCCATCCTCTGGGCGTAGAGGTAGAGGTGCGGATCCGGGTCCTGCGCGAGGTCGCCGCCCGCGATGAGATCGGCGAGGTTCTGCGCGCCGCGGGCGTAGACGGCGTCGTCGTGCTCGTCCGTCCCCTCGGGCAGGTCGATCTCGGGGCGGGAGACGCGGAGGAAGCTGTGCAGGCCTCCCGCCGCGAGGACGCGCGCCTCGGCGGTGGAGATGACGTCGTACGGCGGGCTCGCGACGCGAGCCGCCTGGGCCTGGGGGGGTCGGTAAGCGCGGAAAGGTCGGACGGTAGCCACGGGGAGCGACTAGCCCAGCGGCCTGGGCGCGTCGAGGCGGCTCGCGCGGCGGGAGCCGCGGCAGGCGGGGCGGCAGACCGGCGCGGAGCCCCGGCGACGGCGGTGCTCATGGCCGCGCGCGGCGCGTGCTAGGAGGGGGACTCGCGCCGCGAGCCGCTCGCATCCGCTCGCCGCCGCACCACCCCGCCCGCGCGACCGCGCGCCGCACGAAGAGGAACCTTGTCCAGCTCCGGTGAGTCCTACCCTCCGCCGCGCTATTCGACCCTCCCTCCCGGCTCGGCGGACGACGATCTCCCCCTGCCGGGCGAGATCACCTCGTTCTCCAGCTCGCGATCCCGCCGCGTGATCGCCGTGGGGGGCGGCCGCGGGGGCGTCGGCAAGGCGACGCTCGCGGTCAACCTCGGGGTGTACTTCGCGCAGCTCGGGCGCGACGTGATCATCATCGACACCGACGCTTACAGCCCGGGGCTGCACGCCGCGCTCGGGATCGAGGCGCCGCCGCTCGTCACGCGCGAGGACATCGAGGAGGGCAAGGCCGAGCCGATCGCGACCACGGTGCCCGGGCTCCGGCTCGTCCCGACCGCGTACGACCCGATGACGGCCACGCCGCTCCGGCCGAGCCGCGCCGCCTACTGGATGAAGATGATCCAGGAGCTCGACGTCGACTACGTGATCGTCAGCCTCGGCGCGGCGACCGGCTCGTCGACGCTCGACCTCTTCCTGCACGCCGACGTCGGCATCTGCGCCACCACGCCCGAGCCGCTCGCGGTCGAGCACTCCTACCGCTTCTGCCGCGCGCTCTACCAGCGCACCTTGCGACGGGCGCTCATGAAGGAGCGCTTCAAGATCCGGCTCGTGGAGAAGGTGGCCGCGTCGCTCCCGGCGCTCGCGACGCCGCGCGACTTCATCATGGAGGTGAAGCGGTTCGACGAGGGGGTCGCGTCGCTCGCGGCCGCGCAGCTGCCGCGGGTGAAGCCGCACCTCGTTGTCAGCCAGACCCGGCACCGCTCGGACCTGGAGCTCGGCCCCGCGATGAGCGCCGTCTCGGAGCGCTTCCTCGGCATCTCCCTCGACTACCTCGGCCACATCGAGCACGACGACGCGGTGTGGCTGACCGCGCGCCGGCGCCAGCCGCTCCTCATCGACAGCCCGACGTCGAAGAGCGCGCGCAACCTCGAGCGCGTGGCCCGGCGCATCCTCGCGCTGCTCGCCGCGCGCGACTCCCGCCCGGCCGAGGCGCACGCCCGCGCCCTCGCCGCCGCATCGAAGAGCGCCGCGCCGCCGACGCTCTACGAGGCGCTCGGCCTCGCGCGGACGGCCGCCGACGACGAGATCCGGCGCGCCTACAAGCGCCAGCGCGACACCTACCGGGAGGGGAGCCTGCCCGTGGTCAGCGTGCTGAGCCCCGCGGTGCTCCAGAAGGAGCAGGCGCGCATCGAGGAGGCGCACGACACCCTCCTCGATCCGGTGCGCCGCCGCGCGTACGATCTCTCGACCTACCCGGACGATCCGCGCACGCAGCTCGGCCCGGTGCGCGCCGAGAACGCCGCCGCCGCGGCCGAGCTGGCCATGCTCCAGGCCGAGCTCGCGCGCGAGATCAACGCCGAGACGCAGTTCAGCGGCGCGCTGCTCCGCAAGGTGCGCGAGTCGCAGGGCGTCGAGCTCACCGACATCTCGCAGCGGACCAAGATCTCGCTGGCGCACCTCCAGGCGATCGAGAACGAGGCGATAGGCGACCTGCCCGCGACCGTCTACGTACAGGGATTCGTTCAGGAAATTGCCAAGTACCTGCGGCTCGATCCGGCGCAGGTGGCGAAGACCTACATGCGTCGCCTGCGCGAGATCTCCGCGGGCTCGCGCGCCAAGCCGCATGGCTGAGGCGTCGCGCGGAAGCGACGGGGCGGCGCGGATCGGAGGCGGGCGCGACGGGTGCGGCGGGCGCGGCATGTCAGAGCGCGCCGGCGGGGATCGCGCGTTCTCGGCGCTCGCGTTCGCGCTCGCGCTGCTGCCGCGGCTCTACGTGGCGATCGCGTGGGCGCGCGAGCCGGTGTGGGACGGCCATTACTACGATTTCGGCGCGCGCCGCATCGCCGCCGGGCTCGGCTACTCGGACGATCTCATCGTCGGGGGCCAGGCGGTATGGCACCCGTGGTGCCATTATCCGGTCGGCTACAGCGGGTTCCTCGCGCTCGTCTACCGGCTGTTCGGCGCCGGGCCGCACGCGGCGACGGTCGCGAACGCGGTGATCGGCGCGCTGCTCGTCGTCGTGGTCCACCGCCTCGCCCGGTACGCGACAACGCCGGCGCGCGCCCGCGCGGCGGCGCTCCTCGCGGCGCTCTCGCCGGGGCTCATCGTCTATGCGGCGCTCGTCATGACGGAGCCGCTCGCGGCGCTCGGCCTGGTGACGGCGCCCTGGCTGCTCGCGCGCGACGCCGCGCGCGGTCGCCCGGCCCGCGGCGCGGTCCTCGCGGGCGTGGCGCTCGGGCTCTCGGCGCTGGTGCGGCCCCAGAGCCTGCTCTGCGCGCCGGCGCTCGCGCTGCTGGCCATACGCGGCCCGGAGGCGTCCGCGCCCGGAGGAGCGGCGGCGACGGCGTCTGGAGGGGCGGCCGCGTGGAAACGCGGCGCGCTCGCGGCGGCGCTCGCGGCCGCGACGGCCCTCGCCGTGGTGGCGCCGTGGACGATCCGCAACTGCCGCGTGATGGACGGCTGCGCGCTCGTCTCGACGAACGGCGGCTGGAACCTCGCCATCGGCGCGTTCCCGCGCGCGACGGGCCGCTTCGAGACGCTGCGCGCGGGCGACGGCTGCCCGATCGCGCGCGGCCAGGTGGCGCAGGACCGCTGCTGGATGGCCGCGGGGCTTCAGTGGATCAAGGATGATCCAGGTCGCTGGCTGGCCCTGATCCCGAGGAAGCTGGGCTTCACCTTCGATCACGAATCGTTCCCGATCGGCTATCTCGGCGAGGCGAACCCTGCGGCGTGGCCCGAGGAGCGGCGCGCTGCGGGGCGCCGCGTGCTCACGGCGTCGCACCTCGGGCTCTTGTCGGTTGCAGCGCTCGGGGTCGTGGCGATGCCCCGGCGGGGGCAGCGGCGGGCGCTTGTCGCGCAGCTCCTCGCGCTCGCGGCGGTGCTCGGGCTCGTCGCGTGGGGGGTGCTCGGCGACGGGCACGCGTTCTGGCCGCTCGCGGTGGCGATCCCGCTGATCGCCGCCCTGCCGCTGCCGGGCCGACCCGCGAACGGGGGAGTCGTCGGCTACCTCGCGTTCGCGGTCGCGTCGGTGGCGCTGACGCACGCCGTGTTCTTCGGCGAGGACCGGTATCACATGGTCGTGACCCCGGCGCTGTGCATCCTCGCCGCGTGCGCGCTGCGGCGAGAGGAGGCGGCAGCCGCCGCGGAGCGGGCGGACGCGCATGAGGCTTGAATGGAGCCTGTCGGAGTGAGCGCGGATGGATGGGCTGTATCACAACCGATCCCGCGGCGTCGCCCAGAGGCGGCAGAGGCAGCCGGACATGAACGGCTCACCGGGCGCCCCGGCGCCGTGATCGCGAGTCGACCACGCTGGCCAGGGAGCGCGCAATATACGATTATCGCTCCTGTCTCGGAACGGACGGCTTATCCTCCATGTCACGTTCCGTCGGAGTCTGGACCGCCGACCACAGTGCCGGCCTCTCTTCTACATGCACATCTTACATGCACATCTACGCCCGCGAACGAGATCGCTCACCGGTAGGGACTCGACGTCGAGGCAGCCATCACCCACAGTTGGTTTGCTGATCCGGAGGACCGACCGGCGCAGCTCCACACGGCCACGGTGGCGCTGCGCGACATGGAGTCATGAGGGGGATTTCCCTATGAGGCATATGCCGAAATCGCATCAATGCCTCCTGGGCGACGTCGGCTGCATGCGCCGATGCTCCCGCGAGTGCGAAGAACGCAGGGAGGCTCGCCTCGGGCCTCCGCGGTGCGTGACGAGGCAGGTTGGGCCGTGCCAGCGCGAAACGGATCGCGCTGAGGTGAGGGACATGCGCGGACGGCGAGGTCCCCCGGAGGGCACGCGGTTTACAGAGGGAAGGGAGGTTTCTGATGGATACACGACGCAATGCACTTCAGCTCTTGCCTCAGCTCGCGCGCATCTTCCGCTATGCGGCCCAGAGCCTCGCCCGTCACCCCGTTCTGCTGGCACTGGCGCTCCTGATCCCATGGTCGACCGCCCGGGCCGAGACGGTGGAGATCGCCGTACCGAAAGCGGCAGTCGCTGCGGCTCTCAACGTCGCCTTGAGCTCGGTCCGGATCCATGTAGACAACTATGGAGATCGGCACGGGACGAGCTGGCACGAGGACAGCAGCTACATCCTGCTGCCCGACGGATCCAGGAGGCGCTTCTCCATACCTGAGTACACCTACAAGGTCACGAGATTCCGACAACTGAAATACTATATCGACGATTTCAACACCGAGAGCATCCAGGCGAGTGTCACGGGTAACCGCATCGAGATCCGGATTGCTTTCGAAAACCATGGCGAGGAAATCAAGGCTCGGTGCGTGCGCAGGCGACTCGGTCGTTGGAATGAGTGCACGTTGGACATCGAGCGGGACATCCATATGAGCAACGCTTTCATCAGCGTCTCGGCGGAACCAGTCGCCCACAAGGGCTCGATCTCGATCGACAACGTCGCAGCCGAGTTCAAGACCGACATCAACATCGCCAATCGACTTTGTCGAGTCTTCCGGGGAGTGTGCGGGGCGATCGAGAGAAAGGTTCGTAACGAGCTGACGAACCAGATCGAAGAGCTCGTCCGTGATAGCCTCTCAACGCAAGGAGCTCGGGATGCGGTGGCCAATGCAGTGAGGCGGGCCGCATCCATCCGGAGCTATATCGATCCGGCGTGGAAGGTGACGCGCGTGGTGAGCCGCGGCGGCAATTTCGTGGTGACCGTCGAGCGCCCCGATTAGAGCGCCGACCGGTCTTCGTGCCAGCGCACCTCACGGGACCATCGCCGCGACACACTCGCGGGGCGGCGTCCGGCCCGCGCGATGCCGGGGGCGTCTGCAAGGCGCGCACCGCGGCTGGACGCCAGATTGTCCGAAGCGGTTGCATCGCGTTCACCACGCGATCGTGATCTGCTGGTGTGCGACCCGGGCCAGATCGCGGCTGGGACGTGCGGTGACGAAGGCTCCTCTCCTGCTCGTCGGTCGCCTCCTGGCCATCGTGCCCCTTAGGGCGGCGTCACCGCTCCTGCCTCGCCCGCCGCCTTCCCCGGCTCTCCCTGCGCGCCTTGCACCTCTTCCTGCTCCGCCACCCACCGGATCTCGATCCGTCGGTTCTTCGCCCTCCCCTCCTCCGCCGTATTCGACGCCACGGGCGCGAACTCTCCATATCCCGCCGCAGACAGGCGTTGAGGCGACACCCCACGCTCGATGAGCACCTCGACGACCGCCACCGCGCGCGCCGCCGAGACGTCCCAGCTCGACGCGCCCTTCGCGCTCCTCGCCTTCCTGTCGTCCGTATGCCCGACGACCTGGAACCGACGATCCGCAATCGTCCGGAGCTCCCCGGCGACCTCGGCCAGAAGCTTCCGCCCGGCCGGCTTGACCTCGGTCCTCGCGCCGTCGAACAGCGCGTCGCTCGAGATCTCGAGCAGCGGCAGCCCACCGCGGATCCCGACGCGGATCTTCCCGCCGTCGACCGCCGCCTGGAGCCGGCCCGCGACGTCGCGCATCCGCGCCGCGCGCGCCTCGGCCGCCGCCTGCTTCCGGCGCAGATCGTCGAGCTTGGCCCGCGTCTCCGCGAGCTCCGCCGACAGGCTGCCCCGCTCCCCGGCGAGCTGCCCCACGCTCTGCCCGGCGCTCCGGAGCCGCGCCGACAGCTCCTCGTTCATGGCGGCGAGCTCGTCGAGCCGTCGCGCGAGCCCCGCCTCGGCCGTCGTCGCCTCGGACAGCCTGAGATCGCGTGCCCGGAGGTCGTCCGAGAGGCGCGCCAGCTCCTCCTCGATGGCGGCGACCTGCGCGGACCGCTGCGCGGCCTCGGCGCGCGCGCTCTGGGCCTCGGCCCGCGCCTTGTCACCCGCCTCGCGCTCTCTCCGGATCTCCGCGCGCGCCTCGTCGTACAGCCCCTGCCGGACGAGGCAGCCCGGCGTCGCCAGCCCGAGCAGGCCGGCCGCGAGGAGCCGCGCCGCCGCAGGCGAGCGCCGCGAGAGCCACGTCGGGATCCTGCCGGACGTCGTCGTGTATTTCATGCGTCGCGCGCACTCTGGCACGAAACCACGGGCGCGACGAAATCGTGGCGAACGTTCCCCGCGCGCCGCCGCGCGAGCCGTCCCACGGCGCGCGATCCCCTGGTACCCTCGGCGGCGTGATGCCTCGGCGAGCTTGGTTTTCCGTGGGCGCCCTCGCGGCGACGACGCTGGTCGGCAGCGCCGCGGCGGCGTTCCCGCACGTCGTCCGCGAGGGCGAGACGCTCGCGCAGATCGCGGAGCGCACCTACGGGCGCGTGCAGATGGAGCAGGTGCTCGTCGCCGCCAACGCGCTCGACGCGGGCGCCGGCGTGCCGATCATGCCAGGCCTGCGGCTGGAGGTGCCCGCGCTGAGCCACCACCGCGTCACCGCGGGCGAGACCTGGGCGATCCTCGCGGAGCGGCTGCTCGGCACCGCCGACCGGAGCGACGTCCTCGCGATCTCGAACGACACGTGGCCCTGGCTCGAGCCGACCGACGGGCAGGAGATCATCGTGCCGTACAACCTGCGGTACGTCGTCGGCCAGCACGACACCTTGCTCACCATCGCCTATCGCTTCCTGGGCAAGCGGGACCACGCGTGGATGCTCGACAAGTACAACCACCTCAAGCAGCGCCCGCTGCGCCGCGGCATGGTGATCCTCGTCCCGCTCACGGATCTGCCGCTCACGGCCGAGGGCAAGGCCGAGGCCGCGAGCTCCGGCGCCCTGGTGCGCTCCGAGGGGGCCGGCCGCGCGCGCGACGCCCAGCGCCGGGTCGACGGCGAGCTGCCGCAGCTCGCCGGCGACGTGCGGAGCGGCCGCTACATCGACGCCGTCGCGCGGGCGAGCCGCCTGCTCGGCTACGGCGATCTCGCCCGGGTGCAGATCGCCACGGTGCAGCGGCACCTGCTCGAGGCCTACGTCGCGCTCGACGCCACAGGGCTCGCCGAGACCGCGTGCGCCGCGTGGCGCGAGGCCGACCCCGCCGCGCGGCTCGATCCCATCGAGCTCAGCCCGAAGATCGTGCGCGCCTGCACCTCGTCGACGGAGCTGCACCTCAGGGCGCCTTCGCCGGACCCCGCGCCGCCGATCCCGGCGGACGCGGGCGGTGGGCGGTGACCTCGCAGCAGCCCGCGCCCGATCGCCTGCCCGCCGGGCACGGCGTCGCGTCGCGGTACACCGTCGAGTCCGTCATCGGCGAGGGCGCCTCCGGCGTCGTCTACCGCGCCACCCGCGACGAGGACGGCCAGCGCGTCGCGCTGAAGGTGATCCACAGGCACCTCTCGGGCACGCCCCAGATCTTCAGGCGCTATCACCGGGAGGCCGCCATCCTGGAGCGCGTCGAGGGCCCTCACGTCGTCCGGATGCTCGACTTCGTCGAGGAGGGCGGGCTCCTCGTGATCGCGCTGGAGCACATCGACGGCAGCTCGCTCGAGGAGCTCCTGCGGGACCACGCGCCGATCGAGATCGACCTGGCGATCGAGATCGCCCTGCAGATCTGCGCCGCGCTGGAGACCGCGCACGCGGCGGGCGTGGTGCACCGCGATCTCAAGCCGGCCAACGTGCTCGTCGAGCGCCCGGACGGGCACGCGGGCGCCGCGCCGTCACCCTTCGCCGGCCGCGTCCGCGTGGTCGATTTCGGGCTCGCCAAGGTGGTGCACGGCGAGCAGCAGACGACCGGGCTCACCGAGAAGGACATGATCTTCGGGACGCCGGAGTACATGGCGCCGGAGCAGGTGCGCGGGGAGGACGTCGACCCGCGCAGCGACATCTACGCGCTCGGCTGCATCCTCTACGAGATGGCGGTCGGCGCCGTGCCATTCGACAAGCGGACGCCCATCGCCGTGATGACGGCGCAGATCGCCGAGCAGCCGCTGCCGCCGCGCGCCAGCGAGCGCTCCGCGCTCATCTCGGCCGGCCTGGAGGCGGTCATCCTGAGGGCCCTCGCCAAGAGCCCTTCCGAGCGGCACCCGAGCGCCAGGGCATTCGCCGACGCCCTGCGCGCCTGCCGCGAAGAACGGCGCGTCGTGCACCACACCCCCGCGAGCCTCGCGGACGCCGTCTCGATCACCGATCTCGCGCTCGAGCGGACCGGCCTGGATTACGCCGCGCCCCTCCAGGACGGCGCTTCCGCCTCGGGCGTCGGCCATGTTGGCCACGCCGGCCATCCGGCCACGCGTCCGGAGAGCGCGGTGGCGAGCGCGGTCAGGAGAGCGCTGCCCGAAAGCGCGGCCGCGGCGGCCCGCGAGGCGCCCGCTGGCCCTGCGCCGCCGGCGGGCGGCACATCGCGTGAGCTCATCCTCTGGACCGTGGTGGCCATTCTCTGCGCGGCCGCCGGCATCGTGGTCGGCACGCTGTTCGGGGCGCGCTAGGACGCGCTGAACGCAGCTGAAACGCAGCTGGGACGTGCCTTGCGCGCCGCCATGGGGGGCTGTGGCTATGGCGTGGAGCGCGAGGATCGTGGTAATCGTTCTCATGCGTTCCTTGCTGTCCGGCGGCGCTGCCCTCGCGGCTCTCCGCTCTGCTCGGCCCCGGCGGCGGCGCGCTCTCCCCTGCGTCGCCGCCGCGCTCGCCCTCCTCGCCCCCGCGGCCGCTTCGGCTTACGACTCGCTCGCCGTGCCGTGCGCGGACGACCCGCTCCAGTGCGCGCGGGGACCGCTCACGTTCCAGCGCAGAGACGCCATCCCGCTCGATCTCGACTTCGATACAGGGTGGGTCCCGCCGGGCTCACCGCTGCAAGTCAGCCTCGGGGCGGCGGTCTACGCCGACACCCAGATCTCGTTGAGCGGAGCGATCGAGGCGTCGTGGCCAGAGGCGCTCGCGCTCAAGGCGCCAGGCGCCCCGGACGGAGGCGCGTTCAGCTGCGATGTCGGACTCGATGTCAGCGCACAGGGACGCATCAGCATTTCCGTCCTGGGCCAGGACGTCGACTGGACGGGGGATATCCCCTATGTGCCCCAGATCGATTTCCAGGTGCACGCCCGAGAGCATTTCGACGCCTGGGGCTGGGAGCCGGGCATCACGCTGGAGAGATCCACCGCGCTGCAGCGCGTTGCGTCCGTATCGCTCGGCGACCTCATCGGCGGCTCGATTCCCGGAATCGACGGGAGGTTCGAGCTCGACATCGCGATGGACGTCGCGGCCCGCTACACGACCCATCGCGTGGCCATCGAGACGCTCGATCAGGCGACGGTGAGCGGAGGCGACGTCACCTCCGAAGGCGGAGCCTCCTCCGTGGAGTACCTGGGGGGCCCGTCGGTCGAGCTCAACGTTCGTCCGGAGGGCTCGGTGCGGTACGACGGCACGCTCCACCTGGTCCCCGCGTTCGGCGTCAGCCTGCTGGGCCGCTCGTGGTCGATCCCGCTCGCCGACATCCCGCTCGCCTTCCCGCACACCGAGCACGAATGGATCTTTGAGAGCGAGCGCGTCCATGTGCCGCTCCCGGACCTCGCGCTGGACAAGCAGGAGATCAATTTCGGCGCCGTGGAGGTGGGGCAGGCCAACGTGGAGCTCGTCCGGCTCTCGAACGCGGGGGAGGCGCTGCTCGACGTCGTCGTGACGACCGACGACCCGGAGAGCTTCGAGCTCGCGGACGCGGCGCTCGGGATCGACCCGGAAACGGAGGTCGACTTCGCGATCCGCTTCGCGCCGAAGGCCAGCGGCGCGTTCGCGGCGACCGTCCTCGTCGAGTCCAACGACCCCGACCGGCCCGTGCAGATGATCGCGGTGCGAGGGATCGGCGTCGGCGAGCCGGAGGCCCCGGCGGGCGGCGAGCTCGCGGAGGAGGACGGCGGCTGCGCCTGCCGCGCGGCCGGGGGCGCGCCGCGCGGCAGCGCCGGCGGCCGGGCCTGGGCGGCCGCCGGCCTGTCGCTCGCCGCGCTCGCGGGCGGCCTCAGGCGCCGGCGGCGCGCGGCCTGAGGCCCACGCCGCGCTCGGCGGGCGGCCTCAGGCGCCGGCGGCGCGCGGCCCGAGGCTCACGCCGCGCTCGGCGGGCCCACGGCGATCTTCCGCCGCGTCGACACGGCGGCGATCTCCTCCAGCTCCTCGCCGCGCAGCGTCTCCTTGAGCACGAGCGTCTCCGCGACCGCCTCGAGGCCCTCGCGGCGATCGACGAGCAGCTGCTTGGCCTTCAGGTACATCTCGCCGAGCCGCTCCCTCACCTCCTCGTCGACCTCGCGGGCGGTCTCCTCGCTGCACGTGCGCTCCTCCTGGATCACGCCGAGCATCGGCGCTCCGACGGTGCGCGCGAGCGCGGCCAGCCCGAGGCGCCGGCTCATCCCGAGGCGGGTCACCATCTCGCGGACGAGCGCCGTGGCGCGCCCGAGATCGTCGTGCGCGCCGCTCGACACCTGCCCCAGCGCGAGCTCCTCCGCCGCCCTGCCGCCGAGCATCACCGTGACGCGCGACTCGATCTCCTGCTCGGTGACCAGCTGGCGCTCGTCGCGGGGCACCTGGATCGTGACGCCGAGCGCGCCGATCGTGCGGGCCACGATGGACACCCGCTCCACCGGATCGGCGGCCGGCAGCGCGAGCGCGACGAGGGCGTGCCCGGCCTCGTGGTAGGCCACGCGCCGCCGCTCCTCCGCGGTCATGATCTGCCCGCGGCGCCGGAGCCCGAGCTGCGAGCGATCGAGCGCCTCGTCGAAATCGGCCTGTCCGATCTCCCTTGCGCCGCGCCGCGCCCCGGCCAGCGCGGCCTCGTTGACGATCTTCGCGAGATCGGCGCCGACCATGCCCGGCGTGCGGCGCGCCACGAGCCCGAGATCGACGTCGCTCGCGAGCGGCACCCGCCGCGCGTGGACGGCGAGGATCGCCTCGCGGCCCCGCAGATCGGGCCGATCCACGATGACCTGGCGATCGAAGCGCCCGGGCCGCAGGAGCGCCGGATCGAGCACCTCGGGGCGGTTCGTGGCGGCCATCAGGATCACGGTGGTGCGCGCGTCGAAGCCGTCGAGCTCGGCGAGGAGCTGGTGGAGCGTCTGCTCTCGCTCGTCGTGGGTCGCGAGGGCGCCGAGGCCGCCCCGGGTCCTGCCCACGGCGTCGATCTCGTCGATGAACACGATGCTGGGCGCGCTCTTGCGCGCCTCCTCGAAGAGCTCGCGGACACGCGCGGCCCCGAGCCCCACGAACATCTCGACGAACTCGCTCGCGTTCAGGGAGAAGAACGGCACATTCGCCTCGCCCGCCACCGCGCGCGCGAGCAGCGTCTTGCCGGTGCCCGGCGGCCCGATGAGCAGGAGGCCGCGCGGGATCCGCCCGCCCAGCGAGCGGTACCTCGAGGGCTCCTTGAGGAAGTCGACCACCTCGACGAGCTCGTCCTTGGCCTCGTCGACGCCGGCGACGTCCGAGAAGCGCACCGGATCCTGCCTGGATCGATCGTAGATCTTCGCCTTGCTGCGCAGGAACCCGAGCGGCCCGCCGGCCCCCTGCCCCGCCCGCCGCAGCATCATGAAGAACGCCGCGTTGATGAGGATGAGCGGCAACATCCAGATCGCCACCTGCATCCACGCCGACGTCTGGGGGCTCTTCGCCTCGATGCGGACCTGCTTGTCGAGCAGCGCCCTCACGAGCGGCTCGTCCTCGACGCCGGGCAGCCGCGTCACGCGGACGCGCTCCTCCGGTCGTTGCGGGCTCTCGCGGCGGATGAGCTCGATCTCGTCGGGCTTCACGATCGCCGCGGAGATCTCCCCGCGCCGCACCTCGGCGACCGCCTCGTCGTACGGCACGAGCGGGCGCCCTCGTGACCTGAAGATCCCGGAAAGGACCAGGATCCCGACCGCGATCAGCAGGTACCCGAGCCACGCGCGCGACGCCGGCCTCTTCTCGTCAGCCATTCCACGGAGCTGATGTGCGGCGGGCGTCGCCTCGGCAAGCCCTCGCCCCCGGAAGAACGGGAAAGCCCACGAGAAAGCCGCGCGAGGGAGGGAGCCCAGGAGCGCCCCCGAGCGCGGCTCGGCGCGCCGCCGGCGCACGGCTGCCGCGCGTCCACCCGCAGCGCCGGCGCGCCGCTGCCGCGCGTCCACCCGCAGCGCCGGCGCGCCGCTGCCGCGCGTCCACCCGCAGCGCCGGCGCGCCGCTGCCGCGAGGTGATCGCCCGGTGGATCCAGGCTAAGAAGCGACACCGTGCCGCTCGCCTCCGACCGCGCCTCGCTCGCCGCGTTCCCCATCGACTGGGGCGGGCTCGCCCCGCTCCGCCTCAAGTCGCGCGCCGTCGCCGAGGGCGTCTACGCCGGCATGCACCGGAGCGTCCGCAAGGGCGCGGGCGTCGAGTTCGGCGGCCAGCGGCCCTATGTGCCCGGCGACGATCTCCGCTTCTTCGATCGCCGCGCCCTGCTCCGCCACGATCGCCTCATGGTGCGCGAGTTCGAGACCGAGACCGATCGCGCCCTGTGGCTCTGCGTCGACGCGACCGCCTCGATGTCGTACCGCGGCCGGCGCGCGCCCGGCGCCAAGCTGGCCTACGCGGCGCTCATCGCCGCGGCCATGGCCCGCGTCGCGCTCGCCACCGGCGACCCGGTGGGGCTCGCCTGGCTCGGCGGCGCCGGCACCCACGGCCTGCCCGCGATGGCGGGGCGCGAGGCGTTCGAGCGCATCGTCGGCGCCCTCGAGGCCACCTCCGCCGCCCAGGACTGGAGCGGCGACGCCGGCGCCGTCGAGCGCGCGCTCGCGCCCATCGCGAAGAAGGCCCGCCGCGGCGCCGTCGTCCTCCTCATCTCGGATCTCATCGATCTCGCTCATGAATCCGGCGCGGCCCCGTCGGGCGCCGATCGCGCGCTCTCGGCGTTCACGTCGCTGAGCACCGGCGGCCGCACGCTGATCGCGCTCCAGGTCCTCGATCCCAGCGAGGCGACGCTCGACTTCGAGGGCAACGTGCGCCTGCGCGCCCTCGAGGGCGGCGCTGTCGTGGAGGCCGACGCGGGCGCGGTCCGCGCGCAGTACCAGGCGCGCCTCGCCGCCCTGGCCGAGGTCTGGTCGCGGGCGCTCGCGTCGCGCGGCGGCCGCCTGCTCCGCGCGACGAGCGCCGATCCTCCGACCGACGTCGTCCGCGCGCTCGTGCAGGCGATCGCCGAGGTGCGCCGATGAGCTTCGTCACGCTCGGCGCGCTGCTGGTCGCGCTGCTCGTCGGCGCGCCCGTCGCCGCGCACCTCCTGCGCCGTCGCCGCGCCGAGGAGCGGCCGTTCCCGCCGGCGCGCCTGGTCCCGCCCACGCCGCCGACGGCGCGGCGCCGGAGCCTCCTCGAGGACCGCGCCCTCTTCGCCACCCGGGCCGTCTCGGTGATCGCGCTCGCGGTGCTCGGCGCGACGCCGCTCCTGCGCTGCTCGCACCTGTCGCTCAGCCGCAGGGCCGGCGCGTCGGTCGCGCTCGCCATCGTCGTCGACGACTCGCTCAGCATGCGGGCGCGCCCGGACGGCAGCGCGCGCGATGGGCGTGCGATCGACGCTTCCTCGCACGCGCCCTCGCGGTTCGAGCGCGCGCTCACGGCCGCGCACGAGCTCGCCAGCGGCCTCGCTCCCGGCGACGCCGCGGCGCTCGTCCTCGCGGGCGCCCCGGCCCGCGTCGCCCTCGCGTCGACCACCAACCTCGCCGCCGTCGACGAGGCGCTCGCCGCCGTGGCGCCCTCGGACCGGGCCACCGACATCGACGGCGCCCTCGCGCTCGCCCGCGATCTGCTCCGTGGGCTGCCTCAGAGCGACAAGCGCATCGTGCTCCTCAGCGACCTCGCGGACGGCACGCCCGGCGCCCCGCCCATCTCGGGCACCCCCGACATCGCCACGTGGGTGCCGCTCCAGGAGCTCGAGGCGGCGGGCCAGGACTGCGGGATCGTGCGCGCCGATCGATCCGGCCAGAAGGCGCGCGTCCGCGTCGTGTGCACCGCCGCGTCGACCGCGGCGCGCGGGCCCGACGTCGCCGTCGCGCAGCGAGACGGCGGCGCGGACGCGCCGCCCGCCGCGGGCTCGAGCGCCGCGGGCGCCTCGGCGACAGGCGCCTCCGCCGCGGCGGGGCGATCCCTCGAGGTGCGCGCCGGCGACGCCGTGCTCGGCAAGGTCGCGCTCGATCCGGCCCTGCGCGCCGAGGAGCTCTCGATCGACCTCCCGGCCGGGGCGCCCGAGATCCTGATCGCCGCGCTCACCGGCGGCGACGCGATCGCCGAGGACGACCGCGCCCCGATCATCTCCGCCGGCGGCCCGCTCTCGATCGCGGTCGTGGTCGACCCCGCGACGACGCACGTCGAGACGGGCGGCCCGCCGCCGCTCGAGCAGGCCCTCTCGGCGCTCGATCTGGACGCGCAGATCAGGCCGCTGCCCTCGGTCCCGGAGCACGCGGACGAGCTGGCCGCGCACGCGGGGCTCATCGTCGACGACGCGCCCGGCTTCACGCCGGAGGTGCGCCGCTCGCTCGCCGCGTGGGTCGAGCGCGGCGGCGTCGCGCTGCTGACGCTCGGCCAGCGCGCGGCTGCGGCGCCGCTGGGCGCCGGGTTCGAGCCGCTGGTCCCGGGCGTCGTCCGCTGGTCGGCCTCCCCGGTGCCCGGCGTGGATCCGGCGACGGCGGGCTGGCTCGGCCCGTCCGCGCCCGGCCTCGCCGACGTCGCCCCGCGAGGCCGGGCGACGCTGGGCGCGGAGGCCTCGGAGGGCGCCGAGGTGCTCGCCCGGTGGGCGGACGGCGCCCCGTTCCTCGTGCGCCGCCCGCTTGGGCGCGGCGTGGTGCTGTTCATGACGCTGCCCCTCGGCACGGAGGAGAGCGACGTCGCGCTGCGGCCCGCGTTCCTGTCGTTGCTCGACGGCTTCGTCGGCGCCGCCCGCGCCCGCGGCGGCGCGCGGCGCCTCGCCGCGGGCGAGCTGTGGACGTTCGACGGCTATCACGACGTCAAGGTCGAGCGCGTGCGGGTCGATCGCGACGGGGCCCCGCAGGGCTCGCGCTCACGCGAGGCGCTCCCCGTCGCCGAGGTCGAGCGGCGCCTGCGCGTGTCCCCGCCGCTCGCCGGCCTCTACGAGCTCACCCTGGACGGCGAGCGCTCGACGCGCGTCGTGTCGGTCCCGGAGCGCGAGATCGACCTCCGCCCGAGGCGCGTCGCCGAGAGCGCCCGCGCGGCGGAGCTGGGCGGCATGGCCGCATCCATCGACGGGTCGCCCTACGTCGCGCTCCTGCTGCTCCTGTTGCTCGCGGTCGAGCTCTTGCTGCGCGCCATCGGAGGGCGGCAGGAGCCGGCGGAAGGCCAGGCGAGCTGAAGCCGGCCCCCTCCGGCGCGCTTGCCCGCGCGGAGCGCACGCCTGCCGGCGCGGAGCAGCCGGCGTCGAGTCGAGTCAACCGACCGCACCGCGCCGCACCGCGCTACGTCGCTCAGTGCGTCTGCCAGTGCGGGGGGATCTCGTCCGCCGGCGCGAACTCGGGCTTGGCCGGCGCGGCGGGCACGGTGGCGGCCCGGCGAGGCCCGTTCGGCTTGAAGCTGTGCTCTGCAGCGGGGAACGTGCGCGACTGCACCTCGTCCACGTAGGCGCGCGTCGCCTCCACGATCTGATCGCCGACCTCGGCGAAGCGCTTCGCGAACTTCGGCGTCAGCTCGCGGAACATCCCGAGCAGGTCGTAACAGACGAGCACCTGCCCGTCGCAGCCGGCCCCGGCGCCGATCCCGATCGTCGGGACGGAGACCGCGGCCGTCACCTCCTGCGCGAGATCCGGCGGGATGGCCTCGAGCACGATCGCGTAGACGCCCGCCTCGTCGAGGACGCGCGCGTCGGCGATGAGGCGCTCGGCCGCCTCGTCGCCCTTGCCCTGCACCTTGAAGCCGCCCATCGCGTGCACCGACTGCGGCGTGAGCCCGAGGTGACCCATCACCGGGATGCCCGCGGCGACGATCCGGCGCACGTGCTCGGCGATCTCCTCGCCGCCCTCGAGCTTGATGCTCTCGAAGCTGCCCTCCTTCATCATGCGCCCGGCGTTCTCGAGCGCGTGCATCGGAGAGAGCTGGAAGCTCATGAACGGCATGTCGCCCACGACGTGGGCCCGCCGCGCGCCGCGCGCCACCGCGCGCCCGTGGTAACAGATCTCCTCGACCGTCACGGGGAGCGTCGTCGTGTGCCCCTGCACGACCATCCCCAGCGAATCCCCGACGAGCAGCAGATCGGCGCCGCCCTCGTCGAGCAGCCGCGCCATCGTGAAGTCGTACGCCGTCACCATCGCGATCGGCGAGACCCCTTTGCGGGAGCGGATCTCGGGGACCGTGACCTTCGTCGAGCGCTGCGCTGGCCTGCGTGCGCTGCCGCCACCGTTGCCTTGCGGACCGTACATGTGCCTCCGGGTCGCGGCCGCACTCGCGGTCCACGCCTCGGGACAAGCTAGGGCGGCGCCCGCTGCGGGGCAAGACGCGGCGCGCGGGGGTCGCGGGCCGGTCAGCCGCAATCTTCAGCGTTCTCGACGGGTTGCCGGCCGGTCGCCGGCCGGCAGGGGCGTGCAGCCAGGACGCCGCGCGGCGGCGCGATCACGGGAGCGGCCGGATCAACCGTGGCGGGGGCCGGCGCCGCGGACGGGGTGCGCTGCCCCCGTCGTTCGCGAGCCGCCCGGAGGCGCTGGCCTCGGGTTGGTCAGCGCGGTGAGGACGTGGTCGCGCCACGCGCCATCGATGAACAGGTAATCGCGCGCGTACCCCTCGACGGCGAAGCCGAGGCGCCGGAGCAGCCGGCCGCTGCGCTCGTTGTGCGGCAGGTAGTTCGCCATCACCCGGTGGAAGCCGAGCGTGTCGAACATGTACGCGATCGCCGCCTCGATCGCCTCGAACATCAGGCCCGAGCCCACGGCGCGCTGGTCGAGCGAGTAGCCGAGGGTCGCGGCCTGGAAGGCGCCGCGGACGAACTGCGTGAAGTTGCAGACCCCGATCACCTCGCCGCCGGGGGCGCCGCGCCACTGCAGCGCGAGCCGGAGCGCGCGATCCGCGGCGAAGTCCTCGTGGTCGCGGAGGAGGCGCTCGCGCCAGAACGCCTCGGTGTAGAAGCCCTCGGGGCGCGGCGGATCCCACCGCGCCAGGTGGTCGCGGTTGCGCTCGAAATAGGCGAGGTAGCGGCCAGCGAGCTCGACGGGAGCGATGAAGAGGCGCAGCCGCGGGGTCTCGATGCAGACGGGGCTCTTCAAGCGGCCTCCAGCGCGGCGCGCCTAGGACAAGGTCCCTTCGTCGAGGCGCCGCATCCCTTCGAGGAGCAGCGCCTCGGGTGACGCGGTGATGCTGCGGGTGCTGGGCGAGAAGCTCGGGTCGAGGCGGAAGTCGCCCTCCCGGAGCGTGAGCATCCGGTAGAACGCGTCCTCGCCCTGCGCGCCGGCCCAGAGCGCATGGACGACCTGCCCATCGGCGAAGTGGATCTCGCCGGCCATGGAGTTCGCCTGGATCTTGAGCGCGCACGTCTTCCGGCCGTGCCAGAGGATCTGGATCATGTCCGGCAGGCCCATCTCGGCGAGCGAGCCGGATACGCCGCGGGGGACGGTGGTCGTGGAGCGCCGCTCGATGAGCTGGCGGAGCTTGGCGGCCATGACGTCGGTCGACGCCGGCTTCGAGACGAAGTCGTCGACGCCGAGATCGAAGGCGCGCTGGGCGGTCTGCCGGTCCGTCTTCGCGGTGAGGATGACCCACGTCTTGTCGCGACCGAAGCCGAGCTTCAGCGCGTCGGAGCGGAGCGCGAGGCCGGCGTCGGGCTCCTCGAGGTCGATCTCGCTGACGACCACCTCGATGTCCTTCGTCTCGAGCTCGCGGCGCGCCTGCGCCACGTTGCGCGCGATCGAGACCTCGAAGCCCTGCTCGAGCAGGCGCAGCTCGAGCACCGTCGTCTCCTCGGGATCCGGGTCGACGATGAGCGCCTGGTGCCGATCGGAGAGCAGCTTCGCGCGCATGTCGTCGCCCGTCATGACCTGGCGGAAGAGATCGACGATGTTCGGATCGAAGATGGTGGCGCGGTACTGGGCGAGCACGTCGCAGGCCTCCGGCGGGCGGAGCGCCTTGCGGTACGGGTTGCGCGGGTTCTGCGTGAGATCGGCGTAGGTGTCCGCGACCGCGAGGATGCGCGCGCCGAGCGGGATCTCCTTGCCGGACAGGCCGTCGGGGAAGCCGCTGCCGTCGTAGCGCTCGTACATCATGCTGATCGCCGAGACGACCTCCTGCGGCAGCCCCACCGACTCCATGAGGTGCGCCGGAAGATCGACGCTCTTCGTCGCGGCGAGCCGGTGCCCCTCGTACTCGGCGACGTTGAGCGCGGTGAGGTGGTACGGGCCGTTCTTGCCGAGGTCGTGCAGGTAGGCCGAGGCCACGTAGCTCGCGACCGTCGTCGGCGGCAGGCCGATGCGCTCGCAGAGCTTGCGCACGATGCGGGCGACCGTGGAGGAGTGGCCGCGGAGATCCTGCCGCGCGTTCTCGAGCAGGCTCACGAGGACGTTGAGCGTCTCGACGTACGCGTGGGTCGTCGTCGGGTGCGGCGGCGGGGGGGGCGGCGCCGCGGCGACCGGCGCGGAGATCGGCGCGGGAGCGACGTGCTGCTGGGGGGGCGGCGACGGGGGCACCGGCGTCGGCGGGGGCCCGGCCGGGGCCACGCGGGGCGGCGCGGAGGGCGCCCGCATCACCGCGGGCACCTGCGGCGCCGTGACGAGCGCCGCGGGCACCGGCGCCGCCTGCGCGGGCGCCGCGTGCGCCGGCTGCACGTGCATCGCCTGCGGGTGCATCGGCGCCGCCTGCGCGGGCGCCGCGTGCGCCGGCAGTCCGTGCATCGTCTGCCCGTGCATCGTCTGCCCGTGCGCCGGCTGCGGGGCCACCGCCGGCACGTGCGTCATCGACGCGCGCTCGTGCGTCATCGACGCGCGCTCGTGCGTCATCGATGCGCGCTCGAAGGGGTTATTGCTGTTGGTGTAGAGGATCTCGTCGAACGAGTTGACCGGGCGCAGCAGCGAGCTGAACGCGGTCGTGTCGCCCCGGTAGTGGTACGCGATGGCCGCGCGGACCGCCGCCGGCCTGGCGACGATGGCGCGTACGTCCCGCACGCCCGCGGCGAGCCGGATCTCGTGCAGCGCGACGTCGTTGTCGGGATCCGCCGTCGCGACCGAGAGCGTCGTGTTCCGATCGTCGAGCAGCACCGGGAAGACGCCGTGCAACGTCGCGGTGATCGCCGAGACCTTGGCGAGCACGCGGGGCTCGATGATCGCCTTCGAGAGCTTCTCGGTCGAGACGAAGCGGGTGTTGTGGACGGTCGCGATGAACTTCAGGAGCTCGGCCTCGTTGACGATGTCGAGCTCGATGATGGCGTCCTCGATACGCCCGCGCGTACGCATCGCGTACTCCACCGCACGACGGTGATCGTCCGGGGTGATGCGCCCCTCGAGGACGAGGCGATCGGCAATCCGCTGGTTCAATCCTTGAACGGAAGCCATCGAAACCCTGATTCTACCCAGAAATTGGAGGTGGCGCGCCCAAGAACCCTCGCGGAACGGGAGCACGCGGGGAGAGCTGGCCAGCCGCTCGCGGCGTATGCAGCCATGGGGTGCGCTCGAGGAATGAGAGCAGAGCTCGGCGCGGCGCGCGAGCCCTGTGAGCATTCCAGCCGACGCCGGTTGGCTGGCGATGCCCGCTCGACCCGATACGCTGCGACGTGGAAGTGAAGACTGGCTCCGGGTAGGCGCGCGCGCCACGTCCGGCGCGGCTCGCCAGGCTGGTCAGCGGGAGAGCGAAGGGCAAAACGCCTCCCGAGCGCTGCGAGCGCGCTTCGGGAGATGGGCGGCGCGCCCGGGGTCGGGGTTGGATCCCGCCCTGGGCGCGCCGGCAGGCCGGCTACTCCTCGTTCACGGCCGTGAGCGTCTCCTCGGGACGCGGCCGGGGGGCGACGTACGGCGCTTGCGCCACCGGCTCGCCCTCGACCACGACCTGGAGGCGCTTGTAGGCGGGCAGCCCCGTCCCGGCCGGGATCAGGCGGCCCATGATGACGTTCTCCTTGAGACCGCGGAGATCGTCCGTCTTGCCGTTGATCGCGGCCTCGGTGAGCACCTTGGTCGTCTCCTGGAACGACGAGGCGCTGATGAACGACTCGGTCGACAGGCTGGCCTTGGTGATGCCGAGGAGGAGCGCCTCGGCGATGGCGGGCTTGCCGCCGCGCTCAAGCACGGTCTCGTTCTCCTTCTCGAAGATGTGCTTCTCGACCTGCTCGTCCACCAGGAAGTTCGTGTCGCCGACCTCGCGCACCCGGACCCGCCGGAGCATCTGCCGGACGATGACCTCGATGTGCTTGTCGTTGATGCCGACGCCCTGGAGCCGGTACACCTGCTGGATCTCGTTCACGAGCCAGGCCGACAGCTCCTTCTCGCCCTTCACCCGGAGGATGTCGTGCGGGTTCGGCGGGCCGTCCTGGAGGGGGTCGCCCGCGCGCACCCGGTCACCCGGCTGCACCTGGATGTGCTTGCCCTTCGGGATCAGGTACTCGCGCGCCTGATCGCCGAGCGCGTGCCCGTCCGGCGAGTACGGCGTGATGATGACCTTCCGCTTGCCCTTCGTGTCCTTGCCGAACGTGACCTCGCCGTCGATCTCGCTGATGATCGCGTGATCCTTCGGCTTTCGGGCCTCGAACAGCTCGGCGACGCGGGGCAGACCGCCGGTGATGTCCTGCACCTTCGTCGTGTCGCGCGGGATCTTGGCGATGACCTCGCCGGCCTCGATGAGATCCCCCTCCTGCGCGACGATGTGGGCGCCGACAGGGAGCAGGTAGCGCGCCTCGAGCTCGCTGTTCGGGAGCTTCAGCGTCCTGCCCGACTCCGGGTCCTTCAGCGAGATGCGCGGGCGGACGTCGGCCGCCTTCGACTCGATGACGACCTTTCGCGAGAGGCCCGTCACCTCGTCGAGGCGATCCTGCACGCTGACGCCCTCGATGAGGTCGCCGAACTTCACCACGCCGGAGACCTCGGTGAGGATCGGCGTCGCGAACTGGTCCCACTCGGCGAGCAGCTCGCCGGGCTTGGTGCGCTCGCCGTCGGCCTTCTTGAGGATGGCGCCGTAGACGAGGCGGTTGTGCTCGCGCTCGCGCCCCGTCTCGTCGACGACCACGATCTCGCCGTGGCGGTTCATGACCACCATGGTGCCGTCCTTCTTCTTCTGGACGACCGCGCGGCGGAGGCGGACGGTGCCCTCGGTGCGGGCCTCGAGGTAGCTCGCCTCGATCTTGCCGCGCGCCGCGGTGCCGCCGATGTGGAAGGTGCGCATCGTGAGCTGCGTACCCGGCTCGCCGATCGACTGGGCGGCGATGATGCCCACCGCCTCGCCGATGTTGACCCGGTAGCCGCGCGCGAGGTCGCGCCCGTAGCACAGCGCGCAGACCCCGCGGCGGAGCTGGCACGTGAGCACCGAGCGGATGACGACCTCCTCGATGCCGGCGTCCTCGATGGACCGCACCGCCTGCTCGTCGAGCTCGGTGTTCGCCGTGATGAGCACCTCGCCGGTGAGCGGGTCGACGACGTCCTCCAGCGCGACGCGGCCGAGGATACGGTCGCCGAGCGGCTGGATGACCTCGCCGGCCTCCTCGAGCTTCGCCACGCGGATGCCGTCGAGCGTGCCGCAGTCGAACTCGGAGATGACCGCGTCCTGCGCCACGTCGACGAGCCGCCGGGTGAGGTACCCCGAGTTCGCCGTCTTGAGCGCCGTGTCGGCGAGCCCCTTCCGGGCGCCGTGCGTCGAGATGAAGTACTGGAGCACGCTGAGACCCTCGCGGAAGTTCGCGGTGATCGGCGTCTCGATGATCTCGCCGGACGGCTTGGCCATCAGGCCGCGCATCGCGGCCAGCTGCCGGATCTGCTGCGTGGAGCCGCGCGCGCCGGAGTCGGCCATGATGTAGATCGGGTTGAAGCTCGGCTCGATCGACTCCTTGCCCGTCTCGTGGTCGACGACCGTCTCCTTGCCGATGCCGGCCATCATCTCGGTCGTGACCTGGTCGGCGATGCTCGCCCAGATATCGACGATCTTGTTGTACCGCTCGCCGTCGGTGATGAGCCCCTCCTGGTACTGCTCGACGACGCGCTCGACCTCCTTCTGCGCCTCGCCGAGGAGCACCTTCTTGGCCGGCGGGATCACCATGTGATCCATGCAGATCGAGATACCCGCCCGCATCGCGTGGTCGAAGCCGAGCGTGCGGAGCCGATCCGCGAGGAGGACGGTCTCCTTGTTGCGGTGGATGCGGTAGCAGACGTCGATGAGCGCCGAGAGCGCCTTCTTGTCGAGGGTCTTGTTCGCGTACTCGAACGCGACCCCCTTCGGGAGGACCTCGGAGATGATGACGCGGCCCACCGTGGTCTCGACGATGCGGCGCTTCACGTGGCCGAACTCGTCGAGCTGCGGGTTGCCCTCGTCGTCGATGATCGGGACGCGGACGCGGACGCCGGCGTGCAGCGCGACCTCGCCGTTGTCGTACGCCATCCGCACCTCCTCGAGGGAGGCGTAGACGCCCCGCAGGTAGCCCTGCGCCACGCCGTCCTCGCCGAAGGCGAGGGTGTCCGCGCGGTACGACCCCTTCTCGAACTTCCGCTCGCGGGTCGCGTAGTAGAGCCCGAGCACGATGTCCTGCGTCGGGTTGATGATCGGCTTGCCGCTCGCGGGCGAGAGGATGTTGTTCGTGCTCATCATGAGCACGCGCGCCTCCATCTGCGCCTCGACCGACAGCGGCACGTGGACCGCCATCTGGTCGCCGTCGAAGTCGGCGTTGAACGCCGCGCAGACCAGCGGGTGCAGCTGGATCGCCTTGCCCTCGATGAGGACGGGCTCGAACGCCTGGATGCCGAGGCGGTGGAGCGTCGGGGCGCGGTTCAGGAGCACCGGGTGCTCGCTGATGACCTCCTCGAGGATGTCCCAGACCTCCGGGCGCTCCTTCTCCACCATCTTCTTGGCGCTCTTGATGGTGTTGACGTAGCCGCGCTCTTCCAGCTTGTTGTAGATGAACGGCTTGAAGAGCTCGAGCGCCATCTTCTTCGGCAGGCCGCACTGGTGCAGGCGCAGCGTCGGGCCCACGACGATGACGGAGCGGCCCGAGTAGTCGACGCGCTTGCCGAGCAGGTTCTGGCGGAACCGGCCCTGCTTGCCCTTCAGCATGTCGGAGAGCGACTTGAGCGGGCGCTTGTTCGGGCCGGTGATCGTCTTGCCGCGGCGGCCGTTGTCGAACAGCGCGTCGACCGCCTCCTGCAGCATCCGGCGCTCGTTCCGGATGATGATCTCCGGCGCGTTCAGCTCGAGGAGCCGCTTCAGGCGGTTGTTGCGGTTGATGACGCGGCGGTAGAGGTCGTTGAGATCGCTGGTCGCGAAGCGGCCGCCGTCCAAGGGGACGAGCGGGCGCAGATCCGGCGGGAGCACCGGGATCACGGTCAGCATCATCCACTCGGGCCGGTTGCCGCTCTCACGGAACGCCTCGACGACCTTGAGCCGCTTCGCGAGCTTCTTCCGCTTGGCCTCGCTGGTCGCGGCGCGCATCTCCGTCCTGAGCAGCTCCGCCAGGCCGTGGACGTCGACCTGCTTGAGCATCTCGAGGATCGCCTCGCCGCCCATCCCGGCGCTGAACTTGTCGTCACCGTACTCGTCGAGGAGCTGCAGATACCGCTCCTCGCTCAGGAGATCGCCCCGCATGAGGCCAGTCTCCTTGGGATCGATGACGATGTACGCCTCGCAATAGAGCACCTTCTCCAGGTCCTTGAGCGTGATGTCGAGCATGTTGCCGATGCGCGACGGCAGGCTCTTCAGGAACCAGATGTGGGCGACCGGCGTGGCGAGCGAGATGTGCCCGAGCCGCTCGCGCCGGACCTTCGACTGGATGACCTCGACGCCGCACTTCTCGCACACGATGCCACGGTGCTTCATGCGCTTGTACTTGCCGCAGTTGCACTCGTAGTCCTTCACAGGCCCGAAGATCTTGGCGCAGAACAGACCATCGCGCTCCGGCTTGAACGTCCGGTAGTTGATGGTCTCCGGCTTCTTCACCTCGCCGTGCGACCACTCGCGGATCTTCTCCGGGCTCGCGAGCGAGATGCGGATGGCGCTGAACGACAGCGGGTCCTTGGGCTTCTCGAAGAAGCTGAAGATGTCACGCATGGAGACCTCCGGAGACAGAAACGAAACCGATGAACCTGTCCGCGCCCACTGCTTGAGCGTTCGGGAGCGCGCCGCCCGCGCGGCGCGCCTCCCCTGCCGTCACCGAGAAGGCGCGCGGCGCTCGTGACGTGACGAACTGCATCACTCCTCTTCCTCCGCGGCCGACGCCTCCACCCCTGCGCTCGTCTCGACCAGCTCGACGTTGAGGCACAGCGACTGGAGCTCCTTGATGAGCACGTTGAAGCTCTCCGGCAGCCCCGCCTCCAGGGTGTAGTCCCCCTTCACGATGGCCTCGTACATCCGGGTGCGGCCCATCACGTCGTCGCTCTTCACGGTGAGGAACTCCTGCAGCGCGTAGGCCGCGCCGTAGGCCTCCATCGCCCAGACCTCCATCTCGCCGAGCCGCTGCCCGCCGAACTGCGCCTTGCCGCCGAGGGGCTGCTGCGTGACGAGCGAGTAGGGCCCGATCGAGCGAGCGTGGATCTTGTCGTCGACCAGGTGGTGGAGCTTCAGCATGTACATGATGCCCACCGTGACGTTCTGATCGAACGCGTCGCCCGTGCGCCCGTCGAAGAGGATCGCCTGGCCCGAGGTCGGGAGACCCGCGAGATCGAGGGCGCCCTTGATGTCCGACTCGTGCGCGCCGTCGAACACCGGCGATCCCATGAACACGCCCTCATCGACCGTCTTGACGAAGCGCTTGACGTCGCCGTCGTCGAGGTCGTCGAAGAAGCCGTTCATCGTCTCGTCGCCCGCGTAGATGGCCTTCAGGTGCTCCTTGATCTCGGCGCTCGCCCGCTGCTGCTCGATCATCTGCGTCAGCTGGTTGCCGAGCTCGAAGGCGCCCCATCCGAGGTGGATCTCGAGGATCTGACCGACGTTCATGCGGCTCGGCACGCCGAGCGGGTTCAGCACGAGATCGACCGGCCTGCCGTCCTGCAGATACGGCATGTCCTCCTCGGGGAGGATGCGGCTGATGACACCCTTGTTGCCGTGGCGGCCCGCCATCTTGTCGCCGACCTGGAGCTTGCGCTTGATGGCGATATAGACCTTCACCATCTTGATGACGCCCGGCGGCAGCTCGTCGCCCTTGGAGAGGCGATCGATTTTGTCGCGGAAGTGCTCCTCGCGCGTGCGGACGAGCTCCTCGAGGTCGCGCAGGATCTGCTGGACCCGCTCGGCGTCGTCCACGGGGATCTCCCCCCAGTACTTGCGGGGGATCTCGGCGAGCGAGGGCTCGTCGATGATGGCGCCCTTCTGGAAGAGCACCTTGCCCTTGTCGTCGACGAGCTTGCCTGTCGCCTCCTTGCCGAGGAGGAGCTCGCGGATGCGGCGGAAGAACGAGTCGCGGAGGATCTTGATCTCCTCGTCGCGCGTCCGCTCGATCCTGGCCCGCTCCTGATCCTCGATGTCCCGCGCGCGGTCGTCCTTCTCGGTCCCCTTGCGCGAGAACACGCGGGCGTTGATGACAATCCCGCCGACGCCGGGCGGCACCTTGAGCGAGCTGTCGCGGACGTCGCCGGCCTTCTCGCCGAAGATCGCGCGGAGCAGCTTCTCCTCGGGCGAGAGCTGGGTCTCGCCCTTCGGCGTGATCTTGCCGACCAGGATGTCGCCCGGCCGCACCTCGGCCCCGATGCGCACGATGCCGGAGTCGTCGAGGTCCTTGAGGGCCTCCTCGCCGACGTTCGGGATGTCGCGGGTGATCTCCTCCTTGCCGAGCTTCGTGTCGCGGGCGACGCACTCAAACTCCTCGATGTGGATCGAGGTGAACACGTCGTCCTTGGCGATGCGCTCCGAGACAAGGATCGAGTCCTCGAAGTTGTAGCCCTGCCACGGCATGAACGCGACGAGCACGTTCTGGCCGAGCGCGAGCTCGCCCATGTCCGTCGACGGGCCGTCGGCGAGCACGTCGCCCTTCTTCACCACCTCGCCCGTCCTGACGACCGGCTTCTGCGTGTAGCAGGTCGACTGGTTCGAGCGCTGGAACTTCATGAGGTGGTAGATATCGGGCACCTCGGCGCCCTCGCCCTCGGCGCGGACGACGATGCGCGTCGCGTCGACGCTCTCGACGACCCCGGGGCGCCGCGCGATGACGCAGACGCCGGAGTCGCGGGCGAGCCGCTCCTCCATGCCGGTGCCGACGAGGGGCGCGTGCGACACGACGAGGGGCACGGCCTGACGCTGCATGTTGGCGCCCATGAGCGCGCGGTTCGCGTCGTCGTGCTCGAGGAACGGCACGAGCGCGGCGGCGACCGACACCATCTGGTTCGGCGCGACGTCCATCAGCTCGACCATCTCGGGCGTGACGATCTTGAACTCGCCGTTGTAGCGGGCCGAGACCAGCGACTCCTTGAAGCGGCCGCCCTCGTCGAGGTTCACGGTCGCCTGCGCGATGTACTTGCCCTCCTCTTCGAGCGCGGAGAGCCAGATCACGTCCTCCGTCACCCGGCCGTTCTCGACCTTCCGGTACGGCGTCTCGACGAACCCGAACTCGTTCACGCGGGCGAACGTCGACAGCGAGGCGATGAGGCCGATGTTCGGACCTTCCGGCGTCTCGATGGGGCAGATACGGCCGTAGTGGGTCGCGTGGACGTCGCGCACCTCGAACCCGGCGCGCTCGCGGGTCAGGCCGCCCGGGCCGAGCGCCGAGAGGCGGCGCTTGTGGGTGACCTCCGAGAGCGGGTTGGTCTGGTCCATGAACTGCGAGAGCTGGGAGCTCCCGAAGTACTCCTTCACGACCGCGCTGACCGGCTTCGCGTTGATCAGATCGTGGGGCATGAGCGTGTCGATCTCCTGCGACATGCTCATGCGCTCCTTGATCGCGCGCTCCATGCGGACGAGGCCGATGCGGTACTGGTTCTCCATCAGCTCGCCGACCGCGCGCACGCGGCGGTTGCCGAGGTGGTCGATGTCGTCGACCGAGCCGCGCCCGTTCTTGAGCTCGATCAGGTGACGCACGGTCTCCAGGATGTCCTGCGGCGTGAGCACCGTGAGGTCGAGCCCCGGCCGCTCGTCCTCGGGGACATCCCGGTAGAACTTGTAGTTCAGCTTCAGCCGGCCGACCTTCGACAGGTCATAACGCTCGGCGTTGAAGAACAGGTTGTGGAACAGGGTCTTGGCGGTCTCGAGCGTCGGCGGATCGCCCGGCCGCAGCCGCCGGTAGATCTCCAGGATCGAGTCCTCCATCGTCTTCACCTTGTCGGTGAGCAGCGTGTCGCGGAGGTACGAGCCGACGTTCAGGCCGTCGATGAAGAGGATGCGGAACTGCTCGATGTTCGCGTCGCGCAGCCGCTCGAGCTTCGCCTCGGTGAGCTCCTCGTTCACCTCGACCACGACCTCGCCGGTCTCCGGGTCGACGATGTCGTGCGCCGCGACCTTCCCGACGAGCTCCTCCGGCTCGAGGCTGAGCCGCTCGAGCTTCGCCTCCTTCATCTTCCGGATGGCGGCGCGGGTGAACTTGGTGTTCTTCTTGACGATGACGTCGTTGCCGATCTTGATGTCGCGCGTCGTCCGCTGGCCGGCCAGGAGATCGTACTCGATGCTCTTCGCGTACTTGCCACCCTTCTCGAGGTACACGGTCTCGGTCGAGTAGAAGTAGTTCAGCAGGTCCTGCGTCGAGTACCCGAGCGCGCGCAGCAGCACCGTCGCGTGCATCTTCCGCCGGCGATCGATGCGAACATAGATGATGTCCTTCGGGTCAAACTCGAAGTCGAGCCACGAGCCGCGGTACGGGATCACGCGCGCGGAGTAGAGCAGCTTGCCGCTCGAGTGCGTCTTGCCCTTGTCGTGATCGAAGAAGACGCCGGGGCTCCGGTGCAGCTGGCTGACGACGACGCGCTCGGTGCCGTTGATGATGAACGTGCCCGTCTCGGTCATCAGCGGGAGCTCGCCGAAGTAGACCTCCTGCTCCTTGATGTCGCGCACGATCCGCTCCCCGCCGTCGCGGGTGTCGTAGATCATCAGCTGGTTCGTGACCTTGATCGGCGCCGAGTAGGTCATGCCGCGCTGGCGGCACTCATCGACGTCGTACTTCGGCGGCTCGAGGTTGTACGAGACGAAGACGAGCTCGCTCGTGCCGTTGAAGTCTTTGATCGGGAAGACCGAGCGGAACACCGCCTGCAGCCCGACCTCCTCCCGCTCGTTCGGCGGAACGCTCATCTGGAGGAATTTGTCGTAGCTCGACTTCTGGATGTCGATCAGGTTGGGGACGTCGATGATGCGACGAACGCGACCCAGGTTCTTACGGACGCGGAAGTTGGATTGGACGACCGACGGCATCGATTTCCTCCGGCTCACACGAGCAGTGCGGGGCGGGCGCACGGCTCGAACCGAGCAACGAACACGAAGCTACGCACGAATGGCGAGCGAGCGTCCCCAGGGAATGAGGACCCAAAACATCTTGGTTGTGGGGGCAGAGCGGACCGCGTGGCGACCCATTGAGCTCCGACGTTGGCCGAGGACCCGCACCCGCGGTCCTCTTCAGGATTGACCGAGGACCCGTACTCGCGGCCCTCTTCAGCGTTGCGCGAGGGCCCGCAAACGCGGTCCCGTTCATCAGACAAAAGCGGGACGTGCGGCAGGGACGACCGCCCCTGCCGCCGTCCGCCGGCGGATCCCGATTTCCCTTGCAGGGAGCGGTGATCGTTACTTGAGCTCGACGGTAGCACCTGCCTCGACGAGCTTCTTCTTCATCTCCTCCGCGTCCGCCTTGGAAACCTGCTCCTTGACGGTCTTCGGCGCGGCCTCGACCAGGTCCTTCGCCTCCTTCAGGCCCAGACCGGTGATCTCGCGGATCGCCTTGATGACGCCGATCTTGTTGCTGCCCGCGTTCGCGAGGATGACGTCGAACTCGGTCTGCTCCGGGGCCTTCTCGGCCGGAGCGGCGGCCGCGGGGCCGGCAGCGACGGCGACGGCCGCGGGGGCAGCCTTGACGCCCCACTTGTTCTCGAGGTCCTTGATGAGCTCGGCGATCTGGATGACAGGGAGGTTGGAGAGGTAATCGACGACCTGCTCGCGCGTGATCTCAGCCATTGCAAGACTCCTTCAAACTCTTCTGCGCGCCCCGGGGAGGGGGCCATGTAAACCAAAACCAGACGGGCGCAAGGCCCAATTGATACGAAAGCACCCTCTCAGGCCTGCTTGCCCGCTTCCTCTTCCTTCGCCTTCAGGAGATAGGCGAAATTCTGGAGAGGCGCGTTGAGCTGCTGCACGAACTGCTGGAGCGGCGCCTGCAGCGTCGCGAGCAGCGTGGCACGAAGCTCATCCTTGCCGGGCATCGTCGCGAGCTGCGTCTCGACGGCGTCCCCCGAGAGGATCTGCCCCTCGATGAGCCCCGCCTTGATCTGCAGCTTCTGGTTGTCCTTGCGGAACGCCTTGACGACCTTGGCCGCTGCGCTCGGATCCTCGTAGCTCCAGGCCACGCCGGTCATGCCGGTCAGGCTCTTCGAGAGGGTCTTCGCCCAGGGGTGCTCCTTGATGGCGTGGCGGACGAGCGTGTTCTTCACGACCCGATACTCCACGCCGGACTTCCGGAACTCATCGCGAAGCTTGGTGACCGCCTCGACGTTCATCCCCTTGAAGTCCAGGAAGACCGCGGAAGACATCCGCTCGAACTTCTGCCGGACGGAGCCGATCAGCACTTCCTTCTGGGACCGTTCCATGGGCTACGCCTCCTCCGTCTTGCCGATGAAGTGGACCGGGTCGATGCGAACCCCGGGACCCATCGTCGAAGACATCGTGATGCTCCGGAGGTAGATGCCCTTGGCCGTCGCCGGCTTGGCCCGGACGAGCGCCTGGATCAGCGCGTCCGCGTTCACGTGGAGCGCGTTCTCCGCGAAGGAGACCTTGCCGATCCGCGCGTGCACGATGCCCGCCTTCTCGACACGGTACTCCACCTTGCCGGCCTTCGCCTCCGAGACGGCCGTCTTCACGTCGAACGTCACGGTCCCGACCTTCGGGTTCGGCATCAGGCCGCGCGGACCGAGGATACGGCCGAGCTTGCCCACCAGACCCATCATGTCAGGGGTGGCGATCACGCGATCGAAGTCCATGAAGCCTTCCTGGACCTTGTTCACGAGATCCGCCTCGCCGACGAAGTCGGCGCCGGCCGCCTCGGCCTCCTTGGCCTTCTCGCCCTTGGCGAAGACAAGGACCCGGAGCGACTGCCCCGTCCCATGCGGGAGCACGACGGCGCCACGGACCATCTGGTCCGCGTGCCGCGGGTTGACACCCAGCCGGACCGCGAGGTCCACCGTCTCGTCGAACTTGGCGGGCGCCGCTTGCTTCACGAGCGCGCACGCCTCCTGCAATGTGTACTTTCGAGCGCGGTCGACGACTGCCCGCGCTGCGACTTTTTTCTTGGCGACTTTCGGCACATGCCCTCCTTCTTAACGGCTCTCGCCTCCCACGGTGCGCCTCAAACTACCGTGGTAAGTCTTGCTTCTGGCCCGCTGGACGCCCTCCGGGGCGCCCGGCGCGGCGGGGCGCATCCCCGGGCGGCGGGGAGCGCCAACGACCACCTCAGTCGACGACGTCGATGCCCATCGAGCGCGCCGTGCCCGCCATGCTGCGCATCGCGGACTCGAGGTTCGTCGTGTTCATGTCCTGCATCTTGAGCTGGGCAAGCTCCTTCAGCTGCTTCTGCGTGACCTTGCCCACCTTGACCTTGTTGGGCTCCTTGGAGCCCGCGCCCGGCTTCTTCTTCGTCTCGAGCCCCGCCGCCTTCTTGAGGAGCACGGAGGCCGGCGGCGTCTTCATGATGAACGTGAACGAGCGGTCCGAGTAGACCGTGATCACCACCGGGATGATCATGTCGCCCTGCGCCGCCGTCCGCGAGTTGAAGTCCTTGCAGAACGCCATGATGTTGACGCCGTGCTGGCCGAGCGCCGGACCGACGGGGGGCGACGGGTTGGCCTTGCCCGCCGGAAGCTGCAGCTTCACGTACCCTGTGACTTTCTTCGCCATGATGAATCTCGCACCCTATCGAACCGCCGCCCGACGGGCGGTCTACTATTCAGAGAAACAGCGGAGCACCGCGGAGGCGCGGTGCTCGCCCGCAGGTTTGCAGCCGTCCGTTCCTGGCTAGCGCTTCTCCACGGCTGAGAAGTCGAGCTCAACGCTGGTGGGTCGGCCGAAGATGCTGACCTTCACCTTGAGCTTCTGCTTGTCCATCTTCACGTCATCGACCGTGCCGGTGAAGTTCGCGAAGGCGCCGTCGAGGACCCGCACCTCCTCACCCACCTCGAACGTGAGCCGCGGCTTCGGCTTGACCGCCCCTTCGACGATCCCCCGCCGGAGATTGTCGATCTGAACGATCGGGACCTCCTGCGGCGTCTGGTTGCCGATGAAGCCGGTCACCTTGGGCGTGTCCTTGACCAGGTGCCAGACCTGCTCGTTCATCTCCATCTCCACGAAGATGTAGCCGGGCAGGCTGAGCTTCTGACGAACGCGGGTCTTACCGCCAGGACGGTTCTCCGTGACCGTCTCGCTCGGGATGAGGATCTCGCCGAACCGATCTTCCAGGCTGTACTGCTTCACGCGCTGCTGGAGCGCGTCGCGCACCTTCGCCTCGTATCCCGAGTAGGTATGGATGACGTACCACTTCTTGGCCATGGCGCTTGATTCCCTCAGGGTCTCCCTGCTTCAGCTTCCATCGCCGTAAACGATGTTGGTCACGAATGCCCAGAAGCGGTCGAGCAGCGCCAGGTAGAGGGTCGCCACGGTGGTCGTCGCGATGACGACGAACGTCGCATTCGTCACCTCTTTCTTGGTCGGCCACTTCACCTTCGCCAGCTCGGCGGCGACGTCGTCGCTCCAGGCGCGAAGCTCGGGGTTGCGGAACGCGCGCAACACGACGACCAGCGCGACGACGCCGCCGACGATCATGCCGTACGTCGTCTTGTCGTCGTCACCCACCGCGGAGAGCGCCGGCAGCGCCCGGCTGAACCAGTCCTTGTTGGCGAGGGTCGCCCAGACGCCATGGACGACCTTGCCGAGCAGGTAGGCGAGCAGCATCCCCGCGGCGAAGAAGCCGGCGAGCACGTAGCGCTCCGACCCGAGCTGAGCGGCCGCGACCTCCTCGTCCTCGGCCTCGTCGGCGTCGTTCGATTCATCGGCACTCGGCGCCTCGGCGTCCTTCGCGTCAGCAGCCCCCGTCCCCTCGCTCCGCACCACGAGGGACGAGTCCTCGGCAGGCGAGCTCGGTCCGGATTCTTCCGGCTCCTCGTCCTCCGCGACCTTCGTCGGCGGCTTGTCTTTTTGACCCTTCGCCATAACAACACCAAACGCGCCGACCCGCGGCAGACAATGGCCTGCTCGGTGAGGATCCAGGGGCGGCCCTGAGGCGCCCACATCCCCCGGCAGGGGCAGAGAGGCTCGAACTCCCGACCTGCGGATTTGGAATCCGCTGCTCTACCAACTGAGCTATACCCCTAGAATCGCTGCGCCTTCCTGAGCACTCGTTCACTTCGTCTCGTCGTGAACCGTGTGCTTCTTGCACTGCTTGCAGAACTTCTTGAGCGACACCACCTGGTCCGGCGCCTTCGTGGTCTTGTAGTTCCGCGACTTGCACTCGCGGCAGGCCAGTGAGACGGCGATGCGCGCCGCACGCCACCCACCGGCCTGCTCGCCCACGTCGGCCTCCTACGCGAGGATCTTGGTGACGACGCCGGCGCCCACCGTCTTGCCGCCCTCGCGGATGGCGAAGCGCATCTGCTCCTCCAGCGCGACCGGGGCGATGAGCTCGATCGTCATCGTGATGTTGTCGCCCGGCATCACCATCTTCACCCCCTCGGGGAGGTTCACCGTGCCGGTCACGTCCGTCGTCCGGATGTAGAACTGCGGCCGGTAGTTGGTGAAGAACGGCGTGTGGCGCCCGCCCTCCTCCTTCTTGAGGACGTACACCTCACCGGTGAACTTCGTGTGCGGCGTGATCGACCCGGGCTTCGCCAGCACCTGGCCGCGCTCGATCTCTTCCTTCTCCACGCCGCGGAGCAGACACCCGACGTTGTCGCCCGCCTGCCCCTGATCGAGCAGCTTGCGGAACATCTCGACGCCGGTCACGACCGACTTCTTCGTGTCCTTGAAGCCGATGATCTGCACCTCGTCGCCGACCTTGATCACGCCGCGCTCGATGCGGCCCGTGGCCACCGTGCCGCGGCCCTTGATCGAGAACACGTCCTCGACCGCCATCAGGAACGGCTTGTCGATGTCGCGCACCGGCTCGGGGATGTAGCTGTCCAGCGCGCTGAGCAGCTGCTGGATCGTCTCCTCCCACTTCGGGTCGCCCTGAAGCGCGGGCAGCGACGCGCCGCGGACCACCGGCGCGTTGTCCCCGTCGAACTTGTACTTCGACAGGAGCTCGCGGACCTCCATCTCGACCAGGTCGAGCATCTCCGGGTCGTCCACCGCGTCGCACTTGTTGAGGAACACGACGATGTGGTTCAGGCCGACCTGCCGGGCGAGCAGCACGTGCTCGCGCGTCTGCGGCATCACGCTGTCGAGCGACGACACGACGAGGATCGCCCCGTCCATCTGCGCCGCGCCGGTGATCATGTTCTTGATGTAGTCGGCGTGCCCGGGGCAGTCGACGTGCGCGTAGTGGCGGTTCGCCGACTCGTACTCGACGTGCGCCGCCGCGATGGTCACCGTCTTCGTCTCGTCACGGACCGTCCCGCCCTTCGCGATGTCGGCGTACGAGATCGCCTTCGCCAGGTTGCGCTTCGACTGCACCTTGACGAGCGCCGCCGTGAGCGTGGTCTTGCCGTGGTCGATGTGGCCGATGGTGCCCACGTTCACGTGCGGCTTCGTACGAGTGAATTTCTCCTTGGCCATCGAGATGTCTCCTGCCGAAATGAAGTTCGCGACTGCGTTGCGCTGTCCTCGCTGGAGCCCACCATCGGGATTGAACCGACGACCTCGTCCTTACCAAGGACGTGCTCTGCCAACTGAGCTAGGTGGGCAAACGACCGACCACGGAGCGGGCGACCGGGTTCGAACCGGCGACGTTCAGCTTGGAAGGCTGACGCTCTACCAACTGAGCTACACCCGCGGGCTTCCGTCGGGAGAGACCCCGGCGGATCTGGTTCCTGGTCGGACCGCCTTCGGAGCGAGACGTCGCTCCGGTGGAGGGTGATGGATTCGAACCATCGTAGGCATTGCCGGCAGATTTACAGTCTGCTCCCTTTGGCCGCTCGGGCAACCCTCCAGATTTTCTCTATTTATTAGATTTTACCGGCTTTGTCTCTGCCCTGACCTCCCGAACCACCGTTCTGTTGCCGTGCATCGCCTTGCATCGGAGCTGACGAGGGGACTTGAACCCCTAACCCCCTGCTTACAAGGCAGGTGCTCTACCGATTGAGCTACGCCAGCGGCATCCACCCGCTGCCCGTCCCCGGGCTCCGGGAAACGTGCGTGCTGACCTAGCGAAATGTCCCAAGACCGATCACTTCTGTGCGAGCAATCAACTCCCGGCCCTGCTGGACCGCCTGCCTGCACGGTTCGGAGTGTCCCGACCGGGCTGGACCGCAGCGAGGTGAAGCTGTTGGTGCCGCTCACGTCGCTCCGAAGGTAGACGAGTCCCGCGAAGGGAGGAGGCTCTTAGCCCCCTGCAAGAGACGTGTCAAGCGGTGTGCATCGTTTTCGTCCGTTTCGCTGGAATCGGCTGCGAGAGCGCGGTCTGACCGCGCGGTCGAGCTGGGCGCTCGAGAGCACCGGCGTCCTCCGACGGCGCCGATCTCGCTCGAGCGCTCCCGGTTTTCAAGTGCGGACGTCGAGGAGCACGCTCCCGCGGCGCGCGGAGCGCGGCGGCGAGGCGCTCACGCAGCTGCGCGCCCGGGTCCCTTGCGCTCCGCTCGCGGCTGCTGCGATCCTGCGCGGCGCACGCTCGCCCGGGCGCGCCGCGGAGCGGCCCGAGGCGACGATCGCGTTCCGTCATGCTTCGGGGGTAGAGGTTCGATCGCATGGAATGTCCCGCTTGCCATCAGCCAAACATCGATGGGGCGCGCTTCTGCGCCACGTGCGGCGCGCTCCTCCCTGTCGCGCCGGTGGACGCAGACCCGCTCATCGGCGCCATCGTCGGCGGCCGGTTCCGCATCATCGGCGTGCTCGGCGAGGGCGGGATGGGCCGCGTCTACAACGGCGAGCAGCCGATGGGCACGTCGGTGCGGAAGGTCGCCATCAAGACGCTCCTCTCGCAGCACGCGAAGGATCCGCAGGTGGTCGCGCGCTTCATGCGGGAGTGCGGCACGGTCAGCGAGCTCGAGCACCCGAACACCATCAAGGTGTACGACTTCGGGCAGACGAACACCGGGGAGCTCTACATCGCGATGGAGCTCCTCAACGGACAGTCGCTGGAGACGGCGCTCGAGCGGGGCGGCGCGCTCTCTCCCGAGCGCGTCGATCGCATCATCGCGCAGACGTGCGGGTCGCTCCAGGAGGCCCATGAGAAGGGGATCGTCCACCGCGACCTGAAGCCCGCCAACATCTTCTTGACCAGGCGCGCCGGCGAGGAGGACTACGTCAAGGTCCTCGACTTCGGCATCGCGAAGCGCGACGAGCGCAGCGCGAAGGCCGAGCAGAAGCTGACACAGCAGGGGACGGTGCTCGGCACCCCGCCGTACATGAGCCCGGAGCAGTTCACGGGGACCGAGCTCGACGCGCGGAGCGACGTCTACTCGCTCGGCGTGCTGACCTACGAGATGCTCACCGGGCGCCTGCCGTTCGACGCCGACACGCCGTGGGCATGGGCGACGCAGCACATGACGGCGCAGCCGTTCCCGTTCGAGGCGGTGCCGATGGGCGCCGCGGCCCCGCCGAAGATGAAGGCGGCCGTCATGAGGGCCCTCAGCAAGCGGCGCGAGGACCGGCAGCAGTCGGCGCGGGAGTTCTACGAGGATCTCACGATCGGCGCGGGCGCCCGCCTCTCGGTGCTCGCGGCGGCGCCGCGCACCCTCGTCGGGAGCGAGGCGCCGACCAGCGGGACAGCGCTGATGCCGTCGCGCTCGGGTCAGACGCAGCTCGGGGAGCCGCTGTTCGTCGCGGGACCGCCCACGGGCTCGGGGCCGGTGAGGACCGTCGTCAACCATCAGGCCCATCAGGCCGCGACGGTCATGGATCAGGCTGTCGTGCCGGCGCACCCGGCCGTGCCCACGGGCAGCGGCCAGGTGTTCCCCGCGCCGCCGCCGGCGCCGCAGAAGAGCAAGGCAGCTCCGATCCTCGCCGCGGTCGCGGCCGTCGCGGTGCTCGGCGTCGTGGGCATCGTCATGATGACGAAGGGGAGCGGCGGGAGCACGACGGAGGAGAGCACGTCAACAGCGATCCCGCTGCCCACGGGCGCGCCGTCGGTCACCGTGGCGTCGGATCCCGTGGGCACGCCCACGAGCACGCCCACGACCACGACCACCCTGGAGCCTCCCCCGCCCGAGCCCACCGGCCCGGACAAGGCGCCTCCGGACACCCCGAAGAACACGCCGACGCCGACGACCCCGACCCCGACCACCGGGCCCAAGGCCCCGCCGCCCGGCAACGAGAAGGCGGAGCAGGAGTGCAGGGCCGCGATCAACCTGGCGAACGGCGGCAACACGGATCTCGCGGTGAAGCGCTTCGCGTCCTGCGATGGCCCCAAGAAGGCCGAGGCGAGGGCCGCCATCGGCGCGAGCGCCAAGCGGGCGGTCGCGTCCAAGGGGTGCGCGGCGAAGTCCCACGCCCTGGCCGCCGCGCGGATCGGGGCGGGCGAGGCGATGTCCCAGCTGCCAGCGCAATGTCGATGAAGGAGGTGGGCCGGATCGGGCACAACGTTCAGCGGGTCCGGGCTGTTCCAGGCTTGCCTTGACGCCCGATTTTGACCGGTGCTAGATCCTGCCCCGACAGTTCTGAAAGTTCACTGCACGCCGCGCCCTGGCTTTGTTTGGTCGGCGCTTGACTTTGGAACATGGGGGAGAAGGTCGCTCACGGGAAATGGGCAGTAAGATTCGTTTGGCCGCGCCTCGAATGAGCTGGCGCGACATATGTCGATCCAAAGAGTTCGCTGGGCGATGGATCGCCCTTGACAATGTCAAATACGTTCAGGGCTGTTCCCAGCCGGCCGAAGCCGACGTTGTGGACGCCGACGATGACCTGGCCGACTTATGCGCGAGGATGCGCGAGGCCGACCGCACGGCATGTGCGATCCTCTTCGTCGAGGACGACGCCGGAGTACCTGCGCGGGTCCAGCGACTGCCGCAGCTTTGGCGCCGCGTCGCGCATCACTGATCCGCCGGAACATCCTCACCCGCCCAGTCCAGCCGTCTGACGAGGCGAGCGCCCTCGGGAGCGTCTCCGCCAGCGCGGTGTGCAGGCTCGTGGGATACGGGCTCAGCCGCTAGGCAGGCGAGTGAGGCGTACGAAAGTACGCCTCAGCGAGCCGAACGACGCGGCTGAGCTCGTGTCGCGCGTCGGCCCCCGCCTCGGACGTCGCGCCCGCCCTGCCGCCAGCCGCTCTTCGGCTACTTGAGGATCGGCTTCAGCAGGGTCTTGCCGTCCTTGACGACGACATCGTAGTCGACGGACTTGGCCGGGTTCGTCGCCCGCAGCTTCGCTGCCTGCGCGCGGAGGCTCTCGGCCAGGCGCTCGTAGGTGACGCCGGCCGTCGACTCACGCGCGGCGCGCTTTGTCTCGACGTACTTCGCGTAGATCTGACGCAGCCGCTGCTCCGGGAGCTCGTCGTCGCGCGCAGCAGATCGCTGCGGGGGCGCGGGTCGCGCGCGCACCGCGGCGTCGAGGCCGGCGCGCGCGGCCTCCGGGGGGCGCGACGGCGTCCGCGGCGCCGTCTGCCGAGCGCCGCCCGCCGCGCCGGTCTCCGCGGCAGGCGGCGCGGTGGAGCGACGGCGCCGGGCCGACGGCGGGCGCTCCGAGTGGACGCGCTCCTGCCGCTTCGCTCCGGCGCCCTTCGCTTCGCCCGCCGTGGCGGCGGCAGCGACCGCTGGGGCTTCGGCCGGAGCGCCAGGAGAAGGCTTGACGGGGCTCGGGGGCGGCGGTCGCTTCGGAGCAGGCGGGGGCTCGGACGCGACGTCCGTCAACGCGTCTGGAAGCCCGGCCGCGGCCTTCGCCGCGTCGCCGGTCTTGGTGCGCTGAGCGCGCATCTCCGCCGCGAGCTCGGCGAGCCGCTGACGGCTGCTCGCGCCCGCCGCAGGCTGGGCCTTGTCGGCGGCAGGGCGCGCCGGCGACTTCGCGCCTGCTGGCGAGGCCTCGGCCGGCTTCGCCTCTGCCGCCTTGCTCTCCGCCGGCTTCTGCTGGGGCCTGGTCAGGCCGAGCCCTCGGGGCAGCCCTCCCAGCGGCGCGGGCTTCACGGCCGCGGCGGCCTGCGGCATGGCAGGCGGCGCGAGCGCAGGGCGCACCGGCGCGCTGGCGGGCGCCGCGCTCGACGCCTCCGGTGCGGTCGGCGGCGCGACCGCGGCGCGAGGCGCGACCTCCTCGACGGCCAGCGCGGCCAGCGATCGCTTTCCCAAGAGCGACGCGGCGGGCAAGGGCGGGGGCGCCAGCGTGACCGCCTCGTCGTCGACGTCGATCGCCTCGAGATCGCCGCCTTCATCGGCGCGGTGGACCGGCTCGCGCGCCGTCTCCTGCTGCTCGGCGAGCTCCGCGTAGCGCTCTGCCCGCTTGCGGCCGACGACCGTGAGCGCTTCCTTCGCCCCGACCCGCTTCGCTGCGCGGATGACGTCGCGGCGGTACGTGCCGTTCTCGATCTCGCGCGAGATGCGGCCCCAGTACTGCTGGAACGTGTTGTAGCGCTGGATCAGCATCTGGAACTTGAACCGGAGCCCGGTGTTCCTGATCTGCTCCCGCCGCATCACCCAGATGCGACGCTCGACGTCCTTGCGCGGGATGAGCGGCTCCAGCCGTTCGATCCCCATGAAATACTGCTCGTAGAGCGCGCGCAGCCGCTCGATGCGCGTCTCCAGCTCCTCGAGCTCCCGCTCGACCTCACCCGATTCCATCGCGGCTAGAGGGGCGTGATGCGCAGGTTGTCGAAGCAGACCGGCGCATCCCATGCGTTGAAGCCCATGTGCTCGTGCCCTGGACCGGAGAGCGGAGCAGGGTCGCTGAGCTCCAGGTACTCGACGTCGTTCACCGACCAGGAGAGGGTCCTGCCGTCACGACGCTCTATCCGGAAGCGATACGGTTGCCCCGGCGCGACCGGCCGCGCGCGGTCGTCGTCGCTGTCCGGATCCACGTCGATCTCCAGCCGTTCGGCGCTGTGCTCGTCGAGGCGCGCGAGCACGTGCTTCGTGTTCTTCCATCCCCCGAGGATCACGAGGTAGCTCGTCGCGTTCGTGTAGCTCGCCGCCGTCGCCCCGCTCCGACCGTCTCCCCAGAGCTCGGCCTTGAGATCGCCGTCCGGGGCCTCGGCGATGGCGTCGAACTCGATCCGGGCGTTCTCCGGCAGCGGCCGCTTCAACCACACGCCGCGGTTCCTCGCGGCGCGCACGCAGAGCCGCCCCTCGTCGATGGTCCACTTGGAGCTCAAGGCGTTCCAGTCGGCGCCGAGCGCCGGCCGGTTGAAGTCGTCCTCGAACACGCCCGCCCCCTGCGCTCCCGGAGCGGCGCCCGCGGTCGGCGAGGAGACCGACGACGCGACCGTCCCGGCTGGCCGCGCGCTCGCGTCCCCCGTGGCCGGCCCTTCGGGAACACACGCCGCGCTCACGAGCAGTCCAGGCACTGCGAAGACCCCGACGGTGGCACGGCCAGAGAGCACGGAATCGATGCTAGCAGCGGCGCGCGCGGACTTCGAGAGCCGCTTCGCGGGCGCCGTCGACAGAATGGAGAGAACGTCGCGCTGCGCTGACGGCCCGGGCACATCGCGATCGCCCGGCGCGGTTGGACCAGCGTCAGCGAACGCCTTGGCTCGCTGCGTCATGCGCGAGAGACGATGCTTGATGGTCCCCAAGCCCAGGCGTAAGGAGAGGCGCCATGCATCCCATCCTGTTCCGCGTCCCGCTGCCCGCCTGGACCGTGCCCCTGCTCTGGGTCTTCCTGATCGCTGCGGGCATCGCTTTCGCGGGCGCGATCGGGCTGCTCATCGCGAAGAACAAGCCAGGCGCGACGGCCGCGGGCATCGCAGGCGTCGCGCTCGCGGCGATCGCCTCCCAGGTCAAGGAGCAGACCTACACCCTGGGTCCGCTGCCCATCTACAGCTACGGTGTCATGCTCGGGCTCTCGCTCGTGGTCGGCTGGTACCTGACGCTCGGGCTCTCGGAGCGCGACGGCCTGCCGAAGGAGACGATGGCCAACTGCTACGTCGTCACCGCCGCCGCCGCGGTCGTCGGGTCGCGCGTGCTCTACATCCTCACGAACCTCGACGAGTTCGACTCGTTCGGCGCGATGTTCGACATCCGCCGCGGCGGGCTGGTGGCGTACGGCGGCTTCCTCGGCGGCTTCCTGGGCTCGTACCTGTTCCTGCGCTCCCATCGCATCCCGCTGCTCCCCTGGGCCGACGTCGCCGTCCCGAGCCTCGCCTCGGGCCTGATGATCACGCGCATCGGGTGTTACCTGTTCGGCTGCGACTTCGGCCGGCCGCTCGGCGAGACGGCGCCCGCCTGGCTGAAGAAGCTCGGCACGTTCCCGCGCTGGGCCGAGGGCACGCTGGACCACGGCAGCGGGTCCCCGGCGTGGGTGCAGCACGTCAAGGAGCGCGGGCTGGATCCGAGCTCCGAGGCGTCGCTCGCCGTGCACCCGACGCAGATCTACGAGGCGCTCGTCGGCGCAGGGCTGCTCGCGCTCCTGCTCCTCGCGCGCCGCCGGCAGAAGTTCCGTGGCGAGATCTTCCTCATCTTCACGTTCTCCTACGGCGTCTGCCGCTACCTGCTCGAGCTCCTCCGCGACGACGCGGAGCGCGGCTCGATCCCGCCGTCGCTCCCGGAGCACGTGTTGCTCCCGGCCGGCCTCGTGATCTTCGCCGTGGGGTACACGATCGGGTTCTCCCACCTCCTCCGCGACAACACGGTGCGCAAGGTGACGCAGGTGCTCTCCTTCGTCCCCGCGGTCGCCCTGTACCTGGCCCTCAGGCCCGAGACGTTCGCCGCCTCCGCGACCCTCCAGTACTCAACCTCCCAGGCCGTCGCGCTGGCGACCGGGCTCGCCGCGTCGATCGCGTTCGCGGTCTATTACAAGGCCGCCCTGGACCACCCGGAGCAGGCGATGGCGCTCAGCCTCCCGGACAGCCCCGCCGCGGCCGCCGACAGGCAAGCCGATGGCGACGACGAGGACCAGGACGACGAGGACGAGGACGACGCGCCGAGAAGGAAGCGGAGCGCGCCGCCGAAGGCCGGCGACGCGCCGCCGCGGGCCAAGCGCGGCAGCGCAAAGGACGAGGGCCGGGCGACGGCCCGCGAAACCGGCGCCGCCGAGGCGCCCGACACCACCGGAGAGGCATAGACCGTGAAGATCGCATTCGGAGAGGGCAAGCTCGTACCGGCCGTCGTGCAGGATCGGCTGACCGGGCAGGTCCGGATGCTCGCGTACATGACGCGGGAGTCGCTCGCCAGGACGCTCGAGACGGGGCGCGCCACCTTCTTCAGCCGATCGCGCGGCGAGCTCTGGGAGAAGGGGGCGACGAGCGGCAACACGCTCGCGGTGACGAGCGTCCACGCCGACTGCGACGGGGATGCGCTCCTGATCCTCGCGGAGCCCCGCGGCCCGACGTGCCACACGGGGAGCGCGAGCTGCTTCTTCCGGCAGGTCGATGCCCGCGGCGACGGGGAGCCCGAGGCCGCCGACGAGGGGCAGGACGCGTCCGCGCTGCTCGAGTCCCTCGAGCGCGAGCTCGAGGCGCGCAAAACGTCGTCGGCGACGAAGAGCTACACCCGGAAGCTGCTCGACGGAGGCGCGCCGCTCATCGGCGCAAAGCTCCGCGAGGAAGCCGGCGAGCTGGCCCAGGCGATCGCCGGGGAGAGCGACGAGCGCGTCGCGTCCGAAGCGGCGGACGTCATCTACCACCTGCTGGTCGGCCTCGCGTCGCGCGGCGTCCCGCTGCGCGCGGTGCTCTCGGCGCTCGCGTCGCGCATGGGCACGAGCGGCCTCGTCGAGAAGGCGTCGCGGGCACAGAAGGACAGCCCGGGGAAGCCGTGATGCGCTGCGCGCCGCTGCCTCGATGTGGCGGCGGCTCACGCTTCGTGCTCCGTCGCGCCGCGCTGTCCGCGGCGCTGCGCTGTCAGCAGCCGCAGAGCCCGTCGTAGACGGACGAAGCCCTGCCATCGCAACCGGGCTGCCGGTCAGGATCACCCCGAGGGCGGCGGCGCCCGCGAGAGCGAGGCGGCAGACGGCGAGGCTTCGCCGCCGCAGCTGCGCGCCGGCCCCCGCCCTCCGTGAGGGCGGCGGATGGGCTATTCTGGATGGATGAGCCCGTTCCGTGAGCCGCCCGGCATCGAACTCGGCCCGCTGGAGGTCGGCCTCGGGCGCGCGGCGCGGCGGGCCATGGTGGGCCTCATCCCGAGCGGAGGGCGGCTCATCGCGCCGGACGGCTACGCGCGGACCCTCCACGGCGAAGGCGGCCCCTGGCGCGGCCGCTCGCACACCGCGGGCGCGCTGGGCTCCCTGGGGCTCTTGCTGGCGTCGGCCTGCGCCTTCGTCGCGGCGACCGGCGGCTTTCAGCTGCACGGCCTCGAGGCCACGGCGGTGACGGTCGCGCTGGTGATCGCGGGCGGGGTCTCGCTGGCCGCGGTGCTGCGCGCCATCGATGCGCCGCGCGAACGGCTCACCGTGCACGGCGCAGTGGTCGGCAGGGCGGCGAGGCGCGCGCTCCGCAGGGCAGGGCGCCTCGCGCGCCACGCGGAGCGCGCGCCGGACAGGTTCGGCCCTCGCCGCGTCACCGCGCTGCGCAAGACGCTATCCATGCTCGCGGATCCGCTCATCGCGGACTGGATCCCCGCGGACGTGCGCGGCCGCGCCGAGCTCCTCCTCGCCCGCGCCATCGCCGCGAGCGTCGGCGCGCGCTGGGCGCGCGAGGCCAGCGTCCGGACCGAGGTCCGGGCGCTGCTGCTCGCCGCATCCGATCACCTGATCGAGCCGACGCCGGCCCGGCTGGACCTGCTCGTGCTGGCAGAGCACACCGAGCCCGCCCCGACGCCGCGCGATGCACGTTGGCCGCAGCGCGTGACCGCTGCGGCGCAGATCCGCTGCGGGACGCCGTCGCCCCCTGTCCCCTCCGACGCCGTCGCCGAGGACGCCGCGGCGGGGGTCGATCTCGACGCGACCGATTCCTCCGGCGAGGCGATCGATCGTGCTAGGGTGCGCTGCTGAAGGGCGCGTCGCCGACGCCTCGGGAGGCTTCGGCGGCGTTGCAGGAACCCCGTGAATCCACCTCGATTCCGGAGCTCTTCACGCTCCCGGGCCATCCCCCTGCCCCCTGCGCTCGGCCGCGCCCACCTCGCGCTCTGGTGCGCGTTGCTCCTGGGGACGTGCCCGAGGCGCGCGCTCGGGCAAGGCGCGGTGGCCGCCGCCGACGCAGAAGCGACGGCGCAGGATCGAGCGCCGCGCGCTGCTGCGCCCCCCCACGCGGCGGCGCTGTCGCGCGGCGCGGCGCTCCAGGAGAGGCATCGCGTCCGGTACACCCTCGACGGCATCGAGATCCGAGGCAACGTGCGCACCGCCGCGCGCGTGATCCTCCGCTACGTCAGGTTCCGCGCGGGGGACCTGCTCGACGTCGAGGATCCGGAGATCGAGCTCACGCGCTACCGCCTCCTCGGGACCGGGTTCTTCTCCTCGGTCGGGTTCTCGCTCCGCAAGGGGGTCGAGCGCGGGAGCGCGACGCTCGTGATCGACGTCGTCGAGCGCAACACGTTCGTCGTGCAGGACCTCTGGCTCGGCATCGCGGCCGACGAGGACACCGCGGGCAACGCGAAGCCGCTCTCCGCGTTCACCGGCGTGCAGGTCGCCGAGACCAACCTCGCCGGCACGGGGATCACGCTCGGCGCCGGCGTCGGGCTCGCGGCCGACCAGCTCGCGCTGAGGACCCGCTTCGTCGACCCCGCGTTCGTCGGGACCCGCTGGTCGGCCGCGGTGACGGTGCTCTACAACGACGCGCGTGACTTCTTCGGCAACCGGGACGTCGTCTTCGAGTCCCCGTTGCTCGAGCAGCGCGAGGTCACGGGCTACGCCGTCGTCGCCTACAAGCGGTTCGGCGCGACGCTCGGCACAGGTCACGACGTCTCCTCCTCCTCGCGGCTGTCGCTCGACTACCACCTGGAGCAGATCGACGCGACCGTGCCCACGGTCGCCTCGCACATGCGCGGCGACAGCCGCGAGCCCATCGCGTTCGACATCCTGGGCGGCAAGACGGTGCTCTCGTCGCTGCACGCCGCGATCGATCACGACACGCGCGACGCGCCCTTCCTCGCGACGCAGGGCACGCTCGCGTCGGTCTCGGTCACGGTGGGCGTACCGCCGTTCGGCAGCGACTACGGCTACCAGAAGCTCGAGTTCGGCGCGCAGCGCTGGTTCCGCCTGCCGCTGCGGCACGTGCTCCGCCTCGAGGCGTTCGCCGGCGCGATAGCCGGGGACGCGCCTTTCTTCGAGAAATTCTACGTCGGCGATCTCACCGACCTCCTGCCGGATCGGCTGCTCGATCTCGCGCCCGATCGGAGGCAACCGCCGAACTTCCTCAGCACGGACATCATCGAGGTCCGGTACGGAGACTTCGCCGCGAAGCTGGAGGCGGAGTACCGGATCCCGGTCTACGCCGGCCGCGGATCCATCTACGGCGTCGATCTCTTCGGCGCCGTGGGCCTGTACGGCCTCGCGACGCGCCGCGAGTTCACCGACGCGCCGACCGGATACGAGGGCTTCGCCCGCGTGCCCGTTGACGTCACCTACAACCTCGGTCTGCGGGTCGACACGGCGGTCGGCGGGGTGACGCTCGCGTTCTCGAACCTGCTCGGGCTGATCCCGGCGCGGCGCGGTGCGCGGAAATGATCTGCTCGATCTGCTCCAATGCACACGCACATCGCGGACCGAAGCGCGCGACGCGCGATGCGCGGCGCGCGGGCGGCGGCCGCCGTGCCTGGCACCTCCGAGAGGCGCGGCGAGCGCTCGTGGCGCTCGGCCGCGGAGCGGCGCGCTGGCTCGGGATCGCGCTGCTCGCGACGCTCGCCCTCCGGGCGAGCTGGTCGATGGCCCAGGAGGGGCCGGGGCCCAAGGAGATCGCCGACGCGGACGCGCAGCAGGCGCTCGGCGCGCCGGCCGCGCTGCCCACCCGGGTGGCGAGCTTGACGCTCGACAAGACGATCGTTCAGCTCACCGTGGGCTTCCGCGACGTCGTCGACGGCGAGATCTCGAAGAAGCTGCTCAGCGGGCTCCCCACCGTCATCACGATGCGCGGCTACCTCTTTCACGAGAGCGGAGGCAACCCTGTCGCGCTCGCCGCCAAGAGCTGCCGGATCGTCTACGACCTCTGGGATGAGGTGTTCCGGATCCAGCTGATCCAGGCCGGAGGTCAGTCGAGCACGGTCGCGATCAACGTCGAGGGCGTGCTCCGCAACTGCGCCGAGGCCCGGCGGCTGCCGCTCGTGGAGCGGTCGCTCGTCCGCGACGGCAGCCGCTATTTCGTCGCCGTGCTGGTCGAGGTGAACCCCATGAGCGCCGAGATGCTCGATCGCATCAAGCGGTGGGTGACCCGGCCGCCCGGCTCGACGGCGATCGGGCCGGGCGACTCGCTGTTCGGCTCCTTCGTCGGCCTGTTCGTGACGCGCATCGGCAACGCCGACCGGAGGCTCGCCTTCCGCACGCAGCCCTTTTTACCGCCGGTGCCGCCGCCCAGCCCGCCTCCTCCTCCCCAGAGGTCTCCCGGCCGCTGAGCCACGCGCGGCGGCCTCGCTCGACGTCACGCCCCTCGCCCGCCGGGCGGCGCGTCGGTCTACACTCGTCGCGCGGACGCGCTGTTCGTGTCGGCTCCACCCCCATGCGCCTCTTTCCCATCGCGCTCGATCTCAACGGCCAGCGGGCGCTCGTCATCGGCGCGGACGGCGACGCGCCGTACACGGTGGAGCGCCTCCTGTCGGCGGGCGCTCGCGTCACCGTCGTCGCGCCAGGGCAGGTCGACGGGTCCATCGAGCAAGCCAGCCGGGAGGGGCGGCTTGATCTGCACCGGCGAGCATTCCTCGAGGCCGACCTCGCCGGGGCGGCGATCGTGTTCCTCGTGCCGGGCGACGAGGCGCTCTCGCGGCGCCTCCACGGCGAGCTCGCGGGCGCCGGGCGCCTCGTCTGCACGCTGGATCGCCCGGAGGTGTCGAACTTCGTCAATCCTTCGGTGGTCTCTGCCTCCGGACTGACGATGAGCTTCAGCAGCCATGGCGTCAGCCCTGGAACGATACGGCGCATCCGGGAGGACCTCGGCGCCCTCTTCTCGGATCCTCGGTTCGCCCGCTACATCGAGGCGCTGCGCAGGCTCCGCGAGAGCCTCCCTCGGGGCCCCGAGCGGGCCGCGCGCATGCGCCGGGCGACCCTGGGCTTCGGGCTGGAGGCGAGGCTCCGGTTCCCTGCGTGGCTGGAGCGGGGCGGCGAGCCTTGATGTCCGAAGAGGCCGCGCCGGAGCGGCGGGGGCGCCGCGGGGGCGCGGGCCTTGGCGCGGGCCTCGGCGCGGGCCTCGGTCAAGACGCGCGCGCCCCCGGATGAACGCGAAACCCCTTGTGTGGAGCGGCCTTCAAGGCTTAAGTGGGCGCCCACGCGACACTATCCGCGGAGGAGGGCTTACGGTATGCGTTCACGATCGGGCCGGCTGACGATGTTGACCTCGGCGGCGATGGTCTCTGGGCTCCTGACGCTGACGAGCGTCAGTCCGGCATCTGCGCAGACGGATGCCAAGCCGGCAGCGCCCCCGGCAGGTAAGCCGGCCGCTGCGGCGGCTCCTGCGAAGCCAGCCGCACTTGCGGCGCAAGCGCCCACCCCCGCTGCCACGCCGCCCGCGGCCGGCGCGACACCTCCCGCGGCCGGCGCGACGCCGCCCGCGGCCGGGACGCCCGCCGCGGCTCCCGCGAAGGCCGGTGAGCCCACGACGAAGGTGACCACCACCAAGCCGAAGAAGGCGCTGACCGAGAAGCAGAAGAAGGACGAGGCGAAGAAGCTCTACAAGGAGGCCGAGGCCAGGTTCGACAAGGGCGAGTACGCCGTCGCGGCCGACCTGTACCGCCAGGCGGACGAGCACGTGCCCGGCGCCGCACCGAAGTACAAGCTCGCCCTCTCGCTCGACAAGCAGGGCCTCGTCACCGAGGCCGTCGCGGCCTGGCAGGCGTTCCTCGATTCGAAGCCGGACGCCGAGAAGTTCAAGGAGAAGATCGCCGAGGGTCAGGCGCGCGTCGAGGCCCTGAAGAAGACGCCGGCGAAGGTGAAGGTCGCGACCGTCCCGGAGGCGCCGCCTGGCCTCAAGGTCGCGGTCGACGGCGTGGCCCAGACCGGCAAGGAGCTCTCGGTCCCGCCCGGCAAGCACACCCTCACCGTCTCCGCCGAGGGGTTCGCCGACGCGAGCCAGGAGCTCGAGGTCACCTTCGCCGAGGCGCGCGAGGTCAACGTCACGCTGACGCCGCAGGCGCCGGCGCCGGTCGCTGCGACGCCGGCCCAGCCCCCCACCCCGCCGCCGCCCGCCGACGTGCCGCCCGCGCAGCCGCCGCCGCCGGCGGCGCCGATCGAGCCGCGCTCTCCGGTGCCGGCCTACGTCACCCTCGGGCTCGCCGGCGCCGGTGTGGTGGTCGGGACGATCTTCGGCATCCAGGCGCTCGGCGCGAAGAGCGACTTCGATGACGCCCCGACGACCAAGACCGCGGACAAGGTCGATCGCTTCGCGCTCATCGCGGACATGTCCTTCGCGGTGGCGCTCACGTTCGGCGTCACCGGCGCGGTCCTGCTCCTCAGCGACGACCCGGCCGAGGCGAAGGCCGCAGCGTCGAGCGTGACGAAGAAGGCGTTCGTCACTCCGTTCGTCAGCCCGACAGGCGGCGGCGCCGCCGCGCGGTTTACCTTCTAAGGGGACTACTATGTGGAAGAAACAGCACCTTCTCGCGATGGCGCTCTGCGCTGGCGCGCTCTCGACGCTCGGGATGGGCTGCGAGCTCATCGCCTCGGTCGATCGTTCGCGCATCCCGGGGGACGAGGACGTCCCCAACGACGGATGTTCTGACGGCACGAAGAACAACGAAGAGACCGACGTCGACTGCGGCGGTTCCATCTGCCCGAAGTGCGAAGCCGCCAAGGCGTGCACCGCAGCCGCCGACTGCGCGAGCGGCTTCTGCGCCGACGACGTCTGCTGCGACGCCGCCTGCGACGCGGAGTGTGACGCCTGCACCGCCGCGCTCAAGGCGTCGGGCGACGACGGCGCGTGCGGCCCCGCGAAGGCCGAGACCGAGTGCGGCGAGCCGACGTGCTCCGAGGGCGTCGAGACGAGCCGCGGCACCTGCGACGGGGAGAGCGTGGACTGCGGGCCCGGCGAGGAGAAGGCGTGCGAGGAGTTCGCGTGCGATGAGGCGGCCAACGCCTGCTTCACCGAGTGCACGGAGGACGCGCATTGCTCGAAGTGCCACGAGTGCGCAGACGGCGCCTGCGTGCTGGCCGCGGCCGGTACGGAGGATCTGGGCTGCGACGAGGGCCAGGCGTGCGACGCCGCGGGCGAGTGCAAGCCCGCGAACGGCGTGGAGTGCACGGAAGCGAGCGAGTGCGCCACCGGGCTCTGCGTCGACGGCGTCTGCTGCGACACCGCCTGCGACACGGCGTGCATGGCCTGCAATGTGAAGGATCTGGCGGGCACGTGCTCGAACATCCCGCTCGGCGGCGAGGACGCGGCGGACTGCAGCGGCATCAACGTGTGCGATGGCAAGGGCGCTTGCAAGCTGGTGGGTGGCGAGGAGTGCACCACCAACGAGCAGTGCGCGAGCGGCAAGTGCCTCCCCAGCCCCCTCTTCAGGTGCGAGGAGATCCCGGAGACGCCTTGAGCTCTCTCCGGCTCCCGCCGGGCTCCCCAGGGAGCCCGGCGGAGCTCACGCCTCGAACGTCCCTCTCACACGCGCGCTGATCTCTCCTGCCCCGGCGCTCGAAGGCGGGCCCAGCACCGTCATCGACTCGGCTTCTCCCTCGAACAGTCCGCCGTCCCCGAGCTCGTCCTCCGCGGCTTCCGCCTCGTAGGCAGGCACCATCGCGGCCTCTTCCCAGCGGCTCTTGAGCCGCTCCGCGAGCTTCGCGAGCAGCTCCCGCGTCGTCTCCCGGTCCGTGGCGGAGAGGACCACCGCGTCCGGGTGCCCGAGGAGCAGCCGACGCCCCTCCGCCGGGGCGATCAGGTCCGCCTTGTTGAACACCACGATGCGGGGGATGCCGATGAGATCGAGCTCGGTCAGCAGCGCCTCGGTCGTCTCGATGTGCTGGTCGCGCGCGGGATCGCTCGCGTCCACGACGTGGAGCAGGAGGTCGGCGTCGGCGGCCTCCTCGAACGTCGCCCGGAAGGCCGCGAACAGGTCCTTCGGCAGCTCCCGGATGAAGCCGACGGTGTCGGTGATCACCACCTCGCGCTCCTCGGGGAAGCGCAGCCGCCTCGAGCGCGTGTCGAGGGTCGCGAACAGCTTGTTCTCGGCGAGCACGTCGGCGCCGGTCAGCGTGTTCAGCAGCGTGCTCTTGCCGGCGTTCGTGTAGCCGACGATCGAGACCACCGGCACGCCGAGCCGGGCGCGGCGGCGGCGGCGCTGCTCGCGCTGGCGGGAGAGCCGCTTCAGCTGCGCCTCCAGGAAGCTGACGCGCTCCTTCGCGCGGCGGCGCCCGATCTCGAGCTTCGTCTCGCCCGGACCGCGCCCGCCGATGCCGCCCGTCAGGCGGGACAGGGAGTCGTCCTTCTGCCCGAGGCGAGGGAGCGTGTACTTCAGCTGGGCCAGCTCCACCTGGAGCTTGCCGTCCGACGACTCGGCCCGCTGGGCGAAGATGTCGAGGATGAGCTGCGTCCGGTCGAGCACCTTGAGATCCGTGTGCTTCGCGATCGCCGAGGCCTGGGAGGGGGTCAGATCCCGGTCGAAGACCAGCGTCTCCGCGTCGAGCTCCGAGGCGCGCAGCACGACCTCGTCCAGCTTGCCCTTGCCGAGCACGAGCCGCGGGTCGAGCCGATCGCGCAGCTGGAGGACCGTGTCCGCGACGTCGACGCCCGCGGTGCCGGCGAGCTCGGTCAGCTCGCGCAGGCTCTCCTCGGCCCGGGCGAGCGCGCCCGCCTTGGATTTCTCGGCGACGTGGACGAGGATCGCGCGGCCGTCCTTCGCCGCGACCGACCGCGTGCGCGAGCGCTTCGTGAACTCGTCCTCGAGCGCCTGGATGAGCGCGCCGAAATCGACGTCGGCGCGGCCGATCGCGACGGGGCCCACGGTCCGATACGGAAGCGCCGCCGCCCCGCGGCTGTCGCCGCGCCCCTCGGCCTCGTCCACGGTCACCGTGACCGCTTCCTTGCCGTGGACCGGCACGTTGTACGCGTAGTGGAGGGTCCGCGGCTCGCCCTGCGGGGTGAGCTGCACGGCCGCGACCAGGTCGAGCCGGAGGCGGACGAGATCCACGAGATCGTCCCGGGTGAGCGGCTCGTTGAAGAGGTGCGTGTGGACGAGCCGGAGCGCCCTGAAGCGGCCCTGCGCGGCGCGGAGGCGCCCGATGTCCGGCAGCATCAGCCGGGTCGCGTCGCCGACGATGACGTAGTCGATCTCGCCCGAGCGGTGCACCAGCGCGCCGACCTGGCGCCCCGTCTCATGCGACGCCTCGGCGAGCGCCTTGATGAGCTCGGGCGTGGCGATGCTGGCGAGCGGGACCTTGCGTCGGTAGATGCGCTCGAGGGTCTTGGTGGCCTGGGGGCTGAGTCCGGTGGTGTTTCCGTAGAGGGTGGGCATTCGATGATCGAAGGGGGATGTCGCTCCCGCTCACGATTTCATAACGCACGCGGGGCCGGTCCGCGACCAGGGGCGCCGCGGATCTTCGTGCGGAGCGCGCATTTTCTCGTCGCTCGTCCCCCTTCCGTCGCCTCCCTGTCCCTCCTCGCCTCCCGCTCGGCGCGCTCCTCCAGGTTCCTGTGGAGGCCGCGCGCGAGACGAGGCTACCCTGCGCCGCGATGGCCATCCTGACCCCCCTCTCGCTCGCGGATGCCCGCCGCATCGGCGCGCTCTACGGCCTGGAGATCGCCGACGTGCGCGGCCTGCTCGCCGGGAGCGTCAACTCCAACTTCGCGTTGACGCTCGCCGACGGCCGCGGACAGGTGTTCCTGCGGGTCTACGAGGAGCAGCAGCTCGGCGCGGCGTCACGCGAAGCGCGCATGCTCGAGCACCTCGCGGCCGGGGGCGTCGCCACCCCGCAGCCGCTCCGGCGCCGCGACGCGGCGCCCTCCGCGACGAACGCCGCGTCGGAGGGCGCCGCGTTCGTCGCGGAGCACGCTGGAAAGCCGGTCGCGCTGTTCCCGTGGGTCGGGGGAGCGTCGCTCTGCCAGGCGCGCGTCACGCCGGACGCGACCCGCCGCGTCGGCGCGGCCCTGGCGCGGGTGCACCTCGTCGGCGCCTCGTTCGAGGGGGCGAACGCCAGCCGGTTCGACCTCGACGGCCTCGACCAGCGGCTCCGGGGGCTCCGTTCCCCTGCGGGCGCGAGCTCGACGGCTCCCGCCCCGGCCCTCCCGCCCGACGTGGCCGCCGCCGTCGACGAGCTCACCGGCCGGCTCGAACGGATCCGCGCAGCGGCGCCGCGGACCCCCGGCCCCCAGACGCTGATCCATGGCGACCTCTTCCGCGACAACGTGCTCTGGGAGGCCGGCGAGATCTCGGCGCTGCTCGATTTCGAGAGCGCCTCGCGCGGGAGCGCCGCGTTCGACCTCGCCGTCACGATGCTCGCGTGGTGCTTCGGCGACGATCTCGACCCGGATCTCGTGTCCGCGCTCGCCGCCGGCTACACGGCGGTGCGGCCGCTCTCAACCGAGGAGCGCGACCGTTTGTTCCACGAGAGCGTGATCGCGGCGCTGAGGTTCTCCATCACGCGCATCACCGATTTCGAGCTCCGCCCGAAGGGCAGCGGTGTCTACAAGGACTTCCGGCGCTTCCTTGCACGGCAGCGGACGCTCGAGCGCCTCGGCCCGGAGGGGCTCCTCGCGCTGCTCGGCGTCTGATCCGCGTCGACTCGCGCCCTGATTCAGGTCCGATTCAGGTCCGATTCAGATGTGAGCGGAGGTCGTCTGTGATTTTGCGTTAACTTCGCTGCGCCTGGCGATGGCGGCGTTGCGCGGTCCCGGCTAGGCCGTTACCTTCGCCGAATGGCACAGGTCGGAACGCTCGATTTCAAGGGCTTCATCGAGAGACGGAAGGGCCAGCGCGCGGGCGGCGGGGACGGCGCGGGCAACGCGTATGCCTACGTGTCCGACAAGAACACGCGGCTCGCCTTCGAGAAGATGCGTCCGGTCGAGCTCGCCGTGACCGCCGCGGTCAGGCTGTTCAAGACGGTCGGCAAGAACGAGCTGCTCGGCCACGCCGTCAAGGTCGGCCCCGCGCAGTTCCCGCGCGTCCACAACCTCGCGGTCCACTGCGCCGAGACGCTCGGGATCGCGACCCCGACGATCTACATCGTCAACAGCCCCACCCTCAACGCGGCCACCTACGGGACGAACGACGACTCGTTCATCATGGTGCACTCGGCGCTGGTCGATCATTTCACCGACGACGAGCTGCTCAGCGTCATCGGCCATGAGTGCGGCCACATCCACAACAGCCACGTGGTCTACCTGACCGCCATGCACTACCTGACGCGGATGGCGTCGGTCTTCGTGAAGTGGATCGTCGGCCCGGCGATGCTCGCGCTCTCCGGCTGGTCGCGCCGGGCCGAGGTCACCTGCGACCGCGCCGGCCTGCTCTGCGCGAAGAGCCTCGACGTCTCGACGCGCGCGCTCACCAAGCTCGCGCTCGGCTCGACCAAGCTGTACGAGGAGCTCAACCTCGAGGCGTTCATCGCCCAGCACGAGGAGGGCAAGGGCGGCGTCGGCAGGTTCGCCGAGTTCACGGCCAGCCACCCGTGGCTGCCGAAGCGCGTCCTCGCGCTCCGGGCCTTCGCCGAGAGCGAGCTCTACAAGCGCCACGCCGGGCTCGGCGCGGGCGGCCTCTCCATGGAAGAGGTCGACGAGAAGGTGCACGAAGTCATCAAGATCTGGGGCTGAGGGGCTCCCGCTCCTGGCAAGGCGCAAGGCCGAGGTAGACGCACATGCTCGAATCCTTCCACAGCCGCAAAGACGACGTGACAGGGGCGCTCAGGGATCTCGTGACGTTCGCCGAGTCCCTCGGCGCCAAGAGCGTCGCCACGCGCATCACGAACGATCTCGTGAAGAAGCTCGACGCCGATCGGTTCCACCTCGTCGTGGTCGGCGAGTTCAACCACGGCAAGACGACGTTCGTGAACGCGCTGCTCGGCGCCTCGATCCTCCCCGTCGGCGTGACGCCCACGACGGCGGTGATCCACCACCTCGAGTACGCGGCCGATCCGCGCGCCGAGGTGGTCTACGCGTCGGGCGAGCGCATCGGCCTGCCGTTCGAGGACGTGCGGGCCTTCACCGTCGGCGGCGAGCGCTCGTCGAGCGCCGGCGAGGTGAAGTTCCTCGAGGTGGGGTACCCGGCCGAGCTCCTGCGCGAGCGCGTGGTCCTCGTCGACACCCCCGGGGTGAACGATCTCTCGCTCCAGCGGGCGGACATCACCTACAGCTACATCCCGCGGTCGGACGCCGTGCTGTTCCTCATCGACGCCGGCCAGCCGCTCAAGGAGAGCGAGCGGGTCTTCCTCCAGGAGAAGCTGCTCGGCCAGTCGCGCGACAAGATCCTGTTCGTCGTGACGAAGCGCGACATCTGGAGCCAGGACGAGGAGGTCGAGGCGCTCGCGTACATCCGGAGCGAGCTCGGGAAGCTCGTGAAATCGCCCGTTGTCTTCCCGATCTCGAGCGAGCGGGCGCTGGAGGGTGATCGGCCCGGCAGCGGGATGCCGGAGCTGCTCGATCACCTGACCCGGTTCCTCGCCGAGGAGCGCGGGCGCATCCTGCTCGACAACGCGCTCGGCGAGGGCCTCGAGTCCGCGCGCCTGCTCGGCAAGGGCGTGGACGCGCGGCGGCGGGCGACCGCGATGTCGCGCGACGAGCTCAGCCGCCGCATCGAGATGATCGAGAAGGATCTGGCCGGCCAGTCGCGCACCATCGAGGAGCGGCGCGCCGGCATCCGCGAGGAGGTGAGCGCCATCCGGGCGTGGGTGCACCGCGACCTCGATCGGTTCGTCGACGACGTGCTCCGGCAGCTCCCGGCGATCATCGACGAGGCCCACACCGACGAGATCAAGGTCTACCTCGGGGCGTTCCTGGAGCGCACGTTCGCCGAGTGGGCGCAGGCCGAGACGAAGGAGATCGCCACGGCGCTCGAGGCGCTCGCCGAGAAGACGATCGCGCTCGTGCGCGAGGACGCGCACGACGTGGCGAAGCGGGTCAGCGAGGCGCTCGGCGGCGACGTGAAGCCACCGAACGTCGAGGTCGACACGTTCGGCTACGACGTCGGCGTCTTCGCGCTCTTCACCATCGGCCTCGGCGTGATGTTCACGAACGCCCTGCTCGGCGGAATCCTGGCGCTCGCGGCGCCTGTCCTGGCCGTGTACGTGAAGGAGAAGGTCGAGGCCGAGACCCGCAAGAAGGCGAAGGAGATGGCGCCGACCGCGCTGCGCGAGGCCGCCACCCGGATCGGGCCGAAGCTCGACGAGATGATCCAGGAGTTCGCGAGCCGGCTCGACGCGTGGGTGGTCACGGCCGGCCAGGAGCTGCACCGGGAGGTCATCGAGGTCCTCAAGGCGGCGCGCGAGGAGCGGGTCCAGGCCGAGCCGAGCAGCGAGAGCCAGCTCAAGGCGTGCGACGCCCAGGCCGAGGCGCTGAAGGCGCTGACGTCGCGCCTGGAGGGGCTGCGGAGCGCGCTCTGGACCGTCGAAAACGGCGAGAGCAGGCCGATCCCCCCGCCCGTGTCCAGCGTGCCCAACGCGCCGGGCGGCTCGGCCTGAGCGGGGCGCACGCCTCCTGACAAGGGAGGAGACCCGGCCCAGCCCGGCCTCCTCCGCCCTGCGCCGTGGCCATATCCAATCGTCGGGCGCTCATGCGAGAATGCGGCCGTGCAGCTCGACTTCGCAGCCCGTGAAGTGACGATCAAGCTCGTCTATTACGGCCCGGCGCTCAGCGGCAAGACGACGAACCTCGTCTCGCTGCACGGCCTCGCCGGGTCAGACGCTCGCGGACGGCTGATGACGCTCGAGACGCAGGACGATCGCACGCTGTTCTTCGATCTCCTGCCGCTCACCTTCCGCGCGAAGGACGGCGACGTCTCGCTCCGCATCAAGCTGTTCACCGTGCCCGGCCAGCCGATGCACGCCGCCACGCGGAGGCTCGTGCTCCAGGGCGCGGACGGGGTCGCGCTGATCGCCGACTCGCAGATCTCCGAGACGCAGCGCAACGCCGAGGCGTTCTTCGATCTCCGCCAGAACCTGCGAGAGAACGGCCTCGATCTCGCGAGGATGCCGCTCGTCATCCAGTTCAACAAGCGCGATCTGCCCGACATCCGGAGCGACGAGGAGCTGGCGCGGCTCGCCGCGCGGGGCAAGGAGCCGGTGTACAAGGCCGTCGCGACCCGCGGCGTGGGCACGGTGGAGACGCTCATGGGTCTGCTCCACCTCACGTGGGAGACGCTCGATCAGACGCATCAGCTCTCGAAGCGGCTGTCGATCAGCGGCGAGGAGCTCCTGAACAGCGCGGCGCGCCAGCTCGGGGTGACGAGCTCGGTGAACGACCTCCTGGCGCGGCGAATGGGCGGCAGCCTCGAGAAGAGCTCCCGGATCGTTCCATGAGGCCCGACGCCCACAAGGGGACGCCGGCGGATTTCGGTCTCGACGACGAGGATCTCCTCAGCATGCCGGGCTCCGCGCCGATCCCGTCGGCGCGCGTCGCGGACGGGCCCAGCTCCTCGAAGCGCGACGGCGCGTCCAGCGCGCCCGAGCCCTCGACGCTGCCTCCCCCCGCGGCGGCGCCGGTGGTCGACCTGGTCGGCATCGGCCCCCTCTCGCTCGAGGATCTGGTGGATCGCCAGGCCCTCGGGGAGATGGCGGCGTCATTTCACAAGCTGTTCGGCCTGCCGATCCGGATCCAGTCGATCAACGGCGCCACGCTCGCGGAGTCGGGCGCGCCCGCGCCGCTCCCGCCGCTCGGCGGCCTGACCGGCGAGCCGGAAGGCAGGCGGGCGAGCGTGGCGCCGGCGGATCGGACGGCGAGACAGGGCGCGTCGGCCGGCAGCGAGGTCGCGGATCCCTGCTTCGAGGGCGCGCTCTACCAGGTGTTCCCGATCGAGTACGACGGGCGCGCGATCGGCCGGTCGATCCTGGGCCCCTACCTCCCGGACGGCCTCGACGATCCCCCTGTCGCGCAGATCGAGGCGGCGTCCCAGCTCGATCTCGCGCCTGCGGCGGAGGGGCGGCCGCGGATGCCGCGGCTCCGGCCGGAGCGGCTCGGCGCGATCGCGGACCACCTCCGCTCGGTCCTCGATCTGATCCTGTTCAGCGGGCACAAATCGCTCCTCACCTCGACGATGCACGTCGCGTCGATCCGCGAGAGCTTCCGTGAGCTGTCGCAGAAGAACGCGGAGCTCGAGCAGGCGTACGAGCGGCTGAAGGAGCTCGACCGGCTCAAGTCGAACTTCCTGGCCACGGTGTCGCACGAGCTCCGGACCCCGCTCACGTCGATCATGGGGTACAGCGAGATGCTCGCCGAGGGCATCGGCGGGCCTCTGACCGATGAGCAGCGCGAGTTCATCGATACGATCCGGTCGAAGAGCGAGCAGCTGCTCGGGCTCATCATGAGCCTCCTGGACCTCTCGAAGCTGGAGAGCGGCACGTTGATCGTGCATCGCACCGAGGTGGCCGTCGGCCCGGTGCTCGTCGAGGCGGCGTCGACCATCGCGCCGGCCGCCTCGAAGAAGGGCGTCGAGCTCCGGATCCAGGCCGAGGACGATCTCCCGCCGGTGCTGGGGGACGGCGACCGGCTGCGCCAGGTGTTCATCAACCTCGTCGAGAACGCGGTGAAGTTCACCGAGGCGGGGGGCGAGGTGCTGCTCGTCGCGCGCGCCGTGAGCGAGGACATGGACGACCTCCCCGGGCTGGTGCTCGTCGCGCCTCTCCAGCAGGCGGTCGAGATCCGCGTCGTGGACACGGGCATCGGCATCCCTGCGGGCGAGCGGCTGAAGGTCTTCGACCCGTTCTACCAGATCGATCAGAGCTCGACCCGGGAGCACGGCGGCACGGGGCTTGGCCTCTCGATCGTCAAGCGCCTTGTCGAGGCGCACAGCGGCACGGTCCGCATCGAGCCGAACGACCCGCGGGGCACCGTCTTCGTGGTCAAGCTGCCCACGGTCGCCGGCTCGCCGGCGAACAGCGTCCTGCCGCCCATCTTCCAATGAGCGGGCTCCCATGAGCGGGCGCTCCGAGTGGAAGCGCATCGACATGCTGCGCGCCGTGCTCGGGGGCGCGGCGGGTGATCATGTTCTGTGCGGCATCGGCGATGACGCCGCGATCCTCGCGCCCGCGGCCCCGCGGGGCGGCGCCCTCCCGGGCGCCCCGGAGCCGCTCGTCTGGACGGTCGACAGCGCCGTCGAGGGCGTCCATTTCCGGCGCGATCTCCTGGGCTTCGAGGATCTCGGCTACCGCGCGACGATGGCCGCGGCGAGCGATCTCGCGGCGATGGGGGCGCGCCCTGTCGGCCTGCTGGCCGCGCTGGTGCTTCCTCCGAGCGTGAGCGACGACGAGCTCGGCGCGCTGGCGAGGGGTCAGCGCGCCGCGTGCGACGAGATCGGCACGGCGGTCATCGGCGGGAATCTCTCGCGGGGCGGCGAGATCTCGATCACCACGACGGCGCTCGGCGTCGCGGCGCTGCCGCTCCGGCGCGACGGCGCGCGGCCCGGCGACGCGCTCGCGCTGGCGGGTCCGCTCGGCCTCGCCGCGGCCGGTTTTGCGCTGCTCGATCGCGGCGTCGCGCCGGCCAGCGCCGCGGCCGAGCAGGCGATCCGCGCGTTTCGCCGGCCGGTGGCGCGCATCGACGCGGGCCTCCGCGCGGCGGCGCGCGCCCGCGCGGCGATCGACGTCTCCGACGGCCTCGTCGCGGACGTGGCGCACCTCGCACGCGCGAGCGGCGTGCGCGCGCTGCTCGATCCCGCGGCGCTCGTGAGCGCCGACCTCCGCGACGCCGCGGCGCTGCTCGGCATGGACGCGCTGGATCTCGCGCTCTACGGCGGCGAGGACTACGCGGTCGTTGTCGCGGGCCCCGACGTCGGGGAGCTCGCCGGCTTCGTGGCGATCGGCGGCTGCGCGCCGCGCGAGGAGGGCGCGAGCGACGTCGCGCTGGTCGGACCGGACGGGCAGCTCACGAGCCTCGTGGCGCGGGGGTACGACCACTTCGCCTGACGCCGCTTGCCGCGCGCGGGCAAAGTGACACTTTTGCGATACATGAAGGCGCCCACCGTCAAGCCGGTGACCGAGATCAAGCGCCACGCGACGGAGATCATCGCGCAGCTTCAGGCAGATCACGTGCCGGTGCTGATCACGGAGCACGGGCGCTCGGCGGCGGTCCTCCTCGTCCATGTGCTCCGCTCGGAGCGGTTGCTCCGGGCGGACCGGCTGTTCTGACTTCTTGCGGCGCTCGCTCCTGGCGCTGCTCCGCCTGTTCCATCGGCGGCGCTCGCGAGCGCGCCTGGCGTTCTTCCCGGAGCAGGGCACAGCCAGCAGCAGCGGGCGATCAGGTACCGGGCCGGCGGGGGCAGGCGGCGAGCGAATTGCGGCAGGTGAGCGCTCATGGTCGCTCGGGCTGTCCGCCGCCGGCGCGCTCGATTCCGATGCGCAGCACGACCTCGCCGGCGCCCAGGTCGACGCCGAGCAGCACAGCGTCGCCCACGGCGAGCAGGAAGCGCAGCGCGTGCGGGGCGATCCGGAGCGGCGGCGACAGGCGCAGCGCGTCGCTCCCCTCGTCCACCCACGCGATCCGGCAGGCGTCGCCGACGTCGAGCGCGAGCGCGAGGTGCGACGCCGAAAAGGCGTGCAGCACGGCGCGCCCGGGCAGCGGGATCCGCCGGGGCGGCGCGCCGGCCACGCCGCGGCGGACGATCGCGCGCCCGCCCGCCTCAAGGTGATCGCGCCCCACGGCCCGCGCCGAGGGCGGCGCGCCGAGCCCGAGGTGCGCGAGCGCCTCGATCGCCTCGCGCTCCTCGGGCGTGGGGCCGAGCGGCTCGCCCAGGGGCGGCGCCGCGGCCGGCGCGGACCAGGCGGCGGTGATCGCGCGCGCCGCGGCCGCCTGCTCCGGGGTCGCGGCGGGGTGCACGGCCACGACGTTCCCTCGCGCGTCGAGCTCCTGCACGCCCCCGCCCTTGCCCACGAGCAGCCGGCCCTCCCGGACCGCAAGGACGGCATCGCCAAGGAGCTTGCCGAGGACGGTGCGCGCGCCGCTCTCGAGGCGCACGATGTCCTGGAAATCCACCGCGTATACCGCCGCGTCGCCTGCGGCCACCGGGCGGCGCAGGTGCAGCGTGCTCGATGCGCCGACCAGCGAGGTGGGCTCCGGCAGGGCGAACGGCGCCGGGAAGAGCCGCTCGCGGAGCAGATCCGCGTCCTCGCTGGACGCGAGCCGGCGCACCGCGTCGATGATCGCCTCGCGGAGCCTCCCGTCGAGCGGCGCGAGCTGGGCGCGGGCGGCTGGGGAGAGCGGCCCGAGGTCCAGGAGATGGCGCCCGGCGCCCGCGAGCGCCTGGTCGCTCGGACGGGACTGGAGCGCGCGCTGGAGATCCTCGCCGAGGAAGCGGCCGAGCAGGCGCCGCGGGAGCAGCTCGTAATCGGGCCGGCGCGCGAACGGCCCCGACCCGGCGCCGTACCATTCCAGGAGCCCTCGGGCCTTGCGCATGTTCGCGCCGGCCTGCTCGATCCACGCCGCCGCCTCCAGGGTGTGCCAGGGATCCAGGAGGCGCTCGATCGGAGCGCACCAGGGGCCCTTGAGGTTCGGCGGGATCGCCTTGCGCCATTCGCACCGCGCGCGCTCGCCCTCCTCGCTGCTCCAGCGCGTCACGTCCTCGAGCGGCTCCGGTACGCCGTGCGCGGCGAGCCACTCGAGCAGCGCGCGGTCGTCACGCAGCTCGGCCCAGCCGCACCACTGCTTCCAGTCGAGGCCCCGCCAGTAGATCGAACGGTTCTCCGGGTACAGGTCCACCCGGCCCACCGGCCCGCCCTCCGCCGCAAGCACGATTCCGAGTTGCGGCAGCCCGTGCGGCGCGCGGCCGCGCTCGTCGAAGGAAGCCTTGTGCTCGTCGATCTCGAGCGCCACTCCGAGGGCCTGCAGCGCCGTCCGGTCGAGCTCGACGAGGACGCGATCGCCCCCGTCGACCACCTGGCCCCGGGACGCCGCCGCGAGCGCGCGCTGGAGGTCCTCGTTCCGGGGAGGGCGGCCGTAAGGATAGGGATTGATGAAACGCACGAGCTCGTCTCGCTCCTCGCTCCGGGCTGATCAGCGCCGGCGCCGGCCGCGGCCCCCTTGCCGGCCGGGGCGCGCCTCGACCCAGGTGCCTTGATGCACGTACGGCGTCGTTCCGCCCGTCCAGTTCGGCGCCATCATGCCCGGGCCCCATGCGTGGCCGCCCGGCCCCGCGGACGTGGTGCCCGCGTAGGTCGCGGCCGGGTTGGCCGAGCGCGCGCCGCTCGCGATCGCCCGGGTCTCGTCCGCGACCGCTTGGAGCACGCTCGGCCCGTTGCCAGCCGCCGGGGTCGCGCTGTTGCACGCGGACAGCTCGACGCGCCGCTTTCGCCCCCGCTTCTGGCCGCGGAACCCCGCCGCCGTGAGCCGTTGCCCGAGCTGGCGGCCGTCGATGTACCCGTTGCCCCACTCCACCAGGTTGGGCGCGCCGTGCGTCGATACGATGACGTGATCCTCTCGCGCCAGGCTGCCCGGCGTGAGCTGATCGTATCGAAGCACGCGCGCGCCCGGATGCTGTCCCTGAAGAAGGGCGACGTGCTGCTGGATGGTCGCGTCGGCCGGCGCGCCCACGACGATCGTCGTGAGCCCGGAAGGGTCGATGAAGATCGTGACGTTGGGGACGAACCCGATCTCCTGCAGCGCGCCCAGCAGGCCGAGCGGGTCGGGGGTCAGGAAGACGTGCGTCGCCGGGTCGTAGAAGCGGTGGCGGTTGTAGTGCAGGCCGGTCACCGCGTCGGCGCGCTGCCCGGCGAACCGGAGCGCGCCCGGATCGCCCGTCGCGCGCGCGACGCGGCCGAAGGCGCCGAGATCGATCTCCGACGCGCGCCCGTCGCGGTGCAGGTAGAGCCACGGCGTGGAGGCGGCGTCCGTCACGACCATCCGCCAGTCCTTGCCGTCGCGCGCCTCGAGGAGCGGCGTGAAGCCGTCGTCGTCGAACACGCGCTGGATCGACGGGCCGCTCGTCGGGCGCTCCTCGACGAGGCTCTCGCCATCCCAGCCGAACCAGGTGCTCTCGCCATTGCCGTGCGCCTGCGCGACGCAGCGGCCGAGGGGGTCGTAGAGGTAACGGACGGCGAGGCCGTCGCCGCGGATCGCTGCGACGAGGCGGTCGCGCTCGTCGTACTGGTAGCGCCAGGTCTGCAGCGGCCCCTGGCCGGCGCGGCCCGCGAGGCGGCCGCGGGCGTCCCACTGGATCTCGGCGCCGCCCGCGCGCAGGGGACGGCCGTCCCCGCCGTTTGACCACGCGGGGCCGCGCGACGGGACCGGGGTCCCCTGGGGCGCGTACGCGAACTGCTCGTCGGCGCCGAGGCCGTGGAGGCGGAGCGGCCTGCCCTCGACGTCGAGGTCGTACCGGCGCGCGCCGCGCTCGCTGTCCTCGACCGCCGCGACCGGGCCCACCCGGCTCCAGGTCCACGCGCGCGTCCGGACGGGCTCGCCCCGCCCGTCCAGGATGGCGACGCTCTCCGGCATGCCCTGGACGTCGCGCGACCAGACGAGCGCGCGCGTCCCGTCGAGCCGCCTCCGCCGCGACTCGCCGCGCGCGTCCCGTTCGAAGGCGAGCCCGTCCGCCTCGGTGGCGGCGACCTCGAGCGACGCCGGCGCGCCATCTTCCTCGCGCCGGTGCACCTCGACCGACCACCCCGTCGCATAGCGACGCTCCAGCACGCGGCCCGCGTCGTCGAAGCGGCGTGCGACGGCGAACGCGAACCCGGCGGCCTCCTGGACCTCCCGGACGACCCGGCCGTCCTCGTCGCGCTCGAACGTGACCATCACGTCCGCGTTCCGCGCGCGCGTGAGGTGGCCGAGCGCGTCGTACTGGAGCTCCTCCACGAGCCCGCCCGAGGTCTCGAGCTTCGTCACGCGACCGGCGCCGTCGCGCTCGTAGCGCACCCACGTTCCGTCGGCGTGGGTCGTCCGGACGAGGTGGTTCGATCCGTCGTACTCGTACGCCGTGCTCGAGCCGCCGAACGAGGTCTCGCGGGAGAGGTTGCCGCAGCCGTCGTAGTCGCGCGCATGGCGCTCGCCCGCGGCATTCTCGATCCAGCGGAGCCGGAGGAGCGCGTCGTAGCCGAGCCGGAATCGCCTGCCGTCCGGGCGCACCACCTCGACGAGCGCGCCGGCGACATAGCGGTACCTGGTGATCCCGCTCGCGTCGGAGCGCGCGGTGACGCGGCGGCTGGCGTCGATCTCCAGCTCCTGGACGTTGCCGTTCGGCTCCTCCAGGCGCACCAGCGCGAAGCGCGAGTCGTACGCGAATCGATAGACGCCGCCCTTCGGGGTGCGCGCCTCGACGGGGCACCCGAACAGATCGAAGACGTACTCGTAGACGTCGCCGGCCGGCGTCTCGACCCGCAGCGGGTTGCCGTGCGCGTCGTAGTCGTACGTGAGCTCGGCGCCGTCCGGCCCGGTGGACGCCCGCACGAGGCCGTGCGCGTCCCACTCGAGGGCGTGCTCGCGGCCGCGCCAGTCGACGCTCCCGGTCGGGACGCCCCTCCGGTACGTGGTGCGGGTCTTCTTCCCGTCGGGCCGCGTGCGGACGATGGCCTGCGCCTCTTCGTCGACCGCGTCTCGCCAGGTCGCGCCGCCGGGCTCGGTGACGCTCGCGAGGTGCCCCGCGGCGTTGTACGACAGCCGCGTAGTCCGCCCGCCGCCGTCGCGGATCGAGAGCAGCCTGCCGACCGCGTCGTACGTGTAGGTGCGCGCGTGGCCGCGCGGATCGACATAGGAGGTCACGAGGCCGAGCGCGTTGCCCGTGTAGGTGTGGGTCGCGCCCTCGCCGTCGATGACCACGGTCCTGCGCAGGGCGGTGTCGTACGAGAGCCGGGCGTGGTGGATGCCCCGGGCGCCCGGGAGGGAGGGCACGCCGAGCTCCGCGAGCACGTCGCGGCCGGCGATCTCGCCCCACGTCTCGACGCACCGCCTGACGCCGTCGATCGCCTCGTACCTGAAGCGGAAAGCGAGCCCGTCGGGCAAGATCTCCCGGATGAGGTAGTGCTCCTCGTCGTACTCGTACCGGATCTCGGCGCCGCCCGCGTCGATGACCCGCACGAGATCGCCCGCGCCGTCGAGCTCGTAGGTCACGGCGCGGCGGGTGTGCGGGGTGCCATGCTCGTCGGTCGCGGTCACCTCCCACCAGGCGAAGGCTCCCTGGCGCTCGAGCCGGGCGCGCCGCCCGACGGCATCGACGATGCCCGTGAGCTCATCGCCTCGCCATTCCAGGGTGGCCTTGTTGCCGAACGCGTCGCGGAGCTCGACGAGCGCGAAGCGCTCCTCCGGGCCGGCGCGGCGCAGCACCCGCACGAAGCCGTCATCGTCTTCGACGAGGAGATCCTCTCCGACGGCGGCGACGCGAACACCGAACGGCAGGAGCAGGACCTGATCCTGCGCGGGCCAGGAGAGCACCTGGGTGCGACCGCCCGGCGACGTCAGCTCGAGCGCGTCGCCGCGGCGCCGGGCGCTCCAGGCGAGATCGTGCGACCACCCCCACCCCATGCCGCAGCGGTGCCGCACCGCCGCGGTCGAATAGCTTCGCTCCAACGTCACGACCAGGGGCCCCGGCAGCTCGACGTCTGCGACCGGGTTCGTGTACATGGCCCCTGTCACGACGTCGACCGGGTGCCCCGCAGACGCCTGGCCGTCCGCAGACGGCGGCGCGGGTGGGCTCGGCGGTCCCGCGCCCTGACTGCTGCCCCCGCCGCCCCCGCCGCCGTTGCTTGGGCCCTGAGGGCCGCCGCCGCCCGGACCGCCGCCGCCCCCGCCGCCCCCGCCGCCCCCGCCGCCCCCGCCCGCGGCGTTGCTCGCACTCGCGCCTGCGCCGACAGTGATGCTCTTGTTCATCTGGCCCATGCTGCCCGTGATGCCGGCCATGCCGAGCTCGATGAGGACGTTGGGCGCGCCCAGCCAGGGGAAGCACGGTCCTCCCGTGTTGAGGCTGACAACCTCTTTGAGCGTGCCTGGCTCGTTGCCGTGACAGGCCTTCATGCAGCCGCCGACCGTGAGGATCTTCGCCCCTTCGATCTTGGTCCGCATGCACGGATCGATGATCCCCTCGGCCACGGTGCCCATCGTCGGATAGGGGATCGGCAGCGGACTCGGCGCCGCGGGCGTCAGGCACACGCTGACGGCCATGCCGGTCATCTGGTGGCCCGACTTCTCCGTGATCGTGTCCATGTGGAGGGCGGTGACCTTGGCCATGACGCTCTCGAGCGTCTCACGGGAGGTCCCCCGTCCTCAATGCGGAGGTCGGCGTGACGCGCGCGGGTCCGTGTCAGCCGACCTCGCGATCGCGCGCGACGATGTGCGTGAAGAGCGAGAGGTCTGGCATCTTCTCTCCCTTGCGCAGGTGCGGAGAGAGCAGCGCCTCGAGCGCCGCGGCGATCCGGCCGGCGTGGGCCTCGCCGGACGCGACGACGGAGTTGGCGCTCTTCTGACGATCGGTGACCAGCTTCGAGGGCATGAAAGCTCCTTCCCGTGAGGGTCGACGCGCGACGGCGGGCGCCGTCGCGGCGCGGACGAACGCCGCGCAACCGCGCAGGGTACAGGGTCCGGCCGCGCGCCCTCCATGGCCGGGCAGGCTTCCGGCGCTCGAGATCGCCGGATCGGGATGGGGCGCCGCAACCCGGGACGAGACGTCGCCCGGGCCACCCGGCTCAGTTGCACTCGGCGGGCGGCGTGGTCCCGGCGAGGCTCGCTCGGATCTGTGTGAGCGCCTTGGCGCGCGGCGTCTTCCCGCTCTTCACGAGCTTCTCGATCCCGGCGCAGAGATGCGATGCCGTCGCCGCCTTCGACTTGGCTTCCGGCGACTTGCCCGACTTGGTGGCGACCGCGTGGAGCGCCGTGCAGCACGCCTGGATGGAGGCACCTCCCCCCCGCGCCGTCGTCCCCGTCGCCCCCGTCGCCCCCTCGGCCGTTGCCGCCCCAGCATCTGCTGTCGCCGCGGGCTCGGCGGAAGCCGCCGCCGCGGGCTCCTGCCCCGCCGCCGGCTCCTGCGTCGCCACCGTCGTCGGCGTCGCCGCCGGCACCGGATCGGCTGCCACGGGCGCGACCGTCGGCGCAGGCGTGGGGATCGTCTCCGGCTCTGCCTCTTCTTTCCGGCAGGAGCTCGACAGGATGCTGCAGGCAACAACGACGAAGGCGATGGCCGAACGCGACCGGATCATGCCTCGTCTTCTACAGAGCTTCTCCGAGCGCATCCATACGGCGGCCCGAGTACAAGCCCGTACGGCCTCACCCGCCGCGCACCCGCGCCTGCTCCCTCCAACCGCTCCGCGATCGCCCCCACCCTCCCCTTCCCCCCTTCCCCCCCGAGTCGGCGGGGGTGGGGGTGACGAGGGAGGGGCCGGCGGGGGAGGGCCCCACGAATCCGAGCGCCGGCCCGCATCGCAGCGAAGCCCCTCAGATCCGTCTCCCCCCGTTCACGAGGCAATAGCCACCAAAAGGCGCGAGTTCGTGGGAGGGCCCCCCGCCGGCCCCTCCCTCGTCACCCCCACCCCCGCCCGTAGCAGCTCAGCTGCATCCCATGCTGTTGCCGCAGTTGAGGCACTTGTAGCAGGCCCCGTTCCTCACGGTGATGTGCCCGCAGCCGTCGCAGACCGGCGCGTCGCCCATCATGTCCTCGAGCTGCGCGTCGAGCGCGCTCGCCGCCCGACCCCCGCCCTCGACCAGCGCCGCCGCGACCGGCGAGGTTGGCGAGAACGACACCGCGCCGCTCTCCTGCGCCCGCGATTCGACAGGGTCCTCCATGGCCGAGCTGACCGGCTGGACGTGGGCGAGATCGTAGCGGTTCAGGTACTCGACCCCGAGCACGCGGAAGAGGTAGTCCACGATCGACGTCGACATCTTCACGTAGTCGTGCCCCTCGACGATGCCCTGCGGCTCGAAGCGGGTGAAGGTGTACTGCTCGACGAAGGTCTCGAGCGGCACGCCGTACTGGAGCCCGATCGACACCGCCATCGCGAAGCAGTTCATCATCGAGCGGAACGCGGCGCCCTCCTTGTGGAGGTCGATGAAGATCTCGCCGAGCGTCCCGTCGTCGTACTCGCCGGTTCGGACGTAGATCTTGTGCCCGCCGACGCGCGCCTCCTGCGTGAAGCCCTTGCGCTTCCTGGGCAGGCGGAACCGCTCGGGCGCCGCCGCCGAGGGCGAGCGCGGGCGCGCCAGCGCGGTCGCTGCCTGGACGACGGGCGCGGGGGCCTCGGCCTTGTCGGCCTTGCCCTTGCTCTCCTTGCCGTCGCTCGAGCTCGAGGTCGACGAGAGCGGCTGCGACGCCTTGCAGCCGTCGCGGTAGAGCGCGACCGCCTTGAGCCCGAGGCGCCACCCCTCCTCGTAGATCCGCTGCACCTCTTCGACCGTCGCGTCGTTCGGCAGGTTCACGGTCTTCGAGATGGCGCCGGACAGGAACGGCTGCGCCGCCGCCATCATGCGGACGTGCGCCATCGGCGCGAGGTACCGCCGGCCCTTCTTGCCGCAGCGGTTGGCGCAGTCGAACACCGCGTAGTGCTCCTCGCGCAGGTGCGGCGCCCCCTCCACCGTCATGCGGCCGATGATCGTCTCGTTCGCCTCCTCGATCTCCGCGGCCGAGAAGCCGAGGTGCTGGAGCAGCGAGAAGCCGAAGCGCGCCCGCGACTCCTTGGAGACGCCGAGCCTGTCATAGGCCTCCTCGCCGAGGATCCAGGGGCCGAAGGCGAGATCCAGATCGAAGACGCCGGGGATCGCGGCCTCGACCTTCGCGAGGTCGTCGCTCGTGAGCCCCCGCGCCTTGAGCGACGCCCGGTTCACGTGCGGCGCCGCCAGGAGCGTGTTCGTGCCGGAGACGTAGGCGACGATCTCCTGCACCTCGGCCTCGGGGTAGCCGAGCCGCCGGAGCGCCTCGGGCACCGACTGGTTCACGATCTTGAAGTAGCCGCCGCCGGCGAGCTTCTTGAACTTCACGAGCGAGAAGTCGGGCTCGATGCCCGTCGTGTCGCAGTCCATCAGCAGGCCGATGGTGCCGGTCGGGGCGAGCACCGTCGCCTGGGCGTTGCGGTAGCCGTGCTCCTGCCCGATCCGGACCGCATCGTCCCAGTCCGCGCACGCGGCCCGCCAGAGCGACTCCGGGCAGCGGTCGCGGTCGATCGCGTAGGCGGCGTCCCGGTGCATGCCCATCACCCGGAGCATCGGCTCGCGGTTCCTGGCGAAGCCGGCGAACGGCCCCTTCGCGGCGGCCATCTCCGCCGAGACCCGGTAGGCGTGGCCGCAGAGGATCGCGGTGAGCGCGCCCGCGACCGAGCGCCCCTGATCGGAGTCGTACGGGATGCCCTGCAGCATGAGCAGGGTGCCGAGGTTGGCGTAGCCGAGCCCGAGCGGGCGGTAGTCGTGCGAGTTCTTCGCGATGCCCCGGGTCGGGTACGCGGAAAAGTCGACGAGGATCTCCTGCGCGACGAAGAACACCCGCACCGCGTGGCGGTAGCCCTCGATGTCGAACGAGCCGTCCTCGCGGAGGAACTTGGTGAGGTTCAGGCTCGCCAGGTTGCAGGCCGAGTCGTCGAGGAACATGTACTCCGAGCACGGGTTCGATGCGTTGATGCGCGCCGTGTTCGGGCAGGTGTGCCAGCGGTTGATGGTCGTGTCGTACTGCACGCCCGGATCGGCGCAGCCCCACGCCGCCTCGGCGATCTGGCGCCAGAGATCCTTGGCGCTCAGCGTGTCGACGACCTCGCCGGTCGTCCGCGAGCGCGTCTCCCACGCCGCGCCCGTCGCCGCCGCGCGCATGAACTCGTCGCTCACGCGCACGGAGTTGTTCGAGTTCTGCCCGCTCACCGTGTGGTACGCCTCGCCGTTGAAGTCGGAGGGGTACCCCGCGCCGATGAGCGCCATCGCCTTCTTCTCCTCGCGGACCTTCCACTGGATGAAGTCGACGATCTCCGGGTGGTCCATGTCGAGGCAGACCATCTTCGCGGCGCGCCGCGTCGTACCGCCGCTCTTCGTCGCGCCGGCGGCGCGGTCGAACACCTCGAGGAAGCTCATGAGCCCCGAGCTCGTCCCGCCGCCCGAGAGCTTCTCCTGCTTGCCGCGGATCGCGCTGAAGTTCGTCCCCGTCCCGGATCCGTACTTGAACAGCCGGGCCTCGCTCTTCACGAGGTCGTAGATGCTCATCAGGTCGTCCTGGACCGCCTGGATGAAGCACGCGGAGCACTGCGGCCGCTCGTAGGCGTTCCGGGTCTCGACGATGTCGTCGACCGCGCCCGCCCCGTTCGTTCGAGCCGCCGACGCCTTCCCGTTGGCGCTCCCGTTGCCCGCGTCGGCCGAGGCCTCGTTCCAGGCGAAATTGCCGCCCGACCCCTCGATGCCGTACCGGTGGTAGAGCCCGCAGTTGAACCAGACGGGCGAGTTGAACGCGCCGTACTGGTGGACGAGCAGGTAGGCGAGCTCCGCCTCGAAGGTGTCCGCGTCCTTCGCCGAGGCGAAGTAGCCACCGAAGTGCTCACCCGCCTCGCGGATGGTGCGCGAAAGCCGGTGGACGACCTGGCGCACGCTCGTCTCGCCTAGCTCCTTCTTGCCGTGGATCCCGGCCTTGCGGAAGTACTTGGAGACGACGATGTCGGTCGCTAGTTGCGACCAGCCGGCGGGGATCTCGGCCCCTTCCATCTTGAAGACGACCGAGCCGTCGGGGTTGGTGATGACGCTCGATCGGCGCTCCCAGGTGACCTCATCGAGCGGATCCGCGGCCCGGTGCGTGAACCGCCGGTCGAACCCGAGCCCGCGGGGGCGCGAGGCGCCTTTCTTGGCGCCCTTCTTCGAGGCTGCGCCGTCGACCTGCGCCTTGACGGCCCCCCCGGTCACCGGACGAGCCCCCCCCTCTTCCTTCGTCCGTGCCGTCATCTTGCCGTTCCCGGCGGGGAGCTTACCGCCGTCACCCACAACTGCCGACTGGGCCATTTCCAAGTCCTCCTGTGAACCACCGCACCTGGCGGTGACCCGGGTCCTACCGAAAGCACAAAGAGTTCCCTGGAGAACGACGAGGCCTCATCGCCTCGATCTCCACAGGTCTCGTCGCTTCCCCCCTACTACCTGCTCAAACGTTCCGTCTTCAGACCAGTGAGCATAGTTTCAGGTGCCATGCCTGAAAGGCGTGCGCCGACATGCGGGAGCGCCTGACCGCTTGCTATCCAAACTCGCGAACGGTCCGTGCGTCAAGGAGAACCGCTACATGTTGGGATCTCCCTCCGAACAGGGCCCACATATAGGGCCTCTCTGTCCGGTACGGGATTCCTAGCGATCCGTGATCAGTTCTGAACAGGTGCTACCCACCGGGCGCACAGATTACGCACAGCTTCTCCCGCGAGAAAATCCGCCTCTTCCCGGGAATGCACCCAACCAACCACCAGCTCTTCCAGAAGCCGTGCGCGTGGGCGTGTGCGCGTGCGGGGCGCGCGCTGGGGCCCGCCCGGCCGTCGCCAGCTAGTCCAGGTCGTCGGCCTCCGCGCAGTACGCGAGCACCCGCTCGCCCTCGCAGTGGATGGCGAGCGCCACCTCCTGGGCGATCCCGCGGAGCCCGACGAGCTCGAGCAGCGCGGGCACCGGCGCCGGCAGCAGCGGTGGAGGTGGGATGTACCGCGACGCGCGCACGATGGCCGGCTCGATGGCGGCCGCCTTGGGCCCGATCATCTGGCGCAGCTCGTGGAGCGCCCGCTCGAACCCGCCGAGCATGTCGACGAGGCCGCGCGCCTGCGCGTCGGCGCCGCTGTAGACGCGCCCCTGCGCGAGCGGCTCGATCTCCTCGACAGGGCGGCGGCGGCCGCGGGCGACGACGCGGAGGAACGCCGCGTAGATCGCGTCGAGCTCGCGCTCCACCACCGCCCGCTCCCCCGCGTCGAGCTTGCGCGACGGCGAGAACAGGTCGGCCCGCGCGCCGCGCTTCACGACGTCGGTCGAGACGCCGAGGCGCTCGAGCAGCGGACCGAGCGCGAAGCGCGCCGAGACGACGCCGATGCTCCCCGTGATCGTCTGCGGCTGCGCGACGATCGCGTGCGCGGCCGCCGCCACGTAGTAGCCGCCGCTCGCCGCCACGTTCGACAGGCACGCGACGACGGGCTTCACCTCCGCGAGGCGGGTGACCTCGTGGTGGATCCTGTCGGACGCGAGCGCGGAGCCGCCCGGCGAGTCGACGTGGAGGATGACCCCCTGGACGCGCGGGTTCTGCCGCGCCGCGCGCAGGCTCGCGACGAGCCGCTCCTCGCTGGCCAGGGAGGCGCCCCGGAAGCGGGCGCGGCTGACGATCGCGCCGTGCACCTCGATGACGCCGAGGACGGGCCGAGGCCACACCGGCGTCATCGAGAGCGCGCGCCGCGCGCCCAGGTAGCGGTCCGCCGACACGAGGCGCTTCTTCGAATGCCGCGCTGCAGCGCGAGCGCCTCCGCCTCCTCCACCCGATGCGCGGTCCGCGTTCTCCGCGCCGATCTCGGCGCGGCGCGGCGCGGCGGTCGCGCAGGGGAGCGACCCCGCCGCGAGCATGTGCTCGAGCTCGTCCTCGTACGCGACCGCGTCGACGATCCCTCGCGCGACGGCCTGCTCCGCGCCGAAGGGGGCCTCGTCGATCCACAGCGCGGCCGTCTCGCGATCGACGCGGCGCCCCTGGGCGAGCGCCGCGGTCAGGTCCCCGAGGCGCCCGTCGAGCAGGGCGCCCACCTGCTCGCGCTGCGCGGCGCTCATCGTGTCCCGCACGAGCACCTCGCCGGCGTTCTTGTACATCCCCTTCGCGAACACCTCGGGCTCGACGCCGACCTGCTCCAGCGCGCGGCGCACGTAGCGGCCCTCCACCGCGAACCCGAGCGGCGACACCATCGTCTCGGGCCCGACGACGATGGCCCGCGCGGCCGAGGCGAGCAGGAGCATCGTCGTGTCGGCGCCCATCGGCAGGTAGGCGACGATGTCCTTGCCCCCCGCCCGGATCTCGAGGAGCGCGTCCCGCAGCGAGGCCGCGACCGCCGGCCCCGCGTGCACCGACCGCATCCGGAGGAGCAGCCCCGCCGGGCGCGGATCCCTCATCAGGTGCTTGCCGAGCTCGCGGACGCGCTCCACCGAGAGCGGAGCCCTCTTCCTCCGGCGCCACGGGAGCGCGAGGCGGACCCGGGGGGGCTGCAGGTCGACCACGCGGCCGTCGATTTCGAGGACGACATACCCGCCCCGGGGTGCAGCAAACGCCCAGCGGAGCGCGCTGACGGGGAGCAGCAGCAGGCGGAGGAGATTGACGAGCAGGGCAGCGATCACCGGAGGCTCCTCGGAATCAGGGGATGGGCGACGGAGAGGCGGCTCGACGTCCGCCGGCGGTCACGAGGGTGGGGGGAGACAGGGTGCAGGAACCGGTCCGCGCGGCACGAGATCCGGTGGTGAGGTCGGCGTTCGCCTGGCCCCGGCGCTGGAACTGGAAAGAGAGAGCGTGACGCAAGGGCCCACCCTGTGGCTACACTGTCGCTCCAAGTTTCGAAGGGGACGGCGAGCCGATGTGGGTTACGTCTTGAAGAAGTCGTCCTCTCTCTTTCAGACCAGCTCAGCAAGCCGCGGGCCGTAGGCCCCCGGCGCCCTGGGTGGCAGAGCCCCTCCACCGAACGTGCATCCCGAGCAGAGCGCCCCCGCCCCGAGCCAGCTCCCCCTGCCACCGCCGTCCACCCTGCGGCTCGTGCCCCTCGGAGGGCTCGGCGAGGTGGGGATGAACTGCCTCGCGCTCCAGCAGGCCGATGGGCTGCTGCTCATCGACTGCGGGGTCACGTTCCCGAGCACGGATCTCGGCGTCGACGTGTACCACCCGCGCTTCGATCACGTGCTCGCGCTCCGCGATCAGGTGCGCGGCATCGTGCTGACGCACGGCCACGAGGATCACATCGGCGGGCTGCCGTTCCTCCTGCGCCACCTCGACGTCCCCGTCTGGGGCCCGCCGCACGCGCTGGAGCTCGTGCGCTACCGGCTCGCGGAGCACGCGCTCGAGGACAAGGTGCGCCTGCTGCCCACGCAGGTCGGGCGCGAGGTCGCGATCGGCGGCTTCGTCGTGGAGCCGCTCCGGGTGACGCACTCGATCGTCGACGCGACGGCGCTCGCGATCCACACGGCCGCGGGGCTCGTCGTCCATACCGGGGACTTCAAGCTGGACCCGACGCCGCTCGACGGCGAGCCGACCGACGAGGCCCGCTTCCGCGCGCTCGGCGACGCCGGCGTCCGGCTGCTCCTGTCCGACAGCACCAACGTGGACTCGCCCGGCGAGGCGGGGAGCGAGCGCGCCGTCGCCCACGCGCTGGCGGAGCTCGTCGAGACCGCGCCGGCGCGCGTCGTTGTCGGCGTCTTCGCCTCGAACGTCCAGCGCCTCCTCGCCGTCGGTCAGGCCGCGATCCGCGCGCGCCGCAAGATCTGCCTGCTCGGCCGCAGCGTGCAGACGCACGTGCGGGCCGCGCAGGCCGTGGGGAGGCTCCCGTGGCCGAGCGACCTGCTCGTCCCGCCCGAGGTCGCCTCCTCGATGCCGCGCGAGCGGCTCCTCGTCATCGCGAGCGGCACGCAGGCCGAGCGGGCCTCCACGCTGACGCGGTTCGCCTCGGGGACGCACCCGCTCCTGCGCCTCGAAGAGGGGGATCGGGTCGTGCTCTCGAGCCGCGTCATCCCGGGCAACGACCGCCCGGTCGTCGACATGATGGCCGGGCTGCTCCGCCTCGGCGTCGAGCTCGTGACGTGGTCGACGGATCGGCGCGTCCACGCGAGCGGGCACGCGCACCGTACGGAGCAGGCGCGCATGATCGACCTCACCCAGCCGCGCAGCTTCCTCCCCGTGCACGGCGCGCTGCACCACCTGACGCGGCACGCGGAGCTCGCGCGGGAGCGCGGCGTGGCCGAGGTGCTCGTCGCCGAGAACGGCCACGTCGTCGAGATCGGCAAGACGCAGCCGCTCGGCCGGAGCGGCCGGGCCGTCACCGGCCGGGTGGCGACGGCGGGCGGCGAGGAGCTCGGGGAGGAGGTCCTCCGGGAGCGAGCGAACCTCGGTCGCTCCGGGGTGGCCTTCGTGTCGCTCGTCGTCGATGTGCACGGCGCCCTCGCGGCGCCGCCGCAGGTCCTCGCCCGCGGGGTCACCGGGGAGCTCGAGGGCGGCGCGCTGAGGGCCGCGGCGCGCGCTGTCGCGCAGGCGGTGAACGACTGCGAGCCGCGCGCGCGGCGCCGCGACAACGACATCATCGAGATCGCCCGGCTCGCGGCGCGCCGGACGCTCGAGGCGAAGCTCGGGAGGCGCCCGCTGGTGACGGTGGCGCTCACGCGCCTGTGACGCCGCGCGAGGGGAGCCCCCCGCCCTCGGGCGGCGGTGGCGCCGGCGGCGGCGGCGGCGGCGGCGCGAGGCTCTCCGCGCGAGATTTCCTGGGTCCGGTGCTGCTCTCCCACATCGAGCGCGTCCGCGCCGAGGCGCGGCGCGTCGCGGCCGCGAGCGAGCAGGGCGAGAGCGCGGGGCCGGACGCGGAGGCGGTGCACGACTTCCGGGTCTCGCTTCGCCGGCTCCGGACGCTGCTCAGGCCGGCGCGGCGCATCTACGGCAGGAGGCGGCTCCGCCCCGTGGCCGAAGGGCTCCGTGAGTTCGCGCGGGCGACCGGCGCGCTGCGCGACGAGGAGGTGCTGCGCGAGACGCTCACCGCGCTCGAGCTGGGCGAGGCGGCCCGGGCGGCCGTCGCGGGATGGGTCGCGCAGCGCGCGCGCCGCGAGCGCGAGGCGAGGGCCCACATCGTCGAGCTGCTCCGGCAGGATCGCCCGGACGACGCGGGCGCGACGCAGGCCGACGCGCCGGCCGCGGGCGACATGGGCGCAACCCAGGCCGACGCGCCGGCCGCGGGCGAGCGGCTCCGGCTGGAGCCTCACCTCGCGCGCCTCGAGCGGCGCATCTCGCGCCGGAAAGCGAGGAAGCGCGGCGCCGAGGCGCTCGCGAGGCGAGCGATCGGTGATGCCCTGGACGACGTGCGCGCGCTCGCCGCGAGCGACCCGGGCGACGGCGCGGCCATGCACGCGCTCCGGATCCGCTTCAAACGGCTGCGCTACTCCGCGGAGACGTTTTCGCCGCTCTTCGGAGAGCGCGCCGAGCGCGCCGCGAAATCCGCGTCACGGATGCAGCGCCGCCTCGGCCAGCTGCACGACGCCGACGAGGCGCTCGCGCAGATGAGGAGGGCGGAGGAGCTTGCGCCCGACGCGCGCGCCGCCGTCATCGAGGCGCTCGTCGCAGAGCGTGCGCGGCTCGCTCACAAGGCGGCCGAGGAGCTCGCGCGGGAGCTCGAGACGCTCACATCGCTCTGGTCGGGCGATCCCCGCGCGCTCCCGGGCGGATGACGCAGCGCACGGGGCGCGGCGCAGCAAGGAGCGCCGCAGCAGGCGCGCCTCGGACGGGGCGAAGGGTCGCCGGGATTGCCGGCCGCGGAGCTCGCCGTGCGGGCGGGCGCTTCGTGGTACCGTCGGTCGGGCTCCTTCGAACCGAGGCGAAGCCCGCCGATCCCGGAGGTCGTGTTGCGCCGCTCTGCGTTCCAAAGCGTCACCGCGCTCGTCGCTCTCCTCGCGGCGAGCGCCTGCACCCAGGACTTCGACCAGTTCGATCCCGATCTCTTCCCGGGGCCGTCCGGGAGCGGCTCCGGCGGGGCTAGCAGCTCCGGCGGGGCCAGCAGCTCCGGCGGAGCTGGAGGAAACCAGACGGCGGCCGGGAGCACCACGAGCAGCAGCAGCGGCGGCGCCGCCGGCGGCGGCGAGCGGTGCACCAACGGCGAGGATGACGACGGCGATGGCGCCGTCGACTGCGCCGACGACGACTGCGGAGGGTTCACCTGCGTCGCCGTGCCCGAGGACTGGCAAGGGCCCGGCCTCCTGTACCAGGGCCCCGAGGCAGCGGACGTCGCCTGCCCCGAGGGCTTCTCCCAGCGGGTGGACGTGGGCGGCCGCGATCCCCTCGGCACACCCGCGACCTGCAGCCCGTGCGCGTGCGGCGCGCCGGCCGTGGCGTGCGAGGCGCCCGCGGTCACGGTGTACACGCGTGGCGCGTGTGGCGGGGGGGGCGCGACGCTGCCGGTGCAGACCGAGGACTGCATCAACATCGGCGGCGACGTCCAGATCGGCAGCTACAGCGGCGAAGCGCCCGACGTGGATTCGGCGACGTGCGCTCCGTCGGGCGGCGAGGCGACGTTGCCGCCGCCGCGCTTCGGTATCGAGGGGCTCGTGTGCGCCCCCGGGTCGGACGCCGGCGGATGTGAGGCCGGCGAGGCCTGCGCCCCGCGAGCGATCGATGCGCCGTTCGAGCAGGGCGCCTGCGTCTGGCGCGACGGCGAGCGGAGCTGCCCCGAGGGGTTCGGCGAACGACACGTGTTCGCGGGCTCGATGGTCGACAACCGCGGCTGCACGCGGTGCACGTGCGACACGGGCGGCGTGCGCTGCGCGGCGACGCTGACGCTCTTCGAGCAGAGCCGCTGCCGGGGGCCCGGTGAGACCGTGCCGTTCAACGGGGCCTGCGTCGACGACCCGCCCCCCGCCGCCTCGGTGTCGATCGAGGTGACCGGAAGCGGCAGCTGCCAGCCGCGCGGCGGCGACCCCGGAGGCGAGGTCGAGGAGGGCGACGACAAGATCACGGTCTGCTGCGCCCGCTGAACGAGCGGAGCACCACGCTGGCCGCGCGGCGCTGAACGGCGCCGCGTGGCGCTGAACGGCGCCGCGCGGCGCGCAGCGCGCCTACTGCCGGAAGATCTCGACGCGCTCGAGGACGACGTCCTGGTTGGGCCGATCGCGCGTGGTCGCCACGTTGGCGATGCGGTTCACGATGTCCTGCCCGCTCACGACCTTGCCGAACACCGTGTGGCGGTTGTCGAGGTGCGGCGTCGGCCCGTCGGTGATGAACCACTGCGCGCCGTTCGTGTTCTTGCCGGCGTTGGCCATGGAGAGCACGCCGGCGCCCTCGTGCCTCAGCGCGGGGTTGAACTCGTCGGCGAACTTGTACCCGGGGCCGCCCGTGCCCCAGAGCTGCGCCTTGTCCGGGTAGCGCGAGAGCGGGTCGCCGCACTGGATCATGAACCCTGAGATCACGCGGTGAAAGCGGACGCCGTCGTAACAGGGGGTCCCTTGCATCCCCTGGCCGGTCTTCGGATCGGTCCAGTTGATGGTGCCCGTGGCGAGGCCGACGAAGTTCTTGACCGTGTTGGGGGCGCCCTCCTCCTCGAGCCGGACCGTGATGTCACCGAGCGAGGTCTTGAGCCGGGCGTGGAGCTTGCCGGTGCCGGGCACGTTGATCGGGGGGAATTCCATCAGGCCTTCTCCTTTTCTTGGCCGCCGAGGCGGCGCCGTCAGTTCTTGGCCGCCGAGGCGGCGGCGTCAGCCGAGGGAGGTGAGCCGCGGGCCCCCCTTCCTGCGTTCTGCTGCGGCGGTCTTATCTCATCTGGCGCCGCGGACGAGCGGCGAAATGACCTCACGCGCGCTCGAACAGCGTCGCGATGCCCTGACCGACGCCGATGCACAGCGAGGCGACCCCGACCTTGGCGCCGCGCGCGCGCATCGCATGCACGAGGGTGCACGCGATGCGCGCGCCCGAGCAGCCGATCGGGTGCCCGAGCGCGATCGCTCCGCCGCGGACGTTGACGCGCGCCGGGTCGAGCTCGAGCGCGCGCGAGCACGCGAGCGCCTGCGCCGCGAACGCCTCGTTGAGCTCGAAGAGGTCCACGTTGGGGACGCGCAGCCCGGTCCGCTGGAGGAGCTTCTTCACGGCCGGGATCGGCCCCTCCCCCATGAGGTTGGGATCCACCCCGGCGGTCGCCGTCGCGATCACCCGCGCGCGCGGCGTCGCGCCGGCGGCCTGCACGGCGTCGCCCGAGGCGAGCAGGAGGGCCGCGGCGCCGTCGTTGAGGGGCGACGAGTTGCCCGCCGTGACGGTCCCGCCCTCGCGGAAGGCGGGCCTGAGCTTCGACAGCGCCTCGAGCGAGGCGTCGGCGCGCACGCCCTCGTCGCGCTCGAACAGGACGGGCTCGCCCTTCTTCTGGGGGACGAGCACGGGCACCACCTCGGCGGCGAAGCCCCCCGACTCCCAGGCGAGCGTGGCGCGCTCGTGGGAGAGGAGCGCGAACCGGTCCTGCTCGTCGCGGCTGATGCCGTGCTTCTTGGCCACGTTCTCGGCCGTCTCCCCCATCGACTGGAGCTCGAACCGCGCGGCCATCCGCGCGTTCGGATAGCGCCAGCCGAGCGTCGTATCGTAGACGGTCGGCGCGCTCCGCTCGAAGCGCTCGGCCTGCTTGGGCATCGTGAACGGCGCGCGCGTCATGCTCTCGACGCCCCCCGCGATCGCGCAGTCGGTCTCTCCGGTGGCGATCATCCGCGCGGCGTCGGCCACCGCCTCGAGCCCCGAGCCGCAGAGGCGGTTCACCGTGACGCCCGGGACCTCGTAAGGGAGGCCGGCGAGCAGCGCGGCCATGCGCGCGACGTTGCGGTTGTCCTCTCCGGCCTGGTTCGTCGCGCCGAAGACGACGTGATCGAGGCGCGGCGCGAGCGAAGGATTGCGACGCACGAGCGCGTCGAGGACGTGCGCCGCGAGGTCGTCGGGGCGGACCGTCGCCAGGGCGCCGGCGTAACGGGCGATCGGGGTCCGGACAGCGTCGACGACGAAGACAGGGCGCAGGGCAGCAGCCATGACGAGAGCGTAGCGTCGCCTGGTCAGCGCGCAGCGGGAGATCGCGCGCGCCCTGGAATCTCCGCTCGGCTCGGCTCGGCTCGAGTCGACTCGACTCGACTCGACTCGACTCGACGCGCGCCGCGCCGCGCCGCGCCGCGCCGGCGTCGATGTCGCGTGTGTCCGCCCGGTCACGCCAGGGGTGAGCACGGCGGCCGATCGAAACGCCCGGGCGGACGCCGACCGATCGGCCCGATCCGTCCTGCACAGGGTGAAGAGGCGGCGCGCAGCGGCTCAGTAGCTATCGCTGGATCCGCCCCCGCCGGAGCGACCGCCGCCGCCACCACCGAACCCGCCGCCGCCGCTGCGGCCGCCGCCGCCTCGGAAGAGGATCGCCTGGAGGACGAGCCACAGGAACCAGCGGAAGGAGGGCGAGATCAGCGCGAGCACGAGCGCCGCCACGATGGCGACGACCGTCACGCCGACCTTGATCGGCGAGACCGGAGCGGGCGCCGGCCGGGCGTCGGGCGCCGGGCGCCGTTCCTCCTCGGGTGTCCCGGCGACGAGCGTCCTGGCGATCTCCGCCGTTCCCTGGTCGATGGCGTCGCGGAATCGATCCTGCCTGAGCAGCGGGTTGATGGTCTGCCGGATGATGTCGTTCGACTGGAGATCCGTGAGCGCTCCCCCCACGCCCTTGCCCGTCTCGATCCGGACGCGCCGCTCGTTCGGGGCGATCACGAGGAGCACGCCGTTGTCGGCCCCGCGCTGGCCGAGCTGCCAGGTGTTGAAGGCCTCGTAGGCGACGTCCTCGATCGTCTCGCCTTCGAGGGAGCCGACCACGAAGGCGACGATCTCGAACCCTGTCTCGCGGCGGATGCGATCGAGCTTCGCGTCGAGAGCGCGGAGGTCGGGCGGATCGAGCCGCCCGGCGGTGTCGACGACGTGCCCCGTGAGCGCCGGCGGCGTGAAGTCGGCCAGGGCCGGCCGCGCGACGAGCGCGCAGACCAGCGCGAACGCGGCCGCGACGGCCCTGGCCGCGGCGCGCAGCCGCGCCCCGCTCGCGCCGACCCGGCGCATCGCCGCGCCCCTCATCAGAACGAGACCTTCGGCGCCGACTGGACCTCGGGAGAGGCGGTGAAATAGACGCGCGGCTTGAACGGCTGGCCCGTCGCCTTGTTCACCACCTGGCCCCGGATCTTCAGGAGCTCCGCGTTGTACTCGCGCGCCGCCTGGTTGTACTCCTCGCGCGCCCGGAGGATCCGGTTCTCGATCCCCTCCAGCTGGACCTGGAGGCTGTGGAAGCCCTGGTTCGCCTTGAGATCAGGGTATTGCTCCTGCACCATGAGGAGCCGCGAGAGCGAGCCGCTGAGCTGCTCCTGCGCCTTCTGGAAGGCCTGCACCTTCTCCGGATCCGTCAGATCGTCGGCGTTGAGCTGGACGCTGGTCGCGCGGGCGCGCGCCTCGGCGACGCTCGCCAGCGTCTGCTCCTCGTGCTTGGCCGACCCCTTCACGACGGCCACCAGGTTCGGGACCAGGTCGTAGCGCCGCTGGAGATTCGCCTCGAGATCGGACCATTTCTGGGCCGCGATCTGATCTTTCTCGACCAGCACGTCGTAGCGCTGGCAGCCGACGACGGACGTCATGACGGCGAGCACCGCCAGGAACAGGGAGGCCACCGCGAGGCGCTTCCGAAATGTCGATTTGTGAACAATCCGCATGACTGGCTCCAGGGTCGCTCGCATTACCCGCCGGGGTTGCGTCGCGAGGCGCCTTGCAAGACCCGGCCCCATGGCGCTCGCGGCGGGCTGGCGTGCTGCGGCGCGCCCGCGGCGTGATACCCTTTCCCTGTCGTGCCTTCGGTCGACGCGCTCCATGCGCCGCGCAGGAGAGCCTCAGGGAAGCCACACGCGTGGCACGCCGCCACAGTCGCCCATGACGATGAGCCACCGCCAGCGCATCGCAGCCCATTCGCTCAGCCCCGCAGCTTATGCGCCGTATGGCGACATCCTCATGGCCTCGCCGCACGGCGAGCCCGGCAGGCCTGCCAACCAGGGGACGGCGCGGCGCTTCGATCACCTCGCCGCGATCGAGAACCTCCGCCCCGGGCACGCCTCGCTGAACGTCTCGGTGTTCCGCTGCGCCCCGCGCTCGAGCTTCCCGCTCCCGATCGCCCTGCTCGAGAAGCACCCCGGCTCGACCCAGGCGTTCGTGCCGATGAACGCGCGGCGCTACCTCGTCGTCGTGGCCCTCGGCGGCGACAGGCCCGAGCTCACGACGCTCGGCGCCTTCATCGCCCACGGCGCCCAGGGCATCACCTATCGCCCCGGCGTGTGGCACCACCCCATGATCGCGCTCGACGCCGAGGCCGACTTCGTCTGCCTGGCCTGGGAGGACGGCTCTCCCGGCGACTGCGCCGTGGTCGAGTACGCAGAGGGCGAGCGGATCGCGGTCGCGATCGACCTGCTATAGAGGCGCCCCCCCGCCATGCGCCGCTCGACCCCCAATTGCTCGTTCGTCGCGCAGGAGCAGCGAAGGCTGCTCGCCGCGCTCGACTCCCTCGACGTCGCCGACGTCGCCCGCATCCTCGAGGAGTTCGTCACGGACGAGCGCAGGGCCCGGCTGCGCGGCGTCATCGCGGCGCGGCTCGACGCCGTCACCGTGGCCATGGATGCGCCGCACGATCCGCACAACGGGGCCGCCGTGCTCCGCTCCTGCGACGCGTTCGGCTTGCAGCGGCTGCACATCATCGAGCGGGCCGAGCAGTTCCTTGTCTCGAACACGGTCTCGCGCGGCTCCGAGCGCTGGGTCGACGTGCGCACGCACGCGACCACCGAGGCCGCGGTCGCCGAGCTCCGCGCCTCGGGGCACGAGCTCGTGGCGACCCACCCGGAGGGCGAGCTCACCCCGCGCGACCTCTCGAGCATCCCCCGCCTCGCGCTGGTGCTCGGCAACGAGCGCGACGGCATCCGCCCCGACCTGGCCGCCGCCTGCGCCCGCGCCGTGCGCGTCCCCATGCGCGGCTTCGCGGAGAGCCTCAACGTGAGCGTCACCGCGGCGATCCTGCTCGAGCACGCGACGAACGGCCGTCCCGGCGACCTGCCGGAGCCCTACCAGATCACGCTCTACGCGCGCGCGCTCGTGCTCACCGTCCCCCACGCGGCGGAGATCCTGGCCGCGCGGGGCATGCGCCTGCCCCTGCCCCTCGGAGGAACGCCGCCCCCTCCCCCGAAGCCGCGCGGCCCCAAGCCGCGGAGGCCGCCCGCGCTCGACACGCGCAGCGCCGGCGCCCCGCGGGAGCCTGAAGGCGGATAACATGCAGCTCCCCATGCGAAGCCCCGGTCCCCCGCGGCGCGAGCCGCGCGCCCGTCGCGCCGCGGCGCGCCCGCCGGCGCATCACGGCCTCCGCGCGCGCCTCGCCCGCGCGGCGATCGACGTCACGCGCGCCGCCGCCCTCGCCCTGCTCCTCGCCGGCTGCATCGAGGTGCCGCCGCCCCCGCCCAGGCCGCCCCTCCAGCCGAAGGACATCAAGGTCCCCGAGGGCGTCGGGCTCGAGATCGCCTGCACACCGACGGGGGTCGAGCTCTGCTTCGACGCCCGCGACAACAACTGCAACGGCGTGATCGACGAGGGCTGCGGGCTCCACACCGGGATCCTCCAGTTCACGATCGCCTGGGAGGAGCCCGAGGCCGACGTCGATCTCAACGTCTATGACCCGGCGGGAGAGCTCGCGCGCGTCGGGGAGCCGACGGCGAGCGGCCTGATGAAGGACCGCGACTGCCCGCGCGTGAGCGGCGAATGCCAGGAGCAGAACGTGGAGAACGTCTTCCTCACCGAGGGCGAGCCGGCGCGGGGCCGCTACCGCGTCGTCGTGCGGCTCGACAAGCTGAACGACGCGACGGCCCCCATCCGCGTCCGCCTGAGCGCGCGGGTCGGCCAGCGCTCGTACAGCATGGCGCTCGATCTGTCTCCCTCCGCCGCGACCGAAGAGAAGAGCGTCGAGTTCACGCTCTGAGCCGCTCGCGCAGCGCACCCCGCCCGCGCCCCTCACGCGCCGCCCGCGCCCTCGCCGCGCGAGGAGCCCCAGCGCGCACCGACGTATCCGCCCTTGCAAGAATAGAAATCCGGCGAAGGAGCCCCGCGCGTTCCCGCGCCGCCGCGCGGTTGACGTCCGGCAGCCGCCCACCTTAAAAGATGTGGCCATTTTACACCTGGAGACGCCCCGCGAATGAATCCCACGTGGATGCTCACATTGCTCGTCGGCCTCTTCGCCGCCTTTGCGTGGAGCGCCAACCGGCGTTGGCAGCTCCTCAAGGTCGGGCGCGGGGAAGACCGGCTCGACCGGATCGCCGAGCGCCTCAAAGGCACCTGGGAGTACGCCTTCCGGCAACGGAAGATGGGTTACTACCCGCTCGCCGGGCTGGCGCATAAGCTCATCTTCTTCGGATTCCTGGTTCTCCTGCTCCGGACGCTGATCCTGTGGGGGCGCGGCATCGACCCCTCGTTCGATCTGTGGATCCTGGGGCACGAGCCGGTGCGGCTCCCGGGCATCGGCGCGGTGCCGCTCGGCGGGATCTACGAGTTCGTGAAGGACGTCATGGCCACGCTGGTCGTGATCGGCGCGCTCGTGTTCATCTACTACCGGGCGATCAAGCGCGAGCGGCGCATGACCCTGTCCGGCGAGGGGCTCCTCATCCTCGGCATCATCGTCACGATGATGGTGAGCGACATGCTCTATGACGGCGCCTCGCTCGTGCTCCACCACCGCTGGTCCACGGCGGCGTGCGGCCCCGCGGACGCGGCGCTCTGCGAGCGCGTCGCCACCGTGACGGCCCCGTTCGCGGGCGTCCCCGCGGACCCGGCGGCGCTCCGCTGGCACCTGTTCCCGGCCCCGGCGGGCTCGCTGTTCGCCGTCCTCCTGAGCGGCGTCGGCCCGGGGGCGCTCGTCGTGCTCGCGCACATCGGGTTCTGGACGCACGTCACGCTGGTGCTCGTGTTCCTGAACCTGCTCCCGCACTCGAAGCACTTCCACATCATCACGTCGATCCCGAACGTCTTCACGCGCAACATCGAGCCGCGCGGCCGGCTGCCGCTCGTCGCGGGCAGCGCCGAGGCGATCGGCGAGATGGTCATGAAGGCGGCCGAGGAGCCCGAGAAGGCCGCCCCGGTCGGCATCGCGCGCATCGAGGATTTCACCTGGAAGGCGATCCTCGACTTCTACACGTGCACCGAGTGCGGCCGCTGCAGCGACAACTGCCCGGCCCACAAGACGGGCAAGATCCTGAGCCCCAAGCAGCTCACCCTGGACCTGCGCGATCACCTGTACGGCCGAGAGGGAGAGTTCATCAACAGGCCGGGCGGCCCGCGGGGTGCGGCCGGCGACGGCCACGCGGCCCAGGCGAACGGGCAGGCCACCGACGGGGCGGCGGCGCAGGACGGCCAGGCGGCGGAGACGGCGGAGACGCAGGAGCGCGCGGAGCAGGCGGCCCCGGAGAACCCGGTCCCGGTCCCCGAGGTCGCGTACAAGCCGGTCGACCTCGTGGCGAACGTCGTCCATCCGGACGTGCTCTGGGCCTGCACGACGTGCCGGGCCTGCGAGGAGCAGTGCCCGGTGCTGATCAGCTACGTCGACAAGATCGTCTCCATGCGCCGCCACCTGGTCCTCGTGAAGGGCGAGTTCCCGGCGGAGCTCGGGAATCCGTTCAACGCGATGGAGGTCAACGGCAACCCCTGGAACCTCGCGCGCATCGACCGCGGCAACTGGGCCGAGGGGCTCGAGATCCCGACCATGGCCGACAAGCCGCAGGCCCCCGTGCTCTACTGGGTCGGCTGCGCGGCGAGCTACGACGACCGCGCGAAGAAGATCGCCCGCGCGACCGCCAGGCTCCTGAAAGCCGCCGGCGTCGATTTCGCCATCCTCGGCCAGGAGGAGACCTGCACCGGCGATCCGGCGCGCCGCGCGGGCAACGAGTACCTCTTCGCGATGCTCGCCGAGCAGAACGCCGCGACCCTGAACGGCTACAAGGAGCAGGGCGGCGTCCGGAAGATCGTCACGACCTGCCCCCACTGCTTCAACACGCTCGCGAACGAGTACCCCGACTTCGGCGCGAAGTTCGAGGTCGTGCACCACACCGACTTCCTGCTCGGCCTTGTCGCCGAGAAGAAGCTCGTCCCCAGCAAGCCGGTCGAGGGGAAGGTGGTCTTCCACGACTCCTGCTACCTCGGCCGATACAACGACGTGTACGAGCAGCCGCGCGACATCCTGAAGCGCATCCCCGGGCTAGAGCTCGTCGAGGCCGAGGGGTGGAACCGGCAGAAGGGGCTCTGCTGCGGCGCCGGCGGCGCGCAGATGTGGATGGAGGAGCAGAACAAGGACCGCGTGAACGTCAAGCGGACACTGCAGCTGCTCCAGACGGAGGCGAAGACCATCGCGACCGCCTGCCCGTTCTGCCAGACGATGATCACCGACGGCCTCAAGGATCAGTCCAAGGAGGAGTCGATCCGCCAGCTCGACGTCGTCGAGCTGCTCGAAGAGAGCTGCGCTCTCGACCGCTCGGCCGGCTCCCGCTCGGCCGCCGCCCAGGACGCCGCCGAGACGGCCGCGTCCGCCAGCGCCTGAACCTCCAGATTCCGTTGCCATTGCACGCTGGAGCGGTACGTCATGCAGGCCATGACGCGCCGCTCCAGCGTGTTCGCCTACATCTGCGCCCTGGAGCAGGCCTGATGGTGTTCAGGCACAGCCTTCTCGTGCGTCCCGTCTCGGCCTGAGCTAGATTCGGCCCTGCCGCCGGAGGTGGATGTGATTGAAGGCGCTCTGAAGGGGACCGCGAACCTGGACCCCTGCCCTACGCCGGAGGGGACCGCAAGTGCGGATTACCGGCTCACAGGGACACTGGCCCAACCGATTTGCGTCTCGGTCGACGCGATCGCCGACAACGCGCTGCGCGCGCGTCAAGCAGCCTCAGGCGCAACCGAGCACCGCTGCGACGTGTGCGACAGGGCCATCACGGGGGAGCCCCACGGGCGCGGCCTCTACGTGTGGTCGCGCGGCGACGAGCTCCGGTTCGAGGAGCCTGCGCTCTGCTGCCTCTGCTCGGTCGCCATCGGGGTGACCGCGCTGTCCGCCTGGAACGTGGAAGAAGAAGAGGGCTGATCGCCCGCGGCCTGCCCGAAGGCGCGGGCCGCACCGCCCTCCGGCGCCCGCCGGACGGATCACCCCACGTCAGAACGCCTCGCCGATCGCCAGGTTCACGGCGATGGGCAGCACATCGAACAGCTTGCCCGGCGGCCGCTCGTCCTCGGGCCAGCCTGCGGCTTCTGTCTCGTCGCAGACGCCGAGCACCTGCATGCAGGGGATGCGGTAGCCGACGTCGAAGCGCAGCGGTCCGACCGGCGTGACGTAGCGCAGCCCGAAGCCCGCCGAGAGGTGCAGGCGCTGCGCTCCCGAGCGGAACAGCCGGTGCTCCCGGGTGACATCGCCGGCGTCGGCGAAGATCACCGTACCGAAGCTCTCGCCGAGCGGTATCCGCAGCTCCAGGCTCGTCTCCCACAGCAGACGGCCTCCGATGGGGACCAGCGGCGCGTCCTCCTCGTCGGCGCTGTCGCCGGCCGTCAGGCTCGGCACGCGGGCGTGCGGGCCGACCTCGTTGTACCCGTATCCGCGGTTGCTTGTCGCGCCGCCGCTGAAGAACCCGCGGAACTGCATCAGCTGAAGATCGGCCCCCACGTCTCTCCGGCAACGGTCCCTGTCCACGCCCGCGAGCGCGTCGCACTGGGCAGGATCCACGGAGGCGTCGCCGTAGTCGCCCGTGAACAGCCACCCGGTCATCAGGCGGAAACCCAGCGTCCATCTCCTCGAAACAGGGAAGTAGGCGCGAAACTCGGGCTGAAGGCGGATGTCGCGCGCGGAGTGAAACCGCCTGTCCCGCTCGTCCCGCGCCTTCTCGCCGACCAGGGCCTCCGCGATCGCGGTGTCGAACCCCAGATAGCCGGCCAGCTGCGTGTCCAGCGCGATGTAATAGCCGTGATGGGGGGTGACCCTGTCGGGCTTCCCCGCCTCGTTCAGCCGGCGGTCATAGGACACGAGCGCCTGGAGGTAAGGGATGAAGAGGGTCCCGAACCCGGAGGGCAGCCGCGCCGAATTGTAGGTGAACGGGCTGTTCAGCTGGACGTTGTAGAGGAGGGCCGCGTTCAGGTCCGATTTCAGGAAGGGCCGCTCGATGCCGATGGAACCGACGTACTCGCGGTAGCCGACGATCGCGTGCTCCGGAGCCTCCTGGCCAGCGTCTGGTGCAGCTCCTGACTCCCCCTCGGCGCCCCCCTTGTCCGGCTTGGTGCAGAACTCACCTGTCTGGGGGCAGTAGAGCTTGAACGAGCCGCGCAGCACCGCGGCCGTGCGCCGCTCGATCGCCCCGGGCTGGCGGAGCTCGGACCGGAGCTGGATCTCCGGCAAGAGGCGGAACGTGTCCCCGAGCTCCTTGCCGAGCAGGTTCGAGAACTCCACCGGATAGAAGACGAGCCCCGGCCGGGCCTCGATGCTGAAGCGGCGCAGCCCCCCGAGGAAGTTGCGATCTTCCCACCCGGCGACGAGGTGCGCCTCGACGCGCGAGCCGACCTCGGCGCCTCCGCCGAGCTTCACGGCGCGCAGCGCGGACGGCTGCACGGAGAAGGTCACAGGGACGACCGGGTTCCTGGGCTGTCCGGGCGGCGCGAGCTCGGGCTTCACGGCGACGGAGCCGAACACGCCGAAGTCGGCGAGCGCCTGCTCTGCGTCCGCCAGATCCGCGGTCGAGAAGCGCTCGCCCTCCTCGATGCCGATCGCCGTCCTGACGGGCCCCTCGGGCAGCTCGCCGAGCCCCTCGAGCTTGACCTTGCCGAACCTGCACTCGGGGCCGAGCTCGATCGTGTAGCGGACCCGCGCCTCGTTCTTCACGAGGTCGACGTCGACGTGCCCCTCCACGTTCGCGTAGGCGAAGCCGCGATCGGTGAGGACCCGGAGCAGGTTCTTCTTGAGCTCCTCGTACCGGGCCTCGTCCAGGCGCTCGCCGACCTTGAGCTCGTCCTTCGCCTCGGTCACCGGCCGGCCGATGTCCCTGCCCTTCTCCAGGGTCCAGTCCCGCCACGCGAGATCCACCGACGCGATCTTCACCGGCGCGCCCTCGGAGACGACGATGCGCACCCGCACGCGCCCCTCCTTGCCGGGGCCGCCGAAGCGCTGCACCCGCGCCGCCCGCACCCGCGCCCCGTAGAACCCGCGCGCGCGGTAGTACCGCTCGATGCGGGCCAGGTCCCGCTCGAGGACGAACCGGTCGAAGCGCTCGTACTCGACCGTGAGCGCGTCCCAGACGCTCAGGATCGGCACGGGCTCGAGCGCGCCGCCGAGGAGGCGCGAGCTCTCGGCCGTCGCGATCCGCGCGGCGAGCTCGTCGCCGCTGATGACGTCGTCGCCCTCGAACGAGACGTCCTCGATGGCGCACCCGCTGAGGTCGGGACGCGTACACACCGGCGGTTGACGCGTGGCGGCACACGCGGAGGACCCGAGCACGGCGAACATCACGAGCGCTGCGGCGACGGGACGAGGCATCGGGACCTGGACAACGGAAGGAGAACTTTCGGCTGTGCCGGCCGAAGCGCAATCGCCCCGATGTGCGCGATGGCGAGGATTCAACGTCACGCCTGTGTTTTCGATATGCTGCGTCCGCTTCGGCCGCCGGGGGCCCCGCTCCAGTCTGGGCGGCCTTCGGAGAGCGGCGCGAGCGAGGGAGAGCCTACGAGATGGCAGAGCCGACGCAAAAGGAACCTGGTGCCGGTGGGTACCTCGGACATGGATTGGCGCACGAACCTGGGCCTCACGGGGTGCCCGCGAGCGCCGGCGCGCCGTCCGCGGGCCCGGCCCCCGAGGAGCGGCGTGGCGCCCTGAAGGCGCTCGTGGCGATCGGCGGTCTGGCCTGCGCCGGCGCGATCGCCGTGCCGGCGGCGAGCTTCATCGCGGCGCCCGCCGCGGGCAGCGCCGGCGCCGCGGGCGGGCGCGAGCGCTGGGTCCGGGTCGGGCGCCTCGCGGACCTCCCGCCGGGCGAGCCGCGGCGGCTCAAGGTGATCGGCGAGGAGCGCGACGCCTTCACGGTCGCGAAGGACCAGATGCTCGGCGCCATCTGGGTCATCCGGGAGGGCGAGAAGATCCGCGCGATGAGCGCCACGTGCCCCCACCTCGGCTGCGGGATCGAGCTCAACGACGACAAGAAGAGCTTCAACTGCCCGTGCCACGCGTCGCGCTTCGGCCTGTCGGGTGTGCCTGAGACGGGGCCGTCCCCGCGCCCCATGGATCCGCTCGCGACGCGGGTCGTCGATGGATGGCTCGAGGTGGATTTCCGGCGCTACCGTGACGGGGTCGCCGAGCTCCAGGAGATCGCAGGATGAGCCTCGGCGACTGGCTGAACGAGCGCATAGGGCACCGCGAGCCGCTGCGCCGGTTCCTCGACGCGCCGATCCCCGGCGGCGCGCGCATCGGTTACGTGTGGGGAGGCGCGCTCGCGCTGCTGCTGCTCGTCGAGGTCGTCACGGGCGCGCTGCTCATGTCGGCGTACGCCCCGAGCGCGACAACGGCGTGGGCGAGCGTCGCGCACATCAACTTCACCCTGCGCGCCGGGTGGCTCATCCGAGGCCTCCACTACTTCGGAGCGCAGGCGCTCGTCATCTTGATCGCGATCCACGTGGCGCGGATCGCGCTCCACGGGGCGTACCGCGCGCCGCGCGAGATCGGCTGGTTCTTGACCCTCGGCCTGCTCGGCGTGATCCTCGGCTTCACCTTCACGGGCAACCCGCTCCCGTGGGACCAGGACGGCTACTGGGGCGCGCGCGTCGAGACCGGCATCATGGGCTCGGTCCCCGTGGTCGGGTCGTTCACGCAGCAGCTCGTCGTCGGCGGGAGCTCGCTCGGCCACCTGACGCTGACGCGGCTCTACGGCCTGCACGTCTTCGTGCTGCCGGCGGTCATGGCCTTGCTGCTCGCCGCGAGCTTCGCGCAGTTCCGCAGGCACGGCTTCGGCACGCCGCACGGCGCCGACCTCGGCAAGGCGGATCGGTTCTTCCCGAAGCAGCTCGGCCTGATCCTGCTGGCCGTGGCGCTCGTGCTGGTCGTCGTGTTCGATCTCGCGGCCATGGAGCACGGCGCCCCGCTCGAGGCGCCGGCGGATCCCGTCAGCGACTACAACGCCCGCCCCGCCTGGTACTTCCGCCCGCTCTTCGAGCTGCGCAAGTACTTCCCCGGCTCGTTGGAGCTCATCGCGACCGTCGGCCTGCCGGGGGTGGTCGGGCTGTACCTTGCGCTGCTGCCGTTCATCGACAGGAAGCCCGGCCCGCTCCGGGCGCGGCTGCCGGCGCTCGCGCCGCTGTTCCTGATCGGCCTCGGGGCCGTCGGCCTGCTGGCGACGTCGTTCGTGAAGGACGCGAAGGACGAGGGCTTCCAGCGCTCGGAGGCGCAGAGCGCCGCGCGGACGGCGCGCGCGGTGGCGCTGTTCAAGCAAGGCGTCCCGCCCGAGGGGGCGCTCGCGATGCTCCGGAACGACCCGGAGACGCGCGGCGAGGACCTCTACAAGAAGGAGTGCGCGAGCTGCCACCGGCTCAACGATCTCGGGCCGCCCAAGGACAAGCAGACGGCGCCGGACCTCACCGGGTTCGGGACGAAGGCCTGGGCGCTCGAGGTGCTGAGGGATCCCGACGCCGACCACCTCTTCGGCAAGACGGCGTTCAAGGAGATGATGCCGTCGGCGGTGAAGCCGCCCGCGGATCCCGAGGCGGCGAAGGTGTTCACGCCGATGAGCGAGGCCGACCAGGAGACGATCGCCGCGTTCCTCGAGGGGCAGGCGCGCGGGGAGCCCGGCGCCGGGACGCCCGGCGAGAAGATGGTCCGGCAGCGGTGCACGAGCTGCCACCGGCTCGACGGCAAGACCGACGACGAGGAGTCGGCCGCCCCCGAGCTCCGCGGCTGGGCCTCGGTCGCGTGGATCGAGGCGCAGATCACGAACCCCGGCAGCGGCAAGGCCTACCCGCCGGCCGCGATGGCGAAGGACCTGGAAGGCCACATGCCGGCGTTCGAGGAGAAGCTCTCCGCGAACGACCGGAAGGTCCTCGCCGCCTGGGTGTACCGCCGCGGCCGCGGTGAGCCCGGGGCGACGGCCGCCGCCAAGGCGCCCGACAAGAAGCCCTGAGCGAGCCGCCCGCCGGCGCTCGCTGCCCCGCCCTTTCCTCCTCTCGATCCCCTTCTCGATGAGCGCCGCCGCGGCGCGCGCGCGGCTCGTGGACGCCCGCGCGGCCCGTGGACGCGCGCCGATCCGTTCGGGTCAAGGCGCGCTCTGACAGGCGCTCGCGCGGGCGCGCCGGCGCGACGGGCCGGCACGCGCGGTGCTGCGCGTCCCGGGAGGGAGGGTCGGTGGCGACATTGTGCACGGTCGCCTCCACGCCGGCGTGCGCGTGGCGCTCGCCTCGATCGCAGGCAGCGGTCGTGCCCCAGAAAGAGCAGGACCCGTGGACCTGGATGCGGCTGTGAAGCACCACTTCCTGTGGATCGCGGGCACGATGATCGCGTCCGCCGCCTACTTTCAGGCGTCGGGGGTGTCTCACTTGATCGGGAGGACGATCATCCCGGACAGAGCCACGAGGCTCTCTTCCTTGCCCCCGGCGCCCCACCGCGCGCCGCGCGACGGCCTCCACGCGACGAGCGCTGAAGCGATCCTCCAGCGCAACCCGTTCGACTCGGCGACGGGGCCGCTCCTCCCGCCCCCGGGCGGCGCGCCCGAGGAGCGCGCGCCCGCGGCGCACGGCGATCCGTGGAGCGATCCGACCTGCGACGCCGGACGCGTGGTGCTGATCGCGGCGTCGCAGGACGCCGCGTGGTCGTTCGCGGCCATCGAGGGCCCCGACGGGCAGACGCAGCTCCGCCGGCTCGGCGGCGACGCGGCGGGGGGCACGCTCACGCGCATCGCGTGGGACCGCGTCTGGATCACCGCGGGCGGCGCCCGCTGCCAGATGCAGCTCGGGAAGGCCGGGAAGAGCGCGCGCGAGGAGGCGCCCGCGCCGCAGCCCCGGCCTCAGGCGAGGCCGGTCGGGAGCGACAACAGCCTGAACTCGATCCCGCCGGAGATCGCCGCCCGCATCCGGCGGGTGAGCGCCACGGAGTTCAACGTCGACCGCGCGGCGGTCGATCAGATCCTCGAGCAGCAGGCGCTCCTCATGCGCTCCGCCCGGGTGACCCCGGAGCGACGAGGAGACCAGGTCGTCGGGCTGAAGCTCAGGATCAGGCGAGGCTCGCTGCTGGAGACGCTCGGGCTGGAGAGCGGAGACACCCTGAGGTCGATCAACGGCTTCGACGTCACCGATCCCCAGAAGGCGCTGGAGGCGTACGCGCGGCTCCGGACCGCGGACCGCCTGTCCGTCGCGATCGAGCGCGGCGGACAGCTGATGACGGTCGACTTCAACATCCGCTGAGGACCCGGGCCGGGCGCGCGCGGAGCTCAGCCGAAGGCGTCGACGGTCGCCCTGGCCGCCTGGCCCGAGAGCGACGGCGGCGCGATCGCCTCCCACCACGCCGCCGCGTGCTGCTCGGTCCAGTCGGCGTCCATGCGGAGCGCGGCGAGCCGCTCGGACAGCTCGCGCGCCGACTGCGGCCGCCGCGCGGGGTCCTTCTCGAGGCAGTCGAGCACGATGCGGTCGAGCGCGGGCGGGATCGCGCGCGCCGCGCGCTTCGAAGGCGCGACGGGCGCCTCCGTCGCGTGGAGCAACATCGTCTTCATCGCCGTCTCGGCGTCGAACACGAGGGCGCCGGTGAGCAGCCAGTAGGCGACGCACCCGAGCGCGTAGATGTCGGTCCGGCCGTCGATCGGGCGGTCGCCCAGCACCACCTCCGGGGCCATGAACGCGGGCGTGCCGGTGATCGCGTTGTCCGCCGTCAGCTTGGAGGGATCCGCGTCTTTCCTGCGCTGGGCCACGAGGCCGAAGTCGAGCACCTTCAAGAAGTCGAGATCTGCGCCGTAGCGGCACAGGAAGAGGTTGGCGGGCTTGATGTCGCGGTGCACGAAGAGGGCCTTGTGCGCCTCGTGGAGCGAGTGGCAGGCCTGCCGGAGCAGGTGGACCACGCGCGCGGGCGGCTGCGGGCCGTCCAGCTTGACGAGGGTCTCGAGGTCCATGCCGTCGAGCAGCTCCATCACGTAGTAGAACGACCCGTCGCGGGCGACGCCGAAGTCGAAGATGCCGATCGTGTGCGGCGATCGGAGCGCGGCGGTCGCCTGCGCCTCGCGCTCGAACCGCGCCTTCGCGTTGCCGTTGCTCGATGGCTCGCCCTGGAACGCCTCGGGCCGGATCAGCTTCACGGCCGCGGGGCGGGCGAGCATCCGGTGCTTCGCCCGCCACACCTCGCCCATGCCGCCGCCGCCGAGCCGCTCGACGAGCCGGTAGCTGCCGAGCTCCCGCGCCGCGTCGAGCTTGCGCCCGAGCCCGAAGACGACGCGCGACACGAGGACGGAGAGCGCGAGCGCGATGACGCTCGGGAAGAAGCGGCGGAGCATCGCCTCGCCCGAGGGCGGCTCCATGAAGCCCGAGCGGACGAGCACCCAGAGGCAGGCCGGATCGGTGAGGATCGCCAGCGTCGAGGTGAACAGCGTGCGCACGCTCGGGGCGGGGACGATGATGGGAAACATGAGCACCCAGACGGCCACCGGCGGCCATCCCGGCAACACCGGCCCCTCCGGCCACGGCTGCGCGTTGGAGATGACCGAGAGCAGCGCGGCGCCCAGGATCTTGTAGGCGAACGAGAGATCGACGATCCGCGGCGGCGACAGGAGCCCCTTCCGCGCGATGACGAAGAGCGCGGCCGAGACCAGCATGAACGGCAGGAAGACCGCGACGCGGATCGGGGAAGGGCCGAGCTCGAGGCCCGGGATGAGCTCCGACACGACGAAGCCGAGGGCGCCCGCGACGATCGTGCAGAGCGCCATCCACGCGACGCGCCTCGTCGCCTCCTGCTCGAGGTCCGGGGGGAGGCGCGGCGACAGCCACTCCCAGCGCTGCCTCGCGCAGGTCTTGCTGGCGTCGGGGCCGAGGAAGACGGTCTCGCTCATCGAGTCGCGCGCGCGACCCACGGCCGCGTCGGTCTGCTCTAGGGGAGGAGGAAGGCGGCGGGAATAGAAGAGTCGCGCGAGGCGCGCGCCTCTCGGCACGCGCACGGCCGGGCGTCTTCGCGTGCGGGCGGACTCGACTCGGCCAACCCGCGCGAGGGAGCGTTACTTGATGAAGACCTGCGCGGCCGCGATCCCCGCGCCCTTCGTCGCCTTGAGGATCACCTTGCCCGGACCGCCGATCGGCAGGGGGTTCTTCCAGCAGCCGGAGGCCTTGCCGCCGAGCGTCGCCGCGGCGCCGGTGGTGCTGTCCTGCGCGAGCACGACGGGCGGCAGCGCGGGCGCGGGCTGCGAGACGAGCTGGATGTCGAGCTCCTGGACCCCGAGGCCGATGCCGACGACCGTGTAGCACTTGCCGGGCGAGATGTTGATCTGCTGCTCGAGCGCCTGGCCCTCCTGGAACTGCCCCGCGAACGGCCCGCCGTCCGGCTTCATCCCCGGGGCCTCCGTCGTGCCCATCCCCTGCAGGATCGGCGTCGCGGCCACCGCGGCGACCGGCGGGATCGGCGTGGCGGCGGAGCCCGCGGGCGCGGCGGTGGTGGTGGGCGTGGGCACCGCCGTCGCCGGCGTGGTCGGCACGGCGGAGGCGCACCACTGGCCCGGAGGGCACGGGTTGTTCGGGTCGATCGTCGGCTCGGGGGTCGACGAGCACGCGAGCGCTCCGAGCGCGGCGAGGGAGAGCGGGAGTACGTGGAAGACACGCATCATGAGAATGCTCCTTCGATGGGCATGAGCTCGCCCGATCGCAGAACGAGTGCCAGCGCTTCTTACACCGGCTGCGGTTCGACGTGTGGGCCGAGCTCACGGAGCAGCGATCTCTACAGCGCGCGGGGTGCAACCCGAGCGCAACGGGCGCAACGGGCGCAACGGGCGCAACGGGCGCAACGGGCGCAACGGGCGCAAACGGATGCGAGCGGATGCAACCGGACGCAAGCGGACGCAAGCCGAACGCAAGCCGAACGCAAGCCGAACGCAACCGCGCCGCTTTGCGCCCCGCGCGTGGCGTGCTACCGAAGTCGGGCACGCGTGGTCTTGCAATCCCGAGTAGCTAAACTATACACGTGATCCGCGTCATCTGCGTGGGGACGGCAGTGCGCGCCCAGTGGCGGACTCCGCAGCGTGCCTTGCCTCCTGGCCACCTCTGGCCCGGGCGGCGTGCTCACGCCGCACAGGGCCCGAGCCGCTGCATCCTGTGCGCCCGGCGTCGTCGCGCGGACAACGCGCATCGCCGGAGCAGCCAGCAGCCATGAGCCAGGATCAAAAGCCCCCTCCCGCCGAAGGCAGCGCCCTCTGGTACAAGGACGCCATCATCTACGAGGTCCATGTCCGCGCGTTCAGCGACTCGAACGCGGACGGCATCGGCGACTTCGAGGGGCTCGTCGACAAGCTCGATTACCTCCAAGATCTCGGCGTCACCGCGATCTGGCTCCTGCCCTTCTACCCCTCGCCGCTGCGCGACGGCGGATACGACATCGCGGACTACGCCAACATCAACCCGTCTTACGGGACCCGGCGCGAGTTCGCCCGCCTCCTGCGCGAGGCGCACCGCCGCGACATCCGGGTCATCACCGAGCTCGTCCTGAACCACACCTCGAACGAGCATGAGTGGTTCCAGCGGGCGCGGACCTCGCCCAAGGGCTCGCGCTGGCGCGATTTCTACGTGTGGAGCGACACGCCGCACCGCTACAAGGACGCCCGGATCATCTTCAAGGACTTCGAGACATCGAACTGGGCCTGGGATCCGGTCGCCAACGCCTATTACTGGCACCGCTTCTACTCCCACCAGCCCGACCTCAACTTCGAGAACCCGGACGTCCACGCCGCCGTCTTCAAGGTGGTCGATTTCTGGCTGGAGATGGGCGTCGACGGGCTCCGGCTCGACGCCGTGCCGTACCTCTACGAGCGCGAGGGGACGAACTGCGAGAACCTGCCGGAGACGCACGAGTTCTTGCGGAAGCTCCGGCGCCACATCGACGCGAATTTCGCCGATCGCATGCTCCTCGCGGAGGCCAACCAGTGGCCCGCCGACGCCGCGGCGTACTTCGGGAGCGGCGACGAGTGCCACATGAACTTCCACTTCCCGCTCATGCCCAGGATGTTCATGGCGGTCGAGCTCGAGGACAGCTTCCCGATCGTCAACATCCTGAAGCAGACGCCCGTTGTCCACGAGACCTGTCAGTGGGCGACGTTCCTCCGGAACCACGACGAGCTGACGCTCGAGATGGTGACCGACGAGGACCGGGACTACATGTACCGCGTCTACGCGCAGGAGCACACCGCGCGCATCAACCTGGGCATCCGCCGGCGGCTCGCCCCGCTCATGAAGACGCGGCGCAGGATCGAGCTGATGAACGCGCTGCTCTTCTCGCTGCCGGGGACCCCCGTCCTTTACTACGGCGACGAGATCGGGATGGGCGACAACATCTATCTCGGCGATCGCGACGGGGTGCGCACGCCGATGCAGTGGAGCGCCGATAGGAACGCCGGGTTCTCCAGGGCGAACCCGCAGAAGCTCTATCTGCCGATCATCATCGACCCCGAGTACCACTACGAGGCGATCAACGTCGAGGCGCAGCAGCAGAACCCGGCTTCGCTCCTCTGGTGGATGAAGCGGCTCATCACCCTGCGCAAGCAGAACAAGGTGCTCGGCCGCGGGACGATCGAGTTTTTGCACCCGGACAACAGCAAGGTGCTCGCGTTCATCCGCGCGCACGCGGACGAGCGGCTGCTCATCGTCGCGAACCTCTCTCGGTACGCGCAGCACGTCGAGCTCGATCTCGCGCGCTTCGAGGGCATGGTGCCTGTCGAGCTGTTCGGCAGGAGCCGCTTCCCGGAGATCACGAGCCGCGGTTACTCCCTGTCGCTCGGTCCGCACGACTTCTTCTGGTTCGCGCTGGAGCCGGCGACGCCGGCGACCTCCGCGGGCGACGCCGAGGCGGCGCCCGCGATCGCGACGAAGGGCTCGTGGCGGGCGCTCCTCTCCCCGGAGGGGCGCAGGGTGCTCGAGCCGGCGCTCGGGAAGTTCATCGCGGCGCGGCGCTGGTTCCGCGGCAAGGCGCGCACGCGGCGCGCCACGACCCTCGCGGACGTCATCCCGATCCTGCGCGGCGAGCAGACCGCGGCGGAGCACTACCTCCTGCTCGCGCGCGTCGAGTACACGGACGGCTCGCCGGAGACGTATGTCGTGCCGATCGGCTTCGCCACGGGCGAGCACGCGCGGACGCTCGCGACGCGCGCGCGCCACGCGGTGATCGCGGACGTCACGATCCGCGATCCCGAGCCGGAGAGCGCGGCGGCGCCGGAGGGCGTCCTCTACGACGCGCTGGCGACCCCGGAGTTCGCCGCGCTCGTCCTCGCCGCGATCCGGGCGCAGGGGGTCGCGACGGGCTCCTTCGGCGAGCTCCACGCGCTGCCGCTCGGGACGACGCTCGAGACGCTCGGCGCCGAGGGAGAGCTCCCGGCGCGCATCTCCGAGACCGAGCAGAGCAACACGACCATCATCTACGGCGACAAGCTCCTCCTCAAGATCTTCCGGCAGGTCGAGGAGGGCATCAACCCGGAGCTCGAGATCGGCCGGTACCTGACGGAGCACCAGTTCCCTTCCACGGCGCGGCTCGCCGGGGCGATCGAGTACCAGGCCCGCGGCCGCGAGGCGACCACGGTGGCGATGCTCCAGGAGTACGTGCAGAGCCAGAGCGACGCGTGGACGAGCACGCTCGAGGCGCTGAACCGCTTCTTCGAGCGGGTGCTCGCCGACGAGACGGCGAAGGGGGGCGCGCCGCCGGTGCCGGCCGGCACGCTGGTCGACGCGTCGCGCGCGACGCCGCCGCCGCTCGTGAACCAGCTGATGGGCACCGAGCTCGTGAGGATGCGGCTGCTCGGCGAGCGCACAGCGCAGCTCCACCTCACGCTCGGCAAGCACAGCAAGGACCCCGCGTTCGGGCAGCAGTCGTTCTCGACGCTGCACCAGCAGTCGATCTTCCAGTCGGCGCACGGCATGCTCGCGCGCACCTTCGCGCTGCTGAGGAAGCGCGAGCGCTCGCTCCCCGAGAGCGTGCGGGAGCAGGTGTCGGCGATGCTGCCGCGCGAGGCCGAGATCAACGCGAAGCTCCAGCAGATCGTGTCGAGGAAGTTCGACATCCCCCGCATCCGGACGCACGGCGACTTCCACCTCGGCCAGGTGCTCTCGACGGGCGACGACTTCATCCTGATCGATTTCGAGGGGGAGCCGGCGAGGCCGCTGAGCGAGCGCCGCTACAAGCGCGGCCCGCTCCGGGACGTGGGCGGGATGCTGCGCTCGTTCGACTACGCCGGCGCCTCGGCGCTCCGGGACGCTCGCCTCCGGCCGGAGGACGTCGCCGTCCTCAAGCCGTGGACCGACGCCTGGGTGACGTGGATCTCCGCGAGCTACCTCGCGGGATACATGGAGACGGTCACGCGCGCTCAGGCGACCGCAGAGCCGCGGACCGACGAGACGGCGCCGTACGTGCCCGCGAGCGACGCGGACACGGTGCTCCTCATCGACTTCTACATGCTCGAGAAGTGCATTTACGAGGTCGGCTACGAGCTCAACAACCGGCCTGACTGGCTGGACATCCCGCTGCGCGGGCTGGAGCGTCTGATCACGCCCAGAGGATAGGAGCGCTGGTGGCGCGATGATCCGGCTGGAGCTCGCGGGCATGCATACGCGGTTGCACTCGACGTTGTGCGGCTCGTGCCCGCAGGGCCCGACGGGCTGCTGCGCCAGCCCGCCTGGTGTCGAGTGGTCGGACATCGGGCGGATCGTCTCGCTCGGCGGCGCTGGCTGGCTGCTCGATCAGATGGCCGCGGGCACCCTGCGCCCGGGCCAGCGCGGCCTGCTCATCCAGCGGGTCGAGCCCCAGGGCAGCGATGGTGGAGCGCTCCCCAAGAGGTGCGCTTTCCACGGTCATGAGGGCTGCACCATCCCCCCCGAGCGGCGCGCGGCGACGTGCAACTACTATGTTTGCGATGACGCCTTCGCGCACGGGGGCGAGCCTCGCGGGGCCCCTGAAGCGCTGGCCGGCCGCAAGGCGCATGACGCGCTCGTGGATCTCTACGGGAGCTGGGATCTCGAGCTCGCCGCCCGCATACGCGAGCGCTGGCCCGACGGCCCTCCGTGGAACCTCGATTTCCTCGACTGGCTCGGTCGAGAAGTCCGCCGCCTCGCCGCCAAGGCAGGTTCCTCCATGCGTGTCCTCCGGGCCGGCCCCTGAAGTATCCCCTCGAATTTGTCAGGGGAATTCAAAGGGAGACGGGGAGATCTAATTGGAGGGTATCGTGCTGATGTCCTGACGCCGGAGCGCGACGGTGCGCTCTACGACGTCCGACGCGGAGAGCTGCAGGAAGATCGACACGTCGACCCAACCGGCCCTGGACACCACGACGACCTGCATCCCTTGAGGCAGCTCGACGCTGAGGGGCGTCTTGCCGAGCATGGTCCCGTTCCAGCTCACGTTCGCGTCCGCGGGCTCGCTCTTGATGGTGACCTTGGCCTTCATCAGGCCCGGATCGAGCGCCGTCGCAGCCGTGGACACGGCAGCAGGCTGCTCCGACGCGACGGGCTCCACCGAGCGCCCGCGGAACATCACGAAAGCCCCCGCGGCGAGCAGCGCGACCACCCCGAGCACAGAGGCGAGATACCCACGCTGCCGCCAGGACGAGACGCGCCCCACCGTCGCGCCCAGGCTGCCGGGATCGACGGCCGGGGGCTCGTGATGATGGTGGGCGGGGAGGCTGTGGCTGTGATCGCTGAGGAGGGGTAGACCGGCCGCGGTCGCCGAGGGCCACATCGAGCGGTTCATCCCCATGACCATCGAGGCGCGGGGGAACTCTCCGACCATCGAGGCGCGGGGGAACTCTCCGACCATCGAGGCGCGCTGGATGTCGCCCGCGACGTCCAGCGAGCTCAGGTACTCGAACTGCGCGGTGACCTGCTGGCGCACGAGCGCCCGGCTCTCCGCGAACATCTCGAGCACGTGCGCGCCGAGCTGCTCCGTGCGGACGTCCTCACCCGAGCCCCGCAGATAACCCTCCAGCGCGTCGCCCATCTCCTGCGCGGAGGCGAACCGTCGATCGGGATCCCGCTGGAGGGCCCTCGCCACGATCTCGTCGAGCGCCGGATCGATGTCCGGCACGACGGTGGAGAGCCGCGGGATGTCCCGCGTGAGCAGCTGGTGCATCACGGCGACGTGGTCGCCATCGAACAGCCGCCGCATCGCCAGGAGCTCCCAGAGCACGATGCCGATGGCGAAGATATCGGCCCGCCGATCGACGTCGCCGCTCGCCATCGCCTGCTCGGGCGCGGCGTAGGCCATCTTGCCCTTGAAGGTTCCGCTCTCCGTGTGCGCCGCGTTGAGGGCCGCCTTCGCGACGCCGAAATCGACGATCTTCACAGCTCCGTCGTACGTGACGAAGATGTTGTGGGGCGAGACGTCGCGGTGCACGATGCCGAGCAGACCGCCATCGAAGTCCGCGAGCTCATGCGCGTAGTGCAACCCGCGCAGCGCCTCGGCGATGACCCTGACCCACGCCCCCCGCGTGAAGCTCGCGGCGCCAGGACAGCCGCTCACCACCGCCCTCACGACGTCCTTGAGCGGCTGGCCCTCGAGGTACTCCATCACGATGAAGTACCCGCCGCTCTCGCCCCCGATCTCGTACGTCTGAACGACGTTGGGGTGATTGAGCCGGGCCGAGAGCTTGGCCTCGTCCAGGAACATCAGGACGTAGCGCGGGTCATCCGCCATCCCGACGCGGAGACACTTCACAACAACGAGCTTGTTGAACGACCCGGGCCCGCGGGAGACGGCCAGAAACACATCGGCCATCCCACCACGACCCAATTTTGCAATCAGGCGGTATCGACCAAGCAAGCTGTTGCTCGCTTGCTGGGTCGAAGAGATGGTTTGGCCGCCTGAATTCACGACATCCCCCGCTATAAGAGCTTAATTAGCCCGTTGACCTGGAGTTTGCAAAGACTTTTACGCCTGGAAACAATCCGCGCCCCCTGTAGACGCGTGCCGCGTTGCTCCATCGCCTGACCAGCCATCATGGTGTCCTGGCGCAGCGCTCCATCGCCGGATTGCTGCACAAGGACACCCCTCCCGGGTCGCAGATGTCATGGTCCTAACGAAATGGCCCCCGATCGAACCGGCACGCACGTGACCACACACACCGGGTGCTCCTGTCGGCACACCCGGTGTTCCGCCACCGCTCCATTGTACACCAGGTGCTCCAGGAGCGGTGAAACTGGATGCGTGTCGCAGGTCGATCCTCGAGACCCTGCTCGGGTCGCACGAAACCAGCGGAGCACAGGCCCGCTGGCACGAGAAGGGGCCAGTCAGTAATGGCGCATACATGTTCGGCGTCGAGGGCGGCGGCTCCTGGGCGGACCGGACGACCTCGGCCCTGCGGAGCCCGGGGGCTCCGCAGGAAATCGACGTCCGCCCTGCGCGGAGCTCTCTACCAGGCTGTCCTGGTCGTTCTGTGGAAGAGAGCTACCAAGGGTCCTGCGCCCAGAACCTGCGCACGACATCGAGCGTGGCGTCGAGCTGCTCGAAGTGCGGGAGACCCAGCGTGGGCGCGACGCGGGCGGCCTCCACGCGGGCGTTCTGCTGCGTGAGCTCGGCGAGGCGGTCGAAGCGCGAATACGGGTCACGGTCGTGGAGGATCAGCGTGGCGACGGGCAGGCGCGCATAGAGGCGCTGGAGAGCGTCGTTCGTGAACAGGGCACCGGCGATGAACGCGAGGGGGGCCCGGTGAGCCAAAGGCTCCTTCGACGCGCGGATGGCATAGTCGACGAGGCCTGGATCCGGCGCGCCGACGAAGCTCTTCTTCAGGAACCAGCGAATGCTGGGCGGCGCGGCCAGCACGCGAAAGAGCGCCTCCGCGGCGTAGGGGACGCGCGAGACGGCCCGGAGGAGGGCGCTCGCGCCGGGAGGCTCACGGCCGAGCCCCGTCGGGGAGATGAGCACGAGGCTGTGAACGATGCTCGTCTCCTCGCAGGCGACGGCGGCGGCGAACTCCGAGGAGAGGGAGAGCGCGATGACGTCGGCGCCGCCCGGCGCGCGGACCACGTCCGTGAGGAAGCGACGCAGCGCGGCGCGGTAGAGCTCGCGATCGTACACGCGGTCCGCTCGCTCCGAGAGGCCGAAGCCGGGAAGATCGAGCGCGTAGACCGGCCGCTCGCCGCGGAGCGCATCGAACAGGGGCGCCATCTCCCTGGACGAGGCGGCCGCGTCGACCCCGTGCACGAGCACCACGGGGCGCCCCGCAGCGCGGGCGTCCACGTAATAGGCGAGGCGCCCCGCGCTCCACGTGTCGACGTGCCGCACCTCCGCGTCGAGCGCAGGGGCGAGGGGCGCGCGCTCCGCGGGGCGGAGCGCGCCCGGCACGAGCCGATCGACGAGCCCATCGAGGCTCATCGCGCGTGCGCTCATCACGTCTCCCCCGGCGGCAGCATCCCCTCGTTGTCCGCGCGCTCGAGGTCGGCGATGCTCGGATTCCTCGGCGCCGGACGCGACTTGACGCCGCCGTCGCCGGGCCTCGCCTCCTGGCCCGCGTCGCTGCGCTTCTCGCGCTCTCGACGCTCTGCTTGACCGGCGATCTCCTGCGCTGCGCGCACCAGCCGGTCCAAACGATCCACCTCCAGCTGATGGCGAGATCCATCGGGACCACCGTGCCGATCCTCGAAACGGTGGTGCCCAGCGTCAGCGCGGCCATGAGACACCGTGCGATCAGGTCGAACTGTCATGCTCAGCTCCTTCCGCACGAGGTCAAAGCACGGACCGTGCCCCCGCGGGCCGCGGCCCCAGCAGCGCTCGTCGAGCCGATACCGGGCTGAACAGGCGCCAAGACGCCTCGAATGTGACCATTTGCCTCGGTCACCCTCGTCATCCCCTGATGGCAGGCCGCGATTCCCGGGCTCCGGACGTCAGCCGGCGACTTCGAGCTTCCGGCCGGCCGGCTTGTTGATGTCGGCGAAGAAGTCGTTGCCCTTGTCGTCCACGACGATGAAGGCGGGGAAATCCTCGACCTCGATCTTCCAGACCGCCTCCATGCCGAGCTCGGGGTACTCGAGCACCTCGACCTTCTTGATGCAGTCCTTCGCGAGGCGCGCGGCCGGACCGCCGATCGAGCCCAGGTAGAAGCCGCCGTGCTTCTTGCACGCCGCGGTGACGGCGGGCGAGCGGTTGCCCTTCGCGAGCATGACGTAGCTGCCGCCGTTCGCCTGGAAGAGGTCGACGTACGCGTCCATCCGGCCGGCCGTGGTGGGGCCGAACGAGCCGGAGGCGTAGCCCGCGGGCGTCTTCGCGGGCCCGGCGTAGTAGACCATGAACTCCTGCAGGTAGCTCGGCATGCCGTCGCCGCGATCGAGGCGCTCCTTGATCTTCGCGTGCGCGATGTCCCGCGCGACGATCATCGGGCCGCTCAGCGAGAGCCGCGTGCGGATGGGGTACCTCGAGAGCTCCGCGCGGATCTCGCTCATGGGACGGCGGAGGTCGAGCTTCACGACCTCGCCCTCGAGATCCGCGTCCGTCGTGTCGGGCAGGTACTTCGCGGGATCGGTCTCGAGCTGCTCGAGGAAGATGCCCTCGCGCGTGATCTTGCCGAGCGCCTGACGATCCGCGGAGCACGAGACGGCGATGCCGACAGGGCACGAGGCGCCGTGGCGCGGCAGGCGGATGACCCGGACGTCGTGGCAGAAGTGCTTGCCCCCGAACTGCGCCCCGATCCCCGTCCGCTGCGCGAGCTCGAGCACCTTCTGCTCGAGCTCGCGGTCGCGGAAGCCGCGCCCGCGCGCGTTGCCGTCGGCCGGGAGCGTGTCGAGGTAGCGCGCCGAGGCGAGCTTCGCGACCTTGAGCGTGTACTCGGCCGACGTGCCGCCGACGACGATGGCGAGGTGGTACGGCGGGCACGCCGCGGTGCCGAGCGCGCGGATCTTCGCCTCGACGAAGGAGAGCAGGCTCTCCGGGTTCAGGAGCGCCTTGGTCTCCTGGTAAAGATAGCTCTTGTTCGCGGAGCCGCCGCCCTTCGCCATGAACAGGAGCTTGTAGGCGTCGCCGTCCGTCGCGAAGATCTCGATCTGCGCAGGGAGGTTGTCGTTCGTGTTGACCTCCCGGTACATGTCGAGCGGCGCGAGCTGCGAATAGCGCAGGTTCTGCGCGCGGTAGGTCTCGAAGACGCCGCGCGCGATCGCCGCCTCGTCGCCGCCGCCCGTGAAGACGAGCTGGCCCTTCTTGCCCATGACGACGGCCGTGCCTGTGTCCTGGCACGACGGGAGCACGCCCCCCGCGGCGATGCTCGCGTTCTTGAGGAGCTCGAGGGCGACGAAGCGATCGTTCGACGAAGCCTCGGGATCGCCGAGGATCCGCGCGAGCTGCGCGAGGTGACCGGGCCGGAGGAGGTGGGCGATGTCGCGCATCGCCTCGCGCGCGAGCAGGGTGAGCCCCTCCGGCTCGACCTTGAGGAACGTCGAGCCGGCGGCCTCGAAGGTCGAGACATGGTCGCGGCTGACGAGGCGGTACGGGGTCTCATCATGGCCGAGGGGGAGCATGTCCTGGTACTGGAAATCGGTCATCGTTCGGGTCTCCGGGGAAGCAGAGGGGCAGACAGGCAGAGAGAAAGAGAAAGAGAGGAGAGAGGCAGAGAGGCTGCGGGTCCCTCCTTCTTTGCATGGCTCCCGCCCCGGGCTCAACACCCACCCAGCGTCGGCCGTCACGCGGGGAGCGCGCGCTCGACGTCGCCGAGGACGGCCGAGATCGACCGCAGGAGCGGCTCCCGGGCGCTCCGCAGGAAGAAGTGTCCGCCGGGGAACATCTCGACCCGGAAAGCTCCGCGCGTGTGAGGGCGCCAGCCCTCGAGATCGGCGCGGTCCGCGCGCTCGTCGTCGAGGCCCCCGAACGCGGAGATCGGACACTCGAGCGGGGCCCCCGGGACGAACGGCTCGACCTCGTTGACCGCGAAATCCGCGCGCAGGACAGGCAGGAAGAGCGCCAGGAGCTCCGGGTCGCGCAGCACCTCGTCGGGCGTGCCCCCCATGCGGCGGATCCGCTCCAGAAACTCGGGCTCGGGCAGGCCATGGAGCGGATCCGAGCCGCGAACGTGAGGCGGGCGCCGGCCGGACACGAAGAGGTGGCGCGGCAGCGGTGCTCCCCGACGGCGGAGCTCGCGCGCGAGCTCGAAGCAGACGAGCGCGCCGAGGCTGTGGCCATACAGCGCGAACGGCTTCGTGAGCCATGGGTCGAGCGCGGTGGCGAGGGCCTGGACGAGCGGCGTGAGGCGCTCGAACGGCGGCTCGCTCATGCGCGCCTCCCGGCCGGGGAGCTTGAGCGCGCAGAGCTCCGTGTGCGCGGGAAGCTCGCGCCACCAGGCGCTGTAGATCGACGAGCCGCCGCCCGCATAGGGCGCACAGAAGAGTCGAAGCCGGGCAGCAGGGTTCGGCCTCGGCACGCCGACCCAGGGGTCGCGGCTCGGGCTGGGGGTCGTCATCACGGGGCGCTCAGCGTAGCTCGCCCCTCCGGCGCTCGCTCCCTACCATTTGCTGCCCAGGGCGACGCGGATGGTGGCGACCTTCCCCTGATCGAGGCCGAAGCCGAGATCGTCGTCGAGCGCGACAAGCGCGCCGACGCGGGTGAAAGAGCCCTTCACGAGCGGCTCCCAGCCGACGAACGGCTCCGCCGCGAGCTGGGCCGAGTTGCTCGAGGAGAGAGGGAACGCCGCCTGAAGGCGCATGCCGATGCCAAAGTTCCCGAACGGGCGGAACTCGATCTCGTTTCCCTGCTCGATCACGGTCTTCGTGTCCTCCCCGTCCCGGGTCGGAAAGAAGACCTGACTCGCGAGATCGTGAGTGAAGAACAGGACCTTGCCGACGTTGATCTCGGTCCCGACGCGCGCCCGGAAGGCCCAGTGCGCGAGCAGCACGCGCTGCGCATCGAAGTAAGCCCGCGCGGGGAAGTTCGCCACCGACGCGACCTCGAGCTCCGCGCCCGGGTGCGGGTGGAGCGGGATCGTCAAGCTCATGCCGCCGAAGAGCGCGAGGATGGGAAGGGCGTTGGCAGCGTAGTGGAGGCCGAACGTGGGATTGCCGATGAAGAACTGGCTGTATCCTGCGCCGCTCGTGAACCGCCTGCCGAACAGGTCTGTCGACTGGGGGCCCGAGACGTCGCCGTAGGCGAACGGGATCTCCGCGTCGAGGTGGAGGCCCGCGAAGAGCTTGTACTGGGCGGCGGCGGTGATGGCGACGCCGAGCCGCGACGACTCCTCGACGGACGCCTCTTCGCCGGCGGCCGCCGCGATCTCCCGCTGGTAAGACGAGCTCAGGACGTCGATCTCGAAGCCGAACCGGCCTCCCTGGCTCTTCGCCCAGCGCTCCTTCGTCTTGTCCGTGACGGGCTGCCGCGGCGCCGCCTCTTGCGCGAGCGCAGGCGTGGCCAGGGAGAGCATGAGGAACAGGGTCCCAAGAGACGCTTTGGTCGTGCTCACCTGGTGTCTCCCATCTCGTTCTCGACTCGCGGGCAGCGCGGGTGATTGACCACCTTGTCGCACCGTCGCCGCGGCGTCGCACGGGAGAAGCCCCCATGACCGCGGCGATCGCCCGGATCAATGCAGCTCCAGCGCGCTGGATGCAAGCGTTTTGACCGTCGCGACCCTGCGACGCTCTGCGTCGGTCCTAGAAAGAGCCCGCGAGCTCGAGAGACGCCGGCGCGATCGTGAGCCTCACCGGAGGAGATGACGCGCGCTCTCCATCGCCGCGCTCCGGGCCCGCGCCAGCGACAGTGAGGTAGATCGAGATGCCGCCGGCGAGCACGGCGGCGCCCGCGAGCAGGTCGGTGGTGAGCGCGAGCGCCTCGCTCCTCGCCCGCGCTCGCTCGACGGCGCGGGCGTCGCCGGGATACCGATCGAGCTCCGCGTCGAGGTCCCCGGAAGCGCCGAGCGCGAGGACCCCGGTGGCGGCCGCGCCCACGGCGAGCGCGCCGGTCGCGAGCCAGGGGAACGCGGGCACGCTCCGCTGCTGGCGAGGCGCGCGGTCCATCCGCAGCGCGCCCGGCGGCGCCGGCGGCGGAGCCGGCGCGCCGCCCGCGCCCTCGCCGGGGCTCTGCAGGGCCCGCGCTTCGGGGAGCGCGATCTTGAGCCGAACGTGATCGCCGCCGGCCACGTCGACGACCCTCAACACGGCCGGGCGGCCCGGCGCCTCGGCGGCGATGCGGCGGCGCCCGGCGCTCATCAGAAGGGGCTCAGGGAGCGGCGTCTTGCCCGCCGGCACGCCGTCCACGGTGATCTCGACGTCCGGCGCCGAGGTCGAGATCTCCACCGTCGCGACGCGGCTCCGCAGGACGGCGATGTCCCGCTCCACCTCGGCCCGCCGGCCGCCCGGGATCCGCTCGCCACCGTCGGCGAGGTACCTCTCGAAGGCGCGCAGCGCGCAGGCGTAGTCCTTGAGCTGATAACACGTACCTGCGATATTGTAGAGCACCTGATATGCGGGCGCGAGCTCGTAGGCGCGGCGAAACTCGATGAGCGCAGCGCCATAATCCACCTCGTTGTAGAGCTCGACGCCTCGCCGGAAGCGGGCGTCGGCCTCCTCGGTCTTGTTACCGGCAGGCTGAGCGAACGCGCCGAGCGGGGCGCTGAGCACGATCGCGGCGCAGAGGGCGAGCGCTCTCGGGGTGTTCATCGGGCGTACGGGCTCTCCAGATCGATCCCCCGCTTCGGCTTCTGCTCGGCAGACGGCGGCGCGGGCGCGCTCGACGGCGGCGCGGGCGCGCTCGACGGCGGCGCGGGCGCGCTCGACGGCGGCGCCGTGGCGACGCTCACCGGGGCGCTCCGACCGATGGCGGCGAGCCTCCCTGGCTGCGCTTCCGGTTCGCTCTTCAACGCGAGGCTCAAGAAGAGATCGTTGCTCGCCGTGACCTTCTCTTCCTGCGCGAGGAACCCCGGCGCCTCCGCGCGGATGACGTGCGCGCGGCCATCCCTGGCGAGGCGGCCCTCGTAGGCGCCGGTCGACATCGGCGAGCCGTCGATGGAGACCGTCGCGTCGACCGGCGAGACGCGGACGACGAGGCGGATGGCCTCTTCCTGCTTCGGAGCGGGCTCCGCCGCAGGCCGCGCGGCGACCTGCGCCTCCTGGTGATCGCTCGCGGCGATCCTCCATGGCTGCGCGCGCAAGACCCCGACGCTCACGGCTCCGCCGATGGCGACGAAGGTGACCGCGATCACGACGATCGCGCGGTTCGGGCGCGCGGGGCGCTCCTTCGCGCCGGTCATGCTGACCGAGGGCAGCATCGAGCTCCCGTCCGAGGAGGCGCTGACCGCCGCAGGCGCAGTCAAGGTCGGCGTCATCGACATCGGACCGGCGCTCAGCTTCGGCAGGTCGGGCGTCAGCGTGACCCTCGGAGAGCTCCCGGTCCAGCGCACGCCGCGCAGCTGCTCCTCCACGACTTGCTTGATCCGCGCCCGGTCGTCCGCGAACTGGCCGGCAACGATCTCGCCGGCCTCCCGCGCGGACATGCCCCGGTGGCGCTCGCCGAGCCAGCGCTCGAGATCCGCCTGCAGCTCGGCCGCGGAGGCATGACGGTCCTCGAGCGCGGGCGCGAGCGCCCTCTGGCAGATCCGCTCGATCTCGGGGTCGAGCTCGACCCTGGACGCCTCTTCCGCGAGCCTCGGGACCTCTCCGATGGCGAGCCGCCCGAGGATCGCGAGGTCGTTGAAGCCCTTCCACATGCGCCTCCGGGCGATCGCCTCCCAGAGGATCACCCCCACCGAGAAGACGTCGGAGCGCCGGTCGACGCGCTCTCCGCGCGCTTGCTCCGGCGACATGTACGAGACCTTGCCCTTGAGCGTTCCGGTGCGCGTCTCCGTCAGCGAGTCGGCCGCCTTGGCGATGCCGAAGTCGACCACCTTGATCACGCCATCATAGGTGACGAAGATGTTCTGCGGGCTCACGTCGCGGTGGACGACGTGGAGGGGTGTTCCGTCGAAATCGCGCAGGTCGTGCGCGTGATGGAGCCCGGCCAGCGCGTCGCACAGGACGCGAACCTGGAGCGGGAGCGGCACCTTGTCGTGCCCCATGCGGGAGCGAATGCTGCCGAGCGGCTGGCCGTCGAGGTACTCCATGGCGATGAAGAAGCGCGCTCCCTCGTCGCCGACCTCGTACGTCTGAACGACGTTCGGATGATTCAATCGGGCCGCGAGCCGCGCCTCGTCGAGGAACATCGCGAGGATGTCGGCGTCCTCCACGAGCTCGGGCCGCACCCGCTTCAGCACGACGAGCTTGTTGAATCCCACGGGGCCCTGGGCGACCGCGAGGCAGACGTCGGCCATACCTCCCCTGCCGATCTCGGCGATCGGGCGATATTTCCGCCAACCATTGGGATCGCTGGGAGCGCTCATTCGACCTGTGCCGGATCGATCCCCAGAGGGAGGCCAGCCCGGCCCGGAGAATGCCCGCGACCTGTTACCTCGAAGCGGCCGTCATGTGACGTTCTCGCGAATGCGATGGCCTGTCAGCGACGGTTTCGCCACGTCCCTATCGGCCGGACAGCGCGGCCCTGCTTGACAGAGACGATTCACTTGCCATCGGGTGATTGCAATGAACCACGAGCGCAGCCCCGTCGATTCACCACCTGCCGCCGCCCTCGCGCTGGCCATGGGCGCGCTCGCCACCAGCGCCCTCGCGTGCTCGCTCATCATCGAGCAGCGGGATGTGCAATGCGCTTCCGACGCGGACTGCGCGCAGTTCGACGGCGCCATCTGCGATCGCACGGACAGCGTCTGCGTCCCCTCGTCGAGCGGCTCAGCCGGCGGCGAGGGCGGCAACACGCCAGGCGGGTGCGCGGCGGCCGACAAGCCGACCGTCGAGATCACCGGGGATATCACGGAGGATTTCACGCTCAGATGTGACAAGAAGTACATCCTCAAGGGCCAGGTGAACGTCTCGGCCGGGGCGACGCTGACCATCGAGAAGGGCACGACCGTCCTCGGCGAGACGAACCCGCAGGTCCCCGCGACGCTCGTTGTGCACCCCGGATCCAAGCTCATCGCCGTGGGCACCCGGGATGAGCCCATCGTGTTCACGAGCAGCAAGGCCCCGGAGGATCGCATGGCCGGCGATTGGGGCGGCGTCATCCTCCTCGGCAACGCGCCGACCAACCACGTGGACGCGAACGGCGCACGCACCCCGGGCCAGATCGAGGGGTTGACGAACAACGGGCGATACGGGGGCATCGACGAGAACGACTCGAGCGGCACGCTCAAATACGTGCGCATCGAGTACTCCGGCGTGAAGCTCGCGCCGAACAACGAGATCAACGGGCTCACCCTCGGCGGGGTCGGCAGGGGGACGATCATCGATTTCGTCCAGGTGAGGCACGTGTCCGACGACTGCTTCGAGTTCTTCGGGGGCACGGTGAACGCAAAGCACCTCGCCTGTCAGTACAGCGGAGACGACGCCTTCGACTGGGACCAAGGTTATCGCGGAGAGCTCCAGTTCCTCGTGGCGCAGCAGGACCCGAACGTCGCGGAGGAGACGAACGGGTTCGAGGGGGACAACGACCCGCTCGCGCTCACGCCGGCGCTCGAGCCTCGGAGCGAGCCGACGATCTACAACGCGACGCTCTGCGGGAAAGGCGTGGACGTGGGCAAGGAGCAGTACGGCATCCTCCTCCGCCGATCGACGAAGGTGAACATCGCCAACACGATCGTCACGGGCTTCGAGTCGGGCCTCGACGTGCGCGACCCGGATCCCGAGCAGAACATAGCGAGCTCGATCTTCTTCAATCTGGTGAATGACCTCGCCTACGCCGAGACGAGCGACGGGACAGGCATCCTCCAGGACGACGACGGCGGCTTCGATGAGATCGCGTTCCTGAGCGAGCCCGATCGGAAGAATCGGGAGGAGGACCCGGGTATCCAGGGCTGCTTCGACCCGTCCGCGCCCGTGTTCGGTCCCGCGACGTCCCTGACGAAGGACGCGGTCGTGCCGCCGGACGGGTTCTTCGACGCGAGCGCCGCGTTCATCGGGGCGTTCAAGGATGCGAGCGATACATGGGCCACGTCGGGAAAGTGGGCCGTGTGGAGCCCGAAGTAGCGCTACGGTGGGAAGTCAGACCGAAAGCCAACGGCCATGACGCCAAGGACGCCAAGGACGCCAAGAGATCGGGGGAATAGGACCGAAGAGTGTCAGGGCGACGCGTCCACATCTCTCCTGGCGTCCTTGGCGTCATGGCGGTCGTTCTGCTGATCCGGCGCAACGTCCCGCAGGAGAGCTAGCGCGGGCAGCGCTCCAGGCGCCGGGCGAGGTTCCCGCGCTCCGCCGACTCCGCGCCCCCCCGAGCGCGCAGCGCGAGCGCGAGCGCGCGCGGGAGATCGAGGGCCGCGCCGCGCGCGCGCATCTCCAGATAGGACCGCTCGTAATCGCGAGGGACCCGCAGCGACCAGTTGTGGTCGCCCACCGTGCCGGGCGTGTTGTAGATCTCCTTCATCCCGAGCAGATCGGCGAAGAAGACCATCACGTTCGACGCCGGGCTGGCGAAGAGGTCGGCGATCTTGGCCTGCGCCAGCGCGCGAGGGTCGGACGCGAGCGCGCGCGCCATCGCGCCCTCCTCGGCCGGCGAGGGCGCGAGGCGCGTCGCCAGGTACGCCGCCTGCCGCCCCAGCGCGGCGTCGCGCTCCCAGGTGTCGAGGAGCCTCCAGAGCGGCGGCGTGTCGTGGGTCCCCACCATGATCCAGTCGGCGTGCGCGGCGTTCTCGCTGCGATAGACGTCCTTCGGGTTGTCGAGATCGGCCTTCTGCGTGACCCGGAAGCGCCCCAGCCCGTGCCTATCAAGGACGGCCCCGAGCGGGTACGGGAGCGTGCTCAGGACCTCGCACACGACGTCGGAGATGGCGCGCCCGCGGGCCTCCGCGCAGCGCGCGATCGTGTCGAAAATGACGCTGTAGCGCCCGACCTGCTCCGGAGACAGCGAGGTGACCCAGCCGTCGGCATACCGGGGCACGGCGCGGTTCAGCTGCCCGGGCGAGACGATGGCGTACCGCGCGAGCAACGGGTGCTCCGGCAGGTCGGGCGACGAGAAGAGCCGCGCCCCGCCCTGGACGGCGCGGAGCGGATCGGGGGCGTCGGCCGCATAGACCCAGGGGCAGACGAGCCCGTGCGGATGATCGAGGCGCACCCCGTCGAACTCGTCGAACATCTTGTCCATCCGCGCACGGACGAGCGCGAGCCCGCCGGACGACGCATCCGCGTACTGCGCGGGATCCAGGACAGGGTAGCTCCACACCTGGCCCTCCGGGTTGGTCCGGCTCGGCGGCGCGCCCATCAGATACCCCCTGAGGAAGACCGATTGATAGGCCCAGGCATCCTGAGGCGAGTAGCCTATCTGCAGATCGCCGTAGAGCTTGAGCCCGAGCTCGGCCGTCACCGTCCGGAGCGCCGCGTGCTGCTCGTGCGCGAGGAGCTGGCAGAACGCGTAGAAGCGGAGCTCGTCGCGGTACAGGTCGAGGAGCGCTCTCCTGCGCTCCCGGCACGCGACCACCTCGCCAGGGCCAGGCGCATAGAGGCGTCGGTCCAGCTCCGGCTCGCCAGACCAGCCGTGAAACCAGCCGCTCCGGTGCTCGGCGCAGAGGGGGCCGTAGAGCCCGTCCCTCTCGAGCCACGCCGCGTTCCGCCGTGTGAAGGCGTCGAGGCGGCGCTCGAGATCGCCTAGCTCGCCAAGGTCGCCGGGCTCGCCGCGCCTCCGCCGGCCCTCGAACGACGCGTACGCCTCGCGGAGCGCGGCGCGCTGGGCGCGGTAGGCATGGCCGTGGTGCGCGCGAGCCTCGCTGCCAGGAGGCCGGCCGGCGACGATCTCCCGGAGCGACTCGGGGCGGAGGAGCGCGCCGGAGGGGCCGTCCTCGACCAGCCGGGCGAGCGCGATCGACAGCGTGCTCCGCGAGAAGATGGTGCCGTCGTACGGAGACGCGTTGTCGGCAGAGGTCTCCCCCTGCGGCCCCAGCTGGACGCCGTTGAAGCCGAGATCCCGCGCGAACCGGAGGAATCGGCGCCCCCCCTCGGTATTCGGGGATCCGCGCCCGATGTCCTCCGCGTCGTCCGAGGGAAAGCTCGGATCGTGGATCGCGAGCACGAGGTTGCGGATGCCCAGCAACCCGAGCGCGGCCTCGACGAGCGCCCGCTCGTCATCGCTCCATCGAGCCTCGGCCGGCGCCGCTTCGCCCCTGTCGTTCCCGACGTCCTTCATCGCGGCAAGGTATAGCGATGAACGGATCGGACCGCCAACGCGCAAGGCGAAGAGCCCCTCCTGCCTCGGTGATGTGATGACACCGCTGTACGGCAAACCCCGAATGCCGCTGTCAGGCCCCGAGGCGCGTGCCTGCCGCGACTCCCGATGTCGCGCTCGTGGCCTCCACCATCGGCAGCGTGAAGAAGAACGTGCTGCCCTCGCCCACCTTGCTCTCGACCCAGATCCGCCCGCCGTGCACCTCGACGAGCGCCTTCGCGATCGAGAGGCCGAGCCCGGTGCCCTTGTGGGCCGTCTCCTTCGCCTGCCAGTAGCGCTCGAAGATCCGCGCCCGCTGGTCCTCCGGGATGCCCGGGCCGGTGTCCCGCACCGAGAGGCGCACCTCCCGGCCCCACGGCTCGGCCCGGATCGCGACCTCGCCGCCGGCCGACGTGAACTTGATCGCATTGCCGACGAGGTTGGCGATCACCTGCAGGATCCGCTCGCGATCGCAGAGCGCTCGATCGACGCCGAGCTCGACGCTCTGCTCGAGGCGCAGCGACTTCTCCGCCGCCTCCTCCCGCAGGAGCTCGATGGCGTCGCCGAGCAGGCCTGCGACGTCGTGGGGCACCGGCTGGATCGAGATGTGGCCGCCGTCGAGCTTCGCCAGGTCGAGCAGATCGCGGATGAGGCGGTTCATGCGATCGGCCGCCTTCTGGATGCGCTCGACGGGGCGCCGCACGTCGACCGCCTCGTCCGCGCCCGGCAGCTTCCGGCGCAGGAGGCTCGTGTTCATGACGATGGTGGCGAGCGGGCTCTTGAGATCGTGCGACACCACCGCGACGAGCTCCTCCCGGGCCCGGATCGCCCGCTGCGCGCTCTCGTACAGCCGCGCGTTGTCGATCGCCAGCGCGGCCCTGCGCCCGAGATCCTCGGCGAGCGCCCGGTCCTCCACGCCGTACATGAGATCGTCGCGGCCGGACGCGATGGTGAGCACGCCGAGCATCGTGCCGCGCGTGACGAGCGGCACGGAGATGTAACGCCGGAGGCCGAGCTCCATGAGGAGCGCCTCGCTGGCCGACACCGGCGGCTCGCTCTCGTACGAGCCGCGCTCGCTCTCCGGGGCGAGGGGCGCGCCCGCGACCTCGCAGAGCGCCGCCTCGCCCGTCTCCAGCACGCGCGCGACGCCGGACGGGAGGACCGAGTCCATCGGCGTCTGGCCCTGCAGGAGGCGCGCGAGCTCGCTCTTCTGGGGATCGGCGTGGACGACGACCGCGCGCCGGAGCATCGCCTCGCGCTCGATGATGTCGACCATGCACCAGTCCGCGACGAACGGGACCGGCAGGCGCGCGACGCGCACCAGCGTCGCCTCGTAATTGAGCGAGCTCGAGAGCAGCCGGCTCGCCTCGGAGAGGAAGGCCGCGCGCCGCTGCGCCGCCTCCGCCGCCGCGCGCCCCGCCTCCGCGGCGGCGAGGTTCCGCGCCCGCTCGCGCTCGTTCTCGATCATGCGGGCGTAGAGCAGGCGGTGCACCAGCGCCGTGCGGAAGGTCGCCGTGAGCCGGCGCATCATGCCCCGGTACCGGGGCGCGAACGGGGGCTCGCTCTCGAAGCAGAGGAGGAGGCTGGACGCGCCGCTGTCGCCCTGCCCCTCCAGCGAAAAGTGCCACGTCACGAGCCCGGGCCGCGCGAGCTCGGGGTACGGCAAGGAGAGGCCCGCGCCCGCGCCGTTGGGCTCGCCCGCCCCGGCGGGCGAGCGCGGCGGGATGGGCAGCGCGCGCGAGCTCGCCGACAGGCCGGCGGCGTCGAGGAGCCGCGGGGCCCGCGGGGCCGGCTCGACGAGCACGAGCACGGCGATGCAGCTCAGGCGCTCGGCGAGCCGCTCCAGGAAGACCGCCATCGACTGGTGCGGATCGAAGAGGTCGAGCGCCGCGACCGTGAGCTCCTGGAGGACGCTGAGGAGCGCCAGCCGTTCCTCCTGGATCTCGTGCTCTTCGCCGCTCGCCATGACAGGGCTCCAACCGCTCCCGCGCTCAGGCCCCCAGGGCGAGCACGACAGCGGTCTTGTTGTGAAACTGCGGTACTCCCCGGCCCAACGTACCGACTTCTCCAAAGGTCAGACATCCCATCACCGGGACGCTCTCGCCGAGCTCGCTCTCGAAGGTGGTCAGCTCGTCGCGCACCGTGTCGCCGAGCATCATGCACCGCGAGATGCAGTCGAAGACGAACGCGCCGGCGATGGGCCCGGCCACCGCTTCGCGCGCCGTGGTCGCGGCCTCGCGCGCGGCGCCGACGAGGCCGATGGGGTCGCCCTCCATGACGCGGATGAGGCACCCGTCCGGGACCTCGCCGACGCAGTAGAGCCCCCCCGGCGAGACGACGCGCAGCGGGTCGCGGATGACGTGCTCGCCGTCGGCCTGCGGGATGCCGAGCGGGTGGGTCATGGCGAACGTGGCGAAGCCGTCGATGTTCACCTGATCCCCCCTCGCCCGCGCGGTGCGCTGGTAGACCGAGAAGGCGCCCTCGTACTCGAGCTCGGCGAGGACCGTGCCCTCGGCGCGGGTCACCATCGTGGGCGGGCCATACGGCCGGAAGCCGTGGCGGATGCCGGTCGCCATGCGCGCCGGCGAGTCGATCGCGACAACGACAACGCTGTCCGAGAAGGCGCTGCCGCCCGCGAACTGCGCGGTGCGCACGAAGCGGAGGTTGTCGCCCGCGCCGCCGCCGGCCCAGACGACGCCCGTCCCGCCGACCTCGACCGCGCCGCGCACCACGTCCGCCGCGTTGCCCGTGACCGCGTCCGGCAGCACGATGAGCGCGCGGCTCCACCCGGGGGCGACGGACGAGGGAAACCTCTCGAGGGCGCGCGAGGCGGCGAGCACGCCGGCGCGCCGCCCGTCCTGGCTCACCGGCTGCGCGACCCCGACGCCGACACGCACCGTCTCCGAGGCGACGAGCCCCACCACGAGCCCCTGCCGGAGCAGCCGGCTGCCGGCGAAGACGCCAGCAGTGCAGCACCCCGCCCAGGGGACGCCCGGCAGCTGGCTCGTCACGGCCGCGGCGAGCGCGTCGGCGTCGTACTGGTCCGTCGATAAGACGAGGGCGAATGCCGGTCGCGCCGCATGCTCCGTACGGGAAGACCCGCGGAGCGCCGTCGCCACGGCCTCTGAAGCAGCCTCTCTCGGATCCGCCGCGGAGCTCGCCCCGACAAATACCTGTGTCGCCATGTTCCCTCCCCCCCTCGAAATTTCGGCACTCGCGTTATACTGGAGATTCATCCGATCGTCACGGCGGGTGATTGTCTCATGATGTCATCCGTACAGGGCGCTCCCGTCCGTCGAGCGACTCACGATTTTCCCGGCGCGACGCTCCTTGCCGAAGAGCCAGGCACAGCCGTGAAGAGGCCTGCGAAGCGCTGATCTGCGAGGAGAGAGGGAGGCGCCTGAGACCGAGGGGGCAGGCCCCTCATCCTCCGATAAGACAACGCGCACTGCAAGCGCGGCAGACACGCCGGACACACTCGAGTCGGCCGTACAGGAGCAATCAGGGTCTTGCGCAAAACCTGGACAACACGCCACCACACGGCAGGATCGTGGCATTGCGAACCGCGCTCGATGGGGCCTTGATGCCCGAGGCGGAATCAAGGCGAGTTCACGGCGCGCTGCCAGGCGAGGCGTTGTCGTTCCGTCCGACGAGAGACGGTGAACCCCGGAACCTCGCCGGGAATGGGATGATCCGGGAACAAGCTCAGGGATTCGCCCGCAAGAGCGAGTACGTCAGGGGGTGCCAGAACCCGCCCTGTTCCGCCCCCGGAGCGGCCCCGACGGCGACAAGCACGAACCCCTGACCGTCCCCGATGTCCGCCGCCGGCACGTCGCTGCTCGCCAGGATCTCGCGCATCGGCACCGACGACGTCACCGTCCCCGCGATGGGATCGCGGGTCTCGATCGCGACCTCGTCGAGCGCGCCGAGATCGCTCACCGAGAACCCGGTGAACGGTGGGAACGGCGCGATCGCGCCGTAGGAGAGGTCCTGCGCGAGCGTCGCCCCGGTCGCGTCCTCGCGCCCGGGCGTCAGATCCACATGGACCACCGGCGTCGCCGCGCTCGCGTGCGCGACCTGCAGGCTCACCCTGTCGAACCTCGTCCGCCGCGACATGGCGACCGCGACGAGGCCGGCGGTCGGCGTGTCGATCGAGTAGGCGTCGCCGCAGCCTTCCTTCTCGCTCTCGTGTGTGTGCCCCTCGCCGCCGAGGCATCCGGTGGCGACCACGAGGAGGCTCTTCTCCTCGGCGAACACGGGCGCCGGGAGAACGGGGAGCCCCGCGGCGACGATCGGGGCCGCGGGGCTCCCCGTGCTGCCGGCGAGCGCGAGGATCTCCGCGCAGTCGAGCCCCTCCGTCGCGCGGAGGTCGCCGGCGATCACGTGCGCGCGCAGGCTCGTCCCCGCGGGGATCGCCGCGCCGAGCGGCTCGACCTCCTGGGCCCGGGCGAACGCGAGGCCCGCGGCGGCGGCCGGCCAGGGGTCCACGCCGGCGCCCGTCCCGTCGGGGTACGCGAGGAAGCAGAAGCGGACCGCGTCGTGATCGCTGATGCCGTTGACCACCGTGAGCTTCGTCGGCCCCGGCGGCTCGACCGCGCCGCCGCCCGCGCCCGTTGTCGTCGTCGTCGCGCCGCTCGTTGTCGCTCCCGGGCCGCCGCCGGCGCCGGAGGTGCTCGCCCCGCTCGATGGATCCCGGCCGAGGACGCCGTGGTCCTGCGTGCAGGCTGCCGCGACGGCAAGCGAGATCCCCCCGAGGCAGGCCCATCCGGACGAACGAACTCGGTGCAGCACGCTGCGAGCTTACCGTGCTAGGCGGGGTCGATGCGGGTCCATCTCACCGCGCCAGCCGCCGCCGCCGTCCGCCGCGGCCACCCATGGGTCTACCGAGACGGCATCGCGGACGGCGGGCACGGAAGCAAGCGCGGCGAGGGCAAGCGCGGGGAGCGCGCGCACCGCGGCGGCGCCGCGGCGTCGGGCGACGTCGTCGAGCTGTCGGCCGAGGGCGCGCCGTTCCTCGGGCGGGGGCTCTGGGACGCGGACTCGGCGATCGCCGTCCGCGTCTTCCAGCGCACGCAGGCGCCGCAGCTCGACGAGCGGGCCATCGCCGAGCGGCTCGAGCGCGCCTTCGCCCTGCGCGACGGCTGGTTCGACGGCCGCGACACGACGGCCTACCGGCTGTGCAACGGCGAGGGGGACCGGGTGCCGTCGCTCGTCATCGATCGGTACGACCGCGCCGCGGTGCTCCGCCTCGACGGCGACATGCTGGCGCCCTGGCTCGATCGCCTGCTCCCGCGCCTCGCGCGCGCGCTGGGCGCCCGCGGCGTGCGCTCGATCGGCCTGCGCGCGCGCGCGTCGGCGGCGGGCGAGGACGCGGACGGGAAGAAGCTCGCGCACCTGCACGGGCCGCCGCTGCCGGATCGCCTCTTCGTGAGGGAGACGGGGGTCGCGATGGAGGTCGATCTCGCGCGCGGGCAGAAGACGGGGGCGTTCCTCGACCAGCGCGACAACCGCGCCCGCGTGCGCGCGCTCGCGGCCGGGCGCCGGCGCGTGCTGAACCTCTTCAGCTATGCGGGGGGCTTCTCGGTGGCCGCGGCGCTCGGCGGCGCGGCCCGGGTCACCTCCGTCGACTCGGCGTCGGCCGCGCACGCGTCGGCGCAGCGCACGTTCCGCGAGAACGGCGTGGATCCGGCGGCCCACGAGTTCGTGACGGCGGACGCGTTCGACTTCCTCGAGAAGGCCCGCGCGCGCGGCGACCGGTACGATCTCATCATCTGCGACCCGCCGAGCTTCGCGCCGAGCGAGCGCGCCAAGCCGCGCGCGCTCGGCGCCTACCGGCGGCTGCACGCCGCGGTCGCGCGCGTGCTGGATCGAGGTGGCGTGCTCTGCGCGGCGTCGTGCTCGAGCCACATCACGGCGGAAGACTTCCTGGCGACGCTGGACGACGCCACGCTGGAGCGGGACGACCTGCGGATCCGGGCGATCCACGGGCAGCCGGAGGACCACCCGACGCTGCCGGCGTGGTGGGAGGGGCGGTATCTGAAGTTCGTGGTGCTGGAGTGACGCGCTGACACGCCCGCCGGATTCGCGGCCGGTGACGCAGGCGCTGCCGGCCTGGCGGAAACGGCTGTCCCTGGAATTCGCCAATGACCACGGCGCTGCCGGCCTGGCGGAAACGGCTGTCCCTGGAATTCGCTAATGACCACGGCGCTGCCGGCGCAGCGGAAACGGCTGTCCCTGGAATTCAATGTCGTTCACAAAGGCATGACCGACAGGCGCCGCGGCCGTATCGGCTCTCCGGCGCTCCGCGGGATCGGCAGCATCGCGTCTCCGTCTCGAAGCTTCCGAGCTCCTCCAGAGATCGGCCTTCCCGGGCCACGCTACTACACTGGCCCAGTATTGTCCATTGCTCAGCCAACACACGGCTCACGCGCGTCACCCACGGCGATACGCGCGGCGACAGCGAGCGATAAAGTCGATTCGAAGCAGGGAATCGATCGAGCGCACCGCCATAGCCCGCGGTATCTTTGGAGAAGAGCCGCGCCGATCGCTCCAGGAGCTCGGACGCGGCAGGAAGGGGGATCTATCATGACGACGCTGAAGATCACCCCGGAGCAGATGCGCTCGCGCATCGCGCGGTTCGGCGAGCTCCGGGCTTACGTGAATCACACCGTTGACACCAGCATCCCACAGGAGGCGTTCGACGCCGTGAACCCTCCTCTGTATCTCCTGATGGCGCACGCGGCGGGGGACGCGCGCGAGGGGACAGCGCCGGCCATCGTCGGCCCCAAAGGCATGAGCGTGGGCATCGTCAGCTGCAGGCCTGGCGACAAAGTCCCTATGCACGCACACCGTCGCTCGAGGGAGGTATTTCTGTGCCTCACTGGACGCTTCGCGCTGCGCTGGAACGAGGGCGCCACGGACGAGACGACGCTCGAGCCGTTCGATATGATCGACGTGCCCGTGGGCGTCTACCGGCAGTTCGAGAACGTCGGCCAGGAGCCCGGGCTGCTCCTCGCCATCATCACGGACGAGCGCGAAGACGAGCCGGGCGACATCGTCATCGCGCCCGAGGACAGGGCGCGCTTCGCCGAGCGCTTCGGGCCCGCAATCCTCGAGAAGCTCACGGCGACGACTGGTATGCTCTTCACCGATCCTCCCACAGAGTAGCGCCTGCCCTCGCGGTCCATCCGCGGACAGCCTCCGCCGAGCCACGGAGGCGCCGGCTGTTCAGGGCCAAACGCGGTCCCCTGCCGGCGCGGCCCCGGGCGCGGCGCCGCGCCGCGCCGACCAGAGCAGGGCGCGTCGCGGCTGAATTGTTGGGGCGGGAACTCGGGCGGGAACTCGGGCGGGAACTCGGGCAGGGACTCGAGCGGGCACTCGAACCTGATCGAGATGAGCCTTCTGCTCGTCGCACGAACGATTTTGATCATTCCGCTTGGCAATACCAAGATAAAGGATCATTATTAATTCTGTAGACCAAGAAAAGGTGTCGCCGGGGGAGGCGAAGACGTCGAGTTCTCGCGTGATGGTTCCGTGACAGGCGCACGCCTGATGCGCGCTCTGGGATGAGCTGCGCGCTCGGGAGGAGGAGCGCCATGTCACCGAGGACATCGCTGAGCCGACAGCCGGCGCGCGAGTGAATGGAGTGCCTGACAACCTGCATGGGTGCGCGCCGACGCGGCGCGCGTGAGCCCATTGCAAGGGCCTCTCCGAACGCTCGGAGCGGGAGGAGGGAGGTGCTCTCTGACATCAACGGACAGGAGGGCATGCGCCATGGTTGAGCTGACTTACGCGCCACTTTCCTTCGAGCAAGAGACGAAATGGCTCCTTGCTCGAGTCCATGGTCCCGCGCCGGTCATCCATGAAGGCGGCGCGGCCTGGCTCGACGGGGATCTCGATGTACCCAGGCTGCGCCGCGCCATCGAGGCGATCGCGGCGCGCCACGAGCCGCTCAGGACCTCCTTTATCGAGCGCGAGGGAGAGCCCGCGCAGGTCGTCAGCCCCGCGGTGGCGATCGACCTCGGAGAGGTGTGCCTGGCCCCGGACCTACAGCCCACCTCGGACGAGGCGGCGCTCGCGGCCGCCCGCGAGGCGGCCGCTCGCCCCTTCGATCTCGAGCGTGCCCCGCTCTGGCGGGTGACGCTCATCCGGGCGCACCCGCGCCGCCACCTGGTCGCGCTGTCCATGCACGGCCTCGTCTGCGACGGCGCCTTGAGCGTGGGGCTGTTCTTCTCGGAGCTCTGCGCCCTCTACCATTCCATGACGCCTCCGGCGCTGCCCATGCGTTATCAGGACCACGTCCGGCGGCAGCTCGACCGCGCCGCCGGCGATCGCCTGGACGCGCGGCTCGACCACTGGACACGGGAGCTCGCCGGCGCGCCGACTGCCCTGGATCTTCCGACGGACCGGCCGCGGCCCGTCGTGCATGCCTTCGACGGAGGGTCGGTCGAGCGCGCGCTCGATCGATCGCTCCTCCTGCGCCTCGAAGCGGCGGCCCGGGACGAAGGAGCGCGCCTGTTCACCGCGCTGCTCGCGGGGATGCTGGCTGTCCTGCACCGGATCACCGGCGAGGAGGATGTCTTGATCGGCGCGCCCCTGCCCGGGCGCGATGCGCCGGACGTCCGGGAGCTCATCGGCCTCTTCGGCGGCCCGGTGATCGTGCGGGGCAGGTTCGGCGCACAGCCCTCGTTCCGACAGCTCCTGCGCCAGGTACACCGCTCCATCGAGGAGGGCAGAGCGAACAGCGAGGTTCCCGCCAGGGCGCTGCTGGAGAAGCTCGCCGCGCCGCGCGACCCGGGCCGCACGCCGCTCGTCCAGGTCCTCTTCGCGGCGAGGCCCCAGAGCCCCCCGCCGTACAATGGGCCGCTGCTCACGCTGACCCGAACGGACCTCGATCTGCCGTACGTCGCTCATGATCTCGTGGTGAGCGTCGAGGACGCCGCCGAAGGGGCCGTCGCGAGGCTCGATTACCGCCGCGATCTCTTCGAGCAGGCGACGGCGGTCAGGCTGCTCGAGCACTGGCAGGCGCTGCTCGGCGGCGCCGCCGAGGACCCTGATCAGCGGATCTCGGATCTGCCTCTCCTGTCGGCCAACGCGCGGCGGCAGCTCCTCGTCGACTGGAGCAGCGGCGCGGCGACGGCCCCGCCGCGCGAGCTGGTCCACGAGCAGGTCGAGGAGCAGGCGCGCCGCGCCCCTTCCGCCGCCGCGGTGGCGTTCGAGGGCGAGCGGCTCACGTATGCCGAGCTGGATCGGCGGAGCAACCAGATCGCCCACCACCTCAGGAAGAGCGGCGCCGGGCCTGGCGCGCTCGTCGGCATCTGCCTGGAGCGCTCGCCGGACATGATCGTGGCCGCGCTCGGCGTGCTCAAGGCGGGGGGCGCGTACGTCCCGCTCGACCCGGCCTATCCGCCGGCTCGGCTCGCGTTCATGCTGGAGGACGCGAAGGTGTCGGCGCTCCTGACCCGCGACCACCTCGTCGGCCGCGTGCCGAGCCGCGGGCTCAACGTCGTTCGCCTCGACGCGGATCGGGCGATGCTCGATCGCGAGCCCGCGGACAAGGTGCCTCCGGCCGCTGGCCAGGCGCCGGACGACGCAGCGTACGTGATCTACACGTCGGGCTCCACGGGCCGCCCGAAAGGCGTGCTCGTGGAGCACCGCGGGCTCACCAACCTGGTCGCCTGGCACAGGCGGCGGTTCACCCTGTCCAGCGCCGATCGCGCCACCCTCATCGCGAGCCCGGGCTTCGACGCCTCGGTCTGGGAGATGTGGCCCGCGCTCTGCTCCGGCGCGTGCCTGTACATCCCCTCCGAGGCCGTCCGCCGCTCGCCCCTGGAGCTCCAGCAGTGGCTCCTCGAGCAGCAGATCACCGTCTCCTTCGTCCCCACCCCCATCGCCGAGGAGCTGCTGCGCCTCGACTGGCCCGCGCGCTGCTCCCTGCGCGCCCTGCTCACCGGCGGCGACAGACTACGGCGCTGGCCTCACCGCGCCATCCCCTTCGAGGTCGTCAACAACTACGGCCCCACCGAGGCCACCGTCGTCACCACCTCCTGCGCCCTCCCCAGGGACGCCCACGACGACCGCGGCCCCTCACGCGAGCCGCCCATCGGCAGGCCCATCGACAACGTCCGCGTCTACCTCCTCGACCCGCGCCGACAGCCCGTCCCCGTCGGCGTCCCCGGCGAGCTCTACATCGCCGGCCACGGCCTCGCCCGCGGCTACCTCCACGACCCGGAGCTGACCCGCGACCGCTTCCTCTCCGACCCCTTCTCCTCCGACCCCGGCGCGCGCATGTACCGCACCGGCGACCTCGTCCGCTGGCGGCACGACGGCGACATCGAGTTCCTCGGCAGGCTCGACCACCAGGTCAAGATCCGCGGCTTCCGCCTGGAGCTCGGCGAGATCGAGGCCGCGCTCAGGCAGCACCCCGCCCTCGACGACGCCGTCGTCCTCGCGACGGACGACGCCCACGGCGACAGGCGCCTCGTCGCCTACGTGGTCCCGGCGAGCGGCGGCGGAGCCTCCGCGCGAGGCGTGGAGGGAGTGGAGAGAGTGGAGGCGTCGCCGGCGGCGCTCCGCGCTCACCTCCAGGGCAGGCTGCCCGAGTTCATGGTGCCGTCCACCTTCGTCGCGCTCGACGCGCTGCCGATGACGGCGAACGGCAAGGTCGACCGAGCGGCGCTCCCGGCCCCCGGCCCCGCGCGGACCGCGCTGGCGCACGCCTTCGTCGCGCCTCGCTCTCCCGTCGAGCGGGCGCTCGCCGAGATCTGGCAGGAGGTGCTGCGGCAGGAGCGCGTGGGGGTGCATGACAGCTTCCTCGAGCTGGGCGGCAGCTCCGTCCATGCCGTGCGGCTGCTCTCCCGCGTGCGCAGCGCGCTCGGGGTCGAACTCGCGTTCCAGGAGCTCTTCCGCCGCCCGACCATCGCCGAGCTCGCGCCCCTCGTGAGGCAAGAGCCCGCGGCGCGCGGGGCCGAGCGCGCGATCTCGCCCGTCCCGCGCCTCGGGCCGCTGCCCCTGTCCTTCGGGCAAGAGCGCCTCTGGTTCCTCCAGCGGCTGGCGCCGGAGAGCCGGGCCTACAACTGCTTGTTCCCGTTCCGCCTGCGCGGGCGCGTCGATGTCGGAGCGCTGGACAGGAGCCTCCGCGAGCTCGCGCAGCGGCACGAGATCCTGCGGACGACCTACGCGGAGCGCGACGGGCGGCCGGTCCAGATCATCGCCCCGCAGAGCTCGTTGCAGCTCAACGTGATGGATCTCCAGCACCTCTCCCCGGACGAGCGGGAGGTCGCGGCGCACCAGCGCATCAACGCAGAGGCGCAGACCGTCTTCGACCTCGAGCGAGGCCCCCTGCTCCGGGCTTGCCTGCTCAAGCTCGGGCCGGAGGACCACATCCTGTGGCTCCACCTCCATCACATCGCGACCGACGGCTGGTCCATCGAGCTCGCGTTCCGCGAGCTCGCCCTCCTCTACGACGGCCACCGCCGGGGCGCCCCCGCGGCGCTGCCCGAGCTCGCGATCCAGTACGCCGACTTCGCCGCGTGGCAACGCGAGCAGATGAAGGACAGCGCCCGAGCAGCGCTGCTCGCCTGGTGGAAAGAGCGGCTGCTCGACGCGCCGCCCCTGCTCGAGCTGCCGAGCGATCATCCGCGGCCGGCGATCCAGAGCCTGCGCGGCGCCACCGTCTCCTTCCGGATCGACGCGCCGCTCGCGGAGCGCCTCGGGGAGCTCAGCGCCCAGCGGGGGATGACGGTGACGATGGTCCTCATGGCCGCCTTCGCCGTCCTGCTGCACCGCTACACGCAGCGCGACGACCTCTTGATCGGAATGCCGAGCGCCAACCGGGCGCGCATGGATCTCGAGGAGATCATGGGCTTCTTCGTGAACATCGTGCCCCTGCGCGTCGATCTGTCCGGCGACCCGAGCTTCGACGAGCTGCTCCAGCGGGTGCGGCAGCTGTGCCTGGAGGCCTACGAGCACGACATGCTGCCCTTCGACGTGCTCGTGCAGGAGCTGAGGCCCGAGCGCAGCCCGGGCTACAACCCGGTCGTGCAGATCGCCTTCGCCCCGCAGAGCCCCGCGGAGCGCGATCTCGCGCTCGCCGGGGTCGAGGTCCGCCCCATCGAGGCCGACGCCAAGAAGACGATCTTCGACCTCTCGCTGTACTCCTGGGAGAGCCCCGACGGCGTGACGGGGATGCTCGAGTACAGCACCGATCTCTTCGACCGAGCGACGATCGAGCGGATGGCGGAGCACCTGCTGACGATGCTCTCCACCGCGGCCTCGGGGCCGGATCAGCCGGTGTCGTCGCTGCCGCTGCTCACGCGCGTCGAGCAGCGGAGGCTCGTGATCGAGATGAACGACACGGAGGTCGACCCTCCAGGAGACCGGTGCGTCCTCGACCTGTTCGAGGAGCAGGCGGCGCGCGCGCCGCATGCCCTGGCCGCCGTGGCCGACCGCGGCTCGCTCTCGTACGGCGAGCTCGATCGCCGAGCGAACCAGCTCGCCCACCGCCTGCGCGAGGCCGGCGTGGGGCCGGGGACGGCGGTCGCGATCCACGCGGAGCGGTCGCTCGCTCTCCTTGTCGCCATCGTCGGGATCCTCAAGGCTTCCGGGGCGTACGTCCCCTTCGGCCCCGAGAGCTCGAGCGAGCGGCTGGAGCTCATGCTGAACGACTCCAGGGCGCCGGTGCTCATCACCGGGGCGCGCCTCGCCGACCGCATCCCCGCGTTCGGCGGCGTGGTGATCCGCCTCGACGCCGACGGGCGGGCGCTCACCGGGCAGCCTGATTCGGCGCCGCCGAGGAGCACAGGCCCCTCCGACGCGGCGTATGTCATCTACACGTCGGGCTCCACGGGCCGGCCGAAAGGCGTGCTCGTGGAGCACCGCGGGCTCACCAACCTGGTCGCCTGGCACAGGCGGCGGTTCGCCCTGTCCAGCACGGATCGAACCACCCTCATCGCGAGCCCGGGCTTCGACGCCTCGGTCTGGGAGATGTGGCCCTCGCTCTGCTCCGGCGCGTGCCTGTACATCCCCTCCGAGGCCGTCCGCCGCTCGCCCCTGGAGCTCCAGCAGTGGCTGCTGGAACAGCACATCTCGGTCTCCTTCGTCCCCACCCCGATGGCCGAGGAGCTGCTGCGCCTCGACTGGCCCGCGCGCTGCTCCCTGCGCGCCCTGCTCACCGGCGGCGACAGACTACGGAGCTGGCCTCACCGCGCCATCCCCTTCGAGGTCGTCAACAACTACGGCCCCACCGAGGCCACCGTCGTCACCACCTCCTGCTCGCTCCTCCGGGGCGCCCCCGCCGACCGCGACGCCTCACGAAAGCCGCCCATCGGCCGCCCCATCGACAACGTGCGCGTCTACCTCCTCGACCCGCGCCGGCAGCCCGTCCCCGTCGGCGTCCCCGGCGAGCTCTACATCGCCGGCCACGGACTCGCGCGCGGCTACCTCCACGACCCGCAGCTCACAGAGGACCGCTTCCTCCCCGATCCCTTCTCCGACGCGCCCGGCGCGCGCATGTACCGCACCGGCGACCTCGTCCGCTGGCTGCCCGGCGGCGACATCGAGTTCCTCGGCAGGATCGACCACCAGGTCAAGGTCCGCGGCTTCCGCCTGGAGCTCGGCGAGATCGAGGCCACGCTCAGGCAGCACCCCGCCCTCGACGACGCCGTCGTCCTCGCGACGGACGACGCCCACGGCGACAAGCGCCTCGTCGCCTACGTGGTCCCGACGAGCGGCGGGCAGCCCGCGGCGCACGACGCGAGCCTCCAGGCGGGCCACGTCACGGAGTGGCGCGCGCTGTACGACGATACCTACGCGAAGGACATCGCCGCCACCGATCCGGACCTCGACACGACGGGCTGGAACAGCAGCTACACGGGCGCGCCCATCGAGGAGGCGGAGATGCGCGCGTGGCGCGATTTCACGGTCGAGCGGATCCTGTCCTTCCAGCCGAAGCGGGTCTGGGAGATCGGCTGCGGGACAGGCCTCCTGCTCCTGAAGACGGCGCCCCGCTGCGAAGCCTACCTGGGGACCGACTTCTCCGAGCAGGCCATCTCCCTGCTCCGCCCCAGGCTCGCCGCCAGGGGGTACGCGCACGTGACGCTGGCGCGCCGCGAGGCCAACGACTTCAGCCGCGTCGAGCCCGGGAGCTTCGACGCGATCGTCCTCAACTCGATCGTGCAGTACTTCCCCGGCGCCGACTACCTGCGATCGGTGATCGAGGGCGCCGTCCGCTCGGTCGCCCCCGGCGGGCTCGTGTTCATCGGCGACGTGCGGAGCCTCCCCCTGCTCGAGGCGTTCCACGCGTCGGTGCAGCTCCACCGGGCGCCGCCGGACACCGCGGCCGAGGAGCTGCGCGGCCGGGTGCGGCGGGCGATCTCGACCGAGGAAGAGCTCGTCGTCGCGCCCGAGTACTTCCGCGCCCTGCGCGGCCAGATCCCGGGCGTGAGCCAGGTGGAGATCTGGCTCAAGCGCGGCCACGGCGCCGAGGAGATGACCCGCTACCGGTACGACGTCGTGCTGTTCGTGGGCGCTGCGGCGGAGCCGGCCGCGATCGCTCGATCGATCGGCGGGCCGCCGGCGGACATCGATGAGATCGAGCGAACGCTGCGGGAGGACCGCCCCGAGGCGCTGGAGGTGCTGGGCATCCCGAACGCGCGCGTGCACGCGGACGTCGCCCTGGCAGCGGCGCTCTCGACGGCGAGCGGGACCAAGGAGGACCTCTGCGCCGCGGGCCCCGCGCGCGCCGGCGCCGCGATCCAGCCGGAGGCGCTCTGGGAGCTCGGCGGCAGGCTGGGCTACGCGGTCCGCGTCACCTGGTCGCGGACCGGAGGCCCCGAGCGCATGGACGTCCTCTTCGAGCGCGACGGGGATCCGCGGAGACCGCGCGCGCTCCCCAGCGCGAGCGCCGCCGAAGGACAGGCGCGCGCGCCGCTGGTCAACGACCCGCTCCGCGCGAAGCAGGCGCGCGCGCTCCTCCCGGCCTTGAGGGCGTTCCTTGCGGCGAAGCTCCCCGAGTACATGGTCCCGGCGATCTTCGTGAAGCTCGACGCGCTGCCGCTCAACGCGAGCGGGAAGGTCGATCGGCGCGCGCTCCCCGCGCCCGAGCGCCCGACGCCGAGCGCCGAGCCGAAGATCGCCGCGCCGGCCTCGGACATCGAGGCCGTCCTGAGCGAGATCTGGCGCAAGGTGCTCGACCTCGACCGCGTGGGGCTCGATGATCGGTTCTTCGAGATCGGCGGCCACTCGCTCCTGCTCGTGCAGGTCCAGGCCGCGCTGAAGGCGCGCCTCGGCCGGAGCGTGCCGATCGTGGAGCTGTTCCAGCACCCGACGATCCGCAGCCTGGCCGCTCACCTCGGGGCGGCCTCGCGGGCCGCGGAGGCGGACGAGACCGCGGCGCCGGCGCCGCCGACGCGCCCCTCGAGCCGCCGGGCCCCCGCGCCGGAGCGCAAGGCGGCGCCCGCGAACGCCGTCGCGATCGTCGGGATGGCCGGGCGCTACCCCAGGGCGCGCGACGTCGACACGCTCTGGTTCAACCTGCGCAACGGCGTCGAGGGCATCCGCTTCTTCACGCCCGAGGAGCTGGAGGCCTCGGGCGTCGATCTGGACCTGATCCGCGCGCCGAACCTCGTGCCGGCGTGCGGCGTGCTGGACGACGCGATGTGCTTCGACGCGCGGTTCTTCGGCTACAGCCCGAACGAGGCGATGCTCATGGACCCGCAGCACCGGATCTTCCTCGAGTGCGCCTGGGAGGCGATGGAGAGGGCCGGCTACGACCCGCTCTCGTGCGAGCAGTCGGTCGGCGTCTTCGCCGGGAGCGAGGCCCCGCTGTACTGGCTGGAGCGCGTCGGCATGCCCAAGGCGCCGCTGAGCGCCGAGTACTACCGGATCCTCACCGGGAACGTCACCGACGGCCTGACGACGCGGGTCGCGTACAAGCTGGGCCTCCGCGGGCCCGCCGTGACGGTGCTGACCGCGTGCTCGACGTCGCTCGTCGCGGTGCACCTGGCCTGCCAGAGCCTCGCCACGAAGGAGTGCGACATGGTCCTCGCGGGCGGCGTCGTGGTCCTGCCGCCGACGCGGCTCGGCCACGTCCACGAGGAGGGCTCGCTCGCGTCGCCGGACGGACACTGCCGGCCGTTCGACGCCGACGCGCAGGGGACCGTGGCCGGCAGCGGCGTGTCGGTCGTCGTGCTCAAGCGGCTGGAGGACGCGCTCCGCGACGGCGACCACATCCACGCCGTCATCCTCGGATCCGCGATCACCAACGACGGCTCGCGCAAGGTCGGCTACGCCGCGCCGGGTACGGACGGACAGGCGCAGGCGATCCTCAAGGCGCACGCCGCCGCGGGGGTGGAGCCGGAGAGCATCACCTTCGTCGAGGGCCACGGGACGGGCACGAGGCTCGGCGATCCGATCGAGGTCGCCGCCCTGTCGCGCGCCTTCGGAAATGGCACTGACAAAGTCGGGTTCTGCGCGCTGGGCTCGCTGAAGAGCAACCTGGGGCACCTGGGGGCGGCCGCCGGGGCCACCGGGCTCATCAAGGCCGCGCTCTCGCTCGAGCACGAGCTGATCCCGCCCACGCTCCACTTCCGGCGCCCGAACCCCGAGCTCCACCTGGAGAGCAGCCCGTTCTTCGTCAACGCCGCGCCGCTCGCCTGGAAGCGCGGGGCGCGCCCGCGCCGCGCCGGGGTGAGCGCCTTCGGGATGGGGGGCACGAACGCCCATGTGATCCTGGAGGAGGCGCCCGCGATGGATCCTTCCGGCCCGTCGCGGCCTTGCCAGCTGCTGGTCCTGTCCGCGCAGACGAGCGAAGCGCTCGAGGGCATGACGGATCGGCTGGCCGGGCACCTGCGGCACGCGGCGCACCTCTCCCTCCCCGACGTCGCCTTCACGCTCCAGCAGGGGCGGGCGCGGTTCGCGCATCGCCGCGCGGTCGTCTGCCGCGAGCCGGTCTCGGCGGCCGCCCTCCTGCGAGCGCGCGATCCCGCGCACGCCTTCAGCGACGTCGCCGAGGGCCGCGCGCCGAAGGTGGTGTTCCTCTTCCCCGGCGGAGGCTCCCAGCGGGTGGACATGGGGCGAGAGCTGTACGGGAGCGAGCGCGTCTTCCGGGAGAGCCTCGATGAGTGCGCCACGCTGTTCCAGCGCGCGCTCTCCATGGATATCCGGGCGCTGCTCTTCCCGGGCCCCGAGGAGCGGGAGCGCGCGGCCGAGCAGCTGCGCGCCCCCTGCGCGAACATGGCGGCCATCTTCTCGATCGAGGTCGCGACGGCGCGGCTCCTCCTGTCGTGGGGCATCCGCCCGGCGGCGGTCAGCGGACACAGCCTGGGCGAGTACACAGCCGCCTGCGTCGCGGGCGTGCTGTCGCTCGAGGCCGCGGTGACGCTCATCGCGGCGCGCGGGCGCCTGTACGAGCAGCTGCCCAGGGACGTGGCGACGCTCGTCGTGCACCTCTCCGAGGACGCGCTGCTCGCTCGGCTCGGCGACGGCCTCTCCCTGGCCGCCGTCAACGGCCCGGAGGTGTGCGTCGTCTCCGGGACGCTGCCGGCGATCGAGCGCCTCGAGCGGGAGTGCGCGCGCGAGGGCCACGAGACCCGGCGCTTGCCGATCGCCACGGCGGCGCACTCCTCGCTCGTCGGCCCGATCGCGGACCGCTTGACCCAGCTGGCGGCCTCCCTGGAGCGACGGGCGCCGCGCATCCCGATGCTCTCGAACCTCACCGGCACGTGGATGACGGACGCCGATGCCCAGGATCCGTCCTACTGGGCTCGGCACCTCCGGGGGACCGTCCGCTTCGGGCGAGGGCTCGCGGCGCTGCTCCTCGACCCGGATCACGTCTTCGTCGAGGTCGGGCCCGGGCGGACGCTGGCCACGCTGGCGAGCCAGCACCCCGACGCCGGCGCGGGGCGGCTCATTCTCACCACGATGGCGAGCTCGGGCTCCGATCGGACGGACCTGGAGGCGCTGCTCGCCGCCGTCGGCCAGCTCTGGTGCGCCGGCGCCGACGTCGACTGGGCGGCGTTCTCCCGGGACGAGCGGCGCCGGCGCGTCCCGCTGCCGACGTACCCGTTCAAGCGCACGCCGTACGTGCTCGGCGCCTCGCGCCCGGCGCCCGCGACGAAGGCGGCGCCCTCGTCGGCGCTCGACAGCAGCGACGCGGCGTCGCGCCCGGCGCCCGCGACGGACCGGAGCGACGCGAGCTCCGAGCCGAGGGCGGGGGCGCCTGCGGATCACGTGGCGCGCGCGCTCGCGGACATCTTCAGGGAGGTGCTCGGCGTGGCCAAGGTGCGGCCGCACGACAACTTCTTCGACCTCGGCGGGCACTCCTTGAGCGCGATCGAGGTGCGGGCCCTGATCAAGGAGCGGCTGAAGGTCGAGCTACCGGTGCACGCGCTGCTGGAGCTCCGCACCGTCGCGGCGCTCGCCGAGCACATCCACGAGAGCCAGCCTTCCAGCGCCTCCGCGCCGCCCACCTACAGGAGCGCCAGCGCCGCGCCGGGGCGCGGGCGCGGCCGGCTCATCGTCCCGCTCCACGTCGGGTCGCACCGCAGGGCGCCGCTGTTCCTCGTGCAGCCCATCGGTGGCACGATCTTCATCTACCGCGAGCTGGCGCGGCAGATGGGCGCCGAGCTGTCCATCTACGGGATCCGCGCGTCGGGGATGGAGCCCGACGAGCCCGTCTTCACCGAGATCCCCGCCATGGCGGCGCGGTACGTTCAAGAGCTGCGCGCCATCCAGCCGGAGGGCCCGTACCTCCTGGGCGGCCACTCGGCCGGCGGCGTGATCGCTTACGAGATGGCGCAGCAGCTCCTGGCGGAAGGGAAGAAGGCGCAGCTCCTCCTGCTGGACACCGGATCCCTGGCGTCCGTGCGGGGCGCGTCGATCGAGAGCGCCGACGACGTGCTCCGGCAGCTGATCGGGCTCAAGGACGCGGCCCCCAAGGCGTACCAGGGCTTCGTCGCCGCGCTCCAGGAGGACGCGCCGTTCCGCGCCATCGTGCTGAGCACCTGGCGCGCCATGACGCGCTACGAGCCGCGCCCGACGGAGGCCAGCGTCCTGTTCGTGCGCGCGCGCGATCAGCTCGACGCGAGCGAATCCGACGACGTCGACTACTGGAGGGACCTCGCCCGCGGGCGGTTCGTCATGCACCAGGTCCCGGGCAACCATTTCACCATGATGGAGCCGCCTCAGGTCGCGTCCGTGGCCCGCGTCGTCCGGGCGCACATCACGGCGCGGAGCCGCGTGCGGGCCAGGATCCCCGAGGGCGCCGCGCGTTCGGGGTTGAGCCGATGGAGCTCCCGGAGGAGCGGCCCGGACAGCAGCCCCGACAGCGGACAGGCGAGGACCTGAGCCGGTCGCGCCGGCGCCGCGCTCAACGCGCGGCGCTCTTCACGAGGCCGTCGGTCCTCCCCGTCCTCTGCAGCGCGTACGCGATGCCGCTCTGGAGCGTCCCCCGCGTCACGATCTCCCTGAACTCGATCTGCAGGCCGGTGAGGGTCGTCGCGACCTCGGGGCGGATGCCGGTGAGCACGGCCTGCGCCCCGAGCATCCGGAGGGCCTTCGCCGTGGCCATCAGCGTGCTCGCGACGTCGCTGTCGACGAGCTTCACGCCGGTGATGTCGATGATCACGACCTCGGCGCCGTTCGACTCGACCCCGTGCAGGGCGGTGCTGAGCGCCTGCTGGGCCCGCGCGCTGTCCATCATCCCGATCAGCGGCATGACCATGATCCGGTCGGTGATCGGGATGATGGGGGTGGACAGCTCCGCGAGCCGGTCGTTCTGCACCCGGATGATCTCTTCCTGCAGGGACAGGCGCTCCCGCTCGCTCCGCTCCCGCCCGGCGAACTCGACCCCGAGCCGCTGCTCGGCCTCCTGGAGCGCCGCCGTGCGGTGCTCCAGGTGCTCGTAGAGCAGCGCGTTCTCCACGGCCGTCCCGGCCTGCGTCAGAAGGAGCCTGACGAGCTCCTGCCGCGCCGGCTTGAAGGTGCTCGGGGCGAGCCGGTTCTCCAGGTAGATGATCCCCTTGGTCCGGCCCTGGTGGATCATGGCCAGGCACAGGATCGACCTCGGGGCGCACGCGGCGATGTACGGGTCGCCCGCGAACCGGGACTCCTGGGTCGCGTCCGCCAGGATCACGGGCTCCTTCGTCCTCGCGACGTACTGCACGATGGAGACCGGCACGTCGGCGCTCCCCTCGAGCGGGGCGGCCAGGCCCGCCCGGAGCGAGCTCGGCTCCGCGATGACGACCGCCTCGACGAGCAGCTGCTGTTCGCGCTCGAGGATGAGGGCGCCCTTCTGCGCGCCGGAGTTCTTGATGACGATCTCCATCAGCCGGCTCACGACGCTCTCCAGGACGACCTCGCCCGCGAGCGCCTGCGCAGCCTGGATGACCGCCTCCACGTCGAGGATGCTGGTGCTGAGCCGCGTCGTCGACGTGGTCTGCGCCCTGCCGGAGCGCGATGAGGCGACAACGCTGCGCGGCCCGAGGAGCCCTCCGTCGGCGGGCACGAGGTGGGGAGCGACCCGCGCCAGGCTCTCCACCTTGGCCGTCGCCCCCCACAGGAGGTACGCGTGGTAGGCGTCCGTCATGAAGGCCCGCGCGGACCGGAGCAGCCCCTCGGCCTCGTACAGCTTCGCCGCGAGCTCGTTCGCGATCGCCTCGTCGCGCACGAACCGGCTCGCCCTCGCCGCCTCGATCGCCTTCTCGTAGAGCATCATCGCGTCCCGCGTCCTCCCCGAGAGGCGCGCCACCTCGGCCGCCACGAGGGTGCTCTTGTGGGCGTAGTTGGACGGGCTCAGCTCCGCCCAGTGGTTCAGCTTCGCCTCGAGCCTCGCGAGCGCCTCCATGTGCTCTGCGCGCGCGCCGTCCGGCGCCCCGTCGCACGACGCCGCGAGCGTCAGGCAGCCGAAGAAGACGATCTCCGTCGCCCAGGCGTGGCTCGACCACCCCACGCTCTGCTGCTCGGCCGTGGCCAGGAACGAGCGCGCGGCCGCGTAGTCCCCGTGGAGGTAGCTCAGCTGAAGCTTGAAGGCGCTGTGCCAGCTGACCACATAGGCGAGCTCCGGCCCCTCGATCGACCTCGTGAACTCGGCCTCGTCGAACGAGCCGCCGCTCAGGGAGTGCCCCCCTTCGGTTCGACCCGTGAGGTTCGCGACCACCTGCTTCGCGCAGACCAGGGCGTGGATCGTGGTCAGGTCGCCGATCCGCCGCACGAGCGCGAGGCTCTGCTCGATCTCGTCCGCGAGCCCGTCCAGATCGTCGCCGAGGTTGAGCTTCGCCGCCGCGATGTGCATGCAGCAGTACGACGCGTAGACCAGGTCGCCGCTCGCCAGCCCGGCCTGGCGGGAACGCCCGAAGCAGTCGATCGTCTCCGAGAGATGCTCGAACAGGTGGAGTATCGCCGCGAAGTAGATCAGCAGCTTGCAGGTGAGACGAACGTTGTTGAACTTCTCGTTGAGCGCGATCCCGAGCTTCGCGAACTCGTATCCTTCCTCGTATCGCTGAGGGTTGTCCCGGAACAGGGGCAGATCGTTCCCTAGCATGCTGCCGAACGAGACGTACCCCAGGGCGGACATGGCCGAGTTGCCGTGCTTCATCGACAGGTTGATCTGCTTGACCACCGCGAGCAGGGCGAGGGTGGGGTCCACGGCGTTCGCCGGCGTCGCCAGCTCGCCGAGGAGGCCCAGGATCATCTGGGTCTCCGCGCCGGACGCCTGCGGCAGGTCGATGAGACTGGCTATTTCGCGCGTCTCCAGGCTCGCCCGCAGGGCGGCGAGCTCCTCGCGCAGCATCACCTCGCGCGCTTCGGCGGCCTGCGGGAGCGCGACCCCGAGCAGCCCGAGCGCCTCCAGCGCCTGGTCTATCACCCGGTTGATCTGGCCGAGCATCAGGTAGAAGGTCATGCGCAGCGCGCAGACGTTCGCGCGATCCAGCGTGGTCCTCGCCTGGGTCGAGAGGACGTCGAACAGCGGCTCGGCCGCCTCGAAGCCGCCGCTCAGGCACCTGCACTCCGCGAGCTCCGTGTGGAGCCCGAACGCGAGCTCGTACTCGCTCTTCCAGCTCTCCGCGTCGAGCAGCGATGTCCCGATCTCGAGGTAATGAACCGCGGCGTCATAGGCCGCCCCCATCTTCGCCCGCTTGCCGGCGTCGAGGTTCAGCCGCGAGAGCGCCCGCTTCTCGCGCTCGTCCGTGATCAGGGCGACTCCCCGGTTCATGTGGCCCACGATGTCGAACAGCTCGGCCTCGGACTGATCTCGCCTGCTGTCCTCCAGCATCAGCCGCCCGATCTGGAGGTGCGCCGCCTGCTTGTCCGCGTCGTCCATGAGCGCGTAGGCGGCCTGCTGCACGCGATCGTGCAGGAACCTGTAAGAGACGTTGAGCTCCTCGTCGGAGCCGTCCTCTGCGACGGCGAGCTCACCGTCCATGGCGATATCGAAGAACCTGGACTCCGCGTCCACGGGGAGGATGAACCCCTCGCGGAGCACGCCCCAGAGCTCGCGGGCCGCCTCCTGGCGCGACCGCCTCGTCACGATCGCCAGCGTCGTCAGATCGAACTGGTGGCCGACGCACGCCGCGAGGGAAAGGATACGCTGGGCGCGCTCGGGCAGCCGGCGCATCTTGCCCACCATGAGCTCGATCACGTTCTCCGAGGCCTTCGCCTCGCGGATGCGATCGAGGTCCCATGTCCACGAGAAGCCGGCGGGGTCGAACGAGAGGAGCCTCTCGGCGTGCAGGCTCTTCATGAGCTGGCTCATGAAGAACGGGTTACCCCGGGTCTTGTCGAAGATGAGCCTCGCGAAGGGCTCCGCGCGGTGAGGATCGCAGCTCAGCGTGTCGGCGACGAGCTGGTTCACGTCGGAGAAGGCGAGCGGCCTGAGCATGAGCTCGCTCACCGCCGCCGCCTTCTTGCGGAGCTCCCCGAGGACCACGGAGAACAGGTGGCTCGCGTCGACCTCGTTGTCGCGGTACGCGCCGATCATGAGCATGTAGGGGATCCGCGCCTCGGCCGCGATGTTCTGGAGGAACTTGAGCGACGCCGCGTCCGCCCACTGCAGGTCATCGAAGAAGAGGACCAGGGGGCGCTCCTTGGAGGGGAAGGCGCGGCAGAAGTTCTGGAGCGTCAGCTGGAACCGCGCCTGCGACTCGGTGGGGCCGAGCGCCGGGACGGCCGGCTGAGGGCCGATGAGGAGCTCGAGCTCCGGTATCAGGTCGATGAGGAGCTGCCCGTTCGAGCCGACCGCCGCCGAGAGCCTGCGCTTCCACTGCGCCAGCACGTCGGCAGACTCCGCCATGATGTTGCGGATGAGCTCCTGGTAGACGTGCGCGACGGCCGCGTACGGCGTCGTCCGGTTGAGCTGGTCGAACTTGCCGGTCGCGAAATACCCTCTCTCACGAACGACGCTCTTCTGGAGCTCGTTCACGAGGACCGACTTGCCGATCCCGGAGTAGCCGGAGACCAGGACGGACTCACTCCCACCCTGCCTCGTACGGACCCACGCGTCGGAGAGGAGCGCGACCTCGGTCTCCCGGCCATAGAGCTTCTGAGGCGCCCGCAGCTCATCGACGTAGTCGTAGCGGCCGGCGGGGAACGGCTCGATCTTCCCCTTCGACGAGAGCTGCGACGAGCACTCTTCCAGGTCGACCTTGAGCCCGTGGGCGCTCTGGTACCTGTCGTCTGGGCTCTTGGCGAGGAGCTTCATCACGATGTCGGAGACGGCGCTCGGCACCGCGGGCGACACGGCCTGCGGCGCCGGCGGGGTCCGCGCGATGTGGCTGTGCACGAGGTCCATGAGGTCCGTCGTCCGGAAGGGGAGGACGCCCGTCACCATCTCGTACAAGGTGACGCCCAGGGAGTAGAGGTCCGTGCGGCGATCGATGACGACGTTCAGCCGCCCGCTCTGCTCCGGCGACATGTAGGCCAGGGTCCCCTCGAAGGACGCGAAGCGGTTTGCCTTGTGGGCTTCCTGCGACAGGCGCGTCGCGCTGCCGAAATCCGTCAGCTTCGCCTCCAGCGTCTCCGCGTTGACGAGGATGTTGTGCGGCTTGACATCCATGTGAGTGACGCCTCGTCGATGGATGGACTCCAGGGCGTCGGCGATCGAGATCGCGATACGGAGCGCGTCCTCCAGCTTCAGCTTGCTCGCGCCGATGATCTCGTTGAGCGGGCGCTCGCCCGCGTCCTCCATGATGAGCGCCAGGCCGCTGCCCACCTTCTCGATCCCATAGACCTTCACGACGCCCGGCAGCGCGAGGTCTCGGGCGATGGCGTATTCGTACTTGAGCTTCGCGATCTCGACCGGCAGCGGGCGCTCGCTCTTGAGCCGCTTGATCGCCACCGGGGAGCGGTCGCTCTCTCGAACTCCCCGGTAGACCGTCGTCGCCGAGGATTCGTGGATGACGCCCGTCAATGTGTAAGCAGCCCCACTTGCCATAAATACATTCTCGCGGGTTCGCGTCATCGCAGCAAGGGGATCCCTTACAGTCGCGACCCGAGGCCGCCGCCCAGGTGATCCACTGGGGTCGCACGTCGCAGCCCGCGGCAGGCGAGCGTCGGAGTCGCGCGCGCCGCCCGTCAGCCCCTCAGGCGCGCCGGCCCAGCAGGAACGCCGCCAGCGCCTCGGCCTTGGGGACCAGCGTGCTCACCTCGACGAGCTCGTCCTTCGTGTGGAAGCCGCTCCCCCGCGGCCCCAGCCCGTCGATGGACGGGATCCCGATCTCGGCCGTCGAGCTGGCGTCGGATCCGCCGCCGAGGAGGGGCGCCTCGGCGTCGCCGAGCCCCGCCGCCCGCGCGCAGGCCGCGTACTCACGGCAGAGCGCCGCGCTCGCGTCGGTCCGCGCGAGCGGCGACCGCGCGATCTCGCCGTCGACCTGCACGGCGGTGCCGGGCACCCCGGCGGCCGCCTCGCGCGCCGCCGCGGCGAGCGCCGCCAGCATGGCCTCGCCGTCCGCGCGGCTCACGAAGCGGAGGTCGACCTGCGCTTCCGCCGCGTCGGGCACCGTGTTCCTGCCCTGCCCTCCGCTCACCTTGCCGACGTTGACGGTCACCCCCCGCCCGTAGTCGGTGAGCTGCTGCGCCCGGTCGACGAAGCGCGCGAGCGCCCAGACGGCGTTCGCGCCCTGCCGGTGCGCGTTGCCGGCGTGCGCCGCCTTGCCCGTGGCCCTCACCGTCGCGCCCCCCGTGCCCTTGCGCGCGGTGATGATCCGGTCCCCCTCGCGCCCCGCCTCGAACACGAGCGCGCACGCGGCGCCCGCGAGCTCGCGCTGCAGCAGCGGGCGCCCCTCGGGCGACCCGACCTCCTCGTCCGCCACGATCGCGAACCGCACCGGGATCGCCGGCAGCGCGCCGATCCGCTCGAGCGCCCTGAGCGCCTCGATCACCACCACGAGCCCGCCCTTCATGTCGAGCACGCCGGGCCCGCGCGCGAGCTCCCCGTCCAGGCGGAAGCCCTCGAAGACCCCCGGGGGGAACACCGTGTCGAGGTGCCCGACGAGGGCGACGTGCCCCGCCGGCGACGCCTTGGCCGCCTCGCTCTCCGCCACCCAGTGCGCCGCGTAGCGCGCGCTCGCGAACCGCCGCACGCACAGGCCGGGGATCGTCGAGAGCTCGTTGGCCAGGACCTCGCCCACGGCGTCGCCGCCGCGCGGGTTGTCCGTGAAGGAGTTGAGGTTCACCAGCCGCTCGAGGAGCGCGAGCATCGGCTCCGCGCGGCTGGACAGCGCCTGTCGGAGGGCCTGGATCACGGCGCCAGCATGCCACGGAAGCCACCGAAGGCCGAGCGCCGCCCCGCGCGAGGTCGCCGGCGCCCGCTCGCGCTGCCACGCCGCCACCACGCCGCCCGCCACCCCCCCGCGCGCCGGCGACCTCTGCCCTGGCCGCAGCAGAAGTGGTACGTGTGCCCCTCATGAAATGTCCCAGAGCAGCGCGGAGGCACCCGTGACCACGGCGACGGGTCCGCTCGTCATCAAGCTCGGCGGCGAGGTCGTGGGCGGCCCCGCCCTCGCCATCCTCTCCAGCGACCTCGCGGCGCTCACCCGCGCGGGCGCGCGCGCGATCGTCGTCCACGGCGGGGGCGCGCAGGCCACCCGGCTGCAGGAGCGCCTCGGCATCCCCGTCCGGCAGGTCGCCGGTCAGCGCGTCACCGACGCGGACACGCTCGACGTCATGAAGATGGTCGTCGCGGGCAAGCTCAACGTCGACCTCTGCGCCGCGCTCGTCGCCGCGGGCGCGAGGCCGGTGGGGCTCCACGGCGCGAGCGGGCCCGCCCTCTCGGCGGTCAAGCGGCCGCCGCAGGTCTACGCCGGCGCCGGGCCCGAGCCGGTGGACCTCGGCCTCGTCGGCGACATCACGGGCGTCGATCGCGGGCTGCTCGAGCTGCTCGGGAGCGGCGGCTACTTGCCCGTCCTCGCCTGCCTCGGGGCCGGCGCGGACGGGCAGGCGTACAACATCAACGCCGACACGGTCGCCAACCGGGTCGCCATCGAGCTCGGCGCTGCGGGGCTCTTCCTCGTCAGCGACGTGCCGGGCGTGCTGCGCGACGTCGCCGATCCCGCCTCGCGCATCCCGAGCCTCACGGTCGCCGAGGGGCGCGCCCTCATCGCGAGCGGCGCCGTCACGCGCGGGATGATCCCGAAGCTCGAGGAGTCGTTCGCCGCGCTCGCCGAAGGGGTCCGCCGCATCCACGTCCTGGGGCGGCTCAAGCCGGGCGATCTCGCGCGCGAGGCGAGCGAGCCCGGCTCGATCGGCACCGTGCTCGTCCCCTGAGCTTCTGGGCCCACCTCGCCCGAGCCGGCCCCGCGCCGTATGCTCCCCGCCTCACCGCCGTATGTTACCCGCCTCATCGATGACGGATGCCGCCCGAGCAGCGCGTGCGTTCGTCGACGCGCACCGCGAGCAGCTCGCCATCGGCGTGGGCGTGTGCCTCGCCAGCTTCGTCGCGGGCATGGCGCTCGTTACTGTCGTGCTCGTCCGGTTGCCCGCGGACTACCTGGAGAGGCAGGAGGAGGCGCCCTTCCTGGAGGGGCGTCCGGCCTGGGTGCGCATGGCGGCGCGCGTCGGAAAGAACCTGCTCGGCGTGATGGCCGTCGCGCTCGGGATCCTGCTGTCGCTGCCCGGCATCCCCGGTCCGGGCGCGCTGGTGATCCTGATCGGCGTGATGCTCCTCGACGTCCCCGGCAAGCGGCGCCTGGAGCGGCGGCTCCTCGGCGCGCCGCGGGTGCGCGCCGTCGCCGACCGCGTGCGCGCCCGCTTCGGCCGCCCTCCGCTGCGCGTTCAGGCTGGCGCCCGCGGCTCTTCACCCGGCTCACCCGGCTCACCCGGCGCGCCCTGAGCGCCGCGGGCGCCCTGCGCGGGCGCCGCCGGCCTTCCCTTCGGGGCCGCGGCGCGCCGCCGGAGGTGCCACCCGAAGAGCGCCGCGGCGAGCGCGAGCGAAAGCCCCGCCGAGATCCACTCGCGCGGCGCGAGCAGGATGCAGCCGGCCACGAAGGCGCAGCTCGCGAGCGCGAGGCGCTCTTCAGCGTCAGGCGCGTCGGGCGCGTTGGACATGGAGCGCACGTCGCCCTCCTCGTTACCGTCCCGCGCCGCGCGCATCAAGCGCGCCGTGCGGTCGCGATCCTGCCCACAGGGCGCGACCCGGCGCGCTCGCACGTCGCGCCCCTGGTCGCCTCGTGCGGCGCCCGCGCGGTTGCGGTAGGTAGGGGATGGAAACGGCGAGCGCTCCGCTCGCGCAGCATCGATCTCGACGCCTTATGAACGCAAAAGACGATCGCGACGAGGGTGGGCCCGAGGGCGCGCTCCGGAACGAGGACCCCGGCGAGAGCCGCGAAGCAGGCCCGGAGGCCGCCGCCGCGAGGGGCTCCGGCGCGGGCGAGGGCGCGCGCGCGGACGACGGCGCAGCGCGCGCGGGCGACGGCGCAGCGCGCGCGGCGCAGCGCGACGCGGCCGCCGAGGACGACGGCGCCGCGGAAGGCGAGCACGACGAGGAAGACGGCGCGGCGCCGGAGCCGCCTCCGCGGCCGCGCGGGCCCTCGATGTGGGACATCCTCCGGGACAGCTTCTTCACGTTCGACCGGCGGACGCTCGGCTTCACGCGCATCCTGCTCGGCTTCTTCCTGATCGGCGACCTGTTCCGCCGCAGCTGGGCGTGGTCCGACATGTTCGCGGACATCGGCGTCCTGCCGAACCACGTGAACCTCTGGCGCCCGCAGGGCGGCGGGAACTTCTCGCTCGTCAACGCCTTCTCCACGCCGGGCGAGCTCTGGGTCCTCTGGGCCGTGATCTTCGCCACCTACGTCTGCCTGCTCATCGGCTGGAAGACGAAGCTCATGCAGGTGCTCTCGCTCGTGTTCGTCACGAGCATGAACGGGCGCGTCCTGCTCATCGAGAACGGCGGCTACGTCGTCCACAACCTGCTGCTGCTCTGGACGTGCTTCCTGCCGATGGGCGATCGCTTCTCCGTCGACGCGCTCCTCGCGTCGCTGAAGCGGAGCCGCGAGCGGACCGCGGACGATCTGAACGACCGCGCCACGCTCGACGACCCCCGGAAGCCGGACGCCTATGTGACCGTCCTCGGGCCCGTCCTGCTGATCCAGCTCTCGGCGATCTACTTCTTCAACGTGGTGCACAAGACCGGCCCCGCCTGGAAGAACGGGACCGCGGTCCACTTCGTTCTCTACGTCGACCGGATGGTGACGCCGATCGTGGCGGACATCCGCGACTACGCGCCGAAGTTCCTCATCCTGTTCATGACGAGGATGGTGATCTCGTTCGAGGCGGCCATCCCGGTGTGCCTGCTGTCGCCCCTCGGCCGGGTGTGGGCGCGGCGGCTCACGCTCGTGATGATGAACCTGCTCCACGTCGGGTTCGGCACGACGTTCGTGCTGGGCCCGTTCGCGTGGGCGCTCTGCGTGTTCTCCACGCTCCTCATCAGCCGCGAGGACTGGGAGATCGCCGCGCGCACGATGCGGCGCGTGCACCGGGCCCGCGTGGTGCTGTTCGATCCGCGGTCGCCGGGCGCCGTGCTCGCCTGCCGCATGCTGAAGCGGATGGACCGGTTCGGCCTGCTCACCTTCGAGGCGTCGAGCTCCGCGCCCTTCGGGCTCGCGGCGCGGCGTCCTGGCGGCGAGGCGGCCGAAGGGGCGGCGGCGCTCGCCGACATCGTCGCGGCGATCCCGCTCGGCCCCACGGTGGCGTGGGTGCTCCGCCTGCCGCTCGTGCGCGACGCGGCGACCGCGGCGATGGCGGCGGCGCACCGCCGCAGCCTGGGCCGGGCGCTCGGCGCGCGGCTCCCGGAGCGCTCCGAGATCGCGCCCCCGCCGGCGCCGCTCCGGCTGGCGGGCCGGAAGGTGCTCGCGACGTTCCGCGAGCTCGCCGTGCTCGTGATGTTCGTCGGCGCGGTCAACCAGGCGGCGGTCGAGCTCTGGGTCATCAAGAACCGCTGGAAGGTGCCTCACCCCGAGCCGACGCGTGTCCTGTCGCAGAAGCTCCGGTTCCTCCAGGGCTGGTTCATGTTCTCACCGAACCCCGTGATGGACGACGGGACGATCGTCGTCGACGCCATCACGGTCGACGGCCGCCACATCAACCCCTTCACCGGCGAGCCGCCGAACTTCGACCTCCTGCACGCGAAGAGCTTCGCGTACACCCAGATCTGGTGCGACTACTTCGCCCGCATCAAGCTGCCGGCGAACACCGCGTACCGGGACGCGATGAAGGAGTACATCTACCGCTACCCCGAGCGCACGGGCCGGCCCGAGGACGCGATCGTCTCCGGGGAGGTGTACTGGGTGAAGGACTGGAACCCCAAGTGGGGCAGCACGGAGAGCTACGGGGAGGAGCGCGAGAAGCTCTTCCTCTTCCAGAACCCGAAGGCCCAGGCGCGCGCGCAGGCGGAGCCGCCGAGCCTTGCCAACTAGGGCGCGGGGAACGCGGGGAACGCGGGGAACCAGGGGAAGCACGGCAAGCAGGGGGACCTGGTGGGGCGCCCAGGGTCCCCCCAACGACAGACAGGCGGCGGAGAGAAAACCGCGATCGATGCTTGACAGGAGCGTCCCGGCGAGTAGAGTCCGCGCTCTCGAAAGCGAGGGCCTGTAGCTCAGTTGGGAGAGCGCTAGAATCGCACTCTAGAGGTCGCAGGTTCGATCCCTGTCAGGTCCACCCTCGAAGCAGCTCAATCCTCTTTCTTAGCCGTTCTTCTTAATTCCACGCCATCGCCACGCTCTCGAAAGCGTGCGACCGCACCAGAAGCGGTCCGCCGAGAGCGTGCGCGCTCGCGCAGAAGCGTGGCCAGCGCCTGGATCGGGTGCGAGGTGACCGCGATGCGGCGCTCCCGTCAGTACGGGGGCCGCTCGCAGCGCGCTGCGCTGAGCACCCGCCGCAGGACGCTCGTCGACGTCGCCGTGTGCCCCGCAGCGCTTCCCGCGCGGCTGCGCCTGGCGCTCACCCCGCCGCGTGCGTCAGGCCGATCCGTGGGGGATGGGGTGAAGCGCCCCCCGGGACCGCGCGCGGCGCGAGTCCGAGGAGAGCACATCGGTGCGGGGAAACCGCGCAGCCGATGTGCTCACGCTGCCGGCGTCTCCGCGCCGCCTCTCGCGAGGCGCGCCGAGACGGCGCGGAGGCTCGGATCGATCACTCGTCGATCGGCTCGAAATCGGCCTTGGTCGCGCCGCACTCCGGGCACATCCAGGAGTCGGGCAGGTCCTCGAACGAGGTCCCGGGCGCGATGCCGGTGTCGGGGTCACCGACCCCCGGGTCATAGACGAATCCGCACACCAGACACCGATATTTCTTCATCCGTGGTCCTCCTCAGGAGCTCGACGAGCGGCGCAAGACGCTACCACGAGGGCGGACACGACCGCAGATGAACCGTCTGGTCCGCAGCTCTCGCCGCGGCGCCCAGGTCCTGCGCCTCGGCGCGCCGCCGCGGCGACCGTGGCCGCCGAGACGCGCGCCTCAGGGCGGCGCCGGAGCGTCGCGCACCGCGAGCTGCTTCTTCCGCAGCACGCGCGCGATCGGCCAGTAGGCGAGCCGGAGCAGCCACCGCGGGCAGAGGACGCCGAGGTGGATGACGAGCCACGCCACCGCCCCGGGCACCACGAGCGCGCGGCCGCGGTCCACCGCGCGGACCAGCGCGCGCGCGCAGCGCTCCGGGGAGATCGACAGGAGCGCGGGAGGCTCGAGGCCCGTGAAGTTGCCGGCCACCTCGTTGAACTCAGTCCGCACGGGCCCCGGACAGACCTGCGTCACCCGCACGCCGGAGCCGGCGAGGTCGAGGCGGAGCGCTTCGGTAAAGCTCGTGACGAAGTGCTTCGTGCCGACGTACGACGCCATCCCGGGCCCGAACGTCAGCCCGAAGCCGGAGCTCACGTTCGCGATCGCGCCGCGCCCGCGCGACACCATCGGGCCGACGAGCCGGTGCGTGAGGTACGCGAGGCTCGTCACGTTCAGCGCGATCATCTGCTCGGTGCGCGACCACGCGGAGAGATCGAACACGCCGATGTCGCCGAAGCCGGCGTTGTTGACGAGGACGTCGACCCCCCCGACCTCGGCCTCGACGGAGAGCAGCATCGCGTCGACCGCCGCCCGATCGGTGACATCGCAGCCGAAGGCGAGCACGGCGAGCGCCGGGCGCGCCGCGGCGAGCTCGGCCCGCAGCGCCTCCAGGCGATCCTTGCGGCGCGCGACCAGCACGAGCGCCCGGGCGCGCCGGGCGATCTCGTGCGCCAGCGCGCGGCCGATGCCCGACGACGCGCCGGTGATGAGCACGACCCCGCTGTCGATCGGCGATTGCACGGCCGAAAGGGTTGCCCGGCGCCCCCCGGGCGCGCAAGGGCCCCTCGCCGGTCGGCCTCGCATCGTCCCCGCTCCCGCCTCCCGCGCTTCCGCCCTCCGGCGTTTCCGCGCTCCCGCGCTTCCGCCCTCCGGCGTTTCCGCGCCCCCACGCTTCCGCCCTCCGGCGTTTCCGCGCTCCCACGCTTCCGCTCTACCGCAGCTCGCCCGCTACACCCCGCAGGCCGCGCGAGCGCGCCGCGCACCACCTCGGAGAAATCGGGCGAAACGGAGAAGCGCACCTCGGAGGAGATAGGCGCGCAGGAGGCACCTCGACATCCATTGCGCTACCTTCGAGACCGCGAGTCGCAACCGGCCGGTAACACCCATCACCCGGGGGCGCCCCCCGCGACCGCCGCCAGCACCGCGCCTTGGCCGGCGAGCGGGCCGGCGGCGCGGCCGCGCCGCGCGTTGACGTCCACGGCGGCTCTCTCATACCGTGGACGGCGTCCTCACGAGCCAGGAGACCTCATGCGTTGGCCCTCATCTCTCATCAGTGTGCTCTTCATCGCCGCCGGGCTGGGCGCCTGCGAACGATCCGCGGACTACGAGCACAAGGCCCCCCCGGCCTCGAACACGGCGAAGCCCGGCGCGACCGCCGCGGCGACAAGCGACGTGAAGCCGCTCGTCTTCGATCCGAAGGACGTCAAGTCCTTCCAGGTCCTGCCCGCAAAATTCGAGACGGACAAGAACACGATCACCGATGACAAGGTGACCCTGGGAAGGATGCTGTGGTACGAGACGCGCCTCTCGAAGAACCACGATATCTCCTGCAACTCGTGTCATGGCCTCTCGACCTACGGCGTCGACAACAAGCAGTTCTCCTCCGGGCACAAGGGCCAGCTCGGCGGCCGCAACTCGCCCTCTGCGTACAACGCGGGCCCCCACATCGCCCAGTTCTGGGACGGCCGGGCGGCCACCCTCGAGGATCAGGCCAAAGGGCCTATCCTGAACCCCGTCGAGATGGCCATGCCGGACGAGAAGCGGGTCATCACGACGCTCAAGTCGATCCCCGACTACGTGAAGCTCTTCAAGGCGGCCTTCCCCGACGACAAGGAGCCGATCACCTACGACAACATGGCCAAGGCGATCGGCGCGTTCGAGCGCGGCCTTGTCACGCCGTCGCGCTTCGACAAGTTCCTGGGCGGCGACGACAAGGCCCTTACCGCCGAGGAGAAGGCCGGGTTCCACAAGTTCATCTCCCTCGGGTGCCCGACCTGCCACACGGGCGTCGCCGTCGGCGGCTCGACGTTCCAGAAGCTCGGCCTCGTGAAGGAGTTCCCCGGCCTCAAGGACAACGGGCGCTTCGACCACACGAAGGACGAGAAGGACAAGTTCTTCTTCCGCGTCCCGAGCCTCAGGAACGTCGAGAAGACCTTCCCGTACTTCCACGACGGCTCGATCGCGACGCTCGACGAGACGGTGACCAAGATGGCGTGGCACCAGCTCGGCGTGGAGGCCAAGCCCGAAGAGGTGAAGGCGATCGTCGCGTTCCTCAAGGCGCTCACCGGCGATCTCCCGACCGACTACATCAAGCAGCCCGAGCTGCCCAAGAGCGGGCCGACCACGCCCAAGGCCGACCCGACGTGAGCGAATCACGCGGATCACGCTGATTACGCTGATCACCAGATTGCGCCGGGAGGGCGGATCGGCTCTGATCCGCCCTCTCGGATGAGCACGAGCTCCAGCGACGACGGGCGATCCGCGCCCGCTCCAGAGGACGGAGCGGGCGCGTCCGCGGAAGGGGCCCGCGACGCGAGCGAGGGGCGCACCGCGAGGGCGCTCGTCTTCGTGCGCGAGCGCTTCGACGGCGCGTGCCTCGCCTTCCCCGTCGCGGCGCCGGGCGTCGCGAGCTTCGGCCGCGACGAGGACGTCCTCGTCGAGCAGCAGCTCTTCCTGCGCGAGCACGCCGCGCGCGCCCGGCCCGAGGCGGTCTCCCGACTCTCGTTCCCGCGAGGGACAGGGCTCCTCTCCGTGAGCGTCCCCGTCCCGCGCGACGACTTGCCGCGCAAGCTGCGGAACGAGGTGCCGGTGAGCTTCCCCTGCGTCGTCGTGCCGGCCGGCGAGCTGGACGCGCGCGGGCAGACGGAGGCGCCGGCGGAGCGAGGGGATCGCGACGCGTGGGTGCTCGTGCCGAGCCTCGGGCACGCGTTCTACGTGGAGGCGGGGGAGCCGATCGAGGCGGCGATCCGGCACGAGGTGCGCCGGCTGCTCGCGTCGCAGGTCCTGTCGACGTGGGAGCACCTGGGGCTCCTGCCCGGGAGCGCGCACCGCCTGGAGGTGCTCCACGCGCCGCTGCCCGAGCCCGAGCGCGCGGGCGGGCACGGGCCGCGCGGCGCCTCGATCGTGGAGCGCGCGCGGCGGAAGAAGGCCGTGGAGACGCTCGTCGCGGTGGCGACGCCGCTCCACGTGGCGGCGCAGCGGAGCCCGCTCGCGACGCCGCCGCTCGCCTGCCGCGACGCGGAGCTCGCGCGCCTCGCGGCGCTGCTCGACGGCGAGGAGCGCCTCGGCGTGCTGCTCGTGGGCCCGGAGCACGCCGGGAAGACCGCGCTCGCGCTTTCGTATGTCGCCCGCCAGACGCGGCTCGTCTACGCGACGTCGGGCGCGCAGCTCATCGCGGGCATGAGCGGGCTCGGGCAGTGGCAGGAGCGCATCCACGGCGTGATGGAGGCCGCCGCCGCGCTCGACGCGGTGCTCTACTTCGAGAACCTCGACGACCTCCTGGCCGAGCGCGTCGACGGGGGGCACGTGGACCTGGCCGGCGCGATGCGGCCCTACCTCGACGAGGGGCGGGTGCGCGTCCTGTGCGAGCTCCGGGACGACCGGCTCGACGCGCTCGAGGGGCGGCACTGGGCGTTCTTCGCGGGCCTGAGCCGCGTCCGGATCGATCCGCTCTCGGCCGCCGATACGCGGAAGGCGCTCGCCGCGCGCGCCGAGCGCGACGGCCGCGTCGAGCCGCACCGCCCCGCTGTCGCGGGCGACGCGCTGACGGCGCTCGTCGATCTCGCGGAGCGCTACCTGCCGTACAGCGCCTTCCCGGGCAAGGCGGTCCGCCTCTACGAGGACCTGCGCGCCGTGCACGAGCGGGAGCGGACCGCGCAGGGGGAGCCGGTCACGCTCGGGCGGAGCGATCTCTACGAGCTGTTCTCGATGCGCACGGGGATGCCGGCGTTCCTGCTGCGCGACGATCTCCCGCTCCGCGTCGACCGCGTGGCGCGCGACCTCGGCGCGAGCGTGGTCGGGCAGGAGCGCGCGGTGCGCGCGCTCGCCGAGACGATCGCCGTGGTGAAGGCGGGGCTCTCGCCGCCGGACAAGCCGCTCGCGGCGTTCCTCTTCGTGGGGCCGACGGGCGTCGGCAAGACCGAGCTCGCCCGCGCGCTCGCCGGGCTGCTCTTCGGCTCGCCCGATCGGCTCTCGCGGTTCGACATGAGCGAGTTCTCGAGCGAGGGCGCGGCCGATCGCCTGATCCGCGGGACCGACGGCGCGGGCGGGCTGCTCACGCAGCGCGTGCGCGAGCAGCCGTTCTGCGTGCTCCTGCTCGACGAGATCGAGAAGGCCCACCGGGCCGTGTTCGATCTCCTGCTGCAGGTGCTCGGCGAGGGGCGCCTGTCCGACGCGCGCGGCAGGACGGCGTACTTCCACAACGCGATCGTGATCATGACGTCGAACCTCGGCGCGGCGGAGCGGCGCGCGCGGGCGGGGTTCGCCGGCGAGCGAGGCGCCGAGGCCCCGGAGGAGCAGGCCGCGCTGGACGAGGCGCACTACCAGCGCGTCGTCGCGGGCGCGTTCCGGCAGGAGTTCGTGAACCGCATCGATCGCGTGGTGCCGTTCCGGGCGCTGACCCGGGCGGAGCTCGCCGAGGTCGCGCGCCTCACGGCGCAGCGCCTCGCCCAGCGCCGCGGGCTGTCCGAGGCGGGCGTCGCGCTCGAGGTGTCGGAGCGCGCGCTCGCGCGGCTCGCCGAGGACGGCCACGCGCCGGCGTACGGGGCGCGGGCGCTGCGGCGCCACGTCGAGGAGCACCTCGCGGCGCCGCTCGCGCGGCTGCTCGCGAAGCTCGGGGGCGACGCGCGGGATCTCACGGTGTGGGTGACCGAGGCGGGCGAGCCGGAAGCGGCGGCGCCCGCCGACGGCGCCGTCGTCGCCCGCGCCGAGACGCCAGCGCTCCGCCTCGCGGCGCGGCGGCGGCGCGCGGCGAAGGCCGCGCAGCAGGCGTTCGGCGTCGAGCAGGTCGGCGAGCTCCGGCGCGAGGTGGACCGGTGGATGGGCCTCGGGCCGCTCGAGCAGCTCAGGGAGCAGCTCGACTTCCTGCTGACGCAGCTGAGCCTCGCGAGCGGGCCGTCGCGCGATCGGCGCAAGGAGATCGACGCCGCGGCGCTGCAGGCCGAGCACCACCGGCTGAGCGAGCTCTGGGGGCAGCTCGAGCGCGCGCAGGAGGAGATGCACGGCGTCGAGGAGCTCGCCCTGATGGCGCTGCTCGAGGGCGAGGAGGTGCGCGGGCTCGCGGGCGAGGCGCGCGCGGCGTGGGAGGGCGTGCGCAAGGTGCTGCCCCGCGCGCTCGTCGCGACCGAGTCGCGGCGCGACGCGATCACGCTGATCCTGGAGGAGCTCGACGCGGGGGCGTTCGAGCGGTGGCTCGCGCCGCTCCTCAAGGAGCTCCCGCGGCGCGGGTGGGGCGCGACGCTGCACATCGACGGCGACCGGGCCGGGCCCGGCGACGGCGCGTGGCCCGCGAGCCGGCGGTGGGGCCCGCCGCGCGCTCCGGGCGACGTGCTGGACGCGCTCGACGAGCCGAAGCGCGGGTTCCGGAGCGTGCTCCTCCGCTGCACCGGCGCGTACGCCGGGGCGTTCCTCTCGCTGGAGCGGGGGCTCCACCGGGTGGTCGCGCGCAAGCGGGACGCGGGCGAGGCGCCTGGCGATGATCGGCTGCACGTGTTCGTGCACTTCGTCGCGCACGCGGCCGACATCGCCGAGGACCAGTGGGAGCACAGGTCGCTCGCCCCGCCGCCCGCGGGCTCGGCCGCGGCGCGGCGGCGCGGGGCGGCCGCGCGCGAGCTCGACGAGGTCGAGGGCGCGGCGCTGATCGCGGGGCGCAGGGCGCGGCTCGCGATGGATCCGGCGTGGTACTGGGAGCGGCTCGACGAGGTCGCGCTGACGCACCTGCTCCTGTTCGAGGACGAGGGGAGCGGGCTGGATCGGAGCGAGTACTTCAGCGCGGGCGGGGACGGCCCGGCGCTGGATGATTTGCCCGACGCCTGACCTGGCAGAGCCACTACCCTGAGGCCGTGCACTTCACGATCCCGCTCTTCGAACGGCGGACAACGAACGTCGAGTGCGTGACGCTCGGCCTCGGCCCGAGCACGCGCTCGCGGGAGGGGCGGCACGCGGAGCGCGTCCGGCGCCTGCTCACCGAGGAGCTCAGGCCCGTCTTCGAGAAGGCGCGCGCGGCCGAGCTCGCGCGCCTCGAGTTCCCCCGCGGCATCCGGCTCGAGAAGGTGCGCCTCGAGCTCACGCTCTCCGGCGCCGCCGAGCGGCGCAAGGTGAGCGGGCTCTGCCCCGTCGTGCTCGAGCCGCGCTGGGCCTCGGAGCACGAGCGCGTCGTCTTCGCCTACCACCCCGCCCGCCAGGGCGAGGCCGCGCCGATCCGCGAGGATCTCCCGCTGGACGAGCAGCTCCGCGCGCTGTTCCAGGTCGCGTGGGCCGCGCTCGACGACGACGAGATCGCGCGGCTCTGGAGCCGGGGCAAGGAGCGCATCACGGCGCTGTCGTTCTCGTGCGCCCCGCGCTCGGCGCTCGCGGACCTGCCGGAGCGCCCGGGCGACGACGACACCGGCGCCGATCCGGCGTTCCGCTGGAAGAAGCGCCGGGGCCTCAAGGTCCTGCCGAGCCTCGGCGTGAGCCTCACGCAGCGCGCGGCCCAGGGCAACCTCGACGCAGGCGTACCGCGATCGCCGCAGCGCGAGCAGCTCGCCTTGCTGCTCGGCGCGGGCAGGGCGCAGCCCGTCGTCGTCGTCGGCCCGCCGGGGTGCGGCAAGACGACCTTGATCCACCGGGCGGTGCTCGATCTCCTCGCGGCCGACGGGTACGGCGCGCACAAGAACCTCGACCGCGTCCGCGACGTTTTCGCCGTGAGCGGCCGCAGGCTCATCGCCGGGATGAGCCACCTCGGCGACTGGGAGAAGCGGTGCGTCGAGCTCGTCGAGGACGCGCGCAGCCGCGGCGCGATCCTCGTCATCGACGACCTCCACCACTTCGGCCGGATCGGCAGGTCGCGCGAGAGCGAGCGCTCGCTCGCCGACTTCTTCCGCGGCCCGCTCTCCCGCCGCGAGATCGTGATGGTCGGCGAGTGTTCCCCCGAGGCGTTCCGCCTCCTCGAGCAGGAGTCCCCGTCGTTCGCGGCCCTGTTCACGCCGCTCTTCCTCCCCGAGGCGACGCCCTCCGAGACGTTCCGCCTCATGGTGCGGGAGGTCCGCGCGCTCGAGCAACGCCACGCCGCCCGCGTGAGCCCGTACGTGCTGCGGACGATCCTCGACCTCGGCGGCTCGCTCCTCTCGTCGCAGGCGCTGCCGGGCAAGGCCATCGACCTCTTGCGCGAGGTCGTCCGCGCGGGCGCGACGCCCTCGCCCTCCGGGGAGCCGGGGCCGGCGCGCGGCCACGCGCCGCGGCCGATCGGCTCGCAGGACGTGCTGCGGCTCCTGTCGCAGAAGACAGGCGTACCGCGGCTCCTCCTCGGTGGCGACGAGCCGCTCGACGCCGGCGCGCTGGAGGAGGAGCTCGGCCGGCGGGTGATCGGCCAGCCGGAGGCCGTGCGCGCGGCGGCGGACCTCGTTGCGCGCATCAAGGCGGGCCTCGTGGATCCGCGGCGCCCGTACGGCGTGTACCTCTTCACCGGGCCGACGGGGACCGGCAAGACCGAGCTCGCCAGGTGCATGGCGGAGCTCATCTACGGCAGCGCGTCGCGCCTGCTCCGCTTCGACATGAGCGAGCAGAGCGGCCCGGACGCGCCGGCGCGGCTCGTCGGCGATCGCTACGCGCCCGACGGGCTCCTGACGCAGCGGGTGCGGGAGCAGCCGTTCTCGCTGGTGCTGCTCGACGAGATCGAGAAGGCGCACCCGTCGGTGCACGGCCTCTTGCTCCAGCTCTTCGAGGACGGGCGGCTCACGGACGCCGCGGCGAGGCCCGCGCACTTCCACCACGCGGTCGTGGTGATGACGTCCAACCTGGGCGCGCGGTCGCGGGCGCTGGTCGGCTTCGGCGGCGCGGGGCTCTCGGAGGCGCGGGCGCTCGCGATCGCGGAGGAGTCGGCCCAGGAGGTCGCGCGGGCGGTGCGCGATTTCTTCCCGCCGGAGCTGTTCAACCGGATCGATCGCGTCGTGCCGTTCCGGCCGCTGACGCCCGAGGTGGCGGTGCGGGTGGCCGAGAAGGAGCTCGATCGGCTGCTCGGCCGGCGCGGCCTCGCCGAGCGGAGCGTCTTCGTGCGCCGGGGCGCCGGCGTGGCCGAGCGGATCGCGCGCGAGGCGTTCGTGGCCGAGGACGGCGCCCGCTCGGTGAAGCGGTTCATCGAGGACGAGATCGGATCGCTGCTGAGCGACGCGCTCACCCGCGGCGCGCCCGCCGCGATGCAGGTGATCCGCATCTTCACGACCGCGCGCGGCGACGGCGCCGCCGCGGCGGGCGACGGCGCCGCGCCCCGCGGGTCGCCCGCGCCACCCGCGTCACCCGGGTCACTCGCGTCACCCGCGTTTGCGCTGCACCGCGAGGCGCTCGCGGAGGCCGAGCCCGCGGCCGCGGCGTGGGCCCTCGCGCCGCTCATGGCGAGGCCGCTCGGCGCGCTCACGGCGGAGCTCTCGCCGCTGCTCGAGTTCGTCGACGCGCTCGATCGGAGCGACGGCCTCGCGCGCCTCTCCGAGCGGATCTGCTACCACCTCGCGGAGCACGGCCGGACCGCCGCCGAGGGGCCCGAGGCGCACGGGCACGCGGAGGCGGTCTACAACCTCGACGCCATGCGCGGCGCGATCCAGGCGTTCCGCGAGCGGATCGACCTCGTCCGGCGGCGGAGCGGCGACGACGACGAGCAGCAGCACCTCGACCTGGAGGTGCGGCGGTTCGGCTACGTGACGGTCGAGGACGAGTGGAGCCGCTCCCGGGTGCGCCTGTTCCACCGGCGCCAGCTGCCGGGCCCGCTGCGCCGGCCGGCGAAGCAGGAGGTCCTGGAGTGCATCGCGGAGGGCCACGCGCTCCGGCGCGCCCTCCGCAAGGTGGACGAGCCGGGCCAGCACGCGGTCCTCATCGAGCTGCTCCGCGCGGCGCGCTTCGACGAGGGGCCGGCCGGCGCGCGCGACGAGCCCGAGGAGGGGCTCTTCGAGGCGCTCGCGCGCGCCTACGGCGAGGCAGGGGGCGAGGTGGAGGGGTGGGCGTGCGCGCCCCTCGGCAGCGCGTCCGACGGTGACGGGCGCGCCCGCGTTGTCGAGCAGGGCCGCGGGGCGGCGGGGCTCGAGGCGATGCTCGCCGCCCCCGGGCGCGGGGCGGAGCTCCTCGTCCTGAGCGTCGTGGGCCTGTGCGTGATGGACTTCTTCGAGCTCGAGACGGGCGCCCACGTCTGGACGTCGCTCTCGCGCGGCCCCGAGGTGGTGCGGGTGCGCGTCCTGCCGGCCCGGCCGGGCCTCTCGCCGGCGGGCGCGGTCCGGGAGCACATCGAGCGGCAGGCGGCGTTCGACGAGGCGGCGCGGCTCGGGCGCGCGCTCCCGCCGAACCCGGCCGAGCTCCTTCCGGTGGTGCGGCGGGTCCGGTTCGACCCGCCGCGCCGCCCGGGCGCGACCGCGCCGATCGAGATCGAGGACTACGTGATGGGATATGCCGAGTCGTCGCTGGTGCGGAGCCTGTCGCAGGCGCTGGCCCCGCTGTGGCTGCTCCGGATGAGCCGGGAGGACGTGGCGTGAGCCGGCGCCCCGGGCTGCTGCTCCGGGGATGCGCGGGCGACGGCGGACGGCCTCTCAGGGCAGCCGGAAGAGCGGGCGGCCGTACGTCATGAAGGGCCACGGGATGACGGCGAGGATGACGAGCAGCGTGATGAGGACGCCGATCGCCAGGCGCCGGTGCTGCGCGGTGGGGTCCGGGGCTCGCTTCGCCCGGGCCCAGGCGACGTGGGCGACCGCCACCGCCACGAGCATGGCGACGATGTGCTCGACGACGAAGAAGCGCAGCGCCGCGATGGGCATGGCGGCCTTCAGCGCGGCCAGCGACGTGGGCCTGAGCGGGCTGAGCGCGGTGTAGAGCAGGACGCCGAGGACGAACTGGGCGTTGAGCGAGCCGACGAACGCCGCGCCGACCTTGCGATCCGCCGCCGTCCACGGCCCCCGCTGGGCCCAGCCGCGGACCGACCGCGCGAGCGCCAGGAGCCCGAGCAGCAGGACGACCCAGCGCAGCCACGAGTGCGCGACGAGGACGAACGAATAGATCATGGACCTTGCTTTCCGGCCGCGGTGCCGGCCTCGATGATGTACTGCGCGATGTCGGCGAGATCCGACTCCCGGACGCCGCGGAAGCTGGGCATCGGGGGGACGTCGGTGCGCTTTCGCCCCGGGGTCACGGCCCAGCGGACGATGCCCGCGGGATCGGTCCTGTAAAGCCCTGCGATCTCGCTGAGCGGAGGGCCGACCAGCTTGGCGCTGGGGGCGTGGCACGCCGCGCAGAGGGTGGAGAACATGGCCTTGCCCTTCGCGGCCTGCGGCGAGAGCGCGACCGCCTCCTCGGCGGGGTCGGGCCTCTTGCACGCGGCCGCGAGCAGGAGCAGGGCGGCGAGGATGGGCGACCACTTCATGCGGGCGGGCCGGAACATAGCGCGCGCCGGCGCCGCGTGGGGCCGGCGTCGCGCCGCGGGGATCACCAGGGCGCCGCGGGCCCGGCCAGCCCGAGCTGGAGGCCGCGGCGCGGGGCGCCGAAGGAGCCGGGTCGCCTCGCGACGATCACTGCATCTTGAAGAGGTCCAGGATCCCCTGCTCGATCGCGGCCCGGTCCGGCACCGGCCGATCGCGACGAACGTCATGCGAGGCACGCTGTCCTGGAGCCAGCGGCCGGGCCCTTCGATCGTGATGGGCCGCGCTGCCGATAGGCACTCGACCACCGCCGCGCTCGCGGAACACCCACGCGCCTCACCGCTGCGGTCGAGCGTGATGTCCCGACGGCAGGTGGAGCAGCGCCCCCTGATGGGCGTGGCGATGTCCCACGATGGTGGGGCGTGATAGCGTCGGCGGCGCCCCGCCATGATCGACCAGGAAATCGACGCCCTCATCGCCGAGAACCAGTTCCATCCGAACGTCGTGTGGCGCCGCATCCCCGGGAAGGGCCGGGGCGTCTTCGCTCGCCGGTTCCTGCCGAAGGGCGCCGTCGTCGAGTGGGCCGCTGTCAGCTGCTTCCCGGCCTCGGATCTGAAGACCGAGGAGCACCGCGGCTGCCAGGCGCTCCATCACGTGTTCACGTGGGGAGAGGATCCCGGGCGGGAGAAGGCGTATGCGTGGGGGTTGCTCGCGCTCTACAACCACTCGACGACACCCAACGTCGAGATGGATGACGGTCCGGTGCCGGACTCGATGGCTGCCATCGCGCTCCGCGACATCCAGGCGGGCGAGGAGCTCTGCTTCGACTACGGCTATACCTGGTTCGATCCTCGCTGAGGCGAGGGCGCCAGCGCCGCGGCGACGGCCGTATCGCTCCGGCTCACCTCGGCGACACCGTCGCGCTGGCGACCGCCAGGCAGCCGCACCGGCGCTCCGCGCCCGCCTCTTGCGGCAGCGGCATCCAGGTCGACGCCTGGGCATCACACAGGCCGGACTGTCGTCGTTGCGGAGGTGAGGACGGGATTCGAACCCGCGTATAACGGTTTTGCAAACCGTTGCCTAACCACTTGGCTACCTCACCGACTGTTCGAAGCGGCGGGAGGTCATGCCTCATCTCTGCCCGGCTGTCAACGCCTTTGAGACCGCCGTCTACATTTACGCGGCCGAGCCGCCCCATCAGCCGCTTCAGCCGCGCGCTCCGCCGCGCTCGTTCTGTCGTCGTTCTGTCGTCGTTCTGTCGTCGTTCTGGCGTCGTTCTGGCGTCGTTCTGGCGTCGTTCCGGCTTCCAGCTCCCTCCGTCCCGATCCCGGAGCCGGCGGAGGGGGGCTCCGGCGCGTCCCCGCCGCAGCCCTCCAGAACACCCGCGCTGCTTACTGTTCGCGCCCGCTGCGCCGTGCCCTTCCCGCGCGCGGCACCCTCTCCCGCCCCCCAAGGGCTCGCCCGATGTAGCTGGCCGTGTAGACCGCCCGCCGCGTCGCCTGGAGCAGCCCGCGCGGCACGATCCCCTTCCCCGTCTGGAACGGGTTGAAGCGGAGGGCGCGCTGGTCGATGTCCACCGGCTCGTACAGCTCCATATCGGCCACTGCCATCCACCGCGCGCGCGAGCCCCCTCGCCTCACCTCGAGGCGCAGCAGCGCGAGCCCCGCCGCAGCGGCGCGCTCCAGCTTCTCCACGCGGTTGCCTTTCACCACCGCCGCGCGCAGCGGCACCAGGCGGAACTCCGCGCGACCGAAGCCGGCCACGTCGAACCGCGCCAGCGCGTAGTAGTCGTTGTCCAGGAAGTCGTGCCTCTTCGTCGTGAACAGGGCGAACGGGAGCAGCAAGAGTCGGCGCGCGCTCACGAAAATGAGGTCCTGATCGCCGGTGCTCGCGGCCGGCGTCACCTCTTCGCTGGTCCGGAAGCGCACCGCGACCCCCAGCACGTCCGGACGGCGCTCGCCCTTGCCGCCACGCCACCGCCACATCGCGCCCGAGAGCCGCACGAGCGCCGGCCCCGCCAGCCGCTGCGCCAGCGCGCCGACCTCGCCCTCCACCGCGAGCGCCTTCACCCCCGCGCAGTAGACCACGCCGTCGGGATGGAACAGCCTCGCTCTCCGGATGAAGCTGCCCCCCACGGCGATGGGAGACAGCGCTCCCCCGATCACACGCCCAACCGCTTCGAAGAACCGCATGGTGACCCCTCCCTCGAACCTGGAGCGCCTGGGGCCAATCGCAAGTTGGGCGCGACCCGACAGCGCCCCTCCCGCGGCGCTCACCCGCGTCGAAGCGTCGAGATCTGCTGTTCTCCGCGCGCCATCCGTCCTCCCGCGCAACGGCGATTCCAGGGAAGCGCCGTGTCCCCGGCGCTCCCTCTCGTGCCGCTCGTACCGAGTCCTCCAGCGGCCTTCTCCGTCGCACACTCCGTCCCGCGCGCGCGTCACCCCGCGAGCGCGCGCGTCACCCCGCGCCGGCCTTCGCCGCCGGGTCGATCGCCGGAGCGGCGTCTCGCTCCGCCCGGGACTCGATAAGGCGCTTCGCCACGAGCGTCAGGAGCGCGAGCAGGACGAGCAACGAGGCGACCGCGAACGCCGCCGAGAAGTGGAACTCGTTGTAGAGCACCTCGACGTGCAGCGGCATGGTGTTGGTCTGCCCCCGGATGTGCCCCGAGACGACCGACACCGCGCCGAACTCGCCCATCGCCCGCGCGTTGCAGAGCACCACGCCGTAGAGCAGGCCCCACTTCGCGTTGGGGAGGGTGATGCGGAAGAACATGCTCCACCCGCTCGCGCCGAGCGACAGCGCCGCGTGCTCCTCGTCGGCCCCCTGGCTCTCCAGGAAAGGGATGAGCTCGCGCGCGACGAACGGGAACGTCACGAACGTCGTCGCGAGGATGATCCCCGGACGGTCGAAGATGACCCGGAGGTCGTGCTCGATGAGCCAGGGGCCGAACACCCCTTGCGCCCCGAAGAGCAGGACGAAGATCATGCCGGAGATCACCGGCGAGACCGCGAACGGCAGATCGATGAGCGTGACGAGCAGGCTCTTTCCCGTGAACTCGAAGCGCGCGATCGCCCAGGCCGCGGCCACGCCGAAGACGAGGTTGAGCGGCACGGCGATGACCGCTGTCGTGAGCGTCAGCTCGATGGCGGCGATGGCGTCCGGCGCGGTGATCGCCCGCCAGTACCCCCCGAGGCCGTCCTTCAATGCCTCGATGAACACCGCCACGACCGGCAGGAAGAGGAAGAACCCGAGGAACGCGAGCGCCGCCGCCGTGAGCGCCCAACGCACCAGCGGGGGCTCGGACGTCGCGCCGCGCACCGCCCCGCGCGACCTGACCCGCAGCTTGCCGGCCGCGCCAGCCACTACGACGCGACCCCGGGCGTGGCCCCCGCGGGCCGATCGGACGCGGGCTTAGGCGCCTCGACAGGGCTCCGCGACGACACGCGCGCGCCGCTCCAGGACTGGAGTCGGTTGATCAGGAAGAGGAGCACGAAGGAGCAGAGAAGCATCACCATCGCGAGCGCCGTCGCGCCCGCGTAGTCGTACTGCTCGAGCTTGGTCATGATGACGAGCGGCGTGATCTCCGTCTTGAGGGGCATGTTCCCGGAGATGAACACGACCGACCCGTACTCGCCGAACGCCCTCGCGAACGACATCGCGAACCCGGTGAGGATCGATGGCCAGAGCGCGGGCAGGAGGATGCGACGGAAGATCTCGAAGCGGCCCGCGCCGAGCGACGCCGCCGCCTCTTCCTGGTCGACCTCGAGCTCCTCCATCACCGGCTGGACGGTCCGCACGACGAACGGGAGCCCCACGAAGGTGAGCGCGATGACGACGCCCAGGCGGCTGAACGCGCTCTGGATCCCGAGCGGGTACAGGAACCGACCGACCCACCCCTGCTGCGCATAGATGGCCGTGAGCGCGATGCCGCCGACCGCCGTCGGGAGCGCGAAGGGCAGGTCGACGAGCGCGTCGACGATCGACTTGCCCGGGAAGCTGTAACGGACGAGCACCCACGCCACGAGGACGCCGAAGACCGCGTTGATGCCCGCCGCGATGAGCGACGCGGCAAAGCTCATCTTCAACGAGGCGATGGCGCGCGGCGAGGTCACCACCGCCCAGATCTCGGCGGGCTGGAGCGTCGCCGTCTTGAGGAAGATCATCGACAGCGGGACGAGCACCAGCAGCGACAGGTACGTTACCGTAATCCCCATCGCCAGCCCGAAGCCGGGCAGAACGCTCTGTCGCCGCCAGAGGAGAGCCACGAAGTCTACTTACTTACCGGCCTGGTAGATCTGGTCGAAGACGCCGCCGTCGGAGAAGTGCGCCTTCTGGGCTTTTTGCCACCCCCCGAACACCTCGTCAATCGAGAAGAGCGCGACCTTCTGGAAGACACCCTCCGACTCGGCCGCCGCGAGGATCGCCGGGTTGCGCGGGCGGTAGAAGTGCTTCACCGCGATGCGCTGGCCGTCCTCCGTGGAGAGGAAGGCGAGGTACGCCTCCGCCGCCGCCCTCGTCCCGCGCCTGTCGACCACCTTGTCGACCACCGCGACAGGCGGCTCGGCGAGGATGCTGATCGACGGCACGATCACCTCGAATTTGTCCTTACCGCTCTGCTTCACCGCGAGCAGCGCCTCGTTCTCCCAGGCGATCAGCACGTCGCCGAGCCCACGCTCGACGAACGTCGTGGTCGAGCCGCGCGCCCCCGTGTCGAGGACGGGCACGTTCTTGAAGAGGCGGCCGACGAAATCCTTCGCCTTCGCCTCGTCGCCGCCCGCTCGCTTCAGCTCGTACCCCCACGCAGCGAGGTAGTTCCACCGCGCCCCGCCGGAGGTCTTCGGGTTCGGGGTGATGACCGCCACGCCCTCCTTCACGAGATCGTCCCAGTCCTTGATGCCCTTGGGGTTGCCCTTGCGCACCAGGAAGACGATGGTCGACGTGTAAGGAGCGCTGTTGTCCTTGAGGCGCGCCTGCCATCCCTCCTTGATCAGCCCGGCGGACACGACCGCATCGACGTCGTAGGCGAGCGCGAGCGTGACCACGTCCGCCTCGAGCCCGTCGATCACCGACCGGGCCTGCTTGCCCGAGCCGCCGTGCGATTGCTTGACGGTGACGTCCTGTCCGCTCTGCTCCTTCCAGCGCTTCGCGAAGGCGGCGTTCACCTCTTCATAGAGCTCGCGCGTGGGGTCGTACGAGACGTTCAGTATCTGCACCGACCCCGACTTCGAGGCGCCGGCCGCGTCGCCCTTCGAGCACGCCGAGAGCGCCAGCGCCAGCACACAACAAAGCATCGTCATCAAGCGTCGCATCGATCGTTCCTACTCCCTTAGCCAGTCGCGAGATAACGCGCTTCCCGCTGCGCGAGCGCGTCGAGCAGCTGCTGGAAGCGCGAGGCGCCGATGCGCCGGGCCATGAACGCCGCGCGGCCGAGCTTCTGGCAGAGCTTCTTGGCGAGGAGCACGCCGCCGTGGCTGTTCACGTCGGTCAGCACGATCACGAGATCGGCCCGCTCGATGGCCGCCCGCAGCTCCGCCGCCCCGCGGCCGCCCGTGTTGCCCGTGTGAAACTCCAGATGGTGCCCCGCCTGCAGCGCCATCCGCTCCAGCTGAGCCTGGTTGCGATCCAACCCACCAATCCAGGTGATCCGCATCGCTCCGCCTCCTTGCGTCTAGCAGCGGGTGGCCGCCGCTATAACGGACATATCTCACGCTAAAGCAGAGGGCGCAAGGGAGATCTGCCAAAATAACGGAGGACATGTCTTGGATACCGGAGGGACACGAGGCTGGCGAGGACCGGAAATGGGGCGGGGCTACCCGCGCGAACCGTAGGTCATGACGAGGTACATGACGGCCTCGGCGCTGCCCGGGTTGCGGTAGCTGTGCGGGCTGTCGGCCTCGAACAGGATGGCGTCGCCGGTCTCGAGCAGGCGCCGCTCGCCGGCCACGGTGATCTCCACCGAGCCCTCGGTGACGATCAGGTTCTCCGCGGTGCCCGGGGCGTGCGCGTCGGCGTGCTCGACCGAGCGCGGCGCGAGGCGGAGCTCGTAGAACTCCACGTTGCGCGGCCGGTCCATCGGGAAGAGCGCCCGGGAAGAGAAGTCGCCGTTGCGAGACCGCAGGATGCGCGCGTGCGAGGCCTGCATGACGGTCGTGACGGGCGAGGTCGCCTGGCTCATCAGCGCCGAGAAGGGGACCCCGAGGGCGCGCGCGATCTTCCAGAGGACGTTGATGGTCGGCGTGCTCTGGCCCAGCTCGATCTGCCCCAGCATCGCCCGGCTCACCCCGGACGCCTTCGCCAGGCGCTCGAGCGACAGGCCCCGCTCGGCCCGGAACCGCTTCAGGTTGGAGGCGACGACCGGCGTGAGATCCGACGCGTCGTCGAACGCCGGGTCGTCCCCGCCAGGCTCGCTCGCCGGGGGCGGGGGTGGGGACGGCGGCTCGGCGGCCGCCGATCGCGCGGGGGTCTGGGCTCTGCGTGCCTTCACTGGACGCGTATCCGCCATGGTGGAGGGCGCGCGTCAAGCGAGCGGGGGGAAGGGCGCGCTCAGGGGCCGCCGGAGACCGCCTCCGCGACCGGGCTCGCGGGCGACGGGCGACGCACCGAAGGCACGGGCGCCGCCAGGAGCACCGGCGAGGTATGGCCGGTGATGAGGCGGGCGCCGCGCTTGAAGGTGATGTACTGCCACATCCACGCGAAGATGACGGTGAAGCGGTTCCTGAAGCCGATAAGGAACAGCACGTGGACGGCCAGCCAGGCGAGCCACGCGAGCGTGCCCGACATCTGCAGGCGCCCGACCTTCGCGATGGCGCGCGAGCGGCCGATGGTCGCCATCGTCCCCTTGTCGAGGTAGGCGAACTGCCCGCGCGGGCGGCCCTCGAGATCATCGAGGATGCAGCGCGCGACGAAGCGCCCCTCCTGGATCGCGGCCGGGCTGAGGCCGGGCACGTCGACGCCGTTGCGGTCGCGGAGCGTGGCCATGTCGCCGATCGCGAAGACGTTCGGGTGCCCGGGGAGGGAGCAGTCCGGCCCGACCTTCACGCGGCCGACGCGATCGAGCTCGACGCCGAGCGCGCGCGCGAGCGGGGTGCCGCGGACCCCCGCGGCCCAGATGACGGTCGCGGCGGGGAGGCGCTCGCCGTCCTCGAACTGCACGCCGTACTCGTCGATGCTGCGGAAGCGGCGCCCCTTGATGACCTCGACCCCGAGGGACGTGAGCTGCTCCTCGGCGCTCGCCGAGAGGCCCTCCGGGAAGGCCTGGAGGATGCGGGCGCCGATCTCGACGAGCAGCACCCGCGAGAGCGAAGGGTCGAGGGAGCGGAAGTCGCGCGCGAGGATGTACCGCGCGAGCTCGGCGAAGGCGCCGGCCATCTCGACGCCCGTGGCGCCGCCGCCGATGACGACGAACGTGAGCAGCCGCCGCCGCGCCGCGGGGTCCTCCTCGCGCTCGGCGGCCTCGAAGGCGAGCAGCATGCGCTCGCGGATGGTGAGCGCCTCGTCGAGGTTCTTGAGCGCAGGCGCGAACCGGGCCCACTCCTCGTGGCCAAAGTAGTTGTTCGTCGCGCCGACCGCGAGGATCAGGAAGTCGTAGTCGAGCGGGTCGCCGTCGACGGTGACGCGCCGCCCGGCGAGGTCCACGCCCGTCACCTCGCCGAGCAGGACCCGGACGTTGCGCTGGCGCGACAGGACAGATCGGATCGGGACCGCGATGTCGGCCGGCGAGAGGCTGGCCGTCGCCACCTGATAGAGCAGCGGCTGGAACAGGTGGTGATTGGTCCTGTCGACGAGGGTGACCCGGACGGGCGCGTCGCGGAGCGCCTTTGCCGCGTTCAGGCCGCCGAACCCTCCGCCGACGATCACGACGTGAGGCTCTCTCGCGGTCGTTGCCATGGTGCCTCCTGGCGAGGAACGCTTCCTCGGTGGCACGACGATGGTAGGGGGCGCGGATCACCGCGGCAAGCAGGCGCAGCGCGCGGGCGCGGCGCCGCGATCGCTCATGCCGCCGCGGCCTTCACGTCGCTGCTCGCCTCGGCCTTGCCGTCCGGCGCTTCGCCGCGCAGCACCTCGGCGAGCAGCTTCCGGCCGCGGTGCAGGCGGCTCATGACGGTGCCGACCGGGACGCCCAGCCGCGTCGCTGCGTCCTTGTAAGACATCTCCTCGAGGTCCACGAGCACCAGGGTGTCACGGAAGGTCGGCGGGAGCGTCGCGAGCGCGCGCCGCACGCCGGGCGAGAGCGCGTGCATGTCGGCGCAGCGCTCCGGCGCCGTCCACGCGCACGGGTCGGTCGCGAGCACGTCGAGGGCGTTGCGCTCGCGACGGCTGCGCCGGCAGCGGGTGATGAAGACGCTGAAGAGGATCTGGTGCACCCACGCCCGCAGGTTGGTCCCGGGCTCGTAGCTCCCCGCGAACCGGAGCGCGCGCTCCACCGTGTCCTGCACGAGGTCCTCGGCCGTCGCGGGCGTCCGGGAGAGCCGCAGCGCGCGGCCGAAGAGCTCCGGTGTCATTTCGACAAGGCCCCGGAGCAGCTCGTCGACCGCTCCCCGCGAGCCCTCTCCCGGCGCCGTCCGCGCCGCGCGCGCCACACCGAAGGACGGCCCGCGCCCGAGCGCGCGCGTCGCGCCGGGCGGCGGCGCTGGGTTCGAGGACCGGGTGGGGGCATGTGCGGCGTGGACGAGCATGGCGGGACCTCCTGCGTCACCGGCACTGGCAAGGCAGGTGCCACCGCGCGGACCTCGCGAAGGCCGCGAAACACGCTGAATGGCGCGGGCGGAGACACGCGGGCGCGTGTCAAATCGACAGCAGGGAGAGCGGGCGCGCCAGGGTGGCGAGCCACCCCGCGGCGCGCCCGGCCCGGCGGCCCCACCCGCGCGAGCGCCGGGCGAGGCGTCCAGCCGAGCGGGCGCCGGGCGGGGCGTCGGGCGGAGCAGGCGCTCGCGTCACGTCGAGAGCGGGTCGCTCCCGGCGGCCAGCGCGGCGATCAGGCCCGGGACCAGCTCGGCGATCTCGCCCGCCAGCAACCCCCGATCGCTGCCCGTCTGCGCGCGCCACACATCACCGGCGAGCGCGTGGATCAGCACCCCGGCGCTCGCCGCGGCGGTGGGATCCATCGAGCACAGGAGGGCCGCGATCATCCCGGTCAGGACGTCGCCCGAGCCGGCGGTGGCGAGCGCGGGGTTGCCCGCCATGCAGATGAACATGCGGCCGTCCGGGAGCGCGATGATCGTGCGCGCCCCCTTGAGCACGACGATCGCCCGGGTGAGCGCCACGGCCTCGCGCACGGCGCCGAAGCGGTCCTCCTCGACGGCCCGCGCGCTCCGGCCGAGGAGCCGCCCGAGCTCGCCGGAGTGCGGCGTCATGATGAGGCTCCCGCGCGCGGTCGCGAGCGCCTCCGGGCGACCCACGAAGTGCGTCAGGGCGTCCGCGTCGACGACCTTCAGGCCGTCCCAGCCGAGCACGACGTGATCCACCGCGGCCCGCGCCCGCTCGTCGAGGCCGAGGCCCGGGCCGATGGCGACCGCCCGCCGCCCGGCGAGCGCGCCGTCGAGCGACGCCGCGATGCGGGCCGGATCGATCGAGGTCGTCATCAGCTCCACGACGCGCGACTCCATCGCGCGCGCGGTGTCGGCCCAGGTGCAGATCGTCACGAGGCCCGCGCCCGTCCGCATCGCCGCGCGCGCGGTCAGCAGCGCGGCGCCGAGCTTGCCCGGCGAGCCGGCGATGACGAGCACGTTGCCCGCCTGGTGCTTGTAGACGCTCGCCTCGCGCGGGCGCAGCGACGAGCCGATCGTCTCCTTGCGGAGGACCTCCGCGACGTGGCCCACCTGGGCGAGGATCGGCCGGTCCGGGACCCCGAGATCGACGACGTGCACGTTGCCCGCGAGCCGCGCGCCCTCGGGCGTGAGCAGGCCGATCTTGAGGTGGCCGAAGGTGACCGTCTCGTCGGCCTGCACCGCGGCGCCGAGCGGCGCGCCGCTGTCGGCGTCGAGGCCCGAGGGCACGTCGAGCGCGATGCAGAGGCAGGTCGCCGTGTTGAGGACGCCGATGACGTCGGCGAGGTGGCCCTCGATGGGGCGGTCGAGGCCCGTGCCGAAGATCGCGTCGACGAGGAGGTCGGCCTCCGCGAGCGCGACCTCGAGCGGGGCGAGGGACGCGCCCGGGGGGAGCTCGGTCAGCGCGCCGCCGAGATCCACGTACGCGTCGTGGTTGATGCGGCTGTCGCCGGTGACCTTCTCGGACCGGGCGGCCAGGAAGACCTGGACCTCCGCGCCGCGGGCGAGGAGGTGGCGCGCCACGACGAAGCCGTCGCCGCCGTTGTTGCCGGCCCCGCAGACGACGACGACGCGGGCGTGGAGGGGGTACGTCGCGGGCTGCCCCGGGCTCGGGACGTGCCGGACCGGGAACGATCGGATGCGCGCGGCGCGGGCCTCCTCGGCGGCGCGGCGGCCGTTCGGCGGCGGCGGGACGCTCCCGGGGCGGCCCCGGAGCCCCGCCCCGGAGGGCAACGTCGCCGGCCAGAACGCCCGCGCGGGCGAGAGGCCGGACGCGAGCGGGTGCGGCGCGCGGTGCGCGGCGTCGCCGGGCTGCCCGGCGCTGCGCCCCTCGATGATCGCCGAGATCACGTCGGCGGCGCCGCGGCCGGCGTTCTCCATGAGGACGACGCCGGGGACGTGGCACTGGTGGATCGCGTGTTTGTCGAAGGCGCGCATCTGCGCGCGCGATAGGACCGGAATCACGAGCGCTCTTTCCCTTCGTCCAGGCTGGATCGGCTCTCGCCGTCCTCGTCCTCTTCGCTCCGAGATCGGCTCTCGCCGTCCTCGTCCTCCACGGTCGGGGATCGGCTCTCGCCGTCCCCTTCCAGGATAGCCACCGCCGCCGCCACGCCTGCATCATGCGTGATCGACAGGTGGACCCGCTGGACGCCCATGCGCTCGGCGAGCGCGCGCGCCGGGCCGTGGAGCGCCATCGTCGGCGGCATGCGCGGCGCGCCGCGCACCTCCAGGTGGTGCCAGCTGACGCCGGGCGCGCCGGCCATCGCCTTCACCACGGCCTCCTTCGCGGCGAAGCGGCCCGCGAGCGCCGTCGCCCGGTCCACGCGGTGCGCGAGCGAGCGGCGCTCCGGCTCGGACAGCACCCGCTCCCAGAACCGCTCCCCCCACCGCGCGAGCGCCTCCTCCATGCGTCCGATGCCGCAGACGTCGATGCCGATGCCGAGGATCACGCGCCCCCCTCGCTCGACCGAGCGTCCGGGCCGGCGGCCGGCGGTTGCACGGCGCCTCCGCAGGCGACGCTCGCCGCGATGCGATTGGCGGGACGGACAGACACGGGGAAGGCCATGTGGCGACTCTACCCTATTCGATGGCGACGCCTCCTGAAACGCGATCCGCGCCTCGCCCCGAGCGCGGAAGCGGAAGCAGACGCAGACGCAGACGCGGAAGCAGGCGCAGAAAGCGCCTCAACGGCGGCACGCGAGCGGGGAAGAGGCCCGGCGCGAGGCGGCCGGCCGCGGCCTCAAGCGTCGCGAGCGCGCCGCGACCGCGCGGCGAGCCCGGCCGTGGAGCGTCGCCCGCGCGCGCCGATCGCGGCTACCATGCTCGCGGCGCCCATGCAGACAGCCCTCGATCTGACGGTCATGCTCCCGCAGAGCGCCTACGATTACGGCGAGCGCTCGTCGGGCGAGGCCCACGGCGTGGTGCTGACCAAACCCCACGTCGTGAATCTCATCCTCGATCTCGCGGGCTACACCGCGGACCGGGATCTCGCGTCGCTGTCGCTGCTCGAGCCAGCCTGCGGCCACGGCGCGTTCCTGGTCCCCGCCGCCGAGCGGCTGATCCAGTCGGCGCGCCGCCACGATCGCGACCTCCTCGATATCGAGCCGGCGATCCGCTCGTACGACGTCGAGCGAGACCACGTCGACCGCGCGCGCCTCGCGGTCGCCGGCGCCCTCGCGCGGCTCGGGCTGCCGCACGGCGACGCGACGCGCCTCTCCGAGGCCTGGATCGCCCACGGCGACTTCCTGCTCACCAGCCAGGGACGCCGGTTCGACGCGGTGGTCGGCAACCCGCCCTATGTCAGGATCGAGCAGCTCTCGCCCGAGCTCCAGGAGGAGTATCGACACCGGTACAGGTCGCTCTACGACCGCGCCGATCTCTACGTGGCGTTCATCGAGCGCGGCCTCGAGCTCCTCGCGCCCGGCGGCGTCCTCTCCTTCATCTGCGCCGACCGGTGGACCCTCAACCGGTACGGCGCGCCGCTCCGCCGGCTGCTGTCGAGGTGGTTCCGGGTGCGGTGCTACGTCGATCTGCGCGGCGCGTCTCCCTTCGAGTCCGAGGTCGTCGCCTACCCGTCGATATTCGCCGTGTCGCCCGGCAAGACGGGGAGCGTCCCTGTCGCGACGCTGCGCACCGCCTCGCCGGAGGAGTGCGAGGCCGCCTCCGCCGCTCTTCGACACGCGGAGGGACACGCGGAGGGACGCGCGGAAGGACGCGCGGAAGGACGCGCGGCGGAGCGCGGCTCCGGCGTCGCCGTGTCGGAGTACGCTTCCTGGTTCGAGGGCGACGACCCGTGGGTGCTCGGCTCGCCAGAGCACCTCGAGGCCCTGCGCGCGCTCGAGGCGCGGTTCGCGCCGATCGAGGAGGTCGGCGGGACGCGCGTCGGCATCGGCGTCGCCACCGGGAGCGACAGGATCTACATCGTCGGCGAAGAGGTGGATATCGAGCGTGATCGCCTCGTGCCGCTCGTCATGCGAGACGATATCGAGGACGGCCGCATCCGCGACGCCAGGCGGTTCGTCATCAATCCCTTCGGATCCGACGGCAAGGTGGTCAATCTCGAGGAGTACCCCAGGCTCTCCGGGTACCTGCACGCGCACGAGGCCGAGATCAGGAGGCGCTACATCGCGCGGCGGGGCGGCGCCGGCTGGTTCCGCACCATCGATCGCGTGGTTCCGGGGCTGACCACCGCCCCGAAGCTGCTCGTCCCCGACATCGCCGGCTCCAACGAGGTGGTCTATGACGAGGGCAGGTTCTATCCGCACCACAATCTCTATTTCATCACCTCGGAGGGCTGGGACATGGAGGCCCTCGGCGGGCTGCTCGGCTCCAAGGTCGCCCTCTTCTTCGTGTGGTCCTACGCGGTCAAGATGCGCGGAGGCTACCTGCGCTTCCAGGCCCAGTACCTGCGGCGGATCCGCCTGCCCCCGCCGGAGAGCGTCACGGAGGAGCTGATGAGCGATCTCCAGAGCTCCTTCCGGCGGCGCGACTTCGACAGGCTCGACGAGCTCGCGCTGCGCGCCTACGGCATCGACGCGCTCCCCGGGTTCGGCTTCCTCGACACGAGGAGATAGCCCGCTATCCGGGCCCACGCGCGGCGTGGTACCGTCGCGCTCTCACGGGGCGTTCGCGGGCGAGGGGACGAGCGATGACGGCCGAGAAGATCGAGTGCGCCAGCCGTATCGAGGGGGTCGTCGTGTACGCGCGCGGGGCGATCGTCACCCGCCGCGTCGAGCTCGCGGCGCCGCTCCCCCGGGGGGCGGTCGAGATCTCGGTGCCGGGGATCACGCCGCTCGCCGAGCCGGGGAGCTTCCGCGCGCTCATCGACGCCGCGGGCGGCGCCGCCGCAGGCGCCCCGGCGGGCGCGGCGGCCTCCGGGCCCGCGCGCGACGTGCGCGACGTGATCGGCGTGCGCGCGCGGCTCGTCGTGCCCCCGGCGCCCGTCTCGAGGACGGCGCTCTCCGCCGAGCTCCGCGAGCTCGAGCTCGCCATCGCGCGCCTGTCGGCGGAGCGCGACCACCTCCGCCTCTGGCGCGACCAGCTCGGCGCCGTCTCGCTCGATCCGGAGCTCGCGCGGCGCTTCCGGCCGGGCGACCCGGCGGCCCGCATCCGCGACGCGCTCGCGGTGAGCCGCCTGCTCTCGGACGAGCTCGCCGCGCTCGACGCCCGCGCCGCCGCGCTCGACGCGGAGCTCGAGCGCGCCCGGAAGGATCTCCTGGCCGCCCAGCTCGACGCCGCCCAGGCCACGAGCGGCGAGGTCGAGGAGCGCGACCCGGCGCGCCTCGACGTCGTCGTGCGGCTCGCGCCGGAGCGCGGCGGCGCGGCCGGGGAGCCGGCGCTCCGGCTCGAGTACGCCGTGTCCGCCGCGCGCTGGTGGCCCGCCTACGCGGCGCGGTTCTCGCGCGGCGCGACCGAGGTCGCCTTGCAGCTCGACGCCCTCGTCGCGCAGGCCTCCGGCGAGGACTGGAAGGACGTGCGCCTCGCGCTCGCCACCGCCGATCTCGTGCAGGACACGCGGCTCCCGGAGCTCGCCTCGCTGCGGCTCAGCCGCGCGCAGCGCCCCCCGCGCCGCGGCTACCGCCCCGCGCCGGAGGGGCTCGACGCCATGTTCGAGGGGTTCGACAGCTTCGTCGCCGCCCTCCCCGAGCCGGCCGCGCCGACCACCGCGGCGCCTGGAAAGTTCCCGCGCGCGCGGGAAGGCGACGAGGCCACGCGGAACCGGGCCAGCCCGGAGCCCTTCGCGGCGATGAAGAGGCCGGCGGCGCCTGCGCCGTCCGGCCCGGCCGCCCCGCCACCCCCGGTGCAGGCCGCCGCGCCGATGGCGTTCGCCCCGCCGATGCCGCTCGCCGCGCCGGCGCGCAAGTCGCGCGGGCTGTCGCTCCCGTCGTTCGGCGGCGGCCACGGGGCGCCGCCCCCGCCGGCTCCCCAGGCGAGCGCGCCCCCGGTCCCCCGCAGCGCCCTGGGCTCCGCGGCGAGCGCCGAGGCCGCGGCCAGCCTCGAGGAGGAATGGCTCGCCCCCGAGCAGGCGCAGGAGGGCGCCGGGGCCGCCCCGGCGCTCGAGCCCGCGCAGGTCGAGGAGTGGCTCGACTTCGACGCGCTGCACCTCCCCGGCGCGGGCAAACAGCGCGGCCGGCTCGCGCGCGACGAGCCCGGGCCCTCGCGGCGCGACGCGCGTCGGGCGGAGCAGGACATCGCGGACCTCGGCGCCCCGCCCCGGGCCGTGGATCCGCGCGACTCGCGCGGGCAGTTCGACCACCTCTACGTCGGCGAGAGCGCCGCCGACGTGCCGTCGAACGGCAGGCTCCACCGCGTCGCGCTGGGCGCCGCGCGCGCCCCCGCCGCGCCCCGGTTCGTGACCGCGCCCCGCGAGGCCGCCGAGGTCTACCGCGAGGCGCGCGTCGAGAACCCGTTCGACGCCCCGCTGCTCGCGGGGCCGGTCGACATCTTCGTCGACGGCGCCCTCGCGGCGCAGTCCGCGCTCGGCCGCGTGGACCGGGGCGGCCTCCTCCGCGCCGGCCTCGGCGTCGAGGAGCGGATCCGGGTCGCCAGGAACGCGCGCGTGGACGAGTCGAGCGCCGGCCTGCTCGGCGGCTCGCTCGCCGTCGAGCACGCGGTCGTCATCGACCTCTCCTCGTCGCTCGGGACGGGCGTCGAGGTCGAGGTCCTCGACCGCATCCCGGTGACGGACGACAAGGACGTCGAGATCAAGCTCCTCTCGTCGCAGCCGAAGGCCGAGCCGTACACCCAGGAGGAGCTCGGCGAGCCGGTGCGCGGCGGGCTGCGCTGGCGCGTCCCGATCGCGCCGGGCGGCAAGGCCTCCGTCGCCTTCACCTACCGCGTGGTGTTCTCGTCCAAGAACGAGATCGTCGGCGGTAACCGTCGAGAATAACAAAGGAAACGAGCGCACCATGGCAACGGATGCGAGCGGTTCGGACCGGGCTGGGCGGAGCGCCAGCGGGGGCGGAGGGAGCGACGGGAGCGGCGACCACGAAGGCGCCCGCGCGCCGCACCCGAGCGTGGCGCGCGCGGTGACGCTGTTCGAGGATCGCGCCGAGGTCGTGCGCGCCGCGCGCGTCGAGGTCCAGGCGGGGGCGCAGTGGATCGCGATCGGCGGCGTCTCGGTGTTCGTCGACGAGCGCACCGTGCAGGCGCGCATCGCGGGCGCGGGCGCGGACGCGGTGCGCGTGACGGCGGCGCGCGTCCGGTGGAGGGCGCACAGGGAGGCGGCGCTCGGCCGCGAGGCGATCGACGCGCTCGAGCGCGAGGAGCGCGAGGCGTCGCTGCGGGCCGGCGCCGCGGAGCGCGCGCGGGACCGGGCGTCGCGGCGCGAGGCCCACCTCGACCAGCTGCTCGCGAAGTGGGCGCGGGCGATGAGCGAGGTCCCGAAGGACGCCGGCGAGCCCGCGCGCCTCGCCTCGTGGCGCGGCGGCGCCGAGGCGCTGCACGCGGCGCTCGCCGAGGCGCTCGGCGCGTCGGCGGACGCGCGCGCGGCGCGGGCGCGCGCCGAGGAGGACGCCCGGCGCGCCGCGGCGCGGCTGCGCGAGGGATCGGTCGAGCAACCGCGCTACGAAGCGGTGATCGAGGTCGAGGTGCACGCCCCCGCGCCGCAGCCCGTCGATATCGAGCTGACGTACCGCGTCGCGTGCGCGATCTGGCGCCCCGAGCACCTGGCGCGGCTCGCCGCCGGCGCCGCGGTCACGAGCGCGGGCGGCGCGGCGGCGCAGGGGCCTGGCGGCTCGATCGAGCTCACCACCTGGGCGGCCGCGTGGCAGGCGACGGGCGAGGTCTGGGAGAACGTCGCCGCGCGCTTCTCGACCGCGCGGCCGTCGAGGAGCGCCGAGGCGCCGCTGCTCGAGGACGACGTGCTCCGCGCGCGGCGCAAGACGGAGATCGAGCGCCGCCGCGTGATCGTCGAGGCGCGCGACCAGGCGATCGCCGCGGCCGGGCTCGACCGCGGGGCGCGGGCCGTCGACGAGATGCCGGGGGTGGACGACGGCGGCGAGCCGCTGATCTTCGAGGCGGCGGAGCCGGTGACCCTCCCCTCCGACGGCCGCCCGACGCGCATCGAGATCGCGCGGCGCTCGCTCCCCACCGAGCTCGCGCTGGTGCTGTACCCCGAGGTCCACCCCGCGGCCCACCTGCGCGCCACGGTGACGCTGGACGGCGGCGGCGCCGGCGGACGGCCGCGCCCGCTGCTGGCAGGCCCGGTGCGCGTCGCCCGGGGCGGCAGCCTCATCGGCCGCGCCCGGCTCGATTTCGTGGGCGCCGGCGAGCCGTTCGAGCTCGGCTTCGGCGTGGACGACGCCGTGCGCGTGCGGCGCACCGTCGACGAGGAGCAGGACACCGCCGCGATCACGGGGAGCCGCAAGATCCGCCGGCGTGTGAAGCTGTCCGTGTCCAACCTCTCCAGCAACGTGAAGCGGGTGCTGGTCACCGAGCGGATCCCTGTCAGCGAGGTGGCCGAGGTCGAGGTCGCGCTCGGCGAGGCCCCCGGCTGGATGCTGGACGAAAAAGACGGATTTCTCCGTGGCCACGTCGAGCTCCCTCCGAAGGGGTTGAAGACGATGTCGTTCAGCTACGAGCTCCGCGCCGCAGCGAGCGTGGTGTTGCCTTTTTGAAGCCAGGAAACGCAGAGAGCGGGAACGTGGAAGGAGAGAAGGAGAGAAGCACGGAAGCCGCGACGCCGACGGCCGCCGTCGCACGGTTCGCGCGGAGCGCCGTTGACAGGACGCAGTGCGCTTCTGTAACGAATCGATCTTCCAGCGGCTTCACTCGTGAAGGAGGAGGATCGCCATGAGGCAGCAGATCGACGGGGCCGTGGTGCTGACCGCAGCCGACGAAGACGTGATGGAGTATTTGCCCAACCGAGGCGTCTTCATGGCGCAGCTGCTGGGAAGAGACCGCGGGAACGCCTTCGGCTTCTACAGGGGCACGATGGGCCCCGGCTGTGAGATCTCGCGCGAGCTCCACACGGAGACCACCGAGACCATCTACATCCTGGCCGGGCAGGCGCTCGGCATCGTCGGCGATCGCGAGGTGCCCCTCGGCCCCGGCCAGATGATGCACGTCGAGACGAACGTACACCACGGGCTGCGCAACACGGGCGCCGGGCCGCTCGAGTTCCTCGTCATCGGCCACCCCGATTTCTGATCGCGCGGTCCGCTCCTTGAGGTGCGCCGCGCCCCTCCGGTTCGCCTCCAGCGCGCTCGCCGTGACGGCGCTGCTCGGCGCTGCAGCGGCGCGCGCCGAGCCGCCTGCAGCGGCGGGAGCCGAGCCGCTCGCGGCGCCGTCCGGCGCGGCGATACGCGGAGCCGGCGACACAACCGCCCTCCGTTCCGGGGCGGCGCTGCCGGGCGCGCCGCGCCGGGCCGCGCCGGAGGCTCTCTCTCGCGCGCGGCCCGAGGTCGCGTGGGATCCGGCCTGGCCGCGCTTCCGCGTGAGCGAGTATGTGGCCACGGGGCTCCTGGCCGCGACCGCGTTTGGCACGCTCGCCATCCCGCCGTCGGAGGGCCGGTGGACGACCGTGAACGGCTTCGACGGCTCGGCGCGCGACGCCCTGCGCATCCGCAGCGATCGCCAGCGCGAGATGGCGCGGGACGCGAGCGATCTCCTGCTCACGCTGATGACCAACCACCTCGCGGTGGACGCGCTGCTCGTGACCTGGTGGGGGCACGGCCGCGGCAGCGTCGCCTGGGAGATCGCGATGATCGACGTCGAGGCGCTCGCGCTGAACGCGGCCCTGAACGGCGTCGTCGCGGGGCTCACGAGCCGCGAGCGCCCCTACCGCGCCGGGTGCGCCGTGCCGGAGGAGCAGCAGGACCGCGACTGCCGGGGGAGCAAGCGGTACAGGAGCTTCTTCAGCGGCCACAGCTCGACCGCCTTCACGGCGGCGGGGCTCGTGTGCTCGCACCACGCGCGCCTGCCCCTGTACGGCGGCGGCGCCCCCGACGCGCTCGCGTGCGCCGCGTCGCTCGGGACGGCGGCGGCCGTGGCGACGCTCCGGGTCGTCTCCGACCAGCACTTCGCGACCGACGCGCTCACGGGCGCGGCGGTCGGCGCCCTGACCGGCCTCGGGCTCCCGTGGCTCCTGCACTACCGCGGCGGCGCCCCCGCCTCGGACGCGCCGCGCGGGGACGGCATCACGCTCGGCTTCGCGCCCGCGCCGCTCGGCGGGTACCTGGTGGGCAGGTTCTAGCGATGGCGCTCCGCCGCGCGCTGGCCGCCGCCGCGACGCTCGCCGCCCTCACCCTGCTGCCCGCCGGGGCCGGCGCCCAGGATCCGGCCGACCTGCCGTCGCCCGCCGGCGAGCCGCCGCCGGTGCCCTCGGGCATCGACCTCCTGCAGAAGCGCTCTTACTGGGCGCGGAGCGCCGCCGCGCGCCCGTTCGTCTCCGCGCTGATGGATCTCGGCGTGATCTACTTCAGGCCGAGCCTCGCGCTCGGCGTGGGCAAGCCGCACTGGTCCTGGCTCGGGATCGAGGCCTACGCGAGCGTTTCGCCGAGCGGCGGCGCGGAGTACCTGGGCCTCCGCGCCGCGCTGCCCAGCGTCGAGATCCGCGGCGGCGCGCGGTACGCCTTCTCGACGACCCAGTACTTCCTCGAGCCTCGGGCGTCGTACACGCGCAGGGACACCGAGCTCATGCAGGGCCCCCCGTCGCGGTACGTCGCGGCGGAGCTCGAGGTGTCGGGCTCGATACCCTTGCTCGGAGGCAGCCTGTTCGGCGTCGCGACCGGCTATGCGGTGCTGGGGACGCCGGAGGGGTTCTTCCTTTACGAGGAGGCGCTCCACGCGGTGATGAAGCCGCCGTACCTCTACCGGGCCCGGCTCGGCTACATGGCGGAGATGGACCGGTTCGGCGAGCTCCGCCTGGGCGCCGCCGCCGAGGTGCTCGGCAACCCTGGCCGCGACAGCGTCGTCATGCGGCTCGGCCCCGTGCTGGCCGTGTCGTTGACGCACCACCTGGACGCGGTGGGGACGGTGATGGTGGTGGCCGCGACGCCCGATCGGCTCGGCCTGCTGGGCGCGGATCTCGGCCAGCTCGGCCTTCGATACCGGTGGGCGACCGGCGATCGCTGGCCGGAGTTCCCGTGACGCATGCGCCTGCCGCGACGCGTGGTAAGCGTCTCCGTATGAACAAGCTCATCTCCCTGACGTTCCTCGCCGCGGCCCTCGCGGCGTGCACCCAGCCCGGCGAGGCGAGCGCGCCCGCGGCCGCCGGCGCCGCCGCGCCGCAGCCCGCCAAGGCCGACGCCCCGAAGGCGAAGGCCGCGGGCGCGCCGGCGGCTCAGGCGGCCCAGGCCAAGATCGGCCAGCCCGCGCCCGATTTCACGCTGCCGGACCTCGACGGCAAGCCCGTCAAGCTGGCCGATCACAAGGGCAAGACGGTCGTCCTCGAGTGGTTCAACCCCGGTTGCCCGTTCGTGCAGCTCGCGCACCGAAAGGGCGGCCTGAAGGACGTGCCGGCGCAGCAGGCCCAGAAGGGGGTCGTGTGGCTCGCCATCAACTCCGGCGCTCCGGGCAAGCAGGGCGCCGCCAAGGAAGAGAACGTGAAGGCAAAGGGCGAGTTCGGGATGAGCTACCCGGTCCTCATCGACGAGAAGGGCGATGTGGGGCGCGCGTACGGCGCCCAGCGCACACCGCACATGGTCGTCATCGATCCCCAGGGCACGGTCGTCTACGCGGGCGCCATCGACAGCACGAAGGGCGGTGAGCCCGAGCCGGGCGAGCAGGTCACGAACTACGTCGATGTCGCGCTGACCGAGCTCGCCGCCGGCAAGGCGATCTCCACGAAAGAGACCGAGGCGTTCGGCTGCACCGTCAAGTACTGACCAGCCCGCCAGCGGGCCCATGAGCAGCGGAGCAGCTGAACCCACCTCGGCATCATGTCGCGCGCCCCACAAATAGCGTCGCGGACGGCGTCCCGCACCTCGCTGCTCTCTCGTTGGATCGTTCAATGGCGCTGTCGTCGGCGCGGCGCTGAACGTCGCTGACCGTCGCTCACCGTCGCGCCCGCCGTCCTTCCCGCCCCACGCCCATCGCCGCGTCGAGCGCATCGCACCCTGGCCCCCTCACGGCGACAGGCCCAGTCCGGGGTGTTGACATGGACGTAAACTCAGGTTTACCGTTGGGTGACAGTTCTGGCATATCGCTCGTAGCTCACGCCTGAAGCGAGGCGCTCACTGGCACGCGGCCGGGCGGTCCGGGATGATGGCGATTCGAGGCCATGCGCTGGGGGGCTCCACCTTCGCTGTTGAAAAGGGTCCGAGTCATGAGCCGAATGGGAGGAGCGGGCCCGGAGAGTGTGAACGCCGCGTGGTCGGCGAGCGAGGAGCCCACGTCCCGCCCCGTCTCGATCGCGCCCCAGAGCAGGCCGCCCCGCTCCGCCCCGCCGGGGAGCTCGGGCGCCGCGCAGGAGACGGTGTTCCAGTGCGTCGAGCCGCCCTCGTCGCGCGTGCCGAGCAGGTTTCCCATCCGCAACTGGGATCGGTATGAGTGCGAGTCGCTCATCGGGAAAGGGGGAATGGGCACGGTCTACAAGGCCAGGGACCCGCGACTCCACAGGTACGTGGCGCTCAAGCTGATACGGGGCAACGATCCGGAGCTCGCCCAGCGCTTCATCTGGGAAGCGCGGGCCCAGGCCCGGGTCGAGCACCCGAACATCTGCAAGGTGTACGAGGTGGGCGAGGCGCAGGGCCAGCCGTTCATCGCCATGCAGTACATCGACGGCCAGCCGCTCCACCGGGTGGCGCAGCAGCTGTCCCTCGAGCAGCGGGTGAAGATCGTGGCCGACGTCGCGGACGGCCTGCACGCCGCCCACCGGCTCGGGCTGATCCACCGCGACATCAAGCCGGCGAACATCCTGGTGGAGCGGACCGCCGAGGGCGCCTTCCGCCCCTACCTCCTCGATTTCGGGCTCGCGAGGGACACCGCGGCGGACGCCCGGGCGACGGCGAGCGGCGAGGGGACGCCGGCGTACATGGCGCCCGAGCAGGTGTCCGGGGGCCAGCGCCAGCTCGACCGCCGCACGGACGTCTACTGCCTCGGCTCCACGCTCTACGAGGTCCTCGCCGGGCGCCCGCCGTTCGTCGACCCCTCGGTGACGAGCCTCATCGCCCGCGTGGCGCGCGAGCTGCCGGCGCCGGTGCGCAAGATCGACAAGCGGATCCCCGTCGATCTCGAGACCATCGTGATGAAGTGCCTCGAGAAGGAGCCGCAGCGGCGGTACGACTCCGCGAAGATGCTCGCGCTCGATCTCGAGCGCTACCTCGAGGGGGAGCCGATCGACGCGCGGCCGATGGGCATCGGCTACCGCGCCCTGAAGCGCGCCAGGAAGCACAGGCTCGCGGTCGCGGCGGCCGCCGTCGCGCTCGTCGTGCTCGCGCTCTCGGGCGCCGTCGCCCTCCGCGCGAAGCTCGCCGCCGCGCGTCAGGCCGAGCTCGCCGCGCGCGTGGCGTCCCTGGCCGAGGGCTTCGGTCAGGACGTCAAGGAGATGGAGCTGTTCATGCGCTACGCCTACGCGCTCCCCCTCCACGAGGTGTCGCGGGAGAAGGACGTCATCCGGGCGCGCCTGGGCGAGATCGACCGGAAGATGCAGGGCATGCGCGAGACGACGGGCGATCTCGTCGAGGGCCCTGGCCGCTACGCGCTCGGGCGCGGGCACCTCGCGCTGCACGAGCCCGAGGAGGCGCTCGCGCACCTCGAGGCGGCGCTCGCGAGCGGGTACGCCGCGCGGGACGCGAAATTCGCGGCGGGCCTCGTGCACGGCATGCTCTACCTGAAGGGGCTCGATCGGGCGCGGCGCCTCGCCGACAAGGGGGAGCGGTCCGCGCACCAGCTCGAGCTCGAGGAGCGGCACAAGCAGCCGGCGCTCAGGTACCTGAGGGACAGCGTGAGATCGGCCGCGGAGCCGCCGTCGTACGCCGTGGCGCTCATCGCGCTCTACGAGGGGCGGTTCGACGAGGCGCTCGCCGACGCGCGGCTGGCGTTCGCGCGATCGCCCTGGGAATACGAGGCGAAGAAGCTCGAGGGCGACATCCTGCTCGCGAAGGGCACGGCGGCGCGCGACCTCGGGGAGCACGCGGCGGCGCTCGTCGAGTTCTGGGGCGCCGTCGCCTCGTACGAGGCCGCGGCGGAGATGGCCGAGAGCGATCCCGACGTCCACGAGGCGGCCGCGCGCGCCCTGAGCGAGATCATGCTGATCGAGGCGCAGCGCGGCGGAGACGCGGAGGAGGTCGTCGCGCAGATCATCGCCCGGTGCGACAAGGCGCTCCGGGCGAGCCCGGGGGCGAGCGGCGCGCTCGCCAAGAAGGCCTGGGCGCTCGTGCACCGCGGAAGGCGCGCCCTGTCGCGCGGCTCGGACCCGAGGTCGGACCTCGTCGAGGCGGTCGCGGCCAGCGAGCAAGCGGCCCAGGGCGACCCGTCGGACGCGACCGCGCACGGCGCGATGGGGGCGAGCTTCTTCCTCCTCGCGTCGCACGAGAGCGCCGTGGGGCTCGACGCGTGGCCCTCGCTCGGCCGCGCGGTCGACAGCGCGCAGCGGTCGCTCGCGCTCGACCCGAACTCCTTCTGGGCGTGGAACGACGCCGCCATCGCCTACGGCATGATGGCCGAGTACGCCGCGTCCCGCGGCGCCGATCCCCTCCCCCTCTTCGAGATCGGCGCGTCGTACGCCGAGCGGGCGATCGAGATCGCGCCGAACGACATGCCGCCGCTCCTCAACCAGGGCTGGCTCTACGCGCGGCGCGCGCAGTACGAGCTCGACCACGGGGCGTCGCCCGAGGAGTCGCTCGACGTGGCCAAGGACAGCCTCGAGGCGGCCCTGCGGCGGCGCCCAGACAGCTACCGCGCCTACAACAACCTGGCCCTGACCTACCTGATCCAGGGCCGGCACGAGCGGCTCACCGGCGGGAGCGCGGAGCTCTCGCTCGCGCGGTCGATCGAGGCGTACGGCGCGGCGGCGCGCCTCAACCCGGACGATCTCGAGGCGAAGCAGGGTGCGGGCCTCGCGCGCATCGAGGCGGCGCACGGGGCGCTGCTCCGGGGGGAAGATCCGACGGCCGCGCTCCGCGCGGCGAGGGGCGCGATCGAGCCCATCGTGGCCGCGAGGGCGCAGCACGCGGGGGCGCTCCTCGCGCTCGGGAACATCGAGCTGCTCTCGGCGCGGTGGGCCGCGTCGCGCGGCGGGAGCCCTGCGGCGGCGCTCGACGCCGCGGAGCGCTCGCTGCTCCGCGCCCTCGAGGCGAACGGGGACAATCCGAGGATCTTCGGCAGCCTGGCCGAGGTCCACCGGCAGCGCGCCGCCCTGACCGGGCCGGGGCTCCTCGACGTGCGCTCGGAGGTCGAGGCGGGGCTCGCGCTGATCGAGCGCACGCTGGCCATCGACCCGGGCTTCCCGCTTGGGCGCGCCAGGAAGGGCGCGCTGCTCCTCCTGAGGGCGAAGGCGGAGCGCGAGCGCGCGGCGCGCCTGGATCTGGCCCAGCGCGCCGGGGCCTCGCTCGACGAGGCGCTCCGCGGCAACCCGCTGCTCGCGCGCGAGTACGCGCCGCTCCTCGACGAGGCGCGGAAGGTCGCCGCGGCGAGCCACCCTTAGCCCCGGATCCCCGCAGCGGCGCTACCTGCGTCTAGGCCGCGACAGCCTGGCCATCGCCTCGTCGTGGGCCCACTTGACGCGCATGAACTCGCCGGCGTCGCCGCCGCGATCGGGGTGCGTGACGAGCGCGAGCCGGCGGAACGCCTGGCGGATCTCGTCCGCGCTCGCGGCCTCCGCCACGCCGAGCACCGCGAACGGCGACGCGCCACGCGCGGACGCAGGCCGCGACGGCGCGCGGCGCGACGGTCCGGGTGGCGGCGGCGGGGGCGCCTCCCGCCGCGCGCGCGGCTTGGGCCACGGGGGCTCGCCGCGCAGGACGCGCGTCCAGGCCGTCGCCCACGCCGGCGCGATCTCGACGAGCGGGCGCCCGGCCGCGCGCTCGGCCTGCGCCCGCGCCTCCTCGACGGTCCGCGCGCCGCCCTGGCTCGCGTCCGGAGGGCGGAACGGATCGCGCGCCGGCTCGGCCGTCCACCAGGCGGCCCACAGGAAGCGGCGGCGGCGGGTCGGGGTCACCGCGTAGACGCCGCGTAGCGGGAGCGTCATCGGGGCCTGGCCTTCAGAAGATCTCGGGGCACCACGGGGCGCGCGCCGCGCGGAACAGGCTGTCCGCGCGCTCGATGGCGCCTCCGGAGAGCGCCTCGACCTGGCCCGCGTCGGCCATGCAACGGAACGAGACGCCGCCGAGGTACGCCGAGCCGAGCGCCGTGATGTCGAGGCGGAGGTCCGGCGCCGCCGTGGTCCGCGCCGCGCGCCGCTCGCCCCCGTCGAGCCGGAACCGGCCCGCGTTCGAGGGGCAATCGCGGTCGGTGATCTCGAGCGTGAGCGCCTCGCCGCTGCCGTAGGCGCGCGCCGCGAGCGCGGCCTCGACGTCCACGATGCGCACCCACAGCCCGTCGCTCGCCGTGAGGCGCAGCCGCCGCGGCTCGACGAGGAGCATGCCGAGGGGATGATCGGGCGGCAGCAGGCTCGCCTCGATCCGCTGCGCCAGGTCGATGTCGAAGAGGTACCGCCAGACGAGCCTCGTCCCGAGCGGCGAGGCGCCGATCGCCTCGATGACGCGGACGGAGCCGATCGGGATCGAGGACGCGTCAAACCGGTGATGCACGCAGTACAGCGCGTAGGCCTCGGCGCGCCCGTCGACCTCGATCACGACGCGCTGGAGCGGGCCGCCCCCGTGGCGGATGAAGTCGTTGTCGCAGAGCCGCCGGCCCCGCCACCACGCCTCCGAGCGCGCCAGCATCCCGGGGACGAGCGGGCGGGCGCGCTCCCAGACCGGCGCGAACGCCTCGAGCGCCTCGGCTTCGCCGAGCAGCCGCGCCCGGCCCTCCGCGCTCGCCTCCCCGCGGAACGCGCTGCGATCGCGCTCGATCGAGATCGAGCACGCCTGCGACGCGAGGCCGTAGCCGAAGCGGCCGTAGATGGAGCCCTCCGTGGCCCAGAGAGCGGAGATCGGCTGCCCCGCGGCCCGCGCCTCGTCGAGGTGCCGCCGGATGAGGCGCGTGAGGATGCCGCGGCGGCGGTGCGTCGGCATGACCGCGACCGCCGTGAGCCCGGCGACCGGGAGGGCGCCGCCCGGCGTGGTCATCGTGAGCGAGAACGTGCCTGCGGCCCCGACGAGCGACTCGCCGTCATACGCGCCGAGCCGCAACGTGAGCTCCTGGAGCCGCTTCATCGCCTCCTGGCGCTCGGGGTTCACGAGCGCGCCGAAGGCGGTGAGGATCGGATGGGCGAACTCGTCGTACCGCTCGATGCCCAGCTGCCGCAGCTCGATGGTCATCCGCCTACGATAGCAGCCGCGCCGGCGCCCTCGCGCGGCGTCCTACGCGCTCAGCTGGTCGCGCTCCCTCGCCGCCGCCCGCCGGATGCGCGTCTTCAGCCAGGCCTCGATGAGCGGCCACACCGTGAGCGGCGCGTCCCGGCCGACGACGATGTCGAGGTGGCCGCGCGGGAACGCGCGGTACGTCTTGTCCGAGGAGCGGCTGAAATCGTACGCGGGCTTCACCGACGCCGGCGGCGCGAGGTCGTCGTGCGTGCCCGCGATGACCAGGAGCGGCAGGTCGAGCTGCTCGAAGCGCTCGGCGTAGCCGAAGAGGCTCCCCATGTGGTGGCCGCTCTTCCTGGACGCCGCCGCGTCCAGGAACATGTTCCGGAGCACCGTGATGCTGCCGCTGTCCATCGCCAGCGACATGTGCTGCGTGAGCACCCGCGTCTCCATCGAGCCGGGCACGAACCCCCGGATCGGCAGCGGAAAGATCGGGCTCTCGACGAACGCCCGCACGAACCGGAACGGCTCGCCCCACGCCGACAGCGGGAGCGCCCCCTGCCCGAGGGGGACGCGCCGGTCGACCGTCAGCATCAGCCGGCCGAGCAGCGCGAGCGACCGCGACCCGTGCGTGAACAGGTACGGGCTCCCGAGCGTGACGATCCCGCCGACCGCGTCCCCCATCGTCGGCGCCGTCGCGTAGCCGACGAGCCCCCCGAGCGAGTGGCCGATCAGGTACACGGGCCGCGGCCCCGAGATGCGCCGGATCTCCTCGATCGCCGCCGGCACGTCCTCGCGGACGAAATCGGTCACGTGGGCCGGCCGCCGCGCCCCGAGGTGCCGCGACCGGCCGTGCCCCCGCAGGTCCAGGTTGAAGACGTCGAAGCCCGCGCGCGCCAGGTAGTTCGAGAAGCTGCGCGACGGCAGGTGCCAGATGTACCGGTTCTGGCCGTACCCGTGGACCAGCAGCACGCTCGCCACCGTGCCCCGGAGCCGCGCGCTCCGCTTGCGGATCATCGCCAGCGGCACGTCCCGCTCCACCGACTCCGCGTCCTCCACCCCCGGCGCGCGCGCCCCCTCGATCCCGCGGCTCGCCGGCGGGGACTCGTGCGCGGTGCTGCGGACCCGCACCACCACGAGCTCCTTGATGAACCTGTCCCGCTCGTCGCGGTCGATCGTCTGCTCGACCTGGGCCTGATGCAGGATCATCCTTTCCGTCTATTGCGGATTATTTTGCTGTGTGCAACCTCGTTTGGTCCGCCAGCAATGCCGCCGCCGGGGGGCCCTGCCGCGCCAACAACGCACGGTCACCGACGGCGATCACGGGCAGGCGCGCTCTGGCGCGCGGTCGTGGAAAAAGCTCCGCCGTGGGCGGTCCGCGGGCGTCACACGGCGCTGCGTCTCGTGTACCCTCCCCTCGCTGGAGCCCGGTCCACCGGGGCGCGCGGAGAGCCCGATGCAGGCCTCGGCGCGCCCGTTCCGTGGGCGCGGAGCCCGGCCCTGAACTTACGCATCGCTAGGTGACCTACAATGTACCACGTGAAGATGGGTCGGCAGCTCGCGGTCGGGGTGCACGCAAGGGCCGCCGCGCTCGCCGCATTGCTCGGCGCCGTGTGCTTCTCGTCGAGCGCCGGCGCGCAGCCCAAGGACGACGCCGAAGGCAAGCTGGACGACTCCCCCGCCGCCGAGAAGCAGGCCACGGACGAGAAGGCGCAGGACGACAAGGCGCCTGGCGAGAAGGGCGAGCCGCAGGAAGCGCCGCCCGAGGCCGCGGATGAGAACGCCCCGTTCGAGCGGGAGGGCAAGACCTATCGGTTCGCCGGGCTCCGGTTCCGGAACCTCATCGTGCCGAAGGCGATGATCAACCTCTTCGCGGACGGCGGGTCGAGCGTGAACGTGTTCACCTTCGGCCCGGAGCTCTCGACGCGCAGGGATGGGCTCGAGATCGATCTGGCGATCTCCTACGCGGACTACTCGATGGATCCCTTCCTCTTCAAGGGGAAGAACGACGGCGACGACGCCTGGGAGATGGTGTCGAGCACCATGAAGCTCGTCTACTTCACGACCGATCTCCTCTACGAGATCCCGCTCGACAAGGAGAAGGGCCGCTTCTCCCTGCTGATCGGCGGCGGCGTCGGGCTCGGCGTCGTCTTCGGCGACCTCTACCGCGCGCAGGCGTACCCGAACAACCCGTCGCGCCTCGACCCCGACGACGTGGGCTCGTGGAGCAAGTGCCCCGGCCCGATCGGCGGCTTCTGCGACGGCTCCAACGAGCATTTCGGCGACTACGACGAGCCGAGCTGGATCAACGGAGGCTCCAAGCCGTCGGTGTTCCCGTGGATCTCGTTCCCGCAGCTCAGCTTCCGGTACAAGCCGATCAAGCAGCTCCAGACGCGGCTCGACGCCGGCTTCTCCATCACAGGGTTGTTCTTCGGGCTGTCCGCGGGATATGGCCTCTGATCGAGGGATGAGGTGACGTCGCGTCCGCTGTTTCCGCCGCGTTATGAGCCGATCGGGGCCCTCGGAAAGGGCGGTGGTGGCGAGGTGTGGGCGGTGCGAGACCGCCTCACCGGCAAGACGGCCGCGCTGAAGACGCTCGGCGAGGAGGCGGACGAGCCCGAGGTGCTCGCGCTCGTCCGCGAGGCGGCGGCGCTGTCGGGCGTCGAGGGCCTCGGCGTGCCGCGCGTGCTGCGCTTCGGCCGGCTGCCCGCGTCAGGGCGGCCCTTCATGGTGCGCGAGCTCGTCGAGGGGGCGAGCCTCGCCGATCTGCTCGCGCGCAAGCACGATCTGGCCAGGAACCTCGCGGCCATCGCCGACGCGGCCGATCAGCTGACGCGGCTGCACCGCGCGCTCCTGCTGCACGGCGACGTGAAGCCCGCGAACATCATCGTCGGCGAGGGCGGCCGCGCCACCCTCGTCGACCTCGGCCTCGCCGCGCCGTTCCGGGACGACGGCTCGCGGCCCGTGGGCCTCACGCCCCGCTACGCCGCGCCGGAGCTCTTCAAGGGCGACCCGCTCACCGTCCGCGCCGAGGTGTTCGCGCTCGGCGCGACGCTCGCCGAGGCCCTCCGCGACAGCGGGGGCGAGCGCGACCCGAAGGTCGTCGAGGCGCTCCAGGGGGTCGTCGACCGGGCGACCGCCAAGGACCCGAACGCGCGCTACCCGAGCGCCGACGAGCTCTCGAACGCGCTCCGGCGCGCGGCGCGGCTCCCCTCCGGGCCGGGCGAGGAGGCCGCGAGGCCGGGCGAGGCGGGCGCGCGGCCCGACGCGGACGCGGGCGCCGTGGTCTGGCCCATCGTCGGGCTGGACGCGCCCTCCACGCGGCTGCTGGCGCAGATCATGGCGCTGCCCGCGGGCGGCGGGCTCTCGATCGAGGGCCCGCGCGCCTCCGGGCGGAGCGCGCTGCTCCGGCGCATCGCGTGGTCGCTCGAGGTGGGCGGCTACGCCGTCGCGTGGGTCGAGGCGGCCCGCGTGGCAGACCCGCGCGAGGCGCTCTCGATCGAGCTGTCGGAGCACGATCTCGGCCGGGTGACGGCGCTCGTCGACGACGCCGATCGGCTCGGCGACGCGGCGATCGAGCGGCTCGACGAGGTGCGGAAGGCCGGCGGCAAGCTCGTGCTCGTGCTCGGGGATCCATCGGAGAGCGGCGCGAACCGGGGGCCAGGCGCACCGCGCGGCGCGCGCGGTGCGCGCGGTGTGCCTGCTGACGACGCGCCTTCACCCGCGCGCCTGGGCCGCGGGTTCGAGCGCTTCGAGATGGCGCCGCTCGACGAGCAGGTCGCCCGCGAGCTCGTGCAGCGCACCATCCCGTCGCTGAGCGACGCGGTGGCGGCGCACGTCGTCTCGCGCGCGGGGCGGTGGCCCGGGCGCATCCGCGAGATCGTCGCGTGCATCGCGCGCGCGCCCGTCGCGTCGACCGAGGACGTCGATCGGCTGCTCGACGCGCCCCCGACGAGCGCGGTGGCGTCCGGGCCGGGCGGCGCGGGCGCCGAGGGGGCGGCGCTGCCGCCGGCGGAGATCCACCGGCTGCTCGACCGCGGCCACTTCGACGCGGCCGCGGAGGCGCTCGGGCGGCACGAGGGCGACGGCTCGGCCGCCGCGGTGCCCGCCTTGACGCTCGCGCGCGCGCGGCTCGCCATGAACCGCGGCGACACGGCGCGGGCGCTCGCCGAGCTCGGGCGCGTGAAGGACCAGGTCGAGGCCTCGGACGATCACGCGCTGGCGGCGTTCTGGTCGCTGCAGATGGCCCGCGCGCTCGTGCGCGCCGGCGACTACGGCGAGGCGGAGCGCCGCGCGGGCGAGGCCGTGGAGCGGGTGGGCCCGCTCAAGATCGAGGCGCAGCTGACCGGCGCGTCGCGCCCCGAGCTCGCGACGGCCGCCGCGTTCGGCGCCTCGCCCGAGGCGATCGTCGCCGAGGCGGTGGCGACGCGCGGGCTCGCGCAGAGCTTCGCCTCGCGGCACGAGGACGCGAAGCGCACGCTGGAGCACGCGGTCCGGCTCGCGCGGCTCACGGGAGAGCCGCGGATCCTGTCGGTCGCGCTCGTGTCGCTCGCCTTCGCGCTCCAGCGGGACGACCGCCTCAGCGAGGCGAAGGCGGTCTACGAGGAGGCGCTCACGGCCGCCGAGCAGGCCGGCGACGCGGGCACGCTCGCGACGACCCGCCTGAACCTCGCCGCGCTCACGAAGCTCCAGGGCGACCTCGGCGCGGCCATCCGCCACCTCGAGGCCGCCGTCGATCTGGGCCGGCGCTCCGGCCGCGTGGCGACGATCCGCCAGGCGCTCCTCAACCTCGCGAACCTCGACCTCTACCTCGGGCGCCTCGCGCGGGCCCGGGTGTCGCTCGACGCGCTCGCCGCCCAGCGCGCGGATCTCGCGCCGCAGCAGCAGGCGCAGCTGCTCGCGCTCGAGGCGGAGCACGCGGCGCGCTCGGGCGATCTCGAGCAGGCCGAGCGGCTCTGCCTCGAGTGCGCCGAGGCGTACGAGGCCATGGGCCGGCGCATCGACGGGGTCGAGGCGCGGCTCGAGCGCGTGCTCTTCGCGGTGGCGCGCGCCGGCGCGGATCCGCGCGCCCTCGGCGAGGAGATCGACGTGGCGTCGGAGCGCCTCGGGACGACCGGCGCCCACCGCGCCCTGCTCGCGCTCGCGCGCGGCCGCGTCGCGGCGGTCGCGCGCGACGAGTGGCGGGCCCGGGCGGCGTACGACGAGGCGCTCGACGCGGCGCGCGCCGCGGGCCAGCGCGACTGGATCTGGCGCGCGCTGGAGGCGCGGGCGCAGCTCGAGACGGAGCGGGGGCACCTCATCCGGGCGCGCCACGACCGCGAGGAGGCGCTGATCACGCTGGAGGAGATCGCCTCGAAGCTGCCGCGCGACCTCCGGGAGGTGTTCTGGAACGACTCCCGGCGCAAGGAGATCCGGGCGGCCGCGATGCTCGAGCTGATGAGCAGCCGCACGGTGCCGTTCACCCAGCAGAGCGCGACGGCTCAGGCGGGCGCGGCGCCCCCGCAGGGCGAGGACCGGCTGGCGCGGGTCCTCGAGATCAACCGCGAGATCGCCGGCGAGCACGATCTCACGCGCCTGCTGGCGAAGGTGACCGATCATGCGATCGCGCTCCTCCAGGCGGAGCGCGGGTTCATCATCCTGCAGCGCCCGCCGCGCGACGAGCTGCAGCAGGTCGCGGGCGAAGGCGCGGTCGATCTCTCGATCCACGCCTCGCGCGACCAGGCCGGGGACGACCCGCACGCGCGCTTCTCCAGCTCGATCGCCGAGCGGGTGATCTCCACGGGCGAGCCGGTCGTGACCGCGAGCGCGCGGGACGACGCGCGCATGAGCGATTACGTCTCGGTGCACCAGCTCATGCTGCAGTCGGTCGCGTGTGTGCCGATCCGGCAGCGGAGCGGGCAGGTGATCGGCGCGCTGTACCTGGAGACCCGGCTGAGCGCGGCGGCGAAGTTCGAGGTGGAGCTCCCGACGCTGAGCGCGCTGGCCGATCAGGTCGCGATCGCGATCGAGACGGCGCGCCTCGTGAGCGAGAACGAGCGCCGCGCCCGCGAGCTCGAGCGCGCGAACGAGGAGCTGCGCGCGGCGCGCGCCAAGCTGGAGGAGCTCCTCGGCCACCGCACCGCGCAGCTGGCCGCGACGCGGCGGGATCTGCGCTCGGCGCGCGCGGTGATCCGCGGCCATTTCGGCTACGAGGGCCTGGTCGGCACGAGCGAGGCGATGCGCCGCGTGTACGCGCTCATCGACCGGGTGAAGGACACGGACATCCCGATCCTGATCACGGGCGAGAGCGGGACGGGCAAGGAGGTCGTCGCGCGGACGATCCACAACGCGAGCCCGCGGGCGAAGAAGCCGTTCGTCGGCGTCAACTGCGGCGCGATCCCGGAGCACCTGCTGGAGAGCGAGCTCTTCGGGCACGTCCGCGGCGCGTTCACGGGCGCCGATCGCGACCGGAAGGGGCTCTTCCGGGAGGTGACCGGCGGCACCATCCTGCTCGACGAGATCGGGGAGATGCCGCAGAAGATGCAGGCGGGGCTCTTGCGTGTGCTGCAGGAGAAGGTCGTCCGTCCGGTCGGCGGCGCGCGGGAGGAGCCGGTCGACGCGCGGGTCATCGCGGCGACGCACCGGGATCTCGCCGACATGGTCTCGAGGGGCACGTTCCGCGAGGATCTCTATTACCGGCTGCACGTCGTCGAGGTGCGGGTGCCGTCGCTGCGCCAGCGGATCGAGGACATCCCGCTGCTCATCGACTACTTCCTCGGGATCTTCGCCGCGCGCTACGGCCGCGATCGCCGCAGCGTGTCCCGCGCCGCGCTGAAGCGGCTGTCGGCGTACACCTGGCCCGGGAACGTGCGGCAGCTCGAGAACGTGCTGCTCAACGCGTGGGTCCTGTCGGATCGCCCCGAGCTGGAGAGCGAGGACTTCGAGCTCCCCGACGCGGCGCCTCGGTCGCTGCGGGGCTCGCTCGACGGCGGCGCCGCGCCCCCGCTGCGGGCGCCCGCTGGCGGCGGGGCGCCCGCGAGCGCGGGCCGGGCTCCGCCGTCGAGCGACCCGCACCGCGTCGAGACGTCGCTGGATGCGCACAAGGCGAGCGAGCGGGAGCGGATCCTTGTCGCGCTCTCGAGCTGTAACTGGAACCGGGTGAAGGCGGCGCAGGTCGTGGGCCTGCCGCGCCGGACGTTCTACCGGCGCCTCAAGGAGTACGGGATCCAGTGATGCGGGGGCCGCGCTCGGCGTGGGGCGCGGGACCGGCAACGGCGCCGTCGGGCGCGTCGGGGACAAGCTCGCCCCGTGCGGGCCTGCTGGGGCAGCTGACCGAGCTGGTCCGGGTGGCGCTCGCCGCCGACGGCGTCGAGGCCGCGCGCGTGGCAAACGAGGCGCTCGGCAAGCTCTTGGCGGCACCCGAGCAGCCTTCCCGAGACACGGCCGATGTCGTTCGCCTTTCGACCGAGCGCGCCCGGCGGAGACGATGAGCGCCCGTGGTAGCGCACAGCTCACCGCGCTCGCGGGGCTGTTCGCTGCGGCGTAGGCTCAACGAGCTCAGTGTGAAACTCGTAAAACTCGCACACGAAGCCGGATCGCCTAGCGCCTACGACCTACCAAGGGAGCCGCAGATAACGGTGCATGAGATCCTGTGGGCGATGCACGCAGCGCTCGACAAGGGTGACGATATTGTACTCAAACATATGCACAAGCATGCTGTCGAGTACCTGAAAGCCAACAGCGACAGGAACTTCGACGGCGCAACGACGGACGTCGCGCAACGAGGCGAGTTCGCCTGTTGGCTTGTTCAGGCGCTCGGTCGCATCCACGAGCCGATCGACAGGCACCCGGTTCCCGATCCGGTGTTCGAGGTCGAGCCCCACGTGCGCATAGGGTGGGCGGTGCTCAGGGGCGCGCGTGTCTTCCCCGAGATATTCGACCTTGGGGACGATGGCGTGATGGACGCAATGGAGGGCGAGTTCGGCTCTGCTCCTGGCGATCTCCAGGACGCGAAGGAGCTCGCGATGCGCGCCCTGCGCGCCGTTGGTGTCCCCGCCAAGGTCGTTTGGAAAGGATCGCTCTCCCGATGCGCACCGTGCTGGCCGACATCCACGCGGGCAAGCTCGCCGCGCAGAAGGCCGGTAAGTACTACGACGTCGAGCCGGACGAGCTCGATCGGTACTACGCCGCGCGGGCGCAAGAGAAGCCAGCGCCGGAAGGCGACGAGTTCGAGGCCGCCATGCAGCGCGCCGATCAACACCGCCACCAGGGGAACAGCATGAGCGCGCCGCCCTTCGACGCACCGACCGGCGGGGACGAGCTCGCCGCCGCCACGCACGGCATGCCGCTGCCCGCCCCGGGCATCGGGAGCGACAGCCCTCCGGCCGAGGCACGAGCGGGAGCAGAGCGGGAGGCGCGGCCCTCGACACGCACGCGAGCCCCGAAGCGCAGCCGCACTGACGGCCCGCGGGGCGACGGGCGCCCGCGCGAGCTCTGCCGCCACGTCACGAGCTGAACGCCGACGTCACCGACGCGCCGGCCGGGCGCTCATCGACGCAGGGCCACGACGGCAACCGCCAGTGCGAGCCCGAGCGCATGCACGTGCGGATGCGGCGGCTCGATGACGGCCACGTCGGGGCTCGGGTCGGAGACGGTCATCTCGACGCCGTCGCGCGGATGGGTGGGACTCGCGGTGACGTTGGGGTTCGGCGGATTGACGATGATGCAGGCGACGCCGGGATCCGGCGGCTCGATGCTCGCGGTCACGCCGGGGTAGGGAGGATCGACGATCTCGGCATCCTGGGGCGGGAGGATCATGCGGCGAAGCTACCACGACGCAGCGCCGCTCCTCACCCTCGCCGCGAGCGGAGCGCCCGGGTCAGCGCGGCTGCAGGTCACGTCGCCCAGAGCACCGAGAGATCGAGCTCGATGGCCTGAAATGGCGCGACACGAACCCGCGCCGCCCCGCGGTGCGTCCCAACAGCGGCCCAGCCCCGATGCGGGACGAGCGAGTAGACCTCGAGCGTCCTCTCGATGGGGTCGACGAGCCACGCCGTCTGCACGCCCTCGCGCGCGTAGATCAGCATCTTGTCGTTCCGATCGACCTTCTCCGTGGACGGGCTCAGCACCTCGCAGACCCAGTCGGGCGAGAGGGAGAAGTAGGCCGTCTCAGGGAGCTCCGGCATCCGTTCGCGGCGCCAGCCAGCGACATCCGGAACGAGCACGTCGACCTCGCCTGGCGCCGCTGGGTCCGGGAAGTGCAGCTCGGGCTCGTTCAGGATCCACCACCCCCCAGGGCCGCCGCGGCCGCCTTGGAACGGGCCGCGGACCTCCCCGATCAGGCCAGAACTGGCGTTCGCGTGGCGCGGCGCTGGCCGCGGCATCACGTGCAGCACGCCCCCGATGAGCTCCGCCACCTTGTTCTGCGGGACGGCTTCCAGGTCGGCGTACGTCGCGCGGCGCTGCTTCTCGGCGGGCTGGCCCATGGCGGAAGCCTGCACGGGGGCGGGCAGCGGGGCAAGATGGCGACCGCCCGCCCAGGGCGAAGCCTCGGCGCGGTGTCAGGCCGAAAGGGCGCGCCCGAGCGACGCCCTCGCCGTGGCCAGCGCTCGGCACGTCGCTCCAGACGCGACGCGGTAGACGCATAGACCGCCCGCCGAAGGGGACGGCGAAGCTCTTCGCCTATCTCCTGCCGGCGGAGGTGCTCGCGCTCCTCGCGTCCGTGGAGATCGCGATCGGACGCCGCGTGCTGTACGCGCTCGCCGTCTACACGGGCCTGCGGAAGTCGAGCCTGATGGCGCTGAAGTGGAAGGACGTCGACATCACCCACGCCATGCTCGCCGCCCTCATCACTAAGAACGGCGTGCCGCAGCTCTTCGAGATCCCCGCTGGTCTGGTCAACGTGCTGCGCGCCTGGCGCGCGCGGTGCGGCGCCCCGGCCGATGGCGAGCGCGTCGTGCAGGACGTCGAGTGCGGATCGAGCCCTTCCCCGACATCACCGGCGCGATCCCCGAGCTCGCGCCGGCGCCGGCGGATGGGCCGGGCGGCCCCTTGACGGAGGGGGGCGGGACGCCCGAAGGTGGACGCGCAGGACAGACCCACGGGCACCTAGCTGCCGTGATCGGCGGGCTCCGATCCTCGAAAAGACCCGGGAAATGCAGCACTTCGCACCCCCACAATCCGGATACGGGATCCAGTGATCCGGGGGCCGCGCGCGGGGCGGGGCGCGGCGGCGAAGCTGGCCGGCTACCTCGCCCAGAGGACCGAGAGATCGAGCTCGATGGCCTCGAAGGGCTCGACGCGGACGCGTGCGGCGTCGCGGTGGACGACAGCGGACCCCCAGCGACGATCCTGGCCGAGCACATAGACCTCGAGCGTCCGCGCGATCGGGTCGACGAGCCATGCGTGCCGCACGCCCTCGCGCGCGTAGATGGGCATCTTCTCGCCGCGGTCGACGTCCTCGGTCGACGGGCTCAAGACTTCGCAGACCCAGTCCGGGGCGAGCGCGAAATAGGCCGTCTCGGGCAGCTCGGGCATGCGCTCGCGGCGCCAGCCGGCGAGGTCGGGCACGAGCGCGTCGATCTCGCCCGGCGCGTCCGGCTCGGGGAAGTGCAGCTCCGGCTCGACCAAGATGGTCCAGCCGCCGGGCCCGCCGCGGCCGCGGTCGAACGGGCCGAAGAGCTCCCCCTGCAGCGCGCTCTCCGCCCTTGAATGCCGCGGCGCCGGCCGGGGGAACACATGCAGGGTGCCGCGGACGAGCTCCGCCACCTTGTTCGGTGGGACAGCTTCGAGGTCGGCGTACGTCGCGCGGCGCGGCTTCTCGGCGGGCTGGCCCATGGGCGAAGCCTGCCCGGGGGCGGATGGCGCGGCAAGGCGGCGAGACGTGCGGCGTCGACCCGCCACTAACCCCTGGAAACGTCGCACTTCACGGCGCATCATCCCGGCCACGGGATCCACGTGAGCGATCGTTCGAACCTCGCCGCCTCCATCGACGGCGCGCCCCTCGCCGACGAGGAAGCGCGCGATCTCTGGACGCGGTTCAGCCGGTACATGGATGAGCACCGCGGCGACACGGCGGGCTTCGCGCGGGAGAACGGCTACGTGAGCGTGACGCCGACCTTCGAGCGCGGGCGGGCGCTGCTCGTCGTCCGGACGACGGAGGCGCCGCCGGAGAAGCCGGCCCAGCGCCCCGGTGGAGAGAAGCCGGCCCAGCGCCCCGGTGGAGAGAAGCCGGCCCAGCGCCCAGGTGGAGAGAAGCCGGCCCAGCGCCCAGGTGGAGAAAAGCCAGCGCCGCGCCCAGGTGGAGAAAAGCCAGCGCCGCGCCGCGGAGGCAGCGGCAAGCCAGCGCGCGGCAGGCGGCGGCGCTGAGCGCCCACGGTACGGGCGCGAATCGCGAGCAGCCTCGATCCCGGCGGAGAGGCGCCCCGATCGGCCGGAGCCTCACCGCGGCTTGCCGGCCCCTCCGGGGAAGTCCTTGCGCTTGATCTTGGCGCGCCGGCCGTCGGGGTGGTGGAACACGATTCCCTCCGCGAGGTGGCCCGGGGCGAAGCGGCTCTCCAGGTGCTGGAACAGGCCGCGGAGGCCGTCATAGGTCCTCGGGACGTCATCGTAGACGGGAATCTCGAGGTTGAACGGCACGACCATGTGCCTGGCGAGCCCGAGCGGGTTGCCCTGAATGCTCGGTCCGAGCGCCTCGGCCGAGTGCTCGCCGTCCGGCCAGCCCTGGAACTCCGTCCCGCGAACCGCCTCGAAGATCCACCTGTCTTCCGGACCGTGCTCGTCGGCGTCGACGTACCAGCCGTCGATGATCCCCTGCTGCTTCTGGAGCTTGCTCGGGTTCCTGCGCTTCTCGACCCGGACCACGTGGCCCGAGCGAAGGGTCAACCGCACGTTCGTACCGTCGAGCTTCTCGGTGGGACGGCCCTCGCCCGCGAAGACCCACTCGCACCCCTCCCGCGGCTTCGGGAGCACCTTGAAGTCGTCGCCGCGATCGAAAATCGTCGGAATCTTCTCCATGACCTGAATGCCCTTTCGTACCTGGCCGAGCAGCTCGTCAGGGGTGATGACGCCCCCAGCGAGCCCGCTCGCCAGGGCACGCACCAGCTCCGCGACGGAGGTGCTCGCCTCGAGCGCGACGCGCTTCAGCGCCATCCGCTCCTCCGGCGAGATCCACGCGACGAGGCGTGACCAGCCTTCGGGCGGGACCCATGTCGCGAGCTGCTGCGGATCCTTCCTCGGTCTGCCGCGCGGGCGGCCTGGCGCTGTCACGAGCTTCAAGGTAGCCCGATTTTCTATTGTGTCAATTGGCAAAACAAGAATTGGAGCGAGGCGGGAGAGGCAGGAGCAGGTAAGACGTCGCGCGCTGCCCTCGTGGAGATCGGGAGCCAGGGCGGGCGCCGCGAAGGCGCGCGTGGACGCGCGCCTCGGGACATCGGGGCTCGGTGCGCGGCGACGCCCTGGCCCTGCAACAGGGCTGCTGGTCTGCCGCCGCGGGTTCAGTCGAGGAGGGTCCAGGTGGCCTTGGCGGTGCAGCCGTAAGCGTCGAGCGCGCCGGGGTGCGTGAGGGGGACGAGCTTGGTCTGGCCCTTGGCGAGCGGCCCGGTGACCGAGCGGGTGGTGGGCCCCGGATCGCCGTAGTAGTGCGTGACGGTGAAGGTGATCTTCGCCGAGTCCGGAACGCCGAGGAGCGAGGTGTTCTTGATCGCGGCGTTCGGGTTGAAGATGCTGGGATAGGTGATCGAGCAGGAGAGGTTCACGGTCTTCGTGACCGGGCCGCCGCCGCCGTCGTCGCCGCCAGGACCGATGATCGCCTCTGCGCCCTCGCCCACGACCTCGGCGGCGTCGCTCGCGCCCTCATCGACGCTGTCGCCCTCGAGCGGCTCGGCGATGCAGCCGACGAGCGAGAAGGACGAGATGAGCGAGCAGAGGAGCAGGTTCTTGATGTTCATGGTGGTGTGTCCTTTGGTCGGGTGTTCGCGCTCGCGAGATCGCGTGTCGACGGCCTCTTGGCGAGCTCGAGCTCGCCTCGGCGTCCCTCGTCGCTGTCTCGCGGCGTCGCATCCGGATAGAGCAACCGGCGGGCCAGATCGTCGGAGCGCTTCCGGCCGCCGCCCGGCGCCCCAGCACCCGCGGGGAAGACAGCCTATCTCGGGGTTTTCGCGCTCCACCGCGCCGCGCCGGCGGGCGCCCGCGCGGCGCGGTGGAGGTCAGCGCCCCCACGCCGACGGCGCGGGCCTCCACCAGGTGTCGTCTCAGGTGCTCTCTGGCCCGGAAGATCGCGGCAGGCCCAGACGCGATCCGCGCCGCCGCGGGGGCCGGTGCTCCCCCTCACGCCCCGCGATCGAACGCTCAGCGCCGGCGCCGTCGCGACGCCAGCGCGCCGAGCACGCCGAGGAGCATGACGCCGCCGAGATCGGCCGATCGGCTGGTCGTCGAGCAGGAGCACCCGGCGTCGCTGCCAGACTCCTCTTCGCCGCTCTTCGGCGTGTCGCCCGGATCGGCGCCGCCCGCGCCGCCCACCCCGCCGCTCGAGGCGACCGACGAGCTCACTGTCGCGCCCACGGTCGATCCGCCGCCGGCCGAGGAGGAGGAGGAGGAGGAGGAGGAGGAGGTCGACACGCTGCTGCCGTCCGCTCCGCCATCACCCCCGCTGCCGCCGGCGCCGCCGGCGCCGCTGCCGCCGCCATCCAGGCCAACGCACTCGGTCGAGCACTCGGTCGAGCATTCCCCGCAGATGCACTCGAGGATGCGGATATACATGCCGGCCCCCTGGGCATGGTCATTCATGCATTGATCGACGCACGCGTCGTCCTCGCACGCGTTGACACAGCCGATGAATCTCCGGCACGCGTCCGACGCGCCGCACGCGTCATAGGGCGCCCTGCAGGTGTCCGCGAGCGAATCGTTCGAGCAGCTATCGCAGCTGCTGGCTCCGCCGGTGGCAGCGCTCGAGGCGCTCGCGGCCGTGGTCCCGCCGATGGGATACAGCGCGCACACGCCGTCGATGTCGTCCTGCTCGATGGTGCGCATCGACGAGCCCACGACATAGTAAGGGGTCATCGTCGCGGTCCGCTCGCCGGAGTGGCCGAGGCCCAGGAAATGCCCCTCTTCGTGCGTGGCGATCGACTGCGTGTCGACACAGCCGTTGTTGCCGGTGTCGTTCCAGCAAAACCCGACGTCGTTGAAGACCATGTCGGCGTCCACGATGGCGCCGTCGCGGCTCCAGACCGGCATCGTGACGCCGATGACCGAGTTGACGTCGCCGAGCATGTTCGGCCAGGAGGAGCTGATCCACTGAAACACGTTCTTGCCGTCGTTGTAGGTGTAACGATCGGTGGTGTCGCCGAGGAAGTCGACCTGCCACGCCGTACACCCCGCGTTCGACCACGCCTCGAACCCGGTCTCGACACGGTCGACGGCGAAGGCGGAGATCTCGCCCGGGATCGTCGAGCGGTTGATGTAGTAGGTGACGGGCAGCTTGCCCCAGCGGGGGACCACGTCATCGAGCGGCGTCCACGCGGCGGCCTCACGGGCCACGGCGAGGGACGAGGCGGCGCCGAGCAGGGCGGCGAGGGCGACGCGGCGCCTCACCTCACTTCCCTCCCGCGATGCGCACGACGTCCGTCATGAGGCTCTCGATGGGCTCGACCTCCTCGACGGGCGCCTCGATGGGCACGAGCGCGGCTCCGGTCCGCCGGACGAGGTGCAGCCCATCGAGGATGCGCCGCGCCATGCCCCTCTTGTCCACGTGATAGGCCGACAGCGCCAGCGCCGTGAGGTGCCACCGCCCCTTGTCGCCCGAGCGCAGGAAGACCACCGCGTCCTCGCCAGGCGAGAGCCTGGCGTCGCCGAGCAGCCGCTGTGTCTTGCCGTTGTAGGTCCCGCCCATCTGCTCCAGCACAATCATCGTCGAGCCCCCCTTGTCCGCCGCGCCGCCCTTGAGCGGCTGGGTGATCGTGAGCTCGGTGCGGGTCACGATCGATTTTCCGTCATCGGATTCCGTCGTGTACGATCGGCCGACGATCACGCGCGCGATCGTCGCCGACTGGCGCACGAGCTCCTCCCGCGAGAGCAGGACGGCCGTCGTCGCGTCCGCAGGCGCACCGATGCCTAGCAGAGCGAGCGCGGCGGACAGGGCGAGCACTGCTTTCAAGCCTCTCTTCATGTAGATGACTCCTTAAGACATTCATTTCTATCCCGAAGCGCACGCGCCGGCCAACCAGGAAACAGCGCTGCAACGTGCTCGCGATGCCGTGGAGTTGCCCGTCTGTCGTGACGGCGGATCATCCCACCGCGGCGCGATGCCATGCCGACATGTACGGAAGCGGGCATTACGACCCGCGCCGTGGTGCGCCTGGATTTGTGCCGTACACGTAGACGGCGCACTCCGGAGCTCTCGGGGAGGAGATACCCCTTATCGGGTCATCCCGGCTCTCGGCAGCATCGGTCGGAGTCAGGATGGTTGTCCGTCGATCGGGTCGACTCGCCATCAGCGCCATCAACGGCTGTCCTCGCTCGCCGGGAGCGGCGCGCGGGTCCCCGGCGCGGCGCCGCGCCGCCCGCGGAGGCCCAGGCGCGCGGAGGCTCGCCCGGGCGCCCTCCGCGCCCCGCGCGGCTCAGGGCCTCTCTCAGTCGAACCGCTTCAGGCCGTTCGGCGCCCTGGAGTCGCGCTTCGCGAAGGCCTCGTCCCGGGCCACGACGCGGCCGGCGAGGACCGCCTCCGCGAGCCCGCGGCACTCGGCGCTGGTCGCGCGATCGGCCCGCGCGAGCGCCTGCTCCGCCGCGGCGCGCGCCTCGGCCGCGCGGCCCGCGAGCGCGTGCGTCCGGGCGATCTCGGCGAGGGTCGCCGAGAGCTCCGCGGCGTTGCCCGACACGTCCAGGAGCCGCTTCGCGCCGAGGTAGAGCGACAGCGCCCCGGCGAGATCCCCCTGGATGCGCGCCAGGTCGCCCCGCGCCCGCAGCACGCCGGCCTGACCCGCGCCGTCCTCGAGCACCTCGAACAGGGCGAGCGCCTGCTCGTAGTCCGAGAGCGCCTCCTCCAGGTCCGACGCGTCGGCCGCCGCGACGCCCACGAGCTCGGCCACCAGCTCGAACTGCTTGCGGCGGAGATCACCCCGCACCTTGAGCGTCGCGGCCTGCCCGCGGCGCTCGAAGCCCGTGCGGAACAGCGCGAGCGCCCGGTCGTAGTCGCGCACCGCGTCCACGAGGTCCTCCTGCACGGAGCGCAGATCGCCCCGCGCCTTGAGCACCGCGGCCTGGCCCAGGACGTCGCGCGTCGCCGTGAACAGCTCGAGCCCCTGGTCGTAGTCCTTCTCGGCGCCCGCCAGATCCCCCTGCCGCACCCGGAGATCGCCGCGCGCCTTGAGCGCGCCGGCCTGCCCGAGGTGGTCCTCGGTCGCCTGGTAGAGCGTGAGCGCCCAGTCGTAGTCGCGCGCGGCGCCCGTCACGTTGTCCTGGCCGAACCGCATGTCGCCCCGCGCCTTCAGCACGCTGGCCTGCCCGCTCCGATCCCCCGTGTCCTGGAACAGCGCGAGCGCGGTGCTGTAGTCGCGCGCCGCGCCCGCCAGGTTGCGGAGCCGGACCCGCAGATCGCCGCGCGCCTTGAGCGCCCGCCCGTGCGCGGCGCCGTGAGGGCGGGCGCGCGGCGGCTCCGAGGGGCCCGGGACGTCCGCGTCGGCGCCCGCCCCGCGCGACCCGGCCCGGGGCTTGAGCGGCTCGCGATCGCCGAGCTGCAGGAAGAGCTGGATCGCCAGGTCGTAGTCGCACACAGCGCCGCCGAGATCACCCTCCTCGGCGCGCGCGAAGCCCCGCGCCCTCAGCGCGTCGCCCTCCGCCGCGCGATCGCCCGCGGCCTGGAACAGCGTGAGCGCCTCGTCGTAGTCGCGCACCGCCTGCACGGGCACGCCCTCCCGCAGGCGCAGCGCGCCCCGATCCATGAACACCTGGGCCTGCCCGAGCACGTCGCCCGTCGCCCGGAAGAGCGCGAGCGCCTCGTCGTAGTCGCGCGCGGCGCCCACGTAGTCGTTCCGCCGGAGGAGCAGGTTGCCGCGCTCCCGCAGCGCGTGGCCGCGCGCCTCCGGCGGGGTGCTGTTGAGGCTCGGAGGCGCCGCGCTCGAACGGGGCCCCCTCACCACCCCCTCGCCGAGCACCTCGGCCAGCGATCCGCTCCGCGGGGTGCAGCGATCCGTCACGCTGTCGAACGAGCGCTGCGTGGGAGGATCGCCGTCCACTCCCCTCAGCTCGGACTGGACTTCGGGAAGGCGACGCATGCCAGGCGGAACAGCATACCGCGCCGGCGCCCCGCTCGTGGAGACATTGTCGCTCACGCAACCGGGCGCGGGCCCGTGGGCTTCGCCCCGCACGCTTCGCCCCGCACACCCTGGCCGTGGAACGCCGCAGGCGGTCGATCCTCAGAGGCCCTTGCGCGAGACAAGCACCGCGTCCCGCTCGACCTCGTACATCGCGTGGGTCACGAGCGCCGCAGCCGTGCGCTCGCGCACATGCACGACCCGCAGCTCGGCGTAGGTCTCGTCCGGCAGCAGCTCCTCGTCGACGCCGAACTTCGGCTCGTCGACCTGCGCCGGACGCTCGTCCTGCACCCGCGGCCGGACCGTGGCCAGCCTGCCCGCGCTCCCGAGCTGCTGCAGCCAGCGGTCGCCCCGCCGGACCGCGAAGAAGCGCTGCCCCGGCTTCACGCCGTCCTTCTCGCCCTTGTCGATGAACACCACCTGGTGCTGCCCGACGAGCTGGTAGGGGTAGACGGCCGCGAGGATCTTCGCCTCGAGATCCGCCTCGGCGCCCACCGGCGGCACCACGTCGAGGCGCCGCAGCACCGCGCCGACCCTGTCCGTGCGCTCGACGACGTCGAGCGACTCGATGAGCCGCGCGCGCACCATGTGCGTCTTCGGGTTGTAACGATCCACGCGCGCCGTGCCGCGCACCGTCACGAGCTCGCCCTTCACGTCCCCGCTCTTCACCTTCTTGATCTCGCGGAAGATCGTCAGCTCCTGGCCGATCGAGACCTCGTGATCGTCCGAGAGGCGGAGGTAGACGTCGTCGCCCTCGCTGAGGAGCATCTGGTCGTCGGGGCTCGCGACGAGCTCCCCCCACGTGTCCTTCTTCACGTCGTCGACCCAGCCGAGCTCGCGCAGGAAGATCGTCTTCGTCGGCACCCGCCCCCCTCGACTCAGCTGGTTCGCGCCGAACCCGATGCTGCCGCGGGTCGGGCCCTCGCTCGGGTCGCGGAGCCGGATCCGGTCGCCCGGGTAGATCCAGTGCGGGTTCTGGAGCTGCGGGTTCAGCGCCCAGACCTGCGGCCACGCATACGGGTTCGTGTAGTACCTGCCCGAGATGTCCCAGAGCGTGTCGCCGCGCCGCACCGAGTGCGACTCGGGCACGAACTGCCCCTCGACGACGTAGCTGCCGTTCGCGCCGCCCTTCACCGAGGCGGGGCCCTCGCTGCGGCGGCCCAGATCGAAGCCGTCCGACGGGCGGGACGTGTCCGTCGTGCCCCGCGAGCTCGAGGGCAGGTGGGCGTTCGGATCGAACCCCGGCTGCGGGTAACCCGGCACCACGACCTGCGTCTCGACGGTCGGCTCGCCCCTCGGGAGCTGGACCACGGTGACGCCCGGCCCCGGGCCGGCGCCCTCCTCGCCGCCCTGGTCCTGAGCGCGCGCCAGCGGCGGCGCGGCGACGATCGCCAGGGAGACCAGGACCAGCGTTGCCTTCGCGGGGAACTTCATCGCTTGCGCCTCGACAGGGTGGAGGGGGGCGGGCTCGGCGGCGGCGACCCGCCCGGGGGCTCTTCGATCACGGCGCCGTTCGCTGTCGAGCGGAGCACCGGCGGCCGCGCGCCGTCGTCCTCCGGCGCGAGCCGCACCACCTCGAGGTCGGGCCTGTCCGGCTCCTCCGGGAGCACGGCGCGCGCCCCGGCCTCGTCAGGGCGCGCCGCGCCGCGGGCGCCGCCCCGCGAGCGCTCCAGCGAGCCCACACGATCCGCGAGCACCGCGTTCTCCGCGCGCACCCTGACGAGCTCCGCGCGCAGCTCGGAGAGCTGTCGTTCGACCGCGTCGTGCCCTCCGCCGCAACCGACGTTGAGCGCGGCGAGCGCGAGCGCCGTCGAGCCGATGCCCAGGCCAATCCTCATGGGACGCCCAGCCTACCCGCCGCCGCGCCGGCCGGCCAAACGCGCGGCGATCTCCGCGCCCCGCGGCGGGGCGCCGCGCCCCCGACGGGGCAACGCGCCGCGCGCGCCGCGCCGGAACAACCGCGCGCGACCCGAGGTGGGCGGCGCGACGTCACGCGTTACGGAGCGCGCGCAGTTCTGCTAGGGTCCCAGCCCGAGATCTGGGTGCGAGGGGTGAACGTGCGGAAACTCTTCCTGATTTTCCTTGTCGCGACGGCGTGCGCCGGCGCCGGCTGCGGTGACGACGGCCCCGGGCCCGCGGCGACGGCGTGCTTCGACTACAGCAAGTTCGACGGCGCCACGCCCGAGGTGAGCTTCGCGGGCGAGGTCCTCCCCATCTTCCAGCGGTCCTGCTCGTTCAGCTCGACGTGCCACGGCGCCGAGGCCGGCTCGGCCGGGTTCGCGTACCTCGGCCCGACGCTGAGCGAGCAGGCCACGCAGGCGCAGATCGACGCGATCGTGGCCCAGAACGTCGGCGCCGCGTCGAGGGCGCCCTCCGGGATGCCGCGCATCACGGCCGGCGACCCCGCGAACAGCTTCCTCATGCACAAGCTCGACGACACCCTGAGCTGCGGGGACCTCGAGTGCGCCCCCGACGGCTGCGGGGACCCGATGCCCTTTGGCGGCGACCTCCTGCCCTCGGCGGAGCGCGACGCCATCCGCAGGTGGATCCAGCAAGGGGCCAAGGTCAATTGATCGGCCGGCTCTCCGGCCACGTCGTGGAAGAAGGCGACGAGGGCACGGTCGTCCTCGACGTCAGCGGGGTCGGCTACGAGGTGACCGTCCCGCTCGGGGCCGTGGGGCGCGCGCGCGGCATCGCCGCGAACGCGAAGGCCGGCTCGGACGCGATCACCCTGTTCGTCCACACCCACGTGCGCGAGGACGCGCTCCTCCTGTACGGCTTCGCGACGCGCGAGGACCGGGCGGCCTTCCGCGTGCTCATCGGCATCTCCAGCATCGGCCCGAAGATCGCGATGGCCATCCTCAGCGCGCTCGGCGCGGGGGAGCTCGCCGCGGTGATCTCCCGCCGGGAGACCGCGCGCCTCACCGCCATCCCCGGCGTCGGCAAGAAGACCGCCGAGCGCCTCGTCCTCGAGCTGAAGGACAAGCTCGTCCACCTCCCCGCGGCCCCGCTCTCCCCCGCGGCCCCGCCGCCCGCGGCCACCGGCGCCAAGCAGGACCTCCTGCACGGCGCGCTCACCCGCATGGGCTACCGCCCGGCCGAGGCGGAGCGCGCCGTCACCGCCCTCGGCGCGCGCGTCGACAGCGCCCCGCTCGGCGACCTCGTGCGTGATGCGCTCGCGCTCCTCTCCAAGTGAGCCACGCCGCCGGCGCCCGACGAGCCCGGCCGCCCGCGCCCGACGAGCTCCGCAAGCCGGGCCACCCGCGCCCGACAAAACGCGGCCGCCCGCGCCGCGGAAAACCGCGGCCGCCCGCGCCCGGCGAGCTGCGATTTGCCGGGCGGAATCGCTTCGGCGAACGGGCGGGCGGCGGCGCGCGACCCCCGCTCGAGGGGCGGAGGAGCGACAGACAGTCGACAGAGGGCCGCCGCGGCGAATATGCTCCCGCCGCCGTTCGCCCTGGGACCCAGCCCGGTCGCTCGTTGTGAGGAGGCGTGGTGATCACCTGCCCGAAGTGCTCCAAGGAAAATCAGGACCATTACAAGTTCTGCCTCGGCTGCGGCGCCGAGCTGCCTCGCGACGTTTCGCCCAAGAAGTTCGCGGCAGGCACCCCGCCCCACGGCGTGCCCGCGGCTTCGCGGGCGAAGGACTACGGCGATGAGCCGACCGCCATCGGCACGGGCGCCCAGAAGGGCCCCGCGGTCGCGCCCCCGCCGCCCGCGCTCGTCGATCCCGCGGCGTTCATCGCCCCGGCCCGCGGGGAGGACACCGGCGCCAGCAAGAAGGCCGCGGCGGCCGCGCCCGCGACGCCGGCGGCGGCGGCCGGCGCAGGGACGGTCGTCTGTCCCCAGTGCCAGGAGCCCAACCCGCCGTCGAACAAGTTCTGCGCGCTGTGCGGCTTCAAGCTCGTCAAGCCGGCGGGCCAGGCCGCGCAGCCCTCCACGCCGGTCGTCTCCACGTCGGGCGCCGCGAACGTCGTGCTGACGGCGCTCCGTGCCGACGGCACCGAGGCCGGCTCGTACACGCTGCCCACGAACCCCACGCTGGTCGGGCGCGACTCGGGCACGATCTTCGGCGGCGACAGTTACCTCTCGCCGCGCCACGCGACGTTCTCGATCAAGGGCGGGCGGCTCTTCGTCAAGGACGAGGGCTCGCTGAACGGCGTCTACCGCAGGCTGCGCAGGGACACGCCGGTGCAGCTCGACAACGGCGACGTCTTCCGCATCGGCCAGGAGATCGTCCGCGTCGAGCCGCTCTCCCCGGCGCCCACGACCCCCGACGGCGTCGAGCGGCTCGGCAGCCCCTCGAAGGGCTACGTCGCGCGGCTCGCCCTCATCATCGGCAGGGACGCGACCGGCAACGCGTTCCCGGTCCCCGACACCGGCCTGCACCTCGGGCGCGAGCGCGGCGACATCCTCTTCCCCGAGGACGGCTACGTCTCCGGGCTCCACTGCCAGATCTCGCTCCAGGGCGGCCGCCTGTTCCTCACGGACCTCGGCAGCTCGAACGGCACCTTCCTCCGCGTCCTCGGCGAGACCGAGATCACGGGCGGCGACATCCTGCTCATGGGTCAGCAACTGTTCCGCATCAACGTCTGAGCGCGCGCCAGCGGCGCCCCGAGGACGGCGACCCGTCCCGCTCGCACAACCCGACGCCCCATCGTACGCTCAGCAGCAGCCCTGAGGCACTCGCCATGGAAATGGTCCGCACCATCCGCGTGGTCGCCGCCGTGATTGAACAGGACGGCCGGTACCTGATCACCCAGCGCCGGCCGACCGCCGTGCTCCCGATGCTCTGGGAGTTCCCCGGGGGGCGCGTGGAGGAGACCGAGACGGACGCGGCCGCGCTGAAGCGCGAGGTCCGCCACCGGCTCGACGTCGAGATCGAGGTGGGCCAGCTGATCTCGTTCGTGAGCCACCCCTACGAGCGCTACGTCGTCGACCTGTACCTCTACGAGTGCCACATCAAGAGCGGCGAGCTCGCCTCGCTGGCCGTGAACGCGTTCCGGTGGGTCACGAGCGCCGAGTTCGATCGCTACCCGTTCACGCCGGCGGACGAGGCCAGCATGAACAAGCTCCTCGGCATGACCTGACGCGCCCGCGCCCTCACAGGCGCGGCGAGCGCCGCAGCAGCACGAGGAACATCGGCCCGCCGAGCATCGCGGTCACCGCGCCCACGGGCGGCTCGGTGCCGAGCCACCGGAACAGGAGCCGCGCGACGAGGTCGCACGTGACGAGCAGGACGGCGCCGGCCACGAGCGACAGCGGCAGGAGCCGCCGGTGATCCGCGCCGCAGAGCCGGCGGACCGCGTGCGGGACGATGAGCCCGACGAAGCCGATGAGGCCGGTGCGGCTGACGATCGCGCCGACGACGCACGAGGACGCGAGGAAGACCCGGCGCTCGACGGCGCGGACGTCGACGCCCAGGGTCCCGGCCGACTCGTCGCCGAGCGAGAGGAGGTTCAGCCGCGCGGCGTCGGCGAGGAGCACGGCGCAGCCGGCGGCGACGTAGACGGCGACGCCGAGGAGGGCCGGGGTCGTGGGCAGCTCGACGAAGCCGATGAGCCACCGGAGCAGCTGCTGGGCGCGCGAGGGAGAGACGAGCGTCTTGAGGAAGGAGATGAGGCCCGCCGCGATGGCGTTCACGATGACGCCGGCGAGGAGCATCGAGGCGCCGGAGGTGCCCTCGGCCGCGCCGCGCGCGATGGCGTAGACGAGCAGCGTCGCGACGAGGCCGCCGGCGAGCGCCGCCGCGGGCAGGAGCGTGGCGCCGAGGACGGTCGTCGCGCCGACGCCGAGCGCGATCGCGACCGCGGCGCCGAGCGCGGAGCCGCCGGAGACGCCCAGCACGTACGGCTCGGCCAGCGGGTTCCTGAGCAGCGCCTGGAACGCGGCGCCCACGGCCGCGAGGCCGGCGCCGGAGACGGCCGCGAGGAGCACGCGCGGCAGGCGCACGTCGAGGAGGAGGGTCCGGTCGAGGCCGGGCTCGGCGACGGCGCGCGCGATCGAGACGGGCTCGGCGCCGAGGAGGACGGCGAGGACGAGCGAGAGCACGAGCGCCGCGGGCGCCGCGGCGAGGACGAGCGCGCGGCGGAGGCCCCGGCCAGGCGCGGGCGGCGCCGGGAGGGAGGGCGCGCTCGCTCGGCGCGGGGCGCGGCCGGACACGGGCAAGGTCAATCCTGGCCGCCTCCGCCCGCGGGCGGCAGCGGGGCGTGCCCGCCGCCTCGCTCGGCGTTCCGCTCGTAGATCAGGCGCAGCCCGGTGAGCGTCAGGTCGTCGTCGACCCCCTCGATGGTCTCGGTCTGCGGCGCGATGAGCCGCGCCAGGCCACCGGTCGCGATGACGCGGCACGGGTAGCCGAGCTCCCGCCGGAGGCGGCCCACGAGCCCGTCGACGAGCCCCGCGTAGCCGTACACGATGCCCGACTGCATCGAGTGGACGGGGTTGCGGCCGACGACCCGGGGCGGGAGCGCGATCTCGACGCGGGACAGCCGCGCGGCGCGGGAGAAGAGCGCCTCGGCGCTGATCTGGATGCCCGGCGCGATGACGCCGCCCAGGTACTCTCCCTTCGGGGTCACGCAGTCGAACGTCGTCGCCGTGCCGAAGTCGACGACGATGACGCCGGCGGCGGCGTGATCCCCCCGGTCGGGCTCGGCCGCGTGCGCTCGCGCCGGCGCGGCGCGGGGCGCGGGCTCGGGCTGCCGGCGCACCCACTCGTGCGCCGCGACCGCGTTGACGATCCGGTCGGCGCCGACCTCGCGCGGGTTCTCGTAGAGGATGGCCATGCCGGTCTTGATGCCGGGCCCCACGACGAGCGGCTCGATCCCGAACGCCCGCTCGACGAGCCCCACCATCGTGTCGGTCAGCGTCGGCACGACGCTCGCGACGATCGCGCTGTCGATGCGGGCGAGGTCGACGCGGCGGAGGTCGAGCATCTGCCGGACGAGCACGGCGTACTCGTCCGAGGTGCGGGAGCGCGCGCTCTCGCAGCGGAGGTGGTGCTGGAGCACCTCGCCCTCCAGCACCCCGAAGCTGATGTTGGTGTTCCCGACGTCGATGGCGAGCAGCATGCTGGCCCGACTCTAGCGCCGCGCGCCCGGGATCCGGCCAGGATTTCGGACGCGCCACCGGCGCTCGCGGCGCGCTGCCGCACGCCCGCCGCGCCCGGCCTTCAGCGCTTGCGCGCGAGCGTCACCCCGTCGCGCACGGTGAGCATGACCTTCTCGACCCGGGGATCGCGGAAGACGAGATCGTTGAAGGCGGCGATGGCGCGGCCGTCCGCGCTCTCGGGGGCGAGGACCTCGCCGCTCCAGAGGGTGTTGTCGGCGACGATCAGCCCGCCGCTGCGGAGGCGCGGGAGGGCCTCGTCGTAGTAGGCCGGATACCGCTCCTTGTCGGCGTCGATGAACACGAGATCGAAGGCGGGGCTCGCCGGCATGGCGCGGAGGGTGGCGAGCGCGTCGCCGAGCGCGATCCGGATCTTCCCGCCGTGCTCGCTGCGGTCGAAGAACGATCGGGCGATGCGGACCACCTCGGGGTCGCGATCGCACGTGATGAGCTCGCCGTCCGGCGGGAGCGCCTCGGCCATGCTGAGCGCCGAGTAGCCGGTGAACGTCCCGATCTCGAGCACGCGGCGCGCCTGCATGAGCGCGACCAGCATCCTGAGCAGGGCGCCTTCGACCCGCCCGACCTGCATGACCGCCCTCGGCTCGTGGGCCAGGGTGAACTCGCGCAGCTCATCGAGGAGCGCGGGCGGCGGCTCGGAGTGGTCGTGAACGTAGCGATCCAGCTCTGGATTGACGATGGCGATCATGGCGAGGTTCCTCGGCCGGGCACCGTAGCATCGGTGCGCGCTCCCTCCTCACCTCACCTTGAGCCGCCGGCGGCCTTCGCGGTAGCGTCGACCATGGCCTTCTCTTCCTGGAAGACGTGCGCCGCCGCGGCGCTCCTTGCGGCGGCCTGCAGCTCGACGGACGGCAGCCCCGGGACGGGCGGCGCCGGCGGGGGCACGGGCGGCTCCGGCGGAGGCACGGGCGGCGCCGGCGGGGGCACGGGCGGCTCCGGCGGCGCAGGCATGGGCAGCGGGGGCGCGGGCGGCTCCGGCGGGGGCGCTGGCGGCGCTGGCGCAGGCGCGAGCTCCACGACGGCCGGCGGCGGCGCGGGGGGAGAGGCGGTCTACGACTGTGCGTCGCTCGGCGACCCGTGCACGACCTGCCTCGCCCTGCGCTGCCAGGAGAGCTATTGCGCGTGCCAGCGGAGCGCGGAGTGCGCCGCGCTGGGCAACTGCCTCCTCGGCTGCGCGGCGGAGGACGTGGCTTGCGAGCAGGCGTGCCTGACGGCGCACCGGGCGGGCATCTCGGGCATCTTCCTCGAGGGCGGCTGCGCGTCCGAGCGGTGCAGCGCGCAATGCCCATCGCGAGACGCGCTGTCCCCTTGCGCGTCCTGCCGGTTGACAGGGTGCGCAGCCGAGATGAACGCGTGCGTCGCCGAGCCGTCGTGCAGGGCAATGCTCGCGTGCGTGGATGCGTGCCGTGCGGACGGAGATGGCTGCCTGGAGGCGTGCTCGGCGATGCACGCGGACGGCGTGCAGGCTGCCGGGGCGGTCTTCGCATGCGAAGAGGCGCGGTGCGGGGCGGATTGCGGGTGACCGGTGAGCCGCCGCGAGCCGCCATGCCGCGCCGCGCCGCGGGGGTCGACGCCCCGGGCGAACAGACATACCATTCCGTCGTGGCCTTCCTCGGATTGCGCGAGATCGAGCGGGACCCGTACGCGGTCGTCCATCACGACCCCGCTCAGCAGCTCGTGCTCATCAAGCGATATTCGCTGAACTATCCGAGCATTGCGGCGATCGAGCTGAGCTTCGACCGCATCAATCGGTCGCTCGAGGCGATCGCCAGGCGGCACACCCTGCTGCTCGTCGACGCCCGCGACGCACCGCTGCGCAACGACGCCGGGTTCGAGAATGCGTTCGCTCACTGTCACACGCGGCTGACGGAAGGCTTCAAGAAGACCGCGGTCCTCCTGAAGAGCGCGACCGGGGTGCTCCAGCTAGGCCGGCTTTCGAAGGGCTATACAAAGCCGATGGGCATCTTCACCCGCCCCGAGGACGCGCTCAACCACCTCGGCGTCAGCGTCGACCTGAAGCAGCTCACCGATCCCTGACGCGCCCCTCTACCCCGAAGCGGGGCTCACCCGCACAGGAGACGGGCCCAGATCGGCGTTTTCGGCGCGGAAGCGTACTCTTGTACGCTGAGCACCGAAAACGTCGAGGTGGGCCCGTCTCCTGTGCGGGTGAGCCCCTCAGGAGAGAGGTTTGCCGCCGGTTACGCCGAGGACCTCGCCGTTGACGTAGATCGCCTCGTTCGAGGCCAGGAACACGAACGCCGGGGCGAGCTCGGCCGGCTGCGCCGGGCGCTCCATTGGATGATTCTTGCCGAAGGTGGCCACCTTCTCCTTGTCGAACGATTGCTGGATGAGCGGCGTCCACACGGGGCCGGGCGCGACGACGTTGACGCGGATGCCACGCTCGATGAGGTCCTGCGCCAGGCCCTTGCTGAAGGTGACGATCGCCCCCTTGGTGGACGCGTAATCGAGGATCTGCGGGCTCGGCTGGTACGCCTGGATCGAGGCGACGTTGATGATCGAGCCGCCTTCCTTCATGTGCGGCAGCGCGTACCGGATCATGTGAAACATGGCCAGGATGTTGACGCGGAAGGTGCGCTCGAGGCGCGCGGCGTCGATGTCCTCGAACCGCTCGACGGCCTTGCCCTGCTCCGCCGCGTTGTTCACGAGGACATCGATGCGCCCGAATTTACGCGCCACCTCTTCGACCACCTTCCGGCAATGGGCCTCGTCGGCCAGGTCGCCGGGCAGCGTGAGCGCCTCGCGCCCGGCCTCCTTGATGACCCGCGCCGTCTCCTTCGCGTCCTCGTGCTCGCTCAGGTAGGAGATCGCCACGTGGGCCCCCTCGCGGGCGAACGCGAGCGCGACGGCGCGGCCGATCCCGCTGTCCCCTCCGGTGATCAGCGCGATGCGGTCCTTCAGCCGGCCGAGCCCCTTGTACGACGACTCGCCGTAATCGGGCCTCGGCTCCATCCTGGCTTCGATTCCGGGACGCTCCTGTGTCTTGCCCTCGAAAGGCGGCTTCGGGCCCGCGCCTTTCGGATCCGCTGTCGGTCCAGTGTTCTGCATAACCTCCTCCTGACGCTGCGCTGCGGTGAGAGGACGAACGCGCTCCCACCGAACCCTGGCCATAAGGGCGGCGGGACAGCTCAGCCATCGGTGGCCGCCTGCTCTCCAGATCGGAGCTCCCCCTACCTCCACCGGCGCGGTGACCAGCGAGCGGCGCGCGCCGTCGGATCCCCGCCGGGCGCTCGCGAGCGGACACGGCAGCAGAGATCTCTCGGTGATGGACGTGATGGACGTGATGGACGTGATGGACGTGATCGACGTGACGGACGTGACGAACGTGTTCGAGCAGACGACGCGGCGGCCCTGTCGCGCGGTACGACCGCCGCGGCCTGTCACATCAAGGCTTGACAGGCGACAGCTGGTCCGGTGTCTTCACCCTGCGTTGTCTCGCGGCACGCCGCCGGCGAAGACGCGGAGGAGAACCGTCGTGATGAAACACATCGACGAGAGCCGTCTGGAGTCAGATCTCGAGTATCGGTTCGGGTATCTCATCGAGTTTGTCGGCTTCGGCGAGGCGGACATCGCGGCGATCCACGGCGCCGCGCCGCACCTCGCCCCCCGGGTCGAGGCGCTCGTCGACGCGGTGTACGAGAAGCTGTTCCTCTACGACGCCACGAAGCGCCACTTCGTGCCGAAGCAGCACGGCTACGAGGGGGCGCCCCCGGCCGACCTCGCGTCGCTCACGCTGGACCACGAGCAGATCAAGTTCCGCAAGCAGCACCTCTCAACCTACCTCGTCCGGCTCGTGACCCACCCGTATGATCCGAAGATGGTCACCTACCTCGACATGGTGGGGAAGATCCACACCGCGAAGGCCGGCAATCCCGAGGTCGTCGTCCCGCTCGTGCAGATGAACGCGCTCATGGGCTTCGTGTCGGACGCCCTGCTCCAGACCATCCTTTCGCTGGGCCTCGACCGGGAAGCCGAGGTGCGCACCCTCCGCGCCTTCAACAAGCTGCTCTGGCTCCAGAACGACCTCCTCGCGCGCCACCACCTCTCGGCGGCCTGATCCCCCTCCCCTTCCGGCCATGCGTCGCTCGCCGGGACGGACCGCAGCGGCGGGCTGCGCGCCGGCCTCCCGGGGGCGGCGGCGCGTCGAGCGGACGGCCCATTGCGCAATCGCGCGACCGCTTGCGCAAGGGCACAACGGCGCGCGCTGCGCCGCCCCGCCGCGCGCGCCACGCGCAGGCGGGGGCGCCTCCGGATCGCCTGATTCGGCCGGGAACGCCGCGACGAGGAGCCCGGCACATGCGGTGCTAGGCGCCCGCCCACCATGAACCGATTCTTCGATGGCATCGCTCTTCTCGTGGGGCTGTCCGTCATCCCGACGATCGCCGGCTGCAGCGACGAGCCATCCGAGGAGGAGCGCCGCTTCGCCCGGCTCGCGAAGCGCGCCGAGCAGGTGCGCGAGCTGTCGTTCCGCCACGCCGTAGCGGTCGTCACGATCACGCGGGACGAGTACGAGGCGGACCAGGAGGCGGCCGCGGCCGCCGCCGAGGAGGACGATCTCGCGGAGATGGCCGCGACCTACGGCCGCCTCGGCTACTTCGCCGTCGACGCGGACCTCCGGAAGACGCTGGCTCGCTCGGGGGACTGGGCCGCTGCGTGGTACTCTCTCGAGAGCAACGGCATCACGCTCATCGGCCAGGTGGACGACTCCGTCCTCATCCACGAGTACGTGCACGGGCTCCAGGATCAGCATTTCGACCTGGCGCCGGACCAGGACGACACGCTCACGAGCGACGCGTTCCTCGCGCAGCGGGCGGTCACCGAGGGCGACGCGACGCTCGCGGAGGGGCGCTTCATCATGCAGGAGCACCTCGACGCCGATCTGCACCTCGTGGACTGGGGCCCGCTCCTGGCCTCGGTGCACGCGCGCCGGGAGGAGCTCCTCGCCGAGAGCGATCTCCCCCTCTTGTTCATGGCGTATCCATCGTTCGCCTACAGCTTCGGGCTCGAGTACTGCGCTCACAACCTGACCGGCGCGAGCGCGGCGACGCCCGTCATCGACAGGCTCCCGCCGTTCGACTGGTCGAGCGAGGACGCGCTCTTCACGACGCGGGCGCCCACGAGCACCCAGCAGATCCTCGCCCTCGACGCCCAGGACCCCGAGGTCGGCGTCGGCCTGGACGAGATGCCGTCGACGCTCGACGACCGGCTCGAGCGGCTCGACTGGGACACCCTCGGTGAGTGGCTCACCTACCTGCTCCTGCGCCCGCTCGAGGGCGCGGCCGATCTCGGCGACATGCGCGCGCTGGCCGCGGCCTGGGACGGCGATCGCGCCCTGTTTGTGCGCGATCGGAAGACGGACGCGATCGGCACGGCGTGGGCGTCCGCGTGGGACGACGCCGGCGCCGCGGCGGGCGTCGAGGCCGCGCTGTGGCAGCTCTACGACGGCGCGCCGATCGCCGACGACGAGCCGCGGCTCGGGCGCGCCGGCGACGGCGAGCTCCTCTGGATCGAGCGGAGGGAAGAGCGCGTGGTCGCCCTCAAGAACGTCGACGAGGCGCTCATGCCCTCGCTCGCCGAGGCCGCCTTCCCCTCCGGGATCCGGCCGATGCGGCACGTGATCCGGACGCGCCCGTCGCTCGCGGCCAGGCTCTCGCGGCGCCTGGCCGGGCGACATCACTGAACCAGCGACGGCGCGGCGCGCTCAGATGCAGAGCGAGTCGCAGTCGTGCTCCTCTTCGCACGCCGTGACGCAATCGCCGTCGTCGTCGCACGCCGCGATGCAATCGTCTCGATCCGTCGAACACGCCGTGATGCAGTCGTCCTCGCCTTCGTCCTTGTCGTCGTCCGCGTCGACGAAACAGCCGGCGGCCAGGGGAATCGTGGAGACCAAGAGCACTGCGAGCACCTTGCGCAACATGGGTTGTCCTCCTTCGTGGTGTACTGTCCGCATGCGATGCAGGGGACATCGAACACTCAAGCAGGGGGTGTACCAATCGCTGTTCTGACGCGACTCACCCGCTGGTCCGCGGACCTGGAGAGCCGTTATGCCGCGCAAAGCGAGCTCGGCGCCGGAGCTCCGGGTCACCCGAGCGCCCCGGCCGGCGGACGTGGGGGTCCCCGCGAGAAGGCAAATCGCCACAGCGGAGGAGGCCATGGCGGCGCTCGGCGGCGTCGGCGCCGGGACTTTCGGCGCGGCGCGCCGGGCGTGCGCGCTGGGCCAAAGTGTCACACCCGGCTCGACCGTGAGGCCCGGACCTCCGTCCAGGTGAGCCTCCGGCCGCGCTGGGTCTCACCGCAGCGCGGCCCCGCGGCTCACCCCTCGTCCTCGGGCTTCTGCGGCTTGGGCGGCGGCCGGTCCACGGCGTAGCGCCGTAGATCCAGCGTGCAGGGCGCGTCGCCGTGGGCGATCGCCTGCTTCGCGGTCACCGGCCAGGGCGTCGGCCCCTCGATCGTGAACCGCTGCGCGCGCCGCGCCGACGCCTCGAACCGCGTGAGCGGCGCGGCGTCGAAGGCGCGGCCCTCGGGGTGCCACACGTGGTAGGCGCACGCGCCGATCGAGCGCTTGCCCCACGTGTCCAGGATGTCGATGTGGACCGGGTGGTGGATGCCGATGTGCGCGTGCAGGCTGTGCGGCGGCGCCCAGGCGCGGAACCGCACGCCGCCCACGTGCTCGCCCGCCGTCCCCGTCGGCCGGAGCGGCAGCACGTGGCCGTTCACGAGCACCGTGTGGCGCTCCGGCGTGAGCCCCTGCACCCGCACCTCGATGCGCTCCATCGACGAGTCCACGTAGCGCGACGTGCCCGTCGTCGTCAGCTCCTCGCCGAGCACGTGCCACGGCTCGATCGCGTTGCGCACCTCCAGCACCACGTCGCCGGCGTGCAGCGTGCCCACCACCGGGCAGCGCAGCTCGATGAACGGCCTGTACGCGTCCGCGGGCAGGGCGAGCCCGCGCTGCTTCAGGTGATCGAGCACGTCCTCGAAGTCGCGCCACAGGTAGTACGGCAAGAGGAAGCGGTCGTGCAGCGCCTGGCCCCAGCGCACGAGCCGGCCCGCGTACGGCTCCTCGGCGAACGAGGCGAGCAGCGTGCGGACGAGGAGCGCCTGGGCGACCGCCATCCGGAAGTGCGGCGGCATCTCGAAGGCGCGCAGCTCGATGAGCCCCTGCCGGCCGTGCGCCGTCTGCGGATCGAACAGCTTGTCGATGCTCACCTCGGCGCGGTGCGTGTTGCCCGTCATGTCCACGAGCAGGTGGCGGAACAGGAGGTCCGAGAGCCACGCCGGCTCGTTCTGCCGGCGCTCGAACGCGCGCGAGAGCGCGATCTCCAGCTCGTAGAGGTTCTCGTGGCGCGCCTCGTCCACGCGCGGCGCCTGCGACGTCGGGCCGACGAAGAGGCCGGCGAACATGTACGAGAGCGACGGGTGGTGCTGGTTGAACGTGAGCAGGCTGGCCAGCAGATCCGGCCGGCGCAGGAAGGGACTCGAGAGCGGCGTCGGGCCGCCGAACGTGAGGTGATGGCCGCCCCCGCTCCCCGCCATGCGCCCGTCGATCAGGTATTTCTCGCAGTGCAGGCCGCTGTGGAGCGACGCGTCGAACACCGTCTCCACGAGCGACGCGTACGCGCGCACCCCGTCGGAGGGCGGCAGGTTCACCTCGAGCACGCCCGGGTCCGGCGTCACCGAGAAGCGGAGCACGTTCGCGCCGGCCGGGGGCGGGTACCCCTCGAGCAGCACGTCGATGCCCGTCTCCTGCCGGGTCGCGTCGATCGCGGCGATGAGCTCGAAGAAGTCGGCCGGCGCGAGGAGCGGCGGCAAGAAGACGTGGACGAGGCCGTCGCGCGTCTCGACGCAGAGCGCCGTGCGCACGCCGTAGCCCGATCGCCCCGCGGCGGGCGCGGCGCGCTGGGCGTGATGCGCGGCGCGCTCGCCGTCGTGGGCGTGCCGCTGGGCCGCGCGCGCGCGCGCCGTCTCGGCGTGCTCCGGGTCGCCGTCGCCCTCGAGGAGCTGGACGCGGCGCTGCCTCTCTTCCTCCTCGTCGGCCTCGGGCTCGCCGCGCCGCGGGTCGGGCGGCGACACGAGCTCCTCGATCGGCGGCGGCGGGGCCACCGCGACGAGCGAGCGGAGCGGGAGGCGCAGGCCGATGGAGCTGTCGCCCGGGAGCAGGAAGAGGTGCCCGCGCCGGAAGCCCCAGCGCTCGCTGATCCACGACCCCCACTGGCGCGCGAGGGGCAGGACGAAGCCGACCTCTCGCCCGAGCCCGCGATCGAGGACGCGCGCGAGGCGCCGCCGCTCCTCCGCGTCGTCGAGGTTCGCCTTGAGCGGGTCGACGTCGGTGGGCAGGCTCGCCTCGTCCTGGAGGTGGCGCCAGGGGTCCTCGAGGGCCGGCATCAGGAAGTCGGCCAGCCCGAGCCGCGCCGCGAGCGCGTCGGCGAACCTCCGAGAGAGCTCGACGCCGCGCCCGCGCGACGCGCTGGTCGCCGGATCGGCGTGGCGCGCCTGGGACATCTCGGTCCAGATCGGGACGCCGTCGCGCCGGCCGATGATCTCGAGCGCCCAGCGGGGCAGGCTCTCGCCGGGGTAGTGCTTGCCGGCGCGGAGCAGCAGGACGCCGCCCGGCGTGATCCGGCGCCGGAGCTCGTGCGCGAGCCGGAGCCCTTGCGACCACTTCGTCGGGCCGAGCGCGCCCTCGCACCACTCGGGCGCGTCCGGGTACTCGCGCGAGTTGAAGGTCGGCTCGCCGCCCATGGTCAGGGAGAGGCCCGCGGCGGCGAGCCGCTCGTCCGCGCGATCGGCCACGGAAAGGAGCTCCTGCCACACGGGCTCCTCGTAGGGCGTGGTGGGCCGCGGCTCGTGGCCGAGCCGCCCGACCTTCATCTCGAAGGTCACGTCGGTCGCGCGCGTGTCGCTCGTGCCCTCGACCGGCGCCGCGAGCGCGGGCGAGGCGGTGCAGGCGAGCGGGATGTGGCCTTCGCCGCAGAGCAGGCCGCTCGTCGCGTCGAGGCCGATCCAGCCTGCGCCCGGGAGGAAGACCTCGGCCCACGCGTGCAGGTCGACGACGTCGCGGCTCACGCCGCGCGGCTGGTCGGGGATCATCCCCTCGTCCGTGAGCTGCACGAGGTAGCCGCTCACGAAGCGCGCGGCGAGCCCGCGCGACCGGAGCGCCGCGATGAGCAGCACCGCCGAGTCGCGGCAGCTGCCGCGCCCTTGCGCGAGCGTCTCCTCCGGCGTCCAGATGCCGGCCTCCTCGCGGATGACGTACCTGATGCGCCGGTTCACGGCGGTGTTCAGCGCGACGAGGAGCGACACGGTGTCGCCCTTCGAGGGCAGCCCGGCCAGGAACTCGTCGAGCAGCGGGCCGCGGGCGAGCGACGGATCGGCGCTGTCGAGGAAGGGGGTGAGGTCCTGCTTGAGCTCGGCCGGATACGCGAACGGGACCTTCTCCGCGCGCTCGTCCAGGTAGAAGTCGAACGGGTTCACGGGGCGCACGCTGACCGCGAGCTCGACGAGGATGTCGAGGTGAGGGACGCGCTCGCCCGCGGGCAAGAGCACCCGCGCGACGTGGTTGCCGTACGGGTCCTGCTGCCAGCGCGCCGCGATCTGCGGGTCGATCTTCAGGCTGTACGACTCGATCTTCGCCTTCGCGTGCGTCGCGGGCCGCAGCCGGATGAGCTGCGGGCCGAGCGAGGCGGGGCGGGGATAGGTGTAACGGGTCCGGTGCTGGATGAGCAGGCGCACGGTGGTTTGTCTCCGGGGGTGGCCCTATCCAACCAGAAGTGCCCTCTTCCGTCTCGCCTTCCGTGACGCGCGTGAGGCGCGCTGCGAGATCGTTTCGAGGACGATTCGGCCAGGGATCGACGGCGTGGCGGCGCGTGGGCAACGCGACCGCGCAGCGGCGCGGGCGTGTGACCGAGCGACCGCGCAGCGGCGCGGGCGTGTGACCGAGCGACCGCGCAGCGACGCGGGCGTGTGACCGAGCGACCGCGCAGCGGCGCGAGCGTGTGACGGAGCGACCGCGCAGCGACGCGAGCGTCTGACGGAGCGACCGCGCGCCAGCGCGGCCTCGCGACGGCGCGAGCCGTGTGGCGAAGCGACCGTGCGACGGCACAAAAACAGCGTGCTGCGGCGCCTTTTGCGCCGTTCTGTCCGCCTCGCCACGCCGCGCCCCGACACCGGCGCCGCCCGCGCTTGCCGTCCGAGGGCGAAGCGGTGATCATCGCCCGCTGTGTCGGGTCCGGAGACGAAACAGCCCTCGCTGCCCCCGGTCGAGCCGGGGACGGTGCTCGCCGGCAAGTACCGCGTGGAGCGGGTCATCGGCCAGGGCGGCATGGGTGTGGTCGTCGAGGCCCGCCACGTCGTGCTCGACGAGCGGGTCGCCCTGAAGTTCCTGCTCCCCGAGTTCACCCAGCACCCGGAGGGCTCGGCCCGCTTCCTGCGCGAGGCGAAGGCCGGCATGAAGATCAAGAGCGAGCACGTCGCCCGGGTTTCGGACGTCGGCACGCTCGAGAACGGCGCTCCCTACATGGTCATGGAGTTCCTGATCGGGAGCGACCTGGCGCGCCTGCTCCGCGATCAAGGCGTGCTCGGCATCGAGGACGCGATCGACTACATCGCGCAGGGCAGCGAGGCGATCGTCGAGGCCCACGGGCTCGGCATCGTCCACCGCGATCTCAAGCCGGCGAACCTGTTCCTGACGGCGCGCGTCGACGGCTCGCCGCTCGTCAAGGTGCTCGACTTCGGCATCTCCAAGATGGCGACCGGCGCGGTCGACGTCCTGACGGGCACGGACGCGGCGCTGGGCTCGGCCCTGTACATGTCGCCGGAGCAGATGCGGCAGACGCGCTCGGTGGATCACCGGACGGACATCTATGCGCTCGGCGTCTCGCTCTACGAGCTGCTCGCCGGCAGGCAGCCGTACTTCGCGGAGACGCTGCCGCAGCTCTGCGCGGAGGTGCTGACGGGCACGCCGACGCCGCTGCGGGAGATCCGCCCCGACGTGCCCGCCGCGCTCGCGGCCGTGCTGGAGAAGGCGTACGCCCGCGAGCGCGAGCACCGGCACGCGTCGGTCGCCGAGCTCATCGTGTCGCTCGCGCCGTTCGCGCCCGCGCGCACGTACACGACCCTGGCCCGGATCGCGCGCATGGGCGGCCTGTCGCTGCACGCCGCGATCCCCGGCGGCCAGCGCGCGTCGCAGCCGTCGTTCCCCGGCGTGGACTCGAGGCTCCCTGGGCCGGCCGCTCGCGAGCCGTCGTGGCCGGGGCCCACCTCGCACCCCGCCTGGCAGCGCGACACCGCGCCGCCGCGCCCGCCGACGCCGCTCCCCCACGGGACGCCGTTCTCGCCGGCGCCGCCCGTCGCCCACGCCTCGACGCCTTACCCGCATCCATCCTCGCCGTTTTCGCAGTCCCCGTCGCCGGGCAACGGCGCCTTCGGGCCTCGCCCTGCCGAGGACGGCAGGCCGAGCCCGGTCCCGCCGAACGGCTTCCCGGCGCCCGCGCCGCAGCAGCACATCGTCCCCGGTCCGTACAGCGCGCCGATGAGCTCCCGCGCCGCCGCGACCTTCGCCTCGTCGACCCACCTCGGGATCTCGTCGGACGGGCGCCGGATCCCTGGGCTGTCGGTCTCCCCTTCCGCGATCCTCGCGATCGCGCTGATCTCCGCGACCCTCCTCCTGGGGCTCATCGTCGGCAGCGTCTACATGCTCCGCCGGGGCGGCGACGGGACGGAGGGCACGGCGGCGGCGCCGACGGTCGCCGTGAGCGCGACGGAGACCGCAGCGCCGGCGCCTGCGCCGACCCCCGAGCAGCCCGCGCCTGCCGCCGGGACGACGACGCCGGACGGGCCGACGATCCGCCCGACAGGGGCGGCAGCCGACGCAGCGACGACGGCTGACGCAGCGGCGGCGAGCGCCTCCGCGGCCGCGAGCGCCCCCGCGCCGAACGCCGCGGCGGCCGCGAGCTCCCCCGCGGCGTCGCCGAGGACGGCGCCCACCGCCGCCCGGGGCGGCGCGCCTGCGGGGCGCACCACGCCGGCCGCCCGCCCGTCGCAAGGCACGACGACGCAGCGCCCTCCGAAGGGCATCGACCTGAACGATCCGCACTGAGCCCACAGCCATGATCCCCTCGACAGTCCATGCCCCCCGCGCGCTCCGTCGCGCCCGCCTCGCCCTCGCCGCGGTCGTGCTCGGCTCGGCCGCCCTGTTCGCGCCCTCGGGCGCCGCCGCGCAGGGCGCGGGCAGCGATCCGACGCTCGCCCAGACGCTGTTCGAGGAGGGGCGCCGCCTGATGGAGGCGAAGTCGTACGCGCAGGCGTGCCCCAAGCTGGCCGAGAGCCAGCGCCTGCGGCCCGGCACCGGGACGCTGCTCAACCTGGCCCTGTGCAACGAGGGGCTCGGCAGGACGGCGACCGCGTGGGGGCAGTTCAAGGAGGCGCTCTTCGCCTCGAAGAAGGAGGGCAACGCCGCGCGGGAGGCGTTCGCGCAGGAGCACATCGACGCCCTGGAGCCGAGGCTCTCGAAGATCCAGCTCAACGCGGAGAACACGCCCGGCCTGCTGGTCCGCGTCGACGGCGGCGACATCCCCGCGGCCGCGCTCGGCACGCCGATCCCGATCGATCCCGGGGCGCACGAGGTCGAGGCGACGGCGAGCGGCTACACGGTCTGGTCGACGACCGTCCAGGTCGGCGAGAGCGCCGATCTGAAGGCGATCGCCATCCCGAAGCTCCTGCCGGTGGCGCCCGCGAGCAAGCCCGCCGCGCCGCAGGCGCCGCCGGCCGGCGGCACCGCCGGCGGCCGCAGCGGCGGGGGCGGCCTGCAGACCGCGGGCTTCGTGATCGGGGGCGCCGGCGCGGCGGTGCTCGGCGTCGGCGCTGTGTTCGGCATCCTCGCCTCGGGGCAAGCGAGCGACGCGGAAAAGGACGAAACGCTCTGTCCGGAGAAGCTGTGTACGCCGGAAGGTCGCAAGGAGATCAACGCGGCGGAGACCAAGGCGCTCGTGTCCACGATCGGCGTCGGCGTGGGCGTCGCCGCGCTCGCCGCGGGGGCGGTCCTCGTGCTGACCTCGGGCCCATCGAGGGCGGAGGGCGCGAGCGCCGCGGCGGCACGGCAGGGCTCGCCAGCGCGGGTGCAGGCGCGCATCGTGCCGCTCATCGGCCCGGAGGGCGGCGGCGTCGGGGTGCTGGGCGCTTTCTAGCGCCGCCCGGTGACGGTCACTTACGCGCCAATCAGGGGGTGTCCTCACGTGACATCCGCGCCGGCGGGCGCTCGCTTTGTAGCGATGGATGACGCCGGCCCGCTAGCAAAGATCTCCGCTGCCTCCCGGCTCCGCAGCTGCAAGCGCGACGTGCTCGATCGCTGGACGCGCCGGGTGCTCGACGATCCCAGGGCGCCGGCGCCGCGGCGGGGCGAGCGCCCGGTGCTCGTCGACGCGGCGCCGGCGCTGCTCGAGCACCTCATCGAGGCGCTCGCGGCGAGCCGGCTCGCCGGCGAGGACGCGGCGCTCCGCGGCGCGTACGAGCGGGTCGAGGACCACGCGCGCCGCTGCGTCACGCGGGGCCGCTGCATCGAGGCGGCGCTGCGGGAGCTATCGCACCTCCGGGCTGCGCTGATCGAGGAGTGCGTCGCCCAGGACATCGCGCTCGGCGTGGGGGAGGCCCAGGTCCTCCACGCGGTGGTGGACGCGAGCATGTGGACGAGCGCCCTCGAGATCGAGCGGGCGACGCGCGCCGCGCTCGAGGACAGCGGCGCGCGCCTGCGGCTCGCGACGCAGGCCGGCGGCGTCGGCGTCTGGGATTACGACACGGTGACCGGCAAGCTGCGCTGGGACGACCGCTGCCGGGAGGTGTGCGGGCTGGAGCCGGCGTCGGACGTCGAGTCAGACGTCGATTACGAGCTCTTCCTCTCGGCGATCCACCCGGACGATCGCGCGCGCGTGCAGGAGGCCGTGCTGCGCTCGCAGGCCCCGGAGAGCGGCGGCGAGTACAGCATCGAGTACCGCCTCGTGGGGATCCGCGACGGGATCGAGCGCTGGGTCTGCGTGCAGGGGCGCACCTTCTTCGACGCGACAGGGCGCAGCGTCCGGATGATCGGCACGGCGATCGACATCTCCGATCGCAAGCGGGCGGAGGCTGCGCGGCTGGACGATCTCGCGTTTCGCGATCGATTCCTGGCCGCGCTCAGCCATTACCTGCGCACGCCGCTCACGGCGGTCACGCTGGCGTCGAGCACGCTGGTGCGCCACGGCAACCTGACGCCGCGCCAGGCGACGAGCGTCGAGGGCATCGCGGCGAGCGCGCGCCGCATGGCGCGGACGATCGACGACCTGCTCGACCTGACCCGGAGCTGCTTCGGCGACAGCATCCCTGTCGCGCGGAGGCCGGGGAACCTCCATGTCCTCTGCAAGGGGGCGATCGACGAGCTCCGGGCGACGCGCGCGGGGGTGCCGATCCGGCTCGATCTGCGGGGGAGCGGCGCGGGGCTGTGGGATCCCGAGCGGATCGCCCAGATGGTGACGAACCTCGTGCAGAACGCCGTCGACCACGCCGATCCCGGGAGCGCCGTGCGGGTGGCGATCCGGCCGCGCGGGGGCGACGTGCTGATCGAGGTGCACAACGAGGGCCCGGAGATCGCGCCGGAGCGGCTGGCGACGCTGTTCGAGCCCTGGCAGCAGGCGTCGCCCGCGGAGGGGCGAGCGAGCGCGGGGCGCGGGCTCGGGCTCGGGCTGTTCATCGCGCACCAGATCGCGCGGGCGCACGGCGGGGTGATCGAGGTGGCGAGCCAGGCGGAGCGGGGGACGACGTTCACGGCGCGGCTGCCGCGGAGGCGGGCGGGGGCGAGGGGCTGAGGGGTGGGGGCGATACACGCATAGGATGGCGTGGCGTGAGACGGCCACAGCGATGCCGCCGAACGGATTACGTTTGATCTTACAGCCGAGCGAGCCGTCCGTCGTCGAGCAGCACCCAGGGGGCGGAAGCCGAGTACGCCTCGGTCCCGGCGATGGGCAGGCTTGGCGCGTCCGTGAGCTTGTCGAGTCCCTTGTCCCGCAGCCGCATCCCACGTTCGGTGAGGCGATACACCTCCGAGAGCATGGGGTAGCCAGCATTGGGCGGCTTTGGACCAGGCGCGCGATCCACGGCCGCGCTCGACTCGTGGTCTGCCCAGTGCTCCAGCCTGCGTGACAGGAACAGATCGCCTGTACAGAAAAGGAGATGCCACATGTCTACCAGCGTCTCCGACTTCTGCGCGGCCACGCCCGCCGGAGTCTGCCACTCCGTCGACAGCCGAGAGAGAGTGATCTCATCGAATCGACTCAAGCGCAGGTCTCCCTCCGCGGTCCTTCTTGGAAAGAAGCGGGAGAGGAGCGCCCACAGGGGAGCAAGCTCCGGAAAGCCTTCGACGCCGGCCCTGCAGCTCTCTGCGAACGACAAGGGGTTCTCGTCGACGTAGCTGTCCCAGAGGCGAACGGCGCGCTCGTAGCGTTCGGGCGGCCAGGGGCTCGCCTTCTCGATTCGCGCGAGAAGGGCCTCGTCAGGGTGATCGGATACCGATTGGCTGCAATCAAAGGGACGCTTGGACCCTTCACGACTCCTTGCGCTCGAGCGGACGACGGGATCAAGATCGACGATGAGGATGTCGTGACAGGCAAGCCCTACATCGCGCAACCAGCTGCAGGTCCGCCAGAGGTTCAGCCGCTCGTGGAGGCTCGATGATACCCATGGAATGACAGGCAAGTCCCAGCGGTTCTCCTGCGAATAGAGGCTGTCCCATATTTCGCTCGAGTTCCACCATGTTTGACGTGCCCGGACATGCTCCAGAGGATTCGGACGGCTCGGTCCGGTAAGAAGGCGGTCGGATGCGAGCACGACACGGCTCGCACCGATACGCAGCAGTTGTTCTGCCGTGGGCGCATCGAAGGCGACGTGCGTCGCCCCATGGATGTCGGTGAGGGATGCCATATTCAGCGAAACCCGCAGCTATAGCACTCTCTGAATTTATAATCACTCTCCTGCCAGCAATTGTCCTGACAGATGGATCAAAGAGTGTAACCTGCATTAACATATCTATTACATGGATATCCCTTTGCGACGCAGGCCTCATACATCTCGGTACATTTGTTGATGGGTGAACACCCTGCCATCAGCTCAAACGATTCGCTGCCAACTTCTTCTGCTCCGCCTTCGCCGCCTGCTCTGAAGTGATCTCCCGCCCCTACCGATTCTGTCGGGTATCCAGCACCCGCGCTCCCCGGCTCCACTGTGTCACAGGTGTAGGACAAGTCGCATGCCGACGCGAGCCCCATCAGGAGCCCGGCGCACAGCACGATCGCGCTCGCCTTCAGCTTCAAGCTGCACACCATGGTTTCCGCCCCTTTCCGAATGCGCGCACCGTTCTCTCAACAGAGAGGCGGTGTCAACAGATCTTCTGGATCACATTACGTCCATGCGGTCCTTGCACATGCGATCGTCGCCAGCAGGCGGGTCGCGATCGCGATCCGCTGGTTCGTGGCGATGCGCTGCTCGCTGCTCTGCGCGACATCGGCGCTCGAAGTACGCCTCACCCGCGAGGCCCACCGGCACCTCGAGGCGCCGGTAATTGCGCTCCAGATGACGCCGGACCTTTCGCCAGGCGATCCCGAAGAGCCAGCTGGACTCGACACGCCAGCGCGGGCCGAGGCCGTGCGGGCGCGATGGCCGAGAGGGATCGCGCGGCGCCGGCCGAGGGAGCGACGCCGGGTCGTCCTGCTCCTGCTGCTCCTGGGCGGTGTCCGCGGCGGCGCCTGGCACGGCGGACACGAAGTCGTGGAGAAGCGGCGAGGCGGCCGGCGGCGGTGCGGCAGAGCCGGGCGCCGAGGCAGGATAGGCCGGGTTGTACCGGGGGAGGCTCGTGTAGGCGCCGAGGAGGACCTCCTGGGAGAGGTCGTCGATGTCGTCCTCGTCGACGCCGAGGTACCGGAGCATCCCCGGGAGCACGTGAACGGCGGTCGCGTGCATGGACGTCCAGGTGCTGTCCTGGGCGAGGTCGGCGGGAGGGGGCGGGAGGGGAGAGAGAGGGCTCATGCTTAGAATTGCGGGGAATTCTCGGGATCGTCACGAAATCGACGGGGGCTGGTGCCGACCATGGGCGGCATCCACCGCTCCGGGGGCGATGTCTTGTCGCTGGGGGACGGCACGGCTAGGGACGGGGGATGCGCAAGGCCGTCTCGACTCGCAGCCTCGTCTCGATCGCCATCACCACGTGCGTCCTCGCGACGACGGCCTGCGGCTCTGGCGAAGAGTCGCCTGCTCCGGACGAGGAGGTCGCCGTCGCCATCGCCGAAGCCCGCGCTCTGGCCGAAGGCTCCACGGCGACGGTCGACGGTGTCGTGACCGTCGCGCCCGGCACGTTCAACTCGGCGACCGGCGAGCAGGGCTTCGCCCTGCAGGACGACACCGGAGGCATCTACGTGAGCCTGCCCGACGCGCTCGATCTCGGCCTCGATACGCGGGTGCGTGTCACGGGGACGCTCGGGCAGACGGCCCAGCAGACGGTGCTTAACGCCAAGGCAGCCTCGGTCACGGCGCTGGGCGAGGCCGGATCCGTCGGACCGAAGGACGTGACGACCGGAGAGGTCGGAGAGCCCGTCGAGGGCCTGCTGGTGCGCGTGGGCGGCCGGGTGACCAAGGACGTCGAGGACGACCAGCCCTACGGCTTCAAGGTGTACATCGACGACGGCTCAGGCGAGATCCAGGTCTTCGTGCATATCGTGGACGGCCAACCTGTCATCGACACCGCGTCGCTCAACGTCGATCAGGACATCACGGTGACCGGCCTCGCCGCGCAATACGAGGCGACCTACGAGGTCGCGCCGCGCTCGGCAGGAGACCTCGTGGCGCAATGAGCGAGCCGGCCGGCGCGCCGACCCGACCCTGCGCCTCACCGCCTTGCCCCGCTGTGCGCCCCCGGGCAGACTTGGCCCCATGGGCCAAGCGGCCGAGAAACAGCGCCGCGCCACGTACGCCGACCTCGAAGCCGTTCCGTCGCACCAGGTGGCAGAGCTCGTCAGCGGCACCCTGCACGTGTTCCCCCGGCCGGCACCGCGACATGCACGGGCGTCGTCCAGGCTAGGCATCAAGCTGGGCGGACCGTTCGATCTGGGCGACGGAGGGCCCGGCGGCTGGCACATCATCGACGCGCTCGAGCTGCGCTTCCCCGACCCGGGCGCGCCGGGCGAGCTCGACGCGCTCGTGCCTGATCTCGCCGGCTGGCGCCGCGAACGCATGCCCGAGATGCCCGACACGGCGTACTTCGCGCTCGCCCCGGACTGGATCTGCGAGGTGCTTTCCCCTTCGACGGAGCGCGTCGACCGCGACGACAAGATGCCGATCTACGCACGCGAGGGCGTGCGGCACGCGTGGCTGGTCGACCCGATCGCCCGGACGCTGGAGGTCTACGTGCTCGGCGCGGATGGCGGCTGGGGGCCCGCCGTCGTCCACCGCGACGCCGCCCGCGTCCGCGCCGAGCCCTTCGAGGCCATCGAGCTCGATCTCTCGGTCCTCTGGGCGAGGTGACCTGCAGCCGCGCTGACCTGTTTGAGCCGACCTGGGCCGAGCAGCGATGGTTGTACTTCTGGCCGAGGGGACACAGGGTGTTGCGAGTCTCCTGTCCGATCTCCTTCGTCGGCCCGGTGGCGGTACCTAACCGATCACGTTGAAACCCGGAGAATTTTCACAGGGAGGCGGGGAGGCGGGGAGGAAGAAGAAAATGAATTTCTCCCTCTTGCCGTCTCTCGCTCCCCGCCTCCCCGCCTCCCTGTGAAATTCCTGCTCTTTCTTGTGGTTTCAACCCGATTGCAGCTCCACGGGGAGGCCGAGCCGCAGGAGAGCATCGCGGCCCGTCCAGCGGCCTCGATGTCGAGGTGCCCTTCGGGCCCACCGCATCTCCTGCGTCATCCCATCACCTGCCTCCGGATCGCCGCCGGCGCAGCCCCAGCACGCCAAGGAGTGAGAGCGCTCCGAGCCACCGCGGGGGAGCCTGGCCAGGGCTCGCGACTCGGCAGCCCATCGACGTGTCGCCGCCGCCGTCCGGAGCGCCGGCGCCGGCGCCGCCGCCTCCAGCGTGGTCTCCGCCGCCGCCTGAGCCTGGCTCTGGATCGCCGCCGGACGACTGCGAGGTGCTGCCAGCGCCGTCGCTGCTGCTGCCAGCTTCGCCGGCGCTTCCACCGGCGCCACGGCCACCGGCGCCCGCGCTGCCTCCTTCACCAACGCTGCTGCCACCGGCGCCCGCGCTGCCTCCTTCACCAACGCTGCTGCCACCGGCGCCCGCGCTGCCTCCTTCACCAACGCTGCTGCCACCGGCGCCAGCGCTGCCTCCTTCACCGCCGCTGCCGCCGGCGCCAGCGCTGCCTCCTTCGCCTCCGCTGCCGCAAATGTCGACGGCGCCTGCTGCGCACGCGCCCGCCTGGCAGGTGTCGCCATCGGTGCACGCATCCCCATCGTCACAGGCGGTGCCCGTGAGCGGCGCACAGCGGCCGTCCTCGGAGGCGCCGGCGACCACCACGCAAGCATCGCAAGGGCCGGCGTCGCAGGCGGCATCGCAGCAGACCCCATCCGCGCAGAAGCCGCTGTCGCAGGAGGCGCCATCGTCGCACGGCGCGCCGAGCGGAGACGTGGAAAGCGCGTAGAGCTCCGCGTTGGTCGTCGAGACGAGCCCGGGGATGTTGACGATGTCGACGACGTCGCCGCCGGCGATCAACACCGCGCCGTCGAGGAGCTGCGTGGCCGTGTGGCCAGCCCGGGGGAGCCTCATCGGCGCGGCCGGGCTCCAGCGCTGGGCGACCGGATCGAACATCCACACGGCGCCAGAGAACTTGTAGTAAACAGGGCAGTCCCACGGATCAGAAGTACCGGTACACGCCTCGGAGCTGGTCTCGCGCGTGTAGCCGCCCGTGAACAATGCGCGGCCGTCCCGCAGCGCCGTGAGCGCCGGCGACACGATCCCGCTCGCGGCCGGCAAGGCGAACGGCGGCATCGCGGTCTGGGTGTCCGTGACCGGGTCATAGACGCTGGACAAGACGTCGGGGCCATCGTGGCGCAGGATCATGAGCACCTTGCCGTCCGACAGCGGCACGATGTCCTTGAAGCGGAGAGGCGGCCCCAGGGTCCATGTCGCCGAGGCCGGATCGAACAGCTCGGAGCGGGAGACACCATCGCTGACGAGGACCCTGCCGTCCTTCAGCGAGATCGCGCCGCGAACCGCGTTCATCGCGGTCAGCATGGGCGTGGTCGCCGACCATGTGTCGGTGGCAGGGTCGTAGATCTCGGCGACGCCGCGGCTCGGAGAGGGTCCCTCCAGGACCCTCCCGCCGGCGACGAGCACACGGCCGTCGGCCAGCATGGCTGTGCCGCATGTCGAAGCGGCGCGAGCGGTGGGCATCCGGGCCGTGGAGGTCCACACATCGAGCGCGGGATCGTAGAGCTCGAACGAGACCCCCGACGCGACGAGCACACGACTGTCCTGGAGGACCATGACGCGGGAGGTCGCCACGGAACCGGTGATCGCCCTCGGCGCGGCCGGAGCCCATGTCCCTGTCGCCGGATCGTACAGCGCCGTGCTGGTCAGCAGCGTGTCGTCGAACAACCTGAGAGGCTCGGGCTCTACGAGGATCCGCGTCGCGCCACCGAAGACGAGGACCTTGCCGCTGTGGAGCACGACGGCGTCGTGGTCGACCCGGGGCTCGGCCATCGTGGAGGTCGCGGCGTCGGCGGACGGATCCTCGCCGGCCGGTTCGAGGAGGGGCGGATCGAGCCAGAGGCCAGCCGGCCCCCTTCCCATGTCGTCGCCCTGCGCGCAGCCGGCCAGGGCAGCGGTGAAGAGGGCGATCGCCGCTGGCCACACGGGCAGGCGCAAGCCCCCGGCGCCCGCCGCCGCGCCCCGGAAGCCGAGGCTGCTCCTGCTGCCAGGCTCGCTGTCCCGCGAGCCTCGATACGATTGAAGCGTTCGCATCCCGCAAGCTCCTGCGCCCGTTGTCGCGTCGGGCTGCAGGACGTCGGGTGCGCCGGGGCGCGACAAAATTCATCCGTGCAATCGAGGGGACCGGAGGAGCGCACGTCCTTCTGAAGTTGCTCGCCCACGACCCGATGCGTCGAGCGCATCACCCGCGTGCCGAGAGATCGGCCCGAACCCATCTCGGGATCAGCGCTTCTTGCTGGGCTCGCGCGCCGGCTCGAGCTCCTGGAAGGGCAGCGCGGGCCGGGGGACGAACCGGCTCATTTCGGCGGTCCCGTGGAGGTTCCGCAGCGCGCCGGGCGCCGGCTCCGCGGGCGGAGCGGGCCACGGCGCGCTCGCGGCCTCCCGGGGCGCGCTCGCGGCCTCGTCGCGCAGGTACGACGGCCGCTCCGCCGCACGCTCGCCCTCGAACGCGCGCGCGCCGTCGATGTCCCCCTGCTGGGCCACGGGCTCGCCGAGCGACTCGATGCGCGGCGGGAACTCGCGAAGTCGCCGCTCCTGGGTCGCGAGCGCCTTCGCGAAGCGCGTCAGGATCTCCGGCTCGTCGCGGGCGAGCGCGCTGCTCATCGCCGTGCCCCAGCCGCGCGTCGCCGCGTCCCAGCGCGCCGGCTGGACGCCGAGCCGGAGCAGCACCTCGGTCGCGCGCGCCGCGGGGAAGTGGCGGCGATAGGCCATCACCTCCGCGTAGCGCTCGATCGTGAGCCCCTCGATCTGCGGTTCGCGCTGGTGCTCGCGCCCAGCCTGCCACCCTCGCTCTGCCGCGCTCATCTCGGCTCCTTGGTCGCAGCGCCGCGCGCCTTGCGCTTCGCCAGCCGCTGCTCGCGCTCCTTCACCCATTTCGGCGTGTGGAGCGCGGGGTTCTTCAGCCACCCGCACGCCTCGCGATCGCCTCGATCGCACGCGAGCTGCGCGGTCTCGCGCGCCTTCTTCGGGTCCCTGGGCACGCCCCAGCCCTTGTCGTGGAGCAGGGCGTAATCGAGGCAGCTCGGACGGCTATCGCCATTGCATGCCTCGCGGAGACGCTCGGCGCCTTCGCGCATCCCTTCTCCCTCCCGTACCACCTCGCCGTCGTGGGAGATGAGCCAGACACCGAGGGTACGGCATGCATTGCTGTCGTGCCAGCCGCAGGCCTTTCGCCGGAAATCGAGCGATTTGTGGATATCGCGCCCCGTCCCCTCCCCGTTGAGATAAAGCGTGCCGAGGATGTCGCAGGCAGGCGTATAGCCGAGCGCGCAGCTCCGCTCGGTGAGCACGAACGTCTTGCGCGGATCCTTCGCCACGCCGTAGCCGAATTTGTGAAACCTGGCGAGCTCGAAGCAGGAGGGCTCAGCGCCGCCTCGGCACGCGATCTCGAACAGCGCTGCTGCGGCCACGTAGTCTCTGTCGCCTTGCTCTCCTTCGCCGTACATCAGCCCGAGATCGTTACATGCGGCGATGTTGTTGCGGGTTCGGCAGAGCTCGCCGAGCAGGCTCCTCGCGCTGGTGATATCCTCTTTGGCGACCAGGTTGCAGAACCGGCCCGTGTCCTCGCAGGCGGCCTTGCGTAGCGCCACCTGACGTTTGGCGAGCTCGTTGACCCGCGCCCATCTCTCATGCTCCTTGATGTCGCCGAGGGCGGGGAGGTCCGCGCGGGCCCACATCTCGGCTGCATGGCCGCAGCTCCATTCGTTGCCCATGGCGCATCCTCTTGCGAGGAGCGCGCATCCCCTGGCCTGATCTTCCGGCACATGGATCGCCGTGAAATGGATCGCCCCCAGCGTACCACAGGACTTCGCATCCTCGGCGTTGCAGGCGCGCTCCAGGAGCTTGATCGCGGCGGCGAACTCCTCGTCGGTCTGCGCCTCGATGCCCGGCTCGCTCCGGAGACGGAGGTCGGCCAGGCGACCGCAGGCAGGTTGATATCCAGCGTCGCAGGCTTTGGTATAGAGCGCCGCTGCACGCGGATAATCCCTCTCCAGCGCGCCGCCAAGGTAGAGCTGGGCGAGGCGCTCACAGCCGCTTTGCTCACCGCCGTTGCACGCCTTCTCGAGCACGGTCGCCGCCTCTTTGGGATCGGCCTGCATCCGGATCTCCCCGGCGCGGACGCAGCTCGCGAGCGCGCCGTGATTGCACGCCCACGTGCACTCCTCGATCGTGGCGCTCTTCGCGCAGTCCTTCGGGCCTGCTGGCGGAGCGCTCGCCGTCGCTGCCGCCGCCGTGGGACGTGCCGCCGCGGGCGGCGCGGGCGGCGCGGACTGGAGCGGTCGGGGCGGCGGCGCTCCAGAGCAGCCGAACACGAACATCAATCCGGTAAGCAGAGACGCTACCACCGATCTCATGCGAGCTCCACCTCACCCGGTGTCCTCGGTTCGTCGTCGATCATGCTCATCCTGAGCTCTTCGGCGTGGTCATCGTCGGTCGCGATGGGCTCGGCGTCATGCGCGCTCGCGCTCCTCGTGTCCTCGCCGTCACGGAACAGCGATGGAATCGTGATGTCGATATCGCTGTAACGGTCGTCGAAGCGCTCGCCGTTCCAGGGCACCTCGAGCTTCGGATCGCGCCCCTGCCGCGCCACGGGCGCCACGCTGTCCTTGATCGCGTTCGGCAGCGGGTTGCCCTGGATCTGCTCGTTCGTCACCCCGAAGCTGAGCTCCGACCGAGCCCGGCTCCAGTAGAGCGCGCCTCCTCGGTCATCGTTCGTCAGGACGATCTGCGCCACGTAATCCTCACCGTAGCGGAGCCCTGGCGCGGGCGGGGCATCCTTCTTCGTCTTCTTCGCTTGCTCCTTGTCGAACTTCATGCGGCGGATGACGGACACGTCGCGCGCCATATCCGAGAGCTTCCGGCTCCGTGCGCCCTTGGTCCACATCATCCTCGCGAGCTCCATCCGAGGGATGTAGATGATCCACCAGGGCTGGAGGCTGGTGAACCCGGGGGTGTTGCGCAGGGACCATGCGCACTTGCTCACCCAGAAATTCTGCCCATCGTCATCGTACGTCCGCATGAGCTTGCTGACGAACAGCACATGCCGATCGCTGAGCTCGGGCCCAGGGCGGCGCTCCGCGATCACGAGGCGCATGAGGCTGATGGGCCGCGCGCGGCGGATGTGGTCGGCCATGGTGTCGAGCGCCACGGGGGCCGTCGGCAGCACGCCCATCCCGCAGAAAACGTTGCCTGGCGGGGCCGCGGTGAGGGAGATGCCGTCGTAGATCCCCGCCTTGCCGAGCGGGTCCATCACGGTGTCCCCTGCGTGTCTGTCGAGCGGGTGGCCGTTGCTGGTGTCGAACTTCTGGATCCGCTTCTTGTCCTTGCTCACGCGGAGCACGAAGAAGATGTGAGATCCCTTGCGCTGTCCGGTCGCGGGGAGGGGCACGCCGACGAGCATGTTCGCGGCGTCTGACTCCGACGTCGGTGCCGAGGGAGTAAAGTTCAGCTCCTCTACCTTCGTGAGCTGCTCCGTCGGATCATCGACTTGCCGCTTCGGCGTCGCGTACTGCGACTTGCGCTCGGTGATGTCGTTCAGCGTCTTTTCTCTGAACTGGGCCTTGATTGCGGGCGCGCCATGCGCATCGGTCTCGATCCATCCGATGGGAACGAAGCCGGTCACCCTCTTGTTGTCCCCGAAGGGGTTATAGCAGTAGATCGTCCCGGGGCCGATCGGCGGCGTCTTCAGCAGACCCGCCGCGACGTCGAGCGTCGCCTCCCTGGTCGGATACCACTTGCCGCCCGCGAACTGCCCGGCGTCGAAGATGGGGCGTCCGGGGTTCTGGCCCGCCGCCCAGCCGGCGCCATTCATGTGCTGCTCGAGCGTGAAGCCCCGCATGATCGTTCCGTACGTGGCATTGTGCTCACACGCGCAGCAGATCGAGATGGCCGGATCGTCGTTGTCCTCCATCGCCGACTCGATCCTGCGACCGTCCTTCTCGAGCTGCTTCTTGAAGATCTGGATCTCGAGCCAGGTCGCCGGCGCGGTCGCCTTCTTGCGCACGCCCCACACCTTCTGGCTCATGTTGTCGATCGACGTCTTCTGCATCCGCGAGAAGATGAACGAGTCCCACTTCGAATCGCCGAAGTAGCACTGCCCCGGCCCCCCGTACCGCTGGCCGAACATCGCCTCGCTGAGCGCCTTGGCCCAGGCCTCCTCGGCGGGGTCGTCGACCCACTCGTCCTCGCCGTCCGTGCCCGGCGGGCCGGCCCACGCGTCGCCGAGAGGGGCGTGGATGCGCGCGTCGATGTGGGCGAGGATCTGCTCGATGCTCGCCGCGTCGGTGAGATCCAGCTCGTGCGCCGGGAACTCCGGCGCGCCCGTGGTGCCGTCGGGGTAGTCGACGGGCGTCATGTTGAGGCACGTCGTGAGCCGCGGCGGCTCGGCCTCGAACGCGGCTGGCGGCGAGGCGTGGCCAGGGCCGCCTGCGGGGACCTTGACTCCCATCGGTGCGCTCGGAGCAGGCATCGTCTCTTCTCTCCCTTGGCGTCGCGTCCCTGGCGTCGCGTCAGCTCCCGTGCCGCTCGACGATCGACCCGGCGGTCGCCCCGTCGAGCTCCCCCGTCGGCTCCAGCGCGTGGTCGCTCTGGAACCTCCGCAGCGAGGCGCGCGTCTCGTCGTCGATCTCCCCCTTGCCCGCGCCCCGGTAATAACCGAGGTTCTTGAGCCGGATCTGCGCTCCGGCGATCGACGTCGGCGCCGGCAGGTCCTCGATCTGGATCGAGTAGCGCCGCACCTGCCCCGTGGGGAACGCGCCGAGCCACAGCGTGATCTCCGCCGTCCTCGCCGCCTCCGGCACGTCCGCCTCGATGGATCCGTCGCCGCCCGTCTCGCCGTCGAGCTTCAGGCCCTCGCACACCATCTTGAACCGCTTGCCGGCGTAGGGCTCGAACCTCTCGTCGGTCAGCCGGATGCAGAACCTCTTCGTCCCGGGCGGCGCCTCGCCGTCCTCCGGCGGCTCGGGCGCGCCCTCGTCGCAGTTGAGGAGCACCTGCTCGCCCTTCACGCTCGCCTTCTTGCCGAGCTCGATCGAGGCCTCCTCGCCGTAGATCTTGACGACCTTCGACACGATCTCCGCGTCGCTCGCGAGCCGCACCGCCGGGCCCGGGCCGGACAGCGACGCGCGCTCCGAGCCCACGATCTCGATCGATCTCGCCCGGATGACGACGCCCTTCGGCGTGACCTCGATCGAGCTCTGGCCCGACTCGAGCACGATCGAGTCCTCGGCGCGGACGCGGATCACGCTGCCCGAGGAGAGCAGGTACTTGTGTGACACCGAGACCTCGGCCTGGCCGTCGTCGCGGCCCTCGCCCACGAGCAGCGTGTGCTCGGCGTCGACGCGGAGCACGTGCGGGCCGCCCACCACGGTCGTCGAGCCGCCGTGGAGCGTGGCCGTGTCCGTGCCGTGCACCTCGACGCTCCGGTTCTGGAAGATCTCCTCCGCGACGCTGCCGGTGGTGCGGCCGCGCGCGTCGCCGCCGCAGCTCCTCGACGCGCCGCCCTCGACGACCTCGACGAGCGCCCCCCTGACGTGATCGTCGCGGTCGCCCTCGACGCGGATGACCTGCTTCCCCGCGACGTTGAGGGTCTTGTCGCGGCCGACGGTCTCCGTGGCGTCGTTCTCGATCGAGGCGTCGAGATCGCGCTGGGCGCGGATCACCACCTGCTCGCCGCCGGCCCGATCCTCGAAGGCGATCTCGTTGTATCCGCCGCCGCCCGGCGTCGACTGCGTGCGGATGCCGCTCCGCGAGCGCGAGCGCGGCAGCCGGTGCGTCGGCGTGTGGAGGCCGTTGTGGAGCGCGCCCACGACGACGGGGCGGTCGAGATCGCCGCCGAGGAAGCCGACGAGGACCTCCATCCCCACGCGAGGCACGAACTGGAAGCCCCAGCCCGCGCCCGCCCACGGCGTCGCGACGCGGAGCCAGCACGAGCTCCTGTCGTCGCGCGCGCCGTCGAGGTCCCAGTGGAACTGCACCTTCACGCGGCCGAGCGCGTCGGTGTGGATCTCCTCGCCGGGCGGGCCGACGACGGTCGCTGTCTCGAGCGCCTGCCGCACCGACGCGCGGGGCGCGGGCGGCCTCACCGGCACGGCCTCGGGCGCGCAGCGGAAGCGCGCCTCGTAGCTCGGCCCGTCGCTGCCCGAGAGGTGCGCGTTGTGCCCCTCGTGCTCGACCCGGGTCAGCACGTAGCGCCCGTTGAGCGCGGCGACGTCGTGGCCCTCCAGCGAGAACCTGTGCCCCGGCGCGAGCCGCCGGCACCACGACGCGCCCTCGCCGAGATCCGCGCGCGCCCGGGCCTGCTCCAGCACGATCTGCGCCCGCTCGGCGCCGGCGTCGATCCGCTCGTCGTGGTCGTGGTGCTCGTACGTCGTGCGCGCCCGGATCGCCTCCCCCCGGGTCGCGCCGAGCTCGAGCGCCGGCCGCGCGAAGTCGAAGCCCTTCACCCGCGCGCCGCGCGGCGCCTTCGCCTGCCTCCGCACGAACCGCGTCACGTGCCGCTCCTCGGGAGCGAGCGCGGCGGCGCCGGTCGCCTGGCGGTAGGCGAGCGTGGGATCGCCGGCGATCTGCGCATAGGCCCCGGGGGAATCGGCGAAGACGATCACCTCGGGCGCCGCCGGGTCGCCGCCCTCGGGCGGCTCGAACCAGAAGAAGACGCCGTCCTCCGCGCAGAGCCTGGTGATGAAGGCGAGATCGCTCTCCTGGTGCTGGACGCAGTAGACGCGCGGGGGCCGGGGCGCAGCGAGGGAGAAGCGGTGGGGCAGCCCCGCCTCGGTGAGCACGGCGCCGAGGACGCCCGAGAGGGGTTGCTCCTGGAAGATGCGGCTCTGCCGCCCCTCGCCGAGGAGGGCGAGCCGCGGCTCGATGCGCACGCGGACGACGGCGCGCCCGTCGCCGCCTGTGCCCTCGACGCTCACCCGGGTGACGACGCCGGTCACCGCGCGCGCCTCGGTCGCCGAGGTGGGCACGCGCAGGGACGCGGGCCGCTCCATCAGCGTCGCGGCGAGGGTCGCGTCATCGATCGCCCCGGCGTCGAGCCGCGCGGTGACATCGAAGGAGAAGCAGCGTGAGAGCCTCTCGATGCCTCGAAAGCGCACGACCTCCAGATCGGGTGTCCCGGGCGCGTCGATGCGGAGCTGGAAGAGGGCCGAGGGCGAGGGCGCCTGCACAGGAGCGGATGTTCGGCGGCCGGCTGAGCTGCGTCAACGCTGGTGGAGCGTCGGCGCGCGCCCTCGATCGCCGCGGCGTGGTGATCTGGGTCGCCGGCTACGGGACCCGCGACGACTGCAAGACGCTGTTCTCGACGGTGGTCTTCTTCATCGCCGTGCAGCGCGACGACCTGGGCGAGCCCCCGCCGCCGTCTAGGTGTGTGGCCGAAGCAGCGCGTCGATCCCGTCCGCGAGCGCTTCGTGCCGCTCGTTGCGGAGGGCCGCGACGAGCGCGACGGCGAGCGGCGCCGCATCGACCATCGGCCTGGCGAGCTCGTGCAGCCAGAGCGCCATGATCTCGCAGGGGTCGCGGTCGATCGCGGCACCGCGCAGCAGCTGCGCGATCGTATCCGCGAGCTCACCGTGCCCTCGATCCCTGAGCCGTGCGAGCAGCTCGGCCGCAATCTGACCTGGATCGACCATCGGCCCGGCGACCTCGCGCGCCCAGAACATCATGATCGACCCCGCCAGGATGTCGCGTCCCTCGGTGCGAAGCCTCGTGACGGCCGCGTGGGCCAGCACATCCGCGGTGTCGGCGCGGACCACACCGTCGACGGGCGCCCTCTGGGCGGCGTGCGCAGGGTGGGGCTCGCGCGCGACGGCGGCCACGCGATGCTGGGCTTGCGGCGCTTGCTCGACGCGCTCTTGGCGTTCGACCGCCCTGCTCGTCTCGCTCACGGCGCGCGCGAGCTCCTCGCGCCCATCGGCCTCGAGGCGCCGCACCAAGAGGCTCCTCAAGTAGGTCCATGCGTTTGCATCGACGTCATCCGCCGGGCGGGCGAGGCCCTGCGCACCGCCCCGCGCGGCCACATCGCGGTCCATGGCGATGAGCGCGTGCGCCTCGTTCAGCCAGAGCACCGGGTCGACGTCGGGGGAACGACCGCTCAGCGCGGCGACAACCGTGTCGGCGAGCTGGCCGCGCCCCTCGATGCGCAGCCGCCCTATCAAGGCGATCGCGAAGAACACCGCTCGTGCCGATGGTCCGCGGGTCTCTGCGTCAGCGCTTCGCGAGATCAGACGCCCCAGGGTGTGAAATCCGTCGAGGTCGAGCCGCATCGTGAGCGCCGAGAGCAACGCGTGTGCGTCGTGAGCGCGCGCAAGCTCGCCACCGCGCAGGATCAAGGCGGCGTGTTCGGTGGAGTCCATGCGCCTCGTCACGGGATCCCCCGTTCAGACGCAGGAGCTCGGGACGTCCGTGCGCCGCCGAGGGAGCCGAGGCCTGGGCACTGTGCAGCGCATGATTGCTCCAGGCACGCGGCGATGGGCTGAGTTACGCCGTCGACGGGTCCGCTGAGCTCGACCGAGGAACAGAGAGGCGTATCGCCGTCTGCGGACAGGCAGTCGATCCAGCCAGCGCACCCTGGATCGTCGGCGCACGCGCTGAGCTCCTCGCAGCACGAAGCCTTGGCGCAGACCGCGCAGTCATCATCGTCGGGATCAGCTTCGCAGACCGGACGAATGACCATGTCCGGCTCCATTGCTTGCGGATATCCAGTGTGGGTATCCATGCAGTTCACCAGGCGATAGCTCCGCACGCCCGGGGTGACCATGACCAACGTATCCGTCCTGTCGGCGGCCATGCTGTAGCTGGTTGCGCAGGCCCATTCAGTCTGCCGCCGCTCGACGAAGCAATCGCACGCCTCCGTGACGACCGCATATTCATACAACCAGATCGTCTCACCAGGGCTATAACACTCGTCCGGAATAGTCTTCATGCATCCAGCGGCGAGCACGGCAATCAGCAGAGAGCAAAGAACCACCGCGCCGTATCGCACGGCGAGCAATCCTAGCATCACAAACCTCCCTCAATTCAATGGGACCGCCGCATTTCTGCGGCGGAGATTACGATCGGCCATCGTCCGGAACGTGGCCAACCACAGCGTCGATGGGGCCGCCGCATTTCTGCGGTGGAGATCAAGCTGCTCGCCCGTCTCCGAGAGCTCGGGGCGCTCGCTTCAATGGGGCCGCCTTTCAGCGGCGGAGGTGCAGCGCGCGCGGGCGGAGGCGGGGAGAGGTCGGTGGTACTTCAATGGGGCCGCCGCATTTCTGCGGCGGAGAGGCGGAGCTCCGAAAAGCGAGCGCCATGCTGAAGGATGCGGCTTCAATGGGGCCGCCGCATTTCTGCGGCGGAGAGTCCGGCCCCTAAGCTGACGTGGCACTCCTTCTACTTGCTTCAATGGGGCCGCCGCCTTTCAGCGGCGGAGAGCCGCTTCATTCCGCGGCGCTCGGCGTCGGAGAGGAACAATCGCTTCAATGGGGCCGCCGCCTTTCAGCGGCGGAGAGTCCGGCAGCTGCTCGACCTCCACGGCGGCAGCCAGACGCTTCAATGGGGCCGCCGCCTTTCAGCGGCGGAGAGATGATGGAGTCGGTCGTGGCCCGCCCTGGGGCCGAGGCTTCAATGGGGCCGCCGCCTTTCAGCGGCGGAGAGTCCGCGGATGCGTCATTCGCGTCACTGGACAGGACCGCTTCAATGGGGCCGCCGCCTTTCAGCGGCGGAGAGGCGGATCTCTGCACCTCGTGCTCATCGCGACCGCCGACGCTTCAATGGGGCCGCCGCCTTTCAGCGGCGGAGAGGACGTACCAGATCGCGAACGTGAACTGCTGCGTGTCCCGGCTTCAATGGGGCCGCCGCCTTTCAGCGGCGGAGAGTTGGACAGGCGACGGGACCGCCGAGCGGTGGCACAGCTTCAATGGGGCCGCCGCCTTTCAGCGGCGGAGAGCTCGAACGAGGAATGGAGGAGAGCGTGAGGAATCGCGCTTCAATGGGGCCGCCGCCTTTCAGCGGCGGAGAGGAGAAGCGGGCGGCCGTCCGGCGGCAGGCGGAGGCGCTTCAATGGGGCCGCCGCCTTTCAGCGGCGGAGAGGGCGTGGCTGCGAAAGGACGGAGCTCACAGCCACCCCCGGCTTCAATGGGGCCGCCGCCTTTCAGCGGCGGAGAGTCTACACGCCGTGAGGACAGCGCCATGACCACCGCAGCTTCAATGGGGCCGCCGCCTTTCAGCGGCGGAGAGGGACGCTCCAGGAGGTGCTGCACCGGCTGCTTCTCCAGCTTCAATGGGGCCGCCGCCTTTCAGCGGCGGAGAGAACCACGTTAGAGCCTCCGGGAGCTCTCATGGTCGGAGTAGCTTCAATGGGGCCGCCGCCTTTCAGCGGCGGAGAGAGCAGTGGAACGCGCTGGTCGAGCGCTGGCATAAGCAGCTTCAATGGGGCCGCCGCCTTTCAGCGGCGGAGAGTCGCGGCGTGAGGGGAGGAGGCTCGGATTATGGCAACCAGCTTCAATGGGGCCGCCGCCTTTCAGCGGCGGAGAGTGCAATTGGGTCCGATACAATGCTTGTGCTCCGGAGGCTTCAATGGGGCCGCCGCCTTTCAGCGGCGGAGAGCGACGGCGCGGAGACAACGATCGTGGAGCAGCCGGAGCTTCAATGGGGCCGCCGCCTTTCAGCGGCGGAGAGCTCGCCATCGTGCGCGGCAATCGGGGGATGTCCACCGCGCTTCAATGGGGCCGCCGCCTTTCAGCGGCGGAGAGGTCTCAGCTCTCCCGACGCCGTAGGGCTCGTCTAGGCTTCAATGGGGCCGCCGCCTTTCAGCGGCGGAGAGAGCTCGAACCGGTAGCCGGTCACCCGTGCCAGGAGCGCGCTTCAATGGGGCCGCCGCCTTTCAGCGGCGGAGAGACGCCGTCGATCTCGCTCTGCGTCACCTCCTGGGCCTCGCTTCAATGGGGCCGCCGCCTTTCAGCGGCGGAGAGATCGTCGGGGTAGTAGTACCCGTGGAGCGCCACGCAGCTTCAATGGGGCCGCCGCCTTTCAGCGGCGGAGAGCTCGTGAACCCGCACAAGCCCAGCATGGGCACGTTCGGGCTTCAATGGGGCCGCCGCCTTTCAGCGGCGGAGAGCCACCCCAAGGGGCAAAGCCTCATTGCCTCGGAGGGGAGGCTTCAATGGGGCCGCCGCCTTTCAGCGGCGGAGAGACCGGGCGGACCTCGCCTGTGATGACGCCGGTCGCGCGCTTCAATGGGGCCGCCGCCTTTCAGCGGCGGAGAGCCGTGGCCGAGCGCTCGGTGGAGCGTGGCAGCGGCCAGCTTCAATGGGGCCGCCGCCTTTCAGCGGCGGAGAGTCACAAGGGCGCGCGCGAGATCGTCGATGCGTTCGGGCTTCAATGGGGCCGCCGCCTTTCAGCGGCGGAGAGGTCTCTCCTGATTGCAGCGTGTAAATCGCTCGAACCACGCTTCAATGGGGCCGCCGCCTTTCAGCGGCGGAGAGCATGATCGGACCGAAGGGCGCATTCTGCGTCCAGGTGCTTCAATGGGGCCGCCGCCTTTCAGCGGCGGAGAGTGAGACGTCCCGAGCATCTCGGCCAGCGAGTTCTCCGCTTCAATGGGGCCGCCGCCTTTCAGCGGCGGAGAGTCAGGCGTCCAAGGTCATCGGCTACAAGGCCCGTCTGCTTCAATGGGGCCGCCGCCTTTCAGCGGCGGAGAGAACAGGATCAAGGAGCCGATGGCGAGTGAGTTCGAGCTTCAATGGGGCCGCCGCCTTTCAGCGGCGGAGAGCTTGGCCCCCGGGGGAACCCGGGTGTCCACCGGAATGCTTCAATGGGGCCGCCGCCTTTCAGCGGCGGAGAGATCAAGGCCCTGCTCATCTCGTCCGCAGGAGTCACGTGCTTCAATGGGGCCGCCGCCTTTCAGCGGCGGAGAGGAGGCCGATGTGCTCGCCGAAAAGTGCCGCGCAGATGCCGCTTCAATGGGGCCGCCGCCTTTCAGCGGCGGAGAGCCCTGCGCGTCGCGCTCCAGGATCCGCTTGTGGATGCTTCAATGGGGCCGCCGCCTTTCAGCGGCGGAGAGAACCCCTTCGAGGGAGCCGCGCGCCTCCTCGTACAGCTTGCTTCAATGGGGCCGCCGCCTTTCAGCGGCGGAGAGAGGCCTCCCAGACCTACCTGACATTTCGCGTACTTGCAACCCGGTCTGCGAGAGGTTCCCGTTCCACCCCCCCGCTCCGGCTGCCGGAGACCCCTTCGCGAGCCCCCGGCCGCCTCGAAATCCATCGTCTTTTCAAACACCTGGCGGCCTTGCGAGCGCCCCCCGGGTTTTTCGCGTCACTCCACCGCTCGCGACCGCGGCTCCCGCCCTCTTCTACCACACCCACGCCCCCGCTCGCCCAGCCCTTCCGTTCCGCCCGGCTGCTCTGCCGCTCCATCCCCCACCTCCGCCGCTCGCCGCCCCGCCTCCGGCGCCGTCGCCCCCGGCTCGCCCGACTCATCCCCCGCGCGGCACCACGTCGTCCCCGCGTCCCCCGACTCGCCCCCCACCTCGCCCGAGTCATCCCCCGGCTCGCCGGCCTCGCCCCCCGCGGGGCGCTCGCCTTCCGCGCTGGGGATGCGGCCCGCCGACCTGGGGCCCGCGCCCGCCGACCTGGGGATGCGGCCCGCCGACCTGGCGCCCGCGCCCGCCAACGTGGGGCCCGCGCCCGCCGACCCCGGCGCCCCGCCCTCTGGCACCGGACTCCCGCTCCCCGACCGCTGGCGCCCTTCCCCCGCACCCCGCCGCGACCCTCCCGCCCGCAGTCCTCACTATTCGCCACGCCCTGCGAGCACGCAGAGCACGTTATGGACGCACTCCAGTCATCGACAGCCATCCATCTCCTGATTAGCTCCGTACGCTGGGAGGTGAATCTTGGCCAAGCTCACGATAGGTCAGAAGGCCGAACGAGTGCTCTTGTTGCTCATGGGGCTCCGCAAGAACAAGGTCGCCGCGGCGCTCGTCGCCCACGGCTTCTCCGATGACGATCTCGCCGAGGGATGGCGCCTGCTCCAGCGCGTCACCCGCACCCGCCTCGGCTTCGTCGCCACCGCCGCCGCGGCCGACACCGGCTTGATCGACGAACTCGATGCCTGGGAAAACAAGTGGTTCCCCATCGCGTCAGCCACCCTCAAGCGCCACACCCCGCAGGCGTACGCCTTCGTCTTCCGCAACCTCGCCCAGACCGAGGGCGCCGCCGTCCTCGTCTCCGTCGGCACCTTCGTCGAACGCTGGGAGAAACTCGCCAGGTCCAAGGAAAAGGGCGGCCCCGACGCCCAGGGCGACGAAGCCCGCAAGATGCTCACCAAGCGCGGCCTGACCAAGGCCGTCGTCGACGAGGCAAAAGAGCTCCTCGCCCGCGCAGGAAAGCTGGAGCCCACCGCCGAGGACCCGCCCGCCGCCGCCACCGACGAGGACTTCGACACGGCCGAGCAGCAGCTCTGGGACTGGTACCTGGAGTGGAGCACCATCGTCCAGACCGCCATCAAGGACCGAAGGCTCCTCCGCGAGCTCGGCTTCCGCCGCGCCAGCGCCTCCAGGGCCGCCCCCGCCAGCGAGGACGCCGACGAGGAGTCCGACGACGACAGCGACACCGACGCCGACACGACACAGGCCGAGCCCGGCGCGTTCCTCACCGGCGCCCCCGTCGCGAAGGCCAAGACCGGCGCCCCCACCGCGAACGCCAAGCGCAAGGGGCGCTGAGCGGCGCGGGCGCCGGCCGCCGAGCGGCGCGAGCAGATGACGCCCCCCGCTCTCTCCTGCCTCGTCCCCCCCCGCCACCCATCGCTTCGCGCGCCCCTCCACCGCGCAGCGCCGCGCCGCATCGACAGCACCGCGGCATCGATGCGGCGCTCGCACCACCTCGGCTCCTGCTCCTCCACGTCCATGACGCCGCCCACCGCGCTCCGCACCGACCGCGGGCAGCTCACCAAAACGCCGCAACTGCCGCGCTGAAGCACTCGCGAGAGCCGGCCCCCCCCGGTCCAGGTGAGCCGCATGTCCGCCCCGCCCGAGGCGGCCTCCGAGAGGAGCATCGCCCTGCCGCTGTCGGTAGACGGCGTGGCTTCGCTCGTTTCACAGGTTCTCCTTGACGCCTCCGTCCCTTCTGCTCGAACCTCGGTGCCCGCCCATGATCGACTTTGCGCCCATTCAGCAGCGCGTGCGTCGGGCCATTCAAAGCGCTGGCGCCGACCCCTGGCTCGTCGCTTACGACGCCAACGGCATCCAGGAGCTCGTCACGGCGAGCAGCCGCCCCCTCGCCATGTTCGGCGCGAGCGCCACCATCGCCGCCTTCGACAAAGCCACGTCGGCGCGCGATGGCTGGATATTTGCCGGCGGCGGGCGAGGCGTCGAGCTCGTCGGCTCGCGCGAGGCGGCAGAGGCCCGCGCCCAGGACCTCGTCAGGAGCTTCCGCGAACAAACCCTTGTCGGCGTCATGGCCACCGCCCTCGCCCCCTATCATTCCAACGCCCCTGCAGACAGCCTGCGCTGGCTCCGGCAGAAGCTCGACATCCAAAAGGACCAGGCCCCGCCGCCCGGCGGAGCACTCCCGACGGACAAGCGCGACCAGTGCGCCGACTGCAGGATGTTCCGCGCAGTCTATTCCTCCGAGCGCACTGACGCACCCAACGAGCGGATCTGCGAGCGATGCCGCGCGATGCTTCGCGCCGGCCGCAAGGCGAGCGTCGCTGGCGAGGAGCCGATCCAATCCCTCCTCGCGCTCTCTCCCAGCCGCCGCGTCGCCGCCGTCTCGGCGGACGGCAACGATGTCGGCGACTTCTTCGCCTCCCTCACCTCGCTCGAGCAGATGGCCGCAGCGAGCGAGGCCATCCATGAGGTCTTCCGTGATGCCCACGACGAGGCGCGCGCCACGCTGCGGCACGGCAAGGTCTCGCTTGCCACCGGAGGAGATGATCTCCGCCTCTTCCTGGCCGTCGAGGATCTGCTCGACTACACCGGAGCCTTCGTCCCGGCCCTCGAACGCCGGCTCGACCAGCTCGCGAGCCTCGGCGCGCCCTTCTCGCGCCAGGAGGCGTCGCGGCTCGCTCGGGTCGGCGTGGGCATCGGCGCCGTCGTTGCCGACGCCCACTTCCCCGCGTCCCGCCTCATGGCCTATGCCCATGCCTTGGAGCGCTCGGCCAAGCGCCTCTGCCGCAACGGCGGCGCGCGCTCTGCCTTCGATTTCGCCATCCTCCGCGCCGGCGACGCGTCCTTCAGCGCCATCGAACGGCGATGTGCCGACGATGGTCGCCCCTTTCCCATGGATGCCGAGTCCTGGGCGGATCGCCGCCGTCAAGCCGAGGCGCTCGCCGCGATCCCCGGCGCGCAGCGCGGCATCCTCGCCGAGTCCCGCGCCCTGGATCCCGTCGAGTTCGCGAACCTGCTCCGCTACCAGGTCGCGCGCTCGAAGCCATGGCAACGCTTCTACGATGCCGTTGGCGTCGACTTTCGCGATCCTGCGGCCATCGTGCGCGAGCGCCCCAGACAGGCGCTCCTCGACCTCGTCCGCCTCCTGCCATCGAGCAAACACAACGACACGGAGCAAGGCTCGTGAGCGCGTTCGAACTGCTCCTCCGCTTCCCCACCGGCAGCGTGATGATCGGCGGCGCCTCGGAAGTCCATGAAGGACTGCACGGCGCCCACGCCGAGGACCGCGAAGGCCGCCCGTTCATTCCCGCCACGGCCCTGCGAGGCGCTCTGCGCGAGACGCTCGAGGCGCTCCTGCGAGGCGCGAACCTGCCCGCGTGCGTCAGCGGGACCGGCGTCGATCCGGACGGCGCGGAAGCGAACCAGATCCAGCCCCGCCCCTGTACCCTCGAAGATGGCGCGCGCTGTAAAGCGTGCCGCCTCTTCGGCACCCAGCGCGCCGCCCTCGACCGGGACGAGCGCGCGTTCTCCGGCCTCATCCTCGGCGACGCGCGCGCTCACGCAGGCGCCGACACGTGGACACTCCTGCCCGGCGTCTCGATCGATCGTCACGCACGCACCGCCGCCAATCAGCGCTTCTACCTGCGCCGCGTCCCCGCCCCGTCGCGCGAGCGCGCGTTCCTCGCGCGCGGCCGCTTGATCTTCCCCGAGCTCAAGCAGCTCTTCCAGTCGGCAGTGAACGGAACGACCCATATCGGCGCCGGCCGCAGTCGAGGTCTCGCCCGCGTGGAGATGGAGCTCCGCTGGCTCGAACTCGAGGAGGAGCCGCAGCGCGCGCCGCTCACCCTGCCCGGAGAGGGAGATCTGCGCCTCCGCGTCACCCTTCGCTCGACTGCGTCCATCGGTGTCCCCATCGCAAGCGACGATATACGCGACACGCGGCGCGAGATCCCGGGCGCCGCCCTCCGCGGTGCCGTGGGGTTCGCCCTAGCCGAGAACCTGCCGGATCCGAACGACGCTGCATTTCAGGCGCTGGTCGCCGCGGAGCACGGCGCCCATTTCGGGTATCTGTACCCTGTCGACGACGACGCGCCCGGGCCGAGCGCCCCCCTGCCCATCACGGCCGTTGCCTGCAAGCACGAGCGCCACGACCACGGCGTCGTCGATACCCTCCTCGATCGCATTGCGGTTGCGCTCGCCGAGACCGCCAAGCAGGCCAGCGACGTGGACCGGACGCGTCTCGCGCGCTGCTCGTGCGGAGCTCCGCTCCGCGGCCTCGACGGCATGCGCCGGCGGCGCTCGCCTGTACCCACCCGAGCCGTGACCCGCGTTTCTATGGATCGCGCGCGGTCGTCGGCTCGAGACGAGCAGCTATTCTCCCAGATCCTGCTCGACACGGGCACGGTGTTCGAGGGCACGATCCGGAACATCCCACCCGAGACCCGCGAACGCCTCGCGCTCGCCCTCTCGATGCCGCTCTCTCTCGGCCGCGGGCGCTCGAGCGGCTGGGGACAGGTCGACGTGGACGTCCGCGCCGTGCCGCCGCTGCCAGCCATCGAGACGCGCGCAACGAGCTTCGACGAGGCCCTGCGTCGCCGGCTGAAGGAGGTGAACCTCCCCGGTGATCGCGTGGGCCGCCTGGTGCCTCTCACGCTGCTCGCGCCGCTGCTCGTGCACGGGGACGACGACGGACGGGCGACGATACTCCGCGCGCTCGAGGCGAGCGCGTGCCTCCTCACAGCGCGACGGTTCAACCGCGAGGGCGGCTGGGATCAGCAAAAAGGCAGGATGGAACCCGCGCTCGCCGTCACCGCGGGGGGCGTCTTCGTCGTCGACCTGGGCCCCGGACGCTCCTGGCGCGACGTGCTCCCCCTGCTCACGCGCATCGAGCAGCAGGGCTTGGGGGAGCGGCGCCACCAAGGTTTCGGCCACGTACTCTGCTTCGACCCGTTCCTCTGCACCCGCACCTTCCCGAGGTAATCGCCGATGGATCCGCTGGCAGAAGCGCTGCGACTCAAACGAAAAACGCTCGTCCAGGCCGCGGAGCAGGTCATGGAAGACGCCTTCAAGAGGGTTGAGCCGAGCTCCAAGAACAGGCCCGTTCACAAGGCGCAGCTCAGCCATCTCGTCGGCGTGTGCAACGAGGCGGCGTGCGCCGAGGAGATCGCCCTGTACATTCGCTACCAGGCGAGCCGGGGCAAGGGGGACGGCGCGGTCTGGGACCCGGCGCTGGCACGTGACGTCATCGCCAAGGCCGAGGGCGCGATGGCCGATCTCCCGAGCGACGAGGCCAAGGTGGCTGCCTGGCGGCTCTACGCGGTGTATCTCGCGCGGACGTTCACCTATCTGGACAAGGCGGCGAGTTCCAGGAGCACGCACCGCGGCGGACAGCCGCAGCGGCCCGAGGGCGGGTCCGGAGGCCAGCCCATGCCGGGAGCGGCGCAGCGCAGAGATCAGGGCCAGCCGCATCGGCGCGATGGATCCCAGCCGAAAGGCGGCCGGCGATGAGCAGCTCGGCGGCCGACTTCCACCGACTCCAGCAACGCTTGCGCCTCTCCGGCCAGCTCGTGACCCGAACCGCCCTCCGCATCGGCAGCGGCGGCAGCGGCCAGCTCGACGCGGCCGATCTGCCCGTCCTCCGCGATGCCGAGGGCTACCCCTTGCTGCCCGGCGGCAGCCTCAAGGGCGCGCTGCGCTCGACCGTCGAGGCGCTCGTCCGCGGCGCCGAGCTCCCGCGAGAGACGGGCATCTGGACCTGCGACCCCCTCCGCAAGCGCGACGAGAGCGAGGGCGCCTGCGGCGATCACCGCGAAGGCGAGCGCGCCGGGGTGGACGTGACCAGGCACTGCGCGGTGTGCAGGCTCCTCGGATCGCATGTGGTCGCAAGCCACGTGCGCTTCAGCGACGCCCTCGTGCACGTCAGCCCGGACGACCGAGGCGCGCGCCGCATTCCCGTCGAGGTGCGCGACGGCGTGGCCATCGACCGGGATCTGCGGCGTCAGTATGGAAAGAACAAGTACGACTTCGAGGTCGTGTCGCCCGGCGTTCGCTTCAACCTCGAGGTCTTCGTAGAGAACCCCCAGCCGTGGCTGATGGGCCTCCTCGTCCTGGGCTTCGATCAGATCAAGGAGGGCTTTACGGCGCTGGGCGGCTTCACTTCGCGAGGGCTTGGACGCGTCGATGTCGAGTGGCACGGCATGCTGCGCATCACCGCGCGAGACCTGCTCGAAGGGAGACCCGGTGAATCGCTGGAGGGGGTGGCGCTGGAGGAGGAGTTCACCTCGTTCCGAACGGCGCTCGCGGAGCGCGCCCGGGGGAATGCCTGATGTTCAGAAAGAGCTACAACCGCGCCATTCTCGGCGTCCGTGTAGAGACTGTCACACCGCTCTTGATCCGCGCGGGCGACGTGGGCCTCGACCCGACCGCCGCAGATCTGAGCTGCGTACGCACGCGCCACGCGGTGCACGGCCGGACCGTGTATATCCCCGGCTCCAGCCTCAAGGGGGTGATCCGCTCCGCGGCCGAGGCCAGCGTCCGTGGCGAGACCTTCGGTGAGGCGCGGGGCGCCTGCAACCCGCTCGACCACAAGAACGAGTGCAACGCCCACACGAACAGCGAGCAGGTGGCGACGGCCAGGATCCACAAGGACCAGTGCCTTGCGTGCAGGCTCTTCGGATCGCTGGCGAGCAAGGGGCGGGCGGCAGTGCGCGACCTGTTCCCGTGGCTCGAGCGTGGGGACGAAGCCGCCCGGCCCGGCGGCACGAACCACCAGCTGGCGAATCAGGTCGAGCAGCGCCATGGTGTGGCCATCGACAGGATCCTCGGCTCGGTCAAGCATGGTCCCTTCGATCAGGAGCTCGTCCCCGCCGGCGTCTCCTTCTGGGGCGAGATCGCGTTGGAGAATTACCAGGTCTGGCAGCTGGGTCTCCTGGTCCGCGCGCTCGACGAGATCTCCGAAGGCTTCGCGCAGCTCGGCTCGAGCAAGAGCCGCGGCCTCGGCTTCGCCCGGGCAACGGTGATCTCGATCGTTCACGAGCAGCCGCTGCGCGCGGGCGAGCGCCCCGCCGGCGTAGGTGAGCTCGTAAGCGACGAGGAGCGATCGGCGTACGGCCTGCTCCCCGAGCCCGAGCTCCAGCTGCCTGCGATCATGGGCGAGCCTCGCGGGCTCAGCCGGCGCTTCGCAATCGATGACCCGCCGGCAATCGAGCTCTGGATCGAGGCCGCGCGGCGGGCGCTCGGGGGGCTCTCGTGAGCGCGGGGTACGAGTTCGTCCCCTTGCCCGCTCGGGTGCGCCGCGTGCGCCGACCCGAGGCGGTGCACGACCGGCGCGTCCCGGGAACGCTGTCGGCCGTCTTGTCGCTGACGTTCGTCACCGAGCAACAGGTACACGTCGGCGCAGGCTCGAAGGAGCTCGTCGACGACGACGTCGTTCGACAAGGGCTCCTGATCCACGGGCGCCCTGGTGTCCCCGGCGCTTCGATGAAGGGTGTCTTGCGGGCGCGCTACGAGGCCATCACCCGGAGCTGCGTGACGCTCAAGCCTTCCAGGGGGCAGGTGCGTGTCCGCTCCAGCAGCGGGATCCAGTCTGCCCGCCTCGACGACCGGCTGCTCGACGGCGACGTCTTCCGTGCCAAGGAGGAGGCCGCTGACGGGGACCTCTGCCCCGCCTGCGCGCTCTTCGGTCGCATGTCCCTACGGAGCCGCGTCACGCTCACAGATTTCGCAATCAAAGGCGACGCGCTCTTCGAGGTGGCGGAGATCCCGGAGCAGTTCAGTCCCAACCTGCACCACGTCGGGCGCGGCAGCCGGCGCCCCTCGAGCGAGCGAGAGCATGATCGCGGAGCGCACTTCGAAGTTCACGAGCTGCATGGCCGAAAATTCGCCGTGGGACGCGGTCCGGTGGCCGACAAAGCGCGCTGGCAGAAGATCGAGGTGTTCCCGAAGGGCTCCGCGCTCCAGGGCACGATGCGCGTGCACAACGCGCTCCCGCGGGAGCTCGGGGGACTTCTGGTCGCGCTCGGGTGGAAGCGCGAGAGCGCGCTGAAGATCGGCGGCGGCAAGGGGCAGGGGTTCGGGCGGATTCGTCTCCAGCACCTCGTGGCGCACCTGCGTGATCCTGCCGGTCGCGCTGTGGAGCTGGAGGATGCGTGGATCACGATGTTCGAGCGATCGGAGGACTGCCACGCAGAGGGGATGGCGCGCCTTGTCGAGATCCACCAGGGGGATTGCTGACGATGCAGAAGCTCACGGGCAGGGAGCTCGCCGTCCTGCAGGCGCAGGCTGCAGGGTTCTCGACGTCGAACCATGTCCGGTACCTCGCGGATGCGCTCGACGCCACGAAGGCGACGGGAGATCCAGTCGTGGGGCTGGCGCTGCTCAGGGCGTTGCCTGACGCAGGCTATGCAGGGCGGAAGGGTGGAGAGCAGAAGGAGCTTGAGGCGCTCAACGACGTGGGTGTCTGGCTCGAGCAGCGGCTGCATCGAGAGCCGAGGGTGACCGCGGAGCGGGTGGTGCTGGAGCTCTCGTGGATGCAACGGTGCTCTCGCATCGCCGAGGCCGAGGCCAAGGCCGCTCGGAAGCCCGTCGTGAGACCGGAAGAACACGCCCGGCCGAGCGGGCCGAGCAGGAATCCGATGAGGCAGCCCTCGGGGCGCCAGGCGCTCCGTTTCGGAGAGCGGCTCGACCGGCTCCGGCAACGGCGCGAAGAGGCGGAGCGAACCGCCGTCGCCGCGGTCCGACCGCCGCCACCGACCGCCGCCGCTCCGCTTGCGCGGGCGCCTCTGCCCGATCGTTTGCCTGACGTGTTGGCGGTCGAGTTCGTCAACTTCACTGAGGCGCGGAAGGCGCGCCAGGACGCCCGCAAGCGAGAGAAGCGCGAGAAGCAGCCCAAGGAGCGGTTCCTGCCCATCCAGCCCGTGGATCCGCTCCTGCGCCCGCTCGCCGCCGGGCTCGTGTGCTCGACATGGCTCGCGGGGTGCTGGGACATCATCGATACAATCGCAGCGGCGAGCAGCGCGCCGCGTCCATTTTTCGTGAGAGGCATCGAGGAGCGGGACGGCAAGCGCGTTGTCCAGGCGCTCTTTACCGATCGGCCCACGGTGGAGGTGAGGACATGACGGGGAGCGCGCGCGGCGCTGCGATCCAGGGGGATGACTACCAGCACCTCTACGCGTGGCACCACGCCTTGCGGATGCTGGCCCCCGACGAAGGCGTGACGGCGATCTCGGTCGAGAAGCGCGGGATAGACTTGCTCGACGATGTCGTCGTCCACCGGCCTGGACGCGGGGACGAGCACTATCAGGTGAAGTACTCGGTCAGCGCGAGCAACCCGATCGACAATGCCTGGTTCATCGAGGTCGGAACAGGCAAGGAGCAAGGCCGAAAGAAGAGCATCCTCCAGCGCTTCTGGGACAGCTACTCGAAGCTACGCGCCGCCGGCGGACGACCCCACATGGCGCTGTTCACCAACCGGCCGCTCGATGTCAACGATCCCCTGCTCAAGCTCCGCGACGGGTCGCGTGGGCTCCTCGGCCCACGTCTTCGCGAGGAGGGACCGCTCTCGAGGCCAGGCCAGCGCCTCAAGGAATGGGCAATGCACCTGGGCATCGCCGAGGACGAGCTCCTAGAGATGCTCGACCATCTCGAGCTCCTGACCGACCAGGGCCCCGCCTCCCTCCTCGCCAGGGCGGTCACGGATCGCATGGCGGCCCGCGGGCTGAGGGAAGACGCAGACGCCGTGGAGCAGGGTGCGCTCGCCATCCGCGAGTGGGTCAAGGAGGGGACGTTCCGGATCGACCGGGCCATGCTCGCAGCCGAGATCGATCGGCGCGCGCTCCGCGGCGGTCCACCGCGAGCCACGCTGGTGGTGCAGCAGGTCGAGCGGGATCCCTTCGCACGTGAGGCCCATGCCTGGGTGGACTGGGTCGCTCTCTTCGAGGGCGACGAGCCTCAAGTCAAGCGGCGCCTCAGCGATCCTTCGCTGTGGAACACCCAGCTCCGCGCGGACCTGCAGCAGGCGTGCGATCGCATACGCGCGCTCGGGTTCAACCGGATCTTGGTGCGTGGCAGGCCACGGCTCACGCCGGCGTTCATGGTGGGCTTCGAGCTCAGCGACACGCGGAACGCTCACGTGGCGTGCCTTCAGCGGGACGAGATGTGGAGCACGGAGGCGTCTCCGGTGCAGGTGGACCTCGATGTTCCTCCGCCGGAGGAGCTCGATCTGGGCAGCGAGCTGGTAGTCGCGCTCAGCGTCACCCATGACATCGCCGACGACGTGCGCGACTATGTGAGGCAAGCGGGGCTGCCCGTGGGTCGGCTGCTGAACATCCGCACGTCCAGGATCGGGCGTGGAGCCATGCCGGATGGCGCGTACGCGCTCGGCTGGGCTACGGCGGTGCGGAGTCAGGTCATGCGCGAGGCGCGGCGCACAGGGGCGACGAAGGTCCACCTGTTCATGGCGGGCCCCGCCGGGGCGGCGCTATTTCTGGGGCATTCCTGGAACTGCGTACCCACGACCCAGCTCTATGAAGAGTTGAATCCGGGGTATACGCCGAGCTTCTGTCTGGCGTAGTCGACCCCTCGGGGGGCGCTTCACTGGCCACACGAGAAGAGGGCATTAAGAGCGCGCCGAAGCACCGGTGAGGCTGCCGCGCACCGGGAGGCCGCGTCGGTGGGTTCGTCGCCTTTCAGCCGCGGGGGGCGTGGTGGTGCAGGCGCTCGCTCGCGATCCCTGGGCGGCCGGGGCGACGGAGCACCTCGACTGGGTCGATCGGTTCGAGGGCGACCACCACCGGGTGCGGCGGCAGCTCCGCGATCCGCGCGACTGGAACGGGCGCCTGCTGCCGGAGCTGGAGGCCGCCGAGCGCCGCATCCGCGCGCTCGGGTTCGACCGGGTCCTCGTGCGCGGCGACATGCGTTTGCCCGCGTGGTTCGTGGCCGGCGTCACGTTCGGCGATACGCGCAAGTTCCGGGTGGCGTGCGTGCAGCGCGGCGAGCGGTGGAGCAGCGACGTGGTGTCTGGCGAGCTCCCGCTGCGAGTCGGCGCGCCCGTGGAGCTCGGGGCGGGGGGCGAGCTGGCGGTGGGGCTCAGCGTGGCCAACGACATCTCCGAGGACGTGCTCGCCTATCTGCGGAGCAGCGGGCTTCCCGTCGGGCGCTTCGTCGAGATCGCGGCCGCCCCTGCGCCGAGCGACACCGCGATCCCGGACGCGGCGCGCGCGAAGGGGTGGGCGCGCGCGGTGAGGCAAGTGGTGCGCGATCAGGTGCGCGCCACGGGAGCGCGCAGGGTCCACCTGTTCCTGTCAGGGCCCGCGGGAGCAGCGCTGCTCCTCGGGCACCTCTGGAATCGGATACCCGACACCCAGCTGTACGAGGATCTGAGCCCGGGCTATGGGCCAGCGTTCTTCATCCCTGGCTGATCCGGGCCATCCTCGAACGCGTCAACGGGCGGCCCCGACGTTGGACCCGAACGGCGGCGACGGCCTCGAGCGCGTGGTCGAGCGCCTGCTCCGCGAAGCGCTGGAAGCGCAACCCATAGGGCAAAGAGATCGGGCTATAGCCCGAGATTTCCCGGCTCTCCGCCGGCCCACGTGAGCGACAACCCTGACGCTTCCAGCGCCCGCTTGGCGAAGCCTTGGGCGAGCTGGAGGACCTGCAGCGCATCCACGCCCTCCTGCACGTGGAAAATCCCCTCGTCGATGCCGACGATGAGCACGGCGCAGCGCCAGTCTCCCTGGGGCTTGCGGGGCGCGAGCGGCTTGCCAATGACGAGCACGATCTCCCGGTCGTGTTGGCCTGCAACGCCGTAGCGGCGGACGGCGATGGGCTCGCCAACGCGGTTGTCGACGTGTTTCTTGAGCATGCTCGACCATAGCTCAGGGAAGGCTGTCGCGCCTGTCCCAGTACGCCTAGGACGATCATCGGCGGACTGGGGCTACCATCGGATGTCTCGGACCGAGTCAGCCGACGGTGGACCGCGTCTAGCACTGGACGCATGGCATGAGAACAAATCGATTTGTGGCCACCGCCCTCATTGGCTGCTCTATCCAGGCGTGCACTGTTGACCAGGCACATGAACCAGAAGTCGCGCTGGAGGAGGAGGCCTTGGAGTCTAGCGCTCCGCGTGCGGTACGAGGAAGGTGCGAAGATGCGGTAGACGAAGGTGCTGATATCTGGCAGCTCATGTGCGGAGCAGCGACCGGAGTTCTGATTGCTGGTGCGCAAACGCAACTCTGCTATGCAGAGAGCTTCCAAGGGCGAGCCGCAGGCAAGGCAAAGTGCCGTTCCAGTTGCCCTGCCGCGTGCCTCGCACTCTCGTCGCGATGGGAGCTGTACTGTGAAGAACGAACGGTCACGCTCATGTATGGTATCTGTGAGCAGGCGCGCCAGAAAGGGCAGAAAAAGTGCCTGAGCTCCTGTTGAGGTGGGGCGCTTGAACGTAAGTCCTCGCCCTGGCCCGTCGCCCGAGCGTGTACGTCCCGTCGGCGTGCGCGAGGGCGAGCTCCTCAAGCAGGCGCGGCACGCGCCGGTAGAGGGCGCGGAAGCCAGCGCGGCACGCCTGATGCGCCAGCGCGCAGGCCAGGTAGCTCTTGCCCACCCCGGTCGTCCCGGTGATGAGCACGTTGGCGTGGTCGGCGATCCAGCGACCCGAGGAGAGTTGGCGGATCTGGGCCCGATCGATCTCCCGCTTCGGCCCGTAGTCGATGTCCTCCAGACACGCGCTCGGGATCCGCAGCTTCGCCTCGCGCAGCAGCCGCCCGATCCGCTTGTTGTCACGGGCGATATGCTCGGCATCGACGAGCAGCGCGAAGCGGCCGTCGAAGTCGAGCTCGGCGATCGCGGAGTCGGTCCGCTGCGCCACCCAGGTGTTCGCCATCACCTAGAGGTGAAGGCTCTTGAGCTTCTCGAGCGTCGGTTCGGTCAACACGTCGTTCTCCATCAGTTGAGGTAGTCGTCGCGGCCACGGATGTTCTCGTGGTCGATGGGTTGAGGGGCGCCGGAGGTGAATCCAGGCGCAGTCGGGCTCGGTGGGCGCGACCCCTGGCATGGCGACGGACGTGCCGTAGAGCGCCCGATCGAGCGCCTCGTCGTCCAGTTGCGTGACCTGCTCCCAGGTCGTGAGGCCGGCGGCCTTGGCGCGCGCCAGGACGCTGCCAACCGCCCCCGGGCTCGTGCCGTTGCTCGTCGCCGTCTGCCGGTGCGTACGGCCCAGGAGCCACTTCTGCCGAAGAATCTCTCGCGTTTTGTGCATGGACAGTCGCTCCGTCGCCACCTGGGACCCTCCTTCGAGGCCCGGGTGGGTGGACCCGACGTCCAGCGCCGCTACGCCTCAGCCTCGTGCGCCGTTCAGGATGCACCAGCGCGATCACGAGCGGCGATCCACGCGATCACGACCGTGATCCCGCTGATCACGATGGTGATCCTGGTGATCACGATGCGCTGATCCGAGCGATCACGATGCGGTGATCTCGGTGATCTCGGTGATCACGATGGCGTGAAATCCGCGCGCCGCCGGGGCGCGCAGGGTCCACCTGTTCCTGTCAGGGCCGGCGGGGGGAGCGCTGCTCCTCGGGCACCTCCGGAATCGGAGCCCTACGGCGCGGAAGATCGGCCCCGGGCGGGGCGACATCGAGCGCTTCCACGATCGCAGAGGCGCAGTTGAGCCCGTCAGAGAGCGCCGCTGCGACTCGCCGTGCATGTGCCATCTGTACACCTCCCCATTTCTCGAACGAATATCGGCACAGCCACGTCCCGAGCGGCCGAATGACCGTGCAATTGTCGCCATTCGAATATTGATAAGAGCACGTCCACGGCACGTCCACGTAGGCTTGCCGCCTTTGCACCAGTATGGATCGCCGAGTCGGCTGCTCTCGCTGAATGGATGCGCAGCCCGATGAACGCAGTAGGCGCCGATCGCCTTGCACTCGTTCACGCATGCAGTGCTCGCTGGAGACGCGCAAGCGGCCTGCGCTGCCGCCTCGACGGATTCGCTGCACTCGGAACGCGCCCCCGTCTCGCGGCGCCGGCGGCGCGTCCCCGAAGCCTCCGGCTCCGCCCGTGGTGATTGCGCCGATGCCGACGCTTTCGTCATGGCCGTCCCGGAGATAGCACTGACCCGTGTCATCGTTGCACGCTGCAGCGGAGATACAGATCTGCTAAAATATCGGGGGCTCGGGGTAGAGCTTAACTTGCTTCAATGGGGCCTGCCACGTTTCAGGGTCATGGGGCCACCCCGTTTCAGGGTCATGGGGCCAGGGGGAGACGACGTGATCGGCCTCGACGATGCCCGAGACCGCGAAGCGTGTCGAGGTCCCCGGAGCCGGGAGCGAAGCGACCGGCGACGTCTCTCTTTTTTGCAGGGTCATGGGGCCACCCAGGCCCCCTGGTAGGCTCTGGCGGAGAGCAGGGGCCACGACGCTCACGAACAGGTCCCCCGGCCCCCGCGGCACCGGCGGTTACCTCGACGAGGGCGGGCCAGGCGCGCCGCGGGGAGCGAGGGGGTCAGAGGCGGCGCGGCCCCGGGGGCGACGTCCTCGCCGGGACCGCAGCGGTCATCGACGCTTGGTGCGTGGATGGGTGGGCGGCTTGCCGCGCGCGGGCCGCGGCGCGGCCGTGCTGCTCTCGTCGAGCTTCGGCTTGAGCCGTGGCCTGTACGACTCGCCCTCGATGATGAAGTCGAACGCCGCGTTCTTGAACCGATCGACGGCGCTCTGCGCGAGCAACACGTCGTCGAACATCCCGAGCCACTCGGCCGTGTCGCGATTGCTCGTGACGATCATCGACCCGCGGCCCGTGCGTTCGAGGAAGAGCTGGTAGACGTCACGGCTCTCTTCCTTGTTCATCGCCTCGAGCGCGAAGTCGTCCAGGATGAGCAGGTCGACGGTCGTGAGCGCGATCATCTCGGCGTCGCGTGAGTTGTCGAGCCTGCTCTGGCGCAGCCTGCGCAGCATCGCGTCGGCGCGCAGGAAGCGCACGCTGTAGCCGTGCTGACACGCGAGGTGTCCGAGCGCGTTGGCGAGGAAGGTCTTGCCCACGCCGACGGAGCCGAGGATGACGATGTGCTTGTGCTCTTCGAGGAAGAGCAGGCTCGTGAACCCACCGAGCAAGCGCCTATCGAAGCTCACCTTCGCGGTCTTGTCCCAGAGCTCCAGGCGCATGCTTGGGTCGAGCCCGGCGTCGCGCACGCGGCTGTCCGTCGCGCTCGCCTCGCGGCGCGCGATCTCGTCAGTCAGCAGCATGAGCAACATCTCCTCGTGCCCCATCGACTGCTTCTCGGCGAGCAGGAGGCGCTCACGCAACGTCGCTGCGATGCGGCCGAGACGCAGCCGCTTGAGCGCCGTGACGAGCGCAGGGTCGACGTCGTTGGCGCTCATCGCACCTCCTCCTTCGTCACGGCAGCCGCCGTCGTACGTGTCGCGAAGTGCTCCGTGCTGCGCGCGAACCGCGGCGTGGGGAGCGCAACGACCTTGCGGTCCTCGGTCGACGGTGACGCGGCCGGCTTCGCCGTCTCGAGCATGCGCGTCACGCGCTGCACGTCGACGACGTCGAAGGCGAGCGCGCTCTGGCAGATCGCCTCGACGCGCCCATCACCGAACTTCTTGCACAGCCGCAGCAACGCATAGACGAGCCGCATGCGCGTCCAGGGCAGCGGCACGTCGAGCAGCCGCTCGGCGTAGATGCCGACGTGCGCCCCGCACTTTCTCGCGCTCGCGACGAGCGAGGCCACGTCGCGCACCGCCGCGACGGCCTTGCCCGTGGGGTAGTCGCTCGGGTCGGTGGAGCGCTTGCCCGGAGCGACCCGCGCGTGCAGCTTCACGAGCTCGGTACCCGCGTAGATTCTCACCGACGCGCGGTCGGCGCGGACGCGCACCGTGCTGCCGACGTAGCGCGTGGGCACGCTGTAGAGCGACCGGAGGACCTGCACATGATGGTCGGGGTGCACCTTCGCGTCAGTCCAGTGCGGCACGTCGAACGGCGCTTCCGGCGCCGGCCTCATGGCGCCCTTCTCGCGTGACTCGAACACCTCGCGCGGCACCTCGCGTGTCGTGCCGTGGATGCGCGCGCCGGCGACATCGCGACACCACAGCTCCGCGGATGCGCGGGCCTCGTCGAGGCTGGCGAACGACTCGCCGTCGAACCAGCTCTCGCGCACGTAGGCGACCTGGTTCTCGACGCGCGCCTTGTCTTTGGGCGACCTGACGCGTGCGGCATCGACGAACAGCCCGCGCGTCTGTGTGTAGTCGAGGAAGGCCGGCACGAGCACGACGGCGAGCTCGTCGGCGCGCAGCACGATGGCCTTCATGTTGTCCGGCAGGATCACTCGTGCCATCGCACCGAAAAACTTCCACGCCGTGTCCAGGCCCGCGCACACCGCCGTGGTGGTCTGCTCGAACGACGGCCACACGAACTGGTAGCGGCTGTACGCGAGCGTCACCACGAGCACCCACAGATTGCGAACCCGCTGCGTTGCTGGGTCGAACAGTCTTCCCATCAGGCCGAAGTCGACCTGCGCGATCTCGCCGGGCTCGGTGTCCGCGACGCGAACCGTCGGCGTCTTCTTGCGCCACGCGAGCTCCTCCATGGCGAAGCGCCGGAGCGTGCCGTAGCTCGCGCTGACGCCGTGATCGCGCTTGAGCAGCACGTGGATCTTCGTCAGCTTCAGCGGCCGGGGCTGGGCGAGCCAGGCCTCGATACGTGCGCGATGCGTGCCGATCTCTTTCCACTCCTCGCTCGTGTCGGGCACGGGGCGCGCCTGCACGCGCTGGGCGATCGCGTGGATCTCCTCGTCCGTCGGCTCGCGGTCACACGGCAGTGGCAACGTCGTTGCAGCCTCGAAGTACCTGCCGACCGTCTTGCGATCGAACCCTGTCGCGCGCGCCACATGACGCGCGCTCTGCCCCGCCGCACGACGGCGGAGCATTTCCTTGATGTCAACCATGATCAGCTCTCGGTAGGGCATCGGCCTCCTTCCGACGGCGACCCGCGCCGTCATCGGAAGGAGCCCGTCTCAGATCCCGACCTCGGCGTCCCGAGCTGGCCCCATGAGGCTGCAAAAAACCTCGGAAGCTGGCCCCATGACCCTGAAAAAAACTGGGTCACGCCCCCGCGCGGGTGGCCCCATCCTCCTGGATTTGGGGTGGCCCCATGACCCTGAAAAAAACGCCGTCAGGTGGCCCCATGAGACTGAAAACTGGCAGGGCCGCCGCCTTTCAGCGGCGGAGAGAGGGTGTCCCGTTCGTGTTCAGCAGCCAGTTCAACAGCTTCAATGGGGCCGCCGCCTTTCAGCGGCGGAGAGCCCGTCTGGACCAACGAGCGCTTCGGCGCGACCGCGGTGCTTCAATGGGGCCGCCGCCTTTCAGCGGCGGAGAGGTCGCTGGTATCTGCACGAACGACGGGGTCTGTGAACTGCTTCAATGGGGCCGCCGCCTTTCAGCGGCGGAGAGAGGCGACCCAGCGATGGGGCTCTACCGGCGACATCAAAGCTTCAATGGGGCCGCCGCCTTTCAGCGGCGGAGAGTCGGGCTCGATGGTGACGCGCACGCGCTGGCCGTCGCTTCAATGGGGCCGCCGCCTTTCAGCGGCGGAGAGTCTGGCCGAGAACGTCATGTTCACCAAGGGCTTCGGCCTGCTTCAATGGGGCCGCCGCCTTTCAGCGGCGGAGAGCCTGGAGGCTCTTGCCAGAGCCGGGGGTGTTCGCGTCGCTTCAATGGGGCCGCCGCCTTTCAGCGGCGGAGAGAGAGAAACTCGGCGCCGTCGTCGCGTTCTACCGCATCGAGCTTCAATGGGGCCGCCGCCTTTCAGCGGCGGAGAGAGCCTGCTGAGCACTGTGTGTCGCTCGGGGGGGAGAGGCTTCAATGGGGCCGCCGCTTTTCAGCGGCGGAGAGTGTCCGGGACCACCAACTTCGGCGGCGTGGGCGAGCTGCTTCAATGGGGCCGCCGCCTTTCAGCGGCGGAGAGGTCAAAGAGGCCGTCGAGCTCGACGCGCACCGTATCCGGCTTCAATGGGGCCGCCGCCTTTCAGCGGCGGAGAGAGTTAAACCGAGCCGCTGACTATGCGGGAGAGCGGCTGAGCTTCAATGGGGCCGCCGCCTTTCAGCGGCGGAGAGAGGTCGAAAACGCCGTCCGGATGGCCGGCAGGATCTGGCTTCAATGGGGCCGCCGCCTTTCAGCGGCGGAGAGACGCGGCGACCCGGGATCTTCGCGCTCTTCAGGAACGCGCTTCAATGGAGCCGCCGCCTTTCAGCGGCGGAGAGTCGCTTGGCGTCAAGAAGCAGCGCGCCCAGCAGATCCTGCTTCAATGGGGCCGCCGCCTTTCAGCGGCGGAGAGTTACGGGTGCCGTCGTTCACGTCAACACCTCTTTCCAGCTTCAATGGGGCCGCCGCCTTTCAGCGGCGGAGAGTCCCGCACCGCCGTTGATGTGATGGTCACGAGCACGCTTCAATGGGGCCGCCGCCTTTCAGCGGCGGAGAGCAGATCGCGCAAGGGCGAGAGGTTCGCGCCACGCCTGCTTCAATGGGGCCGCCGCCTTTCAGCGGCGGAGAGATGAGCCATCCCGACGACCCGAAAAACATCATCCCGCAGCTTCAATGGGGCCGCCGCCTTTCAGCGGCGGAGAGAATGGGCTCTCGTATGCGAGACGCCCATCAACGAAGCTTCAATGGGGCCGCCGCCTTTCAGCGGCGGAGAGTCGCGGCCAGTGGAGGAGGCTGACATGGCCAAGCTGACGTGGCTTCAATGGGGCCGCCGCCTTTCAGCGGCGGAGAGCGAGGTCCGCACATCGGCCGGAGGCGGTTACATCGAGCTTCAATGGGGCCGCCGCCTTTCAGCGGCGGAGAGAGCGCGGTTCGGGAGCCGACGTGCGAGGAGTGCCGGCTTCAATGGGGCCGCCGCCTTTCAGCGGCGGAGAGGTATACGTCGCCCCGTCGACCACATTGGTCGGCGCTGTGCTTCAATGGGGCCGCCGCCTTTCAGCGGCGGAGAGATCAGGACTTTAAGCGAGTGGACCGATGAGCGAAGCGCTTCAATGGGGCCGCCGCCTTTCAGCGGCGTAGAGTGGGCAGGCTGCGGGGCGATGTGCGGGTTTCAAACTTCGCTTCAATGGGGCCGCCGCCTTTCAGCGGCGGAGAGGGGATTTCCACAACCCATGCACGCTTGAGTGGTCGTTGCTTCAATGGGGACGCCGCCTTTCAGCGGCGGAGAGCACGTGGCACGCGCGATCCGGCGTCGCCAGAGCGCGTCGTTGCTTCAATGGGGCCGCCGCCTTTCAGCGGCGGAGAGTCGCCGCCACGGGCACCGCGACATGGGCGCGCCTGGTGCTTCAATGGGGCCGCCGCCTTTCAGCGGCGGAGAGGTCGTGGGGGAACGGCAGAGGAACCGAGTTCACGGTGCTTCAATGGGGCCGCCGCCTTTCAGCGGCGGAGAGCACTACGAATCCGCGCGGCGAGAACCGGCCCTCGAGCTTCAATGGGGCCGCCGCCTTTCAGCGGCGGAGAGCTGGCAAGAGGAGAGGAGGCGTCATGCAGAGCGAATTGCTTCAATGGGGCCGCCGCCTTTCAGCGGCGGAGAGTTGGAGGAGGGGCGCAAGGCGTTTCGCACTTACCTGGCTTCAATGGGGCCGCCGCCTTTCAGCGGCGGAGAGGCGGCTGCTCGACGGGCTGGGGTACAGGCTGCGGGTGCTTCAATGGGGCCGCCGCCTTTCAGCGGCGGAGAGGCGAACGTCGCGAGCCTCGCGGCGTTCACCGTCGCTGGGCTTCAATGGGGCCGCCGCCTTTCAGCGGCGGAGAGGTATGAGGGGTCTCCCTCGTCCTCCGGGTACACCGGAGCTTCAATGGGGCCGCCGCCTTTCAGCGGCGGAGAGGACGTGGCACATCTGGCAGATCGCCGGCAACGGCTACGCGCTTCAATGGGGCCGCCGCCTTTCAGCGGCGGAGAGTTCACGGAAGAGGTCCTGGGATCCTTCGGCTTCAATCAGCTTCAATGGGGCCGCCGCCTTTCAGCGGCGGAGAGACCGCAGGCCGGTGCATCGACATGACCTGAGCACGAGGTGCTTCAATGGGGCCGCCGCCTTTCAGCGGCGGAGAGGAGCCAGATGGCGCTCTTCAGCGCGCCGGCTCCGGCCAGCTTCAATGGGGCCGCCGCCTTTCAGCGGCGGAGAGTGCGGCGGCGCTCCTCGTCGCGACGGGCAAGGAATGCAGTGCTTCAATGGGGCCGCCGCCTTTCAGCGGCGGAGAGGAGCGCCGGCGCGCGGTCGTCGCGCGCCAAGAGGACGCTTCAATGGGGCCGCCGCCTTTCAGCGGCGGAGAGGACCTCTGTAGCCTGCTGCTCCCTTGGAGGTATGGCTCAGCTTCAATGGGGCCGCCGCCTTTCAGCGGCGGAGAGCACCGTCGAGGCGCGCCCCTGGGCCAGGTGGTGTGGCGGGAGCTTCAATGGGGCCGCCGCCTTTCAGCGGCGGAGAGTGTGAAGAAGGCGTCGTGACGGGGGCCGAATCGAGATGCTTCAATGGGGCCGCCGCCTTTCAGCGGCGGAGAGCGACCATGGCGGACGTCCATCCGCGCGGGTCCGCCTGAGCTTCAATGGGGCCGCCGCCTTTCAGCGGCGGAGAGCACGTCGAACGCAGGTTGTCGCCGCCGCTTCCTGCTGGCTTCAATGGGGCCGCCGCCTTTCAGCGGCGGAGAGCCGGCGACAACGCCCTTGGTGCCGCCAACGACGCGGCTTCAATGGGGCCGCCGCCTTTCAGCGGCGGAGAGTCTGACGGCGCGAAGGACGTCGGCCGGTTCATCATCGCTTCAATGGGGCCGCCGCCTTTCAGCGGCGGAGAGCGTGGAGAGCGGCCTTTCGGCGTCGGAGGCACCCCATGGCTTCAATGGGGCCGCCGCCTTTCAGCGGCGGAGAGAGGTGACCACGGTCGTCTGTCCGGACGGGGAGTGTCTGCTTCAATGGGGCCGCCGCCTTTCAGCGGCGGAGAGATGGGACGTGGGCGCGCGCCGGCAGGTACGAAGGCTCGCTTCAATGGGGCCGCCGCCTTTCAGCGGCGGAGAGCGGGGGATGCGTTCAGCATCAAGCGCAGCGAGGACGAGCTTCAATGGGGCCGCCGCCTTTCAGCGGCGGAGAGGTCAACGTGGTCGACGGGGCGACGTACACCGTGAGGGTGCTTCAATGGGGCCGCCGCCTTTCAGCGGCGGAGAGACCGTGTGCCCACTCCCGCATCCGGGCCCTGAGGCCTGCTTCAATGGGGCCGCCGCCTTTCAGCGGCGGAGAGATATCGAGTCTGTCCTTATCGGAGTAGACGACATGAAGTGGCTTCAATGGGGCCGCCGCCTTTCAGCGGCGGAGAGTTAACGAACCCTGTCTAGAGCGGTTTTCAGCTGGGTCTGGTACAAAAGCTGCTGCTCGGGCTCACTGATTCCCTATGCTGCAGGGCATCCCCGCTGGCGGAGCGCGAGAGCGCTCGCCGGGCGGCGCCATCCTCCGGGTTGCGCCGGCACGCGAGGGAGGTGGGCGACGCGGTGGACGGATGTAGCCGGCGTGCTGAAACCAACCTTTGGCGTCGCGATCAGTTACCAGACCGATGGCTCGGCCCATGGCTCGGTATACCTGCGGAACCGAGCGCGGGGCGGCGGCGCGGGTGAGCTCCTTGACTTTGCTGCCGCAGCCTTCCACCGGCGACAGGTCAGGCGAATAAGGCGGCAAAATCCAGAACTTTGCCCCGCGCTCCTCGACGGCAGCGCGAGCACCGGGAGCACGGTGTGCACCCAGCCCGTCGACAACGATCACATCGCCGGGCTGCACTCGAGGAGCGATCCGGTCGCGGATGTACGCCTCGAAGATGGCGCCGTTCATGGACCCCTCGAAGGCCATCGGTTCTACAGCGCCGCCGAGATTCAGCCCGACGATGAGCGTGATCTTCGGGTCGGTGTTACACGGCACCCTGCCGTGCGCCCGACGCCCGCGACGCGCACGACCGTACCGCCGCGCCATCCCGCGATGCAGACCGAACTCGTCGAAGAAGGTGATGTGGCGTGCGCCTACTCTTCGTGCTCGCCGCCGGAACTGAGCGCGGCGCTTGCGGACGGCGGGCCGATACTGCTCGCTCGCTCGAAGCGTTTTTTTTTCTCGTGATGCCCAGCCGCTGCAGCGCCCGATGCATCGTCGGGATGCTGACACGCACCTCCTGCCGCTGCTCGAACTGCTCAGCCAACTCGGCCAGCGTCCGGTCGTTCTTTTCCTCGACCAGCTTGCGCACCTCATCCAGCCCCGCCCGGTCGATCTTCGGCCCCACTCCACCACCGTGCGGCAAGGGCGCAAGGCTGCCTGTCGCGCGCACCTGGGTGAGGTAATTCTGCACAGTGTTCGGCGCGACCGAGAAACGCTCCGCTATTTCCCGAATGCTCCCCTCGCCGTTGACGTAGGCATCGACGATTCGCCGGCGCAGATCGAGACTGTACGGGCTCATGGGGCAGACCTTGGGCAGGTCCTGTGCCACGATCCGGTGCGGTCGAGCTCGGGCTGTAGCAGACTCGGCTGAAAGCCGCTCTAGAAGAGCGCTGCTTTATAGCGGGCTTCAATGGGGCCGCCGCCTTTCAGCGGCGGAGAGTGAGGGTCCCCGCCGGCATTCAGCACGGCGGCCATGTCCGAGCTTCAATGGGGCCGCCGCCTTTCAGCGGCGGAGAGAGATCCCGTTCGGTGTCGTGGTTGCGCGCGGAGCGACCGAGCTTCAATGGGGCCGCCGCCTTTCAGCGGCGGAGAGGACCGCGCTCGTCTTCCGCGTACATGAGCGCTGAACTGCGCTTCAATGGGGCCGCCGCCTTTCAGCGGCGGAGAGGGGTGCACCTCGCGCTCGACCCGGCGACGCGACCGGAGGCTTCAATGGGGCCGCCGCCTTTCAGCGGCGGAGAGAAGCTCCGCGGCGGGCCGCGGTTCACTATCTGGGAGCTTCAATGGGGCCGCCGCCTTTCAGCGGCGGAGAGTTACAATAAAGCCGTCGAGGAACTCCGGAAAAACGTGCTTCAATGGGGCCGCCGCCTTTCAGCGGCGGAGAGGCGCCGCCCGATGCACGCAGCTGCGCGCCACGCGCTGCTTCAATGGGGCCGCCGCCTTTCAGCGGCGGAGAGTCAGATCGGCGGCGTTGCGCATGCGCCCGAGGTGGGGCTTCAATGGGGCCGCCGCCTTTCAGCGGCGGAGAGCATAACGAGCGTCCCGTTAGCGCATTCAAAAGCAGGCCGCTTCAATGGGGCCGCCGCCTTTCAGCGGCGGAGAGGCCCGGAACGTGGCGACCCCAGAGGGAGCCTTTGGCATGGCTTCAATGGGGCCGCCGCCTTTCAGCGGCGGAGAGTGATAGCCGGGCCCCGCGTGGGTGGGTGGTACCAGTGGCTTCAATGGGGCCGCCGCCTTTCAGCGGCGGAGAGTTCGCCGCTGCGTCGTTCGTGCACGTGATGCCGCTGCTTCAATGGGGCCGCCGCCTTTCAGCGGCGGAGAGCCCCGAGCGGCTCTTCCCCGAGCCGCGGCCCGCGAGGTAGCTTCAATGGGGCCGCCGCCTTTCAGCGGCGGAGAGTCCGCGGGCTTGTGCGCTCCGGCGTACAGGTGATGGCGTCGCTTCAATGGGGCCGCCGCCTTTCAGCGGCGGAGAGTCCGCCAGCGCCTCGCGCTCGCTCGCCTCACCGACGAGGCGCTTCAATGGGGCCGCCGCCTTTCAGCGGCGGAGAGTTGAGGACGTTGACCGCGCCGGTCGCTCCCTCGACCCTGCTTCAATGGGGCCGCCGCCTTTCAGCGGCGGAGAGTTCTGCGGCTGGCCTCCCGGGCTTCCTCAACAATCCGCTTCAATGGGGCCGCCGCCTTTCAGCGGCGGAGAGAGCGCCAGGTCGGGGACAGGCTGAATCTCCAGGCCGTGCTTCAATGGGGCCGCCGCCTTTCAGCGGCGGAGAGCCCGGTACCAGGCTTTCAAGGAGCCCACGGGGACGGCGCTTCAATGGGGCCGCCGCCTTTCAGCGGCGGAGAGAGCAGGGCCGATCGGTTCAGCATGTCCGGGACCCCGGCGCTTCAATGGGGCCGCCGCCTTTCAGCGGCGGAGAGTGACCCGGAATCCGGACTCATCGTCTACCAATTCAGCCTGCTTCAATGGGGCCGCCGCCTTTCAGCGGCGGAGAGGGATCACCGTCAAGGATGTCTGGGACTGGGAGGTCGAGCTTCAATGGGGCCGCCGCCTTTCAGCGGCGGAGAGCATGGCGGACAAGCTCAAGGCCCTGGACGTCATCTGGCTTCAATGGGGCCGCCGCCTTTCAGCGGCGGAGAGCACGATCTCGTGTCAACGGACGTGAGCCATGGTTAGCTTCAATGGGGCCGCCGCCTTTCAGCGGCGGAGAGACGCAGCTCGGCCAGGACGCGATGAAGCTCTGCAACCTGCTTCAATGGGGCCGCCGCCTTTCAGCGGCGGAGAGCCGTAACCTTCTGGTAGCGGGAGAGTCCCCCGATGATGATGCTTCAATGGGGCCGCCGCCTTTCAGCGGCGGAGAGGATGTCTGCATCGATCCGCTTCTCCGCAGCATCTAGGCTTCAATGGGGCCGCCGCCTTTCAGCGGCGGAGAGGGTAGATCCAACGCCTTGAGTCCCGCCATCTTGATTGGCTTCAATGGGGCCGCCGCCTTTCAGCGGCGGAGAGTAAGAGGGCAAGGGACACGGGTCTCCCGCTGCCAATGCTTCAATGGGGCCGCCGCCTTTCAGCGGCGGAGAGGAGTGGCGAGGTGCATCAATTCATACCAAGAATAAGCTTCAATGGGGCCGCCGCCTTTCAGCGGCGGAGAGGCGTCGTGGTCGACGCCGCGGGCGTCGTGACCTTCGCTTCAATGGGGCCGCCGCCTTTCAGCGGCGGAGAGGCCGAGGCGCTCGATGCGTCCCCGAACGCGGTGGCGCCGCTTCAATGGGGCCGCCGCCTTTCAGCGGCGGAGAGAGGCCTCCCAGACGTACCTGACATTTCGCGTACTTACAAGCCGGTTTGCGAGAGGTTCCCGTTCGCCCCCCTTCCCCGGCTGCCCGGGGGCCCTCCGGAGGCACCCCTCCCTCTCGAAAACCATCGTCATTTCAAACACCTACCGGCGTTGCGAGCGCCTCCCGGGATTTTGGCGTCACTCCACCGCTCGCAGCGGGCCCGTCGCCTCCCTTCTACCACACCCCCGCCTCGCCGTGCTCAGCCCTTCCGTCGTCGCGCGTAGCGGTGTCTCTCCAGCCCGGCCTCGTCCGCTCACCCACCGTCGATCGGCGTCGCGACGTGGAGCTCCGATGGCTCGGGCCCTCGACGGTGCCCCGACCGCGCTCGACCCACCGCCGCCATCTTCCCCACCATCCGCCGCCGTCGCTCACCGTGATTCCCCCACGCCGGATCCGTTCCTCACGAAACGGCGCACGCGCACGGGACCGGCGCTCCTTCTTTCTCCTTCCTCCTGCAGCTGTCACGATACAGGGGGAGCCCCCCGCCGCCCCGCCGACGCCTGCGCGGCGCGTGCGTCCTGCGGGCCGGCGTGTTCCGGCGCCAGGACCGCGGTAACCGTGGCGCCGGCGGTCGGTCGCTGCGCCGGACAGGTCATCCTTCTCCCCGAGGCGGCCTGCGCGACCGAGCTCGCCCGCGTTCCCAGACCGTCCCAGTCCCCCGGGCGAGCGCGCTCGTACCCGCACCGCGGAGATGGGTGCCCCCCATCTTTTGTGGAGGCACGTCCACCGCGGAGACGGTTCCGCTCGTCTTTCCTGGAGGCACGTCCGGGCGAGAGATGGATCCCACTCGTCTTTTCCTGGAGGCACGTCCACCGGGAGATGGATCCCACTCGTCTTTTCCTGGAGGCACGTCCAGGCGGGAGATGGGTCCAACCATCTCCCGCCTGGACGTGCCGGATCACCCGGACGGGTTCACAGCGTGCCGACCGCCCCGGCCGGGGGCGCCGGGACGGCTTCGAGCTTCCCGGCGGGGCCGTTCGACGGGACCTCACGCGGTCGTCGACCCTCTCGACGTGGGGCGCCAGCAGGATCCATCGACGCAACGCCGCTCTCGCTCTGCCACGGCACGAAGCGCCGCCGGCAGCAGCGGCGTGTCAGGCGAGGACCGAAGGCTCCTCCGCGAGCTCGGCTTCCGCCGCGCCAGCTCCTCCAGGGCCGCCGCCCCCGGCGACGCCGACGACGAGGAGACCGACGACGACGACCGCGACAGCGACGTCGCCGAGTCGCAGGCCGAGGCCGGCGCGTTCCTCACCGGCGCCCCCGTCGCGAAGGCAAAGTGCAAGAGCGCAAGGCGCGCTGAACGGCGCGGCGCTGACCCACCGCGCACGCGGCCTCTCCCCTGTCGCGCGCCCTTCCCCCCTCCATCCATCGATTCGCGCGTGCCCGGACGCGGGGCACGTGATGCCCAGCGCCAGACGCGCAGCGCCGCGCGCGCAACGCGATTGGAACACGACATCGACGCAGCACACGTAAACCCGCTGCTCCTGCTCCTCCCCAATACGCGACGCATCTCTCCCTCGCTTCACAAAATCAGCATGCCCCACGCGAAAATTGGCTTGCTGACACGTCCGACGAATCCCATCCTCGCCCCGCACCGATGCGCAGCAGATTCGACGCCTTCGGCAAGAACGTCCTGCGCGACACCCTCGATGTCGTCGGCCCCACCGAGACCCAGGTCGAGGTCATCACGGCTTCCCAGACGATGGATATCTGGTACGTGCCCGATCCCGCCCGCGCCGCGTTGCGCGCCGAGCTCGGCCTGCTCGGCGAGCTCGCGGCAGAGGCCTGCCAGTTCGAGCTCTTCCACGACACCCCCGGCCCCGCCGAGCTGCGCGGCTGCGTTCGCAAGCAGCTCCACTGGCACCACGAGCTCGAGCGCCGCGAGGGCGGCGCCGTCCCCTTCCCGCGGCTGCGCGTCCTCAGCAGCGGCCGGCCCGCCACCGTGCTCGACGCGTTCGGCTTCGCCCCGGTGCCGGGGTGCCCCGGCCTCTACCGGGCCGCGCCGGGATGGCGGGTCGACATCGTCGCCATCGCCGAGCTGCCGCGCACCCGCGGCACGCTGCTGCTGCGCCTGCTCGGCGCCCGCGCCGTGCTCCGCGACGCCATCCGGGAGGTCGCCGCCCTGCCCAAGGACGCCTGGGAGAGGAGCATCGCCCTGCCCTGGCTGGTACGCTTGCGTTTCGAGACCCCGGCCGAGCCCGCGGCACGCACGGCAGAAGATGCGGAAGAGGAGGAGATCGTGACGGAAGTTCAGCAGTGGTTCGAGCAGCTCCAGCAATCGATCCGCGACGAGGCGCGAAGGGAGGCGCTCCAGGAAGGGCTCAAGGAGGGGCTCAAGGAGGGGCAGATCCAGGCGCTGGCTACGCAGTTCGAGAAGAAGCTCGGGCGGACGCTGTCCGAGGCCGAACGCCCCGTGCTGGCCGAACGCTTCGACCGCCTCGGCCTCTCCCGCCTCGACGATGTCCGGCTGGAGCTCGCCGCGGATGCCCTCGCCGCATGGCTCGCGGACCCGGCGGCTCGTTGAAGACCGCTCGCCCCCGGCTCCCCTCCTCAGGACCTTCACCTCGACGATCCTCCCGCCAGCATGGCGGCACTCCCGGCCGATAGATCAGCCCGTATCTCCCGCACCGGTCGGGTCGCCCCCCGCGAGCGCCGCAGGCCGCACGCCGCAGGCTCGACCATCCCCCTCCCCCGCCGGCGCAGCGCCTCACACCACCACGGCCACCCGCTCCGACGGGACGTACGCCCTCCCGAGCGACGCGATGGCGCTCAGCCCGCGCCCGTTCGCCGGACCGATGTCGATGATCAGCACCTGGTCCACCCTCGGATCGATGATCTGCCCGAGATCGCGCCGCAGCTCCACGAGCTCCCTCCGGCTCAGCTCGCACTGCCACACCGAGAGCTGCAGCCAGTCGCCGTACCCCCGCATCGCCTTGAAGATCTTGCGCAGCCGCTTCGGATCGCAGACGTCGTAACTCACGATGTAGCTCTGCCTCACGCCGGCCTCCTTCGCTCGCTCTCTCCCTCGCTCCCTCGGCCCGCGCTCTCCCGCGCCGTGCCTTCACTCACCTCGTCCGGAACGACGCCTTCACCTCGTCCGGAACGGCGGGTACGCCTCCACCTCGCCGAGCAGCACCCGCGCGAGCAGCCGCGCCTGCACCTCAAGCACCCTGCGGTAGCTGATCCGGTATCCGAATACCGGGTGCGTCACCAGCTGGTCCATCCGCCGCTCGTAGGCCTGGAGGAACTTCTTGCGCCCCGCGGGCCGCAGCGCCACCGCGCCGCCGAAGCGCTGGAAATCGTCCGGCGCCACGACCCCGTTGTTGATCGCCGCCACGACCACCGAGTCCGCCACGATCGGCCGGAACTCCTCCATCAGATCCAGCGCCAGCGCCGACCGGCCGAAGCGCGGCTGGTGATAGAAGCCGAGCAGCGGATCCAGCCCGACCGTGCCCAGCGTCGTCGCGAGATCCTTCGCGAGCAGCGCGTAGGCCAGCGACAAGAGCGCGTTCACCGGATCGCGCGGCGGCCGCCGGTTCCTCCCCTCCAGGTCGAACTCGCCCCTCGCCTCGCCCGCGCCCTTCAACATGCCGGCGAACGCCCCGAAATACACCCGGGCCGCCGTCCCCTCGATCCCGAGCAGCGACGGCAACGACGGCGCCCCCGCGGCCTTGCGCGCGAGCTGGTCGAGCTCCGACAGCACCGCCGCGTCGGGCGCCGCGTGGTTGCGCCGGAGCATCGTCCTCGCGTTCCTGATCTTCGACACCACGACGCCGCGCGCGAACGACAGGCAGAACGCCTCGTCCGCCGCCGCCCGGTGCTGCGCGACCCGGAGCTCCACGTTCCTCGACTCGAGCCCCGTCGCGCGACCCAGGTAGTAGCCGCCGTACGTCATGAAGCAGAGCGGTATCCCCCGCTCCAGCAGCGCCCGCATCGCCTGCGTCGAGATCTGCACGTTGCCGAGCAGCGCGACCTGCGACGTGTTCGAGAGCCGCGCCTCCGTGTGCCCGCCGGCGCGGCTGGTGATCACCAGCCGCTCCCCCGCGAGCCCGATGCGCGCCCCCTGCTCCTGCACGTACACGGGGAGCTTGTCGTCCCGCGCCGGGTGGAGGCGCCTGAGCTCCGCCCCGGCCTGCTCGTCCGCGTCCTCGGACCTCGCCTCCGCGCCTGCCGCGCCCGTCGCGCCGGCGAGCCCCCACGGGTCCACGTCCAGCGGGCCTTCCAGCTCCTCCGACCCGTCGGCCTCGACGGGCGGGCGCCCTCTCTCCGCCTCCACCGCCGCGTCGAGATCCTCCCCGTCGAGACGCCGCAAGAGGTTGGTTTCGTCGGGCAAGCAGATCCCCACGAGCGAGCAGCCGTTGCACTTCGGGCTGTCGACGAGCGGCGGAGGAATGGCCGCGGCCGCGGTAACTTCCCGCGCGCGGGCAGCGGCCGCGTGCGTCGTGGCGATGAGCGCCTCGTCGATCGCGATCGAGACCCGCCGGCGCGACGCCGCGAAGTAGATGGCCGCCTCGTCGCACGTGTACCCGTGCTCGCGCAGGAGCAGCACGTGGGCGCAGAGCTGCGCGCGCTCCGGCAGGTAGGCCCCGCCGGGCACGTCCGGCGCGCGGCCGCGCTTGTATTCGATGGGGACCAGGCGCCCCGACGCGTCGCCCTCCACGACATCGATCTTCGCCGTGATGCCGAGCCGCTCCGACGACAGCCAGACGCTGCGCGCCTCGTACGGCGCAGGCTCCTCCGCCTCGTCGTCCACATCGGCCCGCTTCGCCGAAGTGCGCCGTCTCTGCGCCGGCGCGGGCGACGCCGGCGGCGCCGCCGCGGCCGGCTCCTCGAGGGAGCCGGGCGCCGCGCCGGACGGCCGCGGCGGCAGCTCGCCGCCCGCGACGTCCGCGCGCCGGTGAACGCTCCGGCCCTCCACCGTGAAGACGTTGTCCTCGAACTCGCCCTGCGCCCACTCCAGGTAGAGCAGGCGCTCGCAATACAGCACCTCGTTGATCATCCGCGCCGGCACCAGCTCCGGCGGCGCCCCCGCGACAGGCAACCTCCGCGGGAGCGGCTTCGCCCGGATCAGCGGGTCGACCGGCTCCTCGGCAACAGACTCGTGCGCTCGCTCCACCGCCATGGCGCCTCCTTGCGAGGTCATGAGACGCCGGTGCCGCCGGAGGGGTCAAGAACCGAGAAAAACTTAAAATAGTGATAATTTTGAGCGACAAACCGTAAGTGTAAACGCGTGTGCCTCCTCGGCCCCCAGCGCGGAGGGCGCGTTGTAGAACCGGCACGGTAGCAGCCGCAGATCCCGCCGCTCGGCGGGCCGGCCGCTCGACGGGGATGACCTGGCGGCCCTGCCGCGGTATGCTCGCGCCGTCATGCCGGGCACCGGGTATACCGCTCTCGTCGATGGCCATCGCGTGGACGTCCTGCGGGACGGAGTCGTCGTGGCCACCGGGCGATGGACCGGCCGGCGCATCGAGCAAAGCCCTGCCTGCCTCATCCAGGGAGACATCGCTGATGTGGACGAAGCGCTCGCCGCCTCGGACGCGATCTATGCAGAGCTGGAGGAACGACTGGCCGCCGAAGAGAACGCAGCGCTGGCCGTTCCCACGTGCAACGAGGAGGGCGTCGATCTGACCCTGATCGACTGGGTCCTGGACATGACGCCGAGGGAAAGGCTTGAGATGATCGAGTCGTACGCGGGTGTCCCGTTCGGTCGCATCCTCGAGATCCTCGAGGCTCATGAGGTCGAGTTCATCGTCATCGGCGGCGTGGCCGCGAGCCTGCAAGGCGCAGACTGGAACACGAAGGACCTCGACATCCTGTACTCGCGCGACGCCCTGAACATCCGCCGGTTGCTGGACGCACTGTCCGCGCTCGAGGCCCGCTTCCGCGATTTCGCCGGCCGACACATCGTTCCCACCGAGTCGCACCTGACCACTTTCGGCGTGAAGCCTTTGAGCACGAAATTCGGTCCCTTGGATCTGCTGGGAACGCTGAGCATGCACGACGACGAGACCACCTACGAGTGGCTCCTCGACCAGACGCTCACGCTGGAGACACCGCGGCTCTCCATCCGTGTTCTCACCCTGGAGAAGCTGGTCGAAGTCAAAAAGAAAGCTGGACGTCCCAAGGACCTGCTGGCGCTGCAGATCCTGCAAGCGACGATCGAGCGCTCAAAACAGCGCGGATGAGCCGCCAGCGTCGCTCTCACGCTTCCCCTGACCTCGCTCTTCTGCGAAGCTGCTCTGGCCGACAGGAGGCGCCTCCCCGCGCGCCCGGCACCCGGAACGTCCCCACGTGATGCCTCCGCCGCCCTACGCCGCCTGGTTCCAGACCGTCGCCGGCTTCTCACCGCACGGCTGGCAGCGCGCGCTCGGCGAGGCGACCCAGTGCGGACACCGGCTCCTCCGCATCCCGACCGGCTTCGGCAAGACGGCGGGCGTGGTGCTTCCCTGGCTCTACCATCGCGTGCTCCGCGAGGACCTCGGCTGGCCCACGCGCCTCGTCTTCTGCTTCCCGATGCGCACGCTCGTCGAGCAGACCGAGACTGCCATCAAGGCATGGCTCGAGCGGTCGGGGCTGTCCATCGCCGTGCATGTCCTCATGGGCGGCGTCGAAGCCCAGCGCTGGGAGCTCGCTCCGGAGCAGCCGGCCATCCTGCTCGGAACGCAGGACATGCTGCTCTCGCGCGCCATGAACCGCGGCTACGGCGCGGGCCGCGCGCGGTGGCCCATGCCGTTTGGCCTCGTGAGCCAGGACGCGCTCTGGGTCCTCGACGAGATCCAGCTCATGGACGTCGGGCTCGCCACGAGCGCGCAGCTCGCCGCCTTCCGCGACCACGACGCGACCGAGCGACAGCGGCTTCGGCCCACCCAGGCATGGTGGATGAGCGCCACGCTCCAGCCCCGGTGGCTCGAGACCGTCGACTTCAGAGGACAGGTCGCCTCCCTCGACGAACAGGCCGTGCGCATCCCGGAGGCGGAGCGCCAAGGAGGGCTGTGGGAGGTGAGCAAGTCGATCGAGCTTCGCGACCCCGCCACGGAGGCCGACGTCGCCAAGCTTGCGCTGGAAAAGCACCGGCCAGGCACGCTCTCGCTGATCGTGGTCAACCAGGTCCAGCGCGCCGTCGACATCTTCCAGGCGCTCGACGATCGATGTCACGAGCGCAAAGGGAAGGCGCGTGTCCGGAGGCCTGGTGCGCCGGAGCTCAAGCTCGTGCACAGCCGCTTCCGCGGCGCCGAACGGGCGCAGTGGAGCCGCGACTTCCTGAGCCGCGCCGCGAGCCGCCCCGACGCGCTCCCCGCGGAGGGGCGCATCATCGTCGCCACGCAGGTCGTGGAGGCGGGCGTCGATATCTCGGCGCGCCTGCTGATCACGGACCTCGCGCCCTGGTCGAGCCTGGTCCAGCGGTTCGGGCGCTGCGCCCGCTATGAAGGGGAGTCCGGCGCCGTCGTGGTGCTCGGCAAGACGAAGACCACGGCGCCCTATGCGGAGGCCGAGCTCGACGCCGCAGCCGAGGCCGCCGCGACGCTCGCCCGGAGCGCGGGCGACGCCTCGCCGCGCGCCGTCGATGCCTTCGAGCAGGCGTGCGCCCCGGATCTGCTCGGCCGGCTCTACCGCTACGCGCCGGCCCACGTCCTGCGCCGCCGCGACGTCGACGAGCTGTTCGACACGACGCCCGACCTGACCGGCAGCGATCTGGACATAGGCCGGTACATCCGGAGCGGGGAAGACCGCGACGTCCGCGTCTTCTGGAGACCTGTCGACCCGGGGAGCAAGAGCGTCCCCCGCGAGCTCGTCGGCCGGGTGCACCGCGCCGAGCTCTGCCCCGTCCCGGTCCGCGATCTGCGCGATTTCGTGCGCGCCGATCGCGGCGGGCGCCCTGTCTTCACGCTCGATTACGTGCTCGGCACCTACCGCAGGGTCGACGAGGTCGATCGCATCCCGCCGGGGAGCACGCTCCTGCTCCCCTCGTCCGCAGGCGGGTACACGGAGGATCTCGGCTGGAACCCCAAGGCGAGCGCCGGCGTCGTGCCCGTGGTTCCACCGGCGGAGCCGGCCGAGAGCGCGGCGCTGCGGCTCGATCAGAGCGCCGAGGCCGCGGAGGACGACAGCCTCTCGCAGGCGGCGTGGAAGAGCATCGCCACGCACGGCCGCGAGACGGCCGCGGAGCTGCGCCGCATCGCGACGGCGCTCCGGTTGCCGGCGCGGCTCGCGGATCTCCTGGATCTCGCCGCGCGCTGGCACGACGCGGGCAAGGCGCACGCGGTGTTCCAGGACGCCATCCGGCAAGACGCGCGCGCGGAGGCCGGTGAAATGGGCCTCCGCCGCGATCTCGCCAAGGCGCCGGGCGGGGCGTGGACCGGGAAGGGCTACCCGACGCGGCCTGGCTTCCGGCACGAGCTCGCCAGCGTCCTCGCCCTGTTCTCGCTGCTCCGCCGCGCGAACCCGCAGCACGCCGCGCTGCTCGGAGGCTGCGCGGAGCTCCTCGCCGCGCTGGGCGAGCCCCCCTCGGCGACTCCGCCAGAGGCCACGATCGACGAGCGCCAACCGCTCGCGCGCGAGCTCGCCGGCCTCTCCGCCGAAGAGCTCGACCTCGTCGCCTTCCTCGTTTGCGCGCACCACGGCAAGGTCCGCACCGCGTGGACGAGCACGCCGCTCGACCAGAAGATGGGTCACGGCGACATCCACGGCGTACGCGACGGCGACGCGCTCGACCCCTTCGAGCTCGCCGCCGCGGAGGGCGACGCCCAGGTGCCGTCGCTCACGCTGTCCCTCGAGCTCGCCGCGCTCGGCGTCGGGGCGCGCTACGGCGTGTCGTGGAGCGAGCGCGTCGCAGGCCTGCTCGAGGCGTGGGGCCCCTTCACGCTCGCCTACCTGGAGGCGCTGCTCCGCGCCGCCGATGTGCGCGCCTCGGTCGAGGCGACCTCATGAGCCTGCACCTGCACCACCTCGCCGGGTGCACGCCCGAGCCGATCGCCGGATACCTCAAGGCGCTCGGCGTCCTCCGCGCCGTCGCCGGCCAGGCGGATCCGCGCGCGCGGGCCCGCTGGGACAACGGGCGGTTCGAGCTCGTCACATCGCTCGATCGCGATGGCCTGACGCGCTTCTTCCTGGAGGCGTACGCCCCATCGCCGATCATCGCCCCGTGGAACGGCGGCAGCGGCTTCTATCCGAAGGACACGAAGGACGGCATCGAGCCCCTCTCGTCGTCGCCGTCAGACCGTTTCGCGCTCTACCGCGAGGCCATCGCCGCGGGGCGCGCCCTCGCGGCCGCGCGTTCCGAGAGCCCGAAAGGCGAAGAGAAGCTCGAGATGATCCGCGCGTGCCGTCGCGCGTGGCCCGAGCCCATGCTCGCGTGGCTCGACGCCGCGGTGGTCTTGACGGGCGACGCCGCGAAGTACCCCGCGCTGCTCGGCACGGGCGGCAACGACGGCCGGCTCGACTTCACCAACAACCGCATGCAGCGCCTCGTCGAGCTGTTCGAGCCGGCGACCGGCGAGGCGCGCCCCGGGGCGCATCCGCTGCTCGCCGCAGCGCTCTTCGGCGAGCCCGCGCCCGGGCTCGAGCGGCGCGCCGTCGGGCAGTTCGTGCCAGGGAACGCCGGCGGACCGAACCAGGCGTCGGGCTACATGGGCGAGTCCCTCGTGAACCCGTGGGATTTCGTCCTGCTTCTCGAGGGCGCGCTGCTCCTGCCCATCGCGGCGGTGCGCAGGCTCGAGAGCGGCAACCTCGTGCAGGCGGCCGCCCCGTTCGCCGTGCGCGCGCGGGCCGGCGGCTACGCCAGCGCGTGCGCCGTCGACGAGGGGAACCAGCGCGGCGAGCAGTGGATGCCGCTCTGGGGGGGCGCAGCGACGCTGACCGAGGTGCGCGCGCTGTTTGCCGAAGGCCGGCTCGTCGCGAGCTCCGAGAAGCGGCAGGCGACACACGCCATCGACGCCGCGCGCGCGGTCGCCGGCCTGGGCGTCGCCCGCGGCGTCCGCGAGTTCGTCCGGTTCGGCTACATCGAGCGCAACGGGCAGGCGAACCTCGCGGTGCCGCTCGGCCGCTGGGCGGTCGAGTCGGGCGATCGCGCCGGAGCACCCGAGCGGTCGCAACGGCTCGACGAGATCGATGCGTGGGTCGAGGGGCTGCGCAGCGCGAGCCAGGGCGACGGAGCGCCCGCCTCGCTCGGTCGCGCGCTCCGGCGCGTGGAGGCGGCGATGCTCGCCGTGTGCCGCCAGGGGTCGGCGGAGCGCTGGCAGCGGTTGTTGCTCGGCCTGGCCGAGGCGGAGGCGGCGATCGTCGCTCGACCGAAGGCCGCGGCAGCCATGGCGTGGCTGGGGCCGATCCCGCCGCTGTCGCCGGAGTGGTTGCAAGCGGCGAACGACGGCTCCGCCGAGCTCCGGCTCGCCGCCGCGATCGCCTCGCAGACGGGCCCTGCGGATCGCACGGGCGCGGAGGAGCTCGGCCCGATCCGCGCGCACTGCCTGCCGCTGGATCCGCGCTCCGGCTTCCGTCGCCTCGCCTTCGGGGCCGACGGGCTCGCGCGCGATCCGCGCGTCGTGTGGACCGGTCGCGACCTCACCGACGATCTCGCGGCCGTGGCGCAGCGGCGCATGATCGAGGCCGCGCTGCATGGGGCGCGCGTCTTTCCCCTGCGTGGCCGCGCCTATGCGCACCTCGACGACGTCGCGCTCTTCCTGGGCGGCGCGGTCGACGAGGCGCGCGTCGCCGGTCTGGCGCGCGCCCTGATGGCGATCGAGTGGTGGCGCGCGCCACGGCCGCCGCGACCGCCTCGCGCCGCGCGCCCGCCGGCGCTGTACGCGCTCTTCCGGCTCGCGTACACGCCCGCCGCGGTGCACCCGTCCCGTGCGGCTGGCCGCCGCGGCCAGGATGGCAGCCTGCCTCCGCTCGCGCCGCGCCTCGACCCCGCGCCGCTGCGCCTGCTCCTCGCCGGCCGCCTGCACGAGGCGGGGACCGCAGCGATACGAACCCTGACGGCGGCCGGCGCGCGCCCCAGGCTGCGCCTCCTCGTGGGCGCCCCGGAGCTGGCACGGCGGCTCGCCGCAGCGCTCGCGATTCCCGTGGCGCCCGGAGATCTCGCGGAGCTCGTCGATGCTGTCTGCAAGCCAGCCCGTTCGGCCGTCGACGACGCGCCGTCCACGCCCTCGCCCGCGACGTCCACGACCTCGGAGTGATCATGCCCCTCGATCTCAACGTCCTGCTTCCCGAACGCGCCCCGTACCCCTCTCGCCTGCTGCTCGAGCAGGAGCTGCGGCCCGTGCAGGGCGTTCGTTTCCAGCCGACCGGCTTCCCGGACCTGGGGGCGAGCCTCTTCGAAGATCCCTACGAGGGCGGCCAGCGGTTGCTCGTCGAGAGCCCGCAGAGCATGGCCAACCGGCTTGAAACGGTGTGCTGGGACAAGGCAGCGCAGGACTTGATCCCCGAGCTCAAGGGCCTGTCGTACGTGCGCGTCCAGAAGCCGGACAAGAGCTACCTCACGAGCTCGGTCACGGAAGCCCACCGGCTGAACGCGCCCTACATCCTGGAGAGCAAGGACAAGTCGTTCTTCAATCGGCTGAAGGACGAGACCGCGGCGCTCGCGGAGGGGCCGATCGATCGCCGGAAGCTCGCGGCCATCGTGCTGCGGTACGATGCGAGCTCGCTGATTCACGGCCTCTTCCTGGCAAAGACGGAGCTCGTGGGCGGGCGGCTGCGCATCGAGCGCGCGCTCTCGTCGTTCATCGAGGCGGAGGGCGTGCGGGTCGCGGCGTCGGGGGGCGTCAAGAACGACGCGGTGAACCCGAGCGGCGAGGCGCGGGAAGGCTTCGGCAATGTGCCGTTCGCCCGCGACGAGTACACCGCGAAGCGGATCACCGCGTTCTTCAGCCTCGATCTGCACCAGATCCGCGGCTACGGCCTCGGCGCCGCGGCCGATCGGATGCTCGTGCTGCTCGCCCTCTTCAAGATCGCGGCGCTGCTGGAGGGCGACCTGCGCCTGCGCACCGCGTGCGACCTCGCGCCGGCGTCGCCGCTGCGCGTGGAGCGACCGGCAGGGTTCACGATGCCGTCCGTGGCCGAGCTGCGAGCGGAGCTGCCTTCTGCCATCGCGGCGTGCAAGGACCTGTTCGCAGGCTCCGGCGCGCCGACCCCTGTCACCTTCTCTTCGTGATGCTGCGGCTAGCGATTCGATTCCTGTCCGGCTCGTACCATGCCACCCCCTGGGGCCGGCATGTCAACGAGGGGGACATCGAGTGGCCGCCGAGCCCATGGCGGCTCTGCCGTGCGTTCCTCGCGACCGGCTTCGCCCGGCTTGGCTGGACCACGGTCCCGCCGGAGGCCCAGACGCTGATCGAGCGGCTCGCAGCGTCGCCGCCCGTCTACCACCTGCCGCCGGCGTCGACGGGCCATACGCGCCATTACATGCCTCTCTACAAGAACGTGACCGCGAAGGTGCTCGACGCGTTCGCGTTCGTGGGGCGCGGCGAAGAGGCGGTCCTCGGGATCACCTGGGACGTGGAGCCGACGGCCGCGGAGCGAGCGCTCTTCGAGGCGCTCGCGGACCGGTTGAGCTACCTGGGCCGCGCCGAGTCCTGGGTGGCCGCGGAGGTCACGGAGGCCTTGCCGGAGCATCTGTCGCCGTGCCGCGCCTCGGAGTGCGCTCCTGGCCCGGGGTATGAACGCATTGCGCTGCTCGCACCGCTGAGTGTCGCGGAGTATGCGGCGTTTCGGAGAGAGCGCGTGCGCGGGGGCGGCGGCGCGGAGGAGGAGCCGGCGCGCCGGGGTGCGAGAGCGCCAAAGAAGAGCGCGGCATCCAAGGAGGCCGCGAGGCTCGAGGCGCTCTATCCGGCAGACCTCCTCGCTGCGCTCCTCAAGGCTTCCGGTGATCTCCAGCGCGATGGGTGGAGTCAGCCGCCGGGCAGCCGCTGGCTATCGTACTGGCGCGAAGGTGACGCGCTCGCGAAGGTGTCGACACGACCGACGCGAGCTGCTCGCCGGCGTTTCCAGCGGCAGGATACCGCGCTCCTCGCGCTTTCCTCCGACACTGCCCGGAGGGACGTCCTGCCACACCCCGCGGACGCCCTGCTCTGCATGGAGCTGCTGCATGCGGCGCTCGTCCGGAAATCAGACCGCGGCGACGGTTTTGGACCTTCGCCATGCCTGACCGGCAAAGACGCGCACGAGGCGCGGTTGAAGGGCCACAGGCACACTTGGCTCTTGCCAGCCTCCCTGGACAGCGAGGGCCAGATCGATCATGTGCTCGTGCACGCGGCGATGGAGCTCGATGAGAGGGCGCGCGAAGCGCTCTCCTGTGTGCGGAAGATCTACAGGAAGGACGTCTGCACGCTCGTCACCCTCGTGGAGATTGGCCTGAGAGAGGACTTCGAACAGGCAGTGCCCTACGTGAGGACAGCGAAGGTATGGCAGAGCGTGCTGCCTTTCGTGCCCCCAAGACACCTCAAGCGACAGGGCGCGAACTCGCTCGAAGGCCAGGTCCAGGCAGAGCTTGCATCGCGTGGGCTGCCGCCGGCCGAGCGGATCGAGGTCGAGCTCGACGGGGGCGATTACCGCGCGGCAAGCGACTTCTGGGATGTGTGGCAGCGCCGTCACCCTGGGGAGATCCGCCTCGCCGGGCCTGAAGAAGGAGCGCCGCTGCCGGAGGAGCGGCTCGCGACGCGCTGGCGCCACTTCCGCAACGCGCGCGTGCTCAAGCCCGAACAACGCCCTCCCGCCGCCACGAGCCTCGGCCTGCGCCTCACCTTCGCCGAGCCCGTCCGCGGCCCGATCGCCCTCGGCTACGCCTCGCATTTCGGATTGGGCGCGATGACCCCATCGCCGTGATCCGCTTCCGCGGATCCCCTTCATCCCCTCCCCACCCCGCCGTATCCTGCTCGCAGGAGGCTCCATGCCGACCGCGACGCGCCCCCAGAACGCCACGCTCACGGGCACGCTGCCGCTCGACCGCCCCACGGCGGAGCGGCCGCACCGGCTCTACGTGGCCACCTCGAACCACTGCAACCGCTCCTGCCCGTGGTGCTGCACCTGCTCGTCGCCCCGGGGGCAGACCTTCCTCGCCCTCGACCGCTACCGCGCGAGCTTCCCGGCCGAGGGCCCCTTCGAGGTGCAGCTCGAGGGCGGCGAGCCCACGATCCACCCGCACTTCGACGAGATGGTCCGCCTCGCCCGCGCCGAGCCCCGCTGCGCGCGCGTCGTCGTCGTGACCAACGGCGTCGAGATCCCGCGCGATCCAGCCGGCCTCGACGCCTGGCTCCAGAGGCTCGGCGAGCCCGCCACGATCAAGCTCTCGGTGAACCACCACCTCCTCGAGCACGACAGCGGCCTGCTCGCCCTCGCGTGCGCCCTGCGCGAGCGGCTCTCCGCGCTCGGCGGCGATCGCCAGCTCGTCCTGAACGTCCGGCTGCGCAAGACCGAGCCCGACGGCGACGCGTGGGTCGTCGAGGCGGTGCGCGACGCGGGGCTCCTCGAGCTCGCCAACGTGTTCCACCTCCAGCGCTATGGCTTCGCGCAGAAGCGCGACGACTGGGACGAGCCTTTCCTCGTCGGGACCCATTTCACGATGCTCAACCCGGACGGCAGCGCCTTCGGCCCCGACCTCGTGGCGCGCTCCGACGCGATGAGGAGGCTGCCGTGAGCGCCCGCCCCTTCCGCGAGGAATGGCGCCGCCTGAAGAGCCGCGCCTTCGATCTCAAGGGCAACAGCACCGCAGGCGACACCGTGCGCTTCGACCTCTGGGGCCAGCCGATCGAGGTCTATCGCAACGCGAACTTCTCCATCTACAGCCGTCAGCCCTGCAATGCGAAATGCCACTTCTGCGTCGAGGAGCTCAGGCCCGCGTCGCGCGGGCGCAGCCTGTCGGTGCAGAAGACCGTCGAGGACGACGACGGGCGCTATTTCGATGCCATGGCGGCGTCCCTGGAAGCGCTCCGGCCGCTCGATCCGACGATCTCGGTGACCGGCGGGGAGCCGAGCCACGATCCGCGATTGCCCCGCATCCTCGCGCTCGGACAGGCCCACCGGGGCCGCAAGCGGACGCTCACCACGAACGGCTCGGGGCTGCTCCAGCAGCGAGAAGGAAAGCGGGTGATCGACTGGATCGTCGACACCGGTATCCAGCACCTCAACATCAGCCGCGCCCACCCCGATCACGAAAGGAACGCACGGCTGATGGTGATGAAGGACGGCCTCCGCGCCGACGAGCTGCGCAGCGTCGTGGCGGCGGCGACGGCGGGCGGCACCCGGGTGCGCCTCTCGTGCGTGCTCCTCGACGGGCAGATCGACGCGGTCGAGCCCATCGTCGATTACCTGCGCTTCGCCCGGTCGCTCGGCGTCGACAACGTGATCTTCCGGCAGCTGATGAAGACCGACCCCGCCGCGGTGGTCGAGAACCACGTCGTCAGATACAGCGATCGCGCCCGCGTGCGCCTGGAGCCGCTCCTCGACGCGCTGAGCGCCGACGCGCGGTTCTCGTTCGAGCGGCAGATCGTGGGGTATTACTACTATGTCGAGGTGTTCCGCTTCGAGGACATGGATGTCGTCTTCGAGGAGGCCGACCTCGCCCAGCTCGAAGAGACGAAGCGCTCGGGCCCGGGCATCGTCCACGAGCTCATCTTCCACCCCAATGCGAGGCTCGCCTCGACCTGGCAACCCTGGGACGGCGTCCTCGGCCCTCCCCCCTCGATGCGCGCCTCGCTGGCCACGTCATGACACCGCTCATCGCTCCCCTGCCTTACATCGGCCGGAACCTGCTCTTCCTCGAGGAGGCCCTGGACGAGCTCGAAGAGCGCGGCGCTCCTCCCCCTCTCCTGTTCCGCGCGAGCGAGGCGGACAAGCTGGCTCGCCTCCTCGAGCACGGCACCGACCGCGCCGGATACCCGGGCGAGAGGGCCTGGACCGACGGCCCGGATCAAGGGCGGCCGATCCGGCACGAAGACGTGATCTTCGCGACGACCGAAGACGAGATCCGGAGAGGGGAGCGGGAGCCCGAGCGGTCCACGTCGCTCAAGAAATTCGCCGTGATCGAGCGGCCTCTGTTCGTCGCGCACGACGCCCGCCGCTTCGTCAAGCTGTGCGACAGGCAGTACGAGTACCGCGATCCGGCGCAGAAGCGAGCCGCGCTGCTCGCGCTGTTCCCGGTGACCCGGGTCGCGCCCATCCAGGGCTGGTTCTCCGAGGAGGACGGCCTCGCCTACCGGGCGCTCGTGCGCCCCCTCCGGGGCGGCGCGATGGTCGAGGTGGGCTCGTGGAAAGGGCTCTCCACGGCGTACGTCGGGCGGCTCGCCGCGAGGAACGGGGTCGCGCTCCATTGCGTCGACACCTGGGCAGGATCGAGCGACAAGTACGCCGACAGCTATCGCGCCATGCTCGCCGCGGAGGACGTGCCCGGCGCGTTCAGGGCGAACATGGCGGCGCTCGGGATCCAGCCAGACGTGCTCCGGATGGCGTCCACCGACGCGGCGGCGCGCTTCGCCGACGCCAGCCTGGATCTCGTGTTCCTCGACGGATCGCACGATCGCGCGGCCGTGCTCGCCGATCTCGAGGCGTGGTGGCCCAGGCTCAAGCCGGGCGCCGTCCTGGCCGGCCATGACCACAACGAGGATCACCCGGGCGTCCTGGAGGCCGTCGCTCACTTCATGTCCCGCGCCGGGCGGGCGATCGAGCGCGGCGCAGGCTCGGTGTGGTGGGCGCGGCGGTAGGTGGGCTGGTGATGAACAAACCTCTCTTCGTGGCGACAGGGGCCTATTCGTGCGGCAAGACAACGACGCTCCGTCACCTCGCGTCCACGCTGGGCTACCGCGTGCACGGCGAGGCGCACCGGCGCGTGCTCGACGAGCTCGGCGCGCGCACCCACGGCCACGCGCCGGACGCGCCGTTTCACCCGATCGATGCGCCGGAGCACCTCTGTCCGATGTGCCGAAAGCGAGAGTTCGCCGCGCTCGTGCTGGAGGCCCAGAAGACGATCGAGGCGGCCGCGCGGGAAGGAGACTGGCTGGAGCGCGGGTACCTCGATCCCGTCGAGTACTACCTGCGCACGAGCGGAGAGGCGGAGTACCCCTGGCCGGAAGGCGAGCCCGCGTTCGAGCGTTATGCGCTGGTGTTCCTGTTCGCCGTGATGCCGGAGCTCCAGGAGCCGCGCTGGGGCAAGAGCAGAGAGGCACGCGCGGCCGAGGCGGAGCGGATCAACCAGCGGCTCGGCGCGCTCTACCGCGCTGCGGGCTTCGAGGTGATCGACGTCGGCCCCGGCACGGTGGAGGAGCGAGCCGAGCTCCTGGCGAGCCGCGCGCGGCTCATCGAGCGTGCTATCCTGCGCGCGAGCCCATGGTAGCCGCCGCGCACATGCCGCTTCCGTCCTCGACCGCTCCTGCGGGGGAGCAGCGGTTCGTGATCCACGGCGTTCCCTGGCAGACCTACGTGAGGCTGCGGGACGAGCTCGACACCCCTGGCCTGCGGATGACCTTCTGCGAGGGAACGCTGGAGCTGATGAGCCCGTCAACCGAACACGAAGTGGCGAAGACGACCATCGCCCGCCTCATCGAGCTCTTCGCGCTGGAGCGGGACGTGCCTCTCTATGGCTACGGCTCGACGACGTTCCGGCGCGAGGCCAAGTCACGCGGCCTCGAGCCCGACGAGTGCTATTGCGTCGGCGGCACGCTGAAGGAATTCCCAGATATCGCGATCGAGGTGGTGTTGACGAGCGGCGGGCTCGACAAGCTGCCTGTGTACAGCGGGCTCGGCGTCCGCGAGGTCTGGTTCTGGGAGCGCGACGCGTTCCACATCCATGCGTTGCGAGGCGAGCAGTACGAGCCCATCGCGGCCAGCGAGCTCATTCCGGATCTGGATCTCGCCGCGCTCGCGCGCTTCGTGCGCTGGCCGGATCAACACGAGGCGGTCAAGGCGTTCCGCAGCTGGCTGCGAAGCGGAGGCTGAGGCCGCCCCGCCGTCAGCCCACGGCCATGCCCGGCGCGCCAGGGCGCATGGCGCGGCGGCGCGGGGCCCTCACCCCTCCGCGAACTCCTGAGCGAGCCGCACGTCCTTGAGCTCCGCGCCGAGCAGCTCGATCGCGGCCGTGACGAGCGGGTGGTCGGCCACGGCGCGCTTGGCGGCCTCGATGCGGGCCTTGCGCTCGGCGGTCTCGACCTGGGCGAGCGACGGGCCGGCGCTGCCGCGGGTGATCGTCTCGAAGACAAGCTCGGCGGGGGCGCCGAAGTGGGCGCCGAGGACGCGGGCGAGCAGGTCGCGGGACGCCGGCTCGGTGGCCTGGCCGGACAGGAACGAGTTCGCCTCGTAGCCGAGCGCGACGCGGGTCGGCGTGAGCTCCAGCACCGCCGCGTGCTCGAGGACGGAGGCGAGCGCTGGCCGCTGCACCCTGACCGCGGCGATCACCGCGCGCCAGGTGGCGAGGTCCTCGGCGCTCATCGCCGGCGGCGGCGGCGCGCTCGACGCCGGCGCCGGGCTCTGCGCCGAGGGCGGCGCGCTCGACGCTGGCGCCGGGCCCTGCGCCGAGGGCGGCGCGCTCGACCTCGGCGCCGAGCCGGGCGCCACGAACTGCGGCGCGCTCTGCGGAACGGAGTACAGCGCGCCGCGCGGCGACGGTGGCGGAGCGCTGTCGGCGCGGTACGCGGGCGCGACCGCGCCGCTCGCGTACGGCGGCGCCTTCGCGAAGGCCGGCGCGGCGCCGCCGCTCGCGAAGCTGGTCGCGGCGCCGTGCACGCCCGGCGCGCCGTTCACGAAGGGGACGACGTTGGCAGCCGACGCGCCGCTCGCCGCGACACCGCCGGTCGCCGCCATGCCGCCGTGCGCTCTCGCCACCCCGATCCCGCCCGGCGCGCCATAGACGGCCGCCGCGCCGTTCGCTCGCGCCGCGCCGTTCGCCGCCGCGCCGTTCGCCGCCGCGCCAGTCGGTCTCCCAGCCCCGCCCGCGCCCGCCGCGCCGCTCGCGAAGGCGACGCCGTTCGCCGGCGCGCCGGTGGCGGCCGCGCCGTTCGCTCTCGCCACGCCGCTCGCCGCCGGCGCGCCATGGAACGCCGCCGCGTCGTTCGCCCTCGCCGCGCCGGCAGCCGCCGCGCCGGAGGCGTGCGCGTCCTCGGGCGCAGCCTCGGCCGATGCCGCCCCGCGCCGGGGCGCAGCCGCTCCGCCGGACGGCGCGCCGGGCCGCTGCGGCCCGCGCTCCGGCGCGCCGCCACCGCCACCCCCGCCGCCTCCGCCGTTCAGGCGCCGCTCGAGATCGCCGAGGCGGCGCAGCAGCTCGTCGATCGGCAGGAGCGGCGGCCTCCGCGCGAGCCGGACGAGCGCCATCTCGAACGAGGCGCGCGGCTGGCCGCTCCGGGCGATGTCGTCGAACGCGCGCGAGAAGCCCTGGTGCAGCCGCGTGAGATCGTCCGCGTCCGCCCGCGCCGCGAGCGCGCGCGTGTCGGCGACCTCCTCGTCCGCGAGATCCAGGAGCGGCGCCGGGTCCTCGCAGACCTTGGCCACCACGAGATCGCGCAGGTGCGCGAGGAAATCGCGGGCCACGTGGGGCAGATCGTACCCCTCCTGCGCGAGCTCGCCGACGATGCGCACGCACGCCGCAGGGTCGCCGTCCACGAGCGCGCCCGCCAGCCGGTGCAGCACCACGCGGTCGGCGACGCCGAGCACCTTCGCCACCCCCTCGGCCGTGATGCGATCGCCGCTCGTCCCCACCCACGCGATCACCTGGTCGAGCAGGCTCATCGCGTCGCGCATGCTCCCCGCCGCCTCCCGCGCGAGCGCGCTGAGCGCCGGGTCGTCGGCGGGGATCTTCTCCTGATCGAGCACCCAGCGGAGCCGCGCCGCGATCGCCTGCGCCCCGATGAGCTTGAAGTCGTAGCGCTGGCACCGGCTCAGGATGGTGACCGGGACCTTGTGCACCTCCGTCGTCGCGAAGATGAACTTCACGTGCGGCGGCGGCTCCTCGAGCGTCTTCAAGAACGCGTTCCACGCCGCGTTCGAGAGCATGTGGACCTCGTCCACGATGAAGATCTTGAACCGGTCGCGCGCCGGCCGGTACGGCAGGCTCTCCTGGAGCTTGCGCACCTCGTCGACGCCGTTGTAGCTCGCGCCGTCGATCTCCTGGACGTCGACGTCCGCGCCGACCGTGATCTCGGCGCACGGCGCGCACGTCTGGCAGGGCGTCGCCGTCGGCCCGTGGACGCAGTTCAGCGCCTTCGCGAGGATGCGGGCGCTCGTCGTCTTGCCGACCCCGCGGACGCCCGTGAAGAGGAACGCGTGGGCGACGCGATCCCGCGCGATGGCGTTGGCGAGCGTCGTGGAGACGTGCTCCTGTCCGACGAGATCCTCGAAGGACTGCGGGCGCCATTTCCGCGCGAGGACGACGTAGCTCATACGCTGCTCGACTAGCACCTTCTCGCGGGCGCGTCGCCGCGGCTGTGGCCGGTACGGAAGTCGCCCTGCATTCCGGAGAGTTTGCCAGAATTGCCGCACAAAATGCACCCCGCCCCGCGCCAGGGGCGGAACCGGCCTGAATCGACCGGAACCGCGCCACCGCACGCGCCAGGGAGCCCCTGGAGAGCGCGCCAACGAGCCCCCCGAAGAGACGGAGGAGCCCGCTCGCGGCGGGCGGCCCCGGAGGGCGATGCCCGTGGTGCCGCTCGCTGCGTCGAACGGCCGCGCGTCCCGCGCCCCACCTCGTCCCCGTCCCCCTCCCCTTCACGGTTGCGGCGCGGCGCGGTTCACGGCATAGACGCCGATCTGAATATGCAATTTCGCGGCGGAATGAACGAGCTGGTTCGCCAGGCGGCGCGCATGCAGCGCAAGATCGACCAGGTGAAGGGCGAGCTGAAGGACCGCGAGGTGAGCGCGACCGCCGCCGGCGACAAGGTCACCGTCGTTGTCTCCTGCGAGGGCAAGGTGCGCCGGATCGAGGTCGACCCCGCCTTCCTCGCGAGCGAGGGCCTGGAGATGGCGCTCGACGCCATCGTGGCCGCATCGAACTCGGCGCTCGAGGCGGCCGACAAGCTCGTCGAGACCGAGATCACCAAGGTGACCGGCGGCGTCAAGCTCCCCGGCATGCACACTTGACGGCGTTGCGTTCCCCGTCGTCGCTCCCCGGCTCCTCGAAGGTCCCGAACGGCGACCGGGGCGCGCCCGCGGCCGGCTTCCGGAGCGCGCCGGGCGGCCTGCCCGGCCGGCTGTCGCGGGTCGCCCAGCTGCTCGCCCGCCTGCCGGGCGTCGGCGAGAAGACGGCGCAGCGCTTCGCCCTCTTCCTCGTGACCGCCGGCGAGGACACCGCGCGCGACCTGGGGGGCGAGCTCGTCGAGCTCTGCGATCACATCAGGCCGTGCATCCGGTGCGGCCACATCGCCGAGCTCGACGACGGCGGCCGGGCGCTCTGCGCCATCTGCCTGGATACGCGGCGCGACGGCGCGCTCCTGTGCGTCGTCGCGCGCGTCCAGGACCTCCTGGCGATCGAGCGGAGCGGGGCGATGCGCGGGCGGTACTTCGTGCTCGGCCGGCTCCTCTCGCCGCTCGAGGGGGTCGGCGCCGAGGAGCTGCCGCTCGAGGCGCTCCGGGCGCGCGTGCGCGATCCCGAGCAGCCGGTGAGGGAGGTGCTGGTCGCCACCCCGCCCTCCGTCGACGGAGAGGCGACCGCGCTCCTGCTCGCGCGGGAGCTCGGCGCGATGGGGATCCAGGTCACGCGGATCGCCAGCGGCGTGCCGCACGGGGGAGATCTGGAGTTCGCCGACCAGGTGACGCTGGGGCGAGCCATCGAAGGTCGGAAGAGCTTCGGCTAGCAGGAAACGCGAGAATCGGCCCCAGCCAACGAAAACGAGGGCCGGGGCGGGCGGGCGTTCTTCACGCCGAAGCGCTCACGAACGTCAGAGGTCGACATGTCCAGAATCGCCATCACATCCGATCGGGCCCCGCGCGCCATCGGCCCCTACTCGCAGGCCGTCAAGGCCGGAGATCTCGTGTTCTGCAGCGGCCAGATCCCGATCGATCCAGCGACGGGCGAGCTCGTCGCCGGGGGGATCGAGGAGCAGACGGCCCGGGTGATCAAGAACCTGACCGAGGTGCTGTCCGCGGCCGGCGCGAGCTGGAGCGACGTGGTGAAGACCACGATCTACCTGACGGACCTCGCGGATTTCACCATCGTCAACCAGGTGTACGGAGCAGCCGTCGGCGGCGTGCTGCCCGCACGGGCGACGGTGCAGGTGGCGGCGCTGCCCAAGGGCGCCGCCGTCGAGATCGAAGCTGTTGCCCATCTTTCGCGATAATCGGGGAGCCGCGGCCGCGGTCCCCATCTCCACTATGTCCCCGGGAGCCTCGACATGAGCACAAAGAACGAGAGCGAGAGCACGGAGCGGACCGCCAGCGCAGTGTCCGAATCTGCGCGCGAGGGCGCCTCCGATGCAGAGAGCGGAGACAAGCCGCGCGCGCGGAGGGTCGTCCGCTCGGCGAGCACGTCCGTCGGCGCGAGCGGCGCGAGCGGCGTGAAGCGGACCGACGAGCCCGCCGAGGGCGCGCCGGCGCAGGCCGCAGGCGAGGCGCCGCGTCCCTCGTCGAAGGCCGCCGCAAAGGAACCGCAGGGCTCGCTGCTGGACGTCATCGCGCCCCGCAAGCGGCCGGCGCTCGCGGACGCGCCGCCGACGACCGAGGACGCCGCGCCGCCGCCGGCCGCCGCGCCGCGGGTGGTGCGCGACTACCGCGCGCCCAGGCCCGAGCGGCCCGCCGCGGCCTCCGGCGGGCCGAGGCCCGACCGCGGGCCCAGGCCCGATCGCGGCCCGCGCCCTGACCGTGGACCGAGGCCCGACCGCGGGCCCCGCCCCGACCGCGGGCCCAGGCCCGACCGTGGACCCAGGCCCGAGCAGGGCCCTGGAGCGGCGCAGGTAGCAGGCGCGGAGCAGGGCGCGAGGCCCGACCGCGGGCCGCGCCCCGACCGCCCCTGGTCCGACCGCGGGCCCAGGCCCGGTGGGCCCAGGTCCGACCGTGGACCCAGGCCCGACCGCGGGCCGCGCCCCGAGCGCGGGCCCAGGCCCGACCGCGGCTTCTCGGCGCGGCCGGGAGCAGAAGGCGGGCGGCCGCAGGGCCCCGGGGGCGCCGAAGGACGAGCGCCCGCCGCGGCGAAGCAGCAGCAGAGCGACCGGATGGTGACCGTTGTCGGCCAGGGCGCGACAGCGACGGTCGTGACGGGCAAGAGCGCCCGGCAGCCGCAGGGCCCGGCCAAGCCGGCGCACCTCCTCTTCGCGCTGCCGGCCGCCAAGGCGAAGCCGGTCGCGACAGCGGACAAGCCGGCGCTCACGGCGCGCGAGGCGCTCGGCGCGCGCACCGCGAAGGCCCAGCAGGCCGCGGCCACGGCGAAGAGCAAGGCCGAGGGCGGCGCCCGCCCGGAAGGCAGCCCGGGCGCCGGGGCGGCGAAGGTCGACTTCGACGCCGAGGTGCTCGCGGCGGGCTGGGATCGGGCGCTCGAGGCGCTGAAGGCGGCGGGCGACGCCGCGCCGGCGCTCGTCGACGCCTGGCTCGGCGCGTCCAACGCGGAGGCGATCGCGGCGGCCGCCGAGTCGGAGGACGCCTCCGGCGCGGCGCGCAAGGCGGCGCGGCGCGCGCTCAACGTGCTCAAGTCGCGCGGGGCGGCGATCCCGACGCGCCCGCGCGTTGTGCGGCTCGCGGAGGAGCGCGCCGAGGTGGTCGAGGCGACGCTCATCCCGCCCGACTCGAGCGGGACCGAGGCCATCGCGATCACGAGCCGCGACACGAGCGGCCGCTACCGGATCGCCGAGGTGATCGTGCGCGACTCGGTCGGCGTGCTGCACGCCGGCGCGGGGTGGCTCAGCGGCTCGCAGATCAAGGAGGGCCGCGTGCGCGCGTACGAGAACCTGGGCACGGCGCCCGTGCCGGTCTCCCTGGAGTGGGCGCGCCACCGGATCGCGGCCGCGAAGCGGCAGAACGCGGTGTCGGGGCAGGTCGTGCCGCTCGGGTTCGAGGGGTGTCGCGATCTCATCGAGCCCGCGCCGGACGCCGAGCCGAGGCACCCGGTGGCGGACCTCGAAGAGAGCCTGACGGACGAGCAGGTGACCGCGCAGATCGCTGGCTCCGCCGCGCTGCACGACGAGCCCGAGTTCCGGCACTGGCTGCCCTCGCGGCCGGCGCTCGACGAGCTCCTGCAGAAGGTCGGCCAGCGGCTCGGGGCCGCCGGGATGCGCGATCCCGGGCTGGTGAACACGGCCCTGCGGGAGGAGATCGACCTCGCGACCGACCGCTTCTTCTCGCCCGAGGTGCGCGGGCAGCTGGCGACGCGGATGCGGAGCAGCGCCGTGTCGCTGCGGGCGCGCAAGGGCGACGCGGCGGCCACCACCGCCCTCGCCGTCGCGCGCGCCATCAAGGACGCCGGGCTGATCACCTCCCCGCCGCGGGAGATCCCCTTCCTGGCGGCCTTCTTCCAGAAGGCGCTCGGCGTGCTGGCGCAGCAGGGCGGCGGGCAGCTGCGGATCCCGGTCCCGGCCGGCGCCGTCCCGCCCGCGAGGGACGCCGCGACGGGCGGCGAGGAGCCCGCCGAGGGCTCCAGCCCCGAGGCCCAGCCGTCGACCGGCGGCTGATCGGGAGCGCCGGCCTCGCCGGCGCGCCGGCGACGCGAAGCCGGTGACCCAAGGACCAGGAGGCGAGCCCGGGGCGACCCGGCGCTCGCCTCTCGGCTTTTGTCCAGGCGGGGCTACTTCACCGCGATGGTGATGTCGCCGTTCTCGGTGAACAGCTCGAGCAGGCCGCCGTCGCCGTCCCCCATCGTGTACGACGTCGCGCTGCCCTCGCCGGCGGTGGCCCACGTCGAGGGGATGCCCTGCTCCACGACGTCGCCGTGGAGCGTGTGCGCGGTCATCGTCCCGTCCACCCCGGCCGGCACCGAGAGCTCGATCGCGCCGTTGCCGGAGCTGATCGCGCCATCGGAGCTGCTCCACGCGTCGAGGTCGACGAAGACATGGCCGTTGTCGGTGGACACGTCGATCGCGCCGCGCGCGCCGACAACGTCGATGCTGCCGTTGTCGCTCACCACGGTGGTGCCGCGGGACGGGGCGCCGTCCAGGTTGATCTCGACGCCGCCGTTGTCCTGCTCGACGCGGAGCCCGCCGTCGAACGCGGCGGGCAGGATGACCTGGATGTCGGCGCCCAGCCCTCCCCACCCGCCCGAGACGCGCCGCGTCGAGATCACGACATCACCGTCGGTGATCGCGGCGAGCTTGAGGTCGTTCTCGATCTCCTCCACCGCGACCTCCCGCTCGTCCTTCTTGCGCATCGTGAACGGGGAGAAGGTGACCTCGACCTCGCTCACGCCCCCGGTGACGACCTCGACGTCCCCGTTCTCGCTCACGATGCGGACGCTCTGGGTCGGTAGGTACTCGACCCGAGCGCGCTCCTTGGTGCCCTCGTAACGCACGAGGGTCTCGGCGGTGATGGAGTTGTCGTCGATGCTCAGGGCACACCCGGCCGTCGCTGCAGCGGACACGGAGCACACCAGGAAGCAGGCGATTCGAAGCGAGCGATTCATCATGGGTTCCTCTCGGGCAGAGTGTACGGCGGGCGAAGTGCGAGCCCCATCCGACCCGCGCAGGGAACGTGCCGGCCAGCTCCTTGGACGCGCGCTCCGAGCGACACGTCATGGATCGCAAGATCTCGACGCTGTCGAGCCGGGGCGCAGCGGGCTCAGGCCGTCTCCCACGGGAGGGGCATCGCACCAGCACCCACCCTCCTGCGGAAAGCCGCGTGCAGCGCCCGGGTCTTCGGGCCGGGGACACCCGCGCCGATCGTGTGGGCGTCCACGCGAACGACCGGGACGATCTCTCGGAGGCTCGAGGTGATGAACACCTCCTCGGCGGCGAGGAGCCGGGCCATCGTGACCGGCTCGCAGCACACCGGCATGCCGAGCTCGCCCGCGACGTGCATCACGTGGGCCCGGGTGATGCCGACGAGGATCCCCGCCTCCTTGGGCGGCGTGATCAGCAGGTGCCCCGGGTCCTCCGCGCCCTCGTGCGCCGCGGGCCGCCGCTCGACAAGGAAGACGTTGGACGTCGTGCCCTCCACGACATGACCTGACGGGTCGAGGATCAGCGCCTCGTGCGCCCCCGCGGCCCGCGCCTCGCGCAGGGCGAGCAGGCTCTCGAGGTAGTTCGAGACCTTGGCGCCGGGCGCCGCGTCGCCGGCCCGCTGGGTGCGGATCGTGACGACCGCGATCCCCCCGCGGTAGAGCCCGCCCGGCAGCGGCTTCAGCGGCTCGACGAGGATGACGCGGAGGGGCGCGCCCGCGTGCGAGGGATCGAGCCCGAGCGGGCCGCTGCCGCGCGTCAGCATCACGCGGATGGTGCTCTCGAGCGGCGCGGCCGAGCCCGCGGCGGACGCCGAGCCCTGAGCGCCCGCCGTGGCCCCGGCGCTCCCGGCCGCCGTCGCTGCCCGGAGCAGCGCGACGACCTCGCGGCCGAGCTCGTCGCGCGGGATCGGCAGAGCGATCGCGATCCGCTCGGCCGAGCGCTCCAGGCGGGCGAGGTGCTCTTCCAGAGCGAACGGCTCGCCGCCGTAGGTGCGGATGGTCTCGAAGACACTATCGCCGTAGAGGAAGCCGCGGTCGTAGACCGAGACCCTGGCCTCCTCCGGCCGGTGGATGACACCATCGATGCTGACTAGCCGCGTCACGCGGCGAGATTACGTCACTTCTTGAGCTGCGCCAGGAGCTCCTTCGCAGGGGCGAAGTCGCGCTCGTTGTCGAGCGCGCGCTCGAGCATCTGGATCGCCTTCTTGTCGTCGTTCTGACGGTGGCTGATCACGCCGAGGTAATAGAAGACCTCGCCCTTGCTGATCGGCGCGCCCTCGTCGAGCTTCTGGAGGAGCAGGGCGCGGAAGGTTTTCTGCGCGCGATCGATGTGCGCCGCCTTCGCCGCGTCGTCGCCCGACTCCGACAGATCGAGCGCCAGCACGCCGAGATCGCGGAGGATGGCGATCGAGCCCGGGTCGATCTTGAAGGCGATGTCGAGCTCGGCGAGCGCCCGCTCCCGCTGCCCCTCGGCCAGGTAGGCCTTGGCGAGGCGGTGGTGGATCGCGGCGAGATCCTTCGAGCGGCGGCCGCCGTAGGACTCGACGATCTGCTGGAGCGCCTCGGCGGCCTTCTGGCCGCGGCCCGAGGCGCTGTACGCGTCGCACAGCGCGAGCAGGAGCTCGCGGTCGCCCGGCACGAGCTCGGTGGCCTTGACCAGGAGGTCCGCCGCGCGGCCGGGATCGTCCCGCTTCGCCAGGTGGATGCCGGCCGCCTTGCGGTAGAGCGCCACCTTCTCGGCCGGCTGCGCGGCCGCCTCGGCGTCGCCCGTGATGAGATCGGCGAGCTCGGTGAAGGCCTGCTGCTTCTCGTAGAGGGCGAGGAGCTGCTTCCTGATCTCCTGCGCCGATCCGTCCGCCGCGAGCCCCCGCTCGAGCACGCGCCGGACCGCCCCCTCGTCGCCGAGGGACCGGTGCAGATCCGCGAGCCGGAGCGCCGTGGCCACCGCCTCCGCGCCGAGGGCGTCCTCGAGGATCACCTCGAGCCGCTGCGCCGCCTCGGCCTTCTCCCCGCGCTGCTCGTGCAGGCGCGCCAGCGCGAGGAGCGCGCCGTGGTGGCGCGGCTCGCGCTCGAGGACCGCGCGGTAGGTCTCGATCGCCCGCGCCGTGTCGTTCAGCCGCGCCTCGTAGACCTCGCCGAGGCGGACGCTGTACGAGAGCTCCGCCGCGACGTCGCCGCGGTCCTTCGCGCGCTCGATCTGCGTGACGAACAGGTCCGACAGCTCCTGATCGCGGCCGGTCTTCTCGAGCAGCTGCGCGAGCAGGACCGTCGCCTTCTCGTTGTCGGGCTGCTCGTCGAGGACCGCGCGCAGGTGCTCGGTCGCCTCGCTCACCGCGTCGAGCCGCGAGAGGCAGATCTCCGCGCTCTCGAGGCGCAGCGCCGAGCGGGCCTCGGGCGACTCGGCCAGGTCGGTGAGCCGCTCGAGCAGCGCGAGCAGCTCCTTGTGCTTGCCGGCCTTCGCGTAGAGCTCGCGCAGCGCCGTCGCGGCGCGCTCGTCGCCCGGATCCGCCTCGAAGAGCGTCTCGTAGAGCTCGATCGCCGCCGCGTCGTCGCCGAGCCGCTCGCGCGCGACCGCCGCGGCGGCGTGCCGCGCGTCGCGGATGCGCTCCGCCTCGGCGTAGAGCTCGGACTGGCGCACGAGCAGCCGGAAGACCTCCTTGTGGTCGCCCGCCTCCTCCCGCACCTTCGTGAGCTCGGCGAGCGCCCAGGTGTCCCCCTCGTCCGCGGCGATCATCTCGCGCAGGATCGCCTCGACGAGCTCGCGGTCGCCCAGCGCGCGCTCCGCCAGCTCCTTCGCCTCGCGGCGCAGCTCGCCCGCGCTCCCTTCCATGCCGTCGAGGGCGGCGATGCGGCGCAGCGTGCCGATGAGGTCGCGCTCGCGCCCCGGCGCCCGCTGCAGCTCCTCGATCGACCGCAGGATGTGCTCGCTCGTGGGATCGTGCGTGAGCGCCGCCTCGTACGCCGCCTCGGCGGCCTTGGCGTCGCCCACCTTGTTCTTCTGCCACTCGGCGATGCGCATCCACAGGTCGCGCGCCGTGTCGCCGTCGAGCTCGGTCCCGGCCCGCACCGCCTGCTCCAGGGCGGACGCGGCGCTCGCCCAGCCGCCCGTCAGCGGGGCCAGGCGCTCGATCTCGCCGAGCACGTCCGGGTCCGACGGGTCGTCGGCGAGCGCCTTCTCGAGGGTCTCCAGCGCCGCCCTCGGATCGTTCGAGCGCACCTCGAGCACCTTCGCCAGGTCGAGGCGCATGCGGATCCGCTCCGCGCCGCCCGGCGCGAAGCGGATGCGCTTCTCGTAGAGGCGCGCCAGCGCGGCGTTGTCGCCCCGCGTCCTGTAGACGCCCTCGAGCGCCTCGGCCGCCTCCTCGAAGAGCGCCGGGTCCTCGGTGAGCGCCTCGAGCGCGGCGCTCGCCCGCTCGTGATCGACCGCGCGATCGAGCGCCTGCCGCAGGGTGTTCAGGCCCTGGGGCTTGTCGCTGAACGACCCGATCTGGATCACCGCGAGCCGGTAGAAGAGATCCGCCTGGTCGCGATCGCCGGGCGTGACCGCGACGCGGCGCTCGAGCACGTCCGCGAGCGCCCGCTCGTCGCCGAGGCGGCCGTAGAGCCGGTCGAGCGCCTCGAGGAGCTCGGGCGTGTCGCCGGCGTGCTCGACGGCCTTCGCGTAGGCCTGGGCGCTGCGCCGGTCGTCGCCGAGCTTCTCCTCGGCGATGCGGCCGATCCGCAGGAACAGGTCCTTCGCGATCGTCGCGTCGAACGTCGCCGCGGCCCGCTGCGCGAGCGCGTCGCAGTAGCGGCCAAAGCCGTCCGTGCGCTCCGCGAGCCGCTCGATCTCGCCGTGCAGCGACGCGTCGTCCGGCGCGTCCTCCAGCGCCCGGAGCAGCGCCTGCTCCGCCTCGAGCGGGCGCCCGAGCTGGACGTCCTGCACGAGGGCGATCGCCCGGAGGGTCGCGGCCCGGTCGGTCGGCTCGGTCTGCGCGCGCAGGCGCATCTCGAGCGCGGCCGCGAGCTCCTCGTGGCGGCCGGCCGCGCGCAGGACGGGCTCGAGCACCTCGGCGGCGTCGAGCCGCAGCTCCTCTCGGCCCTCGCCGATGGCGCGGACCGCCTGGATCGCGTGGTCGTTCACCGCGTCCTCGTCGAGGACGAGCCGGTACTGCTCGATCGCGTCGCTCGGGCTCTCCAGCTCCCCCGCGTAGAGGTCGCCGATCGCCGTCCGCAGCTTGATGCGCGCGTCCCTGTCCGCGGCCGCGCTCGCCTGGAGCATCAGGTTCGACAGGAGCTCGTCCCACATCCGCTCGGCCCGGTAGAGCCGCTCCAGCGAGGACAGCACCGCCGGATCGCCCTGCTTCGCCTCGAGCGCCGCGTTGAGCGCCGCGATCGCGTCGCGCGGGCTCGAGAGATCCCGCTCGTAGCGCTCGGCGGCGCGCACGTTGAGGTCGTAGCGCAGCTCCTCCTCGTCGGGGCCCGCGAGCTCGACGCGCCGGCCGTACAGCTCGACGAGGCGGCTCGCGGCGCCGCGCGGCTCGTGCAGCTCGATGAGGGCGTCGATCGTCATCGCGCTCTCGGGATCGAGCTCGAGCGCCCGCTCGTACGCCTGGATGGCGCCCTCGGTGTCCTCGAGCATCTCGAGCTTGGTCTCGGCGATGCGCCGGCAGATCGAGGCGTTCTCCTCGTCCGACGCCATCTCGCTCTTCTTCTCGAGGACGGAGATGAGCGTGTCCCAGTCGCTGAGCAGCACGGCCAGCGTGTCCATCTGCTCGAGCGGCTCGGGATCGCTCGGGTCGAGCGCGGAAAGCCGCGCGTAGGCGCGGAGCGCCCGGCGCGGGTCGTCGATGCGCGTGTCGTAGACCTTGGCCAGCGACGAGAGCAGCTCGCGCTTCGTGAGCTCGTCCGACGTGGTGCTCACGCCCTGCTCGAGGCTCTCCGCGAGCTCCTCCCAGGCGCCGAGCTGCTCGGCGAGCCGCTCGAGCTCGCCGCGCGTCTCGCCGTCGTCCGGATCGAGCCCGAACGCCGCCCGGATCGCGTCGAAGGCGCGCAGCTCGTCGTTGCCGCGCGTCTCCCAGAGCTTCGCCGTCTCCCGGAGCACCGCGACCTTCTCGCGCGCGTCCGAGGCGAGGCCGAACCGCTCGTCGTTGAGCCGGACGAGCTGCCGCCAGTCGTCCGCCCCCTCGTAGAGCGGGCCGAGGATCTCGACGACCCGCGCCTTGTGCTCCGGGTCCTGGATGAGCGCCTCGAGCGCCCGGATCGCCTCGGCGTGCGAGGGCACCTCGCCGACGATCGCCTCGAGCTGATCGATCGCGCCCGAGGTGTCCTCGAGCCGCGTGCGCAGGAGCGCCGCGAGCGCGAGCCGGTAGGGCGCCGCCCGCTCGCCGTTCGGGGCCGCCTCGGCCCGGCGCAGGTAGAGGTCGGCGAGGTCGCGCGGCCGGTCGAGCTCGCGGTAGAGCTCCGTCAGCGCGTCGAGCGCCCGGGCGTCGTTCTCGTCGACGTCGAGCGCCGCGCGGTACGTCTCGATCGCGAGCGCGGGCTCGCGGAGCTCCGTCCGCTCCAGGCGCGCGATCGTGTGGAGGGCGTCGAGCCGGTCCTCGTCCTTCCGGTAGTCGAGCGCCGCGCGGTAGAGCTGGATGCGCTCGGCGTGGCGCCCTTCCTTGACGAGCAGCCCGTCGATCGCGTCGAACAGCTCCCGCGAGTCCGGCTCGAACTCGTGCGCGCGCCGGTACCACCGCAGCGCGTCGGCCACGTCGCCGAGCTGGGCGTAGAGCTCGCCGGTGCGCCGGCTGAGCTTCGCGCTCGACGCGTCGTCCGAGGTGAGCTCCCCGAGCTCCGCCGCGTAGATCTCCGCGAGCCGCCGCTCCGCGCTCGCCACCTTCGCGAGCCGCTCGAGCTCCGCCCAGACCCCCTCGTCGGTGAGGTCCTCGTGGAGGAGCTTCGCCACCGTCTCGAGCGCCGCGCGGTAGTCCTCGAGCTGCTCCTCGTGCAGCGTCGCGAGCCGCTGCAGCAGATCGCGGCGCTCGACCGGGTCCTGGCTCGCGGCGAGGCGCGCGTCGAGCGCGATCTTCACCCGGTTCCAGTCCGCCCGGCGCAGGTACACCGGCTCGAGCATCTCGCCGGCGCGCGCCCGGTGCTCCGCCTCGGCCGAGCCCTCGAGGATCGCCTCGAGCAGCGAGACCGCGCCCTCGTGCGCCGGATCGATGAGCAGCGCCTCGGAGAGCTCGTCGAACGCGCGCTGCAGGTCCTCGGTGTGCCGGTGCGCGACGAGCGCGATCTTGACGTGCAGCTCGGCGAGGTCGCCGGCGCGCACGTCGAGCTGCCGCTCGTAGAGCCGGATGAGGTCCTGGAAGCGCCCCGCCTCGCGGTAGAGGCCGTCCAGCGCCGCGATCGCGTCCGGGTGGAGCGCGATGTCGAGGATCGTCTCGTACGTCGCGATCGCGCCGGCCTGGTCCCCGAGCGGGCCCCGCTCGAGCTCGGCGATCCGGAAGAGCAGCCCCGTCTTCTCCTCGTCGGTCTCGGCGTTCTCGACCCGGAGCTTCAGGATCTCGAGCAGCCGCCCGGCGTCGCGCGCCTCGCCGTAGAGCTCCTCCAGCGCGATCATCGCGCGCCGGTCGTCCCCGCGGGCCTCGAGCGCCTTCTTGTACTGCTCGACCGCGAGCTCGCGGTCGTCGAGCTTGTGCCGCGCGAGCTCGCCGACCCGCAGCCGCACGTTCTGCTGCACGTCGCCGTCGAGGATGTCCGGCGCGATGCGCTGGAACAGCTCGCACACCTCGGACCAGCGCCCGGTGGCCTCGCCGAGCCGCTCGACCGTGGCGATCCAGGTCGTCACCTCGGGCTCGCCCGCCGCCTCCCGCACGCCGCGGAGCGCGTAGCCGAACGCCCGCGACGTGTCGCCGAGCGGCCCCTCCGCGGTGCGCAGCGACTTCTGCAGGGTGGCGAGCCGCTCGCTCGGGAGATCCGAGGTCTCGACCTTGATCTCCAGGACCCGGAGGAGGCGCTCGGCGTCGCCGTCCGCCTCGTAGAGCGGCTCGAGCGTCTCGGCCGCGTCGCGCCGCGCGTCCTCCCGCTCGAGCATCGCCTCGAGCGCCGCGCGGCAGCGCGCGTTCGACGGGTCGAGCGAGAGCGCCTGGCGGTACGCCTCGAGCGCCCCCGTCGCGTCGGCCTGGTGCAGCCGCCGCACGTCGCCGAGCCGCGCCAGCAGATCGAGCCGGGCGGGCGTCTCCACGGCGAGGGACAGGTCCACCTCCAGCGTCTCGGCGAGGTCGACCCAGCGCTCGTCGAGCTCATAGAGCTCCTCGAGGGCCGCGAGCGTCGGGCGCTCGGGGCCGAACTCGTCGAGCACCGCGCGCCACGCGTTGATCGCCTCGGGCACGTCGGCGAGCTTCTGCGCGAGCGTCTCGGCCGCCTTGGTCATCGCGCGCCGCCGCTCCTCCGGCTCCGTCGTCGACTGCTCCCGCGCCCGGAGCACGGAGACGAGCTCCCGCCACTGCGACGTCCGCTCGTAGAGCCGCTCGAGCGCCGCGAGCGCCGCCACGTCGGCGCCGTCGTCGCCGAGCCGCGCCTGCCAGGCCTCGATCGCCTTGGCCGGATCGTCCAGCACCGTCTCGTGCAGCGTCCCGATGCGCTCGTAGAGCGACCGCCGCGTCTCGACGTTCTCCTCGAGGCGCACCTCGATCGCGAGCACGCCCGCGAGCGCCTGGTGCTGCTCCTTCGCGGCGTAGATGCGGCCGAGCGCCTGCGCCGCCGGGATCACCAGCGTCGGATCGGTCGGATCGATGGCGAGCACGCGCCGGTAGACCTTCTCGGCCCGGTCGGCGTCACCGAGGAGGTCCTCGCAGATCCTCGCGACTTCCATCAGGATTTCGCCGCGGATGGTCGCCGTCCCGCACGCGTCCGCGGCCGCCGTGAGCACCTCGGCGACCTGCTCGTGCTCGCCGAGGCGCCGGCCGATCTCGATGAGCCGCTCGCGCGCCGCGAGGTCCTCCGGCTCGAGCGGCAGGAGCTCCGACAGGCTGGCGAACGCGCCCGCGTCGTCCCTGAGCCGCTCGTCCTGGAGCACGCTGACCCGGCGGAGCAGCTCGCGCCGCTCCGACTCGGTCTCGGCGCCCTGGCGCCGGATCTCGAGGACCCGCACGAGCTGCCGGATCTCGTCCCGCGCCTCGTACACCGCCTCGAGCACGCGCGCCGCCCGGAGCCGGAGCGCCCCGATGTCGAGCAGCCGCTCGACGAGCTCGCGCGCCTTGGGGTCGTTCTGGCGGATCCGCAGCACGTCCTCGAGGTGCCCGAGCGACCCCTCGGGCTCGTGCAGCCGGTCGAGGTAGATGCTGCCGAGCGACAGCTTGATCTCGACGCTCTCGGCCTCGGTCGCCGTCTTCAGGCGCTGCTCGAGGAGCGCCGCGAGGTCGCGGAAGCGGCCCTCGCGCTCGTAGAGCTTCTCCAGCGAGTCGAGCGCCGCCGTGTAGAACGGATCGAGCTCGAGGATGCGCTCGTAGTAGCCGATCGCCTTGGCGGCGTCGCCGATGATCTCCTCGGCGATGAGCGCCACCTCGTTGAGCAGCTCGATGCGCTCGCTCTGGTCCGTCGTGCCCTTCGCGGCGCGGTCGTAGAGCTCCTCGAGCTCGCCCCACCGCTCGGCCGCCGTCAGGATCTGCTTCAGCCGCTCGAAGGCGCGGTGGTTGTTCGGGTCGAGGCTCAGCACCCGCTCCAGGTAGGGCTTCGCGCCCTCCGGGTCGCCGAGCTGCTCGTCGTGGAGGCTCGCCGCGCGCTCGCAGAGCTCGACCTCCACGGAGCTGCCGAGCACCTTGTCGCCCTCGGTGCGGCCCGCGACGAGGTGCACGCGGTACGCCTCCGCGAGGTCGGTCGGGCGGCCGGCGCGCCGCGACAGCTCGGCGGCGCGATCCCAGAGCTCGATGTCGTCCGAGAACTCGTGCAGCGCCCGGAGGAGCGCGTCGAACGCCGTCCCGGCCGCGTGCAGCTTCGCCTCCTCGACGCTCGCGAGCGTGAGGTAGAGCTCCCGCCGCCGCGCCGGGTCCCGCTCCGACTCGAGGATGACCCGGAGCGCCATGGCCTCGCGCCGGTGGTTGCCCGTCTCGGCGTACTCGACGGCGAGCACCTTGGCCGCGCGCACGCGCGTCTCCGGGCGCTCGACGAGCCGCGAGAGGACGGTGATCGCGTCCGGGTCGTGCGCCGTCAGATCGAGCGCGCGCACCGCCGCCTCGAACGCGTCCGCCGGCCGATCCAGCCGGTCCAGGTAGAGCGTCGCGAGCTCGATCTCGCGGCGCGCCCGCTCGTCGCCCTCGCTGACGTCGCGGTGCGTGGCCACGATCACGGACGCCGCCTCGTACTCGCCCGCGGCGTTCAGGAGGCGCGAGAGCACCCGCAGCGCGTTGATGCGCCCGGGCGTCAGCGCGATGACCTTGCGCAGGAGCTCGATCGCCTTCGCGGGGTCGCCGAAGACCTCCTCCTCGAGCGTCGCCCACTCCTCGAGGATCTCGGCGCGGTCCTCGCCCCCGACCTGGCTCGCCCTGAGCTCGAACAGCCACCGCAGATCGGCCTGCCGCTCGTTCGCCCGGAGGAGCGCGTCGAGCGCCCGCACCGTGTCGTCGTCGGACGGGTCGTCCTCGACGAGGCCGCGGTAGACGGTCACCGCCTCGTCGAGCTTGCCCATCTCGCGCGCGTACACCTCGGCGAGCTTCAGCCGCAGCGTGCGCTGCACGTCGGTCGCGAGGTCCTCCGCCGTCCGGAGCCGGCCCTCGACCGCCTCGACGAACGGCCCCCACGAGCCCGCCGCCCGCGACCAGGCCTCGAGCAGCTCGAGCCCCTCGTCGTCCGGCTTCAGCTCGTAGGCGCGGCGCGCGTAGCCGAGCGCGCTCGGCTTGTCCGAGAGCGGCCCGCCCGTCACCGCCGCGAGCTTGCGCAGCATGCCGACCTGCGCCTCGGCGTCGTCCGTCGCGTCGAGGAGGATCTCGTAGAGCGCCGGCAGCCGGGCCCACTTCTCCTCCTCCTCGTAGATCGGCACGAGCGCCGCCGCGGCGCGCGCGTCCTTCGGCGAGACGCTGAGCACGCGCTCGTACGAGCGCGCCGCGCGCTCGGGCGCCTTGAGCTGCTCCTCGAAGATCCGGGCCGCGCGGAAGGAGATGTCGAGCTTCGTGGCCGGGTCGGTCGCCTTGTCCGCCGCGCCCGAGAGGAAGTCGACGAGCCCCTCCCAGTCGTTCTGCGAGGCGTAGAGCTCCTCGAGCCCGTCCCAGTCGCCCGCGGCGAAGTACGCGTCGCGCAGGACGCGGAGCGCGCGCGCGTGCCCCGGCGAGAGCGTGAGCACGCGCCGCCACGTCCGCGCCGCCTGGGCCGGATCCTTGAGGCGCTCGGCGTACACGGCCCCGAGCTTCTGCAGCGAGACGAGCCGCGCAGCGTCGTCGGCCGCGAGGTCGACGCGGCGCTCGAGCACCTCGGCGACCGTGGCGAAGTCCTTCTCGCGCTCGGCCTGCTTCTCCAGCGCGTCGAGCACCCCGGGGGCGCTCGGGTCGAGCTCGAGGATCCGCTTCTGCAGCGCGATGGCGTCCGCGCCGCGGTCGAGCCGCTCGGCCGCGAGCTTGGCCATCTCGCCGAGGAGCTCGATCTTCGCGGCGCCCTCGGCGCCCTCGAGCTTGCGCTCGTAGAGCGAGAAGAGCTGCGGCCAGGCGCGCCGCTTCAGGTACAGCTCGCGGAGCTTCTGCTGCGCCTCCTCGTCGATCGGCTCGACCGTGAGCAGCGCCTCGTACGCCGCGATGGCGTTCTGGACGTTGGAGAACTGGTCGAACCAGCGCCGCGCCACCGCGCGGTAGAGCCCCGCCTTCTCGGCGGGGCTCTCGGTCAGCTCGGCGAGGCGCTGCTGGTACGAGAGCAGGTCGCGCCAGCGCCCGAGCGACTCGTAGATGCGGGTCAGCTCCCGCACGGCGTCGACGTCCTTGTCGTCGAGCTGGACGATCTGGGTGAGGACCGTGACGAGGGCCGCGTCGTTCTTGGCGCGATCGCGGTAGATCCCGGCGATCTCGCGGAGCACCGCGACCCTGCCGGTGACGTCGTCGGCGGGCGTGCGCTCCAGGTCCTGCCGGTGGAGCTCGACGAGGGCGTTGTACCCCTCGGTCTGCAGGTAGAGGCGCTTCAGGGCGTCGCGCGCCTGGCGGTTCTCCGGGTCGGTCCGGAGCACGGACTTGTACTGCTCGATCGCCTTGGCGGCGTTCTCCTGCGACTCGGCGAGCCGCGCGAGCTCCGTGGCGATGGCGCGCCTCTCGGGGCCGTCGGGCACGGCGCGCTGCGCGTCCGTGAGGATCGTCGTGAGCCGCGGCTTGTCGCCGCGCTGCTCGAGCACCTCGCGGTAGAAGTTGAGCATCCCGGCGTGCGCCGGGTCGGCGCGGCGCACGCGGTCGAAATAGGGCTCGGCCGCCTGGGGCTGGCCGCGCATGCGCCAGTGGACCATGGCGATCTGCACGAGCATGCCGAGCTCCTCGCCGGGCTTCACGCCGCCGCTGCGGAGCTGGTCCTCGTAGAGGGCGACGAGGCGATCCCAGTCGCCCGCGGCGGAGTAGGCCTCGGTCAGGAACGAGAGCGCCTCGGGCTGGCCGGGCGAGAGGTCGAGCAGCTCCTCGTACGCCGCGACCGCGCGGGCCGGATCGCTCAGGCGGGCCTTGACGGTGCGCGCCGCGCGGACGGCCGCCGCGATGCGGTCCTCCTTGAGCTGGGCCTCGCCCTTGACGAGCGACAGGACGCGGACGACGGCGTCCCAGTCCCCCGCAGAGGAGAAGGCGATCTCGGCGAGGTTGGCCGCGCGGAGGTTCTTCGGGTCGAGCAGGAGGGCGAGCTCGATGAGCTCGGCCACCCTGGCGCCGAGCTCGGCGCGGCCGTAGCGGTAGCCGATGTCGGCCGCGCTCGTGTAGAGCGCGCTCTTGAAGGCGCCGTCGGTCGCGCCCTCGGCCTCGGCCACGTACCGGTCCACGAGGTCGCGCCACCGCTCGCGCTTCGAGGCGTCGGTCTCGAGCGCCTCGGCCGCGGCGTCGTCGTCGGGGCGCAGCTCGAGCAGCCGCTTGTACGCGGCCGCCGCGCGATCGACGTCGATGAGCTCCTCGTGGTAGACGCGGGCGAGCTCGGCCTGCATCGCGGGCTCGACGGCGCTGCCTGCGGCGAGGGCGATCTCCAGCTCGAGGAGGCGGGCCACGGCCTGCCATTCCTTCCGCTGCTCGTGCCGCCCGCGCGCCGCGCCGAGCAGGCGCTCGACGTCCCCGGGGCCCGCGCCGTTGTTCGGAGCAGTCACGGCCTCCGCGAGCTCGTTCCAGGCTGCCTCGTTCTCGGGCTCATCCTGCAGACGCCCAAGGGCCATCCGAATCGTCTCAACGCTCATCGTCTCTCCGCGGACCTCGCGAATTCGGTCCGGTCCGTTCACGGGCCGGGCGAAGATAGCCGGGCGGACGACACGGTTTCAAGGCTCCTCGCCCCCGCGGGCCTGGAAGGTCGGCCGGAGCTTTCGCGCGCTTCTGCTCCTGTGGCGCGGGGACGTCCGAGCGGGCGGGCCGTCGGGCCGTCAGGCCGCGGCGAGGGCGGTTCACCGCGGTCTCGGCTTCGGCTATCAACCGCGGGCATGGAAGCTACGACGATCAAGCGCTTCGGGGTGATCGGCGCGGGCCAGATGGGGCGAGGCATCGCCCAGGTCGCCGCGGCCGCGGGCCTCGAGGTGGTCCTGTGCGACGTCTCGAGGGCGCTGGCGGAGTCGGGCAAGGCCCAGATCGCCGCCATTCTCGCGAAGCAGGTGGAGAAGGGCAAGCTGGCCGCGGAGGCGCGGGAGGCGCTCCTCGGCCGCGTCGCGGTGGCCGACGGGATGGCGGGCCTCGGCGGGGTCGACCTGGCCGTGGAGGCGGTGACCGAGAGCTTCGACGTGAAGAGCGGGATCTTCAAGCTCGCCGACGCGGCGCTGCCGAAGGGGGCGATCCTGGCGTCGAACACGTCGTCGATCTCGATCACGCGGCTGGCGGCGGTGACCGGCCGGCCTGAGCTGGTCATCGGGATGCACTTCATGAACCCGGTGCCGCTGATGAAGCTCGTCGAGCTCGTCCGTGGGGTCCAGACGTCGGACGCGACGTACGAGGCCGTCCGGGCGCTCTCGGTTGAGCTCGGCAAGACGGTGATCACCTCGAAGGACCAGCCCGGGTTCATCGTGAACCGGATGCTGATCCCGTTCCTCAACGAGGCGTGCTTCGCGCTCCAGGAGGGGCTGTCCACGCCGGAGGACATCGACGCGGGGGCGCGGCTCGGGCTGAACCACCCGATGGGGCCGCTCGAACTCGCGGACCTGATCGGGCTCGACACGGTGCTGTCGATCGCGGAGGTGCTGCACCGGGAGTTCGGGGACTCGAAGTACCGGGCGGCCACGTTGCTCAGGAACCTGGTGGCTGCGGGGTGGTACGGGAAGAAGAGCGGGCGGGGGTTCTACGTGTACGACGAGAAGGGGCAGAAGAGCGGGCGGGCGGTGTAGGCGGCTGCTGCGGAGCCAGGGAGGGAGGGGGCGCCGCGCGGGGGGCCGGCGGGGGCCCCTCCCACGAACTCGCGCCTTTTGGGGGGCAATGGCCGGCTGAACGGCGGGAGCGGTCCGGGAGGGCGTCGCACGGAGCGGGCCGGCGCTCGGATTCGTGGGGCCCTACCCCGCCGGCCCCCCGCGCGGCACCCCCTCCCTCCCTGGCTCTCTCCAGGGGGGGAGGATGACGGGGGAGCGACGGCGGGATACGCGCGAGGCGAACACGGGTGTGCGGGTCGGAGGACGGGCGGTCTGCCCGACTCACTGCGATCGCACGCGGGCTCGTGGCAGGGCCGTCATGTCGCGCGCATCCGCAGTCAAGCGGTGAGTTCGGATCATCGAGCGACGGGCCGTGTCCCGGAACAGGCGCGTGACATGCTCTGGAAATCGCTCGGTTGGAAATCGCTCGCTCGTCGGCTCGGCAACGGCCTCGACACGGCGGGATCGGACGGACACGGAATGACGCCCTCCCTGGCCCGCGGCAGGCGCTTCCCCCCGGCCCGGGGCGCTGCTAACCACGATCCATGACCGCTCAAGAACAGCAGCCGGGGGCCCGCGGTACGCTCCAGTTCGTCGCCGTCGAGCGCGAGGGTCACGTCGCCACCGTGACCATCCAGCGGCCCGACAAACTCAACGCGCTGAACCCCGCCGTGCTCGGCGAGCTCACCGCGGCCTTCCGCGACCTCCTCGCGCCCGCCGAGGGCAACGAGGTCCGCGCGGCGGTGCTGACCGGCGCCGGCAAGGCGTTCGTCGCCGGCGCCGACATCGCGGAGATGGCGGCCATGAACAGCATCGCCGCGAAGCGGTTCGCCGACGCAGGCCACCGGCTCGCCGACCTCATCGAGACTGCCCCCTTCCCCGTGATCGCCGCCGTCAACGGCTTCGCGCTGGGCGGCGGCTGCGAGCTCGCCCTCGCATGCGACTTCATCTACGCCGCCGAAGGCGCCAAGCTCGGCCAGCCCGAGGTGAACCTGGGCGTCATCCCAGGGTTCGGCGGGACCCAGCGGCTGCTGCGACGGGTCGGGCCAGGACGCGCGCGCGAGCTCGTCTATTCAGGAGACATGATCACCGCCCAGCAGGCGCTCTCGATCGGGCTCGTCAACGCCGTCTTCCCAGCGACCGATCTGCTCGCGCGCGCCCGCGAGACCGCCCTCAAGATCGCCTCGCGCGGACCGCTCGCCGTCGCCGCCGCCAAGCGCGTCCTCCTGCGCGGCGAGAGCCTCGACCTCGCCGCCGCCAACGAGCTGGAAGCCCAGGCATTCGCCGCGCTCTTCGGCAGCGAAGATCAACAGCTCGGAATGAAAGCGTTCCTGGCGAAATCGCAGGCAACGTTCACGGGCAAGTAAAGGCTCGCGAGGCGCGAGGCGCGAACCGCGCGCTCGAGGGCAAAAAAATACCGCGCATCACGCTGGAGGGGGGCCCAGAATGACCGCGGCAGGGAAACCGCGCCGGAGTCTTGAACGTCCGCCACGGTGCAGAAGAAAGACCGCATGCGCTCCGGGCTGGGGGGTCCGCGCCGGCGCGCATGCGGTAGTCAGATTGTGGCATCCGCAAGCGCGTTGTCGATAACAAAGTGCAACGCGTGCACGCCGAGCGAGCAGAACGCTCCACGCGCGAAGGCGGCCAGGCGGGCGCGCGACCCACACACACTCGATCTGCGGGAATTCACGTTCGAGCCGGGCATACCCATCCACCAGAGACAGCGCCCAGCGCTGCGTTCGTCTCGCATTCCGAGGCGAGCGAACACGAAATCCCTGCTCTCTTCAATAAGAGAGGCCACGAGGCAGCAGGCCGTGCACCGGACACCTGCTCCCGAGTAAAGAGCCAGGACGAACAAAGCACACTGCGGAAGGAACGCGCCGGCGCCGGTATTCAAGCGCACGAGAGCCCCTCGTACAGACCCAGACCGAGACGGGGGCTGCGCCCGCGCGGCGACAAAGTAAACAGGTTTTATCTAAGGGGGACATAATTCAAGGCGTGTCGATCGACGACCCTTCGCGTGATGCGTCTGGGTCAATTTCTCGGCCTCGGCCATCACACATGACAGGGCATCGATCGCTCGTCGGCGCGCATGCCCGCTCGATCGGGGGCGCCGACGGGCGCGCGGCGCCCCTCGGCAGCGATGGCCTCGTGCGCCTCGGCAGCGCCCCCGAAGGCGGGCGCCCCGAGGGCGGGCGCCCCCGAGGGCGGGGTGCCCACCAGCACAGGCATCACCGCCGCGCCGACGCCGCGCCCGCCGAGCACCTCGTCCGCGATCGGGGCGCGACGTCCTTGACGCCGGGCACGAAACGGGATTACCGAGCACCGGCCTGACAATCCATTCCTCGGGTGCCCTCCGGGGCATAACAGGGAAGCCGGTGCAAAACCGGCGCGGTCCCGCCACCGTGAGTGGGGAGCTGCCTCCGAAGACCACTGGGCCCCATTGGAAGAGGCCTGGGAAGGTGGACGCAGCGCTGGGAGCTCGATCAGCTCCCTGAACCCATGAGCCGGGAGACCTACCCGAGCCTCCCACGAGGTGCAGCTTGCGCACGTCTTCGTGGCGTTCGGGTGCGGACTTCACCCGGAGCGCCGAAATCGGTCTTCACGGCCGCGCGTTGTCGATCGCCATCGTGTTCATGGGGACGCTCCTCGCGCCCCGCCCCGCGGCCGCGATGCACCTCGCGGAAGGCGTCCTGCCGCTCGGCTGGTGCGCCGTCTGGAACGCGCTCGCGCTGCCCTTCGTCGCGATCGCCCTCCACCTGCTCCGGCGCCGCACCCAGCAGGACGTCTTCTACAAGCCGTTCGTCGGCCTCGTCGCGGCCGCCGTCTTCGCGATCTCGTGCATGCCCGTGCCGGTGCCGACCGCCGGGACCTGCTCCCACCCGTGCGGCACGGGGCTCGCGGCGGTGCTCATCGGCCCCTGGATGACCGTGCTCGTCACCGTGGTGGCGCTCCTTATCCAGGCCCTCTTCCTCGCGCACGGCGGCCTCACCACGCTCGGCGCCGACGTCGCGTCGATGGGCATCGCGGGCGCCTTCACCGGATATTTCGCCTTCCACCTCGCGCGGCGCTGCGGCGCGAACCTCTGGGTCGCGGGCTTCCTGGCGGGCGTGACGTCGGACTGGGCAACCTACGCCACCACGGCGCTCGCGCTCGCGCTCGGGCTCTCGGGCGAGGGGTCGGTGACGTCCATGTTCACGGGCGTCGCCCTCGCCTTCGTCCCCACCCAGCTCCCGCTCGGCCTGCTCGAGGGCGTCATGACCGCGGGGGCGCTCGCCTTCCTGCGCGCCCGGCGGCCCGACATCCTGGACCGGCTCCAGGTCGTCCGGCTCGCCCCGGGGGCGTCGTGACGCGGCGGCTCGGACAGCGCCCGGCGCCAGCGCCGCTCGGGCGGCGCGCGTGCGTCGCGTGCGAGCGCGCGCTCCAGCTCGCCGCCTCCCTCTGGCTCGCCGCCTGCGGCAACGCGTCCTGGGACGGCGTCGACGAGGCCGTGGTGCGCCGCGTCGCGGAGGACGCAGGGCGCCACGACACGGGGCCGCTGTTCGCGGGCCTCGAGGGCGACCTCCTGCTGTTCGCGTTCCTCTGGGCCGGGCTCCTCGCCGGCTTCGCCCTCGGCTATTTCTCGCGCGTGCTCTTCGTCGAGCGCGCGGGCGCGCCCGCGGGCAAGGTCGGCGGCGAAGGCCTCCGTGCGGACTGACCCGCCCGCGCGGCTCCGCGACGTGGACGCCCGGCTCCGCCTCGGGGCCGCCGTGGCCGCGTGCTGCGTCGCCGCGGGCGCGCGCTCGCCCGTCACGCCGGCCGCGCTGCTCGTCCTCGCGTGCGCGGCCCTCCGCCTCCAGGGCACGCCGGCGCGCGACGTCCTCCGCGCCGCCGCGCCCGCCGCGTGGATCGGAGCGGTCGCGGCGGCGCTCGCGCTCGCGCTCACGCCGGGGGCGCCGCTCCTCCCCGGCGCCACGTTCCCGGTCGACGCGATCACGGCCGAGGGGGCCCACCGCGCCGTGGCCATCGGCGCGCGCGTCCTCGCGGCGGCCGCGGTGCTCCGGTGGCTCGCCGGCGCCGCCGCGCCCGCCGAGATCGAGGCGGCGCTCGCCGGGCTCGGCGTCCCCGCGGCCCTCGTCGAGCTGCTCGCGCTGACGCGGCGCTTCGCCGGCGTGCTCCAGCGCGCGGCCGACAGCGCGTGGAGCGCCGCCGCGCTGCGCGGCGGGTTCACCCGCCCCGGCGCCGCCGCGCGCTCGGCCGGCGCCGTCGCGGGCGTCGTGGCGCTCCGGACGCTGGAGCGCTCCGAGAGCGCCGCGCTCGCGATGCAGCTCCGCGGCTACCAGGGGAAGCTCCCCGTCGCCGACCGGAGGACGAGCGCGCCCGCCGCGAACGCCGCGTTCGCCGCCGCCGCCCTCGCGGCCCTCGGGCTCAGCGTCGCCGCGGGAGAGGCCGGATGATCGCGCTGCGCGCCCCCCGGCTCGGCTACCGGCGCGGCGAGCCCGTGCTGCGCGACGTGCGCCTCGACGTCGCCGAGGGCGAGTCCGTCGCGGTGCTCGGCGGCAACGGCGCCGGCAAGACAGCGCTGCTCAGGACGCTCGTCGGGCTCCTCCCCGCGCCCGGCGGCGGCGTCGAGATCGCGGGCCGCCGCGTGGGCTCGCCCTCGGACGCCGTCGCCGCGGGCGCCGCGCTCGTGCTCCAGGACCCGGACGACCAGCTGCTCGGCGCGACGCTCCTCGACGACGTCCTGTTCGGCCCGCGAAACCTCGGCCTGCCCGCGCCCGAGGCGCGCCGCCGCGCCGAGGCGGCGCTCGCCGCCGTGCAGATCGCCCACCTCGCCGACCGGGCCATCGAGGCGCTGAGCTTCGGCGAGCGCAAGCGCGCGTGCATCGCCGGGATGCTGGCGATGCAGCCGCGGGTGCTGCTGCTCGACGAGCCGACCGCGGGGCTCGACCCGGAAGGCGAGCTCGCCCTGTGCCAGACGCTGCGCGCGCTCTCCGAGCAGCAGGGGACCACGCTGGTCACCGCGACCCACGCGGTGGATCTCGTGCCGCTCTTCGCCTCGCGCGCGGTCCTGCTGGGCGACGGCGAGGTCCTCACGGACGGGCCGCCGCGGGAGGTGTTCGCGCGGGGGGAGCTCCTCGCGCGGGCGCGCGTGCGGCGGCCGTGGGTCGCCGAGCTCTGGACCCGGATGAGCCCCGTGCCGCCGCGGGGCGGCGCCGGCCTCCCGCTCACCCTGGAGGAGGCGCTCGCGTGCATGACGACGGTCTCCTGCTGATCGGCCACGGCAGCCGCGACGCCGCGTCGAACGCCGAGTTCGAGGCGATCGTGGCCGATTACGCCGCGGCGCGGCCCGGGATCGCCGTGCAGCACGGCTACATCGAGCTCGCGACGCCGCACCTCGCCGACGCGCTCGCGGCGCTCGCGGCGCGGGCGTCCCGCGTGGCGGTCGTGCCGCTCTTCCTGTTCGCGGCGGGGCACGTGAAGAACGACATCCCGCTCGCGCTCGAGCGGGCCCGGGCCGCGCACCCGGGCGTGCGGTTCTCGGCGGCGCGGCCGCTCGGCGTGCACCCGGCGCTCGCGCAGATCGCGTTCGAGCGCGCCGCGACAGCGCTGCCGGACGACCCGGCCGCGCGGGCCCGGTCGGCGCTCGTCGTCGTGGGGCGCGGGTCGAGCGACCCGGACGCGAACGGCGATTTCTGCAAGACGGCGCGCCTCATCGGCGAGGGCCGCGGGCTCCAGCTCGTCGAGCCGACCTTCATCGGCGTCACCCGGCCCTCGGTCGAGGAGACGCTCGAGCGGGTCGCGCGGCACCGGCCGGAGCGCGTCGTGGTGGTCCCCTACTTCCTCTTCGCCGGGCGGCTCATGACGAAGCTCGCCGAGCAGGTCGACCGCTTCTCGTCGACGTACCCGTGGATCCGGGCGTCGCTCGCGCCGCACCTCGGCCGGTCGAGCGCGCTCGAGGGCCTGATCGACGAGCGCGCGCGCCAGGCCTTTGCCGGCGAGGCGCCGCTCCCCTGCGACACGTGCATGTACCGCACCGCGCTGCCGGGGCTCGCCCGGGAGGTCGGCGGGCTCAAGGCGATGCTCTACAGCGTGCGCCACACGCTCACGCACACGCAGGCGTCGAACCACCCGCACGCCCACCGCTCGCTGCGCAAGCACGTGCTCGTCTGCGGCAACGCCGACTGCGTCGACCGCGGCAGCCTGGCGCTGCTCGAGTCGGTGCGCCGCCTCGTGAAGCAGGCCGGCCAGCAGCAGCAGATCCGCGTGACGAGGACGTCGTGCATGGGGCGCTGCGGCGAGGGGCCGACGGTCGCCGTCTACCCCGACGGGGTCTGGTACCGCGGCGTCCGCGAGGAGGACGCGAAGGACCTCGTCGAGGAGCACCTGCTCGGCGACCGGCTGGTGGCCCGGCTCGTCGACGACATCATGCAGTGAGGCGCGGCGCCGGGCGCCGCCCTCGAGCGTGAATCGCCGACGCGCGGAGCCTCCCCCGCAGCCCGCGCGCCACCTCGGCCGTCGTGGTCCCTGCCCACGCCCCGCGCCAGGACCGCCCGAGTTGACTTATATGTCCAGTTCAGTCATATGAGTTCTGTGCCCGTCCGCCGCCCCGACAGACCCCGCGACCCTGCGCGGCGCACCAGGATCCTCGACGCCGCCAAGCGCCACTTCGTCGAGCGCGGCTTCAAGGGAACCAACCTCGACGCCGTCGCCGCCGAGGCCGGCTGCGCAAAAGGCGCCCTCTACCTCGAGTTCGCCGACAAAGAGTCCCTCCTGCGCGAGGTGGTAGAGCAAGCGTTCGCCACGATCCGCGCGCGCTTCGCCGCCGAGGTGCTCGGCCTGGAATCCCCGCTCGATCGGCTCGTCGGGACCCTTCGCTTCGCTTACCGACAGCAGGCGGCCGAGCCGCTCTTCGGCAAGCTCCTCCGCGAGGATCCCGACCTCCGCGCGCTCCGCCTGCTCGACGACGCCGCGAGCGCCGCCGCCGCGAAGGCGCAGATCGCCCAGATCAACGGCTGGGTCGACGAGGGCATCGCGCGCGGCGAGATCCGGCCCGACGTCGATCGCGACGCGATCCCCTTCGTCCTCGGCGTGCTGCGCTTCGCGCCCCAGCACCTCGGGCTGATCACGTCGTTCTGCGCCTTCGCCGGCGAGCGCACGCTCGACGCGATCGCGGACATCTTTCGCGCCGGCCTGGCCGCGCGTCCAGCAGCGACCCCCACGGAGACGACCTCCACGACGGCGATCCCCACGGAGCAGCGCGCGACCGCGTCGCGCGCAAGGAGCAAGCGATGAACCAGGCGATCGAGGTGAACGCGCTCGGCAAGCGCTTCGCGAAGGTCACGGCCGTCGACGGCGTGAGCTTCAGCGTCGCGGCAGGCGAGATCTTCGGCTTCATGGGGCACAACGGCGCCGGCAAGACCACGACGCTGCGCATGCTCCTCGGCCTGACCCGGCCCACCGCGGGCACCGCGCGCGTGCTCGGGCGCGACGTCGTCCACGAGACGCTCGAGGTCCGGCGGAACGCGGGTTACCTGCCCGCGTCGTACTCGCTGCCCCCCGACATGACGGCGCGCGGCTTCCTCCACTACATCGCCGCGATGTTCGCGCTGCCCGGCGACGTCGCGGCCGCGCGCGCCGGCGCCCTCCTGCGCCGCTTCGGGCTCGAGCGCGAGGCGGACCGCCCCCTGCGCGGCTTCTCCACCGGCATGGCCCAGAAGGTCGGCATCGCCCAGGCGCTGATCAACGAGCCTGCGGTGCTCCTGCTCGACGAGCCGACCTCGGGGCTCGATCCCCTCGGCCGCCACGAGCTCCTCGAGGTGCTCCGCGCGCTCGCGCGCGAGCGCGGCGTCACCATCGTGTTCTCGTCGCACATCCTCTCCGACGTCGAGGCCCTCTGCCGGCGCGTCGCGGTGATGCACCGCTCGCGCCTCGTCGCCTGCGACGAGGTCGAGCGCCTCAAGGACGCGCACGGGGCGCGCACCATGGACGACCTCTACCTCGCGCTCGTGCGCAGGGAGGCGGCGTGATCCGCCTCCTCTGGCTCGACTACCTCACGACGCTCCGCGAGCGAAAGACCTGGCTCTGCGTCGCGATGCTCGTCTACGCGCTGGTCGCGATCCCCGTCGTGCTCGCGCGCCCGCCCGATCACGTGCGCGCCGCGATCGCCGCGTGGTTCGGCGACGCCGCGCCGTTCCAGGTCTTCATGTACGTGTGGATCGACCTGACGATGAACAAGGTGATCGCGTTCATCCCCGTGGTGCTCGCCAGCGGCGTCGTGCTCCGCGAGCGCGACACCGGCGTGCTGCCGCTCCTCGCCAGCAAGCCGCTCTCGATCCCCCGCTACTTCGTGCTCCGCGCGCTCAGCGCGTGCGCGGTGATGGTGACCCTGCACGTCGCGACCCAGCTCGCCGGCGCCGCCTACTTCAATGCGCGCGTCCCCGGCTTCCGCCCCGGCCCCTTCCTCGGCGCGATGTCGCTCCACGCCTTCGCGGCGCTCTTCGCGACCGCGCTCTGCGCCGCGATCGCCGCGTGGGTGAGGCACCGCGGCGCCTCGGCGCTGATCGGGTTCGCCACGCTCGGGGGCCTCGTGGGTCTCTCGCTCATCGGCTTCTATCAGCCCGCCTGGCGGAGCCTCTCCCTCGCCAACCCGATCGCCCTCGGCGCGCTCGGCCTCGGGAGCCTCGACCACCTCGGCCCCGCCGTGCTCGGCCCCCCGATGCTCGCGCTCGCCGCGCTCACCGCCCTCACCATCGCGGTCGGCGCCGCGGGCGTCCGGAGGATGGAAGCATGACCTCGACGACCGCCCCCGCCGCGGGCTCGCTCCGCGGCTACTTCGCGCTCGAGGCGCGCCGCGCCCCGCGCCGCACCTCGCTCGTCGCGTCGGCCGCCGGCGTGCTCGTGGTGCTCGGCAGCCACGCGCTGATCGTGCGCCTGCCGGCGCAGGTCATCCGCTTCCTCGAGCAGGCCTTCGCGATCGAGGGGATGGCCGCCGTGCTCCTCATCAACGATCTCCTCGCCGCCTACTTCGTCGCGTACTTCGTCGCCCTGGCGGGCCTCGTCGACGCGACGGTCACGGCGCGAGAGGAGCATCGCCTCGAGCTCCTGCTCGCCAAGCCGATCCGCGCCCGCGTCTTCCTCGCCGCGCGCACGGCGCCCTCGCTGCTCGCCGGGGCCGGGGCGGGCGTGGTGGTCGCGGCCGCTACGGCGCTCGCCGTCGCGCCGCACATCGGCGCGAGCGACATGATCAGCGCGGCGGGCGCGCTCGGGGCCGGCCTCTTCCTCGTCGCGCTCTCGATCGCGCTGCTCTCGGCGCTCCTGCCGCTCCTCGTGCGGATGCGAGACGGCTTCCACGCGCTCCTGGTCGCGTCGGGCGCGTGGATCGCGCCGCTGATGCCCACGGCGGCGTTCATCTACCGGCCCGACGCGTTCGAGGCGCACGCGGGGCTCAGGGAGGCGGCGGTGCTCGCGTCGCTGCTCTGGAGCGACGCGACCTCGGCCTGGCTCGGCCCGGTCGCGCTGGCGATCGCCGTCCCGCTCGCCGCGGTCTCCATCGCCGCCTCGGGCGTGCTCCTCGAGCGCACCGACGCGCTCTGAGCCCGGCGTGCGCCGCGGGGTCGGGCGCGCCTCGCTCGCTCTCACGCGGCGGCGCGCGCGTCTCTTCTCCCCCCGCCTTCGCCTTTCCGCCCTCTCTCCTAGCTGGTAGGAGGGCCCGATAGAAGGGAACCGATATGGCATGTCACGAGATCGCCGCGCTCCGCCTTGGGCTCATGAACATCCTGGGCATCGATGATCCCGCCGAGCGCACGCACGAGCTCGCCGAGCTCGGCGCCGCGGCCGCCGAGCCCGGGCCGGTCTCGGCGATGCTGCGCGCCGGGGACCTGAAGAACCTCTCGCGCCTCTTCGAGGGGTCGCTCGTGGAGCTCCAGGAGAAGGTCGCGAAGACCCCCGCCGGCGACCCGAAGCTGCCTTACCTGCGCTCGCTCCTCATCCTCACGAAGCAGGTCGAGCTCGATCTGCGCGCCCAGGTCGACGGGCTCGGCCGGCTCTACCGGGAGCTCGAGGAGATGCACGATTTCGTGCACGAGATCTACCCGGCCGAGTGAAGCGCCCGCCGCTCACCGGAGCGACCATGGGCGCGTGATTGCGACCGCGCGAACGCAGGAGTGACGTCATGGCAACACAAGGCAACCCGAAGATCAGGATCGCCCACGCAACGCCGCTCGGCGACGCCGCCCGGCTGCTCCGGCTCGAGCGCGTCGACGGCGCGGAGATCGGCTTCGCCGGCGGGCAGTACGTGATCATCAACACCGGCGTCACCCTGCCCGGCGGCAGGCTCGCGAAGCGCGCCTACTCGCTGCTCTCCAGCGACGCCGAGCAGCGCGCTGTCGAGATCGCGGTGAAGCGCGTCGGGGCCGGGCCGGGCTCGAACGTGCTCAACGACATCGCCGTCGGCGCCGAGCTCGAGTGGAGCGGCCCCTGGGGCAAGCTGCGGCTCGCGCCGGGCTTCTCTGGCCGCGCGCTCGTGATCGCCACCGACACCGGCATCACCGCCGCCCTCGGGATCGCCCGGAGCGCGGCCGCCGCCGGCGCGGCGCAGCTCGACCTGCTCTGGCTCGTCGAGCCGGGCGAGACCTTCGCCTCCGAGCCGTTCGTCCGCGAGCGCCTCCCCGCCGCCGTCCGCCTCGCGGTCGCCCGTGATCTCCCCCCGATCGGCCACCCCGAGCGGCCGGCGCGCGCGTGCGCCCTCGTGGAGCGAGAGCTCGCGGCAGGGCCCCACGACGCCGTGCTCTGCGCGGGCGACGGCGCGATCCTCTACCCGCTCCGCGACCACCTGGTCTCGCTCGGCGCGCCGGAGGGGAGCGTGCTCCTGGAGAGCTTCTTCAACAACCCTGCGAAGAAGTCCTTGTAATCGTTCGGGATTTTGCGAGGGGTGGCGGGGACACCGGGCCCCAGCCCCGTGGCTGCCCGTTTCGGTTGAACCGGCTGCCCCCATGGGCCAAATGGCCGCCATGGCTGCCTTCCGACACGTCCGCGGCGCGCGCGCTCTCTCTCCGTTTCGTACCGACAAGCGCCTGACCGAGCTGAAGCAGCGGGTGCCCGAGGTGGTCGGGCTGGGGAGCCGCTGGATCTACTTCGTGCACTCGCGGGCCTCGCTCGACGAGCGCGGCGAGCACGTGCTGTCGCGTCTCCTGGACGACGACGCGCTGGCGCACGGCGGGGGCGGGACGGGCGAGGACGAAGGTCAGCTCGTGCTGGTGGTGCCGCGCTTCGGCACGCTCTCGCCCTGGAGCTCGAAGGCGACCGACATCGCCTGGGTGGCGGGGCTCGCGGCGGTGCAGCGGATCGAGCGGGGCATCGCCTACTACGTGCGGGCGTCGCGGCCGCTGACCGGCGAGGAGCTGACGCGCGCGGCGGAGGCGCTGCACGATCGGATGACCGAGTCGGTGGCCTTCGATCTGGCGGCCGGGCAGGCGCTCTTTCGCGACGAAAAGCCGCGTCCCCTCGCCCGCGTGCCGCTGTCGCGCGAGGGGCGGCTCTCGCTGACGCGCGCCAACAAAGAGCTCGGCCTGGCCCTGGCCGAGGACGAGATCGACTACCTGCTGGCCGCGTTCACGGAGCTGGGGCGGGATCCGAGCGACGTCGAGCTGATGATGTTCGCGCAGGCCAACAGCGAGCACTGCCGGCACAAGATCTTCAAGGCCGACTGGGTGATCGACGGCGAGGCGCAGGGGCTCTCGCTGTTCAAGATGATCCAGAACACCTTCGCGGCGACGCCGCACCATGTCCTGTCGGCGTACAGCGACAACGCGGCGGTCATGGAGGGGCTCGACGCCGAGCGCTTCTTTCCACAGCCGGGGGCCGGCGCGCTGTACGAGGCGCGGCGCGAGCCGGCGCACGTGCTGATGAAGGTGGAGACCCACAACCATCCCACGGCCATCTCGCCGCATCCCGGCGCTTCGACGGGCAGCGGCGGCGAGATCCGTGACGAGGGCGCCACGGGGCGAGGCGCGAAGCCGAAGGCCGGGCTCACCGGTTTTTCGGTGTCGAACCTGCGCATTCCCGGCTTCGAGCAGCCGTGGGAAGCGGAGTCGATCGGCAAGCCCGATCGCATCGTCTCGGCGCTCGACATCATGATCGACGGGCCGCTCGGCGGCGCCGCCTTCAACAACGAGTTCGGGCGCCCTGCCCTGGCCGGCTACTTCCGGACCTTCGAGCAGAAGGTGCCGGGCGACGGCAGCTCGGCCTCCAGCGTGCGCGGCTATCACAAGCCCATCATGCTGGCGGGCGGGCTCGGCAATGTGCGGCCCGAGCTGGCGCTGAAGAAGACCTTCCCGGCCGGGGCGCCCATCGTCGTGCTCGGCGGGCCGGCCATGTTGATCGGCCTGGGCGGCGGCGCGGCGTCGTCGATGGCCTCGGGCTCGTCGTCCGCCGATCTGGATTTCGCCTCGGTGCAGCGGGACAACCCGGAGATGCAGCGGCGCTGCCAGGAGGTCATCGATCGCTGCAACGCCCTGGGCGCCGGTTCGCCCATCCTCAGCATCCACGACGTGGGCGCCGGCGGCCTGTCGAACGCCTTGCCCGAGCTGGTGCACGACGCGGGCGTGGGAGGGCGCTTCGAGCTGCGCCGGGTGCCCTCGGTCGAGCCCGGCATGTCGCCGCTCGAGATCTGGTGCAACGAGGCGCAGGAGCGCTACGTGCTGGCCCTGGACGGCTCGCGCCTTGCGATCTTCGAGGAGATCTGCCGGCGCGAGCGCTGCCCCTACGCCGTGGTCGGCCACGCGACGGCGCAGAAAGATCTGGTGATCGACGACGCCGAGCTCCACGACCAGCCGATCGACATGCCGCTGTCGGTCTTGCTCGGCAAGCCGCCCAGGATGACGCGCGACGTCCGCCGCCTGCCCTCGCCCAGACAGGCGCTCGACGCCGCCAAGCTGCCGCTGCGCGAGGCGGTCTACCGCCTGCTGCGGCTGCCCACGGTGGCCGACAAATCCTTCCTCATCACCATCGGCGACCGCACCATCACCGGCCTCGTGCACCGCGATCAGATGGTCGGACCCTGGCAGGTGGCCGTGGCCGATGCAGCGGTGACGCTGGCCGACTACACGGGTTACGGCGGCGAGGCCATGGCCATGGGCGAGCGCACCCCGCTCGCCGTGCTCGATGCTGCGGCCTCGGCGCGCATGGCCGTGGGCGAGGCGCTGACCAACCTGGCATCGGCTCCGATCGAGAGCCTCGAGCGCGTGAAATTGTCGGCGAACTGGATGGCAGCGGCCGGCGCCCCCGGCGAGGACGCCAGGCTCTATGAAGCCGTGAAGGCGGTGGGCCTCGAGCTGTGCCCGGCGCTCGGCCTCGCCATCCCCGTCGGCAAGGACAGCATGTCGATGCGCACGGTCTGGGACGGCGGCCAGAAGAGCGTCGTTTCTCCCATCTCGCTCATCGTCTCGGCCTTCGCCCGTGTGCCGGACGTGCGCGGCGCGCTCACGCCCCAGCTCCGCACCGACGCCGGGGACACCGTGCTCGTGGCCGTCGACCTGGGGCGCGGCAAGAATCGGCTGGGCCTCTCGGCGTTCGCCACCGTCAGCGAGCAAGTGGGCGACAGCGTGCCGGACGTCGACTCGCCGGCCGATCTGCGCGCCTTCTTCGAGACCGTGCAGGGCCTGCGGCAGCGGGGGCTGGTGCTCGCCTACCACGATCGCTCGGACGGCGGCCTGTTCGTCACCTGGGCCGAGATGAGCTTCGCCGGCCGCGTCGGCGCGGAGCTGTCGCTCGATGCGCTGGCGGCGGACATCTCGCTTCCGGCCGCTCAGGCTGCAGCCTTGTTCTCGGAAGAGCTGGGCGCCCTCCTGCAGGTGCGTGCCCAGGACGCGCCCGAGGTCATCTCGGCCTTCGCCCGCGCCGGTCTCGAGGGAGCGGCGCACGTCGTCGGCAAGCTCCGCAGCGACGATCGGCTGGTGGTGACCGCGGGCGGCCAGGTCGTGCTCGACGAGCCGCGCGTGGACTTGCGCCGCGCCTGGTCCGAGACCAGCTACCGCATGCGAGCGCTGCGCGACAACCCCGAGAAGGCCCGCGAGGAGTTCGACGCGCTGCTCGACGCCGGGGATCCGGGCATCTCGCCGCATCTGCCCTTCGACGTCGAACGATCGCTGGCTCGTCCGCTGATCGAAGCCGCCAGCGAACGGCCCAAGGTGGCCATTTTGCGCGAGCAGGGCGTCAACGGTCAGATCGAGATGGCCGCCGCCTTCCACCGCGCCGGCTTCGCCGCCCACGACGTGCACATGAGCGATCTGATGAGCGGCGCCGTGTCGCTCGAGAGCTTCCGCGGCCTGGCCGCCTGCGGCGGCTTTTCCTACGGCGACGTGCTCGGCGCCGGCATGGGCTGGGCCCGCTCGGCGCTCTTTCACAGCGAGACGCGCGAGGCGCTGTCGGCCTTCTTCAGGCGACCGAACACCTTCGCCCTCGGCATCTGCAACGGCTGCCAGATGATGGCCGGCCTCAAGGACATCATCCCCGGTGCCCAGCGCTGGCCGCGCTTCGTCAAGAACCGTTCCGAACAGTTCGAGGCCCGCCTCGCCCAGGTCGAGATCCTGGAGAGCCCCTCGGTGCTGCTGCGCGGCCTGGTGGGCGCGCGCCTGCCCGTGGCCGTGGCCCACGGCGAGGGTTATGCCCACTTCGAAAGCGACGCCGATCGCCGCGCGGCGCGCGTGGCGGCCCGCTGGGTGGACGGCCGCGGTCAGGTCGCCACGCGCTACCCCGCCAACCCCAACGGCTCGCCCGACGGCATCACCGGCCTCACCACCGACGACGGCCGTGTGACGATCCTCATGCCGCACCCCGAGCGCGTCTTCCGCGCCGTGCAGCACAGCTGGGCTCCCCCCGAGTGGTCGGAACGCGGCCCCTGGCTGCGCCTCTTCGAGAGCGCGCGGGCGTTCGTGGGCTGAGGGTCTCTCCGGGAGCTTCGCCCCGACCGACCAGGAGGGGAGGAAATCGTCACGCCGCCCGAGGGCGGCGCGCGCCTCGAAAGCTTCTCCCACAACGCCGCGCGAAAATCGTTGTAGTCGTTGCGGCACCTGCGATGGCAGAGCTCCGGCCGAGAGACCCGAAGGGGCAGCGCGAGGGGTTCACGACGGGCGCGTGCGCGGCCGCCGCGGCCAAGGCGGCGGCGCGCGTGCTCGCGCGCGGCGCGGCGGTCGACGCCATCGAGACCACGCTGCCGAACGGGCAGAGGGTCACCTTCCCGCTGAGGCGCTGCGATCGCGACGGGCCGCGCGCCACGTGCAGCGTCATCAAGGACGCCGGCGACGATCCCGACTGCACGCACGGCGCCGAGCTCGTCGCCGAGGTCGAGCTCCGCCGCGAGCCGGGCGTCGAGATCCGCGGCGGCGCCGGGGTCGCCATCGTCACCAAGCCGGGGCTCGGGCTGCCCGTCGGCGCGCCCGCCGTGAACCCCGTGCCCCGCCGGAACATCACCGAGATGGTCCTCGAGGAGCTCGAGGGCTCGGGCTTCGCCGGGGCCACGGTGACCCTCAGCGTCCCCCAGGGCGAGGAGATGGCGAAGCAGACCATCAACGCGCGGCTCGGGCTCATCGGAGGCATCTCCATCCTCGGGACGAGCGGGATCGTGAAGCCGTACTCGACCGCCGCCTTCCGCGCGAGCGTCGTGCAGGCGATCGACGTCGCCGCGGAGCGCGGCATCGCGGCGCTCGCGCTGACGACCGGCGGCAAATCCGAGGCGTACGCGATGAAGCTCTACCCGGAGCTCCCGGAGGAGGCGTTCATCCAGGTGGGCGACTTCATCGGCACCGGGGTCCGCCACGCCGCGCGGCGGCGGATCGCGCGCGCTGTCATCGTCGGCATGATCGGCAAGCTCTCGAAGATGGCCGACGGCAAGATGATGACGCACGCCGCCGGCTCGGAGGTGAGCATGGAGCTGCTCGCGCAGATCGCCGAGGAGCTCGGCGCGCGGCCGGAGATCGCCGCCGAGATCCGCCAGGCGAACACCGCGCGGCACGTGCTCGAGCTGTGCCAGCGCGAGGGGCTCACCGGCGTGCCTGGGGGGATCTGCCGGCGCGTCGTCGAGCACACCTCGCGTCACGCGGGCGGCGCCCTCGAGGTGCACGCCTGCCTCGTCGATTTCAACGGGGCGCTGCTCGGCCGATATCCGGCCGGCGACGCCGGTGCCATCGGTGCGGACAGAGCGGAGAAGGCGGAGGAGCCATGAGCGGTGATGAGGTGCGCGCGGTGAACGACATGCGGCAGATGACCGCGCTCGGGCGGCGCATCGAGGACAGGAGCTTCGCGATCATCGACGAGGAGGCCGGCGCGCACGGCTTCCCGGAGGCCGAGTGGCAGGTCGTCCGCCGCGTGATCCACGCGACAGCCGACTTCGAGTTCTCGTCGCTCATGCGGCTCCACCCCGAGGCGATCGCGCGGGGCATCGCGGCGCTCCGGGGCGGCGCGCCGGTCCTCGTCGACGTGAAGATGATCGGCGTCGGCCTGAACGAGCAGCGGCTCGCCTCCTACGGCTGCGCGATCCACTGCTTCATCTCGGACGACGACGTCATCCAGGCCGCCTCCGCGGCCGGCTCGACCCGCGCGATCGAGTCGATGCGCAAGGCGCACCGGCTCGGGCTCCTCGACGGCGCGATCGTCGCGATCGGCAACGCGCCGACGGCGCTGCTCGAGGTCGTGCGCCTCGCCCGGGAGGAGGGCGCGCGGCCGGCGCTCGTGATCGGCGTGCCGGTCGGCTTCGTTTCGGCTGCGGAGTCCAAGGAGGCCCTGCTCGAGTCCGGGCTCCCCTTCATCGTGGCGCGCGGCCGCAAGGGTGGCAGCCCCATCGCCGTCGCGATCGTCCACGCGCTGCTGCTCCTGTCGGCGGACTCGGCGGGACCGGCAGGACCGACAGCATCCGCGGGCCCGGCCGAGCCGGCCAAGGTGGCGCGATGAGCGCGCGCCGCGCCGTCACCGTCGTCGGCATCGGCGACGACGGGTGCGCCAGCCTGTCGAGCCGCGCCGCGTCCGCGGTCGCCCGCGCCGAGGTGCTCGTGGGGGGCGAGCGGCACCTCGAGTTCTTCCCCCAGTTCCGCGGCGAGAAGATCGCCCTCAAGGGCGGCCTGTCCGCGGCGCTCGACCGCGTGGACGCCCTGTCCGCCGAGCAGAACGTGTGCATCCTCGCCTCGGGCGACCCGCTGTTCTTCGGCGTCGGCGCGCTCGTCGTCCGGAAGCTCGGCGGCGAGCACGTCGAGATCATCCCGAGCCTGAGCTCGGTCCAGTGGGCGTTCGCGCGCACCGGCATCGCCTGGGACGACGCCGCGTTCGTCTCGGTCCACGGGCGCTCCCCCGAGGGGTTCGCGACGCGCCTCCGCCGCCTCTCGAAGGTCGCGGTGCTGACCGACGGGGAGAACAGCCCGGCCCGCCTCGCGGCGCGGCTCCTCGAGCACGGCGACGCCGGCTGGAAGGCGTGGGTCTGCGAGAGCCTCGCTGGCGCCGGCGAGCGCGTGCGCGCGTTCGACCTCGCCGCGCTCGCCGCCTGCGAGGACATCGGCCCGCTGAACGTGCTCCTGCTCCTGCGGAGCGATCCCGCGTGGCGCCCGCCGCCGGCCGTCCCCTACCTGCACGAGGACGCGTTCGCGAAGCGCATGCCGAAGAACGGCCTCATCACGAAGCGCGAGGTGCGCATGCTCTCGATCGCCTCGATGGCGATCCGCCCCGACGCGGTCGTCTGGGACGTCGGCGCCGGCTCGGGGTCGGTCTCGATCGAGGCGGCGATGCTCTGCCCCCTCGGGCGGGTCCATGCGATCGAGGTCGACCCGGAGGGCGTGGAGATCTGCCGCGACAACGTCCGCGCGCACGGGGTCGACAACGTGCGCGTCGTCGCGGGCCGCGCGCCGGAGGCGCTCGCGGCGCTCGAGGACCCGGACGCGGTGTTCGTCGGAGGGAGCAAGGGGAGCATGGAGGAGATCGTCACGGTGGCGCTCGATCGGCTGCGGCCCGGCGGCCGGCTCGTGGTCAACGCCATCACGATGGAGAACGTCGCCGAGACGTACCGCGCGCTGCGGGCGCGGGGGCTCGACCCCGAGGTCACGCTGCTCTCGGTCTCGCGCGGCGTCCCGCTCGCGCGCTACGTGCGGTACGAGGCGCTGAACCCGATCCACATCTTCGCCGCGACCAAGCCGGCGAACGCCGAGGAGGCCGTGGAGGGCGCGGCGCCGACCCAGCCTGCGGCCGGCGGCGCGCGGCGGGCCACCTCGGAGGCGTCATGAGCGGCCTCGGCAAGCTCTACGGCGTGGGCGTCGGCCCTGGCGCGCCGGACCTGCTCACGCTGCGCGCCGTGCGCGTGCTGCAGGAGGCGGACGTGCTCGCGCTCCCCCGCAGCTCGGACTTCGGCGCCTCGATGGCCTACCGGATCCTCGAGCCCGTCGTCGGCAAGCAGCGGGACAAGGAGCGGCTGCTCCTCACCTTCCCCATGAGCAAGGACCCGGATCGCGTCCGCCCCTACGTGGACGCGGCCGTCGAGCAGATCGGCGACCGGCTCTCGCGCGGCCTCACCGTGGCGTTCGCCACCGAGGGGGATCCGTCGCTCTTCAGCACCTTCGTCTATGTGCGCCGCGAGGCGCTCCGCCGCCTCCCCGGGCTCGAGGTCGAGGTCGTCCCCGGCGTCACCTCGGTCACGGCGGTCCCTGCCGTGAGCGGGCTCGCGCTCGCCGACGGGCAGGAGCGGATAGCCATCCTGCCCGCCACGTACGGCGTCGACGACCTGACCGACGTCCTCCAGCGCTTCGACACCGTGGTCCTCATGAAGATCGGCTCGGAGATGCCGAAGGTGACCGAGGCGCTCACGCGCGCTGGCCTCCTCGATCGGGCCGTGTTCGTGTCGAAGGCGACGATGCCCGAGCAGCGGATCGTCCGCGACCTCCGGGCCGCCCAGGGCGAGCGGGGCGACTGCTTCGCCATGGTCGTCGTCACGCGCGGGGAGCGGAGCGGGCTGCTCGTCGGGGAAGCCCCGGCCTCGCCGCCGGGCGGCTTCGACAAGGCTCTTACCGAACCGGAGGCCCCATGACCGCCGAGCGCAAGCCGTACGCCATCTACGCCATCACGCGGCACGGGATCTCCATCGCGCGCAAGCTCATCGAGGGGCTGCCGGGCGCGGATCTCTACGTGTCGCAGAAGCTGTTCGACGGCGCCCCGGCGGGGGCGAAGCCGCTGCCGCTGCCGATGGGACCGCTCTTGAACGAGGCGTTCACGCTCTACGACTGCCACGTCTTCGTGATCAGCGTCGGGGCGGTGGTGCGCATGATCGCGCCGCTGCTCAAGAACAAGAAGGTCGATCCTGCGGTCGTGTGTGTCGACGACACGGCGCGCTTCTCGATCTGCGTGCTCTCCGGGCATGTCGGCCGGGGCAACGCGTTCACCGAGAAGGTGGCCGGGCTGCTCGGCGCGCAGCCGGTGGTGACCACGGCGTCCGACGCGCTCGGGACGCTGACGGTCGACATCCTCGGCCGGGACCTCGGGTGGACCCTTGACGATCCCGACCGCAACGTGACGCGCGGCTGCGCCGCCGTCGTGAACGCCGCGCCGGTGCTGTTCGTGCAGGAGACCGGCGAGCCCTCGTTCTGGCCCGAGGCGACGCCGCTTCCGCCGGGCGTGCGTTACGCGACGTCGCTCGACGGCGTGGATCCCGGCGCGTGGGAGATCCTGCTCGTCGCGAGCGACCGCGATCTCTCCCGCTCGCACCCCGGGATCGTCGAGCGCGCCGTCGTCTACCGGCCGAAGAGCCTGGTCCTCGGCATCGGCTGCGATCGCGGCGCGCCGCTCGCCATGGTGGAGCGCGGCGTCGACCGGCTGCTCGAGGAGCACGGGCTGTCGGCGAGGTCGGTGAAGGCGCTGGCGACGATCGACAAGAAGGCCGACGAGGAGGCGCTGCTCGCGCTGTCGGCGCGGCGGGGGTGGCCGCTCGTCACGTTCACGCCCGAGGAGCTCGACGCGACCGAGGGCATCGAGAACCCGTCGGAGACGGTGAAGAAGCACGTCGGCGCCCGGGGCGTCGCCGAGCCGGCCGCGCTGCGGGCGGCGGGGGCCGCGAGGCTGCTCGTGCCGAAGCGGGCGTACACCGAGGAGGGCGTGGGGCGGTCCATGACGCTCGCGGTGGCGCGCGTCCCGTTCGCGAAGCGCAACGTGGAGGAGAGCCATGGGTGACAGCAAAGGAGTCCTGTCGATCGTCGGGATCGGCCCTGGCGCCGAGGAGCACGCGTCCCGCGCCGCCCTCGAGGCGATCGCGGCCTCGGACCTCATCGTCGGGTACACGACGTACATCCGGCTGGTGAAGCACCTGATCGAGGGCAAGGAGATCATCAAGACCGGCATGACCGAGGAGATCGGCCGGGCGCGCGCCGCGGTGGAGCGGGCGCGGGACGGGGCGCGCGTGGCGATCATCTCGTCGGGCGACGCGGGCGTTTACGGCATGGCCGGGCTCGTCTTCCAGGTGCTGGAGGAGATCGGCTGGAAGCGCGGCGAGTCGCCGGAGCTCCGCCTCGTGCCCGGGATGACGGCGCTCAACGCGTGCGCGTCGCTCGTCGGCGCGCCGCTCGGCCACGACTTCTGCGCCATCTCGCTCTCCGACCTGCTGACCCCGTGGCCGGTCATCGAGCGGCGGCTCGAGGCCGCGGCCGCGGCCGACTTCGTCATTGGCCTTTACAATCCGGCGAGCGGGCGGCGCACGCGCCAGATCGTGCGGGCGCAGGAGATCATCCGCCAGCACCGCGCGGGCACGACGCCGGTCGCGCTGGTGAAGAGCGCTTACCGCAAGCTGGAGAGCGCGGTGCTCACCGATCTCGACCATTTCCTCGAGTACGAGATCGGGATGCTGACGACGGTGCTCGTCGGGTCGACCAACACCTTCATGTTCGAGGGGTACATGGTCACCCCGCGCGGGTATACCAACAAGTACACGTGGGATGGAGCCGCGCTCCCGGGCCAGACGCCGGGGCGCTCGCTGGTGCTCTCGGACGAGGGCGGCACCGCGGAGGAGGTCTAGATGGCACGCGTAGGGAGGCTGGGCGGCGCGATCCTCGCCGAGACCCAGGGGGCGTATTACCTCATCGGCAACACCAAGGCGCCGTGCGACTTCCGCGCGGCGGGGTTCGAGCCGCCGGACGAGGCCGATCTCGTGAAGGGGGCTTATGTCCGGCTCAAGCCGCTGCGCGACGCGGGCGAGATCGAGGTGGCGCCGCCGGTGCTGCTGCTCGACGTCGAGGGCGAGGAGCTCGCGAAGAAGCTCGTTCACCGCTTCGTGATCGACCGGAATGGCTCGGTGAGCGAGCGGCTGTGGCGGCTCGTCTACAGCCACGACGACCCGCTCGACGACGCCGAGGCGCCGGTCGAGCGGGACGCGCGCTGGCTGGGCGGGATCCCCGAGCCCATCTGGCAGCTCGTGCGCGACAACGTGCTGCGCTGCCTGTAGTCCGAGCGGACACGGGGAGGACGCTCAGCCAGCTCGCCTGGATGTCGGGGTGCTCGAGGCGACCCGCACGCTGGCCGCGCAGCGACACCCGGGAAGAGGTGTGTCCCACGCCCGGGCTCGTGTGACGTCGAGGATGCCGCTGTTCCATGGCGCACCATGGCCACGACGGCGGGATGCCGCTGCTCCTTGGTGCAACAAGGTGATGACGGCGCTACGCTTCGCGACGTGCAAGCGCTCAAGGCCCGCGTCCAGAACGGTCGCATCGTCGTGGACGAGCCCACGGATCTGCCGGAGGGCATGGTGCTCGATCTCGTCATCGCCGATCCGGGCGACGAGCTCGACGACGAGGAGCGCGCAGAGCTGCACGCGGCCCTCGAAGAGGGGCTCGCCGAGATGCGAACAGGGGCAGGTATCGAGGCCGACGTGCTGCTCGCCGAGCTGCGGGCGCGCGGGTGAAGGTCCGATTCCTGGGGAGATCGGCCGAGCAGGCGCGCGCGGTGGATGCATGGTGGCGCGAAAACCGTCCCGCGGCGCCGTCGCTGTTCGCCGATGAGCTCGCCGCAGCGCTCCGCATGCTGCAGCGCACGCCGGAGATGGGAGCCCCCTACGGCCCCAAGGCGAAGGATGGAGTGCGGCGTGTCTTGCTGTCGCGTACGCAGTACCATGTATATTACGCGGTTGAGCCGGAGATGCGCCTCATCGGGGTGCTCGCTGTCTGGAGTTGCTTGCGCGGCAAGCCGCCCAGCTTGGGTCACGCGAAGGACGTGAAGAAGAACCGCTGAGGCGGAGAGCTCTCCCTCCAGCGGGCTCGGCTCGTGATCAACATCCGTTGCGAGGCTGCTCGCCCTGAGGGAGGCGCGACGCGCCGAGCCTCCTTCGTTGACAAGCGCTGGGCGATTCCGAGACAGACGGTGCCGGCAGGCTCTCCCGGAGCGCTCCGGTTCGCCCGCGGCCGTGCTCTCGCCGCTCGCCCCTTCACTGGCACCAGATCATGATCGAGCGAGCGGCAGTGGCGGCTCGTCTATAGCCACGACGACCCGCTCGACGACGCCGAGGCGCCGGTCGAGCGGGACGCGCGCTGGCTGGGCGGGATCCCCGAGCCCATCTGGCAGCTCGTGCGCGACAACGTGCTGCGCTGCCTCTAGGCTCGATCTGCTTCTCGTCGGCGACGAACTCGCGGTGGCGAACCACCGCGATCCGTCACTTTGACCACAGTTTTGGGGTCCCAGACCACCGATCGCGCCCCTTCGAAAGGCATGGCCCGAACATGGGCCCAACCGGTGAGTCGCGGGCCCGGGGAGCTCGCGATGGTCGATCCGTCGCCTTGGGCTGCCGTGGTCACCTCGGCTACACGGGACGCCACGACCGCACCGTGGCAGTGCGTCCATGTCAACTGGCACAGCGGGGCAAGATGCCAGTTGCCTTCGGAGCGGTGTTTGGCCCCCTATCCCGCACGGGCGGCGTCAGGCACTGTAGAGGTTGGTTCCGATGACTTTCCCGTCTACCGTGGGGATGGGCGTGTTTCCAGTCAGAGCGTAGACGGGATCCTTCCCGGTGTCGACATCGGAAGCGATGAACGTGACGGCAACACCACTCAGGTTCGAAGCCGAGCAAGCCACCCAGGCCTGGGAGCTCACGTTGAGAGCCGCGGTCTGCCTGGCGAGGATTTTTTGCTGTGGGATAGTAAGGATTTGCGGCCTGGACGGCTGGTCGGGGACGACCCATCCCACGCTGTAGTGGTTGTTGTTGTCGGTCGTCCCGAGGGTGAGGGTGAACGCGCGCAGGGCGATATCGTAGTCACCCCTCGACGTGGCAGACAAGGTGATCGTCCAAGGCCAATGCCTGGTTTGATCCTCGCACTGAATCCATGTCGGCTCAACGAGAGACAGGGTCAGGTGCTGGCTTTCGTAAATGACGAGCGGAGCGGCAGACTGGCCTGACGTACTCAGAATGCTAGAATGCTTTTGTGTGGACATGGTGGATCAATCCTCGTGTTAAGACCCCAGAACTCGGGGTGGACCGACTGAGCAGGAGCAGCGCCCCTGGGTGTGACACCCGGCGATGAACGAACGGGGGCGAGCCAGGTGACCGCGCCCGCGCGCGCGATGACAACCGGCCAGCCGTCGCACGCGAGTCACCCTTGGAGCAACATCGAGGCCAGCGCGCACGGGCCCGGGCGTGCGTGTATTCTGGATAGATGGACGCCCACGATCCGAGGCCGGGCCTGGCGCCAGCGCACCCGTGCGAGGCCGCGCCGAGCGTTCACCGCAGGGCCACCACCGTGGACGCGTGGACGAGGAGATGCTCGGATGCCGTCGGGGCTCAGCTCTCGTCAGCCGGGCCTGCGTCCGGGGGGGACACTCCGCGTCCTGCTGAGACGCTGGTCCCGGATCGGTACGACACCTGCTTGCACGGGCGCGGGCGGTCGAGATAGGGCAGCTCTGCTCAGCAGGAGCTGGCCGGAGATCTCAGCCGGGGCCGACCGTCACGAGGAACGAGGGGCCCAGGTCGTCGTCCCTGCACCGGGTTGGGCCGGAGCACCACAGAGCGTGCGCTGTCGCGCGCCGCCTCCTCCAGATCGCCCACCATGGCCTCCGGGTCGTGGCGCTCTCGCCTGCGCAGCTGCTCGGCGGCTATCGGGGCTAGACGAACAGAGGGACCGGGTTGAGCTCGCCCTCGGCGAGCGGGCGGGCGAGCCACCCGAGCGCGCACGGCACCTCATAGAGCCTCCCCGGGCCGAACCGGGGCCAGAAATGGCGCAGCCCTGGGACGATCACCTGGACCACGGGCAAGCCGATGTCGGGGCGGGTCTTGTCCACCGCGACGAGCTCCAGGCCCGCCCCGTCGAGGCGACCCAGGCATTGCTCGATGTCGGCGCGCAGATCGGCGCCGCCGATCCGGGGCAGGTGCTCGGCCGCGACCCGGCGGAGATCGGGGCTCGGGAAGAGATGCGCTCGGTCAGGCAGCCGCTCGAGGTCCCACGGCGCCCGGCGCGCGCCTTCAGGCTCGAAGAGCTGGTTGAGCTCGGTGAGCGATCGCTGCACGGCGAGGCGCGGGTCGATGTGGCAGCCGAACCCGATGGTGAATCGATCCCCCCGGGCCTCGTGCGCGAGCGCGACGCAGGTGGGGATACCGAGGTCGTGCGTCAGATCGAGCACCCAGACGGCCCAGCCGAGGCGGGCATAGTCCGCCTGGAGGGCTTCGAAGTACGGGTCCCGGAAGCTGTCGAGCTCGATGGCCGGGCGCGCGAGCCGGTTGTACCACCAGACCGCGGCAGCATCGCGCTCCACGAGCTCGAGCAGCGCCTGCAGCACGGCCTCCTCGAGGCAGGTGCCGGCCGCCACGCCGTTGCCGCAGGGGCCGCAGAACGCGGTGCCGCTCTCGGGCGGGGCCTCGGCATAGCAGTAGGCCAGCGGGACGTAGCGCCGCTCGCGCTTGCTCAGCGACCACGCCGGGGTCCAGTCGATCCTGGTGCCGGCGTCGAGCGGCTCCGGTACCCACTGGCGACGATCCGCTGCCCGCGCGTTGAGCTGAGCGCGCTCGCGGTACTGCGCCTCGCTGAAGTTCAGCAGATCGCCGGGCGAGAGCGCCGCCGCGCCGAGCTCGTCCTTGCTTGCGCGGACGCGCGCCTCGTCTCCCTGGTACACGCCGCTGTAGCGCTCGAGCGCCTCGCAGAGCGCGCTCACCCTGGCCTGGTCCGCGCTGCGCCCCTTGCCGGCGCAGCCCTTGTCGAAGACGTTGGTGCGCGGGACGCCCTCCCGGGGGCAGGCCAGGTAGCCGGACGCGTACACGGCGCGGAGCTCGGTGTCCCGCCCCGGCATCGGCACGAGGTACGTCACGGCTCCGGTGATCGGGCTGACGAGGTGCTGGTAGCGCTCGTAGGTCCGCCGCGGGGTCTGCCGGCGATATCCACCGTCCTCGTAATGCGCCTTCTCCACCGGCTGCAATTCGATCGGGCGCTCGCCGACGGCCGCCATCCGCGCCGTATCGCCGCACGCCGGGCACTGCGGCCTCCGGACGACCGCGTGCGCGGTGATCTGGAACGTCGCCAGGTCGAGGGCGAGCACCCGGGCACCGAGCGCCTGGGGAGAGCTGGTATCGTCCCTGGCGAGCGCGCGGGCGATGGCCGAGGCGCCGAGCCCGCAAGCGGTCCGTACGCTCGCCTCGGTGGCCGCCCTGGGGGGAGGGACATGGCCCTCGTGCCCCCGGCGCCGGCGAACGAGCTCCTCGACCGGGCGGTTCTGGCGCATCCAGAACGCCATGCAATCCCAGCAGGGGCCGGCGCCGGGCTCGAAGACAGGCCCGATGAGCGGCTGGACGCCGGCAGGCTTGATCAGGAACCAGCGCGCTCCTTCACGCTGCGCGCGGCGGTTGATCGAGGCCAGCTCGGGCTGCAAGTAGTCGTCGGCCACGACCACCTGCACCGCCGCCTCGGCGTCGATCCGCACGCCTGCCTGTTCGAGCGCCTCGGTCATCCACCCGGCGGGAGCGGCTTCGCCGACGGCCAGGACCGACACCGGGGTCCGGCTCAGCGCCTCGGCGGCCGCCTTGCCGTCGAGACCCACCCCACGCCAGAACGCGGCGCTCTCGGAGGGGAGCTCCGGTGTTGCGGGGACCAGGTAGCCGCGCGCCGCGAGCCGGCTCAGGGCATACAGGGTCTCAGGCTCGGAGAACCGATCGCGCGCGGCGCTCAGGATCTCGTGCACCGTCCGCCGGCCGTCGACGAGCGCGGCGACCTCGGCGGTGCAGGCGCCGGAGAGGACGAAGCGCTCGCGCTCGCCGATCAGGAAGACCACGCCCGCATCCATGCGCTCGACGCGCAGCGTGGGATTGAACGCCAGCACCTGGCTCAGCTCCAGAGGATCCATCGTCGTTCCTGGTTTCACCCGCCAAGGAGCAGGCGCAAGTGGCGAGCTCGAGGAGAGCGACCACCGGATGGCCGGGGATCGCCTCGACCCCCCGAGACCCGTCAGAGTCCGGGCGGATCGGAGCTGCACAGGGCGCGCCCCTACATCCCCATGAGGCCGCAAGGGCTCTCCCAGAGGATCGCCCGCAGCGCCTCGTCCCCGAGCGCGTCCCGCAGCGCCATCATCTCGTCGACCATCCCGGGGCCGTGGTCGAGGTGGGGGAAATCGGTTCCGAATACCATCCGCTGGGGGCCGATCTCCCTCACCACCCGGTCGAGCATCACCTCGCCGGGCTCGAGCGCGATCCAGCACTGCCGCTGGAAGTACTCCGAGGGCGGCCGGCGCACCCGGCCGCGCACCTCGCCGCGCATCTGCGCGTACTCGACGTGGTCGAGCCGCCAGAGCCAGTAAGGCAGAAAGCCGCACCCCGCCTCGAGCAGGCCCACCCGCAGCGTCGGGTGGGCCTCGAGCACGCCGCCCTCGATCAGCGAGAGCAGCGCCATCATCGCCTCCATCGGATGAGAGCAGGCATGCCGGCCAAATTGGGTCTGGAAGCGATCGGCTCCCGCCGTGGGGAGGCGCGCGTGCGTGCCCTCGTGGAGGAGGATGGTGACCGCGTGGTGCTCGCACGCCGCCCAGAATCGCGCATAGGCAGGAGCGCTCAGCGTGCGGCCCCGTACCGGGTTGGGCCGGAGGACCACCGAGCGCACGCCGCCATGGACCGCTTGCTCGAGATCGCCCACCATGGCCTCCGGATCGTGGCGTGAGATGAGCGCCGGGCCCAGGAGCCTGGCAGGCGCGCTCGAGCAGAAATCGCCCAGCCATCGATTGTAGGCGCTGGCGTAAGCGCGCGAGCGCTCCGCGTCGATGGAGTCGTCGTTGACCAGGTAGGTCGCGAACGTGGGGAGCATGACGGCGACGTCGACGCCGGTCGCGTCCATCTCGGCGAGGTGCCCCCGAGGCGTCGTTGCGGCGGCAAGAAGCTCGCGACGCCCCTCGGCGATGAGCCCGACCTCGATGTACGCCGCCTCGGGGACACGCATGACGGGCTCGCCAGCCACACAGAGGATCTGGGGCGTGGGCAGGAGCGCGTGCTCACCCAGGCGATTCAGCCGCTCGGCCAGGGCCTCGGGGGGGCCGAAGGGCTCGAACCGAGGCGCAACTTCTCGCATCCGCGCCGGCAGGTACTCCGGCCACATGGCGACGGGCTCGAGGACGTGACGGTCCACATCGATGATCCGAAATCCATCCCGCATCCTCAGCTCCTCGGCGGCTGGAATACCGATCGCGTTGAAACCGGGAGAATTTTCACAGGGAGGCGGGGAGGCGGGGAGGAAGAAGAAAAAAAATGAATCTCTCGCTCTTGCCGTCTCTCGCTCCCCGCCTCCCCGCGAAATTCCTGCGTCCTCTCGTGGTTTCAACCCGTTTGTCGCGCTAGGAGCAGCAGCTGAACGGGTATTGTGCCCCTGCGGCGTTGTACGCGGCGAGGGCGAGAGGCTCGTCGCTCGAATTGTCCGGCGGCTGGGGCAGACAGAGCGTGAGCATGTGACGCCGGCTAGACTCCCAGGGGCCAGTCATGTTTTTGGGATTGCGATTTCCTGCGCCAAGACCCTCGTCGCTCGCTGCATCGCTATTTCCTACACCATTGCCCCTACCACCGGCGGGAGCCTTCCAATTAGAAGCGCAGTCCCACTTGGCGCCCTTGTCTTCCTGGATATAGAGCCCCATCTCCCAGGGCATTTTGTACTTTCGGATGGTCTGCAGAGCTTGCATGGCGTTGGTCTGGAGCATTTCTTTGAAGGACGGGTTGGCCCATGCCTTGGCCATCGCCCCGAGCAGCGCGACCTTGAACGCCGTGAAATCCGCGTCGTCAGGCATGAGCTGGCCGGAGATCGTCGGCGAGCTGATGCAAACCTCCCCGTAAAAACTGGTCGCGTCGCCCGGGTCGACCTGGAGCGGCGCGATGGCCTCATCCGTCGGTTTGATGCACCAGTTCCCCCAGTCGTCGCTGAACAGGTTCGCGTGCTGCATGTAAAACTCTGTAAGCGCACGAGCCTCGATCGGATGGTTGCCAGACGTCGTGCTCTCGGTGGAAGACGGCGCGCTGAGCGGCAGCCACAACGTCAGGCTGTCTATCGGGGGCAGGGCGGTCGGCGGGGTATTGCGGGGTGAAGACGGCGCGGGCCTGGGCCAGATCCACTCGTCGCCGGTCCACTGGAGCCTGGTGCCGCCCACGATCTGGATCTGGCATACGTTGTTCCACGGTGAGCGTTCCCAGTCAAAGCCATACTCCCTCAGGACAGTGATGGTGTTGCCGGTGCCAGCCTCGCTCGCGTAAGGGCTGGTGGTCAGCTGTTCAAGAAGTTCAGGATCGCTCCACGCTCCCGCGATCGCGCGCAAATACGCGGTGCGAAACCGCATCAGCTGGCTCATGTCTTTCATCGAGTTCTTCCTTCTTCGTGACGCTCTCCTCGATCCCTCGCAGGCACGGGTGAAGCGCGAGCAGATCGTCGAGGCGGGCTCGGTGTGGCGCGGCGCCGCCGGAGCGCCCGAGCAGCTCCAGCGTCGCCAGCGCTTCAATCCTCGGCATGTCGTGGTGCCGCGCGAGCCGGGCGGCTCGCTCCAGCGAGAGCCGCACGCCTTCGGCCGCAGGATCCTTGTGCGCCTCGTACATGGCCCGGCGGAGGTGGAGCTCGGGCTCGTAGTAGTGCTCGTCGTTCTCGCGGCACAAGGAGAGGCAATGGTCGATGCACGCGATGGCCGCGTCGAGATCGCCGCGCTCGGCCTGGCGGTCGGCCATCAGAGAGCCGTAGTACGAGAGGCCGAGCTTGCACCCGAGGCTGGAGAGGCCTTCCATGATCGCCCGGGCGCGCTGGTCGTCGCCGGTCGCCCAGTCGTGGAGGGTCTTCGCATATCCCTCGTAGGCAGGCAGCCCATATTTACCGCTCAGGGTGAGGATCTCTCCGGCCATGGAGGCGACCGCGCGCCGGTCGCCAGCGAGCTGGTAGATCATGCACCCATACAGCAGACAAAGGGCGATCGAGGGCACGTGGCCGACCTCACGCGCCCATTCGAGGGCGCTCGTGATGTGCGCGAAGGCAGAGGCGGTGTCGCCGGAGTACCAGCAGAGCTGCGCTACGTACGCCTTCGCCAGGACCAGCGAGTCCAGCCCGAACCGCACCCCGTGGTCCCGATGAAGGTCGGGATCGTAGAGCGTGGCCGCGCGCTCGGCCACGCGCCGCGCGGCTGCGTGGTCGCCATCCACGAAGAGGGCGAGCGCGTAGAGCGCCTCGACAGCGGCGCGGAGCCCCCGGTCGCCGGAGCGCTCGGCGATGGCGACCAGCTCTTCTATCAACGCGCGCGCCGTTCGGCGGTTGCTGGCCACGTGATGGTAGACGAACAGGAAGCTCAACGTCGGCACACGGTGCTCGCTGTCCTGTTCGAGCAGCTGCAGCAGGCTGGCCGAGCGATCGACGGTCGCCTTGACCCGCGGATCGGCCCAGCCATGGTTCGCCATCAGGGCCTGGGTCAGGACGCCGTTCGCGCGGAGCTCGGCCTCGACCCCCCCGGCGCCCGACAGCGCCTCGGCCCACGCCACGGCATTGGAGGCGTGCACGATGGCCTCGGCATAGGCCGAGCGTTGCAGCGCCTGCTCCGCGGCGCGCTGCGCGTAACCAGCGGCCTGCCCCTTCTGCTCCGCCGCCGCGTGGTGGTGCGCGAGCAGATCGGGCCGCGTCCGGACCATCTCCGGAAACCGCTCCTCCAGCGTCGCAGCGATCCGCGCGTGGACCCTCCGCCGCGCGCCCGTGGAGAGCGACTCATAGGCCGCGTCCCGCACCAGCGCGTGCTTGAACACCCCTACCGCGTCCTTCTGCCGCCGCTTGCGCAGCAGGAGCCCCGCGCTCATCAGCCGCTCCAGGTCGTCCTTCACCGCCGCCGGGCCGAGCGGGCTCGCTGCCGAGAGCACCTCGATGCCGAACTCCCGCCCCAGCGCGGCCGCGAGCTGGGCCGTCTCCCTGGCGCGCTCCAGCCGATCCAGGCGCGCCGTGAGCAGCGCCCGCAAGGTCCCCGGGATCGCTGCCCCCGAAAGCGACCCCGTGAGCTCGCAGCGATCCTCCCGCTCCACGAGGAGCCCCGAGTCGACCATCATCCGGAGCAGCTCCTCCGCGAAGAGCGGAACCCCGTCCGCGCGGCCAGCCACCTGCTCGATCACGGCGGGAGGCAGCGCCTTGTTGCCCACCAGCCGGGTGAGCATCTCCTCCATCTGCGGGCGCTCGAGGCGGCCCAGCGGGAGCAGCAGCACATCGGCCGTCGAGAACGACGGCGAGAACTCCGGGCGAGCCGTCATGACGACGCACATGGGGACCGCTGGCGCCTCGCGAACCAGCTCCGCGAGGAACTCCATCGTGGTGGGGTCGGCCCAATGCAAATCTTCGGCCAGAAGAAGGACGGGCCGCCTGTCGGCCATCGCGAGGAGCAGCGACGCGACCGCCTTGAGCGTCAGCGCCTTCTGCCGCTGCGCCGAGACGTCGAGCGGGGCATACGGGGCGCCGAGAGGCAGGGAGAAGAGCGGCACGAAGAGCGGCATGGACTCGGCCAGCGCGAGGCCGTGGCCGGCGAGCTCCCCCTCGAGCCGCGCGATCGTGCTGCCCGCGTCGGGCTCCTGGTCGAGCCCGAGCGCGCGCTCGAGGAGCTCGATCACCGGGCGCAGCGGGCTGTTTTGCGTGGCGGGCGAGCACCGCGCCTCGAGGAAGGTGGGGTCCTCGTGCGCTACCCGATCGCGCAGCGCGCGCGCCAGGCGGCTCTTGCCGATGCCGGGCTCGCCGGTGATGAGGCTCGACTGGCCCGCCCCCTCGCACGCGCGGCGCCACCGCTCCAGGAGGAGCCTGATCTCCGCATCTCGACCGGGGAGCGGCGCCTTCGAGCCGTCGGGGGTCGGCCACCTCGCCGCGGCGCCGTGCTCCTGCCCGAGGCGGTAGGTCTCCACCGGCGCCGCGATTCCCTCGATGGAGCAGGCCCCTTCGCCCTCGAGGTCGAAGGAGGCGCGCAGCAGCGCTTGCGACGCGGCGCTGACCGCCACGGCTCCCGGCGGCGCCAGCGCGGCGAGCCGCGCGGCGAGCCGCGGGGTGGCGCCGGTGACGAGGCACGCGCCGTCGAGATCCCCCAGATTCCCGTCGACGACCAGGCCGGTGTGAAGGCCGACGCTCACGTCGATCCGCACGCCCGGCGCAGCGCTGCGTGGGTCCTCGGCGTCCTCGGCTTGCACGGCGCCGGCCATCGCCAGCGCCGCGCGGGCAGCGCGCCTGGCGTCGTCCTCCGCCGCGCTGGGGTAGCCGAAGTAGACCAGCAGATCGTCGCCGAGCGCCGCGGCCACGTACCCCCCGTACCGGCGCCCGACGTCCGCGCAGAGGGCGAGCGCCGAGCGCAGGGGATCGTCCAGCGCCTCGGCGTCGGCGGCCTGCGCGACGGCCGCGCGCGCCCTCAGGTGACAGCAGAGCGCCGTCAGCTGCCGGCGCTCGCCGTCGAGCGCGGGCGCCCTCCGCCGGTCGAGCGACGCGGCGACCGTCGCGGCCGAGGCGAGCGACCGCGTGTCCCCGCCGGACGAGGCGCCGCCGGCGACGAGCATCGCCTCGCGCGAGAGCCCGCGCAGGGTGCAGGCCTCGAGCGCCTCGAAGAGCCCACGGGCGGTGACGTCGCGCGCGCCCTCGTCCTTGCGGAGAGCGCGGGCGAGCAGGTCGCCCAGGGGGTGGCGCTCGAGCGCGGCGGGGATCGGGACGGGATCGGGGCCGAGCAGCCGATAGAAGATCTCGGCCTCCGTGCCGCCGTACGCCGGCTTGCCCGTCAGGCACTCGAGGAACACGAGGCCCCACGAGAACAGATCCGCGCGCGGCGAAGCCTCGGCGCCGCGCCACTGCTCGGGCGCCCCGTAGCCGGGCGTGCCCAGCGCGTCGTGGCTGCCGGTCAGGCGCGTGGATCGTCCGTCGTCGAGCGTGGCGCCGATCCCGAAGTCGAGCACCAGCGCGTTGCGGCGGGCGCCCGTGGGGATCACCATGATGTTGCTGGGCTTGAGGTCGCGGTGGACGACGCCCGCCGCGTGGGCGCAGGCGAGGGCGTCGAGCACCTGGAGCATCAGGTGCCGCGCCTCGGACGGCGCGAGCGCGCCCTCTCGCTCGAGCAGGGCGGCGAGGTCGTCGCCAGGCGCGAAGGCGAACGCGGCGTAGAGGGTCCCATCGTCCACCTGCCCCGCGTCGACGAGCTGGACGATGTTGGGGTGGTGGAGCTGGGCGCAGAGCCGCGTCTCGCGCAGGAAGCGCGAGACCCGCCTGTCGGTCTGCGCGCCGCGCGCGACGCCTCCCTGCTCGGCGAGGCGCAGGATCTTCAGGGCGATCGGCTGCCCGGTGGTGAGCTGGCGGGCCTTGTGCACCACGCCGAAGCCGCCCTCGCCGAGCTTGGCCAGGATCTCGTAACGCCCGTCGAACGTCGTGCCTGGCGCGAGCGCGGCGCCGTTTGCAACAGAACACTGCATGCTCGATCTCGTGGTCGCTGGAGGCGCTCGGAGAGCGCTGGCACCGCGCGTCGTCAAGGCTCCTTGTCGGCGTCGAGCACCGCCTGGAGCTCCGGATCAACCTCACCTCCGAGCAGGTCCAGGACCTCGCGCACCCGCGAGAGCTCGCGCCGCAGCGTCCGATGGTGGTTGCGGTTCTTGAGCAGCATCTCCTGGCCGAGCAGCGTGAAGGCGTCGTCCCGGTTGCCCGCCCGCTGCACCGCCGCGCCGAGGACCATGCCTCGGAATGCGTCGGTCAGATCGAGCGGGAGCGGGGCGCTGCCGCCGCGGCGTCGCTCGGCCTCGTTCACGAAGCTGAGCGCCGCCCGCCAGAGCAGCCTGGTCAGCGCGCTCGGCTCGGCGTCGCCGTCGAAGGTGAGCGCGCGCTCGACGTGGCGCCGCTGGATCACCAGATCGCCGCCGAGGCCGCTCTGCCCCGCGAGCTGGAGCGCGTAAGCGCGCCGGACGATGTTGTCGAGCTGCCGCAGGTTGCCCGGCCAGGGCGCGGACACGAGGAGCTTCATGGCGTCGGGCTCGAAGCGCGCCGTCCCTTTGCCGTCGGCCTCCTGATGGCGCCGGTTCAGCATGTAGTCGGCCCAGCGCGGGAGCTCGTCGAGCCGCTCGGCGAGCGGGAGCAGCCGCACCGGCAGGACGTTGATGCGGTAGTACAGGTCCTCGCGGAAGCGGCCGGCGCGCACGGCGGCGCGCAGATCGGCGTTGGTGCCGACGAGGAGGCGCGCGTCGGCGCGGCGCTCCCCCGCCCCGTCGTCGCCCAGCATCCGGTAGGCGCGCTCCTCGATGAAGCGCAGGAGGCCCGCCTGGGCCTTGAGCGAGAGCTTGTCGATCTCGTCGAGGAAGAGCGTGCCCTTCGCGGCGCGGGCGACCGCGCCAGGGTTGTCCTTGACCGCTCCGGTGAAGGCGCCCCGCTTCCAGCCGAACAGCTCGGCCATCTGCAGGTCCTCGGGCACGCCGAGGAGGTCCAGCGATTCGAAGGGCTGGCCCCGGCGCTGCGAGTGCTCGTGGCACCAGCGCGCGAGCCTGGATTTCCCGGCGCCGGTCGGGCCGGTGATCAGGATGGTGTCGTCCCGCGGGGCGAAGGCGCGGAGCAGCTCGACGAGGTGCGCGGTGCTCTGACCGACGACCGGCAAGAACTCGTCCGGGCTCGCCGGCTCGTCCGAGCGGAGCGGCAGCGCGCGGGCGGCGATGAAGGCGCCGGCGATGCTGGCGAGGATCGCCAGCTCCTCGTAACACTCCGCCCAGGGGAGCTCGAGCCCGACGGCCCCCCTGCAGCTCACCTCGATCGTGATCATGCCGTCGACGCTGCCGCCCGGCGCGCGCAGCGGGACGACATGGACGTGGGTCGCGTCGCGACCGAGCATCCGCTCGCGTGTCGCGTCGCCGGGCATGCCGGCCGCCTCTGGCGGGTGGCGGAGCGCCATGGCCCCGTCCGGCATCCAGGAGCGGAGCGAAGCGCGCTGGACGTCGATCGAGACCGAACAGCGGTGCTTCTCGATCCAGCTCCAGACGCTGCCGGAGGTGAGGTAGCCGGTGCCTTCGATGCGCGCGCCGCTCGGGCGGTCGATGCCGAAGAGGCGCTGGTAGCTGTCCTCGGGGCGGAGGTGGACCACGCCACGCAGGATCCGGGCGCGGCTGGCGAACGGGCTGCCGGCGAGCGCCTCCTCGACGCAGGTGAACATGGCCTGGAGGACCGCCGTGGCAGCTTCGTCGAAATACGTGGCCGACACGAGGCGGGGGACGAGGGAGATGAAGCTCTCGTCACGGGATGCGGTCACGGTGGGCAGCAGGAAAGCAGGAGAACCGGGACGGGTCCAGGTGGAACGAACAGGCTCGCGTCTCCTGCGGACGCGCTGCGTCCCGGCGGGACGCGAGCCCCCTCTTGCCTCGGAGGCCGTGGCGGCGCCGGCGTCCTGCCCGAGGGACCACGGGGGCCGCCGCGGGTCTCCGAAAGCCGGACGGCACGCCCGGACGTCGGGGTGTTCGAGGACCCCCGTACACTGGCCGCGCGGAGACCCCCGGGAGAACCGCTGAAGCGGCAGAGCGCTGCCGTCATGCGATCTCGGCCCGATCGGCGAACGCCTCACCGATTCGCCTCAATTTATGCAATTGAAATGCGATCTTGCGTGCTCGCAGGCGTGCTCTGGCGCGCCTGACGGTGAAGCATGCTCTGGACCTCGTTCAATCGCGGTTCGGTAGCTCAATGTCGAGCGCGGCGCTCGCATAGAGGATCGGGAGCTTCTCCCGCAGCCATAGCGTCTTCCACGTGCGCCGGTACGTGCGGACCCCGATATTCACGAGCAGCCGGACCTCCTCCGTCTCGCGCGCGACCTTCAGTACCAGGAAGCTCCTGAAGTCGTTCTTGCCCTCGAGCGCGCGTCGAACGCGGTACACCCAGCCGATGTCGCGATCCCCCTCGCCCGAGACGTCCAGCTCGGTCTGCCCGATGTCGATCGTGAAGGGGCCGGCCAGCACCTTGGCCTCCGCCGCCGCGTCGACGCCCGCGCGGGCTGCGGGGTCGGCCTCGACCGAGAACTTCATGGACGCCTCCAGCGCGACGGAGAGCTGGGCCGAGGCCTGGAAATACGTGGCGTGCACGCGCTGCGGGAAGACCTCGACGGCCCGCGACGCGCGCGGGCCGTCGACACCGTCACGGATCTTCACCACGAACTCGGCATGGTCCGGCGATTCGTCGTCGTCGAGGCGCAGGCTGAACGTGAGCGCCACGAGGAGGAACTCATAACGTTGCTCCTCGCTCGCCACGCGGAGGGGCGGAGGGAGCTCTCGACCGAGCGCCGCATAGAGCGGCAGGAGCGGCGTCGTCTCTGCAAATGGCGCGACGCGCACCCCCCTCCGGACGAGCCCGATCGCGTCTTCCGGATCCGAACACACCGCCGCGGCGGGGCGGAACGGGTCGAAGAACGCCTCGGGCTCCGGCCCGACGGGCGCCTCGCCGTCACCACGGGCCGCCGCCCGGAGCGCTTCTTCCCAGCTCGCCACGGCTTCGGCCGGCAGCACCGCGATGACCTCGCGCATCGATACCTCCAGCCGTCAATAGAGCCGACTCGACCCGCCCGGACAAGGCCCGCGCGCCACGCCGCTTGCCCGCGAGCGGCGACCGCGGGTACCCTCGCGTCGTGACCGCGTGCGCCGGCCGCCTGGTTCGCCTGTTCGGACGCGTCGGGCTCGTGCTGGGCTTCGCCTCTCTCGGGCGCGAGGCCCACGGTCAGGCTGCCGCAGGGCCATGCCTGTGGGGACGCGATCCCGCGACGTTGAAGTGCCTCCCCGAGCCGATCAAGCCGCCGCCGCCTCCTCCGACGCTGGAGCTCACGAGCTCGCCGAGCGAGGCGGAGGTGTTTCGCATCCCGGCGGCGCTGGAAGGGTGCCAGTCGGCCGAGGGACGATCCCTCGGCCGGACGCCTTTGACGCTGACGCCAAAGAGCGGGTTGCGATCGGGCACGCAGAAGTTCTGCCTGAAGGCGGCGGGGTTCGGGCCGACGCCCGTCTCGGTGAAGGTCGCCCCGTCGGGGCTCACCAGACCGCCTCCCGTCACGCTGGCCCCGTTCGTGCGGGTCAAGCTCACGTGGGATCCGGCGTGCGCTTACCCCAGTCCACCCGAGTGGATCCTCCTCGTCCCGGAGGCTTCCGACGCGAAGGTCGAGCCGTCGAGAGCCCCCTTTCCGCCTGATCCCATGCCGCTCCCGCAGGGCGATCACAGGTTGGTTGTGTCGGCGGACGAGTTCAAAGAGAAGGAGATCACCGTGACGGTGGGGGCGCCGGGCGGCCCCGACCTGGATGCCCCCATCTGCCTCGAACCGGCGACGTCGGTCACCATTCGCAACGGGGAGAAGAAGCACCCGCTCGATGGCCTGTTCATCCAGCTGGTGAATCGTGAAACGCGGGTGCTGTGGAGCGGTGAGGCCCCCGTCGGATCGAAGTCCGTCGAGGTGCCTGTGCGGCCGAGGGATGTCGACGACATCTGGGTCTTCGCAGACCGCGGTTTTACCCGGCGCGTGCCGGAGCAGCACGTCGGGCGCCAACACGGGAGGACCGGCAAGGCGGAGAAGTCCATGCAGAGCGCCGAGGAGCTGGCCCGGTGGGAGGTGTGGCTCGATCTACGCTCCAGAGAAAAGGAAGATGACGCGAATCGCAAATCGATTCGCGAGTCGATGACGAAAAAGTGCCTCGATCGCGAGATCGGCTACGGCGGCGAGTATTGTGCAAGCGAAGCCTACCTGCGCGTCCACAAGGACCACGTGAACCCGTCGGGCGCGAAGGTCCTGGAGCTCCTCAGGGCCGGCTGCCGGAAGGGCGACATCGCCTCTTGCGCGGCGATGCCCTCGTCGGACGCAGATGCGCTCGCCACGCTCGACGCGCAGTGCCAACAGGGCGCCGCCAGCCTCTCGTGGCTCGCGTGCGTGCGCATTCGGCAGGGCTCGCGCCCAGGAAGCGCATTCCTCTACCTCGATAGCATCGCGGATCCCTACGAGTTCGAGACGACGCTAGACATCAGCTTCGGCGGAGCGACGGCCCTGACCGTCCAGGGGCGGCCGGGGCTCGTGCAGTGGGCCGAGGTGGGGTTTGTGATATTTCCGACGGAATTGTTCGGGATCAAGTTCGCGTTGCGTCCGCTCGACATCGCCGTCCTGCCGGCGCAGAGCGCGTCGGGCCGGCCTCGCGGCTACTTCGGCCTCGCGGGTGCCGGCATGGAGCTCGGGGCCTCGGTCAAAGCTGCGCCGAGCGTGCGCCTGGATCTCGCCGGCTTCGTGACCGGGTACTACACGGCCTCTGCCTCCAGCGCCGGCGGCTACCTCGACGTGAACGTTTCCATTCCGACGATGGACGACGAGTTCTTTCTTCAGCTCCGCGCCCGCGGCGGGCTCGCGCGCTTCCCGCAGTTCACGTCCATCCGCGACGACGAGCGCGTGCCGCAGGGCGGCGCCGTGCGTCCGTTCGTCGGGTTGGGGGTCAACTGGGGGGCTCGGGAGCAATGAGGGCTCATCGCTCCGGAAACACGTCCTCGAAGCGCCGGACGCGCTGGGGCCCCACCTCGTCGAACCGCTCGATGCGCGCGGTCTTCCCGTAACGGATCGTCAGGCCGAAGCGGCGCTGGGCCGCCTCCCACGATCGATCGGTCGAGCGCTCCCACGCGTGCAGCCTCATCCTCCCGACGAGCGGGACCGCGGCCACGACCTGCGTCTGCCAGGCTCCGACCGCCACATCGGCCGGGCTCTCGTCCAGGAGCGTCACGTCGGGCTGGCCCTCCCGCACGAGCACCAGCCAGGTCCGAGATGGGCTCGGGCCATCGACCGCGTCGACCAGCAGACCCGCGAGATGATCCTCGTCGGCGCCCGCCACCGCCCGAACGACGCACGACGGCGCGTTGCAGAAGGTCAGGGGCCACTGCTGCTGGATGGCCACCTGATCACCCGAGCGCGCCAGCACCCCGAGGATGGGCGCGGTCACGGTTGCTCGTTCGACGAAGCTCCCCGTTCCGAACGCGACGAGGCGCGGATTCCCCGCGAAGCTCGCGAGCGCATGAACGAACGGGAGGCGGAGCCCCGGGCCGCCGTTCACGTTCACGCCGCCCGCGCGGCCGGCCGTGGCGATGAGCAGCTGGTCGCCGAGCCACGCCGCAGCGCGGGCGCCATAACCTCCGTCCACCGGAGGCGACTTGTTTCCTTTGGTCAGCCCCTCGAACCAGGCGTCGAGGCGGGCGATCGACCGCCGCCCGTAGGTCCCGTCGGAGCAGACGTAAGCGATCATCGCGCCATCGCCGGACGGCTCGATCTCCAAGCTGATGACGTGTGTCGACCGGCGCGCGTCCCGCGCTCCCTGCGCGGGGCACACCGGCAGCGTCACCGCGCCTTCCCCTCGGTTGATCAGCAGCGCGTCGTCCACGGCGCCGATCGACCAGCTCCCCTCAGGCCGGATCTGCACGCGCCGGGTCCCGGATCCGGCGATTGATGTCGGCGCGCGATCCGGGCGAAACACGACGAGCTTCCCCGAGCACGAAGCCGTCAGCGTGCCATCCGCGAGCTCCAGCCGATCGCAGGCCTCCGCGCGCCGCTCCTTGCAGCGCTTCTCCTCCGTGCCCTCGTTGAGCTGCGCGGGGAGCCAGAGCGTGGCCGCAATGTCCGGCTCCGGCACGGCGGGCGCACGGTCGGCCCCACGGCGCGCGGCGGCGAACGCCCGGACAACAGCCGCCTCCTCGGAGCACGCCGCGGCGCCGAGCTGGTCGGCGAGATCGTCGAGCTCTTTCCCGCGTCGATCCCAGTAGGCGCGCGCCGCCTCGCGCGCGGGCGAGCCGTCGCCGGCGAGCCCGTCGGCCTGGAGGCTGCTCCAGGTCGCCGAGGCCTTGTCGTCGTCCGTGGCGGTCTGGATCTCCTCGGCGCCCCGCCGCGCCTTATTCTGGCGCTCGATCGCCTCCTGCGCCGTTCGATCCCTGTTGCGCTTCCACGTGACCCCGCCCGTCCCGGCGCCCGCGACGACGACCGCGGCGAGCAGGCCCCAGACCCACCGCGGCACGGGCGGCGCGGGCAGGATCTCCCGGACCCAGCGCTCGTCGAACCGCAGCCCGTAGATGCGGTTGCGCAGGCGGAGGCTGCCATCGGCGTTCCGGTGGACCAGGCCGGCGAGGAGCAGGGCCTCCTCGTCGCGCTCGGGCACGCCGGGCACGCTCTTGCGCTTGAGCATGGTGAGGTAGCGCGAGCGCGCGTGCGAGGATCCGGCGATGCGCTCCCGGACGATCTGCTCGATCCGGTTGAAGTGGACCTTGAACGTGGTCGGGTCGTTGATCTCCGCGAGCGCGAAGGCCTCGACGTCGGCGCTGCGCGCCCGCGCGGCCTTCTCGCACAGCGCGATCGTGAGGAACGGCTGTCCCGACGTCCAGGCGAGGATCTCGTCGACGACCGCCGCGCCCGGGAGCCCGTGGCCGGCGAGGTAGGCATCGAGCGGCGTCAGGTCGCACCGCTCGCGCGAGAAATCGGTCAGGCGGATGGTGCTGCCCACGTTGTACGGCGTGCTGGTCGAGCGCTTGATGAGCTCGTCCGCGGTGAGGACCCCGACCAGGCAGAAGGTCAGCCGGTCGAGCTCCGGCCGCGAGGCGCGCTCGTTGTGGAGGGAGCGAATGGTGAGGAAGAGGTCGTCTGTGAAGCCGAGGCCTTGCGTGACGTCGACCTCGTCGAAGACAACGACGATCGATGTCGGATCCGCCAGGAAGAACGCCTCGACGAACGCCTGGAATCGAGCGCCCATGGCCTCCTCCGCCGGCCGGTCGGACCACCACGCCTTGAAGGGTCGGCTCGCGCCCATGCTCAGCGCCATCTTGAGGAGCAGAGCTCGGTACCACGCTGTCCCGTCCTTCAGCTGGTTTCCGCCGAGCGCGCTCAGGTCGACCGACACCACCCGGATGCCCGCCGCCTGGAGGCGCTGCATGACCCGGTGGACGAGGCTCGATTTCCCCATCTGGCGCGACGTGAGGATGTTGCAATACGTGCCGGCCGCGAGGAGGTCATGGACCTCCGCGTCCTCGGGTCGCATGATGTAGATCGCGAGGTCGGGGACCGTCCCCCCGACCTTGATGGGTTGCAGCTGACGGATGTCGTCCGGCGGGCTCACGTGAGGGCGCCGAAGAACTGCGCGTAGGCGAGGTTCAGCGCGACGAAGCGCGGCGTTGGACGGCCCTCGGCGCGCACGAGCCCGAGCGTCACCAGCGCGGCGGCGGCCCTCGCTTCCGCCGGGGAGAGCGTCCTGTTGTGGACGATCTTGCGCATCACGGAGACGAGCTTCGGTTGGTCCGGGAGCTGCGGCGGGATGCTCTCGATTCGACTCAGCAGGGCCTTGAGGCTCATGGAGAAGGGGCCAGTCAAGGAGCCGCACTGCTCGTGAAGAAAGGCGACGCGGTCGCGGATCTCGGCCGGCGTCGGCGGCGCCGAGGGCTTGCCTTTCCCGGGGGCGAGCACGTAGGCCAGGGCCTGGCGGGTGAGGGCGGGGTGCCCGCCCGTGGCTTGATGGAGCAGATCGACCTGGGCCGCGCCCAGCCTGAAGCTCGCCCGCTCCGCGACGATCGCGATGTCACCAGGCGCGAACGTATCGAGCTCGATCGGCCCCTTGTCGATGTTGAACGGCGACCGCTTGATGTCCGTCATGAGGTCGGACGGCTCGGTCGCGATGCACAGCACGAAGCTGCAGCTCAGGCGGACGTCGTCGATCCAGGAGCGGATCGACGAGAAGAACTCCTCGGCATAGGGGCGCTCGATCACGCGGTCCACCCCGTCCAGGATAAGGACCAGCCGGGGCATGTCCTCGAGGGCCATCATCAGGACCTCCTCGAAATCCGGCGGGCTCTCGAGCGGCTGCGTCGGGAGCGGGAGCTTCAGCCCTTTGCAGAAGACGCGCGCGAGGTCGTTCAGGAACGTCACGTACCCGCGGTTCTCTCCGTCGTCCTTCGGCAGCCGTCCGAACGAGCGAAAATTGATCAGCAGCACCGGGCGCCCCTCGTCCTCGCAGCGCTGGCGCAGGCGCAGGGCGAGGCTCGTTTTACCGAAGCCGGACGGGCTCAACATCGTGAGCACGAATGTCTCCGAGCCCATGCGATCGTACGCGTCGGCGTCCACGGGCCGCTCCAGATAGAAGAGATCGCCAGGCGGGAGGGCCCCCGCGCTCATCCGGATGCGCTGGAAGTCGGCTTGCGGGAGCGACGGAGGCGCGGCCGGTGCCTGGGGGGCGCCGGGCTCGACGGCCTGGTGGCCGATCGCCGCCATGATGGCGCGGACAGCGCCGGGCGTGTCCTGCTCGCCGCGCCATGGCGCGTACTGGAGCCGCCCGAGGTAGGTATCGAACTCGAAGGGCAGCGCTTCCAGCGCCGGGTCACGCACAGGGAGCAGGATCGGTCGTCCGGTCTGCCGCCATCGGGCGTACGCGATGCGCACCTCTTGCAGGAGCATCTGGCTCTCCAGCGACTCGGACGTGAGGACGGGGACGAACACGTCGGCCCGCTCCAGCGTGGTCTGGATGCGCCGGGCCCAGTCCTCTCCGACCTTGATGTCGAGATCGACGAACGCCTCGTGCCCCGCGCCCTGGAGCGCGCGCTGGAGCTCCGCGACGAACGTGGCCTCCGGCTCTTTGCGACGGTAGGCGAGGAACACGCGCGACGAGCCCGCGATCGAGCGGAGGAACGAGGGTATCGACTGGAGGAGCCGGGTCGGCACCGCGAACGCCTTCGCGAACGCCGGGCTCACCGAGGGCTTGCCGCCGCCGTCCGGCGCGACGCGCCTGTAGAGCTGGTGACTGACCACGCCGACGACCCCTCGCTCGGTGAGGACGGGCGCGCCGGACATCCCCTCGAGTGGAGCCGGGTCCCCGTCGACGTGGAGCGAGAGCAGCCAGCCGTCGGTGCCCGCGGCGCGCCGGGCGATCGACCCGTCGACCGTGCCGCCCAGCCAGAGCGGCGCCCGCTCGATGGAGAGCGGGTGGCCGAAGCTCCGCCAGTCGGGGCGCTCGGCGAGATCCTCCCCCGAGAGCGGGAGGCATGCGGTCCCTTCGACCTGGCGCGCAAGCTCGAGAACCGCGATGTCGAGGCCGACGTCCGGATCGAAGCGCTCGAAGACGACCTGGAACGGGACCTCCGACGCGTCTCGCGCCTGGGTGAAGGAGATGTTCCCCTGCGCAGCCTTCTCGCCCGCTGGCCCTCGCAGGCAATGGGCACATGTGAGGACGCGCGTCGGCGTCACAAGGAAACCCGTGCCGTAAACCGAGCCCCCTCGATCGAGCGTCGCGCGGATCCGCCCGACGGACCTCGGGAGCGCGTCGTGCTGTAGGGTCATAAGCGTGGCCTCTCGCCCAGGATCGGGAGGAACCGACGCGGCGTCAAGGCGGGCGGGCGACGGGCGCGCCCTGACACGCGAAGTCGCCATCCAGACGTGCGCCGCTTCGATGGCCAGCTCCCGCACCGTCGGATAGCCAAGCCACCAACTCCGAAGCTGCTCCGGCGGGAGGCTGCCTTCCAGCCGTCCGATGGCGTGCTTGATCGCAAGCTCCCATCAGGATGCGACCGAAATCAGGTTCTGCGCACCGGGATCCTGGACCGCATCGACGACCTCCCGCCGTAAGCGGTTGGGTCGGCGGCGAACCAGATTGCGACGTGCGTGTCGAGGAGCCACTTCAAGGCTCGTCTCCCTCGAATGCACCCCGGACGTCGTCAGGGCGAGCGGGCGTGGCGGCTCATCTACGGCGTGCTCACCGATCGCGACGGCAATGCGACCGACGCGAACGTGAGGGAAGATCGCGACGCGATCGGCGCGCGCGTCGACGTGGACCTCGACGGAGACGGCGACTTCCGCGCGGGCGGCCATACCGGGGCCGATCGCGTGGCGACCTACCTGGTGGGCGCCGGCCAGTGGGGCGACCGGCAGCCGCCGTTGCGGCGCTCGTCGGCGGCGAGGTCCCCGGCAAGCTGGCGCCCTGACGAGCGCGAGCTCTGGACATGACCGTGGACAGCGAATTCCGCGCGTCACGAAGCCCACCAGGGATCCGCGAGCGGAGAGAGAATTCAACGCAAATCCGCCAAGAGCGCACAGGCGCAACGGTATACAAATCTATTCTTTTTTGCGCCTTTGCGCCTTTGCGCCTCTGCGCCTTTGCGTTGAATTCTCTCTCCGCTCCCTGGCGGGCGGAGCTAACGCCGCGCCCGCAGCGCGCCGAGCCGCGCTCGCGCCTGCTCCGCGGAGATGGATCGCGGGCGCGCCTTGCCCCAGCGCTCGAGGACAGCCTCGTACGCCCCCGCCGCGCCGCCCAGATCGCCTGTCGCCTCCAGGGCCATGCCCAGATAGAGCCGCGCCTCCGTGGTCGAGAACGGGTCGGCCAGGGCCGCGCACGAGCGCGCCACGCGCCTCAGCGGCCCGATCGCCTCCTGCCCCTTCCCCGCGAGCGCGTACACCTTGCCGATGCGCAGATCGAGCAGGAGCCACCGGCCGCTCTCCGACGGGAGCGGCTGGTCGAGCGGCATCGTCTTGAACGCCGCCGCCGCGTCGGCCGCGGTCTCCACGCCGGCGGCATAGGCCTCGGTCCAGAGCAGCCAGCGGTGCTCCGGCTTGATCTCCTGCGCCGCGGCGCGCCACTTCGACTGGACCCGCTCCACCCACGCCGAGCGCGCCGCATCGTAGGCCTCCTGCGTCATCGACGCTGCCCGGAGGCTGTACGGCAAGAACGCGATGGTCCAGTCGGCCGTCGTCGCCGGCTCGGACCAGGCGCTCATCCGGCGGAGGAAATCGTCCGCCACACGCCCGGCATCCCGCGGCAAACCCATCTCACGGTAGAGCTCCGCCAGCCTGAGGGCCGGGCTCGCGTGCGCGTCCTGATCGTTCCTGCCGGCGACCTCGCGCTGCCATGCGCGTGCGTGCTCCACCGCCAGCTCGAAGTCGCCGTCCATGACCGCGAGCGAGATCCGATCGAGCAGCTCCTTCGCCCTCCGCTCGGCTTCGGGGACCGCCGCCCACCCCTGCTCCAGCGCCACGATCACGCTCTCGCGCGGCGCGCCCCGCGCGTGGAGCGCCAGCGCCAGGTGCCGGTGCGCCGGCGCCGCCTTCGGATCGATCGAGAGCCAGCGGCGCGCGTGCTCCTCCACTTGCCGGCAATCGCCCTGGCGATGGAGGAGGCGCACCCGGTTCGCGAGGCAGAGCGTCGCGCCGGGAGCCGTCTCGGCGCAGGCCTGGTAGGCGGCGAGCTCCGCCGCGACATCCCCCTTCATTCCGAGCGACTCTCCCTTGGACCCCCACGCGAGCACGTGGCCCCGGTCCAGGGCGAGCGCCCGATCGTAGGCCTCGATGGCGGCGTCGAACCGGAGCTGCGCGAACCTCGCCGCGCCCAGGTACACGAGGAGCTCCGGATCGGCCGGGAACCTCGAGGCCGCAACCTCGAGCCGCCGCTCCCACGCCACGGCGTCGGAGGGCTGGCGCACGTACGGCTCGGCCGCGTCGAGCAGCGCCATGTCTCGCTCGCCGAGGGCGGCCCGGTGCCGGAGCGCGAGCTGGAAGTGCTCGCGCGCCACGGCCGGCCTCTGCCGAAACGTCCAGATCGCCACGCGCAGGTGGCCGGCGCCGAGGCCACGATCCAGCGCCACGGCGCGCTCCATCGTGCGCGCGGCCACGACCGGCGCCCCGTCACGGTAGGCCTGCAGCGCCTCCTGGTAGAGCGCCGCGGCCTCCGGATTGCTCGAGGCGGGGCGCGGCGGCTCCGGGGCGGCGACTGCCGCGCTGATCGGCCGGGGCGGCGGCTCCGGGGGACGCCGGAGCACGGCGACCGTGGCGCCGGCGACCGCCGAGGCCGCGAGCGCGAGCGCGACGAGCCCGCGCCGGCCCGGCCGCGCGCGCTCGTCGCGTGCGGTCCGCACCACGACGGCCTCGCCCGACGCGGCCCCGGCCCCGTGCTCCGGCCGCGGCGCAGGCTCCGCCCCGGCGGCCACGGGCGGCGCGCCATCGGGGCGCAGCGACGCCGGGTCGGTCCGGTGCGGCACGGTCGGCTCGAAGCCGATCCCCGCATGCTCGGCACCTGGCGCAGGGCCGCCCCGCGCGTTCGCGCTCTCGACCCGGGTCTCGGCCTCTCGCGCCGCGTGCGGTGAGCGCGGCGGGAGGCTCGGCAGCTCGCCCTCGAGCCCCTCGGCGGCGATCAACGCGCGCCAGAACGCGCCGGCGTCGGGGTACCGGTCGCGCGGAGAGACGCTGAGCGCCCGCGAGAGCACGCGCTCGACAGCGTCCGGCGCCGAGACGCCGCGCGCTCGCAGCGTGGGGCGCAGCGCAGGATCGACGACCACCGAATAGAGCTCGACGATCCCCTCCCCCGCCAGCGCCCGAGCGCCCGTCACGAGCTCCACGAAGACGAGCGCGAGCGCGAAGACATCGGTCCATGGCCCCGTCGCGCCGCGCTGTCTGTCGAACTGCTCCGGAGCGCCGTAGCGGGGCGTGAACACCGAGGGCCCCTCCGCGGTGCTCGCGAGCGCCGCGGTGCGCGAGCGCTGATCGCCGATGATCTTGGCGATGCCGAAATCGAGGACCTTGAGCGTCCTCGCGCCCCCCGCGTCGGCGAGGAAGAGGTTCTCCGGCTTGACGTCGCGGTGCGCGATGTTCTGCTCGTGCGCCACCGCGAGGGCGCGCACTGCGGGGTCGAGCAGGAGGATCGCCTCGCGGCGGGACAGGGCGCCGCCGCCTCCGGCGCGCAGGCGCTCGAGGTGGCTGGCGAGCGTCTCGCCGTCCAGCCACTCGAGCACGAGATAGGGCACACGAGCGCCCTCCTGGGTCGTGAAGACGCCGATGTCGAGCGCCTGGACGATGCCGGGCGAGAGGCGCGAGAGCTGGAGCAGGAGCCGCCCCTCGTCGCGCAGCCGTCGGATGAAATCCTGCTGCGCCTCGGGCGAGAGCTCGTCGGGCAGCTTGAGGCACTTGATCGCGACGGGCGCGTCGAACCCCTCGTGCACGCCGCGATAGACGACGCCGAACCCGCCGGCGCCGACGGCGGAGAGGACACGGTATTTGCCGTCGATCGTGGTCCCGCAGAGCCGGAATACGTCGCGCTGGGCGCCGGACATCGGCGGGAGTATACGCCATCTCCGGAGGGCAGACTCAGGGCGGCTCGGCGTTCGCCATGGCGGCCCGGAGCCGGCCGCAGGCCTCGACGAACCCGGTCGAGAGCACCTGGTCGAGGTGCCAGAAGTTCCTCTGCCGATCGTGCTCGTAGAACCGGGCGATCGTCACCAGGAGCAGGTCCACGCACAGCGCCGGATCGCGCCAGGCGAGCTCCGTCTGCGGCCCGCTCCGCGACCCGCTCCGCGGCCCGCCCGCGCACGACGCGGCGAGCGTCCGCTCGAGCACCGCGGCGACCTGCGCGAGCTGCAGCACCATCCGGCGGCACGCACTCGCGCGGATCCCTCCGCCCTTCGCAGCCACCGGCCGCAGCGTGTCGTCGAACGCCGTCGCAAACTCGCGCCACAGCAGCGCGCCCGCCTGATCCACCGCCTCCTTGAGCCCCGCGGCCGGAACGCGCGGCGAGAGCGCGTCGACGAGGCGGGCGCGCGCCCCCTCGTCCTCGGCCAGCGCGCGGTACGGCGCCGACCATCGGGCGACCTGGCGGCGAACGTCGCCCACCGTCAGATCGAGCTTGAGCCCCGTGATGGGGAGGAGCGACGCGTCCGGCAGCTTCAGGGAGGGCCTGTGCCAGGCGTACTTGCTCTCCATGAAATCGGCGAGCATCTCGGCGATGCCGTTGCTCGCGGCCACCTGGATCCGCGCCCTGACGTCGGCTTCGGCGAAGCGGAGCAGCGCCGCCTCGTCGAGCTCGGTGCGGCCCCCGCGCTCGACGAAGGCCGAGGCGATGCCGGGGCCGACCGCGCCGGGAAACACGGTGTCGAGCGGGAGGGGCTCCTCGAGCCGCGGCAGCACCGCGTACTCCCACTCGAACTCGGCCAGCGCCTCCTGCCACGCATGGCCCCAGGCGTCATGAACCACGTAGTCCTCGACCTCCGGCGTCCGGAGGACCATCACCATCGTGGCGAGGGTCTGTGTGACGACGTCCGTCGGGACCGAGGCCGCGTCCGCGAGGGAGCGCGCGAGCGCCGGATCGATGGCCGCGCGGTCGAAGTAGCCGAACGCGGGAAACCGCGCCGTCGCCGCGGTGTTCGTGTCGTCGCATCGGGCGATGAAGGCCGAGATGGCGCGCCGCTCCTCCTCGGGGCGCTCGTCCCAGCCGGGCACCTCGAGCCGCGGCGCCTCGCCGGAGCCCGCCGCGCCGGGCGAGCCGGTCGCCGGCGCCGACGCGCGGATGCACAGGAAGATCGCGGTCGACGTCATGAGCAGATCCACGTCGCCCGGGCGCCACGGCAACGGGCCGTAGATCGCGCTCATGAGCTCGGCGCACGCGGCGGGCGACGCGCCCCCCTTCGCGGCGAGCTGCGCGGCGATCGCCTTCGTGATCGCGTGCTTCACCGCGAGGTTGGCGGTCATATGATCCATCGCGGCCTCGACCTGCGCGAGCTCCGCCTCCTCCCACCCGAGCGCCTCCCGCAGCGCCCGCCGGACGCGCGGGATCCCCTCGCTGCCCTCCGGCAGATCGAGCGGGAAATCGAGGAGCGGGCGCGACGCGACCGTATCGATGAGCGGCGCGGAGCTGCTGCCGGCGAACCGGAGCCAGAGCAGCACCGCCTCGGTGAACCAGGCCCGGAACGACGCGCTCGCCGCGTGGAACTCGTCCGGGGTCGGCTCGCTCAGGGCGTCGATGCCGCGCATCAGCCGCTCGCGAAGATCGCGCCCTCTCGCCTCCCGCTCCTCGCGGCTGCCCTTCGTCGCGTCCTGCAGCTCCTCGATATCGGCGAGCACATCGAGCGTGGGCCCCCACGCGGCCGGGAGCGTCGGCTCGAAGAGGGCTGCCGCGCACAGGATGGGCGCCGAGGGCTGAGACCCGGTGTTCTTCTGGTCCATGGCCTTTCCTTGAAGAGGGGTGCGACCTCCCATCGCATCACACGCGCATGCCCCGAGCAAGGCCCCGGACCAGCGCGTCCCAGCGAGAAGACGGGAGCCTTCCGGCACACACCGCAGGTTCGTGTCCTCGGGCCTGCGATGTGTCTCTCGTACCTCCGCGCCGAGCGCACGGGCTCCACCATGAACGGTCGCGTCCGCTTCGGGACCGCTCTAGCTTCGCGCCCCCGCGGTCCCTTCCGGGATCGCCGGCGCACGAAGCGCCCCCAAGTAGTGGTCTCTCGTACGCGACGAGAGCACTGGATTCATTGGCGGGTGCAGGCGCTCACCAGTGGAGTACCCTCAGCCCCGGTATTCGTGGGAAGCTGCGGTCGTCTCGGGTTGCCACATCATACCCGACTGCGAGCGCCGTCGCCGCAATCAAGAGGTCGTGCGCACCGACAGGCGAGCCCTTCGCCGCGAGTTCAGCAGAAAGGCGAGCGTGCACGCGTGCAACCACGAGATCGAACGGAATCAAAGACAAGTCGGCGAGCAGCCGCTCGACGAACGCCTCTCGCCGGGCGCGCTGCGAAGCTTCCACCGCTCGGTGAACCCCGTGCAAGAGCTCCGATGCGGTGATCGTCGCGATGGCCACCGGTTCGTCCCCGTGATCACGAAGCACGCGCTCGAGGTCCAGCTTCCCCCGCTCGGCCGCGATGAGCACGCTGGAGTCGATCAGCGCTCCCACGGGGTCTCCGGCAGCATCGGCTGGTTCCGTGCGACCTCCTCGACGGCGTCGAGGTAATCATCGTCCGGGCGCGGCGCGGTTTGCAGCAGTCGAACGAGGTCCCGAACCGTGCGCCGCGCGGGGACGATGGGCTCGATCCGGCAGATCGGCTCACCTTCGCACTCGACGACAAACACGTCCCCATGCGAACGGACGCGCTCGAGTACGTCCGGAAACGTCTGCGTGGCCTCAGCCGCGGAAATGTAGGACGCCATGCGGCTCATGGTACCCGGTCCGACCCATCTGACAACCCGCCAGGCGCTGCCCGTCTCTTCGATGGCTGCGCCCACGCATGCACGGCAGGTATCGTGCTCATGAAGCTGCTGGTTGATCGGCAGCGATGATGCACTCATGAGTGCAAGCTTTTCTGTCTGCGTACGCAAAGCATCTGCGGACGCCCAGTCGTCTAGCGTAAGCCTTCGCCCGCCCAAGGTGACCACGAGCTTTCGGCAACCCGCGGAGCCGTCCTGCACGCGCCAGAGCACCATCTTTCGCGGAGTTGGCAGGCGCCGACCACGCTCCGATCAGTTTTCTCGAGGCTCCGCCTCGGCGGCTCTGCCCCACCCCCTGGCGTCCGCTGCGCGATCGCTCTAGCTTCGCGCCGCGCGCCCGCGGCCCCCTCCGGGATCGCCGGCGCACGAAGCAAGGAAAGAACCCTCATGCGCGTCTACATCATCGGCGCGGGCCCGGGCGATCCCGGGCTCATCACAGTGCGCGGCGCCGAGCTCGTCGCTCGCTGCCCGGTCGTCATGTACACGGGCTCGCTCGTCCCCCGGGAGATCGTGGCGTCCGCGCGGCCGGACGCCCGGGTCATCGACTCCGCCGGCATGACCCTCGACCAGATCGTCGAGGTCTTCGTCGAGGCCAGGGACGCAGGGCACGACGTGGCGCGCGTCCACACGGGCGACCCCGTCCTCTTCGGGTCGACGGCCGAGCAGATGCGCCGGATGGATGCGCTCGGGATCCCGTACGAGATCATCCCCGGCGTCTCGTCCTTCACCGCGGCGGCCGCGGCGCTCGGGCGCGAGCTCACGCTGCCCGAGCTCTCGCAGACCGTCATCCTGACGCGCGCCGAGGGGCGCACGCCGGTGCCGCCCGCCGAGCGGCTCGAGGAGCTCGCCCGCCACCAGGCGACCCTGTGCCTGTTCCTGAGCATCACCCTGCTCAAGGACGTGGCCGCAGCCCTCATCCCGGCCTACGGCGCCGATTGCCCGGTCGCGGTGGTGCACAAGGCGAGCTGCCCCGATCAGAAGATCGTGAGAGGCACGCTCGCCGACATCCGGGACAAGGTGCGGGCCGAGGGCATCAAGAGCCAGTCGATGATCCTGGTCGGCCGGGTGCTCACCTCCACCGATTTCGCCGACTCGCGGCTCTATGATCCGGATTTCAGCCACCGCTTCCGCAAGGCCGAGAAGAAGCTCCTCGTCCCTGGCACGACCGAGGAGGGCTCGTGAGCGCGGAGGAGAGCGCCGGCGCGGGCGCGGCGACGGCAGGTAGAAAAGGGCTCGTCATCGTCTATACGGGCCACGGCAAGGGCAAGACGACGGCCGCGCTCGGCATGGTGTTCCGCGCGCTCGGCCGGGGCATGCGCGTCGCGGTCGTGCAGTTCATCAAGGGCAAGTGGAAGACGGGAGAGCGGCTGTTCGCCGAGACGCTCCCCAACCTGACGTTCCTCGTCATGGGGCGCGGCTTCACCTGGGAGAGCGACGATCTTTCGCGCGACAAGGCCGCGGCGCGCGCGGCCTTCCAGGAGGCCGCGGCGCTCATCGCGGGCGGCGAGCAGGACATCGTGGTGCTCGACGAGATCACGTACGCTCTCCATTACGGCTTCATCGCCGAGGACGAGCTGCTCGCGGCGCTGCGCGCGAGGCCCGCGCACGTGCACGTCGTGATCACCGGCAGGAACGCGCCCGACGCGCTCCTCGCGCTCGCCGATCTCGTGACGGAGATGAGATCGGTGAAGCACCCGTTCGAGCAGGGGCAAAAGGCCCAGATCGGAGTCGATTTCTGATGTCCCGGGCCATCCCCCGGCTCGTCGTCGCCGGCACGGCGAGCGGCGTCGGCAAGACGACCGCCACGGTGGCGATCGCGCGCGCGCTCCGCGCCCGCGGCCTCCAGGTCGCGCTGTTCAAGTGCGGCCCCGACTACCTGGATCCGACGTACCACGCCCGCGCCGTGGCCGGGACATCACACAACCTCGACGGCTGGATGATGGGCCGGGAAGCGGTCCTGTCGACGTTCGCGGCGGAGACCGCCGGCGCCGACGTCGCGCTGATCGAGGGGGTGATGGGGCTGTTCGACGGGGCGAGCCCGACAGGGGAGGAGGGCTCGACCGCCGAGATCGCGAAATGGCTCGAGGCGCCGGTCGCGCTCGTGATCGACGCGTCCGGGATGGCCCGCAGCGTCGCGGCGCTCGTCCAGGGCTTCGCGGGCTTCGATCCGGCGCTGCGCGTCGCCGCTGTCGTGTGCAACCAGGTCGGCAGCCGCGGCCACCTCGACATCCTCCGGCAGGCGCAGGCGCAGGTGAACCGGTCGCTTCCGGTCGTGGGCGGCCTGCCGCGGGACGAGGCGCAGCGCTTCCCCGAGCGCCACCTCGGCCTGCGCACGGCCGACGAGGCCGCGCTCCCCGAGGAGCGCCTCGACCACTGGGGCGCGCAGGCCGAGGCGTGGATCGGGCTCGACGCGCTGCTCGAGATCGCGCGCGCGGCGCCGCCCTTGCCGGCGGCCGGCGCGGCGGCGATACCCGGCGCCGCCGCGACGCCCGGCGCTGGCGCAGCCGCGACGCCCGGCGCCGCCGCCGGCGCGCAGCGCGGCCGGGCGCGCATCGGCGTGGCGTTCGACGAGGCCTTCCACTTCTACTACGCGGACAACCTGCGCCGCCTCGAGGCCGCCGGGGCCGAGCTCATCCGGTTCTCGCCGCTCCGCGACGCGCGCTTGCCCGACGTCGACGCGCTCTACCTCGGGGGCGGCTACCCCGAGGTGCACGCGGAGCGCCTGGCCGCGAACGCCGCGCTCCGCGGCGAGATCCGCGCGTTCGCCGGCCGTGGGGGCCCGATCTACGCCGAGTGCGGCGGGCTCATGTACCTGACCGAGGCGATCCGCACGCTGGACGGGCGCGCGCACCCCATGGTCGGGCTCGTGCCCGCGGAGGCCGCGATGTGCGAGAAGCTGCAGGCGCTCGGGTACGTGGAGGTCGAGACGCAGGCGCGCACGATCCTGGGCGGCGCGGGGCTCCGCTTCCGCGGGCACCAGTTCCGCTACTCCGAGCTCCGCCCGTCGCAGCGCGCTGCGCCGGCGCCGGCCGAGCCGGCCGCGGCGCCGGCGCCGACCGAGCAGCCGCCGTCGCCGTCCACACCGGCGCCCTTGCCGATCGAGCACGCCTACTCCGTGCGGCGCCGCCGCGGCGGCCAGGTCGCGCGCGAGGGGTACCGGGCGGGGAGCGTCCTCGCCTCGTACGTGCACGCGCACTGGGCCTCGAACCCGCTCGTCCCCGAGGGGCTCGTCGCGAGCGCCGCGGCGCACCGGAAGGAGCGCGCGCGATGAGCGGCCCGGGCACGGCGCCGCGCCGGGTCGCCCTCATCGGCGGCGGCGTGCGCTCCGGCAAGAGCGCGTTCGCGCTCTCCCTCGCGCGCTCGCTCGGCGAGCGCCGCGCCTTCATCGCGACCGCCGAGCCGTTCGACGACGAGATGCGCGCGCGCATCGACGCGCACGTCATCGAGCGAGGCGGCGCGTTCCTCACCGTCGAGGAGCCGATCGCGCTCCCCGAGCGCATCGCCTCGCTCTCCGGCGTCGACGTCGTCGTCGTCGACTGCCTCACGCTCTGGCTCTCGAACCTGCTGCTCCGCGACGAGACCGAGGGCCGCGCGCTCGGGCCCATCGAGGAGCGCATCGAGGCGCTCGCCACGGCGGTCGAGTCGGCGGCGCCGCACGTCGTCCTCGTCTCGAACGAGGTCGGCATGGGCGTGGTCCCGGAGAGCCGGCTCGGCCGGGCGTTCCGCGACCTCGCGGGGCGCGCGCACCAGCGGCTCGGCCGCTCGGCCAGCGAGCTCTACGTGGCCGTGATGGGCGCGATCCTCCGCCTGCGCCCCGGCCCTGTCGCGCTCGTCGGCGGCGGCGAGGAAGCGCGATGACGGCCGCCGCCGCGCTGCTCGTCGCTGTCGCGCTCGACCTCGCCTGCGGCGAGCCCCCCGCCGCCGTCCACCCCGTCGTGTGGATGGGCTCCGCGATCCAGGCCCTGAAGCGCGCCGCGCCCGCGGGCGGCCGCGCCGCGGAGCTCCTCTTCGGCGCGCTCATGGCCCTCGCCGTCCCCTGCCTCTTCGCCGCGCTCGGCGCCGGCGTCGCGGCGCTGCTCGCCCCGCACCCCGTGCTCGCGCTCGCTTTGTCAGGTCTCTTGCTGAAGCCCACCTTCGCGCTCCGCGCGCTCCGCGACGCGGCCTTCGGCGTGCGCGACGCCCTCGAAGCGGGCGACGTCACCGGGGCCCGCGGCGCGCTGCGCAGCCTCTGCAGCCGCGACCCGTCGGAGCTCGACGAGCCCGCGCTGGTCGCCGCGTCGGTCGAGTCGGTCGCGGAGAACGCGTCGGACAGCTTCGTCGCGCCGCTCTTCTATTTCGCCCTCTTCGGGCTCCCGGGCGCGCTCTTCTACCGCGCGGTGAACACGCTCGACGCGATGGTCGGCTACCACGGCCGCTACGAGTACCTCGGCAAGGCCTCGGCGCGGCTCGACGACGCGCTGAACTTCGTGCCGGCGCGGCTCACCGCGCTCCTCCTGCTCGCCGCCGGGTGGCTCCGCGGCGCCGACGCGCGCCGCGGCCTCGCCGTGCTCCTGCGCGACGGCGGCCTCACCGAGAGCCCGAACGCCGGCCGGCCCATGGCGGCGATGGCCGGGCTGCTCCGGGTCGAGCTCGAGAAGCGCGGCCACTACCGCCTCGGCGACCCCGTGGAGCCGCTCCGGCGGGGGCTCATCGACGAGGCCTGCCGGATCGTGCTGCTCGCGGCGCTGCTCTTCGCCGGGCTCGCGGCGGCCCTCCTGGCGGCGGCATCCCTTGGACAGGAGCTCTTCCGATGACGGCGCTCACGGTGATGGTCCAGGGCACGGCGTCCTCGGTCGGCAAGAGCCTGCTCTGCGCGGCGCTCTGCCGCATCTTCCAGCGGCGGGGCCTCCGGGTCGCGCCGTTCAAGTCGCAGAACATGGCGCTGAACTCGTTCGCGACCCTGGACGGCGGCGAGATCGGAAGGGCGCAGGCGGTGCAGGCCGAGGCGGCGCGCGTCGCGCCGACGGTCGACATGAACCCTGTGCTGCTCAAGCCCGAGGGCGACTCGCGCTCCCAGGTGATCGTGCTCGGCAAGCCGATCGGCAGCCTGCACGCGCGCGACTACTTCGCGTACCGGGGAGAGCTCAAGGACATCATCGCCCGCTCGCTCGGGCGGCTGCGCGAGGCGCACGACGTCGTGGTGATCGAGGGGGCGGGCAGCCCCGCGGAGATCAACCTGAAGGACCGCGACATCGTGAACATGCACGTCGCGCGCGTCGCCGACGCGCCGGTGCTGCTCGCCGGCGACATCGACCGAGGCGGCGTGTTCGCGGCGCTGGTCGGGACGATGGCGCTGCTCGAGCCCGACGAGCGCGCGCGCGTGGCCGCGTTCGTGATCAACAAGTTCCGCGGCGACCTCAAGCTGCTGGAGCCGGGGCTCGACATGCTGACGGCGCGGACGGGCGTCTCGGTGCTCGGCGTGGTGCCTTACCTGAAGCAGCTGCGCATCGCGGACGAGGACTCGGTGTCGCTGGAGGGCCGGCGGCGCCGGGCGCCGGCGGGCCCGGGGCAGCTCGACATCGCGGTGGTCCGGCTGCCGCGCATATCGAATTACGACGACGTGGAGCCGCTGGAGCACGAGCCCGGCGTTGTGGTGCGGTTCATCGAGCGGCCGGACGAGATCGGGAATGCGGACCTCGTGCTGCTCCCCGGGACGAAGAGCACGATGGCCGATCTCGCGTGGCTGCGCGCGAGCGGCCTCGCGGAGGCGGTCGCTGCGCGCGCCCGGCGGGGCGGCTGGACGCTCGGGATCTGCGGCGGCTGCCAGATGCTCGGCGGGGCGATCGAGGATCCGGAAGGCGTCGAGTCGGCGGAGCCGGCGGCGCGAGGCCTCGGGCTGCTCGATGTGTGGACGCGGTTCGAGCGGACCAAGACGGTGGCGCAGGTGAGGGCGCGGCTCGCGGGCGGCTCGTTCCTGGGGGCGGCGTGCGCGGCGAGCGCTGGAGAGGCCGAGAGCGAGGGCGCGGGAGAGCTCACCGGCTACGAGATCCACATGGGCCGCGTGGAGCGGGTGGGCGGCGCGGCCGCGGCGTTCTCGATCGCGTCGAGGGGCGGCAAGGCCGAGGCGGCGCTCGACGGGGCCGTGTCGGCGGACGGCGCCGTGGTGGGCACGATGATCCACGGGATCCTCGACAACGACGGGCTCAGGCGGTCGCTCCTCGCGGCGCTGCGCGAGCGGAGAGGGCTCCCCAGGGCCGCGGGCGAGCCGGCGATACCGAGCCGGCACGAGGAGTACGACCGGCTCGCCACGGCGGTCGAGGCGAGCCTCGACAGGGCGCTGCTCGACCGCATCGTGGGGCTCGACCGGCGCTGAGCGGCGCCCGGACGAGCGGGCTCGCCGCGGCTCACTCCTTCGTGAACCTCATGTAGTGCTTGATGGGTCCCGAGGCGTCCGCCCCCGCCGGTACCGGGAAGCCTCTCGTGAACGAGGATCCCTGCACGCAGAACGGGCTCTCCTCGGGCTCCTCGCCCGCGCCCTCGGGCTCGATGGTCAAGATGGATCCGGAGACCGACCAGGTGCCCATCGACGGCGCCGTGATCCGCCCCAAGACAAACGTACACGCGCAGTCGGCGCCCGCATGAGCACACTCCGCCGAGGTGAAGGGCGACTCCTTCCCAGCTGCGAGGCGCTGCATTTTCACGCTGAGCTGCGCGCACGTGATCGGGGTCTCCTCGGCCGCGAGGCACGCCGCAGGGTACACCACCTCGATCGGCCCTTGCTGCGTGATGGTCGTGACATAGGTGTTATCGGCCCGGAATTCGGCGCGTCCGCTCATCACCACGCCGCTGATGTCGCTCTCCGCGTCACACCCCTTGTGGAGGTCCTCGACCATCGAGGGATCCAGGCACGCGTCATCCATCGTCCACGTTCCCGTCGGATCGCCGCCGCACGCCGCGACCAGCCCGCAGGAGGGGCCTTCTTCCTTGCTCTTTCCCTCGTCGTCGACGCTGCCGCCGCACGCGGGCAGCGCCAGCAGGGATGTCACGATCACGGCCGAGCGCGCACGAGAAACCCATTTCATCGCATTCTCCATGGCAACGAGCCAGCCCCTCAGGACGTGCGGTGCATAACACGGGAGGCGTCATGGCTTGCGGAGAAGCGGAGCCCCTGATCACGCTGTCACGGCAGCGTGCCTTCCGGGCAACAGTAGTCGAGGCCCGTCAGCGGTACGCACCCGGGGGGCGGTTCCTTTCCTATCTTGCAGGTCGCCCAGTCCGGAGGGTCGCCGAAGTAGGTGCAGGACTCGACGTCCGTGGCCACCACCGCGCAGTCCGCGCCTCCGGTCCTCCGGCACTGCCAATACGCCGTCCACTCGGGCCTGCACGCCGGCGCCCACGGACCGAAGAAGTTCTCGTCTGCTCCGCAGGCGAGCTGCGCGGGCTCCTGGGCCGCCAGGCAGGCGTGGTAGGCGTCGAACTCGGCAAAACACGCCTCCGTCGGGTACTGGTCCATCGCCACGAAGCACGCGAGCGAGCAGTTCTTCGGCGCGCAGGCGGCGCTGAACACGTCGCACGCGGCCTCGCACACCGCTGTCGACCGAGCCTCCGAGTACCCTTCTACGCCCCCGCCCTCTCCAGCTCCCCCGCCGCTCGAACCGCCGCCACAGGCGACAAGAGCCGCTGCGAACAACATCCCCGCAGCCCCGAAAATTTCAGCACGAACAGCAATTTTAACAGAACCAGGAACAGACCAAACGCTCATTCCGCGCCCGCACTGCAAGGCGTGAGCCGCCTCGGCGAGCGCGTATCGAGGCGCTCATTCGGGCGCCGGCGGCGGGGCGAGGTGGGGGCCGCGTCGCCCTCACCCCCCGGCACCCGCGCAGGCCCTGGCTTCGACGATGTATCGTGGCGCCTTCTCCTCGCCGCCGTTTCGCGCCATCGTGCTCGCGGGATGAACAGGGCACGAACGATCCACGGCGGCCGGACGCGGCGGGCTCCCCGCGCGATCGCGGCGCTCCCGGCGCTGCTCGCCGTCCTCTCGGGCTGCGGGGACCGGCAACGCCAGCCGGGCGGCGGTCCCGGCGACGGCGGCCCCGCCGCCCCGCGGTCGCCGCCCGACGCGGCGGCGTCGTCGTCGGCGCCCGCGCCGGCGGCGACCGCGCCGGCGGCGACCGCCTCCTCGTTCGCCGCCACCTCCGCGCACCCCGCCGTCCCGACCGCCGTCCCGAGCGCGTCGAGCGACGTGGTCGCGGGCGCGTCGCAGCGGTACGAGGCCGGGCCCTCGGTGATCGCGTCGGACAGCATCGACGGCGCCGCCCTCAGGAAGCGGCACGTCGAGCGCATCAAGGCCGACGACTCGCCCGTCACCGTGCTCCGCGGCCAGGGTCCCCTGGAGCTCGGCAAGCGCATCTGCGAGGTGGTGGTGCCGAGGCGCCCCGCGGCGACTCCCGTGCTCCTCAAGCCGAACATCTGCGGGTTCGACAGCGTGAAGGACCCTGCGAAGTCGAAGGGCGACGACGGCGTGACCGGCCGGATCACCCAGCCGGAGTTCGTTCGAGGCGTCGTCCAGTGCCTCAAGGCGCGCGGGCACACGAAGATCACGATCGCCGAGGGCTGCGGCCACTCGCACAAGTTCTGGAAGGACATCGCGCAGCGCACCGGCTACGAGGCGATGGCCGCGGAGGAGGGCGCCGCGCTCGTCGCGATGGACGACGACGGGGTCTACGACGTCGCCGGGGACAGGCCCGGAAAGCCCCTCGCCATCCGCGGCATCCAGACAACGCACGTCCCGACGCTGCTCATGCCGAAGGTGCTGGCCGAGCACCTCGACCACGGGCTCTTCCTGTCGCTCCCCCGGCTCAAGATGCACCGGTACTCGGTCATCTCCGTCGGTATCAAGGGCATGCAGGGCACGGTCATGCTGTCGGACAGCGCGCCTGCCTACAAGCAGAAGTGGAGGATGCACAGGGAGCTCAAGGCGTACCTGGACACGAAGTCCGCCGGCCAGGAGGATAGAGCTCTTTACTTGTCGTCGCTCCGCGTCTTCGCCGAGCGGATGGTCGACGTGCTCGAGATATCCGCGCCGGACGCGGTGCTCGGCGACGGTGCGCCGGCGATGGGCGGAGACGGCTTCCAGGTGCTGCACCCCACGGCGGAGATGGTGGCCGTCGGCGGCACGAACCCGGTGCGGGTCGACCGCGTGGCGGCGGAGCTCCTCGGCGTCTGGAACAGCCCAGCGCTCGCGCGCGAGCTCGGCGGCCACCGGACCTCGCCGCTCATCGACGCCGCGGCGAAGCGCTTCGGGCTGGATCTCAAGGCGACGGCGATCACGGGAGACGGGGCAGATCTGCTGAAGAGCCCGAGGCCCGTGCATTACAAGGCGATGGCGCCCTTCCGGCTCGACTGGGAGCCCGGACAGGCGCCCTTGCCCGGCGGGCCCGCGAAGGGGCTCGATCCCGCGCCGCCGGCCTCGCAGAAGGCGCCCGACGGGAAGCAGGGCGAAGGGCCGGGCGGAGGCCCCGCGAAGCCGGAGGCACACGCGTCGTCGCTGCCGCCCGGAGAGCAGATCGTGCTCGACGGGAAGGCCGACGACGCGGCGTGGGGCCGCGCGAAGGCCGTGCAGTGGGACACCGACTACGCCGGCAAGCCCACCGGGATCCCCACGCGGGCGCGCTTCCTCTGGTCGAAGCAAGGGCTCCACGCGCTCTTCGAGCTCTCGAACGCGGGGCTCGACACGGATCGCTCGAAGCCCGTCGGCGCGGAGCGAAAGGGACTTTATAAAGAGGATTGCATCGAGCTCTTCCTGACGCCGGCCCCGGGCTCGCCGAGGCGGTATTTCGAGGTGGAGATCGGGCCTTTCGGCCATTTCTTCGATATCGCGATCGACCGCGACACGCGCCTGGAAGACACGGCGTGGTCGAGCGGCGCGACGATCGCGACCAGCCAGGACGCGCAGGCGCGCACGGCCGTCATCGAGGCGCTGCTGGCGGCGCCGGGGATCGTGGACGCGCTCGCCCCGGACGCGCGGCTGCCCATGAACCTGTACCGGATGGAGGGCAAGGACCCACGGCATTACCTCGCGTGGAGCCCGCCCCGCACGAGCAAGCCGAACTTCCATGTCCCCGAGGCGTTTGGAACGCTCGTGCTCGATCCCTGAGCCGGACAGGTGCTAGAGCGACAAACGGGTTGAAGCTGCACGCGGACGGCGAGAAGTTGAGACGCCACAAGACGCCAATTTTTATTGTTTTCTTGGCGTCTTTTGGCGTCTTGGCGGCTCATTTCTCTGGTTTCCAAGCTGATCGATGTTCTAGAGCGGTCGCTGTTCACGGGAGAAGCTCCGCGGAGTTGACCTGACAGCGCCTCCTCGATTACGAGCGCAGGATGCCGATCGATCTCGCCGCCCTGCTCCGCTCGGTCGAGCTGCGCCGCGAGGACGAGAGCCCGGATCCCGGGCCGCTCTCGGCCACGTGGGAGGACCCCGCGGCGTTCCGGCGCGCCCTCTTCGCCTTCGCCGCAGCGCGGACTGGCACGCTCAAGAGCCGCGCTGGAACAGCCTATGACGTCTACGCCGACGCCGTGCTGCGACACGCCGCCTCGGACAGGATCGCCTTCGTCGAGGTGCCGAGTCGAGGGGCTCCGGCGCGGCTCCGCTTCTCCGAGCTCCACGCGCGGGCCTTCGCGCTCGCCGCGGCGTGGACGCCCCTCGGCGTCAAGCCCGGCGCCGCGATCGCGATCGTCCTCCCGCCCGGCGTGACCGGCGTCGTGGCGCTCGCCGCCGCGCTGTACGCCGGCGCGTGCGTCTCCTGGATAACGCCGAAGGGCGATCTCGCGCTCGCAGCCGCCATGGAGGCCCTCGCGCCGGCCCACGTCGTGCTCGATCCGAAGGCGCCCGCGAAGGTGGGCGAGAAGCTCGCGAAGAAGGCGCTCCCGGTCGCGGCCCCTCCGCGCGCCCCGGCCGTGGGCCCGCACGCCTACGCCCCGAAGGAGCCGTGCCTCGGCGCGCTCTCCCCCCTCCGCGCGCCGTTCGGGACAGCCACCCTCGTCCCCGCAGAGACGGTGGTTTCCAGCGCCCTCTCGGACGCGATGCTGGTTTATCGCCTCGCGCCCGGAGAGCGGCTGTCGGCGCCGGGGTTTCACCACGAACAGGCCTTCTTGCCCATGGTGCTGTCGGCGTGGCTCGCGGGCGCGGCGTACGTGTCCGTCCCGCTCGCCGCCTTCCAGTCGACCCCCGCCGTCCTCGACGCGGAGGGCGTCAACGCGCTCGGCCTCTCTGCGTCCGCCACCGCGGCGCTCCGCGCCTCGCCCCGCGCCTGGCCGGGCTCGCTCAAGGCGCTGTTCCGGGACGTTGGGGAGCCGCTCGACTGGATGGAGACGCGCGCCGCGCTCGCCGGAAACAACCTCGGCAAGCTGCCCCTCTCCAACCTGCTGATCGACACGGCCGCGGGGGGCACGGTGCTGTTCTCGGCGCGGCGCCCTCTGGGGATCAACGCCAAGGCGCTGCCCTCTCCCGGGGTGCCGTGGGACCTCTTCGATCCCGCCACGAAGAAGCCCACGACCGGCGACGCCGGCCTGTTCGTGCGGCGCGGCGACAAGCCGGACAAAGACGGTTATTTCCTGCTCGCCCGCGTGGCGTCGGAGTACCTGTGGGGCAGCACGCTCACCCCTCGGAGGTCAGCGCGGGTGTTTCCGGGAGAGGCCTTGTCGCTCGCGGTGAGCGAGCTGCCTTTCTGCGAGGGCGCGGCCGTCGTGCCCTTGCCGGGCGGGGCCGCGCGCGGCGACACGCGGTTCGTGTTGTGCGTGTTCATCGGCGGACGGAAGATCGAACCGAGCTTCACCGACGCGATCGACAAGCTCGTCCGCGAGCGCTTCGGGCCAGACTACACCCCGGACGCGGTGGAGCTCTTCCCGCTGTACGGACGCGGAAAAGGCAAGAAGGTCGACCCGGAGTGGTGCGCCTCCAACTACCGCGCCGGCCGCCTGCACGCGCGCGCCGCGAACCCGGGAGTCGCCGCGCTCGTGGAGCTGCGGCGGCGGCTGACCTCACCGCCCCCTCGTGGGGAGAACGGCGGATGAGCCTCGGGGCGCGCCCCGCTCGGGTGGGAATCACCTCCGGCGCGCGGGGAATTTGGTGCTCGCCGGCGTGACGGGTACGTTCGCGCTCGGCAGCCCGTGTACGACAACGAGATCAGGCAGGCGCTGGACCAAGGGCTCCAGCGCATCGGCGCACAGGGAGTGTCCCTCGCCCCCTTGAACAACGCCGACGACGCCCGCCCGTACATCGAGGGCGCGCTCCGATCCATTGTCTCGGATCTCGACTGGCACCTCGGCGTGGACGGGTCGCGAGCGATGATGGCGCCCCTCATCGCCTCGGGCCTCCTCGACCACGCGGTGCGCGACCTCTTCGGCCCGTGCCAGACCGCGGCGCTGCTGTACGCGCGCGGCGAGTGGAGCATCGTCAGCTCCCTCCGGACGGCGCGCACGCGCGGTCTCCTCACGACCACGACCAGCATCAGCCGGAGCCTCTTCTCCAACCTGGTGTACACGCTCCCGCCCACCGTCGCCGACCGGGTCGACGCGCTCATCAAGCTCGTCAGGCAGTCCTATATCGACTTCGGGGTCGAGATCGTCACTCGCCTGCACCGCGACAGAGCCCTCCTCGCGACCCTGTTCGGCGTGGGAGGGGGCGTGGCCGCGATCGACATTCAGGGGAGCGACCCGCACGTCTGCGCGCGCCGCGTGGTGATCGTGAGGTACGGCAACGGCGTGCGCGTCGTCTACAAGCCCACCGATCTCACGTTCCAGCTCATGCTGATGGGGTCGCCGCAGTCCTTCGCGGCGTGCGCGCAGGGCCACCCCCGCGTGGCCAACTTCAGGAGCCTGTTCGACACGTTGAACATGGGCTTGCCGCTGCTCCACATCGCCGCGCCGAAGCACAACGCCGGCTACGGATACATGGAGTTCAAGCCCCGCGCGCAGGCGATGACGGAGCAGCAGGCGAGCAGGTACTTCCACGGGATGGGCAAGCTCATCGCCGTCGCGAACGCCTTCGGGATCACCGATCTCCACCAGGAGAACGTGATGGCCACCGTGAACGGGCCCTTCCTGATCGACGCGGAGATGGGCTTCTCGCTCGCTCCGAACGCCGCACCGGCGAATACCCTCATCTCGCACACCAAGCTCGAAGCGGCGCTCGGGGCGAGACCGCCAGCGGCCACCCAGGCGGGCGGCATGTTCGCCCCCTACCGCGACCCCAACACCGGATGGGAGGCCCAGTCGGTCTCGCTCCCCGGCGGCGGAGGCCACGCGAACTCCGGGGCGGCCACCGCGAACGGCGGGGGCGTCCGGAACGCGAGGACGTACGCCCTCTTCATCGCCCTCGGCATCATGGACGGCGTGGACGGCGTGGCCGCCGCGCTCAACCACGCGAGCAACTGGCTCATGCAGCAGTTCGATCGGGTCAACCCGCTGGCGCGCGTGATCCTCACCACCTCGACCATGGTCCGCCAGCACGTGAACGGCATCACGGAGTACCTGCGAGGCACGCTGATCGACGAGGCCACCGCGATCAACGGCAATTTCATGAGCTGGACGGAGTGGTACGGCGGCGTCTTCAACGCGGTGCCCGCCGCGTTCTTTCCGCCTCGTGACAAGGCGGTCATGTACGATCCTCGCCCCAAGATCGGCGTCACGACCGCGGCCGCCGCGCTTGCCGGGGTCCACGTCTCCAGCACCCAGGAAGTCCGTATTCGGCTCGCGACGACGCACATGGGCGGCGCCATCGCCCGCACGAAGACGGATCTCCAGACAGCGCTGGAAGCGGAGCTGCAGATCCCCCGGCGCCTCCAGCATCCAGAGAGAGTACGCCAGTTCCTCTGATCCAGAAAACTTCACTCCTCCCCGTCACCTCGGGCATGCTCGCGCTCCTGCGAGAGGAGCGCTTTCCATGTCCGGTCCCCAGGTCGTCGCCGGCGCGACCATGATGTGCAGCTTCGGGCTCGCCCCCTCGACGCTCGCCGTGCTCCCCGTGAAGGGCGTGCTCTCGAGCGCGCCCTCCGCGAACATCGCCGACATGGCGGCGATCGCGACCATCCCCCCGTTCGGCGCCTGCACGTCGCTCGCCAATCCCACCGTCGCCTCGGCCACCGCGGCCGCGCTGGGCGTGCTCACGCCCATGCCGTGCGTGCCGGTCCCGGCCGGGACGTGGCTGCCGGGCAACACCAAGGTGATGATCAAAGGGCCTCCGGCCACCGACGTCTCCTGCAAGCTCATGTGCTCCTGGGGCGGGGTGATCCAGGTGCTCAATCCAGGGCAATTCAAGGTGATGGACGTCTGAGGCATGCTCGATCCCGCCCTCCTCGAAAAGGCGCTCTCAGGCGGCGGAAAGGACGCCGAGGACGGCCGTCTCCCCGCGCTCGAGAGCGCCATGGCGAACGACCCGATCGGCGGCGCGGATCTGGCCAGGAGCGCCCTCGAAAAAGGGGTGACCGACGTGCGCGTCATCACCGCGTATGCGCTCGGCCTGTTCGCGGAGCAGGGGCCCCCGGCGCTCGCCCCGATCTTCACCTCCCTCCGGAAGGCAGTCGTCGAGAGGTGGAGCGCGCTGCGCCCCGCGGAGCGCAAGGAGCGGACGGTCGATGGGGCGTATTCGACGCTCTTCCGGACGATCGTCCAGCACATCGACGTCCATGAGAAGATGAAGGACGCGACGTTCAAGCAGTGGAGCCGCGCCGATCACGACGCCGTCGGCGGACCCGCGCTCCTCGCCTCGGCCGCGCTGCGAGACGCCATCACCCAGGTGCTCCCGGCGCCGCGCTCGACGGACGCGCTCTCCGAGCTGGAGGCGCGCGTGAGGACACACTTCGACAAGATCGCCGCGGCCGCCAGGCCGGCCCCCCGGCCCGAGCCCCCGCCCGAGCCGCCGGCCGACGTCGCGCCCGAGGCTCCGGAGGCTCCCGAGGACGACCCTGCTCCCGTCTCCGAGACAGTGCCCGCCCGCGTCGCTCCCGCCCGCGCGCCGGACACCTCTGCTCCCTCGGGCACGCTGCGCGTCTCGCCGGCGTTCGCGCACCTCCTCCGGAAGCTCGACGCCTTCAGCACGCTGGTCGAGAGCGGGCAATATCCGAAGGCGGCGGTCATCGCGGACGACCTCCGTCGCACCCTCAAGAGCTTCGATCCCAAGGTGTTCTTCCCCGACGTCTTCGTGCCCTATTTCCAGGCGCTCTCCTCGCACATCGACGAGATCGCGCCCTGCTGGGAAGAGATGGGCAGTCCGCGGTGGGAGGCGCTGGAGCAGCTCTACCAGGTGGATCTGGACGCCTTCGTGGACGGGTGACCGGCGGTGGCCGCGCCCGGATTGCCCGCCTCCTCCGACCCGCCGGACGCGCCCCCCGCGGGAGAGCTGGAGTCGGCGCTCGCGAAGCACGCGCGGCGATTCGAGCCGTGGGCGCTCTACCGGCTCGTTCAGCGCCTCTTTCCGGGCCGCCCCATCCACCTCCGGGGCCGCTCGTCCGCCGCGCCGCAGCCCTCGGCCGTGGACTCCATCGGATTCGGCCCCGCCGGAGTGACCATCACGCTGAACCTGGGTCTCCGGTCGGCCACGTCGGCGCTCCCGTCGTATTTCCGGGAGCTCGAGGCCGATCCGCTGCTCGGGCCGCCCCTCTTCACGCTGATCGAGACCATCGACGCGGCCCTCCTCCGCGACAGGCTCGAAGCCCTCGACCCCGGATCGAGCGGCTGGCTCGCCCCGGCGGGGCGGTACCTCGGCGACAGGCTGCGGCAGATCTCGCGGCTCGCGACGCCCTCGGGGCTCTATTGGCTCTTTTCGCGGGTGTTCCCCGAATTCCAGGTCTCCGTCCGAAGAGGGATGTTCTCCGAAAAGCTCGCCGCCATGGCGGCCGAGCTCGGGCGAGCGGCGCTCGGCTCGGCGATGCTCGGCGGCACCGTGCGCTCCCCGACGTGGGGGTTCGACGTCGTGCTCCACAAGACGTGGAACGACACGTGGATCGACAATGATTGGCCCGTCGAGGTGATGCGCCGGCTGGAAAACACGGTATGGCGCGGGCTCGATCCCACCGAGGCGCTCCTCCGCGTCTGGCTCGTCGATCCGGACGGGCGCGCGGCGCTCCGGCTCGGCGACGGCAGGGTGGGAGTGGAGCCCCTCGTCGTGGCCTCGCGGCCCGAAGTGCGCCTGCTCTTCGAGGGTCGCGCGCCGCGCTCGCGCGGCGATTGAAGCGGGGCGCACCGGGGCTGCACCGCGCTTCTTTGGCCCTGGGCGCTGGACCGTGAAATGCTTTCCGTATCGCGCTGGAAGGCGGTCAGGCTCGTGACGCCTGCTCCGCGGTGTGAGAGCCCGCGCCCAGGAGAAGATCGTGAGCAATCAATTTCCCTATCCTTTCCCAGAACGGTTCCGTTCCCGGCTGATGCTCCGCTACCGGACGCGCATCAGCGGGACGGAGGCGCAGAAGAAGCTGCCCTTCCGGCTGCTCGTGCTCGGCAACTTCACCGGGGACCACGCTCACGCCGAAGGTGAGTACGCAAACCGGGTCTCCAACCTCCCCTCCCTCTATGACAGGCCCATTCGCTCGTACGTCTTCGGCGTGCTGGGCGCCAGGGTGGACAAGTTCATGGGGGAGCTGCTCCCCTATGTGAAGCTCGAGCCGTGGCTCGCCACCGACCTGCCCGGGACCATCACGGGCCTTCAGCTCACTGGCGCTCTCCCGGCCAGCAAGGCGCCCGAAGGAACGCCCGAGAGCGTGCAAGTGAAGCTCTCCGGCTCGGCGAGCTTCACGAGCACCGAGGACCAGAACGGCCTCTGCAAGGTGGCCGGCAAGCTCTCCTTCGGCGCCCAGGTCGAGCTCGTCGCTGACAGCCTGCCCACGATGATCGACGCGGGCCTCGGCGGCGGCGGCAAGGTGCGCGGCCTGTTCACGATCCCGGCGCGGGACGAGCCCGTCGGCGTCGTCGCGGGCGTGGTCGAGACGGTCGGCAAGGGCGAGCGGGCCTTCAGAACGAGGCTTTACGTCCAGAAATCCGAGCAGGACGACACCAAGGTCGTGGCCACGCCGATCACGATGGATCAGTGGGCAGGCCTGGTCCCGGACGAGCAGAAGGGCTTCGCCGTGGACGCGGCGGCGGCCGTCGATCGAGCGACTCAGCAGGTCACGGACGCGGGCGCGCAGAAGACCGCCACCGACGCCCTGAGCGTCGATGCGCTGCCGGACGCCGTCAAGACCGCCCTCGGCGCTACGACGCTGCAAGACGCGAAGGACGCCGCCGACGCCTCGGTCAAGGCTGCGACCGCGGCCAAGGGCGCCGCGGACACCGCGAAGACCGCCACCGATGCCTCGGCGACCAAGGTCGCCGCGCTCGACGGCAAGAGCGGCGCAGATCTGGACAAGGCCGCTGCCGACGCGGAGGCCGCGCTGCAGAAGGCCCGCGATCTGATCGATTTCGCGAAATCGGCAGGCGGGGCCGCCAAGGACGCCGCCAGCGCCGCGAAGGCGGCCCACGACGCGCTCGCCGCCCTGATCGCCAAGGGGCAGAGCGCCACCGCCGCGGACGCCACCGACGCCAGGACCAACGTCCGGAAGGACGTCGCCACCAGGGCGCAGACCAGCGCCGAGGGCGTGAAGACGTCATCGGACGCGTTGAACGCCGCCCCGCTCTCGCCGATCCCGCCGGTCGTGCCGAACGGCAAGATCCCCTTGAACGCCGAGCGCGTCCTGCCGTTCGACTCCATCGCTGCGTTCAATCCGGACACCATCGCGTCGAACATCCCGGAGCTGAACCGCCTCGGGATCATCAGCGAGCTGGTCGGATCGCTCAAGAGCGAGCTGCGCAACGTGCCCGCGCTCCGCGACACGATGCGCGCCGCCCTGGAGAACGACACGTCAGGCCTCCTCGCCCTGCAGGCCGCTCTGCAGCCCGGCTACCAGCAGCTCGCCATCGTGAAGTCCGCGGCGCCCCCCGGCGCACCGGGCAACGGCTCGCCGGGCGCCCCGCCGGAGCTCCAGAGGGCGGTGCTCAGCGCGGTCGGCTCCTCCGTGGGAGAGACGGTCGACAAGAACGGGGCGCTGGCGCTCGTCAAGCTGCAGGGCCCGGCCCCCCAGAACGGCGCGCCCGTGCGCTATTCGAAGGTCGAGTTCCGCGATCACGACGTCACCGTGAGCGACGGCGCGAGGCTCATGAACGAGCTCGCCGCGCTCCTCCTCAACGTGGACATCGTGACGACCAAGCCGACCGGCCCTCTGGCGCCCGGCGCGAAGCTCAAGCTGTATTCCGGCAAGGGCGCCAACCTGAGCGAGCTCCTCGACGTCTGCTCAAAGCTCAGCGCCCAGGTGGATCGACAGCTCAGCGAATACCTGGACAAGATCTACCACGCCCCCGGGGTCCAGGAGCTGGAGCGGAACTGGAAGGGGCTCGAGGATCTCTGCCAGTACGTGCAGCAGGAGAACATCGTGATCGACTTCCTCGACGTCACGCGCGAGGAGCTGCGCAACGACTTCCTGGATCACGACTCCGACATCTTCTCCAGCGCGCTCTTCCGCAAGGTCTACATCGAGGAGTACGACCGGTACGGCGGGGAGCCGTTCGCGACCATGCTCGGCCTCTACGAGTTCGAGGACGTGCGGGGCGACGGCGCCGACATCAAGTGGCTGCGGACCATGTCGAAGATCGCGGCGTCCGCGCACTGCCCGTTCCTCGCCTCGGCGAACAGCAAGTTCATGGGCAAGGACTCGATGCAGGACGTGGCCGATCTGGCCGATCTCGACGCCGTCCTGTCCAACCCGAAGTACGGCAAATGGGACGCCTTCCGCGACGAGGACTACGCCGCCTACATCGGCCTGATCCTGCCGCGGTACCTCGTCCGGACGCCGTGGGGCTCGACGGGAGAGCCCGAGCTCGGCAACGAGATCGCCTATGAAGAGACGGTGCACCCCGAGCGGCCGGGCGACGAGAACAACTTCCTCTGGGGCAACCCCGTGGTGCTGTTCGGCAAGAACCTCATCCGCTCGTACGCGACGAGCGAGTGGGCGCAGCACATCCGCGGCCCGAAGGGCGGCGGCAGGGTGGACGGGCTCACCGTCTTCTCGTACACGCGCAAGGACGACGAGATCGTCTACGGCAAGAAGGCCATCGGGGTCGACGGCAAGGAGGAGTTCCTCCCGCCCGTCGAGATCGTGATCCCCGACTACCGAGAGTACCAGTTCGCGAGGAACGGGCTCATCGCGCTCGTGCACAAGAAGGGCGAGGCGGTCGGCACGTTCTTCAGCGCCCAGTCCGTGAAGAAGGGCAGGAACTTCCTCGAGGACGTCGCGACGAAGAACTCCTTCCTCGTCACGAACCTCGCGTACACCTACTCGATCACGATCATCGCGCACTACGTCAAGGCGATGGTGCGCGACTACATCGGATCGACCGCGGACGGCGACTACATCCAGAAGTCGCTCGCCGAGTGGCTCTCCGGCTACGTCACCACCGTGACCAACCCGGACGATCTCACGCTCCGCTACTACCCCTTCAAGGCCACCTCGGTGACCGTCGAGCCGAAGCCCGGGCCGTTCGGCTGGTACAAGTCGGTCATCTCGGTCCTCCCGCACGTGCAGTTCGAGGGCATGGACGTCGAGCTGCGCCTCGAAGCCAGCCTGGGCGGCAAGTGATCCTGAAGCGATCCGAGGAAAGGACGAGCTGCCATGCCTGAATACAGAAGAAGCCTCGATATCTACCAGGGATACAACTACAAGAAAGACAAGCAGACCCCGGTCGGCTACCTGACCAAGATCAAGGTCGCCGGCACGGATCTCACGGTCGATCAGACCTGCAAGGACCCGACGAACCCCACCACGGATCTCAAGTGCGTGGCGGTGCTGAGCGGCGCCCTGTGGGAGACGGGCGTCACCGACGCGGTGTACCTCTCCGGCCAGGTCTCGGCGCCGAACCGGCAGACCCTCGCGAGCCTGATCATCAACAGCCTGACGAGCGTCGAGGTCGTGTACCAGTTCGCTGTGTACGACTACGACCCCGTCGCGAAGAAGTACTACCTCGCGTTCCACGCGAACCAGACCGACATGAACGGCCTGCTCGAGAAGCGCGGGGAGGACCTCAACGTCTCGGTCGCCGACGACGCCTCCAACGAGGTGCAGTCTCCGATCAACTACGCGTTCCAGATCGGGATCAAGCCGCAGCCCAGCGCGCAGACCCTCCACATCGCGACCGCTGATCAAAAGAACGTCGTCAAGTCCTGGGGCCTGGCCCTCGGCTGACGGGAGACGAGATGGAGAGCCTCGCCCGCGTCGACTGGCACCTCGGACAGATCCTCCGCCCGGAAGACTTCGAGTCTCTGGAGGAGTCCCTGTCCGAGGAGCTTCGCGCGCGGGCCGAGGCTCCCGGGCTCCCGGCGTACGGCTGGCTCGAGCTGGAGTGGGATCCCGGCGACCTGTCGCGCGGTATCCTGCGCCTCGAGAGGGCGACGGCCGCCATGCCCGGCGGGCCGATCGTGCGCTCCTCCGACAACCTCTCTCTCCCGGAGCCCGTGAAGCTCAAGGCCGCGGGCACGCCTGAGGTCGACGTGTACTTCCACGTGCTCGCCGCGGAGCCCACCGAGGGCCAGCGGGCGGGCGCCGTGGGGACCCCGCGCATCACCCTCCGGTCCGAGCTGTCGTTCAAGGAGGCGTCCGCGCGCGGCCGATCGCTCCACGTGGGGCGCTTCGAGACGCGGGACGGCAAGGCGTTCCACGTCGCTCCGGCCGCCGTCCCGCCCCTCCTCCGGCTCCGATCGACTCCCCATCTCCACGCGCGCCTCGTCGGGTTGCGAGACCGGCTCACCCGGTATTCCGACGAGCTCCGCAAGCACGTGGCGCAGGCCCGAAGGTCGGCCGGCCCCACGCAGGCCTTCCTGCGCGGGCGCGCCGAGGTGATGAAGGCCGTCGCGCTCCTCGACGACGCGCTCCTCGACGCCCCGCAGGGCGCCGAGAGCCGCTCGCACGCGCGCCTGCACCCGTACACCGTGCTCGCGGCGCTGCGGTCGCTCCTCGTGGAGCTCCACCTCGTCGAGGGCACGCTGCCCGACGGCCTCCTTCCGAGGTACGATCACGACAACCTCGGCGGCCTGTTCGGCGACTTGATCTACGCGATCGAGGCCCGGATCGACGGGCTGCCGCTCACGACGCCGACCATCCAGCTCGTCGAGTCGGAGGGCCGCTTCGTGGCGCAGGACATCCCCGAGGACGTGCTCGACGCGCCGGAGATCTACCTGGTCATCGAGCGCCCGACGCCGTACGGCGAGATGCCCCTGGAGCGGTACAACGTGCGCCTCGGCGAGCCGAGCCGGCTGCCCTGGATCAATCAGCATTCCACGCGCGGGATCCGCCCCGCCCGGACGAGCGCCTCCCCCGCCGACTTCGGCGCTCGGTTCGACGTCTATGCGCTCCCGAAGCCCGACGGCAAGCAGCGCCAGCGCCTCGAGGGGCACCGCGTGGACACGCAGCGCATGGAGCCGCACCGCGCGGACACGCAGCGCATGGAGCCGCACCGCGCGGACACGCAGCGCATCGCCACGCTCGAAGAAGAGTGGAAGTACGTGCGTGCCAGCCGCTCCATCGGCTTCTTGCGCCCGAAGGAGCTGGAGGGCATCCGCGCCGCCCTCTACTGGACCTACCCGGCGAGCACGGCGCGCTGAGGGCGGACGATGGGCCTCCTGGGACGTCTGGCCGGTGAGCGCATGGAGTCCGCCCTGAAGTCGGTCGCGCGGAACCTCGCGACCGTGCTGAACGCGAAGAAGGGATATGCCGAGGCGGCCGAGGTCTTCGGCCTCGGCGACTACGACGAACACCTCGCGACGAACCCGCTCATCGAGACCCTGGGCCGCGAGATGCTGAAGCTCATCGAGGACTACGAGCCGCGCGCCGAGAAGCCGGTGCTCACCTTCCTCGGCGCAGACAGCACCCTGTACGCGGCCTTCCAGCTCCAGTGCGAGGTCGAGGGGAGCCCCGCGGCCTTCTGGATCCGGATGCACACGATCCTGCGCTACGTGACCGTCGAGCCCATGGCCCCGGGGCCGGACGGAGGAAGGGCGCCCACGTGAACGACCGGCTCGCCGCCACGCTGACGCTCACCTGCGGCGGCACGGCCCACACGATCCAGGGCGGCAACGTGCGCGGCTTCTCGCTCCGGCTCACGCCGTGGGGCGCCGAAGGAACGGTCGAGTTCGTCCTCCAGGACGACCAGACACGAGGCGGCCAGTACATGGACGACGTGCTCGCCGACTTCCAGAAGCCCGATCTCGCCGAGGTGAGCCTCTCCGTCACCGCCGTGCGCTCGGACGCGCAGAAGGACCCTACCGTTCCGGCGATCGCGACGCGCGGCCTCGTCGTCGAGCGGAGCGTGACCGAGAAGATCCACGACAAGGGCTTCACGGAGCGCCCGGTGCTCTACCGCAGGTATCGGGTCCGCTTCGTGGACGCGGCGCGCGCCCTCTGGAGGCAGCACCACCCGACGCTGCTCTACGTGGACCAGTCGTTCCAGGACGTCCTCGACGCCAACAAGGGCGACAAGATCACGCTCTCCTACGACTGGGACACGCTGTCCGCCGCGGTGCCGATGGTGTTCTTCCACCTCCACAAGGCCGCGGGCGCGAGCTTCTACGATCTCGTGACCTGGTACGTGAGCGACAAGGCGGGCGTCCTCACGTTCGATCACGCGGCCGGGACCTACAAGCTCTCGAAGACCAAGGACGCCTCGGGGACGGCGGCGGTCCTGCCGCGCGAGGACGTCGTCGACCTGACCTGGGAGATCGCCGAGCCCGCGCGGTACGCCCCGCGCATCGTGAACGTCTCGGCGGCGTCCCCGAAGCTCTCGGCGATCACGAACCAGGACGCGGCGACTGGCATTTACGAGGACGTGGTGATCTGCACGGACGTCGCGCAGGAGGGCGACGATCAGGTGACCGCCGAGACGTCCCGCGCGCGTGCGCCCGCGACCCGGTTGGCCCTCTCGTTCGCGCGGTTCCCCACCGTGCCTGTCTCCCCGGGCAGCCTGGTCACCGTGTCGACGAGCGGCGGGTTCTCCAGCTCCATCCGCACGCCCCCGGGCGACCTGCGCGTGCTCGAGCTCTCGATGTCGGCGCGCGCGCTCGATCAGGGCCCCGAGGCGGACTACGGCGACACCGCGACGGGGTTCGAGATCGAGCTCGGCCTCCTGCTCGAGGACCAGGACGACCCCTTCGTGTCCCTCTCGCCGTTCGTACCCCCGAAGTTCCCGGGTTACCTCGAAGGAAAGTGCGTCAGCGCGATCGGCGAGGACACCGACGTCACCTACGAGATCACCGCGAACGAGACAACGTCCGTGGACGAGTACAAGGTCGAGATCCCGTCCTTCGAGGACAAGCAGATCAAGGCGCCGTACATGTCGGCGCAGGCGACAGGCACCTTCTACCTGCCCGTCTACAAGCAGGAGCGGGTGCGGCTCGCGTGCTTCTTCGATCGCGCGGAGATCGTCCGCGTCCTCGATCACCGGGCCGGCGCGCGGGTGCCGCAGGACGGCCAGGGGCAACACCTGCTCTTCGGAAAGTCCGACAAGAGCAACACCTCGATGCTCCACGACTACCAGAGCGACAAACCGGTCCTCCGCGTGCTCCGCACGAACGAGAACGACACGGTGCTCCTGCGCCTCGAAGAGGGCAAGATGACCCTCAAGGTCGAGGAGACGGAAGGGGGAGGGTCGTAGTCGTGGGCAAGCTGGTCTGCACCGTGGAGCTCGACAAAGTGGCGGGGATCACCGTCACGATCGAGAACAAGGACGACCAGATCACGCAGACCGTCGCCATGAACGGGACCTCGATCACCCTCACCGTGAAGGGCTCCGACGCGACAAGCACCATCACGCAGACCTCCGCGAAGGTCAGCGTCTCGTGCAAGGAGTTCGAGGTGATGGCCTCCGAGACGATCACCATGAAGTCGACAAAGGCGTCCACCTACCAGAGCGACGACACGATGACCGTGAAGAGCGCGAAGGACATGACCCTCTCGTCGGACAAGGACATCTCGGCGACCGGCACCAACGTGAGCGTCACCGGCAACACGAAGATCGCCCTCTCGGGAGGCGGTCAGAGCACGGTGGATCTGACGTCCTCCGCGGCCAAGGTCGCGTCGATGGAGGTCGACGCCGCCGGGCAGACCAAGGTGAGCGTGTCCGGGGCGATGGTCCAGATCAAGGCCGATGCGACGCTCAACGCGGAGTCGACGGGCACGGCCACGCTCAAGGGCAGCCTCACCAACGTGCAAGGCCAGCTCGTGAACGTGGGCTGAGGGAGCGGCGACATGGACGAAGGACCCCAGTTTCGCGCCCTGTTCCACGAAGAGCTCGCGGCGCTCGATCACACCATCGAGGACGGCGTCCGCAGGGGCGAGCTCGCCGCCGGGACGGACGATCCCGACGTGCGGAGGCTCATCGAGGCCATGGCGTTCTTCTCGGCGCGCACGCGCGCGTCCGCGAGCGCCGCGATGCGGGCGGCGATCATCCGCCTGGCCGGCGGCCTGCTCGACGATCTGTTCGCGCCGATGCCCGCGGCGGCGCTCCTCCAGGCGGACGGGTGGGGCCTCCTCGACGCGCCGATCGAGCTGCCCGAGAGCACGCAGATGCGGGTCGAGACCTATGACGGGCGGGCGTCGGTCTTCTCGACGCGAGGCCCCCTGTCCGTGCGGCCGATCCGGATCCAGAAGGCCGAGATCGCGAGGAGCGCGCGCGGCGCGGAGCTGCGCATCCACCTCGCGGCCAGGGTGCCGCAAAAGGGCCCGATCGAGCTCCCGTTCTTCGTCCGGCGGCACGGCGACTACAACGCCGCGGCCGAGCTGCACGAGGAGCTGCGCCGCCACTTCCTGCGCGCGGTCGCGACCAAGGACGATGGGATCGACCGCGCCTGCGACGTGTCGTTCGAGCCGCCCGCGCCCGCGAGGCCGTGGGACATCGGCGAGGGCGGCTCGCCGATCGACCGGATCCGCTCCTTCTTCCACGCCCCCGAGCGGGCCCTGCTCTTCCGCGTCTCCGTGCCGGCCGAAGGGCCGGCCCCCGAGCGGATGACGCTGACGATCTCGCTCGGCGCGAGCTTCCCGGAGCAGCTCTCGGTCACGACCGACACGTTCGCGCTCTTCGTGGTGCCGATGCAGAATGCATGGAGTGATCTGGCCGAGCCGATCTCCGTCGACGGCACGAGCGACGCCCGCCAGGTCCGGCTGCTCCACTCGGCGCTCGCGGGGGTCGAGCCGGTGGCGGTGCGCGGCGTCTACAGGCCCGTCCAGAAGGTGCTGACGCCTGTCCCGCCGCGCTCGCTCTCGGGCGAGGAAGGGGACTCGTACGAGGCGCTCTTCCCCGAGGACGGCAGCGTCATGGTGCGCGTCTCCTCGCCCGACGCGGTGACCGCGCCGTGGATCGCGCAGGTGGACGCCGTGTGGTCACAGCCCTCGCTCTGGCAGAACGCGCGAGGCCCGCTGACCGTGCGGCCGCAGCGCAAGAAGGCCCTCGACGGCCTGGCGCTCCGCGTGCTCGGCAATGTGCGGCCGCCCCTGCCGAGCCCCCTCGCCCTCTCGCCCGAGAAGGGGCTCGACGTGCTCGCGCTCAAGCAGAAACCCACGCTCGAGGCGCGCGACCTCCGGGCCCTCCTCGCGCTCTTCGGCGCCTCCGGCGCGAGCCCGTTCGCCCGGTTTCCCGGCCGGATCGCCGGCCTCACCGCGTCGTTCGCGCCCGATCCGATCGGCGCGCGCGGCCCGCGAAAGAGGGTGTATCGTGTGGAGATGCAGCGGCCCGCGGCAGGAGAGGAGGCGCTCGCGCCCTGGTTCCACCGGCAGGTCTCGGCGCTGCTCGACGCGTGGAGCCCCGAGCCCGCGGACGTCGAGACGACCTCCCCGCGCGCGGGAGATCAGGACATCTCACCATGACGCAGGTGGGCAGTCCATCCAGCCCGGCCGCGGCGCCTCGGGAGGACGGGGTGCTCCACCTCTTGCGCGACGTGACGGCCGCGCACGCGAAGCTCGAGAAGATCATCGAGGACGCGTTCGACGCCGGCCCGGGCCTGCCCGATCTCGTTGTGCTCTCGACCGACATCTCCGACGAGCTGGACCACCTGCGAGGGCGGGTGTCCCGGAGGACGCGCGCTGCGCCCGAGAACGTGCTGCTGCCGCTCGTGTGCCTGTACGACGAGCGCGTGCTGCTCCGCGCCGCCCCGCTCGGCGGGAGCGAGGAGTGGCTGCGCGTGCAGCGGCGCGACTACGCGCCTCGCGAGGACGGAGGAGACCTGTTCTTCGAGGAGCTCGCGCCCCTCGTCCCGCGCGCCGAGCAGCTCGCGCAACAGCCCCCTTCGGACGAGCGCGATCGGGTCCTGTTGCTCCTGACCCTCTATCGATTCTGCCTCTCGGAGGGCTTCACCGGCGGCTACGCCGGCGCCCCCGATCTGCTCCGCGAGCGCACGGAAGAGGTGCAGAGCGCGCTGCGGCTCCTCGTGCCCTCGGCGCCCCGCGCCGCGCCCCTGGCGATTCCAGAGCCCCCGGAGTCCTGGCTCGCGAGGCTGCGAAAGGCGCTCTCGCTCTGAGCGCGGATCGCCGCGGGTGAGGGCAGAGACAGCGCAGACGCCTTTTTTTTGTGGCCGCGCGCCGCCCGTGGTCAGATCCCCCCATGGAGCGCCTTGGCCCGGGGTCCGACGATGCCGCACCGGCGCCGCGCCCGTCCGCGCCGCCGGCGAAGGGCGGAGTCTCGCCCGAGCAGGCGCTCCTCGCCAGCGTCGAGGCCCGCCTCTCTGCCTCGCTCTCGAAGACGGCCGTCGCCGCCGTGCTCGCGCCGCTCCACGAAGCCGTGGCCCCGGGGGCGAAGATCGACCCAGCGAAGCTCGTGGCCACCTTCGAGACCATCGAGGACCTGCTGGAAGCAGTGGGCTGAGCTGGGATGGATGTCGCGGGCGGCTCCGGCGTGGACGGGTGGTTCATCCTTGGGATCATCGCGCTCATCGTCGGGATCCTCTGCTTCGTCCTGCTCGCCGTGGGGTGGATCCGGAAGCGCCGCGCCGCCCAGGGGAAGAAGGCCGAGGACCTGGACCTCGCGGGCGCGTGGCGCAAGGCCGTCGCCGCGATGCCCCAGCGCGAGCGCGACGGCCCCGTGCTCGTCGTGCTCGGAGAGCGGCTGTCGGGGAAGACGACCCTCATCCGCGGAGCCCTGAAGCAAGGCGACCGGTACACGCCAGACGGCCGCGATCTGGACGTCTATTCAGGCAATGGACAGCGCGTCCAGGAGATCGCCGCAGACCTCCTGTTCGACCCGCGGCCCGAGGCCGAGGACGCGCTCCGCAAGCTCTGGAAGGGCGTGGCGCTCGAGGCGCTCCGCGTGATCGTGGTGGTCAACGCGAGCGCGCTCTCGTGGAACGACGCCGGGCTGCGCGATCTCGGCCGCGTGGCGCGGCGCAAGCTCGATATCCTCACCGATCTGCGCGGCTCGCCGGTGAACGTGCGCGTCGCGGTCACGCACTGCGACGCTCGCTCCGCCGGGTTCTTACCGCTCTGCGACATCCTCGAAGAGACCAACGCCCGCGGCCCGATCGCGCCGAGGGAGTCCGACGAGCTCCCCCCCGAGTGGCGCCGCGTGACGCCGCTCGGCGCCCGGACCACGAGGTTCCCTGAGCTCGTGGGCTTCGTCTCGTCGGAGGGCCCGGAGACCGTGCGGGCCCTCGCGCCGTTCTTCGAGTCGCTCCTCGCCTCGACGAAGGACGCGCCCATCGTCAACGGCGTGTTCCTCTCGGCCGCGACCGAGCTGGAGCCCTTCCGCTCCACCGGCGACGCGCTGGCCGAGGATCCCGAGCTCGCGAACAGCGACCGTCGAGCCCGGGAGCGCCGCTTCATCACGCGCGTGGGGCTCGCGCTGGCCGCGGCGCTGGCGCTCGGGGCGATCGTGTTCACCATGCAGCGCAGCTCGGTCGAGCGCACCGCGAGCGCCGTCACGGTCATGGCGGACGCGGTGAGCCACGGCGACAGGGTGTCGAGGACCGTCGAGGAGAAGGCCGCAGCCGAGGTGCTCCGGATGGACCGCTCGGCCTGGCTGTTCGACGCGCGGCGCGCCGAGATCGAGGAGCAGTATCGGACCGCCGTCGAGGCGGGCATGCTGAATCCGAAGCTCCAGAGCACCGACCGCGCCGCGCGGATCCGCGCGCTCTCCGTGCTCGACGCGGGCAAGGACGGCGACCCGCTGCGCGCGATCATCCAGAAAGACGAGGCCGCGTGGGCCGCCGCGCTCGGCATGTCGCCCCGGACCCTAAGGAGCTACCTGACCGTGAGCGACGGCGCGGGTCCGACCGAGAAGGAGCTGTCGAGTCTGCCCGAGATCACCGCGTTGCCGCGGGGCTCTTCCCGCGCGGACTGGGCCTCTTTCTTCCGCCGCCTGTCGGACGTGCTGCACGGACAGCGCCTGCGGACCGACCCCTTGAAGGAGCTCCAGGACAGCGCGGGTGATCTCGATCAGGCGGTCCGCGACGCCGCGGAGCAGACGGAGCTCGACGAGGCGGCGCGGATACTCCAGGCGCGTCATCCGACCCAGAAGAACCTGTTCGGAAAGGGCACGACGAGCGACGCGGGCCCGTGGATGCAGGAGAACGCGGGCACGCTCCAGCACCTGCTCGCGGCCGTCCGGGGAGCCTCGCTCGACGGGCCGTCGGGCGCAGGCAAAGGCCTGCGACAGGCCGTCCTGGACCTCCAGGTGATCGCCGTGCCGCCCGAGATCGTGGAGCCGAAAGCGAAAGAGGCCACGGCGGAGCAGCAGGCCAACAATCTGCTCGATCGATTGAAGCAGCTCGTCGGGACGGCCGCCGCTTCAACAGGCGGGGTCGCCTCCGCCGCCCCGAGGTCGAGCGCCGCGCCTGCGGCCCCCTCCGCGCCTGCATCGGCTTCGGCCTCGGCGAGCGCGGCGCCCTCGGGGAGTGCGTCCTCGACCGCGGCGGCCAGCGCCGAGCCGGAGGCGAAGAAGCCGCCTGTCTACAACGTGGTCCTCGACGCCCAGTCCTGGAGCTTCGACATGGGCCAGTGGGCCCAGGCCATCGTCGCCGGCCGCGCGCTCGTCTACCTCGACGCCCTGTTCGCGGACTCGTCCAGGCGATCGGTGCTGTTCCCTAAGGACGCGGCGTATCCCCCCGTGCTCCCGCAGCCCGGGCGCGGCGCGTCCACGTACATCGACGGCCTGTATTCACACGAGGCGTTCACGGCGGAGGTCGAGCCCGGCCTCGCGGGCTTCGAGGCCGCGCTCACGGGCACGGGCCTCGACGTCTCGGAGCGCGAGATCTACCTGCGGCCCACGCGCTCGGCTGCGTCGAGCTACGGCACGGGGCTGCGCGACGCGACGGACGCGTATTACAAGAGCTTCCAGCTCTCGCGAGGGGGCGCCTCCGCGCTCGCGGCGGACGTCGCCGACATGGTGTCTCCGTCCTCGTTCTTCACCACCTTTCAGAAGCGCGTCGCGGATCAGGCGAGCATCCCGGGATCGCCGGGGACGCTGCTCCGGCTCGTGGGAGACCCGGTCGCGGACTTCGGCCCGATCGCGCGGCTCCTGACCGGAGAGAACGGCAAGTATCCCGCGCTGGAGCCCTATTACAAGCTCCTCATCACGCTCGTCCCCTCGCTCTCGGACAGGGCCCCTCCGGCCCCGAAGAGGGACGCGCCGCTCGACGATCGCCTGGCCCCGATCGGCGCGCTCGCGCTCTCGGCCCTGCGCACCCCGGCGAAATCCCCCGACGCCGAGGTCGAGGCTTGGCTGAACGACGCGACGATGACCGAGTCGCTCCGCCGGCCGTTCCGCCTCGCGGCGCAGCGGGCGCTCGCGCTCGGGAAAGCCGATCTCGACCGCGCGACGGCCGACGCGTATACAGCGGAGCTCCGACCGTCCGTGACCCCGATCCTGGGGCGCTTCCCCTTCGACACGCGGTCGACGGTGGACGCGCAGGCGGCCGACGTGGAGGCGACGTTCGGGCCCAAGGGCACCTTCTTCGCGTCGTTCGCGTCGCTGATCGGGCCGGTGTGCCGCGAGGGCCCGGCGGGCAGCTACACGCCTCTGGAGGTCCCCTCGGCGGGCGCGGTCGAGGTCCCGGCGGGGGCGCTCCGGCTCGCGTCGTGGGCGCAGGGCCTTCAGAAGATGCTCTTCGGGCCCGACGGCAAGCCGCAGTCCATCGCGTTCCGCGTCAAGGCCCCTCCCCTCTCGCCGGTCGAGCCCGAGCGCACGATCACCCTGGCGCTCCTGCAGTCGGGGACAGCCACCTTCTATGCCTTCAACCAGGCCCCTTCGTGGCAGCCTTTCCCGGTCGCGTGGTCGCCGGCAGGGGGCCAGTCCAACACCTCGAGCGTGGGGATCCAGACCACGCCGACCGGCGGCGGCGAGCCCCGGATCCAGACCATCGACGTCGCGGCCGCGGACTTCTCATTCTTCCACCTGATCCAGCGCGCCGAGGTCGCGGGCTCGAAGGTCACCTGGAAGGCCCCGCCCGAGTCCCCCGGTGACCCGCGGCGGTACGCTGCGTTCCTGTTCGAGCCGAACCCCGCCGGGCTGCTCCGGGCGCCGTCCCTCGATTGAGCGCGGATCGCCGGGGAACCGGGGAGGACGGCGGGAGGACGGGGAAGGCGTCGCGGGCGCTCGCCGGCAAAGTGGATTCCTTCGCGCCGTCACGGGATAATCGCCGCGTGCGACTGCCCTGCCTGCCCCTCCCCGTGCTCGCGGCCACCCTCGCGGCGCCGGCGGCGCTCGGGTGCACGTCGCAGGTGGAGTTCCACGTCCGCCCGGACGACGGGCTGAACGAGAACCGGCCCTGCTACCTCGTGGTCCGCAACGTCGATTCGAAGACGTACCTCGAAGAGACCTACCAGGCGGCCTCTCTCCAGGTGACGGCGCCGGACGACTCCGTGCTGGAGACAGCCGTGGTGTTCCCCGGCACGAAGAAGGAGATCTCGGTGTCGCCGCCCGCGAAGGGCATGGTGGCGCTCTACGTCTTCTTCTACCACCCGACCGGCGACTGGAAGGCGCTCTTCCCCTCCTCCGAGGCGACGTACGACGTCGTGCTGGAGGGGAGTCGGCTGCGCGTCGAGAAGAGGTGAGCCCGGGGCGGAGGCCAGCGGAGAGCGTGCTCGTGAGCGGCGATAGGGCGCCGCGGCCCTCAATCGTATGTCTTGCTACCGCCCGTCGACGTGCTGCCCGGCTTCTTCGACCCCGTGCCGGAGCCCGTCGCGGAGGGATCGTAGAGCGTGTCAATCTTGGTGGGGTCCGTCAGCCATTCGAGCTTCGTGTTCGGGTACTCGTTGGCGAGGACCTGTGTCATCAGCGGAGAGATGTCCGTCCGCCTCTTCAAGACCGCCTCTTTGTAGTTGTCCATTCCCCAGATGAACGAGTCGAGCACGCCGAAGTTGGGCTGTGCCTTCTTCGAGGAGGTGAGCTTCAGAGAGAGGCTGCTCAGCGGGGCGACCTCGGTCTTCAGCTTGGCGACCAGGACGCAGTCGAAGATCAGCGTGGAGTGGCTGCCCGCCGCGCTCGCATAGTCCTTGTGCCGGAACGTCCTCGTGGCCGGCTGACGCTTCAGCGGCTTGTAGTACGCCGAGTTGTAGGCGAAGAAAGGATACGTGCTGTGCGGCGCCTCCGGCCCGATGCGCAGGCGCGCCGGGGCCCCCACCTTGCCGCCGTCGATCGTGGCCAGCCCATCCCCGAACGTGGTGAGGCGGTCCATGTCGAAAGAGTTCTTCTCCAGGACCGCACGATCGGTGTCGGGCACCCACAGGACCTGGATCATCATCAGGTATCCGAGCTTCTTGGGATAGGAGGCGATGTACTCGATCGACATGGTCGGCTTGTCGACCCCGAGAGGCCGCCTGCCCCCCGCGTCCCACCACCACTGGTCGAGCTTCTCGGGCTCGGTCTGGTCCACTGCCAGCGCCCTCGTCGTCGGCATGTAGCCCACCACGACCCTGACATCGATGGTATCGTTCAGCAGCTTGTAGACGAGCCGTTGCCCGGGCATGGCGTCCTGTCTCCTCGCGGGCAGGAGACGCCAGCACGCCCCCGCGTGTCAAATTCCGAGTCGACGGCTCCACCAGGCGGCCGCGATCGTTCAGGTGAGGCGAGCCAGCAGGCGCCCTGCCGCGGCCGTGAGCAGGCGAAGTGAGCGGGAGCTTGCGGCCCGCGCGGGGTGCGCCATCGTCCCTCGGGCATGCCGATCATCACGGGAATCGCCCCCTCGCCTGACCAACCCGGCCACGTCGTCATCCTGGTGGATGGGGTGCCCTTCGCCACGGTGCCCGAGCAGGCCGCCGCCGGCCTGACCCCCGGCCAGGACAGCCCCGGGGCTGCGGCCGAGCCGCCGCGCAAGGCCCGCGAGGCCGCGGAGAAGACCTACGAGCGGGCGCTGCGGCTCCTGTCGTTCCGTGCGCGATCGGCCAGGGAGCTGGAGAAGCGCCTGATCGAGAAGGGCGAGCCCAGGGAGCACGTGACGACCGCGATCGAGCGCCTCACCTCGAGCGGGCTGCTCGACGACGCGCGCTTCGCGGAGGCCAAGGCGCGCTCCGGCATCGTGGGCAAGCCCCGGTCGCGCCGCAGGATCGAGCAGGACCTCGCCCGCAAAGGCGTCTCGCGCGACGTGGCGGACGCGGCCATACGGCAGGTCATGGCCGAGGAGGGAACGGACGAGTCCGCCGTGGCCGAGCGGGCGGCGCGCAAGAAGCTCCGCTCGCTCTCGGGGCTTGCCCCGGCGGAGCAACGGCAGAAGCTCTATGCTTTCCTCGCGCGCCAGGGCTATTCGCCCGACGTGGCGCGCCGGGCGCTGCGCGCGGTGCTCGACGCGCCGCCGTGAACGGCGGCGGCGCGCAGGCCCCTGCGCGGTGTACGGGCTCCCCCGAGCGGCCGAAACACCCTGTTTTCTGCCCTTCTCCCGCCACCTACAGCACGCTACAAAGGGGCCATGTCGCCCGAGCTGGATGGCCCGCCGCCGGATCGCGCGGACGCTCGCGCGGTCCTCGCCGGCGGAGGCGAGATGGGCGCGCGCATGCGCGCGATCGACTGGTCGAAGACGCCGCTCGGACCGGTCTCGTCGTGGCCGCAGAGCCTCAAGACGTGCGTGCGCATCGTCCTGACGTCGCGCCAGCCGATGTTCGTCTGGTGGGGCGACTCGCTCATCAACCTGTACAACGACGCCTACAGGTCGATCGTCGGCGGCAAGCACCCCGAGGCGCTCGGGCAGCCCGCATCCGTCGTGTGGCGCGAGATCTGGGGCCAGGTCGGGCCGCGCGCAGCGTCCGCGATGCGCCGCGACGAGGGCACCTACGACGAGGCGCTCCTCCTCATCATGGAGCGGAACGGCTACCAGGAGGAGACGTATTACACGTTCTCCCACAGCCCTGTGCCGAACGATCAGGGCGGCACGGGCGGCATCCTCTGCGCCAACACCGACGACACCCGGCGGATCATCGGAGAGCGGCAGCTCTCGCTCCTCCGCGACCTCGCGGCGCGGACCGCGGACGGGCGATCGTGGGAAGACGTGTGCGCGCGCAGCGCGAGCTCGCTCGCGACCAACACGAAGGATCTCCCCTTCGCGCTCCTCTACGTCGTCGACCCGGATCGGCGGCGCGTGCGGCTCGCGGGCAGCGCGGGGTTCGAGCGGGGGCACGCCGCGGCCCCCGAGACGATCGCGCTCACGGACGCGTCGCCGTGGCCGCTCGCCGCGGTGCTGCGAGAGCACGAGTCCTGCCGCGTCGTCGAGATACCGGCTCACCTCCGCGATCTCCCGACCGGCGCATGGCAAAGGCCGCCGACGCGGGCGGCCGCGCTCGCGATCTCCCCTTCGGGCGAGACGGGGCGCGCCGGGGTCCTGATCGTCGGGCTGAATCCATTCCGCCTCTTCGACGACGATTACCGCGGCTTCCTCCACCTCGTCGCCGGCCAGATCTCCGCCAGCATCGCCAACGCGCAGGCGTACGAGGAGGAGAAGCGGCGGGCGGAGGCCCTCGCCGAGCTCGATCGCGCGAAGACCACGTTCTTCAGCAACGTGAGCCACGAGTTCCGCACGCCCCTCACGCTGATGCTCGGGCCGCTCGAGGACGCCCTCGCGTCGACGGAGCGGAGCCTGTCGGGCGCGGATCTCGAGACAGCGCACCGCAACGCGGTCCGGCTCCTCAAGCTGGTCAACGCGCTGCTCGACTTCTCGCGCATCGAGGCGGGCCGGATCCAGGCGTCGTACGAGCCGACCGATCTCTCCGCGCTCACCGCGGATCTCGCGAGCGCCTTCCGCTCGGCGATGGCGCGCGCAGGGCTCGCCTTCGAGGTCGATTGCCCGCCCCTGCCCGAGCCCATCTACGTCGATCGCGACATGTGGGAGAAGATCGTGCTCAATCTGCTCTCGAACGCGCTCAAGTTCACGTTCGAGGGGACGGTCTCGATCTCGCTCCGCGCGCACGGCGATCGCGCCGACCTCACCGTGCGGGACACCGGGACGGGCATCCCGGATCGCGAGCTCTCGCACCTGTTCAAGCGATTCCATCGGGTCCAGGGCGCGCGATCCCGCACGCACGAGGGGTCCGGGATCGGGCTCGCGCTCGTCCACGAGCTCGTCCGCCTCCACGGCGGGACCATCCACGTCACGAGCGAGCTCTCCGTGGGGACGTCGTTCACGGTCTCCCTGCCTCGCGGGGCCGGGCACCTGCCGAAGGACAGCGTGAACGCCGCGCGGACGCTGGCGTCGACGACGACGGGCGCAGCGCCTTTCGTGCAGGAGGCGCTCCGCTGGCTGCCCCGCGCAGAGGGTGACTCGCCCACCGGCGCAGAGGGTGACTCGCCCACCGGCGCAGAGGGTGACTCGCCCACCGGCGCAGAGGGCGACTCGCCCACCGGCGCAGAGGGCGACTCGCCCACCGGCGCAGAGGGTGACTCGCCCACCGGCGCAGAGGGTGACTCGCCCACCGGCGCAGAGGGTGATGACGCCGTCGAGCACCTCGCCCCGGCGGCGTGGACGCCGTCCGGCGGCGCCGCGATCGAGGCCGGGCCGGCGGGGCGCGTCCTGCTCGCGGACGACAACGCCGATATGCGCGAGTACGTCGGGCGGGTGCTGCGCGAGCGCTGGACGGTCGAGGCCGTCGCCGACGGCGCCGAGGCGCTCGCGTCGGCGCGCCGCAGCCCGCCGGCTCTCGTGCTCACCGACGTGATGATGCCGAACCTCGACGGCTTCGACCTGCTCCGCGCGCTGCGCGCCGACGAGCGCACGAGGGGTGTGCCGGTCGTCATGCTCTCCGCGCGCGCCGGGGAGGAGTCGCGCGTCGAGGGGCTCGAGGCGGGCGCGGACGACTACCTCCCCAAGCCGTTCTCCGCGCGCGAGCTCGTCGCCCGCGTCGCCACGCACCTCCAGCTCGCCCGGTTGCGGGCGGCGGCCGAGCGCGAGCGCGAGCGGCTGTACGACCTCTTCACGCAGGCGCCGGTCCCCATCGCGGTGTTCGCCGGCCCCGAGCACCGCTACGAGGTCGCGAACCCGCCGTACTGCGAGATGGCCGGCCGGCGGGACCTCGTCGGGAAGAGCGTGCGCGAGGCGTTCCCGGAGCTCGGCGAGCACGAGGCGATCGCGATGCTGGACCGCGCGCGCAAGACCGGCCAGCCGCTTCGCATGACCGAGCTGACCCTCCCCGTCCGGCGCGGCGGCGCGGTGGACGAGGCCGTCTTCAACTACGTCGCTCAGCCCATCCGCGACCCCTCCGGCGCCGTCTCGGGCGTCATGGTGGTCGCCTTCGAGATCACCGATCAGGTGCTCGCGCGGCGCCGCATCGAGCAGCTGAGCCAGCACCGAGAGGAGCTCATCGCGGCGCTCGCGAAGACGAACCAGGAGCTCGACCAGTTCGCTTACGTCGCCTCGCACGACCTCAAGGCGCCCCTCCGGGGGATCGCGAACCTGTCCGAGTGGATCGAGGAGTCGCTGGCGGGGAAGCTGGACGGCGAGACGCAGGAGCATATCCACCTCCTGCGCGGGCGCGTGCGCCGCCTCGAGGCGCTCATCGACGGGATCCTCCATTACTCGCGCGCAGGGCGCCTGCGCGGCGACGTGGTCAGCGTCGACACCGGCCATCTTCTCGCGGAGGTCGTCGAGCTGCTCTCGCCGCCCGAGGGCGCCCGGGTCGACATCGCGCCCGGGATGCCGACGATCGCCGCGGAGCGCGTCCCGATGCAGCAGGTGTTCCAGAACCTCATCAGCAACGCCCTGAAGCACGCGCGCCGCAGCGACGCGCGCGTCGAGGTGACGTGTGAGGACGCCGGCGCCTACGTCGAGTTCGCCGTGAGCGACAACGGGCCCGGCATCGCGCCCGAGTACCACGAGCGCATCTGGGATCTCTTTCATACGCTCGAGTCGCGCGACAAGGTGGAAGGCACCGGGATAGGGCTCTCCGTCGTGAAGAAGATCGTGCAGAGCCGCGGAGGGAGCGTGTCCGTCTCGTCGCGCCCGGGCGCAGGAGCGACCTTCATCGTGCGCTGGCCCAAGCGGGTAAAGGACGAGGCCTGACGAGGCCTGACGAGGCCTGACGAGGCCTGACCAATCCGGCGCGTCCCGCGGGCTGTCCCGGGTTGACGCAGGCCCCGCGACGGTCGAAGGTGCGGGCATGCATGCGCGCCGAGAGTCGTTGGAGCCGTGGCTTCGGAGCTTCGTCGCCGACAACGGGGGTATCGCTGGCACGGTGCACCTCGTCGAGGGCGATGTGCTCGCGCTGGCCGCCGCCGTGAACATCCCCGAGAAGGTGCAGGAGATCACGCGCCGCGTCCCGCGGGGCAAGGGGATGGCCGGGCTCGCCTGGGAGCGCGACCAGCCCGTACAGACGTGCAACCTGCAGACGGACACGTCCGGCGACGTGCGGCCCGGGGCCAGGGCGGTCGCGGCGCAGGCGGCGGTGGCGCTGCCCGTGCGCGACGCCTCCGCGGGCGTGCGCGCCGTCGTGGGGATCGCGTTCGCCGGCGAGCGCGAGCTCGGCCAGGACGAGCTCGATCGGCTCGCGCAGGGCGCTTTCGCGCTGCCGGCCTGACAAGAGCGCTCCCGCGCCGGGCCACCTCGCTCGCCGCTGCCCGCCGCAGCGCCGCTGTCCAGCGGCGCCGCCCCGCCACCGCCCCACAAGGCCCTTGTTTTTCGCGGCTGCGATGCTAGCGATGCCCGCTCTCCCATGGAGACGAACGGACGCAGCGCCCCGAAAGCCGCGATCGATGCTCCGCTCGACGCGCTCGATCCGGGCGCCCGCCCGCACGTCCGCGTGGAGGACCTCGTTCGTGGCGCCGCGAACGAGCCCGCGCGCGAGCGAGCCGCATCCGGGCCTGGCGAGGGCGGCGCCGCGGGCGAGCCCCTCACGGCGAAGCTCGCCCGCCGCACCGTGCCGGGCGCGCTCTACGAGCCCGGTCCCGAGGAGGGGTATCTCCGGTGCACCGCGTGCGCGCACCGCTGCGTCCTCGCGCCGGGGCGCGCGGGCGCGTGCGGGATCCGCTTCGAGAAGGACGGCGAGCTGCGCGTCCCGTTCGGCTACGTCGCGCGCCATTACGTGCGCTCGGTCGAGACGAACACGATCTTCCATGTGCGCCCCGGCGCGAGGTCCCTCACCTTCGGGATGTTCGGGTGCGACCTGCGCTGTCCTTATTGTCAGAACTGGAAGGTCTCCCAGGCCCTCCGTGAGCCGGAGAGCGAAGGCGAGCCCATCGACATCAGCGCCGCGGATCTCGTCGAGGTGGCCGTCGCGGCGGGCTGCGGGGTGCTCGCGAGCGCCTACAACGAGCCGATGATCACCGCCGAGTGGGCGCGCGCCGTCTTCGCCGAGGCGCAGCGGCGGGGGCTCGTCACGGCGCTCATCTCGGATGGCAACACGACGCCCGAGGCGCTCGCGTACATGCGCCCGGTCACCGACGTGTTCCGCGTCGATCTGAAGGGGTGGAGCGCGGATCAATACCGGACGCTCGGCGGCCGCGTCGAGCCGGTGCTCGCGGCGATCGGCGAGGCGCGGCGCCTCGGCTACTGGGTCGAGGTCGTGACGCTCGTCGTCCCCGGCTTCAACGACAAGGCGGCCGGCCTCCGCGCCCTCGGCGCCGAGATCGCCGGGGTCGACCCCGACATCCCCTGGCACCTCAACGCCTTCTACCCGCGTTACAAGATGCGCGATCGCATGACGACCGACCCGGCGTTCCTCGTGGACGTGGCGGGCGTCGCCTACGCGCGGGGGATGAAGTACGTCTACGTCAGCAACGTGGCCGACCGCGTCCGTGAGCTCTCGCATACACGCTGCCCCGCCTGCCACGAGGTCGTCGTGCGGCGGTTCAACTACGAGACGCAGGAGGTCCTCCTCTCCGGCGGCGCGTGCCCTTCCTGCGGGACGCGCGTGCCCGGGCTGTGGGGACCGGCAGCGCCGTAGGGCCGCACAGACGGACGCCCGGCTCCTGCCGAGCCCGCGAGCGCATCGCCGCCCGGGAGCCGACTGGGCCTGTTGCTGAGAGGTTTCTGCCTCATTTCACCAGACGCCCTGTCCGGCGCTCCGTGCATCCCGGCAGAGCCATATTGCGTCCCTACCGAACTCCCCCGATCGCAGGAGCATCGCTGACCCTCTGGCCGCACAGGCCGGCTGGAATACGCCCCGCCCGCGGATCGGACTGGCCTGCTGGCCGGCCAGTCGATTGGCCGGCCAGTAGCTCACTTCGGCTGGCCACTCCGCTCACAGAGGCTCCCACAAGGAGGCTTGCCACGGCGCCGCATATGGTAAATTTCCAGCATGTCGTCGCCGTCCGAACGTCTCGCGCAGATCCTTGCGGAAGGCCGAGTCATCGCGACGCGCGAGCTCGGCGAAGCCTGTGCGGCGGAGCTCCACACGCACGCCAAGGAGCGGTATCTCGCGCTGGAGGCGACGATGCCGCGGTTCCGGAGCAGCACGAATCGCAAGCTCTTCGAGCTCGGCCCGCCGGTGCTCGCGATCTACCAGGCGCTCCTGCACGACCTCGGCGTGGACCGGGAGCCGGCCCTGCGCCTCGCCGAGGACATGCTGCTGGCCTTCTACCGCAAGCAGCTGAACCGGAGCCCGCTCCTCGGCGCCGCGATGGATGCGGTGTTCCGGCTGAAACCAGCGCGGAGCTTGCTGATGATGACCCTGCGCGCGGACGAGCCGGAGGGCATCCGCTTCGACGAGGCCAGCGGCACCGGCGCGCTCCTGGCCTTCGACGTGCGCGCGTGCCCGATCGTGGCGTTCGCGCGGCGGCACGGCGCGCCGGAGATCGTCCCCATGATCTGCCGCCTCGACGACCTCAAGGTGAAAGAGCTCCACGGCATCGAGCTCCACCGCACGGGCACCCTCGGCACGGGCGCCGAGCGGTGCGACTTCCGGTACGTGACGGCGAAGAAGTAACGTCGCGCTCCGCGGCCGGCGCAGAACGCACATGGGCTCACCACCCGTCGCTCGGGTGCGCCGGTGGGCTGCGCGCGCCGCCATTCAATGCTTGCCTCATGACGCGCTGCACCCCTGAAAAGGGTCATGATCGTGGGGCGGTGTGCGCTGTGCACTGTGCGCCGCGCGCATTTCAACATTGAAACATAAATGCTCTTTCCTGGATCCCCAAAGAGCGTGTCCGTGTTAGTTGTTGAATGATCACTCGATCCCCGATCGCCTGAAGTCGCTTTCTCGAGGAGGTCATATGAAGTCACCGTTCGCCCTGCGAAGGGTCGCCGGCGGCCTTTTGTCCGCCGCGGCGTCGTCTCTCGTCCTCGCGGCCAGCGCCCCCGCCCTGGCCGAGCCGTCTTATACGCTCTTCGAGAGCGGGCAGGTGCGCCCGCTCGCGCTCTCTCCCGGCGGAAACCTGCTCTTTGCGCTCAACACGCCGGATGGACGCCTCGAGGTCTTCCGCGTCCATCACGGCGCGCTGGTCCACCGGAGCTCGATACCGGTCGGGCTGGATCCGGTCGCCGTGGCGGCGCGGAGCGACACCGAGGTGTGGGTCGTGAACCATCTGTCCGACAGCGTCAGCGTCGTCGCGCTGTCCCCTGGCGGATACGGCGGCCGCGTCGAGCGCACGCTGCTCGTGGGCGATGAGCCGAGAGACATCGTGTTTGCGGGCCCCGGGCGGCGCCGCGCGTTCATCACGGCGGCGCACCGCGGCCAGAACAACCCGAACGATCCCGAGCTCACCACGCCGGGCGTGGGCCGGGCCGACGTCTGGGTGTTCGACGCGAACCACCTGGGCTCGTCGCTCGGCGGCGAGCCGCTCGCGATCCTCACGCTCTTCACCGACACGCCGCGCGCGCTCGCCGCCACGCCCGACGGCGCGCGCGTCTACGCGGCCGGCTTCCACTCGGGCAACCGGAGCACCGTCGTCACCGAGCTGCTCGTGCCCGACGGCGGCCCGGCGAACGGCGGCTCGCCGGGCCCGATGACCAACGCGTTCGGCGACCCGGCGCCCGAGGTCAGCCTCATCGTGAAGTTCGACGGCGCGCACTGGGTCGACGAGCTCGGCCGCACCTGGGACGACACGGTGCGGCTCTCGCTGCCCGACAAGGACGTGTTCGCCATCAACGCCATGGCGAACCCTCCGAGGCCGATCGCCGGGCCCTCGGGCCATTTCACCGGCGTCGGGACGATCCTCTTCAACATGATCGTCAACCCGGTGAACGGGAAGGTCTACGTCTCCAACACCGACGCGCGGAACGAGCAGCGGTTCGAGGGCCCCGGCGTCTTCGCCGGGCAGAGCCTGCGGGGCCACCTGCACGAGAGCCGGATCACGGTGCTCCGCCCCGGCAACGCCCCTCCGCGCGTCGCGCCGCGGCACCTCAACAAACACATCGATTACTCGGTCTGCTGCGCCCCGACGCCGAACGCCGAGAGCGAGGCGAGCCTGGCCCAGCCGGTCGACATGGCGGTCACGAGCGACGGCGCGACGCTCTACGTGGCCGCGCTCGGGTCGAGCAAGGTCGGGGTGCTCGGCACGGCCGCGCTCGAGAGCGACACGTTCGTGCCCGACGCTTCCGACCACATCGAGGTGAGCGGCGGCGGCCCGTCGGGGCTCGCGCTCGACGAGGCGCGAGGCCAGCTGTTCGTGCTGACCCGCTTCGACAACTCCATCTCGATCGTCGACACCGCGACCCGGGTCGAGACAGCGCACGTCGCGATGTACAGCCCCGAGCCGCCGAGCGTCGCGCTCGGGCGGCGCTTCCTCTACGACGCGCGCGTGAGCTCGGCGCACGGCGACTCGTCCTGCGCGAGCTGCCATATCTTCGGCGACTTCGACAGCCTCGGGTGGGATCTCGGCAATCCGGACGAGCCGGTCACGACCAACCCGGGCCCCTTCGTCGGCCCGCTGCTCAACCTCTTCACGCAGCAGCCGATGCCCCAGGAGTTCCACCCGATGAAGGGCCCGACGACGACCCAGAGCCTGCGCGGCATGGCCAACCACGGCCCCATGCACTGGCGCGGCGATCGCACGGGCGGCAACGACGCGCCCACCGCGCAGCCGGACAGCGGCTCGTTCGACGAGCGCGCCGCGTTCATGAAGTTCCAGGCCGGCTTCACCGACCTCCTCGGCCGGAGCGGCCCGATCCCGGCCGCCTCCATGGAGGCGTTCGCGGACTTCATCCTGCAGGTGACCTATCCGCCCAACCCGATCCGCCGCCTGGACAACGCGCTCACGCCGGATCAGCAGGCCGGGCGCGACACCTTCATGAGCGGCAACCTGGACGGCACCGCCATCTGCAATGGCTGTCACGTCCTCGACCCGGGGGGCAATCCCGGCGTCGACAAGCCGGGATTCTTCGGAGCGAACGGCAACATGACGTTCGACTTCCAGCCGCAGCTCATCAAGACGCCGCACCTGCGCAACATGTACCAGAAGGTCGGGATGTTCGGGATGGCCGCCCCGCTGTTCGGCATCCTGCCCGGCGACAACGATCCCATGGGAGACCAGGTGCGGGGGTTCGGCTTCCTGCACGACGGGAGCTTCGACACGCTGTTCCGGTTCTTCCGCGGGATGGGCTTCTCGCCGTTCACCGGCTTCACCAACCAGTTTGGCACCTTCCCGGACAACCCGAACGGCCTGCCGGACTCGCCGGCGGGCGACGCGGTCCGCCGGCAGCTCGAGTCGTTCCTGCTCGCCTTCGACTCGAACGTCGCGCCGATCGTCGGCCAGCAGGTCACGCTCACGTACGGCAACCAGGCCGCCGCCGATCCGCGCGTCGATCTCCTGATCGCCAGGGCGGACGCCGGCGAGTGTGATCTCGTGGCGAAGAGCCACCTGACCTTGCAGGAGATCGGCTTCCTTCACACAGGAGCAGGGCAGTTCGTCGCCGACCGGATGGCGCTGCCGCCGATCCCGGACGCGGTGCTCCGCCAGATCGCCCTCGCGACGGGGCGACCCCTGACCTACACGTGCGCGCCGCCGGGCTCGGGGTACCGCATCGGCCTCGATCGCGACGAGGACGGCTTCCTCGACGGCGACGAGCGGAGCGCCGGCAGCGACCCGGCGGACCCGGCCGACACGCCCTGATCTCCGCCTCGCGCCGCGGCGCGCGCCCGGCGCCCGCTGGCCTTCACCTGTCCCGTCATCGCACCTGCACGCCGGCGCGGAGCGCGCAGTCCGGGTCGGCCGGGAACGCGCAGGCGAGGGCGCACACCCCATCTTGGCCGCAATGGAGATCGGCGCAATCGGGGTCGACGATCTCGGGCCCGGCGTCGCACGCCGCCTCGCAGAGGCCGTCCGCGCGGCACGGGTTGTCCGCCTCGAACTCGTCGATCGTCGGCTGGATGAAGCGAGCTATCTGGTCGAGATCGGTGCGCGCCTGCACCCCGTCCAGCGTACAGGGGTCGTCGCCGAACGAGGTCACGCCGGCGTGGCGCTCGACGCCCCCGCGCACGAGGAACGCCGGACCTCCGGAGTCGCCAGCGCACGTGTTCATGTCGGGGACCTGGTAATAGAACTGGGTCGCGTCGATCGTCCCCGGCGTCCCGCCGACCTGGGCGGGGCCGACCGCCACGATGGGGAACGTCACGGCGCGGCGCATGCCGAACCCCGTCCCCGCGACGCCGTCGGAGACACCGTAACCGACGAAGGTGTATTCTGGCCCGACATACCAGGTGGTATTCTCCATCGATTCGCGCAGGAGGGGCGCGGGCTGCACGGGCGCGTCGCTCTCCAGCCGGAGGAGGGTAAGGTCGTTCTCGAGGGTTGCGGGATTGAAGGCGGGATGCCTCCTCGACGCCTCGATCCGCGCGCTCTCCGACCGCCGCCCGAGGGTCGGGCCGAAGAAGACGCGCGTGAGCGCGCCGTGGCAGTGTCCCGCCGTGATCACGGTGCGCCGCGAGATCACGGTCCCGCTGCAGTACGCCCGGTTCCGATTGCCCACGCCCACGACATAGGCGTGCGTCGTGTCCACAGCGCCTCCGATGATGCGCTGCCGGGACGTGAGCAATGGCTGCTCGCCGTCGCCCCCGGGAGGTGCGTCCGCGCAGCCGAGCCCTCCGAGGCACAGGATCGCGATCGGGATGGCATTCTTCATACTGCAACCTTTCCGTCCAGAAATGGTGTCTAGAGCGGCGGATCGCGGAGGCGCCCGCGGTCCGGCGCCGCTCGGACCCGCGGGCGCGCGGGGGGCATAACAAGCGCAGTGCCAGCGCCATGCTCGGCGCGCGCGCGTGTCGGCCGCGGGGCGCGGCGGGGAGTCCTGGAATGGCGCGCGAGCGGGGGGATCTCGCCGGGGCGATCGCGGCTGGAGGGACGGCGCGGACGTTCGCTCCGCGCCGGAGGGGGCATGGCGCCGCGGTCGCGGCCGTCGCGCGCTCTCCGATGCCACGATAGCGGAGGACCGGGAGCGGGGCAGCGGCCGTCGGCAAGCTCGCGCGCTCGTCGATCCGCGGCCGGCGCGCCGCCTTCGTCACGCGCCGGCTCGCCCAGGGCGCCTCGCCGCCGCGCTCGCGATGCCGGCGCGTGACGAAGGCGGCGCGCCGACGAGCGCCCACGCGCACGCCAGGACGAGCTACGTTGCACCTCGACCGCGGCGGCGCCGGCGCTGGCCGCTTTCGCCCTCTCGAAAGGAGACCATGGAGACCGCCAGAGCAGAAGTCGCCCCGTCAGCGGGCATGCGCGATCTATCGACGCTCCCGGGACCGCGGAGGCTGCCGCTGCTCGGCAACCTCCTCGAGATCCGGCCCACCCAGTTCCACCTCACGCTCGAGGGCTGGAACCGCAGGTATGGCGATCTCTACACCTTCTGGCTCGGCCGCACGCCGGTCGTGGTCGTCGCCAGCGCCGAGCTCGTCCAGCGCATCCTGCGGGAGCGGCCGAAGGAGTTCCGCCGCTGGAGCCCGCTGCAGGAGCTCATCGACGAGATGGGCTTCGGCGGCGTCTTCTCGGCCGAGGGCGACCAGTGGACGCGGCAGCGGCGGCTCGTGATGAGCGCGTTCACCGCCGGGCAGCTGCGCGAGAGCCACGGCACGCTCTCCACGATCACCCGCCGGCTCCGGGAGCGATGGCGCGCGTCGGCCGCGCGGGGGGCGCCGGTCGACGCGCGGCGAGACCTCGCGCGTTACACGGTGGATGTCACCACCGCCGTGGCGTTCGGCCTCGACATGAACCTCATCGAGCGCGGCACCGACCCCCTGTCGCACCAGCTCGAGACGGTCTTCGCGGCGCTCAACCGCCGCCTCTTCGCGCCATTTCCGTACTGGCGGCACGTCAAGCTGCCCGCCGATAGGGCGCTCGATCAGGCGCTCTCGGCGGTACGCACGCGCATGCTGGACATCCTCCGGACGACGCGCGCGGAGCTCGACGGGGATCCGGCGCGGGCCGCGGCGCCTCGCTCGCTGCTGGAGGCCTTGCTCGTGGCGCGCGACGCCGACGACCCGAAGGCGCGGCTGTCGGAGCAGGAGGTGCTCGGCAACGTGCTCACGCTGCTGCTCGCCGGGGAGGACACGACGGCCGACACGATGGCCTGGATGCTCCACTTCATGGCGCTGCGCCCGGACGTGCAGGCGCGGATGCGGGCCGAGGTCGACGCCGAGCTCGGCGACGCGGATCTGCCCGAGGGCCCGGAGCACGCGCAGCGGCTGCGCTATCTCGGCGCGGTGGCGCAGGAGACGCTGCGCCTGAAGTCCGCGGCGCCGATCCTGTTCATGGAGGCGTGCGCGGACACGGCGGTCGGCTCGCTGCGGCTCGCGGCGGGGGCGCGGATGATCCTGCTGACGCGGCAGATCGCCCTGAAGGAGGAGCACTTCCACGACGCAACCTCGTTCATGCCCGAGCGCTGGCTGACCCCGCGGCCTGCGGGCGCCGGCAAGCACGACCCGCGCGCCGCCCTCGCCTTCGGCAGCGGCCCGCGGGTCTGCCCCGGGCGCGCGCTCTCGATGGTCGAGAGCGCCATGGTGGGCGCCATGGTCGCGCGCGACTTCGATGTATCGCTGGTCGACCCGGCGCGACCCGTGAAGGAGCTGCTCGGGTTCACGATGAAGCCGGAAGGGCTGTTCGTCCGCTTCACCCCCCGCCGCCGCTGACGCCCCATCGCGCCTCGTTCCGGGGCCATGCTGGGGTTGATCCCACCGAGAAAGACGCCCTGAGCCCATCGGGACACGACGTGCCTACCTCTGTCAAAACCGCGAAGCTGCGCTACCTCCTGGTCCTCGGTGTCGCCGTCGTTTCCTTTGCGCTCGGATGGTTCCTTAAGCCATCCGTCCGCGTCGCTGGTTTTCCGGAGCTAGGGGAGCTGCAGCCGTTCACGAAACGGGGCTGCACCAAGGTGGGAGTGCCGTTATCGGAGCTCGAGGCGTTCTCGGAGCCCTCGCTCCGCTACTCGCCCGGCGACAGCGCGCGGCTCCAGGTGGTGGCCTTCCGCCGCACGGGCCCGGACGCGGAGCTGCTGCAGCTCGACGCGGGCGAATACGATGACGAGTTCGACGCCAGCGGGGAGGTGTTCAAGCTGCGCTGGGATGCCGCCAAGGGGTGGCAGGTCGGCGACTGTCACGTGGTCGTCAGGTACTGGCCTGGAAGGCCGTGAGCCGGGCGTCGCGCTCATTCGCCCCAGCCGACCGGCAATCTCGTGCAGTCGACAAAGATTTCCACACGACTTGCTCTCCCTTCCGGTAAGCGGTTGTTCCCGCACGCTGCATTACGTGCACCGCTCTACTCTCGCAACGCAAATTGCGGCTCTCTGATTCGCCACTTCGCATCGAACAAGACTGGACATGACGCGATGTTCGATTAGAGTCCCGCGCCAATGCACAACCGCTCCGACCAGTTCACCAAGAGCTTGCTGCGGGACGGGCTGAGCCTCGTCTCAGCGGCCGAGACCGAGGTCGAGGTGCTGGCGGCGACACAGAAGATCGATGTCTACAGCGTGCCTGATCCCGCGCGGGAGTCCGAGCGCGCTGCCATGGGACTGCTCGGCGAGCTCGCGGCGGAGCCGAGCCTGTTCGAGCCGTTCCACGGCACGCCGAGCCTTCGTCAGGTCCGGCAATGCCTGCGCAAGCAGCTCACGTGGCATCACGAGCTCGAGCGCCGCGCCCGCTCTGCAGCGCGCTCCGTCGCGCCGGACGAGGACACCGACACGCCGCCGCAGCCGGCGGTCGCCTTCCCTGCGCTGGTCGTCATCGGCCCGGGGCGTCCAGAAACGGTGCTCGACGCCTACCGGTGCGAGCCGGTGCAAGCCGGCGTCTACCACGCCGTACCGGGCCTGGTGATGCGCGTGGTGGTGCTCGCGGAGCTGCCCCGGACGCGTACAACGCTGCTGCTGCGGCTGCTTGGCTCGGGCCGCCGCTTGCGCGAGGCGCTGGCGGATCTGGCGGCACTGCCAGACGATACCTGGGAGAAGAGCGTCGCCACGCCGCTGCTGGTACACTTCCGGCACGGAATCCAGGAGCCGACGACCGACGAGGAGGACGATGTGAGCGCAGAGATCCGGGCGTGGTTCAAGGAGTACGAGCAGAAGCTCCGCGCCGAGGAGCGGAAGGAAGGTCGTGACGAGGGGCGCGCCCAAGGGCGCGCCGAGGAGGCGGCGCGTGCCGTGCTGACCGCGCTGCGGGTCCGCGGCATCGCCGTGCCGGACGCCGCGCGTGAGCGCATCCTGGCCGAGAAGGATCCTGAGATCCTGGAACGGTGGCATGAACGGGCCATCGTCGCGGCATCGATCGCCGATGTGCTCCCGGAGCTGAGCTGAGCGATGGCAGCCGGCGGCAGACTGCCCAGCTGCTAGTCCCCCTTACCCCTTTCGGGGCCGTCCACCGAATCTCCATCGGCCTCCGCCGCCTCTCGAGCCACCCCGTGCCCCACGCCGTCATCACCTCCCCCAGCGCCGCCGCCCGCCTCGATCGGGCCGTGGGCTGGCTGCGCCGCCGGCGCCCCGCCGAGCGCGTGCTCCTCGTCGGCGCCTCGGTCGAGGCCGTGAGCGAGCTCGCCCGCGCGTCGATCCGCGGCCGCCGCGCCACCTTCGGCTGGCACCGGCTGACCCTGGGGCGCCTCGCCGCCGCGCTCGCGATGCCGGCGCTCGCCGAGCGCGGCCTCGTCCCGGCCAGCGCGCTCGCCATCGAGGCCCTCTGCGCGCGCACCCTCGACGGTCTCGCGCAGGACGGGCTGCTCGGCCGCTTCGCCCGCGTCGCGGATCGACCCGGGCTGCCGCGCGCCGTCGCGCGGACGCTCGAGCGTCGCCCCCCGTCGTCGCAGCTCAATCGCCCGCTGAAACGACGCATGTCAGGGAGATTCACACCGACGTCTTCCGTGCCGCAGGCCCGTCACCGAGAAGGGCAGCGCCGCACGTGACCGTCGCCCGCCCACGCCAAGCTGGACGGTGCCCTGAGCATCCGGTACCGTCGCATCCGCCTTCAGGTGAAACCGTGTCGACCCGGGCTGGTGAACGTGGGCGTAATCAAGAACGGCTGAACGCTATCTGCCCCTACTTCACCATGTTCCCCCTGTCGGTGCCGGCGAAGCAGCTGGCGCGCCTGCAGGCCGGGGCGTGGGTCCTGGACCCGTTCTGCGGTCGCGGCAGCACCAACTACGCGGCGCGCCTCCTCGGGCTCGGCTCGGTCGGCGTGGACAGCAACCCCGTTGCTGCCGCGATCGCCGAAGGGAAGATGGTCGCCACCTCCGCCGAAGAAGTTGCGGCAGCATGCGCCGAGATCCTCGCCACCCCGATTGAGGCAGCCCCGCCCGAAGGAGAGTTCTGGACGCGCTGCTACCACCCGCGCACACTCGACGAGTTGTGCCGGGTCCGGGCCGCGCTCCTCGCCGATCATGAGTCGCCGGCCCGTAAGGCGCTCCGGGCGCTGATCTTGGGCCTCCTGCACGGCCCGCGAAACAAGGGAGCGCCCTCTTACCTGTCCAACCAGATGCCACGGACGTATGCGGCTAAGCCGGATTATTCAACCCGCTTCTGGGAACGGCGGGGCCTCCAGCCCGTCCGAGTGAGCCTGGCTGAGCTGGTTGAGCGGAAGGCCTTCCATTACTTCGGATCAACGCCGCCCGCGGTGCCTTTCCGGGTGCTCTGTGGGGACAGCCGCAAGCTTGATTTGACGGCATCGGGACCCCGGTTCTCGATGGTGGTGACCTCGCCGCCTTACTACGGGATGAGGACCTATGTGCCCGACCAGTGGCTCCGCTACTGGTTCCTTGGCGGCCCACCGGCCCCGACGTATCAGCACCCCGACCAGCTCTCTCACGGATCCGCGTCCGAGTTCGCTGAGCAGCTTGCCAGCGTGTGGGCGAACGTGGCCCTGGCTTGCATGCCTGGAGCCCGATTCATGATCCGGTTCGGCGGCATCCACGATCGGAAGGCGCGGCCGAGAGACATCATGCAGGAGGCGCTCGCCGGGTCCGGCTGCCAGCTGCGGGTGCTCACAGTGCGGACTGCTGGGCTGTCATCGAGGGGCAAGCGGCAAGCCGATCAGTTCCAGCGCTCGCTTGGCGCACCGATCGAGGAGTGGGATTTTTACGTGCGACTAGAAGGGGGACGATGACAAGTAAGGCCGTGAAGCCGAGCAAGGCCGCAACATCCACCAAGGCCGTGAAGCCGAGCAAGGTCGCAACATCCACCAAGGCCGTGAAGCCGAGCAAGGTCGCAACGCCTAGCAAGGCCGTGAAGCCAAGCAAGGTCGCGACACCGAGCGCGCCGCAGTTGCTCCCGGGGGAGGTGTTCCGTCCCACGGATGACGATGAGAAGAAAGACGCCACGGACGAGGAGTTGAACAGCCGCTACGTCACCGGGGCGTTCCGGATCGTAACCGAGTCGGCGCGCTACTCGCTGGCCGTGATCCTGACGATGCTCGACGAGACCACCGGCCCGGAGAAGCGACTGAGGTACGATCTCGACCCAGAATACCAGCGCCGGCATCGCTGGAGCAGGGAGCGCAAGTCGAGGCTCATCGAGTCGTTCTTGATGAACATTCCGGTGCCCCCCATCTTCCTTTATGAGCGCGAGTACGCGCAGTTCGAGGTCATGGACGGACGGCAGCGCCTCACTGCCCTCGCTGAGTTCTACCGCAACGAGTTCGCGCTCGAAGGGTTGCAGCACTGGAAAGAGCTCAATGGCCGTAGGTACAAGCAACTCCCCAGCAAGGTGCGAGACGGCATCGACCGGCGTTACATCTCCTCGATCATCCTCCTCAAGGAGACGGCGAAGGACGAGGAGCAGGCCGCTCAGCTCAAGAAGCTCGTGTTCGAGCGGCTCAACTCCGGCGGCGTTGCCCTGAGCCCACAAGAGGCCCGCAATGCCGTGTACCGCGGACCGCTCAGCGACCTCTGCCTAAAGATGTCGAATAACGCAGCCTTCCGGAAGATGTGGGGGATCCCTGAAGAGCTCCGTCCCGACAGGGGGGAGAGGGGAGAGATCGACGACGGGCTGACCCGCGGCGAGCAAATGTTCCAGAGAATGGATGACGTCGAGATCGTCCTGCGCTTTTTTGCGTATCGACACATGTCACGACTGGACATGGGCCTGAACAATATCTCGATGTTCCTCGATCGCTTCCTGGCCGTGGGAAACGGGTTCTCCGACGAGGTGCACCGCGAATACCGTCAGATCTTCGAGGCGACGACTTCGCTCCTGTGGGAGATCCTCCATGAGGAGGCATTCTGCCGAATCGGCACCGACAAGAATGCGCGGGAACGACCCACCAAGATCGTCTACGACCCTCTGATGTGGGTGGCGAGCCGGTACGCCACGGGTGAGAAGCGCACCGCGCTTCTTGAGAATTCGGATGTGCTGCGGGATCGACTGGTCGCGATGTACGAGAAACACAAAGACATCTTCGCTGGGCGCCGCACGAACGCAAAGGACGTCAGAGAACGCAACCAGTGTATGGAAGAGGCGTTCGCGGAAGCTATCGCGATGCTTCGGGCATGAGGCACGCAAGATGCGCTCGACCCTCGACGAAGTCCTGGCGGCACTGGACGACCTGGAGACCTACGTCCGGTCGATCGATCCCGTAAACGCGGCACTCGCAGAGATATCGGACCCCACGATTCGCGGCTACCTCACCGTCCGCCGGCAACTCGACGGCGCAGCATTCATCGTCGTTCTCTATGCAGCGTTCGAGAAATTCGTCGAGGATCTGGTGTGGTCACACACGGAGTTCGAGTCGGCTACCGTCGAGTATCAACGTCTATCCGACCGCTTGCGCAAGAAGCACCTGGAGCAGTCCGCGAACTTGCTCGCCAAGGGGCGCCTTGGCGAAGGGAGATACGCCAACCTCACCGCCGCCGATGCCATTGCCATCCTGCACGAGTGCGTCTCGGGAGTCCGACCTTACAAACTAAATCGGCACGCTGTTCTATATCATGAGAACAACCTCCGGCCGACCATCGTGAAGGAAATCTTCTCGCTGACCGGCGTCTCGGACATCAATGAGATGGTCCGGGAAACCGCGTCGTTGATGCGATGGAACCTCGAACTGACCTCCATTCCCGGACCAGTCGCACTCAGTTCGATCGAGCGGCGCCTGGATGACATCGTGGAGCGTCGAAACCAGACCACGCACACTGGGGTGCGGTCGGGACAGGTGCTCGGCTCGGCTGAGATGCAGGAGCACGTGGAGTTCATGAGGGCTTACTGCAAGGCGCTGTACGAGGTGGTCGTCGGGGCTTACCTCGACCGGTTCTATGTCGGCGACCCCGCCAAATCCACGCCACTTGGAAAGTTCATATTAGGACCTCTCAGTAAGAATGGAGGCGCTGTGGTGGTCGGCAAGCCTGCATGCAGGATTTACACCGGGCAGCCGGTTATCGGCAAGCACGGCAAACGGGTTGACCGGTGGGGCACGGTTCAGGAGCTTCGAGTCCACGATCAGCCGGTCCAGGCCGTCGAAGCTGGGGACCCGACAGCACAGGTCGGCCTGCGAGTCGATTTCGAGTTTACCGGAAGTGCCCAGCTCTATCTGTTATCGGCGAAGGATCAGGCGGTTTGGAAGTGAGACGTCGCCCATACTTCTCCTGAGCGAGACGCCTGACGAGCCGGAGCGCCACGTCGCACGATTTGTGCGTCTGGCACCGAGCCCTTTGGCAACCTGGACCCCGTGGCGGGCGGGCTGCCTCGGGGGGTACATCGCACCGCACCACGCCTCCGTAGGTGCTGAGGACGACCGAGGACAACCGGCACCGGAGAGGTGCCGCTCCCTCGTTGCTCAACGATCCCATCCCCTCCGCTGCCCTCCACGCGCGACGGGTTTCCTCCCCCTCCGTTCTGTTTCACACTCCGCCAGCCTGCATCGTCGTGCAACGGTCAGCATCGCCTCCGCCCCTCCCGCGGCCTCCGTCGCCTCCCGAGCCCCCCCGTGCCCCACGCCGTCATCACCTCCCCCAGCGCCGCCGCCCGCCTCGATCGGGCCGTGGGCTGGCTGCGCCGCCGGCGCCCCGCCGAGCGCGTGCTCCTCGTCGGCGCCTCGGTCGAGGCCGTGAGCGAGCTCGCCCGCGCGTCGATCCGCGGCCGCCGCGCCACCTTCGGCTGGCACCGGCTGACCCTGGGGCGCCTCGCCGCCGCGCTCGCGATGCCGGCGCTCGCCGAGCGCGGCCTCGTCCCGGCCAGCGCGCTCGCCATCGAGGCCCTCTGCGCGCGCACCCTCGACGGTCTCGCGCAGGACGGGCTGCTCGGCCGCTTCGCCCGCGTCGCGGATCGACCCGGGCTGCCGCGCGCCGTCGCGCGGACGCTCGACGAGGCGCGGCTCTCCGGCGTCGCGCCGGACGCGCTCGCGCCGGCCGATCTGGACCGCATCGCCCACGCGTTCGACGCCGCCCTGGACGACGCGGGGCTCGCCGATCGCGCGATCGTCCTGCGCCTAGCGGCCGAGCGCGCCCGGGCCGCGGACGACGGCGACCCCCGCTCGCGCCACCCGCTGCTCGGGCTGCCGATGCTCCTGCTCGACCTGCCCGTGCGGTTCGCGCTGGAGCGCGAGCTCCTCGAGGCCGTCGCCGCGCGCTCGCCGGACGCGCTCGCCACCGTGCCGGCCGGCGACGCCGCGTCGCTGCGCCACCTGCAGGCGGCGCTCCGATCGCCGCCGCGACGGGTCTCGCTGACCGCGGTCTCCGCCGCGCACGACGGCGCCGGCGCTGGCAATGGCGTGGACGACGGCGCCGACGACGGCGCGGGCGACGAGCCGCCGCCGGTCGCGCCCAGCACCTCGCTCGCGCGCCTGCAGGAGCACCTATTCGACCCGCTGACAGACGATGCCCCCGGGCTCGGCGACGAGGTCGAGATCCTCTCCGCGCCCGGCGAGAGCCGGGAGTGCGTGGAGCTCGCGCGCATCGCGCTGCGCGAAGCCGCCCGAGGCGTGCCGTTCGAGCGGATGGCGATCCTCCTGCGCGCGCCCGAGCAGTACCGCGCGCACCTCGTCGAGGCGCTGCGCCGGGCCGGGATCCCTGCGCACTTCGCGCAGGGCTCGGTGCAGCCCGACCCGGCGGGCCGCGCGCTGCTCGCGCTGCTCGCGTGCGCCGCCGAGCACCTGTCGGCGTCGCGCTTCGCCGAGTACCTCTCGCTCGGGCAGGTCCCCGACGCGACGCCCGCGGGCGAGCCACCGCCGGCCGCGCCCGAGGCCGATCGCTGGGTGCCGCCGGACGACGACCTCTTCCCCGAGCTGCTGCGTGGCGGCTTCGACGAGGCGCCGCCGGACGACGAGATGGCGGGGGAAGATCTCGGGTTCGATCCGCCAGGGAAGAGCTTCAGTCCGGCCGCCCAGAGCCCCGATCCGACAGCCCAGAGCCCCGATCCGGCAGCCCCGACCCCCGATCCTACAGCCCAGGGCCCCGACGCCCCCGTGCACGACGGCACCCTGCGCGCCCCGCGACGCTGGGAGCGCATCCTCGTCGACGCGGCGGTGATCGGCGGGCTCGATCGGTGGGAGGCGCGGCTCTCGGGCTTCGAGCGGGAGCTCCGGCTGGAGCTCGCGCGCGCCCCCGAGGACCGCGACGTCGCGCGCATCGCGCGGACGCTCGCCGACCTCTCGGCCCTCCGCGCCTTCGCGCTGCCGCTGCTCGCGGCGCTGCCCGGCCCGGGCGAGCGCGCGACCTTCGGCGAGTGGCAGCGCCGCCTCTCGGCCCTCGCGACGCGCGCGCTCCGGCGGCCCGAGCGCGTGCTCGCCGTGCTCGCCGAGCTCGCGCCGATGGCCCACGTCGGCCCGGTGGACCTCGGCGAGATCCGCCTCTGCCTCTCGCGCCGCCTCACCGACCTCGTGCTGCCCCCGGCCGCCCGCCGCGACGGGCGCCTCTTCGTCTCGCCCATCGAGGGCGCCCGCGGGCGCTCGTTCGACGTGGTCTTCATCCCCGGGCTCGCCGAGCGGATCTTCCCGCAGAAGGTCACCGAGGACCCGATCCTCCGCGACGCCCTCCGCCGGACGATCGCCGGGGGCGACTCGGGCCTCGACACGAGCGACGACCGCGTGGCGCGCGAGCGCCTCGCGCTCCGGCTCGCGGTCGGCGCGGCCCGGCAGCGGCTCGTCGTGTCGTACCCGCGCGTGGACATGGATCAGTCCCGGCCTCGGGTGCCTTCGTTCTACGGCCTCGAGCTCCTGCGCGCGGCCGAGGGCAGGCTGCCCGGCTTCGGCGAGCTCGAGCGCCGGGCCGAGCAGGGCGGCGCCGCGCGCATCGGCTGGCCCGCGCCCGCGCGGCCCGAGGACGCCATCGACGCGGCCGAGCACGACCTCGCGCTCCTCGAGACGCTCTTCAGCCTGCCGGAGGCGCAGACGGTCGGCACCGCGCGCTACCTGCTCAACGCCAACCCCCACCTCGCGCGGGCGCTCCGGTTCCGCGCGCGGCGCTGGATCCCTGGCTGGACGAGCGCCGACGGGCTGTTCAAGCCGATCGCGGAGGCGCGCGAGGCGCTCGCGAAGCACGCGTTCGGGCGCAGGTCGTTCTCGCCGACCGCCCTCCAGCACTTCGCCGCGTGCCCATACCGCTTCTTCCTCTACGCCGTGCACAGGCTCGCCCCGCGCCCGGCGCCCGAGGCGATCGAGGAGCTCGACCCGCTCCAGCGCGGCCGGCTCGTGCACGACGTGCTCTACGAGGTGCTGGTCGCCCTGCGCGACGCGGGCAAGCTGCCGCTCGGCCTGCCAGCGCTCGACGAGGCGCGGGCCGAGCTCGATCGGGCGCTCGACCGCGTCGCCGCGCGCTACGCGGACGAGCTCGCGCCGGCGATCCGGCGCGTCTGGGACGACGGCATCGCGTCGGTGCGGGCCGACCTCCGGGAGTGGCTGCGGCGCGCCGCGGAGGACCGCGACTGGGAGCCGATCCATTTCGAGCTGTCGTTCGGGCTGCCGCGCCGCCTCACCACCCGCGATCCGGGGAGCTCGGACGCGCCCGTGGAGCTCGACTGCGGCGTCCGGCTCCGGGGCTCGATCGACCTTGTCGAGCGGAGCGTGTGGGGCGCGATGCGGGCGACCGACTACAAGACGGGCAAGGCGCGGGCGCCGCGCGACGCGGTCGTGAGCGGCGGCGGCACGCTCCAGCCGGTCCTCTATGCGCTCGCGCTGGAGAAGCTCATGCCCCCGGGCACGCAGGTCGAGTCCGGGCGGCTCTATTACTGCACCTCCGCCGGCGGGTTCACGGAGGTGCCGATCTACCTGGACGGGCGGGCGCGCGACGCGGCCGCCCAGGTGGCGGGGATCATCGGGGACGCGATCGACAAGGCGGCCCTCCTGCCGATGCCGGCGGAGGGGGCGTGCGCGCAGTGCGATTACCGGCCCGTGTGCGGGCCCTACGAGGAGCTCAGGACCGGGAAGATCAAGCGGCGCGACATCGAGCCGCGGCGGCGGCTGGAGCAGCTCCGACGGCTCGCGTGAGCGCGGGTGTCGCACGGAAGCGTCGCCCCTGGATAGTGGCCCGCGATCGCCGGGGGCGTGGCCGGGGATGTATACACTCCGTCATGCACAGCAAGATCGCTTTGCCCTGCGCCCTCCTCGCGCTCGCGGCGACGGGCACCGGTTGCAATCTCATTTTCGGCATCGAGCCTGGCACGGAGGGGGCTTCCTCCGCTTCCTCGACGACGAGCACCGGACCTGGTGACGGAGGCTCTACCCAGACGTCGGGCGGTGGCAACGGCGGCGACGGCGGCGATGGAACCGGCGGCGACGGCACGGGCGGCGACGGCGGCGATGGCGCCGGCGGCACGCCCTCGTGCCCCCCGTCGAACTGCGCCGTGGGGGAGTGCCCGGTGACGCAGATGCAAGGGGAGCTCGGGTCCAACGTGAAAGGCATGGCGGTCACCCGGGATCTCGTGCTCCTGGCCAACAACCAGGCCATCGTCGCCATCCCGAAGGACGGCGGGGCCGCGCGCACGCTCCCGGGCACCCTCGGCTTCGGGGATACCGCCTGGATCACCTACGCGGGCGGGCAGCTCTCGTGGACCAACTGGAGCAATGGAGACGTGCTGGGGATCTCCATCGAGCCGCCGAGCTCCAGCCCGATCCAGATCGCGCAAGTCCCCCCGCAGGAGAACGGCGATCCGGCGGTCACGGCCTTCGGCCGGATCGCCTCCTTCGGCGACAGCGTCTACTGGGCGACGCAGACGCCTGCAGCCGTCTGGCGGGCCAAGGCCGACGGCAGCCAGGCCGTCGCCGAGCTGGTCGCCTCCGACGACCATCCGATCGGCGTCGCCGTCGACGCGACGCACGTCTACTGGTCCAACTACTGGTCGCGCCAGATCCTGCGCAAGACAAGGGACCCGCTCGGCGAGACCGCCGAGGTCTTCGCGGAGACGAACGGCAACCCGACCACGCTCGTCCTCGCCAACGGCGTCGTGCACTGGGTGACCGACACCAACGGCGCGGTCCAGTCCAAGGCGACGAGCGCGGCGCCGAGCGCCCCGCCCTTCACCACCACGGTCGACGCTCAGGCCGTCGCCAAGTCGCTCGCGGTGGACGACGAGTTCATCTACTGGACCGTTTACATGAACAGCGAGGGGAAAGGCGAGGTGCGGAGGGCGCACCTCGGCATGGGGGACACGATCACCCTCGCGACCGGGCAGCCGTACTTCTTCGAGATCGCCGTCGACTGCGGATCCATCTACTGGAATGTCAACGACGTGGAAGCCGAAGAGGAAGGCGTGGTGTTCCAGATGCCGAAGCCCTCGAACTGAGCACCTCGCCCCCTGACTCCGTCGCTGGTAGCGCGCTCCCGGGCAGCTCGGCGGGCGCGACGACTACCCGGCGCCCTCCGCCTCTTCCCTCCTGGGCCACGTGAACCGGAACGTCGCGCCCCTCTTGCCGTCCGACTCGACCCACGCCCGCCCGCCGCGGCTCTCCACGATCTTTCGCACGATGGCGAGGCCGATCCCCGTGCTCTCCACCTTGTCCCTCGCCTGCAGCGTCTGGAACATCCCCCACACCTTCTCCTGGAACGCAGGCGCGATCCCAGGCCCGTTGTCGGACACGGAGACCTCGACCCTGTCGCCCTGCTCCCGGGCGGACACGGAGACCGCCGCGTCCTCGCGGCCCGCGTGCTTGAGGCCGTTCGTGATGAGGTTCATGAGCACCTGTTGCAAGGGCACCCTGTAGGTCCGCAGGGTCGCGGGCGGCACGTCGAGCGTCACCCGCGCGGGCGGCCTCGGGGCGATGAGCTCGACCACCTCCCTCGCCAGCCTGTCGAGGTCGACGCTCTCCGGCTTCTCGCGGAACCTCGTGGCGCGGGAGTAGGCCAGGATCCCCTCGATCAAGGCCTCCATGCGCCGCACGCGCCCGCGCAGGAGCTCCATCTGATGGCGCGTGTCCGCGGTGAGCTTGTCGGAGAGGTCCTCCTCGATCCACTGGGCGAGGCTCGCGATGCCCCGGAGGGGCGCCTTCAGATCGTGGCTCGTCACGTACGCGAACTGGTCGAGCTCGGCGTTGGTCCGCTCCAGCGCGCGGATGAGCGATTGCGCCTCCTGGAACCGCCTCGCGTTGTCGATCAGCAGGGCGACGCGGTTCGCGAGCTCCTCGGCGAGCGCGACGTCCGCCTGGCTGAAGCGGCGGCCCGACTCCGCGTGGACCAGCGTCAGCGCGCCGATGGTCCGGTCGCGCCCCCGGAGCGGGACGACGACATACGACCTCAACCCGAGCGACCGGATCAGGCGCAGGTGCTCGGGGCTCAGCGCGGCGGACTCGATGGCCGCGTCCGGGATGTCGGCCATCCACTCGGAGCGACCGGCGCGGATCACCGCGGACACGCCCGCCGGGGCGTCGGGCCGGGGCGGGGACATCGCCCGGAGGCGCTCGGCGAGCTCGATCTTCGCGGGATCGCCGTGGTGGACGGCCACGCGCTCGATGGAATCGCCGTTCAGCATGTCGACAGCACACCAGTCGGCCAGGGTGGGGACCGCCAGGTGGGTCAGGTGCGTGAGCCGCGACGCGACGTCGAGCGAGCCGGAGAGCGCGGCGCCCGCCTCGCTCAGGAGGCGGAGCGTCGCCTGCTGCCGCTCGAGCTCCGCCGCGAGCATCTCCGCGCGCGCCCGGGCCTCGCGCTCCCGCTCGAGGAGGCGCGCCCTGTCCAGCGCCGACGCGCACTGCGCCGCCACGCTGAGCAGGAACTCGCGCTCTTCGGGGCTCCACGCCCGCTCGTCCGCGAACGAGAACGCGAGGCCGCCGAGCAGCGCCGCGTGGGCGACGATCGGCAGGACGGCGAGCGCCTTCACGTCGTCGCGGACAGGCCGCAGGGCCGCGAGCTCGGGGTACGCGGCGTGCAGGCTTTGCCTCGTGTCCACCCAGATGGGGCGGCGCTCCCGGAGCGCGTCCGAGAGCGGTAGTCGGGCGTCGAGGGGCACCCTCGCGTAGGGGCTCGCGCGCTGCTCCTCGAGCCCCGAGTGGCCGACGAGCGCCGCGACGCCGGCCGCCTCGTCCGCCGTGTACATCATCGTCGTCGAGGCGCCGAGCACCCGGTGGATGTCGCTCACGACGGCGGCGGAGACCTGCTCGACCGTCACGGCGCCGCTCAGCGCGGTGCTGACCGCGAGCAGCGCCTGGGTGAGCCGGGCGCGGCGATCGAGCTCCTCGACCTGCTTCGTGAGCTGCGCGGCGAGCTCGCCGCGCTCGGCCTCGACCTGCTTGAGGCGCGAGATGTCGGCGAACACCGAGATCCCGCCCTCGAGCTCGCCGCCAGGCCCGATGATGGGCGCGGCGCTCCCGAGGACCATGCCATACGTGCCGTCGAAGCGCTGAATCCGGGTCTCCTCGCTCTCGATGACCTGCCGTTCGGACATCGCGCGGGCCATGGCCCAGTCCTTTGCCTCGTACGGGCGGCCGTCCTCGTGGAAGGCGCGATACAGCGTCCAGTCGTTGATCGATTCGGTCGAGGCGCTGCCGGCCCAGATGCGCTCCGCCGCCCGGTTGTGCAGGACGAGCTTCCCGGACGCGTCGCAGAGGATGACGCCGTGCGGGCTGTGCTCGAGCACGGCGTCGAGCCACCCGCGATCCCGGGACCCCACGGCGCGGAGCCGCTCGAGCTCACGCTTCAGGGCCTCGATGTCCGTCGTGTCGACGCGGGCGGCGGGCCCGGGAGACGGGCCGTTGTGCGCGGAGGTTTTCATAGGATGACGGCGACCGGCGCCTCGGCAGAGGGCCGAGGCGGCGCTCGGTCGGACGTCGCCGGAGCTTACGCGCATCGATGGCGCGGCGGAAGGCGGCGCGCCCCGGCCGAGCGGGTTCCTCGGCCCGCGGCGCGCATGCCCGGCTGCCTGGCGGCGATCCGGCCGCCTGGCAGCTTATCCGGCGCGCGCGGGCGGACGGCGCCGACGGCGGCGGGTCCTCGCGCGGGCGAGTGCCCGAGCGGGTCCTTGGGATCATGGTCGCTCGCCGGGCCGGCCGCTGCGCACCGGCTCGGTCTGGGTCAGCGCCGAGCGGGACTGCGACTCTCGGCGCGATCGCGCAGGGGGCGCAGGGGTGCTCGGGGAAATGACGATGCTGGCTTAGGGCTCCACCTCGCTCACCATCCTCGCTCCCCGAACCCAGATGTTCGGGGCCGATAACTGGCAGGTGAGCGCGACAGCGCGCCGGTGTCGGCCAAGGAGCAAGCAATGATGGGCAATCGTTCAGGTCGCCTCATGGCGATCATGTTCGCTGGGAGCTTTGTCCTCGCGGGGGCCGGCGGCTGCATGGGCAGCGACGATGACGCCGAGGCGAATCGCGATGGAGCGGATGGGCAAGAGCGGACCGGCACGGGCCCCGACGGCAGGAGCCACGGACAGACGGGCCGAGACGGCGCGCGAGGCGCCGGGAGGGGCGGTGGAGCGCAGGCCGGCGGCAGGCAGGCAGGCCGCGAGCAGCCCGGTCATCAAGGCGGCAGACAGGGCGGCGAACGGGCCGGCGGCCAGCGCGCGGGCGACAGGCAGATGTGCGGAGAGCAGGACGGCCATCAAGGCGGCAGGCAAGGGGGCCGCGGACAGATCGGCAGTCAGGGCGACAGGCAGGGAGGCCGCGGAGAGCGCAGCGCGACGCAGCAGCCGTCGGACGCGGAGCTCACGATGCTGATCTCGTTCATCCACCAGAAGGAGGTGGATCTGTCGCAGATCGCCTTGGACAAGGCCGCGTCCCCGGATGTGAAGCGCTACGCCGAGCAGATCGTCGAGGAGCACGCCCAGTCCGAGCAGCTCGGCGCGGGCTCGAGGTTCAAGATGGAGTCGTGCCCGCGCTGCCGGGAGCTCGACGAGAGCTCGACCGAGGTGAGCGGAGCGCTGGAAGAGGAGGAAGGCGCCGAGTTCGACACGGCCTTCATCTGGGCCCAGATCTCCTTCCATCGCCGCGCCCTCGAGCTCCTCGACGTGCCGGGCGTCGCGAACGCGGAGAACGCGAAGATACGAACTCGCGTGAAGGCGATGCGAGCGGACGTCGAGCAGCACCTGACGGAGGCCGAGCAGCTGTTCTGCTTGCTGCTCCACGAGCAGCAGGGAGGCGGCCAGCAGCAACGCGGGCAGCAGGAAGGCACCCAGCCCGGCCAGCAGGAACGCGGCCAGTTCGGCGGGGCGCAAACCGGCCAGCAGCAGGGCATCCAGGTCGGACAGCAGCAGGGCATCCAGGTCGGACAGCAGCAACGCGGACAGGGCAGCCAGATGCAGCCCGGCCAGCAGCAGGGCGCCCAGCTCGGCCAGCAGCAACGCGACCGGCAGCAACGCGGACAGGGCAGCCAGATGCAGCCCGGCCAGCAGCAGGGCGCCCAGCTCGGCCAGCAGCAACGCGACCAGTCCGGCCGGCTGCAACCCGGCCAGCAGCAAAACAGCCAGCAGCAAGGCCCCCAGGCCTACGCGCAACGGCAAGGGGAATCGCAGAAGTCCCAGTAACAGGGCTTCATGTCCCGCAGGGCGGCGGCGACGGCGCCTGCTCGCGGCCTTCGCGAGCGCCGAGCTCCCCGAGCGCGACCCCGCCTACCCGATCCAATAACGGCGTCCATGGTCTCGTGACCGCGATCGCGGGCGAGTAGGCGCCCGCGTGCGGTCGCTCAGGCGAGCCGCGCGCGTCATGAGTCGATCCACGTCCACGGGAAGTCGACCTCCACAAGCGTGTCGGCGCCGTCGAACACGTCGACGCTCTCGACGCGCACGATGTCGCTCATCGCGTCTCCGTCGAAATCCACGAGCCAGACATCGACGTCATAGTACCCCTCGGAGAGGCCGTCGATGGTGAGGCCGAGATCATCGCAGTCCGCCACCGCGTCGAGGACGAGGAAGCCATCCTCGTCCTCGACGCTGACCGCGACCCCGCTCACGTCGTGATCGAAGCACGCCCACGGATCGTCGCTGCCGTCGATGGTCAGGGCGACGGTGAGCGAGCCGCGCGTGAGGTGATCGTGGTCATCGTCATGACCGACGACGATGCACCCCGTGAGCGAGGCAGTGGCGAGGACGCAGCCAGCGAGACCGGTGAGCACCTTCGAAAGTTTCATGAGGTTCGTCTTCCTTTATCCAAGTCTGGCGCTGTCGCGCCGATGCGCGGCACGGCAGCAAGCGCTATACCAGCGAGCGGCGCCCTGCGGTGCCACGCGGCGGCGCCCCGCCTTCGGCGGGTGGCACCGCAATTGCTCCTGTGAACCCCCATGGAGATGAACGTGCCAGTCCTCGATGTTTCCTCCCCCAGCGCTGCGGCGCGCGCTCAGCCGCGCGGCAGCAGGCTCGCCGTGCTGGCCGCGCTCGTTGCGCTCGCGCTCCTCGGCGCGACCGGGTGCGCGGCAGAAGTCCACACCAGGGCCGCTGCGCCGGCGCATGCGACCGTCACGTACCAGGAGTTCGCGGTGTACGAGGAGCCGGTCGTTCACATCGCGGCGGCGCCGGTCCACGTCGAGACCTACCCGCGCGTGTACTACCGCGGCACCTACGTCTACTATGTGGACGGCCGCTGGTACTACCCGTCGCACCACGGCTGGGTCTACTACCGGGACGAGCCGCGCGCCCTGGTCCGCTACCGCGTCGGCTTCGAGCGACACGGCCACCATCACCATCACCATCACCATCACGACGTGCACCGCACAACCACGGTCAGGCCGGCAGCGACGGTCCGGGCGGGGGCCTCGGTCCGGGCGGGGGCCTCGGCTAGGCCGGCAACCTCGGTCAGGCCGGCAACCTCGGTCAGGCCGGCAACCTCGGTGAGGGCGGGGGCGGTGAGGGCGGGGGCGACGGTGAAGGCGGGGGCCTCGGTCAGGCCGGCAACCTCGGTCAGGCCGGCAACTCCGGCGAAGCCGGCGAAGAAGCATCGCGTGGAGCGTCGACGGCACCACGTCGAGGAGAGGCACCCCGAGCGCTGACTGCCGCCTCGTAGTTGGCACAAAATTTGCTTTTGCACCAGCGACGAGGCGGTGACGCGGGTCGCGGCATGACCGCGCTCCCTTCGGGGCCGCCTCGACCCACACGCGGGCCCGGCCTCCCCCGATCCCCTGGCCCGCCCCCTTCCGCTACCCGCCCTTCGCGGCATCGGCGAAGGCCTTCCAAGTCCCCTCGGCCGCGCCCACACAGGCGCGCGTCCCGTCGCGCACGATGGGCGTGCGGAGCAGGAGCGGATCGTCGACGAGGAGCTCCGCGATCCGCGCATCGCTCGGGCCGAGGTGCTGGAGGCCACGCTCCTTCACCCGCGCGCTCTCCGCGTCGTAAAGCGCGCGCATGCCGCCCACCGCGCGCGCTACGCTCGCGAGCTCCCCCTTGGAGAGGCCCTTCTCGCGCAGATCGACGAGCTGCACCTTGATGCCCCGGTCGGCGAAGAACCGCTGCGCCGCCCGCGTCGCTTTGCACTTGGCCGTGCCGAAGATCTGGATCATGCGCGTCGTTCCTCGGTGGAATGGCTACTGCGCGCTCCGGAGGGCAGCGCGGGCGTGGAGCATAGCAACCGCTGCCCGGACGGCGCAGGGCCAGCAGCGCGCCGATTCTTCCGACCTAGGTTGCCGTCCGCTGCCGTCTCGGATCGATCCCGCCCCGTCGCGGCCGCTCCACCAGACAGATGGCGACCTCGCTCCGCCCCCTCCGAGACCGCCCGCTCCGCTCTCGACCGGCCCCGCTCCCCCGCCGGACGGCCCCGGCAACCCGCGGCCTCGCTCCGCCCCCTCCGAGGCCGCCCGTGCCGGTTCGAGAACGCCCCCTCTCGAGGCCCCTCCGCCAGCGCCCTCACGTCGCGCCCTCCAACGCCCGCTTCTCCGCCCCGCAGCGCGATCGAGCGGGACGCGTCCGCTCGCCCGGCGGCGCACACTCGTCCGGCAACGCACACGCGCGCGCCGCCATCCGAGGACAACGAGAACGCGCCCCGCCGAGCCGGGCAACAACACCGAAAAACGCCGTGGAAATGGGCGACGTCGGCGGTCGATTCGTTTTCCTATTTACGTCCTCAGCGGTTAGGATATCGAGGCGCATTGATGATCGTGCCCCCTCACACCCTTCGCGGTCGGGTACGACGCAGCGGCAACACTGGAGCGCATTGAATGAGGTTCCGTCCCTCGCTCTCGACGAGCGAGTCCGAATCGAGTCATCCCGTTTCCATCGCTTCCGCGGGCGGACGCGCGGGCGAGCGCGCGCCAGCTCGGCGCGCGAAGGCCGCCGGCGCGCAAGCCACGCTCGGCGCGACCGAGCTCTACTTCCGGGCGCTCGCCGGCAGCCAGCCGCTTACGCGCGAGGGCGAGGTCGCGATCGGCCGTCGTATCGAGGCGGGCGCGCTCGCCTGCTTCGAGGCGTGGGTCCGGTCGCCCGTCGCGCTGCGCGAGCTCGCCTCGACGGCAGAGGACGTCCAGGTCGGGGCGCTGAGCCTCCGGGATCTGCTGTGCGAGGCCGACGCCGGTGATCCAGAGGCGGACGCCTCCGCGAAGCGGCTCGCGGACCTGCTCGCTCTCGCCCGCTCGCTCCTCGGCCGGCAGATCACCGAGGACGGCGTGGAGACCGCCCTCGCGGGCCTCGCCGCGGGCCTCGCCGAGCTGCGCCTCGATCCGACCTTCGAGGAGCGCATCGAGCGGAGCCTTCGCGCAGCAGCGGCCGAGGCGGACAAGGCGGAGCGCGCCGCGATCGAGGCCACGATCGCGGCGATCGCCCGGGGGCGCCGCGCCGTCGCGCAGGCGAAGTCCGAGCTCGTCCAGGCGAACCTCCGGCTCGCGGTCGCCATCGCGCGGGAGCACCAGCGCTTCGGCGTCCCGCTGCTCGACCTCGTGCAGGAGGGGAACCTCGGCCTGATCCGCGCCGCCGACAAGTTCGAGTACCGCCGCGGCCACCGCTTCGGCACCTACGCCGCGTGGTGGATCAAGCAGGCGATCAAGCGGACGATCCTCAACCAGGGAAAGCCCGTTCGGATGCCGGTCCACCTCACCGCGATCCGGAGCCAGGTGGTGCGCGCTCGGCGAGATCTGGTGCAGGAGCGGGGGCGCGAGCCTTCCGTCGAGGAGATCGCGGAGCGCAGCGGCCTCACCGTGGAGAAGGTGCGGGTGATCAGCGAGCTCGCGCTCGAGCCGCTCAGCCTCGACGCCCCCGTCGGCGAGGAGGGCGATACCCGGTACGGCGATCTGCTGGCCAACGACGAGCCCACGCCCGCGGACATGCTGGCCCGGCGCCGGCTGATCGAGCAGACGCGCGAGCTGCTCGACTCGCTGCAGCCGCGCGAGCGCGAGCTCCTGCGGCGCCGCTTCGGCCTCGACGGCAACGAGGACGAGACGCTCGAGGAGATCGGGCAATCGTTCTCGCTGACGCGGGAGCGCATCCGTCAGATCGAGGCGAAGCTGCTCGAGAAGCTCCGGACGCGCTCGCGGCAGCGAGAGCTCGGCTCCTATCTCGAGGGGTGAGGGCTCGGGAAGCGCCGACGCGCTTCAGAAGCTGTACCCCACCGCCCCGCCCAGCCGGTGAGACGAGCCGGCCGCGTTCTCGTACGCGACCTCGACGTGGTTGGGGACGAGGAAGAGCAGGGTGTCGACGAGCAGGCAGTCGTCCGCGCCATCGCACAGCCGCTCGTCCCGGCTCCCGAAGATCATGCGCCACTTCACGGGCAGGCCGAGGCCGAGGGCCGCGCGCGCGCCGAGCGCGCCGCCGGCCTCGGGGAGCCTGTCGCTCAGCGCCCCGGCGAAGAGGTAGACCGGCGCGACGGCCAGATAGACGTAGTGGTTCATCGTGCCGCTCTCGCCGGCAAAGCCGGCGCGGAGCTCGGGACCGAGCGCGTAGCGCGCGACGCGCACCTCGCCGTCGAAGCCGCGGCGATCGTCAACGTCGGTCGAGCCTGCGCTCGCCGAGAGCCCCGCGGAGAAGTAGGGGAGCCACGACGCGCTGTCGGGGCCGATCGACCCGCACCAGCCGAGGAACAGCCTGCCTTCGACGACCCGCACGCCGCTGCCCGCGCGCGCGCCGAGGGCGAGATCCATCTGAAAGGGCCGCACCGGATCGGCGAGAGCAGCGCCAGGGGCGAGGATGCTGGCGATCCCTGCCACGGCCGCGAGCAGCCACGCGGCGCGCGTCACTGTCGCCCGGTCCCGATCTGGCCTTGGCCGTCGCTGCCCCAGCAGAACACCCCGCCCTCCTCGTCGAGCGCGCAGGTGTGCTCTCGCCCGGCGGCGAGGGCGACCGCGCGCACGTCGAGCGCCGCCCGCACCGGCGCGGAGACCAGGTTGGCCTCCTCGGAGCCGAGCTGGCCGCTCTGGTTGGAGCCCCAGCACACGACGCCGCCGTCGTCGATCAGCGCGCAGCTGTGGCGCCCGCCGGCAACGACGACCTTCGCACTGGCAACGCCCTCGACGAGCGTGACGCCGACAACCTCGTCGGCGCTGTCGACGATGGGCCCGTCGCCGCTCTGGCCGTTGAGGTTCCAACCCCAGCACGCCACCTGTCCCGTGCCGAGGGCAGCGCAGCTGTGGCGCCCGCCCGCCGCAACGTCGGTCGCGCCGCGCACGCCCTCCTTGCGGACAGCTCCGGCGGCACCGTCTCCCCAGCACCACACGTCGCCCTGCGCGTCGAGGGCGCACGCGTGCGCTTCGCCGGCGGCGACGCGCGTCACGCCGCGCAGCGGGAACCCACCCAGGTCGAGGACGAGCGCGGGCTCGCTCCTCACGACGGTCTCGGGATCGGCGCCGAGCTGGTGGCTCCGGTTGTCACCCCAGCAGACCACGGTGTCGGCGCCACGCACGGCGCACGTGAACCCGAGCGATGGGTCGTCCGCCTCCACGAGCCCGCCGGCCGCGAGCTCAACCACGTCCTCCAGGCCGGGCACGTCGCGCGGTGGCACCGGGCAACGCCCACCAGCCACGACGTCCGCGCCCCCGGAAGTGTCGCCGCAGCCCGCCGGCACGACGCCGAGGGAGCCGCCCACGTCATCCCCCCAGCACCTGACCCTCCTCTCGTCGAACAGCGCGCACGTGTGCCGCGGACCAGCGGCGAGACGCACGGGGTCCGCGGCGAGCGAGACCCACCTCGGGGAGGTACTCAGCGAGCCGATGGAAACGTCGCCAAGCTGGCCCGCGTCGTTGTCGCCCCAGCACGCGGTATTACCGTTCCTGAGAATCGCGCAGGTATGGTAGGCACCGGCGACGATCTGCGCCGCGGGTTCGAGCGCCTTCACGCGCACGGGGGTGAAGTGGTAGTCCTCCGAGCAGCCACCGGCGAGGGGCGCCGTGATGAGCAGCGAGGCGGCCGCCCGCCGTCGGGAGGTGAGACCTCTTTGTCCGATCATCATTCGCCTCGTGCGCGTGCCTGCATGAACGACCCTACCCAGGTTGCGCCGCACCCGAAAACGACAAAACGACTGACCTACGTTGCGATGCCACCAGCGGCCGGGGGGCGGCGGCGACCCACCCCGGAATGACTATCACATGGGTCCACCTTTCGAGAGGAATCATTCCGCTCGGCCAACCATCGCGTACAGCACTCTGCCCCTGACGCCGCTTCCTCTGCGTTCGGCACCGCCTGCAGACACACGACAGCACGGGTATACCGCCACACGAAATTCATCCGTCCACACCGCCGGTCCCAGACGGACGCGCCCCACGACAAGGCACCGATACCCTCGCCCGTCCCGTCCGCCTCCCTGCCACGGCGCCGCCAGGGCTCTACACCGTGAGCACGACGCCGGCCACGCTGGCGCCGTGAAACGTGCGCATCCACCACGTCCCCGCGGGGAATACAGCGCTGCGTACGCCGGCACGCCATCGCTCCAGTGCCGCACGGTACGACGCTCGAAACGCACGCACAGCGGCACCAGCGATTCGCCACGCATCTCCCTGCTCGCGACCCACCGCAAACGTCGGATTGCCGTCGCGCAGCGGCTCGAAGCTCGTCACGCGCTCGTAAGGGGACACCTTGCCGGCTCCCTCGGCGCCCAAGAAGCGAAGCCCTCGCCGCTGTACCTCCGCGTGGGCCCGCGCTTCGTGTCGCTCGAGCTCGGCAGAGACGTCCTGGCGGAAGCCCTCCGCGCTGTCCTGCTCGATGGCCGGCGGCAGCGCGAGCGAGATCGTCGCTTCCTCGGGCCACTGGGGGTTTTCCGGGTCGAGATACACCGAAGGGCGTGCCGCGCGCAGCACGCCGCGACCGAGCTCGTCCACATCCACCTTGGCGCCCGGCCACTCGCGCGCATGCTGCACCAGACCAGCGGCAACAGGATTCGCCATGACATAAGCAATCTTCTCCACCACCGCTGCGCGCGTCAGCAGCCGCACCACGCTCGTGGCCTCGTGGTCCCATACCGGGCCTTCCCACCCGCGAAGCACCTTCGTGCCGAGCGCGACGATGCGATGGAAGAATTGCAAGAACCGCGGCAGGACGCCCCTCGAGTCGGTCACGACCAGGTGCAGATGCGTTGACATGGCGCAGAGCGCATGGACCTCGATGTCGTAACGGCGAGTCGACACCGCGAGGACGTAGACCAAGAGCTGGGTGATTGCCGCATCCGGGCGGAAGAGCAGGTGCCGGCGCAGGACGCGACGGGTGATGAGGTAGGTGGCTCCGGCAACGATCTCGCGGGGCTGGCTCATGACAGGCGCAATAAGACAAGCGCCGTGCCAGGGATTTCCATCAATCATTTCGCGGCTCGACCAAGCTTTGTGGGTGGCGGCCGCCTGGCGGTCCGCCACCTAAGCTGGAGCTGTTGCTACTACTACTAGCCCAACCTGGGTTGCGGTTAGTCCGACTGCAGCCAGGTCGGGGCCACCGCCGCGCCGCCAACCTGGGTCGTTCCGCGGGTCCGCGCCGCCAACCTGGGTCGGGTCCGCCGGTCCGCGCCGCCAACCTGGGTCGGGTCCGCCGGTCCGCCCAGCACGCCCGGGTGCGCTCGACCCCTACAGCGACGATGAGAGGTTGCCGTCAGTATGCAACTCGTCCACGCACTTCAAGAGGCGCGCGGGTGCTTGGCCTTCGCCACGAGGAAGCGACGCTGCCCAGTAGCCGCCTCCCAGCGCGCTGGCCGCTGCGCATTTCCTCCCCGGCGTCCTCCTCAGCCAGCGCGGGCGCGGCACAGCCGCCGCCGGGCCTGCACCGGCCCGGACCCTGGACGGCTGCGTGAACCAGGTTGCGGCGCGAAGGCGCGTGAACCAGGTTGCGGCGCGAAGGCTCGTGATAGTCTCGCTTCGCGCCCACCAGGATCCGGGTAGAAGGCGCGAGGGGCGGATTGAACAGCGACGACAGAGGGCGCCGAGCCGAACGGGGTGGACCGTCCAGGGATCGACACCGCGGGGATCCGCCGGCGTCGGGCGACACGCTCGCCCGCGCCGTGGCCGACGCGTCGATGGCCCTCTCGCGCGCCGGCGATGACGGTCCGCAGCAAGCGATCGTGGCGGCGGCGGCGCGCCTCCTCCACGTCGACATCGCCTGCCTCTACGATGTCGCGCAGGTGCCGCACACGCTCGGGCTCGTCGCCTGCGCGGGCGGCAGCGCGGGCTCGCTGGACGCCCTCCGGCGCCTGCCGCTCGACGCCCCGAGCCTCGCCGGCGCCGCCGCCCGCTTGAACATCGCGCAGGTCGCGCCCGAGGACGAGAGCGCCGACGCGCTCCTGGACGCCGGCCACCTGCACCGACGTTGCGGCTGCACCCGCGCCTTCGCGATCCCCATCACCTTTGCCGGCACCCTGCGCGCGGTGCTGCTCTGCGCCACGGCGCAGCCCGACCCCCCGCAGACCGAGCTGCTCGAGATCGCGGGCGTCCTGTCGAGCCTCTTCGGGATGGCGCTCGCCGCCCCCGAGCTGTACGCCCAGCGCGCACGGATCGAGGAGCTCGAGCGGGAGAACCACGAGCTCGAGCGCTCGCGCGAGCAGCTCCACGCGACGATCGCGGAGGCCAGGCAGACAGAGACCGCGCTCCGGTTGAGCGAGGACAGCCTCGCCCGCGCGCAGAGGTTGGCGAAGCTGGGCAACTGGGACTGGCACATTGCGAGCAACGAGCTGCTCTGGTCCGACGAGTGTTATCGGATGCTGGGCCTGTCCCGCGACGCCGGCGCGCTCACGTACGAGCGGTTCCTCGCCTGCATCCACCCGGAGGACCGCGAGGGTGTGATACGCTCCGTCGACCTCGCGCTCCAGGGCACCCTGCCCTATTGCGTCGATTACCGGATCGTCCGCCCGAACGGCGAAGAGCGCTCCCTCCACACCGAGGCGGACGTGATCCGCGCCGAGGACGGCTCTCCGCTGCGGATGATCGGCACGGCGCTCGACGTCACCGAGCAGCGGCGCGCCGATCGCGCCTTGCGGCTCAGCGAGGAGCGCCTGCGGATGATCGCGGAGCACGCGAGCGACGTCATCTTCCATATACGGCTCGGCCCGGAGGGGGGCTACGAGTACATCAACCCCGCCGTCCTCGAGCACACCGGCTATCCGCCCGCCGCCTGGTACGAGAACCCTGAGCTGTTCGTCACCCTGATCCATCCCGAGGACGTCGGGCGCTATCATGCGTTCGTCGAGCACATGGCCGCGGCCGGCGGCCGGCTCACCTTCCGCATCATCGACAGGAGCGGTCGGACCCGCTGGGTCTCGACCCACATCACGATCCAGCACGACGAGCACGGAAACTCGATCGCCGGGATCGGCATCTCGCGCGACGTCACCACGGAGAAGCTCGCCGACGAGGAGCGCGAGCAGCTCCTCGGACAGCTCGCGGCCGAGCGGCGCTGGCTCCACGCGGTCATCGAGCGCTCGCCTGTCGGCATCCTCCTCCTCGACCGGGCCGGCGCGCAGATCGCCCGGAATCGCCGCGCCCAGGAGCTCGCCGGGACAGACTCGCCGCCCGGGCCCCCGGGCGCATGGGGCCTGTGCCTGCCCGACGGGCAGCCCCTCATGGACGAGGAGCAGCCGTCGGCGGGCGCGCTGCGAGGCGAGGTCACGAGCTCGAGGGAGCTGTCGCTCCGGCGCGCCGACGGCAGCATGCTGGCGGTGCTCGCGAGCGCTGGCCCCATCGTCGACGGGAACGGCAAGCTGCTCGGCGCGGTCGTCGTCTTCGACGACATCACCCGGCTCAAGGAGCTCGAGCGGCTCAAGGAAGAGTGGACGTCGGTCGTCGCGCACGACCTGAAGCAGCCCGTGACGACGATCATCGGCTACGCGACCCAGCTCGAACGGAAGCCCCAGGTCACGACCGCGGTAAAGACGAGGGCGGGGCACATCCTGGCGAGCGCCAAGCGGCTCGGGCGGATGGTCTCCGATCTCACGGACATCTCCCAGATCGAGTCGCGTCGCCTCGCGATCGAGCGCACCCCCATCGACCTGCGCGCGCTCGTGGAGGCGGTCGTCGAGCGGATGGAGAGCGAGACCGAGGGGCGCGTTGTCGACGTCGAGAGCCGCGGGGAGATCCCGATCGTGCGCGCGGACGCCGGGCGCGTCGAGCAGGTGCTCAGCAATCTCATCTCCAACGCCGTCAAATACGGTGATCCAGAGACGCCGATACAGGTGGCGCTGGAGCGGCGCGGCGACGCGGTGCAGATCTCCATCCGGAACAGCGGCCGCGGGATCCCGGCCCAGGACCTCCCGCTCCTGTTCGAGCGCTTCTTCCGGGGAAAGGCGAAGGAGGAGCGCGTTGTCGGCCTCGGCCTCGGCCTGTACATCGCGAAGGGGCTGGTCGAGGCCCACGACGGCAAGATCTGGGTCGAGAGCCCCGAGGGCGGCCACACGACGTTCCATTTCACGCTTCCGGTGGGCGCGGCGCCGCGCCGGGATGCAACGTAGCCACGAGCCGCCCGGCCCTCGGCGTCGCCGCCTGGGGCCTGGTGACCGGCGTCGCGATGGTCGAGAGCGGGCCCACGGCGCCGCCCGCGGCGCGCATGCAGGCGCGGGCGCGCAGGTTCTCCTGAGGCGCCAAGGCTGGTACGCTGGGCGACATGTCGGATGAGAGTGCCCGCCGTCCGCACCAGGCCACCAAGCCATCCGCTCGCGGGAGCGACTCGACCGGGGCCAGGGGCGTTGGCCCGGGGGATGTCGTCGGCCAGCACTTTCGGATCGACGAGCTCCTGAAGAAGGGAGGCATGGGCCGGGTCTACCGGGCAACCGATCTTCGCCTCGGCGAGCCGATCGCGCTCAAGCTGATGGATCCGGCGATCGTCGGCACGGAGCGGGCGCGCGCCCGCTTCTTCCGCGAGGCGCAGACAGCGGCGAGGCTGCGGAGCAAGAACGTCGTGCAGCTCCTCGACTTCAACGTCGATGCAGCCACGCAGGTGCCTTACATCGCCATGGAGCTCCTTCGCGGCGAGGACCTGGCCCAGCGGATCGCCCGCGGGCCGCTCTCCTACGAAGAGACGAAGGCGATCCTCGGCGATGTCTGCAGCGCGATCGCCAAGGCCCACCGCATGGACATCATCCATCGCGACATCAAGCCGGCCAACGTCTTCCTCGTCGAGGACGACGATGGCCCGCTCTGCAAGGTCCTCGATTTCGGGATCGTCAAGCTCGGTGACCTCGGGCTCGACCCCCAGGGAGCGCCGCAGACGGACGCCGGCGCCACCCTGGGCACGGTGAGCTACATGAGCCCGGAGCAGATCGCCGACGCCCGCGGGGTCGACCTCCGCGCGGACCTGTGGTCTATCGGCGTGATCGCCTACGAGTGCATGACCGGGCAACGGCCCTTCCGCGGCGAATCGCTCTTCGAGCTCGTCCACAAGATCTGCTTCGATGTCCCGGCCCCGCCGTCGCGCCTGGCGGACGTCCCGAGCGGCTTCGACGCCTGGTTCGCCCGGGCGACCCACCGCGACCTCGACCGCCGGTTCACCTCCGCCCGCGAGCTCATCGAGGCCCTCCGGGCGCTCGCCTGGCGCCCGCCGGAGCCGCCCCTGCCCCAGCCCCGGCCCCCGCCGCCCGAGCCCCCCACGAACCAGAGCTGGGCCTCGGACGCCAACCAGATCGATATCGGCGCCCTCAAGGACCTGACCTTCAAGAACGCCGTGGTCCGGGAGTTCCTCGACAGCGCCAACAAGCACTTTGTCTCGGGGAGCAAGGGGCTCGGCAAGACCCTCCTCCTCACGTACAAGCGCTCGGTCCTCAGCGAGATCTACCTGGCGGCGACCGGCCGCGAGCGCCGCCACGCCGCCGTGCAGTTCATCCCGGAGGGGCGGCCGTACCTCGATCTGATGGGCGATCTGCCCACCGTCGATCAGACCCGGAGCGACCTCATGTCGGGCCTCCACGAGTGCAAGCGGCTCTGGAGCTTCAGCTTCCGCATGTCGATCGTCTCCTACCAGTCCGCGGCCGCCGGCGCCGGCGATCCCGCGGATCTGGCGCCGCTCCCCCGGAGCCTGCGCGGGCTCCTGGAGGGCCGTCCGGTCGAGCCGACGATGGTGCTGAAGGAGCTGCTCTCGCTGACCGTACGCCAGATCAACCAGGTCGTCGACGCGATGGAGCGCCCGCTCGAGCGGCGGCTCCGCTCGCTCCACAGCGGCGTCTTCATCTTCATCGACAAGCTCGATCAGGCGCTCCGGCGGCTCCCGCGCGCCGCGTGGATCCACATGCAAGCGGGGATGATCGAGGCCGCGTGGGATCTGATGAACGCCAACCGGCACGTCAAGATCTTCGCCGCCATCCGCGAGGAGGCGTTCTCCGCCTACGAGTCCGACATCAAGACCAACCTCTACGGCGCGACGTCGACGCTCCGCTACGCCAAGCACGAGCTCTTCGAGCTGCTCGAGAAGCTCACGTATTATTACGAGCGGCTGCCGCTCCGCGAGTTCATCCACCTCGACGTGGTGAGCGCGGGGCGCTCGGCCCGCGGCGAGTCGACCTTCGACTTCCTCCACCGCCACACCCTCGGGCGGCCGCGCGACCTCGTGATCCTCGCCTCGGAGATCTCGCGCAACCGAAAGGCGCTCGACGAGCGGACCTTCACGCAGATCGTGCAGAGCACGAGCGCCGGCCTCCTCGTGGCCAACATCTTCGACGAGATGCGGGTCTTCCTCGAGGTGCTCTGTCACCGCGACAAGCGGGCTCGCTTCCTCGGCCTCCTCCCCTGCGACGTCCTCACCCACGACGAGGTGGTCGAGGTCTGGTGCAGGTTTCACGAGGTCGATCGCGCGTTTTACGACGCCCACGGCCGGGACGCCGACGACGTCTACCACCCTTTTCGCGAGCTCTTCGAGTGCGGCCTCCTCGGGGTGCTCGGCGCCGATCCGGGGGCCGAGCGCCAGGTCCAGCGCTTTCGCCAGCCGCACGACGCCGTCGTCGGCTCGCGCCACGAGCTGCCGCGCTCGCGGTATTACCTGCTCCACCCCTCCCTCCGCGCGTTGATCGAGCCGCTCCCCGGCGGCGGCCGGTTCCACGCGATCCGCCACGTGATCATCGGCCACGGGGAGCCCTGGCCCCGCCACTGGGACCTCGTGGTCGACGTCCAGCGCGAGCTCTTCCGGCGCCCGGACGCCGACGAGGAGATCGGCGGGGCGGTGTTCTCGCTCCTCGACCGCCTCGCGACGGAGATCGCCGACGGCGAGGCTCCAGACGCCGCGCGCCGGGCGATCGCCGCCTCCCCCACCTTCGCCCGCCTCAGCGCGCACCTCGAGCGGATCCACTGGGACGATCTCCACCTCACGCTCCTCGAGCTCTTCCCCGACGAGCGGCGGGAGGAAACGGAGCCGACCGACCGGGTCGAGGTGGCGATGCTGCTCATCGACATCGTCCGGTCGACCCACATGATCCGCAGCATCGGCGACACCGGCTTCGTCGACCACCTTCACCGGCTCCGCGGCTCCCTCCGAGGGGCGACGAACCCGCGCCTGCTGAAGGGGACCGGCGACGGGTACCTCGCTGTCTATCCCACGGTGGCCCGCGCCGTCGACGCGGCCCGCGTGCTCCGCCGCGCCGTCGACGACCCCGCCCAGCTGCGCCTCGTCGTCCACTGGGGCTGGGTGCGCATGAGCGATCACGACGTCATCGGCACCGAGGTCCACCGGCTCTTCCGCATCGAGGCGGTCACCGAGGAGGATCGCGCGGACGAGCCGAGCTCCGGGATCGGCCTGCCGCGCCCCGGCCGCGTGACGCTCTCGCGCTCCGCGGCCGCCGCGCTCCCCGACCCGTCGCGCGCGGACTTCCGCCGCGCGGGCGCGTTCCGGCTCAAGGGGTTCGACGATCCCGAGTCGATCTGGGTGGAGACCGACGAGACCGACGAGACCGACGAGGCCGACGCCTGCCCGTGAGATCGCCCGCGGTGAGCCGGAGGGCCCACCGGCGGGCCGCGCCCGCTGCCCGCGAGCGTTCGGCCGGAGGCGCGCGGCGGTGTGTGGTAGCCTGCCGGCGCCATGACCGAGCTCCTTGGCCTCGTTTTCTCGCCGTGGACGGAGAAGGCCCGCTGGGCGCTCGACGTCCGGCGCGTCCCCTACACCTTCCGGCACTTCCAGCCGCTCGTCGGTGAGCCGGCGCTCCGGGTGAAGCTCCGCCGGCTCACGGGCCGTGTCTCGGTGCCTGTGCTCACCACCGATGACGGGCGCGTGCTCGGGGACTCGGCCGACATCGCGCGCTGGGCAGACGGGCGCGGCGCGGGACCGACCCTGTTCCCTGTCGAGCACGAGGCCGACATCGCGCGGCTCATCGATCTATCGGAGCGCGGCCTCGCCGCCGGGCGCGCCCGCGCGCTGAGGCGCATGCTGGCCGACGACGAGGCGCTCGCCGAGATGGCGCCGAGGCCGATCCGCCGCGCGCTCCGCCCCCTCGCCTCGCGGCTGGGCGCGCTGGGGGTCGCCCGCACCCTCCGCAAGTACGAAGGCGACAAAGCCGACGGCGAAGCGCAGCGGCAAACGCAGGTCGCCGTGCTGGAGGAGATCCGCGAGATGCTCGCGCGTGCGGCGCCGTCCGGAGACGCGCCGCGGACGCTCCTCGGCCGCTTCACGTTCGCCGATATCGCGATGAGCCAGGTCCTCGTGAACGTGGCGCCGCCCGCCCAGCTGAAGCTCGGCGCCGCCAGCCGCCGGTGCTTCTCCGACCCCGACCTGCGCGATCGCTACGACGACCTGATCGCGTGGCGCGACGAGCTCTACCGCGCCTTCCGCACGAGCTGACCTGCCCGGTCGGGCGAGCGCGGTATTTCGAGCGCGGTGAAGCCCGGCCAAACCAGCATGGCAATGTGCTTCATCAAGGGGCTCTCTCCTTCAGGCGTCGAGTGAGACTGACCGGGAGCGCGGTCGCCCAGCGTGCCCCCACCGACCGCTGGCAGGCTCGCCCGCGACGCTCGGCCTCGCGTCGCGCCAGAGGCTCGATCGTGGACGCCGGATCTGATAGCGGTGGAATTCACCATGAAACAAGCGTGGCAAACGGACGAGCTGGGCCGCTTCTTGGAGATGTCCGTGGATCTGATCGGCATCGCCGGTTATGACGGGCATTTCAGGCGGGTTGGCCAGGCGTGGGAGCGCACGCTCGGGTTCTCGCGCGAAGAGCTCTTGTCGACGCCGTTCATCGACTTCGTGCACCCCGACGATCGAGAGCGCACGCTGGCCGAGTCGGCGCAGGTGTTCGCCGGCAGCGGCAGCGTGACGTTCACGAACCGCTACCGGTGTCGCGACGGCTCTTATCGATGGATCGAGTGGAACTCGTCGGTTCACCCGGAGGAGGAGCTCGTCTATTTCGTCGCTCGTGATATCACGGATCGCAAGCGTGCGGAGGAGTCGCTGCTCGAGGCCGAGTCCCGGTTCCGGGCGGCGATCGAAGGGAGCCTGGACGCCTTCTTCGTGCTCCGGAGCGCGTTCGACGAGGCCGGGACGCTCGTGGATTTCGTGATCACCGACGCCAACCAGAAGGCCCTCACGGGGCTGTCGTTGCCCCGCGAGGAGATCGTCGGCAAGCGGCTCAGCGAGATCTCGCCCGCCTCGCGCCGGCAGCTGGACAAGTACACGCGCGTCGCTCGGACCGGCGAGCGGCTCCTCGAGGAAGAGCAGAGCGAGGGTCCAGCGCACAAGGATGTGTGGTTCCAGCATCAGGTCATCCCGCTGAGCGACGGTGTCGCGATCACGATCAGGGACATCACGCCCTTCAAGCAGCTGGAGGCCGAGCTCAGGGAGGCGCTCCAGCGCCGGGCGATCCACGCGGAGGAGCTCGAGGAGAAGAACCGCCTGCTCGCGGCGGAGAACGCCGAGCGCGAGCGCACCGAGGCGCTGATGCGGCAGCAGCAGGAGACGATGCGCGCCATGTCCACGCCCATCATCCAGGCGTGGGAGGGGGTCCTCGTGCTGCCGATCATCGGGACCGTGGAGACCGGGCGGGCGAATGACATCATGGAGCGGCTGCTCACCGAGATCGTGCGGACGAGCGCGCGCTTCGCCATCCTCGACCTGACCGGCGTGAGCGCGGTGGACGCCGCGACCGTGGCGCACCTCCTCGCCGTGGTGCGCGCGGCGAACCTCCTTGGCAGCAGCTGCCTCGTCTCCGGGATCTCGCCCGAGATCGCGCGGACGATGACGGAGCTCGGCGCGGCGGATGGCGGGTTCAAGACCTTCGGCGTGCTCCAGAGCGCCTTGCGTTACGCGCTCTCCCGCTGCGGCGCCGAGGGCGCGCGGTGAGCCGCCCGGGCGCGCGCATCGACGCGCGCTCGAGCTGACGTGAGGCGGCGGGGAGCGCCTCGCTGACTGCAAGCGGATGACAGGCTGATGACGCCGCGCGGTCGATGCCGGGCGTGATTTCCGGGTGCCGTCTCCTCCCGCGGTTGCCCGGGAGGAGCGCGGGCACTATGGGAGCCTCCCCGAACGGCGCTGTCCGGTCGGGCCGTGCTCGGCGGGGACGCGCTGCCCGTGACCGGGCTCATCGCCACGAAAGGAACGCTCCAATGCCTGTTGACGTGAAGTACACGACGCAAGCCACCGCCCAGGGCGGCCGCGACGGCCACGCTGCCACGGCCGACGGTGCTCTCAAGGTCAAGCTCTCGACACCGAAGGAGCTCGGCGGCGCTGGCGGCGAGGGGAACAACCCGGAGCAGCTGTTCGCGGCGGGTTATGCGGCCTGCTTCCTGGGCGCCCTCAAGTTCGTGGCCGCGCAGGAGAAGGCCCGGATCCCGGCCGACGCCACCGTGACGGCGAGCGTCGGCATCGGCCCGCGCTCCGAGGGCGGGTTTGGCCTCGACATCGGCCTGCGGATCGCGCTTCCGGGCCTGGAGCGGTCGCAAGCCGAGCAGCTCGTCGAGAAGGCGCACCAGGTTTGCCCCTACTCGAACGCCACCCGCAACAACGTCCCCGTCCGCCTAGAGGTCGCCTGACCTTCTGACGCCGCGCGCTCCCTCCACGGGGGCCGGCCCCTCATTCACGAGCTCCCGGTGGAGCGCCGCGAACGCTCCCCCCCGCGCGAGCAGCTCCGCGTGCGTCCCTTGCTCGACGACCCGCCCGTGGTCGAGCACGACGACGCGATCGGCGTGCCGGATCGTGCTCAGCCGGTGGGCCACGACGAAGCTCGTCCGCCCTCGCAAGAGCCTCCCGAGCGCCGCCTGCAGCCGGGCCTCGGTGAGGGCGTCCACCGCGCTCGTCGCCTCGTCGAGCAGCACGATGCGCGGATTGGCGACCAGGGCGCGCAGGAAGCACACGATCTGCCGCTGCCCGAGCGACAGCGCCGTCCCGCGCTCGCCGACCTCGGTGCCCAGGCCGTCCGGCAGCGCGTCGAGCATGTCGAGCACGTCGAGGCCCCGCGCCGCGTCGCGGATCTCCGCGTCGGTCGCGGCGGGGTTGCCCAGGCGCACGTTGTCGAGCACCGTCCCGCTGAAGAGGAAATTGCTCTGCAGCACCAGCCCGAGCTGCGCCCGCAGCGAGGCGGACGAGGTCGCCGCGAGGTCGTGCCCGTCGACGGTGATCGACCCCGCCGTCGGCAGGTAGAGCTTCGCGAGCAGGTTCAGGATCGACGTCTTGCCGCTGCCCGTGTGCCCGACCAGCGCGATCATCTGCCCCGGCTCGGCGACGAGATCGACGCCGTGGAGCACCGGCTTGCCCGGATCGTAGGCGAAATGGACCCCCTCGAACACGACCCGGCCGCGCACCGGGGGCAGCGCCGGGAGGCCGCGCTCGTCGGGCCAGTCGGGCGCCGTGTCGAGCACGCGGAAGAGCCGTTCGGCGCCCGCCATCGCCGTGAGGGCCTGGTTGTATTGATTGCCCAGGACGGGGATCGGGTTGAACAGGAGGTTCGCGAGGAAGAAGAACTCCACGAGCACGCGCAGCTCGATCGCGCCGTGGAGCGCCTGATAGCCGCCGACGACAACGAGGACGGCCAGGAACAGCTGCCCGTTGAACTCGAGGAGCGGGAGGAACGTCGCCGAGTGGCGCGCCGCATCCATGTTGTAGCGGGAGTGGTCGAAGATCAGCGCGCGGAACAGCCCGCCGTTGATGTCCTGCCGCACGAAGCCCTGCGTCACGCGCACCCCCGTGACCGACTCGGCGAGCGTCGCGGTCACGCGGGTGAAGCTCTCCTGCGCGCGCTGGTGGGCGGCCCCGAGGCGCTTGTGGAAATAGACGATCAGCCCCCAGAAGACGGGGACCATCGCGACCACCACGAGGAAGAGCTGCCAGTGCGCGTGGGCCATCAGCGCCATCGCGACCGCCATCGTGCCGAGGTTCACCGTGCTCACGAACACGACGTCCTGCACCGCCACCCGGATCGCGTCGATGTCGGACGTCATGCGGCCGATGAGGCGCCCCACCTTCGTCTTCACGAAGAAGCGCATCGGCATGCGCAGGAGGTGGCTCTCCAGCCGATCGCGCATGTCGAACACCACCGCCTCGCCGAGCTCGAGCGCGAGCCGCGCGCGGTAGTGGAAGACGATCTCGGTGAAGAGCACGAGCGCCGCGAAGCCGAGGACGGCGAGCAGCGTGGCGCGCTCGTCGCGCCGGGCCACCGGGCCGCTGATGATGGCGCCGACCGCCCAGGTCAGGATCGGGAGCTGGATCGATCTCACCACCACGAGGGCGAAGAGCGCGTTCCGCTTGCGCGCGTACGGGCGGGTGAAGGCGAACACCCGCCGCGCGAGCCCGAGATCGAGCGTGCGGTGGTGCTGGTCCTGCTCGTCTTCGAGCGCCACGCGCGCGAGGCCGAGGCGCGCGTCGATCGGCGCCGCCCCGGCCGCGGAGCGGGCCGCCCTCGACGCCGTCGCGGGGCGGCTCGGCGTGTCGACCCCGCGGCTCACGCCGACTCCTCGGCAGGGCGCGCGCCCGCGCGGCGCGAGGGGGTGTCGTCCGCCCGCGCCCCGACGGCGTGGGCGTCGTGCAGCGCGAGGGCGCTCGCGTAGTGGCCGCGCCGCCGGAGCAGCTCCTCGTGGGTCCCCCGCTCGGCGATGCGGCCCCTGTCGAGCACGATCACCTGGTGCGCGCGGCGGAGCAGGTGCGCCCTGTGCGTCGCCATGATCGTCGTCCGCCCCCGCGTCGCGCTGAGGATCGCGTCGAGGATCTCGCGCTCCGTGCTCGCGTCCACCGCCGCTGTCGGGTCATCGAGCAGGAGCAGCGGCGGGTCGAGCAGCACCGCGCGCGCGATGGCCAGCCGCTGCCGCTGGCCGCCCGAGAGGTTGGCCGCCGCCTCGCCGAGCTCGGTGTCATAGCCCTCGGGCAGCTCCCGGATGAACTCGTGGGCGCAGGCGATGACCGCGGCGCGCTCGATCTGCTCGCGCGTCGCGTGCGGGGCGCCGAACGCGATGTTCGCCGCCACCGTGTTGCTGAAGAGGAAGTTGTCCTGGAAGACGACCCCGATGCGCCGCCGGATCTGGTCGAGGTCGTGGCGCCGGAGGTCGATGCCGTCGAGCAGGACGCGCCCCGACGTCGGATCGTAGAAGCGCGGGATCAGGCTGAGCAGCGTGCTCTTGCCCGCGCCGGTCGGGCCGATCACCGCGACGAACTGCCCTGGCGCGACGTCGAGGTGGACGTCGTGGAGGACGGGCCTCTCCGGATCGTACCCGAACGTGACGCGCTCGAACACGAGGCGCCCCTCCACCCGCGCGGGGCGCGCCGGCGCCTCGGGGCTCGTGATCTCGACGGGGGTGTCGAGCACCTCGAAGACGCGCTTCGCCCCGATGAAGCTCTGCTGCGCGGTGTTGACGATCGTCGCCATGCTCGCGATCTGCCCCGAGAATTGCTGCAGGATGCCGGCGAACACGACGAGCTGCCCGAGCGTCATCCGGTCGCGCGTGACGAGCAGCCCGCCCATGCCGAGCAGGATGACGAGGTTCGCCTGCCCGAGCAGATCGATGGTCGGGCTGAGCACGCTGACGGTCCGGAACGTCTCCTGCTGCTGCTCGCGCACCTCGCGGCTGCGCTCGTCGAAGCGGCGATGGGCCTCGCGCTCTCGCCCGAGCCCCTTGATGACCTGGATGCCCTGCAGCCCCTCCGTGAAGCTCAGGACCATGCGATCCACGAGCTCCCGGTTGCGCAGGTAGGCGGGCTGCGCCCACCGGGCGAAGAGCGTGCTCGCGATCCAGAGCAGCGGCGTCGGGGCGAGGCACGCGAGCGTCAGCAGGACGTGCGCGCGGAGCATGTACGCGACGTACACGCCGAGCGACAGGACCATGATGACGCTCGGGAGCAGCACCCCGTCGACGAAGGAGCGCACGAGCTGCACATCGCCGGTGACGCGGTTGATGAGCGAGCCGCTCTTGTTGGCGTCGAAGAACCGGAAGCTCAGCCGCTGGAGCTTGTCGTACACCCGCGCCCGGAGATCCGGGACGATCTCCATGTGGACGAGGTAGCCCACCGAGAGCGCGTAACCGTAGTTGATCACCGCGCGCGCGGCGGCCATCGCGAGGATGGCGGCGCCGATCGAGAGGACCGCGCGCATGGGCTCACGCTCGGCGTCGACCAGCCGTCCGAGGCCGGCCGGCAGCTCGGGCAGGTGGATCGACGGATCGAGCCGATGGCGGAGGATGTCGATGGCGAGCCCGGTCAGGCCGAGCCCAGCGAGCCCCAGCGAGAGCAGGACGATCTGGTAGCCGAGGACACGGAGGACGCGCCCCCGGTACGCCCAGCTCAGCCCGAGGAGCCGCAGCAGGAGCGAGCCCCCCTCGCGGGAGCGCCCTGTTTCAGACGAAGCGAGGGAAGCGAGGGAACCGCCATCAGGACGTGAACCGGACAACATCAGCGCAGGGCACCTGGCATACCGGCCATGCCGGGGCCCGTAAGCTACCGATTTGTGCGGCGTTCGCCAGCGGCGGGGACACGAACCCCGGGGCGCGGCCCGCCGGTCGCTCGGACCGCCGGGCCAGCGCCCTAACAGGGCTCCTGGCGCTCCGCTAGTACATCAGGTTGCCCTGGCCGAGCTGGAAGTTGATGTTCGATCCGAACTGATCGCGCGCGTTCTGGACGCGCGAGATCGCGTTCGAGATCCGGCCCTGGCGCTGCGACCAGGTCGCCGCCGAGAGGCCCGCGGCGATCTCGGTCTTCGCCAGCTGGAGGCGATCCGTGGAGACGGGGTGCAGCGGCGTGCCGCCGACGGCGAGGACCTGCAGCGCGTCGTCGATCTCGGCCTCGGCCAGCTCCATCAGGCGCCTCTGGACGTCGGCGCTCGTGTCGTGGAACTGCTGGACGAGCACCTGGGCGGCGTTCAGGCGCTGCCTTGCGAGGTCGAGGTTGAACGCGGCGTTCAGCACGCGAAGGAACCGCCCGATCTTGATGATGTCGGTGTCGGGGAACTGAACGGGGCTACCGAACCGCGCCTCGAGCTCCAGGCCGGCCGGCGAATCCCTGAAGAAGTTCGACACATAGAACGCCACCGCGCCCTCGATGTCGTTCCCGAAGGCGTTCGTGTGGAAGAACGGCGGCGTGTCCACGGCCTCGATGAGGGGCGGGGTGCTGAACGTGCCGTCGCCGAACCCGTTGAGAAAGCCGATGTCGAGGACATCGATGTTGGGCGAGGTCAGCCCGGAGCCGCCGAAGCCGCCGTCGAACGCGCCGATGGTGCCGGTCGCGGGGGCCTTCCGGGTGCCCGTGTCCAGGTTGCGGTTGCGCCCCGTGTCCAGGTGGTTCGCGCCCGCGTTCGAGTGGCACACGTTGCAGCGGCCCCGCGCAGGGTCGAGGAACGCCTGCCGCCCGTCGTTCGCCTCGGTATCGGCGAGGTTCACCTGCGTGAGGTCGAGCTCGTTCGTCCGGCCAAGGCTCATCTGGTAACCGAGCGTCAGATCGAGCTCCTCCTCCGTCGGGAGCCGGAAGGCGACCCCCGGCTCGCGGCCGAGATCCGTCGGGTAGTGCTGGGTGATCGCCCCGGTGAGGAACTCGCGCAGCGAGCCGGTGCCCGGGGCGCCGTCGCCCGACCAGCCCGTGCGATGGACCGGCGGGCTCGCTATCCCGTCCACCGGATCCGGCGTGATGCTCGTCGCCAGCGAGAGCGTGTGGGGGACCGCGCGCATCGAGAACTTGTTGTCGAGATCGTCGAAGCCGTCGATGTTCTCGCGGATCAGGCCGAGCGTCTTCAGCTCGGGCGTCTCGAGATCGGTCAGCCCCGGGTCCTGCTCGAAGACGAACAGCGGGTCGAGCGGGTTATCCACGAGCAGCGCGTCGATGAAAGGGATGTCAATCGTGAAGTTGTTTCCGACAGGATGGCACGTCCCGCAGGAGCGGCCGTTGCCCTCGAAGGTCTCGCGAAAGAAGATGTCGGCGCCCGCGCAGATCTCCCGCGTGACGAGCCCGGCGATCACGCGAGGATCCTGGTCGCACGCCGCGAGCCGCTGCTGAGCCGTGAGCGCGCTCGACGCCGCGCCGAGGGTTTCTACCTCGCCCTCGCCCTCCGGCGCGGCGGGGGCGCACGAGGCGAGGAGAGAAACAGAGACGATGGGAGCGAGGATCAAGGAACTCAATCTCGGACTTGGCATGACGCTCTCTCTTCCTGTTACGGGGTGTTCGACACCGATTTCGAACCACGGCGTTCATGGATGCGGCGCGCCGTTCGGCGGCAGCGCCGGGGAAACACAGGTGAAACCGACCTGGCGATACGCCGACGACCGACGACCGACGGCCGGCGGCCGACGCGCCGCCGGCGCTGCGGACGAGAGCCGGGGCGAGATGGCCGATCCAGGCCATCCGCGCGGCTTTGGAGGCACGCCGGAGGCTCGACGCCCGGTCCTCGCGCGCTCCATGCGACAAGCGCGCTCGGGCCGCTCCGCCTCGATACGACCCCCTGGCGGGGATCGCGCCACAGGCGATCTCAGGCGGCGATTACTTAGCGGACCGGACCAGACATGGCAACGTTCACAGACGTTCGCAGCACAAATCTGACTTCTTAACGAACCTTTACAAACAAGACCAAGAGACGACGTTCCCCGGCGGATCGGCCTGTGGCATCGCCGGGTATCGCCATGACGGCGGGCGGAGCGGGCGCGAGGAGGAGCCGTGAGCCCGGCTCCGCGGGCGTGCTCGGGAGATCGAAGCGGGACATGGGCGAAGGCCGGCGGCATCCCCCCACCGCTCTCGGTGAGGTCAGTGACCGTGCCGGCTCAATGGCCAACCTTTAGGTCGGCCGATGGCGCCCTTCCAACTCATTAGTAGCATGGGCCCCATGCATCCCGTGCATCTCGCTTCCATCGACCTGAACCTGCTCGTCGTCCTCGACGCCCTGCTGGCGGAGGGGAGCGTCACGCGCGCGGCGGCGCGCGTCGGGCTGAGCCAGTCGGCGATGAGCCACGCCCTCGGGCGCCTCCGCGTGTTGATCGACGATCCCGTCCTCGTGCGCACGCCGCGGGGGATGATCCCGACGCCGCGCGCGCAGGAGCTCATCGGCCCCATCCGCGAGGCCCTCACCAAGATCGAGGCGACGGTCGCGCGCAGCCCTCGCTTCGAGCCCGCGACGGCGCGCCGCTCGTTCACCGTCGCCACGGTCGATTACGTGGAGCTCATCCTGCTGCCGCGGCTCGTGCAGAAGCTCGTCTCCGAGGCGCCCTTCATCGACCTCGTCGCGCGCCCCTACGACAGCGAGATGTGGAGCGCCATGGAGACAGGCAAGGTCGATCTCGCGATCGGCCTGCTCCCCGCCTTGCCCGCGGGGTTTTACCGGCAAAGGCTCATCGAGGAGCGCTACATGTGCGTCGTGCGGAGGAGCCACCCCGCGGTCCGGGGCAAGCTCACGCTCAAGACGTACACGAGCTTGCCGCACGCGCTCATCAGCCCGCGCGGCGAGGGCGGAGGCCGGGTGGACGAGGTCCTCGCCGAACGAGGGCTCTCGCGCCGCGTGGCGCTGCAGATCCCGCATTTTCTGGTGGCGGCCCACATCGTGGCCCAGACCGATCTCGTGCTGACCGTGCCGGCGCGCATCGCGCGCGTGTTCGCGGAGATGGAGGAGCTGCACGTCATGAAGCCGCCCGTGGAGCTCGGCGGGTTCTCGGTGGATCAGGTGTGGCACGAGCGGCACGCGAAGGACCCGGCGCACACCTGGCTGCGCGGCGTCTTCGCGGAGATCGCCCGCGACAGCTGACGCGCTCTCCCGCGCGGCGGCCAGGCCTCGCGGGAGCACGGGCGAGCCGACGTGCCGAGCAGCGCAGCAATGAGCCGGTCAACCCGGGCTTCCGCTCAGCCCGGATCGCCGGGCGCGGCGATGAACGGGGCGCCCTCGGTCTCGGCGAGCTGCCGGTGGAGCGAGGTCAGGCGGGCCGTGACGGGGCCGCGCTCGCCGCGGCCGATCGTGCGCCCGTCGAGGCTCCTGACGGCGATCACGCCGGCGCCGGTGCCCGTCAGGAACGCCTCGTCGGCGGCGAAGAGGTCGAGCCGCCCGATCGAGCGCTCCACGACCGTGAGCCCGATGCCGCGCGCGAGCTCCATGACGGCCGCGCGGTTGATGCCCTCGAGGCACCCGTCGGTGGCCGGCGGCGTCGCGAGCACGTCGCCGCGGAGCGCGAACACGTTGGCCACGGTGGCCTCGGCCACGTGGCCCCGCGTGTTCAGGAGCAGCGCGTCGTCGGCGCCGCGCTGCCTCGCCTCGAGCTTCGCGAGCGCGGAGCCGAGGTAGTTCAGGCTCTTGATCCGCATGTCGAGCGCGTCCGCGTCGGGCCTCCTGTGGCTCGACGTGATGAGCTCGAGGCCGCGCCGCCGCTGCTCGTCGTCGAAGAGGCGGATGGCCCCCACGATGCAGAACAGCCCCGGCCGCTCGCAGGTCGTCGGGTCGACGCCGAGCGGGCCCACGCCGCGCGTCACCACGAGGCGCACGTAGGCCTCGGGCTGGCCGTGCGCGCGGGCCGTGTCCTCGACGACGGCGCGGAGCCCGTCGAGCGAGCGCGGGAGCGCGATGCCGAGCGCCCTCGCGCCGATCTCGAGCCGCGCGAGGTGGCGCTCGATCCGGAAGACGCGCCCCGCCGCGACGCGCATGCCCTCGAACACGCCGTCGCCGTAGAGCAACCCGTGATCGGTCACGTTCACGGTCGCGTCCGCAGCGTCGACGATCCGCCCATCGATCCATGTCTTCATGCCGTTCACCTCCTGCCCTCGCCCTGGAGGGCGCGCGCGACCCGCTCGGCGGCGTCGCGCGTGTGGTTCACCGCGGCGTCACGACGATCGCCGCGCAGGCTCTGGGCGGCCGCGGCGCAGGCGACGCAGCCGTGCAGGCCGCCGCGCGCGAGCACCGGGGCCGCGATGACGGTGAGCCCGTCGATCCACGCGCCCTCGTTGACGTCGTAGCCGCGCTTCGCGGCGCGCCGCGCGGCGCGGAGCGTGGCCGGGTCCGCGCCCGAGGCGCCCACGAGCTCGGGCGCGTGCGCGAGGTAGAGCCGGCCGCTCGCGGTGACGTCGATCGGCACCTCGGCCCCGACGGTGGGCGCCGCGCGCAGGAGGCCCGTGCCCTCCGCCTTGTCGAGCACGACGAGCCTGCCGGCGCGCGCGGCGACGAGGAAGAACGTCTCGCCGAAGGCGCGCGCCGCCCGCTCCAGCTCGGGCCTCGCGACGCGCGCGACAGCGTCGAGCCCCTGCGCCCCGAGCCCGAGCCGGATGAGGCCGACGCCGAGCCGGTAGCGCCCCTCCCCGTCCTGCTCCACCAGCGCGTGCGCGGCGAGCGACGCGAGCAGCCGGTGCAGCGTCGCCTTCGGCATGCGGAGCCGCTCCGCGAGCTCCGAGAGCGAAGCGCTGCCGCCCCCCTCGCCCAGCGCCTCGAGGGCGCGCACCGCCTTGTCGACCGTCCCGGATCGCTCCATGCTCGTTCCACTATTCGGAATGACGTTCCGATTATTGGTATACATCCATCCAGGGCCGCGGTCGAGGGTGCGCCTCGGGCGCGGCGCGGCGCCCCGGGATCCTCGCGGGATGGCGGGCGGAGGCGCGCGGGTGCCGGCGGAGGCGCGGGGAGAGCGGGCTCAGCGCTCGGGGCGACGCGCGCTGGTGTCGCTCGAGGGGGTCGGATAGCGTCTTCGGTCCCGCCGTGAGCTGCGGAGGAGAGGAGCACATGCGCAAGATCTCATCGGTCGTACTCGTCCACGGCGCCTGGCACAGCCCGTCCTGCTGGTCCCAGGTCGCGTGTCGGCTGCTCGGCAGCGGGCTCGACGTCCGGGTGCCAGAGCTGCGGAGCGTCGGGCCCACCGCGGGCGGCCTCGCGGCGGACGCGGAGGTGGTGCGGGCGGCGCTGGCCGACGCGCCCGGCGAGGCCGTCGTGGTCGCGCACTCCTACGGGGGGTTGCCGGTCACGGAGGTGGCGGCCCGCGCGGGCAACGTCGCCCACCTCGTTTACCTGTGCGCGTTCATGCTCGGCCCGGGGGAATCCCTGCTCTCGGCGATCGGAGGCCAGGAGCCGCCGTGGTGGATCACCTCCACGGATGGCCGGACGATGCTGCCCGACCGCGCGCGCGACATCTTCTACAACGACTGCAGCGACGAGGTCGCGGCCGCCGCGGCAGCGGCGCTGCGGCCTCAGTCCAGGGCGTCCTTCGCGGAGCCGCTGGGGGCCGCGGCCTGGCAGGAGCTGCCCTCCACCTACGTGATCTGCGAGCGCGACAACGCCATTCCGGTGTTCGCGCAGGAGGCGATGGCGCGGCGCGCGAGGGACGTGCGGCGCCTCGACGCGGGCCACTCTCCGTTCCTGTCGCAGCCGGACGAGGTGGCCGCGCTCGTGCGCGACATCGTCGCGGCCGCGGCCGGCTGAGCCGACGCCGGCGCGCGGCGACCACGCCGACGCGCGGCGACGTCGGGGCGGCGATCGCCCGCGCCCGGCCCCCGGAGCCGCATCGACATTTCGGCTCGGCCAGCGAAACGGCGGCGGAGGGCTGCCGTATCCAGCGAGCAGGGCGGCCTGTCGCGACGGCCTGTCGCGATGGGCAGACCCGCGCCCGACGCCGCCGTGGAGGATCAAGCCATGACTGTCCTGAACATCGCCTCGATCGAGAAGCTCAGCCTGCCCGGGCTCGCCCACCAGACCCTCGCCGGCCCTCGCGACGGCCTCCGGACGCTCGAGGTGTGGATGCAGACCGTTGCGCCGGGCGCGCAAACGCCGCGTCACCGGCACGCATGTGAGGAGGTGATCGTCGTCCTCCGCGGCTCCGGGACATGCGAGATCGATGGAGTGGCCCTCACGTTCGGCCCGGGCTCGACGCTCATCGTGCCGGCGGGCGTCCCGCACCAGATCGCGAACACGGGTGAGGAAGAGATGCACGTCGTCGCCGCGCTCGGCGCGGCGCCGGTCACCGTGGAGACGCCTGCCGGCGAGCGCATCGAGCTGCCGTGGGATCAGCACCGCTTCGCTCGCAAGAAGTGCGAGGTCTGACATTCATGCCGCTGCGCAGGCCGAGCCAGGCCGCACGCCGCGTTCCGGCGAGCTCGCCTGCCTCGCGCAACCGGGCGGGCGTGCAGCCTTGTTCTGCCCGGCCGCAGGACGCTGCCCGCACCGGAGCCACACGTGGTGTCCTGGCTCGTGGCACAGCGGTTGCCGTCTGGCGCCGGCATGAAACCGAACACGCTCTTCAAGGTCCTTGCGCTGGTCGCTAGCTTCCCGTTCGCCGCCGGCTGCGCTCTCGGCTCCGAGGAGGAGGCAGCGCCCGAGCAACAGTCCCTCGGAGCTTCGTCCGAGGCCGAGGGGATCTGGCTCTCCACGAGATACTCCTTCGGTCTCTGCGCCGGCGAGTGCATCACGACGGTGTCCCGCGACGGCGCGGAGCTCTCGCTCACGGCCTGCACGCACGCCAAGAGCTGTCCCCGCTCGAACCTGGCGACGCTGACGAACGAAGGCGCGCGAAAGCTCGACGAGATCGAGGACGCGCTCTCGGGCGTCGCCCTCGACGACCGCTACGGCTGCCCTGACTGCGCCGACGGCGGCGCAACGTCGGTGCGCCTGCGCCGCGAGGGTCTCGAGACGTCGCACCTCTACGAGTACGCCGGGGCGCCGGCGCCTCTTCTGGCGCTCGATCACCTGGTGGCCGACCTCCGGCTCGGCCTGGACTCCTGCACATCGGGACCGCTCCTGAAGCTCTCGTCGAGGTGCACGCCCAAGTGAACGCGCTCGACCGGAGGCTCCGCCGTGTGGGCTCGTCTGGGTGAGACCGCCGCCGCCGGAGCCGCGCCCGGCCAGCGCCGCCCGCCGGAGCGGGCGCTACCCGTCGTCCGTCAGGTAGAGCTTCACGTCGTCGAACTCGGCGGTGCCCTCGTAATAGTTGATGTGCGGATCACCGAAGAAGAAGTGATCCGGGTAGGCCGACCCCGCCGGCCAGGTCTCGAAGGTCTTGCCGAAATCGACGGTCTCGTTGGGGTGTTCCGCCTCGATCTCGTCGGGGCGCTGGTTGTAGTGCCACGTCACCGGCGGCTCGCGAAAATCCCTCCGCGCCGCGTACGTCGTGCGGCCGCCGTGGTGGAACCTGCCCGCCGCGGACATCGCATACCCCCGGCCGTCGCGCTCGACGGTGAACAGGTAAGACTCCCTGTCGAGGTACTTGTCCACGAAGATGGGGCCGTCCTTCCACCCGCCCGCTGTGTACGATGTGAACCCATTTCCGGTCCACGGGCTCCCGAACGCATCGCCGCGGAGCCAGATCATGCTCACATAACGTGATCCATCCTGCTCGGGCCGGCCGGTCGAGGGGTTCCAGACCCGCGACCAGGGGCCGTCTTCGCCGAAGTTGCTGTCCGTGTCCATCACGACCTTCCGGTGGTGATGGATGAAGACGTTGTTGTGAGGGGCCGGCCGCGGATAATCGGTGATGCAGAGAAAGTAAACACCGTTACCGAACGTCGCCGACTGCGGCGCGGTGCTGCGATCGCTGAACCGCCAGGGGTCGGCCAGCTCGTCCCCGTCGTAGCCGTTGGTCTTGCCCCCGTGCGTCCAGCTGCCCTCGCGCAGGCCGCCGAAATCGATGTTCGAGACCGTCACCTCCACGCGGTACCGCGCGGGCAGCGGCGCGGTCGAGCGGAGGATCGCGCCGTCGTAATGGCGGGTGGAGACGAGCCTCGCCTTGCCGCCCGCCGCCTCGAAGCGGCCGCCTGTCTCGGGGACGCCGTCGCGGTCGCTGTCGCGGCCATACAGCTCGACCGTGAGCCAGCCGCCCTCGCCATACGTGAAGGATTTCCGGAACGATCGGAACCTCCGCAGGCCTTCCCGGAACACCTCGCCGCCCCGCGCGGAGAAGAACTCGCCATCTTCGTCGAAGACGTCGACATGATAGGGGCTCTCGTCGCCGTACCGATCCTCGGTCCACGCGGCGGGCTCCTGGAACGGCGCATCGAAGGTCTCGTGGTGGACGAGCTTCCAGCCGGCGCCGGCGGCCCGCGCCGCCGGCTTCGACCCGCCGCCGCTCGCCCCGAGCGCCTCGGGCGCGGGCGCGCGCGAGCACGCCGCGGGCAACACGAGGGCGAGCGCGGCGAGGCGTCGCGTCGACGCCTCGCGCGCGCGGGCGGCGCCACGCCGCATCAGCGGTTGGGCTGCGGGGTGAGGCGCAGGTACGGGCGGACGGCGTTGTACCCCTTGGGGAACTTCTGCGCGAGGACGGCGGGGTCCTGGAGCGAGGGGACGATCACCACCTCATCGCCGTCCTTCCAGTTCGCGGGCGTCGCCACGGAGTGGCTGTCCGTGAGCTGGAGCGAGTCGATGAGGCGCAGGATCTCGTCGAAGTTGCGCCCCGTGCTCGCCGGGTACGTGAACGTCGCGCGGATCTTCTTGTTGGGATCGATGACGAACACCGAGCGCACCGTGAGCGTGTCGCTCGCCTGCGGGTGGATCATCCCGTAAAGGCCCGACACCTTCCGGTCCACGTCGGCGAGGATCGGGTAGTTCAGCTTCGTTCGCTGCGTCTCCTCGATATCCACCGACCAGCGCTTGTGCGAGTCGACGTCGTCGACGCTGAGCGCGATGGGCTTCACGCCGCGCTTGTCGAACTCCGCCTTGAGGTTGGCGACCGCGCCGAGCTCGGTCGTGCACACCGGGGTGAAATCCTTCGGGTGCGAGAACAGGATCACCCACGAGCTCCCGGCCCACTCGTGGAATCGGATGGTCCCGTGCGTGGACTCTTGCTCGAAATCAGGCGCGATGCTTCCGAGTTGCAGGCTCATGACATTCCCTCCTGGCCGTAGCCTGGTCTCCGCTATGGCGGAGGAATCTCCGTCAAGCCGCTCAGCGTGTCAAGCCGGGAGCGGCGGTGTTTCGTGCCGGGACGCCGAAGGCGCGCTCGACCGCGCCACGCCGCGCCGCGCCTGGCCGGCGCGGCCGCGCCTCAGAGCGCGCCGACCTCGCGCCGGAGGCCGCGCCACGGGATCTCCCGCGGCGGCGCGGCGCGGCGCTCGCCCGCCCCGTCCGGCTGCGCCGCGGTCGAGCACGCGCCGTGCTCCAGCAGGTGCAGGGCCTCGGCGAGGCACGTCTCGCCCGCGTCGCCGAGCTCTGCGCCGAGCGTGTCGTCGGCGGCGCAGTCGGGGGGGAGGCCATCGTAGAAATCGCCCTCTTCCTTGGCGTTGAGCACCCGGAACGCGATCGGGTGCACGACCATGTCGCAGTTGTCCCATCCGTACATGCCGACGGGCTTGCCGTGCGTGGTCGAGCCGACGATCTTCACGTCCATGTAGGCGCGCAGGCTGTTGATCAGCGACTCGCTCGCGGAGGCCGTCCCGCCGGACGTGATGACGACCAGCCGGGACAGGGGGAGCGGCGGCTGGTCGAGGTCGTCGAACGTCTCCCGCTTGTCCCAGTCGACGTGCCTGTCGTTGTGCGCGGTGATGTCGAGCAGCGCGCCGGCCTCCGCCGGCCGGTGGATCAGGCTCGCGAGGTGCCTCTCGACGGAGAGGCGCCCGCCGCCGTTGTAGCGCAGGTCGAGCACCAGCTCGTCGACTTGGCTCTCCCTGAACAGCGCAAAGGCGCTGTCGAGCTCGCGCACCGAAGGCTCGATGAAGGTGGTGAGCATGAGATATCCGACGGTCGCGGCCCCTGTTTGCAGGACACGCGGGCTCACGACCGTGGTGATGCCATACCACGCCTTCCGGAGCGCGACCGTGAAGGCCTCGACGTCCGCGCGCTCGATCGTCAGCGACATCTCGTACCCTTCCTCGTCGGGGCCTGCGAGCTCCTCCCAGAGGTCGTCGCTCACGACCTGCTCGACGTCGATGCCATTGATCGCCACCACCGCGTCGCCCCGCCGGAGGCCGGCCTCTCCGGCGGGCGAGCCCGGCTGGATCAGCGCGAGCCGGAGGCTGGACTCCTGGTCGAAGCTCCACCGCATGCCGAACCCGAGGGTCTGCCCTTCCCGGAAGAACGCGTCGTCGACGCTCTTGGTCGAGATGTAGCTCCAGCGGTCTCGCGGCTCGGTGACGAGATCCACGAGCAGCGCCTCGGGCGAGGGGTACGCCCGGTAGTCCAGGTCGGGTACGCCGTCGTACCAGAGATAGGCGTCCTTCATCAGCTCGAACAGGAACTGGTTCTGTCCCTGCGGTGAGCAGTCTGCTTTTGGCTCTGCATCACCGTCCGAGGCGGTGCAGCCTCCCGTCGCGGCAGCGGCCAGCGCGAGGGCGCATGTGGAGAGGACCGCGACGAGCTTCGAGGCGACCATGCGCCTCAGCTCACCACGAAACGGAAAGGGCGAGCAACGGGGTTGGGTTGGCTGGCGGTTCGACCCGACCGGGGTTGGGTTGGCTGGCGGTTCGACCCGACCGGGTTCGACCCGACCGGGTTCGACCCGACCGGGGTTGGGTTTGCCGGCATCCCGACCGGGGTTGCGGGACGATCCCCGACCGGGGTTGGGCTCGCGATCCCCGACCGAGGTTGGGTTCAGCGGCCGCCGTCCCCCGACCGGGGCTGCGGTCCACTGTAACCCATCTCACTCTGCCGCCGCGACCAGATCCCGACCGGGGTTGAGGTTTGCCGGCCGCGGCAGCCCATAGTTGTCCCGCAACGTCTTCCCCGCATATTCCGTCCGGAACAGCCCACGCTTCTGCAGGATCGGGACCACGTGCTCGACGAACGCCTCGAGCCCCGACGGCAGCACCGGCGGCATCACGTTGAAGCCATCGGCCGCCCCCTGCTCCCACCAGTGCTCGATCGCGTCCGCCACCTGCTCGGGCGCGCCGGCGAACGTCCGGTGGCCGCGGCCGCCGCCCAGCCGCCCGATCAGCTGGCGCACCGTCAGCCGCTCCCGCCGCGCCAGGCTCACGATCAGCGTGTACCGGCTCTTCGCCCCCTCGATCTGATCCTCGCTCGGAAGATCCCGCGGCAGCTCCGCGTCGAGGTCGAGCTCCTCCGGCTTCACCCGCAGCGTCTGCGCGAGCTGGCGCTTCGCATACTCCGGCTTGATGAGCCGATCGAGCTCGGCGTCGAGCGCGTGCGCCTCGGCCTCCGTGGCGCCGATGACCGGCACGATCCCCGGCAAGATCTTGATCGACCCCGGATCACGCCCCAGCGCGCGCGCACGCCCCTTCAGATCCACATAGAACCGCTGCGCGTCCTCCAGCGTCTGCTGCGCCGTGAACACCGCCTCCGCGTACCGCGCCGCCAGCTCCTTGCCGTCGTCCGACGAGCCGGCCTGCACGAGCAGCGGATACCCCTGCGGCGAGCGAGGCACGTTGAGCGCCCCCTCGACCTTGAAGTACCGACCCACGTGCCGCGGCGGGTAAATCTTGCGGTCATCGCCCCAGACGCCGTTCTCCTTGTCGCCGAGCGGCGCGTCGTCGCCCCAGCTGTCCCACAGCTTCAGCGACACATCGATGAACTCCGCCGCCCGCGCGTACCGGTCGCTGTGCGCCGGCAGCTCGTCCAGGTTGAAGTTGCGCGCTGCGTCCACGCCCGCCGTCGTGACGATGTTCCAGCCCGCCCGACCCCCGCTGAGGTGGTCCAGCGAGGCGAACCTCCGGGCCAGGTTGAACGGCTCGTTGTACGTCGTCGAGGCCGTCGCGATCAGCCCGATGTGCTCGGTCACCCCGGCGAGCGCCGCGAGCAGCACCGTCGGCTCGAGCGTCCCGGCCGGCCTCCGACCGACGTTGTTCCACAGCACCGGGCTGTCGGCGAGGAACACCGAGTCGAGCTTCCCCCGCTCCGCGATGCGGGCCAGGTTCTTGAAGTGCGCGACGCTCGTGTTCGCGAACGGATCGCTCTCGGGCAAGCGCCACGAGGCCTCGTGGTGGCCGACGCTCATGAGAAACGCGTTGAGATGCAGCTGTCCGGGTCGTTGGGTCACGGGGAACTCCGTTCCAGTTCAGGGTTCGCGTCAGGATCTCCGGCAGCGGCCACGCCCGGCGCGACCCCCAGCGCCGAAAGCAGCGACTCGCGGTGGGCGAGGAACCGCGGATCGCGCAGCGGGCGCGGCGCCGGCAGATCGATCCGCCGCTCCTCGGCGATGCGGCCGCCCTCGAGCACCAGCACCCGATCGGCGAGCGCGATCGCCTCGTCGACGTCGTGGGTGACCAGCAGCACCGCCGGTCGGTGCCGCGCGCACAGCTCGCGCAGCAGGTCGTGCATGCGCGCGCGGGTCAGCGCGTCGAGCGCGCCGAACGGCTCGTCGGCCAGCACGAGCTCCGGATCGCGCACCAGCGACCGCGCCAGCGCCACCCGCTGCTGCTCGCCGCCGGACAGCTCGACGGGCCACGCGCGCTCCCGCCCGGCGAGCCCCACCTCCGCGAGCGCGTCCAGGCCGCGCTCCCGGGCCTGCGGCGCGTCGAGCCCCAGGATCACGTTGTCGAGCACCCGCGCCCACGGCAGCAGCCGCGTGTCCTGGAACACGACCGCCCGGTTGTCCGGCACGTGCAGCTCGCCCGAGCCGGTCACCTCGTCGTCCAGCTCGGCGATCGCCCGCAGCAGCGTGCTCTTGCCCGATCCGCTGCGGCCGAGCAGCGCGACGAACTCGCCCCGCTCGATCGTGAGATCGATCCCGTCGAGCACCACGCGGGCGCCGAAGCGGCGGATCAGGCCGCGGATCCGCACCGCGGGCGGGGCCGCCGTCAGCCGGCCAGGATGCGGCGCCATGACAGGGCCTTTCGCTCGATGAGCCGCACGGCCGAATCGGAGGCCAGGCCGAACAGCCCGTACACGACGAGGCCGAGCAGGATGATCTCCGTCTGCCCGTACGAGCGCGCCAGCGACATCATGTAGCCGATGCCGCTCGTGGCGTTGATCTGCTCGACCACCACGAGCGCCAGCCACGCGCCGGTCACCGCCAGCCGCAGGCCCATCAGGAAGCCCGGAAGCGCCCCCGGCAACGCCACCTTCCGGATGAACTGCCACCTCGTCAGGCGGACCGTCTCGGCCAGCTCCACGTAGCGCGCGTCGATGGTGCGCAGCGCCGCGTGGGTGTGGACGTAGACCGGGATGACGACGCCGAGGGCGATGGTGAGCACCTTCATCTGCTCGCCGATGCCGAACCAGAGGATCAGCAGCGGGATGAGCGCCAGCGTCGGGATCGCGCGCTTGATCTGCACCGGCCCGTCGAGCAGCGCCTCGCCGACGCGCGTCAGCCCGGCGAGGAGCGCCAGCACCGTGCCCAGGCCGGCCCCGAGCGCGAGCCCCAGGAAGGCCCGCTGCGCCGACGTGAGCAGGTTGGACAGGAGCCGCCCGTCGGCGATCAGCTCGTGGGCCGTGGTCACCACGGTCCACGGCGCGGAGAGCACGCGCGCGTCGAGCGCGCCCGTCGCCGAGGCGGCGGCCCAGAGCGCGAGCAGCAGCGCCGGGCCGAGCGCGAGGCCGTACGGGATGCGCCGCCCCGGGCCCAGGCGGCGCCGCAAGCGGCGGCTGGACACGCGGCGGCCTGTCGGGGCGCCGGACGGCGGCGCGGAGACGTCCGCGCTCGCGGTGAGATCCGGGAAGCTGGCGAGGCGCGGCGAGCCGGCGCTCGTGGGCAGTGCGGTCGTCATGGAGTGCTCCTGTCGGCCGTCGCCGGCCGGTCCGTCGGTCCGGCGCCCTCGGCGGCGCCGGCCACCTCCGCTCCGATCGTCTGGAATCGGAGGTCGAAGATCGTCCTGGCCTCGAACCGCTTCTGGCCGGAGGCCTCGGCGAGCAAGTCGGCGGTCTCCTGGGTCAGCGCGATCGCCTCGGACCAGTCGCGCGGAACCTGCGGCTTGCCGGCGGCCTCGATGAGGAACCGCCCTTCCTTCGCCGAGAGGCCCTGATCCTTGACGTAATACGCCTCGATCCAGGCCTCCGGGTGCGCATAGGCCCACAGCTGGGCCCTGGCCCGCCACTTCGCGTAGTCGTACAGCGCGGCCGCCTTGTGAGCGTCCTTGAGCGCCTCGGCGCGCACATGAAGGAAGCCGAGGTTGTCGCGGACGCCGTGCGCGATCGACGAGGCGCCCTCGGCGCGGTACTCGTTGAGATAACGCATCAGGGTGACGCCGGCCAGCGGCGCGACGTCGACCTGGCGGCTGGTGAGCGCCTCCTTGAACTCGGTGCTCCCGAGCTGGACGAGCGTCACGTCCTTCTGCGACAGCCCGGCCTTCTTCAGCACGCGCAGGACGAGCGCGCCCTGCGCCTGCCCCGGCGAATACGCGATCTTCTTGCCGCGGAGATCGCCGATGGACGCGACCTGCGCGCCCGGCGCGGTGGCCAGCTCGTAGATGGGCTTCTCTCGCACCTGCACCGTGAGGATCTTCACGTCGACCCCGGTGAAGGTGGCGTGGATGGGCGGCGTGTCGCCGACCGCGCCCGCGTCGAGCACCCCGGCGCGGAACGCCTCGATGGTCTGCGGTCCCCCGCTGATGTTCTGCCAGTCGACGCGGAACGGCAGCCTGTCGATGTCGCCGGAGAGCTGGAGTTGCTTCTGCACCGTCGGATCACCGATGCTGAGCCGCGTCTCGCGCGGGATCTCGGCCGGGATCGGGGCGTCCGGGGCCAGCGTGGCAGCCGCGCTCGCCTCGCCGTCGCGCTTGCACCCGGACGAGGCAATCAGCGTAGAGAGCGCAGAGAGCGCGGAGAGCGCCGCGAACGTCGCGAGTGAGCGAATCCTGTCGATGAACGGGCGCAGATGGACCTCGGTGCGCGGCTGGAAGCGGTGCCGTTTCGCGGATGCCCGGGCGCCGCCCCGCCCGCCGCCCAGCCGGCGGGGGAGAGGAGCGCTCGGGAGACGCCGGGATGGGCCTCGCGGAGCCGATGGCTCGCGGCCCGTCCTCGGGATCGTCTCGCCACGACGAGCAACGCCCATGCCGCCGCGCCGCTCGCCCGTGGACGGCGCGGTCCAGCGGCCCGCGCCCGCCGTCGCGCGGCGCCCGCCGTCGCGCGGCGCCCGCCGGCCGCGGGACGGCCGGGCCAAGGCCGCGCTGCTTCCCCAGCAACAGCCGGTGGTGATCCGCTGCTCCGGCGCGAGCACGGCCCGCCTCCCTCCGGCGGGGGCAGGCGCGGAGGGGGCGGCCCGCTACCGCGCCGCGGCGGGGGCCTCGCGCCGCCCCTGGACGCCGAACGCGTCGAGCAGGTAGTCGCGGAAGGCGCGGATCTTGGACGGCAGGAAGCGCGTCCCCGGGTGGACGAGGTACAGGGAGGCGGCGCCGTGGATCGCGTAGTCCTTGAGCACGGGCACGAGCCGCTTCGCGTCGAGGTCGCCCCGCACGTTGATCGCGGGGACCAGCGCGATCCCGCCCCCGGCCAGCGCCACCTCGCGGCAGAACGAGAAATCGGAGGCCGAGATCGCCGCGCGCACCCGGAGCTCCGCGCGATCGCGGCCGTCGCGCGCCGAGAGCGCGATCGTCGCGTGCCCGCGCGCGGTCTGGGCGAGCAGCAGCCGGTGCCCCTCGAGGTCCTCGGGCCGGCGCACGGCCCCGTGCTTGCGGAGGTAGGACGGCGCCGCGAACAGGCCGACCTCGATGTGCTGCAGCTTGTGGGCGATGAGCGACGAGTCCGGGAGGCTCGAGGTCGCGCGCAGGGCCACGTCGACCTGGTGGGCGTCGAAGTCGAGGAGCGCCTCGGTGAGCAGCAGCTCCAGCGAGATCTCGGGGAAGCGCTCCGCGAAGCCGGCCGAGAGCGGCGCCAGGATGCTCAGCCCGAGATCGAACGGCGCCGTCACGCGCAGGTGCCCGCGCGGCCTCGAGCGCGCCTGCTGCACCGCCACGTTCGCGTCCTCCAGCAGCTCGAGCGCCCGGCCGACGCGCATCCGGTAGGCGAGCCCGTCCTCGGTCGCCTGCACGAGCCGCGGGCTGCGGCGGAGCAGCTCCACCCCGAGCGCGTGCTCCAGGCGCGTGATGCGGCGGCTGACGCTGCCCTTCGTCTCGCCCAGCGTCCTCGCGGCCGCCGTGATCGACCCGAGGTCGACCACCAGGCAGAAGGCCCGCAAATCGGTCACATCCGCGTCGACCGTTTCCGTTTTGGCAACCTGGCGTTTCATTGCAGGGTCATTGTACCACTCCCGGAAACGACCTAGGGTGGGCTCATCATGGATCGCCGGGCTGCATTGAGGCTCCTCCTTGCCGCGGGCGGGGCCGCACCGATCGCCGGCGCCTGCGGGCGCTCGACGCCGACCGCGCCCGGCGCGGCTCCTGCGTCGAGCGCCACGTCCGCCGCGGCCGAGAGAGGTTCGATGTCCGACACCCAGCACGAGGCGCGCGAGGGGCGCATGCCGGCCCTGTTCCTCGCGCACGGCTCTCCCTTCCTGCTCGACGATCGCGCGTGGGTCGCCGAGCTCGCCGCCTGGGCGCAGGCGGTGCCGCGCCCCACGGCGGTTCTCATGATCTCGGCCCACTGGGTGGACGCGCCGGTCACGCTCGGCGCCACCGAGACCGTGCCCCTCGTCTACGACTTCTACAACTTCCCCGAGAAGTACTATCAGGTGACGTACCCCGCGCCCGGCGCCCCCGCGCTCGCGCGGCGCGTCCGGGAGCTGCTCGGCCCGCTGGGGCCGGTCGCCGAGGCGCCTCGCCGCGGGCTCGATCACGGCGCCTACGTGCCGCTCCTCTGCATGTACCCGGGCGCGGACGTCCCGGTGCTCCAGATCTCTTTGCCGACGCTCTCTCCAGCGCCGCTCCTCGAGATGGGACGAGCGCTCGCGCCGCTCCGCGACGAGGGGGTGTTGATCGTCGGCAGCGGTTTCTTGACCCATAACCTCCGCGCGGCAGACTGGCGCGGAGATGCGGTCGCGCAGCCCTGGGCCACGGAGTTCGACGCATGGTGCGCCGAGGTCCTCTCGCAGCGCGACGTGGGCGCGCTCATCGAGTACCGCGCCCGCGCGCCGGGCGTGCGGATGGCGCTCCCGACCCACGAGCATTTCGTGCCGGTCGTCGCCGCCATGGGGGCGTCGATCGACGTGAGCGAGCCTGTGCAGTTCCCCATCACGGGGCTCACCTATGGCTCGTTCACGAGACGTTCTGTGCAGTTTGGCTGACCAATAAGGAGATTGTCTCTCATGTTCACCGCTCGTTTCGCTCGCATCGCCCTCCCCGCCGCGCTCTTGCTCTCGCTCGCGGGGTGCGAGGACCCGACCAAGGACAAGCCCAAGGCGACCATCTCGACCGCCGCGCCCGCGCAGACCCAGGCCGCCGCCGCGCCCTCGGGCCCCACCGAGGCGCTCCCCCTCGACGCGGCCGCCTCGACCATCGGCTTCGTCGGCTCGAAGGTCACGGGCAAACACGAGGGCAAATTCGAGAAGATCTCGGGCTCGATCACGCTCGCCGGCGGCAAGGCCGCGGGCGGCAAGCTCACCGTCGAGGCCGACGCGTCGTCGGTGAAGACCGACGCCGAGAAGCTCGACGGCCACCTCAAGTCGCCGGACTTCTTCGACGTCGAGAAGTACCCGAAGGCGACGTTCACCTCGACCGAGATCAAGGCCGGCGGCGAGAAGGGCGCGACGCACACCATCACGGGCGAGCTCGATCTGCACGGCGTGAAGAAGACGATCACCTTCCCGGCGACCATCACCGAGGGCGCCGATGCCGTCTCGGGAAGCGCCGAGTTCGTGATCAACCGCAAGGACTTCGGCATCGTCTATCCGGGCAAGCAGGACGATCTGATCCGCGACGACGTGCTGCTGAAGCTCTCGCTCAAGGCGCCCCGCAAGCAGGGCTGAGCGACGGCCGGACAACCGGCGGTCGTGAGGGAGGACTATCCTCCCGTGATCCTGCCGCGCAGCGAAGCGGCGCCAGGTCAGCCGACGCGCTCGCCGAGCACCACCGCGACATCGTCCGGCAGGTTGCCGGAGGGGAGAGTCACCGCCTGGATCAGCGCCTCGACCGCCGTTTTCACGTTGCCCGTACCCGCAAGAGCGTTGATGGTCGCAAGCGACGTGTACTTCAGCAGGCCGTCGGTGGCGACCAGGAGGCGTCCCGAGAGCGGCTGGCGGGGAATGATCGCAGGCTTGCACGCGCCGCTGCCGACCAGCGGCTTGCGGCGCTGCCCCGCCGTCAGCTCGATCGGTCCGTCGGGCGTGACGAGGAGCGCGCCCGAGTCCCCCACGCTGGCGCCCCAGAGCTCGCCTCGGCTCACCTGGACCACGACGAGCGTCGTCTCGCCACATCTCGGCTCTGCTTCGAGCTCACGGTCGAGCTGGCTGAGGCGCTCGCACCAGCCGTCCGCGTCGAGCTCCCTCTCGGCGCCGAGCGCCGCCATCGCGCTCGTCGCCGCGCGGGCGGCGGCCGCACCGCCCGACAGCCCACCAGCCCCGTCAGCGACGGCCACGGTCCACCGATCGCCGCGGCAGCTCAGCTCGAGGCGATCCTCGTTCGCGCTACCTGCCACGCGGCGTGACCAGAAGCGCATCCACCCAGAGGAAGGTTCGAGCCGCTCCCACTCGCCGCCGCGTTCCGAGAGCGTGATCTCCATGGCGTGAACAACATTGTCCCGGAACCAGAGGACCGCGCCCTCGCCGAGGCCGCATTTCGAGCAGCCGCTTTCAACGAACCCGGGCACTGTGACGAGTCCGCCCACGTTCTCGCCATCATCGCTGAGCGGCGCCGGGCGCCCAGGCGGATCGAACCAACAAATTCGGTCGCCGAGCCTGTACTCGTGATGCCAGCAGTAGCCGTACCGGTACTGGACGCGCCACTCCTGGAAATATCCACAGCTGGGGCAGGTCGCTCGGGCGATGATGAGGTCGAACAGTCCCATGACACTTAGTCTGGCTAACTGATCACCGATGTCTCTGCACCAGCATCGCCGCGTGGGCGACCAGCACGAGCCAGAACAGGCGCACGATTCCACAAGCGCTCATCACCCGTCGATTTGCAGCTTGTCATCATAGGGCCACAAATCGTCGTGCGGCTTCGCAGTGAAGATGAAACAACGGTTGGTGAGCAGCTCGACGCGCTCCTCCCGCGTCAGGCCTTCGTCATCTTCGACCGTTGACTCCAGCGCGCTCAGATCGCGCTTACCGTCGACGTTGTAATACGACGTTTGGCCCACTCGATAGTCCCTGCGGAAGGCGGTGCGCCACTGCGAGTTGCTGCCCCAGCCCTGGGAGAGGTCCTGCTGGGGGCGGTTCTTCCGCCGGTACGCCCAGTACATGGTAGATGATTCGGCGATGCCCTTGCGGATGACATCGCTGCCGCCGCACACGCGCAGCTCCGCTCGCCGGCATTCGCCTCGAGCCAGGGCGCGAGCACCTCCGGATCGAGCGAGCCACCGTCGTAGTCGAGCAGCGACTCATACAGATCACGGTAGGTTGCTTGTGCGCTGTGCATTGCGTTCCCCGATGTGTCTACCGATCCTGGCGATCAGCCGCGGACGCCGGATCGGGCATGGCGAGGGAGGGCGCCGTCGTCTGCGACGGCTCGTCGGGCGGCGTCACCAGCGTCACGTCGGCTCCTGTCCTCGCGGGCGAAATACTTCGTCTATGCGGGCCTGGAGTAGCCTCTTGGCGTCGCCACGAAGCGGCTCACCATGAGCGCTGATGAGATGGTGAAACGGCAGGTCGGCGAGGCGGCGAAAATCGGAAACGTCGGGGGCGCACGCATCTCGCCAGGTCGCGGGGATGTTCGCCGCGCCGATCAACCCTTGGGCGACGAACAGCGCGCCCGTTTCTTCGGAGAAGAAGGGGTCGACGTGTGACCAGTTCTGGACAGCATCGCAGGTAATGAGGATTCCGCCCTCCAGCGGGAGCAAGACGGCCGCTTCCGGAAACCGCGCCGTCGTGAACTCGAATACGGAGCCTCCGTGCGCCGGGAACGGGCCCCCTGCTGCGAGCGCTCGGTCGGCAGGCCGGCCGTCGGCCGCCACCGCCTCGGGGAGCGCCCACAGGGTGGCGCCGTAACGGTCGCGATAGAAGGGATCATCTCGGCCGTGGAATGCTCCGAGCCGCACGATGTGGCGGACCTGGCCGAGGGCGTCGAGCTGGCGCAGCCCTTCCTCGGTCAGGCGCACGGTGTTCACGAGCGTGAGGTCTCGGTCCTGTCGGAGCACGGTCATCGTGCGGCTCGTCTGGAGATCGATCCCGGCGTGGTGAGTCCTGTTCGTACCCACGACGTAAAAGACCTCTGGGAATGCGTCCTGTACCTCGCCATGCGGCCATGCGGGGCTGTGTTCGAGCATCTGGAAGGCTCCGGCGAATGATCTGGCGCTCAGCGGGGGCGCGAAGCGCTGCCCGATGGAACACCTTGTTGAACTGCGTCTTCGGTCAGGGGGGTCAGCTCCCTGGTCATCATGATCCGCGGCGAGACCTTGAACCCCTGCCCCTCATACAAAACGATCGCTCGCTGATTGTCCGGTCGCACCATGAGATGGACGGCGTTCACGCTGCGCTCCCGCAGGTGTTGTACGGTCGATTCCAGCAGGGTCCGCCCGAGGCCCCTCCGTCGGGACCCAGGCTCCACGAAGATTTCCGTCACGAAGGCATCACGCCCCGCGAACTCGAGATCATACCCGAACGTGGCCAGGCTATAACCGACGAGGAGGCGACGCGCGCCGACACGCGCAACCAGGATCAGCCCGAGGTCCTTGTCGTTGAGCACACGGTGCAGAGCGGGAATCATGGCCTCGGGCCTCCAGGGAATGCCCTCGGCCTCGTTGAAGGCGACCATCAACGGAAGGATGTCGTGCGCGTCTTCACTCCTGGCGAGCGCTATTTCTTCGGGCTCTTCCATGTTCGTTCACCCGCGCCGCTGTCTTGGTCCGCACGGCGCCGCGCCTCGGCCGCGCCTCCAGAGCTGCCCGCACGTAACCGATACTACAGGGATCTGCGGCTTCTGTCAGGCCGAGCCTTGCATCTGCCGAGCGCGGTCCTTCCGCGCCACGATCGTGCTCGCCGCGCCGGTCTCGGCCAGGCCGTGAGAACGATGCGCGCATGGTCCACAGCGACGTCTCGCGACACGCCCTCTGCCTGCTCGCAGCCTTCTCCGCCTCCGCGCTCCTCGTCGGGTGCAGCGATCACGACGCCGTGCCGCCGCACGAAGGCGATCCGGTCTGCGCCGGCTGGGGCGACGAGGCGCCCGCCGACGGCGTCCTCGAGCTGCCCCGCCCGACCGGCCCGCACCCGGTCGGCACGCAGATCCGGGCCCTCACCGACGGCGCGCGTGGAGAAGAGGCGACGGAGGATCCCGACGACCGCCGGGAGCTCATGGTGCAGCTCTTCTACCCGGCCGATCCTTGCGGCACAGGGCAGCTCGCGCCGTACCTGTCGCCGGAGGAAGGCGACACCCGCCGCACGACCGGCGGCCTCCCGGCCGAGGACGGCTTCGAGGCGAGCATCCTCACGCACGCGCGCGTGGGCGTGCCGCTCGCCGAAGACGGCGCGCCCTACCCGGTGCTCCTCTTCTCGCACGGGTTCGGGATGCTCCGCGCCGACTACACGAGCCTCCTCGAGGACCTGGCGAGCCACGGGTTCGTGGTGGCCGCCATCAGCCACACCTACGACACCGAGCTCACGGTGTTCCCCGACGGCCGCGCCGTGCCCTTCGGCTCGGTCGTCCTGACGCCGGCGATGGACGCGCCGCCGGAGGAGATCGAGGCCTTCACGCAGGCGATGGGCGAGCACGTCGGGGTCTGGGTCGACGACGCGCTCTTCGTGCTCGACGAGCTCACGGCCGCCGCGCAGGACGACCCGGGCGGCCTGCTCACGGGCCGGCTCGACCTCGATCGGCTCGGCGTGCTCGGACACTCCTACGGCGGCGCGATGGCCGCCCAGGCGTGCGCCCGCGACGACCGCTTCGACGCCGGCCTCGACATCGACGGCAGGCTCTTCGGGCCGCCGGACGGCGCCGGCGGCAGGGGCCTCGCGCAGCCCTTCTTCATCCTGCTCGCGGCAGACCACCCCGACGATCCGAGCATCGACGAAACGTACGGCGCGCTGAACGGCCAGGGCTACCGGGCGCGGGTCGAAGACACCGCCCACCTCACGTTCTCGGACCTGCCGCTCGTCGTCGAGCACTTCGTCGGCGAAGGCGCCCTCCCGGAGCTGCTCGGCACGCTCGATCCGGCCCGCGCGGTCGAGATCACGAACGCGTACACGCGCGCCTTCGTCCAGGCGCACGTGCGCGGCGAAGCGGCCCCGCTGCTCGACGGCCCCTCACCGGAGTACCCGGAAGTGACCTTCGAGAAGCGGCCCTGACACCGAAAGAGCCCGCTGAGCCCGCCCGTCCACGCGCCGCGCCCGCCCGCCGGCCCCGCGCGCCTCGCCTCGGCGCCCTGGAACGTCGAAGATGTCAACCCCCCATGTCCGCGGTACACCCACGTCATGGGCGCTGTAGAGTCGGTCCCCGGAGACCGCCGCCGTCCTCAAGCCCCTGGAGAGGTTCATGCTGACGAAGCTCAACGAGCGTGAAGCCGTCGCGTCTTGCGAGCGCTGCTGGGAGCAGGAGATCGTCCCCGCGCTGCACGACTACATCCGCATCCCCAACAAGTCGCCCGCCTTCGACCCCGCCTGGCGCGAGAACGGCCACATGGACAGGGCGGCGTCGCTCATCGCGGCCTGGTGCGAGGCGCAGCCGATCCCCGGGCTCACGGTGGAGGTCGTGCGCATCGGGAACCGCACGCCGGTGATCCTGATGGAGGTGCCGGGCACGCGCGACGACACGGTGCTCCTCTACGGGCACCTCGACAAGCAGCCCGAGATGACGGGGTGGCGCGAGGGGCTCGGCCCCTGGGAGCCCGTGCGCGAGGGCGACAAGCTCTACGGCCGCGGCGGCGCCGACGACGGCTACTCGGCCTTCGCGTCGCTCGCGGCGCTGCGCCTGCTGCACGAGCAGGGGATCCCGCACGCGCGCTGCGTGATCCTCATCGAGGGCTGCGAGGAGAGCGGCAGCCCGGACCTGCCGGCCTACATCGACGCGCTCGCGGGGCGCATCGGCAAGCCGAGCCTCGTCGTGTGCCTCGACTCCGGCTGCGGCAACTACGACCAGCTCTGGACCACGACGTCGCTCCGCGGGCTGCTCCAGGGCACGCTCGACGTGAACATCCTGCGCGAGGGCGTCCACTCGGGCGTGGGCAGCGGCGTTGTGCCCTCGAGCTTCCGGATCCTGCGGCAGCTCCTGTCGCGCATCGAGGACGAGCGGACCGGGCGCGTCCTCGTGGACGCGCTGCACGTGCAGATCCCGGAGGAGCGCGCGGCGCAGGCGCGGGCCGCGGCCGACGTGCTGGGCGCGTCGGTCGTGAGCGAGCTGCCGTGGGTGAAGGGCGCGGGCCCGGTGACCGGCGACACGGCGGAGCTCCTCCTGAACCGCACCTGGCGCCCCGCGCTCTCCGTGACGGGCGCCGACGGCCTGCCGCCCATCGCGGGCGCGGGCAACGTGCTGCGCCCGTTCACGAGGGCGAAGCTCTCGATGCGCCTGCCGCCGCGCGTCGACTTGAAGAAGGCGGCGGCGGCCCTGAAGGAGGCCCTGGAGAAGGACCCGCCGTACGGCGCGGAGGTCCGGTTCCACGTGAGCGAGCCGTCGGCCGGATGGGACGCGCCGGCGACGGCGCCCTGGCTCGAGGCCGCGGTGCGCAAGGCGTCGAAGACGTTCTTCGACCGGCCGGCGATGGGGATCGGCGAGGGCGGGACGATCCCGTTCATGGCGATGCTGGGAGAGAAGTTCCCGGAGGCGCAGTTCCTGATCACCGGCGTGCTCGGGCCGCAATCGAACGCGCACGGCCCGAACGAGTTCCTGCACCTCGGCATGGGGAAGAAGCTGACCTGCTGCGTGGCGAGCGTGATCGCGGACCACGGGGCGCGGGCGCGCTGAGGGGCGCCGCCGCGCGCTGAGGGGCGCGGCGGCGCGCTTTGCAGACGCGCGCGACCGCGGCGGGGGCGGTCGCGAACGGGAGGCCGCGCGCGCCGCCCGTTGACACACTGTTGCCACACCGTTGACACACCGGCAAAATCGCCGTGTGCTGGTGCCGAGGAGAACATCGTGATGGCACAATTTCGATATGCCGCGCTCTGCCTCGCTGCGCTCTGCGCGGCAGGCTGCGGCTCGAGCGACGAGCCCGGAGATACTACGGGCACGCCGGGCTCGGGCGCGACCACCACGTCTCAGAGCTCGAGCTCGAGCGGCGCAGGCGGCGACCCAGGGGGGACGGGCGGCGGGACCGCGACGACGACCGTCGTGGTGAACGAGATCTCGGCCAAGGACGGCGACTGGATCGAGCTCGGCAACCCGGGCCCGGGCTCGGCCGACCTCGGCGGGCTCGGCCTGTGCGACTCCGACGACAGCGGGGAGCCCAACACGGCCGACGCGCTCAGGTTCCCCGAAGGCACGCAGCTCGCCCCCGGCGCGTACCTGCTCATCGTCGGCGACCAGCTGCCCGAGGACGGCCCTGGGCCCCACACCGCGTGCCTGCAGGACGGCGGCCCGAGCAGCTGCTTCTACACGACCTGGAAGGTGAGCTCCTCCAGAGGCGAGACCGTCTACCTCATCTCCGAGAGCGACCAGGTGCTCGCCGAGCTCAAGTACCCGATCGAGGCCGCAGCAGATGGGGAGACGTGGGGCAGGTTGCCCGACCTGACCGGCGAGGGCGCCGTCACGGCGCCGACCCCCGGAGAAGCGAACGCGGCGCCCTAGCTCGGCCCGCTGGGAATCCGGAGAGAGAGAGAGAGAGAGAGAGAGAGAGAGAGAGAGTCAACGCAAAGGCGCAAAGGCGCAAAAAGGAAAAGGAATGAGTATGGGACATCTTTGCGTCTCTGCGCTCTTGGCGCCTTTGCGTTCAACTCTCTCTCTGCACCGAACCGCGATGCGCATGTCACCGACGTCCGCGATCGAGATCCTCCGCGCCCCGCGGCCGCTGCCGGATCGCCTCCGGGCGTCCCGTCCGTGCGGCGGGCCTGCACCAGACGCCTTGGCGCGCTGGGCGGCGCCGGCGCTCGCGCTGCTCCTGTCGGCTTGCGGCGCCTCGGATCCGCCGGCGGTGCGGGAGACGGGCTGCCCTCGTTGCACCGGAGCCGCGCGGGTCGGCGCGCTCCCGAAGGGCGACATCGACGAGTGCTCCGGTGTCGTCGCCAGCGGGCTGCACCCGGACACGCTCTATGTTCACAACGACCACGGCGATGACGCCCGGTTCTTCGCCATCGGGTTCGGCGGCGCGCTGCGGGCCGAGGTGACCGTGGCCGGCGCGGCCGCGGTCGACTGGGAGGACATCGCGCGCGGGCCCTGCCGTTCGGGCGGGGGCAGCTGCCTCTTCCTCGCGGACATCGGCGACAACGACGGCGAGCGCGACAGCTATACGATCTACGGCGTGCCGGAGCCGGACACGCTCGGAGGAGGGCCGCTCGCCTCGAACGCCGAGGTGTTCGTGCTCTCGTACCCCGGCGGACGCCACGACGCGGAGACGCTGCTCATCCACCCCGCCACCGGAGCGCTCACCGTCGTGACGAAGGTCAACAAGGGCACCTCGAGCGTCTACGAGCTGCCAGCGCTGCCCGCCGCGGGCGCGCCGGCGACGCTCGTCCGGACGGGCTCCATCGAGCCGCCCGCCGGGAGCGCGCGCTTCACCAGCGGCGACGTCCACCCGGACGGCACGGGCGTGCTGCTGCGCACCTCATCCCACGTGCTCTACTACCCCATGACACCGGATCAGACGGTGGCGCAGGCGCTGGCCGACCTGCCCTGCGTGCTGCCGTCGCCCGACGAGGAGCAGGCCGAGGCGATCGCGTGGGTGCCCGGCGGATGGGACTATATGACGGTCGGTGAAGGGAAAGAGGAGCCGATCCACCGCGTGTCCTGCCAGGCACCCTGAAGGACGCCCGAGGCGCCGAGTCCGCGCGGGTCGGCGCTCGCGGCCCGATGAGGACACGGCTTCTCGGTGGACGAGGCTTTCTGTATCCTCATCCTCCTCCCGCCACCGAGTCCGCAAGGAGGACCATCATGTCGCGACATGGGAAGACCGCGGCCGCGCTGCTCGCGATAGCGCTGCTCGACGCCGGCTGCGGGTCCTCCGAGCAGGACACGTCCTCCGGCGCGACGGGCGGCGGATCCACCTCGGTCAGCTCCGCGTCCAGCGCGACCGGCGGAGCGTCGTCGAGCGACGCCAGCAGCGCGTCGACAGGCCAGCCGCCCGTCAATCCGGGCGAGGTCGACTGCCGCACCCCAGGTGACGGGAAGTCCACCCTGGCCTTCGTCAACAAGTGCGACAAGCCGCTTCAGTTCCTGGGGAGCCTCATCGACGGCGGGGAGCTCGGCCCGGGGCAGTTCGCGTGCCGCGACGTGGGCACCAGCGAGGAGCCGCTGTCGTCCCTGCGCTACTGGGCATACGCCGGGTCGGACCCCGGCGGGGGCCGGCACACGCTGGCCGAGATGACCCTCAACACCGATTTCAACGACTTCGATTGGTACAACATCAGCCACGTGGACGCGCACAACCTCCCGATGGCGATCGTGCCCGTCGGCCTGCCGGACTGCCGGACGCTGTCGTGCCCGACGAGCCTGCTCGCGCAGTGCCCGGAGGAGGGCCGCTACAAGGACGAAAGCGGCGCGACGATCTCCTGCGTGAGCCCTGACCGGGACGATCCCGCGACCCCCGTGGCCGCGTACTTCGAAGAGCAGTGCAAGGACGCGTATTCGTGGTCCGGGGACGACCAGGAGTCGATGGCCGCCTGCGCCGGGGAAGACTACGACATCGTGTTCTGCCCCTGATGTGCGGAAGCGCTCACGCGCCCTGTTCAGCGCGCAGCGTCGGCACCCCGCCGCCCTCGACCCACGCGACGTGCACCCCGTGCAGGCCCGCAGCCCAGGGAGCCGCGAGCTTCTCGAGGGCCGCGGCCACAGGCGGGCTCTTGCCCAGCCCGATGGCATGGCGGGCGAGGCGCGGGCCCCTGTCGAATGCATGAGGCCAGGCCCGCAGATCCCTGACCCCGGCGCGCTCGAAGGACGAGAGCAGCGCGCGGATCCGGCCGCGCACCCAGCCGAGGCCGGAAGCCAGGCCCTCGGGTTCGGGCGCCTCGACGGTGATCACGGCCCAGGCGGCGTGGTGCCGGTGCAGCGGCGGGGGCGCGAGCAGATCGGGCAGCGGATCGCGGCCGGCGGCCAGGGCCGACTCCACGGCTTCCCAGGCGGAGTACAGCTCGTCGGACAGCGTCGCGAGGGCGGCGGCGCCGACGGTATCGCTGCACGAGCGCACGGGCGCCGTCGGCGTCGCGATGCGCACGGGATCCCCGGGCGTGCCGACCGCCGGAGCCGAAGGATCCAGCGCGATGGGCCGGCGAAAATCCCAGGCTGCCCAGGTGGCGAAGAAGCGGGACAGCAGGGGCCTGGGCTCCAGGTCCGGGGCGTCGCAGACGACCCGCGCGGCCAGGACGAGCCATGCGATGCCCGGCAGACCACCGAACGGCGCAGCGTCGATGCCCTTTGCGCGAGCCCATGCCTTGACGGCGCGGGCCAGCGCCAGGAATGCCTCGCGGCGCCGAGGAGCGGCGGAGGGAGCGGACGCCGCATCGACAGCCTCGAGCAGCGCGTCGGCGTCGGTGACCGCGCTCAGGGCCACCGCGGCGGCCTCGCCCAGCTCGAGGCGCCGCGCGACGGCGTGCTCGGGTCGCACCGCGCCCGCGTCGACGAGCGTCAGGTCCGCGTCCAGGCCGACCGCGCCGAGCTCGAGGCGCGGCACGCGGATCGCCTGCACACGCCGCACGGTCGACGCCTCGGGCAGGGCCGAGCGCACCTGGACCTCGACGGCGTCGAGATCGATGGGCCCCGGCAGGGCGGCGACGAGGTCGAGGTCCGCGCCAGGCAGCGCGCAGCCGAGCCGCCGCGAGCCCGTGACGTGGAGCGCGCCCCCGGGCAGGGCCGCCTTCAGCCGGGCCACGAGCGCTGGCGCGCGGTCGGGCTTCGGAGCGCGGGGGGACGCGGCCGGCGCGGGCTCGGCCGCCCAGCGCACCGCGCCGCTGCCCAGCGCGACCGAGGCCCGCACCTGCATCGGCTCGGCGCCGCGCCGCGACAGCAGGACCAGCTCGCCGACCGCGGCCTCGCGGCGGCCGAGCTGCGCGGCCCAGCCGGGCTGCACGCGCGCCGGGTCGTCCGCGCGGCCCAGGGTCAGGTGGGGCGTATACCCCTCGGCGCGCCCCACGCACCGCGGAAAGCGGCGCGCCAGCGCCTGATGCAGCCGCGCCCACGGATCCTTGCCGCCCGCGGCGGGGTCGAGCCAGACGGTGGCGTCCGCGCCGTGCCGGAACGAGCGCGTACCCTCCAGCACCGCGGGGAACGGGCCGACCTCGCGCGCGGCGGCCGACAGGAGCGGGAGCGCCGCCTCGAAGCTCGACTCGGGCACGAAGCCGAACAGGAGGTTCACGTGCGGCGGCCAGCGGTCGATCTGCGGGTCGTGGAGCGCGCGGATGGCCTGGATCTCGGGCCAGAGCGGCTCGGGCGGCACCCACGCGAGGGCCGTGCGCGCGGTCGTCGCCACGTCGAGGACCTCGCCGGGCGCCTCGCCGGCGGAGAGCTCGACACGGACGCCGTAATGGTCGGACAGGAACAGGCCATCCGGCGGAAGCGGCGTCGTCCCTTCCAGGTCGGCGGTGATCGGGCGCAGCGCCGCCCCGCGAAACATCACGCGATCCAGCCGGGAGGCGCGGCCGGTCAGCGACGAGACAGCGGCCAGCGGGTTGACGGTGGGATCGAACGTGGGCGCCTCGTCCCCGGCGCCGCGGGCCTCCAGCCAGGCGTCCACGAGGCCGAGCTTCGACGCGGGACCCGGCCCGCCGTCATTGAGGTCGCCCAGCAGCACCAGATCGCCCTCGACGGCGGAGAGGCCCACGGCGAGCTCTTCCAGCTCGGCCGCGCGTTTCCGTGCCCCCTCCTCCGCGTGGTCGCTCGTGAGGTGCGTGGTCACCACGACGAGCGGCTCTCCCGCGAGCGCCAGCGTCATCGCGACGGCGGCCTTGTACTTCCCCAGGGCGTGCCACCCCACCTCGAGCACGGGCAGCCGGCTCAGGAGCAGGAGGTGGCAGGTCTCGACGTCGCGCCCGCGCGGCCCGTCGCTGGCGGTGTAGCCGGCGCGGACCCAGCCGGCGCCGAGCAGGAGATCGAGCAGCGGCAGCTCGACCTCCTGCAGCGCGATCACGTCGGCGTCGGCGCGGCCGAGCGCCTCGACCAGCAGCGGCCGGCGCCGCGCGGTGTGGATTCGCTCGGCGTCGTGGCGGTCCCAGAGCGTGTTCCACGAGAGGACGCGCAGCCGCGCGCTCGCTCCCGCCGTGAACCGGGGCGCCGCGGCCTCGGCCGGCGCCCAGCGGCCCTCCGCCGCCTCCCAGCGCATGGCCGCGCGCGCCGTGAAGAACGGCGGCCGCAGCCGCTGCGGCGCGCGCACCCGGCCGGCCTGCGTCGTGTCGAGGGAGTCGAGGCCCGTCTGACGATCCCAGACCCTCTCGCCCTCGGCCTCGATGTACACGACCCGATGCCAGGGCAGATCGCCCCCCGGCACGAAGGCCGGCAGCGGGACGCGCTTGGGCTCCGCCGCGTGCACGTCGATGCCCATCACGAAGCGCGCGGGATCGAGGCGCGCATCCCAGCGGATGCGGTGGTAGATCTCCTCGCTCGTACGCATGGCGTTCTCTCAGGGCTCCTCGCCGAGGAGCTTGCCTTGAGCGTCTGCGATGCGGCCCTCGGCGTCAACGTCCCAGAGGCGGCGCGCCTCGCCCGGGCAGGGCAGCGCGAACCGCTCGATCTGCATCGCGCATCGCGCATCGCGCATCGCGCACCGCGCGCCGCCTGCGCCGTGAGCAGCGCCAGGGAGACGGAGGGCCCCCGGGCGCTTTTCGCCAGCGCCGCGGGCCGCAGCGCGGGACGTGCCATGAACACGCGCCGTCGAAAGGCAATCGACGACTCACTCCGACGCAGACTCATCGCCTCACGACAAGAAGGCCGCTATTGGTTCGCCGTTCGCGACGCGACGGACCGACGGGGGTCTGGGAGGTCGTCTGCGAAGACCAAAGCGGCCTTGCGCGACCATCAGGGCGGCCCTTTCCGCGCCAGGCGGCGCCGTACACCGCTCCTGTCGGGCCGAGACATCTGCGGCTCGCGGCTCGCAGCTCGCAGCTCAACCGAACCGATTCCACCAGGTCGCGATATTAGCAGTCCACATGGATACACCCGTCGACTTCTCTCTCACGACGCCTCGACGTGCTCGTTGACACAGCGCCATGGGCGTTGGTACGTTGAATGTTGCCGCTCTGTGTTCCGTTCACGAATCTCGGCAATCGAGGTCGCGCGACATCGCTTGGTGTTCCGCGTCGGGGAGGCAGGCAGCGGCATCAGGGGACGGATCCGCCTTTGGGCGAAGGAGCGCTGGGATGAAAAATACCATCAAAATCACGATTCTCGGGGCCATTTCGACGCTGAGCCTCGCCGCGTGCGACGCGAGCACCGCCGGTGAAACAGCAGACTTCGGCGGCGAGCCCGGCGAGCGTGTGGGCCGGGCGACGCAAGCGCTGTCGGTGTGCGTGGACGTCCAGCGCGGGCTGCCCGGCAGAGCTGTCGAGGACACGTTCATCGACGCCGCGGCGCCGAATTACACGGGCGGCGCCGGCCTGCTGCTGTACAGCGGCCTGTCGAGCGGCAGCGAGAAGCGCTCGCTCCTCAAGTTCGATCTCGGGTTCATCCCCGCGGACTCGGTCATCGACTCGGCCACCCTGCAGCTCTACCAGGTCTGGAGGGACGGCGAGAGCGCGGTGCGCGTGCACCAGGTGACGGCGCCCTGGTCGGAGGCGACGGCGACGTGGGAGAGCTCGGCCAGCGGCTACGACGCGGCCGTCGCGAGCACGATCACGGCGCGCAGCCAGCTCGCCGGCTTCGTCACGGCCGATCTGACGGCGCTCGTCCAGGGCTGGTCCGACGCCGGCGACAACCATGGCATCGCGCTCGAGGAGGATCTGGTCCTGAAGACCGAGTTCAAGAGCAGCGAGGAGCCGAACGCGGCGAGGCGACCCCTGCTGAGCGTCTGTTATACGGCGCCGACCTGCGACGACGGCGTCCAGAACCAGGGGGAGTCCGGCGTCGACTGCGGCGGCCCCTGCGCCGCCTGTCCCCCGGAGGGCGTGATGATCACCACGCCAGGGGAGGCCTACGGGCATCACGGCATGTGTGAAGGCTGGAACGGCTGCGGCGACGCGGCCACGTGCGCGCTCTGGGCGTGTGAGGTCAACGGCTACTCCCAGCTCGTGTCGTACGGCGCGGACGCGCCGTGCACCGAGTTCGACAATTGCCACCTGTTCCACTACCGCGGGAGCATCGATCGGAACTGGGGCGACGGGTGCGCGGTCCGCGGCGTCACCGACGTCGTCTGCGCGAACTAGCGACCGCGAACCGTCGACCTCGCCGACCTGGCGCAAGGCCCCCTCTGACCGGGTTCCGGCGGGTTTCGGGGCGTGCTCCCCCGCGTCCAGCGCGACCGGCGGAGCCTCGTCGAGCGAAGCCAGCAGCGCGTCGACAGGCCAGCCGCCCATCAATCCGGGCGAGGTCGACTGCCGCACGCTCGGTGATGGGAAGTCCACCCTGGCCTTCGTCAACAAGTGTGACCAGCCGCTCCAGTTCCTGGGGAGCCTCGACGATCCCGCGAGCCCCGTGGCCATGTACTTCGAAGAGGCATGCAAAGACGCGTATTCGTGGTCCGGGGATGATCAGGAGTCGATGGCCGCCTGCGCCGGGGAAGACGACGACATCGTCTTTTGCCCCTGACGTGCTCCCTCACATCGCGTGCTGCACCCGCACGTCAGGGTCAGCGCACCGCGGATTGGCACCCGAAAGGCCGCTCAGAGGGTGATCCAGAGGGCCGGCGACTGCGTGCTGCCGCACCCCGACGCCGCGGGGCGCCGGGCGGGTCACGGCACTGCGTGGCCGTCGACCCGGAGCTGGAACAGGAAGTACGGCGGGATGCAGGCGCCCTCGCCCGAGCTCGTCCTGGCGCACACGTAGTCCTCGCGGCAGGGCGCCTCGCTCGAGCAGCGCCGCAGGCCCGCGGGCGTGACGTGGCGGCTCAGGCACTCGGTGAACACCGTCCCGCGGGCGAGGCAGCGGTTGAACGGGTCGAGCACGGCGATGGCGCCGCAGACGCCCTCCTCCGGGAGCGCGACGCAGCTGCTCGTGCACATGCCGCCGGGGAACCCGACGGGGCTCGTGTTGCACACCGCCGCGGGCGGGCACGCCCCGGGCTGCGCCGCCGCGGCGCGATCGCGGTGCGGGTCGGCGTGGGGGACGACGGCGCCGACCTGGCACGGGTCGCCGACCTCCGGCGCCGCCGGCAGGCAGACGCCGACGGTCGCGCGGTCCTCCAGGGGCGCGTCGTACGCGGAGCACACGAGCCCTTCCGCGCAGGCCCAGCCCGCGAAGCTCGGATCGCCCAGCCCGCAGCGCGCGCCGTACCCGCCGCGCGCGCCGTCGCCTCGCTCGGGATACGGCACCTCGTGGTCCGGGGCGGCGCCCCGCGCGATGGCCTCGACCACCGCCCGCCGGCGCGGGAGATCGCCCGCGAGGTGCGCGGACTCGACGGTGAACAGCGCGTCGTGGACGCGGCCCGGGGGCTCCTGCCCGAGCAGGTGGAAGCCGGCGACGGACCCGCTCTGGTGGCACCCGGGGCACGTCATCTGGTCGAGCCGCCGGAGCAGCCCCTCCGGCGAGCGGACGCGCGAGAGGCCGCCGAAGTCGACGCCGGCGAAGTCGCGGGGCTCGAACAGGACGCGAAAGGGCCGGTTGGCGCGGCGCGCGAGCCCGTGGGGCGTCGCCGACAGCGCCTTCGTGGCGAGGAACTCCTCGGGCAGGAGCGCCGTGCCCTCGTCGAGGCGCGCGAGGTTCTCGGGGGCCGATAGCCAGGCGCGCAGCCGCTCGCGCCGCGCCGGGTCGCGCGAGAGCCGGGCGACGTCGGGGGTGTTCTCGAGGGCGAGCGGCGCGTAGCGCCCGGCGCGGGCGTCCCAGCGGAAGGCGCGGAGCACGTACTCCGCGTGCCCGCCGAGGTCCGGGCGCACGGTGGAGGGCCAGCGGACGCTCTGCAGGTTCACAACGAGCCGCGCGAGGTGCGCGCGATCCGTGGCCGGGCGCGCGAGCGGGCCGTCGCTCGAGGTGAGCCAGCGGGCGAGCGCCGGTCCGGAGAGCTCCGCGGCGCGCGACCAGGCCTGCGCGAGGCGGCGGCACGAGAGGGCGTCGCCGCCGGGCGCGAGCAGCTCGAACGACGCGGTCATCGGGAGGCGCGACGTGGCGGCGGGGGCGGGCGTTGCGGGGGCGGGCGTTGCGGCGGAAGCGCCCGCTGCGGGCGTGGCTCCCGCCGCGCCGCCCGGGGTCTTCGCGGCATAGGCCAGCCGGTACACGAGGCGGGTCTCACCACACGAGGAGGCGTGGAACGGGCCCCGATCCATCCGGTTCACCACGCCGATGAGCTCGAAGCGGGCGCTCTCCGCGGAGAGCCACCGCTCGTCGAAGAGGCGATGCGCATGGCGGGCGATGCTGGTCCCGCTCCTCGGATCGGCGCGCTGGACCTGCCGCAGATCCTCGGTGAGCACCCGCGCGACCGAGGCGAGCTCGGCGGTGCGGGACAGGGCGGAGAGCGGGGCCGGCGCGCGCGGCGCCCCGGTGAGCACCGAGCCGAAGTCGAGGCCCGCGGCCTCGAGCTCGGCGAGCACGGCAAGGTCCGTGATGAGCAGGAGAGGCCGCCCTGGCGGCGGGGTTTCCTGCGGCGCAGCGGCAGGCGCCGGCGCGCCCGCGGCCGAGCCGGCGGAAGAGGCCGCGGAGGACGACGGGGCGGACGGCCCCCCTGCCCTCCCGACATCCTGGCGCGGCGCGGAGGGGCCCTCGGACGGCCACCACGAGCACCCGGCGATTCCGGCGCTGGCCGCCAGCGCGGCGAGGGCGAGGGCGTGACGGAGGCGGCGGGCGCACACGCTGCCAGGCTACACCAGCGCGCGCGGCAGCGCGCAGCGCGGCGTTTGGGGCAGCCGGCACGCTGAAGCGTGGAGCGACGGGTCGTCGACGCGTTCCACCTGCTCGTGGGCGTGCCGTAGGCCCCGCGGAGATCATGACGACAGCGGAGCGTCAACGCACCGGCTCGTACTCGAATGTGGCTGTTGAACCAGCGGCATTATACGAATCACCCAGCACCCGGAGTCGGTAGAGCGCAGCATGCTCAGCATCCCACACCAGCAACCCGAGCCCGATGCGGTACGACTCGTCGTTCTCATGGGTCGATATATGACTCAGATTTACGAACGGCCACCACTCGGAGCAAGCTGTCGCGTCCGTCGGGACGTCCGCCAGCTTGGCAAAGGACTCTCCCACCGTACAGACTGACCCGTCCACCGGAGACCGAAGACGAACAAACCTCGTAAATTCGACACCAAGGTCTCCAGCATCAGAGACGGCCCCATCTGAAAGGCGCACCTGTTCGCCGACCTCACCCATGTTCTGCACCGCCAACGTGACCGTCTTTGGCCACACGCCAATATCAGAGGGTGATGTCGCCCCGGCATCGTCCTCTCCCATGGTCCCGGTATCGTCCTCTCCCATGGTCCCGGTATCGTCCTCTCCCATGGTCCCGGTATCGTCCTCTCCCATGGTCCCGGTATCGTCCTCTCCGATCACGGCCCCTCCACACCCCACGGTCACCGCCAGCAGCGCGAGGCATGCGCCAGTGCACAGCCGTCTGGCGTATGGCCTCAAACCGGGTTTCATCATCGGCATCTCCATTTCTCTTCAGGACAGCTCGGTCCGTCCAGGTTTGTTGGTGGTGACGAAACAAACACAGCCTTCGCATGGGCCCCGGGTCCGGGGGCAGCACGCGAGGAGAGCGCTACGTCGAGCTCCGCCCCCATCGCGTCGTTCCGCGACGACGCATCGCATCGCGGAGAGACAGCGTAATGGACGGCCGCCCCGCACTGTCAAGGAGACCAGCACAGTTGCGTACGGCCTACACGCCGAGCGATCGCGCGGGCGGGCCCTCGGTCCCCTGACTGGATTACAGGGCCGGCCTCGGCCTGAGCTCGACGAGCACCACCAGGCAACGCGGCGCGCTAGCCCGCCTGGTCAAGCAGCGCGCTGGCCCTGGCCAGGCCGAGCCGCGCCCAGTCACCGGCCGCGACGACCTTTGAATTGCGCCATCGAACGTGCGCGTCGCACAGCCCCGTCGCGTCCGCCGCGCGGCTGGTGCCGTTCATCGACTCCTGGAGGGGCTAGGAGATCCAAAAGCGATCCGAAATCCAAGCTCCTCGAGGTGGCCGTCCCACCGTACAGCCACGCGGCACGCGCGAGACCCGGGCGGGCGAAAGCATCGCGGTCGTGCTGCCATTCCGCGCCCACCTTCCCTCACTCCAAAGATGGGCAGATCCCCGGACGGCGGGACCGCCGTCACCCTTGACGCTTGTTCCACCTGGTTGCCCTGCTTCGTGGTGCGCGGCGGCATTTGCACCGGCGCCCCGCCCGGATCGCGCACCCTTCGGACCAACCCCGCGAGCGCCTCCGCGGAAGGAGCAAGGTTGCCTCGAAACAACAGCTGCCCGACCTGGTTCTTCAAAGAAGACGCCATCCTAAGCAATCGCGTCATAGCCTAAATTTGAATTGAGGGCTGGCTCCGCCGCGCCAGCGGGCGCCGCTGCGCCCGCGAGCCTCTGGACGACGGCATTCAAGGCGAGCTGCATCTGCCCGGGGTCGACCTGCTCGGCGGGCCGGATTGCGCCTCGATCCAGCCGCGGAACAGGCGGGCCTCGCCCGGAGGGAAGAACGCCGTGGGCGGCACCTCGGCGTGGTAGCACCGGAACGCGGCGCTGAACTCCGCAGGATCGCGGTCGAACCACGCCTCCGCCTCGGGCGATCCGCGCAGGAGCCGCTCGAAGCGCAGCCGCGCCACGAGCAGCGCCGACATCCTCACGCCGTCCTCATCCGCGCCGAGCAGCGCCTTCCGGAGCGCGGGCGGCAGCACCGGATCCTCGGCCGCGGCGCGCAGCGCGGCCACGGGATCCTCGGCGGTCATCGCGCGGGCCACGAGCGCTTCGTAACGCGCGTGCGCCTGCGCCGCGCTCAGCCGCGCCGGCCGCGCCGGCCGCGCCGCCGCGCCCTCCGCTGCCCTGCCGCGGGCCTCCGCTGCCCCGCCGCGGGCCTCCCCTGCCCTGCCGCGGGCCTCCCCTGCGCTGCCACGCGCCGCGCGCCCGCCGCCGCCGCCCCGGGCCGCGCGCGTCACCCGCGCCTCCCGCGCCGGCCGAGCGCGCGCCGCGCGCGGCGGAGCTCCTCCCGCACGGCGGCCGCGTCGTCCGCGCCGTGCACCGTGCCCTCCATGCGCTCCAGGGTCACCCCGCGGAGGTTCGGGCAGCGCGGCGCGACCTCGTCCAGGAGGCGCCACACCGGCTCCGGCACGGCGTCGTCGTGGCCGTCGAGCCGCAACACCCGGCCCGAAGGCAGCCAGCCCGGATCGCTCGGGCCGCCACCCGAGAGGTGGATCTCGATCACCCGGGCGAGATCGAGCCGCGCCACGTACTCGGCCGGATCGAAGCCGAAGTTCTCCGCCATGGTGTGGACGTTGTGCAGGTCGAGCAGCAGGTGCGTCCGCGGCGCCCTCAGGATGCGCTCGAGGAAGCGCGGCTCGTCCAGCGGATCGCCGAGCACGAAGTAGCTGACGCTGTTCTCGACGCCGACGTCCTCCACGACGGCCTGCATCGCCCGGAGCGCGCGGCGGGCGACCGCGGCGCCATGCGCGCTCATGGGCATCGGGAGCGGCAGCCCGGTCGAGAGCCCGGCGGGCGCGCTGATCCCGAGGTGATCGGTGTACCAGCGGAACCGGAAGATCGCGTTGTCGCGCCGGAGGGCCGCGAGCCAGCGGGCGCGCCGGCCCGCGTCGGCAGCCGAGGCGCCGCCAAGCGACCAGCCGACGCCGTGGGCGACGAACGGCCGGTTTGACCGGCGCGCGAGCTCGGCAAAGCGGCGGTGAAAGCCGTTCTCCTGGAGATCGGCCTCGGCGGCGTCCGGCACGCGCCAGAGCGTCTCGGGCGCCACCTCGTAGTAATCGGCGTCGCGCAGGATCACCTCGGCCAGCAGGTCGAGGAACGCCGCGTCGGGCTGGAGCGTGAGGCCGACAGGGATCAACGCGTGGATGCCCCGCGCCCGTCGACCGAGAAGAAGTACAGGAAGCGCCGTGACTTGGAGGGCACATGCCCCATGCCGCAGGCCATGAGCCCGCTGTCCTCGGCCCCCTCGACGTCGATCCCGCAGCCGCTGGCGATCGCCCAGCGCGCGCCCGCGGGCGGCGCCTTCACGAGCCGCGCGCGCACGCTCGCGGCGCGGGCCTCCACGTCGCGCGCGTCGGCGCCAAGGCCCTTCCGGAGCAGCGCCCCGAGCGCGCCGATCCGCTGCGCGGCGACCTTGTCGTCGTGCTTCAGCTGCTCCTCCCGGCCGCCGCCCGCCATGCGGCGCATTCCGTCGTAGCTCGGGATCGCCACGTCGAGCTGCGTCGCGACAACAGGCACCTTGTCGGTCCTGACCACCACCAGGAGCGGCTCCCCGGTGCCGGCGCCGGGCACGAGCTTCTTCAGATCGGCCATGGTCGCGCAGACGACCTCGACGCCCGCGAGCGGGGCGAGATCCCCGTCCGCGCCGAAGTTGAGCAGCTCGCCGAACGCGTGGCCGCGCTCCCACTTGGCGCTGTCGTCGGCGGGGATGACGAAGACGAGCAGCGCCCTGCTCGCCTGCCGGGCGCGGCGGAACGCGGCCGAGACCTGGACCAGCGACCCCGCGGCGGCCGCCGGCTTGCCCGTCTCGTCGCACGCGGCGCCGTCGCCGAACGCGTCGCGGATGAACGCGGGCCACGCGGTGGCCGCGAGCCCCGCTGCAGTCGCTCCCAGCAAATGCCTGCGCTTCATGGTCACTCCTCACCGCCGTTCCCGAGCAGCTCGCTCTCCGCCTCGCCGCGCCCCGAGGGCTCGGGCGCGAGCGGCACGAAGGCCTCCCAGCCCAGCTGCATCAGCCTATCCCGATCCCGGCCCAGCACGATCGGCGCCGCCCCCGCGGATCGCAGCATCACGCGATCGCCCGCGGCCGAGTACTCGCCCGTCGCGACCACCTCCCCGGTGCAACGGTCCTCGAGCGTGAAGCCCCCGGACGCATCCAGGAGGAGCGTCCGCGGCCCCGCGGCGTAGAGGCCGACAAGCTCTGCCTCCGCGCTGCCAGGCTCCAGCGCGCCGCCTCTGGCGGCCGCTGGCACCGCGGCGAGCGCGTCCAGGGCGTCCTGCGCCGCCGAGAGCGCGAACGCGGCGGGATCGCCGGGATCGCGCCGCGCGTCGGGCAGGGCCTCGATCACGCCCTCGGGCGGATCGAGGAAGGAGCCACGCTCCAGCAGATCCGGCGCTGTGAGCGTCCACATGCCGTCGCGGCGCGGGGAGATCTCGCCGCCGACGAGCGCCGCGAGCGCCGCCGCGGCCGCTTTGCTCGCGTGCAGCGTCAGGCGGTCGTCCCGCGCCTCCTCCCCCAGCGCGAGCCATCGGATCTCGCCCTCGGCGCCGCGGACGTGCGCGAGCATGCCCCCGCGCAGCGCGATCCGCTCCGCGCCCTCGGGGCCGCGCAGCACGGCCGTCTCCTCCACGTCGAGGGCGACCGGCAGGATCGGCGCGCCTTCCCAGCCGTCGCTGGCCACGGTCCAGCGAGCGCGCGCCGCGGGATCGAGCAGCACGTACGCGGTCGCGCCCGGAGCGTCGATCGGCTGGGCACACCCGGCGGAGAGCAGCGCCGGGCAAAGAAGGGAGAACGTAAACAAGACACCACGACGTCGGAGCATCGGGCGGAACCTCCGGGGAGCTGAGACGCCCTAGGGCGGTGAAAGTTTCATCGACCACCCCGGGCGCGTCCGACCGGGGTGTCCCTCGGGCATCGGCCCCACAGGTGCGCTCTGCCGTGTTCTCCGCGGGATGTCAGCGGCGGCGGTGGCCGCGCATAGACCCGAATCGACAGCGGCGAGGTGCCCGGGGCGAGCCCGGAACGGCGCGAGCCGACCGATAGCGCTCGTGGAGCCGTGCATCACACGCCAGCGCGGTACACAGAAAAGGACAGACCTCATGAAGACCATCACCAGCATCGCACTCATGGGAGCTCTCATCAGCGCTTCCGCCGTCGCCGACGCGGCGGTCCAGAACCACCACGGCGGGATCTGCCGTGCCCAGGCCCCCGAGCACGCCAATCGGGTGTACTATCCGGCCATGGGCATCGAGGCGCTGCAAGGCGTCAATGTGGCCTGCCCGCTCGTCACCACCGGGAACAAGATCAATGATGTCGAGGTCAACGTCAGGGACACCACCCGGCCCGCCACCCTGTGCTCCGTGACGGCCACCAACTGGGACGGCACGGAGCTCGGCAACCTCAACTTCACCATCGCCCAGGGCGCGAACTGGAAAGCCGTGACGGTGCCCGACTCCATGAAGGGCTCGTACGTATCGTACCTGGTCACCTGCTCGCTCCCGAAGAATCAGATCCTCACGAGCATCAACGTCGGCACGCCGTGAGCGTCGGGGGCTGCGGCCCTCGATCCCGCTCCCAGGAGGGCCCGGCCGCGACCTGCGCGGCCGGGCCCTCGCGCGACGAGCCCGACGGGCGCCCCTGATTCGCTTCACCTCCACGCCGGGCGCCGGTATAACGAGGAGGCCATGAGCGCCGATTCGTCAGCCCTGAGGCGGCCCAGGTACCCGATGCCGGATTTCATCGAGAGCGCGCTGAACGAGCGTGGCTTGATGGACGCTTACAAGCAGCGCCCTGCCTACCAGCAGAACGATTACATCGGGTGGATCAACCAGGCAAAGCGCCAGGAGACCAGGGAGAAGCGCCTACGCCAGATGCTGGACGAGCTCGAGGCAGGCGGTGTTTACATGAACATGAAGCACCCGGCGTCGGAGAGGGCCTGAGATGCTGGCCTACGTGTTCTGGCACTGGAGGCAGCCGCAGGCCGCCGCGGGCGAGTACGAGCGCCGGCAGCGCGCCTTCCACGCGGCGCTCGCCCGAGCGCCCGCGCCGGGCTTTCTCCGGTCGTTCAGCGTCGGGCTCTCCGGGGCCCCGTGGGCGGCCGGCGGCGGCGACGTCTACGAGGACTGGTATCTCGTACAGGATTTCGGTGCGCTCGGCGCCTTGAACGAGGCCGCGGTCTCCGCCAGCCGCTCGGCGCCGCACGACGCGGCCGCCGCGGTCGCCGGCGGCGGGGCCGGGGGCCTCTATCGCCTGCGGGGCGGGGTTGCGCTGGACGCGCCCGGCTACGCCCACTGGTTCGGCAAGCCCGACGGCGTGTCCTACGGTGAGCTGTTCGCCCGGCTCACGCCGATCCTGGAGCAAGCGAGCGCCGGCCTGTGGATGCGCCAGATGGTGCTCGGGCCCGGCCGGGAGTTCTGCTTGCACGCGGCGACCTCCGTATCGCTGCCCGCGCCGTTCGATGCGCTCGTCCTCCCGCTCCGGCCAGCCTGGCCGGCGCTCGACGACACGGGCATGACCCCGGCGCGCTGAGGCCCGCGCCCGCCGCAGACAGGGTGCTCATGCGAGGCGGCGTTCGATCGCGTCTGGCTCGAGCGCTTCTCCCTCGTGCGGCCGGCCCTTGTCGACCTCGGCATGCCCGAGTCGCTCGTCGCGCTGGCCCGCTGATACGACAGCGCCCGACAGCAGCGATCGGCACGAGCGCGCCGAGGCAGGCTTGCCGACGTGCTCCCGCGTTCCGTGTACACTACGCGCCATGAACCGCTTTCTCCTGATGAGCGTGCTTGCTTTGTCCGCGTGCAGCCCCGAAGCTCGGGACTTCGCTCCTGGGAGCTCCGACGCCACGAGCTCGGGGACCTCCGGCGGGGGCGGAGGCGGCGCCGTGGCCGCGGCGGGGACCGGAGGCGACGACGCGCCCGGCTGCCAGGACGGCCTGTCCTTCTGCGGCGGCGCCTGCGTGGACAGGACGTCCGATCCGGAGCACTGCGGCGCTTGCGGCCATTATTGCCTGGGAGCGCCGTGCGTGGCGTCGCGCTGCCAGCCCCTCCTCCTGGCGTCGGGCGGCGTCGAGCCGACGGACATCGCGGTCGACGACACCACCGCGTACTGGGTCGATCCCCTCGCTCGACAGGTGATGACGGTGCCTGTCCGCGGCGGCAATGCGGAGTTCCTCTTCATGGGAGACCCCCCCTTCGCCCCCCAGAGCATCACGCTCGACGCCGCTGGCCAGATCTATTTCACCGACTCCGGCCTCGATATCATCATGCAGGCGACGTACGAGGGCGATTCCACGATCCTCGCGGACAGGCAGACATACGCCATGGGCATCGCGGTCGACGCCGAGAACGTCTACTGGACGAGCGCCGACCAGGGCACGGTCATGAAGGTGCCCGTCGCGGGAGGCGCGCCGGTCGCGCTCGCGGAGGGGCAAGACTCCCCGCTCGGCATCGCCGTCGACGCGACCCACGTCTACTGGGTGAACGAAGGAGGCACGGTGATGAAGGTGCCTGTCGCGGGCGGCGCCCCGAGCGCGCTCGCGGACGAGCAGGTCAGGCCGCAGGACATCGCCGTGGACGCCGCCGCCGTCTACTGGACCAACGACGGAGGCACGGTGATGAAGGCCCCGCTCGAGGGCGGCACCCCCGTCGCGCTCGCGGAGGGGCAGCGCAACCCGCGGAAGCTCGCGATCGACGCCGAGAGCGTGTACTGGACGAACGACGACGGCACCGTGAAGAAGGTGCCCATCCGAGGCGGCGATCCCGAGACGCTCGCGACGGGGCAAGATCATCCGCTGGGCATCACCGTGGACGCGACAAGCGTCTACTGGACGAACAGCGCCGCAGGCACGGTGATGAAGCTCCCGAAGTAACACCCCGCTTGCCAGGGGCCCGGTTCGAGCGCGACGATCGGCGCCCTCCATGAAGCGCGCCGCCCTCCTCCCCATCGCCCTCCTCACCGCGTGCGCCGGCGCCCCGGCTCCCCAGCGTGCTCCCGTCGCGTCGCTGCCCGTGGCGCCGCGCCCGGCCGCCGCCGCGCCCGCGGTCGCGGCGGCGCAGCCCGCGAGCGCGTTGGCAGAGCTCGCCTTCGTGCTGAGGATCGCCCATCCGAAGCGGACCTGGGCCAACGCCGCGCAGCCCCTGCCGAGCAGCGCGCTCGTGTTCACCATGGGCTCGACGGACCCCACGAAGATGCTCGAAGCAGCGGTGGGCCCGGACCTCGCCGAGATCGTCGATCTGGACAGGCCGATCGACGTCGCCTTCCTGGGCACCACGGGCGATCACGTCGTGGCCTCCCTGTCGGTCGCGGAGCAGGAGGTGCCGCGGCTGGCCGATCGCTTCGTGCTCAAGGAGCTCGAGGGGCACCCGGGCCTGCTGCGCGTCGAGCGCGCGCGCAACGCCGAGCCCGACGAGGAGGCGCCGCCCTGGGCCTGCGCGTTCGATCCGGGCGAGCGGCGGGACGGCGCGCGCCTGCTCTGCAGCGCGGACGTGGAGGACATCGAGACCGCCGCGGCCTACCTCGTCCAGGTCGTGGCCCGGGAGCCGCTCGACGCGGACGCGCGGATCGAGCTCTCGGAGCGGACCCTCCGCCAGGCCGTGGAGGAGGCGAGCGCCGCGGGCGACGCGGACGAGGACGACGGCCGCGCGGGGGCGCTGGGCGAGGAGCTCGCCGCGGGGTTCCTGCGCGACATCGAGCGGTTGAACGTCGACCTCACGTGGGGCCGCGCGGACGTCGAGGTCGGCCTCACGCTGCGCTTCGCGGGCCGGCGCTCGCCCCTCACGCTGGCCCTCGCGCCGGCCGCGGCGCAGGACGCCGCGCCGCCGCCGGCGTTCTTCCGCCTCCCGGCCGACACGGCGGTCGCGTTCCACACGCAGGGCGCGTCGCGCGCCGAGCTCACCCCGCTGCGGGAAGCCGTCTTCAAGGCGCTGCGCGACGACATGATCGACGACGGCTACGACGAGACGCGGCTCGATCAGGTCCTCGATCGCCTCGAGACGCTGGTCCTCACGGGCGGCCCCCTCGTCGTCGGCGCGGGCGCGAAGGGCGCGGCGGCGGAGAAGGCGCTCGCGGCCTACCAGCGCGACATGGGCGCGCCGCGCGCGCGAAAGGCGGCGCGCCTCGCGCTCCAGGGGTGGGTGCTGGCCTCGGTCGAGGAGCCGGCGCAGACCTGGATCTCCGGGGTGAAGGAGCTCCTCCAGCGCGGCGATGAGCTCGACAGGTTCAAGCGGAGCGCGCCGAAGGACGGCGCTCGCAAGGACGACGACGACAAGCAGAACACGACGCACGCGATCGTCCGCGCGCCCGCCTCGCTGCCCGCGGGGACGCTCCATGTCGAGCTCCGCTCCAGGCCGCTCACGAAGGACGCCCCGCCCGCGCACACGACCCACCTCTACGTCGTCCCCGCCGGCCAGCGGACGTGGCTCGGGATCAGCGAGGACGACGCCGCCCTGGTGGCCCGGCTGCGCGTCGCGGTGGATCCGGGGCGCGACGAGGGCACGCTCGGCGCGGCGCCGGACATGGACGTGCTGCGGAGGCGCGGGGCGCTGGCCGGCGGGCTCTTCTCGCTGGCTGGCTTGACGCTGCTCATGGCGAACGGCGACGCGCCGGAGGCGCTGGACGAGGCCGCCAAGGACCTCGCCGCGCTCGCGGCGCTGCCGGCGCGGGGCGGGGTGGCGATCCCGCTCGCCGTCACCTCCGAGGTGCTCGGCTCCGGCGGGGCCCGCGTCGACGTCCGCGTACGGCTGACCCACGCCGGGATCCAGGACGCGATCGCGCTCCTCGCCCGCTGACGTGCCCGGCGCGCCTCGCGGTCAGCCCCACCCCTCCAGCACCAGCTTGCCCACCGCCTGCCCCGACTCGATGCGGGCGTGGGCGGCGCGCAGGTTCGCCGCGCTGATCCGGCCGAGGTGCTCGCGGCGCGTCGTGCGGACCCGCCCCTCGTCGACCCACGCCGCCACGCGCGTGAGGATCGCCCGCTGCGCGGCCATGTCCGCGGTCTCGTAGAGGGACCGCGTGAACATCAGCTCCCACGCGAAGGTCGCGCTCTTCGACATGAGCCTCCCGAGATCGAGCGGCGCCTTCGCCTCGACGATCCCCACGATGCGCCCGCGCGGCGCCACGAGATCGGCCATCGTGTCCCACCACGCCTCGGTGCTCTGCGTGTCGAAGATGAGCTCCACGTGCTGTATCCCCGCGGCCTCGAGCTGCGGCCGGAGCGGCGCGCGGTGGTCGACGAGGACGTCCGCGCCGAGGGAGCGCGCCCACGCCCGGCTCTCCTCGCGCGAGGCGGTCGCGACGACCCGCAGCCCTGCGGCCTTGGCGAGCTGCACCACCATCGAGCCCACGCCGCCGGCGCCGCCGAGGACGAGCACGGAGCTCCCCGCGTCGCGCCCCTCGGGGTCGACGCCGAGGCGCTCGAAGAGCCCCTCCCACGCGGTCAGCGAGGTGAGCGGCAGCGCCGCCGCGTCGGCGAACCCGAGCGACCGCGGCATCGGCGCGGCGAGGCGCTCGTCGACGAGGTGCACCTCCGCGTTGCTGCCCGGCCGCGCGATGCTGCCGGCGTAATAGACCTTGTCTCCCGGCCGAAACACGGTGACATCCGCGCCGACCGACTCGACGACGCCGGCGGCGTCCCAGCCGAGGATGCGCGGCGGGTTCTCGACCCGGGGCTTCGGCGCGCGGACCTTCACGTCGACCGGGTTCACGGCCACCGCGCACACCCGCACGCGCAGATCGCGCGGCCTCGGCGCCGGCTCTGGCAGCTGGAGATCGAGCAGGCTCTCGGGGTGCTCGATGGGAAGGTAGCGGTGGACTCCTACGGCATGCATGGCGTTGCTCCTCTGCGGGACCGGCAAGAGGCCCCGTCACGCGCCGCAAGGTGACTCTCGCCTGCGCGACGGACAATCCACGCGCGGCGACGAAGATCTGTGAATGCCGTTCACAGATCGACCCGGTCGCAACCTTGTCACTGCCACTCTCCGCAGGTTGCGTCTGTTACTTCTACGGCATGAGAAGAGGCTTACTCCAGTTTCTCTTGTTCATGAGCGCTGGCCTCGCGTGCCAGCCGCGGCCGACGGCGGCACATCGCGCGAGGTCGACGATCGATCTCACGCCTAGAGCGACAAACGGGTCAAAACCACGAGAAGAAGCAGAAATTTCACAGGGAGGCGGGGAGGCGGGGAGCGAGCGACGCCGAGAGGGAAAAATTCATTTCTTCTTCCTCCCCGCCTCCCCGCCTCCCCGTGAAATTCTCCGGGTTTCAACGTGCTCGGTGCTCTAAGTTCACCGGCACGTGACCGAGGCGGCCCTGTCTTCTTCCTTGCATGTGAAAGCCGCCACAACGTACTTCTTGGTGCGAGAGCCGTCTCCGCTCGAACAGCTCGAGGAGATCACCATGCCCTGGTATGTCTATGTCGCGTACTTCTTCGGCGGGGCGTTCCTCGCCAATGCGCTCCCCCACTTGATCGCCGGCGTGTCCGGCCAGCCGTTGCAGACCCCGTTCGCGTCACCGCCGTTCAAGGGGCTGTCGCCGCCGCCGGTGAACGTCGCCTGGGCGCTGGCCAACCTCGCCCTCGCGTACCTCTTGCTTGTGCGCGTCGGAGCCCTCGACCTCCGGAGCTGGTCTGACGTCGGTGTCTGTTTTCTCGGGTTCGGCGCCATGGCCCTCCAGTGCTCTCGCTCTCTCGCTCGCATTCGCAAGCAGGCCGTCCCCTGACCTGCCCCGTCGCGAGGCGACCACCGCTCGTCCCTACAGGGGCTCGGCGCACCGCCTCTCAACGTGCGTCGTCAGCGCCGCGCACGAGGATGACGCGCGTCTTCGACAGCCGGTCGTGCAGACCCACGGGCGCGCCGCCCCGCCGCGTCAGAAACGTGAACGCCTCGAAGGGGATGAACCGGCACAGCGTGCGGATCGCGAGCCGACCGAGGCCGGCGCGACTGCCGTCCTCCATCACGACCCGCGTGCCCGTGACGAGCTTGCCCAGCGTGGCGCCGAAGAGCGCCTCCATCGAGACATAGTACGCGAACATCATCACGAGGCCGAGCAACGTATCGTTGGCCTGCTCGAACACCTCGGCGGCTCCGAGGAGCCCGAAGACCACGCCCACGAGGAACGTGAACAGCATCAATCCCACGTAATCGACGATGAGGTTCGCGAACCGCCTGCCGCCGCTCGCGAGCCGCAACCGCGAGCGCTCCTCCGGTTGCAACGCCGCGGGTGCGTCTGCCTTGGGTGCTTCGTAGGGGTTGTAGCTCTCGGCGGGCTGGGCGGTCGGAGAACTCATGAGACCTCTCGATGCGGGTTGGGTGACGTCGCGGCGCAGCGCTCGAGGGCAGGCTGCCCTGGAGTCGACGCGCCCTGGCACATGCTACGCCCCGCAGGCGGCGGCGTGAAGACAGCCCATTCGGCCCGGCGATGAAGGAACGATCAAACTGGACACGCTTTTCGGAGTGTGGACGGATCGCAAGGGCGACCGGTGGCGCGGCGCCGGATCGAGCTCACCGCCGAGCACGAAGTCGACGCTCCACGTTGCCTTCGCGTCTCACACGGCGCCCCGGCCCGCCGAGGGCACGAGCTCGTCGGCCTCGCGGATGGAAGCAGCCAGCCTGCGGCTTCAGAGATCGACGACCAGCATGGTCACGGCTTCGCCGTCGTCGTACACGATGTCAGGCCTTTCGTCCCCGTTGAGGTCGCCGACACCGAGCGACAGCCCCTCCCGGCTGTTCGCCTCGTCGAAGGTGTGATCTTCGCCGAACGCCGTCCCCGCGCTGACGAGGAGGTGGATCATGCCGTCCATGGCCCAGTTCGCGACGACATCGTCTCTCCCGTCGCCGGTGAAGTCGGCCATCGCGGTCCTCGCATGGTGATTCGCCGACACCTGGTGCTCGGGCCCCTGGGTGAAGCCACCCGCGCCGTCGCCGACGAGCACGCGCAGCCTCCCGTCAATCATGGCCACGACAAGGTCCTGGTCGCCGTTGCCGTCGAAGTCCCCGACGGACACCGACGACGCCTTGGAAGGCATCGCGAAGGAGGTCGGTGAATCGAGGCCCCCCGCCCCGTCGCCGAGCCAGACGCTGACCTTCTTCTGGTCCCAGTGGGCCGCCGCCAGATCCGCGTTGCCGTCGGCGTCGAAGTCCCCCACGGCGAGCGCAACCGGAGAGTCGGCGGGCACCGTCGCTGCCGCCACGAACCCGCCCGCGCCGTCCCCCAGGAAGATGGTCACGCCCGAAGCGCCGCCGGAAGCGAGATCTTGATGCCCATCCCCGTCGAAATCGGCGGTCGCCAGGCAGAGCGCGCTCGCCGGATCGATCTCGACCGCGGGCAGAAACGTCGCTCCCGGCCCCCCCACGGCGAGCGACAGGCCCCACACCTCCGCCGCGACGTCGGGATCGCCATCCTCGTTGAAGTCGGCGACGACCGCCGCGGGATAATAATCCCTGGGTGGCAGCGCCCAGACGGGCTCTTCCAGCCGCCCCGTCCCCTTGCCGCGCAGCACGCCCAGCCCCTCGCCCGAACCACCGCCGACATTGCCGACGATGACGTCGGCGCGGCCGTCCTGATCGGCGTCGCGGACGAAGATCGCGGTCAGGCTGCCGCCCTCGAGGGGCTCGGAGACGCGGACCTTCTTGACCGAGCAGACCGCGTTCAGCGGCGACTGGCTCGGGTTCGGTACGAGGCGACAGGTATCCTCGGCGTCGTAGACACCGTCCCCGTCCTCGTCGAAGAACCTGTCGATATCCGGCACCTCGGCGGTCGAGCCCAGCTCCTCGATCCGCTCGCCGAGGAGATCTTTCACTTCGTAGCGATCCAGCGCCGAGGCCGCGCCGGCGAGCTCCGCGACGAGCGCGGGGTCGAGCGCGCCGTCGCTCGCCAGGTCGAGCGAGAGCTGGTTCACGAGCTCCTGCACCGCCGCGTCGACCGAGCCGTGCTCACCCGCCTCGAGGAGGGCTGCCTTGAGCACGACGGCGCCGACGGCGAGGAGGTACGCGTTGGCGTCGCCATCGCCCCCGAGAGCGTTCATCTCGACGCCGCTCGCGTGGGGGTCGAAACCTGCCGGGCCGATGCCCAGCGCGGCGCGGAGCTCGCCCTCTGCCTGCTCGACCGCAGCCGTGAGATCCCCGCTGCCCTCGGCGAGCCGCCTGGCCCGCTCGTAGCCGAGGTGCGTGATCAGGTTGACGTACGCGGTCTGCTCCGGTGCATTGCCGGCGACGTCGAACAGCGCGCGCAGCGTCAGCGGGGCGTCCGAGAGGCGGCCGGTGACCTCGTTGTAGTAGAATCCTTCGCTCACGATCGAGACCGGACCGGGGTGGGCGAGAGCCACTTCGAAATGTCCAAGGTCGTCGTCCGTCGCCGTGATGAACGTCTGTCCCGTCGGGGTCAGATCATGACCGAGGACCGAGATCACCACCGATGAGCCGACCACGAACGGCCCCTTCTCGACGGCTCCCGTGAGCTGCACAGACCCCGCGCCGCCTGTCCCTCCCCCCGTCGCGCTGCTGCTCGCGTCCGCGCCGCCTGTGCCCGCCGCGCTGCTGCTCGCGTCCGCGCCGCCTGTGCCCGCCGCGCTGCTGCTCGCGTCCGCGCCGCCTGTGCCCGCCGCGCTGCTGCTCGCGTCCACGCCGCCTGTCCCCGTACCGCCGGCGGGCGAGCCCGTCGTCCCGCCCGCCTCCGGGGTGGAGGGCGCTGTTTCCCCACCGCATGCGCCGAGCAACGCAGAGACGGCAACCGCAAACAGGGCGCGACTCGACCTCATCGTCATGGTCTCAACCTAGCACCACAGGCAGCGAGGCGTCGCGATGGGCGCCAATTGCCGCCGCCTCCCGCCGCGCAACGAGCTCTTTCCCGGTGCCGCTGTCGCCCGTGACGCGCGGGGCACCCTTCCGCTCGACGAACGCTCCCGGCCGGGCGAAATCCAAATACGTTCACGCGCCCGCGGGCATTGTAGGGGTGACGGAGACGTGGCGAACGCGGGCATCCGGAGGGCGTTCCGAGTGTCAGCCGGGCGATCATCTCCACTGAGGTAGGAAAAATACGATCATGGCAAAGCGCGTGAACCGAAGAATTTTCCTCCGGGGGCTGGGCGGAGCTTGCGTCGCGGCCCCGTTCCTCGGCTCGATCCTCGACCGCTCCGTGATGGCGCAGCCGGCCACGCCGCCGAAGCGGCTGATCGTGATGTACACGCACTATGGCTGCATCACGACGCGGTGGTTCCCGAAGAAGTCGCACGGCCGGCTCACCGCCGCGGACCTCGAGTCGACGACGCTCAAGCACCTGGCGCCTTACGTCGACAAGCTCCTCATGCCCCGGGGCATCCGCGCGATGAACGAGTGGACGGCGACGATGGTTCGGGGGCAGGGGAACGATGAAAACACGCAGGTGAACGGATCGTACTTCACTTGCCACCCGGTCACTCCCAACAGCAACGACCCGTTCAGCTTCAACACGGCGACGAAGTTCAACGCCATGCCGACCGGTCCCTCGCTGGACCACGTCATCGCACGACAGCTCAGCCCGCAAGGCACTCCGTTGCTCATGAACACGGGCGGTCAGAATGACAACTCTCAGTCGGCGATCTCCTACTCCGCCGCCGAGACCCTCTTCAGGGGCCTCAACGTGTCGCAGGCCTTCAGCAGCCTCACGGGCCTCTTCGAGGCGGGGAAGCCGACGTCTCCGGACACCTACGCGGCGACGCGCGGCAAGAGCGTCCTCGACATCGTGAAGGATGATCTGCAGAGGCTCGAGCGGTTCGACATGAGCCGTTCCGACAAGCAGAAGCTCGCAGCCTGGAAGGAGCTCATCCACTCGACAGGAAACGTGGTGGCTTCTGCGCAGTGCGACACGTCCCTCGCTACGGCGCTCGGCGTGACGCAAGAAAACATCGACCTGGCGAGCACAACCCCGCTCGGCGAAGACCGGCTGATGCAGCGAATCTCGGACAGCCTGGACGGAGCGGACCTCTTTTCGAACCTCGCCGTGCTCGCGGCGGCGTGCAACGCGAACCCCGTCATCTTGCTGAAGTACCCCGGGAACTACAACTTCAAGGGGCTCGGCCTGACGCAGGAGAGCGCCGGTCTCGCGAGTCGCTTGCCCCACGCGGGCATGACGGGCACCTGCGTCCCGGGGGTGATCGACATGCTCCTCAAGATCGACGACTACTATGCGAGGAGGTTCGCCCACCTCGTCGGGCAGCTGAACGGTATCGACGAGGGCGACGGGACGCTCCTCGACAACTGCGCGGCCGTCTGGTTCCAGGACGCGTCGGACGGCTGCGCCCGCAACCTCAACAACATGCCGATCGTCCAGGCCGGCAGCGCCGGCGGCTATTTCAAGACCGGCTGGGCCGTGAACGTCGATGACGGCTCGCCCGATCTCACGACCGGCAACAGCGAGATCACGTGTGCCGACGGCACGTCGGACCAGGTCGACGCGATCTCCCAGGAAACGGGGACCGATCCGTCGCTCGCCAACGCGCCGATCAACAAGTACTTCTGCAACTTGATGAACGCCCTCGGGGTCAAGGCAGGCGCGGATGGTTTCCCGGCACCGGGCGGCTCGGCGCCGGTGACCCACTTCGGCATGTACGACCGGACGGAAGACTTCATCGGTGGCGGGACCAATCCCCCCACCATCCACGATCCAGGCGAGTTCACCGCGCTCAGGGCGAGCTCCTGAGCGCTCTCGTCCCCCGAGCCTGTCGCGCGCCCGGGGCGAGCTGCCCAGGCCCGGGGCTTGACAGCTGGGCCGGTCTGGGTCCGCGCCGTCCGAGGGGGCGCGATCCGCCGTCACACCCCCCTGAAACCGCGCACGCGCGATCCGCCGACGCGCGATCGGCCTTCACGCTGGCCGAAACGTCGTCCCGCTTGCATCGGCTGCCCATTCCTGGCTACCCGTCCATGCAAGGAGGGTCCCGATGGCAACGACCGCTGTTCTCCAGTTCCTGCCTGACTGGCAGCACGCGCAGCAGGGTCCGATCGAGCGCGGGGGGAAGCTCAGGATCGAGTATGAGCTCAGCCGCCTGTCGCGCTGCTTCACGACGTGGCGCGGCGCCGAGATCGGCGACATCACCGCCTACGTCCGCTTTCACCCGCGCGGCGCGATCGTGCAGGGGAGCGTCGTCGAGGAGGTGCGGGCCCCGGGGAACCCGCCCGGGCACGTCGTCGCGCACAGGCCCGCGGCCCTGGAGATCTCGGTGCCCGACGACGCGACCCAGGCGGAGATCTGGTTCCACGGCTTCTCTCAGACAAGCCGCCGGTGCGAGGCGTGGGACTCGCGCTTCGGCGACAACTACTGGTTCGACGTGGGCGGCCCGCCGCCGCGGATCCCGGCGCAGCCGGTCCTCTACCGCGCGGGGGCGCAGCGGCGCCCTGACATCACGAACGTCCGGGCCTTCCGGGTCTCGAAGGTCTACGCGTTCCCGAGGCCCGCGCAGGGGCCGAGCGCGGGGACAGACATCCAGATCCACCTGGACCTCGACGCGTGGGTCAGCCATTCGGCGTGGGGCGCCAGCGCGTGGATCGATGTCCACGTGTTCGACGGCCACGACGCGCTCGTCCACGCCGAGACGATCCCGCTCTCGTATACCGGGTGGGGCCCGAACCAGCAGTTCAGCTTCGCCGGCAAGATTTTCCAGGGATCCACCGCGACGCCGGGCTCGGTGTCGCCGCGGCCCGACGCGCGCAAGGTGCAGCTCCGGCTCTATTACGAGATCGACGGCCAGGTGTTCACGGATGGAGTCCTTCACCAGGCCGAGCTCCCCGAGGACGCGCTGATCTGATCGGCGCCGCGCCGGCTCGCCGCGGGAGAGCGCCCCATGCTAAGAGGGCGTTGCCATGGCGAGCCGCTTCTACGTCACGACGCCCATCTATTACATCAACGACGTCCCGCACCTCGGCACCGCGTACACCACGATCGCCGCGGATGTGCTGTGCCGCTACCACCGCTTGCGCGGCCACGAGAGCCGCATGCTCACCGGCACGGACGAGCACGGCCTCAAGATCCAGCGCGCCGCCGAGGCGCGCGGCGTCGCGCCGGGCGCCCACGCCGACGAGATCGCCGCCGTCTTCCGCGCCACGTGGCCGAAGCTCGGCTGCGCTCCCGACGACTTCATCCGCACGAGCGAGCCGCGCCACAAGAAGGCCGTGCAGGAGCTCTGGAGCCGGATCAAGGCGCGCGGGGACATCTACCTCGGCCATTACGAGGGGCTCTACTGCGTCGGGTGCGAGGCCTACACCACCGAGAAGGACCTGGAGCAGCCCGGGAACGTCTGCCCGCTGCACAAGAAGCCCGCCGAGAGCGTCAAGGAAGAGAGCTACTTCTTCCGCCTGTCCAGGTACGGAGACGCGCTGCTCGACTATTACAAGCGCAACCCGACCTTCGTGCAGCCGGCGAGCCGCCTGAACGAGGTGGTGAGCTTCGTGCGCGAGGGGCTCCAGGATCTGTCGGTCTCCCGCACCACGTTCGAGTGGGGCATCCCCGTCCCCGACGACCCGAAGCACGTCATGTACGTCTGGTTCGACGCGCTGGCGAACTACATGACCGCGCTCCGCGAGCCGGAGGACAACACGCGCTTCTGGCCCGCGGACGTGCACCTCGTCGGCAAGGACATCCTGCGCTTCCACGCCGTCTACTGGCCCGCGTTCCTGCTCTCGGCGGGCTACGGCGAGGCGGAGCTGCCGCGCCAGGTCTTCGCCCACGGGTTCCTCACGTACAGCGGGCAGAAGATGTCGAAGACGCTCCGCAACACCATCAGCCCCGTCGAGGTGGCGACCGCCCTCTCCGAGGCGGCCGCGGCGGCCCTGCCCGGCGGCCCCGGCGCGGCGGCCGGCGCGCCCCTCGTCGGGGTGGACGTGGTGCGGTATTGCCTGATGCGCGCGATCTCGTTCGGCCAGGACGGCGACTTCAGCCTTCAGGACGTGCTGTCGCGGTATGGCTCGGAGCTCGGCAACGCGCTCGGCAACCTGCTGAACCGCGTGCTCCCGTTCGCCGAGGAGGTCCCCGCGAAGGGGGCCTCGGGCCCGCTCGAGGAGGAGCTCGCCGGGGCGCAGCGGCAGGCCGCGGCGGCCGCGGCGACGGCGTTCGACGCGAACCAGCCGACGCGCGCGCTCGACGCGATCTGGACGGTGATCGCCGCGGCGAACCTCTACATCGACAAGGCCGCTCCGTGGGTGGCCAAGAAGACGGACCCGGCGCGCCTCGGGACGATCATCGCGACCTTGATCGAGCAGCTCGAGGCGATCAGCGTGATGATCTCCCCCGTGATGCCTGTCGTGGCGGGCAGGATGCGCGAGCAGCTCGGGCTGCCGGCGATCGCGTTCGAGGAGGGCAGCGATCGCTGGCCGATGGCGCTCCCGTCGCGAGCGCCTGGCGAGAAGCTCCGCAGGGGCTCGCCCATCTTCCCGCGCCTCGAGAAGGAGAAAGAGGCCGAGCTGCTCGCCCGGTTCGCCCCGCCACGGCCGGACGCCGAGCCGGGGAAGGCCGATGTGAAGGTTGGCGCGAAGGCCGCCCCGGAGGCGAAGGCCGCGCCCGGGGCGAGCGGCGGCGCCGAGGTGGCCGCCCCGCCGGCGCGCCAGGGCAAGAGCCCTGTGGCGTTCGACGATTTCGCCCGGCTGGACCTCCGGATCGGGGTGGTCACGAGCGCTGAGCGCGTGAAGAAGAAGGACCGGCTGCTCGATCTGCGCGTCGACACCGGCGACGGCGCTCCGCGGCGCATCATCTCGGGCATCGCGGCGAGCTACGCCCCGGAAGAGCTGGTGGGCAAGCGGATCGTCGTCATCTGCAACCTGCCGCCGCGCGACTTCGGCAAAGGGCTCGTGTCCGAAGGCATGCTGCTGACCGCCGAGGTCGAGGGGCGAGTCCGCACCATCACGGTCGAGGATGCCGCGCCGGGCACGCCGGTGCTCTGATACCGCACGCCGGCACGCGATTTACAGCGCAACGACACCACCGGAGCGCGACAGCGGCCTCTGGTGGTGGGGGACTTTGGCCGCAGGTGGGGTCTTTTGAACCGCCAAGTCGCCCAGAGGACGCCAGAAGACGCCAAAAGACGCCAAAAGACGCCAAAAGACGCCAAGAAAAACACAAATAATTCTGGCGTCTTCTGGCGTCTTCTGGCGTCTTCTGGCTACTTGGCGGTTCCATCATTCCCGCAGGGTGGAACAATGCCCTCACCCCCGGCCTCCCCGGCCGCGCGGCGTGCTCGCGGTCGCCGCGCCGCGATCGTGCTTTTCACGCCGGTGGGCGGGGGGACCACCGGGGATGCCGGTCCGCGCGCCGGAGGCGTGCTAGAACTGGCCAATGCGCGCTTGCCTTGACACGAGGAGGCGGTGAGCATCTCCCTGCGGGGGCGCGATGCCGTGGCCCTGGCCATGGCGGTCGCGGCGCACGCCGCGATCCTCGTCGCGCCGACGCCGGAGCGGCCTCCAGAGGGCCCTGCCGAGCCGTCCGCGATCGTGGATGGCATCGATTTCGAGCTGGAACCACCGGCTTCCCAGGCCGCAACCGCGGCGCCTGCCGGGGGCGAGCCGCTCGCGGACGAGCCGCAGGCGGCCGGCGAGATAGGCAAGGCCGCTCCGACCGAGAAGGCGCAGGCGCCCGCGCCGGGCGCCGCAGCGGCCAAGGTCGCCTCGGTGGAGCGCGCGAGGCCGGCGCCGGCAGCCCCCGCCGCCGAGCCGAAGGCCGCGCCTCCGGAGACGGCGCCGCCCGCAGCCGAAGCCGCCGCCCGGCCTGCGACCGAGGCCCCCGCGCCCGCCGTCGAGGCTCCCGGGGCTCCTGCGCCCGCCGCCGAGGCCCCGGCGCCCGCCGCCGAGGCCCCGGGGGCCCCGGCAACGGCGCCGCCCGGCGATGAGTACGGCGGGGCACCGCCCGCCGAGGGCGGGGGCATCGCGCTCGCCCCAGGGCTCGGGACGCCCCTCTGGACCGTGCCCGGCGTGCTCCCCGGCCCCGACGCGCCGCGCGCCGCCCCGACGGCCGCCCCGCGCGCTCGCCCCGTGGATCCGGCTATCGCGGGCACGGTCCTGAACGAGACGCTGCACGGCAAGGACAAGAGCGTGGGGATCAGCGTCCCCGCCGCGGGCGCTGTGGCGAGCACCCTGGCGGACATGGTCCGCTCCTCGGCCGCGCCCCTCGACGCGCGGGCGACCTTCGAGGTCAAGCTCGGCGCCGACGGCCAGGTCCTCGGCGTCCGGCTGGTGAGCGCGTCGGCCGGGGACGGCCCCACGTGGGATCGCATCGTGGACGGGGCCAAGGGCGCGCTCGCGGGGAGCGCGCTGCAGATGGGGCCTGACCGGCAGCCGGTGACCGTGACGGTCAAGGTCCAGTCCAAGGTGCAGTATCCGTCCGGCAGCAAGAAGAAGCCCAAGCCGGAGCTCGTGTGCGCCGAGGAGGTGCTCGAGCAGCTCCAGCTGGCGATGGAGGATCCGAGTCGGCTCGGCCAGCTGCGCGGTCCGGGCGACGGGGCGCCGCCGGGGGGCGACATGGATGAAGAAGAGCGAAAGAGGCGGTTCTGCATCCCTGTCGGGCTCCGCGCCAAGGGCGATCTGTCCGACCTCGGCGCGCACAGGATCAACGTGGTCTCGGCGTCGTTCGCGGTGAAGCGCGAGGGCGAACGCGCCCTGCCGCACGAGGACATCCTGCCGATCGACACGCGCGTCCCGTGGGCGCCCAAGGACCCGAAGAAGACGAAGCTGCCGCCGCCAAAAAAGAAGAAGTGGAAGAAGAAGAAGAAGGAGCCTTGAGGGCCAATCCAGCGACCCGCGGTCAAGAACGAGGTTCTTTACCCGCCTCCCTCGTGGGAGAGTGACGCTACGGGCGCCTGGGGTCGATCAGGTACTCGCGCTCGCGGTACTCGAAGTAGTCGAAATCGGCCGGGCGCCCGGTGCCCGACATGTCCTGGCACGCCATGCCGACGAACGCGCCGGTGAAGTTGGGAAGGCCGGGCGCGGAGGCCTCGTCCGAGAGGATGCTGGCGTCCAGATGCTCCGGGAACCAGCTCCAGTCCGTACCGTCGAGGCTGTAGGCGAAGTAGAGCCGGTCGTGGTCGAGCTCGGCGCGCAGGTGCACGGGCGCGGTGCCCGGGATGGGGACGGGCGCGGTGAAGGCGTCCGCCATGACCCCATCCGGGATCGCCGACATGATCCGGATATAGCGCCCGACCGTCTCCTCGTGCGAGATGTGCAGGTAATGGAACTTGCTCGTGTTGTAGTAGCAGATGAGCCCGGCCATCTGCTGATACTGCTCGGGCGCGAAGTCGACCGACGTGACAGCGGTGTAGCAGTGCGCCTGCTGGCGACGTGCGACGAGCGACTGGCGGAACAGGCTGCCGAGCGTCTCGCGGCCGTAGAGCCGGAGATGACCGGGACGTGCGGTGAGGCTGAACAGCTCGTCGGGGTAAGGCGAGCGCAGCCACTGGAAGTCGATCGGCAGCTGCGGTGAATCGAAGTCCTCGCGCGCGGCCCGGGCGGGGAAGGGATGCGCGGGCAGGCCAGGGGCTGGGACCTCGACGCGCGGGATACCTTCACCATCGGCCGTGCGAAGCCAGCCGTCGTCCGACCAGACCATCCTCTGGATCGCGGTCTCGCGGCCGAGCGTCGAGCGCCCGCGGCTCGGGATGGGGCGGCTGCACAGGTGGACCATGTACACGTCGCCCGACGGCGTATCGCACAGGTCAGCGTGGCCCGCGCGCTGCAGCGCGACGTCGGCGCGAGCGCGCGAGGTCAGGATGTACGTCTCGGGGTGCAGCTCGTACGGGCCGGTGAGGTCACGGGAGCGCGCCATGGTGACGGCGTGGCCCTGGTACGTGCCGCCCTCGGCGGTGATCAGGTAGTAGTAGCCGCCGCGCTTGTAGATGTGCGGACCTTCGGTGTAGCCGATCGACGTGCCTTTGAAGATGTTCGTGGCAGGCCCGATGAGCTTGCGCTCGGCGTGCGAGTACTCCTGGAGCACGATGCCGGCAAAGCGATTGCGGCCGGGCCGGTGGTCCCACAGCATGTTGCTCAGGTACTTGCGGCCGTCTTCGTCGTGGAACAACGAGGGGTCGAAGCCGCTCGAGTTGAGATACACGGGATCCGACCACTCGCCGTCGGCGGTGGGGCTGGTCACCAGGTAGTTGTGGAAGTCGCGCATGGACGCGCCGGACGCGCCCCCGACGGTGGTCCGGCCGTAGCGCTTCACGTCGGTGTAGATCAACCAGAACAGGCCATCCGCATACGTCAGGCACGGCGCCCAGACGCCGCACGAATCGCCGTCGCCGAGCAGGTTCAGCTGGCTCGCGCGGTTGAGCGGGCGCGAGAGCAGACGCCAGTGCACGAGATCGCGCGAGTGGTGGATCTGCACGCCGGGGTACCACTCGAAGGTCGAGGTCGCGACGTAGTAGTCGTCGCCGACGCGGACGATGGACGGATCGGGGTTGAAGCCCGGCAGGATCGGATTGCGGATGACGGGTTCAGGCATGGATGAATGGCTCGCCGGTGATGGTCCAGAGGACGATCGCGCCGAGGATATCGAGGAACGGGGGGAAGGAAAAGTGAAACGATTCGAGGAGTTCCAGGGCGAATCGCCGCGGTCAGAAGCCCCACACGAGCGGGACGACGATGACGGTGGTCGCGAGCACCAGGAGCTGCAGCGGCAGCCCCACGCGCGTGAAATCGTTGAAGCGATAGCCGCCTGGCGCGATCACGAGGACGTTCACCGGAGAGGCGATCGGCGTGGCGAACGCCGCGGAAGACGCGAACGCGACGCCGATGAGGAATGGCTCTGGCGCGAGGCCCAGCGCGCCGGCCAGACGAACCGCGAGGGGGGCCATGAGCAAGGCCGTCGTCGTGTTGGAGAGGACCATCCCGAGGGCCGAGGTGAAGAGGACGAGCAAGCCGAGGACCACCGTGGGCCGCGCCCCGGTCAGGAGCGCCTCGACCGCGGACACGGCGGCCCCCATCGCCCCGGTGCGCTCCAGCGCCGTGGAGACGGGGATCATCCCCGCGATGAGCACGACGCTCTCCCAGTTCACGGCGCGGTAGGCGTCCGCCGGGCGCACGCACCGCGCGAGCACCAGGAAGACCGCGGCGAGCAGCACGGCGACCACGTTGGGCAGCCACCCGAACGCCATGATGACGAGCATACCCAGGGTGACCCCCACGGCGGCGAGGGCGCGCTGGCGATCGACGAACACCGCGCTCGGCGCGTCGGGCTCGGCGACGAGCACGAGATCCCGCCGCTCGTCGCGGAGGTTCCTCAGGTGCTTCTGCCGCCCTTTCACGAGGAGCGTATCGCCGGCGCGGAGCTTGAGATCGCGCAGCTCGGGCGTCGCATGGAACACCGGCAGCGATCCTCCGCCCCGGCGGATCGCGAGCACGTTGGCGCGGTAGCGATCGCGGAACTTGGCTTCCCGCAGGGTCTGTCCCGCCAGCCGGGAGCGCCGCGGGAGCACGACCTCACACATGGACTCTTCGTCGGGCAACGAGAAGGCGGGGCGCTCCGGGAGCGCTTCGAGCCCCAAGCGCTCTGCGAGCGCGGCGATCGCGCTGTCGCTCCCGAGCACGCGCAGCTCGTCGCCGACGGCGAACACCGCTTGCGGGACGACGCGCTGGGCCAAGCGGCCACGAGGCCCGTCATGCGTGATCCCCACCACGGTCACGCCGAACTCGGCGCGGAGGTTCGCGGCGCCGAGCGTGAGGCCGGCGAGCTTCGAGCGCGCGGTGACGCGCAAGGCGCGCAGCGACGTGTCGAGCTCGTACTCCACCGCGAGATCGCCCAGCGTGAGCGAGCGCGGCGCGCCCGCGTCCGCCGCGTCCGCCTTGCCAGGGAGCATGCGACGACCGAGCGACACGACGTAGGCCACGCCGATCACGAGCACGGCGAGGCCGGGAACGATGAAGCTGAAGAAGCGAAATGGCTCTCGCCCCGCCTCACGGAGGGCGTCGCTCACGAGGAGGTTCGGCGGCGTGCTGATGAGCGTCAGGTTGCTCCCGAGGTGCGCGGCGAACGCCACGGGCATGAGGAGCCTCGCGGGCGCGATTCCGCGCTTCAACGCGAGGGTCCCGACCACCGGCAGGAGGATCGCCACGGTCCCCGTGGAGCTCATGAAGGCGGACAGGAGCGCCGTCGCCCCCATCACGACCACCATTACCCTCGCCTCTCCCGATCCCGCGACGCGCTCGAGGCGGTGACCCAGCCAGTCGGCGACGCCGGTGTCCGTCAGCGCGGCCCCCACGATGAACAGGCCAGCTATCATGAGCACGGCCGGGTTGCTGAACCCGGCGAGCGCGTCCGGGACCGTGGTGACGCCGGAGAGGGTGAGCGCGAGCAAGGACATCATCGCCACGACGTCGAGCCGCAGGCGATCGCTCACGAACAGGACGATCGTGGCTCCGAGGATGGCCAGCGTGAGAACAGCTTCCGGCATCATGCGACGGCGCAGCCTATCCGAAGGGGCCGCAGCGCCAACCCCCTATCGTCTCACCGTCTCACCGGCGCTCACGCCGTCTTGCCCTCGGCGGGTCGAGTCGGCGCGCGCGTCCAGGCGCCGCGCGCCGCCGGGACACGCTCCGCTGCCGCGCCGCTCAGGGCAGCTCCAGCACGAACGAGGAGGGGCGCGCGACAAGCACGTCGCACGGCGCCGAGCGCATGACGGATTCGGCCACGCTGCCCAGGAGAGCGCGCGAGATCCCCGAGCGCCCGTGCGTGCCCATGATGATGAGATCGGCCTTCCACCGCGCGGCTTCGCGGACGATCGCGCGCCTCGCGTCGCCGCGCCGGACCGACGACTCCCACGTCACGCCGAGCCCGTCGAACGAGTCGAGGAGGCGCCGGAGGCCGGCGCGCGCGTCGTCATGGTATCGCGCCTTGTAGGCCGCGAACTCCATCGAGGGGAGGGCGAGCGCCATCCTGTCCTCGAAGGGCACGTGGTAGGCGTGGATCGCCCGGATGCGGCTCACCTCGGGGTCGATGACCTTCGTCGCGAGCGCGGCGCTCCGGAGCGCGACGTCCGAGAGCTCGACGGCGAGCAGCGGCCGCCTGTGGGCGCCGGCGGGGGGTCGCTGCACGACGAGCACGGGCGTGTCCGCGTGACGGACGGTGAGCTCGGCCGTCGACCCGAGCAGGAGATCGAGGATCGGGCGCTCCCCGTGCCTGCCGAGGACGATCAGCTCCGCGCCGCGGCTGCGCGCATGACGGATGATCTCGACGAACCCTCTGCCGACGAGCACGCTCGGGGCGACCTGCAGACCTGCGTTCCCCGCGCCTCGGGCGACGTCGAGGGCGCGGGCCGCGATCTCGTCGAGTGAGCGGCGCGCGGCCTGCTCCGCGCTCTCGCCCTCCGCGGGCGAGGCGGGCGCCGGCAGCACGTGAACGAGGTGCAGGGTGCTGCCCGCCGCGAGGGGGAGGCGCGCGGCGCGCTCGATCGCCGCGAGAGCGCCCGGCGAGAAATCGGTCGCAGCGAGTACGTCGCCGAGGCGAGCCTCGCGGCGCGGTGGGCTCGTCGTCCGGCCGTCGCGCTGGGGGGCCGGCTCCGCCTGGGCGGGCGAGCTGGGCGGCGTCGTGGGCGTGGCGTTGGTGCGGCGCATCGGCTCGTCGCGCAAACATAGCAAGCCGCGCGCCAGGCGTCGCGGCCCGCCCTGCGCAGGGCGCACGTGCCGTTGAGAACCTGCAAGGCACCGAAGACGCGGAAATGTGTATCATGCATACAACTGCGCCCTCCAGAGCGTCAAGGAATTTGTGCAAAATACACGCATCACGAAAAAGAAGCTCCGCGAGCTCCACGGCGCCATGGTCGACCTGACGGCGCTCATGAACCAGCCGCAGCGCGATCAGGCGCTGATCGCGGAGGCAGGCATCTCCCTGGATCAAGCCCTCTTTCGGCTGCTCGTGGGGATCGAGCGCTTCGGGCCGATCGGCGTGGTCGAGCTCTCGAACCGAGCCGGCCGCGATTACACGACCGTCAGCCGCCAGGTCGCGAAGCTCGAGAGCCTGGGGCTCATCGAACGTCGACCGAGCCCGGCCGATCGTCGCATCCATGAGGCGGTGATCACCGACGAGGGGCGGCAGATGACGGACGCCTTGGACGCCGCGCGTCAGCGGCTCGCGGCCCCTATCCTCGCCAGGTGGAGTGAGGAGGACCTCAGCGACCTGGTGCGCCTGATGCGCCGGTTCGTGGACGACTTGATGGCGCAGTCGAGCGGAGCGGACAGGACCTGAGGTGGTCGCAGGCCTCCTGCGGCGCCGCCTTCACCCGGGGCACGGCGTGTGCGCGCCCGCGGCGTGCACCGCGGCGCGCCTCCCCGGCTCGAAGCGGATCGGCAAGCGCGCCGGACCGTGCACGATGATCGCCTTGCGCGGCTCCCACGGCTCGTCGCTCGCGCGCCGGAGGCCCTTCAGACGGCAGAGGAGATCCGGCAGCGCGATCCGCGCCTCCAGGCGCGCCAGCGCCGCCCCGATGCAGAAGTGGATGCCGTGGCCGAACGCGACGTGCGGGTTGGGGTCGCGCCCGATGTCGAAGCGGCCAGGGTCGTGGAACTGATGCGGATCCCGGTTCGCGGAGCCGATCACGGGCAGCACCAGCTTCCCGGCCGGGATCACCTGGCCGTGCACCTCGACGGCGCGCCTCGTCTCGCGGAACACCATCTGCAGCGGCGAGCGGTGGCGCAGGACCTCCTCGATCGCCGAGGGCAAGAGCTCGGGCGCCGCCCGGAGGCGGAAGAGCTCCGCCGGGCTCTCGAGGAAACACAAGATCGCGTTGTCGATCAGGTTCGTCGTCGTCTCGGTGCCCGCCGCGAGCAGGAACTGGAAGAAGCTCAGGATGTCTCCCTCGGTCAGCCGCTCGCCGTCCACCTCGGCCTCGACGAGCCGGGTCAAGAGGTCCTCCGCCGGCGCCCTCCGGCGCGCCTCGATCAGGCCCGCCAGATACGCCTTCATCTCTTCCTTCACCACGGCGTGCTCGCTCACGGCCCTCGCCGCCTCCTCGCCGCCGGAGATCGCGTGGCTGAGGTTCACTATCACCTCGCTCCAGCGCAGCAGCCGCGCCCGGTCCTCGGGGGGAATGCCGAGCATCTCCGCGATCACCATCGTGGGCAGCGGCCCCGCGTAGTCCGCCGCGAGGTCCATCTCCCCGCGCTCGATCCACGGATCCAGGAGATCGCGCGACAGCTCGCGGATGCGCGGCTCCAGGCCCGCGATCGAGCGCGGCGTGAACGCCCGCAGGACGATGGATCGAAGCTTCGTGTGGCGCGGCGGGTCGGAGAAGACGATCCAGTCCGGCGCCTTGCCGGTGGGAGGCGTCACCGCGGAGCTGAAGGCGTCATGATCGGTCAGCGCCCGCTTCACCCCGTCGTAATCGAAGACCATCCAGAGATCGAGCGGAGCGACATGGAACACGGCAGAGCCGGTCCGCAGCTGATCGTAGAGGGGATAAGGATCACGCCGCATCTCGTCCGGAAAAAGGTTCATCGTCGAAACCTCCGTCGTCTGGAGTCGCCGGTGGCAGCCGCCCTTCGGCGACGATGGTAGTCGATGCACCCACGAGATGGATCGCTGGAACGCGCCTCCCGCGCGGAATGCGCCAGTCGACACGACCCGGACGGACGCGGCGAGGAGCTCGCCCTGCGCGACGAGCCAGGCCGAGTCGACTTCACCGATCGACGCGCTCCGCTCGCCGATGCTGGCCGTCACGCCAGGATCCAGGTTCACCGCCGTTGGCAAGATCGGCTCGAACCCTGGCATCTTTCAATTCAGCGGCGCCCTCCGAACGAACTCTTGATTCCACGGTGAACCCGGGCCTCCGGCAACGCAGCGCCGGGGCCGCGAGCACCGCAGAGCCCGCCGGCCGGGCGCGCCGGCGCGCCCCCGCTCGATCCCGGTCGATACCGCCGCATCGAGGCCGCAGTGCTGATGTCTGTAGGCCTCAATCGGCCCATCGCAGAGCCGCTGGAGCCGCGGGATCTCCGACAGACCGCCCGCCCCACGCGACGGCGAGACGTGCACACGGCTTGCATAGGCCGCGCTGCGAAGGCCGGCTCGCAGGAGAGCCGCCCTGTCGAGGCCGATCCGAATTCGGACGGCCGCGCATCGAAAAGTCCACCGGTAGCGTCCTGCGAAGCTTATAAGACGGCCCGGGATTTCGAGCATGCTCGCCGATCCTCCTCGTCGAGCACGCCGCGTTTCCCCCAACTTGCCTGCGCGCCGGAGCAGTCGACGGCCGCTCGCCCAAAGCACCCAAGGTGATCCTGCGCATGAGAGCCCCCTTGCCCCCTCGATGGATCTGCGGCGCCGCCGCCCTAGCCGCGGCGGCGTGGGCCGCGCCAGCGTCCGCTCAGGAAGCGGGACCGGCGCGCGGCCTCGCCCTCAACCGCTTCAGCCCCGCGCCCGCCGGCGACCGGATGTTCGGTGTGCCGTCGCCGTACGCGGCCTCGCCGAACCAGGACGGCAGCGCGACGCTGCACGTGATGCTGCTCGGCGACTACGCGCACAACCCGCTCGTGCTCACGCGGCAGGGCAGCGACGAGCACCTCGGCGCGATCGTCGGCCACCAGCTGTTCCTGCACCTGAACTCCTCGCTCACGCTCTGGGACCGGCTGCACGTCAACGTCGACCTGCCGCTCGCCGTGCTGCAGCAGGGCGACAGCCCCGCGGCCGAGGGCCTCTCGTTCAGGTCGCCGAGCGACGTGCAGCTCGGTGATCTCCGGGTCGGGCTGCGCCTGCGCCTCGTCGGCGATTACTTCGACCCGTTCCAGCTCGCCGTCGGCGGCTTCGTGTGGGTGCCGACCGGCGACCGCGACGGCTCGTTCGTGGGCGAGGAGTCGGTCCGCGGCCTGCCGCAGATCCTCGCCGGCGGCCGGATCCCGGGCTTCGTCTGGTCGGCGGCGGCCGGCGTCGATCTGCGCCCGGCGCAGACGTTCGCGCAGGTGCGGCAAGGCCTGATGTTCAACGGCGGCGCGGGCGTCGGCCTGCTGCTGGGCTCGGAGGAGCAGCTCCAGATCGGCCCCGAGGCGACCGTGTCGACGGTGCTGGAGGACCCGGAGGCCCGCAACACGAACGTCGAGGCGCTGCTCGGCCTGCGCTACCGCTTCGCGCCGACGCTCCGCGACTTCGAGCTCGGCGTCGCCGCCGGCCCCGGCTTCACCTCGGGCATCGGCACCCCGGATTTCCGCGCCGTCGCGATGCTCGCGTACTCGCCCGAGGTCCGGCGCGCGGACCCGGACCGCGACAAGGACGGCATCGTCAACGAGAAGGACGCCTGCCCCGACGTGCCCGGCGTCGGCGACCCGGATCCGAAGAAGAACGGCTGCCCGCCCGCGGATCGCGACGAGGACGGCTTCCTCGATCGCGTCGACGCGTGCCCGGACACGCCCGGCATCGCGAACGACGACCCGAAGAAGCACGGCTGCCCGCCGCCCGGGGACCGCGACAAGGACGGCATCACGGACGACGTCGACGCGTGCCCGGACGAGGCCGGCCCGGCGAACGAGGATCCGAAGAAGCACGGCTGCCCGCCGCCGCCCGACAGGGACGGCGACGGCGTGATCGACGCGGAGGACGCCTGCCCCGACATCCCCGGTATCCGCACCTCGGATCCGGCGACGAACGGCTGCCCCGGCGACCGCGACGGCGACACGGTGCGCGACGATCAGGACGCCTGCCCCGACGAGAAGGGCAAGCCCGATCAGGATCCGGCGAAGAACGGCTGCCCCGTCGCGGTGCGCGTCACCGAGCAGGAGATCGTCATCCTCCAGCAGGTGCAGTTCGACACCGGCAAGGCGACCATCAAGAAGGCGAGCGACGAGCTCCTCGATGAGGTGGCGGGTGTGCTGAAGGAGCACCCGGAGATCACCAAGATCGAGGTGCAAGGGCACACAGACCCGCGCGGCGGACGCGCGTACAATATCAAGCTCAGCCAGGCGAGGGCCGAGTCGGTCACGAAGGCGCTGGTCCAGCGCGGCATCGAGGCCGAGCGGCTGGCGTCGAAGGGCTACGGGCCCGACGTCCCGATCGCGGAGAACGACACCGACGAGGGACGCCAGAAGAACCGCCGCGTGCAGTTCAAGATCCTCGAGAAGAAGCCGAAGCAGCAGGAGGCGCCGTGAAGAGACGTTGGATCCTAGGTAGTCTTGTCGGGCTCGCCTGCGTGGGCGGGCAGGGCGGCGCCGCGCACGCCGCGCCCGTGCTGCGCGTGGAGGTCAGCCAGCGGGGCGACTTCCTCCTGATCGGCAACACGCTCGGGTACGAGTGCGGTGGGGACCTGGAGCCGGCGACGCCCGTGGTGGGCAACGCTAACCCTGCGCAGTGCGGGAGCAGCGGGCTCGGCGACAGCTCGCCCGACGTGTACTGGAAGGCCGATTCGCCCGGAGAGGGCGAGGCGGAGGCGAACACCACCATCACCGCGAGCGAGGCGCAGAGCACCGCCTGGCTCGAGGTCCCGGCCGGAGCCACGGTCACGCACGCCTACCTCTACTGGGGCGCACACATCTCGTCCGGCGATCCCGTGGACACCACGGTGACCCTGGCCCGCCCCGGCGCGGGCGGCTTCGAGGAGGAAGTGAACGCCGTCGCCCCGCTCGGGGGGTCGTTCACCCCGGACCCGGACAGCACGACGACGGAGTACTACCAGTCGTTCGCGGACATCACCGCGATCGTGCAGGAGCACGGGACCGGCGCCTACCGGGTGGGCGGCGTCCACAGCAAGGACTTCATCGCTGCCCCCCCCGCCAACTTCGACCACAACAACTTCGCCGGTTGGTGGATGGTCGTGTTCTATGAGCTCGCCTCCGAGCCGCCGCGCCATCTCGCGCTCTTCCACGGGCTGGACGCGGTCAACACCCCGCGCCTGGGCCAGCCCAACCAGGGCGTGCAGGCCTTGCTCTCGGGGTTCGTGGTGCCGAACGCGGGCTACGACGCGAAGATCGGCATGGTCACGTTCGAGGGGGACGCGTCGATCGACGGAGACCGCTTCCTCTTCAACAACGAGGTGCTCGAGAACACGCTGAACCCCTCCGACGACTTCTTCAACGGCACGCGCTCCTACCTCGGCACGCCGGTGTCGAATGCCGGGGACTTGCCGCAGATGGTGGGGCTCCCGGGGGCCATGGCCGGCATCGACATCGACGTCCTCGACATCACGTCCCTGGTGAGCGCAGGCCAGACCTCGGCGCCCATCGAGGCGGCGACCGACGGCGACCTGTATTTCCTCGCCGGCTTCGTCACCTCGATCTCGACGTTCAAGCCGGACTTCACGTCGTCCACGAAGACGGCCGTCGACGTGAACGGCGAGCCGCTGCTCGCGGGCGACGTGATCCGGTACACGGTCGAGGTCGTCAACACGGGCAACGACGCGTCGGTCGACACCGTGCTCACCGATCCGCTGCCCCCGGGCGTGACCTACGTGCCGGGCTCGCTGGCGATCGAGTCGGACCCGAAGACGGACGCGGCCGGCGACGATCAGGGCGAGTACGACGCCGCAACGCGCACCGTGCGCGTGCGGCTCGGCGGGGGCGCGAGCGCGGCCGAGGGCGGCACGCTCCCCGCCGTCAACGGCGCGACGACCGTGACCTTCCAGGTCACGGTGGACGCCGGCGCGGAGGGGCTGATCTCCAACCAGGCGATCGTGACCGCCGCCGGAGAGCAGGGCTCGCCGTCCGAGGAGACGCCGACCGACGGCAACGGCCCGGCCGGGGGCACCCCGCCGACCGACGTCATCATCGACGGGTGCGCGACCGACGCGCAGTGCGCCGCGCCGACGCCGTACTGCCAGACGGAGGCGACGCCCAACGAGTGCGTCGAGTGCCTCACCGACGCGCACTGCGGGCCGCTGGCCCCGCAGTGCGATCCCGACGCCAACGCCTGCGTCTGCGTGCCCGAGGCGACCGACGTGTGCGGCGACGGGATCGACAACGACTGCGACGGGGTCATCAACAACGGCTGCGACTCGGACAACGACGGGATCGACGATCCCACCGAGATCGCCGCCGGCACCGACCCGAACGACGCGGACAGCGACGACGACGGCGTGCTCGACGGTGAGGAGCCGGAGTTCAACGAGGACTCCGACGAGGACGGCCTCATCAACGCGCTCGACCCCGACAGCGACAACGACGGGCTCTACGACGGCACCGAGCTCGGCCTGCCCTGCGACAACGCCGCCACCAGCGCCGCCGCGGGCCATTGTCGCGCCGACGGGGACGCCGGCGCGACCAAGACCGATCCGCTCGACGCGGACAGCGACGACGGCGGCGTGCCCGACGGGAACGAGGACGTCGACCTCGACGGCGTCGTCGACGCGGGCGAGACCGATCCGAACAACGGCGAGGACGACGTGCCGCCGACGGACACCGACGGCGACGGGCTGAGCGACGACCTCGAGGAGACGATCGGGAGCGATCCGAACGACGCCGACACCGACGACGACGGCGCGCTCGACGGCCAGGAGCCGAACCCCGCCGACGACACCGACGGCGACGGCCTCATCAACGTGCGCGACGTCGACAGCGACAACGACGGGCTCTTCGACGGCACCGAGCTCGGCCTGCCCTGCGACAACGAGGACACCGACGGCGACGCGGGCCACTGCCGCGCCGACGCGGACGAGGGGGCGACCAAGACCTCGCCGGTCGATCCCGACACCGACGACGGCGGCGTGCCCGACGGCCAGGAGGACCTCGATCTCGACGGCGAGATCGACGCGGGCGAGACCGATCCGAACAACGGCGCCGACGACGGGACGCCGGCGGACACCGACGGCGACGGGCTGATCGACGTGATCGAGGAGGAGATCGGCACCGACCCGAGCGACGCGGACAGCGACGACGACGGCGTGATCGACGGCGACGAGCCGAACTTCAGCGACGATCACGACGACGACGGCCTCATCAACGCGCTCGATCCGGACAGCGACGGCGACGGCCTGTTCGACGGCACCGAGCTCGGCCTGCCCTGCGACAACGCCGCCACGGACGCCGCCGCGGGCAAGTGCGTCGCGGACGCCGACCCGGCGACGACGACGCACCCGCTCGACGCGGACACGGACGACGGCGGCATCTCCGACGGCGCCGAGGACGCGAACCACAACGGCGGCATCGACGAGGGCGAGACCGATCCCAACAACGGCGACGACGACGCGGTGGACGAGGATCGCGACGGCGACGGGCTGCCCGACGCGGAGGAGGAGGCGATCGGGAGCGATCCGGACGACGCCGACACCGACGACGACGGCGTGCCCGACGGCCAGGAGCCGAAGCCCGGCGAGGACACCGACGACGACGGCCTCATCAACGTGCGCGACGTCGACAGCGACAACGACGGGCTGTTCGACGGCACCGAGCTCGGCCTGCCCTGCGACAGCGAGGGCACCGACGCGGAGGCGGGCCACTGCCGCCCCGACGGCGACGCCGGCGCGACAAAGACCGACCCGCTCGACGCCGACACCGACGACGGCGGCGTGCCCGACGGCCAGGAGGACGTGAACCTGAACGGCGTCGTCGACGCGGGCGAGACCGATCCCAACGTCGGCGAGGACGACGGGACGCCGGCGGACAGCGACGGCGACGGGCTCATCGACGCGATCGAGGACGAGCTCGGCACCGATCCGAACGACGCCGACAGCGACGACGACGGCGTGATCGACGGCGACGAGCCGAACTTCAGCGACGATCACGACGGCGACGGCCTCGTCAACGCGCTCGACCCCGACAGCGACGGTGACGGGCTGTTCGACGGCACCGAGCTCGGCCTGCCCTGCGACAACGCGGCGACCGACGCGGGCGCGGGCACCTGCATCGCGGACGCCGATCCCACGACGAAGACGAACCCGCTCGATGCGGACACGGACGACGGCGGCGTGGCCGACGGCGTGGAGGACGCGAACCACAACGGCGCCGTCGACGAGGGCGAGACCGATCCCAACAACGGCGACGACGATCAGTCGGCCTGCAGGCAGGACAGCGAGTGCGGCGGCGCGACGAGCGGGATGATCTGCGAGGATCACGCCTGCGTGGCGGGCTGCCGCGGCACCGACGGCAACGGCTGCCCGTCCGGCCAGGTGTGCAGCTCGACCGACAGCACGGCGGGCACCTGCGCGCCCGAGAGCGAGAACGACCCGACCGGCATCTTCGCCGAGGGCAACGGCTTCTGCGCCGCGCGGCCCACGCCCGCGGGCAGCACCCGAGGAGCCGCCGCGCTCCTGCCCATGCTCGCCGCCCTCGCCGGCCTCGCCCTGCGCCGGCGCCGCGCGGGCCGCTGACCGGCGGATAGAGAGGCCCACGGCCGCGCGCCGCCCCGCCCACCTGGCGGGGCGGCGACCCCTCCAGCGGCCGCGGGCGCCTCTCGCCGCAAGCGCCCTCAGGGGCGCCGAGACCCCCTCCCCCTCCCCTACCTGCTACCCGCGTTCGCCCTCGCCACCCGCGGCGCGGGGCGCCGCCGTGTAAGTTTCTTGTCCACCTGTAGCCGTCCTCCGTAGCGTACAGCGCCAAGGAGAACGACCATGGAGATGCTGCTCGCCAGCGAGCGCCGCGCCACGCGCCGCGCTGCGATCGTGGAGTGCCAGGCCGTGCGCGAGCGGGGCTTCCGGCTGCTCGGGACCCGGGCGATCGACCTGTCGATCGACGGCATGCTCGTGCTGACGAGCGCTCGCCCGCTCACGGGTGAGCCGGTGATCGTCTCGTTCCGGATCCCGGACACGAGCGTCTGGATCGACGCGACGGCGACGATCGCGCGCACGCTCCACGGCCGGCGCCTGGGCGACCCGGGGCGCGCGGTGGGCCTGCGCTTCGACCCGCTCGACAGGGCGTCGAGCCGGCGCCTCCGCGCGGCGCTCGAGCATTTCCCGCCGACGTACCCCTACCGCGCGCAGCGCGTCGACTACGCGGCGACGGCCGCGATGATCGCGCTCAGCTGATCTGCGCGCTCGAGCGACCGAGCGGCCCCGACGCCGCCGCGGGGCAGCTCCCCGCGATGAGCGATCAGAGCGAGCGATGGGGCTCGACGTCGGCGACCGGGAACTCGGCCCGAAAGCTGGAGAGCCGGACGGCGAACACCACGCGGCCCTCGTCGACGCGCGGCATGCGCGCCGGATCGACGCGCGCCTCGAGCAGGCGCGCGTGGCGGGCGCTCCCGCGCGCGGTCGGCGCGCAGAAGTAGTCGTGCCCGTCGCGGTGGTGCACCAGCCGGCGGAGGCGCGCAGGCACGAGCGCGCTCGAGGCGGGCAGGCTCGGGCCCGCGGCCGCGAAGCGCAGATCGGCGAAGACGTCGCCGCCCTGCGACGCCCGGAAGCGCTCGCTCCCGTCCGCCTCGCGCGCGATCTCGAAATCGGCGTGCTCCTTGGGGATACCCCAGTTGCGCTGCCCGTTCACCACGCTGTCCCACGAGCTGACGTAGATCTTGCTGATGGACCAGCAGAGGCCGCGGCGCGTGCGGAAGCGCCCGGGGATGAACAGGAGCTCGCGATAAGGCCCCACGTTCGACGACGTGTAGTCGAGCGCCATCAGCAGGCTGTAGCGCCCCTCGAAGCGGGGGCGGAGCGCCTCCGGGATGAAGCTCTGCTCCTCGAGCAGCCGCTCCGGGAGCTCGAGCATCACGATGGTCGCATCGCCGGCCAGCGTCCACGGCGCCGGCGCCGGCTTCACGTCGGGAGGATGACCTCCGGCGCTCTGGCTCATCGCGACCGCTCCCTGGGCTCGATGGGATCGGGGACCTCGAGCAGATCGATCGCCCCCGGAGGGCGCCGCGCGCTCGCGAGCTCCGATCGCTCGAGGTGGGCGAGGACGGCGAGGACGGCCGCTTCGTCCCACGCGTCGCCGAGGATCTGCAGGCCGATGGGCAGGCGCTCGGCGTCGACGCCGACGGGCGCCGTGCCGGCGGGGAGGCCGGTGAGGTTGCCGAGGAAGGCGAAGCGGCACATGCCGTCGAGGGCGATGGGATCCAGGAAGGCGCGGCCTTCCTCGGCCTGCGCGTAGCGGGGCGCGGTGATCGCCGTCGTCGGGAGCGCGAGGACGTCGACGCCGGCGAGGGCGCGCGCCACCTCGCGGCGCATGCCGGCGCGGAGCCGCGCGGCGTCGATCTGCTCGAGCGCGGTGACGCCCGAGAGGAGGCTGAAGGTGACGCGCAGGTCCTCGCTGATGAGGTCGCGCTGCTCCCTCCAGGCGCGCTGGAACGCCGCGAGCGACTCGGGGCCGATGACGAGGTAGCCGATGGAGGCCGCGTGCCTGGCGAGGGGGATCGTCACGTCCACGAGGGTCGCGCCCTCGCGCTCGAGCGCGCGCAGCGCCCCCCAGCACACGCTCGCGACCGGGGTGGAGGCGTCGCGCCACTCCGCCTCGTCGACGCCGATGCGCAGGCCGCGCACGCCGGCGCCGAGGCGCGCGCCGAAGCCTCCGGGGGGCGGCGGGGGCGCCCACGCGGTGAGGTCGTCGTCGGGGTCGGGCTCGCTGGCGACGGCGTCGAGGAAGCGCGCGAGATCGGCCGTGCTGCTGGCGATCGGCCCGGCGTGGGCGACCGAGCCCTTGAAGCCGTCGCCGGCGCGGCTGACGCGGCCGAAGGTCGGCTTGATGCCGAAGACGCCGTTCAGCGCGGCGGGCGCCCGGATGGAGCCGCCGCCGTCGCCGCTGGCCGCGAGCGGCGCGAGCCCGAGCGCCACGCCGACGGCGGAGCCGGTGGAGGAGCCGCCCGCGGCGCGCTCCCTGTGGTGCGGGTTGTGGGGCATGCGCTGGTGGACGCTGTTGCCGATCGGCGACATGCCCCACTCGGTGAGCACGGTCTTGCAGAGGAACACGGCGCCCGCCTGCCGGAGCCGGGCGACCACGGCGGCGTCGCGCGGCGCGGGCGGCTGGGGGCCGCAGGGCGAGCCGAGCGTGGTCGGCAGGCCCTCGACGTCGAACTCGTCCTTGACGAGCAGGGGCACGCCGTCGAGCAGGCCGCGGGGCCGCCCCGCGGCGTGGCGCGCGGTCGAGGCGTCGGCGTCCCTGAGCGTCGCCTCGCGCGAGGTGGCGACGGCGATGTTCATGCACGGGCGCTCGGCGGCGAGGGCCTCGAGCGCCGAGAGCGCGCGCTCGGCGACGCGGAGCGGGGTGGTGGCGCCCTTGCGGTAGGCCGCCGCGTAGGCCACCGAGGGCCTGGGCCAGTCGCGGACGGGGGGCGCGCCGAGCCCGGCGTCCTCCCAGCGCCGCGGCGGCGCGGCCTGGAGGGGGCGCGCCTCTGCGGGGACGTCGTCGCGGAAGGCGTCCGGAAGCGAGGCGAGGCGATCGATGCCCAGGCTGCGCTTCATCACCTCCCGGAGCGCGGCGGAGGATCCGGGCGCCTCGGCGGCGAGGCGCGCCGCGGTGAGCGCGCGGCCGGTGAGTCGGGGGACCTTCATGCGGCGCAGCTTACTCGACGGGCTGGGCGGCGCGGCGCTCATGGTCAGGGTGCTCCGCGAGTCGGCGAGATCACGCCGTAGCTGCGTGTCGTCGGTGGCGGGATCGCTCGTCGTTCCTCGTCGATCCACGCGCGTGGAAGGGCATGGGACGTCGGCCGCCGCGCCCTGGAGCTCAGGCAGACGAGGTGAGGTCGTCCCAGACAGGCACCGCCTCGGGGCGCAGCTCGCGCAACCACGTCAACTGCGCGCCCCTCGGACAGCCTCCGCTCGAACACCAGCGCCGCGTCGCCCGCGTAGAAGGTGCCGGTGGAGTCGGTCGCCTCTTCGACCTGGTCCAGGCCGAGCGCCTGCGCGAGCTCACGACCGTGCGACGACCGCGAGACATGGACCGGCACTTCTTTGGGGTGTCCCCACAACGCAATGCGGGAGACGAAAGCGCGCACCGAGTCGCTCGTTCGCTCCCACTCGTCCCAGCCGAACCCATAGGCCCACATCCTGCCGTCCTCCGTCACGCATGCGAGGGTGTCAGGGTTGTCGATGTCTCGCGGGCTCACCAGGATCGCGGGGCCGTCCGGCGTCTGCTGAAGCGGCCACTCGGCCACGCTCCCTTCAGCGAGGGCTCGATCGAGCATCTGGATCCCGCCGAAGCGCTGGATCCGGTCGACGCTGCGCAGACCACCGAACGAGCGCTCGGCGTCAGCGACCGTCCTGGCGAGCGCCTCGCTACCGCCGTTCTCCAGCACCCACGAGGCGAGCCGCGCGGGGTCGCCGGGATCGTGCAGCCGACAAAGCCAGCGCGATGCTGCCTCTCTCACGCGGGGTGACAACGGAAGCGTCCTCGACGCTGGATCTACGGTCGCGCAGAGAAACCCGACCACGCTCTGCCGACATCGCTTATCTGGTGCCGCAAGCGGGAGATCCAGATGCCAGGCTTCGTTGTCCAGGGCTGCTCGCCCGGTCGCATCGACGAGATCGTCGCGAAACTCTATCCAGCCAGACTCCGGCGCGATAGGCGGCTTGTCGACCGCTCGCACCACCGGAAAGACGCACTGTAACCGCAAGGCCGCGCACTCTTCGAGCCAGGGCCGCAGGCTCGTTGCTGTGGGGCCCAGCACGCGCAAGAACACGTCGTCGCGCAGTGCGAGCACCCCGTCGCAAACATGCCACACGAACCCGTGCAGGCGAGACAGGCGGCTCGCCTGCCCGACCCGGCGAGCAACGCCCTTGACGAGAGCGTTCGTCTTGTCGAGCGCGGTGACCCGTCCCGTCTCGGGATAGAAGTTCCCGAGATCGACGCGCGCGCGCAGCTCGAAGTGCGGAGCACGCCACGGCTCGAGCCTTTCCGCCACCTCGTTCAGCTGCGCCAGGGAGGCCGTGAGCTGCTTGGCCCCGCAGATGGATCGGAGCTGCGGGCTGAACATACCTTTCTCGATGGCTCCGAGAAGAGGATGACTGAATCGAGTTTTCACGTCGGCCCCCGATCGTTGTTCTCCCCGGTGCCTCCGAAGACATCCGGCGTCATTCCGGCCCCGCGGGGATGTTCGGAACCGGAGCTGTGCGCGCCATGATGCGATGGTCGCCCAACGAGCCACGGAGTCAATACCCGCTGCCACGCAGAAATGTGCTGGGACGGCGCAGCCCATGATGGGTTGACGGAGCGTGGCGTCCCTGCGCTCGGCGCCTGAATCCGCCATGAGCTCGATGGGTGAGCGCGAGCCGAGATTGCCTCGATAGAGGGCCGACGATCGCATTCCAGAGGCGGAGAGGCAATCACGGCTCACGGCGCGTGCGCGCCCGAGCGCTCGACCGCCAGGCTGTCACCACGTCCTGTCGATAGCGCCCTACTCAGGCCCCCGGCTCGGCCGCAGCCTCGTACAGCTCGCGGACGTCGAGCCGGGCGCCGATCGACGCGAGGAGCGCGACGTCGCCGTCCCGCGCGATGGCAGACGTGAAGTCGCCGTCGACGTCGCGAGTCCACACCTCCACGCTGCGCTCCCGGTGCGACACCAGGACGTACTGGCGCAAGGAGGCGAGGCTCTTGTAATGCTCGAACTTGTCGCCTCGGTCGTACTCCTCGGTGCTGCGGCTCAGCACCTCGACGATGAGCGTGGGGTTCGTCACGGCTTGCTCGTCCTGGGCGTCGCGCTCGATCGGCCCGCACACGACCGTGACGTCGGGGTAGGTGGCGAGGCCTGTCGACGGCACACGCACGCGAAGATCGGCGTCGTAAGCACGGCATCGACCTCTGCGAAGCTCGGGGAAGAGGAGGCCGATGACCGCCGCAGCGAGCGCGGCATGCTCGGGCGTGCCTCCGGCCATCGCGTAGATCTGGCCGTCGAGGTACTCGTGCTTGACGTTGCTGGACGCCTCGAGGGCCAGGTACTCGGCGTACGTGTAGTGGATGCGATGTGCCGGAGCCACCGTGGCCGCGCAGTATGGCACAGCGCGCGGCGCTCGCCGCGGATGGCGGGCGCCCGGGCGCGACCTCCGCGTCCGGCGCCGCAAGGCGGCGTCTCCGGCGCCCTCGATCGCGGCCGAGCCGAACGGCTCACGACGACCGCCCGGCAGCACCTGGTTCAACGGCTCGCAGGCTCCGCTCGGTGCGTCGATGACATCGAATCTCCCGCAGGGAACGCCGATGCGCGGACGCGCGGATTGAACCGGTGATCGCTGCGCCGCGCGACGGCCACAATGGCTTGACAGCAGCGCCGGAGGGCGGGTCTCATCGCTGGTGGATCCATGGCGACGAGCAGCCCTCCGCATATGAGCGCGACGCCGATCGGCGCTGCGACCGCCGCCGCCATGGCCTGGAGGTTCAAGGGCAAGCTCTGGGTGACCGCGATGGTGAAAGCCACCTTCGGGTTCGCCAGCGACACGATGATGCAGCGCATCGCGCCGCAGGAGATCCTTCGGGAAGACGTCCATCACGGCGGGCTCCCCTCGCGGAGCATCCGATTCACGACCGATCTGGTCCCTCGCCTGCTCAAGGCCGACGTGCTCTTCACGGGCCATGCGCATGCGCCGCACGGCCGCCCCGTCGAGGCGGCGCATGTCCGGCTGGGCGTCTTCTCGAGCAGCTGGACGCTGCTGGACAAGACGCTGATGGTCCGCAAGCGGGGCGGCTTCGTGCGGCTCCCCATCGATTACGAGCACGCTTTTGGCGGGATCGGCTTCCCGGACAACCCGTTCGGGGAGGGCCATCCTCAGGGCTCGGGCGAGCCGAATATCCTCGATCCGGTCGACGCGAGGCGCGTGGCTGGCTTCGGCCCGATCTCGAAGGCCAGCCCCGCCCGCCGGCGGCTCCTCGGGGCGACCCCGCGCGCCCTGCTGGAACGCGGTATCCGCGAGATCCCGGACGAGCTCAGCTGGGACTATTTCCAGGCGGCGCCGCCGGATCAGCGCACGCACTTCCTGCGCGGCGACGAGTGGATCGTGATGGACGGCCTGCACCCGAGCGCGCCGCGCATGCGCATGCGCCTGCCCGGCGCGCGCGGCTTCGCGCGCATCCACGGCCTCGCGGGCCTCGGCCTCGCCGAGCACCAGGAGCTCCCGCTGAGCGCCGACATGCTGCGCATCGACGGCGACGAGCAGCGCTGCACGGTGACGTGGCGCGGCAGCTTCCCCGTGCCCTCGGAGGACGTGCTCCCGCGCATGTGCATCCTCGCCGGCGTCGAGCTCCCGGGTGAGCCGATCGCGTGGCCCGCTCCGGGCGCCGTGGTGAGCAGGGCCGGAGCGACGGCGCCCCGCGCGGGCGCGGCGGGCGACGAGGATGGCGCCGCCCTCGAGTCGACCGTCGCGCTGTCCGCCGCGGCGAGCATGAGTCCCACCGGGACGCTGGACATCGCGCCGAACGGGGCGCCCGCGGTCCTGGCGACGCTGCCGTTTCGTCCGGCCCCCGCAGGCGCCTCGCCGTCGCCGCCGAAGCGGCCGGCACCATCGCCGCCCGAGGCTCCGCTCGGCAGGTCGGGGACGATGCAGATGCCGAAGGACGCCGGCAGCCATGCGACGCGCCAGCCGGCGACTCCTTTCACGACCGAGCCGCCACGCACCCTGCCGGCCGAGCCGCCACGCGCCCTGCCGGCCGAGCCGCCACGCGCGCCGCCGGCCGAGCCGAGCGCTCCCACCGCAAGCGCGGCCGCGCCCGCGGTCCCCACGCCAGAGCCGGCGAGCCCCGCGGCCGCGGGGGGCGCCTTCGCCTGGGCGACGCCGCCTCCCGAACCGCCGCCCCCGGAGCCGCCGCCCCCCGGAGCGCCGAAGCGCCCCGCGAAGCTCGATGTGCGGGCGCTCCTGTACGGCACCGGCAAGGGGCGAGGCTGACGCTCCGATGCCCGTGAACCCCCGAAGAGCGAGCCCTGGTGGCGCAGGGTGTCAGCAGCCCTCACGCGGCCATCCCGGCGCCCACGCGGCGCGCACGCCCACGCGGCCGCCTCTCCACCTTTCCGGTGCCCCAGGGAAGGCCGCGGCCGAATCGGAGAACGAGCGATGAAGGAAGCCTCCGGGACGTTGAGCGTTCGCATCGAGTCGGAGCGGGGACCGTGGGACCACGTGAAGGTCCGCGAGCTCTCCGGGCGAGAGGCGATCTCGCAGCTCTTCTCGTTCGACCTCGACGTCGTGATCGACGAGGGCCGCGAGCTCCCGGCCGACGCCGCGCCCGGCGCCGAGGTCAGCCTGGTCTTCGAGGCTGACGGGGAGGAGATCCGCCGCATCTCGGGCATGCTGGGCCCGATCCGGGACCGGCTGGAGCCGCTGGCCGAGCGCGCCACCTGCCGCCTGCGCCTCGTGCCGCGCGCGTTCCGGCTCACCCTCGTCGAGACGCAGGAGATCTACCTGGACCGCAGCGTTCCCGACATCCTCCGGAGCAAGCTCGAGCGGCACGGCCTGGGCTCCGAGGACGTCGAGCTGCGGCTGCTCGAGAGCTACCCCGAGCGCGAGTTCGTCGTGCAGTACGGCGAGAGCGATCTCGCGTTCATCAGCCGCCTGGCCGAGCACGTCGGCATCAGCTTCTTCTTCGAGCACGAGGGCGGCCGCGACAGGATGGTCTTCACCGACCACCCATCCGGCTTCCGCCCCGGCGCGGGCGCGGAGACGGTGCCCTTCCGCGCCCGCGGCGAGGCCGCGGGCATCTTCGCCCTCGAGGTGACGACCGACCTGGTGCCCACCAGCTACGTCGTGCAGGACTACAACTACCGCGCACCGCAGCTCGACCTGACAGCCTACGCCACCCTGGGCTCGGGCGACGGCGGCGGCGTGGTCGAGTACGGCAGCCACGTCAAGACGCCCGAGGAGGCCGGGAAGCTGGCGCAGATCCGGGCGGACGAGCGGCTGTCGCGGCAGCGCGTGTACGAGGGCAAGGCCAGCCGCGCGGCGCTGTCCGCCGGGCGGCGCGTGACCCTGATCGAGCACCCGCGCTTCCCGGAGCCCGAGGAGCTGCTCCTCGTCGCGGTGGAGCACGAGGCGAGGTTTCCCGCGTTCAAGGACGCCGGCGAGCAAAGCCCGTTGTACAGGAACGCGTTCCGCGCCATCCCGGCGCGCGTCGCCTACCGGCCGCCGCGCCGGACGCCGAGGCCGCGCATCCCCGGCGTGGTGACGGGGATCGTGCAGCCGGGGCACGGGGGGAAGACGAACGGCGTCGCTCAGCTCGACGCGGAGGGGCGCTACACGGTGCAGCTCCACTTCGACACGGCGGAGCCGGGCGAGCAGAAGGCCTCGCGCCCGGTCCGGATGGCGCAGCCCTTCAGCGGCGTGGGCCACGGGATGCACTTCCCGCTGCGCCCGGGCACCGAGGTCGTCGTGGCGTTCGCCAACGGCGACCCGGATCGCCCGGTGATCCTCGGGGCCATGTTCAACCCGCTCGCGCCGTCGCCCGTGACGGCCCGCAACGCCAACCAGAGCCGCATCACCACGGCGTCCGGCGCCATGCTCGAGATCTCGGAGAAGCGATGACGAAGCCCACGACGGTCGGGATCCACTTCCGCTCCGAGGCCGCCCCGGCCGGGGCGTTCACGGTGCTGGGGCTCCGCGGCGAGGAGGCGCTGTCGCGCCCGTACCGCTTCGAGATCGATCTCGCGTCGCCCGATCCCGCGCTGCCGCTCGACGACCTCGTCGGCGCGGCCGGGGAGCTCGATCTCGCCGGCCGCGCGGTCCCGGGGGTCGTGGCCGAGGTGGAGCAGGGCGGCGCGCTCGGCGGCGATCGGTACGCCTACCGGGTCGTGCTCGTGCCGCGCCTCGCCCTGCTCGGCCTCGCGCGGCAGACGCGCATCTACCAGCGGCTCAGCGTGCCGGACCTGGTGGAGGCGGTGATCGCCGCGAGCGGCCTCGGGATCGAGGTGGAGCGGCGGCTCGAGCGGGCGTATCCGCCGCGCGCGCACGCCGTGCAGTACCAGGAGAGCGCGCTCGACTTCGTGTCGCGGCAGCTGGAGCAGGCGGGCGTCAGCTACTTCATCGAGCCGCGCGGGGGGGCGGAGCGGCTCGTCCTCTGCGACCACCCCGAGGGCTTCCGGGGCGCGGTCGAGGCCGCGATGGGGGAGGCCGGAGGGGTGCGCGCGCTGCGCTGCCGGCGCCGGATGTCGCCGCGCGCGCTCGTGCTGCTCGACTACAACGAGCGCACGCCCGAGGTGCCGCTGGAGGCCGAGGCCGAGGTCGACGCGCGCGGCTTCGGGCTGCTCGTCGACGAGGGCGGCTCGTTCGCGGCGCCCGAGGAGGGCGCCGCGCTCGCCGCCGTGCGCGCCGAGGAGCTGCGCTGCCGCGCGACCGTGTACGACGGCGCGATCGGCGCGCCGCTCGCCGCGGGCGAGCGCCTCGGGCTCTCTGGCCATTTCCGGGCCGACTGGAACCGCGATTACCTGGTGACGCGCGCCGTGCACCGCGCCGGGGCGGGCGACGGGCCGTGTTATGCTTGCGAGTTCGAGGCCGTCCCGGCCTCGACGCGCTACCGCCCGCCGCGCGCCACGCCGAGGCCGCGCCTCGAGGGCGCGATGGTCGCCCACGTCGACGCGCGCGGCCCGGAGGGCGTCGCCGCGGTCGACGCCGAGGGGCGCTACCGCGTGGTGATGCCGTTCGATCTGAGCGGCGCGGCCGAGGCGCAGGGCTCGGTGCCGATGCGCCTGGCGACGCCCTACGGCGGGGCCGACGAGGGCATGCACTTCACGTTGCGCAAGGGCGCCGAGGTGCTGTGGACCGGCGTCGGCGGAGACCCCGAGCGGCCGGTGATCACCGGCGTCGTGCCCAACGCGAAGAGCCGCGTGGTCACGAGCGCCGACGAGGGGCGCGGCCGCATCCGGATGCCGAACGGGGCGATGGTCGAGATGGGAGGCGGCTTCGGGCGCGCGCGCGGTGGGCTCGCGACGCGCGCCGGCGCCGAGGGCGCGCTGCCGATGGAGCAGCAGCTCGGCCAGGACGACATGACGACCACCGCGAGCAGCGCGGAGGACTGGATCCGCATCGCGGTCCCCCACAGCGACGGGAAGTACAGCTACCTGCGCTACGGCGAGCGGGCGACCGCGTCGGCCGGCACGTTCACCGAGTCCGCGCGGCTCGATCCGACCGACGGCTTCGGCAGCAGCGGCTGGACGTGGTCGAGCCTCGACGACGGCTACGACACGAGCTCGGACGCAAGCGACAAGGGGAAAGCGGCGCACTTCGGCTGGGCGGCGAGCGACGGGGTCTACGATCACACGGACGGCAACCGCACGGTCGTGACCCAGGGGGACTACCAGTCGGTCACCACGGGCAACCGCACCGACGTCGTCCTCGGGAACTACCGGCTCGTCATCCCGAACCGGACGCTCGGCGTCTTCGACGTGGACTTCTACTCGATGACGTTCAGCAACGACTGGCAGGGCTGGCGGAAGACGACGCGCAGCCACGTCTCGACGGTCAACCTCACGTACGGCGACAACTCGAATTTCTTCACCGGCATCAACTTCGGGGCGAGCCTCGGCGGGAACTACGGCATCGCGGCGGGCGTGAACGGCAACGTCTTCCTCGGGCTCAACACGGGGATCACGGCCGGGATGAGCTGCAACATCGCGTACGGCCCGGTGCTCGAGTTCGGCAGCACGAAGAAGCTCACCACGGCCGACGAGCAGGACATCAAGGCGCGCTCCAAGGTGCACCTGCGCGTGCGGAGCACCGACGCCCCGACGGTCGACGCCGCGAAGCCGTGGGCAGCCGCCGTGGCCGCGGGCGCCCTGGGCGCGGTGGCGGGCCCGCTCGGCGCCTCCGCGGGCAAGGACGATCTCGAGAAGGGCGGCGGGCTCACGGGCGCGACGTGGGGCATCGCGACGCTCGGGGCGCTGGTCGGATCGTACCTGGTCCACAAGCTCGCCCACGCGAGCCCGCTGAACGACGCCGAGCTGATCATCGAGCCGACCCAGATCCTGCTGCGCTGCGGCGGGCTGGCCGGCGCGTACATCAAGATCGGGCCCGCCGCGATCGAGCTCGCCTGCGGTCTCTCCAAGCTCAAGCTCGGCGCCGCCACCGGGATCACGCTCGAGACGAGCCCAGCCGCCCAGATCGTGGCCGAGACAGCCATGGCCCGCCTGGTGCTCGACAACCAGAACGCCTCCCTGCAGTTCAGCGCCAACAACGTCACGGCCGACGCGCTGGGGATCGTCGTCAAGGGGGCGCAGACTCAGCTCATGTAGGAGGCGCCCGTTCGGCGGGCGCGCGGGCTCACGGCCTGCGCGCGTCGAGAGCTGCCATGAAGATCATCAACCACACCCCCGCCACGTTCGCCGCGGTCGCCTGGCAGATCCGGCCCCCGCAATGGGCCCTGTGCCTGATCGCGAAGGGCACCTACCGCCTCGTGCCCGGCGAGCCGGCGATCCCCGCCGACGCCCCGGAGCCGCCGCTCGGCGACGTGCACGAGGGCGACGATCCGCGCGGGGCGCTTCTCCATGCGTCCGACTTCGCCCCCTTCAAGCCGAAGGCGGATCTCCTGCTGACCGGCAAGGCCCACGCGCCCGGCCGCCGGCCCGTCAGCTCCCTGCCGGTGAGCTTCGCCGTCGGCAAGACGTCGCTCGCGCTGCAGGTGACCGGCGACCGGTACTGGACCGACCCGGCCGCCGGCAAGCGCACCGACCCGCAGCCGTTCGTCGAGATGCCGCTCGGCTTCGACCGCGCCTTCGGGGGCCCGGGCTTCGCGGCCAACCCGGTCGGGTGCGGCGTGTTCGACCCGGGCGAGCGCGATCTCCGGCGACGGCCGCTGCCGAACATCGAGGATCCGCGCGCGCCGGTCGACTCGCCCGCGGCGCGGCCGCCGCCCGCGGGCTTCGGGCCGCTCGCCGCCGCCTGGGCGCTGCGCGCGAGCAAGCTCGGCACCTACGACGAGCGCTGGCTGAAGCAGCGCTGGCCCTTCTTCCCCGACGATTTCGACTGGAGCCACTTCAATGCGGCCGTGCCGGCGCTCCAGGCCGAGTACGCGCGCGGCGACGAGGACATCGTCTGCCACAACCTGCACCGCGCGCGGCGCGAGTACCGCGCGCGGCTCCCCGGCGTCCGGATGCGCTGCTTCCTCGACGAGCTCGCGGGCGGCGCGGAGCGCTTCCGCGAGGTGCAGCTGCACCTCGACACGGTCCGGGTCGACATGGAGGCCGAGGCGCTCACCCTCGTGTGGCGCGGCCATGCGCCCGTCTCCGCCGAGGACCACCCCGAGGTGCGGCACGTGCTCCTCGAGAGCGAGCCGCTCGGCGAGGGCCGCGTCGCGGCCGCGCGCTACCGCGAGCGGCTCGCGCTCGCGCTGCTGGAGGCGCGCCCTGCCGTGGCGGAGGCGCCCGCCGCGGCGGCGCCGCCGGGCAACGACAACGACGGAGCGTCTCCCCTGGCCGGCGTCGACGACGCCGAGCTCCTCGCGCAGATCCGCGCGACGCTCGAGCGGGGCGGCGCCCCCGCGGCGCTCGTGGCCTCGCTCGGCGCCTCGGTCGATGACCCGCGCCCGCCCGGCGCGGAGCTCGAGGCGTGGCTGGGCAAGCTCGGCGGGGATCCGGCGCAGCTCGACGAGATCCAGCGGAAGAGCCGCGAGCAGATGAAGCAGGCGCTCGAGGCCGGGGGGCACGACCCGGCGCAGCTCGACGCGCTGGACCGCGAGGACGAGGCGCGGGACCGGGCAGCCACGGAGCGCGCGGCGCCGTGGACGCGCGAGCGCGTGGAGCTCTGCCTGTCGATCCGCGAGAGCATGGCGGGCGCCGATCTCTCGGGGCTCGACCTGTCGGGGCTCGACCTCAGCGAGGCGAGCCTCGCGCGCGCCTTGCTCGTCGGCGCCGACCTGAGCGGCGCCCGCCTCGCCGGGGCCGATCTCGAGGGCGCGACGCTCGCTCGCGCCAGGATGGCGGGCGCGTGGCTCCCGGCGGCCAGGCTGAACGACGCCGACCTCTCCGGCGCCGACCTCTCGGGCGCCGACCTGACCGGCGCGGCGCTCGGCAAGGCGCGCCTCGACCGCGCGGCGCTGCGCGGGGCCGTCCTGACCGGCGCGGCCGCGGCCGGCGCCTCGTTCCTTGAGGCCGACCTCACCGGGGCGCGGCTCGACGGCGCGCAGCTCGCCGGCGCCCGCCTCGCGCGCGCGGCGCTCGACCGCGCGTCCTTCGGCGGCGCGGCGCTCGAGGGCGCGAGCCTCGAGGGGGCGCACGGCGAGGCGGTCGACCTGCGCGGCGCCGACCTGCGCGGGCTGCGCGCCTCGGAGCACACCCGCCTGCCGCGCGCCCAGGCGCGCGGCGCCCGCGCCGACGGCTCGCGCTGGATGCACGCCGACCTCACGGGCGCCGACCTCGCGCTGTCGAGCCTGCGCCGCGCGGATCTCGGCCGGGCCGAGCTCGGCGGCGCCGACCTGCGCGGCGCCGACCTGGCGGGCGCCGATCTGACGCGGGCGCGGCTCGGCGGCGCCCGCCTCGAGCGGGCGAACCTGCACGGGGCTCGCCTCGAGGCCGCCGACCTGCGCGGCGCCGACCTGCGCGGCGCCGGGCTGTACGAGGCCGCCCTGTGGCAGGCGCGGCTCGAGGGCGCCGACCTGGAGGACGCGCAGCTCGCGTCCACGCTGCTCACGAGCGATCGAGGCGCGACGTGACCTCCGCCGCCGCCTCCTCCGCGGGCTTCGCGCGGGACAAGGACGATCTCCTCGCGCGCCTCGACGCCGGGCCGCTCGATCCGCCGATGATCATCGGCCTCGACCTGCGCGGCGTCGACCTCGCGGGCCGCGATCTCTCGGGCGTGCTCTTCAACGGCGTCGACCTGAGCGACGCGCGGCTCGCCGGCGCGCGGCTCGCCGGCGCCGTCTTCCTGGCCGTCACGCTCCGCGGGGCCGATCTGTCGGGCGCGCGCCTCGAGCGCGCGGTGCTCGCGCGCCACGCGCGGCTCACCCGCGACGCCGCGGCCGCGACGCTGCCGCTCGAGGCCGATCGCGACCTCGGCGCCGAGTCCGTCGAGGCGCTGCGCGCCGCCGGGTACGCGGGGTATGCCGCCGGGGCCACGTCGCTCGCCGGCGCGTCGCTCCGCGGGGCCGATCTGTCGGGCGCGCGGCTCGAGGGCGTGGACCTCGCCGGCGCCGATCTCTCGGCCGCGACGCTGACCGGCGCCGCGCTCGCGGAGTGCGCCCTCGACGGCGCGCGCCTCGACGGCGCGACGCTCCGCGAGGTCGAGCTCGACCGCTGCGCGCTCGCGGGCGCGAGCTTCATCGACGCCGAGCTCGCCGCCGTGACGCTCATCGGCGTCGCGCTCGGCGCGCTCGACCTGTCGCGCGCGCGCCTCGTCCGCGGGCTCCGCGCTCCGAACCAGGACCTCCGCGGCGCGGCGCTCCCGCGCGACCTCGCCGGCGGCGACCTCACGGGCGCGAACCTCGCCGGCGCGGACCTGTCCGGCTTCGACCTGCGCGGCTGCAAGCTCGACGCGGCCGATCTCGACGGCGCGCAGCTCCCGTCCGCGGCGCTCGGCGGCGCCTCGCTGCGCGGCGCCTCGCTGCGCGGCGCGCGCCTCGCCGGCGCCACGCTGAGCGGGGCCGACCTCGAGGGCGCCGTGCTCGAGCGCGCGAACCTCGACGGCGCCCGGCTCGACGGCGCCGGCCTCGAGGGGGCCGACCTCACCGGCGCCAACCTGTCGGGCTGCGATCTCTCGGGCGCGCGCCTGCGCGGCGCCCGCCTGCGCGGCGCGCTGCTCGCGGCCGCCGCGCTGCGCGGGACCGAGCTCACGGGCGCCGATCTCGCCGAGGCGTCGCTCCAGGACGCCGCGCTCGACGGCGCGGATCTGCGCCGCGCGCGCCTCCCGGGCGCCCGCCTCGCCCGGGCCGAGCTCACCGGCGTCGATCTCTCGGACGCCGACCTCACGGGCGCCGATCTCTCCGAGGCGCGCATCGCGGGCGGGCGCCTCCGCGGCGCGAACCTGGCCAGCGCGCGCCTGCACGGCGCCACGCTGAAGCGCGCGCAGCTCGCCGGCGCCGCCCTCTCCGGCGCGGATTTCGGGGGGGCCTCGCTCGAGGGGACCTCGCTGCTCGGGCTCGATCTCCGGGGCGTGCGGCTCGCGGGCGCGCGGCTCGCGAAGAGCTCGCTCGTCGAGGCGAAGCTCGGCGGGATGGATCTCTCGGGCGCGGTGCTCCGCGACTGCGACCTGTCGCGCGCGGACCTCCGGGACGCGCGGCTCGACGGGGCCGATCTGGTGCAAGCGAGCCTGGCCGGCGCTCAGCTGGGCGGCGCCTCGCTCGTCTCGGCGCGCCTCGGGGTCGCGAACCTGACCGGCGCCAGCCTGCGGGGCGCGCGGCTCGCCGGCGCGGATCTCTCCCGGGCGTGCCTTGACGGCGCCGCGCTCACGCGCGCCGATCTCGGCGGCGCGCGGCTCGACGAGGCGATGGCGCGCAAGGCGGATCTGAGCGGCGCGCGGCTCGAGGGCGCCTCGCTCGTCGGCGCGGATCTGTCGCACGCCGACCTGTCGGGCGCCGATCTGTCGGGCGCCGATTGCCGCGGCGTGAACCTGCACCGAGCGACCACCGCGCACGCGCGCTGGGACGGCGCGAAGCGCGAGGGCGCCCGCGGGACCGATCCGGATCGTGCCCGCGCCGAGGACTGGCGCCCGCCCACGCTATTATGAGCGGCCGACGACGGCCGCGAAGCCACGACCCGAGGACCACCGCCATGCCCACCGCTGCCCTCCCTGCTCTCCCCGTCGAGCCCCCGCCCTCCGACGCGCGCCCCGAGGGGCTCCGCGACGGCGCGCCGTGCGCGCCGTGCGCGCAGTCAGAGGAGCGACCGCTGCGCATCGTGGCGCGCGCGGGCGCCTCGGCGTCGATCGTCGAGCGCGACGGCCATGAGGTCGTCGCGGTGCACGACCGGGCCGGCCGGCTGCTCTTCGAGTACGACGCGGAGACCGGTCGGGGCAGCCTCGTCGCGGCGGGCGGCCTCTCGCTCGCGGCGCCCGGGGGCGACATCGATCTCGTTGCGGGCGGCGCCATCCGCTGCTGGGCGGCCGGCGAGGTCGCTATCGCGAGCCGGAGCGGCGCGACCCTGAGCGCGCGCGCCGGCGAGCGCGGCGCCACGGTGCAGGTCGCGCCCGGGCGGGTCACCGTGGCCGGGGAGGCGCTCGCCGCCGTCGCCGAGCGGGGCGACGTGCGCATCGCCGAGGCGCGCTATGAGGGGCGGGCGCTCACCGCCGTGCTGGAGCGGGCGCACACCACCGTGGGCAAGATCGAGTCGATCGCCGGGCGGGTGATCGCGCGGGCGGGGGATCTCTTCCAGGAGGTGCGCGAGCTGCACCAGCTCCGCGCCGGGCGGGTGCGCGCGCTGGTCGAGGACGTGATCGAGCTGCGCGGGCGCGAGGTATCGGTGGACGCGCGCGAGGACGTGAGCATCGATGGCCAGCGGATCAACCTGGGTTAGGAGGGCGCGGCGATGTTCCCTGTGACCACGACGCAGGCCGGGATCTGCCAGGCCATGCCGGACACGTGCAAGACCCCTGCGCCGCCTGGTCCGCCGGTGCCGCTGCCGTACCCGAACGTGGCGATGTGCAACCAGGCGCTCCCGAGCACCTGCGCCCTGAAGGTGCTGGTGGAGGGCAAGCCGGTGCTCACGAAGCAGAGCGAGATCCCGATGTCGACCGGCGACGAGGCGGGCGCCGCCGGCGGCGTCGTGAGCGGCAAGATCAAGGGCGAGGCGATGTTCCGCAGCTTCTCGGCGAAGGTGAAGGCCGAGGGCAATCCGGTCGTGTTCCACGCGTGCGCGGTGGCGCAGAACGGAAAGAGCCCGAACATGCCCATGGGCGTGCAGGTCGCGCCGTCGCAGGCGAAGGTGATGGTGGGCGGCTGAGGGGCCGCGCGGCTGGCGGAGGGGGTCCACGTGGCGGCGCGTCGTTACCGCGTGGTTCACCGCAGCCGGTACGAGCTCGGGGCCGAGGGCGCGGTCGCGTGCCGGCTGGAGGCGCACCTCACCCCGCGCGCGCTGCCGCATCAAGCGGTCGAGTTTCACCAGCTCGTGGTGCGGCCATTGCCGCGCTCGAGGCGGGTCGAGGAGGACGCCTTCGGCAACCTTTGCGCGCGGATAGAGATCTGCGGGAGCTTCGGCGCGATCGATGTCACGGCCCTCAGCGTCGTGCGCCTCTGTGAGGAGGAGGCGGGCGGCGCCGGCGATCTCGGGGACGACTGGCGGGCGGTGGCGGCGCGCACGGCGGCCGCCGCGGCGGAGGACCCGGCGCTGCGCGCGCTCGTGGAGGGCACGGCGCGCGCGCCGCGGAGCGGCGCGATGGCGGACTACGCGCGGGGGTGCTTCCGGGAGGGCCTCCCGCTCGGCGGCGCGCTGGAGGGGCTGGTCGACCAGATCCGACGGGATTTCACCTTCACCCCGGGCGTCACCGCCGCGGACACCGGCATCGCCGTCTTCTGCGAGCTCCGGCGCGGCGTCTGCCAGGACTTCGCGCACCTCGCCGTGGCGTGCTTGCGATCGATGGGCCTCGCGGCGCGTTATGCGAGCGGCTACGTGGCCGGCTCCGCCTCGGCGCCGGCGCGCGCCTCGCACGCGTGGGCGTCGGTGTGGTTGCCGTCGGGCGGCTGGCACGACCTCGATCCGACGCTCGGGCGCCTAAGCGCGCCCGGGCATATCGTGCTGGGCTATGGACGCGACTACGATGACGTCGCGCCCCTCAGGGGCACCGCCGAAGGCGCGCGCGGCGTCCAGCTGCGGACGGAGATCGTTGTGGCGCCGCAGGGAAGCGAATGACGTAGCGCCGTTTGCACGGGGCACACCCATGTCGTTCAAACGCCTGGATCCCTGTCCGATGTTCGACGGAACCGCCGAGAGGGCCATCAAGCGCTACGAGAGCGCGCTCTGGGCGAAGCGTGAAGGCGTGATGCGCTTCGGCGATGTGCCGGGCGACAACGCATCTCCCGAGAGCAAGGACCGGATCATCCATGCCACGCTGCACATCGGTCCTGGCGTCATCCTGGTCAGCGACACGATGCCCGGCACGCCGGCCGCGAAGGGAGCAACATCGAGGTAAGCTTGCGCTTCGGCGATATCGCGGAGAGGACGAAGGTGTTCGACGCGCTCGCCGCGGGCGGCGATGTCACGATGCCCCGGCCACCTCGGTCCCCCGCCAAACGAACCTCCGCACGCGCGCCCCGCCCCGTGTGTCCTCACGCGTACGCCGCCGCTCGCTCCCTGGCACGGCGCCCGCATACCGACCGTCGCGAAGGACGTGGCGGGGGGACCACGCGGAGGAGACCCATGAGCCAGAGAGCATCCGATCAAGCCATCCAGGTGAAGCCGCTCGCAGGGCACATCGGCGCCGAGATCCACGGCGCCGACATCTCGAAGCCGCTGCCCGACGAGGCCGTGGCGGCCATCCGCGCGGCGCTGCTGAAGTGGAAGGTCGTCTTCTTCCGGAACCAGCCGCTCGGCCACGCCGAGCAGATCGCGTTCGCGGCGCGCTTCGGCGAGGTGACCTATGCCCATCCGCACGAGGACGAGCCGTTCGACGAGCACCCGGAGATCCTCGCCATCGACAGCCGCCGCTACGATCGCCGCTACGGCAGGCGCTTCAGCTACGAGAACCGCTGGCATACCGACGTCACCGCGGCCGTGAACCCGCCGGCGGCGTCGATCCTGCGGGCGCACATCCTGCCGCCCTACGGCGGCGACACGACCTGGACGAACCTCGTGGCAGCCTACGAGGGGCTGTCCGCGCCGGTGCGCGCGCTCGTCGATGGCCTGCGCGCGGAGCACCGCTTCGGGCTGCGGTTCGCGCCGCAGGACCAGGACAGCCCGTACCTGCGCAAGGTGCGCGAGAACCCGCTGATCTCGATCCACCCCGTGGTGCGCGTCCACCCCGAGACCGGAGAGCGGGCGCTGTTCGTCAGCCCGGGCTTCACAAGCCACATCGTCGGGCTGTCGCCGCGCGAGAGCAGCGCGATCCTCGACCTACTCTTCGAGCAGATCAGCCGCCCGGCGTACACGGTGCGGTTCCGGTGGGAGCCGGGCAGCATTGCGTTCTGGGACAACCGGGCCACGGCGCACCTGGGGCCGCAGGACCTCGGGCACCTCGACGTCGAGCGCGTCCTCTACCGGGTAACGCTGACCGGAGACATCCCGGTGGGGGTCGACGGGGTCCGCTCCGAGATCGTGGCCGGGGAGCCGTTCGGCAAGCGGCCTCCGAGCAAGGTAAAGCCCGCCCGCAAGGACAAGACGCCCGAGGCGGAGGTGCAGGCATGAGCGTCGCGAGCGCGGGCGTCGAGAGGACGTCGTTCGAGGGGCCCCACGGGCCGGTGGAGGCGGTGCAGGTCCGCCCGGCGCCGGGCGGGCGCTCGCCGGCGCCGGCGGTGCTGATCCTCCACGAGGGGCTGGGGCTCACGGTCCATACGATCGAGCTGGCAAGGCGCTTCGCGCAGGAAGGGTACCTCGCGTTTGCGCCGAACCTGTATTCGCACGACGCGACGCACCGGACCTTCACCGAGGCGGAGGTGGCCCGGGGGGTGAGCCTGCTGCGCGCGGCCGACCGCGACGAGGTGGTCGCGCGGTTGCCGGCGAGCGAGCAGGAGCGGCTGAAGAAGGTGTTCGCCTGGTTCGGTAGCCGCGACACGTCGACGTACCTGCCCGACGCGAGGGCGGCGGCGGCGCCCCTCGTCGGCCGGTCGGACGTGCGGCCGGGGGGCGTCGCCGCCGTCGGGTTCTCGCTGGGCGGGGGGCTCGTGGGGCAGCTCGCGGTCGCAGGCGTGGCGCTCGCGGCGGGCGCGGTGTTCTACGGGCAGGCGCCGGCTCTGGAGCAGGTGAAGAACGTGCGGTTTCCGCTGCAGGTGCATTATGCCGAGGAGGATCCGGCGATCACCCCGAGGGCGCGAGCGGTGGGGGAGGCGTTCAGGGCTGCGGGGCGGGAGCTGATCTCGTTCGTGTACCCTGGGACGCGCCACGGGTTCTTCAACGAGACGCGGCCGGCGTACCACGCCGACGCGGCGCAGCTCTCGTGGCGGCGCACGCGGGAATTCTTCGCCGAGCGCACCGGCAACGTCGCGCAATGGCGGCCGCAGGCCGTCGCCGGCGAGGGTGCGCGCGCTGCAGGGTAGCTGCAGCTCCGTCGCTGGTACCTCAACCTGGTACCTCAACCTGGGTCGGGTCGGCAGCACCTCAACCTGGGGCACCTCAACCTGGGTCGGGTCGGAAGCTCCGGAACCTCAACCTGGGGCACCTCAACCTGGGTCGGGTCGGAAGCTCCGGAACCTCAACCTGGGGCACCTCAACCTGGGTCGGGTCGGAAGCTCCGGAACCTCAACCCGGGTCAGCACCTCGGGTCGGAAGCTCCGGAACCTCAACCTGGGTCGGGTCGGAACCTGGTCGGAACCTCGTCGAACCTCAACCTGGGTCGGGTCGGAACCTGGTCGGAACCTCGTCGAACCTCAACCTGGGTCGGGTCGGAACCTCGAACCTCAACCTGGGTCGGGTCGGTCCCGCCCATGGCACGGAGCCTGCTGGGCGCGCGCCATGACCGCCTCCACGCCCATCGCCGAGAGCAACGCTCCGAAGCCCATCCATACCGATGACGCCGGACTCATCGCCGGCGCAATCTCCCTTCCCGCGCCCGCCGGTGATCTCCCCGGCTACCGCGCCCACCCCGCCTCCGGTGGCCCCTTCCCTCTGGTGCTGGTGATCCAGGAAATCTTCGGCGTCCACGAGCACATCCGCGACGTGGTCCGTCGCTTCGCGCACCGCGGCTACTACGCCCTCGCCCCGGATCTGTTCGTTCGGCAAGGCGACCCGAGCCACCTCCGCACCGTCGACGAGTTCCGGGCTCTGGCGGGCCGCGTGCCCGACCGGCAGGTGCTCTCGGATCTCGATGCGAGCGTGGCCTTCGCCGAGGCCTCCGGAAAGGCCGACGTCCGCAAGGCGGCCGCGGTCGGCTTCTGCTGGGGCGGGCGCATCACGTGGCTGTACGCCGCGCACAACCCGGCGCTGAAGGCGGCCGTGGCCTGGTACGGACGCCTGACCGGCGATCGGACCGAGGCCCAGCCCAAGCACCCGATCGACGTGGCGAGCGCGCTGCAGGCGCCCGTGCTGGGCCTCTATGCCGGACAGGACCAGGGCATCCCCCTCCCGACCGTCACCGCGATGCAGGAGGCGCTCCGTACCGCCACCAACAGCGCGCCCGGCGCCGCGCACGCCGAGATCCGGGTCTACCCTGACGTCCCGCACGCCTTTTACGCCGACTACCGGCCGAGCTACCGGCCGGAGGCCGCCGCCGACGCCTGGCAGCGCCAGCTCGACTGGCTGACACGACACGGCGTCGCCTGACGGCGACCGGCCGCGACAGCGCCCCGGCGATCCCTGCTGCCCCGGCAACAAGCTGCGCCTCCACTGCTACTCCTCACGCACCCCACGCCCGCGCCACCGCGCCCCGCCGATCGGATACCCTGACGCGGTGCGCGCCAGGATCCGAGACACCGAGCTCTACTTCGACGTCGAGGGCATGGGCCTCGTCCCCGACGGCCCGCGATGCGCGAGAAGCCGGTGATATTCGTCGTACATGGCGGACCTGGCGCAGATCACTCCTCGCACAAGGGCGGGATGACGCCCCTCGCCGACCAGGCGCAGCTCGTCTACTTCGATCATCGCGGACAGGGCCTGGAGGGGTTCATGCGGAGATTCGATTTCACGCCGCGCCTCCCCGAGATCGCGGTGCCCACGCTCATCATCGCCGGCCGACACGACTGGATCTGCCCACCCGATCTCTCCGAGGAGATCGCGCGGCTCATCCCGGGCGCGGATCTACGTATCTTCGAGCGCAGCAGCCACTGGGTGCGCGCTGATGAGCCACGGGCGCTGCTCGACGCCGTCGCCGGCTTCCTGGCCCAGAGGCGGTAGCGCGCAAAGCGCACCGCCGAGCGCCGCGCCCTTTACTGGATACCGGCCTTCTTCATCGCCGCGGGCATCCGCTGGACGATGACCGTCCCGACCTTCTTCCCCACCTCGCCGCTGATCTCCGGGAGGAGCTTCGCGGCCTTCTTTCCGACCGGCGTACCGTAGAACTTGATGAGCTCCTTCAGCTCATCGGCGGTGAACTTCCCCGCATAGATCTCGACGTTCCACTGGACGAGCTCGTCGTACGGCAGCACCTCGGCGACCACCGCCTTCAGCTTGCTGGCGTCCCTGGCCGAGATCTTCGCGCCCGCTTGCTGCATCGAGGCTCCCATGCTGCTCATCAGCTGATCGAGGAGCGCGTTGTAGACGTCCTTCGGCATCACGAGGTGCGTGAGCTCCAGGGCGAGCTTCTTCTCCGCCTCTCCGGCGTACGCGCTGCCGAGCGACACGAAGGAGAGCAGGGTCACAACGGCGAGCGAGACGATCCATGAACGAAGCGCGTGCTTTCTCATGGTCCCTTTGTATCACGACCGCGCCGCGATCCGCGCCGCGCAGGCGGGCCCGCCGCATCCCCTCTCCGGAGCCGCCGCATCCCATCTTTGGAGCCGCCACGCAGGAGCCGTTCGGGCGCTCGGTCACACGACCGTCACCTCGTCCCCCACGCGCAACGTGCCGGCTTTCGTCTCCTGGATGTAGTTCTGTCCGAAGTTCACGTCGCTGGGCTTCTGCGCATCGCGCCGGTACGTGGCCAGCGTGCGGAGCGGCTCCGGGCCGCGCTCTGCGGTGCGCTGGTCGGTCGTGGTGACGACGCAGCGGGCGCACGGGCCGCCGGCGCGGACCACGAGGTCTCCGATGCGGACGCGGCCCCACCGGTCCTCGTCGAAGGCAGCGCAGCCGCTCACGACGAGGTTGGGCCGGAAGCGATCCATCGGCAACGGCGCGGCGCCCCGGCCCTCGAGGTGAGCGTTCAGATCGGCGAGGGAGGCCTCGGAGATCACGAGCAGCGGGAACTCGTCGGCGAACGACACGACGTCTTCCGGGCCTGCCACCGAGGCCTTGAGGACGGGCCGCCGGAACGCCTCGCCGATGCGGACGAGACGCGCCGGGTGATCCAGGACGCCGCTGAGCCACGCGGCGGCTTCGTCACCGCAATCCTCGGCCAGGAGGCCGCTGCTGCTCCAGACCTCGACCGTGAGCAGGCGCGCGCCCTCGGCCCTGCGCGGCACGGAGATCGGCGGCCGGCCGGCGAAGCCGAGCGTGAGCGCGCTCTCGGAGAGCTGCGTCTCGATGAGCGCCATGCGCGGCAGCGGGCGCTGCGTGAGGGGCTTTCCCTCGGGGTCGACGATCATGAACCGCCGATCGCCCGCGAGGCCGAGCGCGTCGACGGCGGCCGCGTCGACCGCGAGGCCCCGGCAACCTTTGACGGGATAGATGTGGATCGCGGAGAGTCGCATTCCGGAGCTTATAACACCCCTCGGGCGCTCGACGCCCGGAGAAGCGCGGCGCGCGCGTTCCGAGCGCCCGCGCTCCCCGTCGTCATGCCACGGCGCCTCCCTCCGCCGGTATCCCGAGCACCTGCCGCAGGTCCATCCCCACGACGACGTCGGCGTTCTGCTGCACCCAGTCGACGAGCGCGGGGCGCAGGGCGCGCGCGATCTCTTCCTTGACAAGCCCTTCCACGGCGCTCGGCCCGAGGCGCTGCGGGTCGAGCGCGACGCCGCCGCCCGCGACCAGGGCGCCGAACAGGCGCACGAGCGACTCGGCGCCCGCTGCCTCTCGTGCCGCGCCGAGCGGTTCGACCTGCTCGACGGCGATCTCGCCGCCGCGCTTCACGACGAAGCGACGGACGTCGGCCTGGTCGACTCCCCCCTTGTGGAGCACCGCCGAGGAGCAGTCGACCTCGATGCGCTGCACGCGCGGCGCGGTCTCGATCTCCTGCCGCGTGCCCTCGATATCGACGCTGGCAGCGATGGCCGCGCCGGCCGGAATGCGGAACCCGTCCGAGCCCACCCCGCCTGCGAGCTCCTGGCGCAGCGTCAGCCGCGCAGACAAGCGGGCGCCCCGCACGGCCGTGCTGCCGCCGGCCTCGAGGTTCGAGAGCACCTGACGCACCGTCACGACGAGATCGGGATCGCTCGTGGGGTCGTACGGGGGCATGGCCATGGGCGTCGACGTGACGAGCTCGCGCATGAAGGTGCGCGCCTCGTCCTCCGCCGATCCCTTTCCGACCTGGACGAGCCCTCCCGTGTAGAAGACGTTGGGCGTCATCGTGCCTGAACGGAAGTCGTACTCGACCTGCTGGAGCCCCATGTCGCCGAGCGGCGGCGGCAGGTCGATGACGAGGTACGGCTCGAAGGTGATCCGCAGGAGCGCCGGCGCGAGCGTCAGGCGGAGCGCCGTCGCGCTCGACGTGGCGAGCGCGGCGATTCCGGTGCGCTTCAAGACGGTGCGAGCGGGGAGGTCGAACGAGATCGAGACCGACTCGAGATCGATCCACGACGGCAGGAAGCACCAGGCCATTCGACGAGGGTACACCCACCTGGCCGCCGGAGGCGCGGCCTATTGACCCGCCGCACGGGGCGCGCCCATCATGTCCCGCATGAAGCCAGAGGAATTCCTCGACGAGCTCGACCGCAAGGTCGGTGAGCGCCTCGCCCACATCGGCGCAGTGGCCCGCGCAGCGGAGCCGGCGAGCGGCGTCGGCATCCCGGCGCTGCTCGCGACCGCGCTCAAGAAGGAGCTCGAGGCGACCGAGGAGGCTGCGCTCTGGCTCACCACCGAGACCGACGTGGAGGTGAAGCTCGCCCTCGCCCGCCAGTGCGGCGACGAGGCGAGGCACTACCGGCTCATCGCCGACCGGCTCCGCGCGCTCGGCGTCGACCCCGCCGCGATCCCGGCGAAGTTCGGGCCACCCACGCCGATGTTCGGGTACTTGAAGGGGCTCGGCTCCACGGTCGAGCGCGTCGCAGCGGGCCAGTTCACGCGGGAGGCGCTCGCGAAGGTGCACAACCAGGCGTTCATCGATTACTGCGAGTCGCAAGGCGACGCCGAGACCGCGCGCCTTTACCGCGAGGTCATCCAGCCGGACGAGGGCCATCACCACGAGATGGGCCGGCGGCTCCTCACGCGCCTCGCGGTCACCGAGGAGGCCCAGGCGCTCGCGCGCGCCGCCGCGATGCGCACGCTCGAGATCGCCGAGGAGCTCCAGGAGATCGCCCGCCTGAAGATGGGTATCTGCCGCGCGCCTGGGTGCTAGTGTTCAGGCACGGTCCTGACGGACCGCCACGATGCTCGATCCAGCCGCTCCGATGCGGTTCGCCGCTCTGACCGTCGACGTCCGGGCGTCGATCGCGAGCTAGCGTGTCGCGCTGTCGCGCAGAGAGAGCGACCAGGGCGGGAACAGCCGTTCGGGGGGCATTCGCGCATGTCTCGCGGCGTCCCGGCTGTTCGCGAGGCGCGTTCAGGGCACGGCGGTCTCGGCGTCGGTCGCGGTTCCGAGGCCTATATGCGGGATGGCCCGACATGCGAAAGCCATCGAATCCATGCACCCTCCAGATACCGAAGTTGCCGCCTTGTCGCGAGGCTTACTCGCGGCGAGAGGCGGCCAGCTGGGTCAAGGGGGGTTCTCATGATCAAGTTTCCGGGGGACAGATCGTTCCGGGAGGTGGCTCGGTTCACCCAGGATTGTGGTTCGATCTGCACGCACGCGGCGCAGTATTGCCTCGAGATGGGAGGCTCTCACGTGAGCGCACCGCACATGCGGCTGCTCCAGGACTGCGCCGACATCTGCGAGGCGACGTCGAAGCTCCTCCTGCGCAGCTCGCCGCAGATCACCCAGATGATGAGCGTGTGCGCGAGCCTCTGCGAACAGTGCGCGGCGAGCTGCGATAAGCTCACGGGTGATACGCAGATGAAGACGTGCGCTGACGAGTGCCGCCGCTGCGCTGCCGCCTGCCGGCAGATCTGAGCGCGGCGGAGACATGGTGTTCCTCCGGACCGGGAGCCGAGCAGCGGAGTAGCTCTCCTCGCCTTTGCGGATCGCCGCGCTCCTCCCGGCCAGAGCCCTCGCGCGCGCGGTGGCCCGTCGGCGCCGCGGTCGCGTGTGGTCCGAGGGCGGAGCGACGCCGACGGCGGCGGCGTTCTGGCTCCCCATGGTACCCTCGCGCGCATGCGTTATCGAAGGACCATGGGAGCCGCCGGGTTCGCTCTCCTGTACGCCGGGTGTGGCGGGGACGCGCCCGAGGCTGCGGTGCGCGCGGTGCGCGACCTGGGTGCGCTGGAGTTTGTCCCGGCGATTCGAGGGCGGGACGGCGGCTACAGCGCGCGGTGGGGCGACCGATCGGTGTGGGTGTTCGGCGACACGACCCTGGAGATGCCGGGGGAAGACGGAGCGCTGTGGAGGTCGAGCACCTTCTGCGCGACCGACGATCTGGATGCGTCGGATGGGCTCTCGTCGCTCACCGAGCCGCTCGACGCGGCCGGCGCGCCGCGGGAGTTCCTGCCGTTCACCAAGGAGGAGCTGGCGTTCAACCTCGCGCACTCCGACCCTCGGGCGGAGGAGACATGCCAGGAGGACTGCGGAGCGCGCTATGCGCTGTGGCCGGGCCCCATCGTCGTCGATGAGGCGGCTGGCCGTGCGCTCGTCTTCTACAGCAAGGTGACGGGGCGGCTCGGGGTGTTCGACTTCAACATGATGGGTTCGTCGATCGCGGTCTGGGAGGGCTTCGATGCGCCCCTCGCACGCCCGGAGGTGCGCCCGGGCGCTGCGGATCCGACGCTCCTCTTCGGTGCGGATGAGCCATCACTCACGTCGGCGGCGCTCGTCCGCGAGGGGATGATCTACGCTTACGCCTGCGCGTGCTCGGGTCTCACGTGTCCGTGCCTCGTCGCGCGAGCCGCGCTCGCGGAGGCAACGGAGCGCGACGCGTGGCGGTTCTTCTCGGACGGGCGCTGGGTGGAGGGTCATCAGGAGGCGGAGCCGGTCATGGCGGGGGCACCGATGATGTCGGTGCATTGGAACGAGCACGTCGGCAGGTACGTCGCGCTGTACAGCGAGCCGGTATCGTCGGAGATCTCGCTCCGGACGGCGCCGGCGCCGGAGGGGCCATGGTCGGACAGCGCGGTGGTTTTCACCGCCGAGGTCCCGCCTACCCCGGAGGCGTGGCCCTATGCCGGGCTCGTGCACGCGGAGCTCGCGCGGGAAGGAGGGCGGGTGGAGTACGTGACGTACTTCCGGGAGACGGGGTTCCTGGAGGGAGAGATCCGACTCGTCGAGCTGGAGCTCGAGTAGACGACCCGACCCAGACGACCCGACCCAGGTTGGGCCTGAGGCGACCCGACCCAGGTTGAGGCCTGCGGGTTGAGGCCTGCGCCGACCCGACCCAGGTTGAGGCCTGCGGCCTGCCGGAGACCGGCCGACCAGGTGAAGAGGGTCAGCTGAAAATGGTCGAATCGTTGAGACGACCTGGCTCGGTCGACCTCCGCCGTGAACCTAACCCGAATGGCCCCGGCCGGATCGCTCCATCGGTTGGGCAGGTCTACTTTACCGGCACCCGAGGTGCCATTCGCTCAGACGCAGCCAACCACAACCTTAACCCGGCTTCGCGCGAGCCCAGCGCGTCAATCCATCCCAGCGCCACGTGAACGCTGCCGCTCGCTTCACCTTCCCCAAACGGACCTTCCCCACGACGGCGCCTTAGCCCGCCCTGCTGTGGCGCTGTAACGCACCGCCGAGGTGCCTACATCGTGAGCACGACGTCCGCCACGCTGGCGCCATGATAGATGCGCATCCACCACGTCCCCGCCGGAAAGACGGCGCTTCGTACCCCGGCACGCCATCGTTCGAGCGCCGCACGGTATGACGCACGAAACGCTCGCACAGCGGCACCAGCGATTCGCCATGCATCGCCCTGGTTACGGCCGACGGCAAACGTCGGATTGCGATCGCGCAGCGCCTCGAAGCTCGTCGCGCGGCTGTAAGGGGAGACCGTACTGGCGGCTTTGATGCCCAATAATCGGGGCCCTTGCCGCTGCAACTCTGCATGGGCTTGCGCTTCCTGCTGCTCAAGCTCGGCCGCGATTTCACGGCGAAATCCTTCTGCGTTGTCGTGCTCGATGGCGGGTGGTAGCGCGAGCGAAAGCGTTACTTCCTCCGGCCACTGCCGATTCTCTGGATCGAGATACACGTCGGGACGCACTGCACGGAGCACGCCGCCGCCGAGCTCGCTCACATCCGACTTGGCCCCCGGCCACTGGTGCGCGTGGCGGACGAGGCCAGCGGCTACGGGGTTGGCGAGGACGTAGGCGATCTTCTCCACCGTAGCCGCGCGCGTCAGCAGCCGCACCACGCTCGTCGGTTCGTGGTCCCACACCGGTCCTTCCCACGTGCGGAGGACCTTCGTTCCAAGCGCAACGATGCGGTGGAAAAACTGCAAGAAGCGCGGCAAAACGCCTTGCACATCGGTCACGACGAGATGCAGATGCGTTGACATCGCGCAAAGAGCGTGGACTTCGATGCCAAATCGACGGGTCGAAACGGCGAGAGAGTAGATCAGGAACTGGGTGAGGGCAGCATCCGGGCGGAGAAGGAGATGCCGGCGCAGGACGCGGCGGGTGATGAGGTAGGTGGCGCCGGGAGTGATCTCACGAGGCTGGCTCATGGCCGGGCATATGAACAAATGCCGTACCAGGGATCGTGAGCAATGATTTCAATGACTTATGCCGACGCGACGGGTACGACGGGTGGCGGCCGCCAGGTGCTCCGCCACCTGGACCGCGGTCGCTGCGCCGGCTGCTAGCCTTGGCGCCATCGGTTGGGTAGCGGAACCTCCGGCTCACACAAACCGAGGCGCGCGCTCTGGGTGGGCACGCCCAACCTGGGTGCGGTCGCCTGGCCTCGACCACGATCACCTTAACCTGGGTGCGGTCGTGCCCCCCTCAACCTGGGTGCGGTCACCGCCTCAACCTGGGTGCGGTCACCGCCGAGGCGCTTTTTTCTGCCACCAGCCATCAGCTACCCTCCGCCTGTGGCAACGTCCGACAGGAGCCGCGCCGAGTACCAGCGGCGGGTCAACCGCGTGGTCGACTACATCCAGGCCCATCGCGCGGAGGACCTCTCCCTCGACACGCTGGCGGCTGTGGCGGCGTTCTCGCCGTTTCACTTCCACCGCGTGTTCAAGTCCATGACGGGCGAGAACCTCCGCGAGTTCATCCAGCGAACGCGCCTCGAGACCGCGGCGAGCCACCTCGTGCAGCGGCCGCGCGCCGACATCCTCGAGATCGCCCTCGAGAACGGCTTCAGCTCGGCGAGCGCCTTCGCGCGCGCCTTCAAGGAGCGCTTCGGCATGAGCGCCTCCGCGTGGCGCAACGGCGGCGCCACGGACGCGCGCAACGCGCGGCAAGCGGATCGCAAGCCGGGTCAAGTCGAGCGCAATCCGTGCAAAGCAGCGGCCTGCGCGCCCGACCAAGATGCCTCCTCGTCGGGCACGGATGCCCGCCAGGACGAGGAGGAGATCATGAACGTCACCGTGAAGACCCTGCCGAGCTACCACGTGGCCTATGTCCGAACCGTCGGCCCCTATGGCCCGGAAGGGAGCGTCGGCGAGGCCTGGCAGCGGCTCATCCGCTGGGCCAGCGCGCGCGATCTGTGGACCCCGGACCGCATCTGCCTCAGCATCGCGCACGACAACCCCAAGGTCACCGAGCCTGCCAAGTGCCGCCTCGACGCCGCCATCGTGATCCCGCAGGACTTCAAGGCGGACGGCGACGTCAACGTGACCGACATCGCCGGCGGCAAGTACGCCGCGGGCGCGTGGGTCGGCGACGCGCGCACGATCGGCTCTGCCTGGGACCAGCTCTTCGGGAAGTGGCTCCCTGAGAGCGGCTATCAGCCCGACCATCGGCCCTGCTTCGAGCTCTACCAGGGCGAGTTCCGCGATCCCAAGACCAACAACTTCCGCTGCGAGCTCTGCTTGCCGGTGCGCCCGCTCTAGCAGCTCCGAGCCCCAGGGAGCCCGGTCCTCCTGCCCGGGCTCCTGCACCGCCTCGCCGCGACGCTGGCGGGCGGCCGGGCCCCGGTCGCCTCGCCCCTCGCGCCGCCCTTCAGAGCCCGCCGTGGCCCACGCAAGCCATCGATATTACACGACTTTCATGAGAGAGCGGCGCCGCTCGCGTTTGACAGCCGGGGATCCTTGCACTAGGAGCCGACATGGCATTCATCTACGATGAGCCGAGCAGGACGTTTGGCGAGTACCTGCTCGTCCCGAATCTGACGACGAAGGACTGCGTCCCCTCGAACGTCGATCTCACGGCCCCTGTCGCCCGGTTCAAGGCCGATCCGGGCGCGACGCCGCCGGATCCGAGGCTCGCGCCGCTCACGATCAGCGTGCCGATCACCAGCGCGATGATGCAGTCGGTCTCGGGCGCCGAGCTCGCGATCGCGCTCGCGCGCTGCGGCGGCCTGTCGTTCGTGTACGGCTCGCAGGGCATCGAGGAGGAAGCCGCCATGGTGCGGCGCGTGAAGAACTACAAGGCCGGGTTCGTCGTGAGCGACTCGAACCTGCGCCCCGACGCGACGCTCGGCGACGTCCTCGCGCTCACCGATCGCACGGGCCACTCCACGATTGCGATCACCGAGGACGGCACGCCCACGGGCAGGTTCGTCGGCATCATCACGAGCCGCGACTACCGGCTCGGCAAGACGCCGCTCAGCACGCCGGTGCGCGAGATCATGACGCCGTTCAAGTCGATCCACTGCGGCAAGGTCGGCCTCGATCTGCAGGAGGCGAATGAGCTCATCTGGCGTCACAAGCTCAACACCCTGCCCGTCATCGATGAGCGACAGCACCTCCAGTACCTGGTGTTTCGCAAGGACTACGAGTCGCACCAGGCGCACCCGCTCGAGAACGTGGATCACGAGAAGCGCCTCATCGTCGGCGCCGGCATCAACTCCCGCGACTACAGAGAGCGCGTGCCGGCGCTCGTGGAGGCGGGCGCCGACGTGCTCTGTATCGACTCGTCGGACGGCTACTCCGAGTGGCAGGGCGACACCATCGCCTTCGTGAAGTCGCTCGGCAAGCCGGCCTATGTCGGCGCCGGCAACGTCGTCGATCGCGAGGGCTTCCTCTACCTGGTCGAGGCCGGCGCCGACTTCGTCAAGGTCGGCATCGGCGGCGGCTCGATCTGCATCACGCGCGAGCAGAAGGGGATCGGCCGCGGCCAGGCGTCGGCCGTGATCGAGGTGGCCAAGGCGCGCGACGAGTACTTCCAGCGGACCGGCGTCTACGTGCCGATCTGCTCCGACGGCGGCATCAGCCAGGACTACCACATCACCATCGCCCTCGCGATGGGCGCCGACTTCGTCATGATGGGCCGCTACTTCGCGCGCTTCGACGAGTCGCCCGGGCGAAAGGTCCGCGTGAACAACCAGTTCATGAAGGAGTACTGGGGCGAAGGGAGCAACCGTGCGCGCAACTGGCAGCGCTACGACCACGGCGATACCAGCAAGAAGAAGGATCAGCTCGAGTTCGAGGAGGGCGTCGACAGCTACGTGCCGTACGCCGGCAAGCTGAAGGACAACCTCGACGTCACCCTCGCCAAGGTGCGCTCGACGATGTGCAACTGCGGCGCCACCTCGCTGCGCGACCTGTACATGCGCGCGCGCCTGACCGTCGCGTCCGCGGTGAGCATCCACGAGGGCGGCGTCCACGACGTGATGCTGAAGGACACGCGCGGCAACACGCGCGAGCCCTGAGCCACGCAGGCCGGCCGCGCCGGCCGTCGCTCTAGCGCCCCGGGGCGCACGCTCCGGTCGACGAAGCGAGCCCTCGTGTCGCGCCCCCGTCCACCTGCCGAGCGGCGGCGCGCCACGCGCGCTGTCAGCCGCCGAGGAGCGCGCGGGTGCGCTGCTCCGCGCGGCGCCCCTCGGCGGCGAGCCGCTCGACGAAGCGCTCGACGATCGGATTGCGCCGGAAATTCTCGCGCGTCATCAGCTCGACGGGCAGCGGGTCGACCTCCGCGATCTCGACGTCGAGCCGCGAGCGCGCCACGTCGGTCAGCGCGAGCGCCGGCGCGAGGCCGATGCCGAGCCCGCCGGAGACGTACGAGACGAGGAGCGACACGCTCGACACGTCGATCGTCGAGATGGGCCGGATCCGCTCGCGATCCAGGTACGCGTCGAGCATCCGCCGCCCCACGCTGCCGGGCGCCAGCCGGAGCAGCGGCTCGTGCCGGAGCCGCTCGCGCAGCGCCGGCGCCGAGCCCTTGAGCCGCGGCCCCACCCAGAGGAACGGCTGCACGAACAGCGGCTGCTTCACGAGATCGCCGCCCGCCGAGGACGCCGACGCGAGGCCCAGATCCACCTCGCCGCGCTCCACCCCCCGCGCGGCGTCGACCGAGTTCGCCGTCGTGATCGCGAACCGCACGGGCGCGCGCTTCTCGAGCATCTGGCGGATCACCGGCACGAGCAGCCCCTTGCCGAGGTAGTCGCTCGCCGCCACGCGCAGGGTCGTCGACGGCTCCCCCGCCAGCTCCGAGAGCAGCTCGAACACCCCCTCCGCCTGGTCGAACAGCCGCGTGATCGCGCCGAGCACCGCCTCGCCGGCCGGGCTCAGCCGCACGCCGCGCCCGTCGCGCTCGAACAGCGCCACCCCGAAGCGCTCCTCTACCCGGCGCACCTGCTGGCTGATCGCCGACGGCGTCTTGTGCAGCCGCCGCGCCGCCTCGGCGACCGAGCCCGACCGGGCCACCATCAGCACGTCCTCGAGCGCGGGGAGCAGCGACGCGTCCATGTAGCTTTACTTAATCGATCGTGAAAAAAGTTTCATTCGACTTAATCCTCTCGCGCCCGCATAGTCATGCCGCCCGCCCGACGTTGCACCGCCAGACCGGCGGCGGCCGGCCGCCTTCGAGGGAGGCGCGCTGGCGCGCCCCGGCGCCGGCGTCGGCGTCGGGCCGGTCCGCTTCGCTTCGCACGCCGTCCCCTTCACCCCCCTTCACCCGATTCCAGCGCACCGCGAGAGGCCATCATGGGTAAGAGTCTCTATGACAAGGTTTGGGACCTCCACAAAGTCCGCACGTTGCCGAGCGGCGAGGACCAGCTCTTCATCGGCCTTCACCTGATCCACGAGGTGACGAGCCCCCAGGCGTTCGGGATGCTCCGCGATCTCGGCCTGCGGGTGAGCATGCCCGAGCGGACGTTCGCGACCCTCGATCACATCGTCCCGACCGACAACCGCAAGCGGCCGTTCAAGGACACGCTGGCCGAGGGGATGGTCGACGCGCTCAAGAAGGCGTGCACCGAGCAGGGCGTCACGTTCTTCGATCTCGAGTCGGGGAAGCAGGGCATCGTGCACATCATCGGCCCGGAGCTCGGCCTCACGCAGCCGGGCATGACGATCGCGTGCGGCGACTCGCACACGTCGACGCACGGCGCGTTCGGCGCGATCGCGTTCGGGATCGGGACGACGCAGGTGCGCGACGTGCTCGCCACGCAGACGCTGAGCCTCCAGCGGCTCAAGGTCCGGCGGATCCAGGTGGAGGGCAAGCTCGGGCCGGGCGTCTACGCGAAGGACATCATCCTCGAGATCATCCGCCGGCTCGGCGTGTCCGGCGGCACGGGCTACGCGTACGAGTACGGCGGGTCGACCATCGAGGGGTTCTCGATGGAGGAGCGGATGACCCTGTGCAACATGTCGATCGAGGGCGGCGCCCGGGTCGGCTATGTCAACCCGGACCAGGCGACGTTCGAGTACATGAAGGGGCGTCCGTACGCGCCGAAGGGCGAGGCGTGGGAGGAGGCGCTCCAGTACTGGCGCTCGATCGCGTCGGACGAGGCCGCGCGTTACGACGACGTCGTCCGGATCGACGCGAGCGAGATCGCGCCGACGGTCACCTGGGGCATCACGCCGGGGCAGGCGATCTCGGTGAAGGAGAAGGTCCCGGCGGCCGAGGACGTGGCGAACGAGTCCGAGCGGGCGCTGATCCGCGAGGCGCTCGAGTACATGCGGCTCGAGGGCGGCAAGCCGATCGAGGGGACGAAGATCAACGTGGCGTTCATCGGGAGCTGCACGAACGGGCGCCTCTCGGATTTCCGGGAGGTCGCGCGGCGCATCCAGGGGCACAGGGTCGCGCCGCACGTGCGCGCGCTGGCCGTCCCGGGGTCGATGGAGGTGGCGCGCGCGGCCGAGGCCGAGGGGCTGGATCGGGTCTTCCGCGAGGCGGGCTTCGAGTGGCGCGAGCCGGGCTGCTCGATGTGCCTGGCGATGAACCCCGACAAGCTCATCGGGGATGAGCTGTGCGCCTCCTCGTCCAACCGCAACTTCAAGGGCAGGCAGGGGAGCCCCACCGGGCGCACCGTGCTCATGAGCCCGGTGATGGTCGCGGCGGCCGCCGTCCGCGGCGAGATCGCCGACGCTCGTGACGTGTTCGGAATCTGACGACGCTCGCACCCGAGGGAGATCCCAATGGCACTCGATTTGATTCAATCCGTCACCGGTCGCGCCGTTCACGTTCCGGGGGACGACATCGACACGGACCGCATCATCCCGGCGCGCTTCCTGAAGTGCGTCACCTTCGACGGCATCGGCGAGCACCTCTTCCGGGACGTGCGCTTCGACGAGCGCGGCGAGAAGCGGGAGCACCCGCTGAACGACCCGCGCTTCGCGGGGGCCACGGTGCTGATCGCGGATCGCAACTTCGGCTGCGGGTCGTCGCGCGAGCACGCGCCGCAGTCGATCGCGAAGGCGGGTTTCAAGGCCGTCATCGCCGAGAGCTTCGCCGAGATCTTCTTCGGCAACTCGACGACGCTCGGCATCCCCTGCGTCTCGGTGAGCCGCGAGGACCGCGCCGCGCTCGTGGCGCGCGTGAACGCCGACCCGACGACCCCGGTCACGGTCGACCTGCAGGAGCAGGTCGTCCGGGCGGGGAGCGATCTCACGGTGCCCTTCACGATCAAGCCGGGCGCGCGCGAGTCGCTGATCCGGGGCACCTGGGATCCGATCGCCCAGCTGCTCGAGGGGGCCGCGGAGGTCCGGCAGGTGGCGGCGCGGCTGCCCTACGTGCGGCCCGCCTCCGCGCAGTAGCTCCGCGCTCGATCGGGGCGCTGCCCCAACCTGGGTCGCGCGAGCACCTCAACCTGGGTCGAGCACCTCAACCTGGTTCGCTATCCCGACCCGGGTCGCCTCCGCCCCCGCGAACCTCCGCGAACCTCAACCTGGATCGGGTCATCCCAGCCGAACCCCGACCAGGATCGCGCGCGAACCTCAACCTGGGTCGGGTCATCCCAGCCGAACCTCAACCTGGGTCGGGTCATCCCAGCCGAGCCTCAACCTGGGTCGGGTCACCCCCACGCCCATGCCCACGAGCACCTCAACCTGGGTCGGGTCATCCCCACGCCCATGCCCACGAGCACCTCAACCTGGGTCGGGTCATCCGGGGTCGGGGCATCCAAACCTCAACCTGGGTCGGGTCATCCCCCATCCTTCCATCCGCTTGCCTGCCGCCCCCCCCGTGGCGCCGGTTGGCTCAACGTGACACGTAGGCAGCGCTCCACGTCACACTGTGGCCCTGTCTCGCTGTGAGGCTGCGCGCAGCGGGCGCCGCGCGTCCGCGAAAAGCCGGCCGATACGCGTCGGTCCGTGCGGCCGGCGGCGCCACCGAGCAGGCGGACGCGCCTGGCATGTCCAGTGCTTTATCTCTACGCGAGCTCTCCGAGTCGGCGCTGAGACGCCGCGCGCAGCAGCGCTCGCATGCCGCGACGCAGAGCCATCGTTCCTTGATCGCGTGTCTCGCACAGGCACGCAGGATGGAGTACCCCCCATGCGTTTCGCGATCTTCTCCTCTCTTATCTCGCGTTCGTCAGCCGCTCGCTCCTCTCTCCAGGGTCTGATTGCGCTCTCCGCGCTCGTTGTGCTCACCGGCGCCAAGGGGCAGGGCTGTGGGGGCGTGGACGAGCCATCACCGCCGCCAGAGCCCGACTGCGGACCTGGCTTTCACTGGGAGACGGTCTGTTCACCGTGCGAGATCGGCGAGATGTGCGAGGAGCAGTGTGTGCCCGACAGCATCTGTCCTCCTGACTGGAGCGAGCAGACCATCTGCAGCGGCGGCACCGCCTCTTCGGGCCAGGGTGGCTTCGCCGGCGGCACCGCCATCCCCGTCGATCCGGGCCAGTGCTGGACCGAGTGCATCCCGCCGCGGCCGTACTGCCCGCCGGGCACGATCGAGCAGACCGTGTGCGGCGGCACCACCACGGTCGGCGTCGGCGTCGGCGGCACCGGCGGCTGGGACGCTGGCGGCATGCCCATGCCGTCCGAGCCGTGCTGGACCGAGTGTGTGCCCGTCGGGCCCTATTGCCCGCCGGGCAGCACCCTGCAGACCTTCTGCGACGAAGGCACCACCGTTACCAGCAGCAGCGCCGGCGTCGGCGGCTCGGGTGGCTGGGCGGGCACTGCCGGCGCCGATGCGGGCGCGAGCCGGCCGTACCCCGGCGGCGGCTGCTGGACCGAGTGCGTGCCCACCGAGCCCTACTGCCCGCCCGGCACCACCCCGCAGACTTACTGCGACGGCGGCTCCTCCGTGACCAGCAGCAGCGTCGGCGTCGGCGGCTCGGGCGGCTGGGCGGGCACCGGCGGCGCTGGCGGCGCCGGCGGCGCTGGCGGCGCTGGCGGGGGCATCGGCGGCTCCGATCCGGGCTTCGCCGCGCCGCGCCCCCCCGGCGGCAGCTGCTGGACCGACTGCGTGCCCACCGAGCCCTACTGCCCGCCGAACAGCATCCCGCAGACCGTCTGCAGCGGCAGCGCCGTCTCGGTCGGCAGCTCGGGCAGCACCGGCACCGGCTACGGCGGCGCCGGCGGCGCCAGCCCGTACCCCGGCCAGGAGTACTGCTGGACCGAGTGCGTGCCTGTCGAGCCCTACTGCCCGCCGGGCACGACCCAGCAGACCATCTGCGAAGACGGCGAGCCCGTGCCCGGCACGAGCAGCAGCGGCACCGGCATGGGCGGCATGCCCTACCCCGGCGGCGGTTGCTGGACCGAGTGCGTGCCCACCGAGCCCTACTGCCCGCCGAACAGCATCCCGCAGACCGTCTGCGGCGGCGGCAGCTCCGTCTCTGTCGGCAGCTCCGGCAGCACCGGCACCGGCGCGGGCGCCATGCCCTACCCCGGCGATTGCTGGACCGAGTGCGTGCCCGTCGAGCCCTACTGCCCCCCGGGCATGATCGAGCAGAAGGTCTGCTCCGGCGAGAGCAGCAGCAGCAGCAGCAGCACCGGCACCGGCATGGGCGGCGCCGACGCGTACCCGCCCGGCGATTGCTGGCTCGAGTGCGTGGAGGGAGCCACCTGCCCCCCCGGCGCGATCATCCGGACGATCTGCGAGGAGCCGAGCGGCGGAGGCGCCGGCGGCCCGGTCTGCCGGACCGAGTGCGTCCTGATGCTGCCGTGACGCGACGGACGCGGGCGATCCCCCCGACCGCGGGAGGTTTCGCGAGCGAAACGCCGCCGCCCGTGCCCTGGAGCGCCGCCGCTCCGATCGAATGACGAAGGCGCCGGGAGCGCCAGGGGAAGCACGACCCCCTGGCGCTCCCGGCGCGTCGGCGTTCCAGGACGGCGCCTCCCCGGCGTTGCGCGGCCCCGGCGTCAGCCCGCGCGCGACCCGACCGGAGGCGCCTTCGCGTACCTGAACCCGAACGCCCACGCCGGGAACACCGTGGCCGCGAAGCCCGCGCCGAGCCCGTAGAGGACCTCGTCGAGCGGCACGCCGAGCAGCGCCCTCCCCGGCAGCAGCACGCTGGGCCGCCACGTGCGCTCGAACACGCCGGGCACGAGCGCCGCGAAGACGAGGCACAGGCCGAGGTAGAGCGCCGCCGACAGGAGCGCTCCGAGCAGGCCCGGCACGAGCAGATCGCGGCGCGCCCCGACGAGCGCCGCCGCGAACGCCGCCATCGTCGCCACCGCGGCGTAGAGGACGGGCACCCCCGCCGCGACCAGCGCCCAGGCCGCGGCGAGCGCGAGCGCGATCACCGCCGCGGCCCGCAACCACGGTCGCGCCCCCGCGCGGAACCACGGTCGCGCGCGCGGCGCGCCCTGCGCCGCGCAGGGCACCGGCGCGCGGCGGAACACAACGGCATAGACGGTCGAGGAGAATCCGCTGAGCCCGACGACGAACAGCACGTCCTCGATGCCGAACCCGATCCGATCGGCCAGGTCGAACACGAACTTCGGAGCCCAGTACCTCGGGTAGAACAGCCGCTCGGTCGCCGCGAACGGCAGCGAGGCGAGCGCCATCCGCTTCATCAGGGGGCGCAGATCCGGGCGCGCGAGCCAGATGACGCCTCCTGGCAGGAGGAAGAGCAACGAGAGCAGCAGGAACTCGTGCGACATCGCGCCCTCGCTCCTCAGCGCGCGGCGAGGGCGATGACGGTCGAGCCGACCAGCGACAGCGTCGCCGCGCCCGCCGCCGCGACCCGGACCAGCAGCAGGCGCGAGCCCGGCGGCGCTGGCCGGGCCAGCAGCACGACGAGCGCCGCCGCCGCCGGCGCGAGCAGGCCCGCCCCCGGGCTCAGGCCCACAGCGCCCAGGCCGACCGGCGCGAGCGCGAGCGAGAGCCCGTTCAGGAGGACCACACACCGGGCCGCCCGCTCTCCGCCCACGCGCACGGGCAGCGTCCGCTTGCCGCTCGCGCGATCCGAGGGCTCGTCCGGGAGCGCGGTGGCGATCGCGCAGCCGAGGTGGCTCGGCAGCAGGAACGCGAGCAGCGCGAACGGGAAGCGCGCCGGGTCGCCCCCCTGGGCGATGTAGCCGTAGAGCGGCAAGACCGCGCCGACGCCGACCATCTGGAGCAGCTCCCCGCCGCCGCGGTACGACAGGCGAAGCGGCGGGTAGCTGTAGGCCCAGAGCAGCACGAGCGCCGCGATCGCCAGGAGCACGAGCAGCGGCGCGGCGGCCGTCGCCAGCGCCGCGGCGAGCGCCGCCGAGACGGCCACGAGCGCCGCGGCGCACACGACGGCCGCGGCGCCGAGCGCGCGGGGCGAGAGGCGCCCCTCGACCAGCACGCGCGAGCCGCCCGAGAAGGGCGTGGCGGTCCGGTTGCGGCGATCGGTCTCCTGGTCGGCGACGTCGTTCGCGTAGACGATGAAGAGCTGGTCCAGCAGGCCGAACAGCTGGACCGCCGCGAGCGTCCCCACGTCGAGCGGTCGGCCGGCGGCCCGCGCGCCGACGAGCTGCCCGAGCAGCAGCGGGAGCGCGATGCTCGGCTGCGAGGCCAGCCGCGACGCATCGAGCCACGCCCGAAGCGCGCCCGGCCGGGCGCTCATCGCCCCTCGCCCCGCGACAGGCCGAGGCGATCGGCCAGCTTGGCGCGCAGATCGGTGAAGGGGAGGTCCCAGCGGCGCTCGCCGTCGAGGCGCCAGGCCTTGAGCGGGATCAGGTCGACCTGGGCGAGCAGGCAGTGGAGCTGCGACTCCTCGGGCGGCTCGCGGATGAACGAGAAGGGGTTGCGGTACTCCCGGCCGTTCAGCTGCGAGTACTTGCGGTCGTTGCTGGCCACGAGTTCGACGAGCGCCCGCTGCCGGCCGTCGAGGTAGTCGAAGAACGAGACGTCGAAGGGCCCGATGCCCGCGCGCTCCTCCGGCTTGCGCATCACCCAGCGAGCCCAGTCGTAGCCGTAGAGGAAGTCGTGCGCGTAGCGGAAGCGCAGCTTCGACTTGTTGCCGAAGCCCAGGCAGAGCGACACAACGCGGCGGGCGAAGTCGCCGATCGCGGGCGCGCTCCCGGCCTGCCACAGGCAGCAGGCCAGGTAGTCGAGATCCCAGAAGATGTTGTCGGGGAAGTTGTCGGCGACCGCGCAGATCACCTCGCCGAGCCCGCGGGCAAAGGCGCGCGCCCGCTCGGCGTCCTCGCTGCCGTTCGCGATCTGCTCGACCAGGGCGACGGGGGTGGGCGCGCACGGCCGGTCCGGCGCGACCGAGGCCCGCGCGCCCAGGAGGGGCGTGAGGCGCGCGAGCGCGTCGCGCTCCTCCGGGGGGATGACCGCGACGCCCGTCATGTCGGCCCTCCCCCGGCGCGGAGCCCTGCGGCGAGCACGGCCGCCGACAGGGCGGCGATGCCCCACTGGATCGCGCGGTGGAGCTCGCGCTTGTAGGCCGCCTGCGCGGCGAAGGCGTTCGTCACCGCCTCGGGGCTCTTCTCGAGGAGCCGCGCCCTGAAGAAGAGCGCCACGGCCGCCGCCGGCGCGACCGACCAGAGCGGCGGCGCGTCCTCGGCGAGGAGGGACGCCGCGAGCCAGAGGAGCGGGCCGAGGCCGGCGAGGGCCTCGGTGACCCGGCGCGTGGCCGCATTGCCGAGCAGCGCGGCCACGGTGCGCTTGCCGCCGGCGCGGTCGCTCTGCTCGTCGGACAGGCCGCTGGCCAGCGCGCTCGCCAGCGCGAGCAGGAGCAACCCCGGCAGGAGCGCGACGAGCCACGCCGGCGCCAGCACGCCGCACTGGGCATACGCGTGCAGCACGGGGAGCACGCCGCCGACGCCGGCCATCTCGAGGAGCTCGCCGCCGCCGCGGTAGTTGAGCCTGATCGGCGGCAGCGTGTACGCGACGAAGACGAGCTGGCCGAGCGCGGCCAGGGGAAACAGCAGCGGGCGATCGAGCGCGACGCCCGCCCCCCAGGCCATGAGCAAGGCGGAGACACCGGCCCCGAGCCCGGCGAGCAGGAGGGCCTTGGCGGGAAGGATGCCGTCCGGGATGGTCTTCGGCGAGCAGCCATCCGGGAACATGCGCCGCTTGAGGGCGTCCACCTCGCGATCGCCCCAGTCGTTCAGGAGCACGACGAAGGCGACGTCGGCCATCATCCACAGCGCGCCGAAGGCGAGGGCCCCCGCGGACAGCCCGCCTGCGACGGCCGCGCCCACCGCGTGCCCGTAGGCGGCCGGGACGAGCACCTTGGGCCAGCTCGCGGGTTTGAGCGCGTACGCCCACCGCGCTCCAGGGCTCATCGACTCGAGGCGCATGGATCAGCTCCCCCTGCTGCTAGCACAAGAACATCCACGCCCAGCGGCTACATGAGCCCGTCCGGAAAACGGACCGCCTTTCCGCCGGGCACGGCAGCGTTTCCTTCGACGCCGATCTGAGCCACCTTACTTCCCCCCGACAGCCTCCCCACGCGACCCAGTGCGGCACGTCCTCCTCCCCTCCCCGAGCCTGGCCGGCGCGCTCCTGCCGCGCGCCCCCGCGCAGCGCCACGAGCCCGCGCGGAGGCGCGCGTGACCGCCGACGCGACCCGGCCGCGCGGCGCGCGGGAGCTCGCGGATGAGCCCGCTCGCCGCCGCATCCGCGACGATCTGCGGACGACGCTCGTCGTCGAGGCCGCCGCGGGCACCGGCAAGACCACCGCGCTCGTGTCGCGGATCGTCGCCGTGCTGCGGAGGGCGCCCGAGGAGGGCGGCGGGACGCTCGATCGCATCGTCGCGGTGACCTTCACGGAGAAGGCGGCCGGCGAGATGAAGCTGCGCCTCCGGGCCGAGATCGAGCGGGCGCGCAGCGACCCGGGCGCAGGCCCGGCGGAGCGCGCGCGGCTCGACGAGGCGCTCGCGCACCTGGAGGCGGCGCGCATCGGGACCATCCACTCCTTCTGCGCCGACCTCCTGCGCGAGTGGCCGGTCGAGGCGCGCGTCGACCCGCTGTTCCAGGTGGCGGCCGCGGATCAGGCCGAGGCGCTCTTCGACCAGGCCTTCGACGCCTGGTTCCAGCGCACCCTGAACGATCCACCCGAAGGCGTGCGGCGGATCCTGCGCCGGCGCCCGCGCGACGGCGCGCAGGGCCCGCGCGACCTGCTCCGGAGCGCGGCGTGGAGGCTCGCCGAGCACCGCGACTTCACGCGCCCCTGGCGGCGCGATCCGTTCGACCGCGAGCGCGCCATCGACGAGATCCTGGACCGCCTCGCGGCGCTCGCGGACCTGGGCGCCGAGGCCGACCGAGAGGGCGACTACCTCGCGCAGAGCCTCCGGAACCTCGACCGCTACCTCGCGGAGCTTCGCCGCCGCGAGGAGGTGACGGGCGGGCGCGACCACGACGGCCTGGAGGCCGAGCTCGGCGACGTCGCGCGCTGGAAGGAATGGCGCTGGAAGGGCTCGGGCAAGGCGTTCGGCGGGGATCTCACGCGCGCCGAGGTGCTCGCGCAGCGCGACCGCGTGAAGGTCGAGCTCGACGCCGTGCTCACGGCCGCGAGCGCCGATCTCGCCGCCTGCCTCTCGCGCGAGCTCCGGCCGCCGATCGAGGCGTACGACGCGCTCAAGGCCCGCGCAGGCAAGCTCGACTTCCTCGACCTGCTCCTCTGCGCCCGGGACCTCCTCCGATCGAGCCGCGGCGTGCGCGAGGAGCTCAACCTCCGCTTCTCGCACCTCTTCGTCGACGAGTTCCAGGACACCGACCCGCTCCAGGCGGAGATCCTGCTCCTGCTCGCGGCCGACGCTCTCTCCGAGGCCGACTGGACGCGGGCGCGCCCGGTGCCCGGCAAGCTCTTCGTGGTCGGCGATCCGAAGCAGTCGATCTACCGCTTCCGCCGCGCCGAGGTCGCGCTCTACGAGGCGACCAAGGCCCGGCTCGTCGCGTGCGGCGCGAGCGTCCTGTACCTGTCGACGAGCTTCCGCAGCGCCCCGTCGATCCAGGAGGCCGTCAACGCGGCGTTCGCGCCGCTGATGCAGGGAGGCACCGCCGAGGGCGAGCGCGCGGCGACCCAGGCGCGGTACGTCGCGCTCGAGCGGTTCCGGGACGATCCGCCGGAGCAGCCGACGGTCATCGCGCTCCCGGTGCCGCGGCCTTACGGCGACTTCGGCAAGATCTCCGATTTCCGTGTGCGGCAGTCGATCCCGGACGCGGTCGGCGCCTTCGTCCACCACCTCATCCACGGCGGCGCCGGCGCGGCGCTGGACGGTGGCGGCGCGCGGCGCTGGACGGTGACGGAGCGCGAGCGCCCGGGCCAGCGGGTGCCGCTCGAGGCGCGGCACATCTGCCTTTTGTTCAAGCGGTTCCAGACGTTCGGGGAGGACGCGACCCGCGCCTACGTGCGGGCGCTCGAGGCGCGGCGCATCCCGCACGTGCTCGTGGGCGGGCGGTCGTTCCACGATCGCGAGGAGGTGATGGCGGTGCGGAGCGCGCTGCTCGCGATCGAGTGGCCGGACGACGAGCTCAGCGTCTACGCGACGCTGCGCGGGCCCCTCTTCGCGCTGACGGACGACGTGCTCCTGCTCTACCGCGACCGGTTCCGGCGCTTGCACCCGCTGTTTCAGCCGCCCGACGACGGGGCGCTCGATCTCGCGGTGGAGGGCGGCGCGCGGCCGCTCCGCGAGGTCGCGGAGGCGCTCGCGGTGCTCGGCAGGCTGCACCGCGAGCGCAACCGGCGGCCGATCGCGGACACCCTCGGCGGGCTCCTCGACGAGACGCGCGCGCACGCGGGCATCGCGATCTGGCCGACGGGGGAGCAAGCGCTCGCGAACGTGCTGCGGGTGATGGATCTCGGGCGGCGCTTCGAGGCGGCCGGCGCGACGTCGTTCCGCGCGTTCGTGGAGCGGCTCGAGCTCGACGCCGAGCGGGGTGAGGTCGCGGAGGCGCCGGTCGTCGAGGAGGGGACGGAGGGGGTGCGGATCATGACGGTGCACCGGGCCAAGGGGCTCGAGTTCCCGGTGGTGATCCTGGCGGATCCGGCGTCGCCGGCGGTGCACCAGCTCCCGTCGCGGCACGTGGATCCGGAGCTCGGCCTGTGGGCCGAGCCGATCGCCGGCTGCGTGCCCGCGGAGCTCGTCGAGCGCCGCGACGAGGTGCTGCGCCGCGATCGCGAGGAGGCGGTGCGGCTCGCGTACGTGGCGGCCACGCGGGCGCGCGAGCTCTTGGTCGTGCCCGCGGTGGGCGACGCGCGCCCGGGCGACGGCACGAGCGACGGCTGGCTCGACGTGCTCCACCCGGTGCTCTACCCGGCGCCGCGCGAGCGAAGGAGCCCTCGGCGCTGCGAGGACCTCGGCTGCCCTCCGTTCGGGACCGACACGGTGCTGGAGCGCCCGGCGCGGTGCGAGGCCGACGAGCGGGACGCGGTCGCGCCGGGGGAGCACGCGCCGATGGCCGGATCGCACCGCGTTGTGTGGTGGGATCCTGGCGCGCTGGATCTGGATCGCGAGCCGGAGGCGGGGCTGCGGCAGCAGCGGATCCTGCAGGCGGACGCGAGCGGCGTGGCGGCGGGCACCGGGGTCATCGGAAGCGCCGGGGCGACGGCGAGCGCCGTGCTCGGAGGAGAGCTCGGGCAGCGCGGGCACGAGGCATGGCAGGAGGCGCGGCAGCGGGCGATCCTGGACGGCGCGGTGGCGGCGTTCCGCGTGAAGACCGCGACGGAGATCAGCCACGAGGCGGCGGATGCGGCAGCGGCGGCGGATGCGCAGACGAGCGGCAGCGGGGCGGCGCGGGGAGAGCGGGCGGACGCGCTGCCGGTGATCTCGTTCGAGCAGACGGAGATCGCGCGCGAGGGCCGGCCCTACGGCAAGCGGTTCGGGACGCTGGTGCACGCGGTGCTGGCCGAGGTGGACCTCCGGGCGGGCGAGGACGAGGTGCGGACGGTGGCAGCGGCGCAGGCGCGGATGCTCGGGGCGCCGGCCGAGGAGGTCGACGCGGCGGTCTCGGCGGCGGTGGCGGCGCTCGATCACCCGCTGCTCCGGCGCGCAGCGGAGAGCGCGGCCCGCGGCGCGTGCGAGCGGGAGACGCCGCTGCTCCTGCGGCTCGAGGACGGGACGATCGCCGAGGGCATCGTCGACCTCTCGTTCCGCGAGAGCGTGGGCGACGTGGGGATCTGGACCGTTGTCGATTTCAAGACGGGCTCCGACGCGGGCACGGCGCACGCGGCGCAGGAGGCGCAGGTGCGGCTTTACGTGCAGGCGATCGCGGAGGCGACGGGCGAGAGGGCGAGAGGGGTCGTGCTCAGGGTGTGAGGGGCGCCGCCGGACGCAGAGGGAAGCCCGTGGGTGGCGCGTCGCAGGAAGCCCGTGCGGTAGTACGATGGGTGCCATGGGTTCGACAGCGACAGCGGAGATCCTCCGACCTGAGCCGATGACGCTGGAGCAGTGGGCCGACCTGGAGGAGGACCAGCCGGGTGAGCTTCTGGACGGTCGTCTCGTGGCGGAAGAGGTGCCGACGACGCTGCACGAAGCGGTGGTCAGCTGGCTGATCGAGGTGCTGCGCGGATGGGCCCGACCGCGGGGCGGCTGGGTGTTCGGCTCGGAGTACAAGCTCGGTGTCTCGGCGCGACGCGGGCGCAAGGCCGACGTGTGCATGTACGCCCCGGGCGCGCCTCTCCGCGGCCGCGATGCGCTCTCCCGGATCCCCCCGACCGTGGTGGTCGAGGTGCTCTCGCAGCGGCCGCGCGACGTGCGGCGCGATCGGATGGAGAAGACTTTCGAGTACGCCCGCTTCGGGGTGCGCTGGTACTGGCTCGTGGATCCGGACGCGCAGCTCTTCGAGCTGTACGAGCTCGGCCCTGACGGGTACTACGTGCAGCGGTTGCCCGCCTCGGAAGGGAAGGTGCGCGTACCGGGGCTGGACGGGCTGGAGCTCGATCTGGATGCGCTGTGGGCCGAGGTGGCGCCGCTCCTGGACGACGACGAGCCGGAGCGGGGCGAGAGCGGCGACAGGTGAGCCGGGGGCATCAGGCCTCTCCGACGGTTCCGTCGGGATTGTGGACGGCTGCCGCGACCCCGAAGCCGGAGCTGCATGCGGGTCGGGCGATCCGGTCCGGGAGCTCCTCGCGAAGCTCGCGGCCGAGACGCGGGACCCGAGCGGATTCCGAATCGAATTCGTATGCCTCACTCCCCACACGCGGATCACGACCGAGGGCTCGTGAGGCTCCTGGGCGCCGCGGCGAAGTTCTGGCCATCGAGGCCGCCAGCGCGAGCAGGTGAGGCTCTACGTTCAGGCGATCGCGAAGGCGACGGGCGAGAGGGCGAGAAGGGTGGTGCTCAGGGTGTGAGGGGCGCCAGCGCCAAGCGCCTGCGATAGGCGGCTCAGTTCGGCTCCCACACCGTACGGATCCTGAACTTCCGCGTCGGGAAGGCGCTGCCATTGCCGGTTCGGGCGGTGGCGACGACGCGGTAGCTGTGGGTGGCCACAAAGGGCGTATAGAACTTGAGTCCATGGCTGAGACCGACGTTGCAGCCGCTGCCGGCGACGTACTGGCCGCGTCTCTGCGCCATCTCCACGGGGACCATCACCCCGTCATCCTCGTGGTACAGGGTAGCAGCCATGTACAGATCGCGGCACGCCTCCGGGTCCGTCGGCAGGGTGTCCGCCCAATCCACGTACGTATTCAGCTCGTGGTTGGGACCGGGCGCCGCAGGGAAACCGGCCTCGTAGCCGACGACGTCGACCGCCTGGCTCTTGTAGCAGCCCGTCGTGGTGTACGTCTGCGGCGAGTAGTAGTTGTATCCACCGATATAGGTCGTCACCGGAGCGACGGTGGCGCACGTCGCCTCGCTGTACGCCTGCTCCACCTCGGCGACGTCCTCGTCGCCCGGATCGACCCCGTCGACCTGATCGTCCTGCATCTCCACGGCGCACCCCGTGGCGGCCATCGCGACCATCGAAGCGAATAGACACCCCACCGCGGCATAAGTTCGGCTCATCGTGCCACTCTCCATGTGTAAAGCGTATGAGTACGGCGTCTCGACATTCATCGGGGGGACCGCGGAGCTCATGCTGCGCTGGTTCACCCAGCCAGAGGAGTGGAGGCGAATCGCCTCTTCAGCAGCGCATTCCCTCGCCCGGCTCATCGTCGCCGCAGGGGCGCTTCGCAACAGAGATGCCAGCCCGGCCCCCTCTGCTTCAACGTCGTCACCGAGCCCCCGAGCCCGGACCGGCGCAGCTCCTCGACACGAGAAATCCAGCCCGATGCGAGCTCCTCGCGTCGCGCCAGAAGCCGGAGCGCTGCCCGCGCGAGCAGCTGCAACGTCGTGACATGTCACGCCACGGACCGTGACATGTCACGCCACGGACCGTGACATGTCACGCAGCGGGTCGTGGGCGCCGGGGTCCGGCGGGCGCTCACCGCCGGCCGGGGGTCCGCACGAACCGCTCGTCGTCCACGGCGGTGGGGAAATCCTCGGCGTCGACGTGCTTGTACAGGCCGCCGTCGCGGATCTCGTAGCGCATGTACACGACGGGCTCCTCGATGGGCTCCTCGACTCCATCCTGCAGGATGCGGGTGTACTCGAGCGCGATGTGGCCACGCTCGGTGTCGTACGAGGTGACGCGCGCGTAGAGGTCACGCGGAGCGCCCATGTACGGAAAGCGGAGGTGGAAGCTCGTCGCGCTCAGCTCGAGGAGCGAGCCGTCATCCTCGCTGACCCACGTGCCCACGAAGGGCAGGCGCTGTGTCTCGTCCCTCCGGGACTCCGGCTCATCCGCCGCCGGCCTGGGCTCGGGCGCGCCAGGGCGCGCGGGAGGAAGCACGAGCTCGACCGGGGCAGCGGCCCCAGACGACAGCTGAGCTGGCGAGGGACCGCAGCCGATGGTGTAGAGCGTCGCGAGCGCAAGGGCGGCGCAGGTCGCGCACAAGCCACGTTGGTGCATAGGACGAGTCTACACCCGAGCGGCGGAGGTCGGCCCCCTCGACGCGCGATGTACGGCGGGCGCCGGCGCCGCTCGGCGCCAGCACGGGAAAGCCTCTCCGAGGAGCCCGGCGTTCCTCGCACCGGAGCGCATCCCGTGACACAATCACGGCCCGTGAGCGCTCTCCTCGCCGTCATCGAGCGGTTTTACGATGCCGTCCCTCGCTGGCGCGCTGACGCAGAGGATCACGGACCGCTGACTCTCTTCGTTCGCCGCGGCGACGGCTGGCCCTACTATGCCCGCCCCGCCCTCGGCCATCCCGGCCCCGTATCGGTCGAGGACGTGGCCGCGGTGCGCGCGCGCCAGCGGCAGCTCTCGATCCCGGAAGCGTTCGAGTGGGTGCTGGAGACCACCCCTGGGCTCGACGCCACGGCCGAGGCGGCCGGCCTGCACGTCCGGCGCTGCCCGCTGCTCGTGCTCTGCGGCGAGCCCCACCAGACGCCTTTGCCAGAGGACGTCTCGCTCTCGATCCTCACCGCCCAAGACCCGGATCTCGCCGCCGTGCAGGCCGTCGCGCACGTCGCCTTCGGCGCGCTCGACACCGCGGTCGGTTCTGCGGGACCGGCCGAGCGGGAGGCCGCCGCGGCCGTGCTCCCGGCGGGACAGGCGGCCGCATGGCACGCGTCGCTGATCGAGGGGACGCTCGTGCACGCGGCCGCTCGGGGCCGCGAGGGAACGCTCGCTGGTCCGCTCTGCATCGGCAGCTACCAGCACGTGCGGGACGTCGCCGAGATCGTCGGCGTGGGGACGCTACCGGCGGCCCGGCGGCGCGGCCTCGCCGCCGCGGTCACCGCGGTCCTGGCCCGCCACGCCCTGGACGCCGGGATCCGCACCGTGTTCCTGTCCGCGCAGAACGACCACGTCGCGCGCGTCTATGAGCGGGTCGGGTTCCGGCGCGTCGCCACCGCCTGCGTCGCCGAACCGCCCGCGCGAGCCGAGAGCGGCAACGTCCTCGAGACGTGACGCAGCGCCATACCGCGGCGCCGATCAGCCAGGGCCGACGTGGTAGTCCGGCCCCTCTTCTCCAGGCAGGATCTCTGTGTGGACGACCGACGCGTCCCGCAGATGCGCCACCGCCCCGAGCTCGGCATCGCGGCGATACGCCGAGAAGGCGTGTTCGCCCGGAAAGGTGACGATGTGAATCTCCTTGAAGGTGAGCCCAGCGCCGTCGGGCGCGGTCACCACGGTCCGCTCGATCGCGCCGCCGTACCGCGCCATCACGGCCGCGGCCCTCCTCTCATACGCGCGGAACGCGTCGAGCGCCTCGCACCGCACCGTGAGGATCACGACCAGCGTCACGGGAACACCCGCTCCTTCACGCCACCGCACAGCACAAAAGAAAAAGAGCGCCCATTCGACGGTGGGGGGGAGACCGTCACGGGCGCTCTGCCCTACATGTTTAGCAGGATGCGGGCCAAGGCATGTCCCCTCACCTTCCGCGCGTTTTCCCTAGGGGATCGACGTACTTCTTTCGTTCCTGAAACCAGCGACTTCAATCGTGATATCCCCGACGCTGCCGGAGCCCCCTCCAGGCGTGGTGCGGCCGGCCGACGTCGGACGCGTGAGGCACGAACGACGCAACGAACGATGCAACGAACGACGCCGACGAGCGCCGAAGCGCGCTCGCGACACACACGCATCATGGGTCCGCGCAACAACTGACATCGCGGCCCGCCCGTGTCGTCGGGCACCGCAGAGGAGAGCGCACCATCGCGGGCTGGCCGCGGAGCGCATCAGCCCGCCGCTGGACGACGCGTCGCGCAGCGATCCCGGCCCGCCGGGGGCGAGGGGCCGCCGCTTGAATCGCCCGCGCGCGGCGCGCCCATGAGCGGCGTTGACATCACGGCCAGGCTTGCTCCAATGCGAACGCCCGCTCCGCGCCGTTCAAACGAGGAGGCATCCGATGCGGCACTTCCTGACCACGATGGACTACACCCGCGCAGAGATCGAGGGCCTCCTCGAGCGCGCGCAGCGCTTCAAGCGGCGGCCGATCGAGCCGCGCCTCAAGGATCGCACCATCGCGCTCGTCTTCTTCAACCCATCGCTGAGGACGCGCACCTCCTTCGACGTCGGCATCCGCGAGCTCGGCGGCCACGCCGTCGTGCTCGAGCCTGGCCGGAGCGCCTGGCCCATCGAGTTCGAGGAAGGCATCGCGATGGATGGCGAGCCGGAGGAGCACATCCAGGAGGTCGCCCGCGTGCTCTCCCGCTACGCCGACCTCATCGGCGTGCGCGCGTTCCCCAAGTTCCAGCGCTGGGAGGACGATCGCCAGGACAAGGTGCTCCAGGGCTTCGCCCGCCACGCCACCGTGCCGGTCGTCAACCTGGAGACCATCACCCACCCCTGCCAGGAGCTCGCGCTCGCGCTCGCCATGAAGGAGCGCCTCGGCCGCCTCGACGGCAAGAAGTTCGTCCTCACCTGGACGTATCACCCGCGCCCGCTCAACACCGCGGTCGCCAACTCGGCCGTCCTCATCGCGTCCAAGCTCGGCATGGACGTCACCCTTCTCTGCCCCAGCGAGGAGTACCACCTCGACGCGCGCTACCTCGACGCAGCCAGGAAGAGCGCCGAAGGCAACGGGCAGAAGCTCTCGATCACCTACGACATCAAGTCCGCCTACGAGGGCGCCCACGTCGTGTACGCGAAGAGCTGGGGCGCGATTCCCTACTTCGGCCGCTGGGAGCAGGAGAAGCCCATCCGCGACAAGAACAAGCACTTCATCGTCGATGAGCAGAAGATGGCGCTCACCGCGGGGGGGCTCTTCTCCCACTGCCTGCCGGTCCGGCGCAACGTGAAGGTCACGGACGCGGTGATCGACTCGCCTGCATCGATGGTCATCGACGAGGCAGAGAATCGGCTGCATGTCCAGAAGGCCGTGATGGACGTGCTGGCCAACGGGTGGTGACAACGATGGGCTCGACGCAAGACGTCATCGTCCGCCTGCTCAGGAACCTCGGCAGCCGCAAGGAGGTCGAGCAGTACCTGAAGCAGTACGCGGCCGTCGATCAGCAGAAGTTTGCGATCATCAAGGTCGGCGGCGCCATCCTCGACGAGGACCTCGAGGCGCTCGCGACCTCGCTCGTGTTCCTCAACCAGGTCGGGCTGTACCCCGTCGTCATCCATGGCGCGGGGCCGCAGCTCGATCGGGCGCTCGCCCAGGCGGGCATCCCGACGGAGCGGGTCAATGGCCTGCGCGTCACGACGCCCCGCATCCTGGAGATCGCCCGCCGCGTCTTCCTCCGCGAGAACCTGCGGCTCGTCGAGGCGCTCGAGGAGATGGGCACGCGCACGCGGCCGATCACGGCGGGCGTCTTCGAGGCGTCGCTGCTCGACGAGCCGCGCCTCGGGCTGGTGGGCAAGGTGGAGCGCGTCCATGTCGACGCGGTGAGGTCCAGCCTCCGCGCCGGGCACCTGCCGATCCTGGCCTGCCTCGGGGAGACGCCGGGCGGGCAGATCCTCAACATCAACGCCGACGTCGCCGCGCGCGAGCTCGCGCTCGCCACGCAGCCGTTCAAGATGATCTTCCTCACGAGCACGGGCGGCCTCCTCGACGAGCACGGGCGCATCATCTCGGCCATCAACCTCGAGGAGGATTTCGCGGGCCTCATGGCCCAGCCCTCGCTGAACGGCGGCATGCGCCTCAAGCTGCAGGAGATCAAGCTCCTGCTCGACGGGCTGCCGGCGACCTCCTCGGTCTCGATCACATCGCCGGATCACCTGGCGAAGGAGCTCTTCACGCACACGGGCTCTGGCACGCTCGTCCGCCGCGGCGAGCGGATCCTCCGGCACGACACGCTGGACGGCATCGACCGCGACCGGCTTCGCGATCTGCTCGAGGCGTGCTTCCTGCGGAAGCTCGACGAGCACTACTTCGACAAGAAGCCTTTCTATCGCATCTACCTGTCCGACTCCTACCGGGCGACGGCGATCCTCACGCTCGACCCGGGCGGGAGGGCCCCGCTCACTCCGTACCTCGACAAGTTCGCGGTGACCTCGGAGGCGCAGGGCGTGGGGATCGGCGGCTCGCTCTGGACGCGGATGAAGAGCGAGAACCCGAAGCTGTTCTGGCGCGCCCGGAACGGCAACGAGATCAACCCCTGGTATTTCCAGCAGGCCGAGGGCAGCTACCGCAACGAGAACTGGACGGTGTTCTGGTACGGCCTGTCGAGCTTCGACGACATCCGCGCCTGCATCGATCACGCGCTGTCCTTGCCGGCGACCCTGCGCCAGCACGGCACGATCTGACCCGCCCTCACCCGCCGTGGCGAGGGCGCCTCGCCGCCCTCGCGCTCACGGCGGGTCGCCGCCGCCGTCGTTCTCCGCCTCGTCGAGCGGATCGATCGCCTCGTCCGTCGCGGGGCCCGGCGGGCGCGACGCCGGCCGCGGGCGCGACGCCGGCGGCGGGGCGCTCGACCTCTTCTCGCCGCCGCGCGCCTTCAGCGTCCGCCGCGGCGCTCGCTTCGGCTTCGCGGGCGCGCCGAGCGCCTCCGGGTTGCGGGGCTTCTTGAGCGCCCGAGGCGGCAGGAGCTCCGCGTCGACAGCGACCTTCTTCGCCATGAAGATCGCGGCGTCGAGCCGGTAGAAGCTGCGCTTCCGGTAGAACTTGAGGGCGCCGTCGTTGTTCTCGGCCACCTCCAGCACGAGGTGGGTGCAGCCGTGGATGCGCGCGAGGTGCTCGAGCTGCTCGAGCATGAAGGCGCCGACGCCGCGGCCCTGGTACTCGGGGTGGACCGCGAGTTCCTCGACGAACAGCGGGCGCATGTCGTGCTTCGTGAAGTAGCGCTCGTTCATCCAGTTATCGGTCCCGGTGATCTCGAACGCGCACTCCGCGTAGCCGACGATCTCCTGACCATGCGCCGCCCGGACCTCGAAGAGGAGCTGCTCGACCCCTTCTTCTTCGTAGACCTCGAGGAACCGCTTCTTCGAGCGAGGCCGCTGGTATTCGACCGTCTCCCGGTTGACGTCGCGGAACACCTTCTTGAGGAATTCCCAGACCCGGTTCAGGTCGCGCCGGTGGATCCGGCGCACGTAGATGAGGCTCTCTTCCCCGGCGGCGCGGGTGCTCGACTCGGCCTTGCTCATCGCCGCGCCCAGTCTACAGGACGAACGCGGCCGGGGCACATGGGGTAAATGGCTCGCGGGGTGGTGGGGCGGCGGGGGCGCGCGCCCCCGCCGTGCAACCAAGGGACTAACCCTGCTGAGCGTGCGGCCCGATCTGCGCGAGGCGCGCGTTGATCACGTCCCAGTTCAGGCCCGAGAGCACGTTGGCCACATAGTCCGCCTTCTTGGTCTGGTAGTCCGCAAAGTACGCGTGCTCCCAGGCGTCGATGGCGACCATGATATGCGTGTTCGCGAACAGACCGACATCGTGCTCGGTCCGGACGAGGTTATTGAAGAGCTTCTGCTCCTGGTAGTCGTACACGAGCACCGTCCAGCCGTGCGCGCTCAGGAGCGACGCCTTCGCGTCGGCCAGCCAGGCGTCGAAGCTGCCGAACGACGCCTCGATGAGCTTCTTCGACTGGGCGCTCGGCTGCGTCGAGCCGTTGCCGATGTTCTCGAAGTACAGCTCGTGGAGCACCGTGCCGTTGAAGGCGACCGGCTCGCGACGCTTCAGCTCGCTGTACGCGTTGTACGAGTAGTTCGGCGCGCTGCGGTCGGCCTTGCCAAGCTGCTCCCAGATCTCGTTGAGCTTCTTCACGTAGCCCTGGTACAGCGTGAAGTGCGCCTTGAGCTGCAGGTCGCTCAGGCCCTTGGCGTTGCCGCCGAGGAGGTTGTCGAAACTCTTGGGTTCGCGGGACATGGTGCCTCCTGAACGAGTACCGCAAGCAGTGCGTGCCGCGGGGTCAGGTGGCCGCTCTACCGCCGCCGCTCTCTGGTAGCAACCCTGCCGTGCGACGTGACACACCGCCGACTCACGACGCCATCGGGCCTGACCTTCCACGCAGGAAACTCCGGACGCCGGCTCGAGCCGCGCCGTGATCCCGCGCAGGACGCCACGCCCCCCGCGCGCTGCAGGGCGCCGCGCCCGAGCTGGCCCGATCGGCCGGCGCGCGCCCCAAAAACCTCGTGAAACGTTGAACGCCGCCGCCGTTTCGGTCGATACTCCTCGTGCTTGCTGTTCCTTCGCGCAGGGAGGCGACCTCGTTCATGCCGGCTCGTACACAGGGGACCCATCCGACGGCCGCGCTCGCGGCGGCGCTGTGCCTGCTCGGCGCAGCGGCGCGCGCCGAGGCGCAGGAACCCGCGAGACCCGAAGGCTTCGCGCTCGACAGGTTCCAGCCTGCACCCGCCGGCGACAGGATGTTCGGAGTCCAGTCCGCCTACACGGCAGGAAGCGCCGCACCCCACATCATGCTCCTCGGCGATTATGCCCAGGATCCGCTCGTGTTGCGGCGGTTGTCGGGGAACGAGGAGCTCGGCGACGGCAAGGTCGTCGGCAGCCAGCTCCTGCTCCACCTGAGCGCCTCGCTCTCTCTGTGGGAGCGCCTCACCGTGAACATCGATCTGCCCATCGCGCTCCAGTCGGGCGACGGCGGCGCCGCCTCCGGCGCCTTGCTGCCGCCGCCGACCAGCAGCGCCCTCGGGGATCTCCGGCTCGGCGCGCGCGCGACGCTCCTCGGCGGCTACTTCGATCCGTTCCAGCTCGCCCTCGGCGGCTACGTGTGGCTGCCGACCGGCGACCCCAAGGCGTATTCGGGCGACGGCAGCGTGCGCGGCGGTCCGCAGCTCATCCTCGGCGGCCACCTGGATCGCGCGGTGTGGTCGCTCGCCGCGGGGCCGGAGTTCCGGTCCACGAAGCAGTTCGCCAACGTCGAGCAGGGGATGACGGTGCACTGGGGCGCCGGCGTCGGGCTGCTGCTCGACGACGAGCGACGCCTGCAGATCGGCCCCGAGATCACCGGCGCGATCACGGTCACCGACGTCCAGCAGCGCACGACCAACCTGGAAGCCCTGCTCGGCGGGCGCTACCGCTTCGCGGACGACTTCGAGGCCGGGCTCGGCGTGGGCCCCGGCCTCACCCCCGGCGTCGGCACGCCCTCGTTCCGCGCGGTGGCCATGGTCGCCTACTCGCCCGAGGTGAAGCCGCCCGTGAAGGACCAGGACGCCGACGGCATCGCCGACGTGGACGACGCGTGCCCGCACACCGCGGGCGTCCGCAGCCCGGATCGCACGAAGAACGGCTGTCCGCCGCCCAAGGACGCGGACCACGACGGCATCACGGACGACGTCGACGCCTGCCCCGCCGTGGCCGGCGTCGCCTCGCCGGACCCGAAGAAGAACGGCTGCCCGCCGCCAGGGGACCGCGACAAGGACGGCATCACGGACGACGTCGACGCCTGCCCGGAGCAGGCCGGCCCGGCGAACGACGACCCGAAGCAGCACGGGTGCCCGCCGCCGCCCGATCGCGATGGGGACACGGTCCCCGACGCGTCGGACGCCTGCCCGGATCTGCCCGGCCTCGTCACGACCGACCCGGCCACGAACGGCTGCCCGGGCGACACCGACGGCGACGGCATCCGCGACGACAAGGACGCCTGCCCGAACGAGAAGGGCAAGCCGAACGAAGATCCGACGCAGAACGGGTGCCCTGTCGCGGTCCGGGTGACCGAGACCGAGATCGTCATCCTGCAGCAGGTGCAGTTCGACATCGGCAAGGCGACCATCCGTCCGGTGAGCAACGAGCTGCTCGAGGAGGTCGCCGGCGTGCTCAAGGACCACCCGGAGATCCTCAAGATCGAGGTCCAGGGCCACACGGACGACCGCGGCACGCGCCAGTTCAACACGAAGCTGAGCCAGGCCCGCGCGGAGTCGGTGCTGAAGGCGCTCGTCGAGCGCGGCGTCGCGGCCCAGCGCCTGCAGGCGAAGGGCTACGGCCCCGACGTCCCGATCGCGGAGAACAAGACCGAGGCGGGTCGCCAGAAGAACCGGCGCGTCCAGTTCAACATCATCGAGAAGGAAAAGAAGCAGCCCTAGGCTGGAGGCGTCGATGACAAAGCGATTGGCATTCACGGGGCTCACCGGCGCCGCGCTGCTCGGGGCGCTCTCTGGGACCGCGAGCGCGGCTCCAGTCCTGCGGGTCCAGGTGGCGCAGCGGGGTGATTTCGTCCTCATCGGCAACACGCTCGCGCACGATTGCGCGCAGTCCACGCTCGCGCCGCTTTTGGGCACGGTCGGGACGTGCGGCACGCCCGAGACGCTGGAGGACTCGGCGCCCGACGTCTACTGGTGGGGCGACAGCCCCCTCGCCGGGCAGGCCGAGGCGAACAACAACGTCGATCCCGCGGCTGCCCGCAGCACCGCGGTCCTCAGCCTCCCCGCGGGCGCGCGGGTGACCCACGCGTACCTCTACTGGACGGTGAGCCGCGACAGCGGCACCTCGGCCGATCTCACCGTGACCCTGGATCGGCGGAGCGGCCCCACTTCTACCGTGACCGGTACGCTCTCGGGCCAGACGGAGATCTTGGGTCTCGCCCACGCCCAGGTCGTCGCCAACGTCACGTCGATCGTGCAGGCGCGCGGCGCGGGGGCGTATCGCCTGAGCGGGATCTCCAACGGGACCGATCTGGACAGCGTGAGCCAGCAGGCCGCGTTCGCCGGCTGGTGGATGGTCGTGCTTTATGAGCTGACGACCGCGCCCGCGCGGAACCTCGCCGTCTTCGACGGGCTGGATCAGGTGATCACCGGCATGCCGGTGCGGTGGAAGGTCTCGGGGTTCGTCGTCCCCCCGGTCGGGGGCCAGGCGAAGGTCGGCGTCATCGGGTACGAGGGAGACAGCTCGACCGGCGACGCGATCGAGTGGAACGGGACCGCGCTGTTCGACGCACAGAACCCGGCGAACAACTTCTTCAACAGCTCCCGCTCGTTCCTCGGCGCGCCGATGTCCTCGGTGGGCGATCTGCCGAGGCTCACCGGCGGGCCGCTGAGCATGAGCGGCATCGACATCGACGTGACGCAGGTGCCGGCCAACCTGCTCAGGGCCGGCGACACGGAGGCCAATGTCGGGGCGGTCGTCAACGGCGCCGACAGCTACCTGTTCGGCGGCCTCATCACGTCGGTGCCGACGCGCCTCCCGGATCTCTCCACGTCGACCAAGTCGGTCCTCGATCTCAACGGCGGCGGCGTCACGCCTGGCGACACGCTCGAATACACGATCCTCGTCGCCAACACCGGGGATGACGACGCCGCGGTGGTCGTGCTGAACGACCCGCTGCCCGCCGGGGTCACCTTCGTGCCGGGCTCGCTGGAGATCGCCTCGGGCCCGAACATGGGCGGCATGACCGACGCGCCCGGCGACGACGAGGGCGAGTACGTCGCCGGATCGAGGACGGTCCGCGTCCGGCTCGGCGACGGCGCCGACGCGGCCCAGGGCGGGTCGCTCGGCGTCAGCGAGACCACGACGGTGCGGTTCCGCGTGACCATCGATCCGGGCACGGGCGGCGAGATCGCGAACCAGGCCATCATCACAGGGCGGAGCCCCGCGGGAGGCGCTGCCCAGGACTACCCGACGGACGGCAACGGCGCGGAGCCGGGCACGCCGCCCACGGAGATCCTCGTCGACAGCGACGGCGACGGGCTGAGCGACGGCGACGAGAACTTCGCCGGCACGGACCCGAACGACGCCGACACGGACGACGACGGCGTGAGCGACGGCGACGAGCAGCTCTGGGACCGCGACACCGACGGCGATGGCCTCATCAACGCGCGGGACGTCGACAGCGACGACGACGGGCTGCTCGACGCGACAGAGATCGGCTTGACGGACTGCGATGGTCCGGGGACGGACGCGCGGGCGGGGCACTGCGCGCCCGACGGCGATGCCGGAGCGACGACGACCGACCCGCTCGACGCGGACACCGACAACGGCGGCGTGCTCGACGGCTCGGAGGACGCCAACCTGAACGGCGTGCTCGACGCGGGCGAGACCGACCCCGCGGCCGGGCACGGCGCCGACGACCAGCGCGCCGACGCCGACAACGACGGGCTCGGCGACGATCTCGAGGAGACGCTCGGCACCGATCCGAACGACGCCGACAGCGACGACGACGGCGTGCGCGACGGCGACGAGCCGAACCCGACGGACGACAACGACGGCGACGGGCTGATCAACCCGCTCGACGTCGACAGCGACAACGACGGCCTCTTCGACGGGACCGAGCTCGGGCTCGGCTGCGACGGCCCGGGCACCGACGCGACGGCGGGCGACTGCGCTGCCGACGGCGACGCGGGCGCCACGAGGACGTCGCCGCTCGAGGCCGACACGGATCGCGGCGGCGCGAGCGACGGCTCCGAGGACGTCAACCTGAACGGCGCGCTCGACGCGGGCGAGACCGACCCCCGTTCCGGTCATGGAGACGACGATCCGCAGAACACGGACACCGACGACGACGGGCTGAGCGATGCTCTCGAGGTCTCGCTCGGCACGGACCCGAACGACGCCGACACCGACGGTGACGGCGTCCGCGACGGGCTCGAGCCGAACCCGGCGGACGACACGGACGGCGACGGGCTCCTCAACGCGCTCGACGTCGACAGCGACAACGACGGCCTCTTCGACGGGACCGAGCTCGGCCTGGACTGCAACGGACCTGGCACCGCGCCGTCGCGGCGCTGCGCCCCGGACGAGGACGCCGGCGCCACGAAGACGTCGCCGCTCGACGCGGACACGGACGGCGGCGGCACGAGCGACGGCTCCGAGGACGCCAACCTGAACGGCGTCGCGGACAACGGCGAGACCGACCCGACCCGCGGGCGCGGCGACGACGACGGCGACAACGACGACGCGGACGAGGACGGGCTGAGCGACGATCTCGAGGAGACGCTGGGCACGGACCCGGACGACGCCGACTCGGACGACGACGGCGTGCAGGACGGGCAGGAGCCGAACCCGGCGGACGACGCGGACGGAGACGGGCTCATCCACCCCCTCGACGTGGACAGCGACGACGACGGGCTCTACGACGGGACCGAGCTCGGCCTCGCCTGCGAGGGCCCCGGCACCGACGCGGACGCCGAGCACTGCACGGCGGACGGGGACAGCGGGGCCACGAAGACGTCGGCGCTGAGCCGTGACAGCGACCGGGGCGGCGCGACCGACGGCTCGGAGGACGCCAACCTGAACGGCGTGCTCGAGGCCGGCGAGACGGACCCGACCGCCGGCCACGGCGACGACGACAGCCAGAACGCCGACGGAGACGCCGACGGGCTGAGCGACGATCTCGAGGTGTTCCTCGGTTCGGATCCGGAAGATCGCGACACCGACAACGACGGCCTGCTCGACGGCGAGGAGCCGAACCCCAGCGACGACGGCGACGGCGACGGCCAGGCCGACGTCCTGGACGCGGACAGCGACGGCGACGGGCTCTTCGACGGCACGGAGGCGGGGAAGGACTGCGCGGACCCGGACACCGATGCCGTGGCCGAGAGCTGCACGCCCGACGCCGACGGCGGGACCACCACGACGAGCGTGGTGAATCCCGACACCGACCGCGGCGGCCAGAGCGACGGCGAGGAGGACCTGAACCACGACGGCAAGGTCGACGAGGGCGAGACCGATCCGAACGACGCCGGGGACGATCTCGGCGATCGCGACGGCGACGGCCTCTCGAACAGCGAGGAGACGGCGCTCGGCACCGATCCGGACGACGCCGACAGCGACGACGACGGCGTGATCGACGGCGAGGAGGTCGAGCCTGGCGTCGACACGGACGAGGACGGGAAGATCAACGCGCTCGATCCCGACAGCGACGGGGACGGGCTCTTCGATGGGACCGAGCTGGGCAAGGGCTGCTCGCACGAGGACACCGACGCCGACGCGGCCACCTGCGTGCCGGACGGCGACGACGGGGCGACGACGACCTCGCCGACGCAGGCCGACACCGACGGCGGCGGGGCGAGCGACGGCGAGGAGGACACGGACCACGACGGGGTGGTCGACGGGGGCGAGCGCGATCCGAACAACCCCGCGGACGATCAGCCCGCGGAGTGCGAGCAGGACAGCGCTTGCGGCGCCGGGATGGTGTGCGACGAGGCCACGCAGGAGTGCGTCCCGGGTTGCCGCAACCCCGACAGCACGATCGGCCCGTGCACCCCACCGCTCCCCGGTGAGGGCGTCGTGGTGGAAGGCGGCGGCTGCGCCTGCACGGTGGGCGCAGAGGGCGACGGCAGCCGCTCGGCGCCGTGGGCCCTGCTCGCGGCCGGCGCCTGCGCCGCCGTGCTGCACCGGCGCCGCCGGCGCAGCTGAGCTCTCCCCCCGGGCGGCGCCCCCCGCGCCGCGCAGGAGGGGGCGCCTGTGCTACAAGTCAGCGGAATGATTATGCTTTTATGCGAGGCGCGCCCGCCTGCGGGGCGCCTCCGCCTGCGGCGACCGATGCGCCGCGGGTTGCCATCGGCCGTCCGTGGCCTAACGATGTTTTCCCACGGGAGAGTGCATCTTGCCCCGACCTTCTGATTCCGTCGTCCGCGCCATCACGATGGATGGCGCTTTTCGCGTCATCACGGCGCTGACCACCGAGACCGTGCGGGGGGCCGTCGCGGTGCAATCTGCGACCGGCGCGACCGCGCAGCGGCTGGGAGAGCTGATCACCGGCGCCATCCTCGTGCGCGAGGCGATGGCGCCGAACCTGCGGGTCCAGGCGATCGTCAAGGGCGCGGCCGGTCACGGGACCCTGGTGGCCGACTCGCACCCGGACGGCACGAGCCGCGGCCTGGTCAACCTGGGCAAGGGGGCCACGGCGGAGAGCGCGGTGGAGATCGGCGGAGGGTCGCTGCTGCAGGTCATGCGCACGCTGCCGAGCGGCATGCTCCACCAGGGGGTCGTCGAGATCCCGACCGAGGGCGGCATCTCCGCGGGCCTGATGACGTACATGCAGGAATCGGAGCAGGTCGTCTCGATGATCGCGGTGGCGACGCTGATCGGCGCGGACGGCGTCGGCGCTTCCGGCGGTTACCTCGTGCAGCTGCTCCCGGAGGTCGAGCGCGGTCCGCTCATGGTGATGACCGAGCGGCTCAAGGACTTCGAGCGCCTCGACGAGGTGCTGGCGCACGAGGGAGCCTCGGCGGACGTGCTGCTCGGGGAGCTGCTTTACGGCATGCCGTTCTCACGGCTCGAGGACTCTCCGCTCAGCTTCAGCTGTCGATGCAGCGAGCTCCGGGTGATGGCCACGCTGGCGAGCCTGCCGCGGAGCGACATCGAGGAGATGGTCACGGACGGGAAGGTCCTCGACATCCGCTGCGATTATTGCGGCAAGGATTACCAGCTGTCGCCGTCGCAGCTCCGCTCGCTGCTGACGACGAGCTGAGCCGCCGCGCCTGCGCGCGGCCGGCGGGCCGCGCGCCCACGCACGGGGTCACGGGGGCTCGCGAGGCGAGAGGCCGCGGATCACGAAGGCGATGACCCGCTCGATCTCCGCCTCGTCGTCCCACGCCGCATCGGGGGCGATGTACACGCGGTGGACGATGTACCCCACGAACGCCGAGGCGACGCAGCGGATGACGAGGGGCGGCGGCCACCCGACGATCTGCCCTTCGCGCTGGAAGTGCTCGATCAAGGTGATCCCCTTCTCGAGGAGCGGCCCGAAGACCCTGCCGGCGATGCCGAGCCGCAGCTCGGCGTCGAACGGCAGCTCCTGCGCGAGGATGCGCACCAGCTGCGGGTGCGCGCGCACGAAGGCGATGCGCTCGGCGAGGAGCGCCCGCAAGAACGCCTCGAAGGTCGGGTACGTCGCGTCGAAGAGCGGGTCCATGGAGCGCGCCAGCGCGGGCCCGACGAGCCGCTCGACGGCGGGACCGATGACGCCCAGGAGGAGGTCCCGCTTGCTCGGGAAGTACTTGAAGATCGTCGCCTCGGCGACCCCTGCGCGCCGCGCGATCTCCTTGGTCGCGGTGCCGTGGAAGCCCTGCTCGGCGAAGGCGGCCACCGCAGCGTCGACGATCTTCTTCTGCGCCTCGGTCAACGTGTCGTGCGGGCGCGGGCGTCGGCTCATTCGTGTCCTCTCTCCTCGACATCTAGCAGCGCCGCGCGGCGGCTCGGGCGCGCTGGGGGCGGCGGGCGCTAGGCGGCCTCGGCCCTGCGGGTGAAGAGCCGGTCGAGCGCCTGCCTGAGCTCGCGCTCGTCGAGCGGATCGCAGCGCACGCCGACATAGCCGTCCGGCCGGACGAGGACGGCGGCTGCCGCCTCGACGCCGTACGCCGCGTGGGCGCGCCCGCCCGGATCTGCGTACCCTCCGGCCTCGGGCGCGCTGATGACAAGCACCTTGAGATCCGGCCGGCCGAGCTCCGCGGCGAGCCGCCGGACGTGCCCGTGCGCCTCGGCGTTCGCGCGGCCCTGGGGTGGACCGGCGAAGAGCAGCAGCGTGGATTCGGCGCCGCGCATCAGCTCGAACAGGTGGACCTGCTGTCCCGCCGCGCCGCGCAGCGAGGCGTCTGGCGCGCGATCTCCGGCGCGGGGCCCGCGCTCCGGCGGGTGCCCGATCTGGATGGACAGCGGGCTCTTCCGGTATCGGATCTTGAGCTGCGAGACGAACCCCAGTATCCGGCGTTGCACGGCGGCGACGCCGATGGCGCGGGTCATCAGGCGCGGCGCGACGACGCGCAGCGCCCGGCCCATGAGACCGTGTCCGGCCATGAGCCCGAAGAGGCGGTCTGTGAAGTCGATCAGCCGGCGCGCGACGGGCAGCCGCTCCATCTCGTAGGTGTCGAGCAGCCACGCTGGCATCCTGCCCTGCTCGACGGCCGCGAGCTTCCACGCCAGGTTGTACGCGTCCTGGATTCCGGTGTTCATCCCCTGCCCGCCGGCCGGGCTGTGGATGTGCGCCGCGTCGCCGGCGAGGAACACGCGCCCCTTGCGCAGCCGCGTGGCGACGCGGTGGTGCAGCCGGTAGCGCGAGAGGACGATCGCCTTCTGTACCCTGAAGGGCGTGGGGATCATCGAGCGCATCACGCCTTCGAACTCCTCGAGCGAGAGCGACGCGCCGCGCGCCGGCGACGCTTCGGGCAGGATAAGGACGATCCGGAACCGGTGGCTTCCGGGCACGGGGAAGGCCGCTGCGAGGCCCCGGCGCGAAGGGCTGATATAGATGTCGCCGTCCGGCAGCGGCCAGTCGATGACGAGGTCGCCGAGCATGCAGTGATCGTCGTAGGTGTCGCCCTCGAAGGCGATGTCTGCGCCCTGGCGGACGGCGCTGCGCGCGCCGTCGCAACCGAGGAGCCACGTCGCGCGCACCACCTCGGTGTTCCCGTCGACCCTGCGGAGAGTGCATGTGACGCCGGCGCTGTCCTGGGTATAGGAAGCGAGCTCGACGCCGCGCTCGACCGTCACGCCCAGCTCCGAGAGGCGCGACTCGAGGACGCGCTCGGTGTCGAACTGCTGGATGACGAAGATGCCCGGAACGGGCGTGGAGAGCTCCGGGAAGTCGAAGATCGGCAAGCGTGCGCGCTGGCCGTTCGAGAGGAGGACGTTGAGCCCTCCGACGCGCGTGGCGCGCGCCATCGCGGCGTCTGCGATCCCCATGCTGGTGAAGATCTCCATGGTCCGCGTCTGCACCACGAGCGCTCGCGAGTGATCCGGCGGGGGCTCCAGTGCCTTGTCCACGATCCGCACTGCGAGCCCGCGCCGAGCAAGCTCTCCGGCCATCGTCAAGCCCGTCGGACCTCCACCGACGACCAGCGCATCCACAGCTTCTGTCATAGGCCGCCTCCGGATTGGTGAGTGAGCATTCACTCACCTTATGTGAGGGCCCCCTTCGGTTGGCAAGGCATCAAGGCAAATATGTCTCACATCGGCACACATTCACACAGTCGACCGCACCGAGGTTGAGCTGCCGACCGAGGTTGAGCCACCGACCGACCGAGGTTGAGCTGCCGACCGAGGTTGAGCCACCGACCGACCGAGGTTGAGCTGCCGACCGACCGAGGTTGAGCTGCCGACCGACCGAGGTTGAGCCACCGACCGACCGAGGTTGAGCTGCCGACCGACCGAGGTTGAGCTGCCGACCGACCGAGGTTGAGCTGCCGACCGACCGAGGTTGAGCTGCCGAGGTTGAGCCGCCGACTGGGGACCAACGATCGCACCCTGGTTGAGTTCAGCGACGCGACGCCGCCATATTCAACAGGAACGGATCCTGAAGCCCACCAGCGAACTCCCCGCTCCCCCGCCCTGCCCTCGCTCGGCAGACCGTGCCCGCGTGCTCGCTCGGCGAGGTCTTCGTGCGATGGTCGCCGCATGCAAGAGGTCCACGTCAACGTCTACATCCACGCCCCGGTCGAGCGGGTCTTCGACGCGGTGGCTGACCACGAACGCTTCCTGCGCTCCGGGGACGGCACCCACACGAAGGTTGTCCGGCCAGGGCTCACCGAGCACAACGGCCTCGGCGCCCTCCGCGAGGTGCGCGTCGGGAAGCGGATCCGCTACGTCGAGGAGATCACGGCCTTCGAGCGGCCGTCCTCGTTCGACTACCAGATCGTCGAGAGCACGCAGCCGCTCCGGCACCAGGGCTCGCGTCTCCGCTTCACCCCGCGCGGCGAGGGCACGGAGATCGACTGGACATCGCGCTTCGACATCCCGCTGCCGCTCGTCGGCAAGCCGCTCGGATCGCTCGCCAGGCGCATGTTCATCGCGGCGTTCACCGAGCTGCTGCTCGCTGAAAAGGCGCGGCTCGAGGCCTCGCAGCCCGCGCGCGCCACGTGACCCCCTCGCGCGCTCACCGACAGGCAGCGCCTGGTTTCATGCCCTTCCCCTGGACGTGAGCTACGGCTGGGCGGACCGATCCTCTCGCTGGAGCGCGCCCTGCACAGAGGACAAGGGCGACGCGCTCTGCGGTTCGGCGCTCTCGTTGGGCGACGGGGAGAGACCGGCGCAGTGGTCAACGCGGTTCGTGGCGGGCTCCGCGTTCAACTGGCCCACGCGCCGCCTCCGCGGAAGGACGCGCAGCGCGGCCCCGTCACTTCACCCGACTGACGCCAGGGACGCCACACCGGCGCCGCTGGCGCGGCGTGGCGCGGTGTCCGCAAGACACATGAAACGTCGTCCAGTGTATGGCCAGCATTCATTCGCCCTATCCGAGGGCAATGCATGTAGACGAATACCCTATCAGCTACGACATCGACAGAAAGTTCGCATGGCAAGCCTCTTGCTGATACCAGGCGGTTCTCTATAAGCTGTTGACCTCAACTTCCTTCCGTTCGGCCTTCGGACTTGGTCGAGCGGTCGCAGGGGTGTTCAAGATGCGACCGATGGCAAGGTGTGCGTCGCAGCTCGGCCCGATGACCTCGGGAGCAGCTCGTATCCGGGGTTCCAGGGGGAAGGTATCGACGAGGGCAGGAGCGCCGCCGCAGCTGGGCAGTCGCGGCAATCGGGTCAACCGAGTCAACCGATCGAGCTCCAGGCTGAAGGGAACCACCGCGCTCTGTGCCATCTCGTTCCTGACGCTCGTGGCATGTGCCCAAGGCTCCAGCCTGGACGGCGAGAACACAGGAGCCGGAGGCGGCGCCGCCGCCAGCTCGGGTGGGGCACCTTCGTCCAGCTCAGCCGGCGCTGGCTCCACCGCATCTGCGACGAGCGGCTCGACGAGCTCCGCAACGAGCGGCTCGTCCAGCGCTGCGGGCGATGTCACGAGCGCGACGGTGAGCAGCTCGTCCGGCTCAGGTGGCGCCGATGGTGCCGGCGGCGCTGGGGGTCTGGGCGGCGCTGGCGGGGACGACGCTGCGAGCGCCTCGGCCAGCTCCTCGGCGAGCAGCTCGACCAGCTCCACGACGAGCGCCTCGGCCAGCTCCACGACGAGCGCCTCGGCCAGCTCCTCGGCGAGCAGCTCGGCCAGCTCCACGACGAGCAGCACGACAGGCACCGGCGGCGGTAGCGCCACGAGCTCCACCACCGCGAGCTCCACCACTGGCGGCGTGACCACACCGGCGCTCGAGCTGCAATATGCTGCGAGGGACACCACCGTCGAGTCCCAGCATCTGTCGTTCATGGTACAGGTCAAGAACACGGACGATGCGAGCATCGCGCTCGGCGATCTGACGATTCGCTACTGGTTCACGGCCGACGTCGCGAAGGTGGATCTCAAGAGCGAGTGCGACTTCTCGTCGATCCCCGGCGGATGCGCCAACGTCACAAGGACGTTCGGCGAGGCATCGGGCACGAAGGCCGATCACTATCTCGAGCTCGGTTTCCTCGCCGCCGCAGGTAGCATCGCCCCGAACGTCACGTCCGGAAATGTGCAGATCCGCATCTACAACGGCGACAACTACGACCGAATGACGCAGACCGACGACTACTCCTTCGGCACCAACACCACCTTCATGCCTTTCGAGCGGGTCACCGTGTACCACGACGGCGAGCTCGCCTGGGGAACAGAGCCGTGACTGGCCACGAGAACGAGCTCCACGTCCTGCGGGAGCAAGCTCCACATCGATAGCCGCCCCGGGCGAACGCGCGCCTCTCCACGCCCTTCGATGCCCTGTGGCGGCCTGACTCGCCGCGCGCGCACGCCACACCCCGCAACATGCCGTTACACGCCCTGGCCCGTCCCAGGTTGCCGCGATGTAACCAATTTTCCATGGAGTTCCGTCCCGCGATGGGACGCGAGCGCTTCCGCTCCATCTGGAGACGGGCAGCCCGGGCGGCACCATCCTTGAATGGCCTCGCTCGGACCCTGAACTCTATGGATGCCACAGCGCGCGCAACGCCTCCTCCCCCGTCGTCTCACACCCGGCCTGTGCAGGCCCCGATCTCGCGTGATGCGCCGCGGAGCGGACCGCGGCTCGGACACGGCCTCGAGCGGTTCGACCCCCTGAAGCGGCGCGCCGCGGACACACCTGGTCTCATCAGCTTCGCGGGCGGGCTGCCCGCCCCGGGCGAGTTCCCGCGCTCGAAGCTCGCGGCCTCGTTCGTTCGCGCTCTTCAGAACCCCAGCTGCCCGGCGCTCCCGTGGTGCTGGCCCGAGGGCGACGAGGACCTCCGCGCCTGGATCGCCGGGCAGCTGCGCCGGCGCGGCGCCCAGGTGGCTCGCGATGACGTCATCGTGACCCGTGGCGCACAGCAGGCCGTGTCCCTCGCCGCGCAGCTGGTCCGCGGATCGCGCGCCAGGATCGGCGTCGACCGCGAGAGCTCCCCCGGCGCGCTCGATCGGTTCCAGGAGCTCGGCGCGACGGTCGTCGACGGCGGCGGCAACGTCGATGCCTATTATCTCATGCCCGCCGTCTCCAATCCGCGTGGACGCACGCTGTCGCGCAGCGATCGAGCCAGGGTCCTCTCGACCCTCCGGCCCATCATCGAGGACGACGCTTACGCGGATCTGTCCTTTGACGGCGCCGCCCCGCGGCCGCTCCTGGCCGAGGCGCCCGATCGCGTGTTCCACGTCGGCACGTTCTCGAAGACGCTCTGCCCCGGCCTCCGCGTCGGCTGGCTCGTGCCCCCGCGCTCGCTCCGCGCCGAGGTCCTCCAGCTGAAGCAATCCGCCGATCAGCAGGCGGCCAGCCTGCCGCAGGCCATCCTGGAAGACTACCTCCGCACGGAGGACTTCGATCAGCGGCTCGTGCGCCTGCGGGAGTTCTACGGTCGCCGCGCCGCCCGCATGGAGCGGGCGCTCCGAAAGCACCTGCCCGGCTGGCGGTTCGACCCGCCCGCCGGCGGCTTCGCGATCTGGGTCGAGCCCGACGCCGAGCCGAACGAGGCCTTCTTCCTGGCCGCCGCCATCGAGCACGGCGTCGCCTTCGACCCGGGCTCGCTGTTCCGGGCTCACGGCGCCGTGAGCCCGTTCGCCCTCCGGCTCTGCTTCTCCTCGGTGGCGTGCGACGAGGACCTGGACGAGGGCGTGCGCCGCCTCGCGCGGTGCTGGGCCGAGGTCGCGTAGCCTCGCCGGCGGGCGCCGATTCACGAAAGCGCCGTGCACGACCTCTCTCCCTCTCTCCTGACTCCCTCTCTCCTTCGACGCCATCTCTCCTTCGACTCCCTCTCTCCTTCACTCCCTCTCTGCTCTCTTCTCCTCCTCTCCGATGACAGCACCGCGGCGGCGGCCTGCGCGCACGCCGCCGACCCCGCGCAGGGCGCGGCCTCACTGCGCCAGCGGCCCGCCTGGCTTGTGCGGGACGGGCGGACGGCGATCGAGCAGCTCCCGCGCCGCGGCCCGGACGACCGCGGGCACGTCCGCCGCCGCCGCGAGCCGCAGGAGCTCGGGCCGCAGGAGGAGGCGCACCATGGGCACCGCGATCTCCTGCGGCGCGCCCGGGTTCTGCACGATCGCCATGCGCACCCGCGCGCGCTGCGGCCACTCGGGGTGCTTCGCGATCTCCGTCAGGACCTCCGCGTTCGCCGGGCGGCGCGCCGCGAGGCGGACGACGTCATCCTCGGTCAAGCGCGGGTTGGCGAGCAGGTTGCGGATGACCAGCGGGTGCGGGTCCCGGAGCAGGGCGTCGAAGGCCGCGCGGGTCGGCCGCCGGGCCAGCGCGCGCCGCTCGCCGAGCGTGAGCGCGCGACCGGCGCTCGACGTGGCGACGAGCCGCTCGTCGGGCGCCGGCGAGGCCGGCTGCGCCTCGGGCCGCCGCGCCTTGCGGCGCAGGAGGCGCGAGAGCGGCAGCAGGGCATGGGAGGACGCGAGCTCGCGGAGCTGCTCGACGCGCTCGGAGAGCGCAGGATCCACGAGGACCGGCACGACGGCGCCCAGCACGTCGCGCGCGAGGGGGTTGGCCTGCTCGGCGTCGCGGCAGAGGTCGTCGAGCGCGCGGGCGACGGAGGGCAGATCGGCGCGCAGCACCTCGCTCCGCAGGAACGCGACCCGCAGCCGGAGCTCCTTCAAGGACGAGACGGCTCGCCTCCATCGTCCCGCCAGCGCATCCACCCCGTCAATCTACATCGCCGGCGTCCCGGCGTGGAGCGCGTGCCAGGCAGTTTGCGCTACGCAACGTGCGCGGGGCGGTTATCCTGCGCCGCGCCATGAGGGGACGGTGGAGCCGATCCCCGATTGCTGACGAGGACGGCGGAGCCGATCCCCGTCTCGAAAGGGAGGAGTCGCATGTCCGAAAAGGTTTCGTTCCCCGCGAAGGACGGGTCCTCGGCGACCGGCGAGATCGTCTGGCCGAAGCAGGGGGACAGGTCGCCTGCCGTCGTCCTGATCCAGGAGTGGTGGGGTGTGAACGACCACATCCGCTCTCTGCTCGACCGGCTCGCCGCCGCCGGGTTCATCGCCCTCGCGCCCGACCTCTACCACGGCAAGACCACGAAGGACGCCACCGAGGCCAGCCGGCTGATGACCGAGCTCGACAAGCCGCGCGCCCTCGAGGAGATCGCCGCCGCCGCCCGCTTCCTGTCGGCCCACGAGCGGTCGACCGGCAAGGTCGGCGTCATCGGGTTCTGCATGGGCGGCGCGCTGAGCTTCGCCGCCGCCGCGATGATCCCCGAGCTCGCGGCCGCGGTGCCCTTCTACGGCGTCCCGAGCCCCGCGCCCGATTACACGCGCGTCAAGGCGCCGATCCTCGCCCACTTCGCCGCGCGCGACGGCTGGGCGACGCCGGCCGCCGCCGAGGCGATCCAGAAGGAGCTCGCCGCCCGCGGCCAATCCATGGAGCTCCACGTCTATGACGCCGACCACGCGTTCGCGAACGACACGCGCCCCGAGGTCTACGCCCCCGAGGCCGCGAAGCTCGCGTGGGAGCGGAGCATCGCGTTCCTGAAGCAGCACCTCGCCTGAGCACGACGCATTGGTCCTCCCCGGGGGATCCGCGGGGCGCGCGGGGCACGCGGGACGCGCGGGACGTCAACCAGGCGCGTTCTTTGCCACCGCGCAATGAACCCTGATATACACGCAACCATGGCCCTCCCCCCGGTACTCCCGGGCTCGATCCAGCAGGCGGAGTCGCCGATCGACCGCGCGCTCTCGCTGGCGCTCGCGGGAGAGCGGGACGCCGCGCTGCGCTGGGCCGCTGCGCTGGTCCGGCACGACCCGACGATGCCGTCGGCGCTCTGCCTCTGCGGGCGCCTCCTCGGCGAGCTGAACCGGCACGAGGCCGCGCGCGAGGCGTGCTCCACCGCGATCGCCCGCGCCATCGACCTCGAGAACCTGCCGCTCGCCGTGGCGGCCGCGCGCGAGAGCGAGCGCTTCGGCGGCGATCCCGGGCCCGGGCTCGACCTGATCGCCGAGGCCTTCTGCCGGGACTCGCCGCGGCTCGGCGAGGGCGCGCCGCCGCCGCCGCCCCTGCCGGCCGCCGAGGCGTTCCAGCCGCTCGCCTCCGTGCTCACCGGCGCGCTCCTGCTCAACAAGGCGACGGAGATCATCCACGACGCCACGCGCAGGCTGGCCGCCCAGGCCGATCACCCCGGGATCGCGCCCCAGCCGGTCTTCTCGTCCGTCGGGCGCGACGCGCTCCGCGCCCTGTGCGCCGCCTTCACGCCCGTCTGGGTGGCGGCGGGGACGACCGTGATCGAGCAGGGCGCCGCGCGCAGCGAGGCCTACTTCGTCGCGCGCGGGGAGCTCGAGGCGCGGCGCCGGCGCGGGGACGAGGAGATCCTCCTCGCCCGGCTCGCGAACGGCGCCATGTTCGGCGAGATGGCGCTGCTCTCCCGGGCCCCGCGCACCGGGAGCGTCATCGCCACGCGGCCCTCCATCGTGCTCGAGGTGAAGCGCGACGCGATCGACGACATCGCGCAGCGCGAGCCCGAGGTGAGCCTGGAGCTCGCGGCCTACTGCCGGGACCGCATGGTGGAGAACCTCGTCCGGATGAGCGACGTGCTCCGCGTCGTGCCCGAGGCCGACAGGCCCGCGCTCGTGAAGCGGTTCCGCACGCGCACCTTCGAGAAGAACGAGCGGCTGCTCGTCCAGGATGAGCGGCCCCCCGGCCTGTTCCTCATCGCCTCCGGAGAGGTCGCCGTCGTCCGGCGCGACGCGGCGGACGACGCCCGCGTCGAGCCGCTCGTGCTCTCGACGCTCGGCCCCGGCGACGTCGCCGGCGAGATCGCGATGGTCCTCCGCCGCGCGACGAACGCCGATGTGATCGCCGTTCACCCCACCGTGACGCTGTACCTACCGGCCACCGAGTTCATGGGTCTGGTCGAGGATCACCCGGCCGTGCTGGCGCAACTCTACAAGCTCGCCGTCCTGCGCGACGAGGAGACCACGAGCATCATGGCCGAGGAGGTCTCCGTGGCCGAGGACTTCGTGTTGATCTAGGGTACCGGACCGATCGAAAAATTGACGAAACGAACCGCGGATGCGCGGAGGTTTTGTTGTTGTCGCTTCTGTGTCTCTGTGGTTCAAACTCTCTCTCGCGCGCGGCGTTTCAACCTGTTCAGTGCTCTGGCGACGCCCTGCGAGCACGCGGCGGGTGCACCGATTGACGCTCCGCGCCACGCCCCGTAGGCTTTCCGTCTACCCGTTGTTGTCGTTGACCAGCACTGAACAACCACCAGCGTAGGGAAGGCCACGCGCGCACCACAGGTCCTGCGACAATGACGACGAACGCGTTCGGGCTGGAGGGACAGGTGCTGGTCGGCCGGTATCGGCTGCTCCGCCCTCTCAGCTCGGGCAGCATGGGCACCGTCTGGCGCGCGGACGATCTCACGCTGGGCTCGCCGGTCGCGATCAAGATGCTCGGGCCTCTCTATGCGAAGGACGAGACGGTCCGCGCGCGCTTCTACCAGGAGGCGCAGGCGGCGGCGGCGCTCCGCAGCCCGAACGTCGTGCAGATCCTCGATCACGGCGTCGAGAACGACGTCCCCTTCATCGCGATGGAGCTCCTCGAGGGCGAGGACCTCGCGCACCGGCTCGAGCGTGTCGGCGCGCTGGAGCCGGCCGATACGGCGCGCATCTTCGCCGACGTCGCGCGCGCCGTGCGCAAGGCCCACGACGCCGGCATCGTCCACCGCGACCTCAAGCCCGACAACATCTTCCTCGCCCGCGACGACGACCGGGAGGTGGCCAAGGTCCTCGATTTCGGCGTCGCCAAGACGCGCCTGTCCGGCAAAGAGGGCATCGGGACGCAGGCGGGCGTGCTGATCGGGACGCTGCCGTACATGAGCCCTGAGCAGGCGCAGGGCGCGACCGTCGATTACCGGTCGGACCTCTGGGCGCTCGGGGTGATCGCGTTCGAGTGCGTGTGCGGCCGGGCGGCGATCACGGCCGAGGCGCCTGGCGCGATGATCCTCGAGATATGCAGTGATCCGCTGCCTGTCCCCTCGAAGGTGGCGTCTGTGCCCGTGCCGCCGGCGTTCGACGAGTGGTTCATGCAGGCGTGCAGCCGTGACCCGAACGGGCGGTTCGCCTCGGCGACGGCGATGGTCGACGCGCTGCGCGACGCGCTCTTGCCGCCCAGCGACGCGCAGGAGGGCGGGCGGGCCTCGGTGAGCTCGATCCCCGGGGGCGCGGGCACCACGTCGCCCTCCGTCCCGCCGCTCTCCGCCGCGCCGCTCTCCGCCGCGCCGCTCTCCGCCGCGCCGCTCTCCGGTCCGCCGATCTCCACCTCCCCGCTCTCCGTCTCGCCGGACGGGAGCGTGGCCTCGCCGCCGGGCCTCTACGACGAGGCCGGGGCCGACTCGAGACCTCGCCGCAGGATGCCGGTCCCGGCCGTCGCGCTCGGCCTCGCGGCTTCGGTCCTCGGCGGGGCGCTCTTCATCGGCTGGCGCGCGCTCGGGGACGACCCGATCCCGCACGCGCCGCCGCCGTCCGGCGCGGCCTCGCCGCCGGGGGCGCTCGAGACACCGCCTGTCGCCGCCCCCGCGAACAATCCGCCGGCGGAAGCGAATTCGCCCAGGGGGGCGCCCGAGCTCGCGCCTCCCCAGGAGACGACGGCCGCGGCGACCTCGACGCCTGCGCCCCGCGCCGGCTCCGCGCTGGCGGCCAGCGCTCCGGCCGCGGCCGCCTCCTCCGCCCAGACGGCGCCCGCTCGCCCGGGCAGGGCCGCGTCCTCCTCGCCGCGGCCCAGGCCCTCGTCGGGGGCCCCGCCCGCGGCCTCCAGCGCGACGCGCCCCAGGTCCGACCGCCTCGGCTTCTGAGGAGACGAATGCGCGCGCGATCGAGGGTCTCGGGCACCGCCACCATCGCGTTCGCGCTCGCGCTCGCGCTCGCGACCACCGCGCGGGCGGCCGACGTCGACCCCGCCACCATGAACGCCGCCCGGGCCCTCGCCGAAGAGGGCCTCGACCTCTTCGACAAGGGCCAGTACGCGGCGGCGCTCGACAAGTTCGGGCGCGCGGACCAGCTGGTCCAGGCGCCGACGATCGACCTCTATGCCGCGCGGTGCCTCGAGCAGCTCGGGCGCCTCATCGAGGCCTCCGAGCGCTACCTGCAAGTGAGCCGCACCTCGCTCGACGCCTCGGCCAGCGACGTCTTCAAGGCCGCGGTCGCCGACGCGGGGAGAGCGTACGACGACCTCAAGCCACGGATCCCCAGGCTCTCTGTGGGGGTGCGCGGCGCCCCGGAGCGCGAGGTGCAGATCACCATCGACGGCAAGCCGATGCCACCCGCGCTGGTGGGGGTCAGCCAGCCTGTCGATCCTGGCAAGCACGTCGTCGAGGCCACGTGGGCGGGGCGTGTCGTCCGGCGGGAGATCGCGCTGCAGGAGCGGCAGGAGGCGGCGCTCGCGCTCGAGTTCCCCGTCGGTGTCCGCCCGCCCATCGTCCTCCCCCCGCCCGCCGGCCTGGCGCCGGGCACCACGCAGCGCGTGCTCGGCTGGACCGCCGTCGGCACGGGCGCCGCGGCGCTCGTCGTCGGTGGGATCACGTTCGGCATCACGAGCGCGCGGCGCAGCGAGCTGATCGATCTCGGGTGCACCGAGGACGTCGTGTGCCCGGATACGCCGAAGACGCGCGACAGGCTGGGCTCGTACAACGACCTGCGCCTCGTCCCTGCGCCGGCGTTCATCGTGGGCGGGGCGCTCGCCGCGGGCGGCGTCGCGCTGCTCCTCACCGCGCCGTCCGCGGCGGCGGGGCTCAAGGGCGCAGCGGTCCGACCGTGGATATCGCCGTGGGGTGCCGGGATCACGGGGGTGTTTTGATGAGACGCAACGGCTTCATGGTCCTTTGCGGCGCGCTCGGCGTGGCCGGCGCGCTGGGCGGGTGCTTCGATCAAGGCGTGCTCATGCCGGGCGCCATCAGCGGCGGCGGCACCGCGCAAGGGGGAATGGGCGGCGTGGGCGCCGCGGGCGGCGCCGGAGGCACGGGCGGCGTGGGAGGCGCGGGCGCCGCGGGAGGTGCGGGCGGCGCGGGCGCCGCGGGCGGAGGCGGGAGCGAGCCCTGCGAGCCTTGTTATACAGGCCCCGAGTCGACAAGGAGAGTCGGCGAGTGCAAGGACGGCTGCCTGCGCGGCGGCACGTGCGTCGACGAGGTGCTCCCCAGGACCGAGGCCTGTACGAAGGCGAATGACGAGAGCTGCGACGGTGTGGCGGAGTGCACCGGAGCGCACGAGTGGAGCACCCAGCTCGGAGTGAACGGCGAGCAGATCGGTCATGACGTCATCTTCGACAGGGAAGGCAACATCCTTGTCGCGGGTGCCTTCAGCACCAGCCTGGATTCCGTCGGCAGCCAGGGAGCGTCCGACGGCTTCGTCGTCAAGCTCGGCCCTGGCGGCGCGAAGGAATGGTCGAAGGCGTTCGGGGGGAACGGCTCCGATTCTTGCAATCGCGTCGCGCTCGACAAGAACGGCGGCGTGATCCTGGCCGGGACCTTCGAAAATACACTTAACTTCGACGGGACGCCGCTCACGAGCAAAGGCAGCTCGGACGTGTTCGTGGCGAAGCTCGACGCAGAGGGCGCCCTGGACTGGATCAAGACCATCGCCGGTCCGAGCGTCGATAGAGTTTACGGGCTCGCGGTGGATCCGGACGACAACATCGTCGTCGCTGGCAGCTTCACCGACTGGGCCGACGTGCTGGGCGGGCGGCAGATGGGCGGGGACCGCCTGACGAGCAAAGGTGGAGAGGACATCTTCGTCGCGAAGATGGACCCCCTCGGAAACTTCGCCTGGAGCAGGAACTTCGGCGATACGACCGCCGAGGTCGCGAACGACGCTGCCGTCACGCCCGAAGGAGACGTGGTCCTGGTCGGCCGCATCGCCGGCGAGGTGTACTTCGGAACGACGCTCCTCGATGCTCAGGGCGATGACGCCTTCATCGCGAAGCTCAACGGGGGCGGGACGCCGCTCTGGGCCAAGATCTTCGGCGACACCATGAGCCAGGAATTTACGGCGGTCGCGGTGGACGCGAAGGGGGACATCGTCGTGGCAGGGAGCACCGGGGGAACGATCAATTTCGACGGAGCGCCGCGGAGATACGCCGGAGGAAACGACGCGGTCGTCGCCGCCTTCAACGAGGAGGGCAAGCACCTCTGGAACCGTCTGTACGGGGATGCGGAAGATCAGAAGGCGCTGGGGGTGGCGGTCGACCAGGCGGGCAACGTTATCGTGGTCGGAGAGTTCGAGAGCTCCATCGACTTCGGCGCCCCGAGCCCGCGGCTCCAGGCCCTCGGCGGCACCGACGCCTTCTTCGCGAAGCTCACGCCGAACGGCGATACGGCCTGGGCCAAATCGTTCGGCGACGCGGCGGAGCAGCGCGCCCGGGCCGTCGCCGTGGATGAGCTGGGAGCCATCGCGCTGACGGGCAGCTTCAGCGGCAGGATCGATCTCGGGGGGGACCCCATGATGAGCTCCGGGGGCGCCGACGCCTTCGTCGCCAAGCTGAAGCCCTGACGGCCACCTCGCGACGAGGCGCGCTCGTCCTCGGATCCCGCGGCGGCGCGGCGGTGGCCGGACTGCGGCCGCAAGTGGCCGGACTGCGGCCGCAAGTGGCCAGACTGCGGCCGCAAGTGGCCGGACTGCGGCCGCAAGTGGCCAGACTGCGGCCGCAAGTGGCCGGAATCGTTGGCTCGATCGGGACACTTCCGGTCGCTGCCCCGAGGCGGCGCTCCCTCCGCGCCGACAGCCCCGTGTCGCCGGCGCGTGGTGCAGGACCTCCATCGGACCAGGGGACGCATCGAGGTCCGGTGAGCGATCCATGCACCAGAACAAGTGATCCACCCGGATCTCGCGCGACTCGCCTCGGGGGCGCCTCGAGAGCCCTCATTTTGCGGTGTGAGTCCTCGTTTTGCGGTGCGAGCCGCCCGCTTTGCGGTGTGAGTCCTCGCGTTGCACCGCCGTTTGCTTCACGGACGATGCACACGGCGCCAAGTCGAGGCGCGCTCACCTGGCATCACACTTGCTTGGAGGCCCCCCCACTTGCTTAGAGGAGGAATGGCTCACGCAGGAGGAGGTCGCGCGCGATGATGAACACGCAACAAAGCCCGGGAGTGCTCTACCAGGGGACGAGAGGGCCCGCCAGCATCGCGCCGGTGGCTGCCAGCGTGCCGCCCATGTCGGGCTCGGGGGACCTTGAGCGCGAGCTCGAGGCGATCGCCCACGGCGTGCGGCAGAAGCGGCGGGGTCGGTTCGTGTTCGGGGTGGGTCTAATCGTGGCGGCCGTGGCCGCGGTCGCGGTGACCACCTTCGCCGGCAAGGTGAAGCAAGCCGAGGCGGCGCAGGCCGAGGCCGTGGCCGCCCGCGTGGCCGAGCAGGACAGGATCGCGCAGCTCAACCTCCAGCTCGACGAGCGCAACCGGAAGATCACCGAGCTTACCCTCGCGCTCGACGCCGCCAAGAGCGACGCCGAGAAGGCGCAGAAGGCGTTCGCCGATTACAAGGCGACGGAGGCGACCAAGGCGCTGGCGCAGGGCGAGGACGTGGCCAGCGCAAAGACGTCGACCACCAAGGGGGCCGCAACCCTCCGCGGCCGAGCGGCGACGTCCGGCAGCAAGGCGGCGCGGGGCGCCAGCGCGGCGGCGCCGGCCAAGAAGGGCGGAAAGTGCGTGTGCAAGGCGGGCGACCCGCTTTGCGGCTGCCTGTGAGCCCCCGCTCGCGGCCCATTCCTCCCTGATTCTCTTCACTCTCTCCGGACACAGCCGACAGGACGAAGACACCGGCGCGCGCGGCGCGGACCGCGTGGCGCCGGGCGAACCGCGAGCCGTCGAGGTGCGCTGCGCCGAGGAGCGCAGCGTCTCGGCCGAGCTCACGGCACGTTCGCCGCACCAGGGGTGATCGTCGCGGAGAGCGCCCAGTCGACGGCGGCCCGGTTCGTGTCCGCCCCGTCGGGCAGGCGGCAGAGCGAGCCTGCCGCCATGCCACCGTCCGCCACCGTGGCCGGCAACGCGTCGCCTTCGACGAGGCTCACGCTGGCGCCCCCGATCGTGACGGCGGGGATGCTCCCCTCGTAGGAGAGCGCGTCGATCACGGCCCCTGTCATGGTGTTTATCAGCGCGATCCCGTCGGGAGCCCCGTTCTGCATCCGGTCGGTCTGCGCGCCCGAGAAGGCGATCGTCACCGCGCCTTCCGCCACGACGCCTGGCATGGTGTCGGTGCCGACCACCGCCGTGCTGCCGACGACGAGGTACTGGCCAGCCGCGAGCGTACCGGCGGAGCTCAGATCGAGCGTCCTGTAGGCGGAGGGCGCGCTGCTGGATCCATCGACCAGCACGAGCGCATGGCCCGTGAGATCCACGGGCGCGCCGGCGCCATTGTAGACCTCGATGAACTCGGCTCCATCTCCGCCCGGCTGATCGTAATCCACCTCGTTGATCACGAGCCCTGCCGTCGCGGCCACCGCCCCAAGGGTCGTCACGAGGTCCTCGACGCCGCGCGGCTCGACCTTCGAGTCGCCGTTCCGGTGGGTGAGGATGCCGCGGATGCTCGCGAAATGGTCGCCTTCCGCCGGGAAGGGGTTGGCCCGGTACAGGAGGTCGTCCACGCGCAGATCGCCTGTGACGATGAACTCATGATATCCCGTGTCGAGCCCGATCACCGAGATGTCCCCCATTTCGACGAGGACCCCCTCGAGCTCGGCGGCGCGCGCGCCGCCCGTCGCGATGTCGGCCGGCGCGACGGGCTCCGGGGCCGGCGCCGCCTCGCCGAGCGACGCGATCACCTCGACCACGGCGGACCCGAGCTGGATCTGCCCGAAGTAACTCGCGATCACCGCGCTCGGGATCCGCACGCGATCGCCGACAAGCACCGTGTTCTGCGGGCTGTACACGTAGACGCCGGAGTACGCCGGCCCCGCGTACCCCGGGTCCCCCGGCTTCGCCTGGACGAAGAAGCCGCTCGCGTGCTTCCCGGTCACGAGCACGTTCTCCAGGGCCACCGTCTCGCCCGCCGCGCGCGTGCCGTCCTTGATAGCGTAGATCGCCACCGTGCAGCCCAGGGGCCCTGGGTTCGCCTGGTCCGGGCACAGGTCGCACGGGTCGCCCTTGCCGTCGCCGTCCGCGTCGGCCTGGCCGGGGTTCTGGAGGTTCGGGCAGCTGTCCGCGCCGTTCGGCGTGCCGTCGTTGTCGGCGTCGTTCGGGTCCGGCGGCGAGCAGAGCGTGCTGCCCGCGTCGAGCGGGCACGCGTCGCAGGCGTCGCCGTCGCCGTCGTTGTCGAAGTCGGCCTGGCCCCCGTCGTCGAGCGGCCGGATCGGGTTGAAGACGCTCGGGCAATCGTCCGCGCCGTTCTCGATGCCGTCGCCGTCGAGATCCGCGTCCGTCGGCTGCCCTGTGTAGACGGTCGAGCCGTTCACCGAGGCGTTCAGGGGCGCGCTCTCCACGCGGGACGGGGTGCAGAGCGGCTCGCCCTCGGGCTCGCCGCAGAAGAAGGCCGGGTAGATCTCGCCCGCCTGCTGCTCGAGGTCCTCCAGCGTCATCCCGATCTCGTCCCGCAGACAGACCTGCTTCGACACGCCGCACACATCGACCGCGTCGCATGCGCCCGCGCCCCGGACCGCGGACACCACGGCCGCGTCGCCATACAGGACCTTTCCGCCGCGCATCACGAGGACGACGTCCTCGGGATCGGCGGCGACCACCGCGCGGTGGCCCTCGCGCTCTCTGCCGTCGAAGATCGCGATGTCGGCGACCTTCCCCGTGGACAGCGCGCCGATCACGTCGTCCGCCGCGGTGACCGCGGCGGCGCTCCCGGTGACCATCCTCCACAGCTCCTCATCGGTGAAGAAGCCGTCGTAATACGCCTCGTTGAGCGCCGCCGCGCACCGGAGCTCGCGCAGGAGGTTCATCGATCCGGTCGCGATCCAGTCGGTGCCGAGCGCGATCTGCACCCCGAGGCGGGCGGCGGCGGTGACCACGGCGGTGTCGCCGTAAAGCGTGATGTTGGAGCGGGGAGACCAGATGAGCGCCGTGCCCTCCGCCGCCATCGCCGCGTAGTCGGGCGCGGTCAGGCCGATCCCGTGGATGAACGCGCTCTGCGGCTCGAGCACGTCGTTCGGCGCCGCCTTCAGGCAGACGAACTCGTTGCGCGCCGACGCGTCGATCCCCTCGGCGACGTGCGGGCAATAGGCGTCCTCTCCCTCGACGTCCTCCCCCGTCACCATGTCGGCCGAGTAGCCGCAACCGCTCACGAGCTCACGGCCGCCCGTGTCGTCGAGCGGGAACGTGTCGAGACGGACCGCGCTCTGGCCCAGGCCCTCCTGGTCGGCCCGGTCCAGGTTCCGGAGGAGGCCTGGCGCGCTCCCCGAGCCCACGATCGAGGTCGCGCCGCTCATCAGGAAGCGGAGCTCGCCCCAGCGGATCTGCGCCTGGCTCGCCATGCCGGGCGTGTCGATCCTCGTGTGTTTGTTGTTGCCGGTGCGCCAGTCGTGCCGGTGCTCATAGCGCTCCTCGGTCGGGGTATACGGGCTGTTCTGCGTGTACGTGATGTGATCATGCGTGTTGATCAGCGCCGGGGAGACGACGCCGGTCGGGCACCGGATCTCCGTCGCGCCCGCCGCCTCGCAAGCGCAGCCGACGCACGCGATCGCGCCCCGCTCGTCCACGAGCACCCGCCCGCCCCGGTACACCCTGCCGGGGGCCAGCACGACGCCCCGGATCAGCGTCGCGCCCGCGCCGGCGGCCACCTCGCACGTCCCCTGCGCGAGCGGCAGAAGCTCCTCGCAGACGGTCTCCTCGGCCGGCGTCTTCGTGCAATCGGCCTCGCAGCCGTCGCCCGTCGCGACGTCCCCGTCGTCGCACTGCTCCCCCGGATCGATGGCGCCGTCGCCGCAGCGCGGGGGCACCTCGACCTCGCACGCCGCCGAGCAGCCGTCCCTGGCCGCCGTGTTGCCATCGTCGCACGCCTCGCCCGCGTCGAGCGCGCCGTCGCCGCAGCGGGGCGCCGCTGGCTTCTCGCGCTGGCACGTCGGCGAGCAGCCGTCGCCCTCCGCGGTATTGACGTCGTCGCACACCTCGCCCTCGTCGACCACGCCATCGCCGCAGACGCCGGAGCGACCGCCCGCGCCGTCGTGCCCGCAACCATTGAAGAGCAAAAGTCCGACGTGCACGGCCATCCGCCGCGCGAAGCGCGCCGAGCTGTGAGGCATGCCTCCCCTGTCGGCGACGAGAGCGCTCGAGTTGCCTTCAAATGACGCGGCGGCAGCGCACCATCGCGATCGCGCCGATCGCGAACAATGCGAGCCAACCCACATCTGACCGCGTTCCGCCTCCGCTGGTTGCGCCCGCGGCATAACTGCAGGAGCTCGCGCGCCGCTTTCCGTCGATCGGCCGCCCCACCTGTCCGCTGGTGCCGGGCGGCGAGCCGGCCGCGACGCCGCCGCCGCTCGATCCGCTCCCCCCGCCGCCGCTCCCCGACCCCCCGCCTTGCGCCGCCGGCTCGCAGTTGTCGGCCGACTCGCTGAACGCGGCGAGCGCGAGCTTTTCCACGCCGGCCTCGTCGACGAGGCCGAAGGGCTGCTCGTCGAGCGGCGCGTCCTGGAAGCTGGCCCAGACCACGCCGGCGACGTCGTCGCGCTCCGAGAGGATCTCGAACGACGTTGTCAGGTTCGCCGCCTGGAGCTCCTCGCCGGCGAGCGCGCTCGACCACGCCATCCCGGTCACGGCGAAGGGGCTCTCGTCCCCCTCGTCGTCGGCGAGGTCGCGCAGCGCGTCGAGATAATCGTTGAGCGTCACCGGATCGACCTCGGTGCGCTGATGGAAAAACAGCTGTTGGCCGAGGCGAGACCACGGCGTCCGCTGGCCGAAGCGCGCCTCGAGATCGTCCCACGCCGGCTGCGCGTAGAGCTCGCGCAGGTAATCGACCCCCGAGAACGGCGCGGCGGCGTCGTCCGAGGCGAGCAGGCCGCCCGTGGTCAGCGACAGCGCGTCGACGTTGAAGAGCGCCTCGTTGCGGATGCGGATCTGGGCGAGGATCTGCGCGAGCACCCGGGGCAGGATGAAGGTGCAGCCGGCGTGCTCCGGGTCGAGCGCGGGGTCGGGGAGCTCGGAGCAGTTCGGCTGACTCCAGATCTCCCACTGGACGACGTCCCCGGCGTACCTCGTCATGAGCGCCTCTGCCGTCTCGGCGAACGCCTCCACGTACGCATTGTCGCCGTCCCGGTCCGGATCGTCATTCCAGACGTCCTGTCCTTCTCCGATCGTGCGGTGAGAGAGGAGCCCGACCGGCTCGAGGCCCGCGGCGCGCGCCGCGTCGATGATGGCGTCGTACTGCTCGAGCTTGTCGTCGTCCCACGCGTCGGCGTCATCGAGCAGGAACTCGACGCGCACGGCGCCGGCGCCCGCGCGCGCGAGCCGCTTCGCGTGATCCTCGTCGAGGATCACCTCCCCTGCGTCGACGGGTGCCCCTGGATCGATGCCATAGAAGCCGCACGGCACGCCTCGGGCACCGAGCGCCGGGGGCGCGACGAAAAGGGCGGAGGAGGCGGCAAGAGCGACAATGGCTGCACGCATGTCGCGAGGATAGCTTGGATGAGGGCCTCGACCAAGAAACGACCCCGACATGAACCATCCATGGTAGGGAGAGGCTTCACATGGCTTTCCTGGAACCGCAAGAAGCAGAGCACGGGCAACTCGGGGTCGCCCCTCCGAGCGGCGAGGCCGACGGCGACATGGAAGCGGCGGGCGACGACGTCGTCGGAGGCGCGCCCCCGGCCCGACGCCTGCGCGACTGGGTGCGAGGCGCGCCGCTCTCCGAGCGCCTGCACCGCGCGTTCGGCCTCGTCTTGCCGGCGTTCCTGCTCGTCGTGAACATGGTGCGCGTGCGCTCGTTCACGATCGACGACGCGTACATCTCGTACCGGTACGCGCGCAACTTCGCCCGGGGCCTCGGGCTCGTCTACAACGCCGGCGAGCGCATCGAGGGGTACACGAACTTCCTCTGGACCGTGCTGCTCGCGGGCGGCATCAAGCTCGGCCTCGACCCCGACGTCGTCGCCAAGGTGCTCGGCGGGCTCGCCGCCTGCGGCTCGCTCGGCGCGCTCTACCTGCTCTCGGCCCGGCTCCGCCCGCACGGCGCGGTCCCTTGCATCGCCACGTGGCTGTTCGCGAGCTCGATCGTGCAGAGCGGATATGCCGTCTTCGGCCTGGAGACGCCGCTGTTCGTCCTGCTCGTCCTCGCGGGCACCGAGATGATGTTCCGCGAGCGCGACCGGGGGACCGGCTTCCCGTATTCGGGCCTCGTCTTCGGGCTCGCCGGCCTGACGCGCCCGGAAGCGCCGATGTTCATCGGCATACCGATGCTCTTCCTCGGCCTGCGCTTCTTCGGGCGGCAGAACCTCCTCCGCGGCGTCGTCTTCGCCGCGCCCATCGCGTGCCACATGCTCTGGCGGCACAGCTACTACGGCACGTGGCTGCCGAACACGCTGAGCGCCAAGACCGGCAGCCTCGCGGAGCAGCTGGCCGGGGGGCAGCGCTACCTCGCGGAGTACGCGGAGCACACGTGGCCGGCGCTGCTGCTCGGGCTCTTCGGCCTCTGCGTGGCGATCGTCGCGCGCCACCGCGACGCGCTCTGCGTCGCGGCCCTCGCGCTCGCGGTGGGCGGCTACGTGCTCCTCGTGGGCGGGGACTGGATGCCGTACTACCGCTTCATGAGCCCGTTCGAGCCGTTCTGCTTCCTCCTCGCGGGCCTCGGCGCGCGCGCGCTGCTCGAGCCGCTGCTCGCCCAGCTCTCGGCCCGCGCCGCGGACGCGCCCGAGGGCGGGGCGATCGCCCTCGCCGCGGGGGCCGGCGTGCTCGCGCTCGGCTGCCTCATCGCGCTGGGCGCCTTCCGGGCGCAGCGGATCGAGCGCGCCCAGCACCGGATCCTCGACGACGAGAAGCGGTTCTGGGACAGCGCCGCGGGCGGCGTGGCCAACTGGTTCGTGGAGCACGGCAAGCCCGGCGAGGTCGCCGTGGGCGACATCGGGTACATCGGGTATGTGACCGACTACCCGGTGCTCGATCTCCTCGGCCTCGTCGATCCCGTGATCTCCAAGCTCCCGGGCGGCTACACGCGCAAGACGGGCCCCGGCTACGTGCAGCACGTCTTCGACAAGATGCCGCGTTACTTCGTGTTCGTCGGCGGCGCCGACACGTGCGACAAGCTCCCGTTCCCGGCGCAGGAGAAGCTCCGCAAGGACCGGCGTTTCCGGGGCGTGTACCAGGTGGCCGGGATGGTGCGCCACAGCAAGAACGGCTACTGGTGCGTCTTCGAGCGGCCGGACGACGCCGCTCCGGCCCCCGCGCACTGAACCTCGCCGCGAAGCGGCGGGGTTCGCCACGACAGCCTCGCAGCTTCGCGGGCGCGCGCGACCCCACCGCAGCTCCGCGAGGTTTGCTAGCATCGCCGCCCCATGCCCTGGCTCTGGTACGTAGGTCCCCTTGCGTTGCTCGTCGTCTGGTTCCTGACCGGCTTGCGCGGTCGGCACGAGGCGCGGCGCGACCGCGAGCTCGCGCGCTGGCGCGCCCTGATGACCCCCGAGGCGGCCCCGGCCCGCCCCGGCGCGAAGCCGGGCGGCCGAAAGGCCGACACCGTCGCCGACGGCCCTCGTCCGGTGCGCTCGTTGCCGTCCAGCCTCCAGCACACGCTGCAGGAGACGGGCGGCGGCGCGGTCCTCGCCCGCTACGAGCTCGTCCCGAAGCTCGCCTACGTCGCGGTCGTGGGCCCGGACGCGAAGAACGGCAGCGAGTACCAGGTGGTCCTCACCAAGCTGGCCAAGGCCGCGCCCCGGCTCACCGTGTGCCCGCTGCCCATCGTCGATGGCAGGCGTGTCCCCAACACCGGCGTCCAGTTCAAGAAGGACCCGGAGTTCATGGAGCAGTTCCTTGTCGAGGGGCCCGAAGCGAAGGCCATCGGCCGGTGGCTCTCGAAGAGCATCCGCGACGCCCTGCTCGACTTCCCCGACGCGTGGCTGTTCGTGCAGGATCGCACCATGGCGCTCGCCGTGTACGGCCCCGCCGACGCCGACCGCATGGAGGAGCTCGTGATCGCCGCCGACGCGATCTTCGCGGAGCACGGCAACGAAGGCGCTCCCTCCCTGCTGTTCGACGGCGACGATGACGCTGACGAGGACGAGGACGACGAGGACGAGGACGACGAGGAGGACGAGGACGAGGAGGCCGCGGGCGCCGAGGGCGCCGTTCGCTGACCACGGCCGAGCCGAGCCATGGTAGTCCTCGCAGGTGGGCCTGAGTGAACGCGAGATCGCTGCTCTCCTCCGCTCTCCTGCTCTCGCTCTGGCTCACGGCACCCCCTGCCGCCCCGGCAGAAAAGAACAGCTGGGCTAAATCCCAGGGATCGCGTGCGGAGCTCGAGCTCGACGTCCTGAGCAAGTCGGCCTCCTGGGCCATGGACGATGTCACGTCCGAGGTGAGCACGTTCGGGCTGACCTTCGATCTCCGAGGTCAGCTCGCGTGGTTCGGCCGGCTCCACCTCGACGTGGATCTCCCGCTCGCTTATGGCGACGTCTCCGCCTCGTTCCGGTCCACCCGGCTCGGCGTCGACGAGAGCAGCAGCGCGGGCAGCCTTCTCTTCGGCAACCCCACGGTCGGCGCCCACTATGCGCGCGCCCTCTCGCGCAAGCTCACCGTCTTCGGCGGCGGCGCGCTCTCGATCCCCGTCCTCAGCGCCCCCGACGCCGACGCCCGCGCCACGCTGCAGGCGACCGCCCCCGCGCGCGCCTCCTTCGACCTGCACCGACTCACCGCCGGGCACCTGCCCCTGAGGGCCCGCGGCGGCGTCGAGGCCGAGCTCGCCGCGCGGCTCTTCTACCGCGCGGACACCGCGGTGATGTTCGCCCTCCCGACCAGCAAGGCCGGCGTCGAGCTCGTGGTCGAGCAGGGCGACGAGCTCGAGCTGCGCGGCCGAGGCCCCTACGGCGGCGGGCTCCGCCTCCAGGCCGCGCTGACGCTCACCCGCGACGACAGGATGCAGCTCGCGATGGAGCCGTTCTTCACCTACACGCTGAAGCAGCCCGGCTTCTACGCCCGGGCAGGGCTGCTCGTGGCGCTCGACGCGCCGCTCGGGTTCGGCCTCGCGGAGGACAAGGTCGCCACCCTGCGGCTCGCTGCCGGCCGCAGCTTCTGACGCGTCGCCCGCCTTCGCTCGCCGCCGCGCCGCCCGCGCCGAGCCAGCCGCCCGCCGTCACGCCGGGGGGGATCCCCCGCGCCCCCTGCCGCTCGCCGTCGTAGGCTTCCCTGGCGCGGGAGCGAGCGAAAGGCGGGGCGATCACCATGGGCGAGCAGCACGTCTCCGAGCAGGCGAGCGACGAGCAGCACAAGGCGTTCATGCGGGCGCTGCTCGACGACGTGGAGGCGCTCGAGCGCCTCCTCCTGGAGGATCGCATCGAGTCCGGCGTGCGCCGCATCGGCGCCGAGCAGGAGATGTTCCTCGTCGACCGCGCGCTCCGGCCCGCCCCGCTCGCGCTGGAGGTGCTCGAGCGGGCCGCCGACGCTCGGCTCACGACCGAGCTCGCTCGCTTCAACCTGGAGGCGAACCTCACCCCGCTCCCGTTCGGCGGCGACTGCCTGCGGCGGCTCGAGGCCGAGCTCTCGGAGGTCATCGGGCGGGCGGCCGAGGCCGCGCGCGCCGCCGGCGCCGACGTCCTGCTCACGGGCATCCTCCCCACCCTGCGCGCCGGCGACCTCCGCCTCGAGAACCTCACGCCGGCGCCTCGCTACCACGAGCTCAACCGCGCGCTCTTGCGGCTGCGCCAGGGCGACTTCCGCGTCTCGATCCACGGGCTCGACGAGCTCGAGATGACCCACGACAACATCCTGCTCGAGTCGTGCAACACGAGCTTCCAGGTCCACCTCCAGGTCGGGGCGCGGGAGTTCGCGTCGCTCTACAACCTCGCCCAGGCGGTGACCGCGCCCGTCCTCGCCGCCGCGGTCAACTCGCCGCTGCTCCTCGGGCAGCGGCTCTGGCACGAGACCCGGATCGCCCTCTTCGAGACCTCGGTCGACACCCGCCCGAGCGCGCTCGAGGGCCGGCAGCAGAGGCCTCGCGTCCACTTCGGCGACGGCTGGGTGCAGGGCGGCGTGCTCGATCTCTTCCGCGAGGACATCGCGCGGTTCCGCGTGATCATGACCGCCGATCCCGGCGAGCCCCCCGCGGCCGTGCTCGCGCGCGGGGAGGCGCCGGACCTCAAGGCCCTGCGGGTCCACAACGGCACCGTCTACCGCTGGAACCGCCCCTGTTACGGCGCCCTGGCCGGGGTCGCGCACCTGCGCATCGAGAGCCGCGCGCTGCCCTCGGGGCCCACGATCCTCGACGAGGTCGCGAACGCCGCCTTCTTCTTCGGCCTCATGACCGGCCTCGCCGCCGAGCACCCGCGCATCGACCTCGAGATGCCGTTCGAGGACGCCAAGGCGAACTTCTTCGCGGCGGCCCGCCACGGCCTCAAGGCGCAGCTCACGTGGCTCGGCGGCCGGAGCCTCCCTGCCCCGGAGCTCATCCTCTCGCACCTCCTCCCCGCCGCCCGGGCGGGCCTCTCGGCCGCGGGCATCGACGCCGCCGACGTCGACCGGTACCTCGGCGTCGTCGAGGAGCGGGTCCGCCGCGGCCAGACGGGCGCGCAGTGGGCGCTCGGCTCGCTCGCGGCCATGGCCGGGCGGGGCACCCCGGAGCTGCGAAGCCGCGCCCTCTGCGCCGCGATGCTCGCCCGCCAGCAAGAGGAGGCCCGGGGTGGCGGGGCCGGGCGCCCGGTGCACGCGTGGGAGCCCGCCGCGCTCGAGGACGACCTGGACCTCGTGCGCGACAGCTACCGGACCGTCGGCCAGTTCATGTCGACCGATCTCTTCACGGTGCGTCCCGCCGACATCGTCGACTTCGCGGCGAGCGTCATGGACTGGCGGCACGTGCGCCACGTCCCGGTCGAGGACGAGCAGGGCCGGCTCGTCGGCGTCGTCTCCCACCGCGCGCTGCTCCGGCTCGTGGCCCGCGGCGCCGCGGCGGCGCCGAGCGGATCCGCGCCGCCCACGGTGGCGTCGATCATGCGGCCCGACCCCGTGACCGTCGCGCCGGACACGCCGACGCTGGAGGCGATGCGGATCATGCGCGAGCACCGCGTCGGCTGCCTGCCCGTCGTCGCGGGCGAGCGGCTCGTGGGCATCGTGACCGAGCGCGATCTCCTCGACGTCTCGGCGGCGCTGCTCGAGGCCTTCCTGCGCGAGGCGTGAGCGCGCCGGAGTGGCAAAGAGAGAGAATGAAACGCAAAGACGCAAAGGCGCAAGGAGAAGCGAGAAAAATTCTTCTCGACGCCTTTTTGCGTCTTTGCGTCTTTGCGTCTTTGCGTTTTTTATTCTTCTAGGAACCCTGCGAGGAGCAGCGCTCCCGCGCGGAGCTCACAGATCGCTGATCTCGACGCACGTCATCGCGTCGCCCTTGGCCTGGCAGTCGAACACGGTGCCGTACGCGTTGAAGAAGCCCTGCTTCGTGCGCGTGACGTGGTACCGCGTCCCGTCGATCTGCCGGATGCTCGTGTAGCTCCCCTGACAGCCGATCACGCCGAAGCTCGCGAGCAAGAGCCCGAAAATCAAAGAACGCTTCATTCGCCTGCCTCCGTCGTTACCTCGACCTCGGTGCACTCCGCCTTGCCCGGCGCGTCAGGGCACATCCACATCGCAGGCTGGTTGTTCTTGTGACCGGCCACATACACATAACCCGGCGCCGCCGGCGCCGAGTCGCTCGCAAACGTCGCACACCCCGCGAGCGCCGGAGCGCCGCAGAGCAACGCACTGCATAGAATGAGTTTCCGCATGGCCAACCACGCTAACGGCAAGCTCAGGCGTGGGCCAAATTAGCGCCCAGGCTGTCCCAACCGTTCTTCCTCCACGTCGCTTTCTCGCGGAGCGCCTCGCCACCTGCGACGCACCCGCCGCCCACGGTTGACACGCCGCGTTAGCGCACCTAAGGGAATACCTCCAACCGGTGTGCGCTGGCACGCCGGGATCCGGGGGGCTGCGCGGGGCGCGCGGGGCGGGCTCGCGATGGGCTCTCCGGCAGCAGAGGAGTCGACATGGCTTCAGGCAAGAATGGGAAGGGCGGCAAGGACCGGGTGGCGGTCGTTGCCGGGCTGCGCACGCCGTTCACCAAGGCGGGGACGGCGCTCAAGGCGCTGCGCACCGTCGATCTCGCGGCCACGGTGGTCAAGGAGCTCCTCCAGAGGAGCGAGGTGACCCCGCGCGACGTCACGCTGGTCGTCTACGGCCAGGTGGTGCCGACGCTCGACTGGCTCAACATCGCGCGCGAGGTCGTGCTGCGCACCGGCCTGCCCAAGGACACCGACGCCTTCAGCGTCTCGCGCGCGTGCGCCACGTCGCTCCAGGCCATGACGAGCGCCGCCGAGGCGATGCTCGCCGGCCAGCACCACGTCGCCCTCGTCGGCGGCGCCGACAGCATGAGCGACGTGCCGCTCGGCGTCTCCCGGAAGCTCGCCTCCGCGCTGGCCGATTTCCAGAAGGCCAGGACGCTCGGCGCCCGGCTGGAGATCGTCTCCCGCCTCTCGCTGAAGGACCTCGTGCCCCCGATCCCGGGCTTCTCGCGCGAGCCGACCACGGGCGAGCAGATGGGCGAGGCCGCCGAGAAGATGGCGAAGCAGAACGGCATCTCGCGCGCCGAGCAGGACGCGATCGCCCACCGCTCGCACACGAACGCCGCGCGCGCCTGGCGCGACGGCACCTACGCCGCCGAGGTCATGCACGTGATCCCCCCGCCTTACGACAAGCCGGTCGAGCGCGACAACGTGGTCCGGGACGACTCGACCCTCGACGCCTACGCGAAGCTGTCGCCGGCCTTCGATCGGCGGCACGGCACGATCACCGCGGGCAACGCGTCGCCGCTCACCGACGGGGCGAGCGCGCTGCTCCTGATGCGCGAGGGCAAGGCCAAGGCGCTCGGCTACCAGCCGCTCGGGTACGTCAAGTCGTGGTCCTACGCGGCGGTCGACCCTGGCTGGCAGCTCCTGATGGCCCCGGTGCTCGCCGTGCCGCGGGCGCTCGAGCGCGCCGGCCTCTCGCTCGCCGACATGGACCTCGTCGACATGCACGAGGCCTTCGCCGCCCAGGTCGCGTCCAACCTGAAGGCGCTCGCGTCGCCGTCGTTCGCCGCGGAGAAGCTCGGCCGGTCCGCCCCCGTCGGCGAGATCGATCCGGAGAAGCTCAACGTCAACGGCGGCTCGATCGCGCTCGGCCACCCCTTCGCGGCCACGGGAGGACGCATGGTCCTCTCCACGCTCCGAGAGCTCAAGAAGCGCGGCGGGCATCACGCGCTCCTCACCGTCTGCGCGGCAGGCGGCCTCGGCGCCGCCGTCGTCCTGGAGGCCGCATGACAACGACCTCCGCCGCCGCCACGCCGGCCCCCGCTGCCGCGAGCCCGCTCTCCCTCGAGGTGCGCCCCGACGGCGTGGCCGTCGTCACCTACGATGTCCCGGGCGAGGCGGTCAACACGCTGAAGCCCACGTTCACCGGCGATCTCGAGCGGATCGCGGGCCAGATCGCGAGCAACCCGCTCATCAAGGCGGCGATCCTCGTGTCCGGCAAGGCCGACACGTGGATCGCGGGCGCCGACATCGAGATGCTGAAGGGCGTCGCCACGGCGGCCGAGGCCGAGGCGATGTGCCGCGCCGGCCACGAGGCGATCCTGCGGATCGTGCGCTCGCCGAAGCCGATCGTCGCGGCGATCCACGGCGCCGCGCTCGGCGGCGGCCTCGAGGTGGCGCTCGCCTGCCACGCCCGGGTGCTGAGCGACGACCGGAAGACGGTGCTCGGCCTGCCCGAGGTGCAGCTCGGCCTGCTCCCCGGGATCAACGGGCTCCAGCGGCTCGCGGAGCGCGCCGGCCTGAAGGCGGCGCTCGACCACGGCCTCACCGGCAAGAACATGCGCCCCTCGAAGGCGCGGCAGCTCGGCGTCGCCGACGACGTCGTCCCCGCGGCCATCCTGAAGGAGACGGCCGCGGCGCTCGCGCTCGAGCTCGCTGCGGCCGGCCCGCCGTTCCGGCCCAAGCCCAAAAGCGCGCCGAGGCTCGACTCCGCCGCGCTCACCCGCGCTGCCCTCGAGGGGAACCCGATCGGCCGTGCCCTGCTCTTCCAGCAGGCAGCGCGGCAGACGCGCAAGAAGACCGGCGGGCACTACCCGGCGCCCGAGCGGATCATCGACGTGCTGAGGACCCATGCGGAGAAGGGCTTCGAGGCGTCGAAGGAGGTCGAGGCGCGCGCGTTCGGAGAGCTCGTCGCGTCGAGCACGGCGCACCGGCTGATGGAGCTCTTCTTCGCGACGAACGCGATGAAGAAGGACACCGGCGTGGACGACCCCGCCGTGCAGCCGAGGAAGGTCGAGAAGATCGCGATGATCGGCGCCGGCCTGATGGGGGCCGGCATCGCCTATGTCAGCCTGAACGCCGGCATCTCCGTGCGGCTCCGGGACCGCGACGACGCGTCGATCGGCCGCGGGCTCAAGTACGTGGCCGACATCCTCGGCGAGCGGGTGAAGAAGAAGCAGCTCACGCCGCTCGAGCGCGACGAGAAGCTCGCGCTGCTCACCGCGACGACGGACGGCTCGGGCCTCCGCAGCGCCGATCTCGTGATCGAGGCGGTGTTCGAGGATCTCGCGGTGAAACAAGCGGTCCTGCGGGACGTCGAGCAGCACGGCAAGGACGGGGTGATCTTCGCGTCGAACACGTCGTCGATCCCGATCTCCCGGATCGCGGCCGCGTCGAGGCGGCCGGAGAACGTGGTCGGGATGCACTACTTCAGCCCTGTGCACAAGATGCCGTTGCTCGAGGTCATCCGGACCGAGGCGACGTCGCCCGAGGTGGTCGCGACGGCGGTCGCGGTCGGCAAGCGCCAGGGCAAGACGGTCATCGTCGTGAACGACGGAGTCGGCTTCTACACGAGCCGGATCCTCGGGCCGTACATGAACGAGGCGAGCTGGCTGCTCGCCGAGGGGGTCGCGGTCGAGCAGGTCGACGCGGCGCTCGTCGCGTGGGGCTGGCCGGTCGGCCCGCTTGCGCTGCTCGACGAGGTGGGCATCGACGTGGCGGCGCACGTCGGCCCGATCATGCTCGAGGCGTTCGGCGACCGCCTCGCGCCGCCTCCCACGATGGCCAGGCTGGTGTCCGACGACCGGAGGGGCCGCAAGAACGAGCGCGGGATGTACCTGTACGGCGCTGCGGCGAAGAAGAAGGGCAAGGGCAAGCACGCCGACGAGAGCGTCTATGGCGTGCTCGGGCTGCCGGTGCCGAGGGCGAAGGACGGCCCGCCCGTGCCGGTCGAGGAGATCCAGCTGCGCTGCTCGCTCCAGCTCGTGAACGAGGCGCTGCACTGCCTCGGCGAGGGGATCCTCCGGAGCCCGCGCGACGGCGACATCGGCGCGATCTTCGGCCTGGGTTTCCCGCCGTTCCGCGGCGGGCCGTTCCGCTACGTCGACAGCCTCGGCGCCGCGGAGGTGCTCCGCCGCATCGAGACCTACGAGCGCCGCTTCGGCAAGCGCTGGACGCCCGCCCCGGCGCTCGTCGAGGCGGCGAGGACCGGGAAGCCGTTCTACGGCTGAAGAGAGAGAGAGAAGAAAAAACGCAAAGGCGCAAGGGCGCAAAGACGCAAGGGAGAGAGAAAGATTTATTTCTTCTTCTCCTTGCGTCTTTGCGCCCTTGCGCCTTTGCGTTTTAAATTCTTCATCCCTCCACCACGCTCCCCGTTTCAATCGAGCTCCGCGGCCACATCCGACCCGGCCCCCGGCCCCTGATGGCCCGCGCCTTGCTCTCCTCTCGGCGACGGACAGACAGCGCGGGAGGGGGCCAGTCATGCGGAAGTGCATTCGCGACGCGGTGGTCGTTATCACCGGGGCATCTTCGGGCATTGGCAGGGCGGCGGCGCTCGCGTTCGCGAGGCGCGGCGCGCGGGTCGTCATCGCCGCTCGGAACGAGGCGGCCCTCGAGGCGGTCGCCGCCGAGTGCGCGAGCGTCGGCGCGCCGGCGCTCGCCGTCCCGACGGACGTGAGGGACGAGCACGCCGTCCGGGCGCTCGCCCGCGCCGCCGTCGAGGTGTTCGGCAGGATCGACGTCTGGGTCAACAACGCCGCCGTGTTCCTCTACGCGCGCGCGGACGAGGCGCCCTACGAGGCCTACCGCCAGGTCATCGAGACGAACCTGCTCGGCTATGTGCACGGGGCGCGGGCCGTGCTGCCCTGTTTCCGCGCGCAGGGCGCCGGTGTGCTCATCAACAACGTCTCCGTTCTTGGGAAGTTCGGCGCGCCGACGATGAGCGCCTACGTGATCTCCAAGTTCGGGGTCCTCGGCCTCACGTCCTGCTTGAGACAGGAGCTCTCCAGCACGCCGGACATCCACGTTTGCAATCTCCTGCCCGCGACGATCGACACCCCGATCTACCAGCACGCCGGCAATTTCACCGGCCGCGCCGTCCAGCCGATCCGGCCGATCGTCGACCCCGAGCGGGTCGCGGCGGCGATGGTCTCCCTCGCCGAGCGGCCGCGGCGCGATGTCTACGTCGGCGCCGCCGGCCGCATCACCGCCGCGGCGTTCGTCGCCTTCCCGGGCCTCATGGAGCGGCTGCTCGCGGCGTACACGCTCCGCGCGACCTTCCTGGATCGCGCGGCGCCGCACACCGACGGCAACCTCTTCGTGCCCATGAAGCACTGGACCGGCGTGACCGGCGGATGGCGCGCGTCCTCGGGCCTCGCCGCGCTCCTCGACACCGCCCGGGCCTTCGCCGGCCTCGCGCTCACACTCCCGTCCACGGCGGCAGAGCGCCTCAAGCCACGATGACATTGCCGCCCTGGCACCTTCCGTACGCGATTCCCCAGCCATCTTGACGCGCCATCGCCCCCGACGTGTCTCTCAACCTCGGGGGTCCTGTGACGTGTTCTCCACGGAGCCCCGGCATGCTGCGCCCACAGCAACGATTCAATTGAAATGAGGAGGCGCAACAATGAGCCGTTATGTGGCGCGCACGCTCCGAGGCGATGACTTTTCGACTCTGATGGAACTGGAGACGACCCTCTTCGGCGGCGCGGGCGAAGGGGAGCTCGGGCGGTATTACATCCGTCTTTGCTGCGACTTCTTCAAGGACTCTTGTTTCATGGTCGAGGCCGCGGGGAGGCCCGCGGGCTACCTGCTCTCCTTCACGCGCGGCAAGGAGGTCTACTGCACGACCCTCGCCGTCCTGCCCGAGTATCAGGGCTCCCGCGCGACGCACACGCTGCTCCGCGCGTTCGTCGGGTCGATCCTTGGATGGGCCGAGTCGTGCTGGTTCACCGTCGAGGAGGACAACCACGCCGCGCGGGCGCTCCACGCCATGCTCGGCGCCAAGGAGATCGAGGTGCGCCCCGATTTCTATGGCACCGGACACCCGCGCATCATCTCGCGCATCGATCGCGACGCGTTCATGGCGCTCCGGGCCCGCTTCGAGAAGGTGGGGCTCGTCGATCGCCAGGCCGACGCGAAGGAGCCGCGCGCGGCGGAGAGCGGCGGCATCGCCGCGGTGGCCTGAGGCCGACGGACCATGACGACCACCGCTCCGCTCGACCACGGCCGCCGCGCGCCGGCGGCGGGCGACCGGCCCTGGACCGAGGCGCTCTCCGTCGCCAGCCGGGTCTCCGGCGTGATGGGGCTCGCGCTCGACACCGTGTTCCGGACCAGCCTGCTGCCCACGCTGCCCGCCTCGCGCCGCCGCGAGAGGGCGCGCCTTCTTCACGGTATCGCGCGGGACCTGTGCGCGCTGCACTGCCTGCGCGTCCGCGTGACCGGCGCGCTCCCCGCGTCCCCGTTCGTGGTCGTGGCCAACCACGTCAGCTACCTCGATCCGATCCTCCTCGCGTCGCTCACCCCCTGCACCGCCATCGCGAAGCAGGAGATCGGCAGCTGGCCGATCATCGGCGATCGCGCGCGCGATCTCGGCGTGCTGCTCGTCGATCGGCAGCGCCCGACGAGCGGGGCGCGCGTGCTCCGGAGCGCGCTCCGGGCCCTGCGCCATGGCGTCCCGGTGCTGAATTTCCCGGAGGGCTCGACCACCCGCGGAGAGAAGGTCCTCCCGTTCCGGAAAGGCATCTTCGGCGTCGCCCGGCTCGCGGGCGTCCCCATCGTGCCCGCGGCCATCACCTACGATGATCCGGAGCTCTGCTGGGCGGGCGACGACACCTTCCTCCCCCATTTCCTCCGCTTCTCCAGCCGCCGAGAGGCGAGCGCCCGCGTCGCCTTTGGCCCGCCGCTCGGCGATCACGGCGGCGCGGCGGATCTCGCGGACCGCGCCCGCGCCGTGATCCTGGACCTCTTGAGCCTGTAGGAGATCTCATGTCCCAACAACGAGCAGCCGCGTACCTGCGGCACGGGCAGACGCCGTTCTTTCGCCTCCCGACCGCGGGATTCCACGAGGCCGGCGCGTCCGCCTATTCCGGCGCCGACGCCGTGCTCCTCGGCGTCCCGTGGGACGGGAGCGTCACGTACCGCCCGGGCACACGCTTCGCCCCCTACGAGCTGCGCCGCGTGAGCGCGCTCGTGCAGTCGTATCACCCTGGCCACGGCGTCGACGTGTTCCGCGCGCTCAACGTGCTCGACGGGGGCAATGTGCCCTTTCCCCCGTTTCACGCAGACTCCGTTCGCGAGCTGATCCAGGCCTCGGTCGACGAGGTGCTCGCGGCCGGCGCGGTCCCGTTCGTCGTCGGCGGCGACCACTCGATCGCGCTCCCGGTGCTCCGCGCGCTGTCGCGGCGCCACGGCCCCGTCACGGTCGTTCACGTCGACGCGCACCTCGACACGAGCACCTCGGAGGTGTGGGGCGAGCCGTTCCACCACGGCACGCCGTTCCGCAACGCGATCGAAGAGGGGCTCATCGGGCGGAGCGCGCTCCACCAGATCGGCATCCGCGCCACGTGGGGCCACCCGGAGGAAGGCGCCTTCGCGGCGCACGCCGGAGCGACCCTGTACGGCATGGATCGGATCGACCGCGACGGCGCTTCTGCGATCGCCGCCGCCATCAGGGCAGCCGCGGGCGAGTCGCCCGTCTACATCTCCTTCGATATCGACGGCATCGACCCGGCCTATGCCCCGGGCACCGGCACGCCCGTGCCCGGCGGGCTCACCTCACGCGAGGCGATCCAGCTGCTCCGCGGCCTCGCGGGGATCAACCTGGTGGGCATGGATCTCGTCGAGGTATGCCCCGCGCTGGATCACGCCGACATCACCCTCCATCTCGGCGCGCACCTCCTGTTCGAGGGCCTGGCTCTCCTCGCGACGCGAAACGGCGACCAGCGCGACCAGCGCGACCAGCGCGACCAGCCGCGCGGATGACGTGAATCGACGTGAATCGACGTGAATCGACGTGAATCGACGTGAATCGACGTGAATCGACGCGAATCGACGCGAATCGTGGAACCGCGGAATCGGGACACATGAATCCGCTCAATCCGCTGGCGCCCGCCGCCATTCCGGTGTCACATAAGAGACGCTGGGATGACACGCACGCCCGACCTATGCGGCCGCTACGCCGAGCTCCCGCAGCTCGATGATGCCTGGGCGCGCCTCGCGCGCACCTACAGCGGACGGGAAATAGCGATCGGGACGTCCGCGAACGGAAGACCCTTGCGGCGCTACGACTTCGGCAATCCGCTGGGTCCGACGTTCCTGCTGACGTCGCTCATGCACGGGGTCGAGGTGATCGGCGGGCTCGCGCTGCTCGATGCGGTCCGGTCGATCCTGGCGAGCGGACGATGGGGCGCGGCGGCGCGGGCGCGGCTCGTCGTGGTGCCGGTCGTCAACCCCGACGCGTTCGCCGACAACCTGGAGCGCCTCCGCGGCGAGCGGCGAGCGTCGCAGCGCTGCAACGCCCGCGGCGTGGATCTGAACCGGAATTTCGCGCCGCTGTCCTCGTCGCGGCCGCTGCACCCGTTCGCGGGCTCGCGGCTCCGGTGGTCGCCGCACTACACGGGGCCTCACGCGTTCTCGGAGCCCGAGTCGCGCGCCCTGCGCGACGTCGCGCTGGAGACGCGGCCTGCGCTCGCGATCGGCTTTCACAGCTGCGGCAACTTCCTGCTCTACCCGTGGGCGCACACCGACATGCCCAACCCGCGCGAGCCGCTGTACCGGGCGCTCGGCGACGCCTTCTGCCGGGCTCTGCCGCGCGAGCGGTACGAGATCCGCCAGGCGGCGCACTGGTACCCCACGGTCGGCGACATGGACGACTGGCTCGACGCCAACCTCGGAACGCTCGCCTTCACGGTGGAGGTCAGCCGTCCTGCACGCTCCTTCCGCGACCTCCGCCGGCTGCTGAACCCGTTCTGGTGGCTGAACCCGCGCGAGGCCGACGAGGCGATCGCCAACGTCGTCCCCGGCGTCGGCGCGCTCCTCTGCGACGCCCTCGACCGCGGCGTGGGCGGCGCGGCCTCGCGGGCGGCCCCGCCGATCGACGCGCCGCCTGCGGAGCTCTTCGCCGACGCCGCCGAGTGAAATGGCCGCGCTCGCGGCGGGATCGCGGCTGCCTCTGGCCGCCATCCCGCGCTGGCCAGAGGGCGACGGCGGCGAGGGCTGTCGAAAAGTGCCAGTCCCGCGCGCGGCATCCACTATCCTTCGGGCGTGGACGCCGCCACGCCCCGCATACCGCCGACCGTGCGGATCAGCCCGAGCGCGGCGGCGCGTCAGGCCGGCGCCGACGAGTCGGACATCTGGCAGCACACCCCCGACGAGGTCGTCGACGGCAAATACCGGCTGGTCCGACCGCTCGGGCGCGGGGGCATGGCCGAGGTCTGGCTCGCCGTGCACGTCACGCTCAAGACCGAGCTCGCCGTGAAGTTCCTCAGCGCCTCGCTGACCGGCGACGCGGAACGGAGCCGCACGGTCCTGGAGAGGTTCCGGTTCGAGGCCCAGATCTCGGCCCGCCTGAGCGCGCGCACGCGGCACATCGTCGCGGTCCACGACGCAGGGGTCCACGACGACATCCCTTACCTGGTGATGGAGTACATCCCGGGGCGAACGCTGTTCGCCGAGGTGCGCCACAAGGGACCGATCGAGCCGGTGCGCTTCGGGCACATCCTTGATCAGATCGGGGACGCGCTCACCGTGGCGCACGACATGGGCATCGTGCACCGCGACCTGAAGCCTTCGAACGTGATGCTCGTCGGCACCCCCGGCGCGGAGCTGACGGTGAAGGTCGCGGATTTCGGCATCGCCAAGGCGCTGCACGGCGATCTCGGCCTGGATCGGCCGCAGGAGACGGAGGCCGACGTCATGCTGGGCTCGCCGAACTACATGAGCCCGGAGCAGCTCGCCTCGCCGCTCGCGGTCGACGCGCGGGCCGATGTCTGGGCGCTCGGCGTGCTGGCCTACGAGGTGCTGACGGACTGGACGCCTTTTCAGGGCAACAGCATCGCGGAGATCATCGTGGCGGTCAGCACCCGCGATTTCGAGCCTGCCACGGAGGTCCGGCGGTCGCTTCCCCAGGGGCTCGACGCCTGGTTCTCGCGCGCCCTCGCGAAGGGGCCGGCGCAGCGGTTCGCCTCGATCCGCGAGATGGTGGAGGCCTACCACGCCGCGCTCTCGGCGCCGCCGCCCGAGCAGCCCGCGGAGGTCGCGCCGCCGCGGCGGCGGCCTCGGGTCGCGCCCGCCGTGGCGCTGGCCTGCCTGACCGCGCTCGGGGGGACGGCCGCGCTGGCGGCGCGCCTGCTCGATCGGCCGCGCCTGGAGCAGCCGGCGCGGCTCATAACCCCCGGCGTGCGGGGCGCCCTCCAGGCGGTCGCGCTGCGCTCGCCGCCCCCGCCGCAGCAGCCCGCCGCGGCGGAGCCGCCGGCCACGGCCGAGCCGCCCGCCTCCGCGGCGGCGCCCGCGCCGCCTGCCTCCGTAGCACCTGCGCCGCCTGCCTCCGTAGCACCTGCGCAGCCGCGCTCGTCCCAGCGCCGCCCCGGGGCTGACAGGGCCGCCCCACGCGCGACGGCCACCGCCGCGCCCACGGTGCCCCGGCGCCGCAAGGAGATCGACAAGAGTGAGACCTTCTGAGCGACGGCTCATCACGCTCTGCACCGTCGCCATGCTCGCGGCGGCGCCGGCGCGCGCGCTCGCCATCGGGGCCGAGGAGGACGCGAAGACGCTGTTCGCCCGGGGCCGCGAGCTGCGGAGCACCGGACAGTGCGAGCAGGCGGTCATCGCCTTCCGGAGCGCGCTGGAGATCTACCCCGAGGGGCTCGGCGCGCTCCGGAACATCGCCGAGTGCGAGGAGGAGCTCGGCCGCTATGCCTCGGCGAGGCGAGACTGGTGGGATCTCCGGCGCGCCGCGCTCCAGTCCAACGAGGCGAAGTACGCCGGGTGGAGCGATGACGCCGAGGCCCGCTACCGGGCGCTCGGCAGCAAGGTCGGGACGCTGACCGTCCGGCTGAAAGGCGCCGAGGGGCGGCCGCCGGTCCGGGTGGTGCTGGACGGCAAGCCCCTCGACCCGAGGCTCCTCGGCGTCGAGCTCGAGCGCGATCTCGGCGCCCACACGGTCGAGCTGTTCTACGGCGGCGCCGCGCCGATCGCGGAGCGCGCCGAGCTCACGCCTGGCGCCCGCCAGGTCGTGACGCTGGCCGTCCCCGCGCCGCTCCCGGGGCGCGACGCGCTCTCCGCGCCGAGCGCCTCCGGCACGCCCGCGAGCGGCATTCGCATGGGCGGCTACGTCGCGCTCGGCGTCGGCGGCGCTGGCGCGATCGCGACCGTCGTTGCGCTGGCCGTGCGCGCCGGCGCGCTGTCCGCGGTCGAGGACGGGTGCTCCCCGGCCGGCGGAGGCGCCTACGCGTGCCCGCCGTCGCTCCAGGGCGACTACGACACGGGCAAGACCACGTCGATGCTCGCCGGTGTCTTCGCCGGCGTCGGCCTGGTCGGGATCGGCGCCGGCGTCACGCTGCTCCTGCTGAGCCCTTCCGAGCCCACGGCGCCGTCCCCTGGCAAGCCGGCGGCGGAGCTCGTCCTCACGCCAGCGCCGGGCGGCCTCGGCTCGCGCCTGCTCGTGAGGTTCTGAGGTCCGGCGATCGGGCGCGGCCGGCGCGGAGACGTGGCGGCGCGGGAGCGCGCGTCGCTGAGCTTGTCTTTCCGCACCCGGGCGCTACCCCATGATCGGGGTGAGGGCGCGCGAGGCGGGGAGGTCGAGATGAGCTCACAGCGAAACAAGATCCTTGGTTCGATCGCAGGGAGCGGCGCGGTCGCCGTCCGCGGGGCGGCGGAGGCGCTGTTCTTGGCGGCGGGCAAGAGGCTCCTCGACGAGGGCGCGCGGGAGGGCCTGCGCCGCGTGATGGTCGAGAACACGACGGCGGTCGTCGACGCGCTCGCGCCCGGGCTCTCGCTGGGCGCGCAGACGACGGCGAAGATCATCGCGGATCAGGGCGGAACGCAGGCCGCCGCGATCGTCGCGCAGGCGGCGGGGCGGCACGCGGGCCAGGCGGCGCTCACCGACGGCGTCTCGGGCGCGGTCGCGAAGGGGCTGGCCCGCGAGGCGATGAGGGCTGCGGGCCGGGAGGTCCTGAAGGGCGCGGGCAAGGCGGCCGGCATCGGCTTCGTGATCGACGGCGCCTTCGGCGCCTACGAGGGCGTCACGGCCTACCAGCGAGGCGAGATGACGAGGAAGGAAGCGCTCGCGCACGCGGCGCAGGAAGCCTCGACGGGCGCCGTCGCGACCGGCGCCGGCGTGCTGCTCGCGGCGGGCCTCGTCGCGGTGACCGGCGGCGCCGCGGCGCCTCTCGTCTTCGCGGTGGGCGCAGGCGGCGCGATCGGCGCGAAGCAGGCCCTGCGGCGGCTCGTCGGCCGGGTGTCCTCGAAGGTCCTGGCCCGTAGCGTCGCTGACGAAGGCCTGGTGGGATGACGCCGCGAAGGTGGCGCGTGTCACGGCCAGCGCGATGACCGACTCGACCTCTCCTTGCGCGCGGCCCTGCGTTCCTCTCGTGCATCGGCCCCGCGCCGCCCATGTGGCAATTGCCTTCCGTGCCTTTCGCGTGACGGTGTTCCGACGTAGATCATCTCCATGCGACGACGCATCCCGAGGCGTTCATTCCTGCGCGTCGGTGGAGCAGCAGCCGCGACGCTGACCCTACCGTTCTCGCTGATCTTCTCGCGGAGGACGCAGGCGGCCGGCCGGTTCGGGCCGCTCGTGCCCGATCCCGCGGGCATCCTCGACCTCCCTGAGGGCTTCACGTACCGGGTCCTCGAGCGCACCGGAGGCGAGATGGACGACGGGTACCGAGTTCCCGGCCGGCCGGACGGCATGGGGTGTTTTCCTGGGGCCGACGGCGCCGTCGTCCTGCTCAGGAATCATGAGAACTCGCCCACGGACAAGGGAATTGGCCCGTATCGATCCGGCCAGGGCGCGCCGGCGGAGGCGTACGACGCGGCCAGCATGGGCTGCGTCACGAGGCTCGTGCTGGACGCTGCGACGTTCGAGCGCCGCTCGAGCAACCTCGTGCTCGCGGGCACGAACAGGAACTGCGCGGGCGGCTCGAGCCCTTGGGGCTGGCTCAGCTGCGAGGAGAATGTCGACGCTCGCCACGGCTACGTCTTCGTCTGCGCGGCCACCGCGTCCAGGGTGGAGGCCCCGCGCCGCCTGGCCTGCTATGGCCGCTTCCATCACGAGGCGGCGGTCGTCGATCCCACGACGAGGATCGCTTACCTGACCGAGGATCGCCCGGACGGCTGCTTCTACCGCTTCAAGCCGGCGGACCCCGCGGCTCCGTTCGAGGGCAAGCTCCAGGCGCTCCGCGTCGTCGGGGCGCCCAACGCCGAGACCTCGGGCTGGGAGCTCGAGGCGCCGCGCGAGATCGCGTGGGTGGACATCGACGAGCCCGATCCGCGCGACGACACGGTCAGGAGGGAGGGCCGGGCCAAGGGGGCCGCCATCTTCAGGCGCGGGGAGGGCGTCTGCCTGTCGCAAGGCGTCGTGTACATCTGCGCGACGAGCGGCGGCCCGGCCGGGGCCGGGCAGATCTTCCAGCTGGTCCCCGACGGAGACGGCGGCACGCTCGAGGTCATCGCGCAATCGACGGCCAGGAACGAGCTGGACGCTCCCGACAACATCACCATCGCCCCCTGGGGAGAGCTCTTCATGGCGGAGGATGGCTATCGAGAGAACCACCTTCGAGGCGTGACGCTGGACGGGCAGATCTTCGATTTCGCGCGCAACGCGCGGAGCATGAGCGAGCTCTCCGGCGTGTGCTTCTCGCCCGACGGCAAGGCGCTCTTCGTGAACCTGCAGGAGGACGGCCTCACGCTGGCGGTCATGGGCCCGTTCCCCGAGGTGGGCGCCCTTCGCGAGTGAGGCGCGCTCGTTCATTCCGACTCGGGGATCCGCGCTGCGCGATCTCCGCGCGCGGCCATGGCCGCGCGCGTCGTATCAGGGGCTGGCGCGGTCGCGCACAGGGCCCGCGGCCGGAGCGCGTCGATGCGCTGCTCGATCTGCGCGCGCTCTCGGGCGTTGGCCGCGCAATCGCGGGCTCGCTCGAGGGCCGCCAGCGCTTGATCCACCCTCCCCGTCTCCTCGAGCAGGACGCCCTGGACGAGGTGTGCATAGGGGTAACGCGCCAGCGCCGGGTGATCGATGGCCGTCGCGATCAGCTTCAGCCCTTCCGCCGCGCCCAGCGCCCGGGCGACCGCGAAGGCACGGTTCACGCGCACGATCGGGCCCGGGCGGTGCTGCTCGAGCGACTCGTAGAGGATCGCTATCTGGAGCCAATCGGTGTCCTCGGCGCGCGGGGCCGAGCAGTGGACCGCCGCGATCGCGGCCTCGATCTGGTAGGGGCCGGGGCGCCCCCGCTCGAGCGCCTCCCGCAGCAACGCGCAGGCCTCGTCGATCGCGGCGCTGTCCCACTTCGATCGGTCCTGCTGCTCGAGGCTCCGGGGCTGCCCTTCCTCGTCGGTGCGGGCCGGCATGCGCGCCGCGTGCAGGAGCAGCAGAGACAGCAGGCCCTGCACCTCGGGTACCCGTGGCAGCGTTGCGTCGAGCGCCCGGGCCAGGTGCATCGATAGCCGGGTGAGGCCACGGCGTATCGGCGCCTCGTCGCCACGGGACCAGTATCCCGCGTTGAAGACGAGGTGGATCACCGCGAGCACGGCGTGAAGCCGCTCCGGCGCCTCGTCGAGCCGCGGAACTTCGTAGCGCTTGCGCCGCTCCCGGAGCCTCTCGCGCGCCCGGGTCAGCCGGCGCTCCATGGCCTGCGCGCTCACCAGAAACGCATGCGCGATCTCGTCCGTGGAGAGCGCCGCGACCGTCGACAGCGCCAGCGCCGCCCGCTCCTCGAGGCCGAGCACGGGATCGCAGCAGGTGACGACGAGGCGCAGGACATCATCCGGCCACCGCGCGGCGTCCGGCGCCGAGAGCAGCGCCTCGGACCAGGGACATCGCGCCGCGAGCGCCGCGAGCGCGGTCGCGTGCCGCTGCTCTCCGCACCGCCGCCGCAAGCCGTCTCTGTGGATGTTCGTGGCGACGCGCACGAGCCACGCCTCCGGCGCGTCGGGCACGCCCCGCTCTGGCCACGTCGCGAGGGCCCTGGCGACGGCCTCCTGCACCGCGTCCTCCGCCGCGTGCAGATCCCGCGTGTGGCGCAGCAGCCGCGCGAGCACGGGCGCATACGCGCGGCGGAGCAGCGGGGCGAGCCCCTCCATGACTACGGCGTGCGCTGCCAGGTGACAGGCCTGATCTCCACGGATCCATCCGCCGGGCAGATCTGCTGCGCCCGGGCCGCGGCGATGGTCTCATCGGCGCACTCGATCAGGTAAAAGCCGACGAGCCACTCCTTGGTCTCCATGTAGGGCCCGTCGGTGATCGTCGCGGTCGCCCCCTGCACGCGCACCGTGCGCGCCTTGTCTCGCCCGTCGAGCCTCGCCACGGCGAGCAGCTCGGCGCGCGCGGTCGCCTCTTGCTGGAGGGCGCGGTGACGGTCCAGCACCGCGCGCTCGTCCGCCGCGGGGAGCGGATCGCCCTCGGGGCGCGCGCTGTGGATCAGCAAGGCATAGATCATCCGGTATCTCCTCGCGCGAACGCGTACGACGCCTGCAGATACGACTCCCACCGCGCGGCGTGCTCGAGCGGCACCGCGAGCCACTCACGAAAGATCCTCCCGTTCGGCGCGAACACCGCCCCCTCACCGGCGGCGATCGCCGCAGCGACACGCGCCGCCGGGAGCTTGACGACGAGGTGCCTCCCGTCGCGGTCGATCGACGCGAAGAACCGGCCTTCCACGCGCAGGCACGGGAAGCCCATCATCGTGCTGCGCGCGACGCTCGGCTCGAGGACCCACCGCTCGGAGAGCCGCGAGAAGAGCTCGGCTCCGCCCGTCCTTGTCGTCACGCTCCTCCGCGCTCCGAGCGATGCGCCGCCTGCTCGAGCGCCTGCGCCATCGCAGCCGGCATCGCCGTCGCGCGCCACGCTTCCCGCTCGTCGAGCCGGGCGAGCCACGCGCGGAGGTTCGGGAACGGCGCCAGGTCGACGCGGCCGAGGGCGGCCAGGGGCAGCTGGCACCCGAGCGAGAAATCGGCGAGCGTCACCGCGTCACCGGCCACGAATGCGCGCGCCTTCAGGTGCGCCTCCAGCAGCGCCGCGTACGGCTGGAGCTGCTCGAGAGCGCGCTCGGCGACCACCTCGTCGGGCTGCCCCCCCATGAGCGGCTTGAACAACCGCTCGAAGAGCACCGCTCCGAGGGCGCGCCCGAAGTGCGAGAGCTCCCAGCACTGCCAGCGAACCACATCGATGCGCCGCCTGGGGTCGCGGGGAAACAGCGACGTCGCGCCATCAGCATCCGCAAGATACTGCATGATCGCGTTGGACTCCCAGAGACGCAGATCTCCGTCCACGAGGCTCGGAACCAGGCCGTTCGGGTTGATCGCGAGGTAATCCTGGCTCTTGTGCGCGCCTGTGGCGAAGTCGACGAGGATCGTCTCGACGGGCACCGACAGCTCGTGGACGACGGCCTGGACCTTGCGACAGTTGGGCGATCCCGGGACGACGTAAAGTTTCATGAATCGGCTCCTTTCGGAGGCTGGCGAGCCCCCGCCCGCCGCTTCCTGGAGCGAGACGTCGAGCGCTCCGCATTCCGGACAGGAAAAATGCCGCGGTCGCGCTTTCCTCGTCCGGCGGTGTGGCCGCCCTCGACCTGGGGGCATCACCGTCGCTCCTGACGCCCCTCCGAGCCCTCCGATCTTGTGCGCCGCTCAGAACGGCGGCGGCGCCGTCTCGAAGGCCGGCAGCGGGCCCGGCTCCGGCGCGTGCTCCGACTCGACCGGCGCTGGCGCGGCGCCTGGCTCCACCGGCCGCGGCCCCTCGCCTGGCGCCGGCCGGGTGCCCTGCTGCTCGGCTTTCGCCACGCCGTCCGCCGGCTCCGCGCCCGCGTCCGCCTCGGGGACCTGCGCCTCCTCGGTCGGCTCCGTCCCGGCGACGAACACCTCCTCGATGGCGTCTTCCTGCCCCTCGCGCGCGAGCAGGCCCGTCAGCGGATCGATCTTCACGCGCACGACGCCGCTCGGCACCGGGAAATCGGCGGCCGGGCGCTTCGCGTGCGCCTGCTTCATGAAATCCACGAACGCCGGCAGCGCCGCCATCGCGCCCGTCTCGCCGCTGCCGAGCGGCGCCGCGTCGTCGTAGCCGGTCCACACGGCGCACGCGATGTCGGTCGAGTAGCCCACGAACCAGGTGTCCTTCGACTGGTTCGTCGTCCCCGTCTTGCCGGCGATCGGGCGCCCCAGAGAGCGCGCCTGCCTGGCGGTCCCGCTCTGCACGACCGACGTCAGCACGCTCGTGAGCACGTAGGCCTCCGCCTCCTCCATCACGCGGTGCCCCGGAGGGCGTGGCGGCAGCGGGATCTCCACCCCGCCGGGGCCGACGATCTTCGTGATCAGGACAGGCTGCTCGTGGACGCCGCCCGCGGCGATGCTCGCGTACGCGGCGGCCATCTCGCGCGGCGTGACCTCGTAGGCGCCGAGGGCGAGCGACAGATCTGCGCCGAGCTTCGACTGGACGCCGAGCGCGCCGGCGAAGGCGACCACGTTCGAGGCGCCGACGCGCGACAGCGCCGACACCGCGGCCACGTTCACGCTGTGCGCCGCCGCCTCCCGGAGCCGCGCCGGCGACTTCCCCTCGCTCTCGTCGTAGTTCTGCGGCTTGTACCCGGCGAAGGCCAGCGGATCGGTGTCGAGGATCGTCGCCGGCGTCAGCGTGCGCGCGTGGATGCCGTAGCCGTAGACGAACGCCTTGAACGTCGACCCTGGCTGCCGCCGCGCGAACGTCGCCCGGTCGAGCCCGCCGCGCATCGCCTCGTAGCTGCCGACGAGGGCGACGATCTCGCGCGTCCGCACGTCGATCGCGACGAGCGCCCCCTCGGGTCCGAGCTCGAGCCGCAGCGGCACCGGGGCCGCGGGCTTCCCCGGCTTGCCCGCGGGCGCGGCGCGCCCTGCCTCTCCGGCGGCGTCCTCGTCCTCTTCCTGGCCTGCGGCGGCCGCTTCGACGACCGGCTCCGGCGCGGGGCCGATCAGGCTGACGCGCACCACCTTGTCGACGTCGGCGAACTTGCTCGGCGGGAGCCCGCTCGGGTTGTACCGCTGCGCGCCGCGGAGCGTGACCGTGCCTTCCAGCGTGCCCACGCGCACCGAGAGCGTCCCTCGGGCGTCGTCGGCGCCCGTCACGACCCCCCGGAAGACCTTGTGGCCGGAGGGCGTCCCGTCGAAGGCCGGCGGCTCCTTCTTGCTCCGCGCGAGCGGGCCGAGCAGCTTGTGCCGCTTCGCGTAGGCGTCGAGGTTCTTGCGGACGGACGCGCGCGCCGCCGCCTGCATCGCCGGATCGATCGTTGTCGTGATGGTGTAGCCGCCTTGCTGCGCGGCGGGCCCGACGAGCTCACGCAACAGGCGCTGCGCCTCGGCGACCACCTCGGGCGCGAGCTCGGCGAGCGACTCGGTCTCGATGGCGAGCACGACCGGCTCCTGCTTCGCTTGCGCCACCTGGATCTCGTCCGCGAAGGCCTTGCGCTGCATCTGATCGAGCACGAAGTCCCGCCGCGCCACGGCGCGCTCGAGGTTCACTCGCGGCGAGTACACCGACGGCCCCTTCACGATGGCGACGAGCAGCGCGGCCTCGGCGAGCGTCACGTCGCGCACGCTCTTCCCGAAGTAGTAGCGGCTCGCCTCCTCGACCCCGTAGCGGCCGTGGCCGAAGTAGATCTTGTTGAGGTAGAGCTCCAGGATCTCGTCCTTGGTGAGCTCCTGCTCGATCTTGCGGGCGAGGATGATCTCGCGCGCCTTGCGGTTGAAGGTCCGATCCGGCGTGAGCAGGACGTTCTTCACGACCTGCTGCGTGATGGTGCTCGCGCCCTGTCGGGCCCGGGTCGAGCGGAGGTTCACCGCGAGGGCGCGGAGCATGCCGAGGTAGTTCAGCCCTGCGTGCTCGTAGAAGCCCGCGTCCTCGGCGGCGAGCGCGGCCAGCTTCACCTGGCTCGGGATCTCGCCGATGCGCACAACGGTGCGCCGCTCGGTGAAGACCTCGCCGAGGCGCGTCCCGTCGCGCGCGAGGATGCGCGTCACCTGCGGGGGCCGGTAGTCCTTGAGCTCGTGGGTCGAGGGGAGATCTGCCTCGTAGTGCCGGATGACGAGCGCGATCGTGGCGGCGGCGAGGACGAGCAGCGCCGCGAGCGCGATCCCGATGCGCTTCGCCCACGTCGCGATCGAGGGGCCTCTCTCCTGCGGGGGCGCCCCGTCCGGTCGGCTGGGCAAGCGCTGCGCGCCCTCGAGGTGCGGCGCGCTCGCCGGCCGCGTTGCTCCGCTGATCCGCTCCGGCGGCTCGCTCCCTCGCCCCGGCGGCCCCGACCGCCGCGCCGGCGGCTCCGACGCCTGACGCAGCGGGTCCGACGCCTGACGCAACGGATCCGATGCCTGACGCAACGGATCCGACGCTCGGCGCAACGGGTCCGATGCCTGACGCAGCGGATCCGACGCCTGCCGCAGCGGCTCCGACGCCCGATCCGGCGCATCGGTCTTCCTGACCGGATCGTTCTCGTTTCCCCCTGGGTTCCGTGATTGCTCCGAGGCCATGACGCCGTCCCCGTGAACGCTGGCGCAGGCGATGCGCATCCAGAGCGCCCGGCGCGCCGGCGCGCCGACGCTAGCACGCCCGCGGAGGCCCGCCTCGATCCGGGGCGCGCTCGCGGAGGATCAGCCCTGGAACAGCCGCATGGCCACGATGGTGATCAGGATGCCCGCGATCAGGCAGCCCGCCGCGATGCCGACGAGGAGCAGCGGCTTCGCCTCCGCCTTGACCGGCGCCTTGGTGTGCTGCTTGGCGAGGGGCGCCGGCGCGGGCGCTGGCTTCGCGGACGGCGCCGGCGGCTGCTGGACCATCTTCACCGTCTTCGCCGGCGACTTGAACGCGGACGACGCGGGCGCCTTGTTCGCCTGGAGCGCGGCGGCGTGCTGTTTCGACGCTTGCTCGAGCGCCGCGTTCGCCTTCTTCGGCATCATCGCCGTGTAGCCCTTGCCCGCGCCGCCCGCGAACGGCTTGAGCGCGTCCGCGAACTCCGCGGCCGACTCGAACCGATCCTCGGGCCGCTTCTCGAGCGCCTTGCCGAGCACCGCGCCGAGCCCCGGCGGAAACTGCTTCCCGGGGACGCGCTCGTCGAGCGGGATCGGGTTCCTCGTCACGTGGTGCTGGATGTACTCCATGGGCGTCCGCGCCTCGAACGGCAGCTTGCCCGTGAGCACCTCGTACAGGATCGTCGCGAGCGAGTAGATGTCGCTCCGCGCGTCGAGCACCTTGCCCTGCGCTTGCTCGGGCGACATGAACTCCGGCGTCCCGAAGACCATGCCCTCCTGCGTGAGCATCACCGACCCCGGCCTGAGCTCGCGCTCCGTCACCTTCGCGAGGCCGAAGTCGAGCACCTTCGGGTAGTCCTTCAGCCCGCCGTTGGTCGACAGGAAGATGTTCTCGGGCTTGAGATCGCGGTGCACGATCCCCTGGATGTGCGCCTCCTGCAGCGCGCCGCAGACCTGGATGAGGACAGGGATCGCGCGCTCGACGGGCAGCGGCCCTTCCTTGCGGACCACCTGGTTCAGGTTCTTGCCCTCCAGGTACTCCATCACGATGTACAGCGAGCCGTCCTCGAGCTCGCCGTAGAGCAGCACCTTGACCGTGTTCGGGTGCGTGAGGTGGCTCATCGCCCGCGCCTCACGGCGGAAGCGGGAGACGAGATCCTTCCGGTTCGCGAGCTTGGGGTGGAGGATCTTCACCGCCACCATCCGGTTCATCGCCGGCTGCGCGGCCTTGTAGACCGACCCCATGCCGCCGGAGCCGATCTTCTGAAGGATCTGGAACTGCCCTCCGAGCAGATCTCGACCGATATTCGGGTCCGGACCGGCAGCCATGCGTGGAGCCGGAAAATACCACGCAACCCACCCGTATCGTCTATGACCGAAGCAGCCGACGCATCGGATCCCGCCGTGGAGCCAAAATGACCGTAAAAATCGACGACCCCGGGGCCGCCGAGGCGCTCGAGAGCCCGCTCCTCGCCGCCGCCGGCTTCGCGCACGCCTTCTTCACGCGGCGCGGCGGCGTCAGCGCCCCCCCGTGGGACACCCTGAGCTTCGCCATCGCCCTCGGCGACGACCCCGCCGCCGTCCGGGAGAACCTGGAGCGCGCCGCGCGGCGCCTCGGCATCCCGGCCGCGCGGCTCTATTTCCTCAGCCAGGTCCACGGCGTCGAGGCCCGGGTCCTCACCGGTGAGGAGGATCGCGACGCCGTCGTCCGCGAGGTCGGGGACGTCACCCTCTCGCGTGTACCCGGCGTCGGCTGCGGTGTCCGCAGCGCCGACTGCGCCCCGATCCTCCTCGCCGATCGCCGGACCGGCGCCGTCGCCGCGGTCCACAGCGGCTGGCGTGGGACCGTCCGCCGGGTCGTTGTCGAGGCGGCCCGCGCGCTCCGCTCGCTCGCCGGCCCGGACGCGGATCTCGTCGCGGCCATCGGCCCGCACATCGAGGCCTGCTGCTTCGAGGTCGGCGACGACGTCGCCGCCGATCTCGCCGCGTGCTCCAGCGCCGGCGCCGCCGCCGTCGTCCGCGGGGCGCCCGGCGCGCGCCCGCACGTCGACGTCCGGCGCATCCTCAAGGCCCAGCTCACCGAGGTCGGCCTGGACGCAACCTCGGTCGAGGACGTCCCTGGCTGCACCGCGTGTGACCCCGCCCGCTTCTTCTCGTACCGGCGCGACGGACAGCGCAGCGGCCGCCTGCTCTCCGTCATCGTCGCCGGCCGTACCGTCATCGGCTAGAACGCTCCCATGGTCTCGCTCGCGCGCGACTCCTCGCCGATCGTGCTCGCCATGGTGGGCCTGCCCGCCCGCGGGAAGACGTCCATCGCCCGCAAGATCGCGCGGTACCTGTCGTGGCTCGGCCACCCCACGCGGCTCTTCAACGTGGGCAACTACCGCCGCGCGCACCTCGGCACCGCGCAGCCGCACCAGTTCTTCGACCCCAACAACACCGCGGGACGCCAGGCGCTCCTCGGCATGGCGATGACCGCCCTCGACGACCTCATCGGCTGGCTCAGCTCCGGCGGCGAGGTGGCGATCTACGACGCCACGAACAGCACGCGCGCTCGCCGGAACCTCGTCACCGAGCGCTGCCAGGCGCACGGCTTCCCGGTCGTCTTCATCGAGTCGATCTGCAACGACGAGTCGATCATCGAGACCAACGTCCGCGAGACGAAGCTCCGCTCGCCGGACTACCAGGGCGTCGACCCGGAGGCGGCGCTGCGCGACTTCCGCGCGCGCATCGCGCACTACGCCCGCGCGTACGAGCCGCTCGGCGAGCCGGAGCGGAGCTACATCAAGATCATCGACGTCGGCCGCCAGGTCGTGCTGAACCGCATCCACGGCTACCTGCCGGCGCGCCTCGTCCCGCTCTTGATGAACATGCACCTCACGCCGCACCCGATCTGGCTGACCCGCCACGGGGAGAGCGTGTTCAACGAGAAGGGGCTGCTCGGCGGCGACTCGGATCTCAGCGCGCGCGGCGACGAGTACGCGAAGAACCTCTCCGCGTTCATCCGCGAGCGCGCCGGCGACGAGCACGTCAACGTCTGGACGAGCACGCTGCGCCGCACCATCCAGACCGCGCGCCCGATGACGCAGAACCACGTCGCCTGGCGCGCCCTCGACGAGATCGACGCGGGCGTCTGCGAGGGCATGACGTACGAGGAGATCCGCCAGCAGATGCCCGAGGTCTTCAACGCGCGCGCGGCCGACAAGTTCCGCTACCGCTACCCGCGCGGCGAGTCGTACGAGGACGTCATCCAGCGCCTCGACCCGCTGATCATCCAGCTCGAGCGCCAGCGCTCGCCCGTGCTCGTGATCGGCCACCAGGCGGTGCTGCGCGCGCTCTACGCCTACCTCGTCGATCGCCCCGCGCCCTCGTGTCCGACGCTGCCGATCCCGCTGCACACCGTCATCGAGCTGACCCCGACCGCGTATGCCTGCGAGGAGCGCCGCTTCCAGCTCGCGCCCGCCGTCCAGGGCGGCGACTCGAGCACCGCGCACCCCTGAGCCAGGCAGCGCGGCCGCGCTCGGGACGCCGGCCGCGCTGCGGCGGGGCCGCGCCGGCTCAGCGATCCCGGCTGATCAGCTTGCGGAGGAGCTCCAGCGGGTGGAACGGCAGCATCGCGGCCATGTCGCTGTCGGTCCCGGCCCGCTCGAGCACCGCCCGCACCGCCGGCGCCACGATCCCCATCGGGTCGATCCGCTCCACGAGCGCGCGGAGCGCGCTGAGCGCCGCGCGCCCCGCGTCGATCCCGAGCGGGATGGCGAGGGCCGCCGGCACCGGCGCGAGGATCACGTCGCGCACCGCCACCGCCCTGGCCCAGGCGCCCGGGCTCGGATCGACCTCGAGCTGCCGGATGGTCTCCGCCTCCGCGAAGCAGCCGAGCGACAGCTCCCCTGCCCGCTCCTCGATGGCGCGCGAGAGGTGCCGGTAATCGCGGCGCCAGTCGCCCGCGAGCAGCCCCATGTCCTCCCGCACCTCGTCCGGCCCGAGGATCAGGTTGATCCCGCGGGCGTCGCGGCGGAGCGCGACGCTCGTCCAGAGCTCCCCGCCTTCGAACAGGCCGATCACCACCGTCTTGCCGACCCCGGCGAGCGACTCCAGCGTGCCGCGCACGACGCCCGCCGAGGGCATCGGCACGCCGCGCAGCCTCGCCGGCCAGAGATCGATCCTCCCCGCGAGGAGCTCCTCGCGCGCGAGCTGCAGCAGCAGGAGCGACTGGCCGATGAGATCGTCGCCGCGCCGCGCCCGCGCCCCGAACCGCTCCACGATGGCCTCGAGGACGCCGGCCTCGATCACGGCGGCCCAGCTCGCGTGGTGGCCCGCGGCGAGCTCCTCCGCGGAGAGCGGGAGGGCGCGCTGCGCGTCGTCGATCCGGAGCCGGCCCGCGTCCGTGTGCACGAGCTTCCTCAGCTTGCCGCCCGCGTGGACCGCGACGACGCCTCCGCGCGGACGGCCGACCTCGCGCTCCTCGATGCCCGTGCGCCTGGGCCGGAACAACGACAGCACGCGGACCCAGTCGGTCGCGGTGAACCCCTCGAAGCGGACGTCGGGCGAGAGCACGGGGCGAGCCTACCGCCGGCGCGCTCGGTGCGCGAGCCGGCTACGCCCCCCACCAGAGCATCTCGTGCACCTGGCTCTCGCCGCGCACGGGCACGATCACCCGGATCTTCTGGCCCTCGATCTGGACCACGTGGGCGGGGAAGCTGTCCGCCGGGTAGTAAAGCGACTTCACGAAGCCGCTCGCGTCGAGCCAGAGCAGGTGCACCCCGTCCGCTGTCGCCCCGTGCATGAGGAGCATCCGCCCGCCGCCGAGCAGCGCGAACTCCATGCTCTTGAAGCCCAGCTCCTCGAAGCGCTCCGGGGACGGGAAATCGTCGCCCACGGACCGGAGCTCCGGCAGGTGCGCGCGGAGGTGCTTGTAGAGCGTGTCGTAACGGACCTTCGCGAGCTTCGGGATCCGCCGGTCGCCCGCGGCGAGGATCGGCAGCCGCTCCGCGTCGAACGTCGGCACCTCCACGTGGGTGCGGTAGCGATCCACGAGCCTGCCGCGGCCGATCTCCTCGTCGCTGAGCGCCTTGAGCCACCACTGGAAGATCGCGAGATCGCCCGTCCCTGCGCTCGACTCGAGCCGGACCAGCGACTCCCACAGCGGCCTCCGGACCTGCCATGTTCCGCCGTGATTCTTGACGACGCACGCCCCGACGTAGAGCGCCCCGTGCGTCACGAGGGTGACGAGCATGGGGGGCTCGCCGCCCGCGCTGGCCGCCGGCGCGCCGCTCGATCCACGCGTATCGGAAGGGCCGCGCGCATCGGAAGGGCCGCCTGCCGGCGCGAGCCAGGCGTCGCGTCGCTCGCGCGTCAGCGCCGCGCCCAGCCGGTGGACCGACGCATCGGAGAAGTCGAGCCCGAGATCGGGCGCGCCGAGCGCCGCGGGCGCGAGGCGGGCGAACACCTCGGCCGCGTGGTCGATCTGGGCCAGGATCGACGGGTTTCCAGCCGGGTTCGCGTCCGTGGAGCGCACGCCTGCCAGGTCGGCGAGCGCGTCGGGCGGGTAGTGCGGCGCGAAGAAGCGCTCGAAGATCTGGGCGGCCGTGATCGGTTCGGCGGGCATGGCTCGGGGCCGTGAGGATCGGCGTGGCGGAGGGGCGGGCGACCGCGGCCGGCCGCCGCGGCTCAGAACATCTTCTTGCGCTTCGACGAGCTCAGGATGCCGAGCATCTCGCGGTACTTGGCCACGGTGCGGCGGGCGATCTTGATGCCGTCCGTCTCCTCGAGGATCTTGACGATCGCCTGGTCGCTGTAGGGATTCGACTTGTCCTCGGCCACGATGATCTTCTTGATCGCCTGCTTGACGCTCTCCGAGGCGATGTCTTCGTCGGCGACCCGGTGGATGGATGAGTTGAAGAAGTACTTCAGCTCGAAGAGCCCCTGGGGCGTGTGCACGTACTTGTTCGACGTCACGCGGGAGATGGTCGACTCGTGCATGCCCACCGACTCGGCGACGTCCCTGAGGATCATCGGCTTCAGGTAGCCCACGCCGCGCTCCAGGAACTCGCGCTGCTTCTCGACGATGCACTCGGTCACCTTGATGATCGTGCGCCGCCGCTGCTCGATGGCCCGGATCAGCCACTGCGCGCTCCGGAGCTTCTCGCTGATGAACTCCTTCGCCTTCGGGTCCCTGAGCATCCGCTGGGCGAGGTTCTCGTTGATGTAGAGCCGCTGGAGCCCCTTGTCGTTGTCGGTGACGACGAACTGGGTGCCGTCCTTGATGACGTACACGTCCGGGGTGATGGCGATGGTCTTCTCGTCGACCTCGGCGAAGTTGCGCGCCGGCACGCTCTCCAGCTTCTGGATCTCCTGGACCGCGTCGTAGACGTCCTCCAGCGGGATCTTCAGCGCCTTCGCGATCGCGGGGAAGTTGCGCCGCTCCACGTTGTGGAGGTGGTCCTTGATGATGGCCATCTCGATGTCGTCGAAGCCGAGCACCTCCGCCTGCACCCGCAGGCACTCCGACAGGTCGCGGGCCGCGACCCCGACCGGATCGAAGCGCTGGATCATCGACAGCACCTCCTCGGCGTCCTCGGGGTGGAGCTCCGCCTCCCGCGCCAGGTCCACGAGGCTGATGTCGGGCCCCTTCGTGCCGTCCGGACGTTCGCCCCCCTTGAGGTCGAGGTACCCCTTCTCGTCGAGGTTGCCGATGACGAGCAGCGCGAACTGCCGCTCGTTCTCGACGAAATCGCTCATCTGGAGCTGCCAGAGCAGGTGGTCGCGCAGGTTCGACGGCTTGGTCAGGTTCTGGTCGATCGGCGGCAGCTCCTCGAAGCCGCCCCGGTGCGCGGGCATGGCCTGCTGGAGCTGCCTGTTCTCCAGGAACTGCTCCCAGTCCACTTCCTTGACCCGCTTCTCCGTCTCGCGCGCCGCGATGTCGGTGTCTCGGTCGAACCGCTCGCCGTTCTCGAGCCGCTGCTCCGTCGGCAGGTCAGCGTTCCTCCCCCGCTGATCCCCCTTGTCGCCGTCCCGCGCCTTCGGGTCGGTCATGTCGTCCGCGAGGACAGGGTTGCCGTCCAGCTCCTTCCTGATCTCGTCGACCAGCTCGAGCCGTGAGAGCTGGAGCAGCCGGATGGCCTGCACCAGCTGCGGGGTCATCACAAGCTGCTGCGACAGCTTGAACTGGAGCTTCATCTCCATGCCCATGAGGAGCTCCTTCTCTCAGTTCGCCGCCAGCGCCACCCGCCGAACGGGGGCCGGGGCATTGCGCGAGGTTCGTGCCATCGAGTGTCTCATTGGTGGCCTCACCCCCAACGTAGCATCGAACGGGGCAGCGGCCCGGGTCTTGCTTTCACGTCTGCACCAAAAAAATAGCGCAGGGCTTGCATCCTACACCGCTGAACATGGTTTCAGTCTTCGCCGCGGAAGATTTTTCGCCCCGCGCGGAGCGCTGCCCGTAGCCAGTTCGGATTGGCCCCCATCTGCCGATCGTTGCACTATCGGCCGCCGATCGGGAGGCTTGAAATCCCGAAAGGTTGGGCGAAGGCGCGATGGGAAAGCCGAAGGTGCGCGGACCTACGCGCGGGCACGGACACGGGATGGAGGCGGAGGGCGTGCGCGGCGGGGCTTCGCAGGATGCCGAGAAGGAGCGGATCCTGTCTCGCTCGCCCCTCGCCTCGCTGCCCTCACCGAGCCGGCGTCTGCTGTTCGAGCTCGGCAGGGTCGAGCGGCTCACGCGCAGGCAGTGCGTTTGCCAGCAGGGTGCGCCGCCGAGGCACCTGTTCCTGATCGGGGCGGGTCGCGTGAAGGTCGAGCGTGTCGCCGACGGTCGGGTGGTTCCGCTCGGGCACCGCGGGCCTGGCGACCTCGTCGGCGAGGGCGCGCTCGCGGGCGCGACGGTCTCCTCCGAGAGCGCGACGGTGCTCGACGAGGGGCACGCGCTCGTGGTGCCGCTCGCCGGTCTCGAGCGGCAGCTCGCCTCCGACGCAGCGCTCCGCGGCGCGCTCGCGGCGGCGCTCGTGGCGCGCCAGCTCGAGACCGAGGCGCGCCTCGGCTCCCTGCTCCTCTGCACGGTCGAAGCGCGCCTGATCGAGTTCCTCCGCGCCGCTGCGCGGCGATGGGGGCAGCCCCACGCCGCCGGCCAGCTGGTGTCGGCCCCGTTCACGCACGCGGACATCGCGCTGCTGATCGGGTCCACCCGCGAGACGGTCACCCTGCTGCTCGGCAAGCTGAAGCGCGCCGGCCTGATCGCGTTCGACCGGCGGCGGATCGTCATCCGGGATGGCGAGCACCTCGAGGCGCTCGCCGCGACGGCCTGAGCGTCCGCCCGGAGGGGCCGCTGCGCGGCCTGCGCTGGAGCCTGTACACCGCGGCGCCGTTCGGCTCGATGAAGGTGCGCCGCTCGGCGGGGTGGCCTCCCACGCCTTCCACGCCCGCCGCAGCGCCACGCGCGCTCGGACGGCTCCCTTCCAGGTCGGCGTGTTCGCCCTGGACCAGACGGAGGCGAGGAAAGATCCCGGACTGCGTGGAGGGCCGGGGGCTGACGTCGACGAAGATCGTGCTGAGCAGCCGACCGAAGGCGTACGGCTTGAGCAGGACCTCGCTGACGTCGTCCGTGCCGTCGCACGAGACCGGCTCGTCGGCGCAGAAGATGACCCGCCGGGGCATCGTGCCCTCGCGCCGCAGGCGGCCCAGGATCTCCCGGGCGCCTTTCGTTCCGGGGGCGAGATCGATCAGCGCGACGTCGTAGACGCGCTCGCGGGAGAGGGAGATCGCTTCCTCCAGGGTCGCGGCCGGGCTGACGAGCGCGCCGCGGTTGCAGAGGAGGAGCGCCGTGGCCCTCCGGAGGACATGGTCCTGATCGAGGAGGAGAACGTTCGGTTGGTACGTCATCGGGTATCCCTGCGGCTTGCAGTCGAATTGCGCCGCATCGACGAGGACGGCGACGAGCGCGCCCCTCCGTCGTTCAGCGGCAGCATCCGCGTCCGCGGACGGTCCCCCCTTCGCAACGCACGTGCCGAAGGCGAGGCGCCGCCGCCGCCTGGGCCTCGTTTCCCCTGTTCTCGGCGGCAACGCGCTCGTGCGAGCGTCGCTGCCGGTGAGGCTGCCTCGCCGACCCCGGGGCCGCCGCTGTGCCCATTTCGCGCTCCCTCCGCGGCGCCTCTCCGCCCCGACGAAGAGCGCCCCCCCACCCTGTCGGCTTACCCACCGCGTCGCTGGCCGTCGGTGGGCGGTTCGTGCGCACGGGCCAGCCCAGGTTTGCGGCCCCGCCAAGGCGGTGCGGTCCGCCGATCCGCCGGTTGCTCCAGGTCCGACGTACCGCGGGCCACATGTCCGGGCCGCTCGCGCTGCCCCGCCCTGACGCGTTCGGCGCAACGCAGCAAACTGATTTTCCCGCTTGATGAGGCTGGCGTAGGGTGCCACAAGCGTCCGCGCGCACGAGTGGCGGAATTGGTATACGCACCGGTTTTAGGTTCCGGCGCCGGGAGGCTTGGGGGTTCGAGTCCCCCCTCGTGCACCACGGCTTGACGCCTGGAGACTGGGAGGACTCGACCACCTCGCGGCGTGACGCGCCGCCCCGGGGCGCCTCCCCCGGTGGCCCGGGACGGTCGTGGTCCGCTGGGCGCGCGGCGCGGGAACGAGCGTTCGCCCGCGCGCGGCTCCGACGACGAACGCGCGACGGGCCCCGGGCTGCAGAGCCTCGGGCGGATCGCGTCGGCGGCGTCGTCGACCGCGCGCGCGGTCCTGGAATTGCGCGACGCCCGCGGCGCGACTACGTTCGCGTTCCTCGGCCGGACCCTCTCCTCCCACCTGACCGCCGCGGAGCCAAGGCACGTAAAGATGTTCACTTGGGCGATGAAGAAGATTTTCGGCACCTCGCACGAGCGTGCCATCCGCCGCATGCGACCCCGGGTCGAGGCGATCGGCAGGATGGAGCCGGAGCTGCAGAAGCTCTCGGACGCCCAGCTCCGAGCAAAGACGGCGGAGTTCAAGGAGAAGCTCGCCAACGGGGCGACGCTGGACGACATCCTGGTCCCGGCGTTCGCGGTCTGCCGCGAGGCGTCGAAGCGCGCGCTCAAGATGCGCCATTACGACGTGCAGCTCATCGGCGGCATGGTGCTCCACAACGGCTGCATCGCCGAGATGCGCACCGGCGAGGGCAAGACCCTGGTCGCGACGCTCCCCTGCTATCTGAACGCCCTCGAGGGCAAGGGCGTCCACGTCGTCACGGTGAACGATTACCTGGCGCGGCGCGACGCCGAGTGGATGGGCAAGCTGTACGGCTTCCTCGGCCTGTCGACGGGCGTGGTCGTCAACCAGCAGGGCGACGCCGAGAAGCGCGACGCGTACCGCTGCGACATCACGTACGGCCAGAACAACGAGTTCGGCTTCGACTACCTGCGCGACAACATGAAGTTCTCGGCGCTCGAGTACGCGCAGCGCCCGCTGCACTACGCGATCGTCGACGAGGTCGATTCCATCCTCATCGACGAGGCGCGGACTCCGCTCATCATCAGCGGGCAGGGGGAGCGCTCGAGCGACAAGTACCGCACGATCAACGAGGTGATCCCCCAGCTCCGGAACGAGGAGCATTACGCCGTCGACGAGAAGGGGCACTCGGTGACGCTGACCGACGAGGGCGTGGAGACGGCGGAGCGGCTGCTCGCCTCGCTCCAGGTGCTCAAGGGCACGAACCTCTATGATCCGGTGAACCTCGAGACGCTGCACATCCTGAACCAGTGCTTGCGCGCGCACACGCTCTACAAGCGCGACGTCAACTACATGGTGCGCGACGGCAAGGTGCTCATCATCGATGAGTTCACCGGCCGCGTCCTCGCGGGGCGCCGGTGGTCGGACGGCCTGCATCAGGCCGTCGAGGCGAAGGAGAACGTCCGGATCCAGGAGGAGAGCCGGACGATGGCGACGATCACCTTCCAGAACCTCTTCCGGCTCTACAAGAAGCTCTCCGGGATGACCGGCACCGCGGACACGGAAGCGGCGGAGTTCCACAGCACGTACAAGCTCGACTGCGTCATCATCCCCACGAACAAGCCGGTGGTCCGCGTCGATTACGAGGATCTCGTCTACAAGACCGAGAAGGAGAAGTTCACCGCGGTCATCAACGAGATCCTCGAGAAGCACGAGCTCGGCCAGCCGATCCTGGTGGGCACGACGAGCGTCGAGAAGAGCACCGCGATCAGCCGGATCCTGGCGAAGCGGGGCGTGAAGCACAACGTGCTGAACGCGAAGCACCACGAGAACGAGGCCTACGTGGTCGCGCAGGCGGGCCGCAAAGGGGCCATCACGGTCTCGACGAACATGGCGGGTCGCGGGACGGACATCATCCTGGGCGGCAACGCGGAGATGCTCGCCAAGCTCAAGTTCAAGGAGCAGAACCGCCAGCCCGAGGCGGAGCCCGAGGCGTACGAGGCCCTGGTCGACGAGCTCAAGAAGGAGTGCTCCGCCGAGGGCGACGAGGTGCGCGAGATCGGCGGGCTGTACATCCTGGGCACCGAGCGGCACGAGTCGCGCCGCATCGACAACCAGCTGCGCGGCCGCGCCGGCCGCCAGGGCGACCCCGGGACGTCGAAGTTCTACCTGTCCCTCGAGGACGACCTCATGCGCATCTTCGCCGGGGATCGGGTGAAGAACCTGATGGAGCGGATGGGCATGCCCGACGACGAGCCCATCGAGCACCCGTGGGTGACGAAGAGCGTCGAGAACGCCCAGAAGAAGGTCGAGGAGCGCAACTTCGACATCCGCAAGAACCTGCTCGAGTACGACGACGTGATGAGCGCGCAGCGCAAGACGATCTACGACATGCGCCAGTCGCTGCTCGTCGGCCGTTACTCCCCCGAGATCCTCGACGAGGAGGGGAAGCCGACGGGCGAGAAGCGGACGATCAAGCCGCTCGCGTCCATCGCGGAGCTCGTCCGTCCGGACGTCGGCTACCTGCTCGGCATGTTCGCGAACGACCCGGTGATGCCGCTCGACGCGGACGGCAACCGGCGCGAGATCGTGCGAAAGGACTTCGAGAAGACGGAGCGGTTCGTCGAGCTCGAGAACATGCAGCGCGAGATCTACACGCGCTGGGGCGTGAAGATCGAGCTCGAGACGCGTGCCGACAAGGCCCTCGAGATCTACGACGAGTGCTCCGAGCTCATGCCCCTCGCGCTCACCGAGCAGCGCGAGCGGCTGCTCGATCTGATGGACCGGATCATCGGCGCGATGGTCGAGGAGTCGTGCCCGGCCCGCAAGCCGCCGGAGGACTGGGACTGGGGCGGCATCTTCCAGGGCTTCCGCGAGCACTTCGGCGTCGAGCTGCCGGACGACATCGCGCACATCGGCGACCAGGAGACGCTGGCGCGGGAGCTCTACGAGCGCGCCGAGAAGGCGTACGAGAAGCGCGAGGAGGAGATCGGCGTCGAGCTGTCGCTGCGCATCTTCCGCCACCTCTACCTGGAGGAGCTCGACAAGGCCTGGGTCGACCACCTGACCGACATGGACCACCTCCGCGACGGCATCGGCCTGCGCGGCTACGGGCAAAAGGACCCGAAGCAGGAGTACAAGAAGGAGGGCTACAACATGTTCGTCAACATGGTGGCCCGCGTCTCCTCGAACGTGGTCACGAAGCTCTTCAGCGTGAACGTCAGGCGCGCCGAGCAGGAAGAGGCGCAGATCGAGGCTGCGGATCGCGAGCGGCACGCCGCGGCGCTGCTCGACGCGGTCGCGCAGCACGACGAGTCCCTCCCGCTCGGCGCGAACCCGGCCCCCGCGCTCCCGCAGCCTGCCGTCATGCAGGAGCAGGAGTGCCCCTGCGGCAGCGGCAAGCCCTTCAACAAGTGCCATGGCGGCGAGGACGAGGCGACGGCCTGAGCCGGCGCCCCCTGCCCGCCCCGCCTGACAGCCAGAACGAGGCAGCGAGGGCCCCTGTCAGGCCCTTGCTCCTCGGCATCTGACCCCAGCATGAACACCGCCGAAGGGCCGATCCATCGGTTCCCGGAGGCAGCATCATGAAGGTGTTCATCGATTCAGGGGATATCGCGGAAATCAAGGAAGCGCAGTCGATGGGGGTCATCGACGGCGTCACGACCAACCCGTCGCTCCTCGCCAAGGCCGGCAAGCCGACGAAGCGGGCGATCGCCGAGATCTGCGAGGTGGTCGACGGCCCCGTCTCGGCCGAGGTGGTGGCGGTGGAGAAGGACGCGATCCTCCGCGAGGGTCGCGAGCTCGCGAAGATTCACCGGAACGTGGTGGTCAAGGTGCCGCTCATCGACGAGGGGCTCAAGGCCGCGCGGATCTTCGCTTCCGAGGGCATCAAGACGAACGTGACCCTCTGCTTCTCGGCCGCCCAGGCGCTGCTCGCGGCCAAGGCGGGGGCCACGTACGTGTCGCCGTTCGTCGGGCGCGTCGACGACGCCGCGGGGGACGGGATGGATCTCGTCCTGCAGGTCGTGACCATCTTCAGGAACTACGGGTTCTCGACGCAGGTGCTCACCGCGAGCGTACGGCACCCCGTCCACTTCGTGCAGGCCGCCATGATCGGCTCGCACGCCGCGACGATGCCGCTCAAGGTCATCAAGCAGCTGACCAGGCACCCGCTCACCGACGTCGGGCTCGCGCAGTTCTTGGCAGATGCGAAGAAGATCCCCGAGCTGGTATAGCGATCCCGTGGCCGAGAAGCGCAAAGAGAGCCCGGGGACGAAGCGCCGCGGGAGCCGCCCGGCGGCCCCCGCGGTCGTGTCCGTCACGACGCAGGGAGGGCCCTTCAAGGGGGTGTCGACGGCGGTCGTGCGCCGGCGGGCGGGCAAGATGCTCTCCCACCTCGCGTTGCAGGGCGTGGAGCTCTCCGTCGCCCTGGTGAACGATGAGGCCATCCACGAGCTCAACCGCAGCTACCGGCGCAAGGACAAGCCGACCGACGTCCTCGCCTTCCCGATGCTGGACCAGAACGGGGCCGACGCGCGCAGGCGCGGCCGGCGAGGTCCCGTGGATCCGTCGGTGTGGCGCGGTCTCCTCGGCGACGTGATCGTCTCGATCGACACGGCCGCGCGGCAGGCCGCCGAGCGCGATCGCCCGCTGCTCGACGAGATCACGATGCTGCTCGGGCACGGCCTGCTCCACCTGCTCGGCTACGACCACAAGACCGACGCAGAAGAACGGGAAATGACGGATTTGACCCGGGAGCTCGAGGTCGCGGCGGCGTCACGAAGCAACAGCATCACTGTAATCGATCCGCGTCGCAGCACCGCGAGGCAAAAGAAGACGGGGGCGCGATGAGTTATCGCTTGCGATGCGAAACCTCGCTTGTTAAACGGACGCCCCCTTTCGACTTGGAGGAGACATGCCCGGTTCGAACAAGCTGACCAAGGCGCAGATGATCGTCGGTCTTGCCGAGGCCACCCACCTCGACAAGAAGTCCGTGGCCAGCGTGCTCGATGCGCTCGGCGAGCTGGTGAAGAAAGAGCTCGGTCCGGAGGGGCCGGGCGAGGTCACGGTTCCGGGCCTCGTGAAGATCAAGGCGAAGGAGATCCCGGCCACGCAGGACCGGGAAGGCGTCAATCCGTTCACGAAGCAGCCGATGACCATCAAGGGCAAGCCGGCGAGCCGCAAGCTCCGCGCGGCGCCCGTCAAGGCGCTCAAGGACGGCTGAGCGGCGCGTCCGTGGCCGCAGCTTGCGTCGCCGCATCGGGCGGCGCGAGCTCCGGGGGCCCCGCAGGCGGCCGCGCCCCCGAGCCGACGCCCCGGGCTTGCCGCGGGGCCTTCGCTGTGGAGCGTCGCGCCCGGAGCGCGCAAGCGACGCTCGCGAAGGCGAGCAGCAACGCCATCGGGGCGTCGCCCAGACGGGTGTAGAGCGTCAGCGGCGTGTCCCTGACCGAGGGGGTCGCGAAGGTCACCCCCGGCGCAGCGCTCTCATCGCGGCTGCGCACCACGCCCCGGGCGTCGATCCATGACACGACGCCGAGGTTCACGGCCCGCACGAGATCACGGCGCAGCTCGATGGCGCGCATGACCGCGAGCCTCGCATGCAGCTCGGGCTCGGCGCTCCCGGTGAACCAGGCGTCGTTCGTGATGTTGACGAGGAGGTTCGGGGCGAGCGCCCCGGTGATCCGCCGCCCCACCCCGGTGAGCGTGTCCTCGTAACAGTTGAGCACCCCGATCCGGAGCGCCGGCCCGTGCTCTCGGGGCAACGTGAGGGCGCGCGGCTCCGCGCCCGGGACGAGCCCTCCGCTCTTCTGGAAGATGCGCCGCAGCCAGGGCAGGTAAGCGCCGCCCGGGACCGTCTCGCCGAACCAGAGCAGCTGCAGCTTGTCCTGCGTCGGCTGCATGCTCCCATCGGGGAGCACGAGGGTCGCGGAGTTGTAGCTGTTCCGTTCCTCGACGCCGTCGGCGGCCTTCACGGGCGGCGCCTGGGTGATGAGCCCCGCGAGGATCGGGCCACGGATGCCGGGCCCCACGATCGCGCGACCGCCGCGCGGCGCCTGCCGGGCGCTGTGGGAGAGAGGGTAAGGGTACGCCGCCTCCGGCCAGAGGGTGAGCTCTGCGCCGCCGGCCTCGGCCTCCCGGGTGAGCTCGTGCAGGGTTCGCAGGATGCGCGGGTGGTTCTTCGCCTGCCAGCGCTCGTGAGGCCCGACCGCCTGGTTGACGAGCGCGACGCGCGCGGTCGGCAGGCCGGCGCCGGCGCGCTCCACCGCGGCCATCCGCAGCGCGCCGTGAGCCGCGAGCAGCCCGAACAGCGCGACGCTCGAGAGCGCCGGGTAGAGGATCGCGCGGGACGACCGAAGGCGGGTGGACCGCGGCTGCTGCGCGGGCGCACGCTCGAGCGGCCGCCCGCCCGGCGCTCTCCCGGAGGCGGCCAGGCCAGCGCGGGTGAGCAAGGCCGCCCCGACGGCGAACAGCACGGAGACGCCCCGCTCGCCGATGAGGTCGGCGAGCTGCACGAGCGCCGGCCAAGGGCTCATGAGACCCGCAGGAGTCCAACCGAAGACGGTCGGGATGGCCACGGCGGCGAACACGCCGGTCGCAAAGGCGAGCTCGAGGGGAGCGCGGAGGCGCCGGATGAGCGCGCTCGTGATGCCGCCGCAGATCGCCCAGACCAGCGACTGGGCGGCCGCGAGCAGCATCAGCGCGAGGTACGAGGCCGCCGAGCCGAGTGGCGTGAACCGCTGGATGACCTCCGGCACGAAGCGCAGGCCCACGACGCCCGCCGCCGTTCCCCAGACAGCGCCGCGCCCGAAGGCGCGCCAGATCGTCGGGGCGTCGTGGACGGCGGCCGCCAGCAGAGCGAGCCCAACGATGACAGCGGGGACCAGATCCGTCGGCGGCGCCGTGAGGGCGAACGTCGCGCCGCCAGCGAGGGCGAGCAACAGCGGGGCGCGGCCGCGGAGCGCGCGCATGATCGAGGCCTGGGGCACGATGCGTGCGTTATACCGCGTGGAGACGGTCCGGACCGCGACCGCCTGGTCGAGAGCAGAACGGACGCGAACACCGCGCGGTCAGGGTGGACGGGAGGCTATGACGAGCCGCTCACCAGTAGATGCTGAGCCCGCCGCGGAAGAGCCCCCCGCCCGACGTGTTGGTCGTCCGGCCGGTGTCGGGATCCGTGAACTCGGGAACGAGCCCACCGTCCGTGCGGCTGCGCACGAAGCCAAGCGCATCGACGTTCAGGGCGATGCGGGGCGAAAGCCGGAACTCGAGGCCGATGCCGCCGTGCGCGCCGAAATAGTCGTACTCCGTGTCCGGAGCGAACTCGGCGCCGCCGGCCGCGGCCTCGCTCGAGGAGCGATCGACCTCGGCATGCGCGATGTTCAGGCCGCCCATGAAGTAGAACTGGGTGCGGCTGCGCGGGTTGACGAACAGCATCCCGCTCAGCGAGAGCGGCACCTCGGTCCGCTGGTCGCCGTTGTAGTCCGTGCCCGCGAGGAAGTCGGCGCCCGCATCGATCGCGAACGCCGGGACAGGCCGGTAGCGCAGGCTGATCCCGACGCCTCCCATGCCAGCGTCCTCCGCTCCGCCGTGCTCGCGCCCCAACATGACGCCCTCCATGCGGAGGTTGATCCCCCAGTGGCGCCGCCAGCGCCGCTTCACCGGCGGGGGCGGCGCCGGGGGCGCCACGCGGCGCACGATCACGCGCGGCGGAGGGGCCGCCCCAGGCGTCACGACGATCACCTGGGGAGGCGAGCCCGCCGGCGAGGTCTCGTAGACGACGACCGGCGGGGCTGGACGGGCGGCCCCCCTGGGCGGGGGCGGGGGCGGCGGCGCCTCGGCAGGCGCGGCCTCGGCAGGAGCGGCGGGCGGCGGTTCCGCGACGGGATCGCGAGGCGGCTCCACTTCCTCGCAGAACCACGCGCCGGGAGGACAGTTGCTGTCCTCCTGCGCGAACGCGCTCATCGGCGCGGTCATCGCCACCGCAACAAGGGCATGGGTCAAGCAACGGCGCATCGGGCGACTCCTCTTCGGTGCAGGGAAGTTAGCAACCGGGATGCCATCGACCATCTTGCGGGATCGTCGTCACCATGGCCACGCAGCACGCCGGCGTGCATCGGCCGCCACGGCACGCTGTGGCGGAAGGTTCACACGCGCGCCGTTCCGCAGGGTACTAGCTCCCAAGGCAAAGGTCACGGCGCGGTCGCCCCCGTCGGGAGCCCTGCCACCATCGAGACCAATCGGATTCCACCATGCCTACGGTTACGTTGAAGCAGGGTCATGTTCGGCCGGTGTGGTCGGGGCATCCCTGGGTGTTCGCTCAGGCGATCGCGCGCATCGAGGGCGGCGCGGTGGCCGGGGACGAGGTCGTCGTCACCGACCCCTACGGCAGCGTGCTCGGGCGCGGGCTCTACACCCCGCGCTCGGCCATCCCGGTGCGCATGTACACGCGCGAGGACAGGCCGATCGACGCGGCCCTGTTCCGGCACCGGATCGAGCGCGCCATCCTGCACCGCCGCGAGCTCGGCCTGCCCGCGCGGGCGCCTGGCCATGAGACCGACGCCTTCCGGCTGATCCACGCGGAGGGGGACGGCCTGCCCGGGCTCATCGTCGATCTGTTCGGCGACGTGGTGGTCGTGCAGCTCGGGACGATCGGGATCAAGCGCCGCGAAGGGGTGATCTTCGATGCCCTCCAGGCGGCGCTCTCGCCCCGCGCGATCGTGGACAGGACCCCGGAATCCCTCGCGAAGCTCGAGGGGTTCACCGCCGACGCGGGCGTGGTGCGCGGCGACCCCGCGCTCGATCAGCTCCGGTTCGTCGAGCGGGGGCTGCGTTACACGATCCCGCTCGCGCTCGGCCACAAGACCGGGTTCTACCTGGACCAGCGGACGCTGCGGACCCGCGTCGAGCAGCTCGCCCACAACCGGCGCGTGCTCGATGCCTTCTGCTTCGTCGGCACGTTCGCCATGGCGGCGGCCCGCGGCGGGGCGAGCGAGGTCCTCGCGATCGACGAGAGCGCGACGGCGATCGAGGTCGGGGCGGAGTGCGCGCGGGAGAACGGGCTCCTCGACCGGATCAAGTTCACGCGCGACGACGCCCGCAAGGCGCTGCAGAACGCGTCGAGGCAGGCGGGCTACGATCTCGTCATCTGCGACCCTCCGAAGCTCGCAGGCACGCGCGCCACCAAGGACACCGCGCTCACGGCGTACAGGCGCCTCGCGGCCGGGGCGTGCCGCGCCACGCGCCCGGGCGGCGTCCTCGTGCTCTGCTCCTGCTCCAGCGCCGTGACCCTCGACGATCTGACCCGGGTGCTCGCGCTCGGCGCGCGCGACGCGCGCATGCAGGCCGCGGTGTTCGACCGGCACTTCCAGGGAGGGGATCACCCCGTCCCCGCCGCCTTCCCCGAGGGGCTCTACCTGAAGAGCCTCATCGCGCGCATCGACGCGCTCTGACGATCGCCCGATGAAGCCGCTCTCCCTTCTGCCTCCCGACGCCGCGCGCGCCCTCGCCGGGGTGATCTTCGATCTCGACGACACCCTCCTGGATCACGGCGCCCTCACCGAGGCGGCGTACGCAGCGCTCTTCCGTCTACGCGAGACAGGGCTCTCGCTGATCGCCTGCACCGGCAGACCCGCCGGCTGGGGCGAGGTGCTCCAGCGGCAGTGGCCGATCGACGCGACGATCGTCGAAAACGGAGCCGTCGCACTGGTCCGCGAGGAGGAAAGCGACGCCGCCGGCCATCGAGAAGGGCAAGCCCCGCGCGCGAGCCGCGTCATCACGCTCGATGACCTGGACCGCGAGGCGCGGCGAGCCCGTCGAGCCGAGCTCATCGGGCTCGCCAATGACATGGTGCGTCGTTTTCCGGCGGCGGCGCTCGCGGACGACAACGATCTGAGGGTGACCGACGTTACCATCGACATCGGGGAGCACCGGCATGTCCCGCCCGAAGACGTGCGGAAGATGCGCGCCGAGCTGCGCGAGCGGGGGGTGAGGACGCTGCTCTCGAGCGTCCACCTCCACCTCACGCACGACCCGTCCGACAAGGCCACGGGGATCGTGCGCCTGCTCTCCGCTCGGTTCGGTGAGGATCCCACCCGGGCGCGGCACCGCTACGCGTTCATCGGCGACAGCGGCAACGACGGCGTCGCCTTCGCCGCGTTCGTGCTGACCTTCGGGGTGGCCAACGTGCGCGCCCACCTCGGGAAGCTGTCCGTACCGCCGCGGTTCGTGGCGTCCCTCCCCATGGGCCGCGGGTTCGCGGAGATCGCCCAGCAGATCGCCGAACTGCGGAAGAATGCACCCGAACCGTGATCTTGCCGCGCGCAAGTCGCTTCGCGCTGCGATCCGCCCCACACCTGATGCAGGTAACCTAGCCGCGGCGTGCACTGAAGGAATAGGATCGGTCTTTCGGGAGGGCCGTGCCTCCCAACCCTTTACAGGGGCGCGTGTTCTCGGGGACCATGACGTTGGTCCCTCGCCCGCCAGCGGCAGCAGATGGCGTTTCGACCCCCGACCCCCGGCCTCCTCGTCGACAACAAGTACCGCCTCGCGGAGCGCATCGGCGGGGGCGGCATGGGCGACGTGTTCCGGGCGGAGCACGTGCTCGCAGGTCGCGCCGTTGCGATCAAATTCCTCCACCCGGAGCTGGCGGACAACTCGGAGCTCTCCCACCGCTTCTTCCAGGAAGCGCAGGCGGTCAACCGGATCCGCCACCCGAACATCGTCGACGTGATCGACGCCGGCGTCGGCGAGCTCGGTCCGTACATCGTGATGGAGCACCTCGACGGCGAGTCGCTCGGCATGGCGCTCGCGCGCTTCGGCCGCCTCGACATGGAGGCCGCCGTCGGCGTCGCGATCCCGGTGCTCGAGGCGCTCGACGCCGCGCACCGCGCGGGGATCATCCACCGCGATCTCAAGCCCGAGAACATCTTCATCGCCTTCGATCCGAGCCGCGGCTCGGCCGTCGTCCGCCTGCTCGACTTCGGCATCGCCAAGGTGCTCGACTCCGATGGCCCCTCGCCGCGGACGCGCACGGGCGTCGTGTTCGGGACGCCCGACTATCTGTCGCCCGAGCAGGCCACGGGGGAGTCGCCGCTCGACGGTCGGAGCGATCTCTTCTCGGTGGGCGTGCTGCTCTACGAGGTGCTCACGGGCACGCGGCCGTTCCGCGCGCCGACCGCCGTGGCGACCGCGTTCCGCGTCGTGCACGCCGAGGTGCCCACGCTCGCCTCGGCGGGCGTGACCGTCGACCCGCGGCTCGAGGCGATCGTGCAGCGGCTCTTGCAAAAGGATCCCGCGAAGCGGTTCCAGACGGCCGGCGACGTCGTCCGCGAGCTCGAGCGCGTCGCGCCCGATCCGCCCCGGCGGACGACGGCGCTCGGCAGGCTGATCAACGTGCAGCGGCGGATGGCCCTGAGCCTGGGGAACGCTCCGGAGAACGAGCGCGACCGCCTCTCGTCCTCGCGCGATCGATCGCGCCCGGGGTTCGACGTGAACCCCCCGCCGCCGATGCGCATCTCGCCGTCGATCGTGCCGGGGGGGCGCGTCACCGAGGCGCCGCCCGGGATGCGGCCGTCGTCCTCGGAGCCAGCGAAGCCCGCGCCCGGCGTGACGCTCTCGAACGCGCTGCGGAGCCGCGGCTCGGAGCCCACGATGCTCTCGCAGCGCGGCGAGTCGTTGCCCACGGTGCGCAGCGCCGACCTCGGGCACCGGGCCGAGCCGACCGTCCGCAGCGCGGACTTCGGCGCCTTGATGAACCGGACACGCGACACGCGGCGGCCCAACGTCACCCCGGTCCGGCCGCTGCCGGCGCGCTTCGCCGGGCAGTACCAGGTGCGCGGCCCCGTCCTGCGGAGCGTCGATCGCACCATCGTCGATGAGTACGGGAGGAGCGCGCGCGACGAGGTCGTCTCGCAGATGCCGCTCCGCTACGCCGACGACTTCAAGCACGACTCGATCAACGCGCTCGTCGGGTACGAGCTCGAGGCGCTCGACGCCTACATGGAGCTCGCGACATCGCTGGTCCTGCGCGATCTCGAGCGCTGGCGCGACATCGGCAGGCTCGGCGTGGGCGGCGAGCTGCACAGCCTCGTGCGCACGCTGTTCGCCCGCCCGCTGACCGACATCGCGTCGCTCATGCGCCGCGGGACCTCGATCTGGTCGCGGCTCTTCACGTTCGGCTCGTGGCGCGTGGCGACGGGCCCGACCGGGCGGGTCACGCTCCACATCGGCGACTTCGACCCTGCTTCGCTGCCGCTCCGGCTGTGGGTCGTGGGGATGGTCGAGGAGACAGCGCGCCGCGCGTCCGGCGGCGGCGTGAAGGTCACGATCACGCTCGGCGAGCTCGGCTTCACCTCCGAGCTCGCCTGCGAGATCAGCCTCTAGCTCCGCCCGCCCGAGGCGCGGCCGCGCCGCGCCGGCCGCACGAGGAGCGACCGGCGCTCGGGGGTGTGCCGCAGCGCGATGGCTGCGCGTCGCTGGAGGCGTCTCTCAGGAAGGCTTGCGCGCGCGGTAGCACGCCTGACAGAACACGTCGCGGCCCTCGACCGGCTTGAACGGGACCTCGCCCTCGGAGCCGCACGACTTGCAGGTGATCGAGAACGTCGGACGAGTGCGCGGCGCGCGAGGCTGCTGCGCCGGGCCGCGGCTCGGCGCGGCAGCGCGGCGCTCACCGGCGAACGAGGGGGCGCGGTAGTTGCCGTCATCTCGGAAGGGCGCGCCGCCGCGCGGGCGGCTCGGGTAGTGGCTCGGCGCCGCCCATGCGGGCGTCAGCCCCGAGTACGCGTCCTGCATCGGGCTGCGGTACTCGTTCACATCACCCGTGTAGCGAGGCTTCCGAGGCTGGCCGTCGGCGCGCGCCAGGCCGCGATGCCCCCCGGCACCCCGGGCCGGGCCAGGGCGCTGGCGCTCCGCTGCGCGAGCCGGCGATCCGCTCTCCCCTCGATTGTCCTTGCGCGCGCGGCGGCAAGTCCGGCACCGCTTGGGCGGGGCCGCGAGCTTCCGTTCGGCGTAGACGGCAGCTTCCGCAGCCGAGAATAGGAACGACGTGCCGCAGCTCGCGCAGACAATGTGCTCGTCTCGATGCTGTTCCATGATTCCTCTTTCGTCAGGCCGACGGGCCTCGCAGGCTCACGGGCTCGGGTGACTCGGATGACTCGGGTGACTGGAGCGCCCGGGAGCTGCCCCGCTGCGCTGGAGAAGCGCGATTTACGCGGGGTTCTACGTGATATCGGTGGGATCGCCCTCTTGATGGGGCACGGGAGTGCCTACGGTGACATGCTTGTCATGGCGGTCAAGCGTGCCGCCTCCACGCAACGCCAGGATCGATCGCGCGGCGCGGAGCTTTGATTTCGAAGCTCCTCACGATACCATCCGCGCGACTTTCACGAGGAGCACAGCTCCTTCCGTGACGGACCACGAGCAGCATCCGCCCACGCCGCGCATCGCAACCAGTCGAAGCAATGAGCCATCCCTCCCTGCACCTCACCGCTCGTGACTTCGACGCGTACGCCGCCGAAAAAGCGACCTCGAAGGCCTACTCACGCCCCCGCCTCGAGGTGAAGCAGCGCGCGCTCGCCTGGGCGCGCGGCGTCGTCGCCCGGCTAGCCGAGCTCGGCATCTCGGTCGACGTCCATGGGTCGGACGAGCACCCGTCGATCCGCAACAAGCACCGGGCCGACTGCCAGTGGGTCTTCTTCTGGCGCGACCAGGCGGCGCGCGACGAGCTCGATCGCCTCCTCGACCGCGGCCGCTCGATCTCCGACGCGATCGACGACCCGAGCCCCTTCACGCGGCACGCGTTCCTCGCGCTGCGCATCTCGGAGAGCGAGGTGCAGGTGTGCTTCGCGGTCCACCCGGACGCGAAGGTGGACGTCGACAACCTCCGGGCTCGCCTCTCGGCGACCGAGGAGGCGACGGGCGCGCCAGCCTCGCCGCTCTCCGCCGAGCTCACGAGCGCGCTCCACGCGCTCCCGGAGCAGTTCTCGTTCGGCGCCGCCGGCGGCGATCGCGTGGCCTGCAGCGCGGCCACCTCGGACGCGATCGCCGAGATGCTCCGCCGCGCCGCCGACGGCCAGGTGCCGCTCTGGATCGGCTGGGCGGTCCCGCGCGAGACGGCGGTCGAGCACGCCGACATCCTCGATGAGCAGCTCGAGGACGCGCTCGTCGCGCTCGCCCCGATCTACCGGCTCGTCGCGTGGTCGCGCGAGAACGACCGCATCGCGCTCGACCGCAAGCTCGAGGGCATCGAGCAGGAGCGGGCGCGCGCCCACGCCGAGATCGAGGCCGAGAACGAGCGATGGCGCTCCGAGCAGGCCCGAGCGCGAGAGCGCTCGATGGAGCAGGCTCGAGCGCGCGGCGATGAGCGCGTCGAGGCCGCCCTGCCCGCCCGCCGGCCGACCCTGGCGACGCTGTTCAAGTCGCCGAACAACGCCGGCGCCGGAGCTGGCCGCGGCGGAGAGCCGCGGCCAGCGCTGAAGCGGGTCGGAGAGGGCGGCGCGCCGGCCCGGCGAGCGCCGCACGGCGAAGCGGAGCCGCAAGCGAAGGCCGAGGCTCCGCAGAGGCCCTCGGCCGATCACGCGCCGCGAGCGCAGCGTGGTCCGTCCGGCGAGCCAGAAGCAGCCGCGAAGGTCGCGCCCGATCCCGCCAAGGGCGGCGTGCTGGAGAAGGGCAGCCGCGTCCGCGTGCGACGAGGCCCCTTCGGCGACAAGATCGGCGTGGTGAGCGAGCTCGATGGGCGCGGCGGCGCGCGCGTCCTGCTCGGCCTGCTCTCGACGAGGCTCGAGCTCGACGATCTCGAGCTCGTGGTCGACGGAAGAGATCGGCCCGCGCTCTCGACGTCGCACCGCAAGCCGCTCGCGCCGACGCCGCGCAAGGCGCGCTGAGCGTCGCCGCGCGGCCCTCCCCCCCCCACGCAATGCTCAAGCGCGATCCCTCAACGTACCCCGTCGGCCTCGGCGCGCAGTTCCGCCACAAGCTTCCGCTCTACCTGACGGGCGCGGCGCTGCTCGCTGCGCAGCAGTTCCTCATGGCCAGGCGAGATTTCCTGGTCAAGGACGCCGTCGACGCCGCCGTGAAGGCGCAGTCGAGCGAGGCCGCGCATGCGGCGCTCCTCATGCTCGCGGTCAGCGTGGGCGCCGCGATCATGCGCGTGTTCTCGCGGGTCACCATCTTCACGGCGGGCCGCAACGTCGAGTACGAGCTCCGGGCGATCCTGCTCGCGCGCCTGCACAAGCTCGGGCCGGCGTTCTTCCGCAAGATGCCGACCGGCGACATCATGAGCCGGGCGACGAACGATCTGACGCAGGTCCGCCTCCTCCTCGGCTTCGGCCTGCTGAACGTCGTGGGCTCGATCTTCGCGTTCACGAGCGCCCTGTACGTGATGCTCCACATCTCGAAGAGGCTCACGCTCGCGGCGCTCCTGACGATGCCCGCGCTGATGCTCGTCACCCGGTCGTTCTCGACCAAGCTCTTCGTCCGCACCCGCGACAACCAGGAGGCGATCGGCGCCATGAGCGACCGCGTCCTCGCGAGCCTCGCCGGGGTCAGGGTCGTCCGCTCGTTCGCGCTCGAGGCGTCCGAGATGGCCGCGTTCACGAGCACGAACCAGGGCTACCTCGAGAAGAGCCTCGCGCTCGCCAAGCTGCGCGGATCCATGGCGCCGCTCATGGGGGCCATCAGCTCCGTCGGCGTGCTCATCGTCTTCTGGTACGGCGGGCGGCTCGTGCTGGAGCAGCAGATGACGCGGGGAGACTTCGTCTCGTTCTGGCTGGCGCTGTTGCGGCTGACCTGGCCGATGCTCGCCCTCGGCTTCGTCGCCGCCATCGTCCAGCGCGGTCGCGCCGGCTACGACCGGCTCAAGGCGATCTTCGAGGCCATCCCCGAGGTCGTGAGCGGTCCGATGCCCTCCCCCGAGGTCGTCCACGGCGCCATCTCCGTCAAGGACCTGACGTTCTCCCACGGCGCGAGGAAGGTGGTCGACGGCGTGAGCTTCGAGGTCGAAGCGGGCAGCTCGCTCGCCATCGTCGGGCGCACCGGCTCGGGCAAGAGCACCATCGCCACGCTGCTCGCCAGGCTCATGCCCACGCCCCGCGGCGCTGTGCTCCTCGACGGCGTCGACATCTGCGACCTGCCGCTCGACACCGTGCGCGCGAGCATCGGCTACGCGCAGCAGGATGCGTTCCTCTTCTCGACGACCGTGGCCCGCAACATCGGCTACTCCCTCGACGATCCGGATTCGCCGGCCGCGTTCGAGACGATCCGCGCGGCCGCCGCGGAGGCCGAGGTGCTGAACGAGGTGCTCTCGCTCCCCGACGGCTTCGATACGGTGGTCGGGGAGCGTGGCGTGCAGCTGTCCGGCGGGCAGCGCCAGCGCGTCGCGCTCGCGCGCGCGCTCGTGCGCGAGCCGAACGTCCTCGTCCTCGACGATCCGCTCTCCGCCGTCGACGCGAAGACCGAGCAGGCCATCCTCGAGGCGATCGAGCGGCAGGCCGCGCGACGGACCGTCATCCTGATCACCCACAGGGTCGCGGCCGCGCGGCGGTGTGACGCGATCGTCGTGCTGGAGCAGGGTCGGGTCGTCGAGCGCGGCACGCACGACGACCTCGTCCGCGCGGGCGGGATCTACGCGTCGTTCGCCGAGGAGCAGCAGCTCGAAGAGGATCTCGCGACCTTCGAGGCGTCGCCGTCCTCGCAACCGGTGGGGCTCTCGTGACACAGCCGGCTCACGGAGACAGCGCGACGATGCGGTCGAAATCGAGCGGCGCCTCGGCCGCGGGCGAGGCGGGCGCGGGCCCGCGGCGGCAGGCGCAGGCGGCCACGGCCAAGGGCCGCGGGGCGGCGAAGGCGAGCCGCACGGAGGACGTGCTGAGCCGGTTCCACGAGGAGTCACGGCTCGGCGAGGCGTACGACGCGCGCATGCTGCTGAGGCTGTGGCCGTTCGTGCGCCCGCAGGGCACGCACCTCGCGCTGTCGCTGGCGCTGCTCGTCGTCACGGCGCTGCTGGCGCTGCTGCGCCCGCTCATCATGCGCGACGCGCTCGACGCCTTCGACACGCCCGGCGGGCTCGATCACCTCACGCGCAGCGGCCTGTTGCTCACGGGCGTCATGGTCCTGGAGCAGTCGCTCGCCTTCCCGCAGCTCTACCTGATGCAGCTCGCCGGCGCGCGCGCGATGGCCGACCTGCGCGTGCGCGTCTTCGGCTTCTTGCACACCCGCCGCCTCGGGTTCTTCGATCGCACGCCGGTCGGCCGGCTCGTCACGCGCGTGACGAACGACGTGGACGCGATCGGCGAGATGTTCGCGTCCGGCGCGCTCAACGCGTTCGGCGATCTCCTCCGGCTCGCCGTCATCGTCGCGGTGATGGTGTCGCTCGACTGGCGCATGTCGTTGCTCGCCTTCGCGGCGGTCCCCCCTGTCGCCCTCGGCGTCAACTGGACGCGGCGGCGGATGCGCGACGCGTTCCGCGAGGTGCGGGCGAAGACGGCCCGGATGAACGCGTACCTCAACGAGCAGGTGTCCGGGATGGCCGTCGTGCAGGCCTACGCCCGGGAGGAGCGCTCGGCCGAGGAGTTCGACGAGATCAACGCGGCGTACCGCAACGCGAACAACCGCTCGATCGTGCTCGACGCGACGCTCGACGCCGCCATCGAGATGGTCTCGAGCGTCTGCATCGCCGCGGTGCTCTGGTACGCCGGCGTGAACAGCCTGAAGGACGAGATCTCGTTCGGGACCTTGTTCGCCTTCGTCGCCTACATCGACATGTTCTTCGTCCCGATCCGCGATCTCTCGGCTCGGTACACGCTGCTGCAGTCCGCGATGGCCGGCGCGGAGCGCGTCTTCGAGCTGCTCGACAACAAGGACGAGGACGCGACGGCGGCGGCGACGAGCGGCGGCGACGCGGCGAGGGCGGCGGACGAGGGCGTCGCGTTCGAGCTCGACAACGTCGGCTTCGGCTACAAGCCGGGCGCGCCTGTGCTGCGGCACGTGTCGATCGCGGCGAGGCGCGGCGAGAAGGTCGCGCTGGTCGGCGCGACCGGCGCCGGCAAGAGCACCGTGGCGTCGCTGCTGCTCCGCCTCTACGACGTCGACGAGGGCGTCGTGCGGGTCTTCGGCCGCGACGTCAGCGCGTACCCTCGCGACGAGCTGCGCCGCCAGTTCGCCGTCGTCCCTCAGGACGTGTTCCTGTTCCCGGGCACGGTGCTCACCAACATCGCGGCCGGCGACGCGATCCCCGATCGGGCCAAGGTGGTGAGCGCGCTGAACCGCATCGGCGCCCTCGACCTCTTCGAGCGGCGCGAGGGCGGGCTCGACGCCCCCGTGCTCGAGCGCGGCAGCAACTTCAGCGCCGGCGAGCGCCAGCTGATCGCCTTCGCCCGGGCCCTCTACCGCGACCCGCCGCTCCTCATCCTGGACGAGGCCACGGCCAACGTCGACAGCGACACCGAGGCGCGCCTCCAGCGTGCCCTCGAGGGAGCCATGGAGGGGCGCACCGCGTTGATCATCGCGCACCGCCTCTCGACGATCCGCGCCGTCGATCGCATCGTCGTCTTCCACAAGGGCTGCGTCGTCGAGCAGGGCACGCACGAGGACCTGCTCGCCGCGGGCGGCGTCTACAGCAAGCTCTACCGGCTGCAGTTCGCCCGGCAGGCAGCGGCGCACGCCTAGGAGCGCGGGCCCTAGGGCTCCGCGCTCCCCCCGCCGGGATCGGCGCCGTCGCCGAAGCACCTGCCGACGACGGTGCCCCCGGCGGCTCCCATCCCATCACCGTCGGCGCCGGTCGCGCCTCCCGCGGCGCCGGTCGCACCGTCATCGGCGCCGATCGCGCCCCCGGCGACCACCCGCAGCCAGTACTCGGAGCAGCTGCCGTTGACGACGATCAGGTGCTGGTCGTCCACGCAGGGCACCTCGGCCTGGTTGCCAGCCGCCTGCGCCAGCGTCCCGCCGCCCTTCGTCCCGTCGCGCTCGAACGACAGGTACAGCTGCCACCACCGCGGGCGCGCGCCGAGGTGATGCTTGAGCGCGTACCGCATGCCGCCCGGGAAGAAGAGGAGCTCGCCGTCCGGCGCCGAGGTCTCGTAGATGCCCCCCTCCGGTGTGGCCTCGACGAACTCGATCGGCGGGTTCGCTTCCTCGGATCGGTCGCACCTGTTCGGCGAGCACCCCGCCGCGAACGCCATCGACGCGCCCATCGCCCAGGCGACGGCCCATCTCAAGCGCTGCGCGGCGTTCCCGCCGGCGCCCTGGCTCCGCATCGCTCAGCCGAGCCAGCGCGCGGCGTCGAGCGCGTGGTAGGTGAGGATGAAGTCCGCCCCGGCGCGCCGGATCGACGTCAGCAGCTCGAGCACGGCGCGCTTCTCGTCGATCATCCCGCGCTCCGCGGCGGCCTTGATCATCGCGTACTCGCCGCTGACGTTGTACGCGCCGAGCGGCAGCGTCGTCACCTCGCGCACGCGCGCGATGACGTCGAGGTACGCGAGCGCGGGCTTGACCATGAGCATGTCGGCCCCCTCTTCCTCGTCGAGCGCCGCCTCGCGCAGGCCTTCGCGGGCGTTCCCGGGGTCCATCTGGTAGCCCGCCCGGTCGCCGAACTTGGGCGCGCAGTCGGCCGCCTCGCGGAACGGCCCGTAAAAGCCGGACGCGTACTTCACGGCGTAGGAGAGGATCGCCGTCCCCGTCAGCGACTCGGCGTCGAGGGCGCGCCGGATCGCGGCGACCCGGCCGTCCATCATGTCGCTCGGCGCGACAACGTCGGCCCCCGCCCTGGCGTGGACCACCGCCGCCCGCGCGAGCACCTCCAGCGTCGCGTCGTTGTCGACGTCCACCGCCCCGGACGCGTCCTGCCGGAGCAGGCCGCAGTGGCCGTGATCGGTGTACTCGTCCACGCACACGTCGGTGATCACGAGCAGCTCCGGCACGGCCTCCTTCATCGCCTTCACGGCGCGCGGCACGGGCCCGTCCGGGTCGTAAGCGCTCGTACCCGACGCATCCTTGGAGCGCGGGAGCCCGAACAGGATCGTCCCGCCGATGCCGAGCTCCTTGCAGAGCCGCGCCTGCGCTGCCGCGGCGCTCACGGGCAGCTGCGAGACGCCCGGCATCGTCCCGACCGGCCGAGGCGCGTCGAGCGCCTCGTTGAAGAAGAGGGGGAGGATGAAATCTCCCGGATGGAGGGTTGTCTCGCGCACCAGGGCGCGGAGGGCGGGCGAACGACGGAGCCGGCGCGGTCTCTTCGTGGGGAACACGGCGGCGGAGCATAGCAGCCCTGCGCCCGCGTGAGCCGCTCCGGTCCAGAGGAGCGCGCGATCCGTGGATCGCCTGGGCGCTGCGAATCGGTTAGTGTTCGCAGTGTTCGCAGTGTTCGCCCGAAACCGCCAGCATGAGAACGGCCCTCCACTTCCCGTTTTCCGGCCGCGCTCGCCCCGCCGCGCGCGCAGCTCGCGCCGGGCGCGGTCCGCGCGCGCAGCCATCGCTCAGCGGTGAGCCGCTCCAGAGCGCGCGGCCGAGCGCGCAGCCGGGCCGGGGCGCGGCGTCCTCGGCTGGGGCGTCTGCTGGGACGACAGGGGAAGCGTGTCGTCGTCGTCATCCGCCGCCGGGCCCTCCTCCGGCTGCTCCGCAGGCGTCGCCGTGGCGGCGACCGTGACCGTCGCAATGTCGGACAGCGGGCACCACACGGTCCACGCCTCATTGCGGACGAAGCTATCGAGGGGGACCACGCCGCTCTCGATGCCGCGCGCGAGCTGGTCGAGCTTGACCGGCCCGACCGAGCGCTCCCCATTGGTGACGTACCATCGGTCCGGAAAGCCGCGCTCCGAGCTCAGCAGCTCTTCGACCAGTTTCACCGATCTCATCGAATGGACTCCAGAAACCGCCGGACGTTGAATCGACCGGATGCGATTCTAATCCCATAACGCACCGGGTCAACATCACTGCAGAATCGCTATGACAATCAACGTCTGCCATGCATGAACGAGAGAATGACGGGAGTTTGACTGTGTTTCCGAGGCGTAACAATCCTTCCGAGGAGGGCCCCGGCGCGGCGGCCGCGGGGGCAATGAACGACGGAGCGCCGGGCGCGGCGGCCAGGCCAGGCGTCGTGTACCTGGTCGGCGCCGGCCCGGGGGATCCGGGGCTCCTCACGTTGCGCGGCGCAGAGCTCCTCGCCACGGCCGACGTCGTCCTGCACGACGAGCTCGTCCACCCCGCGCTGCTCGACCGCGTGCGGGAGGGCGCCGACGTGCGCTCGGTCGGCAAGCGCGGCGGCGATCGGGTGGTGAAGGACGCGAAGCAGGCGGAGATCGACGCGGAGCTCGTCGCGCTCGGCCTCGCGGGCCGCAGCGTCGTCCGCTTGAAGGGCGGCGATCCGTTCCTCTTCGGGCGTGGCTCGGAGGAGGCGGAGGCGCTCGCGCGGGCCGGGGTGCCGTTCGAGGTGGTGCCGGGCGTCTGCTCTCCGCTCGGCGCGACGGCCTACGCCGGCATCTCGCTGACGCACCGGCACATCGCCTCCAGCGTGATGATCGTCAGCGGCGTCACCCGGGCTGGCAGATCCTTCGACTGGAGCGAGCTCGCCTCCGTCCGCGGGACCATTTGCGTCCTGATGGGCATGCAGGCCCTCGACGCGGTGGTCGAGGGCCTGATGGGGCCGGGGCGCCGCGATCCCGCGACGCCGGCGGCGGCGATCCAGTGGGGGACGCGGGCCGACCAGCGCGTCGTCTCCAGCCGCCTCGACGACCTGCCTCGCCGCGTGAAGGAGGCAGGGATCGAGAGCCCCGCGGTCATCGTCGTCGGCGCCGTCACCGGCCTGCGCGACACGCTCCGCTGGTTCGATCGGAAGCCGCTCTTCGGCAAGCGCGTGCTCGTGACCCGGCCGCGCCACCAGGCGCGCTCGACGTCGAGGCTCGTGCGCCTCCGCGGCGGCGAGGCGGTGGAGCTCCCGACCATCGAGATCCACCCTCCCCCCGACCCCGGGCGCATCACCGAGGCTGTCCGCGGCGTCTCCGGTTACGACGCCGTCGTCTTCACGAGCGAGAACGGGGTGGCCTGCTTCTTCAAGGAGATGGAGCGGCTCGGCCTGGACGCGCGCGCCTTCGGCCCTGCGCGCCTCGCCGCGATCGGCGCCGGGACCGCCGCCGCGCTCGCCGCGCGCGGCGTCCGCGCCGACATCGTCCCGCGGGAGTTCCGCGGCGAGGAGCTCGCGGATGCCATCCTCGCCGACCCCGCGCTGGCCGGACGCCGGGCCGCGTCCCCTCGAGTCCGCGTGCTCCTCGCGCGCGCGCTGGTCGCCCGCGAGGTGCTCCCCGAGCGCCTCCGCGCCGCCGGTTGCGAGGTCGATGTCGTGCCTGTCTACGAGACCCGCCCTGCGTCGGCCGGTCGCCGCGAAGAGCTGCTCCGGGCGCTCTCGGCGGGCGCGATCGACGTCGTGCTGCTCACCTCGAGCAGCACCGTCGACAGCCTCTGCGATCTCCTCGGCGAGGGCGCCGCAGCGCGCCTCGAACGCGTGCTCCTCGCGAGCATCGGGCCGATCACGACCGCGACCGCCGAGAAGCGGGGGCTCCGGATCGGCGTGACCGCCGAGGTGAGCACCACAGCAGGTCTCCTGGACGCGCTGGATCGACATTTCACTGCATTGCAAGCTGCCCCTGGGGGCGCCAGGAGCGAATGAGCTGGTCGCACGATGTGCGGCCGGCGCAGCTGCGGAAATAAAGAGAGCGTCGCAGCGGACCTGGGGGGGGAAGGTCTCCGCCGCGACGCTCGATCCCAGCGGAGAGCAGGGCGCGTGCCTGCGAACTCTTCAAGTCGATTCAGGTACTTAGGACGTCCCAGCAGGAGTCTCCTTGCGCTGCTGCGCCGCCACGGCGACAGAGATGCAAGGACACGCCTGATTCAGCCTTACCGTCGGACATCGACAGCGCCCTTCCCCGGGCCGGAGCAGGCGTGCAGCGTCACAGCCGGACAGCGCTTGTGAGATGAGCGCCCTCCGGTGCCGTTCGGCTCACTCGAACGTCGCTCGCACCACGAGGAACTTGTTGTTGAGCTCGATGGACGTGAGCTTCTCGAAGATGCGAGGGCTGCCGAGCTCGTTCGACAAGGAGCCCGTGCGTCCATGCTCGGTGACGAAGTAGAAGGTCTTCACGCCCTTCTTCTTCTGCTCGTTGATGTAATCCTGGAACTTCTTGCCGCTCGACACGAAGGCCGCCAGCCGGTTGCCGGCATAGAAGTTCTCGCCCTTCCAGTTCAGCTGGTAAGCGACGAGCGGCCCCGGGATCTGCTGATTCGCGCGCACGTAGGCGAGCAACGTCTCGCGTTGCCCCCAGTGAGGCGACGTCCGCACGAAGTACACGTCAATGCCCCACGCCGTGAACACGACGGCGAGCGAGAGGAGCGCGTAGACGACCAGGCGGCGCCAGCGCGCGACCATCAGCAGCAAGCACAGGGCAGCCGCGGCGGCGGTGAAGGCCCACAGGGTCGCGGAGAAGTCGAGCGACTGCGGCCAGGGGCGCTTGTAATTGTACGTGAACAGGTGCAGCAGCCTGGCCTGGCTCGGCTGTCCCTCGCGCACCATCGCGAGATCGCGCCCGACGAGGAACACGAGCAGCGCAGCGCCGAGCGCGACGGCGCCGAGCATCGCGCGCTCGTAGCTGACCACCGCGGCGGAGCGCGCCGACAGCGCCGGCGAGGAGGCGCCGATCGAGCGGCGCGCGAGCCCTCCCGCGCGGCCGTCGAGGCGCAGCATGTCGTCGAGCAGGATCCCCGTGAGCATCGCCGCCGGCGGGACGGCCGGCAGGATGTAGTGATGGAACTTCGTCAGCATCAGCGAGAACAGCGCGAAGCCGAAGAGGAACCACATCGCCAGGAACACCGAGGCGTCGCCCTGGCGGACGTCGGCCGAGCCGCGCTCCCCGGGCGCGGCCCCCTCGCGCCGCCTGAGCCACCACACGAGCGACGCGGGCACGAGCCCGGTCCACGGGAACATCGCGTAGCCGAGCTGCCACACGTAATAGCGGAAGCTCACGTCGTCGCCCTCGTTCGTGTCGTGGACGTGGGTGAAGGCGCGCTTGAACATGTCGTGGAACAGGAGCCTGTCGGTGAACGGCTGGCCGTGCCGCGCGTACATCGCGACGAACCAGGGCAACGCGACGCACGCGAGCACGAGCAGCCCGACGGGGATCTCCATCTTGAGCACGTCGCGGTACCGGCGGGAGACGACGACGTAGCCGAGCGCGCAGAGCACCGGGAGCCCGAAGCCCGCCGGGCCCTTGGCCATCGTGGACAGGGCAGCGAAGAACCACGCCGAGAGGAAGAGGAGCCGCTGGACGCGCCGCTCGCCCCAGCTGGCGTACAGGACGATCCCGAGCGTCTGCGCCCAGACGAGCGCCTGGAGCGCAGGCTGAAGGCCGGGGAGCACGGGCAGCACCGACCGGCAGGCCTCGTTGCCAGGGAGACCGCAGTTTCCCGGTGAGCCCGAGCTGAAGACGTCGCCGCGGAAGTGGAGGCCGAAGGGCGAAAGGCCGATCTCGACGTGACGCGACAGCAGGTAGAGGATCTGCGGCAGCGCGCAGGCGAGGATCGCCCCGAGCACGAGGTGATAGGCCGAGAGGCCCACCTTGAGCGGGCCGAGATCCACCTCGTAGACGCGCGCCTCCTCCGCGTCGTCGGTGTGGATGCCGAGCAGCAGGAGCGCCATCGCCGCGGCCATCGTCGCGACGAACGGCATGTCGGTCATGGTCTGGTGGGAGACCAGGAACCACTGCGGCATCGTGGCGAGGACGAGCCCCGCGAGCAGCCCCGCGCGGCGGCTGAAGATCCGCGAGACGGCCTTGTAGAGGAGATAGACGGCGATGAGCGTCAGCGCGAAGACGGGGAGCCTGACGGCCCACTCGGGCCACGGGGCGCGCCCCTCGGCCGCCGCCGAGAGCATCTCGCCCGAGCGGTAGCGGACGCCGAACGCGGCCATCGCGAGCGCCTGCATCCAGAAGTCGAGCACCGGCTTCGACCAGAACCAGCCGTCCTGCGCCCACCAGAGCGAGATCCAGTCGTTCCTGGCCAGGATCTCGCGCGCGACCTCGCCGTAGTGCGTCTCCCAGGGATCGGTGAGCGAGTGGCTCCCGAGCATGGGCAGGTAGAGCAGCGTGACGACGGCGACGAGCCAGAAGCCGTGCCGCCGGCCGAGGGGGCGCGGAGCTCCCGCCTTGTCGACGCGGCAGGGGCCGAGGCGCTCGCCGAACCGGAACGCGCCGATGACCGCCGTGAGAAACGCGGCAGGGACGGCGACGGCGGGCACCGCCAGCGAGAGCAGCGTCGGCGCGCCGTCCGACGAGGGTGGGCTCGGCGAGAAGAAGCCCGCGACGCTCAGCGTGATCAGGACGAAGAGCGCGACGAGCCCACCCCCGAGCAGCGCGAGCGGGCCGAGGAGGTCGCGGATCCCGACGCGCGTGGCGACGCGCTCGGGGGGATCGTCGAACGTGCCGAGCAGATCGAGCAGGCCGATCGCCGCGATGGCGACGCCGAGCGCGCCGATCGGGACACCCCAGCGCAGCTGAGGCGCGAGCGCCATCACGACGAACGTGAGGAGGGCGCCCGCGGCGGACACGGCAGCGCCACGCCAGCGGAGCGGGTTGCCCTGCGGCACGAGGCGAGCCTCCTCGGCGTCGGCCGCGGCCCCGGCCATCCCGACCATGCCGTCGCTCTCTGCCAACCCGTCACCGGCGGAAGGCGCGCGTGGCTCAGGAGCGCTTGAGCTCTCCAGATCGCCCGCGGCCGTCCCGTCGCGGGCGTCCGCGGGCGCACCGCTGCGTTTGTCGTGTGTGTCGTTCATGGCTGCGCCGACCGCGGAGCGAGGCGCGGCCCTGGCGTAGCAACTTCAGGTCGCCGGACAAAGCAGCCACGGCCAGGCAGGGGCCGCGGTGGGCGGCCTACTTCGTCAGGCGCGCGATCTCTTCCTTGATGATCGTCTCGGCGAGCACCGGCACGACCTCCCACACGACGCGCTCCACGACGTCGCGGGACAGCGCCATCACGGCCTCCACCTGCTCGGAGGTGAGGCCGAGGCCCTCGAGCTTGCTCGCCATCTGGCCGTTGACCTGCGCGGAGGCGGTCGCGGCGACGGCGGCAGGCCCCGTCGCGGTCTTCGGCACGCCGGACACCGGCGTCGGCGAGAAGGCCATCGTCGTCGTGACCGGCACGTTCGCCGAGCCGCCCGGCGCCGTCTTGACCGAGGCCTGGGCCGGCGCAGCGCTCGTGGCCGGCGCGTTGGGCGTGTAGATGAGGGTCTTCGCGCGCTGGAGCGGGCTCGCTGCCGCCTGCTGCGCGGCGGCCGCCTGCTGCGCGGCGGCCGCGGGCTGCGCGGCGGCCGCGGGCTGCGCCGCAGGAGAGCGCGCGGGCGCGGACGCCGCGGCGGCAGGGGCCGCAGCGGCGGCGGCGGGCTTCGCTTCGCCGCGCGACGCCAGCAGCTTCTTGACCTTGTCGATCATCTGCTGGGTGTCGAACGGCTTGTCCATGTGATCGTCCGCTTGCGCGCCCGATCCCTTCGCGGGGTCGAACGGGTTCTGCTTGGACGACAGGATCAGGACGGGCGTCGCCGGTGAGGCCTGCTTGATCGCCTTGCACAGCTCGTAGCCGTTCTTCGGCTCGAGCGTGACGTCGGCGATCACCAGGTCGGGTTTATCGCTCTTGAGCTTCTGCAGCGCAGCGTCGGCGCTGCTCGCCGTCACGACGCGGAAATCCTGACCCGCAAAGGTGATTTCGAGCACTTTGCGCATGGTCACGCTGTCGTCTACGGCGAGAAGGGTGCTGGCCACGAACGGGTCTCCTCTCAGATGGCGAGAAAGCGATGACGGCTCTGGATATCTTCGGCCCCCGTCGCGCGATGTGTCAACATTCGCGGTGTAATTCGCCCCCGCGGGCCCCGCGGAGGCGCGTTTTTCCGCGCCGGTAGAGCCCGGTCCCACGCTGGTGGGCGGAGCCGAGGCGCCCCGGTGAGCTCTACATGCGTCCGCTCCGACCCGCCACTCCGCCGAGCCACGAAGACAAATCCGCCGAAACGACCGGCGTCCACCCGGCCGCCCAGGTGCGGCCTCCGCAGGATGGCCGCTGGACGGTGCCCGCCGAGCTGGATCGGCGCCCGCTGGACGGGGCCGTCCGTGCGCTGGCCGAGGTCTCGTGGTCCGACGCGCGCCGGTTGATCGAGACCGGCAAGGTGCTGGTCGGGAGCGCGGTGGCGACGAGCGCCCGCCGGCGGGTGCTCGGCGGGGAGCTGATCGAGGTCCGCCTGCACGCGCCGAGGCCCGAGACGGTGCGGCGGCGCAAGCTCGAGGGCGAGCTCGTGGTCTACGCGGACGCGAGCGTCGTCGTGGTGAACAAGCCCGCCGGGGTGAGCACCATCCCGTACGGCGACGAGGCCCCCGCGGAGCAGGCCGCGACCCTCGACGCGCTGGTGCGCGAGGTGCTGGCCAGGCGCGACCGCCTGCGCGGGCGCGCGCCGCTCGGCGTTGTGCAGCGCCTCGACAAGGGGACGAGCGGGCTGCTGGTCTTCGCGCGGACGCTCGCCGCGAAGAAGCACCTCGCGCAGCAGCTCCGCGTCCGCGCGATGCACCGGCAGTACCTGGCGCTCGCGCACGGCGCCGTCCCGCGCGGCACCTACCGCAGCTACCTCGTCGAGGATCGGGGCGACGGGCTGCGCGGCTCGGCGCGAGACGGGCGGCGCGAGGGGCAGCTCGCGGTGACGCACGTGGAGCCGATCGAGGTGCTCCGAGGGCCGCCGGAGGGGGCCGGCGCCGGGGGCGTGACGCTCGTCGCGTGCCGGCTCGAGACGGGACGCACGCACCAGATCCGCATCCACCTCGCGGAGGCCGGGCACCCGCTCGTCGGCGAGACCGTCTACGTGCGGAATTACCGAGGCACGAGGGTCCCGGCCGCGCGGCTGATGCTCCACGCGGCCGAGCTCGGCTTCGACCACCCGGCCGACGACCGGCCGATGCGCTTCCAGGCGCCGCCGCCCCCGGACTTCGACGACGTGCTCGAGCGGCTCCGCGCGCCGCAGCGGAAGGGCGCTACTTGACCTTGCCGCGGACCTCGGTCATCGCCGCGGCCGTGGCGTCGACGAGCGGCATGACCTTCGCGTAGTCCATCCGCGTCGGGCCGAGCACGCCCACGGTCCCGGCGACGCGGCCGTTCTCCATGTACGGCGCGGCGACGAGGCTGAGCTGGCCTCCGCCAAGGTCGCCCGCCTCGCTGCCGACGAACACGGTGACCTCGCCCGCGCCGGCGGCGAGCGTCCGGTCGAGCAGATCGACGAGCTCCTCGCGCTCCTCGAGCGCCTTCATCAGCTTCTTGAGCCGGTCGACGTCGGCGTACTCGGGCAGATCGATCAGGCGGTTCTGCCCCTCGATGACGACCTCGCTCCGCGGGGTCACGTCGGCCGTCGCCTTGCTGCCGAGCTCGAAGGCGCGGCGCCTCAGCGCGTCGATCTGGAGGCGCTCGTCCGCGAGGCGGCGGGCGAACAGGTCCCGGATCTCGCCCAGGGTGCGCCCCTCGATGACGTCGGTGAGCAGGTTGTGGATCCGGGTGAGCTCGCCCTCGTTGATCGTCTCGTCGGCCGAGATGAAGCGGTTCGCGACCGAGCCGTCGGCGAAGACGAGCACCGCGAGCAGCTGCCCGGGCTTGGTCGGGATGAAGCGCAGCTGGGCGAGGGCGCGGAGCTCCGCCCGCGGCGCCGCGACGACCGCCGCGGCGCCGGACAGCTCCGAGAGGTAGCGCCCGGTCTCGCGGAGCGGATCGTTCGCCCCCGCGTAGATCTCGGTGAACCTGGCGCTCAGCTCGGCCTGCTGCTCGGGCGACAGCGACCGGAGCTCGACGAGCGCGTCGATGAACAGCCGGAGCGCGCGGTCGGTCGGGATCCGCCCGGCAGAGGTGTGCGGCTGGTGGAGGTACCCGGCCTCCTCGAGGTCGGCGAGCACGTTGCGGATCGACGCAGCCGAGAGATCCAGCCCGTACTTCCGGGCGAGCGTCCTGCTGCCAACTGGGTCGCCCGTTGCAATGAACTCGGTGACCGCGGCGAAAAGGATCTTTCGAGCTCGGTTGGAAAGATCACCCATGTCAGTTGCATGCAGCGTACAAGCGCGCCGCCGTGGCTACCTGGACAGGGACCGCCCGGACCGGGAAGCCATGCGGGCCGGACCTTCGCTCCCGTACGTCAAGCTGCGCGTGCGGGCGCTTGACCCACGGACACGCATGCGACCCATTTTGAGGGGATCGCGCGGCCCGGTCAAATGTCGCGGTAGGATCGGGCAGCAGCCACCCCGCGCACGGGGGGCCCCGCTCCGCCGGATGGCGGCGCGGCCGGCCACTCGGCCACCTCGATCATCTCGATCACCTCGATCACCTCGATCACGTGCACGTGATCACTTGGCCCCCCGAGAGGGTCGGCCTGCCTTGCTTCGCACGAGGATGTACCGCAACGATGCCGCCTGCACGCCACGCCGCCGCTGCCTGCGCGCTCGCCCTCGCGCTCGGCCCCCTCGCCGCCGCGCCGAGCGCGCAGGGCAAGCCGAAGGTCAGGTACCACCAGGACTGGGCGAAGCACCCGTCGGCGCGCTACGCGGCCATGAGCGCGGAGCAATGCCGTGCGGCGCTCACGCAGCGGAAGATCGCGTTCCAGCCGGTGCAGCGCGCGCCGGGCGTGCTCGCTCCGGTGCGGTTGATGCAGGGGGTCGGCGGGGTCCTCTACCGGACGGCGCTGCCGGCCCATCAACGCGCGGGAAACCCGCACGACGTCTTCGACTGCCGCCTCGCGCTCGCGCTCTCGGACTTCAGCCGGATCCTCCGCGCGCACGACATCGACGAGGTGCTGATGTTCTCGGCCTGGCGGCCTCCGGCCAGGATGTGGCCCGAGGGCAGGCTCGCCACGAGGCACCCCGGCGGGCTCGCGATCGACCCCTACAGGTTCATCAAGGAGCGCGTCGGCGGCGGGTTCGCGGAGGACTGGCTCGAGGTGGAGCGCGACTTCGTCGGCAGGCGCGGCGCGCCGGTCTGCGGCGAGGGCGCCGGCCCGACCGGGCGGCCCCGCCGGGCCGGCAAGGGGGCGGGCAGCGGCCCTCCAGCGGACGCGGCGGCGCGAGAGCTGCGATCCATCGTGTGCGAGGCCCTGGACCAGCACATCTTCACGTCGATCCTCACGCCCAACTACGACCGGGCGCACAAAAATCACCTGCATCTCGAGGTGACCCCCGGCGTCCAATGGCATCTCGTGCGCTGATCCGGGAGGGGCCGTCCCCCCGCGCGCAAACCCGCTCTCCCTCCGAGGTCGACCCGCTATGTTAGCCCGCGTGCCCGCACGAAGACCCCCGCTCTCCCGCGCGTCCGCCGCGCTGGCGCTCGCCGCTGTCGCGCTGTCGTTCACGTTCGTCGGCTGCCCCTGCGTCAGCGGCCCCGTGAACGCGAGCCCCGCCCTCCGCTGGTTTCTGTTCTCGAACTTCGGCGCCAGCAAGATCTGCCCCGAGATGCTGAAGAGCGGGGTCTCGCTGCGCCTGCAGGACCGATCGGCGTCCATGGGGCGGTTCTTCCCGATGCAGTGCTCGTACGACGTCAACGACGCGGCCCAGACGATCACCGTCCACATCGCCGGCACGGGCTACGGCTACATGCAGCCGGCCAAGCGGGTGGGCTTCTCGCTCACGACGTCCGTCGAGTACCGGCCCGACTTCCAGATCGCGGACGACAACGTCTACGTGTGGGGACGGCTGAACCGGATCGTGCAAGGCCCGAGCTTCCAGCTGGGCTACGTCGAGAACCCGGTCATCGACGTGATGGCCAACGTCCCGCCGTTCGGAGGGCTCGCCAACCTGCTCGGCAACCAGATCGTCGCTGGCGAGCTGACCCGCGGGTTCACCGTCCTCTACAACGAGGAGACAGGGAAGGACTTCACGCTGGGGATCCTCATGCCGCCCCAGCGACCGCACCACCCGTTCGAGGCGGAGGACGAGGAGCGGTACACGTTCGCAAACGAGACCGTCGAGGTGTACGCGAACCAGCGCGACTACCTCGGGCCGTTCGAGATCGCCGACCCGGACCAGGCGCTCTACCTCAAGGTCAGCGCGCAGGGCGCGCCCGTGGACCTCATGATCGTCGACAAACCCACCGGCGACGCGTGGCGCGAGGCGTACCAGACCGGCAAGCCGCTCGGACCCCCGCCAGGCCCGGTGCAGGCAGGCGGCCCTCTCCAGCCCGGGATCATCGAGACCCGCCGGTACGCGCTGCGCCCGGGCCTCTACTACGTCGTCATCGACAACACGGCGGCGGCCGGCCTGGTCGCGCCTCCCATCACGCTGCTCAGCCCCCTCGGAGGTTCGGCGGCCCAGATCAGCTACATGGCGCAGGTCGGCGAGTAGCGCCGACGGGCGGGGCACAGGCAGCGTCGGCGAGGTCGCGCCACGTGGGCTCGGTCACCGGCCTTGACGCGGTTCGCCGCGAACGGGATAAACTTGCCATGGCCGTCATGGAGAGAGAGGGGAGCGGCGCCAGCCACGTGGACCAGATTGCCCTCGACCGGCTCCGCGCTCGCCTCCAGGCGTACATGGCGAAGAAGGGGCTGAGATCGACCGCGCAGCGCCGGCTGATCGTCGACACGTTCTTCTCCGGCGCCCCGCACATGACCATCGAGGACCTGCTCGCGGAGGTGCGCGCGCACGACCGAGGCATCGGGTACGCGACGGTGTACCGCACGCTCAAGCTGCTCGCGGAGTGCGGCGTCGCCTCCGAGCGCCGGTTCGGGGACGGCCTGAGCCGCTACGAGCTGGCGGACGACGCCAGCGCGCACCACGACCACCTGATCTGCGTCAACTGCGGGAAGATCATCGAGTTCGAGGAGCCGCGGATCGAGGCGCTCCAGGAAGAGATCGCCGCGAAGTACGGCTTCGAGGTGACCTGGCACAAGCACGAGATGTACGGCGTCTGCGCGGACTGCCGCGACGCCAAGGACACGACGCCCGACGTCTCGTAGCCCGCCCCGGCGCGGCGAGGAGCCCCGCGCCGGCGAGAGCGCGCCCGGCGCTCAGCTCTTCGCGTCGAGCGCGCGGGCGTGGACGACGGCCATGACGCCGCCGAGCAGCGAGGCGATGGGCGCGTAGGCCGGCGGGAGCACGAACGCGGCGATGACCGCGGCGCCGACGAGCGCCGGGGCGACGCTGAGCGCGAGCCCGACGCGCGCCTCGAGGCGCGTGCGGTGCGCGAGCGCGAGGGAGAGCGCGGCGTCGCGGACGTCGTCCGACGCGAGGACCGTGGAGAAGTCGGCGGGCGCCGAGCCGGCGGCGCCGAGCGCCACGGAGACGTCCGCGGCGCCGAGCGCGGCGTCGTCGACGCCCGCGTGGCCGAGGACGGCGACGCTCGTGCCCGCGTCGATCAGGCGACGCACCTCCGTGCCGCGATCCGCGGGGAGGATCTCGGGGCGGATGTGATCGATGTCGAGCGAGCGGCCGATCGCCTCGCACGTCTCGCGCGCGTCGCCCGACATCAGCACGGGCTCGATCTGCGCGTCGAGCAGGTGCTGGATGGCGGCCCGCGCCCCGGGGCGCAGCCCGTCCTGCAGGCCGATGATGCCGACGAGGCGAGCGCCGACAGCGACGAGGACCACCGTGCGCCCCAGCGCCTCGAGCTCGGCGACGCGGCTCTCGGCCGCGGCGATCGAGATCCGCTGCTCGAGCATGAGCGCGCGGTTGCCGACGCAGAGCTCCTCGCCGGACGAGGTGACGGCCGTCACGCCGAGGCCGGGGTGGAAGTTGGGGTTGCGCACGCCGTCGGGCCGCAAGCCGCGCGCGCGCGCGGCGCGGACGATGGCCGTCGCGACGGGGTGCTCCTCGGTGCGCTCCGCCCCGGCCGCGAGCGCGAGCACGTCGCTCGGCTTGAGCTTCTGGCCCGTCGCCTCCAGCTCCGCGAGCTCGGGCTCGCCGAGCAGCAGCGTGCCGCGGGCGCAGAACACGGCGACCGAGGTCTTCCCTGCGCGATCCCAGGCGTCGGCGCTCTTGTAGACGATGCCCCGGCGGAGCCCGAGCAAGATGCCCCGCGCGACGTGCACCGAGGCGATGGAGGCCGTGATCGCCGTGGACAGCGCGGCGAGCACGGCGGCCGCGGTCATCGCGATCTCGACCGGAGCGCGCCCGGCGACGAAGGCGGAGAGCGCGCCGATCGCCGCGGCGCCGATCGCCCAGCGCTCGGTCAGCGCGCGGGAGGCCTGCGCGATGGGCGCGAGGGCGTCCGCGCGCCGGCGGGCGTCGAGCAGGACGCGCGCGACCGCGCGATCGCCCCCGGAGAAGGTGCACGCGCCGACGAGGCGACCCCGGACCACGGTGGCCCCGGCGACGACCGGGTCGCCGTCGCGGCGGCGGGTCGGCGTGGTCGCGCCGATCCAGGGGAGCACCTCGACGTCGCCGCCCGTGACGACGAGGTCGACGGGGACGATCTCCCCCGCGTCGACCTGGACGCCCTCGCCCGGTCGCAGCTCGTGGAGCTCATCCCCGGCGCCCTCGACAGGACCGCCGTCGCCGCCGCGCTGAGGGGCGCGGTCGGCGGGCGCCTGGCCCTGCGCCCACGCGGAAGGCGGCCGGCGCGCCGGGGTCGAGAGCACGGATCCGATCCACGCCCGCTCCGCGAACACGCGGTGTCGTGCGCTCTCGATGAGCCACGCGCTGATCGCGCTGGCGGTGGCGATCACGCCGGCGAGCGACGCGGCCTCGGCCGCGAGGGCGCGGTCCTGACCGAAGAGGGCCCAGACGGCGGCGACGAGCCCGCCAAGGACGGGGGCGAGCATCGGCGCAGGGTGCGGATCGGTGGCGTCGCGCGCGGTCGTGGCCGCGCGGCCGAGGAGCATCCCGGCGCTCACCGTGGCGAGCACGATCCGCGCGCCGATGACGAGCTTCGCGTCCCCGGCGAGGGTGAGCGCGACGGCCAGCGTCCCCGCGATGATCGCGAGCACGAGCAGGAGCGCGCCGATGTCCCGCGCCTCGACCGCGTCGTAGCGCTGCGGCTCCTCGCTCAGGATGGTGTTCCCGATGGGCTCGAGCAGCGCGCGATCGTCGTCGAGGACGGGCAGATCGGGGAGCTTCTCGTCGAGCGACACGGGGGGGAACGCGTCCACGATCGGCGCGTCGAGGTCCGCGACGCGCGCCGCGCCCTCGTCGGCGCTCGCCCGCGCGGGCTCCGCGCGCGGGGTGCGCGGGGTGGAGGCGTGGTGCCCGCCGGCGCCGGGCGGCGCGCCCGACGGGAGCCCCCGGGGAGGAGGGCCGGCGAAGGGCGCGCCCGACGCCGCGAGGCCCGCAGGCCGGCCGTCCCCCGGCGCAGGCGGCGCTTCACCGAGGAAGGCGTGGCGGCACCGCGCGTTGCAGAAGTAATGGAAGCGCTGGTCGAAGATCGCCACCTGCCCCGCGCGCAGGGGATCGATCAGCTTGCTGCAGCCCGAGCACGGGACGGGTGCGACGGCGGGACCCGCGGCGCGCGATGCGACCACCTCAACCTGCAGCCGGCGTCTCGGAGAGCGCGGCCTCGACCTCGGCCAGCGCCTCGTCGATCTGCGCCTCGCTGACGATCAGGGGCGGCGTGAACCGGAGCACGCTGCTGCCAGCGATCGTGAGCAGCACGCCCCGATCGCGCGCGCGGCCGAGGGCGGCCCGCGCGTCGACGGTCGGCGCGAGGATGAGCCCGCGGAGCAACCCGCGCCCGCGCTCGCCGAGGCACACGCCCGGCAGCCGCGCGGCGATCGCGGCGAGGCCGCGGCCGAGCTGCTCGCCGCGCTTCACGGCGGCCTCGCACAGCTTCTCTTCCTCGATGACCGCGAGCACCGTGCGCGCCGTGGCGGAGGCGAGCGCGTTGCCGCCGTAGGTCGAGCCGTGCGAGCCCGGGGGCAGCGCGCCGTTGAGCCGCTCCCGCAGCACCAGCGCGCCGACCGGGAACCCACCGCCGAGCCCCTTCGCGAGCGCCGCGGCGTCCGCCTGGACGCCGTCGTAGTTCGCGCCGAGCCAGTGCCCCGTGCGCCCGATGCCGGTCTGCACCTCGTCGGTGAGCAGCAGCGCGCCGTGCTCGTCGGCGATGCGCCGCAGCTCGGCGAGGAAGCCGGCCGGGGCCGGCAGCACGCCGCCCTCCCCTTGCACCGGCTCCACGAGGATCCCCGCGACGTCCGGGCCCATGGCCGCGCGCACCGCCGCCGCGTCTCCGTACGGCACGTGCGTGACGCCGTCGAGCGAAGGGCCGAAGCCCTCGCGGTACTTCGGCGTCCCGGTCAGGGCGACCGCGCCGAGGGTGCGGCCGTGAAACGCGTTGTCGAACGCGATGATCCGGTAGCGCCCCTCCTCGCCCCGGTTGAAGAAATGGCGGCGCGCGAGCTTGAGCATCGCCTCGTTCGCCTCCGCGCCCGAGTTGCAGAAGAAGGCGCGGTCGAAGCCGGTCTTCGCGCAGAGCTCCTCGGCGAGGCGGAGGTTCTCGGCGTTGAAGAAATAGTTGGAGACGTGCATCAGGCGACCCGCCTGCTCGGCGATGGTCGCCACGAGCCGCGGGTGAGCGTGCCCGAGCGAAGCCACCGCCACCCCCGCGCACATGTCAAGGTACCGGCGCCCCTCCGTGTCGAAGAGCTCGCACCCCCTGCCGCGGTCGAGGACGAACGGCGGCTGGCGGTAGTTGCCGAGCAGGTGCTTCTGCGCCGCGAGGAGCGGCGCGCTGGCCGGCGTCGAGGCGTTCGCCGGAGGAGGTTCGGCGGCGGGGGTTGTGGCGATGCTCATGGGGGGCGATCTAACGCCGGGCGGGGGGTCGGAGCAAACGCTCGATGCAGCGCCCGCAGCGGATCGTGGAGACCCGGGCAATCTGAGCATCCGGAGCGCGGCCGGAGCGCGGCCGGAGCGCCCGCGCGCCTCCCCCCCGCGGGCGTCCTGGGCCGGCACGGCGGCGAGCGCCGGCGCGCTCGGGCGGCGGCGCTCGCCTCCGGACCGACCATGGGCCTGGCGATTGCCAGCGGATCGCGGCTGGTTATAGTGCCGCCGTCCTATGAGCGATTCGGAACAAAATGGGTCGAACCAGAACACGGGGGAGACGGCAGAGGCGCACGCGGAGCGCGCAGAGGCCGCGGAGCAGCAGGCCTCCACCCCCGAAGACAAGCTAGGCGAGGCGCAGGCCGAGGCCGCGCGGATGCGCGAGCAGCTGCTGCGCACCGCCGCGGATTTCGACAACTTCCGTAAGCGCTCCCGGCGCGAGGTCGAAGAGGCGCAGCGCCGCGGCCGCGAGGCGATCCTGAAGGATCTGCTCCCGGTCTTCGACAACCTCGAGCGCGCCGCCAGCCACGCCGAGAGCGCGCCGGACGTGAAATCGGTCGCCGAGGGCGTCCGGATCGTGACGAAGCAGTTCGTCGACACGCTGGAGCGCATGGGCATCAAGCGCATCGCCGCGGTCGGCAAGCCCTTCGATCCCAGCGTGCACGAGGCCATCCAGCAGCTCGACTCGACCGAGCACCCCGCCGGCGTCGTGATCGCGGAGGTCCAGCCGGGATACATGCTGGGCGATTACCTGATCCGCGCGGCCATGGTCGTCGTCTCGAAGGGCTCGCCCGCCGAGCCGGCGCCCGCGGCGAACTGATCCTCCGCGCGGCGTCGCGCCGGCTCCCTCGGCGCACACCTCCGGCACGGTGCGCATCCTGGCGGTGATCGTGTCCGGGATCTGCCGTGCCCCGCTACCTCGCCGCACGATCTCCCCAAATATCGCGGGCGCCCAGGTCGTCTCCCCACCCGGCGAGCATCCAGGCCTGTAGTATCTTTCGCCGCATATGGGGAAGGTGATCGGCATCGATCTCGGGACGACGAACTCGTGCGTGGCTGTCGTCGAAGGGGCAGGCGTCGCCTCGGCCAACGATGTTCGGGTGATACCGAACGCCGAGGGCGCGCGCACCACGCCGTCCGTGGTCGGCTTTCCCGCGAGCGGTGAGCGCCTGGTCGGGCAGGTCGCGCGCCGCCAGGCGGTCACGAACCCGCAGAACACCATCTACGCGGTGAAGCGGCTGATGGGCCGCAAGTTCACCGCGCCCGAGGTCAGCAAGCAGATCAGCCTCGCCCCCTACAAGATCGTCGAGGCGCCGAACAGCGACGCGTGGGTCGAGGTCAAGGGGCGCAACTACTCGCCGCCCGAGATCTCCGCGGTGATCCTCGGCCAGATGAAGCAGGTCGCCGAGCGGTTCCTCGGCGAGCCCGTGACGGAGGCGGTGGTCACCGTCCCCGCCTACTTCGACGACGCGCAGCGACAGGCGACGAAGGACGCAGGGCGGATCGCCGGGCTGGACGTGCGCCGGATCATCAACGAGCCGACCGCCGCGGCGCTCGCCTACGGCCTCGACAAGGTGAAGGCCGAGACGATCGCGGTCTACGATCTCGGCGGAGGCACGTTCGACATCTCGATCCTCGAGATCGCGAGCGGGGTCTTCAGCGTCAAGGCGACCGGCGGCGACACGCACCTCGGCGGCGAGGACTTCGACCAGCGGATCATCGACCTGCTCGCCGACGAGTTCGAGGGCAAGAGCCGCATCGATCTGCGCCGGGACCGCATGGCGCTGCAGCGGCTCAAGGAGGCGGCCGAGAAGGCGAAGCACGAGCTCTCGTCGTCGCTCGAGACCGAGATCAACATCCCCTTCATCGCCGTCGGCCCGGGCGGCGGGCCGCTCCACCTCGAGCGGACGATGCGGCGCAACGAGCTCGAGATGCTCTGCGAGGGCCTCATCCGGCGGACCATCGACGTCTGCCGCGCGACGCTCGGGGACGCCAAGCTCCCCGTCTCCGCCGTCAACACGGTGGTCCTCGTCGGCGGCATGACCCGGATGCCCGCGGTGCAGGCGGCGGTGCGCGAGTTCTTCGGCCGGGAGCCGAACAAGGGCGTGAACCCCGACGAGGTCGTCGCGGTCGGGGCCGCGCTGCAGGGCGCCGCGCTCTCCGGGCAGGTGGACGAGGTGCTGCTCCTCGACGTGACGCCGCTGTCGCTCGGCGTCGAGACCGGCGGCGGCGTGAGCTTCAAGCTCATCCCGCGGAACACGACCATCCCCACCGAGCGGAGCGAGATCTTCACGACGAGCGTCGACAACCAGAGCTTCGTCCCCGTGCACGTGCTCCAGGGCGAGCGCGAGATGGCCGCGGACTGCCGGAGCCTCGCCCGGTTCGAGCTCACCGGCATCCCCCCCGCGCCGCGCGGGCTGCCCAAGATCCAGGTCACCTTCCGCATCGACGAGAACGGGATCGTCCGCGTCGAGGCGCGGGATCTCGGGACGGGGCGGGTGCAGGAGATCCGGGTGACCCCCACGAGCGGCCTCACGCCGGACGAGGTCGAGCGGCTCGTCTCGGAGGGCGAGCGGTTCAAGGAGACCGACGCGCTCCGGCGCGATCTCGCCGAGCTCCGCAACCAGGCCGAGACCCTCGTCTACACGACTGAGCAGGCCCTCGAAGGTTACGGCGATCTGCTCGACGCCGAGCTCCTCGGCGAGGTCCACGCCGAGTGCGCGGCGCTGCGGAAGCTGCTCGAAGCCGGCGGCGACCTCGACGCGCTCCGCGACGCGTACGCGCGTCTCGAGGGGGCGGCGTTCCGGATCGCGGAGTCGATGTATGGAGGGGACGATGACGCCGGCGCAAACAAGGCCGTCGAGACATGACGCGCGGCTAGTCGACGCGGCGGCGCCGGCTCGCGCGCCGAGCGCGGGCCGTCCCCTCCGGAGCGCCGCGCGCGCCAGAGGCGCGAGGCTGCGCGGGGCGCGGGCGGGGCGATGCTGAGCGAGACCTTCGGGCGGTATCGCCTGCTCGAGCGCCTCGGCGAAGGCGGCATGGCCGAGGTCTTCAAGGCGAAGAGCTTCGGCGTCGAGGGGTTCGAGAAGGTCCTCGTCATCAAGCGCATCCTCCCCAAGCTGGCCGAGCAGGGGCGCTTCGTGGACATGTTCGTGCACGAGGCCAAGCTCGCCGTGCGCCTCTCGCACGCGAACATCGTGCAGGTGTTCGACCTCGGCCGCGTCGACCATCCGAACGGCGATCCGACCAGCTACTTCATCGCGATGGAGTACGTCCCCGGGCTCGACCTGGCGACGCTCCTCGCCCGCTGCCGGAGGGCCAAGAAGCCGATCCCCCTCGCCATGGCCGTCTTCATGACGGCCGAGATCGCGAAGGCGCTCGATCACGCGCACCGGCGGCGCGACGAGCAGTCGCGCCCCCTCGGCATCGTCCACCGCGACATCTCTCCGCAGAACATCCTGCTCTCCTGGGAGGGCGAGGTGAAGGTCACCGACTTCGGCATCGCGAAGGCGACGCAATCGATGACCGACGAGGAGGTCGGCGAGAACCGCGCAGGGAGGATCCGCGGGAAGCTCGCCTACATGAGCCCCGAGCAGTCGCGCGCCGGCGCGATCGACGGCAGGAGCGATCTCTTCTCGCTCGGCACGGTGCTCTACGAGATGCTCGCCGGGTCGAACCCGTTCGCGGCGCCGACGGCGTTCGAGATCATGCGGCGGCTGCAGGCGAGCGAGTATCCGCCGCTCGCGCTCGTGCGCCCCGACGTGCCCCGGTCGCTCGTCGACGTCGTGAGCACGATGCTCGCGAGGGACCCGGAGGATCGGTTCCCCGACGCCGGGCGGCTGCACGAGGCGCTCCTCGGCTTCTTCTACGCGACGGCCGAGCGGTTCGGGGCGAACGACCTCGCCGATTTCCTGGAGCCGTTCCACGAGGAGAAGAGCGCCGAGATCCAGGCGGGCGCCGTGCTCCAGGAGGAGCCGAACGGGGCCAACGAGCGCACGCCCGTCGAGGTGCCGCACACGACGAGCACGCGCAGCCGCTCGGCGTCGGGGCTCCTCCAGCTGCTCGAGAAGGCCGACAGCGGCCCGGCCGCGCGCGGGCTCGGCGAGCGGCGCGAGGTCACGGCGCTCGTGCTCATCTTCACGGGATCCGAGGACGACGCGGCGAGGCGCATGGCGCGCGCCCGCGACGTGCTGGCGCGCTACGGCGCGCTGCTGCTCGAGCAGGAGGCGTCGCAGCTCGTCGCCGTCTTCGGGCTCGGCGACGCCGACGGCCGCGACACGGAGGCCGCGGCGCGCGCCGCCCTCGTGATCCTGCGCTCGCGCGGCGGGGGCGCCGCGGTCTCCGCCGGCATCCACCTCGCCCGCATCCTCGTCGACAGCGCCGGCGCCCCGATCCGCGACGAGCGGCTCACCTCGCTCATCGCCTCCGCCCAGGCGCTCGCCCGCGCGACCGAGTCCCAGGTCGCCGTGTCGAACCTCACCGGGCGCGTCCTCCGCAACGCGTTCGCGACCGAGGAGCTGCCCGGCGCGGGCCGGACAGCGCCCGAGGGGGGGCGCGTCGTCACGTCCGCGCAGCCCCCGGACGGCGCGCACGGCCGCTTCATCGGCCGCCGCGACGAGCTCAAGCAGCTCGGCGACATCCTGGCCGACGCCACGAGGAAGCGCGCGCAGATCGTCGTCATCCAGGGCGAGCGCGGCATCGGCAAGACGCGGCTGCTCGCCGAGATGGAGCGGCGGCTCTCGAAGGGCGACTACAACGTCGGCGTCTACGTCGCCTCGTGCCCGCACAACGGCGCCGACGTCCCGTGGAGCGGCCTCACCGCGATGCTCCAGGTGCTCTGCGGCATCCAGGAGGGCGACGACGAGGAGCGCATCCGCGCGGTGCTGCCGCGGCTGCGGGCGCTCGGCCTGCGCGACGACGAGTCCGCGGCCGTTCTCGGTCAGCTCGGCGCGGCGCTCGCCGAGACGCGGGCGCCGCAGGGGACGACCGCGATCCTGCGCACGGCGTTCCCGCGCATGGTGCAGAGCCTCTGCGAGGATCGCCTCCACTGCTTCGCGTGGGACGACGCGCAGGCGATGGACCAGCTCACCGCCGAGGCCCTGCTCGCCACCGCGGGCCGCGCCGGCGGGCTCCGCGCCGTGCTGATGCTGGCGACGCGCAGCGACCCGCCGCCGCTGCTCGAGGCGCACCCCCACTTCTACCGGCTCAAGGTCGGGGAGCTCTCGGACAGCGACGGCGCGCGCCTCATGTCGGCGCGCATCGGCGCGAGCTTCCTGCCGCCCGACGTGGTCGCCTTCTGCCGCGAGCGCGCGGGCGGCCACCCGCTCTTCCTCGAGGAGCTCATCAAGGAGCTCCTCGACTCCGGCGCGCTCAGCGTCGTCAGCGGCGTCGTGAAGGCGCGGCTCGACGGCGCGTCGGCGGTGCCGCGCTCGCTGCGCACGCTCATCGCGACCCGGGTGCGGCGGCTCGATCCGAGCGACCGCGCCGTGCTCCAGGCGGCGGCCATCCTCGGCGATCCGGTGCCGACCGAGGTCCTCGCGGCGCTCCTCCAGCAGAAGCTCCCCGCCGTGAACCGCGCGATCTCCGGGCTCGCGACCCGCGACCTCTTGCGGCTCAAGGGCCCCGCGCAGGCGAGCTTCGCGTCGCCCATGCACGGGGAGATCGTCCTCGACGCGATCCCGCCGGAGCTCCGCCGGGAGCTGCACGCCGCGGCCGCGGCGGCGTACGTCGCCGTCGTCGGCGAGGACGGCGCCGAGCACGCCGAGCGCATCGGGCAGCACTTCTACCAGGCCGGCGATCGCGACCGCGCCGCCACGTTCTACGCGCGCGCGGCGCTCCACAAGATCCGCGCGAGCCAGCTCGATCCGGCGCTCCGGCTCATCTTCCAGGCGCTCGATCTCGGCGACCACGCCCACCGCTCGCCGGCGGAGCTCGCCGCGTGGCTCGGCTCGCTCGCCGACGTCGTCGTGCGCGTGCGCTCCGCGCCGGATCTCGCCGACGTCGCCGCCCGCGCGCTGCGGCGCATCGACGAGGCCGGCGCGCCGGAGCAGAAGCTCTCGGCCCGCGTCGACCTGGCGCGCGCCCTCGGCGCGGTGGATCTCTTCGCCGACGCGTACGCGAGGCTCGAGGAGGCCTACGCCCTCGCCGGCGATCGGGAGGACCTCCGCCGCAAGGCGCTCGCGTGCGAGACGGAGATCGGCGTCCGGAGCGGCGACTTCGCGCGCGCGGAGCGCGCCGTCGAGCAGCTCGAGGCGACGGGCGCGATCGACGATCCGAGGCTCTTGCTCGCGATCTCCCAGACGCGCGCGGCGACGGGCGACATCGCGGCGGCGCTCCGCGCCCTCGATCGGGCGGAGGCGCTCGGCGATCCGGGCGACCTCGCGGCGGCGAGCGAGCGCGAGAAGCAGCGCGTCCTCGTGCACGTGTTCCTGCGCGACTTCGACGCGGCGGTGCAGAGCTCCGCCCGCGCCGTCGACCTCGCCCGGTCCGCGGGCCTGCGCTTCGAGACGGCCGCCGCGCTGCACAACCTCGGCGACGCGAGCCGGCGGCTCGGCGATCTGCCGCGCGCCTACGCGTCGCTCACCGAGTCGAAGGAGCTCGCCGAGGAGAGCGGCCACGAGCGCCTCGCCTCCATCAACCGCGCGCACCTCGCCTACCTGGACGGGCTGAGCGGCGCGGCCGGCGCCGGCGAGCTCCTGCGCGAGCTCGCGCGCTACGCCGACGCGCGCTCCTACCGCACCGACGCCCTCGAGAGCCGGTACCTGCTCGGCGCGCTCCTGAAGCAGCGGGGCCTGGTCAAGGAGGCGCGGCGCGAGCTCGCCGAGGTGCTCGATCTCGCGTCCGCGTACGGCAACAAGCTCGTCGCGGACGACGCGCGCTCCGCGCTGTCCGAGCTCTGACCCCGCGCGCGCGTCTCCCGCGTCACGCGCGCGCGGTTCACTCGTCGGCGAGCTTCTTCTCGAGCGCCTCGAGGTGGGCGCGGACCTGCGGATCCGAGTCGCGCTGCGCCTCGATCTTGCGGACGGCGCTCATCACCGTCGTGTGATCGCGGTTGCCGAAGGCGCGCCCGATCTCCGGGAAGCTGCACTTCAGCCGCTGCTTGCAGAGGTACATCGCGACGTGGCGCGCGAAGGCCACGCTCTTGTGGCGGTCCTTCGAGGTGAGGTCGATCGAGCGCAGGTGGAAGTGGTGGCACACAGCGCGCTGGATGTCCTCGACGCTCATCATCTGCGCGCGCGGCGGCGACGTGGCCGTGATCTCGGCGCGCGCGAACGGGAGGTCGACGGGGCGGCCCGTGAGCGAGCTCTTGGCCGCCAGCCGGATCAGCGTCCCCTCGAGCTCGCGGACGTTGGAGCGGACCATCTGCGCGAGGTAGAGCGCCACGTCGTCCGTGAGCGCGATGCCCTCGAGCGCCGCCTTGTTCCGCACGATCGCGACGCGCGTCTCGAGCTCCGGCACCTGGATGTCGGCGACGAGCCCCCAGGAGAACCGCGAGACGAGCCGCTCTTCCATGCGCTCGAGGTTCTGGGGGTACTTGTCGCTCGTCACCACGATCTGCCGGTCGAGCGTGTGGAGCGCGTTGAAGGTGTGGAAGAACTCCTCCTGCGTCTGCTCGCGTCCGGCCAGGAACTGGATGTCGTCGACGAGCAGCACGTCGCAGCTCGACCTGTACCGCGTGCGGAACTCGTCCATCCGGTGGTGCTGGATGGCCGTGATGAAGTCGTTCGTGAACTTCTCGGCCGAGACGTAGATGATCCGCGCGTCCGGCCTGCCCTCGAAGACGCGGTGCGCGATCGCGTGCATGAGGTGGGTCTTGCCGAGCCCCGTGCCGCCGCAGATGAAGAGCGGGTTGTAGCGGCGCCCCCCGCCGCCCGCGGCCGCGATCGCGGCCGCGTGCGCCAGCTGGTTCGAGGGGCCCACGACGAAGCTCGCGAAGGTGTGCTTCGGGTTGAGGTCGTCCGGCATCGACGGGACGCGCCGGAGCGCCGGCTCGGGGCGGGGCGCCGGCGCCGGCGCCGCGCTGGTCGGACGCACGACGAGCGCCCGCGGACGCACCGGGGTGAGCTCCACGCGCTGCGCAATGGGCGCGTCGAGGTTCTGATCCACCGTCCACGCGACCTGGACCGACCAGCCGGTGAGCTCTCGGATCTTGTCCGTGAGCGCTGGCAGGAAATTGTCCCTGACCCACTCGAGGACGAACTCGTTCTGGACACGCAGCGTCAGGACGCCGTCGGTCAGATCATCGAACTGAACTCCCCCGAACCACTGATCGAAAGTGGCCGGGGAAAGCGCCCGCGTATGCTCGATCGCCCGATCGAAGACCTCGCGCGGCTCGTGTTTCGGAATCGTCAT